>NZ_CP083448.1:0-3389240 GCF_020079945.1 Pantoea eucrina | reverse complement strand
GGCGGACTCCACTCGTACAAAATCGATAAGAATTTCAGGCGCTAATAATAGAAACTGTCTTTTTTGACACAGGCGGTCAGAAAGCGCCTGCGACCGCTGTCTGCGGTAGTCATCCCCGGCGATCGCAGTGAGGATCGTCAGCGGAAGGGCGGATCATAGCGCAAAGCGCACCAGAGATCTTCCCTTTCTACACAGTTTTGATCCAATTTATCCACAGGGTGTAAAACCTTTGAACAGTTTATCCGTTCTGGCAAAAAAGCAAGCGAAGATCGCGCAGCAGACGCGAATTTTTCAGCCGCCGTCGCGTTTTTTTTCCTGTGGATAGCGTGTGCGATCGCAAGAAGATCCTGGACGATCCTTGCGCTTTCCTTTACAGGCCGTATAATTCCCCACCCGGCATTGGCACGTGGTGCATTAATGCCCGGAATCGCGGTGTTTCCGGGTATTCAGGTCCCGCGACCAGCGAAGTAAATTGACTCCGGACTGTACAATTATTACAATCCCGCCTCTTTATTAAAGACACATTGAGGCGTCGGTCGCTTTACTGCCCCGAAAACGCGTCACCCAGTGAAATTTTTCAAGTTTAGGTAGAAATCGCCATGAAACGCACTTTTCAACCGTCCGTACTGAAGCGCAACCGTTCACACGGCTTCCGTGCTCGTATGGCAACCAAAAATGGTCGTCAGGTTCTGGCACGTCGTCGTGCTAAAGGCCGTTCTCGTCTGACCGTTTCTAAGTAATAAAAGCTAACCCTCGTGGTTCAGCTCGCATTTCCCAGGGAGTTACGTTTGTTAACTCCCGCTCATTTCACTTTCGTCTTCCAGCAACCTCTTCGGGCTGGCACGCCGCAAATCACCATCCTCGGCCGCCGCAATTCGCTGGGGCATCCCCGCATCGGTCTTACCGTCGCTAAAAAGCATGTAAAGCGCGCGCATGAACGTAACCGGATCAAGCGATTGACCCGGGAAAGTTTTCGTCTGCGTCAGCATGAACTGCCTGCGATGGATTTTGTTATTGTTGCGAAAAAGGGGATTGCTGACCTCGATAACCGGGCACTGATGGAAGCGTTGGAGAAACTATGGCGTCGTCACTGTCGCCTGGCTCGCGGCTCCTGATCGCACTGATACGCGTTTATCAACGCGCTATCAGCCCTCTGCTGGGACCTCATTGTCGGTTCCATCCCACCTGTTCGCAGTACGGGATTGAGGCCCTGCGCCGTTTCGGCGTGATAAAAGGCAGTTGGTTGACGATTAAACGCGTATTAAAATGCCACCCGCTAAACCCGGGTGGCGACGATCCTGTGCCGCCAAAAACCTTTGATACCAGAGAACATTAACGATGGATTCGCAACGCAATCTCTTTCTCATCGCTTTTCTGTTCGTGTCTTTTATGATCTGGCAAGCCTGGCAGACGGACCACGCTCCGCGGCCACAGCAGACCCAGACCACGCAGAACACAAGCAGCGCAGCGGGTGATGCCGCCACTTCCGGCGTGCCGGCCAGCGGTCAGGGCAAAACGATCACCGTTAAAACTGACGTCCTGTCACTCAATATCAACACGCGCGGTGGTGATATTGAACAGGCTCAGCTGCTGACCTACCCGGATAAACTCGGCTCCGACGCGCCATTCCAGCTGCTGGAAACCACGCCGGCATTTGTTTATCAGGCGCAGAGCGGCCTGACCGGTCGTAACGGCCCGGACAACCCGAACAATGGCGCGCGTCCGCTCTATACTGCCGCACAGGATAGCTTCGACATGGCCGATGGCCAGACTGAGCTGCGTGTGCCGCTGAGCTGGACTGGCGAAAACGGTGTGGTTTATACCAAAACCTTCATCTTCAAGCGTGGCGAGTTCGCGGTTAACGTTGACTACAACATCAATAACACCTCACAGCAGCCGCTGGAAGTGGCGATGTTTGGCCAGCTGAAGCAGACCATCGACCTGCCTAAGCATCGCGACACGGGCAGCAACAACTTTGCGCTGCACACCTTCCGCGGTGCCGCCTACTCCACCAGCGATGCGAAATATGAAAAATATAAGTTCGACACCATCGCTGATAACGAGAATCTGAGCACCACCACCAGCAACGGCTGGGTTGCGATGCTGCAGCAATATTTCGCCACGGCGTGGGTGCCACGTACGCAGGGCAATAATACCCTGTATACCAGCAACCTCGGCAACGGCGTAGCGGCGATCGGCTATAAGTCAGCGCCGGTTACCGTTGGTGCAGGTGCACAGCAGACGCTGGGCGCAACGCTGTGGGTCGGCCCGGAAATTCAGGATAAGATGGCTGCGATTGCGCCGCACCTTGACCTGACCGTGGATTACGGCTGGCTGTGGTTTATCTCTCAGCCACTGTTCAAGCTGCTGAAGTTCCTGCACAGCTTTATCGGTAACTGGGGCTTCTCCATTATCGTCATCACCTTCATCGTGCGCGGCATCATGTACCCGCTGACCAAAGCGCAGTACACCTCGATGGCTAAGATGCGCATGCTGCAGCCGAAGATTCAGGCGATGCGTGAGCGTCTGGGCGATGACAAGCAGAAGCAGAGCCAGGAAATGATGGCGCTCTACAAAGCGGAGAAAGTGAATCCGCTGGGTGGCTGTCTGCCGCTGGTGATTCAGATGCCTATCTTCCTGGCGCTCTACTATATGCTCTCTGGCTCGGTAGAACTGCGTCACGCACCGTTTGTACTGTGGATCCATGACCTCTCTGCACAGGACCCGTACTACATTCTGCCGGTGCTGATGGGTATCACCATGTTCTTCATTCAGAAGATGTCACCGACCACCGTGACCGATCCGATGCAGCAGAAGATCATGACCTACATGCCGGTGATCTTTACCGTCTTCTTCCTGTGGTTCCCGGCAGGTCTGGTGCTGTACTACATCGTCAGCAACCTGGTCACCATTCTCCAGCAGCAGCTGATTTACCGCGGCCTGGAAAAACGGGGCCTGCACAGCCGCGATAAGAAGAAAGCGTAACCTTCAGCCCGGCTGAGCAACAGGTATAATCAAGGGGCGACATTTATGTCGCCCTGTTTTTTTTCTATTTTTCAGCCCGGCACAGTGCGGGCAAGAGGACGATCATGAGCCACAGCGATACTATCGTTGCGCAGGCAACCCCACCGGGCCGCGGCGGCGTCGGTATACTGCGTATCTCAGGCACCCGGGCAGCAGACGTTGCGCAGGCGCTGCTGGGTAAACTGCCAAAGCCGCGCTATGCCGATTATCTGCCCTTTACCGATGCAGATGGCAGCGTGCTGGATCAGGGCATTGCGCTGTGGTTTCCGGGTCCGAACTCCTTTACCGGCGAAGATGTGCTGGAGCTGCAGGGGCATGGCGGACCGGTTATTCTGGACCTGCTGCTGAAACGTATTGTCGCCCTGCCCGGCCTGCGTATTGCGCAGCCAGGTGAGTTTTCGGAGCGCGCGTTTCTGAATGACAAGCTCGATCTGGCGCAGGCTGAGGCGATTGCCGATCTGATTGATGCCAGCTCGGAACAGGCGGCGCGCTCGGCAGTGAACTCGCTGCAGGGCGTGTTTTCACAGCGCGTAAATGCGCTGGTGGAGGCGCTGACCCACCTGCGCATCTATGTTGAGGCCGCTATCGATTTTCCGGATGAGGAGATCGACTTTCTTTCCGACGGTAAGATTGAAGCGCAGCTTAATGCGGTGATCGGCGACCTGAATGGCGTACGCGCCGAAGCGCGTCAGGGCAGCCTGCTGCGTGAGGGCATGAAGGTGGTGATTGCCGGACGCCCGAATGCAGGCAAGTCGAGCCTGCTGAATGCGCTGGCGGGACGCGAAGCGGCTATCGTTACCGACATTGCCGGCACCACGCGCGATGTCCTGCGCGAACATATCCATATTGATGGAATGCCGCTGCATATCATTGATACCGCCGGACTGCGCGAAGCCAGTGATGAAGTCGAGCGCATCGGCATCGAGCGCGCCTGGCAGGAGATTGAACAGGCCGATCGGGTGCTGTTTATGGTCGATGGCACCACAACGGACGCCACCGAAGCGGCGGCTATCTGGCCCGACTTTGTGGCACGCTTACCGGCGGCGCTGCCCATTACCGTGGTGCGTAACAAAGCGGATATGACCGGTGAGATCCTGGGGCTGAATGAGATGAACGGCCATGCGCTAATCCGCCTTTCAGCCCGGACCGGCGACGGTGTGGAAACGCTGCGCGATCATCTGAAACAGAGCATGGGCTTTGCCGGCAATATAGAAGGCGGATTCCTTGCGCGCCGTCGCCATCTGCAGGCGCTGGAGAGTGCCGCCACGCATCTGCAGCAGGGGAAAGCGCAGCTGCTGGGCGCGTGGGCGGGTGAGCTGCTCGCGGAAGAGCTGCGGCTGGCACAGCAGGCGCTCAGCGAAATTACCGGCGAGTTTACCTCTGACGATCTGCTGGGCCGTATCTTCTCCAGCTTCTGTATCGGGAAATAATACGGCGAGAAATAGCTGAAAATAGAATAAACAATTGAATATAATAATATTATTTTGAATGTTCGTGCCTGATTCTGATACCTAACGGTATCTGCATCAGGCGTCTCTCTGGATATGAGACTGGTAACCCCCTCCCCTCAATCTTTTAAATTTCCATAAGGTCTGCTTTTTGAATATTTCCAGAAGCGATTCCTGACCAGGGTGTCCATAATCTGGCTACTGTTTATAACAGTCAGCAACTAATTACCCACCATAACATGCATGAATTTTCTTACACGCTATAGCGTGTAAGCTTTGATTTACCTGCTTAAGCGTGTAAATTAAAATCATCCGATTAACAGGATGCCACGATATGAAGATTATTAATGTCAGCCAGCTCAGCGCTCACCTGCGAGATGTTCGTCTGTCAAAAAAACTGTCTCAGGGAAAAGTGGCCAGCAAGGTAGGGATTCGCCAGGACACCGTATCCAGCTTTGAACTCCAGCCAGGCACCAGCAGGCTGGAAACTTTTTTCAGGATATTGTCAGCACTGGAGCTGGAGCTGGAGGTGAAACCCAAAGGCAGCGATACCCAAAGCTCTGAAGGCTGGAAAGAGGAGTGGTAATGGCTGAACTGGATGTCTACATGAATGGCTATAAGGTGGGTGTTTTTAGCCGTGCCGGGACCGGTGCTCATGCATTTCAATATGCTGAGGCCTGGCTTAATCAGACCGGCAGCCGTCCTGTATCACTTTCCATGCCCTTGCGGCGACAGCCTTATCAGGGCAATGAGGTTTATAACTTCTTCGATAATCTATTGCCAGATAACCCGGAGATCAGAGGCCGAATCCTGGCCCGCTATAACGCAGACTCAACCCAGCCCTTCGACCTTTTGGCACGAATCGGTGCCGATACTGTTGGCGCGCTACAACTGCTACCTAAAGATGCCGCGCCGGGCGACATTCGCACCATCGACTACAAAGCATTGTCTGACCGGGATCTGGCCAAAATACTCACAGGCTATAAAGCTGGCGCGCCCCTGGGCATGATTGAAGAAATTGACGACTTTCGCATATCGCTGGCAGGCGCACAGGAGAAAACTGCCTTGCTGTTCAGCAATGATTGCTGGTGCCAGCCCAGAGGAACCTCGCCTACAACCCATATTCTCAAATTGCCTATCGGCAAGATAGAGAGCCACTCATACAGTCTCGACTTGTCAGACAGCGTCGAAAACGAATTTCTCTGCACGCAACTGGCAAAAGAGTTCGGTTTACCGGTCCCTGATTGCTTTATATTGCATATCAATGATATCAAAGCATTGGCTGTGAAACGGTTTGACCGCCGGTATGCCTCGGATGGTAGCTGGATAATGCGGCTGCCCCAGGAAGATTTTTGTCAGGTGTTAAATGTTCCTTCAGCACGGAAATATGAAAATCAGGGCGGCCCTGGCATAGGCGATATAATGCAAACTCTGCTGGGTTCAGCCAACGCAGAGCAGGATCGTTATCACTTTATGAAGGCGCAAGTATTATTCTGGCTGCTGGCGGCCACCGATGGCCATGCAAAAAACTTCTCGGTCTTTATTGAACCGGAAGGGCGTTTTCGCCTGACTCCTTTTTACGACATCTTGTCTGTCTATCCAGTGTTTGGCGGCCGGGGCCTCAATCGAAGAGACGCCAGGCTCGCTATGGGCCTGACAAGCAGCAAGGGGAAAAAATACGCCATTGAGCAGATATTCCCGCGCCATTTTTTCCAAACGGCGAAAGCTGTGGGGTTTGAGCGTTCTGTTATGGAAGAGATCCTGACAGAACTGGCTAACTCTGTTGATGTTGTTATTGAGCGTGTGACCCGGCAATTGCCGGCTGGCTTTCCCGATGCCAACAGCAGCGCCATTCTGGAAGGCCTGAAAGCCCGTTCAGCCAGACTGATAGCGGGCTGGGAATAAATTTCCGATAAGCCGGGATGCCTGTAGCTCAGCTGAACCCCTGATGCACGGGAAATAAGCGCGTACTGCTCTTTGCCAGTCGATCATACATCTTTGTTATTTGGCTCCCTTTCTCCTTTACAGTATAACGATAGAGGCTGCGTTAAGCGCAGCCTCTATTATTCATGCTAAAAATCGGGCCTGCATCGCAGCCTGAACAGGAGAAAAACATGAGTACACCGCTCGACAGCGCGGCGCTTGATGCGCTGTTTACTGACGCCCGCACCCACAGCCACTGGCAGGATAAGCCGGTTTCACAGGCGCTGCTGCAGGAGCTTTATACCCTGACGGCTCTGGGCCCGACCTCCGCTAACTGTTCACCAGGCCGCTTTGTATTTGTGACCTCAGCGGAAGGCAAAGCCAGGCTGAAACCTGCCCTCTCCTCAGGCAACGTGGATAAAACCATGTCGGCGCCGGTAACGGTGATTGTCGCGTGGGATCCGGAGTTTTTTGAGCAGCTGCCAAAACTGTTTCCGTTTGGTGACGCGCGCAACTGGTTTACCAGCAGCCCGGAGCTGACAAAAGAGACCGCGTTTCGTAACAGCAGCCTGCAGGCAGGCTACCTTATCCTCGCCGCACGTTCGCTCGGTCTGGATGCCGGTCCGATGTCCGGCTTTGATCCCGCCAAAGTAAATGCCGCTTTCTTCAGCGAAAGCAAATGGCAGGTGAACATGCTGATCAATCTTGGCTACGGCGAGGCAGATAAACTGCATCCGCGCCTGACGCGACTCGGTTTTGATGAAGCCACCACCTTTGCCTGAAAGCTGGCAGCCCGTTTGCGCTCTGCCGGTCAGTCCGGCAGAGTCTCTTTCCCGCCTCGTCCCGCGCTGATTTTCAGTCTTATCTGTATTTATCGCTCTGCCGGGAAAGCCGGATGCAAACATCTAAGAAAATTCTTACAATGCCGCTGATGATTATTCGCCCATTTTCACGGAGCGACAGATGGCTGGTTATTTTGTGCGCTGGACAGGCACCACACCCCTGCCGGTAACGGTTTCACGCATCACCCCGGATGTGCTGGATAGCGCTGCCCGTCTGCCCGACCGGCGGCGCGCGCGTTTTCTTGCTGCCCGCGAGCTGCTGGCGCAGCTGATGCTGCGTATCTACGGAATCGATCGGCTGCCACCGCTGAGCGTCAGCAGCAGCGGACGCCCCTGCTTTGCCGATCCGAACCTGCCTGATTTCAGCATCTCCTATACAGGCAATATTACCGGCGTACTGCTAGCGGAAGAAGGCGGGCGTGCCGGACTGGATATGGAGATTGTCCGCGCGCACAGCCGGCAGACGCAGGAAGCGCTGATGCAGGAACTCTCTTCCGGTGAAAAGGCGTGGATCAATGCACAGCAGGATTTTATGGAAGCGGCCACGCAAATCTGGACGCTACGTCAGAGCGTGCTTAAGCTGACCGGTGAAGCAGATCGGGGCCTCTCTTCGCTGCGTCTGCATCCGGCATCAGGCCGGTTGCGCTCCACGCTATTTCCCGATATTCAGGCGGTCTGTGATGCCGAGCCGACGCTGGTCTGGTCATGCGCCCTTTCACCCGGAACCGGGCATCTGCGACTGTGGGAGATTGACGCGCAGCAGCAGTGGATTGCGCTGCGGGATATTGAAATGAATAAGCCGAACATGGATTCACATACGCTGCGCCTGACCAGTCTGCCCGGCGAACGCCTGGCCGGGCAGCAGGAGATGCGGCAGCACTGAATCGGGTGGCCGCACAGGCCACCTGAAGCGTCAGTGCGCGTCAATAAACGCGATTTTCAGTGCAAACAGCAGCGCAACTATCACCACGCAGGGGCTAATTTCACGCCAGCGTCCGGTGCCCAGCTTCATCACGCAGTAGGCGATAAAGCCCAGCGCGATCCCTTCCGTAATCGAGAAACTAAACGGCATCATCGCCGCGGTGACAAAGGCCGGTACCGCTTCGGTGAGATCGTCCCAGCGTACGCGCGACAGCGATGCCGTCATCAGTACACCGACATAGATCAGCGCGCCCGCCGCCGCATAGCCCGGCACCATCGCCGCCAGCGGCGACAGAAATATTGCCAGCAGGAACAGCAGCCCGGTGATGACCGCCATCAGCCCGGTACGGCCGCCAATGGCAACGCCAGACGAACTCTCAATATAGGCTGTCACCGATGACGTACCCGCCAGCGCACCCGTGACGGAGCTGATGCTGTCCACATACAGCGCCTGCTTCATACGGGGAAAGGTGCCCTTTTCATCGGTCAGACCCGCTTTATCCGTTACGCCAATCAGCGTACCGGAGGAGTCAAACAGATTGACCAGCATAAAGGAGAAGATCACGCCTGCCATACCGATATTGAATGCGCCTTTGATATCCACCGCACCCGCCACCGCAGAGATTGACGGCGGCGGCGCAAAGAAACCGGTGAACCTGACATCTCCCAGCGCAAGCCCGATGCTGGTCGTGATCACAATCGAGACCAGCACCGCCGCGTGAATATTACGCGATGCCAGAATAGCGATAATGAAGAAGCCCAGCGCGCCCAGCAGCACACTGTGCGACGTTAAATCGCCGACGGCCACCAGCGTCTCCGCGTTTGGCACAATAATGCCGGCATTTTTCAGCCCCATCATCGCGATGAACAGGCCGATACCGGCGGTGATCCCGGTGCGCAGGCAGAGCGGAATATTGGCTATCATCCAGTAGCGCACGCGCAGCAACGTCAGGATCAGCAGCCCCAGCGCACCCCAGAAAATGGCGCCCATGCCTATCTGCCAGGAGTAGCCCATTGCACCCACCACCACAAATGCGAAAAAGGCGTTCAGGCCCATCGCGGGTGCCAGCGCAACCGGCAGGTTCGCTATCAGCCCCATCAGGATGCTGCCAAAGGCGGCAATCAGACAGGTAGTGACAAACACCGCCTGGGTATCCATACCGGCAGCGCCGAGGATCTGCGGGTTAACAAAGACGATATAAACCATCGTCAGAAAAGTGGTGAACCCGGCAATCACTTCGGTGCGTACCGTAGTCCCGTGTTCCTGCAGTTTAAACGTGCGCTGCAGCAGGCCCTGAGTCTTCATTTCGCTGTTCCGCTGAAAAATTTATCGCCGCGTATCCTATAGGCTTTATTGCGGTAAAACACGGAATTTTCGCAACCGGTTGCCTGCTGCTGCCTGTGGCAATCCAGGCTAGAGTAAAAGCTGAAGAGTTATCAGAAGGATAGTGGGCGATGACAGTGGAGTGTGTGTTCTTTGATTGTGACGGCACGCTGGTCGACAGCGAAATGATCTGCACGCAGGGCTATGTGAATACGTTTGCGCGCTACGGCATCACGCTGTCGCTGCAGCAAATGTTTGAGCGGTACAAAGGCGTGAAGCTTTACGACATTATTCGCGACATCAGCGAAGAGTATCATCAGGCGCTGCCGGTAGCAGAGGTGGAGCACGCCTATCGTATTGAAGTCGCGCGCCTGTTTGAGCAGGAGCTGCAGCCGATCGGCGGTGCACCGGAGCTGGTGGCGCGGATCCGCGTTCCGGTATGCGTGGTTTCTAACGGACCGGTAAAGAAAATGCAGCATTCGCTGGGTCTTACCGGCATGCTGCCGTGGTTTACCGAGCGCCTGTACAGCGGCTATGACATTCAGGCATGGAAACCCGATCCGCAGCTGATGTTCCACGCCGCAGAGCAGATGCAAGTGCCGATTGAACGCTGCATTCTGGTGGATGATTCCGAAGCGGGCGTTCGCGCCGGCATTGCTGCAGGTATTCCGGTGTTTTACTACTGCGCCGATGCGCATAATCCCGCAATTGATCATCCGCTGGTGACGCGGTTTGATGATATGGCGCAGCTGCCTGCGCTGTGGCAGGCGCGCGGCTGGGCGCTGTTATCAACCAACGAGGTTCTGTAGGGGGCGCCCCTGATATGCGGCGGCATTGCCTGATGAACCGGGGGCAGCGCCTGATACCAGGGCGGCATGAATGCCGCCCTGCAATGCCCCAGAAGAAGTTCGGCAGGGGGCGCATTTATGCGCCCCTGGTGTACGGCGGGCTATCAGCCTATCGCGCCCAGCGAATCCTCATTGCTTTGCTTCTTGGGCAGCAGAAACAGCGTGGCGAAAATATCCAGCAGATAAATCAGCGCCAGCAGCGTAATAGCGGCGGTGAAGGAAATTTGCGTAGCCAGCGCGCCAATCACCAGCGGACCAAAACCGCCGACGCCGCGCCCGAGATTAAACAGTACATTTTGCGCGGTAGCACGCGCCTGCGGCGGAAACGTATCGGAGATCAGCGCGCCATAGCCGCCAATCATGCCGTTAACAAACATGCCCATGATGGCGCCGGTAAACAGCATGACCGTCGGATCGCGCAGCTGCGCATAGACCACCACCATCACCACGGCACCGAACTGGTACAACAGAAAAATTTTCCAGCGCGCGAAGCGATCGGCCAGTACGCCAAACAGCCAGATACCCAGGGTCATGCCCACTACTGTCACCGCGGTCCACAGCCCCGATTTTGTCAGGCTGAAACCAAAGCTGGAGGAGAGATAGCTCGGCATCCAGATCATCAGACCGTAATAACCAAAGTTCTGTACCGAACAGAGGATAAAGATACCCAGGCTCGCTTTACGGGTGGCGCGGTCAGCAAACAGCAGCCTTATGCGGGCGGTAAACGAGAGGGCCGGTACGTTTTTCACCTCTCGTGTGAAGCTCTCCGGCTCTCCCATACTGCGCCGCAGCACGAATGAGAGCAGTGCCGGCAGCATACCCACCAGAAACATGCCGCGCCAGCCAATCACGCTGAGCAGCGGCGGCGTAATAAAGGCGGCCAGCAGCACGCCGAGCTGCCAGCCGATGCCGACCCAGGCCGATGCCCGGTTGCGCTTCTCCTGTGGCCAGGCTTCGGCGATCAGCGCCATACCGATACCAAACTCGCCGCCCAGTCCCACTCCGGCCAGCGTCCGGTACGCCAGCAGATCCCAGTAGCCCTGCGCCACCGCGCACAGGCCGGTAAACAGTGAAAACATCAGTATCGTTACGGTCAGGATACGGATCCGGCCAAAGCGATCGCTGAGGTGACCAAACAGAATACCGCCGATCACTGCACCAATCAGTGTCCAGGTCACCAGCGAGCCCGCCTGAGACGGGTCAAGCACCAGCGATACGCTGATGGCCGGCAGCATAAAACCGAGGATCAGCAGATCAAATCCATCCATGGCGTAGCCGCTGATTGCGGCCAGCATCGCTTTAGCCGGCGTGACGGCAGGTTTAGCAGAGCGGGAAAGGGACATAAAAGAGCACCTGGCGAAAAAAAGTGCGCCAAGTATAAAGAGCGGGCGGCGGAGTGACCAATCAGAAATGGTAATGGCTGCCGCACAGGCAGCCGGAGGAGAGGATCAGGCAGGGCGATTGCTGCCGTCGTCGCCGGAGAGCAGTTCATCCAGCCGGTCACCGCCAACGTGACGGAAATCCTGCCCTTTAACAAAATAGAAGATAATTTCGCAGATGTTCTGACAGCGATCGCCGATACGCTCGATCGCGCGCGCGCAGAACAGGGCGGTCAGCACGCTGGGGATCGTGCGCGGATCTTCCATCATGTAGGTCATCAGCTGGCGCACGATGCCTTCATACTCTTTATCCACTTTTTTATCTTCACGGTAGATGGTGATGGCAGCGCTGAGATCCATGCGCGCAAACGCATCCAGCACGTCATGCAGCATCTGCACCGTATGATGACCCAGCGACTCCAGACTGACCAGCAGCGGCAGATGCTGCTGACCAAACTTCTCCAGCGCGGTGCGGCTGATTTTTTCCGCCACGTCACCAATACGCTCCAGTTCAGAGATCGCTTTGATAATGGCCATTACCAGCCGCAGGTCGCTGGCGGTAGGCTGACGCTTGGCGATAATACGCACGCACGCCTCATCAATCTCTACCTCCATCATATTGACCTTCTGATCGCCTTCAATCACCCGGCGTGCCAGTTCCGCATCCTGATTATGCATGGCGGTAATGGCGTCGGTGAGCTGCTGCTCCACCATGCCGCCCATGATCATCACCTGCGTGCGAATATGCTCCAGCTCGGCATTAAACTGACCGGAGATATGTTTATTAAGATTTAAATTATCCATGAGTCTCTCCTGAATCAGCCGTAACGACCGGTGATGTAATCTTCAGTCTGCTTCTGTGCGGGTTTGGTAAACAGCGTATCGGTGTCGCTGAACTCAATCAGCTCGCCAAGATACATAAACGCCGTATGATCGGAGCAGCGGGCGGCCTGCTGCATATTGTGCGTCACTATCACCACGGTGTAATCCTGCTTAAGCTCGGTGATCAGCTCCTCAATGCGGCCGGTGGAGATCGGGTCCAGCGCCGAGCAGGGCTCATCCAGCAGCAGCACTTCCGGCCGGATAGCGATACCGCGCGCGATGCAGAGACGCTGCTGCTGCCCGCCGGAAAGACTGTAACCACTCTGATGAAGCTTGTCTTTGGTTTCGTTCCACAGCGCGGCTTTGGTCAGCGCCCACTGCACGCGCTCATCCATATCCGCGCGCGACAGCTTCTCAAACAGGCGCACGCCGAAGGCGATATTGTCATAAATTGACATCGGAAACGGCGTTGGCTTCTGAAATACCATGCCGACGCGCGCGCGCAGCAGGGCGATATCCTGGTGCGACGCGAGAATATTGTCGCCATCCAGCAGGATCTCACCTTCTGCGCGCTGCTCCGGGTAGAGCGAATACATTTTATTGAACGTACGCAGCAGCGTGGATTTACCGCAGCCCGACGGGCCGATAAACGCGGTGACCTGATTGCGGGCAATATCCAGGTTGATATCTTTCAGCGCGTGGAACTTACCATAATGAAAGTTCAGATTACGCACCTGGATTTTACCGGCAGAAGGGGTTGCCATACTCATTGCTCATCTCTCTTATACAGCGCCGCCAGAGCCGCGCCGGAAAATTAGTGTTTGCCTTTGGCGAAGATCATGCGGGCAACAATGTTCAGCAGCAGCACGCACAGCGTAATGATCAGCACGCCTGCCCACGCCAGGCTTTGCCATTCGGCAAACGGGCTCATGGCGAACTTGAAGATAGTGACCGGCAGGTTGGCCACCGGCTGCATCATGTCAGTGCTCCAGAACTGGTTGGAGAGCGCGGTAAACAGCAGCGGAGCGGTTTCACCTGCGATACGCGCAATCGCCAGCAGTACGCCGGTAATGATGCCGGAAACAGACGCTTTCAGCGTGATGGCTGAGATCATCTTCCACTTCGGTGTGCCCAGCGCGTATGCCGCTTCGCGCATGCTGTCCGGCACCAGCCGCAGCATATTCTCGGTGGTACGGATCACAATCGGGATCTGCAGCAGCGCCAGCGCCGCAACGCCTGCCCAGCCGGAGAAGTGCTGCATCTGTGATACCACAATGGTGTAGACAAACAGTCCGACCACGATAGAGGGCGCGGAGAGCAGAATGTCGTTGATAAAGCGGATCACCTCTGCCAGCCAGTTCTTACGGCCATACTCCGCCAGCCAGATCCCGGCCATAATGCCCAGCGGCGTACCGAAAAAGGTGGACCAGAAAATCAGCAGGCCGCTGCCCGCCAGCGCATTTGCCAGCCCGCCGCCGGCGGTGTTGGGCGGCGGCGTTGATTCGGTAAACAGCGACCAGCTCAGCCCGTCGATGCCTTTAGTCACCGTGGTGAACAGGATCCAGATCAGCCAGAAGAGGCCAAACGCCATGGTCAGCAGCGACAGCGTCAGGGCGATTTTATTTTTTGTACTGCGCCACGCCTGCATTTTGCGGCGCGAGGCTTCCAGCTCAGTACGGCTCTGCATTTCAATTGCGGTCATGAACGGGCCCCTTCACTTTTTGCCAGCCGCAGGATCATCAGCTTCGAGATCGCCAGGACGATAAAGGTGATCACAAACAGGATCAGACCCAGCTCCATCAGCGCAGCGACATGCACGCCCGATTCCGCTTCAGCAAACTCGTTAGCCAGCGCTGAGGTGATACTGTTGCCAGGCATAAACAGCGAAGCGCTGTCGAGCTGGTAGGTGTTACCGATAATAAAGGTCACCGCCATGGTCTCTCCCAGCGCCCGCCCCAGTCCCAGCATCACGCCACCGATGACGCCGTTTTTGGTAAACGGCAGCACGATACGCCAGATCACTTCCCAGGTTGTGCAGCCGATGCCATACGCGGACTCTTTCATCATCACCGGCGTCTGTTCAAAGACGTCGCGCATTACCGAGGCGATATAAGGAATGATCATAATCGCCAGGATGACGCCTGCGGCCAGGATACCGATACCAAACGCCGGGCCGGAGAACAGCGTGCCGACGATGGGAATGTTAGCGAGGACGTTGCCAACCGGCGTCTGAAAATATTCGGCAAACAGCGGCGCGAAGATAAACAGGCCCCACATGCCATAAACAATGCTCGGGATGGCCGCCAGCAGTTCAATGGCGGTGCCCAGCGGACGACGCAGCCAGCCGGGTGCCAGCTCGGTCAGAAACAGTGCGATCCCGAAGCTTACCGGTACCGCGATGATTAATGCGATCAGTGAGGTCACCAGCGTGCCGTAAATCGGCACCAGTGCGCCAAACTCTTCGTTTGGTGCATCCCAGGTTTTGGTCCAGAGAAAGGCGAAGCCAAACTTCTGAATGCTGGGCCAGGAGGAGACGATCAGGGAGACAATAATGCCACCCAGCAGCAGCAGGACAATCAGCGCAGAGAGTTTAACCAGCGCGCCAAAAATCATGTCGCCTTGCTTACCCGGTGCTTTGAATGCCGGCTTGGTAGCAGCCATAAAATTCTCGGTTCTCAGAGGATATGCAGGGCGACCAGGCGGCCGCCCCCGGGATACTCAGCCAGTAGCCGAGCCTGACAATGGCTTACTGCCAGAGCGCTTTGCCGCTGCTGTCTTTGATATTCGCTTTCCATGCCGCACGGATCTGCGTCACTACGCTCTCCGGCAGCGCTGCGTAATCCAGCGCCGTGGCGGTTTTGCTGCCGCCTTTATAGGCCCAGTCAAAGAACTTCAGCACTTCTGCGCCCTTCTCCGCATTAGCCTGATCTTTGTAAATCAGGATAAAGGTGGTGGAGGCGATCGGCCACGCGTCGTCACCTTTCTGGAACGTCAGGTCCTGAGCAAACGAGCTGCTCCAGTCAGCGCCTTTGGCGGCGTTGGCAAAGCTGCTTTCACTCGGGGCCACCGGCTTGCCATCCGCATCCAGCAGTTTGGTGTAGGTCAGGTTGTTCTGTTTCGCGTAGGCGTATTCGACATAGCCAATTGAACCCGGCAGACGCTGCACGAAAGCGGCCACGCCATCGTTGCCTTTACCGCCAAGGCCTGTTGGCCAGTTAACGGTGTTGCCTTTGCCTATTTTGCTTGCCCAGTCCGTGTTCACTTTGGTCAGATAGCTGGTAAACACAAAGGAGGTACCGGAGCCGTCAGCGCGGCGCACGACGTTGATATTGGTGTCAGGCAGTTTCAGGTTCGGGTTCAGCTTAGCGATCGCCGGATCGTTCCATTTTTTGATGGTGCCGAGGTAGATGTCACCTACGGTTTTGCCATCGAGCGTCAGCTCGCCCGACTTCACACCCGGAATGTTAACGGCCAGCACCACGCCACCGATAACGGTCGGGAACTGGAACAGGCCATTTTTCTGCAGATCTTCCTCTTTCATCGGCGCATCAGAAGCACCGAAATCCACGGTTTTTGCGATGATCTGCTTTACGCCACCCGAAGAGCCGATCCCCTGATAGTTGATTTTGCTACCGGTGGCCTGCTGATACTCTGCTGCCCACTTGGCATAAACCGGGGCCGGGAAGGTCCCGCCAGCGCCGGTCAGATCGGTGGCGGCAAACGCAGAAACTGCGCTGACGGCGAAAGTGGCGGCGAGGATTCGGGCTACGGTGCTACGCATCAGTGTCATGTTCCCTCCGGGGGAGTATAAATCAGGCTTAACGCCGTTTTAGTTGGAGTCAGTGATTGCTGCTGGAGGGAAAATAGGACAGTTTGATGACAGCGAAATGTACGAAATATGACAGTTTTATGACGAGGATAAAAACCGGGCGGGCCCGTTGCAGGCCCGCCCGGCTTAGCGATTACTCAACGGTAACCGATTTTGCCAGGTTACGCGGCTGGTCCACGTCGGTGCCTTTGATCAGCGCCACATGATAAGAGAGCATCTGCAGCGGCACGGTGTAGAAGATAGGGGCAATCACTTCCTCAACATGCGGCAGTGAAATGATTTTCATCCCTTCACTGTCGCTGAAACCCGCATCGCCATCGGCGAAGACATAGAGCAGGCCGCCGCGCGCGCGCACCTCTTCAATGTTGGATTTCAGCTTTTCCAGCAGCTCATTGTTAGGTGCGACCACGATCACCGGCATATCGGCATCGATCAGCGCCAGCGGGCCGTGCTTCAGCTCACCGGCCGCGTAGGCTTCGGCATGAATATAGGAGATCTCTTTGAGCTTAAGCGCGCCTTCCATGGCGATCGGGTACTGATCGCCGCGGCCAAGAAACAGCGCATGATGCTTGTCAGAGAAATCTTCTGCCAGGCTCTCGATGATCTTATCCTGCGCCAGCATCTGCTCAATACGGCTTGGCAGCGCCTGCAGCGCGTGCACAATCTCATGCTCCGTTTCCGGCTTCATGCCGTGCAGACGACCCAGTTTTGCCACCAGCATCAGCAGTACCGTCAGCTGCGTGGTAAAGGCTTTGGTGGAAGCCACGCCAATTTCCGTGCCCGCTTTGGTCATCAGCGCCAGATCGGATTCGCGCACCAGCGAAGAGCCGGCGACGTTACAGATAGCCAGTGAGCCAAGATAACCCAGCTCTTTGGAGAGGCGCAGCGCCGCCAGCGTATCGGCGGTTTCACCCGACTGCGACAGGGTGATCAGCAGGCTGTTTTTGCGAACTGCGGATTTGCGGTAGCGGAATTCAGAGGCGATCTCAACGTCACACGGGATATTCGCCAGTGATTCAAACCAGTAGCGCGATACCATACCGGAGTTGTAGGAGGTGCCGCAGGCGATGATCTGGATATGCTCTACTTTGCTCAGCAGCGACTCTGCATGCTCACCCAGTTCGCGCAGATCGACAATCCCGTCGTGGAAGCGGCCCGCCAGCGTATTTTTGATAGCGTTGGGCTGCTCGTAGATCTCTTTCTGCATATAGTGGCGATAGATACCTTTATCGCCCGCGTCATACTGCGCGTTTGATTCGATCTCCGCGCGCTGGACCTGATGGCCTTCGCGATCGATGATAGTGACTTCACGGCGGGTAACCTCGGCAATATCCCCCTCTTCCAGGTAAATAAAGCGGCGGGTAACCGGCAGCAGCGCCAGCTGATCGGATGCGATAAAGTTCTCGCCCACGCCACGGCCAATCACCAGCGGGCTGCCGGAGCGCGCGGCCACCAGCACCGACGGATCACGGCTGTCCATGATGACCATGCCGTAAGCACCGCGCAGCTGAGGGATCACGCGCAGAATAACCTCACGCAGCGTGCCGCCCTGCTTCTGCTCCCAGTGCACCAGATGCGCCACCACTTCGGTGTCCGTCTCGGAGGCAAAATGGTAGCCACGTTCGATCATTTGCGCGCGCAGCGGCTCATGGTTTTCGATAATGCCGTTATGCACCACGATGATCTGCTCTGAGACGTGCGGATGCGCATTTGCCTCAGAAGGTTCACCGTGCGTGGCCCAGCGGGTGTGGGCAATACCGGTACCGCCAATCAGCGGCTGCTGATCTGCGGCCTCCGCCAGATTAGCCACTTTGCCAACGCGACGCAGACGCGTCACGTGCCCCTGACGATCGACGACCGCCAGACCGGCTGAGTCATAACCGCGATACTCCAGACGACGCAGACCTTCCAGCAGGATCTCTGCAATGTCACGCTGCGCTACTGCTCCAACAATTCCACACATATTCGTTTCCTGACTTCATGGCTTTCGGCCATTGCGTTGTCATCTGACCTGATTTCCGGCTGCGCCGGTTCCCCGAGCCTTGTAGAGAGTGGGGATATCGTTATGGCACTGCTAAACGGGCCGATCTTTGCCGGCCCTTAAAATTTATTTTTTCTTCACCGGGCGCTGCCAGCCCGCTTTCTGCTGCTGTTCTTTGCGGTTGTAGACCAGATCGGCGGCGGTAACATCTTTCATCACCGTAGTACCGGCAGCGATAGTGGCGCCTGTGGCAACAGTGACCGGTGCCACCAGCTGCGTATCCGATCCCACAAAGACGTTATCGCCAATGATGGTTTTAAACTTGTTAGCGCCATCATAGTTGCAGGTAATAGTGCCGGCGCCGATGTTAACGCCCGCCCCTATTTCCGCATCACCCAGGTAGGAAAGATGGCCCGCTTTGGAGCCTTTGCCGAGCGTGGCCTTTTTCATTTCCACAAAGTTGCCGACGTGCGCCTGTTCAGCCAGTTCGCTGCCAGGACGCAGCCGGGCAAACGGCCCGACCGTGCAGGCGGCGGCCAGCGTCGCATCTTCGATGACAGAATAAGGGCTGATCTCACAGTCATCGCCCAGAACGCTGTTTTTGATCACGCAGCCGGCGCCAATTTTTACCCGGTTGCCCAGCGTGACATCACCTTCAATGATGACGCCGATATCAATTTCCACGTCGCGCCCGTGCGCCAGCGTACCACGCAGGTCAAAACGCGCCGGATCGCGCAGCATCACGCCCGCCAGCAGCAGTTTTTCCGCCTGCTCCTGCTGAAAAGTGCGCTCCAGCGTAGCCAGCTGCAGACGATTATTTACACCTTCCGTTTCACTGATACGCGCCGGATGAACGGTATTAATTACGCGGCCTTCCTGATGCGCCATCGCGATGATATCGGTGATATAGAACTCACCCTGTGCGTTATTGTTGTCGAGCTGTGCCAGCCAGCGCCGGAGATCGCCGCCGTTGGCTATCAGGATACCGGTATTGATCTCCTGAATAGCCAGCTGCTCAGGAGACGCATCTTTCTGCTCAATAATGCCGGTCACGGTCATATCTTCGCGCACGATGCGGCCGTAGCCGGTGGGGTTATCCAGCACCACGGTCAGCAGCCCGATGCCGCCTTCAGGTTTCGCCGCGCGCAGCTGCTGCAGCGTTGTCTGCGAGATAAGCGGGACATCGCCATACAGCATCAGAATATCTTCGTCATCCGCAAAGAAGGGCGCCGCCTGCTGCATGGCGTGCCCGGTACCGAGCTGTTCCGCCTGCAGCACCCAGTTCAGGGCGTTGTGCGCCAGCTTCTGCTGCAACAGTTCCCCCCCGTGACCATAGACCAGGTGAACCTGCCGGGCACCAAGCCCGGTGGCGGCATCAATAACATGCTGCACCATGGGTTTACCTGCCAGCGTGTGCAGAACTTTAGGCAGATCGGAATACATACGGGTGCCTTTGCCAGCGGCCAGGATCACCACACTCATTGCGCTTACAGACATAATTTTCCAGACTCAATTTAACTTTCGAAAGTGTAAGGTTTACCCCTGAGATTACTACATTTTTCTCATGGCGAAATTAGACAACCAGAGGAAAACGGAAAGGGGAGCCAGGGAGGGTGCATAACAACGGGTATGCCGGACGCCGCGCAAAAAAAATGCCAGCCCCGGAGGGCTGGCATTTCATGACGCATAAAGCCTGATTACATCGCTTTTTTGGTCAGCTCGATGACACGCAGTTTCGCGATAGCTTTCGCCAGCTCTGCAGAGGCCTGAGCATAGTCCACGTCGCCATGGCTGCTGTTCATGTGCTCTTCTGCTTTACGTTTCGCTTCCAGCGCGCGCGCTTCGTCAAGGTCTTCACCACGAATCGCGGTGTCGGCCAGAACGGTCGTGCTGCCCGGCTGTACTTCCAGCACGCCGCCGGAGAGGTAGATATACTCCTCGTCGCCGTGCTGCTTCACGATGCGAATCATGCCAGGCTTGATGGCGGTCAGCAGCGGGGCGTGGCCCGGGTGGATACCCAGCTCGCCTTCGCTACCTGACACCTGGATACGCTGTACCAGACCGGAGAACATCTGCTGCTCCGCGCTGACCACGTCCAGATGATAAGTCATAGCCATACCATTCCTCCCGGGAAACCGTTATTACAGTTTCTTCGCTTTTTCTACGGCTTCTTCGATAGCGCCGACCATGTAGAACGCCTGCTCTGGCAGGTGGTCAAATTCGCCTTCCATGATGCCTTTGAAACCACGAATGGTATCTTTCAGCGTCACGTATTTGCCCGGAGAACCGGTGAAGACTTCAGCAACGAAGAATGGCTGAGACAGGAAGCGCTGGATCTTACGCGCACGTGCCACCAGCAGTTTATCTTCTTCAGACAGCTCGTCCATACCGAGGATGGCGATGATGTCTTTCAGCTCCTGGTAACGCTGCAGCAGTGACTGTACGCCACGTGCGACGTCATAGTGCTCCTGACCCACGATCAGTGGATCCAGCTGACGGCTGGTAGAGTCCAGCGGGTCAACGGCCGGGTAGATACCCAGAGAGGCGATCTGACGGCTCAGCGTAACCGTTGAGTCTAAGTGAGCAAAGGTGGTTGCCGGAGACGGGTCAGTCAGGTCATCCGCAGGAACGTAAACGGCCTGTACGGAGGTGATTGAACCCGTCTTGGTGGAGGTAATACGCTCCTGCAGCACACCCATCTCTTCAGCCAGCGTTGGCTGATAACCTACCGCAGATGGCATACGACCCAGCAGTGCAGATACTTCAGTACCTGCCAGGGTATAACGGTAGATGTTGTCGATGAACAGCAGAACGTCACGACCTTCATCACGGAATTTTTCCGCCATGGTCAGACCGGTCAGTGCTACGCGCAGACGGTTACCCGGCGGCTCGTTCATCTGGCCATACACCAGCGCTACTTTATCGATAACGTTGGAGTCAGTCATTTCATGGTAGAAGTCGTTACCCTCACGAGTACGCTCACCAACACCAGCAAAGACCGAATAACCTGAGTGCTCAGCCGCGATGTTACGGATCAGCTCCATCATGTTTACGGTTTTACCTACGCCCGCACCACCGAACAGACCGACTTTACCGCCCTTAGCGAACGGACACATCAGGTCGATAACCTTGATGCCGGTTTCCAGCAGTTCCTGCGAGTTTGACTGCTCTTCATAAGAAGGCGCGGCGCGGTGAATAGAGGAGACCTCTACTGCGCTGCCATCTTCTTCTGTCAGGTCGCCTTTCATGTCGATAGGCTCGCCCAGCACGTTCATGATACGGCCAAGGGTCGCTTTACCAACCGGAACCTGAATAGGTTTTTTCAGATCGATTACTTCCAGACCGCGCTTCAGGCCGTCAGAAGAACCCATGGCGATAGTACGTACTACGCCACCACCCAGCTGCTGCTGAACTTCCAGCACCAGACGAGTATCACCATTCTTAACCTCGAGAGCGCTGTATACCTGTGGTACCGCGTCCTGAGGGAATTCGACGTCAACTACGGCGCCGATAATCTGGACAATCTTTCCAGCTGCCATCTTGAATCCTCTACCTAATACGAGAATATCCGGCCGCGCTCGGGCGACAGGATATATGCCTGGTTAAACCGCGGAGGCTCCCGAGACGATCTCGGTAAGTTCCTGGGTGATGCTGGCCTGACGAGCTTTGTTGTAGACCAACTGCAGCTCTTTGATCAGGTTTCCGCCGTTATCGGTTGCGGCTTTCATCGCTACCATACGCGCGGCCTGCTCACTGGCCAGGTTTTCCACCACACCCTGATAAACCTGCGATTCGACATAACGACGCAGCAGCGTATCGAGCAGCGCCTTCGGATCGGGTTCGTACAGGTAATCCCAGGTCTTCGCCTTCATCTCTTCTTCACCTTCCGCTGGCGGTAACGGCAGCAGTTGGGTAATGGTCGGAGTCTGAGACATGGTGTTGTTAAACTTGTTGCTGACGATATACAGCTTGTCGATACGGCCTTCATCGTAGGCCTGCAGCATGACTTTTACCGGACCGATCAAATCGGACAGCGCAGGCTTATCGCCCATGCCGGTAACCTGAGCCACGACGTTGCCACCGACTGAGCCGAAGAATGAAACGCCTTTTGAACCGACAATCGCCAGATCGCTCTGAACGCCTTTGTCTGCCCAGCCTTTCATTTCAGCCAGCAATTTTTTGAACAGGTTAATGTTCAAACCACCACAAAGCCCGCGGTCAGTCGAAACGACCAGGTAGCCGACGCGCTTAACGTCGCGCTCATCCAGGTAAGGGTGCTTGTATTCCAGATTGCCCAGTGCAAGGTGACCAATCACTTTGCGCATGGTATCTGCATACGGACGGCTGGCCGCCATGCGTTCCTGCGTTTTACGCATTTTGGAGGCGGCGACCATTTCCATCGCTTTGGTGATCTTCTGCGTATTTTTTACGCTTCCGATCTTGGTACGTATTTCTTTTGCGCCGGCCATTAGCTTCTCCTCAAAGCCTTGCGGCCTGTCTTTTCAGACAAGCCGCCAGACATTACCAGGACTGGGTTGCTTTAAACGTTTCGAGCAGGCCTTTCAGCTTCGCTTCGATATCGTTGTTGTAGTTACCCGCCTGGTTGATTTCAGCCATCAGCTCAGCGTGTTCGCGATCGGCGTACGCCAGCAGAGCGGCTTCAAAGCTGCCGATTTTCGCCAGTTCAACGTCGTTCAGGAAGCCGCGCTCAGCAGCAAACAGCACCAGACCCTGCTGCGCAACGGACATTGGCGCATACTGTTTCTGTTTCAGCAGCTCGGTCACTTTCTGACCGTGGCTCAGCTGTTTACGCGTTGCATCATCCAGATCGGATGCGAACTGAGAGAACGCTGCCAGTTCACGATACTGTGCCAGCGCGGTACGAATACCACCAGACAGTTTCTTGATGATCTTGGTCTGTGCAGCACCACCAACACGGGATACGGAGATACCCGGGTTAACGGCTGGACGGATACCGGAGTTGAACAGGTTCGACTCCAGGAAGATCTGACCATCAGTGATCGAGATAACGTTGGTCGGAACGAACGCAGAAACGTCACCAGCCTGGGTTTCAATGATTGGCAGCGCGGTCAGAGAACCGGTCTGGCCTTTCACAGCACCGTTGGTGAAACGCTCAACGTAGTCAGCGCTTACGCGTGATGCACGCTCCAGCAGACGAGAGTGGAGATAGAACACGTCGCCCGGGAATGCTTCACGGCCTGGTGGGCGGCGCAGCAGCAGGGAGATCTGACGGTAAGCGATAGCCTGCTTAGAGAGGTCATCGTAAACGATCAGCGCATCTTCACCGCGGTCGCGGAAGTATTCGCCCATGGCACAGCCAGCGTATGGAGACAGGTACTGCAGCGCAGCAGACTCCGATGCAGAAGCCACAACCACGATGGTGTTAGCCAGCGCGCCGTGCTCTTCCAGCTTGCGAACCACGTTAGAGATGGTTGACGCTTTCTGACCAATCGCAACGTAGACACACTTGATGCCTGAATCACGCTGGTTGATGATGGCGTCAATAGCCATTGCAGTCTTACCGGTCTGACGGTCACCGATGATCAGCTCACGCTGGCCACGGCCGATTGGAATCATCGCATCGACAGATTTGTAACCAGTCTGAACAGGCTGGTCAACAGACTGACGATCGATAACGCCTGGTGCAATCATTTCAACCGGCGAGAAGCCGTCGTTGTCGATTGCACCTTTACCGTCGATAGGTGCACCCAGGGTGTTCACCACGCGACCCAGCAGGCCACGGCCAACCGGTACTTCCAGAATACGACCGGTGCACTTAACCTTCATGCCTTCGGCAAGGTCAGCGTACGGGCCCATAACGACCGCACCAACCGAGTCGCGCTCGAGGTTCAGTGCGATAGCGTAACGGTTGCCCGGCAGGGCAATCATTTCACCCTGCATAACATCGGCCAGGCCGTGTACGCGGATGATACCGTCACTTACAGAAACAATAGTACCTTCGTTGTGAGCTTCACTCACGACATTGAACTGAGCAATGCGCTGCTTGATCAGTTCGCTGATTTCGGTGGAATTCAGTTGCATATGCTCCAGTCCCCTTAAGACTGCAAGACGTCTGCCAGACGGTCAAGACGGCCGCGCACGCTGCCATCAATCACCAGGTCACCCGCACGGATAACCACACCTGCCAATACAGACTTATCAATTTTGCAATTCAGCTTAACTTTGCGTGACAGACGTTTTTCCATCGCGGTGCTGATTTTGGTCAGCTGGCTGTCACTCAGCGCACTGGCGGAGATTACATCAACTTCGGCTGTCGCTTCATAAGCGTCACGCAGTTGAATAAATTGCTCCAGTACGTCTGGAAGCGCTGTCAAACGTCCGTTCTCCGCCATAACCTTGATCAGGTTCTGAGCGTGTTCATCAAGTTGATCACCACAGACTGCATTGAAAGAGGCAGATAACGCTTCAGGTGCTAAGGCACCGGAGAGTACTTCTGCCATCTGTTCGTTGCGAGCCACTTCTGCGGCAAACGCCAGCATGGTCTGCCAGCGTTCGATACTTTGATGCTCAACAGCAAAGTCAAAAGCTGCTTTGGCGTAGGGGCGAGCTACAGTAATCAGATCAGACATCAGCCCCTCCCTCCTTACAGTTCAGCGACCAGTTTATCAACGATGTCGCTGTTAGCAGCTTCATCCACGGAACGTTCGATGATTTTCTCGGCGCCAGCTAATGCCAGCAACGCGACCTGTTTACGCAGCTCTTCACGTGCACGTGAGCGCTCGGCTTCAATTTCTGCCTGCGCCTGAGTGACGATGCGGTTACGTTCAGTTTCAGCTTCAGTTTTGGCTTCGTCCAGAATCTGGGCACGGCGTTTGTTCGCCTGCTCGATAATGACCTGAGCTTCTTCCTTCGCTTTTTTCAGCTGGTCGGTCGCATTGGCCTGCGCGAGATCCAAATCTTTCTTCGCGCGTTCAGCAGAAGCAAGGCCTTCAGCAATTTCTTTCTGGCGCTTTTCGATGGCAGCCATGATCGGTGGCCATACGTACTTCATGCAGAACGCGACAAACAGGATGAACGCGATGGCCTGGCCGAGGATTGTTGCGTTAATGTTCACAGCACAATGCCTCTTATTAAGTTAACGTGCTCTGCCGCTATCATTGATAAACGGCAGAATCTGTTCCTCATCACACCAGGTGCCATGAGTGAACAATGGCTACAGGCTTTAGGCGACAGCAAACATCACGTAGAGACCCAGACCAACAGCGATCATCGGGATTGCATCCACCAGACCCATTACAACAAAGAACTGCGTACGCAGCAGAGGGATCAGATCCGGCTGACGCGCTGCGCCTTCCAGGAATTTACCTCCGAGGATGCCGATACCGATCGCAGCACCGATTGCCGCCAGACCCATCATCACAGCGGCAGCCATGTACAGCAGATCCATATTCAGGTTTTCCATGACAGTCTCCAGTTTGTTTCAGTTATGCTTAAGTTGTTGAGAAAAAAATCAATGTTCTTCAGATGCCATCGACAGATAGACAATCGTGAGGACCATGAAAATGAAAGCCTGCAGCGAAATAATCAGGATGTGGAAAATGGCCCATGGCACATTCAGCACCCACTGCG
Organism: Pantoea eucrina; assembly: GCF_020079945.1. Lineage (NCBI taxonomy): Bacteria > Pseudomonadati > Pseudomonadota > Gammaproteobacteria > Enterobacterales > Erwiniaceae > Pantoea > Pantoea eucrina. The sequence goes on along the minus strand of NZ_CP083448.1, from coordinate 3,363,288 downwards.
ACCACCACGGCAGCAGACCGGCAATCAGGATAAAGATCAGCTCACCCGCATACATGTTGCCGAACAGTCGCAGACCGAGTGAAACCGGTTTTGACAGCAGGCTGACACCTTCAAGAATCAGGTTGATGGGGATGAAGATCGGGTGATTAAAAGGCTGCAGAGTCAGCTCTTTAGCAAAGCCGCCTACCCCTTTCATTTTGATGCTGTAGAACAGAATCAAAATAAATACGCCCAGCGCCATAGATAGCGTGATGTTCACGTCTGCTGACGGCACGACGCGCAGCGCCGGCAGGCCCAGATAGTGCTCACCAATAAACGGCAGCAAATCAATAGGCAGCAGATCCATGAAGTTCATCAGGAAGACCCAGACAAAAATTGTCAGAGCCAGCGGGGCGATAACTTTACTTTTACCGTGGTACATGTCGCGAACGTTGCTATCAACAAAGCCGACAACCAGCTCGATAGCCGCCTGCATTTTCCCTGGCACGCCGCTGGTGACGCTTTTCGCCACGCTGCGGAACAGCACAAGGAATAATACTCCCAGTGCAACAGAGAAAAACATGGAGTCCAGGTTTAACGTCCAGAATGTTGCTGGCGCGTCGTGTGCATTCACCAGCTCGAAAGTACGCAGGTCCATCTGAAGATGCGTCAGATGATGTCCTATGTATTCCTGCGGCGTTGAGATTTCTCCTGCGGCCATGATGCCTCTTACCCTTTGTTGTTAATTACAGCCGGTGCGACGATTTGCACCACCAGCACCGATAACCAGGTGATTGCGAGTGGCCAGAAGACCGCTCCGAACCCACCCAACGCCACAGCGAGAAAAATAACGGTGGCGAACACCTTAAGAACTTCACCCAGGGCGAAACTCCAGGCGACACGCCCTTTAGCCGGTGTTTGATCCTGCAGACGCCAGGCTAAAAACGTGAACAGTATGTTTGGCAGCCAGGCTGCCACACCACCCGCAATAGCAGAGGCGCCCCAGGTGACATCTTTCAGGGCAAACAGCGCACCGATTACGACAAACGTCACCAGCTGGACAACCAGAACGGCTCGGGCTAATTTCACACTGTAAAGAGACACTGACATGACGCTTAACTCTCCTGCCCCGAACGGGGTATGTCGCGTGTCGTATAAGACTGCCTTTGCCGTTTTGAGTCAAGCAGCAAAAGCCGTGCAAATTATACGGGCCGCACCTGCGATTTCAATCGCTAAGTAGCGAAAAGGTGAACAATTATTTAAATTTCTTTCTGAAGGGCTATTTTTCCAAAGATTCATAACCCGGAAAGCCATCAGCGACGTTGCCGTTTTCTGGCTAAAGCGTGATATAAAGCGTGCTGCAGATCACATAATAAACAACCAGACGCTGAAAAATTTACCAGAATGCATAATCCGCACTAATAATCAGGGCATGTTAACCATTTAAAATCATGGTGTTATAAATTTAAATCTGCTTCAGCTCACTCTTTTCCGATAAAAACATCCGGTTGACACTGCGGAAAGAATTAAAATCGAAATAATAATATTACGCCCGCCGATTTATTGCCGCGTCATATTTCCCTGCGTGATAATCGAAAGCAAAAAACAGCACTTATCATGTGACATTAGTGGCAATAAAATGTGAATTAATCGTTAAATGTAACAACGCTTTTCGGATAATTACGGCGAAGGATGTTAACGCCTTTCCCCTCCCCTGCCGAATAAAAGCGTTTGTCACCGCGCGTTCAACCGCTGTTTTTTTATTCAGCCCTGACGATAGTTCCGGTGCCAGAAGCTGAATAAAACCCTGCTTTTTGCAGGCTTATTGCTGCGAAATCACCACAAGATGACGCTCGCCTTCCAGTTCCGGAACGTGCAGGGCTTCAATTTTTTCTACGCTAAAGCCTGCTGGCAGCGAAGCGATCTCCTCATCCGGACGCACGCCTTTCAGCGCATAAAAGCGTCCATGAGTTCCGGGCAATGCGCGGCACCAGGTCAGCATATCTTCCAGCGAGGCAAATGCCCGGCTGATGACACCATCAAACGGTGGATCTGCCGGGAACTCTTCAACCCGGCTCTGGACCGGAGTAATGTTAGTGAGTCCTAACTCATGCTGTACCTGACGCAGAAAACGAACCCGCTTACCCAGGCTGTCCAGCAGCGTAAAATGCGCCTGCGGACGGACAATGGCCAGAGGAATGCCCGGCAGTCCTGGTCCGGTCCCTACATCAATAAAGCGCTCCCCCTGCAGATGCGGCTCTACCACCACGCTGTCGAGGATATGGCGTACCAGCATTTGATGCGGATCGCGCACTGAGGTCAGGTTATACGCTTTGTTCCACTTATGCAGCAGCTCCACATAGCCAACCAGCTGCTGTTTTTGTTGATCGGAGAGCGAAATATTTGCTGCGTCAAGCAGCCGGGAGAGTTTGTTAATCACAGCGAGGTTTCCGTTAACAGGGGCAGTCGAAGCTGCCCCGGTGGTCAGTCAGGCGCTTTTACGCAGCAGACCCTGTTTTTTGAGATAGATCAGCAGAATTGAGACCGCAGCTGGCGTGATGCCGGAAATACGCGATGCCTGGCCAATAGAGGTCGGCTTATGGTCGTTGAGCTTGGCGATCACTTCGTTTGACAGGCCATTAACCTGACGGTAATCGAGATCGACAGGCAGCAGCGTGTTCTCATTGCGCAACTGGCGATCTATCTCCTCCTGCTGACGCGCAATATAACCCTCATATTTAACCTGAATTTCAACCTGCTCGGCTGCCTGTTCATCAGGCAGTGCCGGACCATAGTCCGCCAGCGTCATCAGTCGGGCATAGGTTATCTCCGGACGACGCAGCAGATCCTCTGCGCTGGCTTCTTTTGTCAGCGGTGCGCTGATGATGCTGTTTACGTCAGCCACATTCTCTGACTTCGGATGCACCCACAGGCTGCGCAGACGCTGGCGCTCCTGCTCAATCGCCTCCAGCTTCTGGTTATAGCGCGTCCAGCGCGCATCATCGACCAGTCCCAGCTCACGGCCCGTTTCAGTCAGACGCAGATCGGCATTATCTTCGCGCAGCATCAGACGATACTCAGCGCGGGAGGTAAACATGCGGTATGGCTCTTTGGTACCCAGCGTGCAGAGGTCGTCGACCAGCACGCCGAGATAAGCCTGATCGCGGCGCGGTGCCCAGCCCTCTTTGTCCGCAGACTGCCGTGCAGCGTTAAGGCCAGCCAGCAGTCCCTGGGCTGCCGCTTCTTCATAACCGGTGGTGCCGTTGATCTGGCCGGCAAAGAAGAGACCGTGGATAAACTTGCTCTCCAGCGTGGGTTTCAGATCGCGCGGATCGAAGAAATCGTACTCGATAGCATAGCCAGGGCGCACAATGGTGGCGTTCTCCAGCCCTTTCATTGAACGGACAATCTGCATCTGTACATCAAAAGGCAGACTGGTTGAAATTCCGTTCGGGTAAATTTCATTGCTGGTCAGCCCTTCCGGCTCCAGGAAGATCTGGTGGGCGTTGCGATCGGCAAAGCGCATCACTTTATCTTCGATAGATGGGCAGTAACGCGGACCAATCCCCTCAATGACGCCCGCATACATCGGGCTGCGATCGAGATTATTACGGATCACATCATGCGTCTGTTCGTTGGTATAGGTGATCCAGCAGGGAACCTGCTGCGGATGCTGTGCCACGCTGCCCATAAACGAGAACACCGGCATCGGCGTATCACCGTGCTGTGGCGTCAGTACAGAGAAATCGATCGAACGCGCGTCAATGCGCGGTGGCGTACCGGTCTTGAGACGGTTGACGCGCAGCGGCAGCGCCCGCAGCCGTTTTGCCAGCGGAACAGAAGGCGGATCGCCGGCGCGTCCACCGCTGTAATTATCAAGACCGATATGAATTTTGCCATCGAGGAAGGTGCCAACGGTCAGCACCACGGTTTTAGCCCGGAATTTCAGTCCCATCTGCGTGACGGCACCTACCACCCGATCGTTTTCGACGATCAGATCGTCAACCGCCTGCTGGAAGATCATCAGGTTGGGCTGGTTCTCCAGCGCGGTGCGTACCGCCTGGCGGTACAGTACACGGTCTGCCTGAGCACGCGTAGCGCGCACCGCCGGACCTTTGCTGGCGTTTAGTATCCTAAACTGGATACCTGCCTGATCGATTGCCGTGGCCATCAGGCCGCCGAGGGCGTCCACTTCCTTTACCAGGTGTCCTTTCCCGATACCACCGATTGCCGGATTGCAGGACATCTGTCCCAGCGTGTCGATGTTATGCGTGAGTAACAGCGTCTGCTGACCCATTCGGGCGGCCGCCATAGCGGCTTCGGTACCCGCATGACCACCACCGATTACGATGACGTCAAAAGGATCTGGATAAAACATGAAGTGGGTCCTCGTTAAAGTTCAGACAGGGATCGTTGCCCTGGGCGGTGGATTCTACTGAAATTATGGTTCAGGCGAAAGCGGCGGATCCTGCGTGTTTATAGAAAGGATCTTTACTCTTTTATATGATCTTCTTGTTAGATCTCTTATTAGGATCGCCGGTTTCTGTGGATAACGTGGCAAACCCGTTATTTTACATCAGCCTGGGAAGGATCGTTTGCTGTGAAAGATCGGTGATCCTGATCCAAATAAGCTGGGATCAACTTTGCTGGTTATCCACAGATGAAAAAAGCATCAGCGGTTATTCTTGGGATAACTACCGGTTATACGCATGATTCAGGCTGGTTTATCCACAGGAGATCGGAAGGATCCGGAAGAAATACAGTGTAATCGTCTGGGGATCGTCACTATTTCCCGATCCCCTGCCGGTTATGATCCGTCAGATCTGCTCAATCCAGCCAGCGACCCAGGCTTCAGCGGCATCTTCCGGTATTTCATGCTCAAGCATGTCGATTTCCAGCCGTTCCCCGATGCGCGTTGCGCCCAGCGCGATCAGCTGAGCCTCCAGGGTTTTTATTGCGCCACAGAAAAGATCGTATTCGCGGTTGCCGATGCCTGCTGCGCCAAAGCGCACGGCGGAAAGATCGGGCTTTTCAGTCTGCAGCGCCTCATAAAAGGGCAGCAGATTGTCCGGCAATTCACCGGCGCCGTGTGTGGACGTTACCACCAGCCAGATACCCGAATCAGGCACCTCATCAAGCGCCGGGCCGTGCAGTACGCTGGTTTTGAAGCCCGCATCCTGCAGCTTCTCTTCTAAATGTTCTGCGACATATTCGGCACTGCCAAGGGTACTGCCGGTGATTAAGGTAATATCAGCCATGATCGTCTCCCGCACTAAAGGCAGGCATTGTACGCTGTGATCAAGCCGTGATCCACCTGTGGAAAACAGGGTTAATAAAAGAAAGCATCCGCCGACAGACCGGATACCGCGCCGGATCGCTGCTGCATAACTTTATGCACAGGCTGGTGCGGTTCAGGGCTTGATGGTACGCATGATCGGGTTTTGCAGCGAGATCAGCGTCTCAGTGGACTGGATCTCATCAATAGTCTGGATCTTGTTGATCAGCACCTGCTGCAGCGCATCGATAGATCGGCACATGACCTTAATAAAGATGCTGTAGTGACCGGTGGTATACCAGGCTTCAACCACCTCATCCAGCGCTTCAAGCTTGCTGAGCGCTGCCGGATAGTCTCGTGCGCTCTTCAGAATGATGCCAATAAAGCAGCAAACATCGAATCCCAGCTGGCGTGGATCGATTTCCACGCGCGTACCGAGAATAATGCCGGCCTGACGCATTTTCTCAACGCGGACATGAATAGTGCCGGGGCTAACATTGAACTGCTTTGCCAGCTCTGCGTAAGCCGTGCGGGCGTTCTCCAGCAGCGCATTGAGTATGCCGCGGTCGAGATTATCCAGTTGCAGATGTTCTGCCATCATCCTTCCTCTTAAATTCGTCTTCGCTGAACAGAGGTGAATGTGCAGGAATTTAGCGGGGCAGGCAAGATGCAGACTGCGGGCATGCCGCAGTCTGCACGCTTTTAGCGCTTACGCCAGAGCGTAAGCTGCGCCTGAGTATGCTGAAACTTGCGTGCGGTTTCGCGGATCACAAAGGGAACATCCTGCGGCGGCGCGATTTCATCAAACTCGTCGCGCAGAAGGCGCTGCAGTGCCTGGCAGGTGGTCAGCGCTTCGCCGTTTTCACGGATACCGCCCAGCCAGTTCTCTTTCGGCGTGAACTCCTCAAGCCAGGTGTAAGGTGAAGAGATCGCCAGCACGCCGCCCTGACGGATCATCGGTGCGATATCCTGCAGGAAACGCTTTGGCTGACGCAGACGATCAATCAGATTGGCGGCCAGCACCAGATCGTACCGATCCGGCTGCGGCTTCAGGTTGCAGGCGTCACCCTGAACGAATTGGATCCGCTCCGCCTGCTGCCGGTCCGTGCCGATCTCCTTCAGGCGCACCTGGCGATACGCCACCAGCTCGCCCTCCTCCGGTACCACGTAGCGGAAATCCTCACCGGAGGTGAGCTGCAGCGCCACGTCGATAAAGCGTGCGGAGTAGTCCATGCCGGTAACGGCAGCAAAGTGACGCGCCAGAGCAAAGCTGGCGCGACCGGTGGCACAGCCGATATCCAGCGCATGCTCGCGCTGATGGCAGTGCGGCAGCACCAGCTCAATCAGTTTTTCGGCATAATTTTCCACTCCGTAGTAGCCAGGCCCGTACTGGAAATCGAGATACTGCGACACCATGCCGTCGGTTTCATATGGGTTAAGCTGCATACTCTCCTGATGCGCTGACACCACGTAACGGAAGCCGGCATGCTGGAAAAAGTGGCGGCGAAACGCGTAGCGCGACGATTTTAACGCCTCATTACCGGTTGAGATCCAGCTGCCGCCTTTGATGATGGCATGCTTGCCGTCAAAGGTAGGCGTGGAAAAATCGTCATACAGCGGATGTACGCGAAATCCTTCAAAGCCATTGATGGGCGTGGTGGTCCACTGCCAGACGTTCCCCACCAGATCAAAGAACGCGCCCTGGGAAAAATGATCCACCGGACAGGAGGAGGCCCAGTACGCGAGATTGATATTACCGGGTGCCTGCTCCCAGTCTGGCTGATCGCCGCTGACCTGTTCGCGCAGCAGCATATATTCCGCCTCACATGGCAGCTGAATTGTCTTACCGCTTTTGTCTGCCAGCCAGCGGCAGAAGGCGGCCGCTTCCAGCTGATTAACTTCAGCCGGCCAGTCCCACGGCATCGGGACTTCCTGCGTCATCAGGCGCAGGCGCAGCGCGTCAGGTTGGGTGATATCACCGACCCAGAAAGCAGGCATCTGCGCCCCGGCAAATGTCCGCCAGCCCTCTCCCTCTTCATCCCACCAGCGCGCCGTCTGATAGCCACCGGCAGCGACAAACTGATAAAACTCCGCGTTGCTGACCAGCATTTTGCTGGCCTGGAAGGGGCCGAGCTCGGTTTTCTGATGGCCATACTCATTGTCCCAGCCATAAGTCTCATCCGTTTTTCCCTGCAGCACCGATCCACCCGCCAGCGCAATCAGACTGTTTTCCGGCACCGCGGCGCGATCGTGACGCGCCAGCGGGCAGGCAGGCCAGACGGGCTGCGGCTGCACCCACTCCAGCGGCAGCTGGCGGATCAGCACGCTGGAGGTTTCCAGATGGATGCGCTCATGCTCAATGCCCATCAGGATCACCCAGGCCGGACTCTCCCAGCCGATCGGCAGCTCAAGCGGCATCGTACAGATAAAATCAGTCACCAGCGCTTTCACTTTGCCGCGGTAGTCGCGCACTTCTGCCACACCGGGCCAGTCGTAGTGGGCGTCATTGAGATCGTCCCAGCTCATCTCATCCACACCAATCGCCATCATCGCCTCAATGCGCGCGTCAACACGCCGATCGAGATAGCGTCCAGCCATCAGCTTGTTGATATAGAAAGATGCGGTATGGCCAAAATAGAAAATCAGCGGATGGCGCAGCGAAATCGCTTTATTAAACCAGGCGCGCTCATCGCTCAGGCAGTCGAACAGGCTTTCATACAGCGTCCAGGTCTGAGTGAAATAGGCGAGCAGTTCGGCGCGTTTCTCTTCAGCGGTGCCACCGGAAAGGCGCAGGGTGCGGGTCGGAGCAGGCAGCTGGCAGGGCAGATCGGCGATTGTCACAGTGAACTCCATAAAGCTGAATAAACACAGCGGGTCATTCACTATAGCAAACAGGCGTGTCTGTCAGATGAATCAGCGCGTCCAGCGACGCAGCAGGCGGCTTTTCAGCCCGGTATCGAAGCGCCAGATATGATCGAAGATGCGCAGAATGCCGGGTTTGCCATGCGCTGACATCGCCACGGCGTGAAACCGCTGCTGCTGCATCCGCTGTCGCTGCTTTATGGTCTTAATCAGCTCTTCCGGCAGGCGCTGGGCGATAAAGTCCGACACGATCACCGCGTCTGCCTCCTGCCACTGGCTGCCTTCCATGCGCTGCACCACGGCACTCAGGCAGGCCGTCAGATCGGTACCGCCGCGAAAACGCTGGCTGAGGAAACGAATCGCCTGTTCAATGCCGTTATCGGCGGTCAGCTCATAGCCGACCACCTCATGGGCAAACAGCATAATGTAGCAGCGACGCCGATCTGCCAGGGCGATTTTCAGCAGCGCAAGGCAAAAGGCCTTGGCGCAGCGTTCATTAAACCCGCCCATAGAGCCGGACGTATCCACGCAGACAATAAACGGACCGCGCGGCTCTGTTTCATGCTGCTGATGGCTCACCGGCCGCAGCGCGGTTTTTTCGTGCCAGGCATCACCCTGCAGGCGATAGGTCAGCAGGCGTTTTTCTACCAGACGCCGGTAAAATTCCAGCTCCAGTTCACTGATACTGAGCGCGGCCAGTTCCGGCGGCAGCAGGCGCAGCACATCATCGCTCTGATGAATGCCGCTGACCTCTTCCGGCACGTTATCTGGCTCATGCACCAGCTGATGAAACGCTTCCAGCGGCGCATCGCGTGACGGCACCGATTTGGCTTCGCGGCTGCGGCCTAACTGCTGCGCCAGCTGCATCAGCTCCGGCTGCTGCGCCAGAAACGCACCATATTGCACAATTAGTGTGTAGTCGCCTGGCTGCAGCGAGGCTTTGCTGAGATCCCACAGCCGGCCGGCGGCGGCCTCATCTTCATCGCTCAGCACCGGCGCCAGCTGGCCGCTCAGCGCCATACGCTGCTGCAGTTCCGCCAACAGCCGTTCACGCTGCGCCTCCAGCAACGTTTCATTCAGCGTCAGCGTCTGCAGCGTCAGGCTCAGTCGCCAGCGCTGCAGGAACAGCCGGTGCTGCGCGTTGCTCAGTTCCGGGCCTTCATTATGCTGCAGCAGCATCCTGGCTTCGGTGAGAAAAGGGGATGGCAGCTTCTGCAGTTGCTCAAGGAGGTGCGGCAGCTGAGCGCTGAAATCACGGCTGCTGAGCAGCTGTAACCGCTCAAACAGCTGAAACTCCTGCGCCAGCACGGCGGGCACGGGCGTCGATCTCATCTGCCCGGCGATTTCAGCGCGCCAGCGCGGCAGATCGCGCAGCATCGCCTGCTTCATGCGGGGAAATTTTTCGAAAAACAGCGTCAGCTGCGGTGTGGCCAGCAGCGCCAGAATCAGCTCATCAATCAGCTCCGTTTCACCAATTGAGAGCAGTGTGCTGAGCGTCTCCAGCGAGATCATTTCCGCGCCTGTTTCAGCTGCTCGGCGACATCCTGCAGGCTGGTCTCAATGCGTGCCAGCCAGTCATCGCTGATAAACAGGCAGCGCTGATGCTGGCTGAACAGCGCCCGCTGCGCCCGCAGGCGGGCCTCAAGCGCATCATATTCATCAACGATTTCCGGCGGCAGCGCCTGCAGGCTCGCCGCTCCGGGCAGCGTCAGGCGCGCAGACTGCAGGCTGACATCGCGTAGCGTCAGGCAGTGATGGGTATCGACCACCAGATCGAGTGACTGTGCAAAGCCGATGCCGTTCAGCTTGCCGCGTATATCTCCGCCTTTCAGCAGCCACTGTACCAGGGCCTCACGGCTTACCACTATATGGCTGACCTGCATATCGTGCAGCGTCAGCGGCTGCTGCAGCATCAGGGTCAGCTGTTCGCCGGCAACCGACTCCGGCAGCTCATAATGTGGCTTACGGCTGAACATGCCGCTGTGTTTCTCCAGCGTCAGCGCCTGCGCCACGCTCTGCTGCTGCTGCAGTGCCAGACGCTGCGCATTGATCTGCTGCAGCCGGTGCAGCATCGCCTGCTGCTGCCAGGCGTGCTGCGTCATCAGCGCATCCATTTCCCGGTCCAGCAGCGTCATCGAAGCGATGTCGTGCCAGAGGCAATCTTTGAGCAGAACCAGATCGATAGGCGCAATCGCCGTGCGCCCGCTGTAAAAGGCGCTGGCCTGCAGCAGATGAATCGCTTTTTTCCAGCGGCGGTCAGAGATGTAGGGCGCATCCGGCAGGTTTTCCAGCTGCTGACGCAGCTGATAGATAAGCTCAAACACATCGTCAGGCAGCTTTACCTGACTGATGCCCTTTTGCCACTGCAGATACTCTTCATCGCTGATGCAGAGCGACTCCGCGACCGGATTGACGTTCTCATCCTGCTGGTGGGTCAGCATGCTGCGAAAATTTTGCTTCTCATGTACGTTATCGAGCCACAGGCGGATAAGCATGCGGTCATAGAGCGCTTCAAGGCCGCTGTCAGCTTCCGGCAGCTCGTTTGAGGCGGTCACCAGCAGACGCATCGGGATCGCCTCTTCGCAGTCGCCGTTCCGGAAGCGGCGTTCGTTAATGGCGGTCAGCAGCGTGTTCAGAATGGCCGGACCCGCTTTCCAGATCTCATCCAGAAAGACGATCTCCGCATCCGGCAGATAGCCTCTGGTCAGACGCTGATAGCGGCCCTCATCTTTCAGTGCCTGAATCGACAGCGGGCCAAACACCTCTTCCGGCGTGGAGAAACGGGTCATCAGATATTCAAACGCACGGGCGTGCTGGAAAGCATATTTAAGGCGACGGGCAATCAGGCTTTTGGCAATGCCGGGCGGGCCGAGCAGAAAAACGCTTTCGCCGCTTAACGCTGCCAGCAGGCAGAGGCGAATGGCATGGTGCCGTTCATACAGCCCTTTTTCCAGCGCATTACTCAGTCGGGAAATTCTTTCTGCCAACAGATGGGGTTGAGCCATAATCACATCATTGTTCTTCTGAACCTGGTGCCGTTACGGTCTGGCGAGCGCAATACTCTACTGTTTATCATGCTTGAATGCGTTGATAGCCGTCAGCTTTTTTGTTTCAGAAGGTTGTGGCAGCACAACGTGCGGTTTTCAGCCCGTTTTCTGCAGGATTTTCGGCGAAAAAGCAGAGTACGCTGCGTATTATCATCAGCGCTGTCTGTTGGTTTCTGCCAATTATGTGCATACTGTGCGCTTTTTGATGGCCTGAGTCGCAACGGCTCCAACACAAGACACCCTATGAGCTCGGATAAGAAACAGTCTCTTAGCGCCGTCACGCTGGCTGCAATCGGCGTGGTCTATGGCGACATTGGCACCAGCCCGCTGTATACCTTACGTGAATGCCTTTCCGGCCAGTTCGGCTTTGGCGTTGAACGCGAAGCGGTATTCGGCTTTTTATCGCTGATCTTCTGGCTGCTGATTCTGGTGGTTTCGCTGAAATATATCAGTTACGTCATGCGCGCGGACAATGCGGGTGAAGGCGGAATTCTGACGCTGATGTCGCTCGCGGGTCGTCACACCGGCGCGCGTGCCACAGCCGTTCTGGTGATCATGGGGCTGATCGGCGGCAGCTTCTTTTATGGTGAGGTGGTGATCACCCCGGCCGTATCCGTGCTCTCAGCGATTGAGGGACTGGAGATTGCCGCGCCCGGTCTCGACACCTGGATCGTCCCGCTGGCGATCGCCGTGCTGACGCTGCTGTTTATAATCCAGAAACAGGGCACCGGTATCGTAGGCAAGCTGTTTGCGCCGGTTATGCTGGTATGGTTTCTGGTGCTGGCCGTGCTGGGCGCGCGCAGCATCCTGAATAATCCTGATGTACTGCACGCGATGAATCCTTACTGGGCGCTGCACTTCTTTGTTCAGTATAAGTCGGTCTCCTTTTTTGCGCTGGGTGCGGTGGTACTGGCGATCACCGGCGTCGAAGCGCTTTATGCGGACATGGGACACTTCGGCAAATTTCCGATCCGTCTGGCGTGGTTTGTGGTGGTGCTGCCTTCGCTGGTGCTGAACTATTTTGGCCAGGGTGCGCTGCTGCTGGCGCATCCGGAAGCGATAAAGAACCCGTTTTTCCTGCTGGCACCGGACTGGATGCTGATCCCGATGCTGCTGCTCGCTACGCTGGCGACGGTTATCGCCTCACAGGCGGTGATCTCCGGCGTCTTTTCCCTGACGCGTCAGGCGGTGCGGCTCGGTTATCTGCCGCCGATGCGCATTGTTCACACCTCTGAAGAGGAGTCAGGACAGATCTACATTCCGGTCATTAACTGGCTGCTCTACGCCGCGGTGGTGATTGTGATTGTTGGTTTTGAGCACTCCAGTAATCTGGCGGCGGCCTACGGCATTGCCGTAACCGGCACTATGGTGCTGACGGCGATCCTCTGCGCCACGGTGGCGATTCAGAACTGGCACTGGAATCGCTATCTGGTCATGCTGATGCTGGCCGCGATGCTCTGCATTGATGTGTCGCTGTTCTCCGCTAACCTGATCAAAGTCTTCTCCGGCGGCTGGCTGCCGCTGACGCTGGCGCTGATGATGTTCATCATCATGACGACCTGGAAAAGTGAGCGCTTTCGTCTGCTGCGCCGCATGCATGAGCACGGCAATTCGCTCGATGCGATGATCGCTTCACTGGAGAAATCACCGCCGGTACGCGTATCGGGTACGGCGGTATATATGTCGCGTGCGCTGAACGTGATCCCTTTCGCGATGCTGCATAACCTCAAGCACAACAAAGTGCTGCATGAGCGCGTGGTGCTGCTGACGCTGCGTACGGAAGATTCACCCTATGTGCATAACGTACGCCGGGTCACCATTGAACAGCTGTCGCCTACGTTCTGGCGCGTGGTGGCGAGCTACGGCTGGCGCGAGACGCCAAACGTGGAGGAGATTTTTCACCGCTGCGGGCTGGAGGGGCTTAACTGCCGGATGATGGAGACCTCATTCTTTATGTCGCATGAATCGCTGATCATCGGTAAGCGGCCCTGGTATCTGCGCCTGCGCGGCAAACTGTTCCTGACGCTGCAGCGTAACGCGCTGCGCGCGCCGGATCAGTTTGAAATCCCGCCTAACCGTGTTATCGAGCTGGGTACGCAGGTCGAGATTTAGCGCCGCTGCGTTGCCGGATTAGCGTGATGCGCAGCCCCTGCGGCACGGCGTGACTGAAGTGCAGCTGCAGGTCGTGCAGCTGCGCAATATTTTTCACAATTGACAGCCCCAGGCCGCTGCCGCTCTGTGCCTGGCCGGGCGGACGCCAGAAGCGTTCGCCGAGCCGCGCCAGCTGCTCGTCCGATACGCCCGCACCATTGTCTTCAACCACTATGCTGTCCGTCTCCAGCCGCAGCGCTATCCGGCTCTGTGCCGGCGCATAGCGCAGCGCATTATCCAGCAGATTACGTATCATCAGGCCCAGCAGCAGCGGATGACCGTTCATCACCGGCGCGGCATCGCTGGTCAGTGTTATCTCTGTCTGCTGCGCGGCGGCCTGCGGCAGATGTTCAGCGACCAGCGCCTGCAGCAGCGGGAGCAGCGCGACCGGCTGAAATTCACTGCGCAGATCGTCCGCTTCAACGCGCGACAGCGTCAGCAGCTGATCCACCAGCCGGGTCGCACGGATAATACCGCTATCGAGCTGCTGCAGCGCCCGCCGTCGCACCTGCTCATCATCTTCGGCCAGCTGGATCACCTCACTTTGCACGCGCAGGGCAGCCAGCGGGCTGCGCAGTTCATGGGCGGCATCGGAGGTGAAGCGACGCTCGCGCTGTACCAGCTGCGCCGTGCGTCCGAAGAGATCGTTGAGCGCCGCTACCAGCGGCTGTACCTCACGCGGCAGATGCGTAACCGGCAGCGTGGTCGCGTCATCCGGCGCACGCTGCTGCAGCCGGTGCGCCAGCTGCTTCAGCGGCCGCAGTTCATACCACACCAGCAAGAGCAGCAGCAGCAGCATAAACGGCATCGCGACAAGCCACGGCAGCAGGGCGGCGGACGCCAGATCGAGCGTCATATCATCCCGGTACTCCTGCTCCTGCCCCACTACCACGCGATACTGTTTATCGGGTGACGTCAGCCAGAGCAGACGCCAGCGCTCATCGTCGTCACGCAGCTGCCCGTCACGAAAGCCGTCGCGTCGCGTATCGAATGATAACCCGCGCCCGTTCTCGCCGTCGTTGAGCAGCGGCGTACCGTCGGTGCGGAACACCGCAAATGCCAGGGCGTCATCATCCTGATCGCCGCGGTGATGGCGTAAAAGGGTTTTGGTTTTCGGTAATGCTGCGTGATGCAGGCTGGTGGGGTCGAGCGCCAGCAGCCGTTTGGCAAACAGCATCTGCTGGGTATCAAACAGTTCATTAACCGTATCGCGCGTCTGCTGCCACGCGCTCCAGCCGGCGCTGGCACCGCACAGCAGGATCAGCAGCACAAAGCCGATCGCCAGCCGGACAAACAGGCTCATTCTGCCGCTCCCAGCGTATAGCCAATACCGTGCACGGTGCGGATAAACTGACTGCCCAGCTTTTTGCGCAGATGATGAATATGCACCTCAACCGCGTTGCTGGAGACATCGTCATCCCAGCTGTAGAGCTTCTCTTCAAGCTGGCTGCGCGTCAGCACCTGCGCCGGATGACGCAGAAACAGCTCCAGCAGCGCCAGTTCGCGGCTTTTCAGTTCAAGCGGTTCGCCATTGAGCAGAACGCTGTGGCTGGCGGGCTGCATGACAACATTGCCGTGCCGCAGCTCAGGCTGCAGCTGACCATGCCGGCGGCGGATCAGCGCCTGCAGGCGCGCAGCCACTTCGGTAAGGGCGAACGGTTTGCAGAGATAGTCATCGGCGCCCAGCTGTAAACCCTGTACGCGCTGGTCCAGCGCGTCGCGTGCGGTCAGGATCAGCACCGGAATATCCGCGCCTGCAGCGCGCCACTGGCGCAGGATATCCAGCCCGTCGCGTTCCGGCAGCGACAGATCCAGCACCACCGCATCCCAGGGCGCCGCGCTCAGCGCCTGGCAGCCCGCTTCGCCGGATATAAACCAGTCGACGCTGAATCCCAGTTTCGTCAGGCCAACCTTTAGCCCATCACCAATCAGCGTGTCATCTTCAATCAACAGAATGCGCATTGTGCTCTCCCCCGGCTACAGGCGAGTTATACGAAGCCAGCCAGGCCTTGTACAGGGCAGCGGCGCAATTTTCAGCTATTTTTCACGCAACGGCAAAAAACAGCGCGCCTTAAGATCCTGTTAAGAACTCTCTGGTCTACTGCTGATATTCCACCTGTTCACAGAAATGAGGTAACTAATGAAAACACGTGTCGCATTACTGACCCTGATTGCCCTGGCCACCGCACCGGTACTTGCTGCGCCGCAGGGCGGCTTTATGGATCCCGCTGCGCCAGCCGCACAAAGTAATCAGGCGGGCGGTTTTAAAGCGGGCGAAGCCAGCGTCGTGACGGTAAAACAGGCTGAAGAGATGAAAGATGACAGCTGGATCACCGTGCGCGGGACGCTGGAAAAGCAGACTGGCGATGAAGATTATCTGTTCCGCGACAGCAGCGGCACGATGAAAGTGGAAATCGACCACAAGCGCTGGAACGGCGTGACTATTACGCCAAAAGATCGCGTTGAACTGACGGGTGAGCTGGATAAAGATTTCAATGCCACTGAGCTTGATGTGAAACAGGTTCGCAAACTGCCATAACGCTGTTGTGAAGCCACTGTCTGAGTGGCTTCATTCATTCTGATGGGACCATATCATTATGTTCCCTGCCTCTCTGCACTCTCTTACCCAAATTTTTCCGGCTGACAGCGAAACGTTTCGATGGCGATCACACTTCCGTGATGGTGTCGTTGCGTTACTATGCTGCTTTTATACACTGCTCCACAGCGAAACGTTTCGCTGTGGAGTGGATGAAATGAAAAAAGGTCGCCTGTTACACGCTGAACTCTCTCATGTGATTGCCCGCCTCGGGCATACCGATACGCTGACTATTGCGGACGCGGGCCTGCCTGTTCCGCACGGCCCCCGGCGTATTGACCTGGCGTTAACGCCCGGTACGCCCGGATTTTTACAGGTTGTGGAGGTGGTCACACAGGAGATGCAGGTAGAAAGCGCCCTGATTGCGGAGGAGATAAAAGAACATAATCCGCAGCTTCACAGCCAGCTGCTCGCCGTGCTCGAAGCGTTGCAACAGCACCAGGGGAATAGCATCACCGTCCGTTACATCAGTCATGAACAGTTCAAACAACAGACGCAGTGCAGCCAGGCGGTCATTCGCAGCGGAGAGTGTTCTCCGTATGCGAATGTCATCCTGAGCGCCGGCGTCACCTTCTGAGGCCGCTATGCAACCCTTACTGCAACTTAAAGGAATCGAAAAGTCGTTTCCTGGCGTAAAGGCGCTGAATGGTGCCTCGCTGGCGGTCTACCCGGGGCGCGTTATGGCGCTGGTAGGCGAAAACGGGGCCGGTAAATCCACCATGATGAAGGTGCTGACCGGCATCTACACCATGGACGCTGGCTCGCTGCAGTGGCTGGGTGAACCTGTTGCCTTCTCCGGCCCAAAGGCGTCGCAGGAGGCAGGCATCGGCATTATTCATCAGGAGCTTAATCTGATCCCGCAGCTGAGCGTGGCGGAGAATATTTTCCTGGGCCGGGAGTTTATAAACCGGTTTGGCCGTATCGACTGGAAAAAGATGCATCGTGAGGCAGAGGCGCTGCTTAAGCGTCTTAACCTGCGTTTCAGCAGCCACAAACTGGTGGGCGATCTCTCAATTGGCGATCAGCAGATGGTAGAGATTGCCAAAGTACTGAGTTTTGAATCACGCGTCATCATTATGGATGAGCCGACGGATGCGCTGACGGATACCGAAACGCTGTCGCTGTTTCACGTTATTAACGAACTGAAAGCGCAGGGGTGCGGCATTGTCTATATCTCGCACCGTATGAAAGAAATTTTTGAGATCTGCGATGACGTAACCGTATTTCGTGACGGGCAGTTTATTGCCGAACGCGCCGTCAGCGATCTGAGCGAAGAGCAGCTGATTGAGATGATGGTGGGACGCAAGCTGGAAGATCAATATCCCCATCTCGATCAATCGCCCGGTGAAATCCGTCTGCAGGTTGAAAAGCTCTGTGGTTCAGGCGTGGAGGATGTCAGCTTTACCCTGCGCAAAGGTGAAATTCTGGGGATTTCAGGGCTGATGGGGGCCGGGCGAACGGAGCTGATGAAAGTGCTCTATGGCGCCCTGCCGCGCCGCAGCGGCAGCGTCACGCTCAATGGCCGTACCGTGACCGTACGTTCGCCGCAGGAGGGGCTCGCCAGCGGTATCGTTTATATCTCTGAAGATCGTAAGCGCGACGGACTGGTGCTCGGAATGTCGGTAAAAGAGAACATGTCGCTGACGGCGCTGCGCTATTTCAGCCACGCCGGCGGTAACCTGAAACATGCGGAAGAGCAGCTGGCGGTAGGCGATTTTATCCGCCTGTTCAATGTAAAGACGCCCTCAATGATGCAGCCAATTGGCCTGCTCTCCGGCGGTAATCAGCAAAAGGTGGCGATTGCCCGCGGCCTGATGACCCGTCCGGACGTGCTGATCCTGGATGAACCCACGCGCGGTGTCGATGTAGGTGCCAAAAAAGAGATTTATCAGTTAATTAATCAGTTCAAAGCGGAAGGGCTGAGCATCATTCTGGTGTCATCGGAAATGCCGGAAGTGCTGGGCATGAGCGATCGCATTCTGGTGATGCATGAAGGCCATATCAGTGGCGAATTTTCCCGCGAGCAGGCTACCCAGGAATCCCTGATGGCGGCGGCGGTCGGTAAGCAACACAGCGAGGATTTAGTCGTATGAGTACCCAAACCCTACCCGCCAGCCGCCGCTGGTTCAGCAAAAGCTGGCTGCTGGAGCAGAAGTCACTGATTGCGCTGATTGTGCTGATCGCCGTGGTCGCCAGCCAGAGCCCGAACTTCTTTACGCTGGCCAACATGTTCAACATTCTGCAGCAGACCTCGGTCAACGCCATTATGGCGGTGGGGATGACGCTGGTGATCCTGACGTCAGGCATCGACCTGTCAGTGGGATCGCTGCTGGCGCTTACCGGTGCGGTTGCCGCGTCTATTGTCGGCATGGAGGTCAATGCGCTGGTTGCCGTTGCCGCTTCCCTGGCGCTGGGCGCGTTTATTGGCGGCATCACCGGCGTGATAGTTGCGCGCGGCAGGGTGCAGGCGTTTATCGCCACGCTGGTGATGATGCTGCTGCTGCGCGGCGTCACCATGGTTTACACCGACGGCAGTCCGGTGAATACCGGCTTCAGTGAAAACGCCGATCTGTTTGGCTGGTTCGGTATCGGTCGTCCGCTGGGGATCCCGACGCCGGTATGGCTGATGGCGCTGGTGTTTGCGCTGGCGTGGTACATGCTGCACCACACGCGTCTGGGCCGCTATATCTATGCGCTGGGCGGTAATGAGGCCGCTACCCGGCTATCAGGCATCAGCGTTAACCGCGTCAAAATTACCGTTTATGCGCTGAGCGGCCTGCTGGCGGCGCTGGCGGGCACGATTGAAGTCGCCCGCCTCTCATCAGCACAGCCTACGGCTGGCACCGGTTATGAACTGGATGCGATTGCTGCAGTGGTACTGGGCGGCACCAGCCTGGCAGGTGGTAAAGGCCGTATTATGGGTACGCTGATTGGCGCGCTGATTCTGGGCTTCCTGAATAATGGCCTGAACCTGATGGGCGTATCTTCCTACTACCAGATGATTGTTAAAGCCGTCGTGATTTTACTGGCGGTGCTGGTAGATAACAAAAGCAGTAAATAACTCTGACCCTCACACAGGATCCTGTAAATGAAAAAATTAACTGCACTGGCCGTCATTCTTGGTGCCACCCTGAGTGCCGGCGCAATGGCCAAGGATACGATTGCGCTGGTGGTTTCTACCCTCAATAACCCCTTCTTTGTCTCGCTTAAAGATGGCGCTCAGAAAGAAGCGGACAAGCTTGGCTACAACCTGGTGGTGCTGGACTCCCAGAACAACCCGGCAAAAGAGCTGGCTAACGTGCAGGATCTGACCGTTCGCGGCACTAAGCTGCTGCTGATCAACCCGACAGATTCCGACGCTGTTGGCAACGCCGTAAAAATGGCTAACCAGGCAAATATCCCGGTGATCACGCTGGACCGTATGGCAGCACAGGGCAAGGTAGTGAGCCACGTCGCCTCTGACAACCGCTTTGGCGGTAAAATGGCGGGCGATTTTATTGCGAAAAAAGTGGGTGACGGCGCAAAAATCATTGAGCTGCAGGGCATCGCCGGCACATCAGCCGCACGCGAGCGCGGTGAAGGTTTCAAGCAGGCCGCTGATGCGCACAAATTTGCTATTCTTGCCAGTCAGCCGGCTGACTTCGATCGTACTAAAGGGCTGAACGTGATGCAGAACCTGCTGCAGGCGCATCCGGATGTGCAGGCGGTGTTTGCACAAAACGATGAGATGGCGCTGGGTGCGCTGCGTGCGCTGCAGACCGCCGGTAAAACCGATGTGCTGGTGGTTGGATTTGATGGTACGGCTGACGGCGTGAAAGCGGTAGAGTCCGGTAAACTGACCGCAACCGTGGCGCAGATGCCGGATAAGATTGGTATGATTGGCGTGGATACCGCAGACAAAGTGCTGAAAGGTGAAAAAGTGCAGGCGATCAACCCGGTTGACCTGAAACTCGTCACTAAATAAAACCAAAGAAAAGCGTGGCCTCGCGTCACCCTCAGGGTGACGCAACTTCCTGGATCTCTCCCTATGAGTAAATGCGCAAAACTGGCGGTAATGGGCAGCATCAACGCCGATCATATCCTGAACCTGAGTCACTTCCCGCGCCCCGGTGAAACCGTTATCGGTAAGGCGTATCAGATTGAGTTTGGCGGCAAAGGCGCTAATCAGGCGGTGGCAGCCGGACGCGCGGGTGCTGATATCGCCTTTATCGCCTGTGTAGGTGGCGATGACACGGGCGAACGCATCTGTGAACAGCTGCAGCGCGACAATATTGATATCACGCCGGTTGAAGCCATCCCGTCAGAGGCAACCGGCGTGGCGATGATCTTCGTCAACGGTGAAGGTGAAAACAACATCGGCATTTATGCCGGCGCGAACGCCGCGCTGACGCCAGACTCTGTACGGCGTCATCAGCAGGTGATCGCTGACGCTGAGGCGCTGCTGATGCAGCTGGAATCCCCGCTGGAAAGCGTGCTGACGGCAGCGCAGCTTGCGCGACAGCACGGCACGCAGGTGATCCTCAATCCGGCCCCTGCGACCAGGCTGACGGATGAATTGCTGGCACAGATTGACATCATTACGCCTAACGAAACCGAAGCGGAGATCCTGACCGGGATTGCCGTTTCCAGTGACGCTGAGGCCGCACAGGCAGCGCAGGTGCTGCATGCCAAAGGGATCCGCACCGTGCTGATTACGCTGGGGCGGCGCGGCGTATGGCTGAGCGAACAGGGTAACGGCGAGCGCATTCCTGGTTTTAACGTACAGGCCGTTGACACCATTGCCGCAGGTGACACCTTCAACGGTGCTTTTATTACCGCGCGGCTGGAAGGCATGACGATGCATGATGCGGTACGGTTTGCGCATGCGGCAGCGGCGATTGCCGTGACGCGGCCCGGCGCTCAGCCTGCTGTACCGTGGCGCCGCGAAATCGACGCTTTCCTGCAGCAACAGGAATAAGCGCTTGGCTACCATGAAAGATGTTGCCCGTCAGGCGGGCGTCTCCACCTCTACCGTTTCGCATGTGATCAATAACAATCGCTTTGTCAGCGAGCAGGTGCGCGAAAAGGTTGAACAGGCCATCCGTGAGCTGAACTATGCCCCTTCGGCGCTGGCGCGCAGCCTGAAGATCAGGCAGACGCGTACTATCGGTATGTTACTGACGGCCAGCAGCAACCCTTTCTATGCTGAGGTCGTGCGCGGCGTGGAAAACAGCTGTTACGAACGCGGCTATAGCCTGATCCTGTGCAATACCGAAGGGGATGAAGAGCGCATGAATCGCAGCCTGGAAACGCTGATGCAAAAGCGCGTGGATGGCCTGCTGCTGATGTGCACGGAGACGCATCTGCCTTCGGCTGAGATCCTGAATCGTTATCCCTCGGTGCCGATGGTAATGATGGACTGGGCACCGTTTGAGGGACGGGGCGATATCATTCAGGATAATGCCTTACTGGGCGGCGAAATGGCGACCCGCCATCTGATTGAACGAGGCTACCGGCGTATTGCCTGTATTGCGGGACCGCAGGACAAAACGCCGGCGCGACTTCGTCTTGAAGGCTTTCATAAAGCGATGGCGGCGCACGGTTTAACGGTACCTGATGGGTATGTGGTTGACGGCGACTTTGAGTTCCAGGGCGGATTCAATGCCATGACGCAGCTGCTGGCGCTGGAGCCGGTACCGGAGGCGGTGTTTACCAGTAACGATGCGATGGCCGTTGGCGTCTATCACGCGTTGTATCAGGCGGGCCTGCAGGTACCGCAGGATATTGCGGTTATGGGATATGACAACATCGAATTGGCCCGCTATCTGACACCGCCGCTGACCACGGTACATCAGCCAAAAGATGAGCTGGGCGAGCTGGCTATCGATACATTGATTCACCGCATGGGCGCGCCCGACGCCAGTCAGCAAACGCTGGTGCTGACGCCGGAGCTGGTGGAACGCGGTTCTGTTTAAGCCGCTTTCTTTTTCTTTTCCCGGTTGGCGATCAGGTTACGGCCGTCGCCGGGCCGCAGTAACAGAAACGCGGCGGCAGACAGCACGGTAATGACGCCCATCGTCAGAAACGTAGCGTGGAACTGCTGCACGGTCGTACTTTCAAAATCCTGGTAAAAGCGCAGCACCGCCGCGCTGACCGCAACACCAAAGCTGATAGAAACCTGCTGCGTTACCGCCAGTACGCTGTTGCCACCGCTGGCGTTGTCATCATTCAGATCGGCCAGCGTAATCGTGTTCATCGCGGTGAACTGCGTTGACATCGCCATGCCCAGCACAAACAGCGCTATCAGCAGCATAACTGCGCCCTCACCCGGTGACTGTAGCGAGAAGCTGGCGATCAGGATGCCAATAATGATAGTAATGCCCACCAGGGTGCGACGATAGCCAAAACGGCGCAGCACCTGCGTCACCGTCGATTTAGCCAGCAGCGAGCCAATGGCCGTAGGTCCCATCATGCAACCTGCAATAATAGCCGGATAGCCGAAGCCCACCTGGAGCATCAGCGGCATCAGAAAGGGAATACAGCCGGTGCCGAGGCGCGCCGCAATATTGCCGAGAATGCCGACAGAAAAGGTGCGGGTGCGGAACATCGGCAGGCCGATCAGCGGTGCGGGATGGCGCCGCGCATGCAGTATATAAAGAAGCAGCAGTGCAAAGCCGCCAAACAGCACCAGCAGCGCCTGCCATGACGCAACAATGCGCTCGCCGAACAGCTCAATGCCCACTGAGATCAGCACCAGCCCCAGACCGAAAAGAAGAAAGCCGGTAAAATCGAAGCGGCGTTTTGGCGTGGTGAAATCCGGCATATATTTGCGCGCGTAAAAAATGCCGGCAATACCGATGGGAATATTGATCAGGAAAATCCAGTGCCAGCTGGCGTAGGTTACCAGCAGGCCTCCCAGCATTGGTCCGAGGATAGGGCCGACCAGGCCCGGCATTGTCACGAAATTAAGCACCGGCAGCAGTTCACTGCGCGGATAGGCACGCAGCAGAGCCAGACGCGCCACCGGCATCATCATGGCACCGCCCACGCCCTGCACAATGCGTGACACCACCAGAATAGTCAGCGAGCCCGACAGGGCGCAGGCCAGCGATCCCAGCGTAAACAGTGAAACGGCAATAATAAAAATACGGCGCGTGCCAAACCGGTCGGCCAGCCAGCCGCTGACGGGTATCAGCATAGCGACAGTCAGGGTATAGCTGATAACGGCGGACTGCATAGCAAGGGGGGAGCGTTCAAGGCTGGTGGCAATGGCCGGCAGCGCTGTATTAAGAATGGTTGCGTCGAGTGCCTGCATAAAAAACGCCATTGCGGCTATCCACGGCAAGCCAGCCATACTGCGCGCAGAACGAATCATCGAAAATCCTTCTATTGGTGGTGCTGGCAAACAGCATTATCAGAAAAGAATAGCATTGCAGTTACAGGCGATGACGTTGATTTGTGCCTCTTACGAGGCCATTTTGGCCATTAATTGGTCATATAATGCCTGCTTTTAGCGCTTTCGCTCAAAAAAGAGACGCTCAGCTATTTTTTTGCAATAAACACTTGTCACCCGGCGAGAACTCCCTATAATGCGCCACCACTGAGACGGCAAAGCGGCAACGCAGACGGACTCAGCAGGGCGTGAAGCGATTCACCCCGCCGGAGAAAACGCTGAAAAAAGTGGTTGACTCCGGAGGAGGAAAGCGTAATATACGCCACCTCGCAGCAGACGCCTGAGGCGCTGGCTGCACCGCTCTTTAACAATTTATCAGACAATCTGTGTGGGCACTCGCAGGATTGATATCACAAGCCTACGGGCTTTAAAAAATATCAAGTCTTTGCTGAGTGAACACGTAATTCATTACGAAGTTTAATTCACAGAGCACCGCTTAACTTGTTTAAGCAAATCAAACTTAAATTGAAGAGTTTGATCATGGCTCAGATTGAACGCTGGCGGCAGGCCTAACACATGCAAGTCGGACGGTAGCACAGGGGAGCTTGCTCCCCGGGTGACGAGTGGCGGACGGGTGAGTAATGTCTGGGAAACTGCCCGGTGGAGGGGGATAACTACTGGAAACGGTAGCTAATACCGCATAACGTCTTCGGACCAAAGTGGGGGATCTTCGGACCTCACGCCACCGGATGTGCCCAGATGGGATTAGCTAGTAGGTGGGGTAACGGCTCACCTAGGCGACGATCCCTAGCTGGTCTGAGAGGATGACCAGCCACACTGGAACTGAGACACGGTCCAGACTCCTACGGGAGGCAGCAGTGGGGAATATTGCACAATGGGCGCAAGCCTGATGCAGCCATGCCGCGTGTATGAAGAAGGCCTTCGGGTTGTAAAGTACTTTCAGCGGGGAGGAAGGCGGTGAGGTTAATAACCTCGCCGATTGACGTTACCCGCAGAAGAAGCACCGGCTAACTCCGTGCCAGCAGCCGCGGTAATACGGAGGGTGCAAGCGTTAATCGGAATTACTGGGCGTAAAGCGCACGCAGGCGGTCTGTTAAGTCAGATGTGAAATCCCCGGGCTTAACCTGGGAACTGCATTTGAAACTGGCAGGCTTGAGTCTCGTAGAGGGGGGTAGAATTCCAGGTGTAGCGGTGAAATGCGTAGAGATCTGGAGGAATACCGGTGGCGAAGGCGGCCCCCTGGACGAAGACTGACGCTCAGGTGCGAAAGCGTGGGGAGCAAACAGGATTAGATACCCTGGTAGTCCACGCCGTAAACGATGTCGACTTGGAGGCTGTTCCCCTGAGGAGTGGCTTCCGGAGCTAACGCGTTAAGT
Organism: Pantoea eucrina; assembly: GCF_020079945.1. Taxonomy (NCBI): domain Bacteria; kingdom Pseudomonadati; phylum Pseudomonadota; class Gammaproteobacteria; order Enterobacterales; family Erwiniaceae; genus Pantoea; species Pantoea eucrina. The sequence goes on along the minus strand of NZ_CP083448.1, from coordinate 3,338,609 downwards.
CGACCGCCTGGGGAGTACGGCCGCAAGGTTAAAACTCAAATGAATTGACGGGGGCCCGCACAAGCGGTGGAGCATGTGGTTTAATTCGATGCAACGCGAAGAACCTTACCTGGCCTTGACATCCAGAGAACTTAGCAGAGATGCTTCGGTGCCTTCGGGAACTCTGAGACAGGTGCTGCATGGCTGTCGTCAGCTCGTGTTGTGAAATGTTGGGTTAAGTCCCGCAACGAGCGCAACCCTTATCCTTTGTTGCCAGCGGGTGATGCCGGGAACTCAAAGGAGACTGCCGGTGATAAACCGGAGGAAGGTGGGGATGACGTCAAGTCATCATGGCCCTTACGGCCAGGGCTACACACGTGCTACAATGGCGCATACAAAGAGAAGCGACCTCGCGAGAGCAAGCGGACCTCATAAAGTGCGTCGTAGTCCGGATCGGAGTCTGCAACTCGACTCCGTGAAGTCGGAATCGCTAGTAATCGTAGATCAGAATGCTACGGTGAATACGTTCCCGGGCCTTGTACACACCGCCCGTCACACCATGGGAGTGGGTTGCAAAAGAAGTAGGTAGCTTAACCTCCGGGAGGGCGCTTACCACTTTGTGATTCATGACTGGGGTGAAGTCGTAACAAGGTAACCGTAGGGGAACCTGCGGTTGGATCACCTCCTTACCTGAAGATACCTTCCCGCGAAGTGCTCACACAGATTGTCTGATAGAAAGTAATGAGCAAGACGGCTGCGAAGTCGCGACACGATGTGTCCCCTTCGTCTAGCGGTTAGGACTCCGCCCTTTCACGGCGGCAACAGGGGTTCGAATCCCCTAGGGGACGCCACTTGCTTGGTGACAGGTGAAAGGTGTCTCCACAGTATCTCAAAACCGGCTTGCGAGTCGCGTTTGAGATATTTGCTCTTTAACAATCCGGAACAAGCTGAAAATTTGAAACGACCGCGTCGTATTCGTTCTCCGTAATAAGAACGATGCGCGATGCGGCCGGGTCTCAAGATTATCGCGATTCACAGCGTTCAAAACGCCTGTGGGTTGTGAGGTTAAGCGACCAAGCGTACACGGTGGATGCCCTGGCAGTCAGAGGCGATGAAGGACGTGCTAATCTGCGAAAAGCGCCGGCAAGGTGATATGAACCGCTACAGCCGGCGATGTCCGAATGGGGAAACCCGGTGCACCCAGTGCATCATCGCAGCATGAATACATAGTGCTGCGAGGCGAACCGGGGGAACTGAAACATCTAAGTACCCCGAGGAAAAGAAATCAACCGAGATTCCCCCAGTAGCGGCGAGCGAACGGGGAGCAGCCCAGAGCCTGAATCAGCTTGTGCGTTAGTGGAAGCGTCTGGAAAGGCGCGCGATACCGGGTGACAGCCCCGTACACGAAAACGCACTTGCTGTGAGCTCGAAGAGTAGGGCGGGACACGTGGTATCCTGTCTGAATATGGGGGGACCATCCTCCAAGGCTAAATACTCCTGACTGACCGATAGTGAACCAGTACCGTGAGGGAAAGGCGAAAAGAACCCCGGCGAGGGGAGTGAAACAGAACCTGAAACCGTGTACGTACAAGCAGTGGGAGCCTTCTTTATGGGGGTGACTGCGTACCTTTTGTATAATGGGTCAGCGACTTATATTCTGTAGCAAGGTTAACCGCATAGGGGAGCCGTAGGGAAACCGAGTCTTAACCGGGCGCTAAGTTGCAGGGTATAGACCCGAAACCCGGTGATCTAGCCATGGGCAGGTTGAAGGTTGGGTAACACTAACTGGAGGACCGAACCGACTAATGTTGAAAAATTAGCGGATGACCTGTGGCTGGGGGTGAAAGGCCAATCAAACCGGGAGATAGCTGGTTCTCCCCGAAAGCTATTTAGGTAGCGCCTCGTGAACTCATCTCCGGGGGTAGAGCACTGTTTCGGCTAGGGGGCCATCCCGGCTTACCAACCCGATGCAAACTGCGAATACCGGAGAATGTTATCACGGGAGACACACGGCGGGTGCTAACGTCCGTCGTGAAGAGGGAAACAACCCAGACCGCCAGCTAAGGTCCCAAAGTCATGGTTAAGTGGGAAACGATGTGGGAAGGCACAGACAGCCAGGATGTTGGCTTAGAAGCAGCCATCATTTAAAGAAAGCGTAATAGCTCACTGGTCGAGTCGGCCTGCGCGGAAGATGTAACGGGGCTAAACCATGCACCGAAGCTGCGGCAGCGACGCTTGCGTCGCTGGGTAGGGGAGCGTTCTGTAAGCCGCAGAAGGTGGCCTGTGAGGGCTGCTGGAGGTATCAGAAGTGCGAATGCTGACATAAGTAACGATAAAGCGGGTGAAAAGCCCGCTCGCCGGAAGACCAAGGGTTCCTGTCCAACGTTAATCGGGGCAGGGTGAGTCGACCCCTAAGGCGAGGCCGAAAGGCGTAGTCGATGGGAAGCAGGTTAATATTCCTGCACTTGGTGTTGCTGCGAAGGGGGGACGGAGAAGGCTAGGTTATCCGGGCGACGGTTGTCCCGGTTTAAGCGTGCAGGTGTGAAGACCAGGCAAATCCGGTCTTCTTTAACACTGAGGCGTGACGACGAGGCTCTACGGAGCCGAAGTAACTGATGCCCTGCTTCCAGGAAAAGCCTCTAAGCTCCAGGCAACACGAAATCGTACCCCAAACCGACACAGGTGGTCAGGTAGAGAATACCAAGGCGCTTGAGAGAACTCGGGTGAAGGAACTAGGCAAAATGGTGCCGTAACTTCGGGAGAAGGCACGCTGGCGCGTAGGTGGAGGGACTTGCTCCCCGAGCCGAGGCCAGTCGAAGATACCAGCTGGCTGCAACTGTTTATTAAAAACACAGCACTGTGCAAACACGAAAGTGGACGTATACGGTGTGACGCCTGCCCGGTGCCGGAAGGTTAATTGATGGGGTTATCCGCAAGGAGAAGCTCTTGATCGAAGCCCCGGTAAACGGCGGCCGTAACTATAACGGTCCTAAGGTAGCGAAATTCCTTGTCGGGTAAGTTCCGACCTGCACGAATGGCGTAATGATGGCCAGGCTGTCTCCACCCGAGACTCAGTGAAATTGAAATCGCTGTGAAGATGCAGTGTACCCGCGGCAAGACGGAAAGACCCCGTGAACCTTTACTACAGCTTGACACTGAACATTGAGCCTTGATGTGTAGGATAGGTGGGAGGCTTTGAAGCGCGGACGCCAGTCCGCGTGGAGCCATCCTTGAAATACCACCCTTTAACGTTTGATGTTCTAACGTGGGCCCGTTATCCGGGCTGCGGACAGTGTCTGGTGGGTAGTTTGACTGGGGCGGTCTCCTCCCAAAGCGTAACGGAGGAGCACGAAGGTTGGCTAATCCTGGTCGGACATCAGGAGGTTAGTGCAATGGCATAAGCCAGCTTGACTGCGAGAGTGACGGCTCGAGCAGGTGCGAAAGCAGGTCATAGTGATCCGGTGGTTCTGAATGGAAGGGCCATCGCTCAACGGATAAAAGGTACTCCGGGGATAACAGGCTGATACCGCCCAAGAGTTCATATCGACGGCGGTGTTTGGCACCTCGATGTCGGCTCATCACATCCTGGGGCTGAAGTAGGTCCCAAGGGTACGGCTGTTCGCCGTTTAAAGTGGTACGCGAGCTGGGTTTAGAACGTCGTGAGACAGTTCGGTCCCTATCTGCCGTGGGCGCTGGAGAATTGAGGGGGGTTGCTCCTAGTACGAGAGGACCGGAGTGAACGCACCGCTGGTGTTCGGGTTGTCACGCCAGTGGCACTGCCCGGTAGCTAAGTGCGGAAAAGATAAGTGCTGAAAGCATCTAAGCACGAAACTTGCCCCGAGATGAGTTCTCCCTGGCTCCCTGAGAGCCCTGAAGGGACGTTGAAGACGACGACGTTGATAGGCCGGGTGTGTAAGCGCAGCGATGCGTTGAGCTAACCGGTACTAATGACCCGTGAGGCTTAACCTTACAACGCCAGAGGCGTTTTGAGAGACCCGATTTTCAGCTTGTTTTGCCGGATAACAGAATTTGCCTGGCGGCCACAGCGCGGCGGTCCCACCTGACCCCATGCCGAACTCAGAAGTGAAACGCCGTAGCGCCGATGGTAGTGTGGGGCCTCCCCATGCGAGAGTAGGGAACTGCCAGGCATCCATCAAGTAAGAGAGCCCTGAACACGCGTTCAGGGCTTTTTTACGTCCGCAGAAAGCTCAGGAATGCGTAAAAGTTAACCTTTTTTCAGCCAGCTGACGATAAAGTCTGCGATGTGATCAGGCTGATTGATATCCAGCAGCGGCAGATCCAGCGCCAGTGCTTCATCGCTGGCTACGGCAATAACATATTCATCCAGCAACTCTTCTGCCTCACCTTTTACACCACGCCGCCACAGTGCAATTTTTGTCACTTTCTCATCCCTGAATCCTTCAACCAGTATCAGATCCAGCGCTGCGCTGTTCATCTGTGCTGCCAGATGTTGCAGAGAGGCGGGTTCATCAGGCGTTTCACACATCAGCGCCCAGCGCCGCTCGCTGGCAACCATCACCTGATCGGCGCCCGCTTTACGTAAAACGTAGCTGTCCTTGCCTGGCGTATCGATCTCCAGCTGATGATGAGAATGTTTGATCAAACCGGTCCGCACACCGCGCTGTTTTAATAGCGGTATCAGCGATTTAAGCAGTGTGGTCTTGCCGGTACCGCTCCACGCGGCAATGGCGAGTAGAGGTACGTCCATTATTCTTCCTGCTCCTGTGCCAGATCGTCTGCTGTATTAATATTGCGAAACACCCTCTCATCCTCCTCAAACAACACTGCATGACCGCCGCTGGCACGCAAAAACTGCATCAGACGCCGTTCGCCGCGAGCGAGATAGGTGGCAAGTTCATCAGCCAGCGCCCGGTTAAGCAGAGCCAGCACCGGATGATCGCGCATGGCTGACCTGACCCAGACCGCCGGCGCTTCTGCGCGCTGTTGCCACAGCCGCAGAACGAAATCCTGAGGTATATAGGGTGTATCACAGGCGCAGAAAACGACCCACTCACTCTGGCTATGGCGTAACCCGCTCAGCATACCTGCCAGCGGTCCGGGCCAGTCAGGTAATGTGTCGGTTATCACCTTACAGCCGCTTAACTGATATTGATCAAGGTGCCGGTTAGCGCTGATCAGCACACTATCTACCTGTGGCTGCAGTCGCTGCAGAACATGCTGATAAAGAGGCTGATTGTGCAGCTGCACCAGCCCCTTATCACGGCCTCCCATACGACTACCCTGGCCGCCTGCCAGAATAACGCCGGTAAATACGGGCATGGTTGTCTCCTTTAATGAACCCGTGCAGTGTAAAGCAGTGTGATGAGGGATCCGCTATGAAAAACCATCGTCTTAACGAACTGATTGCGCTTCTGCAGCCTGCCTGGCAGCAGGAGCCAGAATGTCACCTGCTGGCCTTTTTACACAAGCTGGCGCAGGAGGCGGGCTTTCATGGCCCGTTAAGTGAATTACGCGACGACATATTGATTTACCATCTCAAAATGCGTGATGCCGACAGCACGACAGAAATACCCGGTATCAGAAAAGATTACGAAGCAGACTTTAAAACGGCACTGTTACGCGCACGCGGTGTGATCAAGGCTGACGAGTAGTGCTATCCTTGCGCATCTACTGCAAAGGTAACATACAGGGCCGAAAATGAACGACGCTGCCTTTAATTTTCATACGCTGGATCCGGATGCCATCCTCGATGCTTTATGGGATACCGGGCTGCGGGTGGAGTCAGGCTTAACGGCACTGAACAGCTACGAAAACCGCGTTTACCAGTTCAGCGATGATGAAAACCGGCGCTACGTCGCTAAGTTCTATCGTCCGCAGCGCTGGAGCCGGGAACAGATCCTTGAAGAGCATGCGCTGTCGCTGGATCTGCTGAATGACGACGTGCCGGTAGCGGCACCGCTTACGCTACAGGGCAGCACGCTTAACCAGCATGCCGGATTTATGTTTGCCGTGTTTCCCAGCGTTGGCGGTCGTCAGTATGAAACGGATAACGAAGAACAGATGGAGTGGACAGGACGTTTCCTCGGCCGCATGCATCAGACCGGCTGCCGTAAACCTTTTGTCCGGCGTCCGACGCTGGGTCTTGAGGAGTATATCCTGCAGCCACAGCAGACGCTGGCGCACAGCGAGCTGGTGCCAGCAAGGCTTAAAGAGAGCTTACTGAAGGCGCTGGATAGCCTTTTTATCACGCTGCAGCAGAGCTGGCATACAAAGTGGCAGCCGCTGCGCCTGCACGGTGACTGTCATCCGGGCAATATTTTGTGGCGCGACGGCCCGATGTTTGTTGATCTGGATGACGCGCGCACCGGTCCGGCCGTGCAGGATCTCTGGATGCTGATAAACGGCGACCGGCAGGAGCAGCGCATTCAGTGGGATATCCTGATAGAGGCGTATAACGAGTTCGGTGATTTCGATTTACATGAATTGACACTGATTGAGTCTTTACGCGCCATGCGCATGGTTTATTATCTGGCCTGGGTCGTACGCCGCTGGCAGGATCCCGCTTTTCCGCGTGCGTTTCCCTGGATGACTGACGAGGATTTCTGGCGCCGGCAGATTGCCCTCCTGATTGAGCAGGAGCGACTGTTGCACGAACCCCCATTACGGCTTGGTCCGCAATTTTAATAACGTACTCAGGAGATAGGTTAACAATGAAAAAAATCTGGCTTGCGCTGGCGGGAATGCTGCTGGCATTTAGCGTATCAGCGGCGCAGTTCACCGACGGTAAACAGTATGTCACGCTGCAGAAACCGGTGGCAGGTGAACCGCAGGTCATGGAGTTCTTCTCCTTTTTCTGCCCGCACTGCTATCAGTTTGAACGTGTTTATCACGTCAGCGACGCGGTAAAGAAGAACCTGCCGGCTGAGACCAAAGTAACAAAATATCACGTCGATTTTCTCGGCGGTGATTTAGGCCCGGTGGTCACGCATGCCTGGGCAGTGGCCATGGCGCTGGGCGTGGAAAGCAAAGTTACCGCACCGATTTTTGATGGCATTCAGAAAACGCAAACCATCACCGATCCGGCCAGCCTGAAAGAAACCTTTATTAAAGCAGCAGGGATCTCAGCTGGCGATTATGACGCTGCCTGGAACAGCTTTGCGGTGAAAGCGCTGGTTGCGCAGCAGCAGAAAGCGGCTTCTGATGTTAATCTGCAGGGCGTTCCGGCTATTTTCGTCAACGGCAAATATATGGTTAATAACGGCGGTCTCGACACCAGCTCTATGGAGAATTTTGTCGCCGATTATGCCAACGTGGTTAAGTTCCTGGCTGACAAGCAGTAACGCGCCACCCTTAAACGCTGGCAACGCCAGCGTTTTTTATTTCTTCACCCTCATTTATTCTTTTTCCTGCCTGCGCTCTGTAGTGATATCCACATGGACGATCGCGTTTTCAAAATCGCGTTCTGCGTCACGGCAACTTATTAACCTGTTGTAAATAAATAGTTATTATCTGCTTATTATTTTTCTCATGCTAAAAAAATAGCGCCTTATGAAATTTGCGCACAAAGTTATCCACAGAAAGATCGTTGCGATCCACGTTTGATAACCGTGAAAAAAAGCCCCTCTCTCCCGTGTTCATTCAACATTTTTCTCAGGTTGTGGCATCCTTATAAGCCTGAATCTCGCAACGAAGAAACCTTAACACTATGGCGAAAATCGCAGAAAATCCCCTGATTCTGGTAGACGGATCCTCTTATCTCTACCGTGCATATCATGCCTTTCCGCCACTGACCAACAGCGCGGGCGAACCTACCGGCGCGATGTATGGTGTGCTCAACATGCTGAAAAGTCTGTTGATGCAGTATCAGCCCAGCCATGTGGCTGTGGTCTTCGATGCGAAAGGAAAAACCTTCCGCGACGAACTGTTTGAACACTACAAATCTCATCGTCCGCCGATGCCTGACGATCTGCGTGCGCAGATAGCACCGCTGCATGAGATGGTAAAAGCGATGGGGCTGCCGCTGCTGGCTGTATCGGGCGTGGAGGCAGACGATGTTATCGGTACGCTGGCACTGGAAGCGGGCAAACAGGGGCGCAGCGTACTGATCAGTACCGGTGATAAAGATATGGCGCAGCTGGTCACGCCAGAGATCACACTGATCAATACCATGAGCAATACCGTACTGGGACCGGAAGAGGTTGAAGAGAAATATGGTGTGCCGCCGGCACTGATCATCGATTTTCTGGCGATGATGGGCGACAGCTCCGATAACATTCCCGGCGTACCCGGCGTGGGAGAGAAGACCGCACAGGCGCTGCTGCAGGGGCTGGGTGGTATGCACGCCATTTATGACAATCTCGATAAAGTGTCCGGTCTGTCATTCCGCGGCGCGAAAACCATGGCGGCTAAACTCGAACAGAACCGCGATGTGGCCTTTCTCTCTTACCAGCTGGCGACCATTAAAACCGATGTGCCACTGGAGGTCAGTTACGATCAACTGACGGTAAACCAGCCTGACGTTGAGACGCTGCAGACGCTGTTTGCCCGCTTTGAATTCCGGCGCTGGCAGGCCGATCTGCAGGAAGGTAAGTGGCTGCAGGGTAAAAAGAGTAATGTGCAGGCGCAGAGCGCTCTGGCTGATGAGCCTGAGGCTGCGGAAGCTACCAGCGTGCTCTCCGCGGACGGGTATGTCACTATCCTTGATGAGGCAACCTTTAGCGCCTGGCTCGATAAGCTGAAGCAGGCTGAGGTGTTTGCATTCGATCTCGAAACGGATTCACTCGATACGCTTAGCGCCACCATTGTCGGTATCGCGTTTGCTGTCGCCCCAGGGGAGGCTGCCTACCTGCCGGTTGCGCATGACTATCTGGACGCACCCGATCAGCTCGATCGCACTGACGTGCTGACGAAATTAAAGCCGTTGCTGGAGGATGAACGCGCGGCGAAAGTGGGGCAGAACCTGAAATACGATCGCGGCGTGCTGAAAAATTACGGTATTGAGCTGCGCGGCATCCGGTTTGACACCATGCTGGAGTCCTACTGCCTGAACAGCGTTGGCGGCAAGCATGATATGGATAGCCTCTCTGCGCGCTGGCTGAATCACAAGACGGTCACGTTCACAGAGATCGCCGGCAAAGGTAAAAATCAGCTCACGTTTAACCAAATCGCGCTGGAACAGGCGGCACACTATGCGGCAGAAGATGCCGATGTGACGCTGCAGCTGCATCAGCAGATGTGGCCAAAACTGGAGCAGGAAGCGGGCCCGAAACAGGTCTTTACCGATATCGAAATGCCTCTGGTTACGGTGATTTCGCGCATTGAGCGTAACGGTGTGCTTATCGATCAGAATATCCTCGCCAGACATTCGCAGGAGCTGACGACCCGCCTCTCTGAGCTGGAACTGAAGGCGCATGAACTGGCGGGAGAGCCGTTTAACCTCTCTTCCACCAAACAGCTGCAGACCATCCTGTTTGAAAAGCAGGGCATCAAGCCCACGAAAAAGACGCCGGGCGGCGCGCCCTCAACCAGTGAAGAGGTGCTGGCCGAGCTGGCGCTTGATTATCCGCTGCCAAAAGTCATCCTGGAACATCGCGGGCTGTCGAAGCTGAAATCTACCTACACCGATAAACTGCCGCAGATGATCAATCCGGTCTCAGGACGCGTTCACACCTCTTATCATCAGGCGGTCACGGCGACCGGCCGGCTCTCCTCAACCGATCCGAACCTGCAGAACATTCCGGTTCGCAACGAAGAAGGGCGCCGGATCCGTCAGGCCTTTGTCGCCGGTGCAGATAAACGCATTGTTGCTGCGGACTATTCTCAGATTGAGCTGCGCATCATGGCGCATCTGTCGCAGGATAAAGGTCTGCTGGAGGCCTTTGCGCAGGGAGAAGATATTCACCGCGCCACGGCAGCGGAAGTGTTTGGTGCCCCGCTGGAAAAGGTCTCAGCTGAGCAGCGCCGCAGCGCCAAAGCGATTAACTTCGGCCTGATTTACGGCATGAGTGCGTTTGGCCTCTCGCGTCAGCTGAACATCGGTGCCGGTGAAGCGAAGAAATATATGGATCTCTACTTCGAACGCTATCCGGGCGTACTGCGCTATATGGAAAAGACCCGCGATCAGGCGGCGTCTAAAGGTTACGTAGAGACGCTGGACGGGCGTCGTCTGTGGCTGCCGGATATCAAATCCAGCAACGCTATCCGCCGCAAAGCCGCTGAGCGGGCGGCCATTAATGCGCCGATGCAGGGCACTGCAGCGGATATCATCAAGCGGGCGATGATTGCCGTGGATGGCTGGCTGCAGCAGCAGAACAGTGATGATGTGAAGATGATCATGCAGGTACACGATGAACTGGTATTTGAGATCCATAAAGACGCGGTAGAGAGCGCCAGCGAGAAAATCCGTCAGCTGATGGAGAGCAGTATGTCGCTGGATGTGCCGCTGCTGGTGGAAGTGGGTGTCGGTGATAACTGGGATCAGGCGCACTGATCTAACTCGCTGCCTGTTAAACATTTTTTTGGAAATTAAACTACAGCCGCTGTGCGAAAGTGTGACGGAGCTGGTAAAAATTATGTCAAAAGCTGAAATTGGATCACAAAAAATCCTTTGTCGGTCAGAAAAAATCAGGTAAAGTTCGTCGCGTAGGGTACAGAGGTAAGATGTTCTATCTTTCAGACCTTTTACTTCACGTAATCGGATTTGGCTGAATATTTAGCCGCCCCAGTCAGTTATGACTGGGGCGTTTTTTATTGGGCTTTTTTCACCCGGCAACGCTGCCGTTACTCAGCCGGCTGGTTATCTGCGTCACCTTCACGGGCCGGCTCAAGTTCGCTGAACCAGGTATCCAGTTTCTGACGCACCTTGTCCACGCCCAGCTTTTTCAGCGAAGAGAACATCTCAACCTGCACGTCGCCCATAAAGCCCAGCGCGGCTTCGCGCACCATGTTGAGCTGCGCTTTACGTGCGCCAGAGGCGAGCTTGTCCGCTTTGGTCAGCAGCACCAGTACCGGAATATTGCTGCTTACGGCCCACTCAATCATCTGCTGATCGAGATCTTTAAGCGGATGGCGAATATCCATCAGCACCACCAGCCCTTTCAGCGCCTGCCGCTTCTGCAGATACTCTGCCAGCGCACGCTGCCATTTACGTTTCATCTCCTCAGGCACTTCGGCATAGCCGTAGCCGGGCAGATCCACCAGACGTTTGCCTTCAACCACTTCAAACAGGTTGATAAGCTGAGTGCGCCCCGGCGTTTTACTGGTGCGCGCCAGACTTTTCTGGTTGGTCAGGGTATTAAGCGCACTGGATTTGCCTGCATTTGAGCGCCCGGCAAAGGCTACTTCAATACCCGTGTCGGCCGGCAGATGACGGATATCTGGCGCACTGAGCATGAAGTGAGTGATGTGATAATTCAAAGCAGACAAAATAGACTCCAGCTGATAGATACGGACTAATGGCGCTGATTATACCTGTTATGGCGCAAAAGTACCCGACAGCCGTAGCCCTGACAAATCGTGTAAGAGATCGCCGATTTTTGCTGCCAGTTTTAGCTTAAAAATAAAAAGTTCAATATTTTTTTATTATTATAATACAATGAATTGCGCATTATTTTGCTCTTTTCCCTTTAAAAAAGAGCGAGATCTTACTTGTTGATTTGGCACTTTCGTCTACATTTGGTGTCAGTGCAAGGCAGCACCCATCAGGATGATGCGCTCAGGAGTGTCCGGAAGACCAGGAGCATGGCAGGAGTACGATTCAGGCAGGAATCGGGAATGGACAGGGATTACTCGCAGGAGCGATATGGCGACGGAGCGACCGGGACGTTGAGAGCCGTAAAGGATTTATTCAGAGTTTCCTTCGTACGAAGGTGCGAAATAAGGCGATAGCAAAAGCTATCGCCTTTTTTCTTTGTCTGCTTTCTGCTAGATTTCGCCGCAATTCTATACTGAACTCACCAGGCATCACTGAGACCGGACATCATGAAGCAACCTGCACCCGCCCAGCGTGGCAAACCCGCTGCTAAAGCCAAACGTAAATCGCGTGAAGAACTGAATCAGGAAGCGCGCGATCGTAAACGCGATAAAAAGCATAGCGGCCATAAATCGGGCAGCCGCACCAGCCCGACGGCGCAGAGCAGCGGCAGCGCACAGACTAAAAAAAGCAGCGATGCCCGCATTGGCAGCAAAAAACCGGTGGCGCTGGTGGCTGACGGCAAAACGCAGCCCGTGACAAAAGCGGCACCTCAGCCCAAAGCGAAAGCGCAGAAAGTACGCCTGACGCCTGAAGAGGAGCTGGCGAAGCTGGAGAACGATGAACGTCTCGACACGCTGCTCGATCGCCTGGAAAAAGGCGAGACGCTGAGCGGTGAAGACCAGGCGTGGCTGGATGAGACGCTGGACCGCATCGATGAGCTGATGGAAACGCTGGGGATCGCGCTGGATGATGACGCCGAAGATGAACAGGCTGAAGAAGATATGATGCGCCTGCTGAAAGGGCAGTAATCCCGTTACCGGACGGCATGCGCCGTATCGCATGCCGCGCTGAACAGGTATTCGACAATGTTTTGGCCTGGATCAATTTTAGCGCTGCTGCTCACATGTTATATCCTCTGGTTATTGTTTAAACTACGCCGCCTGTCGCGCCTGAAGTCGCGTTTACGGCGGCGTTCTCTTCACCGCTTCACTGACCCTTCTGCGCGACCTTTCCGGACCACACGCCACCGAAAGAGGTAAGCATGACCGCGCAGCAGATAGAATGGGATCAGCAGCTGGTGGAGAAATACAGCGGCTCAGGCCCGCGTTATACCTCCTATCCTACCGCGCCGGAATTCAGCGAAACTTTTCGCGCCGCAGATTTTGAGCAGGCTGCTACCCGTTATCCTCACCGGCCGCTCTCTCTTTACGTGCATATCCCGTTCTGCCACAAACTGTGTTACTTCTGCGGCTGCAATAAAATAGTGACGCGCCAGCGGCAAAAAGCTGATCGCTATCTGAATGCGCTGGCGCAGGAGATTGCCTGTCGTGCTCCGCTGTTTGCCGGTCGCCGGGTGACACAGCTGCACTGGGGCGGTGGCACGCCGACCTTTCTTGACGGAGCGCAGATAAGCCGGCTGATGGCGCTGCTGCGGCATCACTTCGCGATAACGGATGATGCTGAAATGTCGATCGAAATCGATCCGCGTGAGATCGCGCCGGCCACGATCGATCATCTGCGGACGGAAGGATTCAACCGTCTGAGCATCGGGATCCAGGATTTTGATCGGGCGGTGCAGGCGCGCATTAACCGGATACAGGATGAAGCGGCCATTGGTGCGCTGGTAAAGCGCGCGCGCGAACAGGGTTTTCGTTCGGTCAGTTTCGATCTGATCTACGGTCTGCCGCTGCAGAGTGCGGAACGGTTTGCGCTGACGCTGCAGCGGGTGATCGCGCTCGCTCCCGACCGTCTGAGCCTGTTCAGCTATGCGCATATGCCGGCGCTGTTTGCGGCACAGCGCAAAATCAAAGCAGCAGACCTGCCTGACGGCGCGCAAAAGCTGCTGATCCTGCAGCAGAGCATTGCCACACTGACCGCCGCAGGTTACCGGTTTATCGGGATGGACCACTTCGCCCGGCCGGATGATGACCTGGCGATCGCACAGCGCAGCGGTCTGCTGCACCGCAATTTTCAGGGCTACACCACGCACGGTGAGAGCGATCTGCTGGGGCTGGGCGTATCTGCCATCAGCATGCTGGGCGACAGCTATGCGCAGAACCGGAAAGCGCTGAATGAGTGGTATGCAGGGGTGGAACAGCAGGGTAGCGCGCTGTGGCGCGGATTAACGCTGACGGAGGACGATCGTCTGCGGCGTGAGGTGATTAAACAGCTTATCTGCAACTTCACGCTCGATTTTGCCGCCGTGGAGGCGCAGTGGCCGATCGTGTTTGAGGACTATTTTGCCGACGATCTGGCACAGCTGGCTCCGCTGGTGGCGGAGGGGCTGGTTTGCTATGAGAGGCGGCGTATAACGGCGACCGGACGCGGTCGTCTGCTGATCCGCTCTGTCTGCATGTGTTTCGATCGCTACCTGCGGCAGAAAAGCCGCCAGCAGCACTATTCCCGGATCATCTGAATAACAAAGGGAGCATACGCTCCCTTGCTATTAACTGAACAGGCTCGCCGTAATGGCGCATACCATAGCAGCCAGCGCAGTCTGCGGCGAATGGGCCACCGCGCTGCCAATGGCTGCCAGATTATGCGCTATTGTCAGCATGACAGATTGCAGCATGATACTTCTCTCCCGATTACCGCGAATATCATACTCACCGGTAACGGTCTGTACAGCCTGTGCGTGCAAAAAATCAGCAGAAGCGCCGCTGATGTCGCAGCGTTACTCCATGCCCAGCTCTTTAAGTTTGCGCGTCAGCGTATTGCGCCCCCAGCCAAGCAGGCGTGCCGCTTCCTGTTTATGCCCCTGGGTGTGACGCAGCGCCGTGGTCAGCAGCGTACGCTCCATCTCCGGCTGCGCTTCAGATAACAGGTTCTGATGACCGGAACGCAGCGCGCGATCGGCCCACTGCGCCAGCAGCGTGGCCCAGCTGTCCGGCAGCGACTGCACCGGACTGTCAGGCGTGGCGGATTCAAACAGCTCCGGCGGCAGATCCTGAATCAGCACTTCCTGACCGGCGGCCATGACCGTCAGCCAGCGGCAGGTGTTCTCCAGCTGGCGCACGTTGCCCGACCAGTGCAGGCGGGTCAGCGCCGTTTCCGTTTCCGGATGCAGGATTTTAGCCTCAACGCCCAGCTCGCGTGCGGCAACCTGCAGGAAGTAGCGTGCCAGACGCGGAATATCTTCGCGGCGCTCACGCAGCGGCGGAAGATGTACCCGAATGACATTGAGGCGGTGGAACAGATCCTCACGGAATTTGCCTTCCTGCACGCGCAGCTCAAGGTTCTGATGCGTGGCGGCAATAATGCGCACGTCCACTTTTACCGGCGCGTAGCCGCCCACGCGATAGAACTGACCGTCTGCCAGCACGCGCAGCAGACGCGTCTGCACATCCAGCGGCATATCGCCA
Source organism: Pantoea eucrina (assembly GCF_020079945.1). Classification (NCBI taxonomy): domain Bacteria; kingdom Pseudomonadati; phylum Pseudomonadota; class Gammaproteobacteria; order Enterobacterales; family Erwiniaceae; genus Pantoea; species Pantoea eucrina. The sequence continues at coordinate 3,323,594 of NZ_CP083448.1, read as the reverse complement.
ATCTCATCAAGAAACAGCGTGCCGCCATCAGCCTGTTCAAAGCGCCCCTGACGGATCTGATTGGCGCCGGTAAACGCGCCTTTTTCATGCCCGAACAGTTCAGATTCAATCAGGTCTTTCGGGATCGCCGCCATATTCAGCGCGATAAAAGGCGCCTTGGCGCGCGGGCTGTGGCGGTGCAGCGCATGCGCGACCAGCTCTTTACCGGTTCCCGACTCACCGTTAATCAGCACGCTGATGGAGGAGCGTGACAGACGGCCAATAATACGGAACACATCCTGCATCGCCGGCGCTTCGCCGATGATGTCGGTTGTCGGGCCGCTGACGGGCTGATTGCGCGGCTGCTGCTGCTCCTGATAGTGGCTGATGGCGCGCTCGACCAGCGCTACCGCCTCATCGATATCAAACGGCTTGGGCAGATAATCAAATGCGCCCTGCTGATAGGCACTGACGGCGGCATCAAGATCGGAGTGCGCCGTCATAATGATGACCGGCAGCATCGGATGACGCTGCTTGATCTGCTTCAGTAGCGCCAGGCCATCCATGCCCGGCATGCGAATATCTGACAATAGTACGTCCGGGGTTTTGCTGGCGAGTGCATCCAGCACCTCACTGGCGCTGTCAAACGTCGCGCAGCTTAAACCGGCTCCAGTGAGCGCGCGTTCAAGCACCCAGCGGATGGAGCTATCGTCATCGACGATCCAGACTATCCCTCGTTGCATAGAAACCTCACTGGCGAATGGGCAGGTAGACCGAAAACTCGGTGTGACCTGGCCAACTGTTAAATTCAATTTTTCCGGAGTGCTGATCGATCAGGCTGCGGGCGATAGAGAGTCCGAGACCGGTACCCCCTTCGCGTCCGCTGACCATGGGATAGAACAGCGTATCCTGCAGCTGTGCCGGTATGCCCGGCCCGTTATCTTCCACATCAATACGTGCCACCAGCCGGTAGCGCGTGCCGTGCAGCGTCAGCTGAAAAGCGGTACGCGTACGCAGCACGATGGTACCGCCCTCTGCGCCGAGCGCCTGCAGCGCATTGCGTACGACGTTAAGCAGCACCTGTTCAATCTGGTCAGGATCGTGCGGCAGCTCCGGCAGGCTGGGATCGTAGTCGCGTACCAGCGTTATGTTGTCCGGCAGCTCCATCGAGACCAGCTTGACCACGCGCTCCGCCACCTGATGAATGCTCTGCGTAACGTGCAGCCCCGGCTGCTGCGGGCCCAGCAGACGATCGACCAGGTTGCGCAGCCGGTCTGCCTGCTCGATGATAACGTTGGTGTATTCGTTCAGCGACGGGTCAGGTAACGCGCGCGACAGCAGCTGTGCCGCGCCGCGCAGGCCGCCAAGCGGGTTTTTAATCTCATGCGCCAGGCCGCGCACTAAATCGCGTGCGGCAACCTGCTGAGCATGCTGGATCTGCTCCTGGCTGAGCCGGCGCTGATTGTCCATCGGCGCCATCTCCAGCAGGATCAGGCCGTCCGGCAGACGCTGCGCGGTCAGCGACATGATGTGCGCGCGTCCGTCAACCACCAGCGTGACTTCGCTGTCGGTAAAGCCCTGGCCTGCGGCCAGGCTCTCGCGCATCACGTCAAGATTGAGCGAAAAGTAGCCGGTCAGCTCCGGCAGCGGCGTACCGAACAGCTTACGCGAACTCTGCGCCAGCAGCTGCTGCGCAGCCGGATTGGCATAGTGGATCACCAGCCCGTCATCGACCAGCAGAATACTGTTTATCAGGGAGTTGAGAATCTGCCCTGCGTCGGGCAGTGAGCCAGCAACCATACCACGATCCTCTGCACCAAATGGGTGCACTATAGCGTTTTGGGATGGAAAACTCCCCGATAACGGCAATTTTGCGGTGAAAAAAACCCATCCGGAGATGGGCTAAAGTTTCCACGGCAACAAAAAAACGTTGTCCTCTTTTGCCCGGCCTGGCGGACAAAAGAGGTGAATGGCCATTTAAACGCTGTAGTAGAGTTCAAATTCAACCGGGTGTGGCGTCATGCGAACGCGATCAACATCTGGCTTGCGCAGTTCGATATAAGCATCGATAGCGTCATCAGTGAATACGCCGCCGCGGGTCAGGAACTCGCGATCTTCATTCAGCGCGTTCAGTGCTTCTTCCAGAGAACCGGCTACTTTCGGGATCTCCGCTTCTTCTTCCGGCGGCAGATCGTAGAGGTTTTTGTCCATCGCATCGCCAGGATGGATTTTATTGATGATACCGTCGAGGCCAGCCATCAGCAGTGCAGTAAACGCCAGGTATGGGTTAGCCGCTGGATCCGGGAAGCGCGCTTCAATACGGCGGGCTTTCGGGCTGGCAACCACCGGAATACGGATGGAGGCTGAGCGGTTACGCGCGGAGTAAGCGAGCATAACCGGCGCTTCATAACCCGGCACCAGACGCTTGTAGGAGTTGGTGGTTGGGTTAGCCAGGGCGTTAATCGCTTTAGCGTGCTTGATCACACCGCCGATGTAGAACAGCGCGGTTTCAGAGAGGCCGCCGTACTTATCGCCAGAGAACAGGTTTACGCCACCTTTAGAGAGTGACATATGGCAGTGCATACCGGATCCGTTGTCACCAAACATCGGTTTTGGCATAAAGGTTGCGGTCTTGCCGTAGGCGTGCGCAACGTTGTGCACGACATACTTATAAATTTGAATTTCATCCGCTTTTTTGGTCATGGTGTTGAAGCGGGTTGCCACTTCGTTCTGACCAGCGGTTGCCACTTCGTGGTGATGTGCTTCTACAACCAGACCCATCTGCTCCATGGTCAGACACATGGCAGAACGGATATCCTGAGAGGAGTCAACCGGTGGTACCGGGAAGTAGCCGCCTTTCAGACCCGGACGGTGGCCTTTGTTGCCGCCTTCGTACGCTTTGCCAGTGTTCCAGCACGCTTCAATATCATCGATAGCGACGTGTGAACCTGAAGTCGATGAACCGAAACGGATATCGTCAAACAGGAAAAACTCTGGCTCAGGTCCGAACAGCACGGTGTCAGCAATACCGGAAGCGCGCAGGTACTCTTCAGCGCGCTTGGCGATGGAGCGCGGATCGCGATCGTAACCCTGCAGCGTGCCTGGCTCAAGGATGTCACACCGGATGATGAGGGTCGGGTCTTCGAAGAACGGGTCCATCACCGCAGTGGTGGCATCCGGCATCAGCACCATGTCTGATTCGTTAATGCCTTTCCAGCCACCGATGGATGAACCATCGAACATTTTGCCTTCTTCAAAGAAGTCTGCGTTAACCTGATGAGCAGGAATGGTGACGTGCTGTTCTTTACCTTTAGTATCGGTAAAACGCAGATCGACGAACTTAACTTCATGCTCGTTCATCATCGAGAGAACGTGTTCAGCGGACATACTCAACTCTCCTGGAAATGGTCATCTGTTGTCGTGGTGAGAGAACTCAAAATGCCTGGAATGTGTCACGACTACTGACCACCCCTGACTAAGATCCCGGCAAGCTATTCAGCCATCAGGCCACTGTCGTTTGCACTTAAAAAAGATAAAGCGAATTCTGTGCCAACTTTTTTTAAGTGCAATAAATAGCGCTGTGCGGCGCGCTGCGGTGCATCAGCAGCTGCACCAGAACAGACGCATTGCTTTATTATGGTGCAAAAAGATGCGCTGATGGCACTAAAATGGTGCATAAAGCCAGCAGAGTGCAGATATTTGCACCGCTAATGGTGCTAAAAACCAGCAGCGTGAGAATATTGTCGGGAAAACTGTGATCATGTTCAGTATTCCGCTTAATCCGTGTACAATACCGCGTTATTTCTATAATGCCTGAGGCAAAGCTGTGATCGAAAATTTGCGTAACATCGCCATCATCGCGCACGTTGACCATGGAAAAACCACCCTGGTCGACAAACTGCTGCAACAGTCTGGTACTTTTGACGCTCGTACCGAAGCGACTGAACGTGTGATGGATTCCAATGATTTGGAAAAAGAGCGTGGAATTACCATCCTCGCAAAAAACACCGCCATCAAATGGAACGACTACCGTATCAACATCGTTGATACCCCGGGACACGCCGACTTCGGTGGTGAAGTAGAGCGCGTCATGTCCATGGTGGATTCGGTGCTGCTGGTTGTTGATGCGATGGATGGCCCTATGCCGCAAACCCGCTTCGTAACCAAGAAAGCCTTTGCTCACGGTCTGAAACCTATTGTTGTTATCAACAAAATTGACCGTCCAGGCGCGCGTCCTGACTGGGTTGTAGACCAGGTATTCGACCTGTTCGTTAACCTCGACGCGACTGACGAGCAGCTGGACTTCCCTATCATTTATGCGTCAGCGCTGAATGGTATTGCAGGTCTGGAACACACTGATATGGCTGAGGACATGACTCCGCTGTATCAGGCAATCGTCGATCACGTTTCTCCGCCGCAGGTTGAAGCTGATGCGCCGCTGCAGATGCAGATCTCTCAGCTGGACTACAACAACTACCTGGGCGTTATCGGTATTGGCCGCATCAAGCGCGGTAAAATCAAGCCGAACCAGCAGGTTACTGTGATTGATAGCGAAGGCAAAACCCGCAACGCGAAAGTGGGTAAAGTGCTGACGCATCTGGGTCTGGAGCGTATTGACAGCGATCTGGCAGAAGCGGGCGACATCATTGCCGTTACCGGTCTGGGTGAACTGAACATCTCCGATACCATCTGCGACACGCAGAATGTAGAGGCGCTGCCGGCGCTGAGCGTAGATGAGCCTACCGTAACCATGTTCTTTAACGTCAATACCTCACCGTTCTGCGGTAAAGAAGGTAAATACGTTACTTCACGTCAGATCCTGGATCGCCTGAACAAAGAGCTGGTACACAACGTTGCACTGCGCGTTGAAGAGACCGAAGATGCTGATGCATTCCGCGTATCAGGTCGTGGTGAGCTGCACCTTTCCGTTCTGATCGAAAACATGCGTCGTGAAGGCTTTGAGCTGGCGGTATCCCGTCCGAAAGTTATCTTCCGTGAGCATGAAGGCCGCAAGCAGGAGCCGTTTGAGAACGTTACCCTCGATATCGAAGAGACCCACCAGGGCTCAGTGATGCAGGCGATGGGTGAGCGTAAAGGCGACATGAAAAACATGGATCCGGATGGCAAAGGCCGCGTACGTCTCGACTACGTGATCCCAAGCCGTGGTCTGATCGGCTTCCGTAACGAATTCATGACCATGACCTCCGGTACCGGTCTGCTCTACTCGACTTTCAGCCACTACGACGACGTGCGTCCGGGCGAAGTTGGTCAGCGTCAGAACGGCGTTCTGATCTCTAACGGTCAGGGTAAAGCCGTTGCGTTTGCTCTGTTTGGTCTGCAGGATCGCGGTAAGCTGTTCCTGGGTCACGGTGCAGAGGTTTATGAAGGCCAGATCATCGGTATTCACAGCCGCTCTAACGACCTGACGGTAAACTGTCTGACCGGTAAGAAACTGACCAACATGCGTGCGTCAGGTACCGATGAGGCGACGACGCTGGTTCCGCCACAGAAAATGACGCTGGAGCAGGCGATCGAGTTCATCGATGATGACGAACTGGTTGAAGTTACGCCACAGTCAGTCCGTATCCGTAAACGTCACCTGACCGAGAACGATCGCAAACGCGCGTCTCGCGGCGGTAAAGAGTAAACGATACGTTCTGTTATCAGGCCCCGCACTGCGGGGCTTTTTTGTTTCTGTTGCCCGCCTTTTTCCCCGAATGCTCCCTGTTCAGCTACGCTTTTTGCCGCTAGAGTGAATGATCCCGGAAGCACAGAGGAGAGGCGTCATGCTGTACATCTTTGATTTGGGTAACGTGATTGTTGATATCGACTTCAATCGCGTACTGGGCGTCTGGAGTGATTTAGGCCGTGTGCCGCTGGCCACGCTGCAGAGTCGCTTCAGCATGGATGAAGCGTTTGAACAACATGAACGGGGCGAGATCAGCGACCCGGAATTTGCCGAGCGCCTTTGCGAGCAGCTCGATATTGCCCTGAGCTATGAGCAGTTTACCGCTGGCTGGCAGGCCGTGTTTGTCGGCGTTCGCCCGGAGACGCTGGCGATCATGAACCAGCTTCGCGCCCGCGGCGAACGCGTGGTGATCCTTTCCAACACCAACCAGCTGCATTTTGAATTCTGGCCGACGCACTATCCGGAAGTTCAGCAGGCTGCCGATCGCGTCTATATGTCGCAGGAGCTCGGCATGCGTAAACCGGAAGCGCGGATTTTCAGCCATGTGCTGGCGCAGGAGGGTTACACGGCGGACCAGGCCATCTTCTTTGATGACAATCAGGCGAATATCGATGCGGCGCGCGCGCTGGGAATCGAAAGCGTGCTGGTGGAAGATCACAAAACCCTGCCCGCCTGGTTCGCAGCGCGTGGGTAAATGTGATGGCTAACACTCTGCGCCACCGGGCGCATGCGTTCTTTTTGTGGCTGAAACTGCTGTGGCGGCGCATCGACGAAGATAACATGACCACGCAGGCGGGGAATCTTGCCTACGTCTCCCTGCTGGCGCTGGTGCCGCTGGTGGCGGTGATCTTCGCGCTGTTCGCCGCGTTCCCGGTTTTTTCCGACATCAGCGTACAGCTCAAGAATTTTATCTTTACCAACTTTATGCCGGCAGCTGGCGACGTGATCCAGCGCTACCTTGACCAGTTTGTCGCTAACGTAAATAAAATGACGGCGGTAGGCGCGGTAGGGCTGATTGTCACGGCGCTGCTGCTGATGCACTCCGTTGACAGCGCGCTGAACGCCATCTGGCGCAGCAATTCGCCGCGTCCGATGATCTATTCGTTTGCCGTTTACTGGATGATCCTGACGCTCGGCCCGCTGCTGGCTGGCGCCAGCCTGGCGATTAGCTCCTATCTGCTGTCGCTGCGCTGGGTCAATGTCACCGGCGTTACCAGCCTGATCGACCAGGCGCTGCGTATCTTCCCGCTGGTGCTCTCCATTCTGGCGTTCTGGCTGCTTTACAGCGTGGTGCCAACGCGGCGCGTGCCGGGGCGCGATGCGCTCACCGGGGCGGTGGTGGCAGGCCTGCTGTTTGAGCTGGGTAAAAAAGGCTTTGCGCTCTATGTTACGATGTTTCCCTCGTATCAGTTAATTTATGGCGTACTGGCCGTTATCCCGATTCTGTTTCTGTGGGTCTACTGGACGTGGTGTATTGTTTTGCTGGGAGCGGAAGTCACCGTCACCCTGAATGACTATCGCCAGCTAAAGCTGCAGGAACATGAACCATCCCGTGAGGAAACATGATTGCATTAATTCAGCGCGTCAGTGCCGCCAGCGTGGCGGTCGACAACCAGATCATTGGTGAGATTGGCGCCGGACTGCTGGTGCTGCTGGGCGTGGAAAAAGAGGATGATGATCAAAAAGCCCGGCGGCTCTGCGATAAAGTGCTCGGCTACCGTGTTTTCGGTGACGAGAATGACAAAATGAATCTGAATGTGCACCAGGCTGGCGGCAGCGTGCTGGTGGTTTCGCAGTTTACGCTGGCGGCAGATACCCGTAAGGGCATGCGTCCCTCCTTTTCCGGCGGTGCCGTACCGGCAGAAGCGGAGCGGCTCTATAACGTCTTCAGCGACTGCTGCCGGGCCAGCGGTATCACAACCGCCAGCGGTCGCTTTGCGGCCAATATGCAGGTTTCACTGGTTAACGACGGTCCGGTCACTTTCTGGTTGCAGGTGTGAGATCGGCAGCCTGGCGGCAGGCAATCGGCCACGCTGGCTCCGAACGGGAGAATCATTTTATGTATCATCTTCGAGTGCCTCAGACGGCCGAAGAGCTGGACATGTATTACCAGTTCCGCTGGGAAATGCTGCGCAAGCCGCTGCGCCAGCCGCAGGGCTCAGAGCGGGATGCCTGGGACGCGCTGGCGCACCATCAGATGGTGGTGGATGAGCAGGGCAAGCCGGTTGCCGCAGGCCGCCTCTATATCAACGCAGAGAATGAAGCAGCTATTCGCTTTCTGGCCGTGCACCCGTCGGTACAGGGCAAGGGGCTCGGGACGCTGGTGGCGATGACGCTGGAATCCGTGGCGCGACAGGAAGGCGCCAAGCGCGTAACCTGCAGCGCGCGCGAAGACGCCGTGGAGTTTTTTGCCAAGCTGGGTTTTATCAATCAGGGTGAAATCACCGCACCGCAGACCACGCCGGTGCGCCATTTTCTGATGATCAAACCGGTGGTGACGCTGGATGATATTCTGCATCGCGCCGACTGGTGCGGCCAGCTCCAGCAGGCGTGGTATGAGCATATTCCCCTGAGTGAGAAGATGGGCGTGCGCATCCTGCAATATACCGGGCAGAAATTTGTCACCACCATGCCGGAGACCGGCAATCAGAATCCGCACCATACGCTGTTTGCCGGCAGTCTTTTCTCGCTGGCCACGCTGACCGGCTGGGGGCTGATCTGGCTGCTGCTGCGCGAACGTCATCTGGGCGGAACCATCATTCTGGCGGATGCGCATATCCGCTACAGCAAACCGATCAGCGGACGGCCCGGCGCCACTGCCGATCTCGGCTCGCTGAGCGGCGATCTCGACCGCCTCGCGCGCGGGCGCAAGGCGCGCGTGCAGCTGGAGGTTGAGCTGTACGGAAATGAAGAGCCGGGCGCAGTATTTGAGGGCGTCTATATTGTGCTGCCTGCGGACCAGCATGGTCCACTCGAAGCGGGTGGCTCCGGCGCGCTGATAAACTGAGGATGGTGCAGCCGATCGCGCGGCAACAACGCGATCGGCCTGCCGTTCTTAATCTGTCTGCCCGTTACGCATGCTCTGCTGCAGCGAGCCGGCGTCGGTGGTAACGGAAAGGTCTGCCGAAATGCCCGGACGCAGCGGCGTACCGGCGCGCAGTGACCCCTTAAGCTGCAGCTGTAGATTACTGTCACCGCTCTGCGTCAGCGCTGGCCAGCCCCAGTTTTCCAGTACGTTGACCGGCACCGCCTGGCCCTTCAGACTCAGCGTCAGCGGACGTTCGGCGCTCTGGCCTACCGTTGCCGTCGCCTCCAGCAGTCCATTGCCGTTAAAAGCGCTCATTTCTGTTATCTGGATTTGCTGCTCATCTGCCGTCAGCGCTATTGAGGGATGACGCAGATCGGTACGGTTAAAGGTCGCTTCTGCCGCGTTAAGACTCGCTTTGCCCGACCAGATCCCCCACTGATGCGCGCGCGCCAGCAGCAGATTATCCGCAGAGCCGTCCAGCGCCGTCATCTGGAAAGGAAACGCCGGATTGATATCGATAATCAGGTTACGATTGGCGGTGGCGTGCTTCACCAGCACGCTGTCAAGCCAGGCGGGCAGGGCAGCCTGCCAGCGCTCGCGCCAGTTCTGCGGCAGCGTATACTCCAGTCCGGCCACGGCCAGATCGTCCAGCGTCAGTTGCCGGTTGCTGCGCGTCCAGCTGCCGCTGGCGCGCAGAATACCGTTAACCCAGCGGGAGCTGAACTGCGTAAGTCTGACGCCTTCAGGCGAGAACTCTGCATTAACGATAGGATCATCCAGCGCCAGGCTGCCATTGATAAAGTTGCCGGCATTCATCGCCAGATAGCCTTCGTTACTCTGCCAGTCGCCGTTGCGCAGGGTAATGTCCCGCAGCGTAAGATCGAGGTCGGTGACCGCCCAGTCCGGTCCCTGCAGCCGGGCGTCGGTGACATCCAGACGGTTAATTGTGACCGCAGGGGCCGTCAGCAGCGGGCGCAGGAAATCATTCAGCGATTGGCTGGTCTGCAGACGGATATCATTCAGGCGCAGCTGATCAATGCTCCAGTTACCCTGGTCGTCACGCTCTGCCCGACCGGTCACCGATCCCCGGGCGATATCCGCACCTATCGTGGTGAGCTGCAGGCGGCGCTGCGCCACGTTGCCCTGTAGCAGCACGTTATCACCGGCCAGCCCGTTCAGCGTCAGCTGCGCGGCGCTTATCTGAAACTGTGCGTCACTGCCCAGCATATCGGCGGATACAGGTTTCCATGGAACAATACCGCCATTGACGCCGCGGGCAGAGAGCGGCAGCGCCGTGCGCGGGCTTTCCAGGCGCACATTGCGCAGCTGCAGGCGGTTGGCCTGAACGGGCAGCGTGGTGGATGGCGTCTGATTAGCGAGATTGATCTCCCCTTCATGAATTTCAATGCTGTCAAAATGAAGCCAGTCGCTGAACTGCACCATCGCCAGGCCCAGATCGATGCGTTTAGCCACGACAACCGCAGGCTGGCCATCGTGACCAAAACTGAAATTATCCAGCACGATATGCGAAGGGGAAGAGAAGTTGTGCTCAATTTTACTGACGGAGAGATGCCACGCAGTTTTATCACTTACCCAGCGGCTAAACCAGCCGGCGCCCCACTGTGTCTGCACCAGTACATAACCGATCACCAGCAGCAGCAGAATCAGCAGTAATAGAGTAAGGAAAAACTTGCCCAGGAATTTCATTGCATTCATCCATCGCGATCGTTGTCCGGTCAGTGGTTGTTATGCCTGAATTACCGTTACAGCTCAACCGTCTGGCGAAAAATGCGGATAAATAGCAGGCAGGCGGGCGCCTGCCTGCTGCGCTATTTTTCCTGCGGGAAAATAAGATTAAGCACGATCGCCGTAATACCGCCGGCAGCAATACCGGAAGAGAGCAGCGTTTTCAGCCACTCTGGCGCAAACTGCAGGATCAGCGGCTGCTGAGAGACACCGAGTCCGACCGCCAGCGATAGCGCAATAATCATGATAGCGCGGCGGTTAAGCGGCTCGCGGGATACAATGCGCACGCCGGAAGCGGCAATGGTGCCGAACATCACGATAGTGGCCCCGCCCAGCACCGGTTCCGGAATATGCTGAACAAAGCCGCTGACCGCCGGAAACAGCCCGAGAACCACCAGCATCAGCGCCACCACAAAGCCTACATAGCGGCTGGCCACGCCGGTCAGCTGGATCACGCCGTTGTTCTGACCAAAACAGGAGTTGGGGAAGGTGTTAAACAGGGCAGAGACGCAGGAGTTCAGGCCGTTTGCCAGTACGCCCCCTTTCAGGCGCTTCATATAGAGCGGGCCGCTGACCGGCTGTTCTGAAACGTCAGAGGTGGCGGTGATATCACCGATGGTTTCCAGCGAAGTAACCATAAAGACCAGCATCAGCGGGATCAGCAGATTCCAGTCAAAACCCAGCCCGTAATAGAGCGGTGAAGGCACAGCCAGCAGCGGCTGCTCTACCGGTGCCGCGCTCTCCGGCAGCATATCCAGTCCCCACGCCAGTGCATAACCCACCGCCATCGCGATCACCAGCGATGCCACACGCAGATAGGGGTTGCGCTGACGGTTAAGCAGAATAATCACCAGCAGTACGGCACCTGCCAGCAGCAGATTTCCAGGCGCGCCAAAGCTGTGATCGTTCATAGCAGCAAAGCCGCCGCCAATTGAGGTCAGCCCGACCTGAATCAGTGAGAGACCGATAATCATCACTACGATGCCCGACACCAGCGGCGTAATAATCCGGCGTGCAAGATGCAGCACGCGCGACAGCAGCATTTCGGTACAGGAGGCGACCATCAGCGTGCCAAACAGCGCTGCCATCATGGTGGGCACATCCGCGCCACCATTCTTCAGCGCCATACCGCCCATAATCAGCGGCGTAACAAAGTTAAAGCTGGTCCCTTGAATCGACAGCAGCCCGGAGCCCACCGGTCCCCAGGTTTTGATCTGCAGCAGCGACGCTACGCCGGAGGCAAACAGCGACATACTGATGATGTGCTGCGTATCCTGTGCCGGCAGCCCCAGCGCCTGGCAGATCAGCAGTGCCGGGGTGATCACGGCGACAAACATCGCCAGCAGGTGCTGACAGGCGGCAAACAGCGTCTGCGGCAGCGGCGGGCGATCCTCAAGACGATAAATCAGTTCGCTTTTTGTCGTGGCAGACGCACTGGCGGGCGAAAGGGGTTCGGCACGATTAACAGACATGACAGGCTCTCAGTAACAGCAAAGTGGCGATTTTAAACGGTTACCCGCTGAAAGCAATCGTTTGCATAGCTGCGGCTGATTACCGGCTGGACAATTTTTCAGCGGGCGCGCAGGGCGCGCCCGAAACCGGCCTCTATGCGTGGCTGTAGCGTTCAGTTTCCGGCAGCCAGCGCTCAATCAGCGCCTGTGCCTGTTCGGGGTAATATTGATGGATATGGCGCGCCACGCGCTGCACTTCGGGGATCATGGCCTGATCGCGCAGCAGGTCAGCGACCCTGAATTCAGCGTTGCCGGTCTGCCGCGTGCCCAGCAGCTCGCCGGGGCCGCGAATTTCAAGATCGTGCTGCGCAATCACAAAGCCGTCGTTGCTGTCGCGCAGTACCTGCAGGCGACGCTGAGCGGTTTTGCTCAGCGGGGCTTTATAAAGCAGCACGCAGTGTGAGGCGACAGCGCCGCGTCCGACGCGTCCACGCAGCTGATGCAGCTGTGCCAGACCGAGCCGCTCCGGGTTTTCGATGATCATCAGGCTGGCGTTAGGGACATCCACGCCAACCTCAATAACGGTAGTGGCGATAAGCAGCTGGATCTCGTTCGCTTTGAACGCGGCCATTACCGCCTGCTTCTCTGCGGGCTTCATCCGACCGTGCACCAGGCCGGTGCGCAGATCGGGTAATGCCACGCTCAGCTCCTGCCAGGTCGCTTCAGCGGCCTGCGCTTCCAGCACGTCCGATTCATCAATCAGGGTGCAGACCCAGTAGGCCTGACGTCCCTCCAGGCAGGCGCTTTTTACGCGTTCAATAATCTCGCTGCGGCGCGTGTCCGGAATGGCAACCGTTGTGACCGGCGTGCGGCCCGGCGGCAGCTCATCGATTGTCGAGGTGTCGAGATCGGCGTAGGCGGTCATCGCCAGCGTGCGCGGAATGGGTGTCGCGGTCATAATGAGCTGATGCGGATGAAAACCCTGCTCTTCGCCTTTTTCCCACAGCGCCAGCCGCTGATGCACACCAAAGCGGTGCTGCTCATCAATAATCACCAGCGCCATGCCGCTGAACTTCACCTGCTCCTGAAACAGCGCGTGCGTGCCCACCACCATCGCCACCTGACCACTGGCGATCGCCGCCTGCTGCGCTTCGCGCGCTTTGCCTTTCTGCTTGCCGGCGAGCCAGCCAACCTCGATGCCGAGCGGCGCAAACCACTGACGGAAATTTGCAGCGTGCTGCTCGGCCAGCAGTTCAGTCGGCGCCATCAGCGCCACCTGTTTGCCGTGGGCAATGACGTTCAGCGCTGCCAGAGCCGCCACCAGCGTTTTACCGGAGCCGACATCGCCCTGTACCAGGCGCAGCATCGGATAGTCATTAGCCAGATCGCGCTCAATCTCTTTTACCACGCGCTGCTGCGCGCCGGTCGGAGAGAAAGGCAGCGCGGCCAGCAGCCTGTCCACCAGCGTATGGCAGGGGGTCAGCGGCAGCGCATGATGACGCTGTGCGCCCGCGCGCACGGCCAGCATGCTGAGATTATGCGCCAGCAGCTCTTCAAGAATTAATCGCTTCTGTGCCGGATGGCGGCCGGTTTCCAGTTCGCTGAGCCGGAGATCGGGCGGCGGCCGGTGCAGCGTGCGCAGCGCATCAGGCAAGCTGATCAGCCCGCCGCTCAGCTCTGACGGCAGCAGCTCAGCGATCGCACAGCTCTCCAGGAGAGTCAGCGCCTGGTCGGTAAGATTGCGCAGCGTGGCCTGACGTATCCCCTCCGTGGTGGGATAGACCGGCGTCAGGGTTTCCTGCAGCTCAACGCCGCCCTGCTCACCCTGAACGCGGTATTCAGGATGGATAATTTCGGCGCCGCGCTGTCCGCGCTTGATCTCACCATAAGCGGTGACGCGGCGACCCGGCGCCAGGCTGTTTTTCATGCCGGCGGTGAAGTTAAAAAAGCGCAGAGTGGCAATCCCGCTGCCGTCACCAATCTGGCATACCAGCATGCGGCGGCGACCAAAGGTGACTTCGCTGTTCAGCACTTCGCCTTCGATGGTGGCCCAGATACCAGGCAGCAGATCGTTAATTTTGTAGAGCTGGGTGCGATCTTCATAGCGCAGGGGCAGGTGCAGCAGCAGATCCTGGATAGTAAACAGGCCGAGTCTGGCCAGCTTAGCGGCCTGGCTGGCGCCGACGCCGGTCAGGGTACTGAGCGGTATGGCATCCAGCAGCCGGCCTTTCATTTCCGACCCGTGGCTTGCATGGCGGACCACCAGCTGGCATCAGCATCGATGCCACCCTGCATGTTGATCTGCGGATAGGGCAGGCCTTTCTGCTTCGCCACGCGGGCGAGAACCGGATAGCCGCCTTCAAACAGCAGACGCTGCTGCTCTTCTTCATCCAGCAGGCTGTGCTTACGCTGATACATGCCGGCATTCTGTCGCTGGCGCTGTGCTTCATACAGAATCAGCGCCGAGGCCACAGAGACATTCAGCGACTGCACCATACCCACCATCGGAATAATAATATCCTGGTCAGCCAGCGCCAGCGCGTCGGCGGTGATGCCGGTTTTTTCCTGACCCATCAGAATGCAGGTCGGGCGGGTGTAATCGATAGCGCGAAAGTCGACCGCCTTGTCTGAAAGATGGGTGGCGAGCACCTGCATGCCGCGATCTTTCAGATGGCGTACCGCTTCCGTAATGTGCGTATGGGTTTTAACTTTTACCCAGCTGTTGCTGCCTGCGGAGGCCGAAACCATCGTGCGCATCCGCACGCTGGGCCAGACGGCGTGAACCTCATGAATGCCCACTGCGTCTGCCGTGCGGATCACCGCAGAGACATTGTGCGGCTTGTGCACCTGCTCCATGCAGACGGTGAGATCGTGCTGACGCAGCGCCAGCATTTCCTGAATTCGGGCAAAACGTTGAGCATTCATGCATTAATTACGGTTACGGTGGACTTTAATCACATCCGGCATCACGCGAATTTTGCGCATGATGTTTGCCAGATGGACGCGGTCGTTAGCAGTCAGACGGATAAAGGCGCTGTAGACGCGGCCATCGCGCTCTTCGGTATTCAGGCTCTGAATATTCGATCCCGCCGTGTTAATGGCGGCGGTCAGGTTCGCCAGCGCACCCTGGTGGTTAAACATATCCACCTTAATCTCCGCCACGAATTCCTGATCGGTTACCTTATCCCACTCTACAGCCATAAACTTCTCGGGCTCTTTCTGGTAGCCACGGATATTACGGCACGATTCATGGTGTACGACCAGACCCTTGCCAGGGCTGACGTGTGCGACAATCGGGTCGCCGGGAATAGGACGGCAGCACTTGGCGAAAGTGATCAGTACGCCATCCGCGCCTTTAATCGGCAGTTTTTTGCTGCGCTTGCTGCTCTGCGCCGCATCCGCAGCGGACTGCAGCAGGTTTTTCGCTACGACCACGCTCATGGCGTTGCCCAGACCAATTTCAGCCAGCAGATCGTCCATGCTGGCGAGCTTCATACGCTCCAGCTCCAGCTGCACGTTTTCTGCCGGTATCTCAGCCAGCTTTTTACTGCCGCCCAGCGCATGGCTCAGCAGACGACGCCCGAGGTTAACGGAATCTTCACGCTTGAGGTTTTTCAGCAGCTGACGGATCTTGGCGCGCGCTTTTGAGCTGACCACAAAGTTGAGCCAGGCAGCGTTCGGGCGTGCGCCAGGCGCGGTGATAATCTCGATTGTCTGTCCGCTGGTCAGCGGCTGTGACAGCGGATAGGGCTGGCGATCGACGCGCGCGCCGACACAGGCGTGGCCAATGTCGGTATGTACCGCGTAGGCGAAATCGACCGGCGTCGCACCAGCAGGCAGCTCAACGATGCGGCCTTCCGGCGTAAATACGTAGATCTCATCCGGAAACAGATCGGATTTAACACTTTCGATAAATTCAAACGAGCTGCCGGCGCTTTGCTGCAGCTCCAGCAGGCTCTGGAGCCATCGCTGAGCGCGGATCTGTGCGGTCGTGCCGCTTTCGCCCGCTTCTTTATAGGCCCAGTGGGCTGCCACCCCCATCTCTGCCATTTGATCCATATCTTCGGTACGGATCTGCACTTCAACCGGCACGCCGTGCGGGCCAATCATGGAAGTGTGCAGGGATTGATAGCCGTTAGCTTTGGGAATAGCGATATAATCTTTGACGCGGCCGGGACGCGGCTTATACAGGCTGTGCATCTGACCCAGCACGCGATAGCAGGTGTCGAGATCTTTCACCACCACGCGGAATGCGTAGATATCCATGATCGAGTGAAAACGCTGCTCTTTGAGGTGCATTTTGCGGTAGATCGAGTAAAGATGCTTTTCGCGTCCGCTGACGCGGCAGGGAATGCCCGCCTCCAGCAGACGCCCGTCAATTTCTGACAGGATCTTCTGAATCATCTCTTTACGATTACCGCGCGCCGCTTTGACCACCTCTTTGATCACCCGAAAACGATTAGGGTAGAGCGCTTCAAATCCCAGCTCTTCCAGCTCTGTTTTCAGATGATGAATACCAAGACGGTGCGCCAGCGGGCTGTAAATCTCCAGCGTCTCCAGCGCAATGCGGCGTTTTTTATCCGGACGCAGGGCGCCCAGCGTGCGCATATTGTGCGTACGGTCAGCCAGCTTGATCAGAATGACGCGGATATCCTGCACCATCGCCATGATCATTTTGCGGAAGTTTTCAGCCTGCGCTTCTTTCTTGTCGCGGAACTTCAGCTTGTCGAGCTTGGATACGCCTTCCACCAGTTCAGCCACGCTCTTGCCAAACAGCTGTTCCATGTCCTGATAGGTGGCAGGTGTATCTTCGATCACATCATGAAGCAGCGCGGCCATCAGCGTTTCATGGTCGAGTTTCATCTCGGCCAGAATGCAGGCCACGGCAACAGGATGGGTGATGTAGGGCTCACCGCTGGAGCGAGTCTGTCCCTCGTGAGCATCACGTGCGACAAGGTAGGCTTGCTTGAGGCGCTTGATTTGCTCCTCAGGCAAGTATTTTTCAATCAGCTGATTGAGGCTTTCAAACAGATACAAGGTTGACCTGCAGAGTGCGGTTAACGACGACCTTCAGCGATAGCGGTAACGGCTTGCAACTCAGCGGCTTCCTGCTCTTGCTGTTCCTGACGATCACGCACATCCAGAATCTGGTTGGTGATCAGGCCTTCTTCGATTTCGCGCAGGGCGATAACGGTGGCTTTATCGTTCTCTTCCGGAACCAGCGGGTCTTTGCCGCCTACCTGCATCTGACGTGCACGACGTGCAGCGACCAACACCAGGTCAAAACGGTTACCAATTTTCTCTACTGCGTCCTGAACGGTTACGCGTGCCATAGGTGTGCTACTCCACAGATGATGAAGAAATGACTGGGCATAATACTGAAACTGAATTCAGACTGCCAATAGTTTGCTGATTAAAGCATCATGACGCGCTTTCTGGCGTCCCATACGCAGACGTTCTGCGCGAATAATGGTTTTCAGATCGGACAGCGCCAGATCGAAATCATCATTAACAATCAGGTAATCGTATTCAGCATAGTGGCTCATTTCCGCCACGGCCTGCGCCATGCGGCGGGCGATAACCTCTTCGCTATCCTGACCACGGCCGCGCAGGCGGCGATCCAGCTCTTCGGTTGACGGCGGCAGGACAAAAATACTGCGTGCTGCAGGCATTCTGCTGCGGATCTGCTGCGCGCCCTGCCAGTCGATATCCAGAAAGACATCCACGCCGGTGGCCAGAACCTGCTCAATCGCGGCACGGGATGTACCGTAATAGTTGCCAAACACTTCGGCATGCTCGAGGAACGCATCCTCAGCAATCATGCTTTTGAATTCAGTTTTGGAAACAAAAAAGTAGTGCTCACCATGCGCTTCGCCAGGCCGCATGTCGCGGGTGGTATGCGATACCGACACCTGCGTGTCGTAGAGCGGTTGTGTCTTTAACAGCGCCTGAATCAGGCTGGATTTACCCGCGCCGCTGGGGGCGGAAACAATATAAAGCGTGCCTTGAGCCATGGTTATCTTGAATTGAGTAAAGAGCGGAGTCGATTTCCTGCACAGTATACACGGGTTAGGGCCGCCACGCAGCGTTTGCCGTGCAGGTAAGGCAATTCTTTTCTGCGAACAGGCGCAAACCGCGCGGTAACAGAGAGTAAAACGTCAGATTTGTGCGCGAGCGCGATTCCACACTCTGCGCAGGCTACTGGCTATGAGCCACCACCGTACGCTTCAATCAGCAAAAAAGGAGAGCGGCAATGAAACGATGGCTGTGGTTAGGTCTCTGCCTGCTGAATGCAGAAAGCCGGGGAAAAGCGCTGTGTCCTGTCTGGTCGCCGGTGCGGGCGCAGCAGGAGATAACGCGCCTGCAGGAGCAGTTGCGTCACTGGGACAACGTTTACTACCAGCAGGGGGCGTCGCTGGTCAGCGATGATGACTATGACAGTCTGCTTTCCCGGCTGCAGCAGTGGCAGCGCTGCTTTGTACCCGACGAACCGGTACATGAAACCGCGCTGCCAGCCAGCCGTGGCGCGCCACATCCGGTTGCGCATACCGGGGTGCGCAAGCTGCGCGACAGGCTGGCGGTTGCTTACTGGATGCAGCATAAATCCGCGCTCTGGGTCCAGCCTAAAGTCGATGGCGTGGCCGTCACGCTGCTCTATCGTCACGGCAGGCTGACGTCGCTTATCAGCCGTGGCGATGGCGTGCGCGGTGAGGAGTGGCGCGACAAAGCGGCGCATATTCCGGCTATTCCGCAGCGGATTGAGACCTCGCTGGCGGAGGTCGTCCTGCAGGGAGAGCTGTTTCTGCAGATGACCGATCATCAGCAGGCGCGCGATGGCGGAGCCAATGCGCGGGCGCAGGTGGCCGGCGCGATGATGCGGCGCGAGATCGGTCCGCTGCTGAAACGCACCGGGCTGTTTATCTGGGCGTGGCCGGACGGCCCACCGGAGATGACGGAAAAACTTACGCAGCTGTCGCGCTGGGGCTTTGATCTTGCCCGGCAGTGGAGCCAGCCGGTCAGCGATGAAGAACAGGTTGCCGCGTGGCGCGAGCGCTGGTTTCGCGCCGCGCTGCCGTTTGCCACCGATGGCGTAGTGATCCACGCTGCGCCTTCTGCTGCCGGCCGGGACTGGCAGCCAGGACAGGGAAGCTGGTCCGCCGCATGGAAATATCAGCCTGCCGAAGTCAGCAGCGAAGTGCGTGCCGTTACGTTTTCCGTTGGCCGCACCGGGAAAGTTGCGGTGGTGCTGAACCTGCAGCCGGTGCAGGCAGAGGATAAAACCATCCGGCGTATCAGCATCGGCTCTGTTGCACGCTGGCGCGCGCTGGATGTGATAGCCGGCGATCAGGTCACGCTGACGCTGGCCGGGCTGGGGATCCCGCGTCTGGAGCGGGTGATCTGGCGGGTGGCGGAACGCCACTATCCGGAACCGCCCGCCAGTGATGATTTTCACGCTACCAGCTGTCTGCATATTACGCCTGCCTGTCGTGCGCAATTTCTTTCCCGCCTGAGCGGGCTGAGCCAGAAAACAGTACTCGATATTGCCGGTATGCAGCGCAGCAGCTGGCAGCGCCTGGTGCAGCATGGTGCGCTGACGCACCTGTTTTCATGGCTGACGCTGACGCCAGAGCAGATTGCCGCAGCGGAAGGCATATCGCCGGCACGGGCGCAGCGTATCTGGCTCAGTTTCAGGCTGACGCGTCAGCAGCCGCTGCGACGCTGGATCGCGGCGCTGGGCCTGCCGCTGCCGCGTCAGGCGCTTGCGTCCCTGCCGGATACGCAGTGGGAAGCGCTGCTGGCACGCACCGGGGCGGACTGGCAGCAGCTGCCGGGGGTTGGCGACGTGCTGGCGCAGCGGCTGGTCACCATGCTGCAGACGCCTCAGCTGCGTGAGCTAATCGCGTTTCTGCAGCAGCAGGGCATTCCGGCCGTTCCCTCAGTGTTCAGGATGGGGATAGTTGAAGACCGGCAGGCCGAGACGGAAACGCAGGGCGAGCAGGCGGGCAGCAAAACCGAACAGCAGGGTGATAATGACCACCGCTTCATGTGCCAGCGAGGTTTTCAGCAGCAGGATATAGATCCAGCCAGACGCGAAGGCGATACCGGCATACAGCTCTTTCTGGAACACCAGCGGAATGCGGTTGCAGAACATATCGCGCAGTACGCCGCCAAATACGCCGGTGATGACCGCAGCAATTGCGGCGATGATCGCCGCGTGGCCGGAATCCAGCGCGACCTGCGCACCAATAATCGAGAACACCACCAGGCCCAGTGCATCAAGTACCAGAAACACTTTGCGCAGGTGATTCATCAGCGGTGCAACAAAAGTGGTGACCACCGCTGCCGCCGCAACAATCATGATGTACTCCGGATGCTTTACCCAGCCGAGCGGGTAGTGACCCAGCAGAATATCGCGCACCGACCCGCCTCCGATTGCGGTGACAGAAGCGATGATAATAACGCCAAACAGATCCATTTTGCGCCGGCCTGCAGCCAGCGCGCCGGTCATCGCTTCAGCGGTAATGCCGATAAGGTAGAGAACAGTTAATAGCATGGGGGGCTCCAGCAGTCTGGCCGGCAAGGCTAAAGCCTCCGCGGCGCAGAGACTATTGAGATTTTTTCAACTGAACGGAGTCAGATTAGAATAGATAATGTGATGATTAAGAAAAGGCAGGCAGGGAAGGGGATAAACAAAATGCGTCAATATTTGTGATAAAAAAATATGATGCGGGGAAGCCTGTTTTCAGACGAGGATCGATTAAATCGCCTGCAGCGCAGAAAAGAAAAAAGCGTGCTGTTAACCAGCACGCGAACGCATCGGACAGATGCCCAGAGCCCACCATACAGACTTGTTGTTATTATCCGTTTCTTGCTCGCACGCTGGCGAATTCTTTCAGGCTAAAACGGTACGCAGGCTGGAACCAGGCGCGACCGTAGTAGCAACAGAGCAGCATTCTGACGGAGACCAGCGCAAGGTATCCCCAGACCGCGCATAGTGCCGATGGCATCAGCCACACCGTAAAGAGTGTTGCCGCCAGGCCCGCTGCTACCGAGGTAATTTCGATAAAAGCGATACGCGTAAACTGCTTTTCCCGCTGCAGGATAGCCCGGTAGTGCTGCCCCTGCGGGATAATAATAAATATTACCGACATCATCTCCAGCATAACCGCAAGCTGCGGCTGCTGCGCGATAGCGCTATAAATGTCACTGCCAATAAACAATGCTGCAAAAATAAATAAGCCGGTAAAAATACTTCCCCAGTAAAGAACGGACATTTCGCTATTATTAAAGCTTATTTTGCGAATAATTTTATTATTAAAGCCGCGATCGGCAAGTGTATCGATAACCAGCAGAGCCAGTATGGCGATAACCAGCAGGTTTAATTCATTCGCCTGCAAAGTCTGCGCCAGCAGCGTCAATTGTAAGACGCCAATGCCAATAATTTTTGCTGAAGAGAGAAGCGACCATCTGGCGCTGGACAGCTCTCTTTCACGTATCGCCACAGTATGCTCATTATGGTACATGTACCATCACAGTTAAGGAATTGTACAGAGCAGAAGCGGCACGCCCTGCGCCTTAGTGCAGCACATCCTGACGCAACCCTGAAATACCTTTCAGGTTTTGCCATTTATAAATGCACTGCAGCAAATGGTGTTCTGAAAATAGCGCAATACCGCAGGCTTTTATTATTTCTTTTGTCTGCACGGTATCTCCTCCGGTACGGAGGAAATCCGTGAGATCGTTATAAAATCCCTTTGTATTATTATAATTTCCGGCCAGCATCCGTCTGGCAATCTCAACGAATTCTTTTTCTGATAACAAAGGATAAGTTGAGCGATCCATGTTTTTCCCTGTTTTTATTATTAAGTCTTGCTGTGTGTGAATACGTTATACAGTTTTTTATTTAATTTAACACCATCAGAAAACTCCTATAAACAAACTTTAGAAATTAATGGTTTCAGACTATGCATTAAAATAGTTAAGCAGTGATGTTTCTGACTAATTAATCTTTTCAGGAAATTGTCTTATTTATCTCAGCGTCTGTCCTCTGGATGACAAAAATATCTTTTTATATCAATGCCTTTACAAGATTGCGTTATGCCGTCAGCCAGGAATTTTCCGGTTAACGATGCTTTAGCCTGGCTGGGGGAGCGGTGCTGAAATCAGAGAAAAAACCACGAAACAGTTAAGGAGTACTGCGTAAAAAAATGCAGTTTTTTTTGTCATTGCGCCCAGCGATGGCTGGGAAATCAGGATTTATGTAAGCATTTGATTCTAGTGAGTTAAAAGATAAAGTAATCTTTCCATGTCGGCGCGCAGGGCCGCCACTTCCTGCACGAAGTGCGCATCGGAAGTAAAAGGCTGACAGTAGAGCACGGCCACAAGTTCAGCCCCCTGGCCATTAGCAATCACGCGCATCGGCATGTAGCGCTCTTTACCGCTGCCGTTATCTGTCCAGTAGTCCATAACGCCAAACGGATTATGCGGGGTAAAACGCAGTTTCAGCGAATTCTCTCCGCGCTTTGCCCGCCAGTATTGTCCCTCCTGCATCAGCGTTGCGCCGTTCAGGTCGCTTACCCATTTTGCAAAACAGGTGGGTTGCCAGATGGTTTCATACAGATCCAGCCAGTTACGCGGCACGGTAAGCGTGAGAGTCTGTGAGGGCAGCATAATGCCTCCTGAGGCAGTGTCATTCATAATGAACTCACCCTATCGGAAGCTGACCGGGCTGCCTATGACGCAACAGAAAAAGTGTGGTGCAGCAGAGGTTTTTTGCGCTATTGCCGGTGAAGCCGCGCTGCCGGCAGAAGGATGACTGTTACGTGAGGGGGCGGGTCAGCCGGCAGCGGATGCTGCCAGCGGGTAGATCCTGATTACCGGAGCGGCAGTCCGCACGAAAGAGGAAATGCATGCGGACCGTTATTGCGCAGATCAGACGTAAAGAGAGGCTTCACCTGGCGGACGCGTTTTGAAACGGCGATGCAGCCACAGGTACTGCTCCGGCGCGCGCAGGATCTCTTTTTCAATCACTCTGTTCATATAGGCAGCGGCAGCGGCTTCATCTTCATGCGGATAGCCTTCCAGTTCCGGCTGAATGATGAGCTGGTATCCGGTTTTATCCGGGTTGCGGATCAGGACAATCGTCAGCATTGCGGGCCGCGCAAGACGTGACAGAACAAAGGTGCCGTTCGTGGTTGCCGCTTTCTCTACCGCAAACAGCGGTGCAAATACGCTGCCTTTCGGACCGTAATCCTGGTCGGGGGCAAACCAGACGGCTTCGCCCTGCTTTAGCGCCTGTACCATGCCGCGCAGATCGCGACGGTCAATCATCGCTTTATTGGAACGCATACGGCCTCTGGTCTGCGCCCACTCCATCGCCTGATTGTTATGCGGACGATACATAGCCATCATCGGCTGACAGAGACCGGTAATGCGGCCGCCCAGCTCCAGTGACATAAAGTGCACGCCAATAACCATAACGCCGCGCTGCTGATTCTGCGCATTCTGCAGGTTAGCAATGCCGCTGACGTCAAACAGACGACGAACCCGCGCATCTGACCAG
The DNA here is from genome assembly GCF_020079945.1 of Pantoea eucrina. Lineage (NCBI taxonomy): Bacteria > Pseudomonadati > Pseudomonadota > Gammaproteobacteria > Enterobacterales > Erwiniaceae > Pantoea > Pantoea eucrina. The sequence goes on along the minus strand of NZ_CP083448.1, from coordinate 3,300,138 downwards.
AACCATGCGATACCGGTTTCTGCCAGCGCCATGCCGAGCGACTCAAAGTTGCCGGCAATCATGACCTCTTTCTCTTCTTCATTAATATGCGGGAAGCAGAGTTCAATATTGCGACGGGTGATGCGTTCGCGCCGCTTGAGGAAATGGCGCGAGAGTTTACCCGCCGTTGCCCCGAGACGGATCAGAACGGGATAGGGAAGCTGCACCAGCAGCCAGAGCACGGCCAGACCGAACCAGGTAAACCAGTAACGGGGATGCAGCAGTGTGGAGCGAAACTGTCCGGTTTTCTTCATAGCACCTTCATAGGTAGAGTAAATGTAACGCGCTAAGAAGTCGGTCCATGGTTCCTGGTGCGGTACAACTGTAGTAATTACGACCGGCACTTTAGCAAATAGTGCCTTAAGAATTCTGCTAACTTTAGTATCTTTAGGATTGATGGAATTCATGGAATCCGGGATATTACCGGCTGCAGGAAGGATGATTTTTATTTTATGTAAGTAAAATCAATCAGATAAAACAGCATCATTAATGCTGAAGATACAATAGATATGTCAGTACAGGTCAGCAGCAGACACAGATGTACATCATTGCACGCACAATGCTTACATTGCAAAAGATAAAAAATAGTCTACCTGAAGGGTTGCTGCCTGAACCCGCTGCTGTGTGGGCTCAGGCAGAGATGCTGCTGAGGCTGGCAGATGAAACGTTATTCGATATTCTGAATCTGCTCACGCATCTGCTCAATCAGCACCTTCAGCTCAATGGCTGAAGCGGTGATATCTGCATTGATCGATTTAGAGGCTAAGGTGTTCGACTCGCGGTTAAACTCCTGCATCATAAAGTCGAGGCGACGGCCGACCGCTTCCTTCTTCTTCAGGATGTTGTAGGTCTCTTTAACATGCGCGTCGAGGCGATCCAGCTCTTCCGCCACGTCAACGCGCTGGGCCATCATAACCAGCTCCTGCTCCAGACGATTATTCTCCAGCTGAACTTCCGCCTCTTCCAGCCGGGTCACCAGGCGTTCGCGCTGCCATTTCAGCACGTCCGGCATCTGCGCACGTACTTTACTGACTTCCTGCGACACGCCTGCAAGACGCTGCTCAATCAGACTCTTCAGCGCGTTACCTTCACTTTCACGCGCTTCGATAAAGTCATCCAGCGCGCCATCGAGCGCCGTCAGCAATTCAGCATTAATGGCATCCAGATCCTGCTCCGGTGCTGACATTACGCCCGGCCAGCGCAGAATATCCAGCGGATTAATGGCACCCTCATCGCTCTGCATTTTTACCCAGTTGGCGGCCTGCACCAGCTGTTTTGCCAGCGCTTCGTTCAGTTGCAGCTCGCCCTGCGCGCCCGGATCGGCATCAAAACGCAGATGGCACTCAATTTTGCCGCGCGTCAGGCGGGTGCGGATGCGCTCGCGGATCACCGGCTCCAGGCCGCGGAACTGTTCCGGCAGGCGAATATAGGTTTCCAGATAGCGCTGGTTCACCGAGCGCAGTTCCCAGGTCGCGCTGCCCCAGCTGCCTTTGGCTTCGCGACGGGCGTAAGCGGTCATACTGCGGATCATAAGCTTGTACTCTTTCAGGGAATGTTCTGCGCATTATAGCGGCGTGCGGTGCGGCGGGATAGAGATAGCAAAACGCTGCTATGTTTAGAGCAGGCCCACTAATCCTGAGCGAGCATATTACCCGGCAATGATGATGTCCGATCTGTTTGGTACTGCGTATAAATCTGTTTGCAGCCTGATGGCGCTACTGCTGCTGGCCGGATGTCAGACTGCACCCGCGCGTCTGCAGCCGATCCCGCAGCACAACGCACCGGTGGCGCTGTGCGGTGCCGGCGAGATGATGATGCAGACCACGCTGTGGCTGAGTGCAGTGCCGGAGCGAGAATGGCAGCCGTTTCTGCGTGAGGCGCTGATGCCGCACTTTGGCGATACGCTGACAAGCTATGACGCTGCAGGGAAGGGGGAAGCGCGCCGGGTTGTAGTGCTGCTCTATCCGCCGGATGTCGCTTTTTCTGCCGTGATTGAGCGCGCGCGCGACCGGTATCGGGCGCGCTTTAACGCCAAAACCACCACCCGCATCGATACGCTGGTCTGCGCTGCTGTCCGCTGAGCAGAAAGAGAATCGTCGATCTGCCCCATGCGCGCGGGACAGCTGCGGCTGAAGTCCGTATAATGCGCAGCCAAACTCAAGCAAGCCGGAGAGAACCTATGCGTCCTGCAGGCCGTAGCACTTCTGAAGTGCGTCCCGTTACCCTTACCCGTCACTACACCAGACACGCCGAAGGCTCGGTTCTGGTTGAATTTGGTGAAACCAAAGTGCTCTGCACCGCGACCGTTGAGGAAGGCGTGCCGCGTTTTCTTAAGGGTAAAGGTCAGGGCTGGGTAACCGCAGAATATGGCATGCTGCCGCGTTCAACCCACAGCCGCATGGCGCGCGAAGCGGCCAAAGGCAAGCAGGGTGGCCGTACGCTGGAGATCCAGCGTCTGATTGCCCGCTCGCTGCGTGCTGCGGTCGACCTCGCCGCGCTGGGTGAATACACCATTACGCTGGATTGCGATGTTATTCAGGCGGACGGCGGCACGCGTACCGCGTCAATCACCGGCGCCTGCGTGGCGCTGGCGGATGCGCTGAATGCGCTGGTTGCTACAGGTAAACTGAAGCGCAGCCCGCTGAAAGGCATGGTAGCCGCTATCTCCGTCGGTATCGTTGGCAGCGAGGCGCTATGCGATCTGGAGTATGTTGAAGATTCCGCAGCGGAAACGGATATGAACGTGGTGATGATGGAAGATGGTCGTATGATTGAGGTGCAGGGCACCGCAGAAGGCGAACCGTTCAGCCACGAGGAGCTGTTAACACTGCTGGCGCTGGCGCGAGGCGGGATTGAACAGTTGATTCAGGCGCAGAAGGCTGCGCTATCCAGTTGATGTACTAAGGCGACCTTCGGGTCGCCTTTTCTTTATTTGAGGAGTGAGAGATGAAAGCCTGGCAGCGTCAGTTTATTGAATTTGCCCTGAATAAAGGGGTGCTTAAATTTGGTGAGTTTACCCTGAAGTCGGGACGAAAAAGCCCCTACTTTTTTAATGCCGGCCTGTTTAACAGCGGACGCGATCTGGCCCTGCTGGGGCGTTTCTATGCGCAGGCGCTGGTTGACGGCGGTGTCAGTTTTGACCTGCTGTTTGGCCCGGCTTATAAAGGTATTCCTATCGCCACGACCACCGCCGTAGCGCTGGCCGACCATCACGATCGCGACGTGCCCTACTGCTTTAACCGCAAAGAAGCAAAAGATCACGGTGAAGGCGGTTTGCTGGTGGGCAGCCCGCTGGAAGGCAAAGTGATGCTGGTTGATGATGTTATCACCGCCGGTACGGCAATCCGCGAATCGATGGACATTATCAGCGCGCATCATGCCACGCTGGCTGGCGTCCTGATTTCACTCGATCGCCAGGAACGCGGGCGCGGGGAGATATCAGCGATTCAGGAAGTCGAGCGCGACTATCACTGTACGGTTACCGCCATTATTACCCTGAGCGATCTGATCGATTATCTGGCTGAGAAGCCGGAGATGGCAGATCATCTGGCGAAAGTGCGCGCTTACCGTAACGAATACGGTATTTAAAACCGCGCTGCGGCCGCCATCAGTGACGGCCGCAGCATGCGCGCTGATGCACGCCTGGCCCGACAGGTAAGAGATTAAATCAGCTGCGCGACTATCAGCGGCCAGCGGCTGTCAAACTCTGCGGTCGGACTATAGCGAAACTCAGAACGGACAAAGCGCGACAGCAGGCCTTCACAAAACGCCAGCAGCTGGCTGGCCAGCAGGGCTTCATCTGTCCGGAACCCCTCTCCGTCGCGGATTTTCTTTTCACGCATCACCTGACGCATCTGCGTTTCAATGCGCTCAAACAGCTGGTTGATACGGCCCTGCAGGCGATCCTGTTCAAACATCAGCGCGTGGCCGGTCAGAATACGTGTCAGCCCCGGATTACGCTCACCAAATCCCAGGATCAGCTGCACAATCAGACGCAATCGTGCCGTGGTCTCTTTTTCGTCGTTCAGGATCAGATTGATGCGGGTAATCAGACTCTCTTCGATAAACTCAATCAGACTGTCAAACATCCGTGTTTTACTGGGGAAGTGGCGGTAGAGAGCCGCCTCGGAAACGCCTACGTTAGCGGCCAGCCGGGCGGTGGTAATTCGCTGGGTGCCATCCCCTGACTCCAGCATCTGCGCCAGCGTCTGCAAAATCTCTTCGCGACGATTCCTTTTCGCGACTTTTTTCTCTGCCATGACCTTCAACACCCCTGAAATTCATTAAATACAGGCAATACCTGCCTGTCTGCCACAGGTAATGACCTGCAGCGACATGCGTTAACAAGATGGCTAAATGAAGAGTGGTAACTTACTGACGGCCAGAGTGGCCAAAACCGCCTGCACCGCGATCGCTGGTGTCAAAATCTTCGACCAGGTTAAATTCCGCCTGTACCACCGGCACGAACACCAGCTGCGCCAGACGATCGCCCGGCTGCAGGGTAAAGTGCTCCTGACCGCGGTTCCAGACTGAAACCATAAGCTGTCCCTGGTAGTCAGAATCGATCAGGCCGACCAGATTACCGAGCACGATACCGTGCTTGTGGCCCAGGCCGGAGCGCGGCAGGATCACCGCGGCCAGCGTCGGATCAGCGATATGGATGGCCAGGCCGGTTGGCACCAGGGTAGTCATGCCTGGCGCAATTTCCAGCGCCTCATCGAGGCAGGCGCGTAAGTCGAGACCTGCAGAACCAGAGGTGGCGTAAGCGGGCAGCGGAAAGTCGCTGCCAACGCGCGCATCAAGAATTTTAACGTCTATTTTTTTCATCATAACGGCTGACTATCTCGTCTATTAACTGTTGGCCAAGGAGCGACTTATCGCTGAGCGGTAAGCGCTTTTCTCCCTCCTGCCAGAAAAGGTGAAGCGCATTGGTGTCGCTGTTAAAACCCTGACCCGCCTGCGCGACATCGTTAGCGCAAATCAGATCCAGATTTTTCCGTACGCGTTTTTGCCGCGCGTATTCTTCCACATTCCGGGTTTCGGCGGCAAATCCCACCACGTAGGGACGATTTTCCTGCAGTGCCGCCACGCCGGCGACAATGTCCGGATTCTTTATTAGCTGCAGCGTGACGTTATCGTCGTCACCCTGTTTTTTCATTTTTTCTGCTGCAACGGTTGCCGCGCGATAGTCCGCCACGGCGGCACTGGCGATAAAGATATGCTGCTGGTGGATCTGCGCCATCACCGCCGCCTGCATCTCCAGCGCGGTCGTCACGTCGATACGCTGCACGCCAGCGGGGGCGGCCAGCGTGACCGGACCGGAGACCAGCGTGACGCGGGCACCACGTCGGGCCGCAGCTGCTGCGATCGCGTAGCCCATTTTGCCTGAGCTGTGGTTACTGATATAGCGCACCGGATCCAGCGCTTCGCGGGTCGGACCCGCGGTAATCATGATACTGAGATGCTGCAGATCGCGGACTGGCTCGGCCCACTCAAGCGCATGCGCCACAATCGCCAGCGGATCGAGCATACGGCCTGGTCCTGTGTCACCGCACGCCTGGCTGCCGCTATCCGGTCCCCAGATCATGACGCCGCGCTGCTGCAGACGCTGCAGGTTCTCCTGCGTAATAGCGGCACGGTACATCTGCTGATTCATCGCCGGTACCAGCGCCAGCGGCGCGTCGCTGGCGAGACAGGCGGTAGTCACCAGATCGTTAGCCATCCCGGCAGTTATGCGGGCGATTAAATCAGCTGAGGCGGGAGCCAGTACAATCAGGTCAGCCCATTTCGCCAGCTCAATATGACCCATCGCGGCTTCGGCAGCGGGATCGAGCAGGTCATCAACCACCGGGTAGCCGGAGACCGCCTGCAGGCTGAGCGGGGTAATAAAGGCCCGGGCCGCGGAGGTCATCATCACGCGCACCTCGGCGCCGCGATCGCGCAGACGTCGCACCAGCTCCGGCGCTTTATAGGCAGCGATACCGCCGCTGACGCCCAGCAGAATTTTTTTCCCGGCTAATCCAGTCATGTTGTTTGCCTCAACTTAACGCATGATGCCGCGCCCGGCGCAGCAGACAGGCCAACTTTATCATAAAACCGCCCGGCCGCCTGTTCACCGACCGTGCCCTTTGCGAGGCATCTCTGAAAAGAGAAATGCCGCACTGGCACCACTGACCGCCAGCGCGCATCCTGTCCATACGCCACGGGGAGTTGTGCAATGAAGAAACTGGCACCACGGGAAAAACTGATACAGGCAGGCGCAGAATCGCTGGATGATGCTGAACTGCTGGCAATCTTTCTGCGCACCGGTACGCACGGCATCAGCGTTATGACGCTGGCACGGCAGATGCTCAATGAGTTTGGCTCACTGTATCGCATCATGACTGCCAGCGAGCGTGAACTGAGCCTGATCAAAGGCGTTGGCAGAGCAAAGCTGACCCAGCTGCATGCGATAGCAGAGCTGGGAAGGCGTTTTTTTGCCAGCCAGCTGGCGCGTGAAAATGTGATGGAGAATCCGCAGGTCACACGTCACTATCTGCAAAGCGTACTGGCTCATGAGACGCGGGAAATTTTTATGGTGCTGTTCCTTGATAACCAGCATCGTGTTCTGCAGGCGCAGAAGATGTTTGCCGGCTCGATCAGCAGCGTGGAGGTTCATCCGCGCGAAATTGTGCGGGAAGCGCTGAAAATCAACGCTGCAGCGGTGATTCTGGCGCACAATCACCCTTCGGGACACGCCGATCCGAGCCGCGCGGATCGTGAAATTACCGCAAAAATTGCTCAGGCCTGCGCGCTGCTGAGTATTCGCCTGCTGGACCATCTGGTGATCGGTCACGGCGAGTTTACCTCATTCGCTGAGCGCGGCTGGCTATAGTTTTACGCTTCAATCGGGCAGAAATGCGGCGTTTTTGCACGATCCGGAGGGATCTTTATCTGTTCGGGACTTGAGCACTTGAGCTGAGCGGCGTATACTACGCCACCTTTGAGAATCTCGGGTTTGGCGTTTGGGCCAGCTTAGCGGGTTCACATGGAACTCGCCTGGCGGGCTAAGGCCTGACGAGGCGGCCAAAACCTATGTTTTTAAAGCTCGAGCTGATTTGATTTTTGGAGAATAGAAATGTCACGAGTCTGCCAGGTAACTGGAAAGCGTCCGGTGACCGGTAACAACCGTTCCCACGCAATGAACGCGACGAAACGCCGTTTCCTGCCGAACCTGCACTCTCACCGTTTCTGGGTTGAGAGCGAGAAGCGCTTCGTTACTCTGCGTGTATCTGCTAAAGGTATGCGTGTTATTGATAAAAAGGGCATCGATACGGTTCTGGCCGAAATCCGCGCCCGTGGTGAGAAGTACTAAGGAACTGAATCATGGCTAAAGGTATTCGTGAGAAGATCAAGCTGGTTTCCTCTGCTGGTACAGGTCACTTCTATACCACCACGAAGAACAAGCGTACTAAACCTGAGAAGCTGGAACTGAAAAAGTTCGATCCGGTTGTACGTCAGCACGTGATCTACAAAGAAGCCAAAATTAAGTAATTTTGGTGTTCTTGCGAAAAACCCGGCTCCGGCCGGGTTTTTTGTTTGTGCGCTATGTCAACACGTTGAGGAGATGCGATGCCTGAATTACCTGAGGTAGAAACCAGCCGACGCGGTATTGAGCCACACCTGGTGGGGGAAACCATTCTGCACGCTATTGTGCGCAATGGGCGCCTGCGCTGGCCGGTTTCCAGTGAAATACACGCGCTGAGCGATCAGCCGGTACTGAGCGTGCAGCGGCGGGCAAAGTATCTGCTGCTGGAGCTGCCCCATGGCTGGATCATCATTCATCTCGGCATGTCCGGCAGCCTGCGCATTCTGCCCGGTGAACAGCCGGCAGAAAAGCATGACCATGTCGATCTGGTCATGAGTAACGGCAAAGTGCTGCGCTATACCGATCCGCGACGTTTTGGCGCGTGGCTCTGGAGCGCCGATCCGGCGGGCAGCAGCGTGCTGGCCCATCTCGGACCGGAGCCGCTGAGCGACGCCTTCAGCAGCGACTATCTGTTTACCCGCTCGCGCGGCAAGCGTACCGCCATCAAGCAGTGGCTGATGGACAATAAGATTGTGGTTGGGGTAGGCAATATTTACGCCAGTGAGTCGCTGTTTACCGCCGGTATACTGCCGGATCGGGCGGCGGGAAGCCTGAGCGAGGCGGAAGCGACGCTTCTGGTGGACACGATAAAAGCGGTGCTGCTGCGCTCCATTGAGCAGGGAGGCACCACGCTGCGCGATTTTTTACAGACTGACGGTAAGCCAGGTTATTTTGCTCAGCAGCTGCAGGTCTATGGCCGCGCTGGCGAACCCTGCCGCGCCTGCGGCACGCCAATCCTCAGCGGCCGGCATGGACAGCGCAGCACCTTCTGGTGTCCGCACTGCCAGCATTGATTACGGCTGCTGCAGTCTGGCCAGCAGCGCCTGATGAATGACGGCAGGCAGGAATGCCTGCACGTCACCCCCGTGACGCGCCACCTCTTTTACCAGCGATGACGACACAAATGAGAAGCCCTGCGACGGCAGCAGAAACACCGTTTCCAGCGCGGGCAGCAGATGGCGGTTCATCTGTGCCAGCTGTGATTCGTACTCAAAATCAGCCACCGCCCGCACGCCGCGCACCAGTACGTTCGCCTGCTGCGTCCGGGCAAAATCAGCCATCAGCTCATTAAAGCCCACGACCTCAACGTTAGTCAGATGCGCGGTGGCCTGACGCGCTAAATCGACGCGTTCGTCCAGCGTAAACAGCGGTTTCTTACCGGGGCTGGCAGCAATCGCCACGACCAGGCGATCAAACATGCGGGCCGCGCGCGTGACAATATCAAGGTGTCCGAGCGTCATCGGGTCAAACGTGCCGGGATATATCGCTTTCGTACTCATACGCGGCCTTGTGCAGAAGTATGGTGCAGCGCCCAGAGCGCGGCATATTTATTGAACGTATACTGCGCGTTAACCACTGCCAGGATCCAGCCCTGTTTCCCGTCAAGAAAGCCGGCGCGCAGCAGCAGCGTTTTAGCAAATGCCCCCAGCGTATGGGAGAAAATGGCGAACAGGCCGCAGCGCTTGCCACGCTGAAAGCGCTCCTGCGCCCAGGCTTCGGCATAGTTCATCTGTTTGCGCTGAAACGTTATCAGATCGCGGCAGGTGAGGTGCGCCAGATCGCCAGGCAGCGTCACCACGGGCGCGCCCTGCGTCTCCAGCGACTCATGCACCAGATTGTCGTTATAGCTGAGATGGCGCGGATAGAGACGCATCACGCGATCCGGATACCAGCCGCTGTGACGCATAAAACGGCCGAGGAAAAAATTGCTGCGGCTAAGGCTATAAACCGTGGCAGAAGGCGGCTGGCGCAGCACCTGCTCAATTGAGCGGCGCAGCGCCAGCGTCACGCGCTCGTCAGCATCCAGCATCAGGATCATCTCTCCGGTAGCGAATGCCTGCGCGCGCTGGCGCTGCTTGCCATAGCCTGCCCACGGCAGCGCTTCATAAACCTGCGCGCCCTGCGCCCGGGCAATCTCTGCAGTGGCATCACTGCTGCCCGAATCGAGCAGGATAATTTCATCGGCCCAGGCAACAGATGCCAGCGCGTCAGGCAGAAGTTCAGCTTCATTCCGGGCGATCATCACGACCGAAAGACGTTGGCGTTGTGACATAAATTAGTGTGCTCGCGGTGGCAGATGAGGCTCCAGCAGCTGCAGCAGGCGCTGCAGCGCGCCCTGATTCTGATGCAAAACCTCAACGGCGTGACGGCCATAATAGCGACGATAGTCATCATCCTGCAGCAGGTTGGCGACCTCTTTCTCCAGCGCAGCGGCGTCACTGACCGTGATCAGCCCCTCTGCCTGCTGCAATTTGGCGCAGATATCTTTGAAGTTCCAGGTGTGCGGCCCCATCAGCACCGGGATGGCATGAGCAGCAGGTTCGAGCGGGTTATGGCCGCCGCGTTCAACCAGGCTGCCGCCGACAAAAGCGAGGTCGGCAATGCCATACAGCAGCATCAGCTCACCCATGGTGTCACCAATCACGACCTGTGTGGCGGCGGAAGGAACCGCACCGCTGCTGCGCAGCATAAACGTAAAGCCGCGTTTTTGCGTCAGATGGCACGCATCCTTAAAGCGTTCCGGATGACGCGGCACCAGGATCAGCAGCAGATCGGGAAACTGCTGCAGCAGCTGGCGGTGGGCATCCAGCACGATGGCTTCTTCACCTTCGTGAGTGCTGGTGGCAATCCACACCGGACGGCGCGATGCCCACTGACGCCGCAGCGTAACGGCTCTGGCCGCCAGCTCTGGCGTAACGGAGATATCAAATTTCAGGCTGCCGGTAACCGCCAGGTGCGACCGTTTCAGGCCCAGACTGAGGAAGCGATCGCCATCTTCGCTATTCTGCGCCGCGATAAGCGTGATGCTCTGCAGCAGATCGCGCATAAAGCCACCCAGCTTTTTATAGCCGCGGGCGGAACGCTCGGAGAGGCGGGCGTTAGCGATGACCAGCGGAATCTCGCGCTGGTGCAGGATGCGAATGATATTTGGCCACAGCTCGGTTTCCATAATGATAACCAGACGCGGATCAACCGTATCCAGAAAACGGTTGATGGCACCGGGCAGATCGTAAGGCAGGTAAACATGATGCACATCTTTACCAAATGCCGACTGCGCGCGCTCTGAGCCGGTGGGCGTCATAGTGGTCACGGTGATGGGCAGTGACGGATAGCGATGGCGCAGCGCCCGCACCAGCGGTACCGCAGCCAGTGTTTCACCTACCGATACTGAATGCAGCACGATACCGTGCGGCTCAACCTTGCCGGTGCAGTAGCCATATCGCTCAGCCCAGCGTTTACGGTAGGCCGGCGCTTTACGACCGCGCAGCCACAGGCGCAGCCAGATAAATGGCTGAATCAGATAGAGCAGGGCGGTATACAGGGTCGTCATAGTTATCGTTACGACATATTCGCGTCAAAAAACCGGAGAAAGGCGGCATACTATCAGAAATTCACCGCCTGCTCACATCACTTCGTCAGCGCTGGCTCAGCACGCGCTGATAGAGCGAGGTCAGCGCATCTGCCAGTCGCTCAGGCCCGTAAGGTTCCACCCGGCAGCGGGCGGCGGCGCCCATACAGTTGTCGTCTGACAGGGCAGGCACCGCCAGCACGGCCTCTTTTAACGCGCGAATATCCAGCGCGTCGCAGACAAAGCCCTCTTCACCGTGACGGATAAACTCGGCTCCGCCGCAGCCGGTGCTGGTGATCACTGCCAGTCCGCAGGCCATGGCTTCCAGGACCACATTCGGAAATGGATCGTACAGCGTTGGCAGCAGCAGCGCATCGGCGGCGTGATAGAACGGCTGCACATCCTGCTGAACGCCGGCAAAGCGCAGGCGATCAAGACAGTTAAGCTGGTTTGCCAGCTGCTGATAGCGCGACAGCTGTTTATCCTGACCGACCACAATCAGATAGCGATCGGTTTGCGCCACCGCCTCGATCGCCGCTTTCAGCCCCTTGCGCTCAAACCCGGAGCCGACATAGATCATCACGTGCGCATCCTGCGGCAGCCGCAGCTGATGGCGCGCTGCATGGCGCAGGCTGGGTGTCGCGGGCTGAAAGCGTTTGCTGTCAATGGCATTGTGGATCACGTGAATGTTGCCGGCATCCAGCGTGAAATGGCGCAGGATATCCCGCTTCACCATCTCAGAGTTGCAGATCACCGCTTTGAGCGACGGATCGTTAAACATCTCCGCTTCAGCCTGCAGCACATAGCGATGGTACGGGCTGAGCGCTGCGCTCAGCCGCTGCCACGGGGAAACAATGCGCGCCCGCTGCTCTAACCAGACCCGATGTACGCCGTCGCCGGCACGAAAAATGTCGCACCCGGCGATGCGCTCGTGACTCTGAACAAGGTCAAACTGTTCCCGCTCCCAGCAGGCGCGCGCTGCACGTGCAAAACCGCGCTCGCGGGAGATGCGGCCAAACTTTGCCGGGTTGCAGATATGCAGATGCCAGGCGGGATTGGGCGCGCCCTGCCAGCTGCGGGTAATGATATTGAGATCCAGCTGCTCGCTATCCAGCGCTTCCAGCGCGCGTGAAATAAAGCGTTCGGCCCCGCCGTCCGGGCGATATTTCTGCCGGACGATAGCCAGACGTATTTTATTCATGCAAATAGCTCCTTGCGGCGGTCAGCACATCGGCGACCGGAATCGCGGAAAGATAGCGCTGCTCCGTGCGGGTGTCGATCGAGTCGGGCGACGGCAGCGGTGCATAATCACCTGCCCAGATCACCCGGTTATTATTGCCCCACGGGCGCCAGTGCTGCAGCTTTGTCGGTCCGAACAGCGCCAGGCAGGGCGTGTCCAGCGCCGCGGCCATATGCATCGGCGCAGAGTCGACACCAATAAAGAGCTGCGCCGCGTCGATTAGCGCGGCCAGCTGCGGCAGCGACAGCTGGCCGGCAAGGGATACCACGCGTGAGGCGGAGCAGAGCGACTGAATATGCGCTATCATCGCCAGCTCTTTTTTATCCGGCGCTGCCGTCAGCACCAGGGTATGCCCTTCATCAGAGAGCGCCGTGATCAGCTGCGCCATCTTTTCATCGTCCCAGCATTTAAATACCCAGCGCGACGTAGGCTGCAGCACAATAAACGGCCCGGCGATCTGCTGCTGCGCCAGCAAAACATCTACTTTCTGCCGATCGGCTTCGCTGAAATGCATCGACGCGACTGCATTTGTTACGTCGATTCCGAGCGGAGCCAGCGCGCTCATATTCTGTTCAACCGTATGCAGCTGATGATGCCGGGTGGTAGGGACGCGCTGATTGTGGCACCAGCGCCAGAGGGCGTTGTCGCGTTTGCGATAGGCAAAGCCGATGCGCACCGCAGCACCTGACAGGCCGGTAATAATGGCGCTGCGCCACTGGTCGGCGAGGTTGATCACCAGATCGTAGCGGCAGGCGCGAACGGCGGAGAGCAGCGCCAGTTCATGGCGCAGTTTCTGCAGGCTGCCCTCTTTTTTCCAGCTGCGATCGATAATATGCAGCTGGCGAATTGCCGGATGCGCTTCCAGCATCGGCCGGGTTTCTTTATAGAGCAGCACATCGATATGTGCATCAGGATAACGCGCGCGCAGCGCATTGATGACAGGCGTTGTCAGCAGCATGTCACCATGATGGCGCAGTTTGATCACTAAAATAGATTGTGGTGTGAACCGGGCTGGAATCGGGCTTGCCATACTTATTGATCTCAGGATTCAGTGAGCCGATTGTAGGGCAAACCCGAAAGGGGTTAAAGCGAGCAGTGGTGCTTATTTCTGGCGCCAGCGATAAATGCGGCTCAGCCACAGCAGCAGCTGATACCACTGCTTCAGGCCGCGCGTATTGCGCAGCATACGTTTATGCGTCCCTGTACTGAACAGATCCGCCAGCATTGCCTGCCGCGCTTCCGCTTCAGGCTCGCGCCGGATAGCGTGACAAACGCTGAGCGCTTCATGCGTGATCTGGTAGTGAAATGCCGGATAAATGCGGATATGACGGCGATAGCGCTGGTTCAGCTCTTCCAGCATCCGGGCAATTTTCAGGTAGTGACGCTGATACTCTACGTTGCGCTGGCCGGTGCGTTTGCGGTTACTGATGGAAGCGTCGTGCATGTAGTAGCGATAGAGCACGCGATCGGTATAGCGCACGCGCGTGGCGTTAAACATAAATTCTGTGGTCCAGGGAATGTCCTGATGATGCAGTCCCGGCTCAAACAGCAGATTGCAGCGCGTAATCAGCTCACGACGATAGATGCCGAGCCAGACAACATGCATGTAACGCCGCGTTTTGAGCGCGGTGTTCAGCCACTCAGGTCCGCTCAGCACAGCGGTGCTGGTGAGACGATCGTGAGGAATAAGCGGTCTGGTACGCTGACTCGCTTTGAAATACCACTCGGCGTTGCACTGTGCTGCATCGAGTCCATCACGCTCTGCCATCTCCGTCAGCGTCTGATACATCGCTGCATCCATGGTGTCATCGGCGTCGGGAAAGCTGACGTACTTACCGCGCGCGATCGCCAGGCCGGCATTTCGCGCCCGTGACACGCCGCCGTTGGCCTGATGGATCACACGGATATGCGGATAGCGTGCAGCGTAAGCGTCCGCCTGCTCGCCGGAGCCATCAGTTGAGCCATCATCGACAATGATGATCTCAAGGTCGGTCAGCGTCTGGGCTAACAGCGCCTGGAGGCAGGCAGTAAACTCAGTGCCGGCATTGAACATCGGGATAATAAGGCTGAGTAGTGGCATGGAATGTTCTGGCTGGGCTGTCATGAGGTCATTTCATTGTTTCGGCGCGCCAGACGCTGCTGCTGTCGGGTGCGAATAAAATCGTGGATATCACTCAGCTTACGCTGATCCAGGTTGAAAAGCTGTTCAACCGGATGCGCGAATTTATATTGCGCATCAAAGACAAAAGAAGAGGGCGCGATATGGTCAGGACCAATCAGCAGTACATCGCCCAGCGGCCTCTGCTCTTCTGCGCAGCAGGGACCATAAATCAGAATCACCGGTACCTGCTGTGCATCAGCGATGTACACATTGCCGGAATCGGAGGCGATATAAAAATCCATTTCGCCGATAACGGCCGGCAGCGCTTCCAGCGACACTTTCCCCACCAGACTGATCAGGTTGTCGCGATGCCCGGCTGTTTTGAATAGCTCCTGAACGCGCGATTGTTCATTCGGCGCACCAAAAGCAAAAAAGGTGCAGTGAAGGTCGCTCAGGTGGTCAAACAAACGCTGCCAGATAGCTGGCGGAATGGTTTTGGCCTGATTACCGGCGGTCACACTGATACCGATACGCGTTCCCGCGCACGCGGTAATCTCTGCGGGCAGGGAATCAGGCTGCCATAGCGGCAGCGTCGCGTGTTTGGGGTAGCTCTCTTTAGTGAAAGAGCGATCGGCTAGCTTCAGATAGTTTTCCAGCGTCAGCGTATTTTTTTCATGCTGCACTTCGCCGCTTGCGGTGTAATAGAAAAGGTTCTGATACCCCTTGCGGCGATAGCTGGACAGAAACTGCTTATTATCTGCATTGCAGCAGGCGGCAATAAACAGATTCAGGTTAGTCGGGTGCAGCAGATAAATATTGTCGTAGCGATTGAGCAGATGCCAGACTAACCTGAGCTTTTTCAGCAGGCTGGAACGATACTCTTCGATATACCAGATGCGTTCAAGGGTGACATCATTGCTGGCGAGCGGCGCAACGCTTCTGCTCAGCAGCGCATCGCTTTTCCCGAGGTGCGTGAGCAGCGGAGTGATATTAATAAAATCGCCAATTTTGGCGGTCTGAATCACCAGATTTTTTTCGCTGCGCGTCCGGAACAGCTTCATTACCCATTTAATCGGGCAAAAAATGATAAATATAATAAGGTAGGTCAAGCAATTATCCCCATATTCTGGCCGCATCCCACCGGGGATTTCTTAATTCGAAACATGGCGTGCCGTTGAAAATGATGTTTCTGTTACAGGATCCAGCTGCAGATATTGCTGACAAATCGTAGCCAGACTATAAATGCTTAAATCGAGGTGCTGTAAATCGGGGGGGCTGGCATACACATCGCGCATTTTTTCTGCCAGCGATGCGGCGTTCAGATCGGCCAGACAGCGGGAGAGCGGGCCGGTCAGGATCTCAGCCGGGCCACCGGGGCAGCGTGTACTGACTACCGCCGTGCCGCAATGTAAAGCCTCAACCAGCACGTTGCCAAACCCTTCGCTATCTGAACTCACAACCAGCATCTGAGCATGGCGGATCCACGGATAAGGGTTTTGCTGAAAGCCTTCGAAGCAGACGCGCTCTGAAATGCCCAAATCCCGTGCCTGCTGGCGTAACGCCTCCAGGAGTTTCGCGCTGCCCTGACCCAGCAACACCAGGGGAGCCATTATGCCGCTCCGCGCATAAGCGTCGAGCAAACGGTCCTGACGTTTCGCCTCATGAATGCGTCCTACGTGGACAAGGTAATTCTGGCCGGCCAGCGGGCAGGGCCCGGCCGCCAGCTCGTCGAGCCGATCAAAGTCGAAAGGATTGAAAATAACGCGGGTCAGGCGTGGCCTGACGCCGACATTCTTTATCAGATCATCGATAACATACTGCGACACGCCGACCAGCTGACGCCCCTGATAGACGTAACGTATTTTTAGCTGCTTTAACCAGCGGGAAAAACCTGTTTTGCGTCCCAGATAGGAGGCAGAAAAGACGCCGTGCAGGCAGTACCAGGTTTTAGCAGAATCAAGCGATCGGGCTCGCCTGACAATGCGATCGGTTTTGTGTAAGTGGGAAAAGATTAAACTGAACTTGCCGTTCAGCGCTTCACTCTGGCGTACCGCCTCATCCAGCAAGCGCGCACGGCGTACGGTTTCTGTCATTTTTCGCCACGGGCGGACGCTGTGATCGCACACCACCTGATAATCCACGCCTGCAGGGATAGGGTAATCGCATATTTTTCGCAGAGAGAAAATCGAGACACGATGTCCCAGGGAAATAAAACCCTCAGCCAGCGTTAAGACGACTTTTTCGGCGCCGCCGCCGGGCAAACCATCGATCACCATTAAAATGCGTTTCGACAAATTATCTACCTCTGCCTGCCTGTCAGCCTGGTGGTGAAACTGATCTATTATCTTTCCGATATGAGTACGTTTATCGGCAAATGAACGAATGCTGTAAAAAGTCTGCCATAACTGCGCGCGGTAAGCAGCTAAAGATAAATCCGCCCTGCTTTTTATTCACGCTATTCTGGTTTAATCAGAGCGCTGCTCCCTGACCCGGCCAGCGGCGCTGGAAAAGTTTGCGCCTGCCACAGGCGGTGCGTACCATAGTGATGATAACAGTGAAATATACCGGACAAGTTATGGAAAAGCCTGCCTTTTTGATTACCCTGGATACGGAAGGCGATAACCTGTGGCGCAACCGCAGCGGAAAGGTGACAACGCATAATGTCAGCTTCCTGCCCCGCTTTCAGAGGCTGTGCGAAAAGTATGGCTTCAAACCCACCTGGCTGACGAATTACGAGATGGCGAGCGATCCTGCCTATGTAGAGTTCGGACAGGATCTACTGGCCCGCGGACAGGGGGAGATCGGTATGCATCTTCACGCCTGGTATAGCCCGCCGGAATATAAACTGACGCAGGATGACTGGCGTTATCAACCCTATCTGATTGAGTATCCTGAGTCCGTTTTACGCGATAAGGTCGCCTTTATGACGGCGTTGCTGGAGGATGCATTTCAGCAAAAAATGACCAGTCATCGCGCCGGTCGCTGGGCCTTTAACGAAGTTTATGCGCAGGCTTTAATCGATAACGGTTATCTGGTTGACTGCTCCGTGACGCCCCGGGTCAGCTGGCGTAATTCATCCGGCGCCCCGCAGGGGAGCGGAGGAACCGACTATAGTCATTTCCCCGATCGCGCTTACTATATAGACACCAGCGATATCTCAAAGCCGGGTAACAGTTCGCTGCTGGAGTTGCCCATGAGCATTCAGTATCGCTATGGCGCGATGACCAACCAGTTTAAAAAGGCGTGGAATCAGCTGCGTGGCAAGCCGCGTGGTCCCTCAGTTAACTGGCTGCGCCCGACCGGCGGCAACCTGAATGAAATGAAAAAGGTTGCTGCGCAGACGCTCGATCAGGGCAGTGATTACATCGAGTTTATGCTGCACTCCTCTGAATTCATGCCAGACGGCAGCCCCACGTTTAAAACGGAGGCGGACATCGACAGGCTGTACGACGATCTGGAGCAGCTGTTTATCTGGCTTCAGCCGCGTGTACAGGGAATGACGCTGACAGAGTATGCCTTGCATAAAAAAGCTCATGCACGCTGATGCGTTTCAGATTTGCGCTTTCTGAACCGGCTTTTCAGGTATGAGAAGAGTGTATCGACCTGAGGAAAGCGCAGCTGCAGATATTTTTTTGTCCTGCAGTTGCCCTTGCAGATTATTGCCGCTGCGCGGAACAGCGTGATGGCAGAGCGTTCATAATAGTAATAGCCGTAGATGATTTTCGACATACTCTTTATTTCTTTAAAGCAGTCCATCAGCATATAGGATGCCAGACGCTGACGAGAATTATCTTTATCTTTTGCCCAGGCAAGCATTTTCTGCATGGCAAAGGTCAGATCATCGATATCGCTTTTTCTGACATTGCGCGTAATACCGCTTTTGTTATCGCGGTAAAAATAGAGCGTATTGTCCAGATGCGTAATCTTATCTGTCCTGAAATAGAGGAAAGGCGTAAAGATAACATCTTCGTAGCGCCTGCCTGATGCGAAACTTTCACCGCTCAGCAGAGCGCGGCGGTAAACCCGGTTCCACAGATGCCACATCGATTTTTGGAACAGGGGTTCAAGGCAATCTATCCCCAGAGTCTGAAAGTCATAGGCGATATGTTTTACATCGACTTTTTCCGTCTCATCAGGCGGCTGATGTTCAAAACGCTGATAGTTAAAGTCGATTAAATCATCATTATCAGCCAGCAGCAGCGGCCTGATAACCGCAATATAGTGTCTGCTGATAATATCGTCTGCATCAATAAATGTGACAAACTTTCCCTGAGCCTGCTGCATGCCGGTATTGCGGGTATCAGCAATCCCACAGTTCTTCTGCTGCAGAAACCGAACTGCCTGGTGCTGTTGTGCCTGCAAAAAATTTTCTATCACGCTGACTGAGTTATCTGTTGAACCATCATCAATAATGATGACCTCAATGTCAGATTCAAGTTGCGCAAACAGCGATTGCAGGCAGGGAATAATAAACTCCCCCGCATTAAAGCAGGGGATAATGATGCTTAAAACAGGCGGGATCGATTTCGTCATTGATTTTTTTCCTGATGATGCGGGCCTTTCATCATGGAGAAAGCAAATATAATAGTGAGGCAGTAGATCAGCGTACATTCTGTACTAAAGAAAATCACATCACTTAACCCATAACCGATCAATGCCAGCGCCAGCGTCAGTAAAAGCGCATTGCCGCCGCGCCTGAATGCATAAACCAGCAGCATAATATAGAAGTTCACCAGTGCCAGCGCGCCGGCGATACCCTTTATCGAAAAGGTTTCCAGCACTTCGTTATGCATATGAACCGTCAGGTAGGGTAAGGCGCCATAGAGTTGTGGCTGCTGCTGAATGATCTTTCTGGCCAGCAGAGCCCGCTGTTCGGCTGACTGGCCCGCAGGTGACTCGATGCCGGTTTGCAAAGCAATAATCTGCATGCTCAGGCGGGAGACAACTGAGTTTTCACCGCGGTTTTTATGCATATCTGCAATATTTTGCTGAAACTCGTCGATGCGATTAGCAATCTTTTCTTTGAATATCAGCGAGCCGGCGATAAACAGCGCTGGGATAATGACAAAAAGCGCGATTTTATATCTTCTGCTGATAACATTTTTTGAAAATAAGACGAGTATCAGGGCCATTACGGGAAAAAGAAGCATTGCCGCACGCGTGCCGGTCAGAATAATGGCAAGATAACTAAACAGAAAGGCTGCAGGAAAAAGGAAAAGCTTAAGTTTGTTTTTCTGCAACAAAATTGCTTTGAGAAACAATAAATTAACAGCACTGATGATATAGGCAGCCATGGTGGCCCGATCAAAGTTCAGCTCAACGCGGCGCAGATGCAGCCAGACGCCCTGATAGATGGCATAGGCATTAACCGCCAGGCCAGTCAGCAGTGCGGCAAGGATGGCTTTTTGGCGCAAATCGCTTTTATCATTTAAAACAAAGAAAAGAATAAGTGCGCCCGATATCTGCAAGCGGCCCGTTGACTGATACTGGCGATAGAGGCTGATAAAGTCACCAGGCTGTTTATAGACCGCGGTCCAGATGATACTGGCGATACCCACCAGTAACATAGCTACAGGCAAAGCGATATTTATTCGCAATTTAGCGTAATATAAGGCATGGGTAGCCAGGGTAATAAAAGCAATATAGCTGGTTATATAAAATACGTTGCGGCCAAAGCTGCCACCAAAGGGCGCTGTAAGCAGCGCAGTTGCGCATCCAAAAAATATCAGGGTACTTATTGCTGAGTGAGGAGCTTCACGCCTTGCCAGGTAATTACTGATTTGCATTTTTTGTATTCGCAATCTCGGTTAAGGAACTCTCTATTTCATGTCTGAAATACGCATAGTCAAAGTGCTTCATAGTCCAGCTTTTAGCGTTTTCACTGTATGTCTGATAGTTCTCTTTTTGTATCAGAAATTCAAACGCATCAGCACAATCGATATGAGAAAGCAGCATCGGTTCTGTCATGTCATCTTTTATCGGGTCATACACCTGATAAGGGAAATTGACATCAATTCCCGTAAGCTGCTGATGTTCACTCAAAGAGACTTTTGGTGCTAAGCCGACGCCGCAAATTTTGTCTGCAATCACTTCAGGCTGCCCGTCGACAAAAGGAAAAATTACAGGTACGCCAAAATAGAGTGCTTCCATACATGAGAGCCCAAAAGGCTCGGTCACCGGCGTGCTCATGTAAATATCAACGCGATTGAAAAATTCGGCAATATTATGCTGAAAACCACTGAACCTGACACGCTCTGCTATGCCAAGCCGCTGCGCTAAATCTTCAAATGCTTCACGGTCAGGGCCTTTGCCGGCAATTTCAAGCGTGACATTGTGCCCGCGCGTTAACAGCTCTTTCATCATCAGTAGCGAAACGGAGATCCCCTTCAGACCCACCTGACGTGATGCCGTTCCGATTCTGACTGGCTGGCTAAGCTGCCGCACTGCAGGATCTATTCCCTGAGGCGTAACGAGACGGTTAATTACGACTTTATGCAGGCAGGGCAGATTGAAGCGGTGCTGCATTACTCTGGACGACGCCCGGGAAGCGGAAATAACCCCATCCAGCATGGCCATAAACGCAAGCGTCTTGCCGTTCTTTGGATAACGCCATGAACAGCCGTGATCGTAATAAACCAGTTTTGCCTTGCGGGGTTTAGCGGTAAGCCGGGGAACCAGATCCCAGACGATAATCATATCGGCATTACTGGCATTTACGCGTTTTTGCAGCAGGTGCTTGCGCAGAAACTGCGGGCTTTTCAGACGAAAGCGCGAAAACAGCCGGTTAGCGAAGGTAACGTGCTGCCGGGGCATCTGCTGCAAAATATCCGGGTCGATCTGATTGCTGATGCAGATGACGTCATCGCTTCCGTCAGAGACATCATTAATGTACTGAAGGAACAGCCGCTCAACGCCGCCCATTTTACCTAAGTTGATAATGTGCAGTTTCTTCATGCCAGCACCTGCTTTAATGTCTCCAGCACCGTATCCGGCATGATATCTGCCATGCTGTCACCCTGAACCGGGCGCAGCGCATGCTGGTTTCTGCCGTAACCGCCAATCAGACCCGGATCGGTGGGACCGAACAGCGTAATATTGGGTCTGTCCAGCGCTGCGGTCAGATGGCTGAGCCCGGTGTCCACCGAGACCACTGCGCGTGCGCCTGCCAGCTGCTGCGCCACCTGTTCCAGCGTCAGTTTTGGCAGTACTTCCACATGCGAAAAGCCCTCTGCCAGCCGCTGCGCGCGCTGCTGTTCATGTATTGCACCCCACGGCAGCCTGATTTGCAGGCCGGTGGGCTGCAGCAGCCCGATCAGCTCGCGCCAGTGCGCTTCCGGCCAGTGTTTATTGTCGCGGGTTGTAGCGTGCAGAAACACCAGCCAGGAGGGAGCGGCTTCGGTCCGGGGAGTCAGAAAATGTGCCGCAATGGCGTAATCGCCCTGGGTGGCAGGCTTTTCATAGCCCAGACTTTTCGCAAACAGCTCACGCGTGCGCTCAACGGCGTGCTGCTGCTTGCTGACCTCATGGCGCCTGTCATACCACCAGCTCGCAAAAGGCTCCCGCGCGCTGCGGCTGTCCAGACCATGCTTCGTGCCGGTTGCCAGACGCGTCACCAGGGCTGCGCTTTTAATCAGGCCCTGTGCGTCAATAACCATATCATACTGGCGCGACTGCAAATTGCGCTTAAACGCGACGCGCTCTTCGCGCTGCTGACTGCCAAACCAGTGTTTGCGCCAGCGACGGATCGCAACCGGCAGGACTTTATCTACGGCAGGATGCCAGCCGGGGATCTGAGCAAAATTCTCTTCTACCACCCAGTCAAAGCGTATACCTGGCAGCGCCTGCATGGCATCGGTAAGCGCGGGCAGCGTATGGAGAACATCTCCCATTGAAGAGGTTTTAACGATTAAAACGTGCATGTCTGCTCCTGCGCCGGCTGTAGCAGCGCGCTCAGGGTCTGATGCACGCGCGCAGGGGTAATGTCGATCAGGCTCTGATGATAACCCTCAGCGGCATCGCCTTTACGCACTTTGTGATAGCCGCTGATTAGCCGGATAACGCGGGCCTGACGGGAAAGCGGCGGCGTGAAATCCGGGCTGCTCGGGCCATACAGCGCGACCAGCGGCCGGTTGAGCGCTGCCGCAATGTGCATCAGACCGGAATCGTTGCTGACCACGGCGCGACAGTGGGCGAGCAGGATCACGGCCTGCTCCAGCTGCGTCTCACCTGCCAGATTTTTGCCGTGCGCACGCAACGGCTCAGGCAGCGCCTGCAGAATCGACTCGCCGGTATCGCGATCTTTAGCTGAGCCAAACAGCACGACCTGGTAGCCTTCTGCGATCAGCTGTTCCGCCAGGGCAGCATAGTGATAATGCGGCCAGCGTTTCGCCGGTCCAAACTCTGCTCCCGGACAAAAGCCGATAACCGGACGATCGGTGGAGAGGCCAAACTGCGCAGCCGTCATGCGCTTTTCGTCGTCCTCTACGCGCAGCTGCGGCCATAGCAGCGGCTGTGGCAGCTGCTGAGCGGAGGTTACCGGCGTGTCATACGCCAGGGAAACATAGCGCTCTACCATTAGCGGAAACGCCGCTTTGTCCAGTACCCGCACATCATTGAGCACGCCGTAACGCATTTCACCGCGCCAGCCGGTGCGGCGCGGTATGCCGGCGAAAAAGGGGACCAGCGCCGATTTAAACGAGTTCGGCAATACGTAAGCGCGATCGTAACCGCTGGCCTGCAGGGTTTTGCCGAGACGACGGCGTTCGCCCAACGCCAGCGCGCCGTGCCCCAGCGGCATCGCCAGCGCCTGATTCACTTCCGGCATGCGTGACAGCAGCGGGCGGCACCACGCGGGTGCCATCACATCAATGACCGCATCAGGATGCGCCACCTTGAGAGTGCGATAGAGACTTTGCGACATCATCATATCGCCGACCCAGGAAGGGCCAATAACCAGAATTTTCATCGCTGATGCGGGTGTCCTTATGCGTTGCGATTCAGCCAGGCCATGTACTCGCCCACGCCCTGTGCGACAGTTTTAAATGGCTTGTCATAGCCCGCTTCACGCAGTTTTGTCAGATCGGCCTGGGTAAATGCCTGATAGCGTCCTTTGAGTTTATCCGGGAAAGGAATGTACTCAATCTGGCCCTGCTGATGGAATTTAAGCACGGCATCAGCCACTTCCTGGAACGATTCCGCGCGTCCGGTGCCGCAGTTATAGATACCGGATACGCCATTCTCCCAGCACCACAGGTTTACAGCCACAACATCATCTACATGGATAAAATCACGGCGGAAGCTGTCGCTGCCTTCAAACAGCTTAGGGTTCTCACCGTTGCTGATTTGCGTATTCAGATGAAACGCCACGCTGGCCATACTGCCTTTGTGCCCTTCGCGCGGACCATACACATTGAAATAGCGGAAACCGCACACCGGCGAATCCGCTTCAGGCAGAATCTGACGCACGTAGTGATCGAACAGCATTTTTGAATAGCCGTAGACGTTCAGCGGCTCTTCATACTGACGTTCTTCGATAAAGTTCTCATTGCGGCCACCATAGGTCGCGGCAGAGGAGGCGTAGAGAAACGGGATCTCGCGCTCAAGGCAGAAATGCAGCAGATCTTTAGAGTACTGATAGTTGTTATCCATCATGTACTTGCCATCCCACTCGGTGGTGGCGGAACAGGCACCTTGATGGAATACCGCTTCAATCGGCCCCAGATCTTCGCCTGACATGATGTAAGAGAGAAACTCCTCTTTATCCATATAATCAGCGATATCCAGATCCGCCAGATTGACGAATTTGGTGCCATCTTTCAGGTTATCCACGACCAGAATGTCGCTATGACCGCGATCGTTAAGCGCTTTAACGATGTTGCTGCCAATCATGCCAGCGCCGCCGGTAACGATAATCATATGCTTAGCCTTTAATCAGTTAGGGTGAAACAGAAGGTTTCACGCACGAATACTCATCATCATAACATTTCAGCCCTGTCCGGACAGCCAGATGCGTGAGGCGTATCGCACAAACGCTGACTACGGCGTGAACTATGCTGCAAAACGAACATTTAACTGGCTGAAATATCGTCTGCCTGCTATTTGCTCAGTAAGATGCTCCGGTAATTTACGATCTAAGGAGCAGAATCATGTCCAATCAGTTTTATTCGCAAATCCGTCAGCAGCTTGAGACAACGCGTCAGGACGGATTGTTCAAACAGGAACGTCGCATTACGTCAGCCCAGCAGGCGGAGATCAGCGTTGATCACGGCACGCCGGTCATTAACTTTTGTGCCAATAACTATCTCGGTCTGGCGAATCATCCGGCGCTGATTCAGGCAGCGAAAGAGGGTATGGATTCCCACGGCTTTGGTATGGCGTCGGTGCGCTTTATCTGCGGTACGCAGGATACGCATCAGCAGCTGGAGCGTAAGCTGGCTGACTTTCTTGGTATGGAAGCGTCTATTCTTTTCTCCTCCTGTTTTGACGCTAACGGCGGCCTGTTTGAGGCGCTGCTGGGTCCGGAGGATGCCATTATTTCCGATGCGCTGAATCACGCCTCCATCATTGATGGCATACGCCTGTGTAAGGCGCAGCGCTATCGCTACGCCAATAACGATATGCAGGCGCTGCGTACCTGTCTGCAGGAGGCGCGTGATAAAGGTGCCCGGCATATCGCGATCGCTACCGATGGCGTGTTCTCTATGGATGGCGTGATTGCCAATCTGCAGGGGATTTGCGACCTGGCGGAGGAGTTTGATGCGCTGGTCATCGTCGATGACTCTCATGCGGTGGGCGTTATCGGCGCAGCAGGGCGCGGCACGCATGAATACTGCGACGTGATGGATCGCGTTGATATCCTCACGGGAACGTTAGGTAAAGCGCTGGGCGGTGCCTCCGGCGGCTATGTAGCCGCGAAAAAAGAGGTCGTGGAGTGGCTGCGTCAGCGTGCTCGTCCCTATCTGTTTTCTAACTCGCTGGCTCCGGCAATTGTCGCGGCCTCGCTGCGGGTGCTGGATCTGCTGAGTGAGGGTGACGGTCTGCGCCAGCGGCTATGGGATAACGCGCGCTTCTTCCGGGAGAAGATGACCGCGGCAGGCTTCACGCTGGCCGGCGCCGATCACGCCATTATTCCGGTGATGCTGGGTGAGGCTAACGTGGCGCAGCAATTTGCCACGCTGCTGCAGCAGGAAGGCATTTACGTCACCGGCTTTTTCTATCCGGTGGTGCCGCAGGGTCAGGCGCGCATCCGCACGCAGATGTCTGCCGCTCACACGCAGGCGCAGCTGGAACAGGCTATCGCCGCTTTTATCCGCGTCGGCCAGCGGCTGGGCGTGATTGCTGCAGGAGCAGAAAAATGAAAGCACTTGCCAAACTGAAAGCTGAAGAGGGGATCTGGATGGTGCAGGATGCACCGGTGCCGGAACCGGGTCATAACGATCTGCTGATTAAGATCCGTAAAACTGCTATTTGCGGTACGGATATCCACATCTACAACTGGGATGAGTGGTCGCGTAAAACCATTCCGGTCCCGATGATCACCGGACATGAGTATGTCGGTGAAGTGGTTAGCATGGGACAGGAGGTGAAAGGCTTCGCCATTGGCGATCGCGTTTCCGGAGAGGGGCATATTACCTGCGGCCACTGCCGTAACTGCCGGGCAGGGCGAACGCACCTGTGCCGCAATACGGTGGGCGTGGGGGTCAATCGCCAGGGCTGCTTCGCGGAGTATCTGGTTATCCCGGCATACAACGCGTTTAAAATTCCCGATAACATTTCTGACGAACTGGCAGCCATCTTCGATCCGTTCGGCAACGCCGTACATACCGCGCTGTCATTTGATCTGCCCGGTGAAGATGTCCTGATCTGCGGCGCCGGGCCAATTGGTATTATGGCTGCCGCCGTCTGCAGGCACGTAGGTGCCCGTCACGTTGTGATCACTGACGTGAATGAATACCGTCTGAGTCTGGCTCGCGAGATGGGCGTGACCCGTGCGGTTAACGTGGCGCAGGAAAATCTGCGCGACGTGATGCAGGATCTCGGTATGACCGAAGGATTTGATGTCGGACTGGAGATGTCAGGCGCACCGGCAGCTTTCCGCACGATGCTGGAAACCATGAACCACGGCGGACGCATTGCGCTGCTGGGCATTCCACCCGGCGATATGTCGATCGACTGGAATCTGGTCATCTTCAAAGGCCTGTTTATCAAAGGTATCTATGGCCGTGAGATGTTTGAAACCTGGTACAAGATGGCGGCGTTAATCCAGTCCGGACTGGATCTTACGCCGGTGATCACCCACCGCTATGACATCGACGCGTTTCAGCAGGGGTTCGATGACATGCGCTCCGGACGGTCAGGGAAAGTGGTGCTGAGCTGGGATTAAACGGACTCCGGCCCGCGGGCCGGAGTAGTATCAGCCGCGTTTTTTCTCTTCATCCGTCAGGTAGCGTACTTTGCGCGTATAGTCCTGACCTTTAAACTGCAGCGGCTGCGCCGGGTCCTGCAGATACTTCTGCCATTCGCTTAACGGAAAACCGCCGTGTGCGCCAATGACCTCAGGCGGAATGACCGCTGCCGTTCCGCCGATGCGCTTGGAGACCGGCCAGTTTGCCCACTCGCCCAGGTTAACCGTAACCAGATCGAGCATATCCAGCAGCGCAGAGAGCGGCAGCTGATCGGTGGGGGGCTGATTATCATTCATCAGCTCCCAGGTATCCTGAAACAGCGTCAGCCACAGCGGGCAGATACGCTTCCAGGTCTGACGCGTGGCGGCCAGATAAGCGCCGTTGACATGGTCAACCAGCCAGGGCCGGATGGCGGGTTTATAGTAAGCCGGGATCTGCTCCTCAGCCGCGTTTTCAAGTTTGGCAATCATTCTGCCTTCTCTGAAGCTGGAGTAAAGATGGCCTTCACGCAGGCTGAGGGCAGGATCTTTAAGCAGGTTGAGGTCAGAGTCGATCATCAGAACCGCGTCACCGCTGGCCTGCAAAGGCGCCTGCAGTTTGATCAGCCGGCTGCGGTAAATCTGTTTATAACGGTAGCTCTCTTCACGGTGCGGAATGGTCAGCGTGGCAACGCGGGTCTTTGCCGGCAGCTCACCAAATTGTGTCGCGGGCTGGTCGCTGACGATAACAATCTCCGTGACGCTGGTGGCAAAACGGCTGGCAAAGCAGGCGCTGAGCAGCGCTTCTTCAATATAGTCCTCACCCGCACACGGGATCACCACGGAGGTGACAGGAGTCTTGCCCTGCACGCGACTCTGACTGTAGGGAATATTATGCCGCGCGCGAATATGGCGGAAACGTTTATTAAAAAAATTAAGCATGACTCTTTTCCTGAATAACATTAGCCAGAACCGTTTCTACGCCCTGAATATAGTTTTCAATAGCGTAATGTTCGCGTACCTTTCCGGCAGCCGTGTCGGTTAATTTCTGACGTAATTCTCTGTTCTCCCACAGAGCGATCAGCTGCTGTGTCAGCTCTGCAATATCACCATATTCAAACAGCAGACCGGTCTGGTTGTGTTCAATCAGCTCAGCTGTCCCGGTTACCCGCGATCCGATAACGGCAGTATTGACCAGCATCGCTTCAAGCACCACGCGGGGTAAGCCTTCACTTTGCGAGGCCAGTATGAACGTGTCGAACGCGGCCAGAAAATCCAGCGCATTATTTTTAAAACCGGTGAAAACGATGCGGTCAGCAATCTGCTCTTTTTCTGCCAGCTGTGCAAGGTTAGCCTGTTCCGGACCGGTACCGACAATCAGCATTTTCCAGTCAGCGTGAGGGTAAAGGCGGTGAAACCGGCCCAGTGCGCTCAGCGTATGGTGATTGGCTTTACGCGCTATCAGTGACCCAATAGAGCCAAACACAAAGGTTTCCGGGGCAATCTGCAGCGCCTGACGAACCGCGGTACGATCGGGCAACGGCTGGTAGATATCGATGGCATTGCTGACGGTATGACAAAGTTGAGGATGGACACCATGGCGCTGCAGCGTATGACTGACACCGTGCGAAACGCAGATAATCGCTTCGCAGTCCCGGTTCAGCATCGCGACCAGCTGGCAATTCAGTACCGGGTCAATACGGCAGTGCTGAACCACCGGAATATTAAGCGGGCGGGCTGCCAGATAGCCTTCAGTGTTGGTACTGGGCTGATTATTCATATAAAGCAGGTCAAACTGCCCGGATTGCAGAAGCGCGCCAATCTTGTGCGCGTTCGGGATAATACGCCATCGGCGATCCACAAAATGAATCGCTTTTTTTCTGCTCTCTTTGCTGAAAAAAAGCAGCGTGCGGACTATTTCTTTGCTGATTTTTGCCCAGAGAGGTTGTCTGCGCTGCGGAATAAACGTCACCGGAATCGTTAACGATCCAAGAATTTGCTCAATGGTTTCGTTATTGCCGCGCGAATAATTATGATAAAAGCAGCAGGTAATATCGAACTGGTTACGATCGATCCGCTTCAGTAATTCCAGCATGCTATTCGTGCCGCCGCCCCACTCGCGACCATTATCAAGCAGTAGAATTTTTCGTTTATGCGGCGTCATTCCTGCTGATGTCCTTGTTCTGTGCCGTGAGTTTTCCGGCAAGAGTATAAACTTTCTGGCTGCAATGTGAATGTCAGCGGTGCGGTGGCCCACACCGCTGCTTTAAAACAGCGCTTTCAGTTTGAGCATGAAAGGGTTCTGCATCAGGCCTTCGCCGATAATTTCCACTGCCCGCTGCTGCGGCACTGGCGCGGCACTGACTTTACAGATGGCAGGCGCGCGGAAGCGCACGCTGGCGGGTTTAGCCGGAGAGGCTGCAGCAGGTTTTGCGCTGTGACGCAGCGGCTCATCCAGCAGCTGTCCTGGCGTAACCAGCGTAATATCAGCCGGAAGGGAAGGCAGCATCTGCTGCAGCACGCGCACTGTTGTCGGGTGCGGATGGCCGATAGCGATAGCAAACCCGTCCCGCTGTGCCAGCTTAACCGCCCGGGTAAACTGCTGTCGTACCATCGCTTCATTTTGATTATCATCAAGAAACACGCGGCGTTTCACGACTTTGACCTGCGTGCCCTGCGCCGCTGCAACGGCCTGACTATTGCCGATGGTCAGGCTGTCGAGAAAATAGTAGTTGTAGTGATTCAGCACCTGCATCACTTTCTGCATGCCGGGCAGGCTGGAGGTCATTTTACTGCCCATATGATTGTTCAGGCCAACCGCGTAGGGAACTTTACCGCTGGCTTCACGGATAATGCGGGCGATTTCGTCGCTGCTCATCTCCGGCGTCAGGGTATCTTTTTCCAGCGGCTGTTTGCTGAGCGGCGCCATCGGCAGGTGAATCAATACTTCATGACCGCGCTGATGGGCTTTGGTTGCCATCTCACGCGCATGCGGGGCGTTGGGCAGTACGGCAACAGAGATGGCTGCCGGCATCGCCAGCACTTTGTTCTCTTCGGTGGGACGGTAGCCAAAATCATCAATGACAATCGCTAATTTTGCCGCCTGCACGCTGAAACTCAGAAGCGAGCCGCATAGCAGAGCGGGTAACGTTCGGGATAAAAACAGCACTTATCTTCCTAACCACGGTAGTGGGTTAACAGCTTTGCCCTGACGGCGGATCTCAAAATAGAGCGACGGCGTACCGCGGCCGCCACTGGTGCCTACCAGCGCCACCGGCTGACCAGCTTTGACCTGTGCACCGACGCTTACCAGTGCGCTCTGGTTATAGCCGTACAGGCTCATATCGCCTTTACCGTGCTCCAGTACCACAACCAGCCCGTAGCCCTGCAGCCAGTCGGCCATCAGTACCCGTCCATCCGCAATCGCTTTCACTTCGGTGCCTTCCGGTGCGTCGATTACCAGTCCTTTCCAGCGTAGCTCACCCTGCATCGCCTCACCGAAGCGGTGTTCAATTCTGCCGCGTACCGGCCAGAAAGCCTGGCCGCCTGCGCGCCCCAGTCCGCCGGTACGCGCCATCAGCTCACGCTCGCTCTGCGTGGGGGCATAGCTGGAGCCTTTCGCTTTGGCCTGCGCCTGACGCTGGCGCACCTTCTCGGCTTCACGCGCCTCGCGCTCGGCCCGCTGACGCGCTTCGCGCTCTGCTTTGGCAATTTTATCCTGCAGACGGCTTTCGTTCTGACGCATTTCAACCAGGTCTGCCTGATCTTTTTCCAGCGCGTTCTCCAGCGCGGAGAGGGTCTTTTTGCGGGCGGCGCTGGCGTTTTCCAGTTTGCTTTGCTGCGCCTGCTGCTGAACGAGCAGATTTTTTTGCTGCTGCTGTTTGCTCTGCATGGTCAGACGCTGCTCAGCCAGCTGCTGCCGGGTCTGCCGCAGCTCATCGATATTTTTTTGCCGCGCGGCGTTGAGGTAACCAAAATAGGCCAGGATGCGTTCACTGCGCTGCGCTTCTGCGCCGCCCAGCAGCAGCTGTACACCATTATGCTGCCCCTGGCGAAAAGCGGCGTCGAGCTGCTGCGCCAGCAGGCTTTCCTGCTGCGTCTGCTGCTTTTCAAGGCGGGAGATAGAGGCGGTAAGCTGAGCAACCTCTTTGTCGAGCGTGCTTAAGCTATTGCGCGTTTCGCGTAGCTGACGGCTCGCCTGGGCAATAATCTTCTCCTGACTCCGGAGCTGATCGAGCAGTTTACTGCGCTCAACTTTCTGAGCTTTAACGCTCTTCTCTTTTTCCGCGATACTTTGCTGAATGGTTTTTAGCTGCGCTTTATTGTCGTCAGCGCTGTAACCCGTAACAGGCAGCAAAAAAATACCCGCACACAGCAGGCTGAGGGAGAGGGGGGACCAGCGGAATACCAGCTGAGAAGCCGGGCCGTTGTAATGAGTCCTTGTAGGTGTAATGCGCGCTTTTCCCTTCATAGTTGATAATTATTCCACGATGAACAGCCGCTTACCAGTTATCCCGGCCAGCTTTTAGATTACGAAACGTGTCGCTTTAAAGCTTAGCGCGATAAACATTGTCTGAATTTTGCGATTAAAACATTTTTTTTGGAAAATGACGCACAAATCGTATCTCTGCCCGCATCGCGACTGTACATGCGAAGTGGCGCAGGTATACTCAGAACCCTTGTTTTAGCTTATAAGCCCGGTCTGGAGTCGTTACCTCTCATGCAAGAAATCATGCAGTTTGCAAGCAATCACCCCATCCTTAGTCTGGCATGGGTCGTTTTACTTATTCTGGTGATTGTGACCACCGTTAAAGGGATGTTCTCTAAGGTAAAAACCATCAGCCGTGGCGAAGCGACCCATCTGATTAATAAAGAGAACGCGGTGGTAGTAGACGTGCGTTCACGCGACGATTATCGCAAGGGACATATTTCCGGCGCGGTTAACGTAGCAGCAGCAGATATTAAAAAAGGCAGCTTCGGCGAGCTGGAAAAGCACAAGTCGCAGCCCATAATTGTGGTATGTGCCACCGGTCAGAGCGCGGGCGATTCAGCAGCAACGCTGAGCGCAGCAGGCTTTGAACATGTCGCTGTCCTGAAAGATGGCGTCAGCGGCTGGAGTGGCGAAAACCTGCCGCTGGTTCGCGGTAAATAATCATCTGAGGTATTCCGCATGGCTAATGTTGAGATTTACACCAAAGTAACCTGCCCATACTGCCATCGTGCAAAGGCGTTACTGGATCAGAAAGGCGTTTCTTATCAGGAGATCCCTATCGATGGGGACGCAATGAAACGTGAAGAGATGATCCGGCGCAGTGGCCGCACCACGGTGCCGCAGGTTTTTATCGACGCTCAGCACATCGGTGGTTGTGACGATCTCTACGCGCTGGACGGGCGTCAGGGACTCGATCCTCTGCTTCAGGCTTAACTCTTCTGCACTGATAATTATCACTTAAGGACTTAGTAACATGTCAGAACAAAGCACCAACGAAATGCAGTTCCAGATCCAGCGCGTTTATACCAAAGATGTCTCTTTTGAAGCGCCAAACGCACCACAGGTTTTTCAGAAAGAGTGGGAGCCGGAAGTCAAACTGGATCTGGATACCGCCTCTTCTCAGCTGGCTGATGAAGTGTATGAAGTGGTGCTGCGCGTGACGGTAACCGCAACCGTAGGCGAAGAGACCGCATTCCTGTGCGAAGTACAGCAGGCGGGTATCTTTACCATCAGCGGTATTGATGGCACGCAGATGGCGCACTGCCTTGGCGCATACTGCCCGAACATTCTGTTCCCTTACGCACGTGAGTGCGTGACCAGCTTGGTTTCACGCGGTACGTTCCCGCAGCTCAATCTGGCTCCGGTTAACTTCGATGCGCTGTTCATGAACTACCTGCAGCAGCAAGGTGAAGGCGAAGCGCCACGTCAGGATGCCTGATGACAACAGATAACGCGTCTATCAGCGTACTCGGTGCCGGCTCGTACGGCACCGCTCTCGCTATCACGCTGGCTCGCAACGGGCATCCGGTTCTGCTCTGGGGCCACAATCCGCAAAGCGTCGCCCGCCTGCAGGCTGACCGCTGTAACACCGCTTTCCTGCCCGATGTTCCTTTTCCCGATAATCTGATCCCTGAAGCCGATCTCGCCCAGGTGGTTCGCGCGAGCCGCGATCTGCTGGTAGTAGTACCGAGCCATGTTTTTGGCGACGTGCTGCAGCAGATTAAACCTTACCTGCGTATCGATTCCCGTGTTGTCTGGGCTACCAAAGGCCTGGAAAAAGAGACCGGCCGTCTGCTGCAGGACGTTGCGCGGGAGATCCTGGGCGACGCTATTCCGCTGGCGGTAATTTCCGGGCCTACTTTTGCCAAAGAGCTGGCCGCCGGTTTACCTACCGCTATCGCACTTGCGGCGACCGATGCGGAGTTTGCTGACGATCTGCAGCAGAAGCTGCACTGCGGCAAAAGCTTCCGCGTTTATAACAACGCCGATTTTACCGGTGTTCAGCTGGGCGGGGCCGTTAAAAACGTTATTGCTATCGGTGCCGGCATCTCAGACGGTATCGGCTTCGGCGCTAACGCACGTACCGCACTGATCACCCGTGGCCTGGCAGAGATGAGCCGTCTGGGCGCGGCGCTGGGTGCCGATCCGGTAACGTTTATGGGCATGGCAGGACTGGGCGATCTGGTGCTGACCTGCACCGATAACCAGTCACGCAATCGCCGTTTTGGCATGATGCTGGGTCAGGGCGAGAGCGTTGAAGAGGCGCAACGCATTATCGGACAAGTTGTAGAAGGCTACAGAAATACCAAAGAAGTCAAAGCCCTGGCAGCGAGAATGGGCGTTGAAATGCCGATAACCGAGCAGATTTATCAGGTACTGTATTGCGAAAAAACGGCGCGAGAGGCAGCATTAAGCTTACTGGGTCGTGCAAGGAAGGACGAAAACAGCCCGGGCTAGAGCAGGATGCTCAGCACACCAACCTGTAGCGCCTCTGCGGCGCTTTTTTATGGGAGTAAACAGCAATGTCGTCTGAAGAGTTAGAACTGGTCTGGAACCATATCAAAGCAGAAGCCAGAGCGCTGGCAGATTGCGAACCGATGCTGGCCAGCTTTTATCACGCGACTTTGCTGAAACATGAAAATCTCGGCAGCGCGCTCAGCTACATGCTGGCGAACAAGCTGGCGAATCCGATTATGCCTGCTATCGCTGTGCGTGAAATTGTTGAAGAAGCGTATCGTCAGGATCCGGAGATGATTGTCTCAGCGGCCTATGATATTCAGGCCGTACGCCAGCGCGATCCGGCAGTAGACAAATACTCTACGCCGCTGCTCTACCTGAAAGGCTTCCATGCGCTGCAGGCCTATCGTATTGGCCACTGGTTGTGGAAAGAGGGTCGCCGCGCGCTGGCTGTCTATCTGCAAAATGAGATCTCCGTTTCCTTCGCCGTTGATATTCACCCGGCGGCCCGTATCGGGCGCGGGATCATGCTGGATCACGCTACGGGTATTGTGATCGGCGAAACGGCCGTAGTAGAAAATGATGTCTCTATCCTGCAATCCGTTACGCTGGGCGGGACCGGCAAAACCAGCGGCGATCGCCATCCTAAAATTCGCGAAGGCGTTATGATTGGTGCCGGCGCTAAAATCCTCGGCAACATAGACGTAGGTCGCGGAGCAAAAATCGGTGCCGGCTCGGTGGTACTGCAGCCTGTTCCCCCGCATACCACCGCCGCTGGCGTTCCGGCGCGCATTGTGGGCAAACCCGCCAGCGATAAACCCTCAATGGATATGGATCAGCATTTTACCGGCGCCGGTTTTGAATATGGTGACGGGATTTAATCTCTGATCAGCGCGCCGGCGAAATCGAGCTGGCGCCACGCTTCATACACCACCACTGATACGGCATTGGAGAGATTCATGCTGCGGCTTTCGGCGCGCATCGGGATGCGTATCTTCTGTCCGGCAGGCAGGGCGTCAAGGATTTCCGCGGGCAGGCCCCGGCTTTCCGGGCCAAACAGCAGGTAGTCCCCGGCCTGATAGCTGACGGCGCTGTGTGCTGGCGTACCTTTCGTGGTCAGGGCAAACAGACGCTGCGGCGCCTCAGACGCGAGGAAAGCGCTGTAGCTGGCGTGTTTTTTCAGCGCGGTATATTCATGATAATCAAGTCCGGCGCGGCGCAGCCGTTTGTCATCCCACGCAAAGCCAAGCGGCTCAATCAGATGCAGCTGAAAGCCGGTGTTAGCGCACAGGCGGATGATATTACCGGTGTTGGGTGGTATTTCAGGTTCGAATAAAACAATGTTCAGCATAAGGCCCCCGCAATCAGGGGCCGAAGCATAACAAATTACTGGCGGGCAGAGTATAGCGGGAGCCAGAGCGTCAGGCGCAGCCCGCCCAGCGGGCTGTTATCTGCTTTGACCCAGCCGCGGTGCTGCTGTACGGCCGTCTCCACAATCGCCAGCCCAAGCCCGGTGCCGCCAGACTCGCGATCGCGCGCTTCATCAGTGCGATAAAACGGGCGGAAAATCTGCTCGCGATCTTCTTCGCTTACGCCCGGACCGTCATCATCCACGTGAACGGTAATGCCCTGAATATCCACCGAGAAGCTCACGCTGATGTGTGAATCAGAATAGCGCAGCGCATTGCGCACGATGTTCTCCAGAGCGCTCTCCAGCGCATGCGGGTTGCCATACAGCGGCCACGGGCCAGGCGGATAGGGCACTTCCATGGTTTTACCCATCTGTTCCGCTTCAAAGCGCGCATCCTCCAGCACGCCGTTCCATAGCTGGTTTGCTTTCATCGCCTCGCTGACCAGGGCGTTTTTATGCTGGGTACGTGACAGCACCAGCAGATCGTTGATCATGCCATCCAGCCGCTGCGCTTCGGTCTCAATGCGCTGCAGCTCTTTCCCTTCGCCATGACGACGACGCAGCAGAGCCGTAGCCAGCTGGAGGCGCGTCAGCGGAGTGCGCAGCTCATGGCTGATGTCGGACAACAGGCGCTGCTGGGCAGTCATCATGCGCTCAAGCGCGCTGACCATCTGATTAAAACTGGATCCGGCCGCCAGAAACTCCTGCGGACCTGACTCCAGTTCAGGATGCTGACGCAGATTGCCGCTGGCCACTTCATCCGCCGCGTATTTCAGCTTGCGCGCTGGTCGAGCCAGGCTCCATGCCAGCCAGAGCAGCAGCGGAGAGCTAATCAGCATCGTGACAATCAGCAGCAGCAGCGGCCGGTCGAATAACAGGTTGATAAAATCGAGCTGAGAACTGGTGGCTGGTCGGATCAGATAGAGCTGATAGTTATCTTCACCGTCGCGTACGGCAAAGGGACCAACCATCTCAACGCGGCCATATTTTTTCTTCTGCGGGTGATCGGCGTTATCTGACTGACCGATAAAGTTGCGGATCACCTGCATTTCATTGTGCTGTGCGCCGATGACCCGGCCTTCACTGGTGACCAGCAGCAGGCGCTGACCCGGGGGCGCCCATTTGTCGATAGCGCGAAACAGCCGGCGCCACCACATCAGGTCATTAGGCGGATCCTGAGAGAGTTCCGCTTCCACATGCTGTTCAATCATGGTGCCCTGCCGCTGTTCGCTTTCCATCAGAGCGGTCATCTGACGCGAATCGAGCTTGGGCACCATCAGGACCAGCATCAACACCAGCGCCAGCGTAAGCCAGAAGATGGCGAAGATGCGGGTCGTCAGACTGCCTATCATGATGCAGAAACCATCAGATAGCCGCGTCCGCGCAGCGTTTTGAACCATGGATGGCCATCACGACGCTCAGGGAGTTTGCGGCGCAGGTTGGAGATATGCATATCGATGGCACGGTCAAAGGGCGTCAGGCGTTTGCCAAGCACTTCCTGACTGAGATGCTCGCGCGATACCACCTGGCCAAGATGCTGCGCCAGCAGGTAAAGCAGCGTGAACTCGGTGCCGGTGAGATCGAGTGTTTCGTTATCGAAGCTCGCCTCCTGGCGCCCCGGATTCAGACGCAGGCAGTCGACTTCAAGCGTCGGCGAACTGGTATCGTGCTGCTGTTGCTGCTGCTCGCTCCAGTTTGAACGACGCAGGATCGCACGAATACGCGCCACCAGTTCACGGTCGTTGAACGGTTTAGGCAGGTAGTCATCCGCCCCCAGCTCCAGCCCCAGAACGCGATCCAGTTCGCTGCCGCGCGCGGTCAGCATAATGACCGGCGTCTGATGCTGCTGACGCAGCTCTTTCAACGTATCGATACCGTTTTTCTTCGGCATCATGACATCCAGCAGCAGCAGGTCAACAGAGCTGTCCAGCAGAGTAAGTGCCTGCTCTCCATCGCTGGCTACAATGACTTCAAACCCTTCCATTTCGAGTAATTCTTTAAGCAGCGAAGTTAATTCGCGGTCGTCATCTACCAACAGGATTTTATTCATTTTTTATTGCCCTCCGCAGGCAAAATACCGTGTTCCCACACTGGCAATCCAACGCTTTACGTAGTTTTACACCCCCTGACGGTTGTTTGCAGCTGCCGCCGTAAACTGGGTCTCGTTGAATCGCAAAACAGAGCAAACCGGGAGTAAACGATGCGCAACTTAACCGTCATCGTCATTGCTTCAGCGATGGTTCTTAGTCACGCCAGCGCAGTTGCAGCAGAGACGACAGCGATTGAAGAGATGCATCAAAACGGCGGCTTGACGACAGGCAGTATGACGCAAAATCCGCAAAGTCACATGTTCGATGGTATTGAGCTTACCGAACAGCAGCGGCAGCAAATGCGGGACCTGATGCAGCAAGCACGTCATGAGCGCCCGGTGTTAAGCGTTCAGGATATTGAAACTATGCATGACCTTGTCACTGCAGACAAATTTAATGAATCGGCGATCCGCCAGCTGGCTGAAAAACAGGCCCGCGCGCAGGTTGACCTGCAGGTTGAGATGGCCCGGGTTCGTAATCAGATGTATCACCTGCTGACGCCTGTGCAGCAGGCAGCGTTAAAAAAGAATCATGAACGCCGGCTGAATGATGTTCGTCGGTTCTCAGGATTGCAGTCGTCGTCATCGCTGCAAGCAGTGAGTAGCACCAGTAGTAACCAGTAACATAGTATCCCTGTTTTTCCTTGCCATAGACACCATCCCTGTCTTCCCCCGCCATGATAGCGGGGTTTTTTTTGCCCGCCGTATGCCGTTGCCGGTGAATAGCGCATCGCAGACGCAGCTCTGCCGGACTGATGATAAACTTGTTTTCAGTTAAGACGGGCACGCGCATCTGTTTAATAGGGCGAAACATGGATTCTGAGTACGCAACACTGGTCCGGCGCGCTGCGCTGGCCGCTACCTCACTGGCGCTGGCGCTGCTGCTGGTCAAGATTTTTGCCTGGTGGTACACCGGCTCGGTCAGCGTGCTGGCGGCACTGGTGGATTCGCTGGTCGACATCGCCGCCTCGCTGACCAATCTGCTGGTGGTGCGTTATGCGTTGCAGCCCGCCGACGATGATCACACTTTCGGCCATGGCAAAGCAGAATCGCTGGCGGCGCTGGCGCAGAGCATGTTTATCTCCGGCTCCGCGCTCTTTCTGTTTCTGACCGGCATTCAGCACCTGGCAAAACCGGAAACGCTGCGCGCGCCGCTGGTCGGCGTTGTCGTAACCATTGTTGCCCTCTTTTCCACGCTGGCGCTGGTGGCTTTCCAGCGCTGGGTTGTACGGCGCACCCGCAGTCAGGCGATTCGCGCCGATATGCTGCACTATCAGTCAGATATCGTTATGAATGGCGCGATTCTGGTGGCGCTGGGTCTGAGCAGCTACGGTTTTGCGCGTGCTGATGCGCTGTTTGCGCTGGGGATCGGCGTCTATATCCTCTATAACGCGCTGCGTATGGGATATGAAGCCGTGCAGGCGCTGCTGGATCGCGCGCTGCCGGAGCAGGAGAAGCAGCAGATTATTGCACTGGTGACACAGTGGCCTGGCGTATGCGGCGCGCATGCATTGCGTACCAGGCAGTCAGGGCCGACGCGGTTTATTCAGCTGCATCTGGAAATGGAAGATGCGCTGCCGCTGGTTCAGGCGCATCACGTTGCTGATGAGATTGAACAGGCGCTGCGCCGGAAATTTCCAGGTTCTGACATCATTATTCACCAGGATCCCTGCTCGGTCGTACCGGAACATCAGCAGGGCTTTTTCCGCTTTTAGCTTTTCTAATTCAGGCGCTTATATGTTAAAAATGACAAAACGCTAACAACTCTTTAAAAAATTAGCGAAAACTTGTCTGACCTGAATCAATTCAGCATTGAGCCTTTGATATACTATCTGCAACTATTAAGCCCCACGTTCGGGAGCAGGCATGACCCGGTCGATCGGCGGGAATAATCCTTAGTTTTGAACAATCCAGAGGTTGTCATGATCAAAAAAATCGGAGTACTGACCAGTGGCGGCGACGCCCCGGGCATGAACGCAGCCATTCGCGGAGTTGTCCGTTCCGCCCTGAGTGAAGGCCTGGAAGTCTTTGGTATCTATGACGGCTATCTGGGTCTGTATGAAGATCGCATGATTAATCTCGACCGCTACAGCGTTTCTGACATGATTAACCGCGGCGGCACTTTTCTCGGCTCGGCGCGCTTTCCTGAGTTCCGCAATGAAGAGGTACGCCAGGCAGCGATCGAAAACATGAAGAAGCGGGGTATCGATGCGCTGGTGGTGATTGGCGGTGACGGCTCCTACATGGGCGCCAAACGGCTGACTGAGATGGGTTTCCCCTGTATCGGTCTGCCAGGCACCATCGATAACGATGTGGCCGGGACTGACTACACCATCGGTTATTTCACCGCGCTGGAAACGGTGGTGGAAGCGATTGACCGCCTGCGCGATACCTCCTCATCGCATCAGCGTATCTCAATTGTGGAAGTGATGGGCCGCTACTGTGGCGATCTGACGCTGGCCGCGGCGATTGCCGGCGGCTGCGAATTTATTGTGCTGCCGGAAATCCCGTATACCCGTGAAGAGCTGGTTGAAGAGATTAAGGCGGGCATTGCAAAAGGGAAAAAGCACGCCATCGTGGCGATTACCGAGCACATCTGCGATATCGACGATCTGGCGCGCTTCATCGAAGAAGAGACAAAGCGTGAAACCCGCGCCACCGTGCTCGGACATATCCAGCGCGGCGGCGCGCCCTGTG
The DNA here is from genome assembly GCF_020079945.1 of Pantoea eucrina. NCBI lineage: Bacteria > Pseudomonadati > Pseudomonadota > Gammaproteobacteria > Enterobacterales > Erwiniaceae > Pantoea > Pantoea eucrina. Next base: position 3,260,254 of record NZ_CP083448.1, on the reverse strand, counting down.
CTTACGACCGCATTCTGGCGTCGCGTATGGGCGCTTACTCGATTGAGCTGCTGCTGCAGGGCTATGGCGGCCGCTGTGTCGGGATCCAGAATGAGAAGATGGTGCACCACGATATCATCGACGCGATTGAGAACATGAAGCGTCCGTTCAAGCGCGACTGGCTCGATACGGCGAAAAAGCTCTACTGATCTGCATGCAGGCGCGATCCCGTTCGCGCCTTTTCCTCTTTTTTATATTCCTGCAAGTTATAACTGCTTATTTTTAATTCTTTAATCCACTGTTCGCTTTGTGTCACTCTTGCGGCATAACCTACGCGGGAGAGCAGGAAATGAATAAGTGGAGTATCGGCATCACCTTGTTACTGGCATCGTCTGGTGCGCTGGCAAAGGATTATCAGCTGTTAAACGTCTCATACGATCCGACCCGCGAACTGTACGAACAATATAACAAGGCCTTCAGCGCCCATTACAAGCAGGAAACCGGTGATAACGTGGTGATCCGTCAGTCGCACGGCGGTTCCGGCAAGCAGGCGACCTCCGTCATCAACGGTATTCGTGCCGATGTGGTTACGCTGGCGCTGCAGTCTGATGTGGATGCGATTGCTGAGCGCGGACGTATCGACAAAAACTGGATCAAACGCCTGCCGGATAACTCTGCGCCCTATACCTCCACCATTGTGTTTCTGGTACGCAAAGGCAATCCCAAAAATATTCATGACTGGTCAGATCTGACTAAGCCTGGCGTATCCGTGATCACGCCAAATCCGAAAACTTCCGGCGGTGCCCGCTGGAACTATCTGGCGGCATGGGGCTGGGCGCTTGATCAGAATCAGGGCGACCAGGCTAAAGCGCTCGCTTATGTGAAAGCGCTGTTTAAAAATGTTGAGGTGCAGGATTCCGGTGCGCGCGGCGCAACCAATACGTTTGTAGAGCGCGGAATAGGCGACGTACTGATCGCCTGGGAAAACGAAGCGTATCTGGCGGTAGAAAAACTGGGTAAAGATAAGTTTGAAATCGTGACGCCAGGCGAGTCTATTCTTGCAGAGCCAACGGTTTCTGTAGTGGATAAAGTGGTCGACGCGCAGGGTACACGCAGCGTGGCGGAAGCTTACCTGAAATATCTCTACTCGCCGGAAGGCCAGACTATCGCGGCGCAGAACTTCTATCGTCCGCGTGATGCAGAGGTCGCGAAGAAGTTCGCCAGTACCTTTGCACCAGTAAAACTCTTCACCGTAGATGAGAAATTTGGCGGCTGGAGTAAAGCGCAGAAAGATCACTTCGCCGACGGTGGCAGCTACGATCAGGTTATGAAGCCCTGATTACCCACTATGAGCGATAAAAAAGGTCAGCTTTTAGCTGACCTTTTTTTGTATAAAAATCGATATATGATAGTCATCACGCTGTGTAACTGATTAAAATAAGACCATTTCATCAGTGGCTAAGGGATTGATTATGAAAGAAAGGAATCGGTTTTTATCAGGCCTGGTGTGGAGTCTGGTTATCATTATTGTCATGCTGAGCATAGCCATTTTTTATTACTACCGGAATGGCGAGGCGCTGTGGCGGATTGTAAGCGAACAGTGTGTGCCCGCTATGGCGCAACACAGCAAACCAGCCCCTTGCAAAGAAGTTAATCTCCGGCAGGGTCATGTTATCTACAAAGATATTAAAGGCCCGCATCATTATCTGTTGATGCCCATCGAAAAAATATCTGGTATGGAAAGTCCGGTGTTGCTGGACCCGTACACGCCCAACTTTCTCGCGGCTGCCTGGCAGCATCGCGATCTGCTGGTTCAGGGCAGTCAGCCAGTCAGCGATAGCGCATTTTCTCTGGCGATCAATGCGCAGTATGGACGCTCTCAAAATCAGCTGCATATCCATCTCTCCTGTCTGCGTCCGGAGGTGCGTCAGCAGCTCGATAGTCAGGCATCTCACCTGCATGACGCGTGGCAGCCTGTGACAATAAACCGGCATCGCTATCTGGTTCGCGCAATCTCTGAAGCACACTTGTTCAATCAAAGTGCGTTTATCCGTCTGGCGAAAGAAGTGGCAGGGGCGCGCGAAAAAATGGGGCACTATGGGATGGCATTGACAGCATTACCGGATGGCCGATTAGCGTTGCTGGCGCTGGAGCGTAACTGGCTGATGCTGAATGGTGGATCGGCAGGCGAACTCCAGGATTATCAGTGTCAGCTGCTCAATAAGTAAATGTACAAAAAAGGCGGCCGTAAGGCCGCCCTGAAACAGGTTATAAAAAAGCTTATGCTTTTTTCGCTGCTGCCGCCGCTTTTACGATTACGGCAAAGGCGTCTGCTTTCAGCGATGCGCCGCCTACCAGCGCCCCGTCGATATCGGGCTGGGTAAAGAGTTCAGCCGCATTTTTATCGTTTACTGAGCCGCCATACTGAATAATGACCTGCTGTGCGACAGCGGCATCTTTCTTCGCAATATGATCGCGAATAAATTTGTGCACCGCCTGCGCCTGCGCTGGCGTGGCCGACTTGCCGGTGCCGATAGCCCAGACGGGTTCATAGGCGATGACTGCACCTTCAAACGCTGCTGCGCCCTGAGTTTCCAGCACGGCATCCAGCTGACGCGCGCACACTTCTTCGGTTTTGCCTGCTTCATTTTCCGCTTCGGTTTCGCCGATGCAGAGTACCGGCACCAGACCTGCCTCTTTCAGCACCGCAAACTTCTTCGCGATAAATTCGTCGCTCTCTTTGTGATAAGTGCGACGCTCAGAGTGACCGATGATGATGTACTTTGCGCCGATATCTTTCAGCATCTCTGCGGAGGTTTCACCGGTGAATGCACCTGAAAGGTTAACATCGACATTCTGCGCGCCCAGCGCAATGTGGCTACCGGAAATCGCATGTTTTGCCTGATCCAGATAAATTGCCGGTGGAGCAATCGCTACACCACAGCCGTCCACGCCTGACAGCGCGGTACGCAGACCTTCAATCAGCTCGCCGGTCATCTGCTTGCTGCCATTCAGTTTCCAGTTACCCATAACCAGTGGATGTCGCATTCGTTCCTCCGCATTACGCGATTCATGAAATAGCGCTGCCGTCATGGCAGCGATGTCTGCCAGACAGTATAGAGATCAAAAGGGGCGCTGGCTTTGCTTTTCGTCACTTCTGCCTGCGATATCAGGGAGTAGCCAGCGTGAGCTTAATCGGCTCTACGGCAAACGTCAGGCCCTTGTCGCCATTGTCAGCCACCACAAAGCGCAGTGCGCCCTCCGTGCGGCTGAAATAGCGAACGCCTTTGCCGGCGCTCAGTAACGCGTCCAGCTTCTGGCGTCCCTCTTCGGGCGAGAGTCCCGGCACGAAATAGCGCAGCAGAGCGCTCATATAATTCATCGCCTGCAGCTGAGCCTGCTTCATCTCCGGACCCGGCACCGGCAGCCATGTGATCTGCAGCGTTTTAATCTTTCCGGTGCCCTGTTCCAGCGCGGTGGAAGAGTAAAGCGTTTCGCTGATTTTGCTGGCTGCGCGCGTCAGATGGCTCTTGTCATCACGATTGTCTATTGCACGATATTCCAGCAGCGGCAGTGCAGGATTAGCCGCGTTATAGCTTTCACGAAACTGCGCGATCGTCATATCAAACGCAGGCGCGCCCGTCAGCAGATAAGGCGCCACCGGCAGATGCGCACTGCGATCGGGTGGCGGCTCGTCTGCCCGGGCGGGAGATGACAGCGCGCAGCTAAGCAGCAGCGCGGCTGACAGTTTCTTCATTGCATCGGCCCTGAATCATTCACTTATGGCAGATTAAAACGGGTTTTACCGCCGAAAGTCAAAATCCGCGCGGTGAAAAGCGTGGCGGGATGTTACGGCATCCTTACCAGTAGTGTTCGCTGGTCATGTGGCCCGGCTTGCGTTTGAAATGTTTGCGCATATCGCGGCTCTCTTTCAGCAGCTGCTGGGTATCGCGCACCATCTGTGGATTACCACACAGCATAACGTGGCTGCTCTCTGCGTCGAGCGACAGACCCACGGCACGCTCCAGCTCACCGCTCTCAATCAGCTGCGGTACCCGGCCCTGCAGCGAACCCGGGCTGTTTTCACGGCTGACCACGGTCTGAATCTGCAGCTTGCCCGCATACCGCTGCTGCAGCGTCTGCATCAGCGGCAGAAAGCTAAGGTCGCTGGCATAGCGCGCAGCGTGAATCAGGACAATATGGTCAAAGCGATCCAGACCTTCGCCCTGCTGTAAAATTGACAGGTAGGGGCCGATGGCGGTGCCGGTCGCCAGCATCCACAGGGTGCGGCAGTCAGGGATTTCATCCAGGGTGAAAAAGCCGGCTGCCTCTTTGGTCAGCATGACGTGATCACCCGGCTGCAGCGCCTGCAGGCGCGGACTGAGTTTACCCTCCGGTACGGTGACCAGATAAAACTCCAGCAGCGGATCGTCGGGGGCGTTAACGTAGGAGTAAGCGCGCTGCACGCGCTCACCCTCTATTTCCAGCGCCAGTTTGGCAAACTGCCCGGCGATAAACCGATCGATAGGGGCAGTAACGCGCAGGCTGAACAGCGCGTCGGTCCAGTTTTTCACCTCTTTAACTTCTGCATTAATCCACTCGGCCATAGGTGCTCCTGTTGAATTCTCCCGGTTATCGCTATCTTTACCAGCCCGCTCTGCGCTTGTCAGCCCGGCGGCGGCGAAAGCGCTCTTTGCGACAAATCCGCCGCACAGATCACTACCTGTAGCAACCTGTTTACAGTCTGGTACAGGAGGTTGACGGCTGGCAACCTGGCTTCCTGCAGCTCAGCTCTCGATTTGCCACGTAATCCTGATATTTTTGCCGCCATTACTGCCGGCGAACCCTAAGTGCTGCCGGCGCGTTCTTTTTTCAGGCTGATATCGTGTTCCATGCAGATCGATAAAACTCAAAACCGTTTTCTGTTATTCATGCTGATTGTGCTGGTGGCCGTGGGTCAGATGGCACAAACCATTTATGTGCCCGCTATGGCAGTAATGGCAGAAGCGCTCAACGTGCGCAGCGGCGCAATGCAGCAGGTCATGGCGGCCTATCTGATCACCTATGGCGGATCGCAGCTGATCTACGGCCCGCTCTCGGACAGCGTCGGACGTCGCCCGGTGATCCTTACCGGCATGACGATCTTTGCCTGTGGTGCGCTGATCGCGCTGTTCGCCTCATCGCTGCAGATGCTGGTGCTGGGCAGCGCTATCCAGGGGCTCGGCACCGGCGTTGCCGGCGTTATGGCGCGCACGATGCCGCGCGATCTGTATGCCGGAACCGCGCTGCGGCGGGCCAACAGCCTGCTGAATATGGGCATTCTGGTGAGTCCGCTGCTGGCACCGGTAATAGGTGCGCTGCTGACCCGGCTGATTGGCTGGCACGCCTGCTTCGCCTTTCTGCTGCTGCTGTGCCTGGGCGTTACGGCATCTATGGCGCGCTGGCTGCCGGAAACCCGGCCGGGCGATGCACCGGCTACGCCTTTTCTGCGCCGCTACGCCACGCTGCTGAGCGACGGCAATTTTATCCGTTATCTGCTGCTGCTGGTGGGCGCGCTGGCGGGCATCGCCGTCTTTGAAGCGAGCTGCGGTGTGCTGATGGGCGGCGTACTGGGACTGGATGGCCTGACCGTCAGCATTCTGTTTATTCTGCCTATTCCGGCCGCCTTTTTTGGTGCCTGGTTTGCCGGCCGGGAAGAGACCTCCTGGCATACGCTGATGTGGTATGGGGTAAACAGCTGCCTGCTGGCTGGCCTGCTGATGTGGATCCCGTCATGGTTTGGCGTAATGAATATCTGGACGCTGCTGGTGCCGGCGGCGCTGTTTTTCTTCGGTGCCGGCATGCTGTTCCCGCTGGCAACATCGGGTGCCATGGAGCCTTACGCCTGGCTGGCGGGCAGCGCCGGAGCGCTGATTGGCGGCCTGCAGAACCTGGGCTCAGGAGTGGTCGCGTGGCTCTCTGCCCTGCTACCGCAGCACGATCAGTCCAGCCTTGGCCTGCTGATGTTTGTCACGTCGCTGGTGATGCTGCTGTGCTGGTGGCCGCTCTCACGTCATCCCGAGAGCGGCAAGCAGACGGTTACAGGATAAACGGGTGCAGCGCCGTATCCTTGCGATCCAGATAGTGGATCGACTGGATGCGGCGAATGGTACGCGACTTGCCGCGTACCAGCAGCGTCTCGCTGGTGGCGATATTGCCGTTACAGGTAATGCCCTTCAGCAGATCGCCGCTGGTGATGCCGGTGGCCGCAAAAATCACGTTGTCGTTGCGCGCCATCTCATTCAGCGTTAACACGCTGCCCACCGCAATCCCCATTTCCGCGCAGCGCAGCAGCTCCTGTTCGCCCAGCCGGCGATTCTCTTCGCTCTCTCCTTTAACCTGATGCCGCGCCAGCAGGCGTGCCTGCATGTCACCATCCATGGCGCGGATCACGGCTGCCGAGACGACACCTTCAGGCGCGCCGCCGATGCCATACAGCACATCGACTTCACTGTCAGGCATACAGGTGAGGATCGACGCGGCCACATCGCCATCGGGAAAAGCAAACACGCGCACGCCGAGCGCCTGCAGCTGGGCAATAACTGCGTCATGGCGTGGCTTCGCCAGAATGGATACCGTCAGCTGCGCGAGCGGCTTACCGAGCGCAATGGCGATATTTTTAAGATTGGTTTCCAGCGGCAGACTGAGGTCGATAGCGCCGCGCGCTCCCGGTCCGACGATCAGCTTCTCCATGTACATATCTGGTGCGTGCAGAAAGCTGCCTTTATCGCCGACTGCCAGCACCGCCAGCGCGTTAGCCTGGCCCAGAGCGGTCATGCGCGTGCCTTCAATCGGATCGACCGCAATGTCCACGGCATCACCCTGACCGGTGCCGACCTGCTCGCCGATATAGAGCATCGGCGCCTCATCAATTTCGCCTTCACCGATAACGATGCGGCCATCAATGTTGATGGTGTTGAGCATAATGCGCATGGCGTTAACGGCGGCGGCGTCGGCCGCATTTTTATCGCCACGTCCTAACCAGCGATAGCCAGCCAGCGCTGCCGCTTCAGTGACACGGGAAAATTCAATTGCGAGTTCGCGTTTCATGGTTTGCACCTGACAGAAAAACAGGCGGGCAGTGTAGCACAGCGGTAAAAGCGGGAGAGGGAGAAACCCGCGGCACGGACCGCGGGCAGGGGGTTACTTACGCTTCGTCTTCCCAGGCTTTGGCACGGGCAACCGCTTTCTGCCAGCCCGCGTAGCGCAGGTTGCGCTCAGTGGTTTCGATGCCAGGGCGGAATTCGCGTTCCACGACGGCTTTAGCACGCACCTCGTCCAGATCGTTCCAGAAGCCGACGGCCAGGCCTGCCAGATAGGCTGCGCCCAGCGCCGTGACCTCACGCACTTCCGGACGTTCAACGCGGGTGCCGAGAATGTCAGACTGGAACTGCATCAGGAAGTTGTTCGCGACAGCGCCGCCGTCAACGCGCAGCGACTGCAGGCGGGTGCCGGCGTCGTTCTGCATCGCTTCCAGTACATCGCGCGTCTGATAGGCGATCGACTCCAGCGTCGCGCGGATAATGTGGTTGGCATTGGCACCGCGCGTCAGGCCGAAGATAGCACCACGGGCATAGGGGTCCCAGTAAGGCGCGCCCAGGCCGGTAAATGCCGGCACCATATAGACGCCGTTCGTATCTTTAACTTTCAGCGCAAAATATTCTGAATCGGTGGAGTCGTTGATCAGCTTCATTTCGTCGCGCAGCCACTGAATCGAGGCGCCGCCGATAAATACGGCACCTTCCAGCGCATAGTTCACTTCGCCACGCGGGCCGCAGGCGATAGTGGTCAGCAGGCCGTGGGTAGAGGTTACCGCTTCAGTACCGGTATTCATCAGCATAAAGCAGCCGGTACCGTAGGTATTTTTCGCCATGCCAGGCTGTACGCAGAGCTGGCCATACAGGGCCGCCTGCTGGTCACCTGCAATCCCGGCGATCGGAATACGCGTGCCGCCTTTACCGCCAATGTTGGTCTGACCATAAATTTCAGAAGAGCCTTTAACTTCCGGCAGCATTTCGCGCGGAATGTCGAGGATCTCCAGCATGCGTGCATCCCACTCCAGCTTGTGGATGTTATACATCATGGTACGCGAGGCGTTGGTATGGTCAGTGATATGCACACGGCCCTGCGTCATCTTCCAGACCAGCCAGGTATCCACGGTACCAAACAGCAGCTCGCCGCGTTTCGCACGCTCGCGTGCGCCTTCGACGTGATCGAGGATCCATTTCACTTTGGTGCCGGAAAAGTAAGGGTTAATCACCAGACCCGTGGTGTGCTGGATATACTCTTCCAGTCCCTCTTTCTTCAGCTTATTACAGTAGTCAGCGGTGCGCGGATCCTGCCAGACAATGGCATTGTAGATAGGTTTGCCGGTCTCTTTATCCCAGACGATGGCGGTTTCACGCTGGTTAGTGATACCGATAGCGGCGATCTGATCGGAGTTAATGTCAGCGTGTGCCAGCACTTCCACCAGCGTTGAGCTCTGTGAAGCCCAGATATCCATCGGGTCATGCTCAACCCAGCCCGCTTTCGGGTAGATCTGCGTAAACTCACGCTGTGAAACAGCAACGATGTTGGCGTCATGGTCGAGTACGACGGCACGGGAGCTGGTAGTACCCTGATCGAGCGCGACGATATATTTTTTATCTGGCGTAGTCATAATAATGTCCTGATGATTAAGAGTGAAACTTACGCTTTACGCTGTTCAGCGCGCGCTACAGGTTTTTCTGTTTTGCTGGTTTCTGCGATGTTTACCGGCAGGTGGCGACCAATCAGCGCACGATAGCTAAAGGCACCCAGACATGCACCCACCAGCGGACCAAATACAGGCACCAGGAAGTAAGGAATATCTTTGCCGCCGGTGAAGGCTACGTCACCCCAGCCAGCGATAAAGGCAAACAGTTTCGGTCCAAAGTCACGTGCCGGGTTGAGCGCAAAGCCGGTCAGGGGACCCATTGAACCACCGATAATAGCAACCAGCAGACCAATCAGCAGCGGCGCCAGCGGGCCACGCGGTACGCCATTGCCATCGTCAGTCAGCGCCATGATAACCGCCATCAGTACGGCTGTGATCACCATCTCTACCAGAAACGCCTGACCGACCGTGATGTGCGGATTAGGATAAGTAGAGAAGATACCCGCCAGGTCGAGGCTCTGCACGCTGCCACGCACCATTTGATGGCTCGCTTCATAATCGAAAAACAGATTGTAATAAAGGCCGTATACCAGTGCAGCGGCACAGAAGGCGCCGGCAACCTGCGCCAGAATGTAAGGTAAAACTTTACGCCCTTCAAAATTAGCAAACAGGCAGAGCGCCACGGTGACCGCCGGATTGAGATGCGCGCCGGAGACGCCCGCACTCAGATAGACCGCCATCGAAACAGCCAGACCCCAGATGATGCAGATTTCCCACTGACCGAATGCCGCACCGGCCAGCTTCAGCGCAGCCACACAGCCCGCGCCAAAAAAGATAATCAAACCGGTGCCGAGAAACTCGGCGATACATTGACCTTTGAGTGTGTTCGTTGTCTGACTCATAATGGAATTCCTGAAGCGAGGTTAAATGTTATCAGTTTTTGTTCTCAATCCCTGAGTCGCCCAGCGCTAATGTAGGGTTGATGTGAATTTATCGTTAACGAACATAAACGAGAAATAGCGAAATTGAATTCTGTGTACTGCGTCATAAAAATGCGCGTTTTCGCGTCTTTTACCTTTCTTTAAGGCCAATTAATCTGTCTCTTAACGCACTTAGCGCATCATGACTGGCAACGGGTTTATTTTTTAAGCATTAGCTGAAAAGTGTTACAGACTGGCCGCCAATGCCCCGTGCCGCTGGACTTGCCGGGTTTGGCTACATACAATCGGGACAACATGGCTGTATGCGTCTTTATTGAGGCAGCTACAGCTTCATCAACGCCTTGCGAGTTTTAGGAGAGGTCAGAACGATGTCATTTGAAGTATTTGAGAAACTGGAAGCGAAAGTACAGCAGGCGATTGATACCATCACGCTGCTGCAAATGGAAATTGAAGAGCTGAAAGAGCAGAACAATACGCTGAAAAACGAAGTGAGCCAGGCTTCCGGCAATCAGGACGCGCTGGCGCGTGAAAATCAGCATCTGAAGGAAGAGCAGCATGTCTGGCAGGAACGTCTGCGGGCACTGCTGGGAAAAATGGAAGAGGTTTAAGCACCTGCGCTTAAACCTGCGGGTGCTCAGGCACCCGTTTTTGTTTGCGGTTTACTCAATATCAAGCGCATCTTCTGACAGAATGATGCCCGTGTTATCCGCATAGAGATGATCGCCGGAGAAAAAGGTTACGCCGCCAAAGTTTACGCGTACGTCGCTCTCACCAATGCCTTCACCGGCCGCCCCAGCGGGGATAGCGGCAATCGCCTGGATGCCAATTTCCAGCTCTTCCAGTTCATCAACCTGCCGCACCGAGCCGTAAACGACCAGACCTTCCCACTCATTTTGCGCCGCAAGCCGCGCCAGCTGGGCATCCACCAGCGCACGACGTACCGAGCCACCGCCATCTACCAGCAGCACTCGTCCACGCCCGTTCTCTTCCAGCAGGTCGTAAAGCAGGCCGTTGTCTTCAAAACATTTGACTGTGGTAATCTGCCCACCGAATGAGGTGCGTCCACCGAAGTTGGAAAAAAGTGGTTCAACCACATTCACTTCTTCATGGTAGATGTCACAGAGTTCAGATGTATCGTATTTCATAAGGATGCCGTCTGTTTGCCACAGGAAAGATAAGTATATCGCTATCTGAAGAGTGTTGGCAAAATCATCACCGGCAAAAAGCAGCGCCGCATCAATATGCTGCGCAAAAAAATGCCCGGCGCAGTGGCCGGGCAGCAGAAACGATCAGAAGGGTGTTACAGGATGAAGCGGCTGAGATCTTCGTCTGCGACCAGTACATCCAGATGCTTGCCGACATACTCAGCGTCGATGGTAATGGACTCACCGTGGCGATCGCTGGCGTCATAGGAGATATCTTCCATCAGACGCTCCAGTACAGTATGCAGGCGGCGTGCACCGATATTTTCAGTGGTCTCATTAACCTGCCAGGCTGCTTCAGCAATCCTGCGGATACCATCCTCGGTGAAGTCCACATTAACGCCTTCCGTACCCATCAGCGCTTTGTACTGCACGGTGACGGAAGCGTTAGGCTCAGTAAGGATGCGCTCGAAGTCGTTCACGGTCAGCGCCTGCAGCTCAACGCGAATCGGCAGACGACCCTGCAGTTCCGGGATCAGATCGGACGGGCTGGCTACCTGGAATGCGCCGGAGGCGATAAACAGGATATGGTCGGTTTTAACCATGCCGTGCTTAGTCGAAACGGTACAGCCCTCAACCAGCGGCAGCAGATCGCGCTGCACGCCTTCGCGTGAAACGTCCGGACCAGAAGACTGGCCGCCGCGCTTACAGATTTTGTCGATCTCATCGATAAACACGATACCGTGCTGCTCTACCGCGTCGATAGCGTCCTGCTTCAGCTCTTCCGGGTTAACCAGTTTTGCCGCTTCTTCTTCAATCAGCAGCTTCATGGCATCTTTGATCTTGAGCTTGCGCGGCTTCTGTTTCTGACCGCCCAGGTTCTGAAACATGGACTGCAGCTGGCTGGTCATCTCTTCCATGCCCGGAGGCGCCATGATCTCTACGCCAGCCGGCGCGGCGGCAAGGTCGATCTCAATCTCTTTATCATCCAGCTGACCTTCGCGCAGTTTTTTGCGGAAAGACTGACGCGCAGCTGATGGCTCGGCGTTCTGCTCTGGCTGGCCCCAGTTGTTTTTAGCCGGTGGGATCAGCACGTCGAGAATGCGCTCCTCGGCCATCTCTTCAGCACGATATTTATTCTTTTCAATCGCCTGGCTGCGCACCATTTTGATGGCGGAGTCGGTCAGATCGCGGATAATCGAATCGACCTCTTTACCGACATAGCCAACTTCGGTGAATTTTGTCGCTTCAACTTTAATGAACGGGGCGTTGGCCAGCTTCGCCAGACGACGGGCAATTTCGGTTTTACCGACGCCGGTCGGGCCAATCATCAGGATATTTTTCGGGGTCACTTCGTGACGCAGCTCTTCGTCAAGCTGCATGCGGCGCCAGCGGTTACGCAGCGCAATGGCAACCGCTTTTTTAGCGCCGTCCTGGCCGATGATAAAGCGATTAAGCTCGCTGACAATCTCGCGTGGAGTCATCTCAGACATGATTCAGGTCCTTACGCCTTAGACGGTAATTCTTCGTAGTTAATATTATGGTTGGTGTAGATACAGATATCGCCGGCGATGTTCAGCGCTTTCTCAACAATATCGTGTGCACCAATGTCGGTATTTTCCAGCAGCGCGCGTGCCGCTGCCTGGGCGTAGGGGCCGCCGGAGCCGATCGCTATCAGGTCGTTTTCCGGCTGAATAACATCGCCGTTACCGCTGATGATCAGCGAAGAGTTCTCATCCGCTACCGCCAGCAGCGCTTCAAGACGGCGCAGCATGCGATCGGTCCGCCAGTCTTTTGCCAGCTCAACCGCGGCTTTAACCAGATGACCCTGATGCATTTCCAGCTTACGCTCAAACAGTTCAAACAGGGTAAAGGCGTCGGCAGTGCCGCCCGCAAAGCCCGCAATCACTTTATCGTTGTAAAGACGACGCACTTTTTTGACGTTGCCTTTCATTACGGTGTTGCCAAGCGTTGCCTGGCCATCACCACCAATAACGACCCGGCCGTTGCGTCGTACACTTACTATTGTTGTCACGGGCAGACCCCTTGTTGCAGTTGAAAAAAGACACCGCGCACCCGGCGCGGCGTATCATGCAAACAGATATGGGGTGGGTTAAGAAGGTTTCAACCCCTCAGGGCGATGGGGTTTGTCTTAATTCGGCTACGCCTGCTCCCGGCGGTAGAGTGAGGCCGGGAGCAGGGCTCAGGCTATCAGGGCAGGGCGAGCGGAATACAGCTGCCGTGACCGGAACTGTGCAGCCGCTTCACGGTACTGTCAGCTTTACTCCGATCTTTAAACGGACCAATCACCACGCGATTCCAGCCGCCGCCGGTCGTGATACGGCTTTCAAAACCTTCAAAAGCGAGACCGGCGCGCACAGATTCCGCCTGATCGCTGCCTTTAAAGGAGCCACACTGCACCATCCAGCGCTGTGTGGAGGCTTTCTCTTCCGGCTTCACTTTGGTGGTTTCTGGTTTTGCCTGCTGTACCGGTGCCGGTCGTTCAGCCTGCTGCTGCTGGCGCTGCTGAGCCTGCAACTGCTGCTGACGCTGCTGCTGTGCCTGTATCTGCTGCTGACGTTGCTGTTGCTGCTGTTGTCGTTGCTGAGTCTGCTGCTGCAGCAACTGCTGCTGCTGTGCCTGTATCTGCTGCTGACGTTGCTGCTGCTGTACCTGCTGACGCTGTAATGTCTGCTGACGCTGAGCCGGCGTCTGCTCGTTCCACGGCACTTCGTTCAGCTGCGTAGGCTGCTGGCGCATATCCGCCTGCATCTGCTCCAGCAGCTGGCGCTGTTCATCGGTCAGCTGCGTCTGCGACTGCACTTCGCCGCCGGCTGAAGGCTCAGTCGGTGAGGGAACCGTAATTTGCCGGTTTTCCAGCTCTTTGATGTATTTCCAGCGCTCTTCCGGCTTGGGCGGCAGGCCATTACCACTAACTTTATGATTCGGGATAACCGGCGTCTCTTCTTTTTTATGGTGCGCGATGAACCATAAACCACCGGCAAAAGTGACCAGTACTGCGGCAGCGAGCACTACCATCAGTTTCGATATACCCGATCCGCCTTTGCTTTTTTTGCTGCTGCTGCGACCGGCGGGTTTTTTGCGACGCGTCCCTGTTGAACGCCCGCGGCCTACATAATCTCTCTGTGCCACTTTCGTCCTGATACCTTCAAAATGCCTGCGGGCGTAGACCCTGAACAGTGTGAGTTGCAGCCAGCCTGGCTACAGCTTGAAAAATGACGGGTATAAATGAGGTGTAAACCGCCCGGCAATGAATGCGCCATGTTACTCAAGGGTGCGAACTTTGACCAGCAGAGTCTGCCTTCAGAATCTGCTGAAAATGTGCAGTGCGGCACGTGTGACCTAACGCTTTTTAGCCGGTGCTGTACTGCCGCGCACGCGCAGTTCTGCATCCAGCAGGCGCGAACCATTATTTACCCGCTTGCCCTGCAGCTCATCCAGCAGCAGCAGCATCGCTTCGCGGCCAATATCAAAGCGCGGCTGCGCCACGGTAGTCAGGGGCGGTTCGTAATAGCGCGCCAGCTCAATATCATCAAAGCCAACGATGGAGAGATCCTGCGGAATGCGCATCCCCAGTTTGCGCGCCTGATTCATGGCGCCCAGCGCCATCAGATCGCTGTGACAGAATAGCGCTTCCGGGGGCTGCGGCAGACTCATCAGCTGTTTCAGGGCGCGGGCACCGGCTTCAAACGAGAAATCACCGCGTACGATAAACATCGGTTCAACGGGGATGCTGCTGCGGCGCAGCGCCTGAATATAACCCTGCAGCCGATACTGGCTGAGCGGAACCGCTTCAGGCCCGGTAATACAGGCGATACGACGATGCCCGAGCTGCAGCAAATGGTTAACGGCTTCAAACGCCGCGGTCAGGTTGTCAATGTGCACGGTGGGCAGCGCCATCTCCGGCGCGAATTCATTTCCCATAACCATGGGCGGCAGGCTGCGCAGCGCTTCAGGATCGGCGTCAAACGGCAGCTGTGAACCCAGCAGCACCATGCCGTCAATCTGTCGCGTCAGCATCAGATCAAGAAAGGTTTTTTCCTGATGATCCTGATGCGCGCAGTCGCCAATCAGCACCAGGTACCCCTGCTGCGCGGCGGTGACCTCAATGCCGCGGATAATTTCGCTAAAAAAGGGATCGCAGATATCGGGCACAATCACCAGGATAGTCCGGGTTTCATTGCGTCTGGCATTGCGCGACAGGCCATGCGATGCATAGCCTGTCGCAATGACCGCCTGCTCGACTTTTTGCCGGGTTGCGGCTGACACTTTCTCCGGATTCATCAGCGCCCGGGAAACGGTCGCCGTAGAGACGCCTGCGTGCTCAGCCACATCTTTCATCGTGGCAGCAGATGAAGTTTGCTTCGGGTCCAACGTGTTACTCCTGGCGTGATACAGCGTACAGTTTGTCTGCAAGGGCCGGTCCTGGCCGGGTGATCCTATTGATAACGCATTGGCGGGCAGGGCTGTTACTTAATTTGCATAAAAACTGTGACTTGTTCGACTTTTTTCGATCTGGCTCGCAGATGCGGATGCCATCAGCTCTCGCCGGGATCGATATCCAGCGTCCATTTTACTTTGCGTGCAGCGGGCAATGTGCTCAGCAGCGGCAGCGAACTGCTTAATAACTGCTGCAGGCGTTTGCGTGACGGATGCTGCAGCAGCAGCTGCCAGCGCCACCGACCGCTGCGTTTTGGCGCCAGCGCCGGCACCGGGCCCATCAGCCAGGTGGCTTCATCTTTCAGCGGGCTCGCCTCCAGCAGATTACGCAGCTGGACGAGAAAAGCGGCAGCCTGCTGATTATCCATATCTTCGGCACGAAATAGCGCGTGGCTGGTCCAGGGCGGCAGCTGCACCGACTGGCGTTCAAGCAGCGCCTGGTCAGCAAAGGCGAAGTAGCCGCGATGCAGCAGCGTCTGCAGCAACGGATGCTCCGGATGGTGCGTCTGCAGCAGTACTTCACCCTGTTTGCCGGCGCGTCCGGCGCGACCTGCAACCTGGGTATAGAGCTGCGCGAAACGTTCTGTGGCACGAAAATCAGCCGAGAAGAGCGCGCCGTCAACGTCCAGCAGCGACACCAGCGTAACATCAGGAAAATGATGGCCTTTTGCCAGCATCTGCGTGCCCACCAGAATACGCGCGCCGCCGCGATGCACATCCGCCAGATGCTGCTCCAGCGCACCTTTACGGCTGGTAGTATCACGATCGATGCGCGAAACCGGCACGTCCGGAAACAGCGTGCCCAGCTGCTGCTCCAGCTGTTCTGTGCCTACGCCAACCGGCATCAGATGGGTTGAACCGCAGCCGGGACACTGCAGCGGCAGCGGACGCTGGCTGTCGCAATGGTGGCAGCGCAGCTGGCGGTGATGCTGGTGCAGCGTGTAGTAGCTGTCGCAGCGCTGGCATTCCGCCAGCCAGCCGCAGTCGTGGCACATCAGCGCCGGTGAAAAGCCGCGCCGGTTCAGAAACAGCAGCACCTGATTATCCGCCTGCAGGTGCTGGCGCATTTTACTGAGCAGCGCCGGCGCCAGACCACCCTTAAGCGGCTGTCCTTTCAGATCGATCAGCTGCTGCAAAGCGGGCTTTGCATTACCGGCGCGCTGGGTGAGATTAAGCTGCCGGTATTTGCCGACGCGCACGTTATGCAGCGTCTCCAGCGCGGGTGTGGCCGAACCCATGACAATCGGGATGTTCTCTTCATGTGCACGAAACACCGCCAGATCGCGGGCCTGATAACGCCAGCCCTCCTGCTGTTTATAGGAGCTGTCATGCTCTTCATCGATAATGATTACGCCAGGCCGCGCCAGCGGGGTGAACAGCGCAGAGCGCGTACCAATAATAATCGCGCTTTCGCCGCGCCGGGCGCGCAGCCAGACCGCCAGCCTTTCGCTGTCATTCAGCGCAGAGTGCAGCACATCAATCGGGGCATCAAAACGTTCCCGGAAGCGCGCAATGGTCTGCGGCGTGAGGCCAATCTCCGGCACCAGCACCAGTGCCTGCATGCCGCGTGACAGAATGTTTTCCAGGATAGTGAGATAGACCTCGGTTTTACCGGAGCCGGTGATCCCGGCCAGCAGCCACGGAACGTAGCGATCGTCTTCCGCCCGGATAGCCCCGACGGCCATGGCCTGATCGGTATTGAGCCGCAGACGCTCGCCTTTAATGGCAAAATGCGTCCGCCAGTCCGCGGCAGATGGCGCATGCTCGCGCAGCTCGCACAGCCCTTTGGCTCTGAGCGCCTGCAGAGCGGCGTCGTTAAAGCTCTGTTCGTTTACCTGATGACGATAGAGCGGTTGCTGACGCAGCGCGGCCAGCGCCTGCTGCTGCTTTGGTGCACGCTTCAGACTTTCCGGCGCCACTTCCCGTCCGGCCTCCGTGATCGCCCACTGCCACAGCGGCGCTTCCTGTGCCGGTTTCCCCTGGCGGAGCAGAACCGGTAACGCATGACTCAGCACTTCCCCGACGGGTGAATGATAGTAACCGGCCGCCCAGTTGAGGATGCGCCACAGCGCGGGCGAAAACAGACTGCTGTCATCCAGCACGGCTTCTATCGGTTTCAGCTGCTTCAGCGGCAGATCGCTGCTTTCGGTCACGCCGGTCACAATGCCAGTCAGCTTACGGTTGCCAAAAGGCACGCTGACGCGACTGCCGGTTGCCGGCTGCGCAGCGTCAGCAGGGAGCAGATAATCAAACAGGCGCGGTAGCGGGACGGGCAGGGCAACCTTTACGACGGACATTGCGATCTCTATCCAGTTCTGTAATCAGGGACGGTAGTGTACACGCTGGGGCCGCAGGCGTGTATGGCTGAGCAATGTTTGCCTCGGGCGGTTAAATTCTGTATACTATGCCGCCTCTGGTGAGATAGCTCGTCAGAGATACATATAATGTTCAACCGCGTGTGGTGCTGTGCAGGTTCGCCTGGCATGGAGAGCGACACGGCCTTTTATGAGGTTTTCCCATGAAACAAGGTATTCACCCGAAGTACGAAGCAGTGACCATCACTTGCTCTTGCGGTAACGTGATCAACACCCGTTCTACCATGAACCACGACCTGAACCTGGACGTGTGCGGCAAATGCCACCCGTTCTATACTGGTAAGCAGCGTGTTGTTGACACCGGCGGCCGCGTTGATCGCTTCAACAAGCGTTTCAGCATTCCGGGCAGCAAAAAATAAGATTTATTTGCCGCCGGGTTATCCCGGATGCAAAAGAAAACCCAGCCTCGGCTGGGTTTTTTTATACCAGAATTTAATATTCCCAGCTATTCGGGTCGATGCCCATCTCGCGCATAATCTGCTTCGCTTCTTCCGGGATCTCATCGCTGCGCTCTTTGCGCAGGTCAACGTCGTCGGGCAGAGGCTGACCGGTAAACGCGTGCAAAAAAGCTTCACACAGCAGCTCACTGTTCGTGGCGTGACGCAGATTGTTCACCTGACGACGTGTACGCTCATCGGTTAAAATTTTAAGCACTTTCAGCGGGATAGAAACCGTTATTTTTTTAACCTGCTCGCTTTTTTTACCGTGCTCAGCGTACGGGCTGATATATTCGCCGTTCCATTCAGCCATGAGTTACCTTAATTAATAAAAGTGTTATAGGGGATGATCCGTGGATTATGCCCGATTTTTGCGTGCCTGACCGCCTGCGCCGTGGATTTTGTGCTTCAGCGCCGCGTTAATGAAGCGCATGCGCTGCTCAGCAGGCAATAACCTATAATTTTAGCGGTTATTCGCTCTGCGCTCAATCTATACGCAAAGACATTTAGATGTCCAGATGTATTGACGTCTGTTAGCGGAATGTTATCCTGTGGGCACTTTACCCCTCTTCAGGAACAGCAGAGCCCATGACGCGCAAACAGGCAACCATCGCAGTACGCAGCGGTTTGAATGATGACGAGCAGTATGGCTGCGTAGTCCCGCCGATTCATCTCTCCAGCACCTATAATTTTCTCGACTTTAATGAGCCGCGCGCCCACGACTATTCGCGCCGCGGCAATCCGACGCGCGATGTGGTACAGCGCGCGCTGGCTGAGCTGGAGGGCGGGGCGGGTGCCGTACTGACAAATACCGGCATGTCTGCGATTCACCTGGTGACCACTGTATTCCTGAAGCCCGGCGATCTGCTGATCGCACCCCACGACTGCTATGGCGGCAGCTACCGCCTGTTTGACAGCCTCAGCAAGCGCGGGGCTTACCGTGTGAAGTTTGTCGACCAGGGTGACAGCGCAGCGCTGGCCGCAGCGCTGGCCGAAAAGCCAAAACTGGTGCTGGTGGAAAGCCCGAGCAATCCTCTGCTGCGCGTAGTGGATATTGCGGCAATCTGTCAGGCGGCGCGCGCGGCGGGTGCCGTCAGCGTGGTGGATAACACCTTCCTGAGCCCGGCGCTGCAAAATCCGCTCGCCCTCGGGGCCGACCTGGTGATCCACTCCTGTACAAAATATCTCAACGGCCACTCTGACGTGGTGGCCGGGACGGTGATTGCAAAAGATCCGGCCGTTGCCACCGAGCTTGCCTGGTGGGCCAATAACATCGGCGTGACCGGCGCGGCGTTTGACAGCTATCTGCTGCTGCGCGGTCTGCGGACGCTGGCACCCCGCATGGCAGCGGCCCAGCGCAACGCGCTGGCGATAGTGGACTATCTGAAGCAGCAGCCGCTGGTGAAGAAGCTGTATCATCCTTCTCTGCCGGAAAATGCCGGTCATGAATATGCGCGACGTCAGCAACGTGGCTTTGGCGCCATGTTAAGCTTTGAGCTGGATGCAGATGAAGCGCGGCTGCGTCGTTTTCTGAAAGCGCTGCAGCTGTTTACGCTGGCGGAGTCGCTGGGCGGAGTAGAGAGCCTGATTTCACATACGGCCACCATGACACATGCCGGCATGTCTGCGGAAGCACGCGCAGCCGCCGGCATCTCTGAAACACTGCTGCGGGTCTCCGTCGGCATTGAAGATCACGAAGATTTAATTGCCGATTTGGATAACGCCTTCCGAATCGCAGCCGGGGAGTAATCATGACCAGTACAGCAGGCGCGGGAACGCCGACGAAGCAGCTGCATAAATTTGGTGGCAGCAGCCTGGCGGATGCCAGCTGCTACCAGCGCGTAGCGGCCATTATGGCTGATTACAGTCAGCCAGGCGATCTCATGGTGGTCTCTGCCGCAGGCAGCACCACGAATCAGCTGATCGGCTGGCTGAAGCTGAGCCAGAGCGATCGCCTCTCGGCGCACCAGGTGCAGCAGACGCTTCGCCGCTACCACAGCGAGCTGATTGCTGCGCTGCTGCCAGCGGAGGCGGCCGACCGGCTGACTACCCTTTTTATCCGCGATCTGGAGCGCCTGGCGGCGCTACTGGATGGCGCGATAACTGAAGCGGTATATGCAGAAGTGGTCGGGCATGGCGAAATCTGGTCGGCGCGGCTGATGGCTGCGGTACTGAGTCAGCGCGATGTTGACGCCGCCTGGCTGGACGCACGTGATTTTCTGCGGGCGGAGCGCGCGGCTCAGCCGCAGGTGGATGAGGGAAAATCCTGGCCGCTGCTGCAGGCGCTGCTGGCGCAGCATCCGCATAAGCGTCTGGTCGTCACCGGTTTTATCAGTCGTAATGAGGCAGGTGAAACCGTGCTGCTGGGGCGCAACGGTTCTGACTATTCCGCTACCCAGATCGGGGCGCTCGCGGGTGCGGGGCGCGTGACCATCTGGAGCGATGTGGCTGGCGTCTATAGCGCCGATCCACGCAAAGTTTCCGATGCCTGCCTGCTGCCGCTGCTGCGGCTGGATGAAGCCAGCGAGCTGGCGCGACTGGCGGCGCCGGTACTCCATACCCGTACGCTGCAGCCGGTCTCCAGCAGCGATATCGATTTACAGCTGCGCTGCAGCTATCAGCCTGAGCAGGGTTCAACCCGTATTGAGCGCGTGCTGGCCTCCGGCACCGGCGCGCGTATTGTCACCAGTCACGACGATGTCTGTCTGGTGGAGATCCAGCTTGCTGAAGGTCACGATTTTGCTACGCAGCAAAAAGAGATCGATCAGCTGCTGAAGCGCGCCCAGCTGCGTCCGCTGGCAAGCGGCCTGCATCCCGATCGTCGCCTGCTGCAGCTCTGCTATACCGCGGAAGTGGTTAACAGTGCCTTTACGCTGCTGCAGGATGCGGCGCTGCCGGGCCATCTGCAGCTGCGCGATGGCATGGCGCTGGTGGCGCTGGTGGGAGCTGGCGTAACGCGCAATCCGCTGCACAGCCACCGTTTCTGGCAGCAGATTAAAGATCAGCCGGTTGAGTTTGTCTGGCAGTCAGAAGAGCATATCAGCCTGGTCGCGGTGCTGCGCACAGGACCGACCCGCCATCTGATTCAGGGACTGCATCAGTCGCTGTTTCGCGCAGAAAAACGTATCGGCCTGATGCTGTTCGGAAAGGGCAATATCGGCGCGCGCTGGCTGGAGCTGTTCGCCCGCGAGCAGGAAACGCTCTCCGCCCGTACCGGCTTTGAGTTTGTGCTGGCTGGCGTGGCTGACAGTCGTCGCAGCCTGCTGAGTTACGAAGGGCTGGATGCCAGCCGCACGCTGGCTTTTTTCGACGATGAAGCGCAGGCGCTGGATGAGGAGTCGCTGTTTCTGTGGATGCGCGCGCATCCGTTTGATGACCTGGTGGTGCTTGACGTAACCGCCAGCGCGCCGCTGGCGCAGCAGTATCTCGATTTTGCCAGTCACGGTTTTCACGTGATCAGCGCAAATAAAGTGGCTGGCGCATCAGACAGCCAGAGCTGGCGTCAGATCCGCGATGCCTTCGCCAAAACCGGGCGCCACTGGCTTTATAACGCGACGGTCGGTGCCGGTTTGCCGGTTAACCACACGGTACGCGACCTGCGCGAAAGTGGCGACTCAATACTCTCCATCAGCGGAATTTTCTCCGGCACGCTGTCGTGGCTGTTTTTGCAGTTTGACGGCAGCGTTCCCTTCAGCGAGCTGGTGGATCAGGCGTGGCAGCAGGGGCTGACCGAACCCGATCCGCGCGTCGATCTCTCCGGGCAGGATGTGAAGCGCAAGCTGGTGATCCTGGCGCGTGAGGCGGGCTACGATATCGAGCCGGATCAGGTGCGGGTAGAGTCGCTGGTACCAGTCGACTGTGAGGCGGAATCGGTTGATCACTTTTTTGAAAACGCAGACGAGCTGAATAACCAGATGCTGCAGCGCTACGAAGCGGCGCAGGAGCTGGGCCTGGTGCTGCGTTATGTGGCGCGCTTTGATGCCAGCGGTAAAGCCCGCGTCGGCGTGGAAGCGGTGCGGCCTGAACATCCGCTGGCAGCGCTGCTGCCGTGCGATAACGTCTTTGCCATTGAGAGCCGCTGGTACCGCGATAATCCGCTGGTGATCCGCGGACCCGGTGCCGGACGTGATGTTACCGCTGGTGCGTTGCAGTCGGATCTGAACCGTCTCGCCCAGCTGCTTTAATCCGGACTGCTGCAGAGAGAATAAAAAAGGAGCCTGAGGCTCCTTTTTTTGTATCGGCTAACCGGTGTTGCGCATGCCGGCGGCCACGCCGGCGATGGTTACCATCAGCGCCTGCTCAACCCGCGCGTCCGGTTCGTCACCGCGTACTTCCTGCGCACGGGCGCGCAGCAGCAGCTCTGCCTGCAGCACGTTCAGGGGATCGGTATACACGTTGCGCAGCGCAATGGATTCGGCAATCCACGGCTGATCCGCCATCAGATGCGCATCATTTGCAATGGTCAGCACCGCTTTAATATCCGCTTCCAGCTGGTCGCGCAGCTGTTTACCCAGCGGCCAGAGCGCTTTATCAACCAGGCGCTGATCGTAATACTCGGCCAGCCACAGGTCAGCTTTGGAGAAGACCATCTCCAGCATCCCGAGGCGGGTTGAGAAGAACGGCCAGTCGCGGCACATCGTTTCCAGCTGATCCTGATGACCTTCATCCATCGCTTTCTGCAGCGCCGCGCCGGCGCCGAGCCAGGCTGGCAGCATCAGACGGTTTTGCGTCCAGGCAAAAATCCACGGAATGGCGCGCAGGGATTCAACGCCACCGGTCGGACGACGTTTAGCCGGACGTGAGCCCAGCGGCAGTTTGCCCAGCTCCTGCTCCGGTGTGGCAGAGCGGAAGTAGGGAACAAAGTCAGCATTTTCACGGACGTAGCCGCGATACATGGCGCAGGAGTGCGCAGAAAGGCCGTTCATGATCTCCCGCCACTCCTGTTCAGGCTCCGGCGGCGGCATCAGGTTCGCTTCCAGAATGGCCCCGGTATAGAGCGAGAGGCTGGCGATGGTGACTTCCGGCAAGCCATATTTAAAGCGGATCATTTCGCCCTGTTCTGTCACGCGCAGGCCACCTTTAAGACTGCCCGGCGGCTGAGAGAGCAGTGCAGCGTGCGCAGGCGCGCCGCCACGGCCAATGGAGCCGCCTCGCCCGTGGAACAGCGTCAGGGTAATGCCCGCTTTTTCACAGGTTTTAATCAGCGCGTCCTGCGCCTGATACTGTGCCCAGCTGGCCGCCATCACGCCGGCATCTTTTGCCGAGTCGGAATAGCCAATCATTACCATCTGTTTGCCGTTGATAAAGCCGCGATACCAGTCGATATTCAGCAGCTGCGTCATAACATCATTGGCGTTGTTCAGGTCATCCAGCGTTTCAAACAGTGGCGCGACCGGCATAGCGTACGGAATGCCCGCCTCTTTCAGGAGCAGATGAACCGCCAGCACGTCAGAAGGCGTTTTCGCCATAGAGATCACGTAGGCCGCGATGGAACCCTGCGGCGCTTCGGCGGCGACTTTACAGGTTTCCAGCACTTCGCGCGTGTTGTCGCCCGGCTCCCACTGGCGCGGCAGCAGCGGACGTTTTGAATTGAGTTCGCGGATCAGAAACGCCTGTTTGTCCGCTTCTGACCAGCTTTCGTAGTCGCCGAGGCCGAGATAGCGCGTAACTTCCGCAATCGCTTCGGTATGACGGGTGCTCTCCTGGCGGATGTCGATGCGCACCAGCGGAACGCCAAAGCATTTTACCCGGCGCAGCGTGTCCAGCAGCTGGCCATTAGCGATAATGCTCATACCACACTGCTGCAGCGACTGATAAATAGCAAACAGCGGCTGCCAGAGCTGCTCATTGGAGACCAGCAGATCGGTCGGGCGCGGCAGGCGTTCGCCTTTCAGGCGCTGCTCCAGATATGCCTGCGTGTTCATCAGCTGGCTGCGCATGCGTTTCAGGATCATGCGGTAAGGTTCAATTGCGTCCGGATCGCCGCACATTACGCGTACTTCGTCGCTGCATTCTGACATCGACAGCTCAGAGATCAGCACCCCTACATCGCGCAGGAAGAGGTCGGCTGCTTTCCAGCGGCTCAGCTGCATGACGTGGCGGGTAATAGGTGCGGTCACGTTCGGGTTGCCGTCACGATCGCCGCCCATCCACGAAGTGAATTTAATCGGCACAAAATCCACCGGCAGCTGAATGCCAAACGTCTCTTCAACCTGCTCATTCAGTTCACGCAGAAACGCGGGCACGCCCTCCCACAGGCTATTTTCCACGACAGCGAAGCCCCATTTCGCTTCATCGACCGGGGTAGGGCGATATTTACGGATCTCATCCGTATGCCACGCCTGGGCTACCAGCTGGCGCAGACGGCGCATCACCTGATTGCGCTCATAGTCGGTAATATCAGCGTGGTCGAGCTGCTCCAGGCAGCTGTTCACTTCGCCGAGCTTGTGGATCAGGGTGCGGCGGGTAATTTCAGTCGGGTGTGCGGTCAGGACCAGCTCCAGCGACAGCTCTTCAATCGCCTGACGGATAGCCATTTCGCTGAGATCGCTATGCTGCTTCAGGCGCTCAAACGTCTTTTTCAGCAGCTCCGGATGGTTAGCGCCATCGCCGCTGCGTGAAATGGTCTGATACTGTTCAGCCACGTTAGTAAGGTTAAGAAACTGACTAAAGGCGCGGGCCACCGGCAGCAGCTCATCGTTAGAAAGGTTCTGCAACGTTGACAGCAGCTCCCGGCGATGAGAGTCATTGCCTGCACGGGATGACTTAGAGAGTTTGCGGATGGCTTCCACCCGATCGAGAATGTTCTCTCCCAGTGCATCCTTTATCGTATCCCCGAGCAGTTTGCCGAGCATACTGACATTACTTCGCATTGCGGAATATTGTTCGTTCATTTGACCCTGACACCCTTATCGTCTTTTAACCCCTCTGGACCCAACCAGCGGGTATAACATCATCTTTTATCTAGCCACGATTTGTGAACTCCGTCAATTAGCCTGAACTGACGAAAACAGGCAGCTAACGTGCGGAAAGTGATAAGTTTTATCGGGGATAGAGAGAGATAAGTTATTCTTATCAGCAAACACCAGATAATGACGGGGCATTTTGCTGATTAAACAGTGAAATGCCCCGCAGATTATCTATCAGTGACAAAAATGCTGCACAACCTGCGTGATCAGGGCGTGAGTTGGCTTAATAAATGCGGTATCGATAAATTCATCCGGCTGATGCGCCTGCTCGATTGAACCTGGTCCCAGCACCAGCGTCGGGCAGATCTGCTGAATAAAAGGCGCTTCGGTACAGTAGTTGACCACTTCCGTCGGCACGCCCAGCAGCTTCTCCACCACCGTAACCAGTTCATGATCGGCCGGACACTCATAACCCGGAATAGGCGGATGCAGTTCGCCTACGGTCAGGCGGCCAGGCCAGCGGGCGCTCACCGGTGCCAGCGCTTCATTCAGCAAGCCATCCAGATCGTTCAGGCTCAGGCCCGGCAGTGGCCGGATATCCATATGCAGTTCGCAACAGGCGCAGATGCGGTTAGCCGCGTCACCACCATGAATATGACCAAAGTTCATAGTCGGATAAGGAATGGCAAAGCCATCATGGTGATAGCGCTCTTTCAGGGTATGGCGCAGCTTCATCAGTTCTGTAATAGAGGCGTGCATCAGCTCAATCGCATTTACGCCGCGCGCCGGATCGCTGGAGTGGCCTGACTGGCCCTCAATGCGGATAGCGTGTGAAAGGTGGCCTTTGTGGGCGCGCACCGGTTTGAGCGAGGTAGGCTCACCGATAATGGCGCAGTCGGGGCGCAGCCGGGCTGACTCAGAGAAATATTTGGCACCTGCCATCGTGGTCTCTTCGTCAGCGGTCGCCAGCACATAGAGCGGTTTTTTAAGCGTAGTGACGTCAACATCGCGCAGCGCATCGAGAATAAAGGCGAAGAAGCCTTTCATATCTGCCGTGCCCAGCCCGTAAAGTTTATTGTCATGTTCAGTCAGGACAAACGGATCGCGTGTCCAGCGTCCGTCATCAAAGGGTACGGTGTCAGTATGACCCGCCAGCAGCAGTCCGCCTGCGCCTTCACCGCTGCGCGCCAGCAGGTTGAACTTATGTCGCGTGCCCGGCACCGGCTGAACTTCAACGCTGAAGCCCAGATCGCGGAACCAGCCCGCCAGCAAATTGATTAAACTTTCGTTGCTCTGGTCAAGCGCGCTGTCGGTTGCGCTGATTGACGGTGAGGCGATCAACTGGCGGTAGAGTTCGATAAAAGGTGGAATTTTTGACTTCACTGTTGACGGTCCTTAGGTTAGGATGTATCAATATTCATGCACTAATAGTGAATAAAAATACATTAACGTCGTCTGCATGTGAACTGAAAAAGTGCAAACGGCATCGTGGGCAACGGGGCACGGCCGCGACCCGATACGTTGACTGTAAAAAGGTATACAGCCTGATGTTGAATACGCTGATCGTTGGTGCCAGTGGTTATGCTGGCGTAGAGCTTGCCACTTACCTGAATCGCCATCCGCATATGAACATAACCGCTTTAGCGGTTTCAGCGCAAAGCCCGGATGCCGGAAAATTGCTCTCCGATCTCCATCCGCAGCTGAAAGGTATCGTGGATCTGCCGCTGCAGCCGCTGAGCGATCCGGCGGCGTGGGCAGAGAAAGTCGATGTGGTGTTCCTCGCGACGGCGCATGAAGTCAGCCACGATCTGGCACCTGAATTTCTGAAAGCAGGCTGCGTGGTCTTCGATCTCTCAGGCGCCTTCCGGGTCAACGATGAGGCGTTCTACACCCGCTATTATGGCTTCAGTCATCAGCATCAGGCGTGGCTGGATAACGCGGTATATGGTCTGGCCGAATGGAATCACGAACGTATTAAAGAGGCCCAGCTGGTGGCCGTGCCTGGGTGCTATCCCACCGCAGCGCAGCTGGCGCTGAAGCCGCTGCTCAAAGCGGATCTGCTGAATGACGCGCAGTGGCCGGTAATCAATGCCACCAGCGGCGTCAGCGGAGCCGGGCGTAAAGCCAGCGTCGCGACCAGCTTTTGCGAAGTGAGCCTGCAGCCCTACGGCCTGTTTAACCACCGTCATCATCCGGAAATAGTTGCCCATCTTGGCGCGCCGGTTATTTTTACCCCGCATCTGGGTAATTTTCCCCGCGGTATTCTCGCAACCATCACCTGCCGTCTGAAAGCGGGCATTACGCAGCAGGATGTGACCGATGCGTTTTATGCGGCCTATCACGACAAGCCGCTGGTGCGCCTCTATGACAACGGCGTACCGGCGCTGAAAGCGGTAGTGGGCCTGCCGTTCTGCGATATCGGTTTTGCCGTACAGGATGAGCATCTGATTGTGGTTGCGGCAGAAGATAACCTGCTGAAAGGCGCGTCATCACAGGCGATTCAGTGTCTGAATATTCGTTTCGGTTTCCCTGAAACACTCTCTCTGATTTAACGGACGGATAACGTAACCATGAGCAATCCACTGATCATTAAACTGGGCGGCGTACTGCTGGATAGCGAAGAAGCACTGGCCCGGCTGTTTGATGCGCTGCTGGCGTATCGTAATGAACATCAGCGTCCGCTGGTGATTGTGCACGGCGGCGGCTGTCTGGTCGACGAACTGATGAAAAAGCTCGCGCTGCCGGTGAAAAAGAAAGATGGCCTGCGCGTTACACCCGCCGATCAAATCGACATTATTACCGGCGCGCTGGCGGGCACTGCGAATAAAACGCTGCTGGCGTGGGCAACCCGTTACGGCATTAATGCTGTCGGGCTGTGTCTGGGCGATGCCGGACTGGTCAGCGTCGCGCAGTTTGACGAAGAGCTGGGGCATGTCGGGCAGGCCACGCCGGGCAACCCTGCGCTGCTGAATACGCTGCTTAATGCAGGCTATATGCCGGTTATCAGCTCAATTGGCATCACTGCCGGCGGAGCGCTGATGAATGTGAATGCCGATCAGGCAGCGACGGCGCTGGCAGCCACTATCGGAGCCGATCTGGTGCTGCTCTCTGACGTCAGCGGCATTCTCGACGGCAAAGGCCAGCGCATCGCTGAAATGACCGCAGCGAAAGCGGAACAGCTGATTGCGCAGGGCATTATTACCGACGGTATGATTGTTAAAGTCAACGCTGCGCTGGATGCGGCACGCACGCTGGGCCGTCCGGTCGATATCGCCAGCTGGCGCCATGCTGAGCAGCTGCCCGACCTTTTCAACGGCGTGTCGATTGGCACCCGGATTCTCGCATAATCAAGGATTAAGACATGAGCACGCAAAACATTAAAAAAATCGTTCTGGCCTACTCAGGCGGCCTCGATACCTCAGCCATCATTCCATGGCTGAAAGAGAATTACGGTGGCTGCGAAGTTGTGGCGTTTGTCGCCAATATTGGTCAGGACCCGGCCGACCTGGAAGGCGTTGAGAAAAAAGCGCTGCAGTCGGGCGCATCTGAATGTCACGTAGTGGATCTGCGTGAAGAGTTCATCAGCGATTACGTCTATCCGGTGCTGCAGACCGGTGCCCTGTATGAAGGCACCTATCTGCTGGGCACGTCAATGGCGCGTCCTATCATTGCTAAAGCGCAGGTTGAACTGGCGCTGAAAGTGGGTGCTGACGCGCTGTGCCACGGCGCAACCGGTAAAGGCAACGACCAGGTGCGTTTCGAAACCACCTATACCGCGCTGGCACCACAGCTTAAAGTTGTTGCGCCATGGCGCGAGTGGGATCTGCGTTCGCGTGAGGCGCTGCTCGACTATCTGAAAGAGCGCAATATCCCGACGACCGCGTCGCTGGAGAAGATCTACAGCCGCGATGAGAACGCGTGGCATATCTCCACCGAAGGTGGCGTGCTGGAAAGTCCGTGGAATGCACCGAATAAAGATTGCTGGGTATGGACCGTGGATCCGCTTGAAGCGCCGGACCAGCCGGAAAATGTCACCGTGACCGTTGAAAAAGGCTGCGTGGTTGCCGTAAACGGCGAGCAGCTGAGCCCGTTCCAGTGCCTGGAAAAACTCAACGTACTGGGTGCTAAACATGGCGTTGGCCGGATCGATATCGTGGAAAACCGTCTGGTTGGCATCAAATCACGCGGCTGCTATGAAACCCCTGGCGGTACCATCATGGTAAATGCGCTGCGTGCGGTTGAGCAGCTGGTTCTGGATCGCGACAGCTTCAAATGGCGTGAGCAGCTGGGCCAGGAGATGTCTTACGTGGTTTACGATGGTCGCTGGTTCGCGCCGCTGCGCCAGTCTATTCAGGCGGCGGCGGCATCGCTGGCTGAAGAGGTCAACGGCGAAGTGGTTCTGCAGCTTTACAAAGGTCAGGCTACGGCGATTCAGAAGAAATCGGCTAACAGCCTCTACTCAGAAGAGTTCGCCACCTTTGGTGAAGATGAGGTGTATGACCATCGTCACGCGGGCGGCTTTATTCGCCTGTTCTCCCTCTCTTCGCGCATTCGTGCGCTGAACGAGCAGAAGAAGTAAGCACGCGGCAGCAGTTATATAAGGGCGGCTCAGGCCGCCTTTTTCAACACGATTTTAGGAGCAAGCAGATGGCACTTTGGGGCGGACGGTTCTCGCAGGCAGCAGACCAGCGGTTTAAACAGTTTAATGATTCACTGCGTTTTGATTACCGCCTGGCGGAGCAGGACATTACCGGCTCTGTGGCGTGGTCAAAAGCGCTGGTAACCGTGAACGTTTTAACCTCAACGGAACAGCAGCAGCTTGAAGCGGCGCTGAACGAGCTGCTGGCGGACGTACGCGCGAATCCGTCACAGATCCTGGAAAGCGATGCAGAAGATATTCACAGCTGGGTCGAGGGCAAGCTGATCGATAAGGTCGGGGCGCTGGGTAAAAAGCTGCATACCGGACGCAGCCGTAACGATCAGGTTGCCACCGATCTGAAGCTCTGGTGCAAAGAGCAGGTTGCCCTGCTGCTGGACGCGACGCGTCAGCTGCAGAGCGCGCTGGTGGCGACGGCAGAAGCGAATCAGGATGCCGTCATGCCGGGCTATACGCATCTGCAGCGCGCGCAGCCGGTTACATTCGCCCACTGGTGTCTGGCGTATACCGAAATGCTGGCGCGCGATGAGAGCCGTCTGCAGGATACGCTGAAGCGGCTGGATGTCAGCCCGCTGGGCTGTGGTGCGCTGGCCGGTACCGCTTATGAGATTGACCGCGAGCAGCTGGCAGGCTGGCTCGGTTTTGCTTCGGCAACGCGTAACAGCCTGGATACCGTATCCGATCGCGATCATGTGCTGGAGCTGCTCTCCGACGCGTCAATTGGCATGGTGCATCTGTCGCGCTTTGCAGAAGACCTGATTTTCTTTAACACGGGCGAGGCGGGCTTCGTCGAGCTGTCTGATAAAGTCACCTCAGGTTCATCGCTGATGCCGCAGAAGAAAAATCCGGATGCGCTGGAGCTGATTCGCGGTAAATGCGGCCGTGTCCAGGGCGCACTGACCGGCATGATGATGACGCTGAAAGGCCTGCCGCTGGCCTACAACAAAGATATGCAGGAAGATAAAGAAGGGCTGTTTGACGCGCTGGATACCTGGCTCGACTGTCTGCATATGTCAGTGCTGGTTCTGGATGGTATTCAGGTTAAACGTCCGCGTTGTCAGGAAGCGGCTGAACAGGGCTACGCCAATGCCACTGAGCTGGCAGACTATCTGGTCGCGAAAGGCGTGCCGTTCCGCGAGGCGCATCATATTGTGGGAGAAGCGGTCGTCGCGGCTATCCAGCAGGGTGTGGCGCTGGAAGCGCTGAGTCTGGCTCAGCTGAAGCAGTTCAGTGACGTCATCGAAGAGGATGTCTATCCGGTGCTTTCGCTGCAGTCCTGCCTCGACAAGCGTAACGCGCGCGGTGGTGTTGCGCCGCAGCAGGTAGCCCAGGCGATTCGCGAAGCACAGGCGCGTCTGCAATAGCCGCTCCCGGACGCTGGCCGGTTTGATACGCCATAAAAAAAGCGGGCTTTATAAAAAGCCCGCCAACCTCTGGCTTCGGAATTGCATATTTTTATAGGCACATCATCAGCGTACCGGCACTCCCCGCCAGCACAGTGATTGGGTTCAGCAAAACAGATTTGCTGCGTAAAAAGCGTTTTTTGTAAAAGCGTTCAGCCCCGGCACATGTTCAGCAAATAAATAAATTTTTCTACAAATGCATGGGCTTAAATCAGTGAGCGCTATTATTCCCGTGCATAGCTTGATAGGGCCAATCGTTCGTTGCTATTCTATCTATCGCCACGGGCTATCGTGGTTTGGAGGATATTAATGAACATTCGCGATCTCGAGTATCTGGTTTCACTTGCGGAACACCGCCATTTCCGTCGCGCTGCTGATGCCTGTCATGTCAGTCAGCCGACTCTGAGCGGACAGATCCGCAAGCTGGAAGATGAACTGGGCGTCATGCTGCTGGAACGTACCAGCCGTAAAGTGCTGTTCACCCAGGCAGGATTACTGCTGGTTGATCAGGCGCGAACCGTACTGCGTGAGGTTAAGGTGCTGAAAGAGATGGCCAGCCAGCAGGGTGAAGCGATGTCCGGACCGCTGCATATCGGACTGATCCCCACGACCGGCCCCTATCTGCTGCCCAATATTATTCCTATGCTGCATCAGACTTTCCCGAAGCTGGAGATGTATCTGCATGAAGCACAGACTCAGCAGCTGCTGGCACAGCTCGACAGCGGGAAACTTGACTGCGCTATTCTGGCGCTGGTTAAAGAGAGTGAAGCCTTTATTGAAGTGCCGCTGTTTGATGAGCCCATGAAGCTGGCGATCTACAAAGATCACCCGTGGCACGATCGCGATCGCGTGCCGATGTCCGATCTGGCGGGTGAAAAACTGCTGATGCTGGAAGATGGTCACTGCCTGCGCGACCAGGCGATGGGCTTCTGCTTTGAGGCGGGTGCGGACGAAGATACCCATTTTCGCGCCACCAGCCTGGAAACGCTGCGTAATATGGTGGCGGCCGGCAGCGGCATTACGCTACTGCCTTCACTGGCGGTGCCTAAAGAGCGCGTGCGCGATGGTGTCTGCTATCT
The DNA here is from genome assembly GCF_020079945.1 of Pantoea eucrina. Lineage (NCBI taxonomy): Bacteria > Pseudomonadati > Pseudomonadota > Gammaproteobacteria > Enterobacterales > Erwiniaceae > Pantoea > Pantoea eucrina. The sequence continues at coordinate 3,228,198 of NZ_CP083448.1, read as the reverse complement.
GCCCTGTTATAAACCGGTACCGCAGCGCACTATCGCGCTGGTTTACCGGCCAGGTTCGCCTCTGCGCAGCCGCTATGAGCAGCTGGCAGAAGCAATCAAAACCCATATGCAGGGCCATTTTGACGCCGCGTTAAAACAGGCGGTTTAATCCGTTCAGCGCGGCCACGCGATAGGCTTCAGCCATGGTGGGGTAGTTAAAGGTGGTATTCACGAAATACTCAATCGTGTTACCGCCATTTTTCTGCTCCATAATGGCCTGACCGATGTGAATGATCTCCGCTGCGCGCTCACCAAAGCAGTGGATCCCCAGAATCTCTTTTGTCTCGCGGTGAAACAGGATTTTCAGGCTGCCGACGTGCATGCCAACAATCTGCGCGCGTGCCAGATGCTTAAACTGCGCACGACCCACTTCATAAGGCACTTTCATCGCGGTCAGCTGCTGCTCTGTTTTTCCTACCGAGCTGATTTCAGGAATGGTGTAGATACCGGTCGGAATATCTTCGATCAGATGCGCACTCGCTTCACCTTTGATGATCGCCTGAGCAGCAATACGCCCCTGATCGTAGGCGGCGGAAGCCAGGCTTGGATAGCCAATCACATCACCCACGGCATAAATATGTGGCTGCGCGGTCTGATACATACTGTTGACTTTGAGCAGGCCGCGTCCATCCGCTTCCAGACCCACGTTCTCCAGCGAAAGCGAGTCGGTGTTCCCGGTGCGGCCGTTCGCATACAGCAGACAATCCGCTTTGACTTTTTTGCCGGACTTCAGGTGCATGATCACGCCATCGCTGACGCCTTCAATCTTCTCAAACTCTTCGTTGTGACGGATCACCACACCGCTGTTCCAGAAGTGGTAAGAGAGAGAGTCGGACATCTCCTGATCGAGGAACGCCAGCAGACGATCGCGGGTGTTGATGAGATCGACCTTGACGTTAAGACCGCGGAAGATAGAGGCGTATTCGCAACCAATCACGCCGGCACCATAGATGATCACATGACCCGGTTCATGATGCAGGTTCAGGATAGAGTCGGAATCGTAGATGCGCGGGTGTGTAAAGTCGACGTCGGCCGGGTGATAGGGACGTGAGCCGCAGGCAATGACAAATTTTTCTGCCGTAAGCTGCTCGCGGGTGCCATCAGGCTGCTCCACCTCTATCGTGTTGGCATCAACAAAATGCGCGTCGCCCTGATAGAGTTCACAGCGGTTACGCTCATAAAAGCCCTGGCGCATGGCAGTCTGTTGACTGATAACATTTTCGGTGTGGTTAAGGATATCAGCGAACGAGGAGCGGAGAAGACGGGTATGATCGCTGTAGAGCGGGTTCTGATTGAATTCAATGATGCGGCTGACGGCATGACGCAGCGCTTTGGAAGGGATGGTTCCCCAGTGTGTACAACCGCCGCCAATGTTGTGGTAGCGTTCGATCACTGCGATGCGCGCTCCCTGCTTGACCAGCCCCATCGCCGCACCTTCGCCGCCCGGACCGGAGCCAATTACAATGGCATCGTAATCGTAAGACTTTTGCATACCAGTACGTCCTATTCTTCTATACATTTTTACAACGAGATTCTAACATCTCGCCGCGCACATCTGAATTCTAACAGTGAAAAATGCAGAAGTTTGACATTCAGTGAGGTTAACAGGCGGTGACAAAGTTTGCCCGGCTGTACGCTGAAAAGTTTGTTATAGTGAGCGCCTGATTACTCACAAGGCCGCAAAAATGGGCGTTCGGGCGCAACAAAAAGAACGTACAAGACGTTCGCTGATTGAAGCTGCATTCAGTCAGCTTAGTGCAGAAAGGAGTTTTGCCAGCCTGAGTTTACGCGAAGTGGCACGTGAAGCCGGCATTGCCCCAACCTCATTCTATCGTCACTTTCGCGATGTGGATGAGCTTGGACTGACCATGGTTGATGAGAGCGGGCTGATGCTGCGCCAGCTGATGCGCCAGGCGCGCCAGCGTATCGCGAAAGGCGGCAGCATCATTAAAACGTCGGTGGCAACCTTTATGGAGTTCATCGGCAACAACCCGAATGCGTTTCGGCTTCTGCTGCGCGAACGTTCCGGCACGTCAGCCGCCTTCCGCGCTGCTGTTGCACGTGAGATCCAGCATTTTATCGCAGAACTGGCTGACTACCTTGAGCTGGAAAGCCGTATGCCGCGCAGCTTTACCGAAGCGCAGGCTGAGGCGATGGTGACCATTGTTTTTAGCGCCGGCGCTGAAGCGCTGGATGTCGACTCTGACCAGCGGCGTAAGCTGGAAGAGCGGCTGGTACTGCAGCTGCGTATGATCGCCAAAGGCGCCTACTACTGGTATCGCCGGGAACAAGAGCGGCTGGCCGTGACCCTGGAAATCCCTGAAAAATAACGTGATAAGGATAATGAAATGATTGAGCAGCATCCTCGTGATAAAGGAACGTTATTACTCTCTTTTATCACTGGTTTAGCAATCAACGGCTCCTTTTCGGCGCTGTTCAGTAGCTTTGTGCCGTTTTCCATTTTTCCGCTGATAGCGCTTGGGCTGTCAGCATGGTGCCTGCACCAGCGTTATCTCAATCGCAATATGCCGGACGGCATGCCGTCACTGGCCGCGGCATTTTTTCTGCTGGGCATTCTGGTTTATAGCGCCATGGTGCGCGCAGAATATCCGGATATCGGCTCGAACTTCATTCCTGTCATTCTGATGACGGGACTGGTGTTCTGGATTGGCACGCGCTTCCGCCGCGCCAGAAGCCGGCAGTAAAAAAAACGGGAACCTGCGGGTTCCCGTTTTTTTATGCTTTGCGCGTCAGCAATACGCCGCATTCCATATGGTGGGTGTACGGGAACTGATCGAACAGCGCCAGTCGCTCAATCTGATGCGTGCCTGACAGCGCGGCCAGATTGTCGCACAGAGTCTGCGGGTTACAGGAGATATACAGAATACGCGGATACGCCTGCACCATTTTTACCGTTTCATCATCCAGCCCGCTGCGTGGCGGATCGACAAAAATGGTCTCGCACTGATAGCTGCTGAGATCGATGCCTTCCAGCCGGTTAAAGCTGCGCACGCCGTTCATGGCCTGGGTAAACTCTTCCGCTGCCATACGAATAATCTGTACGTTATCGATCTGATTCACAGCGATATTGTACTGAGCCGACGCCACCGAGGGTTTAGCTATCTCTGTGGCCAGTACGCGGCGGAAATTGCGCGCCAGCGCCAGCGAAAAGTTACCGTTACCGCAGTAAAGCTCCAGCAGGTCGCCACGCGACTGCTGCGTAACATCCAGCGCCCACTCCAGCATCTGAATGTTCATGGCGGCATTAGGCTGGGTAAAGCTGTTTTCCACCTGGCGGTAAATCAGCTCTTTGCCCGCCACCGGCAGACGCTCATCCACGTAGTCGCGATCCAGACAGATTTTGGTTTTGGTCGCGCGTCCAATCAGCTGCACATCAAATCCTTCAGCGCGCAGCTGGTCACGCAGCGTGCTGGCGGCGGCATGCCACTCTTCTTCCAGTTTGCGATGATAAAGCAGGGAGATCACAATCTGGTTGCTCAGCGTGGAGAGATAATCGATCTGGAACAGCTTAAAGCGCAGCACCTGATTATCACGTATCGCTGCCATCAGTCTGGGCATCATCTGATTAATCAGCTCGCTGGCGGCTGGAAAGCTGTCCACGCGAATGCGCTGTTTGGTCGTCTGGTCGAAGATGATGTGATAGAGGTCGTCACCGTCGTGCCAGATGCGAAACTCTGCGCGCATACGGTAGTGACTGACCGGCGATCGGAACACCTCCACGTCAGGCGTGGTGAAAGGGGTCATCATCGTCTGTAAACGGCTGACTTTTTCAGCGAGTTGCGCGTCATACTGGTCAATCGGGAGCTGTTCGGGTGTCATCTTCAATCCTGGTAATAAGCCTGCTTGCCGGGCGATTGTAGGCATTCAACTGCTGATGTCCAGCCCAACCGAACGTCAGAAAGCGGGAGGGGTGGATCGGCGGCGGGCTTAACCGTAGACTGCGGCCGCCGGCCTCATTGAGTTAAAAGGGAATCCAGTGCAAATCTGGAGCTGACGCGCAGCGGTAAAAGAATGTCGTGGTGATCGCCCAGGCAGACACTGTCCTGACGGATGGGAAGTCTTCACCATTTATGGTTCTCAGCCCGAAGACCTGCCGGTGTATCGTCGCAAACGCTGAGATCATCGCGTGCTATCGATCTCAGGCCTGCGGCATCCGGCTCGATCCTTTGGATGCTATAACAATGAAAATAACGTCTGCTTCGCTGTTCGCCCTGAGTGCAACAGCGCTGTCGCTCTGGGCGCGCTCTGGCTATGCCCGGCAAAATGATAATACGCAACTTGTCACCGCTAACCGTTTTCAGCAGCCGGTCAGCAGCGTGCTGGCACCAGGTGAGGTGATCACGCGGGAAGATATCGATCGCTGGCAGGCTAAATCGCTGACGGATGTCATGCGGCGCCTGCCGGGCGTGGATATTGCGCAAAACGGTGGTCCGGGCCAGACCAGTTACATCTATATCCGCGGTGCGGAAGCGCGTCATACGCTGGTGCTGATTGACGGGATCCCGCTGGCGAAGTCGGGGATCACCGGGATCGCTGACTTTAGCCAGATTCCGCTGGCGTTGATTCAGCGTATTGAGCTGATCCGCGGACCACGCTCCGCCGTTTACGGCGCCGATGCCATTGGCGGCGTGGTGAACATCATTACTGAGAACAGTGAGCCAGGCGGGCAGATAACGGCGGGCCTCGGGTCGAATCGCTATCAGGAGTATGATGCGGCGCTGCGACACAAGGTGGGCGAGGATACGCTGGTAACCGTAGCGGGGGCCTTTCAGTCGACGCGCGGCTATAACATCCAGCCGCAGTCGGCGTACGCAGTGGATGGCGATCGGGACGGCTTTCGCAGTAAAACATTCTGGGCCGGTGTGAATCACCGTTTCAGCGACAGTTTATCCGCCTTCTTTCGCGGCTACGGCTACGGCAATAATAGTGCGTATGATGCAGGCTATCAGGACGGCAGTGATAAACGGCAGATTTATAATCATACCTATGAAGGCGGTATGAAGTTCAGTGAAGAGCGCTACTCTTCGGAACTGAGCTACAGCTACCAGCGCTATAAAGATTACAACTATGCCAGTACGCTCGGCCTCTATCGTCCGGGCACGTCGCTGGATGATATGAGCCAGCGCAATCTGCAGTGGGGTAACAGTGTTGCCATGGCGCATGGCACACTCAGCGCCGGCATCGACTGGCAGCAGCAGAAACTGGCGTCCAGCGATCGGTTCAGCGCTGACAACTACACGCGTAACAGCACCGGTTACTATCTGACTACGCAGCAGCAGTTCAATACGCTTACGCTGGAAGGTGCGCTGCGCGGTGACGATAACAACCAGTTTGGCTGGAACGGCACGTGGCAGGCAGCGGCGGGATGGGCGTTTATGCCCGATTATCGCCTCATCTTTTCGTATGGCACCGCTTTCCAGGCACCTACACTGGGGCAGATGTATGGGCAGAGCCGTCTGTTTATTGCATCCAATCCCGATCTCCGGGCTGAGAGGTCACATCAGATTGAAACCGGTCTCGAAGGACTCAGCGGTCCGGTCGAATGGCACCTCTACCTTTACCACAATAAAATCAATAACCTGATCGACTACAGAGCTGACGAAAACTTTACTGGCACCTACTACAACGTACAGTCAGCGACGATTAAAGGCGTGGAGTGGAGCGGCAGTGCAGATACCGGTATTTTTACCCACCGTATCACGCTGCAATATATCGATCCGCGCCGCGATGACGATAATGAGGTGCTGGCACACCGTTCCCGCCAGCAATATAAGTATCAGCTGGACTGGACCGCACTGGATATCGACTTTGATCTCGCCTGGCAATATTTTGGTAAAAGCTACAACAACAATACCAACCAGTACGCAGCAACACAGCGTCGCATGCCGGGTTATAGCCTGGTTGATTTCTCAGCTGCGTATCCGGTCACGTCTCATCTGACAGTTCGTGGTAAAATTGCCAATCTGTTGGATAAGGATTATGAGACGGTTTATGGCTATCGCACCCCTGGACGAGAATACTACCTTAGCGCCAGCTACAGCTTCTGATCTCCGTCCCACCGTGCTGGTGTTTGATTCCGGCGTAGGTGGGCTTTCCGTCTATGATGAAGTCCGGCAGCTGCTGCCGGACCTGCACTATCTCTACGCTTTCGATAATGAAGGGTTTCCCTATGGCGAGAAAACGGAAACGTACATTGTTGAACGCGTAGTGGCAGTGGTTACGGCCATTACGCAGCGTTTTCCGCTCGCATTAGTCATCATTGCCTGTAACTCGGCCAGTACCGTCTCTTTACCTGCACTGCGCGAACGCTTTGCGTTTCCGGTCGTCGGCGTGGTGCCGGCAATTAAACCGGCGGCTCGCCTGACACGTAACGGAGTCGTCGGGCTGCTGGCAACGCGGGGAACGGTAAAGCGTCCTTATACCCATGAACTGGTGAAACAGTTTGCCCGGGAGTGCACCATTGAGATGCTGGGGTCTGCTGAGCTGGTGGAACTGGCAGAGGCGAAGCTGCATGGTGAACCGGTATCACTGAATGATGTTCGCCGGGCAGTGCAACCCTGGTTACGTATGAAAGAGCCGCCGGATACGGTCGTGCTGGGCTGCACGCACTTTCCACTGCTGCGCGATGAACTGCAGCAGGTTCTGCCGGATGGAACCCGGCTGGTTGATTCCGGTGCTGCTATAGCCAGGCGTACCGTCTGGCTGCTTGAGCACGAGGCGCCTGATGCGGCTTCTGCTGACAGCAACATCGCGTTTTGCACATCTATGGATGAAGAAGCGGTACAGTTATCCGGCGTTTTACAGCGTTATGGCTTTCCGCTGCTCGAAAAACTGGCAGTTTGAGGCGGTTTCGCTGAAAAAAACAACACTCAGAAAATAATTCAAAATTAGCACTTGTCAGCCCGGAAGAACTCCCTATAATGCGCCTCCACTGACACGGCACAACGGCTTACGAAGCGTCGCGTTAAGCAGGTGGCTTTTACAGCAACCTTCAGAAAAGCAAAAATAAATGCTTGACTGAAAATGCGGAAAGCGTAATATACGCATCCCGCGCCGCTTGAGAAATCGCGGCGCTGCTCTTTAACAATTTATCAGACAATCTGTGTGGGCACTCGCAGGATTGATATCACAAGCCTACGGGCTTTAAAAAATATCAAGTCTTTGCTGAGTGAACACGTAATTCATTACGAAGTTTAATTCACAGAGCACCGCTTAACTTGTTTAAGCAAATCAAACTTAAATTGAAGAGTTTGATCATGGCTCAGATTGAACGCTGGCGGCAGGCCTAACACATGCAAGTCGGACGGTAGCACAGGGGAGCTTGCTCCCCGGGTGACGAGTGGCGGACGGGTGAGTAATGTCTGGGAAACTGCCCGGTGGAGGGGGATAACTACTGGAAACGGTAGCTAATACCGCATAACGTCTTCGGACCAAAGTGGGGGATCTTCGGACCTCACGCCACCGGATGTGCCCAGATGGGATTAGCTAGTAGGTGGGGTAACGGCTCACCTAGGCGACGATCCCTAGCTGGTCTGAGAGGATGACCAGCCACACTGGAACTGAGACACGGTCCAGACTCCTACGGGAGGCAGCAGTGGGGAATATTGCACAATGGGCGCAAGCCTGATGCAGCCATGCCGCGTGTATGAAGAAGGCCTTCGGGTTGTAAAGTACTTTCAGCGGGGAGGAAGGCGGTGAGGTTAATAACCTCGCCGATTGACGTTACCCGCAGAAGAAGCACCGGCTAACTCCGTGCCAGCAGCCGCGGTAATACGGAGGGTGCAAGCGTTAATCGGAATTACTGGGCGTAAAGCGCACGCAGGCGGTCTGTTAAGTCAGATGTGAAATCCCCGGGCTTAACCTGGGAACTGCATTTGAAACTGGCAGGCTTGAGTCTCGTAGAGGGGGGTAGAATTCCAGGTGTAGCGGTGAAATGCGTAGAGATCTGGAGGAATACCGGTGGCGAAGGCGGCCCCCTGGACGAAGACTGACGCTCAGGTGCGAAAGCGTGGGGAGCAAACAGGATTAGATACCCTGGTAGTCCACGCCGTAAACGATGTCGACTTGGAGGCTGTTCCCCTGAGGAGTGGCTTCCGGAGCTAACGCGTTAAGTCGACCGCCTGGGGAGTACGGCCGCAAGGTTAAAACTCAAATGAATTGACGGGGGCCCGCACAAGCGGTGGAGCATGTGGTTTAATTCGATGCAACGCGAAGAACCTTACCTGGCCTTGACATCCAGAGAACTTAGCAGAGATGCTTTGGTGCCTTCGGGAACTCTGAGACAGGTGCTGCATGGCTGTCGTCAGCTCGTGTTGTGAAATGTTGGGTTAAGTCCCGCAACGAGCGCAACCCTTATCCTTTGTTGCCAGCGGGTCGTGCCGGGAACTCAAAGGAGACTGCCGGTGATAAACCGGAGGAAGGTGGGGATGACGTCAAGTCATCATGGCCCTTACGGCCAGGGCTACACACGTGCTACAATGGCGCATACAAAGAGAAGCGACCTCGCGAGAGCAAGCGGACCTCATAAAGTGCGTCGTAGTCCGGATCGGAGTCTGCAACTCGACTCCGTGAAGTCGGAATCGCTAGTAATCGTAGATCAGAATGCTACGGTGAATACGTTCCCGGGCCTTGTACACACCGCCCGTCACACCATGGGAGTGGGTTGCAAAAGAAGTAGGTAGCTTAACCTTCGGGAGGGCGCTTACCACTTTGTGATTCATGACTGGGGTGAAGTCGTAACAAGGTAACCGTAGGGGAACCTGCGGTTGGATCACCTCCTTACCTGAAGATACCTTCCCGCGAAGTGCTCACACAGATTGTCTGATAGAAAGTAACGAGCAGAAAAACCTCTACAGGCTTGTAGCTCAGGTGGTTAGAGCGCACCCCTGATAAGGGTGAGGTCGGTGGTTCAAGTCCACTCAGGCCTACCAGATTTGTCTCATGCTGCGTTATGTCTCCGGCTCGCATAGTTCACTATGCTTCGCGGAAACATGCCTTGCCTGAGCCAAATCAACGTTTCTCCCTGGAGAGAAGTTGAGTGGTAGTAGATGGTCTCTGCAGTGACTGTATGGGGCTATAGCTCAGCTGGGAGAGCGCCTGCCTTGCACGCAGGAGGTCAGCGGTTCGATCCCGCTTAGCTCCACCATTACAGTCCTGAAAAATACTTCAGAATATGCTGTTAAGCATATTGCGAAGTATTTGCTCTTTAACAATCCGGAACAAGCTGAAAATTTGAAACGACCGCGTCGTATTCGTTCTCCGTAATAAGAACGATGCGCGATGCGGCCGGGTCTCAAGATTATCGCGATTCACAGCGTTCAAAACGCCTGTGGGTTGTGAGGTTAAGCGACCAAGCGTACACGGTGGATGCCCTGGCAGTCAGAGGCGATGAAGGACGTGCTAATCTGCGAAAAGCGCCGGCAAGGTGATATGAACCGCTACAGCCGGCGATGTCCGAATGGGGAAACCCGGTGCACCCAGTGCATCATCGCAGCATGAATACATAGTGCTGCGAGGCGAACCGGGGGAACTGAAACATCTAAGTACCCCGAGGAAAAGAAATCAACCGAGATTCCCCCAGTAGCGGCGAGCGAACGGGGAGCAGCCCAGAGCCTGAATCAGCTTGTGCGTTAGTGGAAGCGTCTGGAAAGGCGCGCGATACCGGGTGACAGCCCCGTACACGAAAACGCACAGGCTGTGAGCTCGAAGAGTAGGGCGGGACACGTGGTATCCTGTCTGAATATGGGGGGACCATCCTCCAAGGCTAAATACTCCTGACTGACCGATAGTGAACCAGTACCGTGAGGGAAAGGCGAAAAGAACCCCGGCGAGGGGAGTGAAACAGAACCTGAAACCGTGTACGTACAAGCAGTGGGAGCCTTCTTTATGGGGGTGACTGCGTACCTTTTGTATAATGGGTCAGCGACTTATATTCTGTAGCAAGGTTAACCGCATAGGGGAGCCGTAGGGAAACCGAGTCTTAATTGGGCGCTAAGTTGCAGGGTATAGACCCGAAACCCGGTGATCTAGCCATGGGCAGGTTGAAGGTTGGGTAACACTAACTGGAGGACCGAACCGACTAATGTTGAAAAATTAGCGGATGACCTGTGGCTGGGGGTGAAAGGCCAATCAAACCGGGAGATAGCTGGTTCTCCCCGAAAGCTATTTAGGTAGCGCCTCGTGAACTCATCTCCGGGGGTAGAGCACTGTTTCGGCTAGGGGGCCATCCCGGCTTACCAACCCGATGCAAACTGCGAATACCGGAGAATGTTATCACGGGAGACACACGGCGGGTGCTAACGTCCGTCGTGAAGAGGGAAACAACCCAGACCGCCAGCTAAGGTCCCAAAGTCATGGTTAAGTGGGAAACGATGTGGGAAGGCACAGACAGCCAGGATGTTGGCTTAGAAGCAGCCATCATTTAAAGAAAGCGTAATAGCTCACTGGTCGAGTCGGCCTGCGCGGAAGATGTAACGGGGCTAAACCATGCACCGAAGCTGCGGCAGCGACGCTTGCGTCGCTGGGTAGGGGAGCGTTCTGTAAGCCGCAGAAGGTGGCCTGTGAGGGCTGCTGGAGGTATCAGAAGTGCGAATGCTGACATAAGTAACGATAAAGCGGGTGAAAAGCCCGCTCGCCGGAAGACCAAGGGTTCCTGTCCAACGTTAATCGGGGCAGGGTGAGTCGACCCCTAAGGCGAGGCCGAAAGGCGTAGTCGATGGGAAGCAGGTTAATATTCCTGCACTTGGTGTTGCTGCGAAGGGGGGACGGAGAAGGCTAGGTTATCCGGGCGACGGTTGTCCCGGTTTAAGCGTGCAGGTGTGAAGACCAGGCAAATCCGGTCTTCTTTAACACTGAGGCGTGACGACGAGGCTCTACGGAGCCGAAGTAACTGATGCCCTGCTTCCAGGAAAAGCCTCTAAGCTCCAGGCAACACGAAATCGTACCCCAAACCGACACAGGTGGTCAGGTAGAGAATACCAAGGCGCTTGAGAGAACTCGGGTGAAGGAACTAGGCAAAATGGTGCCGTAACTTCGGGAGAAGGCACGCTGGCGCGTAGGTGGAGGGACTTGCTCCCCGAGCCGAGGCCAGTCGAAGATACCAGCTGGCTGCAACTGTTTATTAAAAACACAGCACTGTGCAAACACGAAAGTGGACGTATACGGTGTGACGCCTGCCCGGTGCCGGAAGGTTAATTGATGGGGTTATCCGCAAGGAGAAGCTCTTGATCGAAGCCCCGGTAAACGGCGGCCGTAACTATAACGGTCCTAAGGTAGCGAAATTCCTTGTCGGGTAAGTTCCGACCTGCACGAATGGCGTAATGATGGCCAGGCTGTCTCCACCCGAGACTCAGTGAAATTGAAATCGCTGTGAAGATGCAGTGTACCCGCGGCAAGACGGAAAGACCCCGTGAACCTTTACTACAGCTTGACACTGAACATTGAGCCTTGATGTGTAGGATAGGTGGGAGGCTTTGAAGCGCGGACGCCAGTCCGCGTGGAGCCATCCTTGAAATACCACCCTTTAACGTTTGATGTTCTAACGTGGGCCCGTTATCCGGGCTGCGGACAGTGTCTGGTGGGTAGTTTGACTGGGGCGGTCTCCTCCCAAAGCGTAACGGAGGAGCACGAAGGTTGGCTAATCCTGGTCGGACATCAGGAGGTTAGTGCAATGGCATAAGCCAGCTTGACTGCGAGAGTGACGGCTCGAGCAGGTGCGAAAGCAGGTCATAGTGATCCGGTGGTTCTGAATGGAAGGGCCATCGCTCAACGGATAAAAGGTACTCCGGGGATAACAGGCTGATACCGCCCAAGAGTTCATATCGACGGCGGTGTTTGGCACCTCGATGTCGGCTCATCACATCCTGGGGCTGAAGTAGGTCCCAAGGGTACGGCTGTTCGCCGTTTAAAGTGGTACGCGAGCTGGGTTTAGAACGTCGTGAGACAGTTCGGTCCCTATCTGCCGTGGGCGCTGGAGAATTGAGGGGGGTTGCTCCTAGTACGAGAGGACCGGAGTGAACGCACCGCTGGTGTTCGGGTTGTCACGCCAGTGGCACTGCCCGGTAGCTAAGTGCGGAAAAGATAAGTGCTGAAAGCATCTAAGCACGAAACTTGCCCCGAGATGAGTTCTCCCTGGCTCCCTGAGAGCCCTGAAGGGACGTTGAAGACGACGACGTTGATAGGCCGGGTGTGTAAGCGCAGCGATGCGTTGAGCTAACCGGTACTAATGACCCGTGAGGCTTAACCTTACAACGCCAGAGGCGTTTTGAGAGACCCGATTTTCAGCTTGTTTTGCCGGATAACAGAATTTGCCTGGCGGCCACAGCGCGGCGGTCCCACCTGACCCCATGCCGAACTCAGAAGTGAAACGCCGTAGCGCCGATGGTAGTGTGGGGCCTCCCCATGCGAGAGTAGGGAACTGCCAGGCATCCAATTAAGACCAGAGCTTCTGGTCGTGACCTCCCGGTGACGCGGAGAGGGCGAAACACCTGGCTTCAGGCGCGGTCCTGAGGGCAGTAAAGAATCGGTGGAGCGGTAGTTCAGTTGGTTAGAATACCTGCCTGTCACGCAGGGGGTCGCGGGTTCGAGCCCCGTCCGTTCCGCCACCCTATTTAGGGGCGTAGTTCAATTGGTAGAGCACCGGTCTCCAAAACCGGGTGTTGGGGGTTCGAGTCCCTCCGCCCCTGCCAGAAAACAATCCTTTGCTTCGGCAAAGGATTTTTTTTTGCCTGAAATTCAGGATCCTTCTGCATCCTTTCAAAAAAAGAAAGAGTCTGCGCCCGCTTTCACAGCTTCAGACCCTTCTCAATCTGCTATCTCAGTGCGTCAGAACCGGAAATTTGAGCAGCTGGCGGATATGCGTTTGCTGATCGCTATTCTGCAGCCAGACGGCATATAGCGGACGCACCGCTACCGGTGTATCAGGGATCGGCACAATATCGTTATATATTCCCTGCCAGGAATCGGGTAAAAAAGCACAGGCCCCGGTAGTGTGTAACAGTTCCCGCGTTACATGTGCCGATGTCGTGGTTAATACCGGAACATCATCACTCGACAAATAGCTCTCATGCTGATGAAAATCTGCGCCCCATTCCAGTTTGATATAATCATACTTCTCGCGTTTTTCCGTTTTACGCGCCCGGAACAGAGCAAGTGAAATATGACCAATCTGCTGGCTGGTCAGCTCATCCATTTTTGGCGCTTCCGTGGTGATTAGCAGATCAAGCTGCCGCTCATGCAGCTGTTTAACCAGCAGATGACGCTGGGCAATACGGGCTTCCATATGCAGGCTCTCACGGTTCTCATAGAGCGTCTGAAGCCAGGGCGTGAGATAAGCCTCCCACAGGGAAGCGCTGGCACCGATTGAGAGCTCATGATGCTGCTGCGTATGCGAAACCTCTTTCTTTGCCATCAGCCAGGTACTCATCAGGCTTTCCGCATAAGGTAATAACCGCTCACCTGCTGAAGTCAGGCGGATGTTATTACGATGGCGGGTAAAGAGATTTACGCCCAGCTGGTTTTCCAATTGACGGATGCGAAAACTGACAGCAGATTGCGTAAGGTACAGCGCCTCCGCAGCACGTCCAAAATGACGCGTTCTGCTCACCTCCAGAAAAGTTTTCAGTAATTCCGTATCCACACTATTCTCCCAAAATTTGTTTGTCGTACTGATTTAAATGTTTTGTTTTACACTCTGTCAAGCCTATCTAATACTCCGCGCCATAAATAGCACGGCCATATGAGAATCAGGAGCGTGTAAAATGGCGGAAAGCTTCGCAACAACAAATCGTTTCTTCGATAACAAACATTATCCACGTGGATTTTCACGTCACGGTGATTTCACCATTAAAGAAGCCCAGCTTCTGGAGCGTCACGGATACGCTTTTAATGAGCTTGATCTGGCAAAACGCGAACCGGTAACAGAAGAAGAGCGGTCGTTTCTTGAAGTGTGCCGCGGACAACGTGAGCCGCTGACCGAAGCAGAGCGCGTCTGGTCTAAGTATATCGCCCGCATCAAGCGTCCCAAGCGCTTTCACACCCTGTCGGGTGGCAAGCCGCAGATGGATACGGTTGAAGATTTCAGCGACAGTGATGACTGATAAAACGGGGCTCTGAACGGCCCCGTTTTTATTCCAGCGTCTTATGCAGATAAATCATTAAACGATCGATACTGCGGTAGCTCACCGCTTCCTGCAGATGTGGCCGTACTATCTGTGTTTCCCCGGCAAGATCGGTGATGGTTCTGGCCACTTTCAGGATGCGCTGCCATGCACGCACCGACAAACCCAGCGTATTAAGTATTCCTTCCAGCCACTCTGCATCAGCCTGTAACAACGCACAGTCGCGCGCGATCTCCGCATTAGTAAGATGGGCATTAATTTTGCCGGCGCGCGCCTGCTGTCGTGCTCTGGCTGCCAGCACCCGTTCCCTGACCTGTGCAGTGCTCTCGCCGGTGACAGCCTGCTGACTCAGGCTACCGCCTGGCAGCAGCGGGATCTCAAGCGACAAATCAAAGCGGTCCAGAAAGGGCCCTGACAACCGGCTGAGATAACGCAGTACCTGCTGTGGTGAACAGCGGTTGTGATTGCCCTGGTAATGCCCGGTGGGGCTGGGGTTCATTGCGCCTATCAGCTGAAAGCGCGCAGGATAAGTCACTTTAGCCCGCGTACGGGAGAGCGCAATTTCGCCTGATTCAATAGGTTCACGCAGCGCATCAAGGACGCGGCGATCAAATTCCGGTAACTCATCCAGAAACAGTACGCCATTGTGTGCCAGTGATATTTCACCCGGGCGGGGTATAGAGCCTCCGCCAACCAGCGCATAGAGTGAGGCGCTGTGATGAGGTGCCCTGAAAGGGCGCTTGCGCCACTGAGCGCGCTGTTCACCATTGCTGACCAGGCTGGCAATTGCCGCACACTCCAGCGCTTCACCGTCGTCCAGCGGGGGCATAATGCCCGGCAGACGCGTCGCCAGCATCGTTTTGCCTGTACCGGGTGGTCCGAGCAGCAGCAGATTATGTCCGCCTGCTGCTGCAATCTCCAGCGCGCGTCGTCCCTGCTGCTGACCAATAACGTCACGCAGATCCTGCGGTGAGTCCGTGGCCTCTTCGGCAACGGTCTGCGCCACTCTGAGCGTGGTCTGATTGTGCAGAAAAGCGCATATTTCACTAAGATGCACGCCGGTCAGCGTTTCGCCCTGCTGGATTAATCCCACATCCTGCTGATTCTGTTCAGCAACAATCATCTGGCGGCCGGCTCTGAGCGCTGCCATAGCGGCCGGAATTGCGGCCTGCACGCCACAGAGCGCGCCGTTAAGCGCCAGCTCACCCAGGAACTCATAGCGCGTAAGTTTATCCCCTGGCAGCTGTTCTGAGGCTGCGAGAAGCGCGATAGCAATCGGCAGATCGTAGCGACCACCCTCCTTAGGCAGGTCAGCAGGCGCCAGATTGATGGTGATACGTTTGGCCGGAAAGCTGAATCCGCTATTAATAATAGCGCTGCGTACCCGTTCGCGAGCCTCCTTAACCGTGGTTTCAGGCAGGCCGACCAGCGTCAGCGCAGGCAATCCATTACTGATATGAACCTCGACGGTTACCAGCGGCGCTTCGATTCCCAGTGCCGCACGGGTCAGAACTTTAGATAAAGACATCACCCCTCCTTGTTGCCTCTATCCTTGCTCCTCAGCGCGCTATCTGCGATCCCGGTTGTGCCATTTTGACCGTCTTATTCCATATTTTTCTCTATTGTTTCACTGTTTTCGCCAAAAATGAGCGATCTCTTCCGCTAAGCATTATGCAATTACGCGCCGGGCGTGATGAATATTTATCACAAATCTGAATAACCTAGTTTTTACAAGGTGATAACGATGATTGCATCAGAACCGCGAAAAATTGGCTGATGAAAATTATTGTAAATGACCCGGTAACTATGATAACTCTGTAGGCATTACTTCGAACAAGTGAAAAAAAGACAACGTATGAAAGCCCTTCTATCCGTGATTAGCCTAGTCGTGATTAGCGTGGTGGTGATTATTAACCCACCGTGCGGGGCTGCGTCTGGAGAAAGAAAGGCTTAAAAATCAAGTCTGAAATCCCAAAAACCCCCGCACCGAAAGGTCCGGGGGTTTTTTTTTGACCAGACAAACTATCAGCTGATTAGCGAGGAGCAGATTATGAGCAGTAGCATAAAATTCTGTTGTTCTCACAGGATTACAGGAGAATAACCATGACAGGTGCACAATGGGTAGTTCAGGCATTACGCGCGCAGGGCGTTGATACCGTGTTCGGTTATCCTGGCGGCGCTATCATGCCCGTGTACGATGCGCTATATGATGGCGGCGTAGAACATCTGTTGTGCCGTCATGAGCAGGGCGCGGTGATAGCGGCTATCGGCTATGCCCGTGCTACGGGTAAAACCGGCGTCTGCATCGCAACCTCTGGTCCGGGAGCCACTAACCTGATCACTGGCCTGGCGGATGCGATGATGGATTCTGTTCCCGTAGTAGCCATCACCGGACAGGTTTCATCCGCTGTGATGGGAACCGACGCTTTTCAGGAGATTGACGTCCTTGGGCTGTCGCTGGCCTGCACCAAACACAGTTTTCTGGTTGAATCGCTTGACGATCTGCCTTCAGTGATGGCCGAAGCCTTTGCTATCGCGCAGTCGGGACGCCCGGGGCCGGTACTGGTTGATATCCCAAAAGATATCCAGATTGCCAGCGCGGAACTGACGCCCCATCTGCTGCCGGTTGAGGAGACGCTTTCCCATTCGCCGCAGCACATTGATGACGCGCGCGCCTTAATGGCACGTGCGGCAAAACCCATCCTCTATGTAGGGGGTGGCGTGGGTATGGCGCAGGCGGTACCGGCACTGCGTGCGCTGGCAAAAGAAAGCGGCATCCCGGTCGTCTCAACCCTGAAAGGGCTTGGCTGTGCAGAGAGCAGCAGCGAGCTTTATCTCGGGATGCTGGGCATGCACGGCACTAAAGCGGCCAACCTTGCCGTACAGTCGTGCGATTTGCTGATTGCAGTAGGCGCCCGCTTTGATGACCGCGTGACCGGCAAGCTGGATACCTTCGCCCCGCATGCCAGCGTTATTCATATCGATATCGATCCGGCGGAGCTGAACAAACTGCGCCGTGCTCATGTTTCGCTGCCAGGCGACCTCCGGCAGATACTGCCCGCGCTGAGTATGCCTCTGCAGATCGATGCATGGCGTCAGGAAGTCCGCGCGATGAAAGCGGAGTTTAGCTGGCGCTACGATCATCCCGGTGACGCTATTTACGCACCGCTGCTGCTGAAGCAGGTTTCCGATCGCAAACCGGACAGTACGGTTGTGACCACCGATGTGGGTCAGCATCAGATGTGGACCGCGCAGCATATGCAGTTCAGCGCGCCGGAAAATTTCATCACCTCCAGCGGTCTCGGCACCATGGGATTTGGTCTGCCGGCAGCCGTGGGGGCGCAGATTGCCCGCCCTGATGATACGGTAATCTGCGTCTCCGGTGATGGTTCCATCATGATGAACATTCAGGAGCTGGGCACGATTAAACGCAAACAGCTGCCGGTAAAAATTCTGCTGCTGGATAACCAGCGGCTGGGCATGGTGCGCCAGTGGCAGCAGCTGTTTTTCGATGGCCGCTATAGCGAGACCATCCTGACCGATAACCCCGATTTTCTGATGCTGGCCCGCGCGTTTGATATTCCAGGCCAGCGTATCAGCCGTAAAGATGAAGTTGACGCCGCGATTGATGCTCTGCTGAACAGCGAAGGACCTTATTTCCTGCATGTTTCGATTGATGAGCATGAAAACGTCTGGCCACTGGTCCCGCCGGGTGCCAGCAACGCAAACATGATGGAGAAGAGCATATGAATCAGCATCAGTTATCAATTGAAGCCCGTTTTCGCCCGGAAGTGCTGGAGCGCATTTTACGCGTTGTTCGCCACCGCGGCTTTCAGGTCTGCGCGATGAATATGGGCTCCGCCAGCAACGCAGACAATATTAATATCGAAATGACCGTTGCCAGCCAGCGCTCAGTCGATTTACTGTCTTCTCAGTTACGCAAACTTTTGGATGTCGCCTGTGTCGAGATCCAGCAGCAGACAACACAACAAATCCGCGCTTAGTCGCCAAAGGACATAACGATGAGTACGAAGAAAGCAGACTTTATTTGGTTCAACGGAGAGATGGTTAAGTGGGAAGACGCCAAGGTCAGCGTTATGTCTCACGCACTGCATTACGGCACTTCCGTGTTTGAAGGCGTACGCTGCTACGACTCGCACAAAGGCCCGGTAGTGTTCCGTCACCGTGAACATATGCAGCGTCTGCACGACTCCGCAAAAATCTATCGTTTTCCCATCAAAGCCAGCGTCGATGAGCTGATGGAAGCCTGCCGCGAAGTGATCCGCGTTAACAATCTGAAGAGTGCCTATATCCGCCCGCTGGCGTTTGTCGGCGATGTAGGCCTGGGCGTTAACCCGCCGGACGGTTTTACCACTGACGTGATTATTGCGGCTTTCCCGTGGGGAGCCTACCTCGGTCCGGAAGCGCTGGAGCAGGGTATCAACGCCATGGTCTCTTCGTGGAATCGCGTGGCGCCTAACACACTGCCTACCGCAGCCAAAGCGGGCGGTAACTATCTCTCCTCCCTGCTGGTGGGCAGCGAAGCACGCCGCCACGGCTATCAGGAAGGGATCGCGCTGGATACGCAGGGCTACATCTCTGAAGGCGCAGGCGAAAACCTGTTTGAAGTCAAAGATGGCATCCTGTTTACGCCGCCGTTTACCTCTTCCGCTCTGCCAGGCATCACCCGTGATGCAATTATCAAGCTGGCGCACGATCTCGGTATTGAAGTGCGCGAGCAGGTGCTGTCACGCGAGTCGCTCTATCTGGCCGATGAGATCTTCATGTCAGGCACCGCTGCTGAAATCACCCCGGTGCGCAGCGTTGACGGCATTCAGGTCGGCGAAGGCAAGCGTGGTCCGGTGACCACCCGAATTCAGAAAGCGTTCTTTGGCCTGTTTACCGGCGAAACCGAAGATAAATATGGCTGGCTGGATCAGGTTAATCCGTAACAAGAGATCAGCGCGGGGGCAGCAGCGCCCGCGTCATTTTTCAGACTGGAGTAAATAGAGCATGCCTAAGTACCGTTCAGCCACCACCACCCACGGCCGTAATATGGCGGGTGCCCGTGCCCTGTGGCGCGCCACCGGAATGACCGATGATGATTTCGGCAAGCCGATTATTGCGGTAGTGAACTCATTCACACAGTTTGTACCAGGGCACGTGCACCTGCGCGACCTCGGCAAGCTGGTTGCAGAGCAGATTGAAGCAGCGGGCGGTGTGGCAAAAGAGTTCAACACCATCGCGGTAGATGATGGTATCGCCATGGGACATGGCGGCATGCTGTATTCACTTCCGTCACGTGAGCTGATCGCCGACTCCGTAGAGTATATGGTCAACGCCCACTGCGCGGATGCGATGGTCTGTATCTCCAACTGCGACAAAATCACCCCGGGCATGCTGATGGCGGCACTGCGCCTCAACATTCCGGTGATCTTTGTCTCCGGCGGCCCGATGGAAGCGGGGAAAACCAAACTCTCCGACCAGATCATCAAGCTGGATCTGGTAGATGCGATGATTCAGGGGGCGAACCCCAACGTCAGCGACGCCGACAGTGAGCAGATTGAGCGCTCAGCCTGCCCAACCTGCGGCTCCTGCTCCGGAATGTTTACCGCTAACTCCATGAACTGCCTGACAGAAGCGCTGGGCCTGTCACAGCCGGGCAACGGCTCGCTGCTGGCCACCCACGCCGATCGTAAAGCGCTGTTCATCAATGCCGGTAAACGCATTGTGAGCCTGACCAAACGCTACTACGAGCAGGATGACGCCAATATGCTGCCGCGTAATATCGCGACCAAAGCAGCATTTGAGAACGCCATGACGCTGGATATCGCCATGGGCGGCTCCACCAATACCGTACTGCATCTGCTGGCGGCGGCGCAGGAGGGCGAGATCGACTTCAATATCTCCGATATCGACCGCCTGTCACGTAAAGTACCGCAGCTGTGTAAAGTGGCGCCCAGCACTCCGAAATATCATATGGAAGATGTGCACCGCGCCGGCGGCGTAATCGGTATTCTTGGCGAGCTGGATCGGGCTGGCCTGATTGACACCAGCGCGCGCAATATTCTGCAGCAGACGATGCGTGAAACGCTGGATCAGTACGACATCATGCTGACGCAGGACCAGGCCGTAAAAGATATGTTCCGCGCCGGTCCGGCGGGCATCCGCACCACGCAGGCTTTCTCGCAAAGCTGTCGCTGGGACACGCTGGATGACGATCGCGCTGAGGGCTGTATCCGTACGCGCGAACACGCCTACTCACAGGATGGCGGCCTGGCGGTTCTGTACGGTAACCTGGCAGAAGATGGCTGTATCGTTAAAACGGCGGGCGTCGATAAAGAGATCCTGACCTTTAAAGGGCCGGCTAAAGTCTATGAAAGCCAGGATGATGCCGTTGAAGCGATCCTGGGCGGTAAAGTGGTGGCCGGTGATGTCGTCGTCATTCGCTACGAAGGGCCAAAAGGGGGGCCGGGCATGCAGGAGATGCTTTATCCGACGACCTATCTGAAGTCGATGGGCCTTGGCAAAAGCTGCGCGCTGATCACCGACGGGCGCTTCTCTGGCGGCACATCTGGCCTCTC
This sequence comes from Pantoea eucrina, assembly GCF_020079945.1. NCBI lineage: Bacteria > Pseudomonadati > Pseudomonadota > Gammaproteobacteria > Enterobacterales > Erwiniaceae > Pantoea > Pantoea eucrina. The sequence continues at coordinate 3,207,437 of NZ_CP083448.1, read as the reverse complement.
TATCGGCCACGCCTCGCCGGAAGCGGCAAGCGGCGGCACCATTGCGCTGGTAAAAGATGGCGATCTGATTGAGATCGATATCCCGAATCGCGGCATTAAGCTGGCGGTACCGGATAATGAGCTGCACGCCCGTCGTGAAGAAGAAGCTGCGCGCGGAGAAGCCGCCTGGACGCCGCATAATCGCGAACGTCAGGTCTCTTTTGCGCTGCGTGCTTACGCCTCACTGGCGACCAGCGCGGATAAAGGCGCAGTGCGCGACAAGTCGAAGCTGGGAGGCTGATGGTATGGCTGAGTCTCAACCCCTGTCTGCGTCGCCTGGCGGCGCGGAATACCTGCGTGCCATTCTGCGTGCGCCGGTTTATGAAATTGCGCAGGTAACGCCGCTGCAGAAGATGGAGAAACTCTCATCAAGGCTCGGCAACACCGTTCTGGTGAAACGTGAAGATCGGCAGCCGGTGCACAGCTTCAAGCTGCGCGGTGCCTATGCGATGATCGCCGGATTAAACGAAGAGCAGAAAGCGCGCGGCGTGGTGACCGCTTCTGCCGGTAACCACGCGCAGGGGGTTGCACTCTCAGCCAGCACGCTGGGAATTAAATCGCTGATTGTCATGCCGGTCACCACGGCGGATATCAAAGTCGATGCGGTGCGGGCGTTTGGCGGCGAAGCCTTTCTGTTTGGCGCAAATTTCGATGAGGCGAAAGCCAAAGCGATTGAGCTGGCGCAGCAGCAGGGGTACACCTTTGTGCCGCCGTTTGACCATCCGGCGGTGATTGCCGGGCAGGGCACGCTGGCGATGGAGCTGCTGCAGCAGGATGCGCATCTTGATCGCGTATTTGTTCCGGTTGGCGGCGGCGGGCTGGCAGCCGGCGTGGCGGTGCTGATTAAACAGCTGATGCCGCAGATCAAAGTCATCGCGGTGGAGTCTGAAGACTCCGCCTGCCTGAAAGCTGCGCTGACGGCGGGCGAGCCGGTGGATCTGCCGCGCGTCGGGCTGTTTGCCGAGGGCGTGGCGGTGAAACGTATCGGCAGCGAAACTTTCCGGCTCTGCCAGGAGTATCTCGACGACATCATCACCGTTGACAGCGATGCCATCTGTGCGGCGATGAAAGATCTGTTTGAGGATGTGCGGGCCGTGGCGGAACCCTCAGGTGCGCTGGCGCTGGCGGGAATGAAAAAGTATATCCAGCAGCACGACATCAAAGGCGAGCGCCTGGCACACGTGCTGTCGGGCGCCAACGTCAACTTCCACGGCCTGCGCTATGTTTCCGAACGCTGCGAGCTGGGAGAGCAGCGGGAAGCGCTGCTGGCGGTGACCATTCCTGAGCAGCAGGGCAGCTTTCTGACGTTCTGTCAGACGCTGGGCGGCCGATCGGTCACGGAATTCAACTACCGCTATGCGGATGCGGACAGCGCCTGCATCTTTGTCGGCGTGCGTCTGACGCGCGGCCTTGAAGAGCGCGGCGAGATCATCAGTCAGCTTACTGAAGGGGGCTACCAGGTGGTGGATCTCTCTGATGATGAGATGGCCAAGCTGCATGTGCGTTATATGGTCGGCGGGCGTCCGTCAAAACCGCTGCGCGAGCGGCTGTTCAGCTTTGAGTTCCCGGAGGCGCCGGGCGCGCTGCTGAAGTTTCTGCAGACGCTGGGCGCGCACTGGAATATCTCACTGTTCCACTACCGCAGCCACGGCACCGATTTTGGTCGCGTGCTGGCGGCATTTGAAGTGAATGATAAAGAACCCGATTTTGAAACTCACCTGACGGCACTGGGTTACGAGTGGCACGATGAGGCGAATAATCCGGCGTTCCGTTTCTTTCTCGCCGGGCAGTAATCAGAGCAGGTGCCAGAACGCGTGAATCAGCGGCTCCCCGAGCCGCTTTTTTTGTACGCAAACGCCCAGCTGCAGCGGCGCCACTGACTCCACGTTCTCCAGCGTCATAACCCGGTTTCGCACCGGCTCAGGGCTGTTCTCCAGCACCACATCCGGCACCAGCGCAATTCCGCAGCCCAGCGCCACCATAGAGATAATCGCCTCATGGCCCGCCACCGTAGCGTAGATCTGCGGATTAGCGAGACGATAGCGCCGGAACCAGAGATCGATGCCGCGCCGCGCCGGTCCCTGATCCGGAATAATAAACGGGATCTGCGACCAGTCGGGCTCCGTCTGCGTGGCCTGGCTGCGTACCGGGCAGGGCAGCGCCGGTGCAATCAGCACCAGCGGGATCAGCCCCAGCGGTGTAAAGCCGATGCTGGCGGGCAGCGACTCCGGCCGGCCGGCGATGGCCAGATCCGCCTCGCCAGACTGCACCATCTCAATGGCGTCCGCCGCGTCGCCGGTCGTGAGCTTGATCTCCACCTGCGGATGTTCAGCGCGAAAGCGATCGAGAATCGGCGGCAGATGGCTGTAAGCGGCAGTCACCGAGCAGAACAGACGCAGCTCACCGCTTAGCGAGGGGCCGTTGAGATCCATGACGTGACGCAGCTGCTGATACTGCAGCAGCGTCTGCTGGGCAAACTGGCGCAGCCGCTCACCCGCTTCCGTCAGCGTCACGGTGCGGTTATCACGCAGAAACAGCGCATGGCCGACATCCTCTTCCAGCCGCTGGATCTGGCGCGACAGCGTAGAGGGGCTGACGTGCATGGCGCGTGCCGTACGGCCAAAATGGCAGCTTTCTGCCAGATGCAGAAAGAGTTTTAAATCGCGTAAATCCATCCGGGATCTCCTGACATTTCGTATTGCAAAAATTGCAACGTAACGTTGTTAATATATCAATTTAAGCAATGGATTTCCTGTCATATGATGGGGTCATTCGCAGCGCTGAAACAGGCGCCGCTATCAGACAATAATGCAAACACAACATTGATGCGGAGTACCCCATGGCTAACTACTTCAACACATTAAACCTGCGCAATCAGTTAGCGCAGCTGGGCAAATGTCGCTTTATGGCGCGCGATGAGTTCGCCGATGGCGCCAGCTTCCTGAAAGGTAAAAAAGTAGTGATCGTGGGCTGCGGCGCACAGGGCCTGAACCAGGGGCTCAATATGCGCGACTCCGGGCTGGATGTAGCCTATGCGCTGCGTGCAGAAGCAATTGCAGAGAAGCGCGCCTCGTTCCGCAAAGCAACAGAAAACGGTTTTAAAGTCGGTACCTATGAAGAGCTGATCCCGCAGGCGGATCTGGTGGTTAACCTGACGCCAGACAAACAGCACTCTTCTGTTGTAAAGGCGGTTCAGCCCCTGATGAAAGATGGCGCTGCGCTGGGCTACTCGCACGGCTTTAACATTGTTGAAGTGGGCGAAACCATCCGCAAAGACATCACCGTGGTGATGGTGGCACCGAAGTGCCCGGGTACAGAAGTGCGTGAAGAGTATAAACGCGGTTTTGGTGTTCCGACGCTTATCGCCGTGCACCCGGAAAACGATCCGAAAGGCGAAGGCATGGCTATCGCGAAAGCCTGGGCTGCGGCTACCGGCGGTGACCGCGCAGGCGTGCTGGAATCCTCCTTTGTAGCGGAAGTAAAATCGGATCTGATGGGTGAGCAGACCATTCTGTGCGGTATGCTGCAGGCGGGTTCGCTGCTCTGCTTCGACAAGCTGGTGGCTGAAGGGCACGATGTCGCCTATACCGAAAAACTGATCCAGTTCGGCTGGGAAACCATCACTGAATCACTGAAGTTTGGCGGTATTACGCTGATGATGGATCGCCTGTCTAATCCGGCAAAAATCCGTGCCTGGGCGCTTTCTGAGCAGCTGAAAACGATCATGGCTCCGCTGTTCCAGAAGCATATGGATGATATCATCTCGGGTGAATTCTCCTCCGGTATGATGGCTGACTGGGCGAACGATGATAAAAACCTGCTGACCTGGCGTGAAGAGACCGGTAAAACGGCGTTTGAAAATGCGCCACAGTTTGAGGGCAAAATCGAAGAGCAGGAGTACTACGACAAAGGCGTGGTGATGGTCGCGATGGTAAAAGCGGGCGTTGAGCTGGCGTTTGAAACCATGGTAGATGCCGGCATCATTGAAGAGTCTGCATACTATGAGTCGCTGCATGAGCTGCCGCTGATTGCTAACACCATCGCACGTAAGCGCCTGTATGAGATGAACGTGGTGATCTCCGATACCGCTGAGTATGGCAACTACCTGTTCTCATTCGCCGCTGTACCGCTGCTGGAGGAGTTTATGACCACGCTGCAGCCGGGCGATCTGGGCAAAGCGACAGAAGGCACTCAGGTTGATAACGCACAGCTGCGCGACGTTAACGAAGCGATTCGTCAGCATCCGATTGAAACCGTTGGTCGCAAGCTGCGTGGCTACATGACCGATATGAAACGTATCGCGGTAGCTGGCTAAGTTCCCACCGACAATTTTCAGCCTTATCAAACCCCGGCTTGCCGGGGTTTTTTATTGCGCCACACCTCCCGTAGGGGCGCCATTAATGGCGCCCAACGCCGCACCGTCCCGGTACAACGGGCCGCATAAATGCGGCCCCTGTACGATATACCCCGCGCCGCACCGTCCCGCGGCATTACGCAATAAAAAACCCGGACTGGCCGGGTTTTTATGCTGCATCAGGATACGCGTTTACGCCGCATCATACAGCGTCTGGTGCCGCGTCTCTTTACAGGCGATCAGGGCAATCAGCGTCAGCACCGCCATGGCGGCAAGATAGAAACCCACTGCCTGCAGGCCATAGTTTGCATTGAGCCAGGTGGCGATATAGGGTGCTACGGACGCTCCCAGAATAGATGACAAATTATAAGAGAAAGAGGCACCGGTATAGCGCACTTCGGTCGGGAACAGCTCCGGCAGCAGCGCACCCATCGGGCCAAACGTCAGGCCCATAATGCTCAGGCCCAGCAGCAGAAAGCCCATCACCAGAATCTGCGAGCCGGAGCCGAGCAGCAGCGGGAACATCAGCGCAAAAGCGATAATCATCAGCGTGATAGTGATCATCGTTCTGCGGCGACCAAAGCGATCGGCCAGCAGACCGGCAATGGGCACCATCACGCCAAATCCGATTACCGCCACCATCAGCATCCACAGGAAACTGTTGCGCGAGTAGCCCAGTCCGACCGGCGCCGGCGCGGTGCCGTAGCTCATTGAGTAGACGGTCATGATGTAGAACAGCGTGTAGGTAGCCAGCATGATAAAGGTGCCGAGTATGGTCGCCGTCATATGTTTGCTCAGCAGCGTGCCAATAGGCATACGCACCTGCTTCTGCTCCTTCTGCACTTTGGCAAAAACCGGACTCTCATGCAGCGAGACGCGCACGTAGAGGCCGATCAGCACCAGTACTGCAGAAAGGATAAACGGCACGCGCCAGCCCCACTGCATAAACTGCTCGTCGGTCAGCAGCCAGGAGAGCAGCAGGAACGTACCATTGGCAAAGAAAAAGCCAATCGGCGCGCCCAGCTGGGGGAACGATCCATACAGCGCGCGCTTTTTCGCCGGCGCATTCTCCGTTGCCAGCAGCGCGGCACCGCCCCATTCGCCGCCCAGTCCCAGCCCCTGACCGAAGCGCGCCAGCGCCAGCAGCAGTGGCGCGGCAACGCCAATGGTTTCATAGCCAGGCAGCAGGCCAATCAGCACCGTTGAGACGCCCATCGTCAGCAGCGAAGCGACCAGCGTCGCCTTACGACCGACGCGATCGCCAAAGTGACCAAACACCGCTGAGCCGATTGGCCGCGCGACAAAGGCGATGGCAAAGGTTGCCAGCGACTGCAGCGTCGCAACCGTGGCGTCCCCCTGAGGAAAGAAAATATGCGGAAAGACGATAACCGCTGCGGTGGCGTAAATATAGAAATCGAAGAACTCGATAGCCGTACCGACCAGAGAAGCTACGACAACTTTACCGCGCGAATTGACCGGCGCTTCGTCGTGCAGCGCGTCAGGTGTTTCTGTGATGGAGGCTTGCATAAATGTTTCTTAATTGTAAATGTAAACCAGAAATATTACGCACCTGGTATGCGGCATTCAATGAGCAAAAAGCGTCGCAAAACGACGATTTTCGGCGAAAAAGAGGATAATGTCTGAGTTAACCGGAATGGTGGCGAATGGCAGCGGCAGGAAACGTTTTTCTGGCGTGAATCGCTGCTAAACCGCTAAATAAAAGTGACTGGCTGGCGTTTCCTGCTGGCGGGAGCGCTAAAATTCGCCAGCAGGAAACAGGTTTTACTGTTCAGGTGGTTGCCCTGTGCCCGTTGTCAGGAGGGCTGGCGCGGCTGCGGCATCTCCGTATCACCTTTATATTTCGCCGTGGCGATCCACGCAGCGCAAAACAGCGTCAGGCGGGCAAAGAAGTAGAAAAATGCCATCAGGCCGAGTACTGAACCAAAGGCAGCGCCTGAAGGAGAGGTCGCCAGCTTCGGCAGCGTCAGCGTCATAACAAATTTAATCACCTCAAAGCCGATAGCTGCCAGCAGCGTACCGCGCAGCAGCGCTCTTTTACGCGGCTTATGGCGCGGCAGGATCCAGAAAATCCACAGGAACAGCAGATAGTTCGCCAGCACGGAGATGGAGAGGGCAATAATTGTCATTACCGGACGCAGCCAGTCGATGCCATCCAGCCCCAGCGCGCTGACGATCGCTGCCTGAGCCGCACCGGCAATCGACGTCAGCGAAAGGGTGATCACCAGCGCCAGCATCAGCCCCAGGAGTGAGAAGAGATCGCGCAGATATTTTTTCCAGAACACCTCTTTATCATCCGGCGTTCGCTCCCAGACATCGCGCGACTGCGCGCGAACCGCTTCGCGCAGGTTGCCCATCCAGTTGATACCGGAATAGAGTGCCAGCAGCAGACCGGTCAGACCCACGGTAGCGCGCTGCTGAATCGCAGTGTTCACGGTATTTTTTAACGTGGTGGCGAGCGTAGGATCGCTGATGCTGCTGACAATTTTGTTAATCAGCTCCGACAGCAGATCCTGATTAGAGGCCAGCACAAACCCCACGGCGGCAAACGACACCATCAGAATCGGGATCAGCGATAAAAAGGAGAAGTAGGTGATCGCCGCGCCAAACTGGCTGCCCAGCCGGTCATTAAAGCGATCCAGCGCCCGGATAAAGTGCGCGACGGCCGGAATAGACTGAAACCACGTGGCGAAGCGCGACACGCGACGAATTGAGCCATCCACGGTTTTGTTACCGGTGTGGATATCGATCAGCGGCTTTGGATCGGCGGCTGACTCCTGGGTTGTTTTGTCTGTCATAGACGATAGGCATCCTGTTCACTGCGAAACTGAAATTATATACCGTAAATAACGGCGGCGGCGGATGTGTCAGGTGACATACTCCTGCAGCACCTGACTCAGCCACTCCATAAACACCCGCACGCGGCGCGCCACGTTGCGGCGGTGCGGATAGAGCAGCGTAATCGGCATCGGTTTTGCCGGAAAAGCGTGCAGCACTTCCACCAGATGACCCGACTCCAGCAGCGGCTGAACGCCCATTGCCGGCACCTGAATAATCCCCAGCCCGGCGAGGCAGGCGGCACGGTAGGTTTCAGTACTGTTTACCGTCACCACGCCGCCGGTCTGCACATAGTGACACTGGCGGCCATCGAAATATTCAAATCCCGGCGCAGGCTGACCCAGCTGCTGGGTATAGTGCACCATGGCGTGCTGCGACAGCTCCTCCAGCCGTATCGGACGGCCAAAGCGGGAAAGGTAGTCGGGACTGGCGCAGTTGATCAAGGCATAGGTGCCAATTTTTCGCGCAATCAGACCGGAATCTTTCAGCTCGCCCACGCGCACTACGCAGTCAAATCCTTCCCGAATCACATCCACCTCGCGATCGCTGCTGCTCAGCTCAATCTCAATGCCGGGATAGTGCTGCAGAAACTCCGGCAGGCGCGGCAGAATAAAGCTGGTGGCCATCGCCACCGACATATCGACCCGCAGCTTGCCGCTCAGCGTCGCCGGGTCATGCTGAAACAGACTGTCCATATCCTCCATCATCGACAGCAGATCGAGGCAGCGATCGTAATAGACCAGTCCATCCTGGGTGAGGTGCACGCGCCGGGTGGTGCGATGCAGCAGGCGCGTGCCCATCTGGTTCTCCAGCGCCTGCAGCTGACGCGACACACTGCCTTTTGGTAAACCCAGACTTTCCGCTGCCCGGGTAAAACTGCCCATCTCCGCGACCCGTACAAAAACCTGCATTGCATGAATTTTATCCATGTTGTTCACCGATTGTTGTTGTTATTGAAACAGTGCTGCGCAGTTATCTGCGTTTATAGATCACTTTGGTTTGAATATCTTTATCAGACGTTCACTTTTGCAGCAGGAGAGAGTTATGAATCACAAAATAGCGCTGATTACCGGCGGAAACCGCGGCCTGGGACGTAATGCAGCCCTGAAACTGGCCGCACGCGGCACGCATATTGTGTTTACTTACCGAAGTCACGCTGATGAAGCGCAGAAAGTGGCAGAGGAGATCGAAGCGCTGGGCGTGCAGGCGGCTGCGCTGCCGCTGGACGTTGGCGACAGCAGCCAGTTCGCTGCCTTTGCACAACAGCTTACGCAGACGCTGCAGCGCGTCTGGCAGCGCGACCGGTTCGATTTTCTGGTGAATAACGCCGGTCATGGTCACTATCAGCTGCTGACCGATACCACTGAGGCGGAGTTTGATGCGCTGGTCAATGTGCACCTGAAAGGCCCGTTTTTTCTGACCCAGGCGCTGCTGCCGCTGCTGAACGACGGCGGCCGTATTCTGAATATCTCCAGCGGGCTGACCCGTATCACGCAGCCTGGCTCCGGAACCTATGCCGCAATGAAAGGCGCCATGGAGGTGCTGACGCGCTATCAGGCGAAGGAGCTGGGCGCGCGCCGCATTCGCGTCAATATTCTGGCACCGGGCGCCATTGAGACTGACTTTGGCGGCGGACGGGTGCGCGATACGCGTGAACTTAACGCGCAGATTGCGTCCGTCACCGCGCTGGGGCGGGTCGGGCTGCCGGACGACATTGGGGACGCTATCTGCATGCTGCTGAGCGAGGAGAGCGGCTGGATCACCGCCCAGCGCATTGAAGCATCGGGCGGTCAGGCGTTGTGATCGCCTGCTGACGTAAGAGCGGCGCGTCAGAGCGTGATGGTACCGTCGATAACCGTTACCGTCTGGCCGCCGATCCAGATCGCCTCTTCCGTATAGGTAACGTCAATACGGCCGTTGCGCTGGATCGCGCTGCCCTGGCGCGCCCGGTAGCTGCGCGTCTGGCCCTGGGCCGCCAGGTAGCGAGCCAGACAGGCGTTGGCGCTGCCGGTGACCGGATCTTCAGTCAGGCTGCCATTCTCCACAAGCAGCGCGCGGACCTCATACTGCTCCGGTTCCCCCGGCGGCAGCGCGCCGAAAATCAGCGCGCCGCTGACGCCCGCCCGCTGCTGCAGCTGCTGCAGATCGGCCACGGAAGCCGTGACGTCGACGACCGCCTGCGCGCTGCTGAGCGGGATCAGCAGCCAGCGAATACCCATATCCGCTACGGCAGGCGACTGCGTCAGATCAAAGGCCTCGCTGTTAAGCGCGCGGCTCATCAGCGCATCGCTGAACGGCGTCAGGGTTGCCGCAGGGGCAGCGAATGCCAGTGCGCCATCGGCGGCGATACGCACCTCAACCAGTCCGACACCGCACTCCTGAACAATACAGCCGGCGTTTTTCCGCGGCCAGCCCGCTTCCAGCAGCGCATGGGCTGTACCCAGCGTCGGGTGACCGGCAAACGGCAGCTCACCCGAAGGGGTAAAAATGCGGATGCGATAGTCCGCCGCGCTGCTCTCTGGCGGCAGCACAAACGTGGTCTCTGACAGATTGGTCCAGCGCGCAATCGCTGCCATCTGTTCGTCAGCTAATCCCTGTGCATCCATAATCACGGCCAGCGGATTTCCCCGAAATGCCGTTGCGGTAAAGACATCCACCTGTTTAAACGCCACTCTCATAACAATTCCTTTTCTGTCAGCCAATATGTGGAATGATACCCTGCGCATGGTAAAAGCGCGCTAACAGGGCTATGAATAGATTAATAATTCTGCAGGCGGAGTCCGCGATGTTAAAAATTTTAGGCCGTAAAACGTCAATCAACGTGCGCAAGGTGCTGTGGCTCTGCGCTGAGCTGAATATCACCTATAAGCATGAAGCCTGGGGCGACGAGGGTCTGTCGCTGCATGCACCGCAGTTTATGGCGCTGAACCCCAACGCCCTGGTGCCGGTCATCATCGACGACGGGCTGGTGATATGGGAATCCAACGCTATTCTGCGCTACCTGGCCAACAGCTACGGTGGTGCATGGCTCTATCCGGAGGAGCCGCGCTTACGCGCGCCGGTGGATCAGTGGATCGACTGGCAGGCTACCGAGCTTAACACCTCCTGGCGCTACGCCTTTATGTCGCTGGTACGAAATTCACCAGCGCATCAGGATCCCCGTCTGCTCGCAGCAGCGGTGAAAGGCTGGACGCACACCATGGGGATACTCAATCAGCAGCTGGAAAAATCGGGCCGCTATGTGGCCGGGCGTCACTTTAGCCTGGCGGATATTCCCATTGGACTGGCCGTAAACCGCTGGTTTGAAACGCCGCTGGATCACCCCGATTTTCCGGCAATACAGACCTACTATGAGCGGCTGACCGAGCGCCCCGGATTTACCACCTGGGGACGCAACGGCACGCCTTAAGACGCAGCAGGGGCAATGCCGCTCATCTCGCACGCCAGAGCACCCGTGCGCGCTAAGGCACGGGTGTAACGCGCGTCGAACGGATAACAGCAGGAGAGGCGCAGCGCATGCCGGTAGCGTTCGCTCAGCGTGTAGAGCGCGCCTGGCGTGACGCAGATCTGCTCCTGCAGCAGACGATTAAACAGCAGCACGGTATCAATCTTACCCGGCAGCTCGACCCAGAAGACAAAGCCACCGCGCGGCAGCGTGGCGCGTGTTCCCTGCGGAAAATGGCGCGCCAGAATGCCCCGCGCCGCATCCAGATTTGCCGCATAGCGCCGGCGCAGCGAGCGCAAATGATGATCGTACCCCCCGCTGGCGAGGAACTCTGCCAGCGTCTCGCTCAGCAGCCGCGATTCAGTCATCGACGAGACCGCTTTCAGCCGCGCAATGCTGGCATGAAACCGGCCCGCGGCGGTCCAGCCGATACGAAAATCAGGCGCCACGGTTTTGGTAAAGCTGGTGCAGTAAATCACCCAGCCATCGCGATCGAACGCCTTAACCGGCGGTGACAGCGGCCAGTCAAACTGCAATTCATCGTAGAGCCCGTCTTCAATCAGCGGAATGCGATAGTGATTCATCAGCGCAGCGAGCCGTTTTTTGTTCTCCAGCGGCATCACGTAGCCCAGCGGGTTTTGCGCGCCCGGCATAGCGATCAGCGCCTGAATGCGCTGCTCCTGCAGCAGCATCTCCAGCGCGTCCAGCGAAAGACCGCGCTGCGGATCGGTGGGGATCTCCAGCGCTTTCAGTCCGAGCGAGGCGAGCAGCGGAAACAGGAAAAAATAGGTGGGGGATTCCAGTCCGATACAGTCGCCGGGCTGCGTGACAGCGCGCAGCGCCAGCTGCAGCGCCTCCATGCAGCCGTGGGTCAGGGTAATCGCCTGAGCGGTAAGGTTCAGTCCGGTATGCACGCTGCGCCGGGCGATCTCCTCGCGCAGCCGCTCGCTGCCGGGAGGCAGCGCATAACGACCGATAATGTCGCCCTGGCGCCGGATCAGCGCGGCGGTGATACGGCCCAGCTTCGCTGAAGGAAAAAGCTCACTGTCCTGCGGACAGGCCAGCGAAATATTGGTGTAGTCGGGATTATTCTGCGCGGCAAAAACCTGTTCAATCAGCGCCAGCTTCTGTGCATCCGGATCGCCACTCTCTGCGGTGGGCGGCTGCGGCTGCAGCGTAACGGCAGGCAATACGCCGCGAACGTAATAACCTGACTGCGGCCGCGCCTCAATCAGGCCGCGATCTTCCAACAGTTGCCAGGCGCTGATCACGGTATTTACGCTGAGCTGGTGCGACTGCGCCACTCGCCGGATAGCGGGCAGGCGGGCACCCGGCCGCAGCGAACCCTGATGAATAGCGTCGGCAAATTTTGCTGCCAGCTGCTGGTAGCGCGGTTGATCGTCAGTAAACGCGAGGGACACAATGGCCTCCGGAAGTGACAGGTACAAAGCAGAAAAAGTGTGACTGTACCCATTACAATACTGAATTACTGTCTCTGTTGCCATTGCGGTGACGGCATTACGATGGAGTCAGCTTATTCAGTCCGGAGAACGTCTATGCTCGATCCCGCCTTTTTCAGTTATGTCACCATCATGTCTATTACGCCCGGCCCGAACAATCTGCTGCTGGCCACATCAGGGGTCAATTTCGGCTTTCGTCGCACGCTGCCAGTGCTGGGCGGTATACTGCTCGGCTGCGCGCTGCAGATGCTGCTGGCAAGCGTGGCGCTGGAGCTGCTGCTGACGTGGATGGCAGCCGTGCGCCTGCCGCTGACGCTGGCGGGCTGCGGCTATCTGCTGTGGCTGTCATGGAAAATTTTTCGCGCCGGTGCGCCGCAGGCCAGCGTCCGTCCGCGTCCGATGACGCTGCTGGGCGGCATGGCTTTTCAGGCGGTTAATCCCAAGGCCTGGCTGATGGTGACCAACGTTGCGCTGCTTTACGCCAGCAGCAGCAACGTCTGGCTGGTGCTGACCGGTTTTGCCGCGCTCAATCTGCCCTGCATTCTGCTCTGGGCAGCGCTGGGCGATCGGCTGCGGACGTACCTGCAGACGCACTGGAAGCGGCGCCTGTTTAACACGCTGATGGCGCTATCGCTGCTGGCAACGACCGGCTGGATGGGGTATGACGCGCTGAGCGCAATATAGAGCAGGTGCGCCGGGCGGCGCACCTGAGCAGTCAGCTATTTGCCGACCACGTGAGCGGTGATCCGCGCTTCGTCGTTTGCCGCATGCGAGGTGATCACCGGCTCATATTCCAGCTGCAGTATGCGACTGGTATCGGCCAGTACTTTCTCAGTCAGCGCCACGTCACCATTAAGTTTGCGGCCCCAGGACGGAATAACGGCCCGGATTTTAGTCTGCCACTCCGGTGAGCGCATCTGCTCAGGGAAAGCTTTTGCCATCAGCTCCAGCATAATCGGTGGCGCGGTCGATGCGCCTGGTGAGGCGCCCAGCAGCGCAGAAATAGAGCCATCAGCAGACGTCACCACTTCAGTGCCGAGGCGCAGCACGCCGCCTTCCAGCTCATCATTTTTGATGATCTGCACGCGCTGGCCCGCCGTGACCAGGCGCCAGTCTTCCTGTTTCGCCTGCGGCACATAGGCGCGCAGCGCCTCCATGCGATCGGCATCGCTCTGCAGCACCTGATCAACCAGATATTTCACCAGGTCAAAACTCTTCAGGCCGACCTGCATCATCGGCAGCAGGTTGCTGGTGTTCATCGCGCCAAACATATCCAGCAGCGAACCCTGTTTCAGGAACTTAGTGGAGAAGGTGGCGAACGGGCCAAACAGCAGCACCTGTTTGCCATCCAGCACGCGCGTATCAACGTGCGGCACTGACATAGGCGGTGCGCCGACGCTGGCTTTGCCGTAGACCTTGGCCATATGCTGCGCGACCACATCCGGATTTTCAGTGACAAGGAAAGAGCCGCCTACCGGGAAGCCGGCGTAACCTTTGACCTCAGGAATGCCTGACTTCTGCAGCAGCGGCAGCGCCGCACCGCCGGCACCGATAAACAGCTGGCGGGTAATCAGGGTGCGCTGTTCACTGGTATCCAGGTTCATCAGCGTAACCTGCCAGCGGCCATCGTTCAGGCGCACCAGGTCACGCACTTCCTGCCGCATACGCAGGCGGAAATGCGTTTTTTTCTCCAGGGCGGCGATCAGCTGACGCGTCACTTCACCAAAGTTGACGTCTGTACCCATATCGGTCCAGGTGGCGGCTACCTTCTGCTGCGGATCGCGTCCTTTCATCACCAGCGGGATCCACTGCGCAATCTGATCGCGATCTTCGGAATAGCGCATGCCGCGAAACAGCGTGCTCTTCTGCAGCGCCTGGAAACGCTTGCGCAGGAAGTCGACGTTAGCGTCACCCCAGACAAAACTCATGTGTGGCGTGGTATGGATAAAGCTTTTGGGATCCTGCAGGTTGCCTTTCTGCACATGATGCGCCCAGAACTGACGCGACATCTGGAAAGATTCGTTGATGGCTACTGCTTTAGCGATATCGATCGAACCATCCGCCTTTTGCGGCGTGTAGTTAAGCTCCGCCAGCGCGGCGTGACCGGTACCGGCATTATTCCAGCCGTTAGAGGACTCCACTGCGACGTCATTCAGACGCTCAACCATTTCAATGGACCAGTCTGGCTCCAGCTCCTGCAGCCAGGTGCCGAGCGTAGCGCTCATCACGCCTGCGCCAATCAGCAGGACATCAACTTCTTTCCGTTCCTGACGTTTTGCACCATCCATTGCAGCGCTGCTCAGCGCCAGGTTTACCGCAGTGTTGCTCATGAGGCGACATCTCCTCTTCTGTTGACCTGAAGCTCAACAGGTTGGCAGGCAAAATAGCCGCGCGGCTTACGCGCGCTGCGCTATCTCAAAGGGTTAAGACTCAGGTTAAGCCAATGGGGCGATAACGGTTAACTACACGTTATGCATATGCTTCTGAATATAACATTCTCGTATTGGAATTAAACGTTTGTTTATTTTTTAAATGCCGAAATGATTCAGCATAAGAATTAATCAGCCTGAGCGGCAGCTTATAAGATATTTTTATCCGCTAATCAGCAGGTTATGCAGATATCAATGTTATGTAATTGTGACGAGGTCGCAGAGGTTGAAAGTTGAACAGTGACAGGTATCACAAAATAACATTCTGAATAATAAGAAATATTTATGGTGAGCTGGAAACGGGGATTTTTTGTTGCGTGATATGTCGCCCGTTTGTGTAAAAATAGTGTTACATTTCTGTGATTCTGATTTTAACGGGCGAAGCGTTTGAGAGAGGGGTCAGCGCATCTGAAACCAGCGACGCCAGATAAAACGGATAACAAAAAACTCCAGCGTGCCAAGCAGCAAAAACCACAGGCAAAATACCAGCGTATAGAGCTGGTTGAGATCCTGGAGGTGTAAGCTCTGCTGCAGTCGCTGCGCCCATATCAGACCAAAAGAGGGGGCGGGCAGCAGAAGCGCCGAAAGAAAGCCCAGCAGCAGGATCCCGCCTGGAATAATCAGTGTTTCGAAAGGGTTTTTCATCGCTCTTTTCCTGTCAATATTGCGCGTGCATTAGCGCATAAAAGGGGCGGGCAGTGCAATCTGTGAATCAGATGACGCCAGGAAATTTCTGCGATTCCATCAACTTAGCGTTAAAAATAGCGGCAGTTAAGAGTTATAGCCTTTGCTATACTTAAGCCCCTGATTTTGTTGTCTTTTTTTTGGGGTATTTGCATGCTAGACTGCGCGCACTTTTTTATGACTGACTTATTAATACGAACAAAGCAGAGGATTTACGCATTTGTTCGCTAACTGGCTAAAAACCCATGACATTCATCGCAACCCTGATCCTGGCTTTTGGCATGTCAATGGACGCCTTTGCCGCTGCACTGGGTAAAGGTGCGTCGTTGCACCGTCCGGGAATAAAAGAAGCCTTACGCACTGGCCTGATTTTTGGTGCCATCGAAATGCTGACGCCGCTGATCGGCTGGGCAATCGGCCTGGCGGCCAGTCACTACATCATGGCGTGGGATCACTGGGTGGCCTTTGGTCTGCTTAGCGTACTGGGCGGCCGTATGATTATGGAAGGGTTCCGCCAGACAGCAGATGAGCCCTGCGAAGCGCCGCAGCAGCACGGCTTTATGGTGCTGGCGCTGACGGCGGTTGCCACCAGCCTTGATGCGCTGGCCGTCGGCGTCGGTCTCGCTTTCCTGCAGGTTAATATTTTGTTCACCGCGCTGACCATTGGTGCTGCAACCACGCTGATGGCGACAACCGGTGTGCTGGTGGGACGCTTTATCGGCCCGGTGCTGGGCAAGTGGGCAGAAGTGCTGGGGGGTGTGGTCCTGATCTGTATCGGCAGCACGATTCTGATCGAGCATCTGGGATTGATGAGCTGAACGTTAATTTTGTGATCTGGCTCAAATAAAATTGCATGAAAAACGTGCTGCCGCTATAATTTGCGCGTAATTTTTCAACAATATTTGAGTCAGGTGTTTCATGAAAGCTTTTTTCCGTTATGTGTTTCGCGCCTATGTCGCAACCTTTAAACACGTACCGCCGGGCGCGCTTTCTTAAGCGTCCAGAGTTACCCTCGATAATCGCCTTCAGGGATCGAAGGATGATTATCACCTCTCATCTTTGTCCTTTCCCGCACGCAGACTGACACAAACCTTCACCACTTTCTTTGCAGGTCATACCGCATTTCTGGCTGGCTTTTGATACGCTGCGCGCCATTTCTTATTATAACGAGGCGGTTATGCAGCTTTGCAGTTTTTATCTGATTGATTGTGCACGCAAAAGCTATGGCATCGTGCAGGAAGAGGGTGTTGTTGATCTTGGGCTGCGCCTGGGTGACGCCTGTTCCGATCTGAAAACCCTGCTGGCGCGCGGCGGTATCAGCGATCTGGCCGCATTTGAGCATCTGCCAGCGGATCATGCGTTTAGTGCCATTCGTTTTCTGCCGGTCATTGAGCAGCCGGGAAAAGTTTTCTGCGTCGGTATGAACTATGCCGATAAACGTAAAGAGTTTGCGGAAACGCTGGAGGCGCCCACGCTGTTTGTCCGTTTCGCTGACTCACTGGCGGCGCATGAACAGCCGCTGCTGAAGCCTGCGACCACCGAAGAGTTTGATTATGAGGGCGAGCTGGCCGTGATTATCGGCAAAGCCGCCTCGCAGGTGTCGGCAAGCGACGCGCTGGCGTATGTGGCGGGCTATGGCTGCTTTATGGATGCCACTGTCCGCGATATGCAGTTTACCTGGTTTACCGCCGGAAAAAACTGGCAGCAGACCGGCGGCTTTGGCCCGTGGATGACCACGGCTGATGAGATCCCCGATCCGCAGCAGCTGGCGATCAAAACCTGGCTTAACCAGCGCGAAGTGCAGAACGACACCACGGCCAGTATGGTGCATCCGGTGGCGAAAATTATTGAGTATATCTCTGCGTTTAGCCCACTCTCGCCGGGAGACGTTATTATTACCGGATCGCCCGGCGGCGTCGGCAAAAAGCGTACGCCACCGCTGTTTATGTTCCCGGGTGATGAGATTGAAGTGGAGATTGAAAAAATCGGTCGTCTGCGTCACCGGGTGGTCTGACCGTAACCCGGCGCTGCTGCCGGCAGGGTGATCGTTTACCGGCGATAGCGTATTATCTCAGCACGGGTGATGGCGTACCACCCGATCCAACCGCCGCTGTTTTCAGACGGCTGATGACGCCTGACTATACGCTTATCCCTGCGCGGAGAGGGCGGCGGGTCAGGCGTTTTTCGTATCCTGCTGCCGTTACGCGCGCTTCATTCCGGAGATCAAATTATGCTGAAGTCGCTGTGTGCCGTAATCGTCGGCGGAGCTGCTGGCTGCACCCTGCGCTGGCTTATCTCGCTACGTTTTAACGCGCTGTTTCCTGATTTGCCGCCAGGCACGCTGATCGTCAACCTGGTGGGCGGTTTCATTATTGGCGCCGCTCTGGCGTGGTTTATGCGTTACCCACAGCTCGATCCGGCATGGAAACTGCTGATCGTTACCGGTCTGTGCGGCGGCCTGACCACGTTTTCTACCTTCTCAGCA
This sequence comes from Pantoea eucrina, assembly GCF_020079945.1. NCBI lineage: Bacteria > Pseudomonadati > Pseudomonadota > Gammaproteobacteria > Enterobacterales > Erwiniaceae > Pantoea > Pantoea eucrina. The sequence continues at coordinate 3,189,685 of NZ_CP083448.1, read as the reverse complement.
GAAATTGTCAGCCTGCTACAATCAGGTAAATACCTGTGGGCAATGTCGAGCGTGCTGGTGCATGTCGTGGGTTCGCTGCTGATGACCTTTGCGGGCTTTGCAGTGGTTAACCTGCTCGGCTGAGCGCCCGCCAGCGGCCCGTCAGGGAAGATTCTGTTCAGACGCAAAGGAGCGTAACCATGCCGGGCAATCCACTTTTTCTTAATCTGGTCCTGCTGCAGGGCGAGCCTGCAGCAAAGCTGCGCGCGGCGCAGGATGCAGGGTTTGATCAGGCTGAAATCTGGCGCGAGGATGTAGAAAAGATGGAGACGGCGCACTTAGCGCACTCCGCGATCCGTTTCACTAATCTGCAGGTGCTGCGCGATTTTACCGGCGCGCCGGACAGCGAGCGCCAGCAAAAGCGTGAGGAGCTGCAGCAGTTTATCCGGCTGGCGCGTGCGATTGGCTGCGACACCATCCAGGCGCCTGCCACCACGCGACAGGATTGCATCCCGGAACGCATTGATGACGATCTGCGCTGGCTGGCGGCGGAAGCGGCGAGCCATGAGATGCGCATCATGTATGAGCCTATGGCGTGGAGTAGCGTGGACAATACGCTGCCGCTTGCCTGGCAGCGCCTGCAGCGTCTTGATCTGCCTAATGTTGGCCTGGTGGTGGATCTGTTTCATATCTGCGCGCTGGGTGGTGACGCGTCGCACCTTGAGGGCATCCCGGCCAGCCGTATCTATGAAGTCCAGCTGTGCGATATGGCTGAACAGCCGCCGCAGAATAATCAGGCGCTGAGCGACTATGCGCGTCACCAGCGGCTGCTGCCGGGCGACGGCATTATTGATGTGGCCAGCTTTGTCAGTCGCCTGCAGCGAGCCGGTTATGCTGGTCCGGTTGGCATTGAAGTATTCAATGACCAGCTGAAAGCGCAGCCGGCGGCAGAGAGCGCACGGCGCGCCTGGCAGGCGCTGAATCGCTGCTGGCGCTAATCCTGCAGGCACTGCGCAATATAGGTTACCGCCTCTCTTGCGCCCTGCGGCGAGATGGTGTGCCCGGTGGTGGCTTCGAAAGCGGCCGTTACGTTAACGCCTGCCGCCTGTAACCGGCTGACGGCGGACGCTGTTTCGCTGAAGGGGATCACCTCATCCGCTTTGCCGTGGATCAGCAGCGCGGAAGCGCAGGACTGCGGGGTTAGCGGTTCGTCGAATGCCAGCCGGCCGGAAAATGCCACCACGCCGGCCAGCGGGTAGCGTCCTGAAGCCAGTGCATCCAGCGCCATGATCGATCCCTGCGAGAAGCCGACCAGAATAACGTTTTCCCAGGCATCCGGCATGCCGTGCTGCGCCATCAGGCGCTGCAGCGTATCATCAAATGCATCGCGCGCCGCACGCACGCGCGCCGGACGATTCTCCGGCGTAACGCCGGTCAGGCTGAACCACTGATAGCCCATCGCATGCTCAAATGGCCAGGGCGCGTCGGGGGAAGCAAACGCCACGTCGGGCAGCAGCCCGCTCCAGTGCTCACCGAGCACCGCCAGATCGTCACCGCTGCTGCCAACGCCATGCAGAAAAATAACCAGTGCTTTTGCCATGCCTGCTCCTTAAAAACCGTACGCTGCCATATCCGGCCCGGCGGGCACGATGCCGTTGGGGTTCAGAGCGTTAATCGAATAGTAACCCTGTTTGATATGGTCCATGTTCACCGTCTGTCGTATGCCCGAGACCGCCAGAACGCTTTTCAGATAGCGATCCAGCAGCGGATAGTCGCACAGACGACGCAGGTTGCATTTGAACAGGCCATAGTAGGCGGCGTCAAAACGAATCAGCGTGACAAACAGCCGGATGTCGGTTTCAGTCAGGCGTTCGCCCAGCACAAAGGTACGGCCATCTTTCAGCAGCGCTTCCAGCTCGTCCAGCTGCGCAAAAACGTCGCTGAAAGCCTGCTGATAACTTACCTGGGTAGTGGCAAAGCCGGTACGATAAACGCCATTATTTAACCGGGTGTAGATCGTTTCATTCAGCGCATCGATCTCCGTGCGCAGATCGGCAGGATAGAGATCCAGGCGATCGTCAGCCAGATCGCCAAAGCCGCTGTTCAGCATGCGCAGAATATCGGCCGACTCGTTATTGACGATAGTCTGCGTCTTTTTATCCCATAGCACCGGGACGGTGGCGCGTCCGGTAAAAGCGGCATCGGCGCGGGTATAGAGTTCATGCAGATACTCAGCCTGGTTCAGCGTGTCGCGCTGCGCCCCCGGATAATCGCCAAAGCGCCAGCCGGCGCTGCCCAGCTGCGGTTCAACCACGGAAACAGTAATCACCTGTTCCAGACCTTTCAGGCTGCGCGCAATCAGCGTACGCGATGCCCACGGGCAGATCAGCGCCACGTAGAGATGGTAGCGATCCGGCTCTGCGGCAAATTCGGTTGTGCCATCAGCACTGATCCAGTGACGAAACTGCGAGGTCTGTCGTACAAATCCACCCTGCCGATCGGTGGCCTGTACCGGATGCCAGGCTTCACTCCATTTGCCATTCACTAACATAACGCTGCTCCTGTGTAATCAGGGCGCAGAGAGTAGCGCGCCGCGGGCCTGGTGATAATCCAGGCAAAACGGCTTTCATTCTTTCCGAAATGGAAGTAATCAGGCGGGCGGCTGATGGAGGAAGTGGCTGGCCAGAAAGTCGATCAGCAGCCGGGTTTTCTGCGCCAGAAAACGGGCAGAGGGGTAAAGTGCAAACAGCCCCATGGGCGGCGGCGCAAACTCCGCCAGCATCGTAACAATCTCCTGACGCTGCAGAGCGGGCGTGGCGATAAAGCCGGGCAGGCGGGCGATACCGAGCCCGGCGACGGCAGCGTGCAGGCACGCTTCGGTGTTGGAAAAACAGAGGCGGCCGCGGATCGGTACCGTGGCGCTGTCGCCTGCAGCCGTGACAAAAGGCCAGTTCCACGGATCGCGAAAGTTGGTGTCGCTGATGCACTGGTGTCGGGCGAGATCGCGCCAGTGCTGTGGCGTGCCATGCCGGAGCAGGTAGGCCGGCGATGCGGCAATATGTACCGGCACGTCACCCAGTCGCCGGGCGATCAGGCTGCTGTCATCGAGGCGGCCGATGCGCACCGCCAGATCGAACCCTTCATCCACGATATTGACAGCGCGATCGGAAAAGCTGACGTCCAGCTCGATTAGCGGATAGTGACGGGCAAACGCGACCAGCACCGGTGCCAGTACCGCCGTTCCAAAGGTGCCAGGCGCGCTGATACGCAGCCGGCCAGAGGGCAGGCTGGCATTTTCGCGCATAGCGTCATCCAGCGCATCAAACGCATCCAGCAGCGTTTTAATGCGTTCATAGTAAGCGCGGCCCGCATCGGTCGGAGAGAGCGCCCGCGTGGTACGTTTGAGCAGCTGAACGCCCAGCAGCTGCTCAAGCCGCGACACCAGCTTTGACGCCTGCCCGCTGCTGGCGCCAAGGCGCATTGCCGCAGCGGCAAAGCTGCCCGTCTCCAGTACAGCGACAAACATCCGGTCACAATCAAGTCGATCCATCTTCTCTCCAGGCAGGCCAAAGCCAGAGTATACGCATCAACCGGCGCTCCCGGGCGGGAATTCCGTCGCAGGGAGCGCATTAATGCGTCCCTGCCCGCAGCCCGCACCGCGCCGGCGTCATCGCGTTTCGCACGCGCATTAACCCGGGCGCCATAAATGGCGTCATCACGTTCCCCCCGCGCATTAACCCAGGGCGCCATTAATGGCGCCCCTGCGGGGGCATCGCAGGGGGTGCATTAATGCGCCCCTGGCCGCAGCTCGCACCGCCCCTGCATTGCATCATGGCGGGAAAGGGCGTCGTGACGTATCGTATACGCATTCATCCGGGCGTCATAAAGGGCGCCCCTGGCCGGGAGAGCTGCATGTCACTGCATTTTCTATCATCACTGACGGAGATCGCGGCTGCTGAATGGGACGCGCTGCTGCCTGACGATCAGCCCTTTTTACGCCACGCCTTTCTGACCACCCTTGAGGAGAGCGGCAGCGTGCGCGCTGAAACGGGCTGGCAGCCGGCACACCTGCTCTGGCGGGAGCAGGGCAAAACCGTCGCTGCGCTACCGGGCTATGTTAAATCCCACTCGCGCGGAGAATATGTCTTCGATCAGGCCTGGGCCGAGGCGTGCCAGCGCGCGGGGATCCGCTACTACCCCAAATGGCTCGGTGCCGTTCCGTTCAGTCCGGTAACGGGGCAGCGTCTGCTGGGCGAAGCGTCCGCCATCACTCAGCTGCTGACCGCGCTGCCGGACGCGCTGCTGGCGCGACAGATAAGCGGGGCGCATATCAACTTCACCACGCCGCCCGCCAATGCCCTGATCGCAGAGCAGTCCGACTGGCTGATGCGCCTCGGCCTGCAGTATCACTGGCACAACCGTCACTACCGCGACTTTGCCGACTTCCTTGATACGCTGATGTCGCGTAAACGCAAGCAGCTGCGCAAAGAGCGGGAGCTGGTGCAGCAGAGCGGCTTTGTCTTTAGCTGGTATCGCGGTGATGAACTGCGGGAGGATCAGTGGGATTTTGTCTACACCTGCTACGTCAGCACCTATGCGGTACGCGGCCAGCGTCCTTACCTGACGCGTGCATTTTTCAGTCTGCTGGCAGAGCGTATGCCGCAGGCGATTCGCGTGGTTATCGCCACGCTGGATGAGCGGCCTGCCGCGATGGCCTTTTACCTGTGCGACAGTACCACGCTTTATGGCCGCTACTGGGGCTGTCTGGCAGAGTTTGACCGCCTGCATTTTGAAACCTGTTTCTATCAGGGCATGGAGTTTGCTATCGCAGAAGGGCTGCAGCGCTTTGATGCGGGAGCGCAGGGTGAGCACAAACTGGTGCGCGGTTTTGAGCCGGTGATAACGCACTCGTGGCACTATCTGGCGCATCCGGGACTGCGCGCGGCGGTGGAGGATTTTCTGCAGCAGGAACGGGCAGGGGTGCACGACTGGGCCGATGAGGCGCGTGCAGCCCTGCCGTTCCGGCGCGGCGATTAATCGGTGCCGACAAAACCGCCGGTCTGATGCTGCCACAGGCGGGCATAGAGACCGTTCTGCGCCAGCAGCTCGTGATGATTGCCCATCTCCACGATCTCCCCCTGCTCCAGCACCACCAGCCGGTCCATCTTCGCAATGGTCGACAGACGATGGGCGATAGCGATCACCGTTTTGCCCTGCATCAGGCTCTCCAGGCTCTCCTGAATGGCCGCTTCCACTTCAGAGTCCAGCGCCGAGGTGGCTTCATCCATAATCAGAATCGGCGCATCTTTGAGCAGCACGCGGGCGATAGCGATACGCTGTCGCTGACCGCCGGAGAGCTTGACGCCGCGCTCACCGACGTGCGCCTCCAGCCCGGTGCGCCCCTGAGAATCAGAGAGCAGCGGAATAAACTCATCGGCACGCGCCTGCGTGATGGCCGCCTGCAGCTCCGCTTCCGTGGCGTCGGGACGACCATAGAGCAGATTGTCGCGGATGGAACGGTGCAGCAGTGAGGTATCCTGCGTGATCATACCAATCTGCCCGCGCAGGCTCGCCTGAGTCACATCCGCAATGTTTTGATCGTCAATCGCAATGCGGCCGCCGTTGAGGTCATACAGGCGCAGCAGCAGATTCACCAGCGTGGATTTACCGGCACCGGAAGGGCCAATCAGGCCGATTTTTTCACCCGGTTTAATCGTCAGATTCAGCCGGTTAATCACCTGACGGTTAGTGCCATAATCAAAGCGCACATCTTCAAAGCGGATCTGACCGCGCGTCACCCGCAGCGGTGGCGCCGCCGGCGCATCCTGGACGCTGAGCGGCTGCGCAATAGTACCCAGCCCATCCTGCACCATGCCGATATTTTCAAAAATACCGTTCACCACCCACATGATCCAGCCTGACATATTCACCAGCCGGATCACCAGCCCGGTCGCCAGTGCAATGGCACCGACGCTGATCAGCGACTGGCTCCAGAGCCACAGCGCCAGCCCGGAGGTGCTGACAATCAGCAGGCCATTGAGCGCAGAGAGCGTGATGTCCATGCTGGTCACCATGCGGCTGGCGTGGCGGGTTTTGTCGGTCTGGTCCTGAATCGCCTCGCGTGCGTAGCGCTTCTCCAGATCGGTATGCGCAAACAGCTTGATGGTGGCAATGTTGGTGTAACCATCCACAATGGTGCCCATCAGGCGCGATCGCGCCTCTGAAGAGACCACCGACCGCTGCTTCACGCGCGGGACAAAAAAGCGCAGTGACAGGCTGTAAGCGATCAGCCAGATTACCAGCGGGATCATCAGCCGCCAGTCCGCTTCTGCAAACAGCACCAGCGAGGTACCGGCGTAAATCACCACATGCCAGATGGCGTCCACCAGCTGTACCGCTGAATCGCGCAGCGCGTTGCCGGTCTGCATGATGCGCTGGGCGATGCGGCCGGCAAAATCGTTCTGAAAGAAGTTCAGGCTCTGGCGCAGTACATAGTTATGATGCTGCCAGCGGATCATGCTGGTCATGCCAGGGTTGATGCTCTGGTGAACCAGCAGGTCGTGCAGGGCGATCACCACCGGCCGCAGGATCAGCGCCACCGCCGCCATCCAGAGCAGAGTCGGCCAGTGTTCACTGAAGAGCGTCGCCGGCGTGGCATGGCTGACGAGGTCGATAATGCGGCTGAGATAGCTGAACAGCGCCACTTCAATCAGCGCCTGCGCCAGGCCCACTACCAGCAGCGCGGCGAAACCTGGCCATACCTGACGCAGATAGTAGCGATAGAACGCGCCGAGGGTGGCGGGGGGAGAATCCGTTGGTGCATCCTGAAAAATATTGATAAAACGTTCAAAACGGCGAAACAACATAGGGTCACTCTTTCCGGAAGGTCAGAGTTAACAGCTTAGTGCAATCAGACGGAGATCACGGATATGGAGATAAAGATTCGCGGCCGCGAACCGCGCGACGCCGCGGCTTACCAGCGTCTTTACAGTCAGCCAGAGGTATATCGCTGGACCACGCAGCTGCCCTTTCCCAGCGTAGCCACGTGGGAGAAAAAATTTGAGCGCATGGACGCTGAAGGCTATATCGCATTTGTCGCTGAGCTGGATGGGCAGCTGGTGGGCGAACTGACGCTGTTTACCGAACAGCGGCTGCGCACCCGCCACAGCCTGAGCTTTGGCATCAGCGTTGATCCGGCGTTTGCCGGACGCGGCATCGGCGAGCAGCTAATCCGCACCGGGCTCGACTACGCCTTTAACTGGATGGGGATTATCCGCGTGGAGCTGGAAGCGTTTCATGACAACGCGCGCGCGCTGCGCCTCTATACGCGTCTGGGCTTTGAGCATGAGGGCGTAAAGCGCAAAGCGTGCCTGCGCGATGGCGACTATCACGATATTGTGGTGATGGCGAAACTGCGCGACCGTCAGTGACGCTGCGCGCGCCTTCTGAAGCGCGCGAAAAGAAGAGCTGACAGCAGAGCCGCCGCACCGTGCGGCTCTGCTGCGTTCTCAGGCGGGACTACTGGCTCTTTTTAACGTAGTTCTGCATATTCTCTTTGGTGACCAGCTCAAACGGGATCCAGACGTGAGAAGCGACTTTTTCACCGGCAATCAGCTTTTGCGCGACCTCAACAGAGGTTTTGCCCTGGCCGATAGCGTCCTGAAATACGGTGACCTGAATTTTATCCTGCGCCAGCGCCTGCAGACCATCCGGCGTGGCGTCAATGCCGCCAATCAGCAGCTTTTTGTTGCTTTTTGCCAGCGCCATGGCTGCGCCAATCGCCATCTCATCGTTGTTCGCCGCGACAATATCAATCGTCTCGCCGTTGCCAAGCCAGTTAAGCATTAAATCCATGCCTTCGTTGCGCGCATAGTTAGCCGGCTGTTTCTGCACCACTTTCATGCCGGGATATTTTGCTACCACCTGCTCCACATCTTTCGTGCGCTGCAGGGCACCGGCATCAGTGAGATTGCCGATCATAATCGCCACATTGCCTTTGTAATCAGCCATTTTAGCCAGCGCTTCCATCTGCAGCGTGCCCGACTCACGCTCATCCGAGCCCACGAACACCACTCCCGGCGGCAGCGTTTTATCGCCCGGCGTACGGTTCACATACACCAGCGGAATTTTTGCCTGCTGTGCCAGACGGGTCAGCTGCGGCGTGCTGGCCGAGTCCACCGGATCGACAATGATGGCATCCACGCCCGCGCCGATAAAACTCTGTACCTGATCGGTCTGACGGCCGACATCGCCGCGTGCATCTTCAAACTGCACCGCCAGCCCGCGCGCTTTCGCCTCTTTATCGATCGACTGGCGGATGATGGTTAAAAAGTTCTGATCAAAGTAGGCCATCGACACGCCGATTTTATCCGCCAGCGACGACGCAGAAGCCGAAAGCAATCCCACCAGCAGCACCGCTTTTACTGTTTTCATTGCGTACTCCAGAGCATGAGAGAAGAGAGGATGGAACAAATGTTTCAGTAAAATTAAAAATGACCTGTTGCAACCATTTGAGACTACGATCGGCGCGCAAGCCTGACAATCTGCCGGTGCGCGTTTTGCTGCCGGGAGCACAGATCGGCTCCCACATAGCCAGCGCCAGCCGCCTTTTCTTTCGCCTGGCGCACACTCTGCGGCGGTCACCGGAGAAAGATCGGCAATCTGTGCGGCACAGCACGCGGCATTGTGCCAAACGCTGAAAGCGGGACCGTTTTTAACCTGCCGATCCCTGCAACCGCACAATGACCGCGCACCAGCCCGCTTTCTATAGTTGCTGAACAGTAAAGATTGCGCGGTATTGCTGATCCCTGTCGCATCGCGACAGGACGCTTCCCCTTTCAAGGAACTGAGCCTATGTTGCAACGTCAAACCCGCAGTGAAACCAGCCGTGTGCGCCTCTGGATCCTGTGTCTGATCCTGTTTCTGTCGGTGGTGGCCTATGCTGACCGTTCGATCCTGTCGATCTCCGGTTCCGCAATTAAAGAGGAGTTTGGTCTTTCAGCGATCCAGCTTGGCCTGATCCTCTCCGCCTTCAGCTGGGCTTACGTGATTGGTCAGATCCCCGGCGGCCTGCTGCTCGACCGCTTTGGCACCAAAAAAGTCTACGGCGCGACGCTGGTGCTCTGGTCGGTCTCCACGCTGCTGATGGGCTTTGTCGGTGAGTTCTCCGCCGGCGTAACCATGACGCTGACGCTGATGTTTGCGCTGCGTTTTGCGCTGGGGCTGATAGAAGCGCCGAGCTTTCCCGCCAACGCCCGCGCGGTCATTATGTGGTTTCCCGGAGCCGAACGCGGCCGCGCCTCATCGCTGTTTGCCTCGGCGCAATATTTTGCCGTCGCCATTTTTTCGCCCATCTCAGGCTGGCTGGTCATGCGGTTTGGCTGGGAGTGGCCGTTCTTTGTGCTGGGCACCATCGGCATTCTGGCCGTGTTTGGCTGGATGGCGTGGATGCACACGCCGCGTCAGCATCCGCGCGTGACAAAAAGCGAGCTGGACTACATTGAGCAGGGCGGTGCGCTGGTGGATATTGATGCCGCAGAGACGCTGAAAGCCCGTCCTCCGGTCGATAAACGCATGTTTAAACTGCTGCTCAGCAGCCGCATGCTGTGGTGCGCCTATCTGGGGCAGTACTGCACGATTGCACTCAGCTACTTCTTCATTACCTGGTTCCCTATCTATCTGGTTCAGGCGCGCGGCATGAATATCATGGATGCCGGTTTTGCCACCATTGCGCCGGCGCTGTTTGGATTTCTTGGCGGCATCAGCGGCGGTTTCCTCTCTGACAGGCTGCTGGCGCGCGGCTGGAGCCTCTCTTGGGCGCGCAAGGGGCCGTTTATCGCCGGTATGGTGATGGCGGCTTCGCTGACGCTGGCCGCGGTGATCCCGAGCAACGCCGGTATTATCGCTATCATGTCTTTCGCGTTCTTCGGCAAGGGCGTGGCGGCGGGCGCGGGCACCTGGACCATTGTCAGCGATACCGCGCCAAAAGAGGCGGTAGGGCTGGCTGGTGCCATCTTCAACGGTATCGGCAATATGGCTGGCTTCATCACGCCGCTACTGTTTGGCATTATTGTCGGCCTGACCGGCAGCTACAGCGTTGGCCTGCTGTTTGTTGGCGCGCACTGTATTATCGCGGCCCTGCTGTTTCTGCTGGTGATGGGACCGATTCAGCGCGCAGAGAGCCAGACGCCTGCGGGCCAGACGCGCACGCCGCGCCGTGAGCAGGGCGAAGGCGCTCTGAGCCGGTAGTCTGTTCACCGCCACCGGTAAAGGGCACCAGCGGGAAAATGTGCGCTTTACCGGCGGGCTCACAGCCGCACAAAACGCCTCTGAAGATTTTTTGATCAGCTGCCGATACCCCTCCTGACCATCCACAGCGAGTCAGGAGAGTACGTGTGATAAAGCTGATTTCCGTGGACGAACTGCAAGAGGGCATGTTTATCCACAAACTTGAGGTCTGGTGGCTGAAAGATCGGCGCATTCGCAACCTTATGCTGATCACTGACCGCCGCCAGATCGCCATGATCCGCAGTGAAGGGATCCGCCAGGTCTGGATCGATCTCGATAAGTCGGTGCCGATCCCGCACAGCCAGCCCGTCAGAGCGCCGGTTGCGGAGAGTGCCTTTTTCCGCGAGCTGGATCAGGCGCAGCAGATTTTCGCCCAGGGCAAGCCGCGCGTGCTGGCGATGTTTAATGAGGCCCGTATGGGGCAGCGCCTCGATCTCAGCTTCACGCTCGATCTGGTTGATCAGATAGCGGGATCGATTGCGCGTGAGCCTTCAGCGCTGCTCAGCGTGGCGCGCCTGAAAAATCACGATGACTACACCTATCTGCACTCCATGGCGGTGTGCGGGCTGATGATCTCGCTCGGGAAGAAACTGGGGCTGGAGGCCGACCGGCTGCGTCGCGCAGGCATGGCTGGCCTGCTGCACGACGTTGGCAAAGCGGCCGTGCCGCTGGCGATCCTCAATAAGCCCGGCAAGCTGAGCGACGATGAGTTCGCGGTCATGCGTGAACACCCGATTGTTGGCGCGCAGATGCTGATGGAGGCGGATGCGGGCTACGATCTGCTGGATGTGGCGCTGCATCATCACGAAAAATTTGATGGCAGCGGCTACCCGCACGGCCTGCGCGGCGAGGAGATCACGCTCTATGCCCGCATGGCCTCCGTCTGTGATGTCTATGACGCGCTCACCTCGCATCGTCCCTACCGTAAAGGCTGGACGCCTGCAGAAGCGATGCACAATATGCTGAGCTGGCGCGGCCATTTCGATCCCGCGCTGCTGCACAGTTTTGTACGGTCGATTGGCATCTATCCGGTCGGATCGCTGGTACGTCTGGCGTCGGGACGGGTCGCGCTGGTGGTGCAGGCGGGTGAAAAATCGCTGCTGAAGCCTAAACTGCACGTCTTCTGGTCGCTGCATGCCCGGCGCGAAGTGAAACCGGAAATTGTCGATTTAGGCGACAGCTTCTGTACCGACAGCATTACCGGTGCTGAAGAGGGGTCGCTGTGGCAGAACATCGACCTTAACCGCGTCTGGGCGCTGGAAAGCGCTTAATTTTACGCCATATTTATACTTTCTTTACGCCCGTCCTCCGCCTTTTTATCCCTTCTTTATGCCGCGCCGCGCATGCTTGCCGCACTACTGACTACTCCGGAGGTTGCTGTGAGCGTGGGCGTAATAGCGGGCATTGTGCTGCTGATTTTGTTGCTGGGCTATCTGGTTTATGCCCTGCTTAATGCGGAGGCATTCTGATGGCGGCGAATGCATTCTTACTGATCGCGCTGTTTCTGCTGGTGCTGATGGCGCTGGCGCAGCCGCTGGGTCGGTTTCTGGCGCGGCTGGTGGCGGATAAACCGCTGCTGCCGCGCACCGAGCACCTGCTGTGGCAGCTGACGGGCAGCGGCACAGCGGCGATGCGCTGGCAGCACTATCTGCTGGCGCTGCTGCTGTTTAACGCCGTGGGCTTCGTGGTGCTGCTGGCGATACTGATGCTGCAGGGGGCGCTGCCGCTTAATCCGCAGCAGATGCCGGGCCTGAGCTGGGATCTGGCGTTTAACACTGCGGTAAGCTTTGTCACCAATACCAACTGGCAGGCGTATGGCGGTGAGAGCAGCCTGAGCTACTTCAGCCAGATGGCGGGGCTGACGGTACAAAACTTTCTCTCTGCGGCAACCGGTATCGCCGTAGCGTTTGCCCTGATGCGCGGGTTTGCTAACCGCTCGCTGGCGACGCTCGGCAACGCCTGGCGTGACCTGACGCGCATCACGCTCTACGTCCTGCTGCCGCTCAGCCTGGTGATTGCGCTGTTTTATGTCAGCCAGGGCACCATCCAGAGCTTTGCGGCGTATCACACCCTCACCACGCTGGAGGGCGCACAGCAGACGCTGCCGCTCGGTCCGGTAGCCTCACAGGAAGCCATCAAGATGCTCGGCACCAACGGCGGTGGGTTCTTTAACGCGAACTCTGCCCACCCGTTTGAGAATCCGACCGCCCTGACCAACTTTGTTCAGATGCTGAGCATTTTCCTGATCCCGGCGTCGCTCTGCTTTACGTTCGGGCAGCACCTGAACGATCGCCGGCAGGGCCATATGCTGCTGTGGAGCATGAGTATTCTGTTTGTCCTCGCGGCCTCGGCGGTGATGTGGGCAGAGGTACGGGGCAACCCGCATTTCCTGGCGCTGGGCGCTGACAGCGCGCTCAACATGGAGGGCAAGGAGACGCGCTTCGGCATACTCAACTCGGGCCTGTTCGCGGTAATTACCACGGCAGCCTCCTGCGGCGCGGTTAATGCAATGCATGACTCCTTTACCGCGCTGGGCGGCATGGTGCCGATGTGGCTGATGCAGCTGGGCGAAGTGGTATTCGGCGGCGTGGGCGCAGGGCTGTACGGCATGCTGCTGTTCGTTCTGCTGGCGGTGTTTATCGCCGGGCTGATGATCGGGCGCACGCCGGAGTATCGCGGTAAAACAATCGACGTGTGGGAGATGAAAATGACCGCGCTGGCGATTCTGGTCACGCCTGCGCTGGTGCTGCTGGGTACCGCACTGGCGCTGATGACCGATGCCGGTCGCGCGGCGATGGCCAACCCCGGCATTCACGGATTCAGCGAAATACTCTATGCGGTCTCATCTGCGGCAAATAACAACGGCAGCGCTTTTGCCGGACTCAGCGCCAACACGCCGTTCTGGAACCTGCTGCTCGGCGTCTGCATGCTGGCTGGCCGCTTCGGCATCATTATTCCGGTTATGGCGATTGCCGGATCGCTGGCGGCGAAAAACGTTCAGCCCGCGGGTAACGGTACGCTGCCGACGCACGGCCCGCTGTTTATCGGCCTGCTCACAGGCACCGTGCTGCTGGTGGGTGCGCTGACCTTTATTCCCGCGCTGGCGCTTGGGCCGGTCGCGGAACATCTGCAACTGATTCAGGAATAACGCAATCATGAGTCGTCAACAACTGGCGCTGTTTGATGCGCAGCTGACCCGCACCGCGCTGCTGGATGCGGTAAAAAAACTCGATCCGCGCGTGCAGTTTCGCAACCCGGTGATGTTTCTGGTATGGCTGGGCAGCGTGCTGACGTCGCTGTTGGCCGGCGGCATGCTGGCGGGCTGGCTGAGCGGCAGCGCCGGCTTTACCGGCGCCATTGCCTTCTGGCTCTGGATAACCGTGCTGTTCGCCAGCTTTGCAGAAGCGCTGGCGGAAGGGCGCAGCAAGGCGCAGGCCAACAGCCTGAAAGGCATTAAGAAAACCAGCGAGGCGAAGAAGCTTGCGGCAGCGCACTATGGTGCTGCATGGCAGCCAGTCTCTGCGGATACGCTGCGCAAAGGTGACGTGGTCCTGGTTGAGGCGGGCGATGTGATCCCGTGCGACGGCGATGTACTGGAGGGCGGCGCGTCGGTAGATGAGAGCGCCATTACCGGCGAATCGGCGCCGGTGATACGCGAGTCCGGCGGTGATTTTGCTTCCGTTACCGGCGGCACGCGCATTCTGTCTGACTGGCTGGTGATCCGGTGCAGCGTCAATCCGGGCGAAACCTTTCTCGATCGGATGATCGCCATGGTGGAGGGCGCAAAACGTCGTAAAACCCCGAATGAGGTCGCGCTGACCATTCTGCTGGTTTCACTGACCATCGTATTTCTGCTGGTGACCGCCACGCTGTGGCCATTTTCCGCGTACGGCGGTACACCGGTCAGCGTCACGGTACTGGTGGCGCTGCTGGTCTGTCTTATTCCCACCACGATTGGTGGCCTGCTGTCGGCCATTGGCGTGGCGGGCATGAGCCGCATGCTGGGGGCAAACGTGATCGCCACCAGCGGACGCGCGGTGGAGGCGGCAGGGGACGTTGACGTGCTGCTGCTGGATAAAACCGGCACCATCACGCTCGGTAATCGCCAGGCGACGCAGTTTCTGCCCGCGCCAGGCGTCAGCGAAGAGCAGCTGGCGGATGCGGCACAGCTCGCCTCTCTGGCAGATGAAACGCCGGAAGGACGCAGCATTGTGGTGCTGGCGAAGCAGCGGTTTAACCTGCGCGAACGCGATCTCAGCGCAATGGGCGCCAGCTTTATCCCTTTTTCCGCTCAGACCCGCATGAGCGGCGTGAACGTGCAGGATCGGCTGATCCGTAAAGGCGCCGTGGACGCCGTGCGCCGCTATATCGACGCCGGCAATGGACGCTTTCCGGCGGAGGTCAACGCCCGGGTTGAGGAGGTCGCGCGCGCGGGCGGCACGCCGCTGGTGGTAGCCGAAGGCGCGCAGGTTCTGGGCGTGGTGGCGTTGAAAGACATTGTCAAAGGCGGCATCAAAGAGCGTTTTGCTGAACTGCGCCGGATGGGCATTAAAACCGTGATGATCACCGGCGACAATCCGCTGACCGCAGCGGCTATCGCCGCAGAGGCGGGCGTGGATGACTTTCTGTCAGAAGCGACGCCGGAGGCTAAACTGGCGCTGATCCGTCAGTATCAGTCAGAAGGACGGCTGGTCGCGATGACCGGCGACGGCACCAACGATGCGCCTGCGCTGGCGCAGGCGGATGTCGCGGTGGCGATGAACTCCGGCACCCAGGCGGCGAAAGAGGCGGGGAACATGGTCGATCTCGACTCGAATCCGACCAAGCTGCTGGAGGTGGTGCATATCGGTAAGCAGATGCTGATGACGCGGGGGTCGCTGACCACCTTTAGCATCGCCAACGACGTGGCGAAATATTTTGCCATCATTCCGGCGGCGTTTGCCGTGACCTACCCGCAGCTCAGCATGCTCAATATCATGGCGCTGCACTCTCCCGCCTCCGCGATCCTGTCGGCGGTGATCTTCAACGCACTGGTGATTGTGTTTCTTATTCCGCTGGCGCTGAAAGGGGTGAGTTACCGGCCGGTGAGCGCGGCA
Organism: Pantoea eucrina; assembly: GCF_020079945.1. Classification (NCBI taxonomy): domain Bacteria; kingdom Pseudomonadati; phylum Pseudomonadota; class Gammaproteobacteria; order Enterobacterales; family Erwiniaceae; genus Pantoea; species Pantoea eucrina. Next base: position 3,174,323 of record NZ_CP083448.1, on the reverse strand, counting down.
GCGCTGCTGCGACGCAATCTGTGGATTTACGGTGCGGGCGGGCTGGTGGTGCCTTTTATCGGTATTAAAGCGATTGACCTGCTGCTCACGCTGTCAGGCCTGGTGTAAGGAGAAGAGAGATGAGTCAGTTACGTCCGGCTGTTGTATTGTTTATGGTGCTGATGCTGTTTACCGGTGTTCTCTATCCGCTGCTGACCACCGGGCTGGCACAGTGGTGGTTTCCGCAGCAGGCGAGCGGTTCGCTGCTGAGGCAGGCGGGCAGCGTGCGCGGCTCAGCGCTGATTGGGCAGCAGTTCACTCAGCCCGGCTATTTCCAGGGTCGGCCATCGGCTACGGCGGAGCGGCCTTATAACGCGCAGGCTTCCGGTGGCAGCAACCTGGCCGGGAGTAACCCGGCGCTGGACAGCGCCGTCGCCGCGCGCGTGGCCGCGCTGCGGGCGGCGAATCCGCAGGCGCCGTCAGCGGTGCCGGTGGAGCTGGTCACCGCTTCAGGCAGCGGCCTGGATCCGGATATCTCTCCTGAAGCCGCGCTGTGGCAGGCACCGCGCATTGCGGCAGCGCGCAATATGACGCTGAAAGACGTTGAGGCGCTGATTGCGCGTAACACCGGGCGTCCGCTGCTGCCGTTTATCGGCGAAGAGACGGTGAACGTGCTGCGGCTCAATATGGCGCTGGATAATTTGCAGGGATGAGGCACATTCGGTGCGCATAAATGCGCACCCTGCAACGCAGGGTCGCCATGTATGGCGACCCTTTCACTGATCGTACGGAATTCACTATTTGAACGACATGAATGATGAACTGCCTCGTCCGGACCCCGATGCGCTGCTGCTCAGCCATAGCGACAGCCATCGCGGCAAGCTGAAAATCTATTTTGGCGCCTGTGCCGGCGTGGGCAAAACCTTTGCGATGCTGCAGGAGGCGCAGCGGCTGCGCGCGCAGGGGCTGGATGTGCTGGCCGGTATCGTGGAAACCCACAATCGCGCAGAAACGGCCGCGCTGCTGCATGGCCTGACGCTGCTGCCGCGTCGCACCACCGGTCGCTCGCACCACACGGAGTTCGATCTGGATGCGGCGCTGGCGCGTCATCCGGCGGTGATCCTGATGGATGAGCTGGCGCATACCAACGTTCAGGGCGCGCGCCATCCCAAACGCTGGCAGGATATTGACGAGCTGCTTGATGCCGGCATCGATGTCATCACCACGGTAAACGTGCAGCACCTCGAAAGCCTCAATGACGTAGTAGCCGGTATCACCGGAATTCAGGTGCGCGAAACCGTGCCCGATCCCTTTTTTGACAGCGCAGATGAGGTAGTGCTGGTGGACCTGCCGCCGGACGATCTGCGTCAGCGGCTGAAAGAGGGCAAAGTCTACGTCGGCGACCGGGCCGAGCGCGCGATTGAAAACTTTTTCCGCAAAGGCAATCTGTTTGCGCTGCGTGAACTGGCGCTGCGTCGCACCGCCGATCGCGTGGACGATCAGATGCGCGCCTGGCGTGACCAGCAGGGACGCGATCGGGTCTGGCATACGCGGGATGCGATTCTGCTCTGTATTGGTGATGATACCGGCAGCGAAAAGCTGGTGCGAACCGCCGCACGTCTGGCCGCGCGGCTCGGCAGCGTCTGGCACGCCGTTTATGTGGAAACCCCGCGCCTGCATCGCCTGCCGGAGGCGCAGCGGCGCGCGATCCTGCGTACGCTACAGCTGGCGCAGGAGCTGGGCGCGGAAACGGCCACGCTCGCCGATCCCGATGAGGTGCGCGCGGTGCTGCGCTACGCGCGGGAGCATAATCTGGGCAAAATTGTCGCCGGACGCCAGCCGCACCGGCGCTTCCGCCGCGACAGCTTCGCCCAGCGTCTCGGCGAGCTGGGGCCGGATCTCGATCTGCTGGTCGTGGCGCTGGATGAGCCGCTGCGCCCGGCGCTGCATGCGGCCAGCAGCAAACCGGTCAGCAGCGATAAGTGGCGGCTGCGGCTGCGCGGCTGCATCATGGCGCTGCTGCTCTGCCTTGCGGTGACGTTTATCGGACGCGGCCTGCTTGCAGAGTTCGATAGCGCCAACGCCGTCATGATCTATCTGCTGTCGGTCGTGCTGGTGGCACTGCGCTACGGGCGCTGGCCCTCGGTGTTTGCCACCGTGATCAATATCGTCGCGTTTGATCTGATGTTTGTCGCGCCCACCGGCACCGTCGCCGTCTCTGACCTGCAGTATCTGGTCACCTTTGGCGTGATGCTGGCGGTCGGCGTGATCGTAGGAAATCTCACCGCCGGCGTGCGCTACCAGGCCAGGGTGGCGCGCTATCGCGAGCAGCGCGCCCGCTATCTCTATGAAATGGCGAAATCGCTCGGCAGCGCGCTGACGCCGCAGGATATTGCCGCTACCGCACAGCGAGTGATTGAGGTGACGCTGCAGGCGCGCAGTCAGCTGCTGCTGCCCGATGAGCAGGGGGAGCTGCAGGCAACCGGACCGGACTTACGCGGCACGCCGCCCGATGCCGGAATCGCAAAATGGAGCTACAGCAAAGGTCAGCCTGCCGGCGCCGGCACCGATACGCTGCCGGCCGTGCCCTACCAGATTGTTCCGCTGAAGAGCGGCCAGCAGTGCCGGGGTCTGCTGGTGGTTGAGCCGGAGAACCTGCGCCAGCTGATGATCCCGGAGCAGCAGCGGCTGGTGGAGACGTTTACCGTGCTGATCGCCAACGCGCTGGAGCGCATGGCGCTGACGCAGAGCGAAGCGGCTTCGCGCCTCGCAGCAGAGCGCGAGCAGCTGCGCAATGCGCTGCTATCGGCACTGTCACACGATTTACGCACGCCGCTGACGGTGCTGTTTGGTCAGGCAGAGATGCTGATGCTCGATCTGGCGCATGCGCAGTCGCCGTTTGTCGCGCAGGCCGGCCAGATCCGTGAACAGACGCTGAGCACGATTCGTCTGGTCAGCAATATGCTGGATATGGCGCGCATTCAGTCCGGCGGCCTGCAGCTGCGCGAAGAGTGGGTGGCGCTGGATGAGGTGATCGATGGCGCGCTGCGCAGCATGGGGCCGATGCTTAAAGGCCACGCGTTTGAGCTGGCGCTGCCGTCAGAGCTGGTATTGATTAAAGGCGACAGCGCGATGCTGGAGCGGGTGTTTTCCAATCTGATTGAGAACAGCCTGAAGTATGCCGGTAATGCGGCGCAGCACGGTATTCGCGCCTGGCGCGACGGCAGCCGGCTGGAAATTGGCGTCTGGGACAGCGGGCCGGGCATCGCGGGCGACAGCCTGACGCAGATTTTTGAAAAGTTTGCCCGGGGTGATAAAGAGTCTGCCGTACCGGGGGTCGGACTGGGGCTGGCGATCAGCAAGACCATCACTGAAGCGCATCGCGGACGCATCTGGGCGGAAAACCGTGCCAGCGGCGGCGCTGAGTTTCGTCTGTCGCTCCCGCTCCCGGCGCCGCCGGAAATTTCCGAGGCCGCACTTAAATAACTTCACACAAGTTCGGGTATACTCGGCAGCTTCGCTGCTAACTTATGGAAACTTATGGAACGTTTTACCGAAAACCTGATGTATTCATCCCGCTGGCTGCTGGCACCGGTTTACATTGGACTTTCGCTGGGCCTGCTGGCGCTGACCGTTAAATTTTTTCAGGAAATTTTCCATCTGCTGCCGAACATCCTCAGCATTGCGGAAAACGATCTGATCCTGCTGCTGCTGTCGCTGGTTGACATGACGCTGGTCGGAGGGCTGCTGGTGATGGTGATGCTCTCAGGCTATGAAAACTTTGTCTCGAAGCTCGATATCGCCGAACACAAAGAGAAGCTGAGCTGGCTGGGCAAGATGGACTCCGGCTCGCTTAAAAATAAAGTCGCCGCCTCCATTGTGGCGATCTCCTCTATCCATCTGCTGCGTATCTTTATGGATGCGCGCAACGTCGCCAACGACAAGCTGATGTGGTACGTGATCATCCATCTGACCTTTGTGCTCTCCGCGTTTGTTATGGGCTGGCTGGATAACATGTCAAAAATGGAGAAAAAGCACGCTGGCTGATCTGCTCAGCGTGCCGGGGGGCGGGTGCCGAGCAGCTGCGGCATGACCGTTTTAATCAGCGTAAAAAAATGGCGCAGCCTTGCCGGATAGTAGCTGGCCCACGGGTAGGTCAGCCAGACCGGCAGCGGCGGCGCCTGCCACGCCGGCAGCAGCTGCACCAGCGCGCCGCTCTCCAGATCGTCCTGTACCACCCACGATGAAACCAGCGCCACGCCCATTCCGGCCAGCGCGGCCTTGCGCACCGCATAAAGGCTGTCGCTGGCGAGCCGCGGCGCGATCGCCAGGTTCACCATTGCGCTATCGCTGACGCGCTGCAGCGCAATCTCATTGCGATAAAAGCTGGTCAGCGCCAGCCACGGCAGCTGTGTCAGTTCTTCTGCCTGCGTCACGGGCGGATGGGCGGCCAGCAGCGCCGGCGCTGCCACTACAATACGCGGCACTTCCGCCAGCAGCACGGCCACAATGCCCGGATCGTCCGGCGCACCAACCTGAATCGCACAGTCCACGTTTTCACTGATAAAGTCCGGCGTGCGATCGTTAAGCATCCACTCTACATTCAGACGCGGATAGCGCTCCAGCCAGGCGACCAGCGGCGTAATCAGCTGATCCTGCCCGAAAGCGTGCGGTGCGCGCACCCGCAGCGTGCCCGCTGGTTCGTCATGTGAGCCGGTCAGTTCATCCTCCAGCGCATACCACGTTGCCAGCAGCTGGCGCGCCTGCGTATAGCAGCGCTCCCCGTCATCGGTCAGCTTGAGCGCATGGGTGGTGCGCAGTATCAGCTTCAGGCCGAGATAGTGCTCCAGCGCCTGCAGCCGGCGGCTGACGGTAGGCTGGGTGGTATTAAGCTGCCGCGCGGCGGCGGAGAGGGAGCCACTCTCAACGATACGGATAAAGGTCTGCATCAGGGCAATACGATCGGTGCTGGTCAGGTTATTCATACGTACCACGCATAACGGTTGTGTCCTGTCACACTCTACCGCGTATGGCTGCCGCGCGCTTTAATAGGCGCAACTTTTCAGGAGAGTCACCTATGTCTGTTTTATTGTCATCTGCCCGTCGCGCAGAAACGCTTCCCGCTCCGCTGCTGTTTACGCTTGCCGCCGGTGCCGGCCTGAGCGTCGCCTCTATCTACTACAGTCAGCCCATGCTGGATATCATCAGTAAAACGTTTAATACCGGCATCAGCAGCACCGGTATGGTGCCGATGCTGACGCAGGCGGGCTATGCGCTGGGGATCCTGCTGCTGGCCCCGCTGGGCGATCGCCACGACCGGCGGACCATTATTCTGATTAAAGGTCTACTGCTGGTGGCCTCGCTGCTGCTGTGTGGCTTTGCCGGCGGAATCGGCGCGCTGCTGATCGCCAGCTTTGTCACCGGGCTGACCGCTACCGTCGCGCAGGATATTGTGCCCGCCTCTGCCGCGCTGGCACCGGAGCATCGCCGGGGCAAGACGGTTGGCGTGGTAATGACCGGGCTGCTGGCGGGCATTCTGCTGTCGCGCGTGATCAGCGGCCTGGTGGCGGAGTATGCCGGCTGGCGTACGCTCTATTTTATCGCTGCGGGTGCCATGCTGCTGATGACGCTGGCGCTCTGGCGCGTGCTGCCGCGCTTCACACCCGGTACCGCCGTCAGCTATCCGCGCCTGCTGCTGTCGCTGGCGCAGCTGTGGCGTCAGCATCAGACGCTGCGCTGGCACAGGGGCTGCTATCGGTGGGATTCAGCGCCTTCTGGTCAACGCTGGCGCTGATGCTGAGCGAGCGCTTTCATTTCGACAGTGCCATCGCGGGTGCGTTTGGCCTGGCGGGCGCGGCAGGGGCGCTGGCTGCTCCGCTGGCCGGCAGCGTAGCCGATCGCATCGGTCCGGCGCGGGTGACGCAGTATGGCTCTGCGCTGGTGATGGTGTCGTTCGCGCTGATGTTTCTGCTGCCGCTGCTGCCGCTGGCGGCGCAGCCGGGCGTGATTATCCTGAGTACGGTGGGATTTGATCTGGGGGTGCAGGCGACGCTGGTGGCGCATCAGACGCTGGTCTACAGCCTGGCACCTGAGGCGCGCAGCCGCCTGAATGCCCTGATGTTTACCGTGGTGTTTGTCGGCATGGCCGCCGGCGCGGCCCTCGGCAGCCTGGCGCTGGCGCATTTTGGCTGGAACGGCGTGGTCACCCTGGCAACGACGGCGGCGCTGCTGGTACGCCTGGGCAGTGCGCATCTCAGACACTAATTTCCAATCCTGTGCCAGGCTTAAGGGAGTTATGTTTTTGAAAAGCGGAGCGTTATGAATTTCCTTGCCTGGACCGCCGTTGTCGGCGGTCTGTTACTGATCATGTCACTGGCCTCCGGCTGGATCCACCGCGGGCCGGTGACCTCATTTGGCCTCTATCTTATCGCCGGGATTATCTGCGGTCCCTGGGTGCTGGACCTGCTGCGTATCGATATTGTTGGTCACTCTGAGCTGGTGGCGCATATCACCGAAATCACCATGGCCGCGTCGCTGTTTATCACCGGTCTGAAGCTGCGCCTGCCGCTGAAAGCGCACGCCTGGCGGGTCGGACTGCGGCTGGCGTTTCCGGCGATGCTGCTGACGGTAGGCGGCATGGCGTGTCTGGTGCACTGGATCACCGGCTTTAACTGGCCGCTGTCGCTGGCGTTTGGCGCCATTGTTGCGCCAACCGATCCGGTGCTGGCCAGCCTGATTTCAGTCAACGATGCGCGCGATGATGATGCGCTGCGCGTTGCGCTCTCCAGCGAGGCGGGAATGAACGATGGCTCGGCGCTGCCGCTGCTGATCCTGGCGCTGCTGCTGATGCGCCCGGAAGGCTTTGATCTCGCCAGCCTAGGGGAGTGGGCGACGCTGGATGTGCTCTGGTCTATTGGCGGGGGTATTGCAATTGGCTATCTGCTGGGGCGTGTTATCGGCCAGCTCGCGGCGCGGCTGCGCAGCGCGCACGACGATGTGGCGCCAAACGATTTTCTCGCGCTGGCGCTTATTGCGTTCAGCTATGCCGCCTCGCAGGCGCTGGATGCCTCCGGCTTCCTGGCAACCTTTGCTGCAGGCGTCGGCCTGCGGCGCGCTGAACTGCGCGTCACGCGCTGTTTTCCGCTGGAAGATCTGCCGGAGGAGAAGCAGCATTTGCCGGCTGAAGTCATGGTGAATCCTAATCAGCGCGTGCGGCAGAGCGGCGGCGGCATGGTTAAGTCCGTGGGTCTGGTCATTGGCGATGCGCTCTCATTTGGCGATACGGTAGAGCGCCTGCTGGCTGCCGCGCTGATGGTGGTGCTGGGCATTACGCTGGCGCACCACTGGAATCCGATGGGCATCGGCCTGGCGCTGCTGCTGTTTGTCGTGGTGCGGCCGCTGGCGGTCTGGCTCACCACCTGGCGCTGCGAAATGCCGCGCGCGCGCCGGCTGCTGATTGGCTGGCTCGGCATTCGCGGGATCGGCAGTATCAACTATATCGCTTTTGCCTGGGTGCACGGCCTGCAGGGCGCTGAAGCGCAGCAGATGGTGGATATGGCCCTGACCATTGTAGTATGCAGCGTGGTGCTGCACGGTATCACGGTGACACCGCTTTTAAACTGGCGTGCTGCCCGCCAGGCGGCACGCACGCAACAGGATGAAACCTGAGTTTCCGGAAACAACAGGAGCCTTTATGAAACGCTTATTGATTGCCCTGACGGGCTTAACCCTTTCCGCCAGCGCGCTGGCGGCAGATGCGGATGCGCAGGAAAATGTCTACGCCGGCCAGCTCTGCCATCTGGTCAGCAGCGAACAGAAAACCGGTGACATGGAGAGCTATACCGCCAAGCTGAAGGCGCAAATGGCCGCCAGCCAGTCACCTTCTGCCATGAACAAGACTGAATTTGATGAAGAGATCGCGCAGGAAGTGATCAACGGCTGGCTGGAACTCGGCGAAGAGGAGCGCGGTAAGCTGCGCCACGATCAGCAGCAGTGCGAGCAGACCGTCATGACGCAGTTTCAGCAGCAGGATTAAGCCGCCGCTTTGCGGTATGTGCCACCGCGGCAGCAGCGGCAGCCATCACGTTATACGCGCCTTTTATGTCGCGTTTTTTTATGGCTTTTTGGTGCGGAATGCGTACATTATCGCCGGATAGAAATCAGACTTTCGTCATACCAATAATCTGACCCGTGGCCGGGTGTTTCCTGAGAGTGGCTGGCACGCAACATGATGACACGTCGTCGTTTTTTACAGGCGAGCGGGGCAACCGTTCTCGCGATGACCACCGGCAAGCTGTTTGCCCGTGATGACATCATTCCGCTCTGGCCGGATGAGCCGCCGGGTGGGGGCGGTCCGTCCGGCCTGTTAAGGGTCAATACTAAAGGCTCATGGACCAATATCGTTTCACCCGCTATCCAGCGCTTTCGTCCGGAAAACCCCAACGGCGAGGCGGTACTGATTGCCGCGGGCGGTGGCTATCGCTTCATCGGCATGGGCCGGGAGGCGTGGCCGGTGGCGCGCTGGCTGAATGCCAATGGCTATACCGCCTATGTGCTGAGCTATCGCCTGCCCGGTGAAAAGTGGCAGGCGGGCAATCTGGCACCGCTGCAGGATGCACAGCGCGCCATTCGCATGGTACGCGCGATGGAGTCGAAAGTGCACCTGCTCGGCTTTTCGGCCGGCGGCCATCTGCTGGGCATGGCCGCCGCGCGACCTGACTTTCGCACTTATCCGCAGCAGGACGCGCTGGATGAGATCGTGCCTTCAGCCAGCAGCGTGGGGCTTATCTACCCGGTGATCACGCTGGAAGCGCCGTTTCAGCATACGCAGACCCGCCTGATGATGGTGGGGGCGCACGCCACTGCGACCCAGGCGGCGAACTGGTCCGTGCAAAACTATGTTACCCGCGCCTATCCGCCGACGTTTCTCGCCCAGGCAGAGGACGATCGCACCTCTAATCCTTACAACACCGAACTGATGCGCGACGTCTGCCGGCGCATGCGCGTACCGGTTGAGCTGATTGAGCTCAGCAGCGGCGGGCACGGATTTGGCCTGGGTAAAGCGGGCACGCCTGCTGCGCTCTGGGACCAGGCGTATGTGCGCTGGCTCGATAAACTGAGCTGATCGCTGCGGCGCACCTGCCGCACACCCTACCAGGCGGGAATGCTGTTGCACTGCCACACTCAGTAACCGGTAACGCGTTATTGTGTCCTGACAGGAGAAAAGCGAATGAAAGCGATGATTCTTAACCAGCCCGGCGGGCTGGATAATCTGCAGCTGGTGGATCTGCCCGATCCCGGCAAGCCCGCCGCTGACGAGATCCGCGTCCGTATCCACGCCACCTCACTTAATTATCACGATCTGCTGGTTGCCGACGGATCGATCCCGACCGAAGCGGGGCGCATTATGATGGCGGACGGCGCCGGCGTCGTGGAGGCGGTGGGCAGCAGCGTCAGCGAATTCCGCCCCGGCGACCACGTGGTTTCCTGCTTTTTCCCGCAGTGGCAGGATGGCCTGCCTTACGCCCGCGTGGGCGACTTCACCCGCACGCCGGGAGATGGCGCGCAGGGCTTTGCCGCGGAAACCGTGGTGCGCCCGGCGCATCACTTCACCCTGGCGCCGCGCGGCTGGAGCCATGCTGAAGCGGCCACTATCACCACCTCCGGGCTGACGGCGTGGCGGGCGCTGGTAGGCGATGCGCAGATCAAGGCGGGCGATACTATCGTTACGCTCGGCACCGGCGGCGTCTCCATTACCGCACTGCAGATCGCTAAAGCGATGGGCGCGCGGGTGATTGTCACCTCATCCTCTGATGAGAAGCTGGCGCGTGCGCGCGAGCTGGGCGCCGATGCCGGCATTAACTACCGCACCACGCCCGGGTGGGGCAGCGAAGTACAGCAGCTGACGGATGGGATCGGTGCGGACGTGGTGATTGAGCTGGGCGGACCGGGCACCATGGCAGAGTCGATCAAAGCGGTGCGTATCGGCGGACATATCGCGCTGATTGGCGTACTGACCGGCCATGAAGGCGTGATCCCGACCTCGCTGTTGATGGCGAAGCAGGCGCGGATCCAGGGGCTGATAGTGGGCCATCGCCGGCAGCAGCAGGAGTTTGTGCGGGCGCTGGAGCAGATTGCGGTGCGGCCGGTGATTGGTGAGCATTTTGCGGCGCTTGACGATCTGCCGGCGGCGTTCCGCCATCAGCAGGGCGCCAGCCACTTTGGCAAAATTACCGTCTCCTGGTAACCGGCTACGGCGATCAAAAAAGGCGCCCGTCCGGGCGCCTTTTTGTTAACGCATCGTCACAAACTCTTCCGCTGCGGTGGGGTGAATCGCCACGGTATTGTCGAAATCTTTTTTCGTGGCACCCATCTTCAGCGCCACGGCAAAGCCCTGCAGCATCTCATCCATGCCGCTGCCGATGCCGTGAATACCGACAATCTTCTCTTCCGGGCCGACGCAGACCAGCTTCATGCGGCACGGCTGGCGATGCTGCGTGACCGCGGTGTACATGGCGGTAAAAGAGGATTTATAGACTTTCACCTGGTCATCACCATACTGCTCGCGCGCCTGCGGTTCGGTCAGGCCCACCGTGCCAATCGGCGGATGGCTGAACACCACTGTCGGAATATTGCTGTAGTCGAGATGCTCATCCGGTTTGTTGTTAAACAGACGCTCAGAGAGACGACGGCCTGCCGCCACCGCTACCGGCGTCAGCTCGACGGCACCGGTGTTATCTCCTACCGCATAAATGCCTGCGACGCTGGTATTCTGAAACTTATCGACGCGGATATAGCCTTTCTCATCGAGCGCAACGCCGGTCACGTCAAGGTTAAGATTATCGGTTGCCGGTTCACGACCCACCGCCCAGACCAGGCAATCCACCGTCTGTTCGCTGCCATTTTCCAGCTGCAGCGTCAGGCTGCCGTCAGCATTTTTAACCACGGCTTTTGGCGTCGCTTCGGTATGCAGCTGCGGGCCTTCCGCCTGCATCACCTCCACCAGCGTTTCGCTCAGGAGCGGATCAAAACTGCGCAGCGGAGCGTGTTTACGCACGAACAGATGCGTTTCCGCGCCCAGCGCGTTGACCACGCCTGCCAGCTCGACGGCGATATAGCCTGCACCCACTACGGCCACGCGCCGCGGTAAGGATCCCAGCTCAAAGAAACCGTCAGAATCGATACCATATTCGGCACCTGGCACAGCAGGGCGCACCGGGCGTCCGCCGGTGGCGATCAGAATATGATCGGCGGTGATCGTTTCACCATTAACTTCCACCGTGTGCGCATCCACAAAGCGGGCAAAGCCTTTGATGACTTCGACTTTGTTTTTGCCCAGCACGTTGTCATAAGAGGTGTGAATGCGATCGATATAGGCGCTGCGGTTCTTTACCAGCGTGGCCCAGTCAAAGCGGTTCACCGTAGTATCAAAGCCGTAATCGGGTCCATACAGATGAATGGCTTCGGCGATCTGTGCCGCATGCCACATCACTTTTTTGGGCACGCAACCGACGTTAACGCAGGTGCCACCCAGCTCTTTCGCTTCGATCAGCGCACACGTCTGGCCGTGCATGGCTGCACGATTAATGGAGGCGATGCCGCCGCTGCCGCCGCCGATAGCGAGGTAGTCAAAATGTCTGGTCATCCGTTGTTTCCGTCTGTTGAGAAAATATGGCGTAAAGTTTACCGCTACCTGGCGGAGCGGCGCAAAGGTTCCGCCTATGATTATGATAGAGTGAAATCCAGGTTTCGCTTACAGGTAAGGCTATTATGCATCTGACTTTTTTAGGCACCGGCGCGGGCGCGCCCAGTTTACAGCGCAATGTCAGCGCGATCGCCCTGACGCTCTCAAAGCGTGGCGACACCTGGCTGTTTGACTGCGGTGAGGCGACGCAGCATCAGTTTATGCGCTCGGCGCTTCGCCCTGGCAAACTGGAGAAGATTTTCATTACGCACCTGCATGGCGATCACATTTTTGGCCTGCCGGGCCTGCTTACCAGCCGCTCGATGGCGGGCATGCTCGATCCGCTGACGCTGTATGGCCCTGAGGGGCTGAAGGCATTTGTTGAAAACGCGCTGAGCCTGAGCAGTTCATGGACCACTTATCCGCTGGAAATCGTGGAGATTGAGGCGGGTCTGGTACTGGATAACGGCGAGTTCCGGGTGACCGCTTATCCGATGAATCATGTCGTAGAGTGCTACGGCTACCGCATTGAGCAGCATGATAAGCCCGGATTTCTGGATGCCGCACGGCTTAAAGCAGAGGGCGTGCCGCGCGGCCCCTGGTATCAGGATCTAAAGCAGGGAAAAGTTATCCGGCTGGAGGATGGGCGCGAAATTAACGGCGCAGACTATCTGGGGCCCGCGACGGCAGGTAAGGTGCTGGCAATATTTGGCGATACCGCGCCGACCGACGCCGCGCTGGCGCTGGCGGCCAACGCCGATGTCATGGTGCATGAAACCACGCTTGAGGCAGCAATGGCGGAGAAGGCCAACGGGCGCGGTCACTCAACGACGGTGCAGGCGGCAGCCGTGGCGCAGCAGGCGGGGGTTAAGCGTATGATCGCGACGCACTTCAGCTCGCGCTATCTCTCTGCAGATCGGGACAAGCTGCTGGCGGAGTGCCAGTCGGTGTTTGCGGCAACCGAACTGGCACACGATTTTGCTGTTGTGGAGATTTAACGCGCCGGACGGTTACTCTGGTACTACCTGCGTCACGCTATAGTGCCCGGTGCCGGCAGGGACCAGCGTTTTATGCAGCCACGGCAGCAGCTCTTCCATCTGCGCTTTGAGTTTCCACGGCGGATTAATGACTATCATGCCGGAGGCGGTCATGCCGCGCTGGTCGCTGTCCGGACGCACCGCCAGCTCAATCTGCAGAATATTGCGGATACCGGTAGCTTCCAGATCGCGCAGCATATGTTTGATTTGCTGGCGCATTACCACCGGATACCAGAGCGCATAGATACCGGTAGCAAAGCGCTTATAGCCTTCCTGAATCCCTTTCACCACATCCTGGTAGTCGCTTTTCATCTCATAAGGGGGATCGATCAGGATCAGGCCGCGCCGCGCCGGCGGTGGCAGTTTCGCCTTCAGCTGCTGATAGCCATCGCCGCGTTCCACGCGCGCGCGCGCATCTTTGCTGAACTCGGTGCGTAGTAGCGGATAGTCGCTGGGGTGCAGTTCGGTCAGCTGCAGCTTATCCTCTTCGCGCAGCAGGTAACGGGCGATCAGCGGTGAACCTGGATAGTAGCGCAGGGTGCCACCGGGATTCAGGTTACGCACCGCGTTCAGATAGGGTTTCAGCAGCGCAGGCGCGTCAGGCTGCTGCCAGATGCGGGCGATGCCTTCCAGATATTCACCCGTGCGCTCGGCGTGCGCGCTGCTCAGCTGGTAGCGTCCGGCACCCGCGTGCGTATCCAGATAGAGAAAGGGCTTATCCTTCTCCATGAGCGCGGTGAGGATCAGGCTTTCAACGGTGTGTTTCAGCACGTCGGCGTGGTTGCCGGCGTGAAAACTGTGGCGATAACTCAGCATAAAAGATGGGGGTCCGCAGTTGGATCAAAGGAGTTGACGATTGAATATGGCGCGATTATAGCCGGACCGTACAGAAATTGCTGGGCTTTTGCGGCCTCCGCCCCGGCGCTGCGGCAGCGCAGTACGCATCGGGCCAGCCGCGGGAAAGCGGGCAGGGCACGGCAAAATAGTGACAGGCCGATTCAGGCTCACGCTTAATTTGCTGCCAGATCGCGCCTGGAAATGCAATTTTGAGCGTTTTTTCCTACTTCTATTCCATTTTACGGCATTGATTTTAATGTCCGGCGCCCGCATTTTAGTAAAATTGCGTAGCGCGAGTATTCGCGCCCATAATTCCATGATGAAAGGATCGCGCTTATGACTAACCCATTACTTACCCCTTTTACCCTGCCCCCTTTTACCGCCATTAAACCCGAGCATGTGGTGCCTGCCGTGACTCAGGTTCTTGAAGAGTGCCGTGATACGGTAGATCGTGCGGTAACGCGGGGAGCGCCTTACACCTGGGAGAGCCTGGTTCAGCCTATTGCAGAAGCAGACGATCGTCTGAGCCGCGTATTTTCACCTGTCAGCCATCTGAATGCGGTAAAAAATAACCCCGATCTGCGCGACGCCTTCGACAAAGTGCTGCCGCTGCTTTCTGAATATTCTACCTGGGTTGGACAGCATGAGGGCCTCTACAAGGCGTATCGCAGCCTGAAGCAAAGCGAAGGCTTTGCTGCACTCAGCCCGGAGCAGCAGCGCGCTATTGATAACAGCCTGCGTGATTTCGAGCTGTCAGGCATCGGGCTGGAAAGAGACAAACAGCGGCGCTATGGCAAAATTATGGCGCGCCTGTCAGAGCTGGGCTCAGCCTATAGCAACAATGTGCTGGATGCGACCATGGGCTGGACCAAACTTGTCACCGATAAAGCGGAGCTGGCGGGTGTACCTGAAGATGCGCTTGCCGCTGCCGAGGCGCAGGCTAAGCTACGCAAGCAGGAAGGCTGGCTGCTGACGCTGGATATCCCGAGCTATCTGCCAATTATCACCTATTGCGACAACGCCGCCCTGCGTGAAGAGATGTACCGTGCGTACGCTACGCGCGCTTCCGATCAGGGACCCAACGCAGGCAAATGGGATAATGGCCCGATAATGGAAGAGCAGCTGGCGCTGCGCCACGAGCTGGCCCAGCTGCTTGGCTACGACTCCTACGCGGATAAGTCGCTGGTAACCAAAATGGCCGACAGCCCGTCTCAGGTCATCGACTTCCTGGGCGATCTGGCAAAACGCGCCCGTCCACAGGCTGAGCAGGAGCTGGCGCAGCTGCGTGAGTTCGCTAAAGAGGTGTACGGGGTTGATAACATGCAGCCCTGGGATATCACCTATTTTAGTGAAAAGCAGAAGCAGCATCTCTTCGCGATCAGTGATGAACAGCTGCGTCCCTATTTTCCGGAAGCCCGCGTATTAAAAGGCCTGTTTGAAGTCGTAAAACGTATCTACGGCATCAACGTTAAAGAGCGCAAGGGCGTTGAGATCTACCATCATGATGTCCGCTTCTTCGACCTGTTTGATGAAAGCGGCGAACTGCGCGGCAGTTTCTATCTCGATCTCTACGCGCGCGAGCATAAGCGCGGTGGTGCCTGGATGGATAATTGCGTTGATAAAATGCGCAAGGCGGACGGCAGCCTGCAGAAGCCTATCGCCTATCTGACCTGTAATTTCAGCCAGCCGCTGTCGGATAAGCCTGCCCTGTTTACGCACGACGAAGTTATCACGCTGTTCCACGAATTTGGCCATGGTCTGCACCACATGCTGACGCAGGTTGAAGTCCCGGGAATATCGGGTATCAACGGCGTACCGTGGGATGCGGTCGAACTGCCGAGCCAGTTTATGGAAAACTGGTGCTGGGAACCGGATGCGCTGGATTTTATCTCCGGTCACTACCAAACCGGTTCATCCCTGCCGGACGAGCTGCTGGAAAAAATGCTGAAAGCGAAGAATTACCATGCGGCGCTGTTTATCCTGCGTCAGCTTGAATTCGGCCTGTTCGATCTGCAGCTTCACACGGGTTTTGACCCGCAGCAGGGGCCGAAGGTTATGGATACCCTGCATGCCGTCAAGAAGCAGGTTGCCGTTGTGGAATCGCCGCAGTGGGGACGCTTCCCGCATGCGTTCAGCCATATCTTTGCAGGCGGATATGCCGCCGGTTACTACAGCTATTTATGGGCCGATGTGCTGGCAGCAGATGCGTGGGCGCGCCTCAGCGATGAGGGCATTTTCAATCGCGAAACCGGCCAGGCGTTCCTTGACAATATCCTGACGCGCGGCGGTGCTGAAGAGCCAATGGAGCTGTTCAAACGCTTCCGCGGCCGCGAGCCGCAGCTTGATGCCATGCTGAAAAGCTACGGCATCCAGGGATAAACCGGCTTGTGAAAATCGGTTTAGTGGATGAAACAGGCGCCGGAGACGGCGCCTTATTACAGCTGGCAACGCGCTGGGGCCTTGAGCAGGATGAGAACGCGCCGCTGGCGCTGGTGCTCACGTCTGCGCATCTTGAGCTGCGCAAGCGCGATGAGCCTAAGCTGGGCGGTATTTTTGTCGATTTTGTCTCCGGTGCCATGGCGCACCGGCGCAAATTTGGCGGCGGACGCGGCGAAGCGGTGGCCAAAGCCGTGGGCATCAAAGGCGGCTATCTGCCGGATGTGGTCGACGCAACGGCCGGTCTCGGACGCGATGCGTTTGTGCTTGCCGCGCTGGGGTGCCGGGTGCGGATGCTGGAGCGCCACCCGGTGGTCGCCGCGCTGCTTGAGGATGGCCTGCAGCGTGGCTACGCCGACAGCGAAATCGGCGGCTGGCTGCGCGAGCGGCTGACGCTGCTGCACGTGGCGAGCCAGCAGGCGCTGAGCGATATCGCGCCCGCGCCGGATGTGGTCTATCTCGACCCCATGTATCCGCACCGGCAGAAAAGTGCGATGGTAAAAAAAGAGATGCGCGTATTTCATTCGCTGGTGGGGGCTGATGAGGATGCCGATGCGCTGCTGGAGCCTGCGCGGCGTCTGGCGAAAAAGCGTATCGTGGTCAAGCGTCCTGATTACGCACCGCCGCTGGCAGGCGTGGTGACACAGTCTGCCGTGGTAACAAAAAGTCACCGCTTTGATATCTATCCGCCGCTAACCTGAAGCGGCAGAGCAGGGCGTCAGATATAAAACAGGCCGGTTATCCCGGCCTGTTTTTTTATTCTTCTTCTGCGTCGCGCAGCGGCACAATCAGCATATCGATATGCACGGTATTGATCAGCTGACGCGCGGATGACATCAGCTTGCTCCAGAAATCCTGGTGATGTCCGCAGACCACCAGATCCACATCATATTTCCGGATAGCATCCACCAGCACCTGGCCCAGATCGCCGCTGCCGCTCAGCGTTTCGCCAACCGGATAGCCTGCGCTGACGGAGAGGGCTTTCAGGGCGCTGTGCGTCTCCTCTGAAATGCGCTTCTGCATATCGCCGAGATTTACGTCAATCAGGCCGGTATAGAGATCGGAATAGTTAACGTCAACGTGGATCAGCGAGATTTTGGCATCATAAGGACGCGCCAGCGATACCGCTTTATCCACCAGCAGCTGGCTTTCCGGAGAGAGATCGACTGCAATCAGGATATGTTTATAGGCCATGATAAAACTCCTTTCTCAATATTCTGGGGGGCTACCCTCCCGCAAACCACGGCGGGCGTTTTCCTTAGCGCGAAGCGGCGATGATGCGCCGGTGACTCAATGAAACTGCAGGATCTGTTGTTATCTGCTGAGTATAGCCAGTGTCACCGGCAAATGCTGCACCGCTGCGCCTGAGCGTGATAACGATCCACTGAGCAGGGGGTTATGCATATATTGACGAAGCGCGTCGCTGGAAAAAGTTTGAGCAGATATTCTACACTGAAATTGCGTGCCACTTTTCTCTGGTGGCGAGGCGCAGATCTGTAAAACAACAACGCCAATCTGCTTATCGATGGCTGGCTTATTTTCCACAGGGCGTCTGCAGCACTTCCCCGCTGCATATCACGTCATTGCGGTACCAGCCAGAAGGGGGAAATATGATCAGCACTATCGCGCTTTTTTGGGCTCTTTGTGTGGTTTGTCTGGTAAATATGGCGCGCTACTTCTCTTCCCTGCGTGCGCTGCTCTACGTATTGCGCGGCTGCGATCCGCTGTTGTACCAATATGTTGATGGTGCCGGCTTTTTTACGTCTCACGGCCAGCCGGGTAAACAGGTGCGGCTGGTGCGCTATATCTGGTTAAAGCGCTATCTTGACCATCATGACGATGAGTTTATCCGCCGCTGTGAACGGGTGCGCAGTCAGTTTGTACTGACCAGCGGACTCTGTTTTCTGGTCGTGGTGAGCCTGGTGGCGATGGCGATCTGGCAGTAAAGCGACACCGTTATTCCGCGCGCAGGCAATAAAAAAGGGCGACACTGCTGTCGCCCTTTTGCCGGAATAGTGCGGTATCAAATCAGATGCAGCGCAATCCAGTAGAGTCCGCCCGAGAGCAAAATACAGACCGGCAGCGTGAAGATCCACGCCATGGCGATATTTTTGATGGTGCGACTCTGCAGTCCGCCGCCGTCAACCAGCATGGTGCCGGCCACAGAGGAGGAGAGGATATGTGTGGTTGAAACCGGCATACCGGTATAGCTTGCCACGCCAATCGATACGGCGGCAGTCACCTGCGCCGACATACCCTGCGCATAGGTCATGCCTTTCTTACCGATTTTTTCACCGATGGTGGTCGCCACACGACGCCAGCCAATCATGGTGCCGATACCCAGCGCCAGCGCCACGGCCACGATAATCCAGACCGGGGCATACTCGATGGTGCCAAGCAGATCGCCCTTCAGCTTGCTGAGGAAGCGCTTATCATCCGCGCCGGTTTCCGGCAGCTTGGCCGCCTTATCCGCCGTGTCAGAGATGCACAGCAGCAGACGACGCATCTGGCTGCGCTGATCGACAGAGAGCTGATCGTAGCTCTGCAGATTGTTCAGCAGGCCCTGGGCCCGGCCGATAGCCTGCAGCGCACGGGCGCTGTCACAGTGGAACTCCTGCGGACCGCTCGGCACTTCTTCCGGCGTCGGCAGCGCAGGCGGTGCCATCTGCACAATATGCGTCAGCGAATCGCCGTGCTGGCGGTAATACTGCTCCAGATGATTAACCGCATCGCGCGTGCGGGTGATGTCATAACCGGACGCGTTCATATTCACGACAAAACCTGCCGGAGCTACGCCAATCAGCACCAGCATGATCAGACCAATGCCTTTCTGTCCGTCGTTAGCGCCGTGTGAATAGCTGACACCGATGGCCGAAACAATCAGCGCGATGCGCGTCCAGAACGGCGGCTTTTTCTTGCCATCGATCTTTTCACGGTCAGCGGGGGTCATATGAATACGCGCGCGTTTTTTCGTACTGCTCCAGTAGCGGCGCAGCAGGAAAATCAGGCCGCCGGCGATGATCAATCCAATAATCGGTGACAGGATCAGCGACAGGAAGATATTGATCACTTTTGGCAGATTGAGCGCATCCACTACAGAGGTGCCGGTCATCAGCGCATTGGTGAGACCAATACCGATAATGGCGCCAATCAGCGTATGGGAGCTGGAGGCCGGCAGGCCCAGATACCAGGTGCCGAGGTTCCAGATAATGGCAGCCAGCAGCATGGAAAAGACCATGGCGAGGCCGTGCGCCGAACCGACATTCAGGAGCAGGTCGGTAGGAAGCATATGTACGATGGCGTAGGCCACGCTCAGACCGCCGAGCAGCACGCCAAAAAAGTTAAACACACCTGCCATCACCACTGCCAGCTGCGCCCGCATCGCACGGGTGTAGATGACGGTAGCAACCGCGTTGGCTGTGTCATGGAAGCCGTTGATTGCCTCATAAAACAATACAAACAGCAGGGCAAGAACCAATAACAGGCCGGTACTCAGGTCAAGACCAGCAAACAGATGTAGCATAAACGTTACGCCATTTTGGAGGACATGAACGCGGCGCATTATCTGCGACAACGCACTGTATGGGAAAGAGAAATATAGCCTTTTTTTGTCTTAAATTGGTAACTCAGAGGACAAAACAAGGTAAAAGAGCCGAAAAATGAAACAGTTACATTATGACATATTTACGGCATTTTTTTGAAGGTGGCGCAAAAAGCCGCAGATCACTACAATCAGCGCCTTTCGTAATCAGGTGGACATCGCAGTGGAAAAGTTTGACGTTATCGTAATAGGGGCAGGTGCTGCCGGGATGTTCTGTGCAGCGCAGGCGGGACAGCGCGGGCGCCGCGTACTGCTGCTGGATAACGGCAAAAAAGCGGGCCGTAAGATTCTGATGTCAGGCGGCGGCCGCTGCAACTTTACCAATCTGTATACCGAGCCGGCGGCCTACCTGTCGCACAACCCGCACTTCTGCAAATCTGCGCTGGCGCGTTATACCCAGTGGGATTTTATCGATCTGGTCAACCGGTACGGTATCGCGTGGCATGAAAAAACGCTGGGTCAGCTGTTCTGTGATGACTCCGCGCAGCAGATTGTCGATATGCTGCTGAAAGAGTGCGAGGCGGGTGCGGTGACGCTGCGGCTGCGCAGCGAAGTGCTGAGCACGGAGCGTGACGGCGGGGGATTCCGGCTGCAGCTTAATGGCGCAGAAGTATGGGCAGAGAAGCTGGTGATCGCCAGCGGCGGGCTGTCGATGCCGGGGCTGGGTGCGTCGCCGTTTGGTTACAAAGTGGCGGAGCAGTTTGGTCTGCGCGTCTACCCGACCCGCGCCGGACTGGTGCCGTTTACGCTGCATAAGCCGCTGCTGGAGCAGCTCAGCACCCTGTCGGGCGTCGCGCTGCCGGCCACCATCGAAGCGCAGAATGGCACGCTGTTTAAGGAAGCGATGCTGTTTACCCATCGCGGTCTCTCGGGTCCGGCAGTGCTGCAGATTTCCAGCTACTGGCAGCCAGGCGAGTTTATCAGCGTCAACCTGCTGCCTGCGCTGGCGCTGACCGACTACCTTGATGAGCAGCGCAGTGCGCATCCTAATCTCAGCCTGAAAAACAGCCTGGCGAAAATCCTGCCGAAGCGACTGGTGGAAGTTCTGCAGGCGATGAATTCGATTCCGGATGCCACCCTGAAGCAGCTCAACAGCAAACAGCAGGCTGAACTGGCGCAGTTACTGCACCAGTGGCGGGTACAGCCAAACGGCACCGAAGGTTATCGCACCGCAGAGGTCACGCTGGGAGGCGTCGATACCACCCAGCTCTCTTCAAAAACCATGGAGGCGCGCGATGTGCCGGGCCTCTATTTCATTGGTGAAGTTGCGGACGTGACCGGCTGGCTGGGGGGCTACAATTTCCAGTGGGCGTGGAGTTCCGCCTGGGCCTGCGCCCAGGCGCTCTGAGCATTACCGGCGGCTCAGCAGCAGCTGTCCCAGCAGGCTGTCGCGGTTGACCACGCCATATTTCAGGTTGGTGGCGAGATATTTGCGATCGAAGCCGGTGAGTTTGGTTAACGGCGGCAGCACCTCAGGCAGACGATCGACCATCAGCATGCGGCTCAGCCGGACCGGACGCCACTCGCTCAGGCTTTGATAAAGCAGCGCGCTGGCTTCGCACTTGCGCAGATAAAGATTGTAATGATTGCTTTCGCGCAGCGCCTGCTGCTGCGCCAGATAGACTACCAGATAGTCGGGTGGCGTAATCCCCTGCACCAGGGTGTCATAGTCAGGCTGCGCCAGCAGCTGCCGGAAGAAAGCCTCCGCCCCCAGCGTCACAATCGGGCGGAAATAGTGCAGCCAGCGGCCAATAAAGGCATTGTTCGCCGGAGCCGCAAGAAACCACGACTCAATCACCGGATAAGCCATATCGTGCGTTGAACCGGCACGATAAAACGCAATCAGGTCGTAACGCGAGTCGGCGTTAACGGCCAGCAGCGTATCCAGCGTACGGTTGAGGATAATGGTGGCATCCATCCAGATGCCGCCATAGCGGTAAAGCAGCTCCAGGCGGATAACATCGCTTTTGTGCGACGGACGCATATCGGGATGCGTAAACTGCAGGTCCGGCAGATAGTGGGCGAGATTGCGATTGTTAATCACCGTCATCTGGTAACCCGGGTTTTCCCGGACAATTTTATCCACAAAAATCTGCACTTCAGCGGGCAGCGTTTCGCTCTCCCAGTACATCCAGATCTGCTGCGGGATCGGCGTGCCGGTGGCGGGCTGGCTGCACATATCGATATCCTGCTCATCGCGCGGATTATAGCTTGCCAGCTGTTTACGCCGCGTCAGCATCTTCTCTGCCCGCAGACCCAGCGAGACCAGATGGGTTTTAACGTTATTTTTGTTCATGCTTTTTCCTGTCGCAGGCCGTCAGCTATCGCAGTTTTTATGCAGGCAAAAAAACTGGCCCTGTGGCAACGTCCTGAATGCACCCTGAGCGGCGCGAAATGAAGTTTTAAAATTAACAAAGGGCGGGAAGTTGCTCAATCAATAAACCGTAAAACAACAACTTTAAGAGAATCCGCAGAAACCGGCGCGGATGGCTCACGCGTGCGGGTAGCCGGACTGCTAATCTGCTATTATCGCCAGGTTTTTTACTCCGCCGATCCTGTGACACTATGTTAAAAATGAAATTTCTGCTGCCGGTGCTGATTTTGCTGAGCGCAGCCGTATGGTGGCTGATGCCACATTATGATGATGAAGATAAAGCTTATTATATTGCTGTATTCTGTACGCTGACCCACGACGGGCGCGATAACAGCCCGCAGGCGATGCAACAGATTATTGAAGGCGGTAACTCCGATTACGCGCTGCAGAAAATCCGCTTCCAGCCTGGCCTGGCAACCCATCTACAGCAGGTGTGGCAGGATCTGGCCTTGCCGCAGCAGCAGCAGGCGCGTCAGGAGGCGCTGCGCTGCCGGCAGATCATGTCAGCCGTGATGCTGCCGGGTAAGCCAGTGGCATAAAAGCGATTGCGCTTCTCTGCGGCCGGCGCGAAGCGTATTGCCGGCCGATCACAGCGGGTCTTCATCCGGAGAGCCCGGTTTACCCTCCATACGCCGGCAAATCGCACAGGGGTCGTCACTGTTGCGGATATGCGCTTCCGCTTCGTGACTCAACCTGCGCCTGCGGCACTGCAGCGGCGTGCAACCCAGCGTCTGCTTAAACGAACGGGTCAGCGACTGCTGGCTTTCAAAATGGTATTTCAGCGCCAGGCGAATAATCGGCGTGTCGCTGTATTTAAGATCCGCAATACAGTGGGTCAGTTTTTTCCGGCGAATATAACGCGCCAGCGTTTCACTATAATAGCGGGCAAATAATTTCTGCAGATACCATTTCGAATATCCTGATTTCTGTGCAATATCGTCGATGCTCAGGCGCTGCTCCAGATTATCGGTGATCCACTCTTTTATTATGGCGATAACTTGCTGATTATATTTCTGCTTCATGCCGATGTTTTCCCTTCACTCGTTATTATGAAGGTTAATTAAACGGCATAAAATAGCGGCATGCTAAATTATTTTTCTGCTTTTGATTAATATATTCTCATATCAAGAATGGTCTTGTTTTTATATAAATACTTTACCGTTATTTCTGGAAATAACAGAATAAAAGCAGCGTTATTTATTTAAATTTCGATCAGAAAAAGCGGTTCACGTGCTCACGATTATTGTGTAAATCAGCAGCCCGGCGATAGCGACCGCCAGGCTGAAGAGTGCTTATCAGAGCACTTTCTGCTCGGCGAGATCCAGCGCAAAGTAGCTGAATATCAGGTCGGCACCGGCACGCTTAATGGCGCCCAGACTTTCCAGTACGACATTACGCTCGTCAATCGCACCCGCCTGCGCGGCGAACTTGATCATCGCATATTCACCGCTCACCTGGTAGGCAGCCAGCGGCAGCGTGGTGCGTTCGCGAATATCACGCAGAATGTCGAGATAGGCGCCGGCAGGTTTAACCATCAGCGAATCCGCCCCTTCGGCTTCATCCAGCAGGGATTCGCGGATCGCTTCACGCCGGTTCATCGGGTTCATCTGATAGGTCTTGCGATCGCCTTTCAGCGCCGTGCCAGCGGCCTCACGGAACGGGCCGTAGAACGAAGAGGCAAACTTAGTGGAGTAGGACATAATCGCCGTATCCGTAAAGCCCGCCCCATCCAGCGCCTGACGAATCGCCTTAACCTGACCATCCATTGCCGCTGAAGGGGCAATGAAGTCAGCACCCGCCTGCGCGGCTACTACCGCCTGCCTGCCCAGATTGATCAGCGTCTGGTCATTATCCACGCCGTGATCGCACAGCACACCGCAGTGGCCGTGGCTGGTGTATTCACAGAAGCAGGTGTCGGACATCACGATCATCTCCGGCACGGTATCTTTACAGATACGCGCCATACGCGCGACCAGGCCATTCTCCTGCCATGCATCGCTGCCGGTGGCGTCGGTATGATGCGAAATACCGAAGGTCATTACCGAGCGGATACCCGCTTTGGCAATACGCTCAATTTCATACGCGAGACGTTTTTCCGGAATTCGCATCACGCCTGGCATAGCGTTGATCGGCACATAGTCATCCACCTCTTCTTCAACAAAGATCGGCAGCGCCAGATCGTTGATGCTAAGGCCGGATTCCTGGAACATTGCGCGCATAGAGGCGCTTTTACGCAGCCTTCTCGGGCGCTGGATCAGATTAAATTCAGACATGTTCACACAACTTTTTTGGATGAAAATAGTGACTACAGTTTACTCTTTTTCACGTCGGGTAATGAAGAATGTGTGCTGCTGAGAGGCGGAGACGGGAGATAAAAAAGTCCCGCCGGGCGGCGGGACTGGTGAATATTACTCTTTAATAACCGGATGCTGATCGACCAGGTTGCGGCGTTTAGCCTCAAGGCGTGCGATCTCGGCATCAATATCTTCAATCTTCTGTTCGATGTTGTCGTGATGCTCCTGCAGGATCTCACGGGCTTCATCCAGGTCAGATGCCGCAGGCGTGGCGCCACGCAGCGGTTTGTTCGCCGTCTCTTTCATATAGAGACCGGTGATCAGACCCACGACAGCAACCACCATCAGATAGTAGGCAGGCATATAGAGGTTATTGCTGGCTTCTACTGCCCAGGCGGTAATAGTTGGCGTCAGACCGGCCACCAGAACCGAGATGTTGAATGCACTGGCCAGCGCGCTGTAGCGGATATGCGTCGGGAACATCGCCGGCAGCGAAGAGGCCATCACGCCGGTAAAGGCGTTGAGGATCACCGCCAGCAGCAGCAGGCCGGCAAAAATCAGGCCCAGCACGTTACTGTTAATCAGCGTAAACGCCGGGATCGCACAGAAGAACAGCGCAATACTGCCGAGGATAACAAACGGACGACGGCCGAAGCGGTCGCTCAGCATGCCCATGATCGGCTGTACAAACAGCATACCCATCATGATGGCGATGATAATCAGCACCCCATGATCTTCTGAGTAGTGCAGGTTATGTGACAGGTAGCTCGGCATGTAAGTCAGCAGCATGTAGTAGGTCACGTTGGTGGCAAGCACCAGACCGATACAGGCCAGCAGGCTTTTCCAGTGTTTGGTGGCGATCTCTTTGAACGACACTTTCGGGCCATCGCGCAGGCCGTCACGGTCACCCTGCTCCAGACCATCAACGTGCTGCTGGAAAGCCGGGGTCTCTTCCAGCGCATGGCGCAGATAGAGGCCAATCAGGCCCAGCGGCAGCGCCAGGAAGAACGGCACGCGCCAGCCCCACTCAAGGAAGTTAGCTTCGCCGACGATAGTCGAGAGCAGCACCACAACGCCTGCACCCAGCACGAAACCGGCGATAGAGCCGAAGTCGAGCCAGCTGCCCATAAAGCCGCGTTTACGGTCCGGGGAGTACTCTGCGACAAAAATCGATGCGCCGGTATACTCGCCGCCGACCGAGAAGCCCTGGGCCATTTTGGCCAGCAGCAGCAGAATCGGTGCCCAGATGCCGATAGAGGCGTAAGAGGGGATCAGGCCGATACAGAAGGTACTGACCGACATAATAACAATGGTGATAGAGAGAATTTTCTGGCGGCCATACTTATCGCCCAGCATGCCGAAGAACAGACCACCCAGCGGACGGATCAGGAACGGAACCGAAAAGGTACCCAGCGCCGCGATCATCTGCACGCCCGGAGAGGCATCCGGGAAAAAGACTTTACCCAGCGCATAGGCAACAAAGCCATAGACACCAAAGTCGAACCACTCCATCGCATTACCCAGCGATGCCGCAGTAATAGCCTTGCGTAAGCGGGCGTCATCGATAATGGTGACGTCATCCAGCCCGATAGGTTTTACACGCTTCCTACGTAATTTCATGATGTTACCCTGTATTGGAATTCGAAAAATCCTCAACGCCGCCGGCTGTCTGCTATCAACTCAGTCCGCGGCGTTGAGAAAATTAAAGCATAGCCGTGAAAACGGGTTTTTCCCTGGCCAGCCATAGCAATAATTACACGGGTAATTATTGCGACCCGCGACAGAGTATACCGTTTTTGTGTGATATTTGTCATGTTTTAGCCAGTAAGTGGTTACTTTTTAGCTAATTATATGGTCGTAAAGCGGTGTCAGAGAGGTAAAAAATATTTTACTTTTTTTGACATAACCCGCATGTCATGCGGGCTGTGGTGAGGTCAGCGCGGTGCAGAGACGATACCGGTCAGCGGCTCACTGCCATGCTCTTCCAGCCAGCGCAGAAAGGTCTGACTGGCGACAGGACGGGCATAATAATAGCCCTGAATAAACGTGACCTGACGCTGCTGCAGATAGGCGAGCTGCAGCGCGGTTTCCACCCCTTCGCCCAGCACCTCCAGCTTCAGTTTATGGCAGAGATTAATAATTGCATCCAGCACCGGCGTTTCGATCTCCAGCCCTTCAATGGCATTGATAAAGCCGCGATCGATCTTCAGGTAGTCGAGCGGGAAGGTCATCAGATAAGAGAGGGAGCAGTGCCCGGTGCCGAAATCGTCAATGGCAACTTTCATGCCCTGCGCCTGCAGAAAACGCAGCTTGCGCGCCACCGCTTCGCCATCCTGGATCAGGCTGCGCTCGGTAAGTTCAAGCGTGAGCAGCATCTGATTATCTTGGATAGCGTGCGCAAATTGCATGATATCCTCAGTAAACTCTGCATGTTGCAGATGATCTGCCGCCAGATTAAACCCGAGATGAAAGCCTGGCATTACCGGCCAGCGGGCGATATCTTCACTCATCAGATCCAGCAGATGGCGGGTCAGTTCCACAATTACCCCTTCCGACTCCGCATGAGCAATAAAGATATCGGGCCGCACCATTTCACCGTTAGGCAGCTGCCAGCGCAGCAGCGCTTCCGCGCCGGAACAGCGCGCCAGAGTGTTGCTGTAGACCGGCTGATAGTGAACCGAAAACTGACGATTACGCATAGCACGGCGGATCTCATCTGCCCAGGAGATACGCCGGCGCAGCCAGTTTGCCGTCAGTATCATCAGCATGATTGAGAAGATGGCGGCCATCGGCAGAAAGATAAACAGTGCCTGACGCCAGGCGGCGATCAGCTCTGCCGGTGGCACCGTTACGCTGACGCGGATAGGGTAACGCTGCGACTCACTCTGCAGCAGGGTGCTCTGCATATAGTGTTCAGCTGGCGTTTTATGGTTGCCGCTGGCGATAATCGCGCCTTCGCTGAACTGCAGGCTCATCTGATAGCCGCGGGATGCTCCGATGGCATGCATAAAGTCCATCAGATACTGGCCATCAATAACGGCCCAGAAGCCGCTGCTGTCCGGTAGCTGACGCGCGAAAATCACCGCCGGACGATGCGGTACGCCCGAGGTACCTGGCAGCGAGAGGCTCCATGCAGCTTTACCGGTTACCGGCAGCGTACGCATCATCATCGTTTCAAGCGTACTGTTGTGTGTGCCGTAAGCTGAGGAGCAGGTAATCGTATTACCCTGTGACGTTCCCACCGAGCGAAAATAGGCGTTGAGCGTGCCGATACGCTGCAGGTGTTTTTCAATATCCCCGCAGGGAAGCTGATGATATTGCTGCAGTTCAGCGATTATATTCCAGGCGTTGTCGCTCATTTTCTCGGCCTGAGCCAGCAGAATATTGGCTGTTGCCTCCTGCTGCTGCCTGACCATGTGGCGCGCTTCAATCGCCGTGCAGACGATGCCCAGCACCAGCGGCAGCAGTCCGGCGCAGATAATATAGAGCCAGCCAAAATCACGACGTTTTCTTCGCAGAGGCACCAGACTCTCCTCGGTGGGGTTAGGCATTCATCAGCCGCGCCAGCAGCATAGCATCTTCTTTACGCTCTGCAGGGCTGCGAATCGTCCGCGATGCCGCCCGCTGGCGTTAACGCTCGCTGTCCGTTGCGCTTATCGCCTGCTTTTCCCCGCTCAATTTGCGTTTATCCAGCGGATAAATCGTTTTTTTGCGGTTAAAAGCAGCGATAAAGAGGTATTGATCGCTAATAGCAAACGGTGGCGAGACCGGATGCTATTTGATCTGCCGCTGCGGCTCGCGTCGTTTCAGGCGCGGCCTGCCGGTACCAAGCATGATCGCCAGCCGGCTGCCGCCTGGCGTAGTTTCCATCAGAATTTTTGTGACGCTGGTCAGCGGCACCGACAGCAGCATGCCGACCGGCCCCAGCAGCCAGCCCCAGAAAATCAGCGACAGAAAAACCACCAGTGTGGACAGGCCCAGCCCGCGCCCCATGAGACGCGGTTCCAGCATATTGCCAAATACCATATGGATTGCGCTGAACAAAAACGCGACCAGCATCGCATCGTAAATATCATTCAGCACCAGCGCCTGAATAAACGGCGGGATGCCGGCGATAATCGGGCCGATATTGGGGATAAAATTAAGTATGAAAGCCACCACGCCCCAGAAGAGCGCAAACTTCACGTCCAGCAGCAGCAGAACCAGCCATACAGAAAAACCGGTTATCAGGCTTACCAGCGTTTTCAGAGCCAGATAATGGGTGACGCCTTTTAGCGCTTTATGCAGGCCCGCAATACGGATCTGCGGGTTTGTCAGGGCGTTACGCATTTTATAGGGCAGATGGTGCACTTCAAACAGCATAAATACTACCGTCAGGATCAGCAGCACAATATTGGTCATCGCGCCGGAAAACTGCGCCAGTACCGTGGTCGCCATGTTCATGATCAGATTCGGGTCAAAGTGCTGCGCCAGCGTTTCGGTTGAAATATTAATATGAAAACCCGCCGCCAGATGCTGGATAACTGTCAGCTTCTGCTCCAGCATGGTGCGGATCTGCGGATAGGTATCGCTGAATTCACCGACTGAGCTTGCCAGCACAGCGACCAGCAGCAGCATCATAATAAAGATAACGGTAATCACCAGTGAGATAGCTACGCCGCGGCGTAACCCACGCCGCATCAGCGAGCTGACCAGCGGGTTCAGCACGATGGCCAGAAAACTGGCGAGCAGAAAGGGGACGAGTATGTCTGACGCAGCGCGGATGCCTGCCAGAATAATGACTAACATCGCCAGCTTGACCAGAATGTTCTGGCCAATTCTCTCCTGTGGCTTTTCGTTCATTGCTGCTCCTGCGGGGAATTTTTCTGATCCAAGTGTAGCTGAAGGCGGGTAAGAGATTGTTTATACACGTGCAGGCCGGGCTGGCGCCAGGGCACAGCGCCAGAAACCGGGCCGCGATCCAGGGCGTTCAGCAGATGCATGCCCTCTGAAAAGGCGTATAGTTAATTTTCTGTTATCAAATGCCTGTTGTGAGCGCGTTTATCTATGCCTGACCTGCCTGCTGCTGCGGAACAGAGCCGTCTCCGGCTGAATCTGCAGATTCTTTCTATTGTGAAGTTTAATTTTGCCACCTATCTGACCATCGGGCTGCCGCTGGCGGTGCTGCCTGGGTTCGTTCATGACAATCTGGGGTATAGCGCTTTCTGGGCCGGGGTGGTGATCAGCCTGCAGTATATCGCCACGCTGCTCAGCCGGCCGTATGCCGGACGTTTTGCCGATAGCTGGGGGCCCAAGCGCGTGGTGGTGGTGGGGCTGGCAGGCAGCCTGCTGAGCGGTCTCTGTATGCTCTTC
The DNA here is from genome assembly GCF_020079945.1 of Pantoea eucrina. Classification (NCBI taxonomy): domain Bacteria; kingdom Pseudomonadati; phylum Pseudomonadota; class Gammaproteobacteria; order Enterobacterales; family Erwiniaceae; genus Pantoea; species Pantoea eucrina. Next base: position 3,144,730 of record NZ_CP083448.1, on the reverse strand, counting down.
TCCGCTCTGGCGCAGGAGCAGGCGCTACTTAGCCTGACGCTGCTCTGCCTGGGGCGCATAATTCTTGGCGTCGGTCAGAGCTTTTGCGGCACCGGGACGTCGCTGTGGGGCGTGGCGAAAGCGGGTTCTCTGCATATCGGACGCGTCATCTCCTGGAACGGCATTGTCACCTACGGTGCCATGGCGCTGGGTGCGCCGCTGGGCGTTGCGCTGTTTCGCAGCGGCGGGCTGCTGCAGCTTTCGGGGGTTATTGTGGCCATTAGTCTGCTGGCGATGGTGATGGCGCTGCCGCGTGCGGCGGTTAAAGGCAGTAAAGCGCGCCCGCTGCCGTTCCGTGCGGTCCTGGGAAAAATATATGGCTATGGTGTGCTGCTGGCGATGGGGTCAGCCGGATTTGGCGTGATTGCGACCTTTATTACCCTGTTCTACCGTGAACGTGGCTGGGAAGGGGCCGCTTTTGCCCTGACGCTGTTCAGCAGCGCGTTCGTGGGCATGCGCCTGCTGTTTCCGGATGCGATTAACAAATGGGGTGGGTTGCGCGTCGCCAGCGTCTGCTTTGCCATTGAAGCGGCGGGCCTGTTTCTGGTCGCAGGTGCGGTTGAACCGTGGATGGCGAAACTGGGGGCCTTTCTGACCGGCGCAGGCTTTTCTCTGGTATTTCCGGCTATCGGCGTCGTTGCGGTCAAAGCGGTGCCGCAGCAGAATCAGGGCAGTGCGCTGGCAACCTATACCGCCTTTATGGATCTGGCGCTGGGCATCACGGGGCCCCTTGCTGGCCTGATTATGAGCTATGCCGGCGTGTCGCTGGTCTATCTGCTGACGGCGCTGCTGGTCTGTGTCGCGCTGGGCTGCACGCTGTATATGCTGAAATCCCGTCAGCCGGACAGCGCGGACACGCCATAAAAAAAAGGCCCCGACCGGGGCCAGCAACGGCAAAAGTATCCCTGAGGGACACGGATAAGGATCGCTGAGCACCTCGTGCAGGCAGAGATACTGATGGAAAAGAGGAGAACATTTGTTTCAAAATAAGTAAATAATGAAATGTAAAACAGTAGATCTGCCTCGCAAAAATGTGCCAGCAATGTTATCTGCAGTATGCAAAAATTTGGCTGATGAGACTAATCAGCGCCGCGTCAGCCAGAAAAAATGCGATCCAGCCCGCTAAAAGAAAATCTTCCAAAAAAGATTATTTGAAAAATTTATTTCATTGTAATAGCTTCATAGCACGCTTTTCATCTCACCTGCCCGGGTAGCCTGACGCAAACCCTTTGCTGCCTGCAGGGCTCTTTACATCAATGAGGCATCGACATGACTATTATTGGAAACTTTATCGGTGGCAGCATCACGCACAGCGCCAGTAATGAAACCATCCCGGTTTACGATCCGGCAACCGGCAAAGTGGTGCGTGAGCTGACGCAAAGCACCGCTGCAGAAGTTGAGCAGGCGATTGCGGTCGCGCACGCTGCCTTTCCGGAATGGTCGAAAACCGCGCCGTTGCGTCGTGCGCGCGTCATGTTTAATTTCAAAGCGCTGATGGAAAAGCACCGTGATGAGCTGGCAGCGCTGATCGTCTCAGAACATGGCAAGGTCTGGTCAGATGCGCTTGGTGAGCTGACGCGCGGTATTGAGGTGATTGAGTTTGCCTGCGGCATTCCGCACCTGCTGAAAGGCGAAAATTCGCCGGGCGTAGGCACCGGCGTTGACAGCTACTCACTGATGCAACCGGTGGGCGTGGTGGCAGGCATTACACCATTTAACTTCCCGGCGATGGTGCCGCTCTGGATGTTCCCGATCGCACTGGCGTGCGGAAATACCTTTATTCTCAAACCACCGGCTCTGGATCCGTCCGCATCGGTGCGTATGGCGGAGCTGCTGAAAGAAGCGGGCCTGCCGGATGGCGTATTCAACGTTGTGCACTCATCTAATGATGACGCAGAGCAGCTGTATAAAGATCCGCGCATCGCGGCCGTCAGCTTTGTCGGCTCGTCCGGCGTTGCGGAGCACATCTATAAAACGGCCAGCGCGCACGGCAAACGCGTACAGGCGTTTGGCGCAGCGAAAAACCACGCTATCGTCATGCCGGATGCCGATCTGGATGCCACCGTCAATGCCATCATGGGCGGTGCGTTTGGCTCAGCGGGCGAGCGCTGCATGGCGCTGCCGGTGGTGGTTGCCGTCGGCGATGATACCGCGGACAAACTGATCGCCCGCCTGATGCCGCTGATCAAAGCGCTGCGCGTGGGGCCCGGCATACAGCAGGGCGCAGAAGAGAATGAGATGGGACCGGTGGTCTCTGCCGCGCATCAGAAAAAAGTGCTCGGCTACATTGATAAAGGTGAGCAGGAGGGAGCGAAGCTGGTGGTCGATGGCCGGACTATCCGGGTCGCGGGTCATGAAGAGGGCTACTATGTTGGCGGCACGCTGTTCGATAATGTCACCTCCGATATGGTGATCTGGCGTGAGGAGATCTTCGGCCCGGTGCTGAGCATTATGCGCGCCAGCGACTTCAGCAGCGCACTGCAGCTGGTTAACAGCCATGAGTTTGGCAACGGCAGCGCCATCTTTACCAGCAATGGCCACACCGCGCGCGAGTTTATTCAGAATGTCGAGGCAGGCATGGTGGGCGTTAACGTTCCGGTGCCGGTCCCTATGGCCTTCCACAGCTTTGGCGGCTGGAAACGTTCCGTGTTTGGTGCGCTGAATGTGCACGGCCCGGATGGCGTACGCTTCTATACGCGGATGAAAACCGCCACCGTACGCTGGCCCAGCGGTCAGCAGACCGTATCGGAATTCAGTATGCCGACGCTGGGTTAAGGCGGTCACAGGAGGAAAGCATGTCCCTGATTTCAAAAGCACAGCAGCCTGACAGCAGCGGTCGTATTCAGCACGTCACGCCACAGAGCGCGGGCTGGGAATATGTTGGCTTTGCGGCTTACCTGCTAAAGCAGGGCGAGACGCTGACGCTGCAGAGCGGTGAGAAAGAGCTCTGCCTGGTGCTGGTCGCCGGGCGGGCGTCGGTTAAAACCCGTCACGCTGCCTTTGCCGGTATCGGCAAGCGCATGTCGCCGTTTGAGCGCATTCCCCCGTGGTCAGTCTATGTGCCGCACCACGATCGGGCGGAGATCACCGCAGAAACCGATCTCGAACTGGCCGTATGCAGCGCACCGGGGCATGGCGATCTGCCGGCCCGGCTTATCCCGCCAGAAGAGGTAGGAATAGAGCATCGCGGCAAAGGACGTAACCAGCGCCTGGTGCACAATATTTTGCCGGATAACAAAGCGGCGGACAGCCTGCTGGTGGTGGAGGTCTATACCGGTGAAGGGGCGACCAGCTCCTGGCCAAGCCATAAGCATGATGATAAAGCGAGCCCGGATGAGACCTATCTGGAGGAGACCTACTACCATCGCTTTGATCCGGAACCCGGCTTTGCTATGCAGCGGGTCTACACCGACGATCGCTCGCTGGATGTCTGTGTGGCGCCCGGCAATCGCGATGTGGTCATGGTGCCACGCGGTTACCACCCGGTCGCCACGCTGGCGGGCTATGACAACTACTACCTTAACGTGATGGCGGGGCCGGTACGGCAGTGGAAATTTACCTGGGAGAAAGATCACGCCTGGGTAAACAGCGATAGCTATCCACGCAGCCGCTGAGTCGCGGTATGGAGGGTAAGAGGGCAGCCAGCGCGCTGCCCTTTTTTACGGGTGCAGTTATTCCGGTTCGCTGCTGTTAGTCAGCGCCAGCGACACGGCCAGCGTCTGCGCCAGGCAGAGTGAGGCAACCTGAGAACGGAATCCATCAACCTGCGCTTCACGTACCACAAAGCAGACGTCGCTGAAGGCGGCCAGCGGGCTAACCTGACTGTCGGTGATGGCGATCTGATGCGCGCCGCGTCGGGCACCCAGCTCGACCAGCTCAACGGCTTCGCGGGCGTATGGCGAGTAGCTGATAGCGATAACCACATCTTTGGGATTCACCATGCTCAGCTGCTCGGCAAACATGCCGCCGAGACCGTCAATCAGGAACGCGCGGCGCTCAAGGTGTCGCAGCGCATACACCAGATAGGAAGCCACGCTGAAGGAGCGACGCAGGCCAATAATGTAGATATTCTCCGCCTCATTCAGCATCTGTACCGCTTTGTTGAGCTGTTCAGGGTTAATCTGCATCGCCAGCTGCTGCAACGCCTGACTGTTAACCATGGTGAAGACGTTGAGGATCTCCATCGGGCTTTCCGGCGAGCTGGCGCTGTCATCGGTAGCCGTCTGGCGAAACAGGCGCGCGCGCTCGGTATAATTAACGGTCTCTTCCATCAGATGCTGACGAAACACCTGTTTCATTTCATTGAAGCCGCTAAAGCCAAAAGCGTTGGCAAAACGGATCAGCGTGGAGGGCGGGACATCAGCCTGCTGAGCGATTGAGGCAACGGTATCAAAGGCAATACTGTTGCTGTTATCGAGAATATAACGAGCCACCTGCTTCAGACGCTTGCTCAGTGTCTCGTAGCGACGACGAATATCGTCCTGTAGCAGAGTGAGCTGGGTTGGATTATTGGTCATTGCTTCGGCCCGTTTACAAAAGAAAAATGGCTGGATAATGAGCGCTATAGTACCAGATGGATGGAAAATTTCATTCAATTGTCATCAACAGCGCATCTATTTCATTGGATTATGCAATACCTCACAAAACCGCGTGGCGGCAGTGTGGTTTGCGGTGAGGTTATCGGGTCCGGAAAGAGATGCAGGGGGAAACAGCGGAAGCAGAGGGGGACACCCTCTCCGCCAGGGGAGAGGGTGTGCGGAAACCGCGCGCGCCGGACCTACCCGCGCGCCGCGCGCCAGTAGCCGATCAGGCGCAGATAGTTGCCTTTTACCGTCGCAATCAGCGTCTGGTCATCCAGCTCACCTTTCAGCCACTGACGTGACGGCTGACCAAAGATGGTGCGCCCGACGGCAAATCCTTTTACCCACTCCGCCTGCGCCGCTGCGGCAAAGCCCGCTTTGAGCTTATCTTCCGGCGCGTCCAGGCCAAGCAGCAGTATGCCGCGACAGTATGGATCCTGCTGTTCAATCAGTGCACCTATTGCCTGCCAGCTCTCTGCAGAGAGCGGCGGCAGTTTCCACCAGTCGGGCTGAATGCCGAGGCTGTAGAAGTGGCTCAGCATCTCATGATAGTAAGACTCGTTATGATCCGGATTGCTCTCCGGCAGGATCACTTCTACCAGCAGCTCATGCCCGCTCTTGTTACAGCCGCGCCAGACATCCAGCAGCAGCGCATCCTGCTCATCGCGCAGTGCAGCGCTGTCGTGCGGATGGTAAAACACCAGGCACTTCACCACGTGCTCCGCCGGCCAGTCGATCAGCTGCGAGCCGATATTGCCATGCTCCAGGCGCAGCGGGCGCGATCCGGGTTGCTCAATTGGACGACCAATCCACCACTTTTTGCCGGTGATCGCGTTCAGCGCTTTCTGCCCGTAGGTGGTATCGGCCAGAATGCCGCTCTTTTCGTTCAGGCCCGCTTCTGCCGCCGCCTCCTGCGCCGCCTGCAGCAGCAGCAGTTTTAACTGCGGAATACGCGCCTCGCTGACGCCCGCTTCCTGTGCCATATCAGCCAGCTGTTTACGGTGGTCGAAGGCGAACACATTCAGCTCCGGCCACTGCTGCCGGCGCGTGGTGACCCGGTGCAGGTGAGTAAGGTGCGTATCGCGATCCGGTCGTTTAACCTCACGATCGCGGCAGAGGAAATCATCCAGCTCCGCTTTAGTCGGCATTGCCGGCGCGCAGCCGTGCCGCGACACCACCAGCGCGCCACAGGCATTCGCGTAGCGACACGCCTGCTCCCAGCTCTCATCGTTCAGCCAGCCGCGCAGCAGACCAGACATAAATGCGTCGCCCGCACCCAGTACGTTCAGCACTTCAACCTGCACGCCGCTCTGCAGCCGGGTCTGTTCCCAGCTGTCCGGAATATCGCCCTCAAACACCACGCAGCCCAGCGGACCGCGCTTGCACACCAGCGTGGCCTGGCTTGCCTGGCGCACATTTTTCAGTGCCGTCAGCGTATCGGTACTGCCGCCGGCAATGTGAAACTCCTCTTCAGTGCCGACGATAAGGTCAAAATAGTGCAGCACCTCCTGCAGCTGGCGGGTGACCTGGCCCGACTCAATAAAGCGCGTCTCACCGTCGCCCAGTGAGGTCAGGCCCCACAATACCGGCCGATAGTCGATATCCAGCGCGGTACGCAGCCCGTTACGGCGGGCAATATCAAGCGCTTTCAGCACGGCGGCGCGGGTATCCGGATGGGAAAGGTGCGTGCCGGTAATCGCCACCGCGCGTGAAGAGGTAATGAACGCCTCCTGAATATCATCGGGCACCAGTCCCATATCCGCGCAGTTATCGCGATAAAAGATCAGCGGAAAGGTCTCTTCATCTTTAATGCCGAGGATCACCAGTCCGGTCAGACGCGTTTTATCGGTGATCAGGCCGTCAGTATTACAGCCAACGCGCTGCAGCTCTTCACGTAAAAAACGGCCGTTATGTTCATCGCCGACGCGCGCCAGCATCGCAGATTTCAGCCCCTGAATGGCCGTGCCATACGCCACGTTGCCTGAGGATCCACCCAGATATTTATTAAAGCTGGTCATATCCTCTAAGCGCGAACCGATTTGCTGACCATAGAGATCAACGGCGATGCGTCCGATACAAATCACATCAAGCCGCTTCTGTTGTGTACTCATACCTATAGTTTCCTTCTGTGATAAGCAGGCACGAACATCATCACCCGTGTCGGGTGCGCTGCTGTCGGGTTCTCAGAATGCCTGACTGGCTGGAAAATCAGTATGAGGAATGAATATTTCATAAACAACATAAAATGAAACATACGTCTTTATTTTGTGAGCCAGGTAAAATTACCGCTCTGCGCAACAGAGCAGAGGTAACGTCGTAAACAGGCACGGCATCTCCGGGCTGTGAAGCCGATCGCAGGAAATATCAGGTAAATAGCAGAAGCTTTCCGGGTGAAACAAAAATTCATAACCACGCCACGCTTTCTGGCTTCGTTCCACTTTAGCCCCGCAGAAACAGCTGCTCAGCCGCTTTACTCTGCTGAATTTGATCTCCATCGCAAAATGAAATGTTTCTTCTGTAATTGTATTTTATGGAAAAAATATTTGTTTATAATCGCCGCATGTTTCACTTATGCACGGGGCAGCCAGACAGCCTGCTCCGGGTCGCGAGGCTCCTCAGCGGATGCCGGCAAGTAAAGGAAAAGAGATATGGGCACGATCAGACTGACAACGGCACAGGCGCTGGTGAAGTTTCTCGATAATCAATATCTGAATGTCGATGGCGCAGAGAGCAAGTTTGTGAAAGGCGTGTTCGCCATTTTCGGCCACGGTAACGTACTCGGTATGGGTCAGGCGCTGGAGCAGGATAGCGGCGATCTGATTGTGTATCAGGGACGCAACGAGCAGGGTATGGCGCATGCTGCGACCGGCTTTGCCAAACAGTCGCTGCGCCGTCAGATTATCGCCTGTACCTCGTCGGTAGGCCCGGGCGCGGCCAACATGATTACCGCTGCGGCAACCGCCACGGCTAACCGTATTCCGCTGCTGCTGCTCCCCGGAGATGTGTTTGCGACCCGCCAGCCCGATCCGGTGCTGCAGCAGATTGAACAGAGCCACGATTTAAGTATCAGTACCAATGATGCTTTCCGCGCCGTCAGCAAATACTGGGATCGCATCAGCCGCCCGGAGCAGCTGATGTCCGCCTGTATTAACGCCATGCGCGTGCTGACCGATCCCGCCGAAACCGGTGCAGTGACGCTCGCCCTGCCGCAGGATGTACAGGGCGAAGCGTGGGATTTCCCGGACTACTTCTTTCAGAAGCGCGTGCATCGGCTCGATCGCCGCCTTCCTTCTCCTGCGCAGCTTGAGGCTGCGCTGGCGCTGATTGCGCGCAAGCACAAGCCGCTGATTGTCGTGGGCGGTGGCGTCAAATACTCCGGAGCGGGCGAGGCGCTGCTGAAATTTGCTGAGCGCTTCGCGATTCCGTTTGCGGAAACGCAGGCGGGTAAAGGCACGCTGAGTTCCGAACATCCGCTGAACCTGGGGGGCGTGGGGGAAACCGGCTCTCTGGCCGCTAACCTGCTGGCGAAAGAGGCCGATCTGGTTATCGGTATCGGCACCCGCTATACCGACTTCACCACCGCGTCAAAATGGATTTTCCGCCATCCGGAGGTCAGCTTCCTTAATCTTAACGTCAGCAACTTCGACAGCTACAAGCTCGATGGCGTGCAGCTGCTCGCCGATGCGCGCGAAGGGCTGACCGCGCTGGCGCAGCAGCTGCAGGGCTTTGAAAGCCACTGGGGCGATCAGATAGAAGAGGCGCAGCGTCAGCTGCGGCAGGAGACGCAGCGCGTCTATGCTGCTACCTGGAACAGCGATGATTTCGTTCCGGAAATTGCTGACCATATCGATCGCGACGCGCTGTTTGCCGAATTTCAGCGTCTTACTCAATCTGTGCTGACGCAGAGTAGCGTGCTCGGCACGCTGAACGAGCAGCTGCCGGATGACGCGGTCATTGTGGCCGCAGCGGGCAGCCTGCCGGGCGACCTGCAGCGCGTCTGGCGCACCCGCAGTTACAACGACTATCACGTGGAGTATGGCTACTCCTGCATGGGTTATGAAGTCAACGCCGCGCTGGGGGCAAAGCTGGCCCAGCCGCAGCGTGAGGTCTATGCCATGGTCGGTGATGGCTCTTTCATGATGCTGCACTCAGAGCTGGTGACGTCGATTCAGGAGGGCGCGAAGATCAACGTCATCCTGCTGGATAACATGACCAACGGCTGCATTAACAACCTGCAGATGGAACACGGTATGGACAGTTTTACGACCGAATTCCGCTTCCGTAATCCGGAAGGGGGGCGGCTCGATGGCGGCTTTGTGCCGGTGGACTTTGCGGCCATTGCCGCCGGATACGGCTGCAAAACCTACCGCGTCACCACGCTTGAGCAGCTGAAGGCGGCGCTGGCCGACGCACAGCAGCAAAGCGTCTCCACCCTGATTGATATCAAAGTGCTGCCAAAAACCATGGTGCACAAATATTTCAGCTGGTGGAACGTCGGCGTAGCGCAAACCTCTGAATCTGAGCGTACGCAGCAGGTCGCTGACAAGCTGAATCAGCACATTCAGCAGGCACGTAAATATTAACGCTTCTGGCCGGCACAGATCGGCCGTCTTATCTCTTATCTGACTCTACAGGTGTAATCATGACGCTCAAACTCGGGGTAATCGGGACCGGTGCAATTGGTCAGGAGCATATCCGTCGCTGTAACAACGTACTGCAGGGCGCAAAAGTGGTGGCGGTTTCCGACATCAACGTTGAGGGGGCCCGGGCGGCGCTGCAGCGGCTGAATATCAGCGCGGAGGTTTATCAGGATGGTCATCAGGTGATCGCCTCGCCGGAGGTTGACGCCATTCTGGTGACCTCCTGGGACCCGACGCATGAAGAGTTTACCCTGGCGGCTATCGCTGCCGGCAAGCCGGTATTCTGTGAAAAGCCGCTGGCGATGAGTGCGGAAGGCTGCCGCCGTATTGTGGATGCGGAAATTCAGCATGGCAAACGGCTGGTGCAGGTGGGCTTTATGCGCCCGTATGACGCGGGCTACCGCGCCCTGAAAAAAGTGATTACTGAAGGTGAAATTGGCGAACCGCTGATGCTGCACTGTGCGCACCGTAATCAGAGCGTGGGTGAGAACTACACCACCGACATGGCCATCACCAACACGCTGATCCACGAGCTGGATGTGCTGCGCTGGCTGACGGAGGATGACTATAAATCGGTGCAGGTGGTCTTTCCGCGCGTCACGTCAAAATCGCATGCGCAGCTGAAAGATCCGCAGATTGTGCTGTTTGAAACGCAGAAAGGGATCCGCATCGATGTGGAGATCTTCGTGAACTGCGCCTATGGCTACGATATCCAGTGTGAAGTGGTGGGAGAAGAGGGCATCGCCCGTCTGCCAGAACCGTCGGCGATCCAGACGCGTAAAAATGCGCGCCTCGGTACGCCGCTGCTGACCGACTGGAAAGATCGCTTTATCGACGCCTATGACGTCGAGCTGCAGGCGTTTATCAACGATGTTAAAGCCGGTGAGCTTACCGGACCTTCCGCATGGGATGGCTTTGCCGCTTCAGTAGCAGCTGACGCCTGCCTGAAAGCACAGAACAGCGGCGCGATTGAGCCGGTTGAAATGCCACCGCGTCCGGCATTCTACAGCAAATAACCTGCTACTTTTTTTGCGGCGGCGCGGCTGCTCCGCCGCCCTGATTCCGGGATCTGAAGATGAACAAAGAGAATGTAAAGCTGGCGATAGCGCCGATCGGCTGGACCAATGACGACATGCCCGATCTGGGCAAAGAGAACACATTCCAGCAGACGGTCAGTGAAATGGCGCTGGCCGGTTTTACCGGCAGCGAAGTCGGCAGTAAATACCCGCGCGATCCGGCGATTCTGAAACCGATGCTCGATATCCGCGGCATTGAGATCTGCAACGCGTGGTTCAGCACCTTTTTTGCTAACGGCGATAAGGCGAAGACCATCGATGAGTTCATCAACCATATGAACTTCCTGCATGCGATGGGCGCGCGCGTTATCGGCTGTTCAGAGCAGAGCAAAAGTATTCAGGGTACCACGCTGGCCGTGTTTGAGCAGAAACCGGTGTTCAGTGACGAAGAGTGGCGCCTGACGGCGGAAGGCTATAACGAACTGGCGCAGCTTGCCGCAGAAAAGGGCATGCGCGTGACGCTGCACCACCATATGGGAACCGGGATCCAGACGCCGGAAGAGATTGACCGTTTTATGGCGCTGACCCACGACAGCGTAGGCCTGCTCTATGATACCGGCCATATTTACTACTCTGAAGGAGCGCAGCAGGCGATGCTGGACGTACTGACCACGCATCTGCCGCGTATTTTCCACGTGCATCTGAAAGATGTGCGCGACGAAGTGGTGGCTGAAGTGCGCGGGAAATCCCTGTCGTTTCTTGATGGCGTGAAGAAAGGCACCTTCACCGTGCCGGGAGATGGTGCGATCGATTTCGCGCCGGTGTTTAAAATTCTCGACGAGGCAGGCTATAAAGGCTGGATGGTGGTAGAGGCGGAGCAGGATCCGGCTATCGCCAACCCGTTTGAATATGCGGTAAAAGCGCGCAAATATATCCGCGAACACGCCGGACTCTGATTGCTGCTCTGTGCCAGCGCCGCTGCCGCTTCTGTGGGGCAGCGGCGCTGTTCTGTTATCCCTGCACGCTCTTCCTGAATCGGTTATCCGGCGACATAAAAAACCCCGCAGCGGGTGCGGGGTCGGTAAAGCGGATAACAGACCTTACGATGCGAGCGAAAGCGCCGGCTTCTGGCTGTTGCGCGCCAGCCACTCGCTGATGCGCGCCTGCTGGGCCGTGTTCAGCCACATACCCTGCTTGGTACGGCGCCAGATAGCATCATCCAGTTCACGTACCCACTCGTTTTTGACCAGATAACGCAGTTCAGCTTCATAGAACTCATGACCAAAATTCTCGCCCAGATCGGTCAGGCTGGTGGCACCCTCAAGCAGCATTTCGGTGCGACTGCCGTAGGTGCGGGCATAGTGCCGCGCCATGTTTTCGCTGATAAAGGGATAGCGGCGCCGCAGACCGGCAGCGTAGTCCTCACGCGTACCGGAGAAATCACCACCCGGCAGCACGGCATTTTTTGTCCAGGCCGGGCCGGCGTTCGGGTAGTACTTCGCCAGTTTCTCCATCGCATGCTCTGCCAGCTTGCGATAGGTAGTCAGCTTGCCGCCAAACACCGACAGCAGCGGCGCCCCGCCGTTATCATCACGCACGTCCAGCGTATAGTCACGGGTGATCGCCTGCGGTGAATCTGACTCATCATCACACAGCGGACGCACGCCGGAGTAGCTCCAGACGATATCATCTGAGGTCAGCTGCTTTTTGAAGTGCGCGTTAAACACCTTCAGCAGATAGCGCGTCTCTTCCTCATCAATTTTAACGTTTTTCGGATCGCCTTTGTACTCAACGTCGGTGGTACCGATGATAGAGAACTCATCCATCCACGGAATAACAAACACGATACGGTTATCTTCGTTCTGCAGAATATAAGCCTGCTTTTCGGTGTGCACGCGCGGCACCACGATATGGCTGCCTTTAATAAGGCGAATGCCATAAGGGGATTTCAGCTTCAGGCCGTCGTCAAACAGCTGTTTAACCCACGGGCCGGCCGCATTAACCAGGCCTTTAGCGCGCCAGGTCAGAATTTTGCCGGTATCGACCTCTTCTGCCTCAACCATCCACATGCCGCCTTCACGCCATGCGCGGTTAACGCGGGTACGGGTGCGCACTTCGCCACCTTTACGCTCAACTTCCTGCGCGTTCAGCACCACCATGCGGGCATCATCCACCCAGCAGTCGGAATATTCAAAACCGCGCGTAATTTCCGGCTTCAGCGCCGACTCCGCGCCAAAGCGCAGACCTTTACTGCCCGGCAGCGTAGTGCGCTTGCCGAGGCGGTCATACATAAACAGGCCCATACGGATCATCCACGCCGGACGCAGGTGCGGGCGGTGCGGCAGGCGGAAGCGCATCGGGAAAGCGATATGCGGCGCCATTTTTAACAGCACTTCACGCTCGGCCAGCGCTTCGCCAACCAGACGAAACTCGTAGTGTTCAAGGTAGCGCAGGCCGCCGTGAATCAGTTTGGAACTGGCGGAGGAGGTGGCACACGCCAGATCCCGCGCCTCCAGCATCAGCACAGACAGTCCGCGTCCTGCAGCGTCCACTGCAATGCCGGCTCCGTTGATGCCGCCGCCGATCACGATCAGGTCTTTGGTTTCCACGTCATCTCCTCCGATGTTCGGAATAGTTCTAAAATGTTCGTTTTCGAGCGTAATAATAATCGGAAACCAACATTTTCGCCAGTCTTTAACGCAATAAAAACATTCCTGCGTGATGCAGCTAACATTCCGGCAGGAAAAAAAACAGATAACCCTTTTCTTTATCAGGTAATGGCACCTGTTTCTCAGGGTAAACTAGGCGCAAACAGAACAGCTAAATGAGAGATAACGATGGAAACCTTCGAGTGTATTAACGTTCAGCAGGCAAACACGCAGCTGGCGCAGGGCGCGCAGTTGGTCGATATTCGCGATCCACAGAGTTTCGCCCTGGGACATGCCGCTGGCGCGCAGCATCTCTCCAATGACAACCTGGCGGACTTTATCGCGCAGGCGCGCCGCGATCTGCCGGTGCTGGTGATGTGTTATCACGGCAACAGCAGCAAAGGCGCCGCGCAGTTTCTGCTGGGGCAGGGTTTCAGTGAGGTGTACAGCATTGATGGCGGGTTTGACGCCTGGCGTGCAGCGTTTCCTGCGCAGACCGCGACCGGTAGTCTCTGACCCGCCACCTTAAGGAGAGCGCAGCATGATGCGTATTACCCGGTTCAGCCACGCCCGCACCGCGCAGGCGTTTGTGGATTATATGGCGACGCGCGGTGTGACGCTGCGCATAGAGCAGGAAAGTCACTTTGTGATCGTGCTGGATGATGAGAGCCAGCTGCAGATGGTCGAAAACGAACTTGCGCAATTCGTTCGCGACCCTAATCACCCGCGCTATCAGGCGGCCAGCTGGCGCAGCGGCAGCACCCGCAGCGGGCTGCACTATGAGCGCAGCAACGTCTGGGCCACGATTCGCGAACGCGCCGGACCGCTGACGCTTTCGGTGATGGCGCTCTGCGTCGCAGTGTTTATTCTGATGCAGATTGCGGGTGATGATGTCGCGCTGGCCTGGCTGGGCTGGCCGGCTGACGCCTCGCAATATTTTCAGGTCTGGCGCTGGTTCAGCCATGCGCTGCTGCACTTTTCGTTGCTGCATATCCTGTTTAACCTGATGTGGTGGTGGTATCTCGGCGGAGCGGTCGAGAAGCGACTCGGCAGCGGCAAGCTGTTTGTGATTATGCTGATCTCTGCGCTGCTCAGCGGCTGGATGCAGGCCAAATTCAGCGGCGTGCTGTTTGGCGGTCTTTCGGGTGTGGTCTATGCGCTGATGGGCTATTGCTGGCTGCGCGGCGAGCGCGATCCCGAAAGCGGTATTTATCTGGAGCGCGGACTGATTGGTTTCGCTATTGTATGGCTGGTAATTGGCTGGTACGGCGCATTTGGTCTGGCAATTGCTAATGCCGCGCACGTGACCGGCCTGCTGGTCGGGCTGGCTATGGCGTTTGTGGATACGCGCCACGCTGCCCGTCATCAGAGATAAAAAGAATACGGCTGCAAGCCGAGGAGAGAGATGTGAAGCAGACGCAACGTCATGACGCCATTATCGATCTGGTCCGGCGTCAGGGGTATGTCAGTACGGAAGAGCTGGTTGAGCATTTTGCGGTCAGTCCGCAGACCATCCGCCGGGATTTAAACGATCTGGCCGATCAGAATAAAATTCAGCGCCATCACGGCGGCGCGGCGCTGCCCTCCAGTTCGGAAAATACCGCCTGGCAGGATCGTAAAATGATGTGGTCGGCAGAAAAGGCACGCATCGCCGCACGCGTGGCCAGTCAGATCCCGGATGGCGCAACGCTGTTTATTGATATCGGTACTACACCCGAAGCGGTTGCCCATGCGCTGCTGAACCATAACGATCTGCGGATTGTCACGAACAACCTTAACGTTGCCATTCTGCTGATGGGCAAGCCCGATTTCCGGGTGATCATCGCCGGCGGAGAAGTGCGCACGCGTGACGGCGGGATCATGGGCGAAGCCACGCTCGACTTTATCTCGCAGTTCCGCCTCGACTACGGCATTCTCGGTATCAGCGGCATCGATATGGATGGCTCGCTGCTGGAGTTTGACTACCATGAAGTCCGGACCAAACGAGCCATCATCGACAATTCGCGCTGCGTAATGCTGGTTGTGGATCACTCAAAGTTCGGGCGTAACGCTATGGTCAATCTGGGCAATATGGGACTGATTGATTACATGTTTACCGATCAGAAGCCTCCCGCCAGCGTGCTTAAAGTGATTGAGCAGCATGAGGTTCATCTCGAACTCTGCTGATCCTGCGCCGGGCCACGCGCCCGGCAGCTATTTTTTCCCTCTCCCTTCCGATCCGGTCGCTTTTTTCACCAGGCGCGACTTTACTTATCCTTTTGATCTCTATCCGCCAGCCCGGACGCGAAAGGAGCGTTGATGTCTCTCAATAAACTGGATCAGGCCGCAGAAGCGGCGGGAATTGCCTTGCGTTTTGTGAATGCCAGAGGGGAAAAGGAAACCATCAGCGATGAGACCAAAGAGGCGCTGCTGGCGGTAATGGAGGCGCCGGCAGGTAAAGCGCCGCCGGTGCCGCCGGTGCAGGTCTTTGTGGCACGCGCCCGGCGCGAGCTTGCGGTGGGTGGCAAAGGTGAATTTACCTGGCAGCTGACCACTGAGCAGGGCAAAAGCCACAGCGGCACGGTACAGGGTGGCGAGATGCTGACGCTGCCGCCGCGTCTGACGCAGGGCTATCATCAGCTCAGCCTGCGTAAAGGGCGTCAGGAGTGGCAGTCGCGCCTGATTATTGCGCCGCGTCGCTGCTACCTGCCTGAACCGCTGGCACAGGGAGAAAAACGCTGGGGTGCGCTGGTGCAGCTTTATACGCTGCGCTCAGAGCAGAACTGGGGTATCGGTGACTTTGGCGATTTAAAACGGATGCTGGAGCAGGTAGCGGCGCACGGCGGCGACTTTATTGGCCTTAACCCGCTGCATGCGCTCTATCCGGCTCAGCCCGATCTCGCCAGCCCCTACAGCCCGGCGTCGCGCCGCTGGCTGAATATTCTCTATATTGACGTCAGCCAGGTGGCAGCATTTCAGCAGAGCGCCGCGGCACAGCGCTGGTGGAAGAGTGCGAAAACCCGCAAGGCGCTGGAGAAGGCGCGCGCGGTGGAGGCAGTTGACTATGCGGCAGTGGCGGCACTCAAGCTGGAGGCGCTGCGTCTGGCCTGGCAGCAGTATCAGCCGCAGGCGGCAGAGGAAGCGGATTACCAGGCGTTTCTGACGGCGGGCGGCGACGCGTTGCGTTATCAGGCCGCGTTTGATGGCATTCTGGCTGAGCGCAGCGGGCAGGATGAGCAGGGGTGGGGCTGGGAAACCTGGCCGGAGGGTTTACGCAGTGCCGCGCAGCCGGAAGTCCAGGCCTGGTGCGCGCAGCATGAAGAGGAGATTGGCTTCTGGAGCTGGCTGCAGTGGCTGGCGCATCAGCAGTTCAGTGACTGCTGGCAGCGCAGTCAGGAGCTGGGTATGGCGGTGGGGCTTTACCGCGACCTGGCGGTAGGTGTGGCTGAACATAGTGCCGAAACCTGGCAGGATCCGCAGCTATATAAACTTGGCGCTTCGGTCGGCGCGCCGCCCGATCCGCTGGGACCGCTGGGACAAAACTGGGGGCTGCCGCCGCTCGATCCGCACGTGCTGCGCGCGCGTGGCTATCAGCCGTTTATCGACCTGCTGCGCGCGAATATGCGCGACTGCGGCGCGCTGCGCATCGACCATGTGATGTCGCTGCTGCGACTGTGGTGGATCCCGCATGGGGAAGGTGCGGATAAAGGCGCCTACGTCTCCTATCCGGTAGAGGATCTGCTGGCGGTTCTGGCGCTGGAGAGCCAGCGGATGCGCTGCATGGTGATTGGCGAAGATCTCGGCACCGTGCCGCAGGAAATTGTCAAACTGCTGCGCGACAGCGGGGTTTTCTCCTGGAAAGTACTGTTCTTCGAGCAGGAAAAAGAGGGGCGCTATCGCCTGCCCGACAGCTATCCGCCGCAGTCCATCGCCAGTGCCAGCACGCACGATCTGCCGACGCTGAGCGGCTTCTGGCAGGCGGAGGATCTGGCACTGGGCGAGAAGCTGGGTATGTATAAAGGCAGTACGCTGCAGTCGCTGCAGGCGCAGCGCGTGGAACAGAAACAGGCGCTGCTGGATGCGCTGCATCAGGCCGGGGCCATGCCGGCGCGCAGTGCAAAGCAGGCGGAAAAACAGGCGCTGACGCCAGCCTTTAATCAGGCTATCCATCGCTTTCTGGCGCTTACCCGCAGCACGCTGCTGGGCCTGCAGCCGGAGGACTGGATGGGCATGACAACGCCGGTTAACGTGCCGGGCACAACAGATGAGTATCCTAACTGGCGACGCAAGTGGAGCTTTACGCTGGAAGAGGCGTTTGCGGATAAGGGCGTGAAGAAACTGCTGAAAACGGTAAGCGAGGCGCGTAAAGCGTAGTAAAACCGCGGCAGCGCAGGGCGCTGCCGCATAAACTATCAGTAGTAGGAGTGTTCGCCGCGCTGGTGTTCAGTGAGATCGCGAACCCCTTTCAGCTCCGGGAAGGCAGCCAGCAGCTCTTTCTCAATGCCATCTTTCAGCGTGACATCAATCATCGAGCAGCCGTTACAGCCGCCGCCAAACTGCAGCACGGCGATGCCATCATCGGTGATCTCCATCAGCGACACGCGGCCACCGTGGCTGGCCAGCTGCGGATTGATCTGCGCCTGCAGCAGATATTCGACCCGCTCTGCCATCGGCGCATCGTCAGAGACTTTACGCATTTTCGCGTTTGGCGCTTTCAGGGTCAGCTGAGAGCCGAGATTATCCGTAACGAAGTCAATCTCTGCATCTTCAAGATAGGGTGCGCTCAGCTCATCCACATAGGCAGAGAGTTTATCGAACTTCAGTTCGGTATCCGTTGCTTCTACCGCGTCAGGCGGGCAGTAGGAGACGCCGCACTCGGCGGTTGGCGTACCCGGGTTAATAACGAATACGCGGATCTGGGTGCCATCTTCCTGTTTTGACAGCAGTTTTGCGAAATGCTCTTGCGCAGTATCAGTAATACGGATCATGGCGATTGCTCAATAGTTGACTAAATTACCTGGTTATAATACGCCCAACACCGACGCTCTACAAGGTACGGCACAGGCAGCCAATATGGATGCTGGCGGCGCCCTCAGCCTGCAGCAGGCGGCTGATCTCCGCTACGGTGCTGCCGGTGGTGACCACATCATCAATCAGCAGGATATGGCGATCCTGCACCGGCATTTCAAGGCGGAACGCGCTGCGCAGATTATGACGGCGCGCGCGGGCATTAAGCTGATGCTGGGTGCTGCCGCGACGTATCCGGCTGACACCTTCACGATACTCACACCTCAGCCAGCGTGCGAGCGGCTGCGCAAGCAGCGCTGACTGATTAAAGCCGCGCTGCCAAGCGCGCTGATGATGCAGCGGCACGCTCAGCACCAGATCGAACGCCGTAGCGGGTTCATTCCGGCGCGTTGTTAACAATTTTAACAAAAGCAGCCGCGCCAGCATCACCCTGAGTGCGATCGCGCCGGAAAATTTCAGCTGCTGTACCCAGTCACTCAGCGGCGGAGTGTAATCGCTGACGCAGGTTAAGCGATGCCACGGCGGCGGCTGACGCAGGCAGCGACCGCAGCGCTGCGCTGCAGTGGCTGGCAGGCCGCAGCAGGGGCAGAGCGCCGGCAGGAGCGGCAGCTGATGCAGACAGAGAGTGCACAAGCCGTGGTGTGCAATCTGCAGCGGAAGATGGCATAGCCAGCAGCGGGCCGGGGTTGATAGCATAGCGACCTCTTTTTCACTTTTCGGGAGTGTAACCGATGAGTTCGCTTTACTGGCACACCACGGGCGCGGGCGATCGCGATCTTGTGCTGCTGCACGGCTGGGGACTGAATGCCGAAGTGTGGCAACACATTGTTCCGCGACTCAGTCCCCATTTTCGCCTGCATCTGGTGGATCTGCCCGGATTTGGCCGCAGCGCAGCGGCCGGTCCGCTGACGCTGATACAGATGGCGCAACAGCTGCTGCCGCAGCTGCCTGAACGCGCCACGCTGCTGGGCTGGTCACTGGGCGGGCTGGTTGCCAGCCAGCTGGCGCTGCTGCAGCCGGCGCGCGTTTCTGCATTGATCAGCGTAGCCTCCTCGCCCTGTTTTACCGCGCAGGCGGAGTGGCCGGGGATTAAGCCCGACACCCTGACCGGTTTTCAGCAGCAGCTCAGTGACGATTTCCGGCGCACCGTTGAGCGCTTTCTGGCATTACAGACCATGGGGACAGAAAATGCGCGTCAGGATGCGCGTCAGCTGAAAGAGGTGGTGCTGTCGCAGCCGATGCCGTCAGTTGCGGCGCTGCAGAGCGGGCTGGAGATTCTGCGGCAGAGCGATTTGCGCCCGACGCTGGACACTCTTAGCGTGCCGTTTCTGCGCCTCTATGGGGCGCTGGATGGGCTGGTACCGCGACGTATTGCCGCCGAGCTGGATGCGCGCTGGCCCGGCTCCCCGTCAGTGGTCATGGAAAAGGCAGCGCATGCGCCGTTTATCTCACATCCTGAGGCGTTCTGCGGGCACGTGACGCAGTTTATCCACGCAGCCACATAAACTGCCAGGCAGCGAGCGTCACCGGCGCGCTGCCGTCCACCTTTTGCCCGCTGACGATATCCTGGTAGTGGCGCGCCTGCGGCAGCGTGGCGGTAATTTCACGGCTGCTCAGGTTAAACAGGCACAGCAGCCCCTCTTCATCTGGCGCGTGGCGGCGAAACAGCAGGACTGCATTGTCGCTCTCCAGCAGAGTCATGGCGTTATCGGGATGAAAAGCGGGCTGGCGGGTGCGCAGCTGGATCAGCGCACTCAGCCGTTCAAACACCTGCTGACGCAGCCAGTCGCCGCCGCTGATCCACTGCTCCATTTCACGCAGGCTATATTTTTCGCGATTGATGGCGCGGTTGTGGCCGGCAGCGCGCACCCCTTCGTTATCGTTACGCGAGCCGAGGATGCTCTGAATATAAATCGCGGGCACGCCCGGAAACGCCAGCAGAATGGCGTGCGCCAGCAGGAAACGGCGCAGGCGCGTCTCATCATCATCGGTCTGATGGTTAAGCGCATCGAGATAGGTAACGTTGATTTCATAGGGGCTGGTGGTGCCGTCGGGGTTGTTTTTATATGACACCAGCGCGCCTTCCAGCGCCAGCTCACGCACCAGGGCAACAATTTCAGGCTCTGACAGAATGCCACGCGCCGGATTCAGGCCGATACCGTCATGCGAGGCGAGAAAGTTAAAAAAGGTGGTGCTGCCGCTGCCGGGCGTCAGCGAGGCGGCCCACTGACGCAGCGCGCGCGCTGAACCGGCATGGATCGCCTGCAGCACCAGCGGCGGCAGAGAAAACTGATATACCATCTGCGCTTCATCATCCCCGCGGCCAAAATAGCTGATGTTATCCTGGTGCGGCACGTTGGTTTCCGTGATGATCACCGTGCCCGGCGCAACAACATCGGCGACGGCGCGGAACAGCTTCACCAGCAAATGGGTTTTATGCAGGTGAATGCAGCGCGTGCCCGGCGTTTTCCACATATAGCCAACCGCATCCAGCCGCACATAATCCGCACCTTTTTTCAGGTAGTCGAGCAGCACGCCGATCATACGGATCAGCACATCCGGGCTGGCGAAGTTAAGATCGATCTGATCGGCGCTGAAGGTGGTCCAGATATAGCGCGTGCTGCCGTCGGCCAGGGTAAAAGGCGTAAGCAGCGGCGAAGTGCGCGGGCGGGTCACGGCGCTGAGATCGGTGGCCGGCGGCATACTGATAAAAAAATCATCCCAGCCCGGGTCCTGCGCCAGATAGTGACGAAACCAGGCGCTGTGCGCCGAGATATGGTTGCAGACAAAGTCGAACATCAGCCGCGTCTGGCTGTGCAGCGCCGCAATCTGCTGCCAGTCACCGCAGATCGGATTGACTTTGTGGTAGTCGATAACCGAAAAGCCATCATCGGACGAGTAGGGAAAGAATGGCAGCAGGTGCACCAGGTTAAAAGCAGACTGCAGGTGCTGCTGATAAAAGCGTGTAAAGCTGGCGAGGGTGGGCTGCTCCGGCTCACGAAACTGATCGGCGTAGGTGATGAGCACCACATCTTTCTCATCCCAGTGCGCTTTGCGTGGCATTTTCACGCTGTCGCGCGCGGCACGAATATGTGACAGCAGACGCTCGCGCGCGATGGCGGGCAGGTCTCCTTCATAGATCTCATCGAGCAGGGCGTTGATTTTATCCATCAGATTGTCAGGCCACGCGGAAGGTCAGTGGATCACACAGATTTTTTCAGCGTAGCCTGACGGGACAATTTCGCAACCTGTTACCTGCAGCCATTTGCCGGCTGCAGGCAGATTAGCAGGCTGAAATCAGCGCTTTTTACCAAAAGCCGCAGCCAGCGCATCACCCATGGCACTGTTGCCTGCAGGCGCAGGCTTGCCGCGCCCTTTGGCCGGATTTGCGGCGCGCGCCGGTTCTCTGGCAGCAGGTCGGCTACCGCTGCGTGCATTGCTCTCACCCGGCTGTTCATCCAGACGCATAGTGAGCGCAATACGTTTACGCTGCAGATCCACTTCCATGACTTTGACCTTCACGATATCGCCTGCTTTCACCACCTGATGCGGATCTTCCACGAAGCGATCGGAGAGAGAGGAGATATGCACCAGTCCATCCTGATGCACGCCGATATCCACAAAGGCACCAAAGTTAGTCACGTTGGTCACGGCGCCTTCCAGAATCATGCCGGGCAGCAGATCGTTCATGGTTTCCACGCCTTCGGCAAACTGCGCGGTTTTGAACTCAGGACGCGGATCGCGGCCCGGCTTTTCCAGCTCTTTGATGATATCGGTCACGGTAGGCAGACCAAAGCGTTCATCGGTAAAGTCGCGCGCGTTCAGATTGCGCAGGCTGCCGGGATTTCCCATCAGCGCATCCAGCGCCTGCTCAGTGGCAGAGAGAATACGCTCCACCAGCGGATACGCTTCCGGATGCACCGTAGAGGCATCCAGCGGATTGTCACCGTGATTGATGCGCAGAAAGCCGGCGCACTGTTCAAACGCTTTTGGTCCGAGGCGGCTCACTTTCAGCAGCTGCTGACGGTTCTGAAAACGTCCGTTTTCATCACGCCAGCCCACAATATTCTGCGCCATCATGCGCGTCAGACCCGCTACGCGCGTAAGCAGGGCGACCGAGGCGGTGTTGAGATCGACGCCAACGGCGTTAACGCAATCTTCAACCACGGCATCCAGCTTTTTCGCCAGCTGACTCTGACTGACATCATGCTGATACTGGCCCACACCAATCGATTTAGGGTCAATTTTGACCAGCTCGGCCAGCGGATCCTGCAGGCGACGGGCAATAGAGACCGCACCGCGCAACGATACGTCGAGGTCAGGAAACTCCAGCGCCGCCAGTTCCGAAGCGGAGTAGACGGAGGCGCCCGCTTCACTGACGATCACTTTTTGTGCGCTGACCTGCGGAAACTGTTTCTGCACATCGAGGAAAAAGCGCTCGGTTTCGCGCGAAGCGGTGCCGTTACCAATCGCCACCAGCTCAACCTGATGCTTTATACAGAGCGCCGCGACGGCCGCCGCCGCTTTCGCCGCCTGACCGGTGTGCGGGTAGACCGTATCAGTGGCCACCAGTTTGCCGGTCGCATCAACTACGGCAACCTTCACACCGGTGCGCAGGCCAGGGTCAAGCCCCATTGTGGCGCGCATACCGGCCGGAGCGGCCATCAGCAGATCGTGCAGATTGCGGGCAAAGACGTTAATCGCTTCATCTTCGGCCCGTTCACGGATGGTGCCCATCAGTTCGGTTTCGAGATGCAGCAGCACCTTGATGCGCCATGTCCAGCTCACCACCGCTTTACGCCAGCTGTCAGCCGGCGCATTATTCAGGCGCAGACCCAGGTGATCGGCAATCAGCGTTTCGCCATAGCTTTCACGCGGCGCCTCTTCAGACTGCGGATCGGCATTCAGCGACAGCTGCAGTACGCCTTCGTTGCGGCCGCGAAACATCGCCAGTGCGCGGTGCGAAGGCACGCTGCTCAGCGCTTCGTGATGATCAAAATAGTCGCGGAATTTAGCGCCCGCCTCTTCTTTGCCCTCAACGACACGTGCTACCAGATGGGCGTTTTTCCACAGATAGTCGCGCACTTTTGCCAGCAGCGCGGCGTCTTCGGCAAACCGCTCCATCAGGATATAGCGTGCGCCATCGAGCGCGGCGCGCGTATCCGCCACGCCTTTATCCGCATCCACAAAGC
Organism: Pantoea eucrina; assembly: GCF_020079945.1. Lineage (NCBI taxonomy): Bacteria > Pseudomonadati > Pseudomonadota > Gammaproteobacteria > Enterobacterales > Erwiniaceae > Pantoea > Pantoea eucrina. Next base: position 3,121,608 of record NZ_CP083448.1, on the reverse strand, counting down.
CTGCAGCTACCGCTTCCGGCTGCTGCGAGGGATCGTTCCACAATGTGTCAGCCAGCGGTTCGAGGCCCGCTTCAATGGCGATCTGGCCACGCGTACGGCGCTTCTGCTTGTAAGGCAGATAGAGATCTTCCAGCTCGGTTTTACTCAGCGTGCTGTTGATAGCCTGCGCCAGTTCCGGCGAGAGTTTGCCCTGATCGTCAATCGATTTCAGAATCGACTGGCGGCGATCGTCCAGCTCGCGCAGATAGCTCAGGCGGCTCTCCAGCGCGCGCAGCTGGGTATCATCCAGCCCGCCGGTGACTTCCTTACGGTAACGTGCAATAAAGGGGACGGTATTCCCTTCATCCAGCAGGCGTACGGCGGCATCAACCTGTTCGGCGCGTGCCTGCAGCTCACCTGCGATAATCTGGCTCAGCGAATCTTTCATCATCAGTAACGATCTTGCTTATCCGGGGTTAAAAACAGGGGACAGTTATACGGACTGAGGGCGTAAATTGCCAGCCAGCCGGGCGGCAATCCATCTTTTTCTGAATCGCGCCCGCATCTTGCTGCCTGCGGCAGCGTCGCTTATTGTACGCAGCTGGCGACCTGCAAAACTGACATAAATGAGCCGATGTAATGAAAACTCAACTGATTACCCGCGAAGGCTACAACAAGCTGCGCGCCGAGCACGATCATCTGTGGAATGAGAAGCGTCCGGAGATCACCCGTATCGTCTCCTGGGCCGCCAGCCTCGGCGATCGGTCAGAAAACGCGGACTATACCTACAATAAACGGCTGCTGCGGCAGATTGACCGGCGGGTACGCTACCTGCGCAAATGCCTCGCTGAGCTGAAAATTGTTGATTACGCCCCGCAGCAGGAGGGCAAAGTCTTTTTCGGCGCGTGGGTAGAAGTGGAGAATGAGCAGGGGGAACAAAAGCGTTTTCGCATCGTCGGACCAGATGAAATCTATGGCGATAATGTGAAAGAGTACATCTCGATCGATTCACCTATGGCGCGGGCGCTGATCAAAAAAGAGGTCGATGATGAGGTCACCGTTAACACGCCTGAAGGACAAAAGATCTGGTTTGTGAATCAGATTACCTATCACGACAAGGCGTAAGTGAACTGCACTGCGCGTGGTGAGCCACAGGCAGCGCAGTCCCGGTATAGCGCTTACTTGCCCGGCACCGTTGCGGTAGTGGTTGAGGTGCTGCTGCCATTGCCATCGCCACCGCCACCGCCCATGGTAGCCAGCGCCACGCCCAGCAGTGCTGCTACTGCGCCCACGCCAATTGCATCCGAGTTGCCTTTTGCTGTCGTTGACGCCTGCGCACCGGCGGCTTCACCGACTGACGTTGCCGCCTGAACCTGGGTAAGGCTGGAGAGAACCAGCGCGCTCAGCAGAACAACTTTTTTCATTTTTCTTCTCCACATGACACCGATCGGGTCGATACAGCAGAAGTGTCGGAGATCATCGGGCCGGGCGAAAGTGGTGTTTACTCGCTGATTTAACTGTCTTTATTTATAAATGGTCTTGGATTGTGCCGCCGCTGACACTCTTCCGAGAGCGTTATGAGGCGCTAACCAGAATCTGCGCAGTTTTGTGCTGCCGGCGGTCTGCTATCCCGCTGAATTGATGTGAAAGCGCAGGGCAGGCTCTGGCAGAGCGGGAAAAGTGCGGTCGAGCCACGCGCAGTGAGAAAAAGTGCCGTTTTTTCAGACAAGCGCTAATCAGGGTAAAATCGGGTGGCAAAAGCGGGAGCGGAGCCGCATTTCAGGCAAGAAATTAAATATAAGCTCCTGTTTAATATGCTTTGTAACAATTTCGCTTAGAATATAAACCATAAATATCTGTCACAGACAGGTCCCTTATCCTCACAATATTGCTTCAGGCAATGGCGCCTTTGGGAGTTGAACATGCAAGAGAACTACAAAATTCTGGTCGTTGATGACGATATGCGTCTGCGCGCGCTGCTGGAACGCTATCTCACCGAACAGGGCTTTCAGGTGCGCAGTGTCGCTAATGCTGAACAGATGGATCGCCTGCTGACGCGTGAATCGTTTCATCTGATGGTGCTGGATTTAATGCTGCCAGGCGAAGATGGCCTCTCTATCTGTCGCCGTCTGCGCAGCCAGAGTAACCCGATGCCGATTATCATGGTGACAGCTAAGGGTGAAGAGGTTGACCGCATTGTCGGGCTGGAAATCGGGGCGGATGACTATATTCCCAAACCGTTTAACCCGCGTGAACTGCTGGCGCGGATCCGCGCGGTGCTGCGTCGTCAGGCCAACGAGCTGCCGGGTGCGCCTTCACAGGAAGAGGCGGTTATCGCCTTCGGCAAATTCAAACTGAACCTCGGCACGCGTGAAATGTTCCGTGAAGATGAGCCTATGCCGCTCACCAGCGGTGAATTTGCCGTGCTGAAAGCGCTGGTAAGTCATCCGCGTGAGCCGCTTTCGCGTGACAAGCTGATGAACCTGGCGCGCGGACGTGAATACAGCGCCATGGAACGCTCAATCGACGTGCAGATTTCGCGCCTGCGCCGCATGGTGGAAGAAGATCCCGCGCATCCGCGCTATATCCAGACCGTCTGGGGTCTGGGCTACGTTTTTGTGCCGGACGGCAGTAAAGCATGAGGCGACTGCGCTTCTCGCCCCGCAGCTCCTTTGCCCGCACCCTGCTGCTGATCGTTACCCTGCTGTTTGTCAGCCTGGTAACGACGTATCTGGTGGTGCTGAACTTCGCTATTCTTCCCAGCCTGCAGCAGTTTAATAAGGTGCTGGCCTACGAAGTGCGTATGCTGATGACCGATCGGCTGCAGCTGGAAGATGGGACACAGCTGGAAGTGCCACCCGCCTTCCGGCGCGAAATTTACCGCGAGCTGGGGATTTCGCTTTATACCAACGCGGCGGCAGAAGAGAGCGGGCTGCGCTGGGCGCAGCACTATGAGTTTCTGAGTGAGCAGATGGCGCAGCAGCTGGGCGGCCCGACCGATGTGCGCGTCGAGGTCAATAAAAACTCGCCGGTTGTCTGGCTGAAAACCTGGCTTTCGCCCGATATCTGGGTGCGGGTGCCGCTGACGGAAATTCATCAGGGTGACTTCTCGCCGCTGTTCCGCTACACGCTGGCGATTATGCTGCTGGCGATTGGCGGAGCCTGGCTGTTTATCCGGATGCAAAACCGGCCGCTGGTGGATCTGGAGCACGCGGCACTGCAGGTGGGCAAAGGCATTATTCCGCCGCCGCTGCGTGAATACGGAGCCTCTGAAGTGCGTTCGGTGACGCGCGCCTTCAATCAGATGGCGGCTGGCGTCAAGCAGCTGGCTGACGATCGCACCCTGCTGATGGCGGGCGTCAGTCACGATCTGCGCACGCCGCTGACGCGCATCCGTCTGGCGACCGAGATGATGGGTGAGCAGGATGGCTATCTGGCGGAGTCAATTAATAAAGATATCGAAGAGTGCAACGCTATCATTGAGCAGTTCATCGATTATCTGCGTACGGGTCAGGAGATGCAGACCGAGCGGGCCGATCTCAATAGCGTGCTGGGAGAAGTGGTCGCGGCCGAGAGCGGCTATGAACGCGAGATTGAGAATGCGGTGATGACCGATGAGCTGATGCTGAATATCAATCCGCTCTCGATTAAACGCGCGGTGGCAAATCTGGTGGTAAATGCTGCGCGTTATGGTAACGGCTGGATCAAAGTCAGCAGCGGCCAGGAGCTTAACCGCGCCTGGTTCCAGGTTGATGATGATGGTCCCGGTATTAAACCCGATCAGCTGCAGCATCTGTTTCAGCCGTTTGTGCGCGGCGACAGCGCCCGCAGTACCAGCGGCACCGGGCTGGGGCTGGCGATTGTGCAGCGCATAATCGATGCGCATGAAGGATCGCTGGAGATTGGTGCCAGCGAGCGCGGCGGATTACGTATCCGCGCCTGGCTGCCGATGCCGGAAAACAGCACCGCGCTGGCCAGCGTCGCGCACAGCACCTGAGCAGACAGAAAAAAGGGCGGCAGTGATGCCGCCCGCTGCAGTGGTTCAGCCGTGCTTACAGCTGTGGACCCGCCTGTACCAGCGCTTTACCCGCGTCGTTGTCGGTATACTTCTCAAAGTTAGTAATAAAACGCTGTGCCAGATCCTGCGCGGCCTGCTGCCACTCCGCTTCGCTCTGCCAGCTGCGGCGCGGATCCAGCGTGGCGGCGTCCACCCCGGCCAGCTGCGTCGGGATCTGCAGATTGAACACCGGCAGGGTCACGGTCGCGGCGTTATCCAGCTCGCCTGCCAGAATCGCGTTGATAATCGCCCGGGTATCTTTCAGTGAGTTGCGCTTGCCGCTGCCGTTCCAGCCGGTGTTAACCAGATAAGCCTGCGCGCCCGCCGCTTCCATGCGCTTAACCAGCACTTCAGCATATTGCGTCGGATGCAGGGTCAGAAATGCGGCGCCAAAGCAGGCAGAGAAGGTTGGCGTTGGCTGCGTGACGCCGCGTTCAGTGCCGGCCAGTTTGGCTGTGAAGCCGGAAAGGAAGTGATACTGCGTCTGCTCTGGCGTCAGCCGCGAAACCGGCGGCAGCACGCCAAACGCATCAGCCGTAAGGAAAATGACCTTTTTCGCATGACCCGCTTTGGAAACCGGCTGCACAATGTTTTCAATGTGATTGATCGGATAGGAGACGCGGGTGTTTTCTGTTTTGCTGCCATCGGCGTAATCCACGCTGCCGTCGGCACGCACCACCACATTTTCCAGCAGCGCATCGCGGCGGATAGCGCGATAGATTTCCGGCTCTGCCTGTTCAGACAGGTTGATGGTTTTTGCATAGCAGCCGCCTTCAAAATTGAAGACGCCGTCGTCATCCCAGCCGTGCTCATCATCGCCAATCAGCTGCCGCTCAGGATCGGTGGAGAGCGTGGTCTTACCGGTGCCGGAGAGGCCAAAGAACACGGCCACGTCGCCCGCTTTACCCACATTTGCGGAGCAGTGCATGGAGGCGATGCCTTTCAGCGGCAGCAGATAGTTCATGATGGCGAAGAGGCCCTTCTTCATTTCGCCGCCGTACCAGGTACCGCCAATCAGCTGCATGCGTTCTGTCAGGTTAAATGCAACAAAATTTTCTGAGTTCAGCCCCTGCGCCTGCCAGTCCGGATTGGTACACTGCGCCGCGTTCATCACCACAAAATCAGGCGTGAAGCTGGCCAGCTCTTCATCGCTCGGGCGGATAAACATGTTTTTCACAAAGTGTGCCTGCCAGGCCACTTCCATCACAAAGCGTACGCTCAGGCGGGAGTCAGGATTGGCACCGCAAAAGGCATCCACCACAAACAGGCGTTTGCCTGAAAGCTGCTGGGTACAGCGATCCTTCAGCGCCTGCCAGGTCTCCTGCGAAAGCGGCTGATTATCGTTTTTACCGTTGCCGGTGCCATTCCACCACAGCGTATCGCGCGTCGTGTCATCGCGGACAATATATTTATCTTTCGGTGAGCGGCCGGTAAAAATGCCGGTATCCACGGCGATTGCGCCGCTCTGCGTCAGGGTGCCTCGCGCATAACCCTCCAGCTCCGGGCGGGTTTCTTCCTGAAACAGCGTGTCATAGTCAGGGTTATACACCACTTCGGTAGTGCCGCTGATGCCCAGGTCGGCGAGGTCTTGCGATGTCAGGCCGTTAACGCGCATGTGACTGCTCCTTAAATCGGTACTTCATTGCATTTTTAGGGGGTGTCTGCCGCGTGGCGCACTCGGTTGCGCAGGACAGATCGCGCGCAGTGTACACATCTGAGCAGAAGCGGAAAGTGAAGATAGTTAAAAATGCGAACTGGAACGTGACAAGCGGAGAAATCGGCTACTTATAAAAGTAAAGTTAGTGAAAATTAGTTAATTTCCGTGAAAAAACATGGGGGTATAGTTTTACGCGAAACGGGCGGCGTGGCCGCCCGCAGCGGAATCAGTGCAGCTGGTCGCTGTCGCTGACAGATTCGTTCCGGATGGCAGCAATATCGACCGCGTCATAAACATAGTGCGTGCCGCAATAGTCGCAGTGCATATCGATTTTGCCATCTTCTTCGAGGATCTCATCCACTTCGCTCTCTGGCAGCGTTTTAAGCACTTCACCGCAGCGCTGGCGCGAGCAGGTGCACTTAAACATAACGGGCAGCGGATCGTAAACGGTAGCTTCTTCCTGATGGTAGAGACGCCACAGCACATCGTTTGCCGGCAGCGTGATCAGCTCTTCCGCTTTCACCGTCTCCGTCAGCATGGCCAGATGATTGAAATCATCCTGACTGGTCTCCTGCGCGGGCAGCACCTGCAGTAAAATACCGGCTGCGCCCTGCTCAGTAGTACGGATAAACAGGCGGGTAGGCAGCTGCTCAGAACGCATGAAGTAGTCTTCCAGACAGCCTGCCAGCGTATCCGCTTCCAGACCTACCACGCCCTGATAACGTTCGCCTTTTTCTGGTGTAATGGTGATAACCAGATAGCCGTTACCTGTCATCTCTTTCAGCGTGCTGCCGGGCGCAATCTCTGCACCTTCTTTCACGCGCGCCACGCCACGCAGCTCCTGACGGTTATTACCGTTGATCACTGCCAGCGTCAGCGGACCGTCACCCTGCAGCTGCACCGTGATATCACCGTCAAATTTCAGCGTGGCGGTCAGCAGACTGGTCGCAACCAGCAGCTCGCCCAGCAGCGTTTTTACCGGCTCTGCGTAGTCATGATTGCGGATAATGTCCTGCCAGGTGTGGGAGACATTGACCAGCTCGCCGCGCACGGCAACGTTTTCGAACAGGTAACGGTGTAATTGATCTTGAACAGACATAAGTTTTCTCTCGCAGGGGTGGAAACTATTCATCACCCGACAGTTTAAATTTCATCAGATCGCGGCGCTCTTTTTTATCAGGCCGGCGATCCGGATGTGGCATAGTCAGCGCGTTGAGCTTGCGCGCCAGCGCCGTTTTTTCCCGTTTTTCCACGCTGGCGGCGGTTTCGCTATACATCAGTTGCGCTTCGCTGGCGGGGCGGCGCTGATCGCTGATGGCGTTAACGATCACCGTCCGCTCATCGTTTCCCTGTCGCAGCGTTAACTCCGCGCCAGATTCAACCAGCTTGCTGGGTTTGCTGCGCTGACCGTTATAGTGAACCTTGCCGCCTTCGATCATTTCACGTGCCAGCGCGCGGGTTTTATAGAAGCGCGCGGCCCACAGCCATTTATCAAGGCGTACGCCGTCGCTGATTTTCTCTTTCATTGTGGCTCCTGCTTTAACGCAGCGTTTCACCTTTACCGGTAAACGGGTCCGGCAGGGCGGCGCTGAAAAAGGGTGGCGGCCAGTCGGCGTCGGAAGCGGCTGACGTCCGGGCCTCTGCACCAGACGCTGGCCGGGCTCTCATCACCGCGTCGCGCTATATGCAACCGGCTCTGACGCGAACTTCGCAGAGGAAAAGCTGCAGATACCCGGAGATATGGGCAGAAAGTGATAAATCAAGGTGCGACGCGATGCCGCACCCTATCAGTTTAGCGTAAATGCCGGCCCCGACAGCCGTCGCAAAAAAATGCGCGTCAGGGTAGCACAGAAGGGCGGAGGGTCAGAACAGCGAGCGCACACTCTGCATAGTGCTGAGATTGTGGTTAAAGCATTTATCGTAATATTGCTGAATTTCAGCCATGCGCAGCCGGTTACGATGGATGCGACGCAGCGTCAGTAACCCGTTCACCAGCGCGGAAATCAGCAGTATCAGCATCAGCACAACGCTGCCGATGTAGCGCCATTGCGCCATGGCATCCGGTTCGTTATGCAGCATGATATGGCGTGTCCCGTTAGCGTCGGTACTCATACTGGTAATGATGCCGCTGGCGCTGAACGGCGTATGCAGCAGCATGCCCGCGATACGCTGCAGCTCGCGCCACTGTGAAGGCGCGTCCAGATCAAACAGGGAGACGGCAGGCTGCGGCTGCGTCACCAGCTGCCGGCCTTCATCGCTGATGATAAGAAAGCCGCCCGGCGGCGGGCTGTTAAGCGTTTCCGCCGCACGACGGGTTTCACGGGAAAAGAAGGTCGACGTCGCGGTATTCACCAGATTCTCCAGCGCCTCGGCACTGACAGGCCTTAACAGCACATTCATGCCGCTGAGTTTGCCGGTGTCCGCGCGGTGGATCAGCGAATCCCAGTCTTTTGCATTGCCCAGGTTAACCAGCGCATTTTTCAGCCGGACGCAATCCTGCTGCTGGCTGCAGAGATCCTGCGTCCTTAGCACCAGCTCGGAAAAATCATCCAGCAAAATCATGCCTGACTTCTGAATTGCTGAGGCGAGCTGCGGATTAAGCTTGGGATCGGTACTGGTTTCCGGATGCAGCTGGCGCAGGGTGGTATCCAGCAGCGCAGCGGCCTTGTCAATAATGTCAGACTGCGGCTGAGGCAGCGGAGCAGCTTTGTTCCAGTAGATAGCAGAGCAGTCAAAAGGCATGTAAGCGTAGGTGCGATTGCTCTGGTAATTGCCTGGCACCGAGCACATACCGGTTCCCGTCACCCTGAGCACATCGCCGACGTGCAGCGGCAGGGCAGAGAGCTTATCCACGCTGTCGACCTCAAGACTTTCCGTGCCTTTGACCCAGGCCAGGCTCAGCTTGAGCGGCATACTGAGCGGGATCCAGGTCAGCAGCATTGCCAGTACCAGCAGTGAACCGCAGGCCAGTACCAGATTCTTGCGCCACCGCTGGACCGGGAAATTCCTGACTTCATCCTGCAGCGACAAAAAACGCCCCTGACGCACAACCTGGCGGTTCAGATAGATATCCACTTCGGTGATCTGTCCCAGATCGTGAGCGATATAAGGCTGCCAGTGCGGCGGGTAGATGAGATCGATAATGCCCAGCGAAATGTTGCTCTGCTCCTGGTTCGATTCACCAAACAGGCCCCAGCGTTTCGGCGCACCGCGCAGGCAGTGAATATCACGCAGTCTTTTCTCACCGGGAAAACGACAGAGGAACCAGAGGCTGACGGCGATCATTACGCAGCCAGGCACCACCAGCCAGAGCAGGAGATTGCCCGGCAGCACCAGACCGAGAAAAAACAGCAAAAAAGCGCAGCTGATAACGACCGCTTCACGCGTACCGTCAGGCCGCGAAAGCTGGTACTCCTCGTGCGACTCTTTGCGCACCCGCAGTAACTCAACGTTTTCACTCTCTGCTTTACGGATAGAGGCGTTGGTACTGGCAGGCTGGATCAGCGGCGGCAGGGCGGGTTGCTCAATGGCGTAGTTAACCAGCGAGTGACCATTCAGAGAGATGACCAGCGGCAGCGTCTGCGTGCGGATCAGCTCAACGTAATTTTCATCGGCAATATACTGTTCCCAGAGCGGTGGCAGATGCACTTCCACTTCATCCAGGTAGTAGCGCCATTTATGCGGATCGTCGGTTGAGAGACCGTAGCGGGTGATGGAACGGGTAACCGGGTAGACATGATTGCTCTGAGCCGTCAGCGTCAGCGCTTCCGCTTCCGTAGCAAAGCGGGCGCGGGTGCGCGGCGGCTGACGTTTTGCCAGCGCAGCCAGATACTTTTCTACTGCGATGCGCTCATCATCAGAGAGTTTGCGGCAGGGCGGACTGATAAACGGCAGAGGTCGCGCTAACGGCGGACAATGCCGCATAGCGTACCAGTAAGTGATACCTGCTAATGATGAGCCGATCAGCATCACTGTCAGGATGACAATAAAAGTGCTCATGCTCAGCTCATTCCAGCCAACGAAATGCCTTCACGTTAACGTTCTACTCCCGGCGAAAATCGTAAGATGTGTCAATTCTGGCGAGCAGAAGAGGTTCTGACAAGAAGAAACACAGATAAAATAATGCGCTAAATCATCGGATTATAAATTATTAGATTAATCCCTGATAGGATGTTAACCAGGCAATACTCAATTAAATATCGGTATTTTCTGAATTTCGCGCTGAGGCGTTGACTTATGCTTAAAGCGAGCGAGCGCATAGCGCGCCATACGGCGGGCCGCGCAATCCGGCAGCGGCTTAGCCTGCGTTGCCTGTCGCACATTTGCGCGGCCTTCGGTATGCTGGCGCTATCGCATTTCACAAGGTTGTGCAACGTCTGAGGCTGATATGACCACTCCATTGAAAAAACCTGACATCCTCAAGGTAGAAGCGGTGGCCCGCTCCCGCCTGTTTACCATTGAAGCCGTCGATCTCGCTTTCAGCAATGGTGCACGCCGTGTTTATGAGCGCATGAAGCCTTCTGAACGCGAAGCGGTAATGATTGTGCCGATTCTCGGCGACGACGTTATCCTGATTCAGGAATATGGGGTGGGGCTGGAAAGCTATGAGCTTGGTTTTCCAAAAGGGCTAATCGATCCGGGCGAAAGCGCCTTTGAAGCGGCCGACCGGGAACTCAAAGAAGAGGCTGGCTACGGCGCGACCCGTCTTGAAGCCCTTGGCAAGCTCACCATGGCACCCTCTTACTTCTCCAGCAAAATGAATATCGTGGTGGCTGAAGGGCTCTATGAAGAGAAGCTGGAAGGGGATGAGCCGGAGCCGCTGGTGGTACGGCGCTGGCCGCTGAAGAACCTGCTGGCGCTGCTGGAAGAACCCGACTTCAGCGAAGCGCGTAACGTCAGTGCGCTGTTTCTGGTGCGCGAATGGCTGGTAAAACAGGGCCGGCTTGATTACTGAATAAAAAAGGCGCCCGCAGGCGCCTGTTTATCAGAACAGTTCGTGGCTTTCGCCATTGTCCATAATGGTTGTGCCGACGTCGTGCACGCTATATTCCACCGGCTGCGTGCCGTCGATGAAATACTCCTGACGCGTATTGCCACCACCGTTAGCCAGTTTGCCGGTTGCCCGGTCAATAGTCACGGTGACCACGCCTTCCGGCGGCGTCAGCGGCTGCACCGGTACGCCCTCCAGCGCAGATTTCATATAGTCATCCCACGCCGGCTGCGCGCTCTTGGCTCCGCCCTCGTAACCGGAAATCTGATCCGGAATCGCACCTGATACGGTTGAACGTCCCAGCGCGCGTGAATCATCAAAGCCAATCCAGACCGACGTCACCACACCCGGGCCATAGCCGGAGAACCAGGCATCTTTAGAGCTGTTTGTCGTACCGGTTTTTCCGCCAATATCATTTCGCTTCAGATCGCGTCCGGCACGCCAGCCGGTACCCATCCAGCCCGGCTCGCCAAAGATATTGGAGTTAAGCGCGCTTTTGATCAGGAAAGAGAGCGGGGTATTAATCACGTGCGGCGCATACTGCTGATCGCCTGCTGGCTGCGGCTGTGCCGGAACCTGCTCCAGCGCTGGCTGTGGCACCGTCTGATTCTTCGACTCATCAGAGGTGGCGACGTTCTCCACGCTCTCTTCATTCAGGGCAACTGACTTCTTCGTATCACCATAGATCACCGGCAGATTACACTGCGGACAGGCAATCTTAGGCTTTGTTTCAAAAATCACGCCTCCCTGCTCATCCTCAATGCGGGTGATGAAATAGGGGTCAACCAGGAAACCGCCGTTTGCCATGACCGCATAGCCACGCGCCACTTGCAGTGGGGTGAATGAAGCCGCACCCAGCGCCAGCGACTCGGTATGAATAATATTTTGCGCCGGGAAGCCAAAGCGCTGCAGATATTCCGCAGCATAATCGACGCCCATCGCGCGCATGGCGCGTACCATCACCACGTTTTTAGACTCTCCCAGCCCCTGCCGTAAACGGATAGGACCAGCATAGGTTGGCGGCGAGTTTTTAGGCCGCCAGTCTGCGCCTGCGCCGGCGTCCCAGCGGGAAATCGGCACATCGTTGAGGATAGAAGCCAGCGTCAGACCACGATCCATAGCGGCGGTATAGAGGAAAGGCTTGATGTTCGATCCCACCTGGCGCAGCGCCTGGGTGGCACGGTTAAACATGCTCTGATTGAAATCGAATCCGCCCACCAGCGCGCGCACTGCGCCATCTTCCGGATTCAGCGACACCAGCGCAGAGTTCACCAGCGGTACCTGACCCAGCCACCACTCATCGCCCACTTTACGTACCCAGATCTGCTGACCAGCCTGCAGCACCTGCGTGATACTGCGCGGCGTCGGGCCCTGCAGCGTGTCTGATTTATAAGGGCGCGCCCAGCGCACGCCGGAGAGTTTCAGCGCGACCGTGCTGCCATCTTTCAGTAAGGCCGTGGCCTCCTGAGCGCTGGCGCTGGTCACCACTGCGGCATTCAGCGGTCCGTAGGCGGGCAGTGTTTTCAGCGTTTTAAGAATACGCGGCTGATCCCAGCTGGTCTCGCCCACTTTCCATAACACGGCGGTCGGGCCGCGATAGCCGTGGCGCATATCATAAGCCATAACGTTATTACGCACCGCCTGCTGCGCCGCCTCCTGCAGGCGACGGGTTACGGTGGTATACACCTTGTAGCCGTCGTCATAGGCGCGATCGCCGTAACGTTTCACCATCTCCTGACGCACCATTTCACTGAGATAAGGGGCAGAAAAGGCGATCTCAGGACCGTGATAGCTGGCGGTCAGCGGCGTATTACGGGCCTCTTCATACTGCTGCTGTGTGATGTCGTTCTGATCCAGCATGCGCGCCAGCACCACATTACGACGCGCCAGTGCCCGGCTGTGCGAATAGAGCGGGTTGAAGGTTGAGGGCGCTTTCGGCAGGCCAGCGATCATCGCCATTTCACTCAGCGACAGCTGATCGACCGTTTTACCGAAATAGACCTGCGCCGCCGCGCCAACGCCATACGCGCGATAGCCGAGATAGATTTTATTGAGGTAAAGCTCAAGGATCTCATCTTTGCTCAGCAGCTGCTCAATGCGGATGGCCAGGAACGCTTCCTTGATTTTACGCATCAGCGTACGTTCAGGGCTCAGAAAGAAGTTACGCGCCAGCTGCTGAGTAATCGTACTGGCACCCTGCGACGCATGGCCTGACATCAGCGCGATGCTGGCGGCACGGAAAATCCCCACCGGATCGACGCCGTGATGCTCATAAAAGCGGCTATCTTCGGTCGCGATAAATGCTTTGATCAGCTCTGGCGGCATCTGCTTCAGCGTCAGCGGTACGCGGCGTTTTTCACCATACTGGGCGATCAGCTCGCCATCGGCGCTGTAAACCTGCATCGGCGTCTGCAAACGCACATCTTTCAATGTGTTCACATCGGGCAGCTGCGGCTCTATATACTTGTACAAGCCATAAACCGTACCGGCTCCCAGCAAAATGCAACACACTGCAAGAATCAATAAATACTTTACGAACTTCACCTGAGAATTCCCATCTGTTGGCGTTTGGGCAGTTTATAAACAATCGCGCGGTAGTATAAAGGCAAGCCTGACGCTTTGATATACCCGTCATTTGCCTGTCATTCAGCATAGCCGGGTTTAGCGTTTACCTTTGATGATAAGGAGATCGCGCGTATGGCTTTTCAGCGCTGGCAAATTGGACTGGATATTCAGAACAGGCACCTGTGTGCGCTGGGTATTGAACGCCGTCGTCATGGCTGGCAGCTGCGACACTGGTGGCAGCAAGCGCTGCCGCACGATACGTTACGCAACGGCGTGTTGCAAAGCTCGCCGCTGTTACAGGAGATGTTAGCGTCGTGGCGGCGGCAGCTGCCGGCGCAGTTTTCCCTGCGCGTTGGCCTGCCGCCACAGCTGGTTCTGCAGCGGACCTTGCCGCTGCCCGACACCTCGCTGCGCGAACCCGCTTTAAATCGTTATGTCACTGCCGCCGCCCGTACCCTCTTTCCGGTGGAAACCGCGCTGCTGGCGTTTGACTATCAGTGTGACGCGGCTGAAAACAGGCTGCAGGTTACGGCGGCACGGCGGGACGTAATGGCGCAATGGCTGCAGCCGCTGCAGCAGGCGGGTCTGGAGCCTGACATCTTTGAACTGAGCACGCAGGCCCTGATGCAGGTCGCACAGCAGCTGCCGCTTGCCCCCCATACGCTGCTGATCCACCCGGCAGGCGAGCACGGGTTCTGGGTGTTTAATGATGGCGCGCTGCGCTGCGGGAGCGTCACAGGCGCGCTCGATGCAGACACTGTTACACAGCTCTTTCCGCAGGTATCGGACTCGCTTTGTACCTCTTCGTCAGCCCTGACCACACTACAGGCGAAGCTGTGCCTGCCGCTCTCATTATTACGCTACCAGCAGCCGCCTCTGCCCGCACAGCAGGGCGACTTTACGCTGGCGCTGGGACTGGCGCTGCGTCCCGGAGACAGCTCATGCTAAGGGTTAATCTGCTGCCGTGGCGTGAGCGGCAGTGGCAGAAGTGCTGCCGGCAGACGAAATATCTGCTGATTACCGCGTTAACGCTGCCGCTGCTCGTTGCGCTGGTGCTGGGAGGATATAGCAGACAGCAGCTGACTCAGGCTGAAAGCGCGACAGAACAGGCCCGGCAGCGACTGCTCGCGCTGCGGCACCTGCGCACGCAACAGCAATCACTGCTGCAGGCGCGCGACAGGCTGCTGGACTTACAGCAGCAGCGTCAGCAGGTGGCGCTGCAGTATCAGCACTGGCAACGTTTCTGGCAGCAGCTGCCGGGGTTGCTGCCGGATGCATTGTGGCTGGAGCGTATCGATCGTCAGCAGCAGCTGCTGCGCGTCGAAGGGTGGAGTGACAGCGTGGCTGCGGTGAGCGAGCTGCGCCATCGATTGCTGGCACAGCCGCTGTTTGCCGCCGTCAGGCAGAGGGCGATAACCCGGCAGTCCGATGGCCGATACCGCTTCACGCTGCAGGCGCGGATGCGGGAGCCGCGCAATGAATGAGCTGATGTGGCGCTATGCGCTGTGGCCTTTTGCCTGGCGTGCCGGTTGCAGCACGCTGGTTGCCGCAGCCGTGCTGCTGCTGCTCTGGCTGCTGCTGCTGCAACCCCAGCAAAGCCAGCTGCAGCAGGCGCTGCAGCCGTCAGTCGCCACGCTTACGCAGGAGATCGCTATGTTACAGATGCCGCAGCGCGGCAGCGCGGCCAGCGCATCGCTGGAGCAGCTGGTGAACACGCGTGGCGCGCAGCTGCAAAACTGGCAGCCGCAGGCTCAGCCATCAGAACTGGTGCTGCAGCTGGAGTGGCGTGAATTTATGCCGCTGTTCAGTGAGCTGGCCGGAACCGCTCAGCCGGTACCGCAGCGTTTTTCACTGCGGTCCGGCGCGCGTCTGCTGACGGCAGAGCTGTGGCTGGAGCAATCCGATGCGGAGTAGCGCGCTGCTGTGCCTGCTGCTCTGGGTCGGTGCCGTCGCAGCACGCAATCCTTTCGTCCCTCTGACCACCCGCGCCTGCGAACCGCCTGCCGCCACGCCGCAGAACTGGCGTCTGCAGGGCGTGGCAGGTCGCGCACCCCACTTTGTCGCCTGGGTAATATCGCCCGAGGGGAAAAGCTACCGGCTGGAGCCATCCATTCCTTTTCCGGTTTATCCCTGGCAGGTCGCGGGGATAACCGCGCGCACGCTGACGTTAACCGCGCCGCGCCGCTGTGTGAAGCAACAGATCGTTTGGGTAATTAAAGGAGGCTTTTATGAAACGGATCGTGATGCTGCTGGGGCTTATGTTAAGCACCCCGCTGCAGGCGCAGACCAGCACGCTGAGCCTGGTATTTGACGATGCGCCGGTAGAGCGCATTCTGCAGGCGCTGGCGGATTATCAGCAGACTAATCTGCTGATTGCGCCCGGGGTTGAGGGACGACTGTCGCTGCGCCTGGAGAAGGTAAGCGCAGAGCATGCCCTGTCGCTGATTTCCCGCCTGACCGATCTTGTTCTGATAGAAGAGGAGGGGGTGCTGCTGGTCTATCCGCAAAGCTGGCAGCAGCGTCAGATGCAGCGGGTCCGGCAGGAGCAGGAAGATAAACAGGCGCAGCGGACGCTGGAGCAGCGCACCGTTACGCTTCATTATGCCAGCGCCAGCGATATTCACCGCAGCCTGCAGGGAGAGCCTTCACTGATGTCAGCACGCGGGAGCGTCACGGTCGATAGCCGTACTAACTCACTGCTGCTGCGCGACACGGCACCGGCTCTGGAAAGCACGACGCGCTGGATCAAAGCCCTCGACCGGCCGCTGGAGCAGGTGGAGCTGCAGGCGCATATCGTGACGCTTAACGAAGAGCATCTGCGTGAACTGGGCGTCAGCTGGCAGCTCTCTCCGGCAGATGCGGTAGCGGCGACGCTGCGCAATCCGCAGCTTAGCCTGCCGCTGGCGGTCAGTACGCCAGCACTGCGCGCCGGGGTGACGCTGGGTAAAATGAGCGGTGAATTGCTGAATCTTGAGCTGAGCGCGCTGGAGCAGGAGAATCAGATCGATATCATCGCCAGCCCGCGGCTCTTTACTGCGCATCAGCAGACGGCCACCATCAAACAGGGCACCGAAATTCCGTACGAGGTGAAGTCAGGCAACAGCGGTGCGACGGCAATCGAGTTCAAAGAGGCGGTGCTGGGTATGGAGGTCACTCCCACGGTTCTGGGCAACGGTCGCATTCAGCTGCGGCTGCGGCTGAGCCAGAACATGCCTGGCCGCAGCCTGACGCTGGGAGAGAACCAGGTGCTGAGCATTGAAAAGCAGGAAATTGAGACGCAGGTGACGCTGCGTGATGGCGAAACGCTGGCGCTGGGCGGCATTTTTCAGCAGCAGCGCACGCAGAGTGAAAAGCGCGTGCCGTGGCTGGGAGAAGTGCCGCTGCTGGGCGCGCTGTTCCGGCAGCAGCTGCAGGAGCAGAAAAAACGTGAGCTGGTTATCTTTATTACCCCCAGACTGGTCAGGGAAGCAGCGCTTTCTGCCGGATAAAGCGGAAAATTCGTTCTGTAGTGCCGTGCGCGTTGACGCCAGAGAGGAATTAGCTTACAAGGTTTAGCGATTTTAAAACGGTGTAGCGGTACGCGGCAGGATAATCTTCCGACGGGCGTCAGTCACAAGCGATACTGGCGTCAAAAAAGAAATATGCCAGCATAAAGTGGGCAGCAGCAAGCAGATAAAGGGCCGTTTTCAGCGCTAATATCAGCCGATGATAAGCACCGGCAACCCCCGGCCTGCGCAGCTGTAGCCCGTTTAATGAAGGCACGTAAGGAAGAGCGTTACCGTCTCGCGAACCAAAGACCATACCTGTGTGCAGGTTGCCGGAGGCGATTTATTCGGTTGCCAAACGGCCATGAGTGTTGAGATAATTTTCTATCTGACTCTTGCTAATGCTTATGAGGTCTCAGTTCCTGTCCCGCCAGCAACGCGCTGAACGCGGGGTATCATCAACGAATTCTTAGTAATACCGACAAAATGGCAGAGAAACGCAATATCTTTCTGGTTGGGCCGATGGGTGCCGGCAAAAGCACTATTGGTCGTCAGTTAGCTCAGCAACTCAATATGGAATTTTTCGATTCCGATCAGGAAATTGAGCGACGTACCGGAGCGGATGTAGGCTGGGTATTTGATGTGGAAGGCGAAGCTGGTTTCCGCGATCGCGAAGAAAAAATCATTAACGAGCTGACCGAGAAACAAGGCATCGTACTGGCGACCGGCGGCGGTTCCGTCAAATCCCGTGAAACGCGCAATCGTCTCTCCGCCCGCGGCGTGGTTGTCTATCTGGAAACCACCATCGAAAAGCAGCTTGCCCGCACGCAGCGCGATAAAAAGCGCCCGCTGCTGCAGGTTGATGAACCGCCTCGTGAAGTGCTCGAAGCACTGGCAGATGAACGCAATCCGCTTTATGAAGAGATCGCTGACGTCACTATTCGCACTGATGATCAAAGTGCCAAAGTGGTCGCCAATCAGATCATCAACATGCTGGAAAAAAATTAATCCAGCATCCTGAGGGCTCAGCAACAGGTATCGGTCATCATGGAGAAGATCACTGTCTCACTGGGGGATCGTAGTTACCCCATTACCATTGCTGCCGGATTGTTTAAGGATCCGGCTTCTTTTTGGCCGCTGAAGGCAGGCGATCGCGCCATGCTGGTAACCAACCAGACGCTGGCCCCGCTCTATCTCGGGAAAGTCGCAACGCTGCTGACCCAGGCGGGCATCCATGTTGATCAGGTGATTTTGCCTGACGGTGAGCAGTATAAAACGCTGACCGTCATGGATGAGGTCTTTACCGCGCTGCTGCAGAAGCCGCACGGCCGCGACACCACGCTGATTGCGCTGGGTGGTGGCGTGATTGGCGATCTCACCGGATTTGCCGCTGCCAGCTATCAGCGCGGCGTCCGATTTATTCAGGTGCCCACCACGCTGCTGGCGCAGGTTGACTCGTCAGTAGGCGGAAAAACCGCCGTCAATCATCCGCTCGGTAAAAACATGATTGGCGCGTTTTATCAGCCCGCCTCGGTGGTCATCGACACGGATTGTCTCTCCACGCTACCGCCGCGCGAGCTGGCGTCTGGCCTGGCAGAGGTGATCAAATACGGCATTATTCTGGACGGTGAATTCTTCCACTGGCTGGAGCAAAATCTTGATGCGCTGCTGGCGCTGGATGCGCGCGCAATCGCCTGGTGTATTCGCCGCTGCTGCGAGCTGAAAGCGGAAGTGGTTGCTGCCGACGAGCGTGAAAACGGCCAGCGTGCGCTGCTCAATCTGGGCCATACGTTTGGTCATGCGATTGAAGCGCATATGGGCTATGGCAACTGGCTACATGGCGAAGCCGTGGCCGCAGGTATGGTGATGGCCGCGCGTACGGCGCAACGGCTGGGGCAATTTACCGCAGCAGAGAGCGAACGCGTGATTGCGCTGCTGCAGCGTGCTGGCTTGCCGGTAACCGGTCCCGCTGAGATGACAGCTGAAGCGTATCTGCCGCACATGATGCGCGACAAAAAAGTGATCGGGGGCGAGCTGCGTCTGGTGCTGCCTCTCGCTATTGGTCGCTCTGAAGTGCGTGCCGGTGTTGCACATGATATGGTGCTGGCTGCAATTAACGATTGTCGCAGTAACTGAGCGCGAATGTAGCGTTCTGACAGCAGACCGTCATATAACGCTGCGGCAGGCAAGTTCAGGCTGAAGAAGAACGTTGTGATACGGTGTGTCGGAGACGCACCGTTTTACGGAGGAGGCGAGATGGATGAGTTCAAACCGGAAGATGAGTTAAAACCTGATGCCAGCGATCGCCGTCCCGCGCGATCCCGTAAAGCGTCTTCTGCGCCAAAGGCCAAAGCGCCGGTCTCCCGTCAGCATATGATGATGGGGATTGGCATTCTGGTGTTGCTGGTTCTGGTGCTGGGCATTGGTTCAGCGCTGACCGGGCCGGATGATAAACCCGCGGCTAACCGCAGCAGCGGCAGTGCGTCGACATCTGGCGGCAGTGAAAAACATATCGATCTCTCTGACTCCACCTCCATGAGCGGCCAGCAGGCAGCGGCCCCAACGGCTGAAGGCAGCGCGCCACAGGATACGACGCAGCCGGCAGCCGGCAGTGAAGGGCAGGCGATCTCAATGCCTTCCGTGTCATCCACGCCAACGCAGGCGCAGGTAACAGAGGCGCCTGCGAATCAGCAGCGCGTCACGCTGCCAGGCGATCTCAACAGCGCGCTGAGTAATCAGCAGGGCTCGGTAGATGCTGCCGCCCAGGGTGCGCAGGGCGGCTCTTCTCTGCCCACCGCGCCGGCTACCGTAAGCGGTAATGCTGGCAGCACAGCAGGAAAAGCGGTTACGCCGCCAGCTGTGCGGGCGGATAATGCGCCGCGTGCCAGCAGCAATAATTCACGCTCCACCGCATCCGGTACCAGCCATAAACCAGCGGCTGCGGCAAAACCGTCTGCGACCCGCGAGAGCCAGACCCACACCACGGCGGCGCACAACCCGCCTGCCAGCAGCGCCAGCAAGTCTCTGCCTTCGGGTGGCAACTATACGCTGCAGCTGAGCGGAGCGTCGAAGCAGGAGAGCCTGACGGCGTGGGCAAAAAAACAGAATCTGAGCGGCTATCACGTGTATAAAACCACACGTAACGGTCAGCCCTGGTACGTGCTGGTCAGTGGCGCTTACGCGACGCCTGCCGAAGCGAAACGGGCTGCGGCTGCGCTGCCTGCAGAAGTACGTGCGGTTAATCCGTGGGTAAAACCGCTGAGCCAGGTTAAGAAAGAGAGTCAGTAAATTGATGTGGGGCCCGCTGCTGCGGCCCCGTTTAAGCGCAGATCTGCTGTCGGTTTCACCACAGCTACAATGAAGATGTAATAACCACGACAGCATGAAAAAAAATCGCGCTTTCCTGAAATGGGCCGGTGGGAAATACCCACTGCTTGACGATATTCGTCGTCACCTGCCACAAGGCGACTGCTTAGTTGAGCCTTTTGTGGGCGCCGGTTCCGTATTTCTCAATACCGATTATGACCGCTACCATCTGGCGGACATCAACGGCGATCTCATTAACCTCTACAACATTGTCAAAACGCGTACGCAGACATTTATTGCGGATGCGCGTCAGCTGTTTACGCCGGAAGGAAACAGCGCTGAGCACTATTATGCGCAGCGGCTGGCATTTAACGCCAGCCGCGATCCCTACCAGCGCGCCGTGCTGTTCCTCTATCTGAATCGTCACGGCTATAACGGCCTGTGTCGCTACAACCTGCGCGGTGAATTTAACGTGCCTTTTGGCCGCTACCGCAAACCCTACTTTCCGGAAGCTGAACTACTCTGGTTTGCAGAGCGCGCGCAGAAAGCGACCTTTGTCTGCGAATCGTACGATGTTACCCTGAACAGCGCTGCTGCAGGCTCGGTGGTCTATTGCGATCCGCCCTATGCACCGCTGTCGGCAACGGCCAACTTCACGGCCTATCACACCAACAGTTTCAGCCTGCGCGAGCAGCAGCATCTCGCGGAGCTGGCCGGGAAGCTGGCTAAGAGCCAGATACCGGTCCTGATTTCCAATCACGATACGCTGCTGACCCGGGAGTGGTATCAGAACGCGGATTTACATGTAGTAAAAGCCCGGCGTTCTATCAGCCGAAGCATAAGTGGTCGTACGCAGGTGGACGAACTGCTGGCGCTTTTCCGCTAGCCTGTTTCGTCCGCGACCAACGCATTACGTCAGCTGAGACTGGCGCACAACATTGGGAGAATCGGATGAAACAATTTTTACTGGCCCCTTCAATTCTTGCCGCTGACTTTGCCCGTCTGGGTGAAGATACCGCCAAAGCACTGGCGGCAGGCGGCGATGTCGTGCATTTCGATGTGATGGATAATCACTATGTGCCCAATCTGACGATGGGACCTATGGTGCTGAAAGCGCTGCGTGACTACGGCATTACGGCACCGATTGATGTGCACCTGATGGTCAAGCCAGTGGATGCGCTTATCCCGGAGTTTGCGAAAGCGGGTGCCAGCTATATCACATTCCACCCGGAAGCCAGTGACCACGTGGATCGCACGCTGCAGCTCATCAAAGAGCATGGCTGTAAGGCGGGCCTGGTGTTTAATCCGGCAACGCCGCTGAGCTACCTTGATTACGTGATGGATAAGCTGGATATCATTCTGCTGATGTCGGTCAATCCCGGCTTTGGCGGCCAGTCATTCATACCGGGCACGCTGGATAAACTGCGCGAGGCGCGCCGGCTGATCGATCAGAGCGGCTATGACATCCGGCTCGAAGTGGATGGCGGTGTAAAAATCGACAATATCGGACAGATTGCTGCCGCCGGCGCAGATATGTTTGTCGCCGGTTCGGCCATCTTCGGTCATCCCGATTACAAAAAAGTTATCGATGAAATGCGCACGGAACTGGAGAAAGTTAATGGCTCATTTCACTGATATCCGCGCGCTGGCCTTTGACCTTGACGGAACGCTGGTGCATAGCGCACCGGGCCTGTCACAGGCGATCGATCGGGCGCTGGGCGATCTGCAGCTGCCGGCGCCGGGCATTGAGCGGGCATCAGCCTGGATAGGTAACGGTGCCGATATTATGATGGCGCGCGCCCTGACCTGGGCGCTGGGCCGCGAGCCGCATGCGGAAGAGCAGCGTGACGCACGCGCCTGTTTTGACCGGCACTACGCTGACACGGTTGAGTCAGGCAGCACGCTGTTTCCGCAGGTAAAAGAGACGCTGCTCGCGCTGCGCGACCAGGGATTACCTCTCGCTATCGTTACCAATAAACCAACGCCGTTTGTCGCTCCGCTGCTGGCCTCTCTCGGCATCAGCGACTCTTTTTCACTGATTATCGGCGGTGATGACGTAGCGGTGAAAAAACCGCATCCGGCCGGCATCTTCCTGGTGCTGGGCCATTTCGGCGTACTGCCGGAACAATTGCTGTTTGTCGGGGATTCACGCAATGATATCCTCGCGGCACAGGCTGCCGGTGTACCGAATGTCGGTATGACGTTTGGCTACAACTACGGTGAGTCTATTACCACCAGCCGGCCCGATTTAACTCTCGACACTTTTGGCGAACTTCTGCCCGCACTCGGGCTGTGATTATCAGGATATAACATGAGCAAACCCATCGTTTTCAGCGGCGCCCAGCCTTCAGGTGAACTGACCATTGGCAACTATATGGGTGCGCTGCGTCAGTGGGTGCAGATGCAGGATGACTATCACTGCATTTACTGCATCGTCGATCTGCACGCGATCACCGTGCGTCAGGACCCGGCCACGCTGCGTAAAGCGACGCTGGATACGCTGGCGCTCTATCTGGCCTGCGGCATTGACCCGGAAAAAAGCACTATTTTTGTTCAGTCGCACGTGCCGGAGCATACGCAGCTGAGCTGGATCCTGAACTGCTACGCCTACTTTGGCGAGCTGAGCCGTATGACACAATTCAAGGATAAATCTGCCCGCTATGAAGAGAATATCAACGCCGGTCTGTTTGACTACCCGGTGCTGATGGCGGCCGATATTCTGCTGTATCAGACCAATCAGGTTCCGGTAGGCGAAGATCAGAAGCAGCATCTGGAGCTGAGCCGCGATATCGCTGCCCGTTTCAACGCGCTTTATGGTGACGTGTTTAAGGTTCCGGAGCCGTTTATTCCGAAATCGGGCGCGCGCGTAATGTCGCTGCTGGAGCCGACGAAAAAGATGTCCAAGTCGGATGACAACCGCAACAACGTTATCGGCCTGCTGGAAGATACCAAATCGGTCGTGAAGAAGATCAAGCGTGCGGTTACTGACTCCGAAGAGCCGCCGGTGGTGCGCTATGATGTCAAAGAGAAGGCGGGCGTCTCCAACCTGCTGGATATTCTCTCAGGCGTTACCGGCAAATCGATTGCGGAGCTTGAACAGCAGTTTGAGGGAAAAATGTACGGGCACCTCAAGGGCGACGTTGCCGAGGCGGTATCCGGCATGCTGACCGAGCTGCAGGCGCGCTATCACCACTTCCGCAATGATGAAGAGCTGCTCAACCAGGTAATGCGTGACGGCGCAGCTAAAGCGCGCGCGCACGCGCAGGAAACGCTGAAGAAAGTGTACGACGCCGTCGGGTTCGTCGCACAGCCGTAAACCGGCGCGGATGACGTAAAAAAAGGCGAGCCTTCCGGCTCGCCTTTTTATTGGGTCGCATCTGCCGCGCAAGGCGGCAGTGCCGGTATCATCAGTGGGTCACATGACCGTGCTGACGGTGCTTAGTGACAAAGCCGAGCAGCACGCACATGATAAACACCACGGCATAAAGGCCGTTGGCAGTAGAGAGCGCCGCATGCGCGCCACCTTTAGCCACTATCGGTCCGGTAACCACAAAGGTCAGCATGGTGCCCACGGTGCCGCAGGTCAGAATAAAGTTAACCAGCTTAGGCGAGGCCGCTTTGGTCTGCAGCGATCCCAGCGTAATGATGGTGGTATAAATCGCGCTGGAGAAGAAGCCCAGTGCCATAATGATCCAGTGCAGCATGCCCGCCTCCTGAGAGGAGACAAACCAGTACATCAGGCCGGTGGCCAGCGCAGCCAGCACCATCAGGATGCGCTGCAGGTCAAAGAAGCGCAGCAGGAAGCTAAACGCCCACATACCGACCATGTAAGCGGTCCAGAAGTTGCCGACCAGCTGCCCGGCAGAGGCGATATCCATGCCCATCGATTTGGTTGCATACTCCGGCACCCAGGAGATAAAGCCCAGCTGACCCAGGATATAACAGAGCGCGGCGATGGAGAGGAACAGCACGCCCACGCCCCATTTCTCTTTTTCCCCACCCTGAACGGCCGCTTCACTTTTGAGAACCGGAAACTCCACCATCAGCGTCAGAACAAAAATAGCCAGATAGATAACGCCGATACAGGCATATACCCAGTACCACGGCAGCGCCCGCGCCAGCAGTACGCCAGCAATAATCGGGAAAATCGTGCCGGCCATGCTGAAAAATGAATCAGTAAACAGCAGGCGTGAACCGCGCTGGCGACCGTCATAGATATGGGTGATCAGGAAGGTACCAATTGACATGGTAATGCCGCTAACCACGCCCAGAATAAACATGCAGAGTGAAAAGACCTGCAGGTTATGGCTGGTCATCAGGCCCGCTACCGCCAGAATCATCAGCACAAAGCCGAAAATCAGCTGGCGTTTCAGCGGCACAATCACCATCAGCCAGGCGTTCAGGAAAACGGCAACCAGAATGCCGGCGTTAAGGAAAGTAAAAGTGTTACTCATCTCTGAGATGGGTAGCTGGAAATATTGCGCGATATTATCCAGCACCATACCGGTCACAATCACCAGTGCGCCAGTGAGCGCATAAGAGAAAAAGCTGATCCAGGTAAGGCCGATGCGATTACGGTTTGTCATGTTCATAACCTGTGGGGGGACGATGAGGCAAAAGTGTCATGAATTGTAAATGGAACTGTGATCTTAATAAACAAGCAGTGAAATAAGCTACGCAAATTTCATGATATGTGTGATTTCAGTCACGCAAATGATTGCGCGGCGGCAAAAGTATGACGTTTGCAACATTCCGGTAAATATAGGTAAAACGCTGGCTCTTGTATTACATGCTCTTTACAATCAATTCTGTTTTTTAAGCCGATCTCCAGGGTAAGGACTCTTTCATGCTTAAACGTACTTTGACAGCGGCGATCGCCCTGTTAGCACTCTCTTCCGTATCTGCTTCTGCACTGGCTGCAAAAGGGGATACACATGTCCTGCTCACCACGTCAGCAGGCAACATTGAACTTGAACTGGATAACCAGAAAGCGCCGGTTTCAGTAAAAAACTTTGTGGATTACGTTAATAACGGCTTCTACAACAACACCATTTTTCATCGCGTGATCCCGGGTTTTATGATCCAGGGCGGCGGTTTTACCACGGATATGCAGCAGAAGCAGACCAGCGCGCCAGTCAAAAACGAAGCTGACAACGGACTGCGTAATCTGCGCGGTACCATCTCTATGGCGCGTACCGCTGAGAAAGACAGCGCAACCAGCCAGTTCTTCCTGAATGTGGCAGATAACGCTTTCCTGGATCACGGACAGCGCGACTTCGGTTATGCGGTATTTGGTAAAGTTGTGAAAGGGATGGATGTGATCGACAAAATCGCCCAGGTCCCGACTAAAGATGTGGGCCCGTACCAGAATGTCCCGGCAAAACCGGTTGTTATTACCTCCGCGAAAATCCTGCCTTAATCTGTTTCCGCGTCACCTGTAGCGTGACGTCGCTGACCGCGCTCCGGCAAAGCCAGAATTTGCTCTTATACTTAGGGCAAATCTTGTCAGCCGGAGGCGCTATGCCGCAAAAACTCACTGAAAAACAGAAAGCCACTTTGTGGCTGCAGCGTCGTGCTGCCAGCTATCAGGCCAGCTGCAGGCTGTCTGGTTATACCCTGACTGAGCCTGCGGTCACCGCTGAGCAGGCGGAAGATCGGCTTGCTTCGCTGAGGAGGCAGTATGGCGGATAATTCACTGGCGGTACGCGATCCCTACCTGTGGCACAACGATGATGTGCTGAAAAACCGGCTGGAAATTCATGATGCCGCGCAGCTGCGCAAGGCGGAGCTGGCGTTCAGTGCCGCGCGGCTGGCGACGCTGGATCCAGGTCCGCGTACACCGGGTCTGCCGCGTTTACGCCATATTCATCGCACGCTGTTTCAGGATCTCTACAGCTGGGCGGGCGAACTCCGCACCATCGATATCTGGCGCGACGAGACCCCTTACTGCCACTGCGAATACATTGAGAAAGAGGGCAATGCGCTGATGAGCGCGCTGGAGGAGGAGCAGGGGCTGACCGAACTTGATACAGACGCCTTTGTGGCCCGTCTGGCACATTACTACTGTGAACTCTATGTACTGCATCCGTTCCGGGCGGGCAACGGACGCGCTCAGCGCATCTTTTTTGAGCAGCTGGCGCTGCACGCCGGCTATCTGCTGGAGTGGGATCGGCTGGAGCCGGAGCCGTGGCAGAAGGCAATTCGCGAAGCGGTCGCGGGCGATCTCGCCGCGCTGACCGCGCAGCTGACAAAAGTGGTAAGCCCGGCGCGATAAAGTGCGTAGAATAGCGGCGGTTTGATCGACCTGAGGTCATGATGCTGCTGCTGCTTGATAACTACGACTCTTTTACCTGGAACCTTTACCAGTATTTTTGCGAGCTGGGCGCGCAGGTGCGCGTGGTGCGTAATGACGCTATCTCGCTGGCTGAGATGGCGGCATTGCCGCTAAGCCATCTGGTTATCTCCCCTGGGCCCTGCACGCCCGACCAGGCGGGTATTTCTCTGGATGCCATTCGCTATTTTGCCGGGCGGCTGCCGGTGCTGGGGGTGTGCCTCGGACATCAGGCCATCGCTCAGGCCTTTGGCGGAAAGGTGGTACGTGCGCGTCAGGTCATGCACGGGAAAACCTCGCCGGTACGCCACACTGGCGAAGGCGTGTTTCGCAACCTCGCTAATCCACTCACCGTAACGCGCTATCACTCACTGATTGTGGCGGATGGATCGCTGCCTGACGCGTTTGAGATCACCGCCTGGAGCCTGCGTGATAATCAGCCCGATGAAATCATGGGCTTTCGTCACCGCACGCTACCGCTGGAAGGCGTGCAGTTTCACCCCGAAAGCGTGCTCAGCGAGCAGGGCCATCAGCTGCTGAAAAATTTCCTTGAACGCTAACTTCCGTTTGCCATTCCGTGATTTCTTATGCATATTCCGTGATTATAATTTCATTTAAGATCACTCAATAGCCGGATGAGGTCAGCAATGGCAGCGGAAAACATAGCGGTAACCCGGGAGACGTTTGATAACGTCATTTTGCCTGTTTATGCACCTGCGCAGTTTGTGCCCGTAAAGGGCAAAGGCAGCCGCGTCTGGGATCAGCAGGGTAAAGAGTATATCGACTTCTCCGGCGGTATAGCGGTCACCGCGCTGGGTCACTGCCATCCGGCGCTGGTTGAGACGCTGAAGCGCCAGGGCGAAACGCTGTGGCACACCAGTAATGTTTTTACCAACGAGCCGGCGCTGCGTCTGGCGACGAAGCTGATTGCTGCTACCTTCGCCGACCGCGTATTTTTTGGCAATTCCGGTGCGGAAGCTAACGAAGCGGCGTTCAAGCTGGCGCGCTACTACGCCTGTAAAAAGCACTCGCCGTTCAAAAGTAAGATCATCGCGTTTCACAACGCTTTCCACGGCCGCACGCTGTTTACCGTCTCCGTTGGCGGACAGCCTAAATACTCTGACGGCTTCGGCCCCAAACCGGCCGATATCGTCCACGTCCCGTTTAACGATCTGGCGGCGGTAAAAGCCGTGATTGATGATCATACCTGCGCGATCGTTGTTGAACCGATTCAGGGTGAGGGCGGCGTGATGCCGGCAACGCCGGAATTTATGCAGGGACTGCGTGCGCTGTGCGATGAGCATAACGCGCTGCTGGTGCTGGATGAAGTACAGAGCGGCATGGGGCGCAGCGGCAAGCTGTTCAGCTATGAACACTACGGTATTCAGCCTGACATTCTTACGACGGCGAAAGCGCTGGGCGGCGGCTTCCCGGTGAGCGCGATGCTGACCACGCATGAGATCGCTTCCGTCATGGCGCCCGGCGTACATGGCACTACCTACGGCGGCAATCCGCTCGCCTGCGCGATTGCAGAAACCGCGCTGGATATCATTAACACGCCGGCGGTGCTGGCTGGGGTGGAGGCGCGGCGGCAGCAGTTTACCGACGCGCTGAGGGCGCTGGATAGTGAGCTGGATATCTTTAGCGAAATTCGCGGAAAGGGTCTGCTGATGGGCGCGGTACTGAAACCGGAACATGCCAGTAAAGCCCGCGATATTCTCAATGCAGCAGCGGCAGAAGGCGTGATGATCCTGACCGCCGGCAGCGATGTGATCCGCTTTGTGCCGTCGCTGGTTATCACTCCGGAGGAGATCGACGCCGGAATGACGCGCTTTGCGGCCGCGCTGCGCAGGGTTATTGCCGCCTGACTATCCTTTCGGACGAATAGCCCGCAGCCAGCGGCCATGATGCGGTCGCTGGCTCCATGCCAGAGAGGAGATGGTGTGCATGACGCTGAGATTCTGCAAAATGCGTTTAACATGCTGCTCGACAATCGTCACCGGCCCCTCATGCAGGTTTCCCGGCGCCTCCATAACGTTGCTCTCACTGCCCGGTCCGTCGTAGGTCAGCCGCTGCTGACAGCGCTGCAGGGCAATTTCGCACGACTGCAGATAGCGCTCTGCCAGAGCCGGGGTCAGCATGGTGTGCTCACGCGCCAGAATAGTCATGGCGTTAATATGCTCTACGATAAACTGACTGTGCGTGACCCACAGCCGCATATCCTTCAGATACTGCGCGTTAAAACCAGGCTCGCTGGTCGCCTGATTCAGCGCATTAAACAGCGCGTTATGCGCCTGGTTAACCTTTACCCGCTGGTAAGCCAGTTTTTCCGGCGCGTGATCCGGCCCCAGCAGCATGCGCAGCGCCTCCTGATACGCTTCCAGCGCATCGTGCGCATTCTGGCGCAGCAGACCACTCTGCCACTGCGGCCATAGCCAGATCATACCGGCGAAGGCGATCAGACAGCCCATCAGCGTATCCATCATCCGCGGCAGCAGGAACTGAGCACCATTCAGCGACAGCAGCTGCAGCGAGTAGACCGCCGTCACGGTGAAGCCAATCATCGACCAGCCATAATATTTGCGCGTCACCAGATAACTGGCCAGCGTGATTGCCAGCATAAACAGCAGCGCGATCGATTCCGGTACGGCGAAACGCAGCGATGCGGCGGCAATCAGCAGCCCGGCAAAGGTGCCGAGCGCCCGGTGCTGAATGCGCACGCGCGTGGCGCTGTAGCCATTCTGGCTGACAAACATAATGGTCATCAGGATCCAGTAGGGCTTGGGAATATTAAAAAACAGCGCAACAGAGCTGCCAAACATCAGCATAACGGCAAAGCGGGCCGCGCTGCGCAGCGCGCCGGACCTGAACGATAGATAGCTGCGCAGGGCGGGCAGCAGCGGCAGGCGCCGCTGGCGATCGGCCATCAGATCGCGCGTATAGAGCGGTTTCTGGGTGCGCAGCACGCGGGCGATGCGGCTGAAATGATAAAGGCAGAAGTGGCCAACCGGATTATCCGGATGCTGCCGCGCAATTTTTTCCAGCGCGCCGAGCGGCTTTTCCATCTGAAAGCGGGCGGGCAGCTGGTGATAGAGAATGGCATCGGCCAGCAGCCTGAGCTGTGCCGAAATGGTTTTTGCATTCCAGCGGATAACCGCTTCCGCATGACTCTGTTCTACCAGCTTTTGCACTTTCTCCGGCTGGTGCAGGCTGACAGCGATATGCTCCTGCAGATCCAGCGCCACCTGAAAAGCGCGCGTCAGCCGCTTATGGCTGTTATCGCGGCTGGCAGAAAGCATATGCATCTGCTGATAGCAGGTGGTGATCAGGTCAACCGCTTTCTGCTGGCGCGCCAGCAGCGGCGGCAGCGCTTTTTCCGGATCGGTCAGCTGTGTCAGCAGGGTATATTTGGCATCGCAGTAGTCAGCCAGCTCACGATAGAGCAGGCTCAGCGTTTCACGCATCGGCTGCTCTTTCCACAGCCAGTACCAGAACCAGTTAAACAGGCCATACCAGAACGTGCCGCCAATATAGAGCAGCGGCGGCACCCAGATCGGCATACGCCCCACCAGGCTCAGCGTAAAGATCGCTGCAATCAGCGTGCCGGGCAGCAGACGCCCGTGCAGCGGACTGATTTCGCCCGTCACGCCAATCAGCAGCGGCAGCACCAGCATAATAAGCGGCAGCGGAACCGCGGCGTTGGTGAGGTACTGGATCAGAAAACTGCCGGTGGCGAAAAGCGTACCGCCCACGATCAGGCGTTTGAAAAAGCGTTTATGCGGCGTATCAAGGCCGGCAATATTGCAGCAGGCGGGTACCAGCGAGAACAGCAGGCCTTTTTGCAGATCGCCACACAGCCATCCCAGCGCGACAGGCAGGCACAGCACCAGCGTCTGACGCAGAGCGTAATTGACTTCGGGATGATAGATGATTCGGCGCCACATCAGCTTATCGCAAACAGAAACGGCGTGATGGTGTCATCACGCCGTGGGGGGTGAAACAGCTTAGCGGGTGCCGTAAACGACGATGGTTTTACCGTGTGCGGAGATCAGGTTCTGATCTTCCAGCATTTTCAGGATGCGACCAACGGTTTCCCGTGAGCAACCCACGATCTGACCAATCTCCTGACGGGTAATTTTAATCTGCATACCGTCGGGGTGGGTCATGGCATCCGGCTGTTTAGCCAGATTAAGCAGCGTCTGCGCAATGCGGCCGGTAACATCCAGGAAAGCCAGGTTACCCACCTTTTCTGATGTCACCTGCAGGCGACGTGCCATCTGCGCCGACAGGCGCATCAAAATATCCGGGTTAACCTGAATCAGCTGACGAAATTTTTTGTAGGAAATTTCAGCAACTTCGCAGGCTGTTTTCGCACGCACCCAGGCACTGCGCTCCTGGCCCTCTTCAAACAGGCCGAGTTCGCCGATGAAATCTCCCTGATTCAGATAGGAGAGGATCATCTCTTTGCCTTCTTCATCTTTAATCAGTACCGCAACGGAACCTTTAACGATGTAGTAGAGCGTTTCTGCTTTTTCACCCTGATGGATCAGCGTGCTTTTGGATGGATATTTGTGAATATGGCAATGGGACAGGAACCATTCGAGTGTAGGGTCTGTTTGCGGTTTGCCGAGAACCATTCGCTATTATCCTCTATTGTAATCGTGCCCAAAACACAGGGGCATTCATTCCCTGTCAGGCGATGAAATCGTCCAGCGCGTCCTGTTAATAAAAATTATCCGGGCGGATGTGTAAGCTCTGCTTTTGATTCTGCCCGTCCTCATCAGCCACGACGAAGAAATTTTCAGCTCTGTTTGTAGCACAGCTTTTGCAGGCTGTCTTGTGTTGTCTCGCTTCAGCAGGCGGGCGATTGCTGTTTGCCGGATGAACGCGTACTCTGGCGCAAAACGCCGCTTCAGGAGAAAGAATAATGCAGGCACGTGTGAAATGGGTGGAAGGGCTGACCTTTCTCGGAGAATCCTCATCAGGACATCAGTTATTAATGGACGGGAATTCAGGCGATAAAGCGCCAAGCCCGATGGAGATGGTACTGATGGCCGCCGGCGGCTGTAGCGCGATTGATGTGGTCTCGATTCTGCAAAAAGGGCGTAATGACGTGGCTGACTGCGAGGTCAAACTGACTTCAGAACGGCGCGAAGAAGCACCACGTATTTTTACACAGATTAACCTGCACTTTATCGTCAGCGGCAAAGCGCTGAGCGAGAAAGCGGTGGCGCGGGCGGTTGACCTGTCGGCAGAAAAATATTGCTCGGTGGCGATCATGCTCGGCAAAGGGGTGGAGATCACCCACAGCCATGAGGTAGTTGAGCTGTAACAGCTGCCGGTGCGCATACCTCGCTACCCGTGAAACAGGCTTTGCAGGGTCGCCATTTATGGCGACCGATGCCACGTCGTCTGGCAGACATGGCCTCTACTCTATCCGTTTTCCTTCAATCAGCCGCTGCACCAGTGGCATCATGATCAGCTCCATCGCCAGTCCCATTTTGCCGCCCGGTACCACCAGCGTATTCATATGCGAAATAAACGATCCCTGAATCATCGCCAGCAGATAGGGGAAAGCGATACCTTCCAGGCCGCGAAAATGGATCACCACAAAACTCTCATCCAGTGAGGGGATCTCGCGCGCCGCGAACGGGTTAGAGGTATCAACTGTCGGTACCCGCTGAAAGTTAAGGTGCGTGCGCGAAAACTGCGGCGTGATGTAGTTGATATAATCTTCCATCGACCGTACCACGGAGTCCATCACCGCTTCGCGCGAATGGCCCCGTTCGCTGGTATCGCGTACCAGTTTCTGTATCCACTCAAGATTGACGATCGGCACCACGCCCACCAGCAGATCAACATGCTCCGCCACGTTATGCTGCTGCGTAACCACTCCGCCGTGCAGTCCCTCATAAAACAGCACATCAGTATTCTCCGGCAGCGGCTGCCAGGGAGTAAAGGTGCCCGGCACCTGATTCCACGGCACGGCCTCGTCATAGGTGTGCAGGTATTTGCGCGACTCTCCTATGCCGCTTTCGCCATAGCGCCGGAACGTCTGCTCCAGCAGGCCAAAGTCATTGGCGTCCGGACCAAAATAGCTGATGTGACGACCCAGATCGCGTGCTTTGCGGATCGCCATATCCATTTCCGGCCGGGTATAGCGATGAAAACTGTCGCCTTCTACTTCGGCTGCATGCAGCCCCAGCTGCTGAAAAATTTTACGGAACGCAAGGCTGGTTGTCGTGGTACCGGCGCCGCTGGAGCCGGTAACGGCGATAACGGGGTGTCTGGCTGACATACGGGTGCTCCCTGTGAGGTCGGGCGATGAGCATTGTTACCATGAATTATCCGGCAGTGCATCAGCCGCGAAACTCGCGCCGCGGCATAATATTGACCGTTTCATGCAGCTCAGACCAGACCAGCACCACCTCGCCCTGCTGCAGCTGGCGGCGCACGTCGGCTACCTTCTGCGCCAGGCTGCGCTCCTGCTCACCGTAGTCAGTGCCTTCGCGCAGAACAAAACTTTCAATCAGGTTTTCCAGCGTTGTTACATCCAGTTCCTGCCACGGAATAATCACAATTGCCCATCCAGATAAGTTGAGAGCCACTCCGGCACGCGCTGCTCCAGCCACATATGCGGTTGAAGCAGGCTGCCGCCGACAAAGCCAACGTGTCCACCCTGCTGCGTCAGCTGATACTCAATTGTGGCAGACAATTGCTGCGGCTGCGGGATCACCGCATCTGTCATAAAGGGATCGTCTTTGGCGTGGATGATCAGCATCGGCTTGCGCACGCCGGTTAACAGCGGCAGGCCGCTGGCGCGCTGATAATAATCGCTGGCGTCAAGAAAGCCGTGCGCCCGGGCGGTGATCGCATCGTCAAATTCGCGCAGGCGGCGAAACGCGCGCAGCTGCAGTACATCAACCGGCAGCGTGCCGGGCCAGGCGCGCAGTTTGCGCAGCGCATTCTTTTTCAGCTGCGTCAGCAGATAGTGCTGGTAGAAGCGGGAGAAGCCGATATCGAGCTTTTCACTGCAGGGGGCGAGCGCCAGCGGCGCTGATATCGCCACGGCCGCATCCAGCGGTGCCTCATTGCCCTGCAGGCCCAGTAAACAGGCGAGCATGTTACCGCCCAGCGACACACCTACCGCAGCTGTCGGCACGCTGCCCCATTCACGCCGCAGCCAGTGCAGGAAATAGGTCGCGTCTTCTGTTTCACCGGAGTGATAGATGCGCTGCAGCCGGTTAGGTTCGCCGCTGCAGCCGCGAAAGTGCATCACCACGCCAAGCCAGCCGCGCGCTTTGCACGCCTGCATCAGGCCGTGTGCATAAGGGCTGCGAAAATGGCCTTCGAGCCCGTGGAACATCACCATGCGCGGTTTGTGTCGCGCGCCGGCCGGATCTTCGCTCCAGGCGAGATCGACAAAGTCGCCATCCGGCAGCTCCAGCCGCTGCCAGTGTGGTTTAAGCGTGACGCGACGCCGTAGCAGGCGCGGCAGCAGGGTCTGCAAATGCGCATTGCCGAAGCCGCGCAGCGGAATAAAGGGATTGCCGGTGGGGCAATCTAAATAACCAGGGATAGTGCTTGTCTGATGCATAACTCGCTGATAGCTTCGATGGGTTGTCTGCTTTTAAGGATGAGGAGCATCCGGATACTCATGGAACTCAGTCTTTTTTTGTCGATGTTAGGTTTTCTCTGGGTCGCGGCCATCACGCCGGGGCCCAATAATATGTTACTTACGGCCTCAGGTGCTAATTTTGGCTTTCTGCGCACGCTACCGCTGCTTATTGGTATCATGCTGGGTATGCAGGTGATGTTGCTGATGGTGGCATTTGGCATTGGCGGACTGATCCTGCTCTATCCGTCGCTGCATCTGGTACTGAAGATTGCCGGCAGTCTCTATCTGCTCTGGCTGGCGTGGAAAATCGCGACGGCCGCCTATGAGACGCTGGAAACCGAAGACCGTTCGGTAAAGCAGATGCCGTTCTGGCAGGGCGGACTGCTGCAACTGATCAATCCTAAAGCCTGGCTGATGGCGCTGGGGGCGATAGCGAGTTTCAGCCTGGCAGGAGCTGCCTATCAGCACTCTGTGGTTGCGATCAGCATGGGCATGGCGCTGGTGAATCTGGTATCCGGCCTGATCTGGATGGGATTTGGTTCACTGATTGGCCGCCTGCTGCATAGCCCGCGTGCCTGGAAGCTGTTCAACCTCGCGATGGGCGCACTGACCGCTGCCTGTGTGCTGCTGATCTGGCGCTAGATTAGCTGGATGCGCGCTCCAGACGCTGCCAGGGCAGGACTTCATGCACAATGGCAGCATGCGGCTGGCGAATGCGGTTCAGCAGCAGCTGTACGCTGCGGGCGCCCATCTGATTCATCGGCTGCGCAATGGTGGTCAGCGGCGGATTCAGGCTGCTGGTAAACGGAATACCGTCAAAACCTACCACGGCCAGATCCTCCGGAACGCGCAGTCCCGCTTCGAGCGCGGCGTGAATAACGCCAACGGCCAGCACATCTGACACGGTAAAAATGGCATCGGGCGGAGAGGGCTGTGCCAGCAGCGCATGCAGCGCGGCGCTGCCCGCTTCGCAGGAGATATTCTCCGCATACGCCACGCGATCCCACGTCATATTCAGCGCCTTCAGCGCCTCGCGGTAGCCGCTCTCACGCTGATGCGAATAGAGATAGCGCATGTCGCAGTTGACCAGCGCAATCTGTTTTCGGCCCTTTCCGGCCAGGTAGCGGACCGTCTCAAAGGCCGCCTGCCGGTTATCAATAGTCACGCTGGATGCATTAATAGAGGGATCGTATTCAGCACACTGCACCCACGGCGCATCACCAATCAAATCTTTCAGCCCCTGCAGACAGGCGGCGGCATCCATTGTGATCACGCCATCGACGACCTTGCCAGCCAGCAGCGCCAGATAGGCGGTTTCACGCCGCAGCTGAGAGGCGCTGTTGCAGAGCAAAATGTGATAGCCCTGCGTCTCCGCCTCCGCTTCAATCCCCTGCACAACGCGCGAACAGAAGGGGTTGGTAATATCTGAAATCAGCACCAGCAGCATGTTGCTTTGCGCCGTGCGCAGCTGGCGCGCCAGCAAATTAGGCTGGTAGTCGCACGCGCTGATCGCTGCCAGCACTTTACTGCGCGTATCGGGACGCACGCCGGGATGCTGGTTCAGAACCCGGGAAACGGTAGCTTTTGATACGCCCGCCAGGTGCGCGACTTTTTCGATGGACATGGAGATAACAACCGCTATTCAGGTGATGAAATCAGGTAGAGATCAATAACACAGTAGCGATGTGAGCGCCTGACAAATTTGTCACCGTTTCTGTCCGGCCTATTTGCTTTTTTTGCATAGCCTTGCCTGATGTTGATCTAAGAACTGATTGGCATGAGGGATAATTTTTAATTCCTTTATGAAACTTTCACCGCTGGCGACACTGCCGTCATAACTTCACTTCGGGGAACAGGATGATGGCAATGCAAAAAACAATAATCTCGCTGGCAGCAGTACTGGGACTGATAGCGTTTCAGGCACAGGCAGTCAACGTCACCGTGGCGTACCAGACCTCCGCAGAGCCTGCCAAAGTCGCTCAGGCGGATAACACCTTCGCCCGTGAGAGCGGAGCAACCGTGGACTGGCGCAAATTTGACAGCGGCGCCAGCGTGCTGCGTGCGCTGGCGTCCGGCGATGTGCAGATTGGCAATATTGGCTCCAGTCCGCTGGCGGTCGCTGCCACACAGCAGCTGCCGATTGAAGCGTTTCTGCTTGCATCACAGCTGGGTAACTCCGAGGCGCTGGTCGTGAAAAAAGGGATCAGCGATCCGAAACAGCTCATCGGCAAACGTATTGCCGTACCTTTCATCTCCACCACGCATTACAGCCTGCTGGCGGCGCTGAAGCACTGGGGCATTAAGCCCTCACAGGTGCAGTTAGTGAACCTGCAACCGCCTGCGATTGTTGCCGCCTGGCAGCGTGGCGATATTGACGGCGCGTACGTCTGGGCCCCGGCCGTTAATGAGCTGGAAAAAGAGGGCCATGTGCTGACCGACTCCTCGCAGGTGGGACAGTGGGGCTCACCAACGCTCGATGTCTGGGTGGTGCGTAAAGATTTTGCGCAGCAGCATCCGGAGGTGGTTACTGCGTTTGCCCGCAGCGCCATTGATGCACAGCAGGCCTATCTCGCCCAGCCCGAACAGTGGCTGAAGCAGCCGGATAACCTGAGCAAGCTGTCGCGCCTGAGCGGCGTACCGGAAGGGGATGTGCCGGGTCTGGTTAAAGGCAATACCTATCTGACGGCGCAACAGCAGGTTGAGCAACTCGGCAAGCCGGTGAATAAAGCCATTGTTGATACCGCGCACTTCCTGAAAGAGCAGGGGCGGGTGCCGGAAGCGGCCAGCGACTACAGCAGCTTTGTGACCACCCGCTTTGTTGCACCTTTAGCGAAATAACGGAGGCCATATGCTCAGCATCACGCATCTCAACGCACGTTACGCCGGTCAGCCCGCGCTGCAGGATATCAACCTGCAGCTGGATAGCCGTGAATTGCTGGTGGTGCTGGGTCCATCCGGCTGTGGCAAAACCACGCTGCTGAACCTGATTGCCGGTTTTCTGCCGCTGGAGTCCGGCAGCATTACGCTGGATGGCAAAGCGGTGACCGGGCCAGACGCCAGCCGCGGCGTGGTGTTTCAGCATGAAGGGCTGCTGCCGTGGCGCAACGTGATCGATAACGTGGCATTTGGCCTGCAGCTGGCCGGTATGGCAAAAGCGGAACGTCACGCCGTTGCCAGCCGGCTGATTCGCAACGTCGGGCTGGAGGGGGCAGAAAAGCGTTTTATCTGGCAGCTCTCCGGGGGGCAACGTCAGCGCGTGGGGATTGCGCGTGCGCTGGCAGCCGATCCGCAGCTGCTGCTGTTAGATGAGCCCTTTGGCGCGCTGGATGCGTTTACCCGCGAGCAGATGCAAACCCTGTTGCTGACGCTGTGGCGCGACACCGGCAAGCAGATTCTGCTGATTACCCATGACATTGAAGAAGCGGTGTTTCTGGCCAGCGAACTGGTGCTGCTGTCGCCCGGACCGGGACGCATAGTAGAGCGGCTAAAGCTCAATTTTGGTCAGCGCTTCGCGGATGGCGAACCGTGCCGCAGCATCAAATCCGATCCGGCGTTTATCGAACGTCGTGAATATGTGCTGAATCAGGTGTTTGCCCGGCGGGAGGCGTTTGTATGAGTGCAGTTATTGATGAGAAACGCGGTACAGCGCGCACCCGCGGCCTGCGCTGGCCGCTGTCACGCCAGCTGTCGCTTAGCCTGCTGAGCATCGCGCTGCTACTGCTGGTGTGGTGGGGCGTGACGGCGCTGGGGCTGATTGCGCCGCTGTTTCTGCCCGCGCCGCAGCAGGTGCTGCAGAAACTGCTGCTGATTGCCAGTGCGCAGGGCTTTATGGACGCCACGCTGTGGCAGCATCTGGCCGCAAGCCTGACGCGCATGCTGGTGGCGCTGTTTTTTGCCGCGCTGATTGGTATCCCGACCGGCATTGCGATGGGACTGAGCCCGGCGCTGCGCGGGCTGCTCGATCCGCTGATTGAGCTTTACCGGCCGGTGCCGCCGCTGGCCTACCTGCCGCTGATGGTGATCTGGTTTGGTATTGGTGAAACCTCAAAGATTTTACTTATCTATCTGGCGATTTTTGCGCCGGTGACGCTGGCCACGCTGGCTGGCGTGAAAAACTGCCGGCAGGTCCGCGTGCGCGCGGCACAGGCGCTTGGCGCATCCCGCTGGCAATTGCTGCGCTTTGTGATCCTGCCGGGCGCGCTGCCGGAGATCCTGACCGGTCTGCGTATCGGGCTGGGCGTCGGCTGGTCAACGCTGGTGGCTGCAGAGCTTATCGCTGCCACGCGGGGCCTGGGGTTTATGGTGCAGTCGGCAGGAGAGTTTCTTGCTACGGATGTGGTACTGGCGGGTATCGGCGTCATTGCCGTTATCGCATTTAGTTTAGAAGTGGGTCTGCGCGCGCTGCAACGCCGCCTGACGCCCTGGTATGGAGAGCAGCAATGAACGAACGTCTTACTTTTACCGCGCTGGGCCCCTGGATCGGTGCGCAGGTCAGCGATGTCGATCTCAGCCGTCCGCTGAGCGATGCGCAGTTTGAACAGCTCTATCACGGCCTGCTGCGCCATCAGGTGCTGTTTTTACGCAACCAGGTGATTACGCCGCAGCAGCAGCGGGCGCTGGCGGTGCGTTTTGGCGATCTGCATATTCATCCGGTCTATCCGCATGCGGCTGGCGTGGAAGAGATCATCGAGCTGGATACCCATCAGGATAATCCGCCGGATAACGACAACTGGCATACCGATGTCACCTTTATTGAAACGCCGCCGGCCATTGCTCTGCTGGCCGCGAAACTGCTACCGGAAAGCGGGGGCGATACGCTCTGGAGCAGCGGAATTGCCGCTTATGAAACCCTTTCTGAGCCGGTTAAGCAGCTGCTGAGCGGGTTACAGGCGGAGCACGATTTTAAGAAGTCATTTCAGGAGTATAAATATCGCCGCACGCCGGAGGAGCATCAGCGCTGGCAGCAGGCGGTGGCTAAGCATCCCCCGGTCCGGCATCCGGCGATCCGCACCCATCCGGTCAGCGGGCGTAAGGCGCTGTTTGTGAACGAGGGGTTTACCACGCGTCTGCTGGGCGTCAGTGAAAAAGAGAGCGACGCGCTGCTGAACTATCTGTTTGCGCACGCTACGAAGCCGGAGTTTCAGGTGCGCTGGCGCTGGCAGGAGAACGACATCGCTATCTGGGATAACCGTGTGACGCAGCATTACGCCAATGCCGATTACTATCCGGCGCGCAGGATTATGCATCGTGCGACGGTGCTGGGGGATGTGCCGTTTTAACGCGTTGCGGTGGTGAGCCAGGTCGGCATAAATGCCGCCCCTGCAGAAGAGAGAAAAGCTGCAGGGTCGGCATAGATGCTGGCCGCTAATTCGCCAGCATCTGTTCCAGCTGCTCCTGCGCATCCAGCCACGCCATTTCGACGTCTTCCAGCGCCGATTTGCTCTCTGCCTGGCGCTGCAGGGCGGCGGTTAAATCGGCTTTGCGGCTTTGATCGTAAATCGCGCTGTCGGCCAGCAGGGCTTCAGCCTCGCTCAGCTGACTCTGCCACTTAGCCATCTGCTTCTCCAGCTTCTCAATCTCTTTGCGCAGCGGCTGCGTCTGCGCGCGCAGCTCAGCATCACGACGCTTCTGATCTTTGCGCGACTGAGCGCTATTGGCATTATCCTGCTTTGGTGCGGCATCCTGCTGCGCCTGCTGCTTTTGCAGGTCGCTCAGCCACTGCTGATAATCATCCAGATCGCCGGCAAACACGTCCACTTTGCGGTCGTGGACCAGATAGAGATCGTCAGTGGTGGAGCGCAGCAGATGCCGGTCATGCGACACCACCACCAGCGCGCCTTCAAAGTCGATAAGCGCTTCGGTCAGCGCCTGACGCATGTCGAGATCGAGATGGTTAGTTGGCTCATCCAGCAGCAGCAGGTTAGGGCGCTGCCAGACGATGAGCGCCAGCACCAGGCGCGCTTTTTCGCCGCCGGAAAAACGCGCGGTGGCTTCGCTGACTTTATCGCCCTGAAAGCCAAAACCGCCCAGGTAATCGCGCAGCTGCTGCTCCAGTACGGCTGGCGCGATACGCGCCAGATGCTGCAGCGGTGACTCCTCGGCGCGCAGATACTCAAGCTGGTGCTGCGCGAAGTAGCCGAGCTTAATGCCTTTCGCCAGACCCACT
Source organism: Pantoea eucrina (assembly GCF_020079945.1). Taxonomy (NCBI): domain Bacteria; kingdom Pseudomonadati; phylum Pseudomonadota; class Gammaproteobacteria; order Enterobacterales; family Erwiniaceae; genus Pantoea; species Pantoea eucrina. The sequence continues at coordinate 3,081,454 of NZ_CP083448.1, read as the reverse complement.
TTGCCCTCCAGCGGATCGATCTCTCCCGCCAGCAGCTTGATCAGCGTAGATTTACCCGCACCGTTTCGGCCCAGCAGACCAATACGCGAGCCCGGCACCAGATTGAGCTTGATCGCGTCAAGAATAATGCGATCGCCATAACCCGCCGTGACCTTCTCCATTTTCAGCAGCGGATTGGGCAGGCTTTCCGGCGCGCGGAAGCTGAAGCTGAACGGGTTATCCACGTGCGCTGGCGCAATCAGCTCCATGCGCTCCAGCATTTTGATGCGGCTCTGCGCCTGTTTGGCTTTGGTCGCCTGGGCACGGAAGCGATCGATATACTTCTGCAGGTGCGCGACTTTTTCCTGCTGGCTTTGATAGAGCGCCTGCTGCTGCGCCAGTTTAGCGACGCGCTGTCGCTCGAAAGAGCTGTAGTTGCCGGTATATTCAATCAGCATCTGCTGCTCAATATGAATAATTTTATCCACGACCGGATCGAGAAAGTCGCGGTCGTGTGAGATCAGAATCAGCGTGCCCTCATAGCTTTTCAGCCAGCGCTCCAGCCAGATCACGGCGTCAAGATCGAGGTGGTTAGTCGGCTCATCCAGCAGCAGTAAATCGGAGCGGCACACCAGCGCCTGCGCCAGGTTGAGACGCATGCGCCAGCCGCCGGAGAAGTCGCTGACCGGCCGCATCAGCTGCTCCTGACTAAAGCCCAGACCGTGCAGCAGACTGGCCGCGCGCGCGTGTATACTCCACGCCTGAATCGCATCCAGCTTGCCGTGCAGCAGCGCAATCGCGTTGCCATCATCGCGCGCGTTGGCATCCGCTAATTCAGATTCAAGCTGACGATATTCGCGGTCGCCGTCGATAACATATTCCAGCGCGGCTTTACTCAGCGCTGGCGTCTCCTGGTTGACCCACGCCAGCGCCCAGCTGCCGGGGAAGGTGACGCTGCCGGCATCGCTGCTGATTTCACCTTTAAGCAGCGACAGCAGGGTGGATTTGCCGCAGCCGTTTTTACCCACCAGGCCCACTTTCTGGCCGGGGTTAATGGTTGCGGTTGCGTTGTCCAGCAGCACAGTGGTGCCGCGTCGTATCTGTAGTGCGGAAAAGACAATCATAGGCGCCGTGTCGTCAGAATATGGTAATTTATCGGCAACATAATTCGATAATGTTTAGTTGCGTTGAGCATGGTAGCGGAATTCCGCTGCGGTGACGACGCTTTGGAGGGGAAGGATGTCGCAGCCACCAAAAGTTTTGCTGCTTTACGCCCATCCGGAGTCACAGGATTCGATCGCCAATCGGGTTTTGCTGCAGTCGGCCAGGGAACTTGAACACGTCACCGTGCACGATTTATATGCGCACTATCCGGATTTTTTTATAGATATTCACTATGAACAGCAGCTGCTGCGCGACCATGAGATCGTCGTATTTCAGCATCCGCTCTATACCTACAGCTGTCCTGCCCTGCTGAAAGAGTGGCTGGATCGCGTACTGTCGCGTGGTTTTGCCAGCGGCGTGGATGGGAACGCGCTGGAGGGGAAGTACTGGCGCAGCGTAGTGACTACCGGTGAGCCTGAAGCGGCCTACCATCACGACGGCCTGAACCGCTATCCGATGAGCGATATTATGCGGCCATTTGAGCTGACGGCGCAGATGTGCCGTATGCACTGGATGACACCGATGGTGATTCACTGGGCGCGGCGGCAGACGCCTGAAACGCTGCGTCATTTTGCCCGCGCCTACGGCGACTGGCTCGCGTCACCACTGCCGCAGGGAGGAGTGTAATGCAAGGTGAAACGTTACTGACAGCGGGCGTCATCTATCTGGTGGCGGCGGTGCTGGTGGTGCCTGTTGCTGCCCGGCTGGGAATTGGTGCCGTGCTGGGTTATCTGCTCGCAGGTATTGCGATCGGCCCGTGGGGGCTGGGCTTTATCAGCGATGTGGATGAGATCCTGCACTTCTCCGAGCTGGGCGTCGTGTTTCTGATGTTTATCATTGGCCTGGAGCTGAATCCAGCCAAACTCTGGTCACTGCGACGCTCAATTTTCGGCGTCGGCGCGGCGCAGGTGATATTTTCTGCGGCGATCCTCGGTGTGCTGCTCTGGCTAAGTGACTTCAGCTGGCAGGCGGCCGTGATAGGCGGTATCGGTCTGGCTATGTCCTCTACGGCTATGGCGCTGCAGCTGATGCGCGATAAAGGAATGAACCGCAGCGAATCAGGACAGCTGGGCTTTTCGGTGCTGCTGTTTCAGGATCTGGCGGTGATCCCGGCGCTGGCGCTGGTGCCGTTACTCTCCGGCGGCGACAGCGGGCACGTTGACTGGCTTAAAGTTGCGATGAAAGTGCTGGCCTTTGCCGGCATGCTGGTGGGCGGCCGTTATTTACTGCGCCCTATTTTGCGCTTTATTGCCGCTTCCGGCGTCAGAGAAGTGTTTACCGCCGCCTCGCTGCTGCTGGTACTGGGCTCGGCGCTATTTATGGATGCGCTGGGCCTGTCGATGGCGCTGGGCACCTTTATCGCCGGGATCCTGCTGGCGGAGAGCGAGTACCGGCACGAACTTGAAGTGGCTATCGAGCCGTTCAAAGGGTTGCTGCTGGGCCTGTTCTTTATCTCTGTTGGTATGGCGCTGAACCTTGGCGTGCTCTATACGCATATCGTGGCTATTTTGATCGGCGTACTGGCGCTGGTGGCGATAAAAGCGCTGGTGCTCTACGTGCTGGCGCGCATTTACGGCCTGCGCAGTTCAGAGCGTCTGCAGTTTGCCGGTGTGCTCAGCCAGGGCGGCGAATTTGCGTTTGTCCTGTTCTCCGCCGCGTCATCCGCCCATCTGTTCAGCGGCGATCAGCTGCCGCTGCTGCTGGTCACGGTGACCCTCTCGATGATGACAACCCCGCTGCTGATGCAGGGCGTGGATAAGATTCTGGCCCGTCGCTTTAATGACAAAGACGACAGTGATGAGAAGCCCTTTGTTGAGGACGATCAGCCGCAGGTTATTGTGGTGGGTTTTGGCCGCTTTGGGCAGGTGGTAGGGCGTCTGCTGATGGCTAACAACAAGCGCATCACGGTGCTGGAGCGGGATATCTCTGCGGTCAGCCTGATGCGCAAGTATGGCTATAAAGTTTACTACGGTGACGCCACCGAGCTGGAGCTGTTGCGGGCCGCAGGCGCAGAGAATGCGCAATCTATTGTTATTACCTGCAGCGATCCCGAAGATGCCATGACCATTGTGCACCTCTGCCAGCACCATTTTCCGCAGCTGGAGATTCTGGCGCGGGCGCGCGGGCGCGTCGAGGCGCACGAACTGCTGCAGGCAGGCGTCACGCTATTCTCCCGTGAAACGTTCTCCAGTGCGCTGGAGCTTGGTCGCAAGGCGCTGATCTCTCTTGGCATGCATCCTCATCAGGCGCAGCGTGCGCAGCAGCATTTCCGCCGGCTGGATATGCGCATGCTGCGTGAGCTGATGCCAGGCCATGAGGACAGCGTGCAGGTCTCCCGCGTGCGTGAAGCGCGACGCGAACTGGAGGATATCTTCCAGCGCGAGATGCAGCATGAAAAGCGGCAGATAAATGGCTGGGATGATGAGTAAGCCGGCAGCCTGGGCTATTCAGGGCCATCGCTGCAATTTGCGGTGTGCAGGGTATACACTTAAGGTTTCCGTGAACAACAGGCGGGCAGGAAAAAATGCGTAAACGTTTTATCGCCGGTGCGGTCTGTCCGCACTGTCAGGAAAAAGACACCCTGGCCATGTGGCGCGAAAACAGTGTCGATGTGGTGGAATGCGTAAAATGCGGACATCAGATGCGCGAGGCCGATAAGCAGGCGCGCGATCAGATCCGCAGTAATGAGCAGGTGATCGGCATTTTTCATCCCGAGTAACGTGCCGGCACAGCTTTTTTTACGCTTAGACTTACAGTGGTGTTGAATTCCGTTACAATCGGCGCCACTGATGCTGAATGGTCTGCATATTCTGCAGGATAAAATCTGTTCAGCTTTAAACCTTTCTGGTTGGTTATTGCACGCAAAAATAGACCAATGAGACGGGATCCTTAGTTCTCAACGGTTAGGAGATATCATGAAAGTAGCAAAAGACCTGGTGGTGAGCCTGGCGTATCAGGTTCGTACCGAAGATGGCGTGTTGGTTGACGAGTCACCGGTAAGTGCACCGTTAGACTATCTGCACGGTCATGGTTCCCTGATTTCTGGTCTGGAAAAAGCGCTGGAAAATCACGCGGTCGGCGACAAGTTTGACGTGCATATCCCGGCAAACGACGCTTATGGCCAGTATGATGACAATCTGGTACAGCGCGTACCTAAAGATGTCTTCATGGGTGTGGATGAGCTGCAGGTTGGCATGCGCTTCCTGGCAGAAACCGACCAGGGCCCGGTGCCGGTTGAAATCACTGAAGTAGAAGATGAGCACGTTGTGGTTGATGGTAACCATATGCTGGCTGGTCAGAACCTGAACTTCAACGTGGAAGTGGTTGCTATCCGCGAAGCCACGGAAGAAGAGCTGGCGCACGGTCACGTGCATGGCGCAGATGGTCATCATCACGATCACGACCACGACCACGACCATGGTCACGGCGGCGGTTGCGGCTGCAACCACTAAGCGTTGCCGGTACAAAAAGGCCACCTGCGGGTGGCCTTTCTGTTTTCTGCTGCCGGCAGGTATTAATAATGCGGCGGAGGTGTCTCTTCCGACGGCGAAGCAACCATCGAGGGCGCTGCCGCTTTAACTTTGTCGACCAGCAAGCGGACATGTTCCCGCAGCCTGCTCATCTCCAGTTCATGTTCGACCACCGTCTGATTAAGCTGCTCAATGGTGTCTTCCTGAAAAGCCAGCTTGCTCTCCAGCGCTTCAAGGCGCCGATCCCAGTCTGTCTGTTGCATCGTTACTCCTCCTGTCATCGTACTGCGCATTGATATGAACCGGCGTGATTCTACGGCCTTTACGGTCAGAATCACCTGATATTTACCCGGCGTTTATCTCCTGCCATTGAATTTACCCGTAGCGCCTACATCTCAGATGAAACTTCCTGAAGCAAAAAAGGTCGGAGGTTAACCGGGTAATTACACTGCGGGAGTGTTCGTTACTGCCGCGTAAAGTTATAGTGTGGACCACTGTCCGCAATGATTCCCGAGGTTTGAAGCTTCGGTTTTGGAGAAAGGATGAAATCACTGTTTAAAGTCACATTGTTAGCTACCACTATGGCTGTCGCACTTAATGCACCGCTGGCGATGGCAGCAGAAACCGCTGCAGCTCCGGCTGACGCGGCGCAGGCTGCGCCACAGGCACCAAAAAATGCTGCTTTCAAAAACGAAGATCAGCAATCTGCCTATGCACTGGGTGCTTCGCTGGGTCGCTACATGGACAACTCTCTGAAGGAACAGGAGAAGCTGGGCATCAAACTGGACAAAGATCAGCTGATTGCTGGTGTTCAGGACGCGTTTGGCGGTAAAAGCAAACTCTCTGACCAGGAGATCGAACAGACTCTGCAGGCCTTTGAAGGTCGCGTGAAGGGTGCTGCTCAGGCGAAGCTGGAAAAAGATGCAAAAGAGAATGCTGACAAAGGCAACGCTTTTGCTGAAAAATTCGCGAAAGAGAAGGGCGTGAAGAAGACCGAATCTGGTCTGCTCTATCAGGTTGAGAAAGAGGGCAGCGGTGCCGCACCTAAAGATAGCGACACTGTTGTGGTCAACTACAAAGGTACGCTGATCGACGGCACCGAGTTCGATAACTCTTACACTCGTGGCGAACCGCTCTCTTTCCGTCTGGATGGCGTCATCCCGGGCTGGACTGAAGGTCTGAAGCACGTGAAAAAAGGTGGCAAGATCAAACTGGTGATCCCGCCGAACCTCGCTTACGGTAAAAATGGCGTACCGGGTATTCCGGCTAACTCAACGCTGGTGTTTGATGTTGAACTGCTGGATATCAAAGCAGCACCAAAAGCGGATGAAAAAGCACAGGCTCCGGCCGCTGCTGAGAAAAAAGCACAGTAATTGCTCTGTTCTGCCGCCTTCGGGCGGCAGTTCCCTCTGCATTCCCCCGCACGTTCAATTCCTGCTGCATATGTGCAAAGCTCTGGCTAAAGCGGGCGACATTTGCCAGACTAACGCCTGCATAATGATCATAAGATGAGTCTGCCCCAATGCTGTCGCGACAGGCTCCAGCCACGTAGGGTAATGTCTTCGATGTCTAATCCATTTAATCCCGGTGAACTGACTGACTTCGATTTACTGGAGCAGCGCCCTTTTGAGCAAGCAGATTACGATATTCTTAAATCTTACGAGGCAGTGGTCGACGGTCTGGCGATGCTGATTGGCTCGCACTGCGAAATCGTGCTGCACTCGCTGGAAGATCTGAAATGTTCAGCTGTGCGTATCGCTAACGGCGAACATACGGGGCGCAAAGTCGGATCGCCGATTACCGATCTGGCGCTGCGCATGCTGCATGATATGCATGGCGCTGACAGCAATGTCTCCCGCGCTTATTTTACACGCGCCAAAAGCGGTGTTCTGATGAAATCGGTCACCATTGCTATTCGTAATCGCCAGCAGCGCGTCATTGGTTTGCTCTGCATCAATATGAATCTGGATGTACCGTTCTCGCAAATCATGTCGACTTTTATGCCGCCAGAGATGCAGCAGGTCGACTCAAGCGTAAACTTTGCCAGTTCGGTAGAAGATCTGGTGATGCAGACGCTGGAGTTCACCATTGAAGAGGTCAGCGCGGATCGCAACATCTCTAACAACGCCAAGAACCGGCAGATCGTGCTTAATCTGTATGAGAAAGGCATTTTTGACATCAAGGATGCCATCAATCAGGTTGCCGCCCGTCTGAATATCTCGAGGCATACGGTCTATCTCTACATACGTCAGTTTAAGAACGGCGATTTTCAGGGGCAGGATCGCTGATGCGCTATACCCTGCTGGTGACCGGGCCGGCTTACGGCACCCAGAACGCGACCAGTGCGCTGCTGTTTGCCCGCGCGCTGATTGCTGCAGGCCACGTGCTGGAGAGCATATTTTTTTACCGTGAAGGTGTGCTGAACGCCAGTGAGCTGAGCGCACCTGCCAGTGACGAAGCTGACATTGTGCGCGGCTGGCAGCAGCTGCACGACGCCTGCGGTGTCGCGCTTAATGTCTGCGTGGCTGCCGCGCTGCGGCGTGGCATTACCGATCGGCAGGAGGCCGCGCGTTTGCAGCTGGCGGGCAGCAATCTGCAGCCGGGTTTTGAACTCAGCGGTCTGGGTGCACTGGCTGAAGCGGCGCTCAGCTGCGATCGTCTGGTGCAATTCTGATGAACCGCGTTGCGTTCCTCTTTACCCGCGCGCCACACGGCAGCAGTGCCGGCAGGGAAGGGCTGGATGCCGTTCTGGCTACCGGCGCCCTGAGCGAAGATGTTGGCCTCTTTTTTATCGGTGACGGTGTGCTGCAGCTGACTGAGCAGCAGCAGCCGAAAACTATACTGGCGCGCGACTATATCGCCACCTTTGGTGTGCTGGCGCTTTATGATATTGAGCAGTGCTATATCTGTCAGCATTCGCTACTGGCGCGCGGAGTGAGCCTGAGCGCAGAGCGCGTGTTAACAGCCCAGGTGCTGGAGAGTGACGCATTACGCCAGACGCTTGCCTCCTTCGATCGCATTATCTGTTTTTGAGAAACTGCCATGCTTTATACGCTGATGAACTCTCCCTGGCAGTGCGATATCGAAACGCTGCTGCTGCTGCTGCGCCCGGAGGATGACCTGCTGCTGCTGCAGGATGGGGTCACCGGCGCGCTGCAGGGCAGCACAATGCTGGCCCGGCTCAGCGCGGCACCGGCCACGCTATGGGTGCTGGAAGAGGATGTTGTCGCACGCGGATTATCTGCTCAAATTTCAACCAGTGTTGCCCGTCTGGACTATACTGGATTCGTTGCGCTGACGATAAAGCATCAACAGCAAGTGGCCTGGTAAACGCGAAAACCTGGTTATTTCTTGACACCCTATAGGCACAGCCCTAAAATTCTGCCTCCTCGTAGAAATGCGAGGTGATTTATTACGTGTTTACGAAGCAAAAGCTAAATCCAGGAGCTATTTAATGGCAACAGTTAACCAGCTGGTTCGCAAACCACGCGTTCGTCAGGTTGCTAAAAGCAACGTGCCAGCGCTGGAAGCTTGCCCGCAAAAACGTGGTGTTTGTACTCGTGTCTACACCACTACCCCGAAAAAACCAAACTCAGCACTGCGTAAAGTTTGCCGTGTGCGTTTGACTAACGGTTTTGAAGTTACCTCCTACATCGGTGGTGAAGGTCATAACCTGCAGGAACACTCCGTGATCCTGATCCGTGGCGGTCGTGTTAAAGACCTGCCAGGTGTGCGTTACCACACCGTTCGTGGCGCGCTGGACTGCTCAGGTGTTAAAGACCGTAAGCAGGCTCGCTCCAAGTATGGCGTGAAGAAGCCAAAGGCTTAATGGTTCTCCGTTAAGTAAGGCCAAACGTTTTAACTTTAATGTCAAAATAAACTCGTAGAGTTTTGGACAATCCTGAATTAACAACGGAGTATTTCCATGCCACGTCGTCGCGTCATTGGTCAGCGTAAAATTCTGCCGGATCCTAAGTTCGGATCAGAGCTGCTGGCTAAATTTGTAAATATCCTGATGGTAGATGGTAAAAAATCTACTGCTGAATCAATCGTCTATACCGCACTTGATACCCTGGCTCAACGTGCTGGTAAAGACGGTCTGGAAGCTTTCGAAGTTGCACTCGAAAACGTACGTCCGACTGTCGAAGTGAAGTCACGTCGCGTTGGTGGTTCAACTTACCAGGTTCCAGTTGAAGTCCGTCCGGTTCGTCGTAATGCTCTGGCAATGCGTTGGATCGTTGAAGCTGCTCGTAAACGCGGTGATAAATCAATGGCTCTTCGCCTGGCGAACGAACTTTCTGACGCTGCAGAGAACAAAGGTACTGCAGTTAAGAAACGTGAAGACGTTCACCGTATGGCTGAAGCCAACAAGGCGTTCGCACACTACCGCTGGTAACAGCAAGGTAGTTGTTATTAACCCAGCGGGCGTCCCAGTGGCTTACCTGCTGGGCTTTTTTAACTATGAACGTCTCAGAATCAGAGGAATCAAATGGCTCGTAAAACACCCATTGAGCGCTATCGTAACATCGGTATCAGTGCTCACATCGACGCCGGTAAAACTACCACTACCGAACGTGTTCTGTTCTACACCGGTGTAAACCATAAAATCGGTGAAGTACATGACGGCGCCGCAACCATGGACTGGATGGAGCAGGAACAGGAACGTGGTATTACCATCACTTCCGCTGCGACCACCTGTTACTGGTCTGGTATGGCTAAGCAGTTTGAGCCACACCACGTCAACATCATCGACACCCCGGGACACGTTGACTTCACCATCGAAGTAGAGCGCTCTATGCGTGTGCTTGATGGCGCAGTTATGGTTTACTGTGCGGTTGGTGGTGTTCAGCCACAGTCTGAAACCGTATGGCGTCAGGCTAACAAATATAAAGTTCCACGCATCGCGTTCGTTAACAAAATGGACCGCATGGGTGCTAACTTCCTGAAAGTTGTTGATCAGATGAAAGTGCGTCTGGGTGCAAACCCGGTTCCACTTCAGCTGGCAATCGGCGCAGAAGAGAAATTCACCGGTGTTGTTGACCTGGTGAAAATGAAAGCCATCAACTGGAACGATGAAGATCAGGGCGTTACCTTCGTTTACGAAGATATCCCGGCTGATATGCAGGATCTGGCTGATGAATGGCGTGCGAAGCTGGTTGAATCTGCAGCTGAAGGTTCTGACGAGCTGATGGAGAAATTCTTCGGCGGCGAAGAGCTGACTGAAGAAGAGATCAAAACGTCTCTGCGTAAGCGCGTTCTGAACAACGAAATCATCCTGGTAACCTGTGGTTCTGCATTTAAGAACAAAGGTGTTCAGGCGATGCTGGATGCGGTAGTTGAATACCTGCCAGCACCGACTGACGTTACCGCGATCAACGGTATGCTGGACGACGGTAAAGACACACCGGCTGAGCGTCACTCTGACGACAACGAGCCGTTTGCTGCGCTGGCGTTCAAAATCGCAACCGACCCGTTTGTTGGTAACCTGACCTTCTTCCGCGTTTACTCTGGCGTGGTTAACACCGGTGATACCGTGTTCAACCCGGTCAAGTCAAACCGTGAGCGTCTGGGCCGTATCGTTCAGATGCACGCTAACAAGCGTGAAGAGATCAAAGAAGTTCGTGCGGGCGACATCGCTGCTGCGATCGGCCTGAAAGATGTGACCACCGGTGACACCCTGTGTGACCCGGATAACGTCATCATCCTTGAGCGCATGGAGTTCCCGGAGCCGGTAATCTCTATCGCCGTTGAGCCGAAAACCAAAGCTGACCAGGAAAAAATGGGTCTGGCTCTGGGTCGTCTGGCGAAAGAAGACCCATCATTCCGCGTATGGACTGATGAAGAGTCTAACCAGACCATCATCGCTGGTATGGGTGAGCTGCACCTCGACATCATCGTTGACCGCATGAAGCGTGAATTCAACGTTGAAGCGAACATCGGTAAACCTCAGGTTGCGTATCGCGAAGCGATCCGCTCTAAAGTTACCGGTATTGAAGGTAAACACGCCAAGCAGTCTGGTGGTCGTGGTCAGTATGGTCATGTTGTTATCGACATGTACCCACTGGAGCCAGGTTCAAACCCGAAAGGCTACGAATTTGTTAACGACATTAAAGGTGGTGTGATTCCTGGCGAATACATCCCTGCCGTTGATAAAGGTATCCAGGAGCAGCTGAAGTCTGGTCCACTGGCGGGTTACCCGGTAGTTGATCTGGGCGTGCGTCTGCACTTCGGTTCTTACCATGACGTTGACTCCTCAGAGCTGGCGTTTAAACTGGCTGCTTCTCTTGCGTTTAAAGACGGCTTTAAGAAAGCAACCCCGGTTCTGCTTGAGCCAATCATGAAGGTTGAAGTAGAAACGCCAGAAGAGAACACCGGTGACGTTATCGGTGACCTGAGCCGCCGTCGTGGTATGCTTAAAGGTCAGGAATCTAACGCTACCGGCGTTCAGATTCACGCTGAAGTCCCGCTTTCCGAAATGTTCGGTTATGCAACTCAGCTGCGTTCACTGACAAAAGGCCGTGCTTCTTACTCCATGGAGTTCCTGAAGTACGATGATGCGCCGAACAACGTCGCTCAGGCCGTTATTGAAGCTCGTGGCAAATAAGGCTACGGTTTAAAAATTGTTAACTGATGCCTTCATCAATGATGAAGGCATAACGTAAGGATTATCGCCATGGCGAAAGAGCAATTTCAGCGTAACAAACTGCACGTAAACGTGGGCACCATCGGTCACGTTGACCACGGTAAAACCACCCTGACTGCAGCAATCACCACCGTTCTGGCTAAAACCAACGGCGGCCAGGCGCGTGCATTCGACCAGATCGACAGCACCCCTGAAGAAAAAGCGCGTGGTATCACCATCAACACCGCACACGTAGAGTACGAAACCGCAAGCCGTCACTATGCACACGTTGACTGCCCGGGACACGCCGACTACGTGAAAAACATGATCACCGGTGCTGCGCAGATGGACGGCGCAATCCTGGTTGTTGCTGCGACTGATGGCCCGATGCCACAGACCCGTGAGCACATCCTGCTGGGTCGTCAGGTTGGCGTTCCTTACATCATCGTGTTCCTGAACAAGTGCGACATGGTTGATGATGAAGAGCTGCTGGAGCTGGTTGAGATGGAAGTACGTGACCTGCTGTCACAGTACGACTTCCCGGGCGACGATACGCCAATCGTACGCGGTTCAGCGCTGAAAGCGCTGGAAGGCGACGCAGAGTGGGAAGGCAAAATCATCGAGCTGGCTGGCTACCTGGACAGCTACATCCCGGATCCGGTTCGTGCTATCGACCTGCCGTTCCTGCTGCCAATCGAAGACGTGTTCTCAATCTCAGGCCGCGGTACCGTTGTTACCGGTCGTGTTGAGCGCGGCATCGTTAAAGTCGGTGACGAAGTTGAAATCGTGGGCATCAAAGATACCGCGAAATCAACCTGTACCGGTGTTGAGATGTTCCGCAAGCTGCTGGACCAGGGTCAGGCGGGCGAGAACTGTGGTGTTCTGCTGCGCGGTATCAAGCGCGAAGACATTCAGCGTGGACAGGTTCTGGCGAAGCCGGGCTCAATCAAGCCACACACCAAGTTCGAATCAGAAGTTTACGTTCTGTCTAAAGACGAAGGCGGCCGTCATACTCCGTTCTTCAAAGGCTACCGTCCACAGTTCTACTTCCGTACCACTGACGTGACCGGTTCAGTTGAGCTGCCAGAAGGCGTTGAGATGGTCATGCCGGGCGACAACATCAAGATGGTTGTTACCCTGATCCACCCAATCGCGATGGACCAGGGTCTGCGCTTCGCAATCCGCGAAGGCGGCCGTACCGTTGGCGCGGGCGTTGTTGCTTCTGTTATCGCTTAATTGTGTTAACGCCGGCAGCGGTTTTTTACTGCTGCCGTAGCAATCAGAAAGAGCACTTCGGTGCTCTTTTTTTTGCCTGTCAAAATCAGCATACCAATCGATAACCCTACAAACCCTGCGTTGTAATAGCAACCATTCTCATTTACACTTCGATCAGAAATTGTACCGGAGTTGAATCTGAAATGTACGTTTGTCTGTGTAATGGTGTGAGTGATAAAACGCTGCGTGAAGTAGTGCGCCGCTATCAGCCAAAATCGATCCAGCAGCTGCGCCAGCTGGTCCCGGTCGGGAAGCAGTGTGGTAAATGCATCCGGGCAGCGCGCGAAATCATGGATGATGAACTGCAGCATGCACCGCTCTATAAAGAGATCGCCTGACATTACGCGCAGAATGTCGTAATACCCACAAAAACTGTCACGCCTTTTTGACTTCTTTCTCTCTGCATCTACTATCTGGTTAACTGAAGAGGGGAGGGGTGATATGAAGGGCGACGTCAAAGTCATTGCACATCTCAACAAACTGCTTGGAAATGAGCTGGTCGCGATTAACCAGTATTTTCTGCATGCGCGTATGTTTAAAAACTGGGGGCTGATGCGCCTCAACGATATCGAATACCACGAATCGATCGATGAGATGAAGCATGCCGACAAATACATTGAGCGTATTCTCTTTCTCGAAGGTATCCCCAATCTGCAGGATCTGGGACGTCTGCGCATAGGTGAGGACGTGCCCGAAATGCTGCAGTCCGATTTGCAGCTGGAGCTGGAAGGGGCAAAAGACCTGCGTGAAGCCATTGCCTGGGCGGATAAAGTTCACGACTACGTGAGCCGGGACATGATGATTGAAATCCTGGCTGATGAAGAGCATCACATCGACTTTCTTGAAACCGAGCTCGATCTGATTCAGAAAATTGGCCTGCAGAACTACCTGCAGTCGCAAATCAGCGAAAAGGCGGACGAATAGCGGCCTGCGCATACCTGTTCTGTAAACCCGCCCGGCAGTCGTGCCCGGCGGGTTTTCTTTTGCCTGAATTTTTATGGTTAAAAACAGAGCACGGGTTGCTTCCTGAGCGTAATTACGTATAATACGCCGGCCTGCCGACATTGGTATGGCGCGATTCGAGCAGAATCGCAGGCGACAGTGCTAGGTGTGTCGCCTGACAATACTCCCAATTGGGGAGTTATATGCTGAACGATTACACTCCCCCATCAATCGTAATGGGTGTGGGTAGTAATTCTTTTCGTTTATAAAATGTTTGGAGCCTTGGTCTCATGTCGAACCAAAGAATCCGTATCCGTCTTAAAGCGTTTGATCATCGTCTGATCGATCAATCAACCGCGGAAATCGTTGAGACTGCCAAGCGCACTGGTGCGCAGGTTCGTGGTCCAATTCCGCTGCCGACCCGCAAAGAGCGCTTCACCGTTCTGATCTCTCCGCACGTTAACAAAGATGCGCGTGATCAGTACGAAATCCGCACTCACAAGCGTCTGGTAGACATCGTTGAGCCAACTGAAAAAACCGTTGATGCTCTGATGCGTCTGGATCTGGCTGCCGGTGTTGACGTGCAGATCAGCCTGGGTTAATCAGGTCATCGAGCGATTGAGAGGTTGATACAATGAGTGGTTTAGTCGGTAAAAAAGTGGGCATGACTCGCATCTTCACTGAAGATGGCGTTTCAATCCCAGTAACCGTAATTGAAATTGAAGCAAACCGCGTTACCCAGGTCAAAGATCTGGAAAACGATGGTTACCAGGCGATCCAGGTTACCACCGGTGCTAAAAAAGCAAACCGTGTGACCAAGCCGGAAGCAGGTCATTATGCTAAAGCTGGCGTTGAAGCTGGCCGTGGTCTGTGGGAATTCCGCACCGAAGGTGAAGAGTACTCCGTAGGTCAGAGCATCAGTGTTGAAATTTTCGCTGACGTTAAAAAAGTAGACGTTACCGGTACCTCTAAAGGTAAAGGTTTCGCAGGTACCGTTAAGCGCTGGAACTTCCGTACCCAGGACGCTACACACGGTAACTCCTTGTCTCACCGCGTTCCGGGTTCTATCGGTCAGAACCAGACTCCGGGCAAAGTGTTCAAAGGCAAGAAAATGGCTGGTCAGCTGGGTAACGAGCGCGTAACCGTTCAGAGCCTGGAAGTAGTACGTGTTGACGCTGAGCGCAACCTGCTGCTGGTCAAAGGTGCTGTCCCGGGTGCAACCGGCAGCGACCTGATTGTTAAACCAGCTGTGAAGGCGTAAGGGGATAGCAATGGAATTAGTACTGAAAGACGCGCAGAGCGCGCTGACTGTTTCCGAAACTACCTTCGGTCGTGATTTCAACGAAGCGCTGGTTCACCAGGTTGTTGTTGCTTATGCCGCAGGTGCTCGTCAGGGTACTCGTGCGCAGAAGACTCGTGCTGAAGTAACTGGTTCAGGCAAAAAGCCGTGGCGCCAGAAAGGTACCGGCCGTGCGCGTTCAGGTTCTGTTAAGAGCCCGATCTGGCGTTCAGGTGGCGTGACCTTCGCTGCTCGTCCACAGGACCACAGTCAAAAAGTTAACAAAAAGATGTACCGCGGCGCGCTGAAAAGCATTCTGTCCGAGCTGGTACGTCAGGACCGTCTGATCGTTGTCGAGTCGTTCTCTGTAGAAGCACCGAAAACCAAGCTGCTGGTACAGAAACTGAAAGACATGGCGCTGGAAGACGTGCTGATCATCACCGGTGAACTGGATGAAAATCTGTTCCTGGCTGCGCGTAACCTGTACAAGGTTGACGTGCGTGACGCAGCAAGTATCGACCCAGTTAGCCTGATCGCCTTCGACAAAGTCGTTATGACTGCTGAAGCAGTTAAGCAAGTTGAGGAGATGCTGGCATGATCCGTGAAGAACGTCTGCTGAAAGTACTGCGCGCGCCGCACGTATCTGAAAAAGCATCAAGCGCGATGGAAAAAACTAATACCATCGTTCTCAAAGTTGCGAAAGATGCGACCAAAGCAGAGATCGTTGCTGCTGTTGAGAAACTGTTCGAAGTAGAAGTTAAAGACGTAAACACCCTGGTTGTTAAGGGTAAAGTTAAGCGTCACGGACAGCGTATCGGTCGTCGTAACGACTGGAAAAAAGCTTACGTTACCCTGAAGGAAGGCCAGAACCTGGACTTCGTCGGCGGCGCTGAGTAAGTCGGAGGAGAAAGACAATGGCAGTTGTTAAATGTAAACCGACATCTCCGGGTCGTCGCCACGTAGTTAAAGTGGTGAACCCTGAGCTGCACAAAGGCAAACCATTTGCCGCGCTGGTTGAAAAAAACAGCAAATCCGGTGGTCGTAACAACAATGGTCGTATCACTACCCGTCATATCGGTGGTGGTCACAAGCAGGCTTACCGTATTGTTGACTTCAAACGCAACAAAGATGGTATCCCGGCAGTTGTTGAGCGTCTTGAGTACGATCCGAACCGTTCTGCGAACATCGCACTGGTTCTGTACAAAGATGGCGAGCGCCGTTACATTCTGGCCCCTAAAGGCCTGAAAGCTGGCGACCAGATTCAGTCTGGCGTTGATGCTGCGATTAAAGCAGGTAACACCCTGCCGATGCGTAACATCCCAGTTGGTTCTACCGTGCATAACGTAGAAATGAAACCAGGCAAAGGCGGTCAGATTGCTCGCTCTGCTGGTGCTTACGTGCAGATCGTTGCGCGTGAAGGTTCTTACGTGACCCTGCGTCTGCGTTCAGGCGAAATGCGTAAAGTCGAATCTGACTGCCGCGCAACCCTGGGCGAAGTCGGTAACGCTGAGCACATGCTGCGCGTTCTGGGTAAAGCCGGTGCAGCCCGTTGGCGCGGTGTTCGTCCTACCGTTCGCGGTACTGCGATGAACCCAGTCGATCACCCGCACGGTGGTGGTGAAGGTCGTAACTTTGGTAAGCACCCGGTTTCACCGTGGGGCGTTCAGACCAAAGGTAAGAAGACCCGTAGCAACAAGCGTACTGATAAATTTATCGTACGTCGCCGTAGCAAATAATTTTAGAGGATAAGCCATGCCACGTTCTCTCAAGAAAGGTCCTTTTATTGACCTGCACTTGCTGAAGAAGGTAGAGAAAGCGGTGGAAAGCGGTGACAAGAAGCCCCTGCGCACTTGGTCCCGTCGTTCAACGATCTTCCCTAACATGATCGGTTTGACCATCGCTGTCCATAATGGTCGTCAGCACGTTCCAGTCTTTGTTTCCGACGAAATGGTTGGTCACAAGCTGGGCGAATTCGCACCGACACGTACTTATCGCGGCCATGCTGCAGATAAGAAAGCCAAGAAGAAATAAGTAGGAGGAAGAGATGGAAACTATTGCTCAACATCGCCATGCTCGTTCTTCTGCTCAGAAGGTTCGCCTGGTGGCAGACCTGATTCGCGGTAAGAAAGTGTCGCAGGCTCTGGATATTCTGACTTACACCAACAAGAAAGCGGCTGTACTGGTTAAGAAAGTCCTGGAATCTGCCATTGCTAACGCCGAACACAACGATGGCGCTGATATCGACGATCTGAAAGTTGCGAAAATTTTCGTAGACGAAGGCCCAAGCATGAAGCGCATTATGCCGCGTGCAAAAGGTCGTGCAGATCGCATCCTGAAGCGCACCAGCCACATTACTGTGGTTGTGTCCGATCGCTGAGACTCTGGAGACTAGCAATGGGTCAGAAAGTACATCCTAATGGTATTCGCCTGGGTATTGTAAAACCATGGAACTCTACCTGGTTTGCGAACACCAAAGAATTCGCTGACAACCTCGACAGCGATTTTAAAGTACGTCAGTTCCTGACTAAAGAACTGGCTAAAGCGTCTGTATCTCGTATCGTTATCGAGCGTCCGGCTAAGAGCATCCGTGTGACCATTCACACCGCTCGCCCGGGTATCGTTATCGGTAAGAAAGGTGAAGACGTAGAAAAACTGCGTACGGTCGTCGCGAATATCGCTGGCGTTCCTGCTCAGATCAATATCGCCGAAGTCCGTAAACCGGAACTGGACGCTAAATTGGTTGCTGACAGCATCACTTCACAGCTGGAGCGTCGTGTGATGTTCCGTCGTGCTATGAAGCGTGCTGTACAGAACGCAATGCGTCTGGGCGCTAAAGGTATTAAAGTTGAAGTCAGCGGCCGTCTTGGTGGTGCTGAGATCGCACGTACCGAATGGTATCGTGAAGGTCGCGTACCGCTGCACACTCTGCGTGCGGACATTGACTACAACACCTCTGAAGCGCACACCACTTATGGTGTAATCGGCGTTAAGGTATGGATCTTCAAAGGTGAGATCCTGGGTGGTATGGCTGCTGTTGAACAACCGGAACCGGCTGCTCAACCTAAAAAGCAGCAGCGTAAAGGCCGTAAGTAAGGAGAGTCGCTGATGTTACAACCAAAGCGTACAAAATTCCGTAAAGTGCACAAAGGCCGTAACCGCGGTCTGGCGCAGGGTACGGATGTTAGCTTCGGTACTTTCGGTCTGAAAGCTGTTGGCCGTGGTCGTCTGACCGCTCGTCAGATCGAAGCAGCACGTCGTGCTATGACCCGTGCAGTTAAGCGTCAAGGTAAGATCTGGATCCGTGTATTCCCGGACAAACCGATCACCGAGAAGCCGCTGGAAGTGCGTATGGGTAAAGGTAAGGGTAACGTTGAGTATTGGGTTGCCCTGATTCAGCCTGGTAAAGTCCTGTATGAAATGGACGGCGTACCGGAAGAGCTGGCCCGTGAAGCCTTCAAGCTGGCAGCAGCAAAACTGCCTATCAAAACCACCTTTGTAACTAAGACGGTGATGTAATGAAAGCAACTGAGCTGCGTGAAAAAAGCGTTGAAGAGCTGAACACTGAGCTGCTTAACCTCCTGCGTGAGCAGTTTAACCTGCGCATGCAGGCAGCATCTGGCCAGCTGCAGCAGACCCATCTGCTGAAGCAAGTTCGCCGTGATGTTGCGCGCGTTAAGACTTTACTGACTGAGAAGGCGGCGTAATGACCGATAAAATCCGTACTCTGCAAGGTCGTGTTGTTAGTGACAAAATGCAGAAATCTGCTGTTGTCGCTATCGAACGTTTCGTGAAGCACCCGATCTACGGTAAATTCATCAAACGTACGACTAAGCTGCACATCCATGACGAGAACAATGAGTGTGGTATTGGTGACGTGGTTGAGATCCGCGAAACCCGTCCACTTTCCAAGACTAAGTCCTGGACTCTGGTTCGCGTTGTAGAGAAAGCGATTCTGTAATAGAATTCGTTTCCTCTAAAAACAAAATGAACGGCTCTCGCGAGCCGTTCATTTTTTCTACCCATCTGCGAGATCCGGTGTTATAATGCCGCGCCCTCAATTATGGGGCTTTTTAACGACCTGAGGTTTGGGTCCCGAAGTAGTAGTTGACATTAGCGGAGCACTAAAATGATCCAAGAACAGACTATGCTGAACGTCGCCGACAACTCCGGTGCACGTCGCGTAATGTGTATCAAGGTTCTGGGTGGCTCGCACCGTCGCTACGCAGGCGTCGGCGATATCATCAAAGTGACCATCAAGGAAGCAATTCCTCGTGGCAAGGTGAAAAAAGGTGATGTCCTGAAAGCGGTAGTGGTGCGCACCAGGAAGGGTGTTCGTCGCCCGGACGGTTCTGTCATTCGCTTCGATGGCAATGCATGCGTTATTCTGAACAATAACAGTGAGCAGCCAATCGGAACGCGTATTTTTGGGCCGGTAACTCGTGAACTTCGCAATGAAAAGTTCATGAAAATTATCTCTCTGGCACCAGAAGTACTCTAAGGAGCGAGCAATGGCAGCTAAAATCCGTCGTAACGACGAAGTTATTGTTCTTACCGGTAAAGACAAAGGTAAGCGCGGTAAAGTAAAGAACGTCCTGACTTCTGGTAAAGTCATCGTTGAAGGTATCAACCTGGTTAAGAAACACCAGAAGCCGGTTCCGGCTCTGAACCAGCCAGGTGGCATCGTTGAAAAAGAAGCTGCAATTCAGGTTTCTAACGTTGCAATCTTCAATGCGGCAACCGGCAAGGCTGACCGTGTAGGCTTTAGATTCGAAGACGGCAAAAAAGTCCGTTTCTTCAAGTCTAACAGCGAAACTATCAAGTAATTTGGAGTAGTACGATGGCGAAACTGCATGATTACTACAAAGACGAAGTAGTCCAGAAACTCATGACAGAGTTTGGCTACAATTCTGTCATGCAAGTCCCTCGGGTCGAGAAGATCACCCTGAACATGGGTGTTGGTGAAGCGATCGCTGACAAGAAACTGCTGGATAACGCAGCAGCCGACCTGGCAGCAATCTCCGGTCAAAAACCGCTGATCACCAAAGCACGCAAATCAGTTGCAGGCTTCAAAATCCGTCAGGGCTATCCGATCGGCTGTAAAGTAACTCTGCGTGGCGAACGCATGTGGGAGTTCTTTGAGCGTCTGATCACTATTGCTGTACCACGTATTCGTGACTTCCGCGGTCTTTCTGCGAAGTCTTTCGACGGTCGTGGTAACTACAGCATGGGCGTACGTGAGCAGATCATCTTCCCAGAAATCGACTACGACAAAGTCGATCGCGTTCGTGGTTTGGATATTACCATTACCACTACTGCGAAATCTGATGATGAAGGCCGTGCACTGCTGGCTGCCTTTGACTTCCCGTTCCGCAAGTAAGGTAGGGTTACTTAATGGCTAAGCAATCTATGAAAGCACGCGAAGTTAAGCGTGTGAAATTAGCAGACAAGTTCTTCGCAAAACGCGTTGAGCTGAAAGCAATCATTTCTGATGTGAACGCATCTGACGAAGATCGTTGGAATGCCGTTCTCAAGCTGCAGAGTCTGCCGCGTGATTCCAGCCCTTCCCGTCAGCGTAACCGCTGCCGTCAGACAGGTCGTCCGCACGGTTTCCTGCGGAAGTTTGGGTTGAGCCGTATCAAGGTCCGTGAAGCCGCTATGCGCGGTGAAATCCCGGGTCTTAAAAAGGCTAGCTGGTAATTGTCACCATTTGAATCACGGGAGTAACACAGATGAGCATGCAAGATCCGATCGCGGATATGCTGACCCGTATCCGTAACGGTCAGGCCGCGAACAAAGTTGCGGTCTCTATGCCTTCCTCCAAGCTGAAAGTGGCAATTGCCAACGTGCTGAAGGAAGAAGGCTATATTGAAGATTTTAAAATCGAAGGCGACATCAAGCCGGAACTGGAACTGACTCTTAAGTATTTCCAGGGTAAAGCTGTTGTAGAAAGCATTCAACGTGTTAGCCGTCCTGGTCTGCGCATCTATAAAAGAAAAGATGAGCTGCCAAAAGTGATGGCTGGTATGGGTATTGCTGTAATTTCTACCTCTAAAGGTGTCATGACTGATCGTGCAGCGCGCCAGGTTGGTCTTGGTGGCGAAATTATCTGCTACGTAGCGTAATCGGAGGAATAAAATGTCTCGTGTTGCAAAAGCACCTGTCGTTATTCCTGCCGGCGTAGAGGTAAAACTCAACGGTCAGGAAGTTTCGATCAAAGGCAAAAACGGCGAGCTGACTCGTACTATCAACAATGCTGTTGAAATCAAGCAGGAAGACAACACCCTGACTTTTGCTCCACGCAAAGGTTATGCGGATGGTTGGGCACAGGCAGGTACTGCTCGTGCACTGCTGAACGGCATGGTTATCGGTGTTACCGACGGCTTCACTAAGAAGCTGCAACTGGTTGGTGTTGGTTATCGTGCAGCTGTTAAAGGCAACTCTGTGAGTCTGGCCCTGGGCTTCTCTCACCCTGTTGAACATGCACTGCCGGCCGGCATCACTGCTGAATGTCCGACTCAAACTGAAATCGTGCTGAAAGGTGCTGATAAGCAGGTTATCGGACAGGTTGCAGCTGATCTGCGCGCCTACCGTCGTCCTGAGCCTTATAAAGGCAAGGGTGTTCGTTACGCCGACGAAGTCGTGCGTACCAAAGAGGCTAAGAAGAAGTAAGGTAACACTATGGATAAGAAATCTGCTCGTATCCGTCGTGCGACCCGTGCACGTCGCAAGCTCAAAGAGCTGGGTGCTACTCGCCTGGTGGTACATCGTACCCCGCGTCACATTTACGCACAGGTAATCGCCCCGAACGGTTCCGAAGTTCTGGTTGCTGCTTCTACTGTAGAAAAAGCTATCGCTGAACAACTGAAGTATACCGGTAACAAAGACGCCGCTGCAGCTGTAGGTAAAGCTCTGGCTGAGCGCGCTATCGAAAAAGGCATCAAAGATGTTTCTTTCGATCGTTCCGGGTTCCAATATCATGGTCGCGTCCAGGCACTTGCAGATGCTGCTCGTGAAGCTGGCCTTCAGTTCTAAGGTAGAGGTCTAAGATGGCACACATCGAGAAACAAGCTGGCGAACTGCAGGAAAAATTGATCGCGGTAAACCGTGTTTCTAAAACTGTGAAAGGTGGTCGTATTTTCTCCTTCACCGCACTGACTGTAGTGGGTGATGGCAACGGCCGCGTGGGTTTTGGTTACGGTAAAGCGCGTGAAGTTCCAGCAGCGATCCAGAAAGCGATGGAAAAAGCTCGTCGCAATATGATTAACGTCGCGCTGACTCACGGCACCCTGCAGCACCCTGTAAAAGGTGCGCATACGGGTTCTCGTGTGTTCATGCAGCCGGCTTCTGAAGGTACCGGTATCATCGCCGGTGGTGCAATGCGCGCCGTCCTGGAAGTCGCTGGAGTTCATAACGTTCTGGCTAAAGCATATGGTTCCACCAACCCGATTAACGTGGTTCGTGCAACTATTGATGGTCTGGGCAATATGAAATCTCCGGAAATGGTCGCTGCCAAGCGTGGTAAATCCGTTGAAGAAATTCTGGGGTAATCACGATGGCTAAGACTATTAAAATTACACAAACTCGCAGTTCAATCGGCCGCCTGCCTAAGCACAAAGCCACTCTGATTGGCCTGGGTCTGCGTCGTATTGGTCACACCGTTGAGCGTGAAGACACGCCTGCTGTACGCGGTATGGTCAACGCGATTTCCTACATGCTGAAAGTGGAGGAGTAAGAGATGCGTTTAAACACTCTGTCTCCGGCCGAAGGGTCTAAACACGCTTCCAAGCGTCTGGGTCGTGGTATCGGTTCTGGCCTCGGCAAAACCGGCGGTCGTGGTCACAAAGGTCAGAACTCACGTTCTGGCGGTGGCGTACGTCGTGGTTTCGAGGGTGGTCAGATGCCTCTGTACCGTCGTCTGCCGAAGTTCGGCTTCACTTCACGCAAATCATTCGTGACGACTGAAGTTCGTCTGTCTGATCTGGCGAAAGTGGAAGGCGGTATTGTTGACCTGAACACGCTGAAAGCAGCCAACATCATCGGTGTTCAGATTGAATTCGCGAAAGTGATTCTGTCTGGTGAAGTTACTACACCGGTAACGATTCGTGGACTGCGTGTCACCAAAGGTGCTCGTGCTGCAATCGAAGCTGCTGGCGGTAAAATCGAGGAATAAGTAGCAGATGGCAAAGCAACCGGGATTAGATTTTCAAAGCGCCAAAGGGGGCTTTGGTGAACTGAAGCGCAGACTATTGTTTGTAATCGGTGCACTGATTGTCTTCCGCATTGGCTCTTTTATTCCAATCCCCGGTATCGATGCCACTGTACTTGCCAAACTGCTTGAGCAACAGCGTGGCACCATCATTGAAATGTTCAACATGTTCTCTGGTGGTGCTCTCAGTCGTGCCTCAATCTTCGCGCTGGGTATTATGCCGTATATTTCGGCCTCTATTATTATCCAGCTGCTGACGGTGGTTCATCCCGCCCTGGCAGAGATTAAGAAAGAGGGTGAGGCTGGCCGTCGTAAGATTAGCCAGTACACCCGCTATGGCACCCTGGTTTTGGCCATATTTCAGTCGATCGGTATCGCTACCGGTCTGCCGAATATGCCAGGAATGCAGGGCCTGGTGTTAAATCCGGGCTTCGCATTCTACTTTACCGCTGTTGTGAGTCTGGTTACCGGGACAATGTTCCTGATGTGGCTGGGCGAACAGATTACTGAACGAGGTATCGGTAACGGTATCTCAATCATTATCTTCGCAGGTATTGTTGCGGGTCTTCCGCCGGCCATTGGCCATACCATCGAGCAAGCGCGGCAAGGCGACCTGCACTTTCTTCTGTTGCTGTTGGTTGCAGTTCTTGTATTTGCAGTGACGTTCTTTGTTATTTTCGTTGAGCGTGGCCAGCGTCGTATCGTGGTCAACTACGCTAAGCGTCAGCAGGGGCGTCGTGTATATGCTGCACAGAGCACACATTTACCGTTGAAAGTGAATATGGCAGGTGTCATTCCAGCTATCTTCGCTTCCAGCATTATTCTGTTCCCGGCAACGATAGCATCCTGGTTCGGGAGCGGTAGTGGTTGGAACTGGCTGACAACAATTTCGCTGTATTTGCAGCCAGGACAGCCGCTTTATGTGCTACTCTATGCGACTGCAATCATCTTCTTCTGTTTCTTCTATACGGCGTTGGTGTTTAACCCGCGTGAAACAGCAGATAACCTGAAGAAGTCTGGTGCATTCGTACCGGGAATTCGTCCGGGAGAGCAAACGGCGAAGTATATCGATAAAGTTATGACACGACTCACCTTAATCGGTGCGCTGTATATTACTTTTATCTGCCTGATCCCGGAGTTCATGCGTGATGCCATGAAGGTTCCCTTCTACTTCGGCGGTACTTCACTGCTGATTGTAGTGGTCGTCATCATGGACTTTATGGCTCAAGTGCAAACTCTGATGATGTCTAGTCAGTATGAGTCTGCATTGAAAAAAGCTAACCTGAAAGGCTATGGCCGTTAATTCAGTAGCTTGAGAAGTTACGGAGAGTAAAAATGAAAGTTCGTGCTTCCGTCAAGAAATTATGTCGTAACTGCAAAATCATTCGTCGCGACGGTGTCGTACGTGTGATCTGCAGCGCCGAGCCTAAGCATAAACAGCGCCAGGGCTGATTAAGTCACATATTTTTCTTGCAAAGTCGGGTTGAGCTGGCTAGATTAGCCAGCCAATCTTTTGTATGTCGATGCGTTTCCATTTGAGTATCCTGAAAACGGGCTTTTCAGCATGGTTCGCATTTATTTAATTATAGGAGTGCATAGTGGCCCGTATAGCAGGCATTAACATTCCTGATCATAAACATACCGTTATCGCATTAACTTCGATCTTCGGTATCGGCAAAACTCGTTCCAAAGCTATCTGCGTTGAAACGGGCATTGCTGAAAATGTTAAGATCAGTGAGCTGTCTGAAGAACAGATTGATCAGCTGCGTGAAGCAGTTGGTAAATTCGTTGTTGAAGGTGATCTGCGCCGTGAAATCACCCTGAGCATCAAGCGTCTTATGGACCTTGGTTGCTACCGTGGTTTACGCCATCGTCGTGGTCTGCCGGTTCGCGGTCAGCGTACTAAGACCAACGCACGTACCCGTAAGGGTCCGCGTAAACCGATCAAGAAATAATCGGGGTGAGTAAATAATGGCAAAGGCACCAGTTCGTGCACGTAAGCGTGTAAGAAAACAAGTCTCAGATGGCGTGGCTCATGTCCATGCGTCTTTTAACAACACCATCGTAACCATTACCGATCGTCAGGGTAACGCGCTGGGTTGGGCAACCGCCGGTGGTTCCGGTTTCCGCGGTTCACGTAAATCTACTCCATTCGCTGCTCAGGTCGCTGCAGAGCGCTGTGCAGAAGCGGTAAAAGATTACGGTATTAAGAACCTGGAAGTTATGGTTAAGGGTCCAGGTCCAGGCCGCGAATCTACGATTCGTGCTCTGAACGCTGCTGGTTTCCGCATCACGAATATTACTGATGTGACTCCGATCCCTCACAACGGTTGTCGTCCGCCGAAAAAACGTCGCGTATAACGCCCCGTTTTTTAGGTTAGTTGGAGAAAGAAAATGGCAAGATATTTGGGTCCTAAGCTCAAGCTGAGCCGTCGCGAGGGTACCGACTTATTCCTTAAGTCTGGCGTTCGCGCGATTGATTCCAAGTGCAAAATTGAACAAGCCCCTGGTCAGCATGGTGCGCGTAAACCGCGTCTGTCTGATTACGGCGGTCAGTTACGTGAAAAGCAGAAAGTTCGTCGTATGTACGGCGTGCTGGAGCGTCAGTTCCGTAACTACTATAAAGAAGCAGCACGTCTGAAAGGCAACACCGGTGAAAACCTGTTAGCTCTGCTGGAAGGTCGTCTGGATAACGTAGTTTACCGTATGGGCTTTGGCGCCACTCGTGCAGAAGCACGTCAGCTGGTTAGCCACAAATCTATTCTGGTAAATGGCCGCGTTGTTAACATCGCTTCTTATCAGGTATCTCCGAATGATGTCGTAAGCATCCGTGAGAAAGCCAAAAAGCAATCTCGCGTGAAGGCCGCTCTGGAGCTGGCTGAGCAGCGTGAAAAGCCAACCTGGCTGGAAGTTGATGCGACCAAGATGGAAGGTGTGTTCAAGCGTATGCCTGAGCGTACTGATCTGTCTGCGGACATTAACGAACACCTGATCGTCGAGCTTTACTCTAAGTAAAGCTTAGTACCAAAGAGAGGACACAATGCAGGGTTCTGTGACAGAGTTTCTAAAACCGCGCCTGGTAGATATCGAGCAAGTGAGTTCGACGCACGCCAAGGTGACCCTTGAACCATTAGAGCGTGGCTTTGGCCATACTCTTGGTAACGCACTGCGCCGTATTCTGCTTTCTTCCATGCCGGGTTGCGCGGTGACCGAGGTTGAAATTGATGGCGTGCTGCACGAGTACTCCACCAAAGAGGGCGTTCAGGAAGATATCCTGGAAATCCTGCTCAACCTGAAAGGGCTGGCGGTAAGAGTTCAGGGTAAAGATGAAGTCATCCTTACTTTGAATAAATCTGGCATTGGCCCTGTGACTGCAGCCGACATCACCCATGATGGTGATGTCGAAATCGTCAAGCCGCAGCATGTGATCTGCCATCTGACCGATGAAAACGCATCTATTAGCATGCGTATCAAAGTTCAGCGTGGTCGTGGTTATGTGCCGGCGTCTGCCCGAATTCATTCGGAAGAAGATGAGCGCCCAATCGGCCGCCTGCTGGTCGACGCTTGCTACAGCCCTGTAGACCGTATCGCCTACAATGTTGAAGCAGCGCGTGTAGAGCAGCGCACCGACCTGGACAAGCTGGTCATCGAAATGGAAACCAACGGCACAATCGATCCTGAAGAGGCGATTCGTCGTGCGGCCACCATCCTGGCAGAACAACTGGAAGCTTTCGTTGATTTACGTGACGTACGTCAGCCGGAAGTGAAAGAAGAGAAACCAGAATTCGATCCGATCCTGCTGCGCCCTGTTGACGATCTGGAATTGACTGTCCGCTCTGCTAACTGCCTTAAGGCAGAAGCTATCCACTACATCGGTGATCTGGTACAGCGTACTGAGGTTGAGCTGCTTAAAACGCCTAACCTCGGTAAAAAATCTCTTACTGAGATTAAAGATGTGCTCGCTTCACGTGGTCTGTCTCTGGGCATGCGCCTGGAAAACTGGCCACCAGCAAGCATCGCTGATGAATAACCCGATCACAGGTTAAGGTTTCACTGAGAAGGATAAGGTCATGCGCCATCGTAAGAGTGGTCGTCAACTGAACCGCAACAGCAGCCATCGTCAGGCTATGTTCCGCAACATGGCTGGTTCTCTGGTTCGTCATGAGATCATTAAAACGACTCTGCCGAAAGCCAAAGAACTGCGTCGCGTAGTTGAGCCGCTGATTACTCTTGCCAAGACCGACAGCGTAGCTAATCGTCGTCTGGCATTCGCCCGCACTCGTGATAACGAGATCGTGGCAAAACTGTTTAACGAGCTGGGCCCGCGTTTCGCGAGCCGTGCCGGTGGTTACACTCGTATTCTGAAGTGTGGCTTCCGTGCTGGTGACAACGCTCCGATGGCTTACATCGAGCTGGTTGATCGTCCAGAAGCTCAAGCAGAAGCTGCTGCAGAGTAATCTGCAGTATCGTAGAAAACCCGCTCCGGCGGGTTTTTTATTGCCTGAAATTTGTCATCCGCTATGATTTCCTGAGTCATTGACAGATATCGACAGGAGAGCGCTATGTGGTTAATCGATCAACTGGCGGAACAGCACATTCGTGAAGCTCAGGCAAAAGGTGAACTAAGCAACCTTCCTGGTGAGGGTGCGCCGTTACAGCTGGATGATGACAGCGCAGTTCCCCCTGAACTGCGTACCGCGTATCGTCTGTTAAAGAATGCCGGCTATCTTCCGCCTGAGCTTGAAGCCCGGAAAGAGGCACTTGAACTGCACAAGCTGTTGCAGACGCTTGATGCAGAAGAACCTTCTCACGCTGAAATTACCCGGCGCCTCATTCTCCTTGAAAGTAAACTGCAGCAGGCTGGCCTGAGCACCGAATTTTTATACAGCCGTTATCGTGCTGATATTGCTCAACGTCTTAAGCAGGGTGAATAGCGTGTATCGCATTGGTCAACTCGCCCGGCTTGCGGAAGTTACGCCGGACACCATTCGTTTTTATGAAAAGCAGCAGCTGATGGAGCACAGAATGCGCACCGGAGGCGGCTTTCGTCTTTACAGCGATAAAGATCTGCAGCGTCTGCGGTTCATTCGCTACGGACGTCAGCTTGGTTTTACTCTGGAAGCGATTCGGGGATTACTGTCGATCAGGATCGAACCCGATCATCACACCTGTCAGGAGTCAAAAGCGATCGTGGCCAGCAGGCTGGAAGAGGTTGATCATGTTATCGCTGAACTGCAGATCATTCAGCGTTCACTGCAGCGGCTGGCGCAAACCTGCTGCGGCGAGCAACACAGCTCCGCCTGCTGTTCTATTCTTGAAGCGCTGGAGACAGGCAACGATCCGCAGCCAGAAGCCTGCTGCGGTAAAGATTGCAACGCCGGACAAAAAGAGTAAAGTTACCCCCGAAATTTATCAGGAGAAAGGTATGAGTCACTATCAGCATCGCAAAGGGATCATCAATGATAATGCGCTGGAGGCGTTACTGCATGACCCGCTTTATCGTCAGCGGATCGAGCGTAACCAGAAAGGTAAGGGCAGCTATCGTCGTAAAGAGAAGCATGCAAAGGGACAGCAGCGGGAGGCCAGCGATAAGCAACACTGTTTATCACTGGCCTTCTGCTATGGCATAAAAAAAGCCGCCTGAGTCAGGCGGCTTTTTTATCAGATCTTTGTATTCTGCTGCTTCAGCAAATCACGGATTTCCGTGAGCAGTACTTCTTCGCTGGAAGGCTTCGGTGCCGGCTTCTCTACTTCTTTTTTGGTATAGAGTTTGTTCATTACTTTAATCGCCATGAAAATCGCGAATGCAATAATGACAAAATCAAATACGGTCTGGATAAAATTACCATACTCCATCACCACAGCAGGAACATCACCCTCTGCCGGTTTCAGCACCCATCTGAACTGCTTAAAGTCCACGCCGCCAATCAGCAGGCCCAGCGGAGGCATGATGATATTCGCCACTAATGATGAAACAATTTTACCAAACGCAGCACCGATCACGACACCGACTGCCAGGTCCACTACGTTGCCACGCATGGCGAAATCGCGAAACTCTTTGAATAAACTCATGGTTATCTCCCTTGCCTAAGCCAATCGATAAAGTCTAACAAACCTTAGCGCATTTTCCATTATTGCAGCGCATTAAAGCGAGGCCGCGAAGGGAGAGGCAGTCCAGCGATTATCAGAGGAAAAACGGGCTGGGCTGAAACAGTCGCTCTACATCCGGAACAAATTTTTTGTCTGTCAGAAACATGATCACATGATCACCCTGTTCGATTCTGACGTTTGCATTAGCAATAATCACCTCATCACCGCGCACAATGGCGCCAATTAGCGTGCCGGGCGGCAATTTAATATTTTCAATCTGCCGGCCAACCACGCGTGACGTGCTCTCGTCGCCATGTGCAATCGCTTCAATGGCTTCTGCAATGCCGCGGCGCAGTGACGAAACGCCCACAATATCCGCCTTGCGTACGTGGCTCAGCAGGGCAGAAATAGTGGCCTGCTGTGGTGAGATGGCGATGTCTATTACGCTGCCCTGCACCAGGTCAACATAGGCGCGACGCTGTATCAGCACCATGACTTTTTTCGCCCCCATCTTTTTAGCCAGCATGGCTGACATAATGTTGGCTTCATCGTCATTGGTCACGGCAATAAAAAGATCAACCTGATCCACATGCTCTTCAGCCAGCAGCTCCTGATCGGAGGCGTCACCATAAAATACGATGGTGTCCTGCAGGTTTTCTGCCAGTTCAGCGGCGCGCTGCTGATTACGCTCGATAAGTTTAACGCTGTAATGTTTTTCCAGCCGCTGCGCAAGACCAAAACCGATGTTGCCCCCGCCTACCAGCATGATGCGTTTGTAAGGCTTTTCCAGCCGCTGCATCTCGCTCATTACGGCGCGAATGTGCTGACTGGCAGCAATGAAGAACACTTCATCACCCGCTTCAACAATGGTTGACCCCTGCGGACGAATAGGGCGATCCTGACGAAAAATAGCCGCAACCCGCGTATCGATGTGTGGCATATGCTCACGCATGATAGAGAGCGGATTGCCGACCAGCGGGCCGCCATAATAGGCTTTAACCACGGCAAGGCTTACTTTCCCTTCCGCAAAATTGACCACCTGAAGTGCGCCAGGATACTGGATAAGACGATAGATATTGTCGATAACCAGCTGTTCAGGAGAGATTAAGTGGTCAATCGGCACCGCTTCCGGCGTAAATAATTTATCGCCATCACGCAGATAGTCCGCTGCACGAATACGCGCAATACGGTTTGGCGTATTAAACAGCGAGTAAGCTATCTGACAGGCGATCATATTGGTTTCGTCCGAACTGGTTACGGCAACCAGCATATCGGCATCTTCTGCGCCCGCTTCACGCAGGACACGCGGATGAGAACCGTGGCCGTGGACAACGCGCAGGTCAAATTTGTCCTGCAACACGCGTAAACGTGAAGGGTCGCTGTCTACCACGGTGATGTCATTGTTTTCACCCACCAGATTCTCTGCCAGCGTACCGCCAACCTGACCGGCTCCGAGGATAATAATTTTCATCGCTCTGTTGCTCTCATTAGCGTGCGCCGCACTATTTTTTTATCAGCTTAGCGTAGAAAAAGCCGTCACCGCCGTCAGCGTGCGGGAATACCTGCCAGCCATATTCATCCCCCTGCGGCAGCGGCACCGCGATGGCATCATCATGGTCGGCAAGAAACGTGCGGATTTGCTCATGGTTCTCTTCCGGCAATACTGAACAGGTCGCATACAGCAGCGTGCCGCCTGATTTCAGACGTGGCCAGATGGCATTAAGGATTTCACGCTGCAGTGCTGCCAGCTCCGCAATATCCCGATCGCGGCGCAGCCATTTGATATCAGGATGGCGACGTATCACGCCGGTTGCAGAACAGGGCGCATCAAGCAGGATACGGTCAAATGTCAGATCGTTACACCAGGCGGCAGGCGTACGGCCATCGCCCTGACGCACTTCTGCAGTCATGTTCAGGCGCAGCAGGTTTTCCCGCACGCGGCTCAGGCGCTGCTCATCAATATCAACTGCCATCACACTGGCCTGTGGGGCCACTTCCAGAATATGTGTGGTTTTACCGCCCGGCGCTGCACAGAGATCCAGTATATGTTCGCCTGGCTGAGGTTCGAGCAGCAGAGCACAACGCTGCGCGGAGAGGTCCTGAACCGTAACCCATCCCTGCTCAAAACCCGGCAGCTGGCTTACAGGCGCTGGTGATTCCAGACGTACAGCATCCGGCGCATCGCCGCAGATGCCATTTTTGTCCGCCTGATTCAGCAATGCCAGCCAGGCATCACGCGTATGATGCTGGCGATTGACGCGCAACCACATTGGCGGACGCTGATTGTTGGCCTCGGTGATCGCCTGCCACTGCTGCGGCCAGGCGTGCTGAAGACGTTTCAGTAACCAGCCAGGATGCAGATAGCGTTGCGGTGCCTGATCCACTTCTGCCAGCAGGCTCTCCTGCTGACGCTGAAACTGGCGTAACACGCCATTCAGCAGCCCTTTCAGGTTAGCCCGCTTAAGGACTTCTGCGCCGGCAACAGTTTCCGCCAGCGCGGCATGCGGCGGGATACGCGTATAAAGCAGCTGATAAAGGCCGACCATAATCAGGTAGTGCAGCACGCGCTGTTTACCGGTTAACGGGCGCTCCATCAGCTTGCCGATCAGCGCTTCCAGCTGAGGTAATGTGCGCGTCACACCAAAGCACAACTCCTGCAGCAGGGCGCCATCTTTGTCCGCCACGGTTTTTTGCGCGGCAGGAAGGATAGCGCTGAGCGATTCGCCTTTATCCACCACACGTTCGATCAGTTGCGCCGCCAGGCTGCGCAGGTTAGTCGCTTTTTTCATAGTATTTCATCAGGCAGTTGGGCCCGGCGCGTACCGGGCAACAGGATCAGGCCAGAACGGTTCCGGGAGTGAACCATTCGCGACGTGAGTTGAGCAGGTCCTGGGCTGACATAGGTTTTTTGCCAGCTGGCTGCAGGGATAACAGGTTTAAGACACCATCCGCGGTTGCGATCTGAATGCCCTGCTTATCGGCGTGCAGGATTTCGCCCGGCTGTTTATCCTGATGCGGTAACACCGTTGCCTGCCAGACTTTTACCGGTTGATCATCGATAAGAAAATAGCTTACCGGCCAGGGATTAAAGGCACGGATACAGCGCTCCAGCTGCGCCGCCGGCAGCGTCCAGTCCAGCCGGGCTTCCTCTTTGCTGAGCTTTTCAGCGTAGGTCGCCAGAGCGTTATCCTGTACCTCAGGCTGGGCACGGTTGGTCGCCAGCATCGTTAACGTTTGCAGCAGGCCCTGCGGCCCCAGTTCAGCCAGGCGGTCGTAAAGCGAAGCGCTGGTATCGTCCGGACCAATCGGGCAGTTGAGTTTGAGCAGCATATCGCCTGTGTCGAGGCCTGCATCCATCTGCATAATGGTCACACCGGTTTCGCTATCGCCAGCCCAGAGCGCACGCTGAATCGGCGCGGCACCGCGCCAGCGTGGCAGCAGCGAGCCGTGAACGTTCACGCAACCGAGACGGGGCATCGAAAGCACTGCCTGTGGCAGAATCAGCCCATAGGCCACGACGACCATGATATCTGCCTGCAGATCGGCTACCAGCTGCTGGTTCTCTTCCGGCCTGAGTGATTTGGGCTGAAAAACCGGTATACCGTGCGTCTGGGCTAACACTTTTACCGGGCCGGGAGTGAGTTTGTTGCCGCGTCCGGCAGGACGATCGGGCTGGGTAAAGACGCCGGTTACCTGATGCTCAGATGCAAGCAGCGCGTCAAGGTGACGCGCTGCAAAGTCAGGTGTACCGGCAAAAATAATTTTCAACGGTGCAGACACAATTTAGCCTTCTGTTCGCTCTCAGGATGCGCGGGTATTCTGGCGAGCCAGTTTTTCCAGTTTCTGTTTAATACGCTGGCGTTTCAGCGGTGACAGATAATCGATAAACAGCTTGCCGTCCAGATGGTCAATCTCATGCTGAATACAGATTGCCAGCAGGCCATCCGTTTCCAGTTCAAAGCTGTTACCGTCGCGATCCAGCGCGCGAACTTTGACGCGCTCGGCGCGCGGCACAAATGCACGCTGTTCCGGAATAGAAAGGCAGCCTTCCTCGATACCGGTCTCACCACTTTTTTCCAGCAGCTCCGGATTGATGAGCACCAGGCGTTCGTCACGATTTTCAGAGACATCGATAACGATAATACGCTGGTGGATATCAACCTGTGTAGCCGCCAGGCCAATGCCTTCTTCGGCATACATCGTTTCAAACATATCATCGACGATACGCTGAACCCCGGCGTCAACTGCTGCAACCGGTGCAGCAATTTTGCGAAGGCGATCGTCAGGAAAATGTAATACCTGCAAAACTGACATAAATATCCAGATCTATATGCGTTAAAGAAAAGATTACTGGTTCATATTGTAGACTTTTCAGGGCCCGATTGACAGCATTGCACGGCACAGACACGGCGGTCATGGAAGGCAAAATGGAAAAGCTGGAAAGAGTGCTCAGAGCAGCAAACGTACGGGGCCTGAGCGGCCACAAAGCGCACCGCTTTATGACGGCGTTAAAGGCTGCTGACAGAGTGGATGATGAGTGGCTGCGCGCTCAGGGAATGAGTGAACAACAGCGGCAGCACTACCTGGTGCTGTGCCCGCGCCAGCGTGATAACACACTGGCGTGGCTGGAGCAGCCGCAGCATAGCCTGATTGACTGCACGGATGCTCGTTATCCGGAGCGGCTTAAAGAGACAGCGCGCTACCCGACCGCGCTGTTTGTCGCTGGCGATGCAGCAGCGCTTACCCAGCCTCAGCTTGCCGTGGTCGGCAGCCGCAACTGCTCACTTTACGGGAAAGAGTGGGGGGAGTGGTTTACGCAACAGCTGGCCGTAAGCGGCCTGACTATCACCAGTGGACTGGCGCGCGGTATTGATGGTATTGCGCATCGTGCCGCGCTGGCTGCCGGAGGAAAGACGCTGGCGGTACTGGGCAGTGGATTACAGTGCCTCTATCCAAAGCAGCATCAGGCACTGGCCTGCGACATTATCAGTCACGGCGGTGCGCTTATTTCTGAACTGCCGCTGACGTGTGCGCCGCATGGCGTGAACTTCCCGCGACGTAACCGCATTATCAGTGGCTTAAGCTATGGCGTGCTGGTGGTAGAGGCGTCGCTGAAAAGCGGTTCGCTGGTGACGGCGCGTTATGCACTTGAGCAAAACCGCAATGTTTATGCGCTGCCCGGAGCGCTGGGTAACGCCGGCAGTGAAGGCGTGCACTGGCTGATACAGCAGGGCGCACTGCTGGTTGCTCATCCCAATAATATTCTGGAGGATTTGCACTCTACGCTGCAGTGGCTGCCCGTAAACCAATCGGACACAATATATTCACAACTCAGTGACGATGTTCCATTGCCATTTCTCAGCGCGTTGGCTAACGTAGGTGATGAGGTTACACCTGTTGACGTCGTCGCTGAACGTGCCGGCCAACCTGTGCCAGTCATCGCTGCACAATTGCTCGAACTGGAGTTAGCAGGATGGATCGCAGCTGTACCCGGCGGCTATGTCCGATTGAGGAGGGCATGCCATGTTCGACGTACTTATGTACTTGTTTGAAACCTATATTCATAACGAAGCTGAGATGCGCGTTGATCAGGATAAACTCACTGATGATCTAACTGACGCCGGTTTTCACCGTGAAGATATCTACAATGCGCTGAACTGGCTTGAACGGCTGGCGGATTACCAGGAGGGGCTGGTCGCACCGGTATTACTGGCAAACGATCCTCTCTCTATGCGTATCTACACTGAGGAAGAGAGCCAGCGTTTAGATGCAGAGTGTCGCGGTTTCGTGCTGTTCCTTGAGCAGATTCAGGTACTGAACATGGAAACGCGGGAAATGGTTATCGAACGGGTTATGGCGCTTGATACGCTGGAGTTCGATCTGCAGGATCTGAAATGGGTGGTGCTGATGGTGCTGTTTAATATTCCGGGATGCGAAAATGCCTATCAGCAAATGGAAGAACTGTTATTCGACGTCAATGAAGGTATGCTGCATTAATCTGTAATGAATACCCCGGGTAATATGAATAAATCAGCGCTGTTTAGCGTGCGCAAACAGGAACCCTGCCCCGCGTGCGGGGCAGAATTAGTCATACGTTCTGGCAAAACGGGCCCGTTTCTGGGCTGTAGTAACTATCCCGCCTGCGACTATATCCGGCCGATGAAAAATCAGGCGGATGGCCATATCGTCAAGGTGCTGGAAGGGCATGCCTGCCCGCAGTGTGGTGCAGACAAAGTACTGCGTCAGGGACGGTTTGGCATGTTTATCAGCTGCAGCGGTTATCCGGAGTGCCACTATACGGAAGCCGTTGATAAACCTGATGTGACAACTATTGCCTGTCCGCAGTGTGCCAGCGGTAAACTGGTACAGCGGCGCTCGCGCTATGGCAAAACGTTTCACGCCTGCGATCGCTATCCTGAGTGTCAGTTTGCTATTAACGCCACGCCGGTTGACGGTACGTGTCCACACTGCCAGTTCCCCTTACTAATAGAAAAGAAAACTGCACAGGGCGTCAGGCGTTTCTGCGCCAGTAAACGCTGCGGCAAGCCCGTTGTGCCGGAAGAAGAGTAATCATGAACCAGTCTCAATCTATTCCAGGAAGCGCTGACTTTTGCATTGAGCAGCTAAAACAGCAGTGCGTAATCGCTTATCCCACCGAAGCCGTATTTGGCCTTGGCTGCGACCCTGACAGCGAACGTGCGGTAATGGCGCTGCTGCAGCTGAAACAACGGCCGGTTGAGAAAGGATTGATCCTGATTGCCGCTGACTATACTCAGCTGACGCCCTATATTGACGATGAGCAACTGACAGCGGAGCAGCGCGAACGCATGTTTGCCTCCTGGCCTGGTCCGGTAACCTGGGTGGTGCCGGCGCGATCCAGCACACCACGCTGGCTGACGGGGCGTTTCAATTCACTGGCGATCCGCGTCAGTAATCACTCTGACGTTCAGGCATTATGCCGTGGTTTTGGCAAACCGCTGGTCTCTACCAGCGCAAACCTGACCGGCATGCCGCCCTGTCGCACCGCTGCTGAAGTCACTGAGCAGTTTGGCGTTGCGTTTCCGGTGCTGCAGGCAGCCACCGGAGGGCGTCTTAACCCTTCAGAAATCCGCGATGTGCTCAGCGGTGAACTGATTCGCCAGGGCTGACAGATGGAAAACTTTGCCGTTTTTGGCCATCCGATTGCGCACAGTAAGTCCCCCTTTATTCATCGCGAATTTGCCCGGCAAACCGGTATAGCTCACAGCTACGGTCAAATCTGCGCGCCGCTGGATGCTTTTCCGCAGAGGCTGCGCGCCTTTTTCGCTGCGGCGGGGAGGGGGGCTAACGTGACCCTGCCGTTTAAACAGCAGGCGTGGTCGCTGGCTGATGCGCTGAGCGAGCGCGCCAGGCTATCTGGCGCAGTGAATACGCTGCATAAGAGAAGTGATGGCTCGCTTTTCGGAGATAACACCGACGGGATCGGCCTGCTCAGCGATCTGCAAAGGCTGGAGATGATCCAGCCAGGCGATCGGATCCTGCTGGTCGGTGCAGGGGGGGCTGCGCGCGGTGTGATCCAGCCTCTGCTTGCCGCCGGCTGCTCGCTGGTGGTGGTAAACCGCACCGCCAGCCGTGCTGAAGAGCTGGCGCAACAGTTTAGTCACTGCGGAGAGATTGAGGCAGTAAACTTTGCCCGGCTCAGTGCACACGCTTTTGATTTGATCATCAATGCCACCTCCAGCGGTGTTGCAGGCGACATGCCACCTTTACCTGCCACGCTGATTGAGCGCGGGGTACGCTGCTATGACATGTTTTACCAACCGGGCCTGACGCCTTTTCTTCTATGGTGCCAGCAGAAGGGCGCTGACGTCGTGGCGGATGGCGCGGGCATGCTGGTGGGACAGGCTGCACACGCTTTTCAGCTCTGGCACGGTGTCATGCCGGAGATTACGCCGGTGATCGATACACTAAAGCGAGCCATGCAGCCATGAATCAGGCGATTCATTTTCCTGAACGGGAAAGCTGGGATCGGCAGCAGCAGGCAGTCATCTTTCCTGCTCTGGTAAATGGCATGGGAATCACCTGTGCTATTTCTCAGCCCGCGCTTCATGCGCGTTTTGGTGAAGGAGAGGCGATGGCGCTGTTCTGCGCACATCGCTGGGATATAGAAGAGGAAGCTGAAAAGCTTATTCTGGCGGATGCGATCAGCGATCAGGGCTGGGTCTGGCTCTCCTGATTCAGATAATCATCTTTCCATTTGACGTAATTGCCGGATGAGTAAAGCAGGCCGGCAATTTCAGCTTCAGTAAGCGGGCGAATCTGTTTCACCGGACTACCTAAATAGAGATAGCCGCTGACGAGACGCTTGCCGGGGGGGACCAGGCTGCCCGCCCCAATCATGACATCCTCTTCAACAATGGCCCCGTCCAGTACGATTGAGCCCATGCCGACCAGCACGCGATCGCCGATAGTACAGCCATGCAGCATCGCCTTATGCCCGACCGTCACATCTTCGCCAATCAGTAAAGGATATCCCTGGGGATTGGTGGCTGACTTATGCGTGACGTGCAGAACGCTGCCATCCTGTATATTGCTTCTTTTACCAATGATGACGTGATTAACATCACCGCGGATCGCGACCAGCGGCCAGATACTGACATCATCATCTAATCGAACATCACCCACAACAACACTGCTGCTATCTACCATGACACGCTCGCCGGTTTGCGGAAAAGAGTACTTATAAGGGCGCAGGGCTACAGACATGATCTTTCTCCTTTATCAATTATTCCCAGCGTGCAGCTAAATGCAGTGCTGAACAAGGTGAAATTTAACCGGATCGCTCGCGATCGCAGCGAAAAGAACAGAAACTCGCCACTCAGTAAAAAAGATCGAAAAAAGGGGTTGTGCAAAAAATTCGGATCCCTATAATGCGCCACCACTGAGACGGCAAAGCGGCAACGCAGACGGGCTCAGCAGGGCGTGAAGCGATTCACCCCGCCGGAGAAAACGCTGAAAAAAGTGGTTGACTCCGGAGGAGGAAAGCGTAATATACGCCACCTCGCAGCAGACGCCTGAGGCGCTGGCTGCACCGCTCTTTAACAATTTATCAGACAATCTGTGTGGGCACTCGCAGGATTGATATCACAAGCCTACGGGCTTTAAAAAATATCAAGTCTTTGCTGAGTGAACACGTAATTCATTACGAAGTTTAATTCACAGAGCACCGCTTAACTTGTTTAAGCAAATCAAACTTAAATTGAAGAGTTTGATCATGGCTCAGATTGAACGCTGGCGGCAGGCCTAACACATGCAAGTCGGACGGTAGCACAGGGGAGCTTGCTCTCCGGGTGACGAGTGGCGGACGGGTGAGTAATGTCTGGGAAACTGCCCGGTGGAGGGGGATAACTACTGGAAACGGTAGCTAATACCGCATAACGTCTTCGGACCAAAGTGGGGGATCTTCGGACCTCACGCCACCGGATGTGCCCAGATGGGATTAGCTAGTAGGTGGGGTAACGGCTCACCTAGGCGACGATCCCTAGCTGGTCTGAGAGGATGACCAGCCACACTGGAACTGAGACACGGTCCAGACTCCTACGGGAGGCAGCAGTGGGGAATATTGCACAATGGGCGCAAGCCTGATGCAGCCATGCCGCGTGTATGAAGAAGGCCTTCGGGTTGTAAAGTACTTTCAGCGGGGAGGAAGGCGGTGAGGTTAATAACCTCGCCGATTGACGTTACCCGCAGAAGAAGCACCGGCTAACTCCGTGCCAGCAGCCGCGGTAATACGGAGGGTGCAAGCGTTAATCGGAATTACTGGGCGTAAAGCGCACGCAGGCGGTCTGTTAAGTCAGATGTGAAATCCCCGGGCTTAACCTGGGAACTGCATTTGAAACTGGCAGGCTTGAGTCTCGTAGAGGGGGGTAGAATTCCAGGTGTAGCGGTGAAATGCGTAGAGATCTGGAGGAATACCGGTGGCGAAGGCGGCCCCCTGGACGAAGACTGACGCTCAGGTGCGAAAGCGTGGGGAGCAAACAGGATTAGATACCCTGGTAGTCCACGCCGTAAACGATGTCGACTTGGAGGCTGTTCCCCTGAGGAGTGGCTTCCGGAGCTAACGCGTTAAGTCGACCGCCTGGGGAGTACGGCCGCAAGGTTAAAACTCAAATGAATTGACGGGGGCCCGCACAAGCGGTGGAGCATGTGGTTTAATTCGATGCAACGCGAAGAACCTTACCTGGCCTTGACATCCAGAGAACTTAGCAGAGATGCTTCGGTGCCTTCGGGAACTCTGAGACAGGTGCTGCATGGCTGTCGTCAGCTCGTGTTGTGAAATGTTGGGTTAAGTCCCGCAACGAGCGCAACCCTTATCCTTTGTTGCCAGCGGGTGATGCCGGGAACTCAAAGGAGACTGCCGGTGATAAACCGGAGGAAGGTGGGGATGACGTCAAGTCATCATGGCCCTTACGGCCAGGGCTACACACGTGCTACAATGGCGCATACAAAGAGAAGCGACCTCGCGAGAGCAAGCGGACCTCATAAAGTGCGTCGTAGTCCGGATCGGAGTCTGCAACTCGACTCCGTGAAGTCGGAATCGCTAGTAATCGTAGATCAGAATGCTACGGTGAATACGTTCCCGGGCCTTGTACACACCGCCCGTCACACCATGGGAGTGGGTTGCAAAAGAAGTAGGTAGCTTAACCTCCGGGAGGGCGCTTACCACTTTGTGATTCATGACTGGGGTGAAGTCGTAACAAGGTAACCGTAGGGGAACCTGCGGTTGGATCACCTCCTTACCTGAAGATACCTTCCCGCGAAGTGCTCACACAGATTGTCTGATAGAAAGTAATGAGCAAGACGGCTGCGAAGTCGCGACACGATGTGTCCCCTTCGTCTAGCGGTTAGGACTCCGCCCTTTCACGGCGGCAACAGGGGTTCGAATCCCCTAGGGGACGCCACTTGCTTGGTGACAGGTGAAAGGTGTCTCCACAGTATCTCAAAACCGGCTTGCGAGTCGCGTTTGAGATATTTGCTCTTTAACAATCCGGAACAAGCTGAAAATTTGAAACGACCGCGTCGTATTCGTTCTCCGTAATAAGAACGATGCGCGATGCGGCCGGGTCTCAAGATTATCGCGATTCACAGCGTTCAAAACGCCTGTGGGTTGTGAGGTTAAGCGACCAAGCGTACACGGTGGATGCCCTGGCAGTCAGAGGCGATGAAGGACGTGCTAATCTGCGAAAAGCGCCGGCAAGGTGATATGAACCGCTACAGCCGGCGATGTCCGAATGGGGAAACCCGGTGCACTCAGTGCATCATCGCAGCATGAATACATAGTGCTGCGAGGCGAACCGGGGGAACTGAAACATCTAAGTACCCCGAGGAAAAGAAATCAACCGAGATTCCCCCAGTAGCGGCGAGCGAACGGGGAGCAGCCCAGAGCCTGAATCAGCTTGTGCGTTAGTGGAAGCGTCTGGAAAGGCGCGCGATACCGGGTGACAGCCCCGTACACGAAAACGCACAGGCTGTGAGCTCGAAGAGTAGGGCGGGACACGTGGTATCCTGTCTGAATATGGGGGGACCATCCTCCAAGGCTAAATACTCCTGACTGACCGATAGTGAACCAGTACCGTGAGGGAAAGGCGAAAAGAACCCCGGCGAGGGGAGTGAAACAGAACCTGAAACCGTGTACGTACAAGCAGTGGGAGCCTTCTTTATGGGGGTGACTGCGTACCTTTTGTATAATGGGTCAGCGACTTATATTCTGTAGCAAGGTTAACCGCATAGGGGAGCCGTAGGGAAACCGAGTCTTAACCGGGCGCTAAGTTGCAGGGTATAGACCCGAAACCCGGTGATCTAGCCATGGGCAGGTTGAAGGTTGGGTAACACTAACTGGAGGACCGAACCGACTAATGTTGAAAAATTAGCGGATGACCTGTGGCTGGGGGTGAAAGGCCAATCAAACCGGGAGATAGCTGGTTCTCCCCGAAAGCTATTTAGGTAGCGCCTCGTGAACTCATCTCCGGGGGTAGAGCACTGTTTCGGCTAGGGGGCCATCCCGGCTTACCAACCCGATGCAAACTGCGAATACCGGAGAATGTTATCACGGGAGACACACGGCGGGTGCTAACGTCCGTCGTGAAGAGGGAAACAACCCAGACCGCCAGCTAAGGTCCCAAAGTCATGGTTAAGTGGGAAACGATGTGGGAAGGCACAGACAGCCAGGATGTTGGCTTAGAAGCAGCCATCATTTAAAGAAAGCGTAATAGCTCACTGGTCGAGTCGGCCTGCGCGGAAGATGTAACGGGGCTAAACCATGCACCGAAGCTGCGGCAGCGACGCTTGCGTCGCTGGGTAGGGGAGCGTTCTGTAAGCCGCAGAAGGTGGCCTGTGAGGGCTGCTGGAGGTATCAGAAGTGCGAATGCTGACATAAGTAACGATAAAGCGGGTGAAAAGCCCGCTCGCCGGAAGACCAAGGGTTCCTGTCCAACGTTAATCGGGGCAGGGTGAGTCGACCCCTAAGGCGAGGCCGAAAGGCGTAGTCGATGGGAAGCAGGTTAATATTCCTGCACTTGGTGTTGCTGCGAAGGGGGGACGGAGAAGGCTAGGTTATCCGGGCGACGGTTGTCCCGGTTTAAGCGTGCAGGTGTGAGGACCAGGCAAATCCGGTCTTCTTTAACACTGAGGCGTGACGACGAGGCTCTACGGAGCCGAAGTAACTGATGCCCTGCTTCCAGGAAAAGCCTCTAAGCTCCAGGCAACACGAAATCGTACCCCAAACCGACACAGGTGGTCAGGTAGAGAATACCAAGGCGCTTGAGAGAACTCGGGTGAAGGAACTAGGCAAAATGGTGCCGTAACTTCGGGAGAAGGCACGCTGGCGCGTAGGTGGAGGGACTTGCTCCCCGAGCCGAGGCCAGTCGAAGATACCAGCTGGCTGCAACTGTTTATTAAAAACACAGCACTGTGCAAACACGAAAGTGGACGTATACGGTGTGACGCCTGCCCGGTGCCGGAAGGTTAATTGATGGGGTTATCCGCAAGGAGAAGCTCTTGATCGAAGCCCCGGTAAACGGCGGCCGTAACTATAACGGTCCTAAGGTAGCGAAATTCCTTGTCGGGTAAGTTCCGACCTGCACGAATGGCGTAATGATGGCCAGGCTGTCTCCACCCGAGACTCAGTGAAATTGAAATCGCTGTGAAGATGCAGTGTACCCGCGGCAAGACGGAAAGACCCCGTGAACCTTTACTACAGCTTGACACTGAACATTGAGCCTTGATGTGTAGGATAGGTGGGAGGCTTTGAAGCGCGGACGCCAGTCCGCGTGGAGCCATCCTTGAAATACCACCCTTTAACGTTTGATGTTCTAACGTGGGCCCGTTATCCGGGCTGCGGACAGTGTCTGGTGGGTAGTTTGACTGGGGCGGTCTCCTCCCAAAG
Organism: Pantoea eucrina; assembly: GCF_020079945.1. Classification (NCBI taxonomy): domain Bacteria; kingdom Pseudomonadati; phylum Pseudomonadota; class Gammaproteobacteria; order Enterobacterales; family Erwiniaceae; genus Pantoea; species Pantoea eucrina. The sequence goes on along the minus strand of NZ_CP083448.1, from coordinate 3,039,004 downwards.
CGTAACGGAGGAGCACGAAGGTTGGCTAATCCTGGTCGGACATCAGGAGGTTAGTGCAATGGCATAAGCCAGCTTGACTGCGAGAGTGACGGCTCGAGCAGGTGCGAAAGCAGGTCATAGTGATCCGGTGGTTCTGAATGGAAGGGCCATCGCTCAACGGATAAAAGGTACTCCGGGGATAACAGGCTGATACCGCCCAAGAGTTCATATCGACGGCGGTGTTTGGCACCTCGATGTCGGCTCATCACATCCTGGGGCTGAAGTAGGTCCCAAGGGTACGGCTGTTCGCCGTTTAAAGTGGTACGCGAGCTGGGTTTAGAACGTCGTGAGACAGTTCGGTCCCTATCTGCCGTGGGCGCTGGAGAATTGAGGGGGGTTGCTCCTAGTACGAGAGGACCGGAGTGAACGCACCGCTGGTGTTCGGGTTGTCACGCCAGTGGCACTGCCCGGTAGCTAAGTGCGGAAAAGATAAGTGCTGAAAGCATCTAAGCACGAAACTTGCCCCGAGATGAGTTCTCCCTGGCTCCCTGAGAGCCCTGAAGGGACGTTGAAGACGACGACGTTGATAGGCCGGGTGTGTAAGCGCAGCGATGCGTTGAGCTAACCGGTACTAATGACCCGTGAGGCTTAACCTTACAACGCCAGAGGCGTTTTGAGAGACCCGATTTTCAGCTTGTTTTGCCGGATAACAGAATTTGCCTGGCGGCCACAGCGCGGCGGTCCCACCTGACCCCATGCCGAACTCAGAAGTGAAACGCCGTAGCGCCGATGGTAGTGTGGGGCCTCCCCATGCGAGAGTAGGGAACTGCCAGGCATCCAATTAAAGCGTGCTGATATGGCTCAGTTGGTAGAGCGCACCCTTGGTAAGGGTGAGGTCCCCAGTTCGACTCTGGGTATCAGCACCAGTTTTAAAAAAAGCATGAGTTCGGGTAAAAGAATTTGCCTGGCGGCACTAGCGCGGTGGTCCCACCTGACCCCATGCCGAACTCAGAAGTGAAACACCGTAGCGCCGATGGTAGTGTGGGGCCTCCCCATGCGAGAGTAGGGAACTGCCAGGCAAAAACGCGCAGCCATAAAAAAGCCCCTGCTGCATGGCAGGGGCAGAGCTAAGGGCGCTGAGATCAGTGAATAACCTGCGACAGAAACGCGCGGGTACGCTCTGAGCGTGGATTAGCGAAGAACTCCTCTGGCGGCGCCATCTCTACGATCTCTCCCCGATCCATAAAGATCACCCGGTCAGCCACCGTACGTGCAAATCCCATTTCATGCGTCACACACAGCATGGTCATGCCATCTTCTGCCAGGCCAATCATGGTATCCAGCACCTCTTTTACCATCTCAGGATCAAGGGCTGAAGTCGGCTCGTCAAACAGCATAATTTTGGGTTTCATACAGAGCGAACGGGCTATCGCCACACGTTGCTGCTGACCACCAGAGAGCTGTCCCGGACACTTATGTGCATGTTCGGCGATGCGCACCCGCTCAAGGTAGTGCATCGCCAGCGCTTCCGCCTCCTTCTTCGGCATCTTTCTCACCCAGACAGGGGCCAGCGTGCAGTTCTGCAGAACGGTAAGATGCGGGAACAGATTAAAGTGCTGAAACACCATGCCGACTTCGGTGCGTACCCGTTCGATGTTACGCACGTCATCGTTAAGATGAATACCGTCCACGACGATACGTCCCTGCTGATGCTCTTCCAGATGGTTGATACAGCGAATAGTGGTCGATTTTCCTGAGCCTGACGGGCCGCAGAGTACAATGCGCTCACGCGGTTTAACCTGCAGATTAATATCCTTAAGCACGTGAAACTGTCCGTACCACTTGTTCACGTTTTCGAGCGTAATCATCATAGCGTTAGCCGCCGTCGTTATTGTGGATGTCATAGTAAACCTCAGTGCGCTTTACGCCCGGTGTGAAAACGCTTCTCCAGATACTGGCTATAGCGCGACATGCTAAAACAGAAAATCCAGTAGACCAGTGCAGCAAAGACATAGCCTTCTGTGGACATGCCCAGCCATGCAGGATCGACCGTGGCCTGCTGCACGCTGCTGAACAGATCAAACAGGCCGATAATGATCACCAGACTGGTATCTTTGAAGAGTGCGATAATGGTATTCACCAGTCCGGGGATCGTGAGCTTAAGTGCCTGCGGCAGGATCACCTGCGCCTGCGTCCGCCAGTATCCCAGCGCCAGCGACTCAGCCGCTTCATACTGGCCTTTTGGCAGCGCCTGCAGACCGCCGCGCACCACTTCCGCCACATAGGCGGACTGAAACAGAATCACGCCAACCAGCGCCCGAACCAGTTTGTCGATAGTCGTGCCTTCCGCCATAAACAGCGGCAGCATGACAGAGGACATAAACAGCACGGTGATCAGCGGTACGCCCCGCCAGAACTCAATAAAAATAACGGATAGCGTCCGCACCACCGGCAGGTTTGAGCGCCGGCCCAGTGCCAGCAGAATACCCAGCGGTAATGCGCCGGCGATACCGACGGAAGCGATAATCAGCGTCAGCGTCAGGCCACCCCACTGACGGGTTTCCACCCGCTCCAGACCAAAATAGCCGCCATAAAGCAGCAGCCACACCGTGACCGGATAGAGCACCGCCCAGCAGGCAAGATAGCGACCACGGCGCGGCATGGCGCGGATAAAGAGCGGAATGACTGACAGTAAACCGATAATCAGAGCCAGGTTGATTCGCCAGCGCAGTTCGTGCGGATAGAGTCCATACATAAACTGACCAAAGCGCGCATAGATAAACACCCAGCAGGCCCCCGCTTTAGTGCAGTCAGCCCGGGTTTCGCCCAGCCAGTTTGCCTGAAATATCAGCCAGTTCAGTGCCGGTGGAATGACACTCCAGATGAGCCACAGACTGACCAGCGTAAGCAGGGTATTCAGCCAGCCGGAGAAGAGATTTTTGCGCGCCCAGCTCCAGCTCTTCTGCAGCAGATTACTGCTTACCGGCGGCGTTTCATGCGTTGTCACAGACATAGTGTTTCGTTCCCTTAACGCTCAACCAGCGCAATTTTGCGGTTATAGAGGTTCATCAGCAGGGAAATGGTCAGGCTGATAATGAGATAAACCGCCATGGTAATCGCAATGGTTTCTATTGCCTGACCGGTCTGATTAAGCACCGTACCGGCAAACAGCGACACCATATCGGGGTAGCCGATAGCGGCGGCCAGCGACGAGTTTTTGACTACGTTTAAATACTGACTGGTCAGCGGAGGAATAATGACGCGCATCGCCTGGGGAATAATGACCTGGCGTAGCGTCACAGGATTCGGCAGTCCCAGCGAGCGCGCCGCTTCACTCTGGCCATGTGGTACTGACTGAATACCGGCGCGGATCACCTCAGCAATAAATGAAGAGGTATAAATGGAGAGCGCCACCGTCAGCGCCGCCAGCTCCGGAATCATCACAAAGCCACCGCGGAAATTGAATCCGCGTAGCTCAGGCACATCCCAGTGCACGCCTGCGCCGAACAGGGTATGGGCAATCAGAGGCAGCAGCACAATGAGCCCGGCTGCAGCGGGCCAGGTACGACGCAGCTGACCGGTTTTCAGCTGATGTTTACGATTGAAGCGAAACAGCGCCAGACTGGCGATAATGCTTAACGCCAGCGCAGCCAGAAACGGCAGCGTACCAGGTGCATACTGGGGCCATGGAATATACAAGCCACGATTGCTGACAAAGGCGAGGTCAAAGGCGTTCAGCGCCTGGCGCGGACCCGGCAGATTACGCAGTACGGCAAAGTACCAGAAGAAAATCTGCAGCAGCGGCGGAATATTACGGAACGTCTCGATATAGATGGCAGAGAGCTTACGCAGCAGCCAGTTATCGGACAGGCGCGCCAGGCCTACCGCAAAGCCAAGCAGGGATGCAAAGACGATGCAAAGGGCGGAGACCAGCAGGGTATTGGTCAGCCCGACCATAAAGACCCGGGCGTAGGTATCTCCCTCGGTGTAGTCAATCAGATGCTGAACAATACCAAAACCGGCACTGCGCTCCAGAAAGCCAAAACCTGACGTAATGCCGCGGTTAGCCAGATTGATAATGGTGTTGTGGATTAAATATCCCACCACGGCCACTACCGCAATAATCGCGACAAACTGGTAAAGCCAGGCGCGAACCGCAGGGTTACCGAATGAAAAATCCCTTTTCACGGTTGGGCGTTGCGACATGTTGAAACCTCAATGATAGATACGCGTGGGCGCCACAGGACGCGGCGCCCGACTGGCACAGCAGTAAATCAGCGCACTGGCGGTGCGTACTGAATACCGCCCTGATTCCAGAGCGCATTCTGTCCGCGTGCAATTTTCAGCGCGCTATCTTTACCGACGTTGCGGTCAAAAATTTCCTGATAGTTGCCCACCTGCTTAATGATGTTATAGGCCCACTTATTATCAAGTTTCAGGTCTTTACCAAAGTCGCCTTCTGCACCCAGCAGATGCGCCATATCAGGCGTGGTCGGTTTTGCTGCCATCTGATCGACGTTCTTTGAGCTGATGCCCATCTCTTCGGCATTCAGCATGGCAAACAGCGACCACTTAACAATCGTAAACCAGTCGTCGTCACCGCGACGTACCAGCGGCCCGAGTGGCTCTTTGGAGATCACTTCCGGCAGTACGATAAATTCGTCAGGCTTGCCCAGCTTGATACGCAACGCATAGAGCTGGGATTGATCGGAGGAGAGCGTATCGCAGCGGCCGCTATCAAGCGCTTTGGCTGACTCATCGGAGCGGTCAAAGGTGACCGGGGTGTACTGCATTTTATTCGCTTTGAAATAGTCGGCGACATTCAGTTCGGTATCGGTACCCGCCTGAATACAGACCGTTGCGCCATCCAGCTCTTTGGCACTTTTCAGTCCCGCTTTCTTATGCGTCAGAAAGCCAATGCCGTCATAGTAGTTTACGCCGGCAAACAGAAAGCCCATGCCGCCATCGCGTGAAGAGGTCCAGGTAGTATTACGCGACAGGATATCTACTTCGCCCGACTGCAGCGCAGTAAAGCGCTCTTTAGCCGTCAGCGGGGTATATTTAACCTTGCCGGCATCGCCAAACACGGCGGCGGCGGCGGCACGGCAGACATCCACATCAATACCCGTGAATTTGCCGCTGGCATCTGCGTACGAGAAACCAGGCAGTCCATCACTGATCCCACACTGCACAAAGCCTTTCTTTTTAATTGCGTCCAGAGTAGCGCCTGCATGCGCCTGCTGAGTCACGCTCAGCAGCGTGGCAGCGGCAATCAGGGTGGAGAGCATCATCTTTTTCATAAAGCATCCTGTGTGGCGGTTCGTCTGTTGTTATTGTGGTGTGCACTTTGTAGTGCACTGCTGTCTGTCAGTGGCAATTAGCCATCCAGCCTGTTGCAAAGCTGATGCCAGGTTTGCAGCCGGCTGAATTCTTCAGGAAAGAGCGTCAGAAAAGGGCAGGAAGTAACGTGCGGTTACTATCGCGCACCAAAAGGCAGCATGACGAGTCGCCGCGATCACAAATAGTGCAAATAGTTTCACTATTGGAGCGCAGTGTGAGCTACCGCTCGTTAGCCGGACCCGTTAATGCCGCTATGCGTAAACGCAGCAGTGGCCGGGGATAGTGCCAGGCACGTGTTAACAGCCCGCAGATTTACGCAGGAGAGGAAGCAGGAAAAATGACGCAGGAGATTGCAACGATAGTTACCATTCAGGCGGTAACTGTTTCACGCGAGGTAACAGACGGAAGCGGCGACAGAAACAAAAACGCCAGCCCGGAGGCTGGCGTTATCGCAGCAACGAACAATTAGTTCATGCCGTATTTTTTCAGCTTCTTACGCAGAGTACCACGGTTGATACCCATCATCAGGGCTGCACGGGTCTGGTTGCCACGGGTATACTGCATTACCATGTCCAACAGAGGCTGCTCAACTTCAGCCAGTACCAGCTCATACAGATCACTAACATCCTGACCATTCAGTTGAGCAAAATAGTTCTTCAGTGCCTGTTTAACCGAATCACGCAGTGGCTTTTGGGTCACCTGATCCTGTGAGTTAACGGTAGAAACGGTCAGTACGTCAGAATTTACGCGTTGTTCGAACATAGTTCTTTCAGCTCTTTATTTCGTTTACGCAAGATTTTCGAAGTATGCCTCCAACGCCTCCAGCTGTTCGCTGGCATCCTCAATGGCGTTGAATGTGCGCCGAAACTGGTCGTCAGGGGCACTTTCCTGCAAATACCAGGAAACGTGTTTTCGGGCAATACGGTATCCCTTGCGCTGACCGTAAAAGTCGTGCAGCTCCCGTATATGTCCAATCAGCATTTGCTTCACCTCTGCCAGCGGCTTTGGTGCAAGCAGCTCCCCTGTGTCCAGATAATGCTGGATTTCCCGGAAGATCCACGGTCTTCCCTGAGCAGCACGTCCTACCATCAGAGCATCTGCCCCGGTGTAGTCGAGCACTGCCCTGGCTTTATGCGGGTCAGTTATGTCCCCATTCGCGATAATCGGAATGGAAACGCTCTGCTTAACTGTCCGAATGCTGTCGTATTCAGCCTGCCCCTCAAACAAACAGGCGCGGGTGCGTCCATGAATGGTGAGAGCCTGAATGCCACAACGTTCAGCCAATTGGGCAATCTCTGTACAATTACGATTTTCTTTGTCCCAGCCGGTGCGAATTTTCAGCGTAACCGGTACGTCTACTGCGTTAACCACCGCACGGAGAATCGATTCTACCAGTTGCGGATGCTGCAGCAGCGCGGAGCCAGCCATCTTACGATTCACTTTTTTAGCCGGACAGCCCATATTGATATCGATAACCTGCGCGCCAGACGCAACGTTAATTCGCGCGGCGGCAGCCATCTCATCGGGATCGCAGCCAGCAATCTGCACGGCACGAATGCCGGGCTCGTCACTATGCACCATACGCAGCCGGGATTTGTCACTGGCCCAGACTTCCGGGTTAGATGACAGCATCTCGGAGACAGTCATACCGGCGCCGTTCTCGTAACAGAGTGTGCGAAATGGCTTGTCGGTTACTCCGGCCATAGGCGCAGCAATGAGGCGATTACGTAGCTGGTGGTGTCCAATGCGCATGAAAAAAGAAGTGACCCTAACTGTTCGCAAGGCGGCGTATATTACGCATTTTTTCCGGAAGATGAAAGGCCAAACTTTGAACAACAGCCTCTTAACATTAAAGTCTGTGCGCTGCGACCATCATTCCTCTCACAATAGCCTTTTAAAATCATGTATTTAAATATTTAAGGCGAAATTGTGAACAAAAGTTTTTCTGAATTCAGACCGCAAAACACGATATAAAAGCCGTGATTTTAACGAATTAACCACAGAATTAACGGCTATTTGCGCAAATTTAATACAAAATTATTCTGTCCGAAGACAGGGCAGGTGCCGCACGCTATCTGTTCCGAAGAAACCCCAGGCTTGCGCTTGCAGACCTGGGGCAAAAACTAACGCAGGCGCCCGGTAATACGGCACCACTCCTCTTTCTCCGCAACCGGATCAAGCGCGAAGCGCTCAGCGTAAGCTTCACAGACGCTTTCTGCCTGACTGGCCAGCACGCCAGAGAGGCCGAGGTAGCCGCCTGCTTTTGGCAGAACGCCAATCAGCGGTGCCAGTTCGCGCAGCGGGCCCGCCAGAATATTGGCGACCACCACGTCAGCCTGCAGGTTTTCAGGCTGCTGATGTGGCAAGTAGAGCGACAGGCGATCTGCCACGCCGTTGCGTTCAGCATTATCACGACTCGCCTGAATGGCCTGCGGATCGATATCGATCCCGATCGCCTGTGCGGCACCCAGCTTGAGCGCGGCGATCGCCAGAATGCCGGAGCCGCAGCCAAAGTCGATCACCGTTTTGCCCTGCAGATCGAGACCATCCAGCCAGCTCAGGCAGAGTGAGGTGGTAGGGTGAGTTCCGGTGCCGAAGGCCAGGCCGGGATCGAGCATAACGTTGACCGCGTCCGGATCGGGAACATCGCGCCAGCTTGGACAGATCCACAGGCGCTCACCAAAGCGCATCGGATGGAAGTTGTCCATCCACTCGCGCTCCCAGTCTTTATCTTCGATCTGCTCGATCTTGTAGTGAAAGGTTGATCCCGGCACCGGCTGCAGACGCAGTGCGGCTACCACCTCATCCATATCACTTTCGGCGTCAAACAGGCCGATGACATCAGTATCACCCCACAACCGGGTTTCACCCGGGAGGGGTTCATACACCGGATTGTCGTGCGTATCCTGAAACGTTACTGAGACAGCACCCACTTCCATCAGAGCATCGCTCAGCGGCTCAGCCTGTTCTCCGGTGCTGTTAATCTTGATTTGAATCCATGGCATAGCGTTTCTCTTTATTTCAGTGCAGCGTCGTGCGTCGCAGACGCGCTGCCAAACAGGTTACCTGCCAGAAAAGCGAGCAGGCTCAGGGTGAGCGCGGGAACAATAGGGTGGAGTCCCCACCATTCAATATTCAGGCTGGCGAGCAGCGTATAGCTTCCGGCACCAGCGATCATACCGCTGATGGCCCCGGCAGCGTTGGCGCGCTCCCAGTAGAGACCCAGCACCAGCGGCCACAGAAAGACCGCTTCCAGCCCGCCAAACGCCAGTAGATTAAGCCAGATGATCATATCCGGCGGATTCCAGGCCGCCAGCAGCAGCAGGATGCCCAGCACAAAAGTAATCGTGCCGGAGAGCATGCGCAGCCGCGCTTCATTTTCACTCTGCCGGGGCGCAATACGCAGATAGAGATCTTTGATCAGCGTAGCGGATGCCTGCAGGAGCTGCGCGTTAATGGTCGACATAATAGCCGCCATCGGTGCGGCAAGAAAAATGCCGGCTGCCATCGGCGGCAGTACGGTAATCATCAGCGTCGGGATCACCTGGTCAGGTATGGTTAAATCGGGCAGCACCGCACGTCCCAGCGCACCAGCCAGATGCATCCCCAGCATCAGGAGCACCACCACGATGGTGCCGAGAATGATCCCGCGATGCATCGCCTTGCTGTCTTTGTAAGAGATGCAGCGTACGGCGGTATGCGGCAAACCGATGACGCCAAAGCAGACCAGTACGGCGAATGAGCTGAGAAAGGCAGGTGTAATCACATTGCCTGCCCCTTCCGGCGACACCAGCTGCGGATCGATAGCGCGCAGCGTGCTGACCGCGTGACTCAGCCCGCCGGCATGATGAATAACGGCAAACAGCAGCAGAAACGTGCCAGCCAGCATCACCAGCCCCTGCATCGCATCGTTCAGCACGCTGGCGCGAAAGCCCCCGAAAGCCGTATAAAGGGCGATAGTCCCGCCAAAAATCAGCAGGCCCGTATCGTAAGGAATGCCCGCCGCCGTTTCCAGCAGGCGAGCGCCGCCGATAAACTGCACGGTCATAGCACCAATAAATGCCACCAGCAGGCTGATACTGGCCAGCCAGATCAGCAGTGGGCTGCGATAGCGACCATAAAGCATATCGTTGAGCGTTACTGCGTTATAGCGCCGGGCCAGAATGGCAAATTTCTTGCCGAGCACGCCCAGTGATAGCCAGACGGCAGGGACCTGAATCATCGCCAGCAGTACCCAGCCCAGACCATATTTATAGGCGGCACCAGGACCCCCTATAAATGAGCTGGCGCTGATATAGGTTGTGGTCAGCGTCATGGCCAGCACAAACCCGCCCATGGAGCGGCTGCCGAGAAAATATTCAGTCAGAAAACTGCCCTGGCGCTGTTTGCGCATGGCGATTACCGACAGCACGGCGATCAGTACCAGGTAAGCCAGCAGCGGCAGAAGGATCTCACTCTCCATCACGGTCCTCCAGTGACATATCACGGAAAATGACGCGGACCATCAGCGCACAGAGTCCGGTAAACAGTAGCGGTGCAAATATGCAGGAGAGTTCGAACCAGCGGGGCAGGCCAGATATTCCGCTTTGCGTGCCGCCGAGCCAGGCAGACAGGGCCCACACCAGCAGATACGCGAGAGAGAGGCCCAGCGACCAGCGCGCCTCTTTGTTCGCTTGTAGAAAACGCCAATCCATCAGATAACCTCACAGGCGATAACAATAAAAAAGGCCGGATTAACCGGCCTCTGTCGTGCTCTGCGCTGCGATTACTTTTCGTGCAGGCCGAGTTTTTTCTCCAGATAGTGGATGTTGGTGCCACCCTGCTGGAAGTTTTCGTCGGACATGATTTTCATCTGCAGCTCGACGTTGGTTTTGATACCGTCGATGATCAGCTCAGCCAGCGCATTTTTCATGCGGGCGATCGCCACTTCACGGGTTTCGCCGTAAGTAATGAGTTTGCCAATCATGGAATCGTAGTACGGCGGCACGGTGTAGCCAGCGTAGATGTGCGATTCCCAGCGTATACCAAAACCACCCGGCGCGTGGAAACGCGTAATTTTACCCGGGCTTGGCAGGAAGGTATTAGGATCTTCGGCGTTGATACGGCATTCCACCGCATGACCGCGCACGACCACATCTTCCTGTTTGATTGACAGCGGCTGACCGGCAGCAATACGCAGCTGCTCTTTGATAAGATCAACGCCGGTGATCATTTCGGTAACCGGATGTTCAACCTGAATACGGGTGTTCATCTCAATGAAGTAGAACTCACCGTTTTCATACAGGAACTCAAAAGTACCGGCCCCGCGATAGCCAATTTCCACACAAGCGCTGGAGCAGCGCTCGCCAATAAAGCGACGCAGTTCCGGCGTAATGCCTGGCGCAGGTGCTTCTTCCACTACTTTCTGGTGGCGACGCTGCATGGAGCAGTCGCGCTCCGCCAGATAGATAGCGTTACCCTGACCGTCGGCCAGCACCTGAATTTCGATATGGCGCGGATTCTCGAGGAATTTCTCCATGTAGACCATGTCGTTGCTGAAAGCCGCTTTGGCTTCCGCTTTCGTCATGCCGATGGATTGCTCAAGATCTTTTTCATGGCGTACAACGCGCATACCGCGTCCGCCGCCGCCGCCAGAGGCTTTGATGATAACCGGATAGCCGATACGCTTCGCGATAGCGCGGTTCTTATCCATATCATCAGTCAGTGAGCCATCTGAACCCGGAACGGTCGGCACGCCCGCTTTTTTCATCGCGGTAATAGCAGAAACTTTGTCGCCCATCAGGCGGATCGTATCCGCTTTCGGACCCACAAAGATAAAGCCTGAACGCTCAACCTGCTCAGCAAAATCAGCGTTCTCAGACAGAAAGCCATATCCCGGATGGATCGCAACGGCGCCGGTAATTTCAGCGGCAGAGATCAGGGCCGGAATATTCAGGTAACTTTTGACCGACTGCGCCGGGCCGATGCAGACAGTTTCATCTGCCAGCAGCACGTGCTTGAGGTCGCGATCTGCCGTGGAGTGGACCGCTACGGTTTTGATGCCCAGCTCTTTGCAGGCACGCAGAATGCGCAGCGCGATTTCACCACGGTTAGCAATGACAATTTTATCCAGCATGCTTCGCCTCGTTATTCGATGACGACCAGCGGCTCGTCAAATTCAACCGGCTGGCCGCTTTCTACCAGGATCGCCTTCACAACGCCGGATTTATCGGCTTCGATCTGGTTCATCATTTTCATCGCTTCAACGATGCACAGGGTATCGCCAGCGTTCACTTTCTGACCCACTTCCACAAACGCTTTTGCGTCCGGGCTTGGGGTGCGGTAGAAGGTGCCGACCATCGGTGAACGGACAATGTGACCGCTGACTTCAGGCTTAGCTGCTTCAACCGGAGCGGCAGCAACCGGCGCAACGGCAGCGGCCAGTGCAGGCTGCGGAGCAGGTGCAGCATAAGCCTGCTGCATCATAGGATAACCGACATTGGCAGGTGAACGGCTGATGCGAACTGACTCTTCGCCTTCAGAGATTTCCAGCTCAGCAATGCCGGACTCTTCAACCAGTTCGATCAGTTTCTTAATTTTACGAATATCCATGAGTGTGGTTCCGTACTCTGTTTAATTGGAATGTGACAGGCGTTTTATCGCCGTTTGTAAAGCCCACGCGTACCCATCCGCGCCAAGTCCACAAATGACGCCGGCAGATACATCGGAAAGATAGGAGTGGTGCCGGAACGGCTCGCGTGCATGCACGTTGGAGAGATGCACCTCAATAAAAGGTATGCTTACCGCCAGCAAAGCATCACGCAGCGCAACGCTGGTGTGCGTGAACGCAGCCGGATTGATGATGATGTAATCCACATCGCTGCGCGCGGCGTGAATACGATCGATCAGCTGATATTCTGCGTTCGATTGCAAATGACTCAATTTCACATGGTGCTGGTCAGCCTGCTGCACCAGATCGCTGACGATATCAGCCAGCGTGGCATGACCATACTTGTCAGGCTCGCGCGTTCCCAGCAAATTCAGGTTGGGACCGTTCAACAACAGTATGTGAAATTTATGCGCCATCTTGCGGCTATCTCCTGCAATCATTAGGGCATCGCGTAAAATACCGCGACATCCTTCATTTGTCACCCTTGAGAGTGAAAAAGAAGGGTTTGCTTGCAATAAAGCCGGGCATTATATCCGTTTCGGGACAATTCGCAGCAAAATACTGGTCTTATCTGCGAAGTTGATCCGGTGCGGCCCGAAGGCCACACGTTTTAACAGAAAGCGGGGGGAGAAAACAACCTCAGGAAAATCAGCGGCTGAAGCTTTTGCGTAACTTTTTGTAGCGCCACGCCAGCAGCAGTGCGGCTGCCAGCGCATAGAGCCACGGCTGTGGTGACAGGACTTTGACTGACCAGAGATAGTGAATGGGAACGAGGATCGCTACCAGATAGATAGCGTTATGCAGCGTTTGCCAGCGTCTGCCCAGTTTGCGCTGCGCGCGCTGAAACGAGGTTATTGCCAGCGCACATAGCACTACCCAACTGATCATACCCAGCAGCAGATAGGGGCGGGCGAAAATTTCACTGCCGAGCAGACGCAGATGCGTAAAGCCCAGCTCCAGCAGCCAGTAGCTGATCAGATGTAGCGTGGCCCAGGCAAAGCACCAGAGTCCCAGCATCCGGCGGGTGCGAATCAGCAGTGGCTGTTTCAGGTAGCGCGTCAGCGGACTGACCAGCAGCGTTGCCAGCAACAGCTTCAGCGCCATTCTGCCGGTAAAGTGCTGAATATCTTTGGCCGGATCGGCGCTCAGCCAGCCCTGAGCAGCCGAAAGCACCAGATAGACCAGCGGCAGCAGGGCGGCCAGGTGCAGCACCACTTTAAGCCAGGTAACCTGTCTCAGGGTCAGTCGCATTTAAAAATTCTCCCGCAGATCGAGCCCGCGATAGAGTGACGCAACCTCACGTGCATAACCGTTAAACAGCAGCGTAGGCTGCCGCTCTACGTTGAGCAGGCCGCCCGCGCCGATAAAACGCTCTGTCGCCTGTGACCAGCGCGGATGATCAACATGCGGGTTCACATTGGCGTAAAACCCATATTCGCTGGCGGCAATCTGGCTCCAGGTGGTCGGCGGCTGTTCAGCGGTCAGGGTGATTTTCACAATCGACTTAATGCCTTTGAAACCATATTTCCACGGCACCGTCAGGCGTATCGGGGCACCATTCTGCGGCGGCAGCGCTTTGCCATAGACACCGGTGCTGAGCAGCGTCAGCGGATGCATCGCTTCATCCAGCCGCAATCCTTCAACATAGGGATAGTCGAGCCCGCCGCCAATAAAGCGATCTTTCTGGCCTGGCATCTGCTCAGGGTCGTAGAGCGTCTGAAACGCCACATAGCGTGCGTTGCTGGTGGGTTCAGCCAGCTTCAGCAGCTTACTGAGTTCAAAGCCCACCCAGGGCACGACCATTGACCAGGCTTCGACGCAACGCATACGGTAGATACGCTGCTCCATGGCAAAGCGTTTAAAAATGTCATCCATATCCAGCGTCATGGGCTTAGCCACTTCACCTTCAATACGCAGCTGCCAGGGTTCAGTCTTTAGTGAGCCGGCGTTGGCCGCGGGATCGGCCTTATCCAGGCCAAACTCATAAAAGTTATTGTAGCCCGCGACCTTATCGTAAGGCGTCAGGGGGAGATCCGCCTGCCACTGTGCGGGTTTGGTGAACGTCAAATCGCGTCCTGCCGGTGCCGGCGGACGATCGTTTCCTTTAAACCAGCTCAGAATGTCCGCCCGCGCGCTACCCGGCAGCGTTGCGGCGGCAGCGCCAATGCCCAGCGCCTTCAGCACCTGACGCCGGCGCAGCGCAAAGATGTTTTCCGGGGTAACATCAGCTTCAGTGAGAGCGTGCTTGAACTTCATGGTCTTCTCCGGCAGATAAGCAGTGATCAGTAAGATGCGTAAACCCCATCGGCGATGCCACTTTGCCGGGGAAAATATGAAATTTCCTGGCAGACAGCCTCTGTTGAGAATAGGACGAAAAAGACCGCCCGGCAGTCAGGCGCCGTGACTTTACCGTTATACTCGCGCGACAGCGTGCTTGCCGGAGCATTGGCGCTGATTCAGACAGCTATTTATGGTACTTTGCTCAGGATTGCGTCAGCTGAATGACGCACAGGCTGGCTGCCCGTTTATAACCGCAGTGGTACAGGCACAGGGATGCGATTAACAACGAAGTTTTCTGCGTTTATTACATTATTAAGCTTACTGGCAATGTTACTGATGCTGGTAGGCTGCGCTTTTAGTTTTATCTGGCTGTCGCAGGAGCGCGTTGAGAGCCGTATCGATACGCTGGCGACCGAAGTCGACAAAGCGCTGATGACTCAGTCGCCGCAGGAGGTTGAACAGTGGCTGACGCGGCTGATGCCGGTGATCAACGCTGAGCAGGTCACGCTGCTTAATGACGAAGGCGAAGTATTCCGTCTTACCCGCCATGAGAATCCGATGCTGGAAGATGAGCCTAACCGGTTTATCCAGTTTGAGCTGCCCCTGGTGCATGCGCCCGAGATGCAACTGCGCGTCGTGGTTCTCGATCCGGCAAAAACCTGGTTCCGCTCCTTTACCGGCGCCTATACGCTGGTGGTGCTGCTGAGCGTGGTTGCCATTATGGCGGCGCTGCTGGCGATGACGCACCACTGGCTTAATCGCCGCTGGCGCAATATGGATCGGCTGGAGGCGCGCGCGGAACGCATTATTGCCGGCGAGCGAATCGCCCGCGTCCCGGGCACCACTGAATGGCCGGCCAAAGCCAGCCGCGCGCTGGATACGCTGCTCAGCGATCTGCAGGAAGCGGGGGAGCAGCGTCTGCGAATCGATACGCTGATCCGCACGTTTGCGGCTCAGGATGCGCGCACGGGTCTCAACAATCGCCTCTTTTTTGATAACCAGCTGGCGACGCTGCTGGAGGATCAGGAGGATGTTGGTACGCATGGCGTGGTAATGATGATCCGCCTGCCTGACTTCGACAATCTGCATGAGATAATTGGTCCGACGCTGGCCGAAGAGTACCTGTTTGATATTATCAATATGTTTTCTACGTTTGTGCTGCGCTATCCGGGGGCGCTGCTGGCACGCTATTTTCGCAGCGATTTTGCCGTATTGCTGCCGCACCGGACGCTGAAAGAGGCAAACAGCATCGCCGAGCAGCTCATCAATGCGGTGGACTCGCTGCCGCCGATGCGCAGGGTGGATCGTGATGATTTAATCCATATCGGCATCAACGCCTGGTGCAGCGGACAGAGCGTACTGCAGGTGATGGAGAGCGTAGAGCTGGCCACGCGGCGCGCCGTGCTGCAGGGAGGCAATACCTGGTCGGTGGGCGAGGGTAATCCGCTGGAGATGGGCCGCGGCAGCGTGCGCTGGCGTACGCTGCTGGAGAATACGCTCAATCGCGGTGGTCCCCGTCTTTATCAAAAGCCTGCGGTACTGCTGGATGGTAAAGTTCACCACCGTGAGATGCTGGCGCGCATATTTGATGGTGATAAAGAAGTGGTTGCCGCCGAGTTTATGCCGCTGGTTATGCAGCTGGGGCTCACTGACAGCTGGGATCGCCAGCTGGTGACGCGCATCGCCGCGCTGACAGAAGTGTGGCCGGATGAGACGCTGGCGCTGCCGGTAAGTATCGATTCACTGCTGCAGCGCCCGTTCCAGCGCTGGCTGCAAAAATTGCTGCTGCAGTGTAATAAATCCCAGCGCCGGCGATTTTTATTTGAACTTGCCGAGGCGGATGTGTGTCAACACATCAATCGTTTGCTGCCGGTTTTTCACATGCTCACCACGTTTGGCTGTCGTATCGCAGTTGATCAGGCGGGAATGACGGTGGTCAGTAGCGCCTACATCCGCCAGCTTCCTGTTGATGTGATTAAGCTGGATCCGGGATTAGTACGCAATATCGATCGCCGCACAGAGAATCAGCTTTTTGTGCAAAGCCTGCTGGAAGTATGTAAATCCACCTCCAGCTATGTTTTTGCTGCTGGCGTGCGTACCCGGGCTGAATGGCAAACCCTGACTGCGCTTGGGGTATCGGGCGGGCAGGGCGATCTGTTTGCGCCTTCCTTACCCGTTAACAGTAACGTTAAAAAACACTCGCAACGTTACCGTATTTGATGCGCTGGCAGGGTTTGTCCCGGCAAGCGATGTTTTTCTGGCATTAACCAGCGGGAGCGGGCAGAGCCAGAGGCATGAAATGTTAAATTTTATGTCGATAACCCCGCCGCAGGTCCGGGCAATTTGCGTTAAAGAGGGCCGTTTAGCGCTATCTGGCGCTGCCAGTAGCGAACAGTACCGGCCGGAAAAAGTATACGGTCTATTTTTTCACCTTAGCCGAACGTTTTTGCGCCTTGTAGCGGCTTCGTGTGGTTGGTAGAGTAAGCGGATTTTATTTTCCGCCCCCAGCTTGCAGGATTATCCCTTAGTATGTTTAAAAAATTTCGCGGCATGTTTTCCAATGACTTGTCCATTGACCTGGGTACTGCGAATACCCTGATTTATGTAAAAGGACAGGGCATCGTGCTGAACGAGCCTTCAGTGGTTGCTATCCGTCAGGACCGCGCCGGCTCCCCAAAGAGCGTAGCGGCTGTTGGTCATGACGCAAAGCAGATGCTTGGCCGTACGCCGGGCAACATTGCCGCTATTCGTCCGATGAAAGATGGCGTGATTGCCGACTTCTTCGTGACTGAAAAAATGCTCCAGCACTTTATTAAGCAGGTACACAGCAACAGCTTTATGCGCCCGAGTCCGCGCGTACTGGTGTGTGTACCGGTCGGCGCGACCCAGGTTGAGCGTCGCGCTATCCGTGAATCTGCGCAGGGCGCAGGGGCACGCGAAGTATTCCTGATTGAAGAGCCGATGGCTGCGGCTATCGGTGCCGGCCTGCCGGTCTCTGAAGCAACCGGTTCTATGGTCGTGGATATCGGTGGCGGTACGACTGAAGTCGCCGTGATCTCCCTGAACGGCGTGGTCTACTCCTCTTCTGTACGTATCGGTGGCGATCGCTTTGATGAAGCTATCATCAATTACGTGCGCCGCAATTACGGTTCATTGATTGGTGAAGCCACCGCAGAACGTATCAAGCATGAAATCGGTTCAGCCTATCCGGGCGACGAAGTGCGCGAAATCGAAGTGCGCGGCCGTAACCTTGCAGAAGGCGTGCCGCGTGGCTTTACGCTGAACTCAAATGAAATTCTTGAAGCGCTGCAGGAGCCGCTGACCGGCATCGTCAGCGCAGTTATGGTTGCGCTGGAGCAGTGTCCGCCAGAGCTCGCTTCTGATATTTCAGAGCGTGGCATGGTGCTGACCGGCGGTGGCGCACTGCTGCGTAATCTGGATCGCCTGCTGATGGAAGAGACAGGTATTCCGGTCGTGGTAGCGGAAGATCCGCTGACCTGCGTAGCGCGTGGCGGCGGTAAAGCGCTGGAGATGATCGACATGCATGGTGGCGATCTGTTCAGCGAGGAGTAATTCCTCACTGGCTGCGACCATGGTCATATTGCGCAGGGAATCGCGACAATACTCATCATAAACTGAACCGCACGCAGCGTTGTATTATGCAGCGGCGGTTCAGGCATGGGTAAATGGCGCGGCTGCGTATGACGGCATAGTGCGTCCAGCCCTGGAGGCGCGGGTCTGCGGACTGGTGCTTCTTCCCTGATGTCGAGGAATTCGCAGAATTTATGAAGCCGATTTTTAGCAGGGGGCCTTCCCTGCAGTTGCGTCTCTTTCTGGCCGTTATCGTGGCAATTGCGATTATCATCGCCGACAGCCGCGTAAGTACTTTCTCCCGGATCCGCAACTATCTGGACACGTCAGTCAGCCCATTTTATTTTCTGGCCAACGGCCCGCGACAGCTGCTTGACGGCGTGTCGGATACGCTGGCATCCCGTCAGCAGCTGGAGCTGGAGAACAAAGCGCTGCGCCGCGAGCTTTTCCTGAAAAACAGCGATCTGCTGATGCTGGGGCAATATAAGCAGGAAAATGCCCGCCTGCGCGAGCTGCTTGGATCGCCGCTGCGTCAGGATGAGCACAAAATGGTGACGCAGGTGATCTCAACCGGCACCGATCCTTATACCGATCAGGTGGTGATCGATAAGGGCAGCGTAAACGGCGTTTACGAAGGTCAGCCGGTGATCAGCGATAAAGGCGTTGTCGGGCAGGTGGTGGCCGTTGGCCAGCTGACCAGCCGCGTGCTGCTGATCTGCGACGCCTCTCACGCGCTGCCGATTCAGGTGCTGCGTAACGATATTCGCGTTATTGCTGCCGGTAACGGCTGCAGCGAAGATCTGCAGCTGGAGCATCTGCCAGGCAATACTGATATTCGCGTCGGCGACGTGCTGGTGACATCCGGCCTCGGCGGCCGGTTCCCGGAAGGTTATCCGGTCGGCGTCGTGTCGTCAGTCAAAGTAGATACCCAGCGAGCCTATACGGTCATTCAGGCGCGTCCGACTGCCGGGCTGCAGCGTCTGCGCTACCTGCTGCTGCTGTGGGGAGCAGATAAAAATGGCGATATGCCGATGGCACCGGATGAGGTACATCGCGTAGCGAACGAGCGTCTGATGCAGATGATGCCTCAGGTGCTGCCACCGGCGGGTGAAATGGGGCCGCCAGCGCCCGCGGGGATGCAGCAGAGTCAGCAGATGGGACCGCCATCTTCTGCGGCCAGCGGGAGTGCGCAGAGCACGCCGGCGAACACGCGTGGGGGCCAGCCTTGAGCCGATATCGCAGTCAGGGACGGTGGGTAATCTGGCTCTCTTTTCTGCTGGCATTAATTCTGCAAATCATGCCGTGGCCGGAGCAGTTCTATATGTTCCGGCCGTCGTGGCTGCTGCTTATTCTGATCTACTGGGTGCTGGCGCTGCCGCATCGGGTCAACGTCGGCACCGGATTCTTTCTCGGTGCCGTTATGGATCTGATTGCCGGCTCCACGCTGGGCGTACGCGCGCTGGCCTTCAGTATCATCGCCTACCTGGTCGCCTTTAAATTCCAGCTGTTCCGCAACCTCGCATTGTGGCAGCAGGCGTTAATGGTTATGGTTCTTTCACTGGCAGTAGATGTCATTGTTTTTTGGGCTGAATTCCTGGTCATAGACGTCTCATTCCGGCCAGAAATTTTCTGGAGTAGCGTGGTCGACGGCATCCTCTGGCCCTGGCTATTCTTATTGATGAGAAAGATCCGCCGGCAGTTTGCCGTTCAGTAAGGAACACAATGATTACCCTGTATCTGGCTTCCGGCTCGCCCCGCCGGCGCGAGCTGCTTACGCAGCTTGGGCTGCAGTTTGAGCGTCTGTTAACCCATACCGAAGAGCAGCGTCAGCCCGACGAAGCGGCTGAACATTACGTTCGCCGACTGGCGGCGGATAAAGCCCGCGCCGGTGTCGCTATGGCGCCCCGGGATCTGCCGGTACTGGGCGCGGACACGATTGTGGTGCTGAATGGTGACGTACTGGAAAAACCGCGTGATGCAGAACACGCCGCAGAGATGCTGGCAAGGCTCTCCGGACAGACGCATCAGGTGATGACCGCGATAGCGCTGGCTGACAGCGAGACGCTGCTGGATTGCCTGGTGCTTACCGATGTGACCTTCCGCAACGTGACCGCTGATGAAATCGCGCACTATATCGCCAGTGGCGAACCGATGGATAAGGCGGGCGCCTATGGCATTCAGGGTCTGGGCGGTAATTTCGTGCGCACGATTAATGGCAGCTACTACGCCGTAGTGGGACTACCGCTGGTGGAAACCACAGAGCTGCTGAGCCATTTTCAGTCGCTGCGTGCATTAAGGGGACAGAATGACGGCTGAACTGCTGGTAAATGTGACACCTTCGGAAA
This sequence comes from Pantoea eucrina, assembly GCF_020079945.1. NCBI lineage: Bacteria > Pseudomonadati > Pseudomonadota > Gammaproteobacteria > Enterobacterales > Erwiniaceae > Pantoea > Pantoea eucrina. Next base: position 3,018,820 of record NZ_CP083448.1, on the reverse strand, counting down.
CGCGCGTTGCCTATATTGATGGCGGCATTTTGCAGGAAATTCATATTGAGCGCGAAGCGCGACGCGGCATTGTTGGCAACATCTACAAAGGCCGGGTCAGCCGCGTGCTGCCGGGTATGCAGGCCGCCTTTGTCGATATTGGCATGGATAAAGCCGCCTTTCTGCACGCCTCCGACATCATGCCGCACACCGAGTGTGTTGCCGGCGATGAAAAGAAAAATTTTGTTGTACGCGACATCGCCGAGCTGGTACGCCAGGGACAGGATCTGATGGTGCAGGTAGTGAAAGATCCGCTCGGCACCAAGGGCGCACGCCTGACCACCGATATCACACTGCCGTCCCGTTATCTGGTTTTCATGCCCGGCGCATCACACGTGGGTGTTTCACAGCGTATTGAAAGTGAGGCGGAACGCGAGCGACTGAAAGCGGTCGTCGCTGCCTACTGTGACGATCTGGGCGGTTTTATTATTCGTACCGCTGCGGAAGGCATTGGCGCAGAAGAGCTGGCGCAGGATGCGGCGTTTCTTAAACGCCTGTGGACAAAAGTCAGCGAGCGCAAAAAGCGTAATCAGACGCGCTGCCTGCTCTATGGTGAACTGGCGCTGGCGCAGCGTGTGCTGCGCGATTTTGCCGGCGCCGCGCTGGATCGCATTCGCGTCGATTCGCGTCTGACCTGCGATCTGCTGGTGGAATTTACCAGCGAATATATTCCCGAAATGGCGGGCAAGCTGGAGCATTACAGCGGCAAGCAGCCTATTTTCGATCTCTATGATGTAGAAAATGAAATTCAGCGTTCGCTGGAGCGCAAGGTCGAGCTTAAATCGGGTGGCTACCTGATTATCGATCAGACGGAGGCGATGACCACGGTAGATATCAACACCGGGGCGTTTGTTGGCCACCGTAACCTGGATGAAACCATATTTAATACCAATATCGAAGCGACGCAGGCTATTGCCCGTCAGCTGCGGTTACGTAACCTCGGCGGTATTATCATTATCGATTTTATCGACATGAGTAATGACGATCACCGCCGTCGCGTGCTGCATTCGCTGGAGAGTGCGCTGAGTAAAGATCGGGTTAAAACCGGTATCCATGGCTTTTCAGCGCTGGGCCTGGTGGAAATGACCCGTAAAAGAACGCGAGAAAGCATTGAGCATGTGCTCTGTGCCGACTGCCCGGTGTGTAAAGGACGCGGCTCGCTGAAAACGGTAGAGACCGTCTGCTATGAAATTATGCGTGAAATCGTACGTGTGCATCACGCCTATGACTCCGACCGCTTTCTGGTTTACGTCTCGCCGGCAGTAGGCGAAGCGCTGAAAACAGATGAGTCGCATGCGCTGGCCGAAGTCGAAATCTTTGTCGGCAAACAGGTCAAAGTTCAGGTTGAACCGCTCTATACTCAGGAGCAGTTTGACGTCGTCATGATGTAAGGCCTGCGGCCAGACGTTATTATCCAGTGACCAGCAAGGAGAGATGTGTGAGGCGGTTGCCAGGGATTTTGTTACTGCTGATCGCCACAGTGATTGTCATTGTGGCGCTGCTGGTGAGCGGGCTGCGTCTGGTGATGCCGCATCTCAACAGCTATCGCAGCGACATTCTGCAGACGGTTTCACGCATCAGCGGCGTCACTGCAGACGCCAGCGAACTGCAGGGAACGTGGCAGAATTTTGGCCCGACGCTGCAGGTACGCGATCTGCGCATTGATATGAAGCAGGATGGCGAACTGCACATTGGCCGCGTCACTCTTGCGCTGGATGTCTGGCAGTCGCTGCTGCACTGGCGCTGGCAGTTCCGCGATCTCACCTTCTGGCAGCTGCGTCTGGCGACGGAGCGGCCGCTGTTTGCCCGCGACAGCGATACCACCAGCATCAAGCCTGCTCAGATCAACGACCTCTTCCTGCGCCAGTTCGATCACTTCGATTTGCGCGACAGCACTATCCGCTTTCTGACGCCTTCAGGCCAGCATGCCGAGCTGGCGATACCGCGCCTCACCTGGCTGAATGAAGCCAGCCGGCATCGTGCTGAAGGCGAGGTCAGCCTCAGCAGTTTTACCGGCCAGCATGGTGTTGTGCAGGTCAGGCTGGACTTAAATGATACCCGTGGCCTGCTGAACGACGGTCGCATCTGGATGCAGGCAGACGATGTGGATGTGCGCCCCTGGATTGGCCGCTGGCTGCGTGATAACACCAGTCTGGAGAGCGTGCGTATCAGCCTGGCGGCGTGGGCCAGCCTGCGCGATGGCGAACTCTATGCGGGTGATGTGCTGATTAAACAGGGTGGGGCGCGCTGGCGCGGCGAGCAGCGCGACCATCAGCTGCAGATTGACGGACTGACCGCGCACCTGGCGCGCTCGCGCGACGGCTGGAGCCTGAACATACCGCAGACCCGGCTCAGCACCGATGGCGTGGCCTGGGCGCCCGGCCGGATTGCGCTGCTGTGGCAGCCTGAGGATAAAGCGGCAGCGGAGATCCGCGTGCGTGCTACCCGGCTGGACCTGCAGCGGTTTGCACCGCTGGTGCCGCTGATTGGCCCGCTCTCGCCGACGCTGCTGGATACCTGGCGTGCGCTGCAGCCGCGCGGTTATATCGATACGCTGGCACTGGATATTCCGCTGGCGCAGCCGGAGCAGACGCGACTGCAGGCAACGTGGCGCGATCTGGCATGGCATAACTGGAAGCTGCTGCCGGGCATCAGCAATCTCAGCGGGCGCGCCAGCGGCAGCGTAAGCAATGGTCAGGTTGATCTCAGCATGGGGCAGGCTGAAGTGCCCTATGGTGATATGTTCCAGGCGCCGCTGGATATTCATCAGCTGAGTGGCCAGCTGAGCTGGCTGCGCGACCGTCATGGCCTGACGCTGGCCGGACATCAGCTGGATGTGCAGGCGCGATCGCTCTGGGCGCGCGGTGATTTTCGCTATCAGCAAAACAGTGACACTGCACCACGGCTCGATATTCTGGCCGGCATTCGCGTAACCGACGCGGGTGATGCCTGGCGCTATCTGCCGGAACCGCTGATGGGGCATAACCTGACGCACTACCTGAGCGAAGCGATAAAAGGCGGGGAGACGGATAACGCCACGCTGCTGTTCGCCGGCGATCCGCGCCTGTTCCCGTTTAAGCATAACGATGGCATGTTTGAAGTTCAGGTGCCGCTGCGCAACGCCGCGTTTCGCTTTCAGCCGGGCTGGCCAGCCCTGCAGAATCTGGATATCGATCTCGATTTTGTGAATGACGGCCTGTGGATGCGCGCCGATAAGGCGCGCCTGGGCAAGGTCGGGGCGCGTAACGTCACGGCCGTTATTCCGGATTATCTTAAAGAGAAACTGCTGATCGCTGGCGACCTGAGCGGGCAGGGAGAGGATATCGGGGCCTACTTTAATGAGACGCCGCTGAAATCGTCGCTCGGCGCTGCGCTGCAGCAGCTGCAGGTTGGGGGCAATGTAAAAAGCACGCTCAACCTGGAGATCCCGCTGGATGGCGAACAGGTACACGCCAGCGGCAACGTGGTTATGAATAACAACACGCTGCATATTAAACCGCTGAAGAGCACGCTGACGCAGCTGACAGGACGTTTCCGCTATAACAACGGCAACCTTGAAAGCGAAGAGATGCAGGCAAACTGGTTTGGTCAGCCGCTGGGCGTGACCTTCAGCACGCAGGAGAATCCGCAGGATTTTGGCGTTAACGTCCGCCTGCTGGGCGACTGGCAGCCCGCGCGTCTCAGCGTGATGCCAGCGGCGGTAGCGCGTCAGCTCAGCGGTTCACTCGCCTGGCAGGGCGATGTGGATATTACGCTGCCGCATAGCGGAGGCGCGACCTACAGCGTCGATCTCAGGGGCGATGGCAAAGCAGTAAGCAGTCACTTACCTGCGCCGCTGACAAAGTCTGCCGGTGAGACGCTGCCGGTGACGGTTAAGGCGAAAGGCGATCTGAACGGCTTTATGCTCAGCGGCAGCGTGGGCGAGATGCACCGCTTTAACAGCCGCTGGCTGCTGGAGCCGCAGCTGCGCGTCGAACGCGGCATCTGGCAGAACCAGACCACGGCAACGCCGGCGCTGCCGGCGCAGCGCGGTATGGTATTAAACCTGCCGCCGCTGGATGGGGAGGCCTGGCTCGGTGTACTGGCCGGAGCGGGCGGCAGCGGAGAGGGCGCCACGCAGGTGGGTGGGGTCGGCTTACCGGGCGACGTCACGCTGCATACGCCAGCCCTGACGCTGGGCGGACAGCAGTGGCACGATCTCAGCGCCACTCTGCTGCAGGGCACGGGCGGTGATGCGCAGCTGAAGCTGGAGAGTCGTGAAGCGCGCGGCACGCTGACAACAGCGCAGCGTGCACCGTGGCGCATCAATCTGAACTACCTTTATTACAACCCGCAATGGAAAGAGACCGGCAGCAAGCAGGCGTCATCACCGTTCAGCGGCGACAGCGGCATCGATTTCAGCCAGTGGCCTGCGCTGCAGCTTAACTGCGATGAGTGCTGGTTGCGCGGACAGAAGTTCGGCCGGATGGCTGCGACGCTGACGCCGCGCGGAGAGACGTTAGCACTCACTAACGGGATTGTGGACAGCGGCAGCGCCCGGCTCAGCATCAGTGGCGAATGGGTTAATTCACCGGGCAATCTGCGCACCTCGCTGAAGGGACGCCTGAGCGGCAGCAATATTAATGACGCCACTAACTGGTTCGGTATGAACACGCCGCTGCGCGATGCGCCGTTTAACGTGGATTATGACCTGCACTGGCGCGCCGCGCCCTGGCAGCCTGCTGAGGCGTCGCTGAGCGGCACGCTGAAAACGCACTTTGGCAAAGGAGAGATCGCCGATGTCAATACCGGACGGGCAGGACAGCTGCTGCGTCTGGTCAGTTTTGATGCGCTGCTGCGCAAACTGCGTCTGGATTTCAGCGATACCTTCAGCGATGGCTTCTATTTTGATTCAATCAACGGCACCGCCTGGATCGAAAACGGCGTCATGCGCACCGATAACCTGCTGGTAGATGGGCTGGAGGCAGATATCGCGATGCAGGGCCGGATCGATCTGGTACAGCGGAAGATCGATATGGAAGCGGTCGTGGCGCCGGAGATCTCCGCGTCGGTCGGTGTGGCAACGGCGTTTGCGATCAATCCGGTGGTTGGCGCCGCCGTTTTTGCCGCCAGCAAGGTACTGGGACCGCTCTGGAACAAGATTTCCCTGCTGCGCTATCACATCAGTGGCCCGCTGGATAAACCGGAAATCAGTGAAGTGCTGCGCAAAGCGCGCGACGCCGGCAGCAAGTGAATTTGACGCCGTCGGGGAATTGCCGCAGGCTATGACTATCTGAGCACATAATGAGTGAGAAACGATGACTCTGAATCTGGTAAGTGAGCAGTTACTAGCTGCGAACAGCATTAATCAGCAGGACCTCCATTCCCTGTTAGGGCAGCTTTCAGAACGTCGTCTGGATTATGCCGATCTCTATTTTCAGTCCAGCTTCCATGAATCCTGGGTGCTGGAAGATAAAATTATTAAAGATGGCTCCTACCATATCGATCAGGGCGTTGGCGTACGTGCCGTAAGCGGTGAAAAAACCGGCTTCGCTTATGCAGACCAGATCACCCTGAATGCGCTACGGCAGTCTTCAGAAGCCGCGCGCAGTATCGTACGCGAGCAGGGCAATGGCACCGCACATACGCTGCAGGCAGTAATGCAACGTTCGCTCTATGCGCCGGTTAACCCGCTCGATAGCCTGACGCGCGAAGATAAAATCGCCCTGCTGCATCGCGTGGACCGCGTGGCGCGCGCGGCCGACCCGCGCGTACAGGAGGTCAATGCCAGCCTGAGCGGCGTTTATGAACAGGTGCTGGTTGCGGCAACCGATGGGACGCTGGCAGCCGATATTCGTCCGCTGGTGCGTCTGTCAATCAGCGTGCAGGTGGAAGATCAGGGCAAGCGCGAGCGCGGCTCAAGCGGCGGCGGCGCGCGTACCGGCTATGAATTTTTCCTCGCCGATGAGAGCGGTGACGTCCGGGCTGACGCCTGGGCGCGCGAAGCGGTGCGTATGGCGCTGGTTAACCTCTCTGCAGTTGCAGCCCCAGCTGGCGCGCTGCCGGTCGTGCTGGGCGCTGGCTGGCCGGGTGTGCTGCTGCACGAAGCGGTAGGACATGGCCTTGAGGGCGACTTTAACCGTCGTGAAACGTCGGTATTCAGCGGCAAGATGGGGCAGCTGGTTGCTTCGGAACTCTGCACCGTGGTGGATGATGGCACGCTGGAGGGGCTGCGTGGCTCGCTGGCGGTGGATGATGAGGGCGTTCCGGGTCAGTACAATATGCTGATCGAAAATGGCGTCCTGAAGGGCTATATCCAGGATAAGCTTAACGCCCGCCTGATGGGTGTGCCGCCAACCGGTAACGGCCGGCGCGAATCGTATGCGCATCTGCCGATGCCGCGCATGACTAATACCTACATGCTGGCGGGCAAGTCCACGCCGCAGGAGATCATCGAAAGCGTGGAATATGGCCTCTATGCGCCTAACTTCGGCGGTGGTCAGGTCGATATCACCTCGGGCAAATTTGTCTTCTCTACCTCAGAGGCGTATCTGATTGAGAAGGGTAAAGTTACCCGGCCGGTCAAAGGCGCTACGCTGATTGGTTCCGGCATTGAAGCGATGCAGCAAATCTCAATGGTCGGTAACGATCTGGCGCTGGATAAAGGCGTCGGCGTATGCGGTAAAGAGGGACAGAGCGTCCCGGTTGGCGTGGGCCAGCCGACGCTGAAGCTGGACAAAATCACCGTAGGCGGCACCGCCTGAGGTGCTGAACCTCTGTCACTATAAGGGCTGCCTACGGGCAGCCTTTTTTGTGGCTGCGTCAGCTATAAATGCCTCCGATTCAGCCACTTTGGCAAAAACAGACATCGCGCTAAGTCGTGCGATTATTTATTCGGATTAAAAAGTGATTTATGTCACGATTTGTAGAAAACATATAGTCAGGAACGTTATTATACGCGCGCTGGGTTTATGCACTGCATTCCGTTACGGACCAGACAGGCTGATGATACGCTATGATTAGCGCAGGGCGGCCTGAAGGTTACTGCCATTTTTCTGCTGCCTGCTTAACCATTCCCGGTGCGGCACAGCGTGGGGGTAAAAGCGGTGCGATCCCGGCAAGGTCGAACTAAGGAACCGAAATGAGTGTGCTTCCGGTATTTGTCGTATTCGGGCTATCTTTCCCGCCCATCTTCATTGAACTACTGGTTTCGCTGGCGCTGTTCTGGCTGGTGAAACGTGTGCTGACGCCAAGCGGGATCTACGATCTGGTCTGGCATCCGGCCCTGTTTAACACGGCCCTGTATTGCTGTGTGTTTTATCTTGTATCCCGTCTATTCATCTGAGGTTTTAAGTGAAAGCGCTCATAAGAAAAATCGCGCGTTACGCGATTACGCTCCTGCTGGTTATCATCGCCGTCGTGATTGTCTTCCGCGCCTGGGTGTTCTACACCGAATCCCCGTGGACACGCGATGCTAAATTCTCTGCGGATGTGGTGGCTATCGCACCTGATGTCACCGGTCTGATCACCGACGTGCCGGTACATGATAACCAGCTGGTGAAAAAGGGCGATACGCTGTTTATCGTCGACCGGCCGCGCTATCAGAAAGCGCTGGCGCAGGCGCAGGCAGACGTGGACTACTATCAGGCGCTGGTGAGTGAAAAACGCCGCGAGGCGGGACGCCGTAATCAGCTCGGTACCAGCGCGATGTCGCGTGAGGCGATTGAACAGGCTAACAGCGATCTGCAGACCAGTGAACATCAGCTGGCGAAATCGATCGCTACCCGCGATCTGGCGGTTATCGATCTCGACCGTACCACGATCAAAGCCCCCTCTGATGGCTGGGTGACCAACCTCAATGTCTATGAGGGTGAGTTCATTACGCGCGGCTCCGTGGCGGTCGCGCTGGTACAGCAGCACTCTTTCTACGTGCTGGCTTATATGGAAGAGACCAAACTCAGCGGCGTGCGTCCGGGCTTTCGCGCTGAAGTCACGCCGCTGGGCAGCAATACCGTGTTACGCGGCACGGTGGACAGCGTGGCTGCCGGGGTGACCAACAGCAGCAGCAGCATTGATAATAAAGGTATGGCAACGGTGGACTCTAATCTGGAGTGGGTGCGCCTGGCGCAGCGCGTGCCGGTGCGTATCCGTCTTGATGCCCAGCCTGGCAACCGCTTCCCGGCAGGCACAACCGCGACCGTGGTGATCACCGGTGAGCAGGATCGGCAGACCAACGCCTCGCCGCTGGCGCAATTCTTCAATCGCCTGCGTGAGTTTGGTTAAGCGGGGGCGTGATGATTGAGTTTTTGCGTTTCCCGATCAAGCTGACGTTTGCGCTGGTGGCCGCGCTGATGATTGGCTTTCACTTTCATCTGGAAACGCCGCGCTGGGCGGTGATGACGGCCGGTATTGTCGCTGGCGGTACCGCCTTTGCGGCCGGCGGCGATCCCTACTCCGGCGCGCTGCGCTATCGCGGCGTGTTGCGCATTATCGGCACCTTTATCGGCTGTATCGCTGCGCTGACTATCATGATCACCACCGTGCGTGCGCCGGTAGTGATGTTGCTGCTGTGCTGCATGTGGGCCGGTTTCTGCGTCTGGATCTCTTCGCTGATCAAAGTCGAAAACTCCTATGCGCTTGGGCTGGCAGGCTATACGGCACTGATTATCGTTGTAACCGCTGACGCAACGGGCGGGCTGACGCTCGCCCCCCAGTTTGCCGTTGAGCGCTGCAGCGAAATTGTGCTCGGGATCCTGTGTGCGATTCTGGCAGACATGCTGTTTTCACCGCGCTCCATTAAAAAAGTGATTGATGCCGAAGTGGATGCGCTGCTGGTGGCGCACTACAAACTGCTGCAGCTCTGCGTTGCGCATGAAGATAAAGATGAGGTGGATAAAGCCTGGAGCGCGCTGGTACGCCGCACCACAGCCCTGAACGGCATGCGCAGCCAGCTGATGATGGAGTCATCTCGCTGGCAGAACAGCAGTCGCCGGCTGAAGATGCTTAATACGCTGTCGCTGACGCTGATTACGCAGGCCGCTGAGACGTTTCTTATCCAGAACTCCCGGCCCGACTATATTCCGCCGCAGTTCCGGCTGCTGCTGGAAAAAGAGGCAAACAGCGCCGGTGAGGTGCATAAGCGCATGAAAGTGCTGCGTCGCGTTATCAGCGACAGCAGCAAAACGGTTCCGGTCACGCTGGCGAGCTGGACCGGAGCAGCGACTGAATATCTGCTGCTGATCAAAGGGATTAAATGCAACAGCCGTATCAGCGCCCTTGAAGAGAACATCCTGCAGCGGGAGGTTATCGTTCAGGCCCGTTCGGCTGAAACTCACCATGCGATGATCAACGGTATTCGCACCTTTGTCGCCACCGCGCTGGGGGCCCTGTTCTGGCTCTATACCGGCTGGACCTCCGGCAGCGGCTGCATGGTCATGCTGGGGGTGATCACCGCACTGGCGATGCGCATGCCCAATCCGCTGATGATGGCCAAAGATTTCTTTTACGGTATGGCGGTCGCCGTGCCGCTCGGGTTGTTCTACTTCACCTGGGTTCTGCCTGCCACGCAGCAGAGTGCGCTGCTGCTTTGCATCGCCATCGGCCTGCTCGGCTTTGTCGGCGGTATCTTTGTGCAGCGGCGGCAGATTGGCACGCTGGGCGCGCTGATCGGCACAATCAATGTGCTGGTGCTGGATAACCCGATGAAGTTTGAATTCAACGTGTTTCTGGATAACGCGCTGGGGCAGTGGATCGGCAGCTTTGTCGCCATGATGGTGATTTTGCTGATTCGCGATAAATCCAAAGCGCGTACCGGCCGCAAACTGCTGAATCGCCTGATGTATGCTGCTGTTGCAGCGCTGACGACGAATCAGGCCCGGCGCCGGGAAAACCATCTGCCGGCGCTTTATCAGCAGCTTTTTCTGCTGCTCAATCTGTTTCCGGGCGATATCGATAAATACCGTATCGCCCTGACGCTGATTATTGGTCATCAGCGGCTGCGTAATGCAGAAGTGCCGGTCAATGCGGAGCTCTCCGCTTATCACCGGCAGCTGCGACACACCGCGGACCGGGTTATCTCAGCCAGCAGCGATGATAAGCGACGCGACGCGTTCAAAACGCTGTTGCAGGAGCTGGCTGGCTATCAGGAGAAGCTGGCGCATTATAGTGCCCCTGCCAGCGTCACGGAGCCGGTCGCCCGCCTGACGCAGATGCTGGACAAATATCAGAACACCCTCATCCAGATTTAAGCCTGCCGCCCCGGGCGGCGGCGGGTTTATGCCACGCTGACACAAATCGGCTGCGCGTTGCCATCTATACTTTCCTGACGGATGCATACTGACAGGAGAATATCGATGTCCGCTTCTTTGCAGCAACATGAACTCTTCAAAACCGGCTTCTTCGCTGCGGGTCAATGGCATGCCGCCTCCGCGACGTTTGACGTAACCAATCCGGCGACCGGCGAGGTGATTGCCCGCGTCGCCAAAGCGGGTAAAGCGGAAACCGAACAGGCGATCGCTGCCGCGCAGCGCGCTTTCCCCGGCTGGCGGGATAAAACGGCCAAAGAGCGATCCGGGATCCTGATGCGCTGGTATCAGCTGATCGTGGAAAACAAACGCTGGCTTGCAGAGCTGATGACCGCCGAGCAGGGTAAGCCGGTCAAAGAGGCGGAAGGCGAAGTAGAGTATGCCGCGAGCTTTATTCAGTGGTTTGCAGAAGAGGCAAAGCGCGCTAACGGCGAGATTATTCCGCCCGCTAAACCCGGCTCGCGTATTCTGGCCACGCGTGAACCGGTTGGCGTGGTCGCGGCGATTACCCCCTGGAATTTCCCGATGGCGATGCTGACCCGTAAGCTTGGGCCGGCGCTGGCCGCAGGCTGCACCGGGATTATTAAACCGGCGAACAATACACCGCTCAGCGCGTTTGCCCTGATAGCCCTGGCGCAGCAGGCTGGCGTGCCGGACGGCGTGCTCAATGCCGTCGCGGGCGATACTCAGGCGATCAGCGACGCTATCATGGCCTCACGCGCAGTGCGCAAAATCTCGTTTACCGGTTCCACTGCCGTGGGCAAAACGCTGATGCGCAATGCGGCTGAGACGATGAAAAAGGTCTCCATGGAGCTGGGCGGCAACGCGCCATATATCGTCTTTGAAGATGCGGATATTGACGCTGCGGTACAGGGTGCGATTGCCAATAAATTCCGCAATGCCGGTCAGGTCTGCGTGAGCGTGAATCGTTTTTATATCCATGAGCAGATTTACGATCGCTTTGTTACGCAGCTGGCAGAAGCGGTTAATCAGCTCAAAGTCGGGAACGGTATGGATGAAGGCGTAATCGTCGGGCCGCTGATCGCTGCCTCCGCGCTGGAAAAAGTTGAAGAGCATGTGCAGGATGCGGTGCGTAAAGGTGGCCGAATTGTCACCGGTGGCGAACGGCATGCGCTGGGCGGCAATTTCTGGCAGCCCACGGTTATTGCCGGGGCGCAGGAGAGCATGATGCTGGCGCAGGAGGAGACATTTGGTCCGGTTGCGGCCTGCTTCCGCTTCAGCAGTGAAGAGGAGGTAATCGGGCGGGCGAATGATACCGAATATGGTCTGGCTGCCTACTTCTATACGCAGAATCTGCAGCGGGTGTTCCGCGTCGCTGCCGCGCTGGAAGCGGGGATGATCGGTATTAATGAGTGCGCGGTCTCTACTGAGGTGGCGCCGTTTGGCGGGATTAAAGAATCAGGTCTGGGACGCGAAGGCTCAGTGCTGGGTATTGAAGAGTACCTGGAAGTCAAAGCGCTGCATCTGGGCGGTCTCTCTTAGCAGGAGGATACAGCATGCGAACCGAGCGTTTCGATTTTGATGAAATCGTCGATCAGGCCCACTTCTACAGTCAGTTTGGCGAGCGTTTTATGCTGAACGAGGCCGCTATTCGCGATCCGGACGATCTCTGGCGGGTGATGACCGGTGAACAGCTTCCGCTGCCGCTGGAAATTGTCTTCGTTAATCTGGGGAGAGGGCAGAAACGCCGGTATAGCGCACTGATCCTGCTATTTGAAAAGGCAAAAGAGGAGCTGGAGGGCCAGCTCCGCTTTACCGCTCAGTAATACAACCCAAAAAGGGCCCCGCAAAGCGGGGCCAAAGGGTTCGTCAGGGGTGACGAGGAATTACTTATAGAGTTCGGCGGTCACATGATAGCTGTCGCCGGTACGCGCTTCGATGACGCGGTAAGCACTGGCGCCCTGCGCATCAGCTTTCTGAGAAAGCTGTTCGCGATAATCCATTGGTGAACCGCCGGTACCGCTGATTGAGATGGTGCTGCCAGCAGGCTGCAGATTTTGTGCTGATTCACTGGTAACCAGTTGAGCCGCAGAGGCGCCAAAGGCAAACAGAGAGAGCAGGCCAGCCGTTGCAAGAGTTGTTTTGATTTTCATGATGTATCTCCTCGTTAGCATCAACAACCTGCAGCTACACCAGAGTAAGCGGGTCGTCGATTAGCATCGGCGTTGTATCACGCCGGTTGACAGTTATTTATAGAGTTCAGCTGTAGCGTGGTATGTGTTGTCGTTATAAGCCTCGATAACACGATACGCTTTTGCGCCCTGCGCATCGGCTTTCGCATTCAGCTGCTGGTGGATATCCATTGGCGAGCCGCCCACGCCGCTGACGCTGATGGTGCCGGCAGACTGCAGGTTCGCTGCCTGATCGGCAGAAATAGAATCTGCTGCAGAAGCGCCAAATGAGAGTGCAGAAAGAATGCTTAGGGTGGCGATAGCCGCTTTAACGTTCATGGTATTTTCCTCGTCTGTGATTTTTATCTTTTTAGTTAGTGTGATTTGCGTCACGAAAAGAAGTATAGATCTAATCACGCGGGAAATTAATACTTCGCTAATAATGTTTCGTTGTTATCCTTTATCCTTATGCCACCTTTTTATAACGTTAAGTTATTAAAATCGGCTATTTTTCATCCGTTAAGCGCTTTTTTTTCGCAAAAACAGTGATCTGCGTCAAATTAACTTTTCGTGCCAAAGTTTATGGTCAATGCCGCTGCACGCTGGCGAGAAAATTAGTTAAAACGGGCGAAAGAGCGGTTACAGGCAGGAGAATATATGGCTGAGAGTAACAGGAGCTTAAAGGTCTGACCTATATCAGCCAGCCTGATAACCTTTAGCGATAAAGGCGGGGCGAAGTAACAGAGGACATCAGGTATCTGAACGCCAGAAGGTGCCGGCAGACTGGCCACCGGCAAAGAAGTGTTACAGCTCCTGCTCAAACAGCACCAGTACCGCGTCATAGAGCTGCTTAACGGTAAAAGCACGCGCCGGGGTGATGAAAATGGTGTCATCGCCGGCGATAGTACCCAGAATTCCTTCTGCTTTGCCGAGAGAATCGAGCAGGCGGGCAATCAGCTGCGCGGCGCCCGGGCTGGTATGAATCACGACCAGCGCTTCATTGTAATCGATATCCAGCACCAGGTTTTTCAGCGGGCTGGTAGCGGTAGGGACGCCCAGTTCAGCGGGCAGGCAGTAAACCATCTCCATTTTCGCGTTGCGCGTGCGCACCGCGCCAAACTTTGTCAGCATGCGGGAGACTTTTGACTGATTGATATTTTCAAAGCCATCTTCCTGCAGCGCCTGCACGATTTCGCCCTGAGAGCTGAATTTTTCTTCTTTAAGCAAGGCTTTAAATGCCTTGATAAGGTCGTCTTGTTTTGAAGGATTACGCATAAGCTACCAATGAATGAGAGGCGCAGCAGGCAACAAGCCTGCAGCTGATAAATTATTATGCATTTAGATGAATTTTTATGCAATGCGTCAGCAGCGACTTTCGCCATACGTCCGCGCGGGACGGGCATTCTAGCAGAAACTGGCTACGCACCAAAATCGCGCGCTGACGCGCAAAGCAGAGGTTGCAAAGTTGTTATACTATTGACGTGGTAACAACCAGATCGACGATCAAAGCCGTATATCTCTGCTGGCTGCGATAAGATCATTCAGGCGCTTCTGAAACAGAGCGGTATCGGAAGCAGATAGCAGCAGGCTGCCTGTGCGCAACGGCTATGTCGCTATCGCCTGAGATGTTGACTAAACTCGTAAGCTGATGGATTTCTGGCATATCTTTGCCCCATCTTAATAAGGAGTTCAGGATGAAAGTTGCCGTTCTCGGAGCCGCTGGCGGTATTGGCCAAGCGCTGGCTCTGCTGCTCAAAACGCAGTTACCCGCGGGTTCCGCCCTCTCTCTCTATGATATTGCACCGGTCACGCCTGGCGTGGCGGTCGATCTCAGCCATATCCCTACCGCTGTGACGGTTGAAGGTTTTAGCGGTGAAGATGCCACCCCTGCGCTGAAGGGGGCCGACGTGGTCCTGATTTCTGCCGGGGTAGCGCGTAAGCCCGGCATGGATCGCGCGGATTTGTTTAACGTTAACGCGGGCATTGTCCGTAACCTGATCGCGCAGGTAGCCAGCACGGCACCTAAAGCGCTGATTGGCGTCATTACTAATCCGGTTAATACCACCGTGGCGATCGCCGCAGAGGTGCTGAAAAAAGCCGGCGTTTACGATAAAAACCGGCTGTTTGGCGTCTCCACGCTGGATGTCATTCGTGCTAATACCTTTGTCGCTGCGCTCAAGGGTAAACAGCCAGGAGAAGTAGAGGTGCCGGTCGTGGGCGGCCACTCTGGCGTGACCATTCTGCCGCTGCTGTCGCAGGTGCCGGGCGTCAGCTTCAGCGAGCAGGAGATCGCCGATCTTACAAAGCGTATTCAGAACGCCGGCACCGAAGTGGTAGAAGCCAAAGCGGGTGGCGGATCGGCGACTCTCTCAATGGGGCAGGCCGCCGCACGCTTTGGTCTGTCGCTGATCCGTGCGCTGCAGGGTGAGGCCAATGTAGTTGAATGCGCCTATGTCGAAGGCGATGGTGAATATGCGCGCTTCTTTTCTCAGCCGCTGCTGCTGGGGAAAAACGGGATTGCCGAACGTCGCCCGCTGGGCACGCTGAGCGAATTTGAACAGCAGGCGCTGAACGGCATGCTGGAGACGCTGAAAAAAGATATTGCGCAGGGTGAAGAGTTTGTGAAGCAGTAACTCCTGTTACGCAGTGTGAAACGCCCGGCTGAAGCCGGGCGTTTTTGTTACAGTCCGCCAGATTTGAAGGTCTGCGTCGCCGCCGTGCCATTGCCGGCAGGCGTTTTGCGTCCCAGCGTTTCCATACGCACCTGGAAGGGCGGGAAAGGCATCTCAATATTGTGCTCCGCGAAGCCCCGCAGAATGAGCTGATGCAGCTCATGCCGCAGCGGCATGCGATGGCCCATCTCTGCCGCATGCACGCGCAGCTCAAACAGCTGAATACCCTGCTGCAGGTCCACCAGGTAAACTTCCGGCGGCGGCATATCCAGCACATAGGTGCAGCGCTCGGCCGCCTGTTTCAGTATGGTGGTGGCTTCTTCACTGTTTACGCGCGCCGGCGCCGGAATCGTCAGCACCACACGCGTAACGGAATCTGACAAAGACCAGTTCACGAACTGCTCGGTAATAAACGCTTTATTGGGCACGATAATCTCTTTCCGGTCCCAGTCGGTAATGGTGGTCGCGCGGGTGTTAATACGCGTAATGCTGCCGGTAAGATCGCGAATAGTGACGGTATCGCCGATGCGGATCGGTTTTTCAAACAGGATAATCAGGCCGGAGATAAAGTTGGCAAAAATCTCCTGCAGGCCAAATCCGAGCCCAAGACCCAGTGCAGCGACCAGCCACTGCAGCTTTGACCACTCCACGCCAATCATTGAGAAGCCTATCAGGCCCCCCATCAGCATCAGCGCATATTTGGTCAGCGTCGTAATGGCGTAGCCGGTACCCGGCGCGAGGCTGAGATGCTGCAGCAGCGCCAGCTCCAGCAGCGCAGGCATATTGCGGACCAGCTGCGTGGTGATGATCAGCACCAGAATGGCGATAAGCACCGCACCCAGCGTGATAGGCTGCACACTCTCAACGCCCTGAACCGTGGTACTGGCATCCCAGAGCGGAATGTTATCGAGGAAGCTAAACGCGGAGTGGATTTCCGACCAGAGCAGGATCACCGATACCAGTGCAATCAGCGTCAGGATAGAGCGCACCAGCCGCAGCGACTGCGCACTGATGGCATCGAGGTCAATCACCGGCTCATCAATTTCAATGGTGTCAGTATTGGTGGCGCTCTGCTGCTCTTTTTCTTCTTCACTGCGGGCGCGATTGGCCAGCATATCAGCGCGACGCTGGCGGGCGCGATCGAACGCAATGCGTCGGCGCTGAATCAGCATCCAGCGGCGAATAATGTGATAAATCACCAGCAGGAAGAACCAGATACAGACTGAGGTTTCCAGGCGAGCCAGCAGCGCCTGGGCGGTTGCCAGATAGCCGATGCAGGATGCAAAAGCGGCCACCAGCGGAATGGCGATCATCAGGTTCCACAGGATGCGATTGACAAAATTATCACCGCTGCCCTCTTTATCAAGATAAAGCGGAATACCGGCGCGCTTCAGGCTGACCGTGACAATGCTCAGTGCACCGCAAATCAGCACAAAACAGAGTCGTCCCAGCGTCGCGGAAAACTGCGGATCTTCCAGATTGCCAAAGGCGATCAGCAGCATGATCAGCGGTACAATCAGCCCAACCGTCAGCGAATAGTAGCGCATGGCGCGCGCCACCCGCGTCTGCGGCCAGCGAAAATGCACGACAAACAGGCCGTCGTGACGGGCAAAGGCGGCGCTAATCATAAACGCCCACAGCAGAGGCAGCGTGGCGGTAATGCCATCCCCTATCGCCACGGCAAACGGATAGGGCCACGCATGCTGCAGGCCATACCCCAGTGCCGCCCAGAGCACCGGCAGCGGCAGCGCCACCAGAATGGACCAGAATACCGTCCGCAGCGTCAGACTGAAGCGATCCTGTGTCACTTTGCCCACGCGGCTGGCGGCGCGCGCCATAAACGCGTTGTAGTGGCGGCGTGAGCTGATGCTGAAACCCACCAGCAGCACGGCACCCATAATCGGCAGCACCGTTTCGCGACTGGTAAACATCATGGCCAGCGCTTTGCCCATCTGACCCAGCGTATCCAGCGACAGCAGGCGGGTGAGGGCGCTTGCTACCTCAAGGGGATACTTCAGGCCCACCGGACTGACATCTGCCGTCCAGAAAAGGTAACGATGCGTCGCCTCTTTAACTTCGCTGAGCGCATCCTGCAGCTGCGTGTTTGACACCCGCAGCTTAGTGATCTCCAGAATCAGCGTATCGCAGCCGGAGATCAGCGAATTAAGCAGTTCACGCTGGGTGCGCAGCTGCGCGTCCAGGATCCGGCTCTGTTCGCTGGTATAAGGCGTGCCATCTTCCTGCTTCTCTTTACGCAATGTCTGCTGACGCTCGAGCAGTGACTCATAGTGCAGCCGCTGTACCCGCAGCTCGCCCATTTCGCTATCGATCTGCTGTGCTTTTGGCATATCGGGCAGACGGGCTACCTGCGCGCGCAGCGCTTCACCCAGCAAATTAGAGGCGCCCAGCCACTGTGACTGCTCGCGCAGCGTGCTCAGCGCCTGGCGCACCTGCAGCGTCTGATTAGTTGCCAGACGCTGCTGCGAGGCGACCAGATCCATACGCTGCGCCTGCTGATTCAGATCGGCAGAGAGCTGACGATTAATACGCAGCTGCTCGCTAATGGTGGGCGGCAGATCGCCGCTGTTTTCCGCCAGCTGCTCCGTGCGCTCCAGCGCCAGTTCCGCCTCGCGCTGACGCTGATTGTTCAGCTGGCTGCGCAGCGCCTGCAGATAGTTATCCAGCTGCGTGGCTTTCCGCTGATGCACTTCTGCCCGCATGCGGGCCAGCTCCTGACGGTTATTGGCTGAAAGCTGCGCCAGCTCCAGCTCATCCACCCGGGCTTTGCTCGCTGCGCTTTCCGCCTGACGGGCATACACCTGCGCCTGGGCAAGGGGTGACGCGTTGTTTGAAATGCCCTGCGCGCGACGCTCATTCTCCGTCATGGCACGGCGCGCATCAGTCTGCTGCTGCGGCAGCTGCGCCAGCGAGTCGCTGATTTCACGTGCGCGGTCCTGCTCCTGCTGCGCCTGCCGTCCCTCTTCCAGCAGCTGGCTGCTGACCTGGAGTATTTCCTGATCCAGTTCCGCATTGCTCATGTTGCTGCGTACGGGTTTGCTGGTCTCGTTCAGCGTGGCGATCTGCTGGCGCAGTTCGCGTGCCAGCCGGGGAAAATCGTCGATCACCTGCTGATACTGCTTCGCCCGCTCCAGCGAGTCGCTGCGTTCAGAGAGAAAATTGATGGCCGCTTCCAGCGCCTGCACCTGTTCGGTTTGTGCAGGACTGTTTTTAGCGGATTTCGCCTCATCCAGCTCCTGCTGCAGCTGCGTAGTGGAGGGGAGGGAGGCGGCACAGAGAGGGCTGCTGAGCACGAGGCTCAGCAGTAGAACAAGGAAAGCGCGCACGGGAGCAGGTCTCTGATTATTGAGTCAGCGGGGCGCTGTCGCCAGACTGCGGCAGTGCAATAGCCAGCGGCTGGCCGAGACGCGTTTTACTTTCCGCCTCCAGGCTTTCCGCCAGTTTTATCCGGTCAGGAGCGAACAGGTTGATCACGGTTGAACCCAGCTTGAAACGGCCCATTTCCTGACCTTTCAGCAGTACGACCGCACCATCATGTTCGGCAGAAGGATAGCGCCAGCGTTTGATCACACCTTCACGCGGCGGCGTCACGGTTCCTGCCCAGACAGTTTCAATACTGCCGACGATAGTGGCACCCACCAGAATTTGCACCATCGGGCCGTGATCGGTATCAAATACGCAGATAACGCGCTCATTACGCGCAAACAGATTAGGAATATTGCGCGCCGTGAGCGGGTTAACGGAGTAGAGGTCGCCTGGCACGTAGATCATTTCACGCAGAATGCCGTTGCAGGGCATATGCACGCGGTGGTAGTCGCGCGGGGCAAGATAAGTGGTAACGAACTCCCCATCAATAAACTTCTCTGCCAGCTCGTCGTTGCCTGCCAGCAGCGCCTGCAGCGTATAGTAGTGTCCTTTCGCCTGAAAAATCTGATCGCCGGTGATGCGGCCCAGCTGGCTGATCGCGCCGTCACACGGCAGCGCCAGCAGCGAGGCGTCAGGATCGGCAGGGCGGGCACCCTCTTTCAGCGGGCGGACAAAGAAGTCGTTGAACGTGCGATAGCTGCCGGTATGCGGCTTACTGGCTTCCGCCATGTCAACTTTATAGAACCAGACGAAAGCATCAATGACCGCTTTGGTCAGCCAGCCACCGCGGCGACTGGCGCCCCAGCCGGCGAGTTCGGTCAGCGCCTTCTTGGGCAGAATATGATTCAGGCCGAGTTTAAAACGATCAAACACCGTTGCCTCCTGGCTTAATACCTGTGGTTTACGTAAAAAAGGGGGGGCGGATTGTAGCAGCGCCCCGGTGAGTTAGCGACTATGTCGTTTTACCGATCAATCTTCATCGGCAGAAAAGTTTTTACGCGTTTTTACCTGCGCCATACTCTCAAGAATACGGTGGTAATTATCAAAGCGCGACGCGTTGATCAGGCCATTCTCTACCGCTTCACGGATTGCGCAGCCGGGATCGGTATCGTGCTTGCAGTCGCGGAACTTACAGCTGCCGAGAAATTCGCGGAATTCGATAAACCCGCGGGTAACCTGTTCCGGCTCAAGGTGCCACAGGCCAAATTCACGCACTCCGGGCGAGTCGATCACATCGCCGCCGTGCGGGCAGTGGTAAAGACGTGAGGCGGTCGTGGTGTGCTGACCCAGTCCGGACACATCCGACACATCATTGGTCAGAATCTCACTGCCGGCAACATCCAGTCCCAGCAGCCGGTTCAGCAGGCTCGATTTACCCACGCCTGACTGGCCGGCAAAAATGCTGACGCGCCCGGTCAGTGCCGCTTCCAGATCTTTCAGGCCATCCTGTGCGTAGCTGGAGACCATCAGCACGCGATAGCCGATATGGCGATAGATATCCATCTGCTCATCAACAAACGCACGCGCGTCACTATCCAGCAGATCGATCTTGTTGAGTACCAGTAACGGCTCAATACCCAGCGTTTCGCTGGCGACCAGATAGCGGTCGATAATATTGAGCGAAAGCTCCGGCAAAATAGCTGACACGATCATGATCTGATCGATATTGGCCGCGATAGGCTTTACGCCGTCATAAAAATCGGGGCGGGTCAGCACGGTTTTACGCTCGTGTACCGCTTCAACGATACCTTTACCGCCATTTTCATTCGCTGCACGCCATACAACGCGATCGCCGGTAACCAGCGAGCGGATAGTGCGGCGGATATTACAGCGATGCACTTCGCCCGCCTGGTCTTCGACATCTGCGTGCATGCCAAAGCGGCTGATCACCACGCCCTCAGACGCATCGCCAAACAGGCTATCATCAGGCTCCGGTTTTTCACTCCGTTGCTGCAGACGACGCTGATGGTTTGCGCTTACGCGACGTTGTTGACCCTTCGACAGTTTATTTTTGCTCACGCATCCTCTCACGCTTTCGCCAGGCTTCGCCCCGCTGGGCAAAACGTCTATGATACACCTTAACGCGGTCGAATGACGACACTGGCAATGGATGGAAAATAGATGACAGCTGGAAACGAAAATAACCTGATCTGGATCGACCTTGAAATGACCGGACTCGATCCGCTTCGCGATCGCATTATTGAGATCGCGACGATCGTTACCGATGCAAACTTAAACGTGCTCGCTGAGGGGCCGGTACTGGCGGTGCATCAGTCTGATGAGCAGCTGGCCCTGATGGATGAGTGGAACGTGCGGACCCATACCGGCAGTGGCCTGGTTGAGCGGGTCAAAACGAGTCAGTATGACGATCGGGCGGCAGAACAAGCCACGCTGGCGTTTCTGCAGCAGTGGGTGCCTGCCAACACTTCACCGATTTGCGGCAACAGCATCGGTCAGGATCGCCGTTTTCTGTTTAACTATATGCCAGAGCTGGAAGCCTACTTCCATTATCGCTATCTGGATGTCAGCACGCTGAAAGAGCTGGCGCGACGCTGGAAACCGCAGATCCTGCCGGGCTTTAAAAAAGCGGGTACGCACCAGGCGCTGGATGATATTCGCGAGTCAATCGCGGAGCTGGCGTACTATCGCGAGCATTTTTTGCAGCTTTAACGGCCTGAAATGCACAGTAAAGCATCATTTTGTCGATTAAATCAGCAAACGCGCTGAAAGCGCAAAATTTTGCGATAAGAGGCTTGCGGCAAAAACGAATTCTCGTATAATGCGCACCCCGTACCGATGAAGAATTTCGTGTGGTGCGCAGCAGTAAAGCATCAGCGTTTATCCCTCCGCGTGAAAGTTACGCCGGTTCAGATAGTCGCGATGATGATGCGGGAATAGCTCAGTTGGTAGAGCACGACCTTGCCAAGGTCGGGGTCGCGAGTTCGAGTCTCGTTTCCCGCTCCAGATTTAAAGATGTAGTCAGATACCAATATCAGATGTTTTGCTTTGCCGCATAGCAGCAGGCTGAATATCAACGATAATGCGGGAATAGCTCAGTTGGTAGAGCACGACCTTGCCAAGGTCGGGGTCGCGAGTTCGAGTCTCGTTTCCCGCTCCAGAATCTGTTTTGTAGTAACCTCTTTGCGGGAATAGCTCAGTTGGTAGAGCACGACCTTGCCAAGGTCGGGGTCGCGAGTTCGAGTCTCGTTTCCCGCTCCAGTTTTCTTATTCACGATTGTTTCCTGCCTGCGGGCGTCATCAGACATTAAGCACTGCTTTTGCTCTTTCTGCAGTCTGCGTTGTTCTGAACATTACACACGCTGTGTCAGCGTCGATATTGCCGATGGTTTGCTGCATACCGCTGCAAGTTATCCACAATTTGTCCGCGCCTGAAAGGCGGCGTTATACCCATCATGCAAAACCCTTTTAAACAGAGTTATCCACAAGCTCTGGCTCGACGCCTGCGCGTTATTCAGCAAATATAAGTTTACAATTTACATTCAAGTAATTGTTTTTATTATATAAATCACTATTTCATTATGTTAATGGTCTCTATAGACCACGCATGCCTGTGCGTCACTATTTTTATGAAAAAATCTTATGCACAGCGTGTGGACAAGCCTGTGTGCAGCAGATGCGCTCAATCATGCATCACGTGTCAGACCCTTTTCCACGGCGCGGACTAAACGCAGCGTTTTCGCAGGCTGCACCTCAATAACTTCAGCTGCGCGCTTCTGCTGCTGCTGATCCAGCGCCCAGTCAATATGCTCATCCAGCAGCGGATCTTCACCGCGTCGCTGCTGCAGCGCCGCCACGCATTCAGCTGACCAGGGGGCATTGCCCAGCGCCACGGCAATGTTGCGCAGCCAGCGCAGATGACCGATTCGCCGGATTGCCGAGCCTTCCGTCACGCGCAGAAAACGCGCTTCGTCCCAGCCAAACAGCGCGGTCAGCTCTGGCGCATGCAGTACCGCACGCGGTGAAAAGTCCGCTTCATCCGTCAGCTGGCTGTAGCGGTTCCAGGGACAGATCAGCTGGCAGTCATCACAGCCATAAATACGGTTGCCGATGAGCGGACGCAACGCTTCAGGGATGGCGCCTTCCAGCTCAATGGTGAGGTAGGAGATACAGCGCCGCGCATCCACAACATAGGGCTCAACAATGGCCCCGGTCGGGCAGATCGTCATGCAGGCGACGCAGCGGCCACACTGCTCCTCCTGGGGAGCATCCACCGGCAGCGGCAGATCGATCAGCAGTTCACCAAGGAAAAACCATGAGCCCGCTTCACGATTCAGAATCAGTGAATGTTTTCCGGTCCAGCCGAGGCCCGCTTTCGCCGCCAGCTGCCGCTCCATTACGGGAGCGGAATCCACAAACGGGCGAAAATTGAGTTCACTGCAGTGCGCCTGGATCATTTCTCCGAGCTTTTTCAGACGATTGCGCAATACTTTGTGATAGTCGCGACCCAGCGCATAGCGGCTGACGTAGCCAAGCTGAGGATTTTTCAGGGTTTGGGAAAAAGCCGCTTTTGCGGGCAGATAGTTCATGCGGACGCTGATCACCCGCAGCGTGCCGGGCAACAGTTCATGCGGACGCGCACGCATCATGCCGTGGCGCGCCATCCATGCCATCTCACCGTGATACTGCTTGTCCAGCCACGCCTGTAGCTTTGGCTCTTCAGCACGTAAATCGGTGTCGCAGATGCCGACCTGCTGAAAGCCGAGGTCGCGGCCCCACTGTTTAATCTGTTGAGCAAGCTGTTGAAGATCGAGAGGGTATGACATGAGAAACCAGGCAGTTGATGCAAACGCGCGCAGTTTACCACACTCTGTCTGGCCTGCGCAGGCCATGGCGCAGCTGGAGCAGGATGCAGCAGACAGCCTGGGGCTGACGCTTTATGAACTGATGCAGCGCGCCGGTCAGGCGAGCTTTACCCTGGCGCGCCAGAGCTGGCCAGAGGCCGGGCACTGGCTGATCCTGTGCGGCCACGGCAACAACGGCGGTGATGGCTACGTCATTGCGCGGCTGGCTCAGGCAGCCGGTATGGCGGTCACGCTGCTGGCGTGTGAAGGCAGCAGGCCGCTACCTGATGAAGCACGGCAGGCGCGCGAAGCCTGGCTGGACGCAGGCGGCGAGATTCATGCCGCAGACAGCCCGTGGCCGGAGCAGGTCGATTTGATTGTGGACGCGCTGCTGGGCACCGGCCTCAGCCGCGCGCCCGCGGCACCTTATGCACCCCTGATTGAAGCGATCAATCAGCACACCGCGCCGGTACTCGCTATCGACGTGCCGTCCGGCTTACTGGCGACGACCGGTGCCACGCCAGGTGCGGCGGTTGTCGCCAGTCGCACGCTGAGTATGATTGCGCTGAAGCCGGGTCTGCTGACGGGAAAAGCACGCGATCATGTCGGTGAGCTGCACTGCGATACGCTGGGCCTTGATGCCTGGCTCAGCGGGCAACAGGCGCCTGTCCGGCGCTATGCAGCGGAGCACCTGACGCGCTGGCTTAAACCGCGCCAGGCGACCTCGCATAAAGGCGATCACGGACAGCTGCTGATTATTGGCGGCGACAGCGGTACTGCCGGCGCCATCCGTATGACCGGCGAGGCGGCACTACGCAGCGGTGCCGGACTGGTGCGCGTGCTGACGCAGGCTGATAATATCGGTCCGCTTATTACCGCACGTCCTGAGCTGATGGTTGATGCATTTACGCGCGAAAAACTGCATAACGCGCTGGCGTGGGCGGACGTTGTGGCGATTGGGCCGGGTATGGGACAACGCGACTGGGCACAGCAGGCGCTGCAGCAGGTCGCGGCCTGTGAAAAGCCCATGCTTTGGGATGCAGATGCGCTTAACCTGCTGGCAATCAATCCGGATAACCGTCAGAATCGCATCATTACGCCGCATCCCGGCGAAGCGGCCCGGCTGCTCGGAGTAAAAACCAGTGAGATCGAGCACGATCGCCTGCAGGCCGCGCAGAACCTGGCCCGGCGTTATGGCGGAGTCGTGGTTCTGAAAGGCGCCGGTACGGTCATTGCCAGCGCCGCGGGCGATATTGCCATTGCTGATGTCGGTAACGCCGGTATGGCGTCGGGCGGCATGGGCGATACGCTGAGCGGTATCATTGCGGCCCTGCTGGGCCAGCAGCTTTCGCTGTTTGAAGCCGCCTGTGCGGGCTGCGTGGTACACGGCGCAGCGGCCGATGCAGTTGCCCGTCAGCACGGAACGCGCGGTATGTTAGCCACTGATTTGTTTGAGCAACTGTGGCAGTTTGTTAATCCAGAGATGATGCAATAATAACGCATGAAAACCTGTGTAATTTCTTTGCCCGATGAGGCGGCAACCCTGAAAATGGGTGCGCAACTGGCTCGCGTTTGCAGCAGCGCGGCCGTTATTTATCTGTATGGCGATCTGGGCGCCGGTAAAACGACGTTCAGCCGCGGCTTTCTGCAGGCGCTCGGTCATCAGGGCAATGTTAAAAGCCCGACCTATACGCTGGTTGAGCCCTATGAGATTGGCGATCGTACCCTCTATCATTTCGACCTCTATCGCCTGGCCGATCCGGAAGAGCTGGAGTTTATGGGTATCCGCGACTATTTCAGCGGTGAGGCGCTCTGTCTGGTTGAATGGCCGCAGCAGGGCGCAGGCTTTCTGCCCGAGCCCGATCTGTCACTGACGCTGCGTTATGCAGAAACGGGGCGTGAAGCAGAAATCACGGCGGTTTCCGCACATGGCGCCGTGCTGCTGGAGCAGATGCAGCAGGGAGATCCGGCATGAAGCCACGGATAAAAAGCATCGTGCTGGTCGTGCTCTGCCTGTTTTCCGCTACGTCATTTGCCGCCACGCTTTCAGATATTAAAGTTGAGAACGGGGCGAATCAGGCAACGGTGACGCTCAGCTTCAACGGCCAGCCGGTATACGGTTTTTTTCCGCTGCATAACCCTGACCGGGTGGTGCTGGATATTCGCCAGAGCGGCACGATCAAAGGGCTGCCGCTGAGCTTCAGCGGTGAAAACATCGTGCAGCGCATTCGCAACAGCCAGCCTAAAGATGCCCGGAGCATCCGGCTGGTATTTGATTTAAACCAGTCCACTAAAACGCGCGCTGCGACGCAGCGTGACGGCAATAATTATCGCGTGGTGTTTACCCTGCGCGGCACCCGGCCGGTAAACCGCAGCAGCACCGCAGCCGCGCCGGTTACCGCTGCGCGCCAGAGCGCCAGCGTAGCCAGCAGCCAGGGCAATCCGTTTGATGGCAATCCGGTCACCGCGGTGACCAACAGCAACACCACGATACGTCCGGGCGGCGCGGTTACCCTTAACGATGCGGTGATTGTGGCCATTGACGCCGGTCATGGCGGGCAGGATCCGGGGGCGATGGGGCAGCGCGGGCTGCGGGAAAAAAACGTTACTATCGCTATTGCACGCAAGCTTAAAGCGCTGCTGGATCGGGATCCGATGTTTAAACCGGTGCTGACGCGCAACGGCGATTACTTTATCTCGGTGATGGGACGTTCAGAGGTTGCCCGCAAAGAGAACGCCAATTTGCTGGTCTCTATTCACGCCGATGCGGCGCCAAACCACTCGGCAACCGGCGCTTCCGTCTGGGTGCTGTCAAACCGGCGCGCCAATAACGAAATGGCAAACTGGCTGGAGCAGAAAGAGAAACAGTCTGAGCTGCTGGGCGGAGCGGGCGATCTGCTGGCGAACAGCCAGGCCGATCCCTATCTCAGCCAGGCGGTGCTGGATCTGCAGTTTGGCCACTCACAGCGCGTCGGTTATGACGTAGCGGTCAAAGTTCTGCAGCAGTTACGCGGCATCACGCCGCTGCATAAACGGTTGCCGGAGCACGCCAGCCTTGGCGTGTTGCGTTCACCCGATATTCCATCTTTACTGGTTGAAACCGGCTTTATCAGTAACGCCGGGGAGGAGCGGCTGCTTGGCAGCAGTGCGTACCAGGAAAAAATTGCGCTGGCGATCCATAAAGGCCTGCGCAGTTATTTCCTCGCACATCCGTTACAGTCCGTCCCAAAGCAGGAAAACCGGCCGCTGGACAGCGCACCAGCGGTTAGCGTCGCCAGCAATCCCGCCAGCGGAACCGTACAGTATACGGGCGTGACGCAGCGCCACACGGTAACGCGCGGCGAAACGCTGTCGGGAATCGCCGCAAAGTATGGGGTCAGCATGGCGACGCTGCGCGATCTCAACAACCTGAAGCGCGACGTGGTCTGGGTGGGGCAGCGCCTGAAAGTACCTGCCGGCAGCCGCGTCAGCACGACGGCTGCACGCCCGGCGCGCCACAAAGTGGTTCGCGGTGATTCGCTGACGGCCATTGCCGTGCGTTACGGCGTGAGTCCGAAAGCGATTATGCAGGCCAATAATATGAAGTCAGACAATGTAATGCTGGGACAGAATTTAAAAATTCCTCAATCCTGATCGCTGGCCTTCGGGCCAGCAAGCTACAAGGATCACCACCATGCCTATACAGATTTTACCGCCGCAGCTGGCAAACCAGATTGCCGCTGGCGAAGTGGTTGAGCGTCCGGCATCGGTTGTAAAAGAGCTGGTGGAGAACAGCCTCGATGCCGGCGCAACGCGTATCGATATCGATATTGAAAAAGGCGGAGCCCGGCTGATTCGCATTCGCGATAATGGCTGCGGTATTCCCAAAGCAGAGCTGGCGATGGCGCTGGCGCGTCACGCTACCAGTAAAATTGCGTCGCTGGACGATCTCGAAGCGATAGCCAGCCTCGGCTTTCGCGGTGAAGCGCTGGCCAGCATCAGTTCAGTTTCCCGTCTGACGCTGACCTCACGCACCGCCGATCAGCAGGAAGCGTGGCAGGCGTACGCCGAAGGGCGTGATATGCAGGTCACCGTTAAGCCGGCGGCCCATCCGGTGGGAACCTCGCTGGAGGTGCTGGATCTGTTCTACAACACGCCGGCCCGGCGCAAATTTATGCGCACGGAAAAAACGGAGTTCACCCATATTGATGAAGTGATCCGTCGCATTGCGCTGGCGCGTTTTGACGTCGCGATTTCGCTCACGCACAACGGTAAACTGGTGCGTCAGTACCGCGGCGTGACGCAGACGTCGCAACAGGAACGACGTCTGGGCGCGATCTGCGGTACGGCATTTATGCAGCATGCGCTGCGTATCGACTGGCAGCATGACGATCTCGCGCTACGCGGCTGGGTAGCCGATCCGGCTGGCGCGCGGCAAACTCCGGACCTGCAATATTGCTACGTCAACGGTCGTATGATGCGCGACAAGCTGATCAACCATGCCATCCGCCAGGCCTGGCAGGCCCAGGGGGGCGACGATCAGCAGCCTGCCTATGTACTCTATCTGGAGATCGACCCGCATCAGGTTGATGTCAACGTTCATCCTGCCAAGCATGAAGTGCGCTTTCACCAGTCGCGACTGGTGCATGACTTTATCTGGCAGGGCGTGATGAGCGTGCTGCAGGCGAGCCGCAGTGCGGAGCTGCCGGAAGTCGCGGTAAAAGAGCCTGCTGCACCGTGGCAGCCAGAGAACCGTCAGGCTGCCGGCGGTAACCATTTTGCTCAGCCTGCCGCTGCCCCATCCCGGCCTGACGACGCCGCCGCCAACCCGCGCGATCGTGCGCCTGCCCGCAGCGGAAACGCGGGCGCAGGCTGGCAGCATAAAGAACCCGCGTATCGCGCCCGTGAGGGCGCCGCGTATCAGCAGCTGCTGAAGACGCCCTCAGCCGCACCCGCGGCACCGACACCGGCTCCGGCAGCCCCACAGAGAACGCGCGAGCCCACAGCTGGTGCACCGCTGGCCGCGCATGCGCAGAGTTTTGGCCGCGTGCTCAGCGTCGTCCGCGAGCGCTATGCGCTGCTGGAGCGGGGCGCAGCGCTCCAGCTACTCTCGCTGTCCGTCGCTTCGCGCTGGCTAAAGCAGGCGCAGCTTCAGCCGGGGGAGGAGGGGCTGCGGCCGCAGCCGCTGCTGATACCGGTACGCCTGAAAATTGCCGCCAGTGAGCAGGAGGTTATTACCACCCGGGCTGCGCTGCTGCAGCAGATGGGTATTGATTTGCAGCGGGATGGGCAGCATGTCACCCTGCGCGCGGTGCCTTTACCGTTAAGAACACAAAATTTACAAATCTTGATTCCAGAACTGTTAGGCTACCTGGCCCGGCAGCAAGAGGTTTCTGCGTCCATGCTGGCTCAGTGGCTGGCACGTCGTGAGGATGCAGAGGAGCCACACTGGAATCACTCGCAGGCGATTGCGCTACTGGCGGAGCTGGAACGGCTCTGTCCGCAGCTGCTGAAGTCGCCGCCTTCAGGTCTGTTACAGACCCTGGATATTGAGAGCGCGATTAACGCGTTAAAGCATGAGTGAACTAAACCAGGCTGGCCGGCCAAAGGCTATTTTTTTGATGGGGCCAACCGCCTCCGGCAAAACCGCGCTGGCCATTGCATTACGCCAGCAGCTGCCGGTAGAGCTGATTAGCGTTGACTCCGCCCTGATCTATCGCGGGATGGATATAGGAACAGCAAAACCTTCAGCTGAAGAGCAGACGCTGGCTCCTCACCGTCTGCTGGACATACGCGATCCGGCGGAGAGTTATTCTGCCGCTGAATTTCGTCGCGATGCGCTGGCAGAAATGGCGGAGATTACCCGGGAAGGTAAAATTCCGCTGCTTGTTGGTGGAACCATGCTCTACTTTAAGGCGTTGCTTGAAGGATTGTCGCCGCTGCCCCCGGCCGATCCGCAAATACGTCAGCAAATAGAGCAAACGGCGGCTGAACAAGGGTGGGAAACCCTGCACCGCCAGCTGTGTGAAATCGATCCGGTCGCCGGCAGTCGTATTCATCCGAATGATCCGCAGAGACTTTCGCGAGCACTGGAAGTTTTTTTTATTTCGGGTAAAACTTTAACGGAACTGACAAAAACGTCCGGTGAAGCGCTACCCTACGATGTGCACCAGTTTGCGATCGCTCCGGCGCATCGTGAAATGCTGCACCAGCGCATTGCAATGCGTTACGACCAGATGTTAGCGTCAGGCTTTGAGGCGGAGGCTCGTGCCCTTTTTGCGCGAGGTGATTTGCATACGGATATGCCTTCCATTCGTTGTGTCGGTTATCGCCAGATGTGGTCTTATCTTTCAGGCGAAATCAGCTATGACGATATGGTTTATCGGGGAATTTGCGCCACCCGGCAGTTAGCCAAGCGCCAGATGACCTGGTTACGAGGCTGGGAAGGTGTGCACTGGTTAGACAGTGATGCGCCTGAAACAGCCCGCGACACGGTACTTCAGGTAGTTAGTGCTAAGCAGGGCTGATTGTGTACAATTGATCGGTTAGCGTGCGCAAATTTTTACGCAGTTTTTCTGAACCACGGTTCTTAAGTAACAAACAACAAGCATATAAGGAAAAGATAGAATGGCTAAGGGGCAATCATTACAAGACCCGTTTCTGAACGCACTGCGTCGTGAACGTGTTCCGGTTTCGATTTATCTGGTGAACGGCATTAAGCTGCAGGGACAAATTGAGTCTTTCGATCAGTTCGTTATTTTACTGAAAAACACAGTGAGCCAGATGGTGTATAAGCACGCCATCTCTACCGTGGTTCCTTCGCGTCCGGTTTCGCATCACAGTAATAATGCGGGCGGCGGCGGTAGCAGTAACTACCACCACGGCGGAAGCAATCAGAGCGCTCAATCGCAGCCACAACAAGACGGTGATAGCGCAGAGTAAGTTTGCGTAGCCGTAAAGCCAGGGCCGGGGAGCAATCAGGTTTTCCCGTCCTGGTTATTTTATTTTAGCGAGGTTATAGCTTGTTTGACCGTTATGATGCCGGTGAGCAGGCCGTACTGGTACACATCTGGTTCTCCCAAGACAAAGAGCTGGAAGATTTGCAGGAGTTTGAAACTCTTGTCTCTTCTGCGGGCGTCGATGCACTGCAGGTCATTACCGGCAGTCGTAAAGCGCCACATCCCAAATATTTTGTCGGTGAAGGAAAGGCAGTTGAAATTGCCGATGCGGTAAAAGCGAGTGGAGCATCGGTCGTATTATTCGATCATGCCTTATCTCCTGCTCAGGAACGTAATCTCGAGCGTCTGTGCGAATGTCGTGTTATCGATCGCACCGGCTTAATTCTCGACATCTTTGCGCAGCGCGCCCGTACCCATGAAGGGAAATTACAGGTCGAGCTGGCGCAGCTACGCCATCTGGCCACCCGCCTGGTGCGCGGCTGGACACACCTTGAACGTCAGAAAGGCGGCATCGGACTACGTGGACCCGGTGAAACTCAGCTGGAAACTGACCGGCGCTTGCTGCGCGGTCGCATCAGCCAGATCCTGTCGCGGCTTGAGCGTGTTGAAAAGCAGCGTGAACAGGGACGTCAGGCGCGTGCCAAAGCTGATGTGCCTACTGTTTCGCTGGTGGGTTACACCAACGCCGGAAAATCCACCCTGTTTAACGCGGTAACGTCTGCCAATGTGTATGCGGCGGATCAGCTGTTTGCCACGCTCGATCCAACCCTGCGCCGTCTTAATGTCGCCGACGTAGGCGAGGTGGTGCTGGCCGATACCGTCGGTTTTATCCGCCATCTTCCGCACGATCTGGTCGCGGCGTTTAAAGCAACGCTGCAGGAGACCCGCCAGGCAACTCTGCTGCTGCACGTCATCGATGCCGCTGATTTACGCGTTACCGACAACATTGACGCCGTGAATGAAGTGCTGGCTGAAATTGAGGCGGATGAGATCCCCTCGCTGCTGGTTATGAACAAAATCGATATGCTGGATGGGTTTGAACCGCGTATCGATCGCGATGAAGAGCAGCGCCCGACGCGCGTATGGCTCTCAGCGCAAAACGGCGTCGGTCTGGAGCTATTGTGGCAGGCGCTCTCAGAACGGCTGGCAGGTGAGATTGCGCAGTATGAACTGCGTTTGCCACCTGAAGCAGGACGTCTGCGTAGCCGCTTTTACCAGCTGCAGGCGATAGAAAAAGAGTGGAATGAAGAAGATGGCAGTACGGGTTTGCAGGTGCGTATGCCAATTGTTGACTGGCATCGCTTATGCAAACAGGAGCCGTTGCTAACCAGTTATATTGTTTGATATTGCCCAAACGCCTTTATCTGACACATGAGAATGATGCTGTAAGTATGATTGCAGGTTGTCTGCGCCGGAATACGGTTTTGCGGGCGCAACAACCACTGTGCGACTGACCGGATGCTTACCTCTGTAGCGGTCCGGCGACGGGCAGGCAGTTTACCGCGCGGCAGCAGGCGACGTGAAAGGTAAAACACGTAAATACAATAAATGGAGTAGAAACATGGCGTGGAATCAGCCCGGAAATAACGGACAGGACCGCGACCCGTGGGGAAGCAGCAATAATCAAGGCGGCAACTCTGGGGGGAATAAAGGAGGGCGCGAGCAGGGGCCTCCCGATCTGGATGATATCTTCCGTAAGCTGAGTAAAAAACTCGGCGGACTGGGCGGTGGCAAACAGAACGATAACGGTCAGCGCAGCGGCGGTAGCGGTGGCAAACTGGTTGGCATTGCAGGCGCAGCCGTAGTGATTATCTGGGCGGCGAGCGGCTTCTACACCATCAAAGAAGCGGAACGCGGTGTTGTAACCCGTTTTGGCAAATTCAGTCATCTGGTTGAGCCTGGCCTCAACTGGAAGCCGACATTTATTGATAACGTACGCGCTGTCAACGTTGAAGCCGTGCGCGAGCTGGCTGCATCAGGCGTGATGCTGACATCCGATGAAAACGTGGTACGCGTTGAGATGAACGTCCAGTATCGCGTGACCGATCCGGAGCGCTATCTCTATGCAGTAACCAGCGCGGATGACAGCCTGCGTCAGGCCACCGACAGCGCGCTGCGTGGCGTGATTGGTCGTTCCACCATGGATCGCATTCTGACCGAAGGGCGTACCGTGGTGCGTAGCGATACGCAGCGTGAGATTGACGAAACGATTCGCCCCTACAATATGGGGATCACCCTGCTTGACGTAAACTTCCAGGCGGCGCGTCCACCGGAAGAGGTAAAAGCCGCGTTTGATGATGCGATCGCCGCACGCGAAAACCGTGAGCAGTATGTGCGTGAAGCAGAAGCCTATGCCAACGAAGTGCAGCCGCGTGCCAACGGTCAGGCGCAGCGTATTCTGGAAGAAGCGCGAGCGTACAAAGAGCGTACCGTACTGGAAGCGCAGGGTGAGGTTGCCCGTTTTGCGCGTCTGCTGCCGGAGTACAAGGCGGCTCCGCAAATTACCAAAGAGCGTCTCTATATCGAAACCATGGAGCGCGTGCTGAGTCATACGCGCAAAGTGCTGGTTAACGATCGCAGCAACAATCTGATGGTACTGCCGCTCGACCAGCTGCTGCGCAACGGCCAGTCAGGCAGCCAGAGCGGTCAGAACAACACTAACCTGATGAAATTGCCTTCGTCGCTAGGCAGCAGTGCCGATCGCAACAGTAACTCATCTTATAGTCCGGACAGCGTCATGGACCAGCGTCGCGCAAACGCGCTGCGCAACGATACCCAGCGCGAAGGGAGGGAGTAACCGATGCGTAAGCCAATCATCGCCGTAATTATCGTAGTGCTGGTGGTGCTCTACGCGTCACTGTTTGTTGTGCAGGAAGGCCAGCGCGGTATCGTGCTGCGTTTTGGTAAAGTCCTGCGCGACGACGAGAATAAGCCACAGGTTTATTCGCCGGGTCTGCACTTTAAAATCCCATTTATTGAAACCGTGAAATCGCTGGATGCACGTATTCAGACCATGGATAACCAGGCCGATCGCTTTGTCACCAAAGAGAAGAAAGATCTGATCGTCGACTCTTATATCAAGTGGCGTATCAGCGACTTCAGCCGCTACTACCTGGCAACGGGCGGTGGCGATATCTCTCAGGCTGAGGTGCTGCTGAAACGTAAGTTCAGCGACCGTCTGCGTTCAGAAATGGGCCGCCTCGATGTGAAAGATATTGTGACCGATTCGCGTGGCCGTCTGACCACTGACGTACGCGATGCGCTGAACACGGGCAGCGCGGGTAACGATGATGAAGTACAGACGCCGGCAGCAGATGATGCCATCGCCAGCGCTGCCGCACGCGTTGAGCGCGAAACCAATAGCAGCGAGCCTGCGCCAAATCCAAACAGTATGGCGGCGCTGGGTATTCAGGTTGTTGATGTGCGTATTAAGCAGATCAACCTGCCAACTGAAGTCTCTGACGCCATCTACAACCGTATGCGCGCCGAGCGTGAAGCGGTTGCCCGTAGCCAGCGTTCACAGGGGCAGGAAGAGGCAGAAAAACTGCGTGCGCAGGCTGATTACCAGGTAACCCGTACGCTGGCTGAAGCGCAGCGTCAGGCGCTGATCTCGCGCGGTGAAGGGGATGGTGAAGCCGCCAAGCTGTTCGCCGATGCCTTCAGCCAGGATCCTGATTTCTATGCGTTCATTCGCAGCCTGCGGGCGTATGAAAACAGCTTTGCGGATAATCAGGACGTCATGGTGCTGAGCCCGGATAGCGATTTCTTCCGCTATATGAAAGCACCGACCAACGTTTCACGATAAGCGCTTATAAAGCCAGGGCCGACACTGATGTCGGCCCTTTTTTTTGGATAACGTATGAATTCAACCATCTGGATGGCGCTTGCGCTGGTGCTGATACTGGAAGGCGCAGGGCCGATGTTAAT
This sequence comes from Pantoea eucrina, assembly GCF_020079945.1. Taxonomy (NCBI): domain Bacteria; kingdom Pseudomonadati; phylum Pseudomonadota; class Gammaproteobacteria; order Enterobacterales; family Erwiniaceae; genus Pantoea; species Pantoea eucrina. Next base: position 2,984,643 of record NZ_CP083448.1, on the reverse strand, counting down.
GCCGCGACTCTGGCGGCGCATGATCCTTTCTCTGACGCAGCTGCCTGACCGCCTGTTGCATCGTTTTGGCGGTGGACTGGTTGTAGCGGGCGTGGTGATTTACTGCCTGTTCAGCCAGCATATGCAGGGATAATCGCGCCGCTTACTGGTTAAGTTGTGCCTGTCAGGCCGAGCCTCCCCAACATGTTGTGAGCTGAACAAAAGGCAGGCAAAAAACAGCGCAAACGTGTGCTAAAAGTGCTGAAACTGTGAAAAACCGATGGTAGAATCCATTTTTAAGCAATCGGTGATTTTAGAAATGGGTAAGAACGTCGTCGTACTGGGCACCCAATGGGGTGACGAAGGTAAAGGTAAAATCGTAGACCTTCTGACTGAACGCGCTAATTATGTGGTGCGTTACCAGGGTGGCCACAATGCAGGCCATACACTTGTCATCAACGGTGAAAAAACCGTCCTCCACTTAATTCCTTCTGGCATCCTGCGTGAAAATGTTACCAGCATCATTGGTAACGGGGTGGTATTGTCACCTGAAGCGCTGATGAAAGAGATGAATGGTCTGGAAGCGCGCGGTGTGCCGGTACGTGAACGTCTGCTGATTTCTGAAGCCTGCCCGCTGATCCTGCAATATCACGTTGCAATGGATCTGGCACGCGAAAAAGCGCGCGGTGCCAAAGCGATCGGTACCACGGGCCGCGGTATCGGGCCTGCCTATGAAGATAAAGTGGCGCGTCGCGGCCTGCGGGTCAGCGATCTGTTCAACAAAGAGACCTTTGCAACCAAGCTGAAAGAGATTGTTGATTTCTACAACTTCCAGCTGGTGAACTACTACAAAACCGATGCCGTTGACTACGAAAAAGTGCTGAGCGACGTGATGGCCGTAGCGGACATCCTGACCAGCATGGTAGTGGACGTATCCGATCTGCTGGATGGCGCGCGCAAGCGTGGCGATCTGATCATGTTTGAAGGTGCGCAGGGTACCCTGCTGGATATCGACCACGGTACTTACCCCTATGTGACTTCCTCTAACACCACCGCAGGCGGCGTGGCAACCGGCTCCGGTATCGGTCCGCGCTATGTCGACTACGTGCTGGGTATCGTGAAAGCCTACTCCACCCGCGTCGGAGCGGGTCCGTTCCCGACCGAGCTGTTTGATGAGACCGGTGAGTTTCTGTGCAAGCAGGGCAATGAGTTTGGTGCCACTACCGGCCGCCGTCGCCGTACCGGCTGGCTTGATGCGGTTGCTGTACGCCGTGCCGTACAGATTAACTCGCTTTCCGGCTTCTGCATGACCAAACTGGACGTGCTGGATGGCCTGAAAGAGGTTAAAATCTGTGTCGGCTACCGTATGCCGGATGGCCGCGAGATGACCACTACGCCGCTGGCAGCTGAAGGCTGGGAAGGTATCGAACCGATTTACGAAACTCTGCCTGGCTGGAATGAGACCACCTTTGGTGTCAAAACCGTGGAGGGTCTGCCCCAGGCCGCACGTGATTACATCAAGCGTGTCGAAGAAGTAACCGGTGTGCCGGTTGATATTATCTCAACGGGCCCGGACCGTAGTGAGACCATGATTCTGCGCGATCCGTTCGACGCATAATCTTCTCAGGCCGGACATGTTCCGGCCTCTGTTTATCCGCTGTCTGCTTCCGCTCACTCTGTTTTTTTCGGCTCAGGACCACACGGGCATGAAAAAAGCGCTCCGGGTTTTTCCGCACTGGTTTATCATCATTGTTAATCGAAGCGTGCAGCTGGCGCTAAAACTAAAAAATCTGATGGTTTACTGAGGTATATGTGCAGCTAACAAGTTTTACCGATTATGGTCTGCGCGCACTGATTTACATGGCTACGCTGCCCGAGGGCAGGCAGACTAACATTACTGAAGTCACCGATACTTACGGCGTATCGCGTAACCATATGGTAAAAATCATCAATCAACTGAGCCGGGCCGGCTTTGTAGCTGCTACACGCGGCAAAAACGGCGGAATTCGTTTAGGTATGGACCCGGAAAAAATTATTATTGGCGACGTTGTCAGAAAGATGGAGCCGCTGCAGTTAGTTAACTGTGACACCTGCGCCATCACCCCAGCCTGCCGCTTACGTAAGGCGCTTAATGACGCCGTGCAGTTATTTTTGCAGGAGCTGGATAACTATACGCTGGCCGATCTGGTAAGAAACAACGATTCGCTCTACCACATCCTATTGTCCGAACCGCCGGTGGCAATCCACTCCAAATGACATCGGAGGAACCTAATGTCAAAAGATCCTTTTCAGGACAGAGAAGCTGAAAAATATGATAACCCGATCCCCAGCCGCGAATTTATTCTCGGGCTGCTGGAGCAGCGGGAAAAACCAGCCAGCCGCGAAGAGATTGCGGGGGCGTTAAACATCACCAGTGAAGATCAGCTGGAGGCGCTGCGCCGTCGTCTGCGCGCAATGGAGCGTGACGGTCAGCTGGTCTTTACCCGTCGTCAGTGCTATGCGCTGCCGGAACGCCTCGACCTGCTGCGCGGCAAAGTGATTGGCCATCGTGACGGCTACGGCTTTTTACGCGCTGAAGGGCAAAAAGATGACTTCTATCTTTCCGCCGAACAGATGAAATTCTGCCTGCATGGCGACGTGATCCTGGCGCAGCCAGGCGGTGCCGATCGTAAAGGTCGCCGTGAAGCGCGCGTGGTGCGGGTGCTTGAACCGCGCAACAGCCAGATTGTCGGCCGCTACTTTACCGATGCCGGCACGGGCTTCGTGGTGCCGGACGATAGCCGTCTGAGCTTTGATATTCTTATTCCGCAGGACGCAACGCTTGATGCCCGGATGGGCTCTGTTGTCGTGGTCGAGATTGTGCAGCGCGCCACGCGCCGCACCAAAGCTATCGGTAAAGTCACCGAAATCCTCGGCGACAATATGGGCACCGGTCTGGCAGTTGATATGGCGCTGCGTACGCATGAAATTCCGCACACCTGGCCGGAAGAGGTCGAAAGAGAGATTGCGAAGCTGAAAGAAGAGGTGCCGGAAGCGGCGAAGCAGGGACGTATCGATCTGCGTCAGCTGCCGCTGGTTACCATTGATGGCGAAGATGCCCGCGACTTCGATGATGCCGTCTACTGCGAGAAAAAGCGCGGTGGTGGCTGGCGCCTGTGGGTAGCGATCGCTGACGTAAGTTACTACGTGCGGCCGGGTACGGCGCTGGATGACGAAGCGCATCAGCGCGGAACATCAGTCTACTTCCCGTCGCAGGTCGTGCCGATGCTGCCTGAGATCCTCTCCAACGGCCTCTGCTCGCTGAATCCGCAGGTTGACCGCCTTTGCATGGTCTGTGAGATGACTATCTCTGCCAGCGGTAAACTGACCGGCTATAAGCATTATGAAGCGGTGATGAACTCACACGCGCGACTGACCTATAACAAAGTCTGGAATATCCTGCAGGGTAATCCCGAGCTGCGTGAGCAGTATGCGGCACAGGTAAAACATCTCGAAGAGCTGCACGCTATGTACGAGGTGCTGGAAACCGCACGCGAGCAGCGCGGTGGCATCTCATTTGAAACGGAAGAAGCGAAGTTTATCTTCAACGCTGAGCGCCGTATTGAGCGCGTTGAGCGCACGGTACGTAACGACGCGCATAAACTTATCGAAGAGTGCATGATCCTCGCTAACATCGCGTCTGCCCGCTTTGTGGAGAAACACCAGGAGCCGGCGCTGTTCCGCGATCACGATCGTCCGAGTGAAGACAGCATCACCAGTTTCCGCACCGTACTGAGCGAGCTGGGTCTGAGCCTGCCGGGCGGCGCAAAACCGCAGCCTGTGGACTACGCCGAACTGCTGGATCAGATCGCCGAGCGTCCGGATGCTGAGATGCTGCAGACCATGCTGCTGCGCTCCATGAAACAGGCGGTCTACGATCCGGAAAACCGCGGACACTTTGGTCTGGCGCTGGCTTCTTACGCCCACTTTACTTCGCCGATCCGCCGCTATCCGGATCTGCTGCTGCACCGGGCGATTAAATATCTGCTGGCAAAAGAGCAGGGCATGGAAAACGGTATCACTACGCCGAACGGCGGCTACCACTATGATATGCAGCAGATGCTGCAGCTGGGTCAGCACTGTTCGATGACCGAGCGCCGCGCTGATGAAGCGACGCGCGACGTTGCTGACTGGCTGAAGTGCGACTTCATGCAGGATCAGGTGGGCAATGTGTTTAACGGCGTGATCTCCAGCGTGACCGGCTTTGGCTTCTTTGTGCGGCTGAGCGATCTGTTCATCGATGGCCTGGTGCATGTCTCCACGCTGGATAACGACTACTATCGCTTTGATGCCGTCGGACAGCGTCTGATCGGCGAGTCGGGCGGCCGTACCTATCGTCTTGGCGATGCGGTGGAAGTGCGCGTGGATGCGGTGCACATGGATGAGCGTAAAATCGATTTTGCACTGATCTCCAGCAAGCGCGTGCCGCGTGGCGAAGGCAAAACCGCGCGGGAACGCGAGAAGCGCAGCGGCAAGCCTGCCACAAAGCGCCGTCGCGACGCGGGTAAAAAAGGCAACTTTGAACCGGATGCGGCTTTCCGTGGTGAAAAGAAACCGGCTGCTGCGCAGAAAAGTGAGAAAAAAGGCAATAAAGTCTCTGAGAAAACCCGTAAAATCGCCGCCGCCACTAAGGCTAAGCGGGCATCAAAAAAAAGCAGCGCGACCTGATGGTCACCGGATTGTCCTGACAGGCAATCCGGGTATGCTTTACGCGCTGTACCGGATGCGCCGCCGCGCGCATCCTGAACCCGGATCTCAGCGATCGCTGTTCTAACCCAATCTTGAGCAAAATAATGAGCGAAATAGTTTTTGGCATTCATGCCGTGCAGGCGCTGCTGGAGCGCGACCCCCAGCGTTTTCAGGAAGTTTTCATTCTCAAAGGGCGCGACGATCGCCGCCTGCAGCCGCTGATTGCCGCACTGGAAGCTCAGGGTATTGTGATCCAGCTGGCTAACCGCCAGTGGCTCGATGCACAGGTAGAGGGCGGCGTGCATCAGGGCATCGTGGCGCGTATCAAACCGGGTAAAAATTACCAGGAGGGCGATCTGCCCGATCTGCTGCAGTCGCTGGAGAAACCGTTTCTGCTGATCCTCGACGGCGTAACCGATCCACACAACCTGGGTGCCTGCCTGCGCAGTGCTGACGCGGCGGGTGTTCATGCGGTCATCGTGCCGAAAGATCGTGCTGCACCGCTTAACGCCACGGCAAAAAAAGTCGCCAGCGGCGCTGCGGAAAACGTTCCGCTCATTCGCGTCACTAACCTGGCGCGCACTATGCGACTGCTGCAGGAATACAACATCTGGATCGTTGGCACTGCCGGTGAGGCGGATCATACGGTTTATCAGAGCAAAATGACCGGTCCGCTGGCGCTGGTGATGGGGGCGGAGGGCGAAGGTATGCGCCGCCTGACGCGCGAACACTGCGATGAGCTGATCAGCATTCCGATGGCAGGCAGCGTCTCTTCGCTGAACGTCTCGGTGGCGACCGGCGTCTGCCTGTTTGAGGCCGTGCGCCAGCGCCAGGCGTGATCGGCAACGCAAAATATCAACAAGCGCTTTCCCCTCCTGTACGGCTCTCCTGAATAATTCAGACAGAGCAGGCTGCCAGACGGTTACTCTGCCTGGCAGCCTCGTCGCTATGATGCGTTATCATCAGGAGGCGCTATGTTTCATACCACTCACCACGTATTCAATCAGCCTCATCCTCTCTGTAACAGTAATCTGTTTACCCGCGACAGCGCTCTGTGCGATGCCGTGGTGCGCGAAGGCGCGGCCTGGGACCAGGCGTGGCTGGCGTCGGTTGGTCTGCAGCTTGGCAGCGCGGAATCGCTGGAGCTGGGACGGCTGGCCAATAGTGAACCGCCGGTACTGCAGCGCTATGACGCGCGCGGCGAGCGCATCGACGAGGTGCGGTTTCATCCCGCCTGGCATCTGCTGATGCAGGGCGTCTGTGCCAGCCGCTTACATAATCTCAGCTGGCAGCCTGATGCCCCGGCTCATGCCATGGTAGCGCGTGCGGCGCGCTTTATTCTGCATGCCCAGGCGGAAGCGGGTTCCCTCTGTCCGGTCACCATGACGCACGCCGCGCTTCCTCTGCTGCAGGCGCATCTGCCCGCAGCCTATGCTGACTGGCGCGCAGGCCTGCTGAGCGACCGCTACGATGCCCATCACCTGCCAGGCGGTCAGAAGCGCGGGCTGCTGATTGGCATGGGGATGACTGAAAAGCAGGGCGGTACTGACGTGCTGACTAACACCACGCGCGCTGAACCACTCGGTGTGCGTGCGCCGGGCGAGCCGTGGCGCATTACCGGTCATAAATGGTTTTTCTCTGTGCCGCAAAGCGATGCGCATCTGATCCTGGCCCATACCTCACGCGGCCTGAGCTGTTTTTTTCTGCCGCGACTGCTGCCTGACGGCACGCGCAATGCGCTGCGCATCGAGCAGCTCAAGGAGAAGCTGGGCAACCGCTCCAATGCCAGCGCTGAAGTGGAGTTTCAGGATGCCACTGGCTGGCTGATGGGCGAAGAGGGTGAAGGCGTGCGGCTGTTGTTACGCATGGGCGGCATGACGCGCTTCGACTGCGCGCTCGGCAGCCACGGCCTGATGCGCCGTGCGCTGTCGGTGGCGCTGCATCATGCGCAGCAGCGACAGGTCATGGGCAAACCGCTCAGCGAGCAGCCGCTGATGCGCCTCCAGCTGGCACGACAGGCGCTGCAGCTTGAAGCGCAGACTGCGCTGTTGCTGCGGCTCGCCCGGGCGTGGTCAGCGCCAGCCAGCGAGACGGAGCGGCTCTATGCCCGGCTCTTTACACCGGTAGCGAAGTTTGCCATCTGCCGGGCCGGTATGCCGTTTGTCGCGGAGAGCATGGAGGTGCTGGGCGGTATCGGCTACTGCGAACAGAGCGAACTGCCGCGGCTGTATCGCGAGATGCCGGTTAACAGCATCTGGGAGGGATCGGGCAATGTCATGTGTCTGGATATTCTGCGCGTACTGCAGCGCTATCCTGCATGCCATGCGCTGCTGCAGCAGGAGTTTGAGGCGGTGAGGGGCGCTAATCGTCATGTTGATCGCAGCTGGCGTCAGCTGCGTCTGCAGCTGCGTCATCCGCATGAAGCGCAGGCGCGTGACCTGGCGCAGGAGCTGTTCTGGCTGGCGAGTGCGGCGATACTGCTGAAAGTCGCAGAACCGCCGCTGGCCGATGCGTGGTGTGCGCTTGCGCTCGACGGGCGCGGCGCACGTGGCCCGGATGAGACGCTGGCCGCGCGTCTGCTACTGCGCGCCGGCGCTGCCTGAAGGCGCGCCGTAGAGAATCGCGGTGGCATACCACAGGCCGGGAAAGGAGGTTTCATCCAGCATCACAATCTGATAATAGACAGCCCCGGCCTGGCTGGCGCGTGCAGCGATTGCGCGCTGCGCATCATCCGGTGAACCGCGCGTTGAGGCGCTGATATTGCCCAGCTTCGGCAGTCCGGCGCTCTGCGCGCGCGAAATCTCCTGGGGCTGCGAGGCGGGCGGCGGCGGCGCCTGCGGGGTCGACTGCAGCGTTGAACATCCACACAGCACCAGACTCAACAGCAGTAACAGACGGGACATAACGGCTCCGGGAGTGCAGGGAAGATAGCTAAAGTGTAAGCCATCTTCCCGCAATCATCAGCTGTTGAGCCTGAACAGGCTGACCAGCGCCGTAAGATGATGCCCTTTCTCGCTCAGATGCCGGGCGGTGCTCTCGGACTGCATAACCATATCGCTGCTCTGATGCGTCGCCTGACCAATATGGTTCATCGCCAGATTAACCTGACCAATACCTGCTGCCTGTTCCTGCGCCGCGATATTGATCTCATCCATCAGCGTTTTGACCTGCTCAAAATGCGTCACAATGTGGTTCATATTATCGCGCGTCTGCTCAGAGAGCGCATGGCCCGCCGCAACCCGCTCAATGGATCGGGCGATCAGCGTATCGATCTCTTTTGCAGCGCTGGCGCTGCGTTGCGCCAGCGCCCGCACTTCGGCGGCGACCACGGCAAAGCCGCGCCCGTGCTCGCCGGCGCGCGCGGCTTCTACGGCTGCGTTCAGTGCCAGGATATTGGTCTGAAATGCAATTGACTCAATCACATGGGTAATATCGGCAATACTCTGCGACGCAACCCTGATCTCCGCCATGGTTTCCGCTGAGCGTGCGACAGTGGCGCCGCCCTGACTGACGGTACCGGCAGCTTCGCTCATCAATGCCATTGCCTGACGTACGTTAGCCGCGGTCTGCGCCACCGTGGCGCCAAACTGCTCCATGCTGGCGGAAGTCTCTTCCACGCTGCTCGCCTGACGGCTAATCTGCTCGCTGATGGTCGCGCTGCCGGCCGCAATCGTATCGGTGCCGTCACTTATCTCCTGAGCGGCGCCCCGCACCTGGCGCACCACTTTTTCCAGCCCGTCGCCAATGCCGTTGATAGCAGCCACCAGCTGGCCAACCTCATCGCGTCGCGTTGAGTTAAGATGCGCCTGCAGGTTACCGGCCGCATACTCCTCAGCCAGATGGATCACCTGCTGCAGCGGGCGGGTAAGGGCGTGACGACAGTAAAAAACAAAGCCGGCAGCAAACAGCAGCACCAGCGCCAGGCCGATAGCCATAAACAGGTTGCGACTCTGCGTAACCGGAGCCAGCAACGCGGCACGGCTGACCTCACCGGCGATAATCCAGTCCCAGCCCGGCAGCTGCTGCCACGCCAGCAGCCGGGTTTCACCGGCGTCCTCAAAGCTGAGCAGCCCGGCGGGCTGAGTCAGCAGCCGCTGCTGTACCGCCTGGCTCCAGCGCGGCTGCTGGCCCTCAGCGTGGCGGTCAAACAGGTAGGTGCCCTGTTTGCTGCCCGGCGTACCGTTCAGCACAAAGAAACTGCCGCTGTCACCGAGATGGCGCGCCAGCACTTTGTCGCGCATCAGCGCATACTGTGTATCGATTTTTACGCCGACAAATAAAATCGCAATGACGCTGCCGCTTTCATCACGCACCGGCTCATACTGGGTGATATAGCGATGCCCGAACAGCGTAGCCAGCCCGCGCCATGTGATGCCTTGCTGCACGCTGCGCCAGGCAGCGCTGCTGCGATCCAGCCGGGTGCCAATGGCGCGGCTGCCATCCTCTTTTTTCAGTGACGTCGCGATACGCACGTAATCATCGCCGTCGCGGACAAAGATGGTCGTCACCGCGCCGGTACGCTCAAAAAAGTCATCCACGGCAAGCTGATCGAGATTGAGCGTTTTCAGACCGGCACGCAGCACCGGCGTGCTCAGCTCGCCTGTCTGAACGCGGGTGCTCTCGTCACGGCTGAAACGTTTAGGTAAAAAGCTCTGGAACAGTCTGGTGTAGTTTGCCACCTCTTCGGAGAGCGTAGCGTTAAACAGCGTGGCCATTTCACTGATGCCCTGTACCTGATTAGTCATATCGTCGGTTGCCAGCTGTTCCAGCTGACGGGCGGCGTTATGGCTCAGGGTAAATGTCAGGACAAACAGTACGACGGCGACGCTGAAAGACGTCAATACAGACAGCCTGACGCCAAGGCTCAGGACACTGAGAGAAAGACGCTTCATAAAATACCTGTTATTTAGAATGGGGGAGAACGATCAACGGCAAAAACCGGCAAAGGTTTAGGGTGAAAAAGCAGCGACGTTAATCTGCTAACGCGCCAGCAGAGAACAGGTACACTCGGTATCAGATGCACGCTATTCAGGAGCGCTACCGTGATTGAACTGACAACAGAGACTCTGGCAGGAATCGAGTGTATTCATGCCGCACCCGCCGGTCAGCGGCAAACGCCGCTACCCGCCATTCTCTTTTACCATGGCTTTACCTCATCAAAAGAGGTTTACAGCTACTTTGCTGTGGCGCTGGCGCAGGCAGGATTTCGCGTCATCATGCCCGATGCAGAGATGCACGGGGCGCGTTATCAGGGCGACAGCGCGCTGCGTATGACGCGTTTCTGGGAAATTTTGCGTCAGAATATTGATGAGCTGCCGCAGCTGGAGACTGCGCTGCGTGACCATCGCTGGATTGCCGGCGAACGTTTTGCGGTGGCGGGGGCCTCAATGGGCGGGATGACGGCGCTGGGAGCCATGGCGCGCTACCCGCACCTTCAGAGTGTCGGCTGTCTGATGGGATCCGGCTATTTCCGGCAGCTCAGCGAGCAGCTCTTTCCGCCGCTGGTACCGAAAACTCCTGAACAGCAGCTGCTGCTTGCCGCGCGCCTGGCGCCGCTGAGCGCTTACGATCCCGCCACACAGCTGGGCAGGCTTGCCAGCCGGCCGCTGCTGCTCTGGCACGGCGAAGCGGATGAGGTGGTGCCTTTTGCTGAAACGCAGCGCCTCGCAGAGGCGCTGCGCGCCACCCGGCAGGATGGTCAGCTTACGTTCCTGTCCGAACCGCAGATCGGGCATAAAATCACGCCCGCCGCGCTCACCGCGCTGGTGGCGTTTTTTACGCGTACCCTCTGAGCAGCCGCCAGCGGTGACTTCAGCGCTGCCCGGACAGTCGATCGGCGGGGCGCTGCGCAGCGGTAAACGGGTTATCAGCCGGCGCATCCAGCCGGTTAACATAGATATAGCCTGAAGCCGCTTTACTGCTGCTTCTCATCTGCTGCGCAGAGTCAGTAACGCTGGCAATCGCGGGGGAAGAGAGAAAGAGACTCAGTAAAGTGGCGACAATGACAGCTTTCATAATCGACTCCTCACTTGTGATACTTCATCAATCGCGCACGCGGTGCATTGTTCAGGGCGCTTTTATAGAGTTTAGTTTTTAACCGGCGCAGCGCCAGAGCGGCTTTTTGAACGCGTACCTCAATGTTTTTGAAAAAACGTGCGTAACAGGCTGAAGTGGCACGCTTAGCACAAAAAGGCGCTCTGGCTGGCACGCCTGCGCGAAACAGGCGAAATGTGCGCTTGTGTTTAGCCCCTGAGGCCAGTATGATTACGCGTCAATTTTTCAGCTGCATTCAGAGGTGTGTGTCATTTAACGATGATATGCAACCTATAACGTTCCTTGCTTCCATGGGCCGCAGCTGACCCTGACAGGAGGCTGAATAATCCGTAAGGAGCTATCGATGCGTCATTACGAAATCGTATTTATGGTCCATCCTGACCAGAGCGAACAGGTTCCGGGCATGATCGAGCGTTACACTGGTGCTATCACTGGTGCACAGGGCACGATCCACCGTCTGGAAGACTGGGGCCGCCGTCAGCTGGCTTACCCGATCAACAAACTGCACAAAGCTCACTATGTTCTGCTGAACGTAGAAGCGCCGCAGGAAGTGATCGACGAGCTGGAAACTAACTTCCGCTTCAACGACGCCGTTATCCGCAGCATGGTTATGCGCGTTAAGCACGCGGTAACTGAAGCTTCTCCGATGGTTAAAGCGAAAGACGAGCGTCGTGAGCGCCGCGAAGATTTCGCTAACGAATCGGCAGAAGAGTCAGATGCTGGGGATTCTGAAGAGTAATTCCCGATGACGGCAAATCAGCTGCGTCTGTCTGGCACTGTGTGCAAGACGCCAGTTCGAAACGTCAGTCCGTCAGGGATCCCACACTGCCAGTTCATGCTTGAGCATCGTTCTGTGCAGGAGGAGGCCGGGTTTCACCGGCAAGCCTGGTGTCAGATGCCGGTGATTATCAGCGGCAGCGCCCATCAGGCGATTACTCAACATATAACGGTCGGCACGCAACTCACGCTCACAGGTTTTATTAGCTGCCATCAGGCACGCAATGGCCAGAGCAAACTTGTGTTACATGCCGAGCAGATTGAATTGATAGATTCTGGAGACTAGCCAAATGGCACGTTATTTCCGTCGTCGCAAGTTCTGCCGTTTCACCGCGGAAGGCGTTCAAGAGATCGATTATAAAGATATCGCAACGCTGAAAAACTACATCACTGAAAGCGGCAAGATTGTTCCAAGCCGTATCACCGGTACTCGTGCTAAATACCAGCGTCAGCTGGCTCGTGCTATCAAGCGCGCGCGTTACCTGTCTCTGCTGCCGTACACTGATCGTCATCAGTAATCGGCAACTGTCCACTAACGACTTTAAGAGGATAAGGTAATGCAAGTTATTCTGCTTGATAAAGTAGCAAACCTGGGCAGCCTGGGTGACCAGGTTAACGTTAAAGCGGGCTACGCTCGTAACTTCCTGGTACCACAGGGCAAAGCTGTTCCTGCTACCAAGAAAAACGTTGAGTTCTTTGAAACTCGTCGTGCTGAACTGGAAGCCAAACTGGCTGACGTTCAGGCAGCTGCCAACGCACGTGCTGAGAAAATCAGCAGCCTGGGCACTGTTACCATCGCGTCTAAAGCAGGCGACGAAGGTAAACTGTTCGGTTCTATCGGTACCCGCGACATCGCTGATGCAGTTACTGCAGCAGGTGTTGAGGTGTCTAAGAGCGAAGTTCGCCTGCCGAACGGCGTTCTGCGCACCACCGGTGAGCATGAAGTTGACTTCCAGGTTCATAGCGAAGTTTTCGCTAAACTGGTTGTGAATGTAGTTTCTGCATAATTTTATGCAGTAATGCGAAAACGCCGGCCCTGTGCCGGCGTTTTTGTTTCCGGCGTTTACTGGGCGCGGATAAAACTGCCGTCGGGCTGACGGGTAAACAGTACCGGACCGTTACTGCCGTCAACGGTAAGGCCGGTCACCACGCCGTCGCCATTCTGCCGAATTTTCACCTGCTGACCGCTCTGCAGCGAGCTCAGCGGCGAGCCTTCCCCTTCGACGCGCGCCATCGCAAACACGTCATTAACCGGCAGATTATTGTCCCGGAACAGCTGCGCCAGTGTCTGGCCTGAGGCGATGCTGTAGCTGCGCCAGATGCCCTGCGCATCAATAGCCGGCCGGCCGTTTTGCGGCACAGAAGCGCTATCCTGATTACCAGAAAGCTCCGCCTGCATGGGCACCTCTTTCGGCTGACTCTCAACCGAACGTTCAACCGGATATTTTCCATTGCTGGTCGGCCAGAGAAACGCCAGCAGCACAATGATCAGGGCAATAACGATGCCGCGGCGATGAAGCGGCGGCAGGGGATCCATCCAGCGTACATCATCCAGCAGGTGCCAGACGCGCTGCAGGGCAGCAGGCATGCGGGACGGGGTATCTGTAGCCATAGGTGAATCCTCCTCGCCAGCGGTTTTATGCATTCTGGCTGGCAGCCAGCGTTGCAGCCAGGGTAATAGCGTTCGCGTGGTGCGCGTCCGGCGACGTCGCGGGGCAATCTGGCCCATGTTATCTCTCTTGTTTTACAGTATGGGCAATGACAGCAGGAAGTGCCCGCCAGCATTGAAAAATTTGACCTGCGTATTGTTTCTGTTTCGTCGCCAAATGTCATCACGCACCGCGTGAGATTTTACGCCAGCCGCGTGCGCTGCTATGCTGCCGGTTCACTTTTATCCGGGATTAAGGAATCAAGATGACGACCCCTTCATTTGACAGCGTCGAATCACAAGCAAGTTACGGTATCGGTTTACAGGTTGGTCAGCAGCTGCAGGAGTCTGGACTGCAGGGTCTGCAGCCTGAAGCACTGCTGGCAGGTCTGCGCGACGCGCTGGAAGGGAACTCACCGGCGGTTCCGGTTGATGTGGTACACCGTGCGCTGCGCGAAGTACACGAGCGTGCAGAAGGCGTGCGCCGCGAGCGCACCGAAGCGATGGCCGCGCAGGGTCAGCAGTTCCTGGAGCAGAATGCCCAGCGCGAAGGCGTCAGCACTACGGAGTCAGGTCTGCAGTTTAGCGTGATCAAGCAGGGCGATGGCCCGATCCCGTCACGTCAGGATCGCGTACGCGTGCACTACACCGGTAAGCTTATCGACGGCAGCGTATTCGACAGCTCCGTTGCTCGCGGTGAGCCAGCAGAGTTTCCGGTTACCGGCGTTATCGCTGGCTGGATTGAAGCATTAACGCTGATGCCGGTTGGCTCAAAATGGGAGCTGACTATCCCGCACAACCTCGCCTACGGTGAGCGTGGTGCCGGCGCCTCAATTCCGCCATTCAGCACCCTGGTTTTTGAAGTTGAGCTGCTGGAAATCCTGTAATAGCTTCGCCGCCAGGGGCGTATAAATGCGCCCCTACGGGTTGGCCGATGTAGGGGCGCCATTAATGGCGCCCTTGTTGCGTGTGGGGATCGAATGTAGGGGCGCCATTAATGGCGCCCTGGTTGCGTACGGGGATTGAAACCTGGGGCGCATAAATGCGCCCCCTACAGGCGGGTCGGTGTAGGGGCGCCATTAATGGCGCCCTGGTGACAGGCGGGCGGGGTCAGGGGTGCTGCAGGTTGACCTGCCAGATAGCAAAACCCGTCTCGTCTGTGCTTACTGGCTTCATCGGATAGTCGGCATACTGGTTTATAAACTGCGTTGCTTTACTACCCGGTGCCGTTTCAAAGCGAATATCCAGCGGCGTCTGGCTCTTTATGGGCGCTAAACGCCAGTTATGATCTGCCTGCGGCTGCACGGCGCCCTGTTGCTTACTTTGGCTGCTGATATAGGCTGCCACCACGGCGCGATTCTCATCCGGTGAGGCAAAGGCGACAAACGGTTCGCCGGTACCGGCAAACTTACCGCCCCAGGCGCGATAATTATTGGTCGCCACAAGGAAGGTTGCCGCAGGATCAACCGGCTTACCCTGCCACGTAAGCTGGCGGATGCGTGACGCATTTTGATTAATTAGGGCACATTCGCTGTCGTAGCGGGCGGGCTGCGTCACATCAATCTGATAATTCACGCCATCTATTACGTCAAAATTGTAAGTGCGAAAATCCCAGTTAATCAGCGACTGCGGCTTGCTGCTGTGTGGGTCAATCTGATTAAACTGCCCGGCTGAGCACTCCAGCCACTCCTTAACCTGAGCGCCGCTCACTTTCATTACAACCAGCGTATTGGGATAGAGATACAGATCGGCGGCGTTACGAAACGTCAGCTCTCCTTTCTCAACCTCCACATAGCTTGCGGGATCGTTTTTGCGGCCGCCCACCTTAAACGGAGCGGCTGCCGACAGCACCGGCAGACCTCCCAGATCGGGATCGCCCTGAATAAAGCGTTCGGTATAGGCGCGCTGCGCGTTATTCACAATCTGCACGGTGGGATCGTCCTGCACCAGCGCCAGATAGCTGTACATCACATCGGCCGATTTGCCGATCGGTTTGGCGACAAACTCGCGCGTGGCGCGATGATCTTCAGCCAATACCGCAACCAGCGCGGGATCTTCTGCCGCCAGCGATCGTTTCGCCGCTGCGTCATAAATCGGCCGGGCAGCGGCGGTTCCCTGCGTCACCTGCCACGGCCCGCGATCGTTGCTCAGCACCAGATCGACCACGCCAAGATGATCGCCCCACATCCCCGGCATCACCGCGGGGATGCCATTCAGCGTCCCCTGAGTGATATCCGCACCTTTAATGGCAGCAAACTCTTTAGAGGGAAATACGGCATGTGCATGACCAAACATAATCGCGTTGATACCCGGCACCTGGCTCAGATACCACACCGAGTTTTCCGCCATCGCATGATAGGGCTCGCTGCTCAGGCCGGAGTGGGGAATGGCAACAATAATGTCAGCACCTTTAGCGCGCATTTCCGGCACATAGCGTTTGGCGGTTGCGGTAATGTCATCAACCCGCACTTTACCCTGCAGATTATTGCGATCCCATACCATAATCTGCGGGGGCACAAAGCCGATATAGCCGATTTTCAATGTGTGCTGAGCGCCGCTGCGATCGGTAACCGTGGTCTCTTTAATCAGATAGGGCGTAAACAGCGGCTTACCGCTGGCTTCATCAATGATATTGGCATTCACATAGGGAAAGCGTGCACCTGCCAGCGCGCGCTGCAGATAAGGAAGGCCGTAGTTGAACTCGTGGTTTCCCAGGTTGCCGACCGCGTAATCCAGCGTGTTCAGCGCCTTATAAACCGGATGCACTTCGCCTGGCTGCAGCCCCTTTGCCGCCATATAATCGCCAAGCGGGCTGCCCTGAATGATATCGCCATTATCGACCAGCACGCTGTTTTTGCGCCCGGCGCGCGCTTGCTGAATCAGCGTGGCGGTACGCACCAGACCGAACTTCTCCGTAGATTTATCTTTGTAATAATCAAAATCCATCATATTGCTGTGCAGATCGGTGGTTTCCAGAATACGCAGATCCACAGTCGCAGCCTGAGCGGTAGCGGCTGCCAGACACAGCGCCAGTAACGACATGTTCACTCTGAACACGGCTCTCTCCTTGTTTACCAAATAGGCCTCTCAAAATAATGTAAAACCATGACAAATTATCAGTTCAATTTGTGATAGATATCGGGGTTTTGCTTTTTTTCCGCGACCGCAGGCGATTCAGCAATGCGCCATAGTTACCCTTTGCAATCTATGGTATTGATATTACGATCTATTATTGAACACGATGCCGGGCAACAGACAGGCGGGGCTTTACCTGCCAGACTTTGAAGAGCAACAGTCCGGGTCGGAACGTGCATTTCTGCGAAAATGAGGTGAAGCATGTTAGAGAAAATTTGCCAGCTGGCGCGTGACGCAGGCGATGCAATTATGCAGGTCTACGACGGCGCGCAGCCGATGAACGTGACCAGTA
This sequence comes from Pantoea eucrina, assembly GCF_020079945.1. NCBI lineage: Bacteria > Pseudomonadati > Pseudomonadota > Gammaproteobacteria > Enterobacterales > Erwiniaceae > Pantoea > Pantoea eucrina. The sequence continues at coordinate 2,968,030 of NZ_CP083448.1, read as the reverse complement.
AAGCGGATGATTCACCCGTTACCGCGGCGGATCTGGCCGCACATGATGTGATCATGCAGGGCCTGAAGACGATCTCGCCCGATCTGCCGGTGCTGTCTGAAGAGGATCCGCCAGCGTGGGCGATCCGTCAGCAGTGGCAGCGTTACTGGCTGGTTGATCCGCTGGATGGCACCAAAGAGTTTATCAAGCGTAACGGTGAATTTACCGTCAACATTGCCCTGATCGATCAGGGTAAGCCGGTGATGGGCGTCGTTTATGCGCCGGCGCTGGGCGTGCTCTATTCAGCGGCAGAGGGTAAAGCGTGGAAAGAGGAGGCGGGGCAGACTACCCGCATTCACGTGCTGGATGCGCGGCCACCGCTGGTCGTCGTCAGCCGCTCGCACGCTGACAACGATCCGGAGCTGAAGGAGTACCTGACGCAGCTGGGCGAACACCAGACCACGGCTATCGGTTCATCGCTGAAGTTCTGCCTGGTGGCCGAAGGTAAAGCGCAGCTCTATCCGCGCTTCGGGCCTACCAATATCTGGGATACCGGTGCAGGCCATGCGGTTGCGCTGGCGGCGGGGGCCCATGTGCATGACTGGCAGGGGCGTACGCTTGACTATACGCCGCGCGAATCCTTCCTGAATCCCGGTTTCCGCGTTTCTCTGTTTTAATGCATCGGGAGGCGTACGCCTCCCATTATTTACGGCTGCAGCAGAGAGTGAAGCAGCGTCATCACCTCTTTAACTTCATCCTGCGTCAGCGCTCCCTCTTTCGCAAAACGGATATGTGCCGTTTTATCCAGCACCACTACGGTCGACTCCCCTTTTCCCAGCTGCCAGGCTTTTCGCGCGCTGCCGTTGCTGTCGATAATGAACTGCGACCAGGGGAACTGCGCTTTGTTACTTTCAATGCTATTGCGCACAAACATGCCGGTCCCCGGAATGGCGTCATCGGTATCGACCAGCGTGGTGGTCTGATAGCGATCGTGCGGTAGCTGGGCTGCTTTGATCGCCTCAATCAGCGCCGCGTTTTGCTCTTTAGCTGAGATGCGTCCGGCGAGATGCAGGATCACCCGTACTTTGCCGCTAAGCTGAGCGCTGTTCCACGGCTGATAGCTGAACTTATCCTGCTGATACATCAGCTCGCCCCGATCGGCAACACCCACCGGCGGCACGCGTTCGCCGGTTTTAAAAGCGTGTGCTGCTGCCAGGCCAGGCAATAGCAGGGCGATCGCAAGCAGGGGAAGGGCCAGACGCATAGAGTGCTCCTTAGTGATCAGACCAGTTGGTCATATTTTTGTCATGGTAAGCGCGGATGATGCGCCTGTCGCGAAAACCTGGCAGCTTTGCAACCTGCGCCACAAATCTGTAACCAACAAAGGTTTATACTGGATTTTGTGAGCTGAATGACAGAGTTGTCTGTAATGATGTGTCAATTCAGTAAAAAATTCATGTTTCCGGAACCCGGATCAAAAATCCTGTTCTATATTTAGGCCTCATTTGCGCTTCATGAGTTCGTACCCATTTGGCAACGGCGAAGCGTATTACATCTGTTCAGGAGTTAAACAGCATGAAGATCTTCCAGCGATATAATCCGCTGCAAATTGCGAAATATGTGAAAACGCTATTTAAAGGAAGGTTGTATATCAAGGATGTTGGCGCGTTTGAGTTTGATAAAGGCAAAGTGATTTTGCCACGCGTTAAAGATAAACAGCACCTCAGCGTGATGTCAGAAATCAATCGTCAGGTGCTGCGACTGCAGGCTGAGTATAACTAAGCGTTAAAATCAGGCAGTAAAAAGGGCGCCGCTGGCGCCCTTGATGTTTCTGCTGTTTCTGTTTTAGCGCTGTAGTTTCACGGCCATGCGCTTATCGATCAGGAGAGCGATGGATTTTCATCATCACTGGTTTTCACGCTGAGCGCCGGCGGGCGTTCATCAATACGCGTCACCAGCAGCTGATCGATACGGTAACTATCGATATCCACCACCTCAAACTTATAGCCGGAGAACTTCACGAAGTCGGTGCGCTTCGGGATTTTGCGCAGCATATACATCATAAAGCCGCCGATGGTCTCATAGTTGCCGGACTGTGGAAATTCATCAATATCCAGCACGCGCATAACATCATCAATCGGGGTGCCCCCTTCGACCAGCCAGGAGTTTTCGTCGCGCGCGACAATCTGTTCTTCCAGCCCCTGACCCACCAGGTCGCCCATCAGCGTGGTCATTACGTCATTCAGCGTGATGATACCTACCACCAGCGCATACTCATTCATGATCACGGCAAAGTCTTCGCCGGCGGTTTTAAAACTCTCCAGCGCTTCCGACAGCGTCAGCGTATCCGGCACAATCAGCGCCGAGCGGATCTGGACGCCGCTGTTAAGCGCCATGCTCTGATTACCCAGTACGCGCAGCAGCAGCTCTTTAGAGTCAACGTAGCCGACGATATGATCGATATCGCCGTCGCACACCAGGAACTTTGAGTGCGGGTGCTGGGCGATTTTGGTTTTCAGGCTCAGCTCATCTTCACGCAGATCGAACCAGACGATGTTCTCGCGCGAGGTCATGGAAGAGGGAACGGTGCGCGACTCCAGCTCAAACACATTCTCAATCAGCTCATGCTCCTGCTTGCGCAGCACGCCGGCCAGCGCACCCGCTTCTACCACCGCATAGATATCGTCAGAGGTAATATCATCTTTGCGTACCATCGGCAGCTTAAAGAGACGGAAAAAGACGTTGGCGAGGCCGTTGAACAGCCAGACCAGGGGCCGCATGACCAGCAGGCAAAAGCGCATCGGATTGATGATACGCAGCGCGACGGCTTCCGGGGCGATCATGCCGACGCGCTTGGGCGTCAGGTCAGCAAACAGAATGAACAGGCTGGTTACGATGGTAAAGGAGCAGATAAAGCTGAGCTTTTCCGCCAGCTCAGGCTCCACAAAGCGGTTGAACAGGCTGCTGAAAGCGGGGGAGAACGCTGCGTCACCAACGATACCGCCCAGAATCGCTACCGCATTCAGGCCGATCTGCACCACGGTAAAAAACATGCCGGGCTGTTCCTGCATCTTCAGCACGCGCTGCGCGTTGATATTGCCTTCATCAGCCAGCAGTTTAAGTTTGATCTTGCGGGCGGCCGCCAGCGAGATCTCCGAAAGAGAAAAAAAGGAACTGATGACAATCAGTAAAAGTATGACAAGCAGGCTATCTAGCATAAAAGATCCGTTGAGTTAATCACTTGTCATTTTTGGCCTGGGCAGCGCGAAGAGGGGTACGTCCGGTACACACCAGTCTGACAGGGCTATCCGTGCCAAAAATGTCTGCGCCAGTTCGACAATAGAAAGTAACGTCGGGGCAGAATTGAATGCAGGCAGGGCCTGCTGGTCGGTGATTATAGCAGCAGCGCCTGTCATGCCGCCAGAGGCACGATCGGTGACATCAGATTTATCCGACAGCAGCGCAGCGGCGCACAGAAGCACGGCATCCCGGTTGTATCACCGCGATCAATTACCGACAATAGCGATCAATTTGGCTTAGTCGTGGGTTTAACGTAGCCGCTTGCCCTAAAAGATGGCTATGCTGATGGGTAAATGGGGGAAGTGAAACCCTGCCTGACTGATTAACGCCCCTGCGGAAGGGGGGCAGGCATTGATAACAGGAGTACGCGTGCCGCGATTTCATGCTTATTGTTTGGCCAGCCTGCTGCTTGCTGCGCCTGCCGTTGAGGCAGCGAAAGTGCGACTGCAGGTAGAAGGTCTTACCGGGGATTTAGAAAAAAATGTCAGGGCGCGCCTGTCCACTATTGGCAGCGATGAAGTCTCCAGTGACGGGCGCTTTCAGGCGCGCGTCTCAAATGCCATTAAAGAGGGACTGCGCGCGCTCGGCTACTATGAACCGCAGATTGACTTTGAATCGCGTCCACCCCCGCCACAGGGTGGTCGTCCGGTTCTGATTGCCCATGTGACAGCCGGCGAACCGGTAAAAATCGGCGGCAGCACCATTGTGATCGAGGGTGAAGCGAAAGAGGATCCGGACTACCGGGCGTGGGTAAAGCAGGGCAGACCAAAAGTGGGCTCGCAGCTGAACCACGGCACCTACGATAAATTCAAAAGCGGTTTCTCTAACCTGGCGCTGCGTAACGGCTATTTTGATGGTGATTTCAAAAAGAGCCAGCTCGGCGTCTCCGCAGAGCGGCGGCTGGCTTTCTGGGATATCGATTACGACAGCGGCCCGCGCTACCGCTTTGGCGACGTCAGCTTTGAAGGCTCGCAGATAGATGAAGCTTACCTCCATAATCTGGTGCCGTTTAAGAAAGGCGATCCCTACAGTTCACGCGAGCTGGCTGAGCTGAATCGCCGCCTTTCCGCCACCGGCTGGTTTAACTCTGTCGTGGTGGCCCCGGAGTTTGATAAAGGGCGTAAAACCAAAGTGCTGCCGCTCAGCGCTGCACTTTCGCCGCGCGTGGAAAATACCATCGAAACCGGCGTAGGCTACTCCACTGACGTCGGCCCGCGCCTGAAAGGCACCTGGCGAAAACCCTGGGTTAACGATCGTGGCCACAGTCTTGCGGCCAGCGCCTATGTCTCCGCGCCGGAGCAGCAGCTCGATCTCAGCTACAAAGTGCCGCTGCTGAAAAGCCCGCTGGAGCAGTACTACACCTTTTCCGGCGGCCTGAAACGTACCGATCTCAACGATACGAAATCGGATACCACAACGCTGGCGATGTCGCGTAACTGGGACAGCAGCTCCGGCTGGCAGAAAGCGGTTAACCTGCGCTGGAGTCTCGATCACTTTACCCAGGGTAACGTGACCAATACCACCATGCTGCTCTATCCGGGCCTGAGCCTGAACCGCACGCGGTCGCGCGGCGGGCTGATGCCCACGTGGGGCGATTCGCAGCGCTATTCGGTCGACGTTTCTGATACCACCTGGGGTTCCGATGTCGACTTCCTGATCCTGCAGGCGCAGAACGTCTGGATCCGTACGCTGGCGGATAAACATCGCTTTGTGGCACGCGGTAACCTGGGCTGGATTGAAACCAATAATTTTGAAAAAGTGCCGCCCGACCTGCGTTTCTTTGCCGGCGGGGATCGCAGCATCCGCGGCTATAAATATAAAAATATCTCGCCGCGCGACGAAGAGGGCAAGCTGACCGGTGCCTCGAAACTGGCAACCGGATCGCTGGAGTATCAGTACAACGTCTCCGGCAAGTGGTGGGGCGCAGTATTTATCGACTCCGGGGAAGCGGTTAATGATATTAAGCAGAGCAACTTCAAGACGGGTGCAGGCGTAGGCGTGCGCTGGTCTTCGCCGGTCGGGCCCATTAAGTTTGATATCGCCCGGCCCGTTGGCGATGACAAGGAGCATGGATTGCAATTTTATGTCGGACTGGGGCCGGAACTATGAAGCTGTGGAAAAAGGTCCTGATTGGCCTGATTATTTTTCTGGTCGTTCTGCTGGGCAGCGTGGCGCTGCTGGTTGGCACGACGCCGGGTCTGCATCTGCTGCTGAAAGGGGCTGACCGCTGGGTGCCCGGTCTCTCAATCGGCAAGGTTGACGGCGGCTGGCGCAATCTGACGCTGAATAATGTGAAATATGAGATGCCGGGCGTCAGCGTGGATGCCGGGCGCTTTCATCTCGCGCTGGATCTCAACTGCCTGCTGCACTCCTCGGTCTGCGTCAACGCACTCGCGCTGCAGGATGTCAGTGTGGTGGTCGACAGCAAAAAAATGACGCCGGCCAGCGAGCCGCCGCCACCGGAGGAGTCGGGCAGTACTAATCTCAGCACGCCTTACCCGATCGCGCTGCGGAATGTCGCGCTGCACAATATCAACGTTAAAGTTGATGATACGGCGATTTCACTGCTCGATTTCAGCACCGGTCTGCAGTGGCAGGATCGGGCGCTAACGCTCTATCCTACCCGTATCCAGAGCCTGCTGATTGCGCTGCCAAAAGCGGCTCAGGTGGCGAATGAAGAGATTGTTCAGCCGAAAGTTCAGCAGCCGCAGCCGGACGAAAAACCGCTGGGCGAAACGCTGCAGGCGCTGTTTGCCAAACCGCTGCTGCCGGAGCTGCCTGACTTCCGTCTGCCGCTGGATATTACCGTCCAGTCGCTGCTCGGCGAGCAGCTGCGCATTACCGGGGATACGGATCTCACTCTCTCGCGCCTGCTGGTAAAAGCCAAAACGGCAGATACGCATCTGCAGCTGGAGACGTTTGATATCGATTCACCCCAGGGCCAGGTGAGCGCCCGCGGTGACGCGCAGCTGGCGGGCAACTGGCCGGTTAACTTCACGCTGAACGGCGCGCTGAATATCGATCCGGTAAAAGGCGAAAAAGTGAAGCTGACGCTGGGCGGTGAAATGCGCGACGAGCTGCAGCTGGGGCTGAACCTCTCCGGACCGGTGCGCGCGCAGCTTGCGGCGACGGCACAGCCTGCCGTCGCTGAACTGCCGCTGTCGCTGACGCTGACCAGCCCGCAGCTGCGCTGGCCGCTGACCGGACCGGTGCAGTACCAGGCAGATAATTTCGACTATCAGTTCAAAGGCAAAGCCACCGACTATGTGATGTCGCTGCGTACGGCGGTAAAAGGCGAGGCGATCCCACCGGCAACGATTACGCTCGATGGCAACGGCAACGAGCAGCAGTTTACGCTGGATAAACTGCGCGTCGCCGCGCTGCAGGGCAACATCGATCTCTCGGCGCTGGTGGACTGGCGCAAAGCGATTAGCTGGCGCAGCGAGCTGACACTGGCCGGTATCAATACGGCGAAGCAGTATCCTGACTGGCCTGCGAAGCTGGATGGCAAAATCACCACGCGCGGCAGCCTTTACGGCGGCAGCTGGCAGCTGCGCGTACCGCAGCTGGAGCTTAACGGTAACGTGAAGCAGAATGCCGTACGCGCGCAAGGCTCCCTGAGCGGTAACAGCTACAACCAGTGGAAAATCCCGGGCCTGAATGTGGCGCTGGGACGTAACTATCTGGATGTAAAAGGCGAACTGGGCGATACGCTGAATCTGGATGCGATTGTGGATGCACCGCGTCTCGACAATGCGCTGCCGGGCCTTGGCGGCGTCGTTAAAGGTGCTATCAACGCGCGCGGCACGCTGCAGGCGCCGCAGCTGCTGGCCGATCTTACCGCTACCGGCCTGCGCTGGCAGCAGCTGCTGATCCGTCGCGCCACGCTGCAGAGCGACATTAAGTCGGGTGAGCAGGTGGCCGGCAAGCTGCAGCTGCGCGTGGAACAGCTGCAGCAGGAGGCGCTGAAAATCAACCTGCTGACGCTGAACGCCGACGGTAGCGAGAAGCAGCATCAGCTGAAACTCAATGTTCAGGGTGAGCCGGTTTCAGGTCAGCTGGCGCTGAACGGCAGCTTTGATCGCCAGGCTGGCCGCTGGCAGGGGGCGCTGAATAATACCCGCTTTGATACGCCGGTCGGTGAGTGGCGCCTGACGCGCGCCATGGCGATTGACTATCTCAACAGCAAGCAGAGCGCAACCATTGGCCCGCACTGCTGGCAGAACCCCAATGCACAGCTCTGCGTACCGGAACCGATTGAGGCGGGCGCGAGCGGCCGGGCGCACGTTGTGCTGAATCGCTTTGATCTGGCGATGGTGAAGCCGTTTCTGACCGATGCCACCCGGCTTAGCGGTCTGTTCAGCGGGGATGTGCGCGTTAACTGGAGCGCGGACGGCGCGCTGCCAACCGGCACCGTGGCGCTGAAAGGCAGTGGCGTAAAAGTCGTGCAGGATGTGCAGGGCAATGTGCTGCCGATAGCGTTCGATACGCTGAACCTCAACGCGGCACTGCGTGACGGACGCGCGCAGCTCGACTGGTTGATCCGTATTGCTAACAATGGCCAGCTTAACGGCAACGTGCAGATCAACGATCCGCAGAACCGGCGACAGCTCTCCGGCAACATCGGCATCAGCAACATCTCCCTGGCAATGCTGAATCCGGCGCTGTCGCAGGGCGAGAAAGTGCAGGGCAGGCTCAACAGCAATCTGCGGCTGGGCGGGACGCTGCAGCGTCCGCAGGTGTTTGGCCAGCTCGGCCTGAGCGATGTCAACGCCCAGGCAAGCTTTATGCCGGTGACGCTGACGTCGGCTAACCTGAACATGGTATTCAACGGCATGAGCTCTACGCTGAATGGTCTGATTCAGACGCAGCAGGGCAGCCTGAATCTGGGCGGAAATGCTGACTGGAGCCAGCTCGATAACTGGCGTGCGCGTGTCACGGCGCAGGGCAGCCGCATTCGCGTTACCGTGCCGCCGATGGTGCGCATGGATGTCTCGCCGGATCTGGTTTTTGAGGCGACGCCTGCCGCGTTCAGCCTGGACGGTAAAGTGGATGTGCCGTGGGCGCGTATCACCGTACAGGAGGTGCCGGCGAGCGCTACCGGCGTCTCATCGGATGAAGCGATGCTGGATGAGAACCTCAAACCTATAGCGCCAAAAACGGCTGCCATCCCGATTAACAGTAATCTGGTGATCCACGTCGGCAATGATGTGCGCCTCTCCGCGTTTGGCCTGAAAGCGCGCCTCAGCGGCGACCTGAAGCTGGTACAGGATAAAACCGGACTCGGCCTTAACGGGCAGATCAATATTCCGTCAGGCCGTTTCCACGCCTATGGGCAGGATCTGATCGTCCGCAAAGGTGAGCTGCAGTTTGCCGGCCCGCCGGATCAGCCGTATGTTAATCTGGAAGCGATCCGCAACCCGGATGCCACTGAAGATGATGTCACGGCGGGTCTGCGCGTGACCGGTCTGGCGGATGAGCCGAAAGTGGAAGTATTCTCCGATCCGGCCATGTCGCAGCAGGAAGCGCTCTCTTACCTGTTACGCGGTCAGGGACTGAACAGCGACGGTGACAGTAATGCATTAACCTCCGCGCTGGTGGGGCTGGGGGTTGCACAAAGTGGGCAGGTTGTGGGTAAAATCGGTGAGACGTTTGGCGTCAGTAATCTTGCGCTTGATACCACAGGCGTAGGTGACAGCCAGCAGGTTCAGGTCAGCGGCTATGTGCTGCCGGGGCTGCAGGTGAAATATGGCGTAGGTATCTTTGACTCACTGGCGACGCTGACTCTGCGTTATCGCCTGATGCCAAAACTCTATTTGGAAGCTGTGTCTGGTCTCGATCAGGCGCTGGATTTGCTCTATCAGTTTGAGTTCTAGCAATGCGAATAATTGTCTACGGCAGTTTACGGCGCAAGCAGGGAAATAGTCACTGGATGACCAATGCGCAGTGGCTCGGCGAGCACCAGATTAAGGGGTTTGACCTCTATAATCTGGGGCTTTACCCGGGTGTGGTGGAGGGCGAAGGAACCGTCCTGGGTGAGGTATACCGCATTGATGCCAGCACGCTCGGTGAGCTGGATGCCCTGCGCTGCAAGAACGGCGAGTATAAGCGTCAGCTTATTCAGACGCCTTACGGCAGCGCCTGGCTGTACGTCTACCAGCGCTCAGTCGCGGGGCGACCGCACATTGCCAGCGGCGACTGGCTGCAACGCGATGACGCTGCAGATGCATAAATAAAAACACCGCCGTAAAGGCGGTGTTTTTTTATCGGTAACGCGCATCTCAGCCGGTCTGCCCGGCAAAGATTATTTCTGCTGCGCGCGCTCGAAAGAGGTGATGATTTCAGCTTTGGCCGCTTCTGCGTTATCCCAGCCGTCAACCTTCACCCACTTGCCTTTTTCCAGATCTTTGTAGTGCTCAAAGAAGTGGGTGATCTGCGCTTTCAGCAGCTCTGGCAGGTCGTTCACATCTTTGATGTGATCGTACTCTTTGCTCAGTTTGGTATGCGGCACCGCCACCAGTTTGGCATCTTCGCCAGACTCATCGGTCATCTTCAGAACGCCAACCGGACGGCAGCGGATCACTGAACCCGGCACCAGCGGATAAGGGGTTGGCACCAGCACGTCAACCGGGTCACCATCCAGTGACAGCGTGTTGTTGATGTAGCCGTAGTTGCACGGATAGAACATGGCGGTAGACATAAAGCGGTCTACAAACAGGGCGCCAGACTCTTTATCCACTTCATATTTGATCGGATCGGCATTCGCCGGGATCTCAATAATTACATAGATATCTTCTGGCAGATCTTTACCTGCAGGCACCTGGTTCAGACTCATCTGGCTTTCCTTCATTAGTCGTATGTTGAGTGACGGCTATTATAGCCAACTGACTCTGAAAGTATGCCCCCTTTTTGGCGTTTCGGAATGCTCCAAGCCCGCTACTTCGCCGTCACAAATAGCGAGACAATGCCCGCCGCAATCAGCGGCCCTACCGGCACGCCGCGAAAGAACGCCACGCCAATCACGGTACCAATCAGCAGCCCGGCAACCACCGATGGCTGAATGCTCATAAAGCTGACGCCGCGCCCGCCGAGCCACGCAACAAATACGCCAACCAGAATTGCCACGATGGACTGCCAGCTGGCAAATGATTTCAGCAGGGCGCTCACCGGCAGGGTGCCGCTCGCCAGCGGTGCCATGACGGCGACGGTCAGAATAATAATTCCCATCTGAATACCCTGTTTCTCCACGTAAGGGAAAAACTGCGCCAGCGGCGTGAGCTTGATGGCCAGCAGGATCAGAATCGAAATCGTCACAGCGCTGTTATGAACAAAATAACTCAGTATGGCGAGACAGATAAGGATCAGCGTTGAGGCGTAGGGGGCCATGATTTCTCCATAAATAATCAGCAGGCTGACAATGAGCCGTGCAACGGTTTGTCTGCTGTCCTTTATCAACCATCAGAAAAAATGGCGCAACCGGCTTATGCATAATTATCTCTGCTGCAGTAAAGAAAATTCACAGCATGAGCGATCATCATTCGCCCGATCGTCAGGCACCGGTAAAGTTTCCGCACGTCACAGCCGATAATTTCTTCGTTTAGGGTCACTGGATTCTCCCTTTTTTACCGCATACGGGAATTATCATGATTGCTCAGCTCTCGCTTCGCACTGCCTTACTTTCGCTGCTTATCTGCATGACGCTGCTGCTGCTGGCCGTCAGCGGCATGGGCATTTACGCCATCAATGCCGGTAATCAGTCGCTTAACGCCATCAATCGTATTCAGGGAATTGAACTGAACAGCCTTTATCAGAGCAACGCCGACCTGATGCGCGCACGCGCCAGCGCCGCGCTGGCGGTGCGCAAAATTGAGATTGGTCTGCTGGATGAGGGGACCGCCGTCACGAAGCAGGCCGCCGCGGACGTCGCCAGCTCGCAGCGGCATCTGCAGGCGTTTATCGACGCCGGCACCGTAACGGCTCACGGCAAAACGCTGGCGGAGGCGATCGCCGCCGCCTATAAAGCGTATCAGCAGGGTGCAGTTGCGCCGATGATGGCCGCGCTGGAAAAGCAGTATACCGATGAATATTACCAGGTACTGGAGGGCAATGTATCGCAGCTTGCGGCCCGCTATGCCGGTGCGGTTAACGCATTCAGCCTCTACGCCGATGAGGTCTCTGCCGCACGGCTGGCGCAGGCGGCGCACAATGAGTGGCAGATGAAAATCCTGATCGGCATTGCGGTGGCGCTCACCCTGCTGCTGACCGGCCTGGCCTGGCTGCTGCTGCGTCAGGCGCTGCTGCGTCCGCTGGAGAGCGCCGTCCGGCATCTGGAGCAGGTGGCTGCGGGCGATCTGTCGCAGCCGCTGCCGGCTGCCGGTCACAATGAGATTGGCCGTCTGAATCAGGCGCTGGCCGTTATGCAGCGCGCGCTGCGCCACTCGGTCAGTCAGGTGCGCGAAGCCAGCCTGCAGATCGATACCGGCAGCCGCGAGCTGGCGGCCGGTACGGTGCATCTCTCACAGCGTACCGAGGAGTCTGCCGCATCACTGGAGCAGACTGCTGCCAGCATGGAACAGCTCACCGCCACCGTGCGGCTCAACGCCGTTAATGCGCAGCAGGCAAATCAGCTCGCCAGCAGCGTCTCTGACACCGCCGGCCGCGGTGCCGAAGTGGTGTGCTACGTTATGGAGAAGATGCAGGAGATCACGCAGAGTTCCAACCGCATCGCAGATATTCTCAGCGTGATTGACGGTATTGCCTTTCAGACTAATATTCTGGCGCTTAACGCCTCGGTAGAAGCGGCGCGCGCTGGCGAGCAGGGCCGGGGCTTTGCCGTGGTGGCGAATGAAGTACGTACGCTGGCAGGACGCAGCGCCAGCGCGGCGAAAGAGATCCGGACATTAATCAGCGAGTCGCAGACGCGGGTGAAAGAGGGCAGTGAGATGGCGACGCGCGCGGGGGCGACCATGGATGAGATCGCCGGTGAAGTGATGCGCGTAACGACGCTGATGAAAGAGATCTCCGGTGCATCTGACGAGCAGAGTCGCGGTATTGAGCAGGTCAATATGGCGGTGACGCAGATGGATGAAGCGGCGCAGCAGAACGCGGCGCTGGTGGAGCAGGCGGGAGCCGCCACCCGGCTGCTGGAAGCGCAGTCGCAGCAGCTGCAGGCCTCAATGGCGCAGTTCCGCATCGCCGCGGCGTAAGCGCAAACCATAAAAAACCCGCTCAGCGGCGGGTTTTTTTACTGTCCGGCACGGCTCAGGCGCCGTGGTTATCCGGATATTCGCGGATAAAGCGCTCAACATCATCGACCATCGCTTCGTTACCACAGAAGAAAGGGCAGCGCTGGTGCAGCGTTTCAGGCTGCAGGTCAAGAATACGGTTTTTACCGTCGCTGGCTTTACCGCCCGCCTGCTCGGCGAGAAACGCCATCGGGTTGCACTCATACAGCAGGCGCAGCTTGCCGTTGGGATGGCTGGCGGTGCTTGGGTAGAGGTAGATGCCGCCTTTCAGCAGGTTACGGTGGAAGTCTGCCACCAGCGAACCGATATAGCGCGAGGTATAAGGACGATGCGTGTCGATATCCTCTTCCTGGCAAAACTTCAGGTATTTCTTCACGCCCTGCGGGAAGCGAATGTAGTTACCTTCGTTAATGGAATAGGTGTAGCCCTTTGCCGGATAGGTCATGCGCTCGTGGCTCAGGCAGAAAACGCCGAGCGACGGATCATAGGTAAAGGCGTGCACGCCGACGCCGGTGGTATAGACCATCATGGTTGAGGAGCCATACACCACATAACCTGCGGCCACCTGCTGATTCCCCGGCTGCATAAAGTCCGCTTCCGTGATCGGCGTACCGGGTTCACTGATGCGGTGATAGATAGAGAAAATGGTTCCGACAGAAACGTTTACGTCAATGTTGGATGAGCCATCCAGCGGATCCATCAGCACCACATATTTGCCATCTTCCGAGCCTTCAAAGATAACAAACTCATCCTCTTCTTCAGAGGCGATGCCGGCAACCACACCACGCGCTTTCAGGGCAGCTTTCAGTTTTTCATTCGCGAAGAGGTCCAGCTTCATCTGCTGTTCGCCCTGCACGTTTTCCACGCCGCTGGCACCCAGAATATCCACCAGACCCGCTTTATTAATATCGCGGTGAATGATTTTAGCGCCCAGCTTAATGGAGGAAATCAGCGCCGTCAGTTCACCTGTGGCGTGAGGAAAGTCGTGTTGCTTCTCGACGATGAATTCGCCTAACGTTTTCATAACACATTCCCTGAATCTACGATGGAGTGGCAGCAGCTGTAACAAACTGCCAACGTATGCGTACGCAGTTTAGCCGATTGAACTTTAAAAACCATAGTCCTAATCCGTTTCTTCCCTTCAGACTCGGGGTTACACTGTGCGCCGAACTTTCAGTTAATGGATCTATTTATGCGCATTCACATCCTCGGCATTTGTGGCACTTTTATGGGCGGCCTGGCTATGCTGGCGCGTTCGCTGGGACATCAGGTAACCGGCTCGGACGCAAATGTTTACCCGCCGATGAGTACGCTGCTTGAGCAGCAAGGCATTGAATTAACTGAGGGTTACGAGGCGTCGCAGCTCGATCCGGCGCCAGACCTGGTGATTATCGGTAACGCCATGACGCGCGGTAATCCCTGTGTTGAAGCCGTGCTGGAGCGCAACATTCCCTACCTCTCCGGGCCGCAGTGGCTGCACGATTTTGTGCTGCGCGATCGCTGGGTGCTGGCCGTAGCCGGAACGCACGGTAAAACCACCACTGCCGGCATGGCAGCGTGGATCCTTGAGGCGTGCGGCCTTGAACCAGGCTTTATTATTGGTGGCGTGCCGGGTAACTTCGATGTATCGGCAAAATTAGGAAAAAGCCCATTCTTTGTCATTGAAGCGGATGAGTATGACAGCGCCTTCTTCGACAAGCGTTCTAAGTTTGTACACTACTGCCCGCGTACGCTGATCCTCAATAACCTTGAGTTTGACCATGCAGATATCTTCGACGACCTGCGCGCTATCCAGAAGCAGTTCCATCATCTGATCCGCATCATACCCGGTCAGGGCAAAATCCTGCTGCCGGAACACGATCATAACCTGAAGCAGGTGATGGCGATGGGCTGCTGGAGCGAGCAGGAGACTACAGGCGAACATGGCCACTGGCAGGCGAAAAAGCTGACGCCAGACGCCGCCCGCTGGGAAGTCTGGCTGGAGGGGGAAAAAGTGGCCGAGGTGAACTGGGGGCTGGTCGGCGAACACAATATGCATAACGGCCTGATGGCGATTGCCGCCGCGCGCCACGTGGGTGTGAAACCGGCAGATGCGGGCGAGGCGCTCAGCAGCTTTATCAACGCGCGCCGCCGGCTGGAGCTGCGCGGTGAGGTCAACGGTATCAAGGTCTATGACGATTTTGCCCACCACCCGACGGCGATACACGCCACGCTGGCGGCGCTGCGCAGCAAAGTAGGTGGCAGGGCGCGCATCCTCGCGGTACTGGAGCCCCGCTCCAACACCATGAAAATGGGGGTCAGTAAAAACGATCTGGCGCCGTCGCTGGGTCGGGCAGACAAGGTTTTCCTGCTCCAGCCGCACCATATTCCGTGGCAGGTCTCCGACGTGGCAGACGCCTGTATTCCGCCTGCGCAGTGGAGTGCGGACGTCGATACGCTGACGGAAATGATTGCGAAAGAGGCGCAGCCAGGCGACTCAATTCTGGTGATGAGCAACGGCGGTTTTGGCGGGATCCATCAAAAACTGCTGGAGCGGCTGGGACGCTAAGGCGGAGGCGTCCTGCAGGACGCCTCCGGAGAGAGTGCGGCCAGCAGGCCGCCTCTTACGCTTCAGCCAGCTCGCGCAGATACTGGAAGATCTGCCGGGCTGCTTTTGGCGTTTTATTCGCCGCCTTCTCTTTCTGCGCGTTGCGGATCATGCTGCGCAGCTGCTGCCGATCGGCCTGCGGGTAGAGCGTGATCACCTCAGTCATCGCGTCGTCACCCTGATCGATCAGGCGATCGCGCAGATGCTCCAGCTTGTGGAACAGCGTCACCTGCTGGTTGTGACGGTTTTTCAGCTTGTCCAGCGCCTGACGGATCGGATCTTCATCGCGCTGGCGCAGCATTTTACCAATCAGCTGCAGCTGGCGACGGCGACCCTCTTTCTTAATACGCTGCGCCAGCTCAATCGCGTTGCGCAGATCCTCATCGAGCGGGATCTTATCCAGGGAGTTTTTCCCCAGATCAACCAGCTCGGCACCGAGGCGTTTTAGCTCTTCGGCGTCACGTTTAATTTCACTTTTGCTGACCCAGATAATCTCTTCATCTTCTTCTTCCTGATTATCCGGTACATCGTCGAGCCAGTCTTCGGGCTGCCTGGTCATCTCTTGGCTCCTTAAAAAAAGAGGCTAATCCTACCAGTTTATCGGGCGACTGCGAAATTGTTCTCTGAGTCTGATAGACTCAACAGATTCACACTTAAGATTAGACGGCAGGTCGATGAACGTATCTACTCAGGTTGCAGAACAACGTAAAGCGCTGGAACAGGCTGTCGCCCAGGCGCTGGAACTGGCTAAAGCCCACACCGATGGTGCTGAAGTTGCGGTGACAAAAACCACCGGCATCGGCGTCAGCACGCGCTATGGTGAAGTGGAAAACGTCGAATTCAACAGCGACGGTGCGCTGGGTATCACCGTCTATCATCAAAACCGCAAAGGCAGCGCCTCATCGACCGATCTCAGCCCCGATGCTATAAAAAGCACCGTGCAGGCAGCGATCGACATTGCGCGCTACACCTCACCCGATCCTTACGCGGCACCGGCAGAGCGTGAACTGCTGGCGTTTGATGCGCCCGATCTTGATCTCTACCATCCGTGGGAGATCGATGCCGATCGCGCCATTGAGCTGGCCGCGCGTGCTGAACAGGCGTCGCTGCAGGCGGACAAGCGCATTACCAATACGGAAGGTGGCAGCTTCAACAGCCACGTTGGCATCAAAGTGTTTGGCAACAGTCACGGCATGCTGCAGAGCTACTGCTCCAGCCGCCACTCGCTGTCGAGCTGTGTCATTGCCGAGCAGGATGGCGATATGGAGCGTGACTACGCCTATACCATCGGCCGCTCGATAGACGATCTGCAGAGCGCAGAGTGGGTCGGTAACGAGTGTGCCCGCCGCGTGCTGGCCCGCCTTGCCCCGCGCAAGCTGCCAACCATGAAAGCACCGGTGCTGTTTGCACCTGAGGTCGCCACCGGATTGTTTGGTCATCTGGTCGGCATGATTAGCGGCAGCAGCGTCTATCGCAAATCGACGTTTCTGCTCGACGCGCTGGGCCAGCAGATCCTGCCCTCATGGCTGACGATTCAGGAGCAGCCGCATCTGCTGAAAGGGCTCGCCTCAACGCCGTTTGACAGTGAAGGCGTGCGGACCGAAGCGCGCGATATTATCAAAGAGGGTGTGCTGCAGAACTGGCTGCTGACCAGCTATTCAGCGCGCAAGCTTGGCCTGCAGAGCACCGGCCACGCGGGCGGTATCCATAACTGGCGCATCGCCGGTCAGGGCCACAGCTTTGATGACCTCGTTAAACAGATGGGACGCGGCCTGATTGTGACTGAACTGATGGGCCAGAGCGTCAGCGCCATGACCGGCGACTACTCGCGCGGCGCGGCGGGCTTCTGGGTTGAAAACGGTGAAATTCAGTATCCTGTGAGCGAAGTCACAATTGCAGGAAACCTTAAAGAGATGTGGCGCAATATGGTTACGGTCGGTAACGACATTGAAACCCGCAGCAATATACAATGCGGATCGGTGCTGCTGCCGGAGATGAAAATCGCCGGACAATAACGACATCGCTTCCAGAAAGCAGCCGGCAAGGCTGCTTTTTTTTTGCCCGATAATAATTAAAAGGAACACGTCATGCGTAAGCATTTAATTGCAATGTTGTCTCTGTCGTTACTGTTCTCTTCTGCCAGCGTGCTGGCGGCAGATCTTGAACAGGATATGGATACGCTGAAAGAGAACCTGAGCGTAGTGAAGAAAACGGATGACGCGCAGGAGATGCATACTGCGCTCGGTAAAATGCGCCAGGCCGCGCAGGATGCCAAAAATTCCACGCCGGACAAGCTGGAAGGGCAGCCGGCGGATAGCGCACAGATCAAAGATTATCACGCCGGTCTTGACGCACTGATTGCGCAGATTGACGTGGTCGACAAGCTCGCTCAGGCCAGCAAGCTGGATAAGGCAAAAGCCGAAGCGAAAAAACTGGAAGATATCCGCAATACCAACCATAAGAAATTCCGCTGATACTCGGGGCCAGCCTGCGTGCTGGCCCGCTTTACCGATCCTCCCCTGCACACTCCTCTGCAAATATATAACTTTCCCGCACGCCTGATGCATGCCAGCCGCTGGCATGCGCGATATGTGCTGTCTGCGATCTGACGCACCGCGCGTTGCCACATTTCCGTTTCAGGGTGGAAAAAGTGCGTCTCCACACGGCCGGACGGAACGCGTAGTTTGTTTTTTAACGCGAATTATCTGCCGTAAACAGGAGTAGAAGGGTGAGGAGTGATGCTGTCCCGCTGAACGCAGAAGCCGTTCAGGCGCTGGCGGATCGCATATTAAGTCAAATCGCGATCCTTTATACCGCGCACCAGATTAGCCCCACACCGGTGCAGCAGCAGATGCTGAATTCGCACGTTCAGGCGATGGCCAGCCGCTCGCTAAGCGGCGAGGCGCTGCCGGAGGTAGAAGCGGAGCTGTTTGATGATATTCCGCCTGACAGCCTGCAGCTGGCGCAACAGATCGTCGATCTGTTCGGCAATCTGCCGGTGGAAGAGGCATGGCTGCTCTCGGTGCATATTGAAGTGGCGAAAAGTAACGACGCATAAACAGAGAGGAAGTGAACATGGTGACAGTGGTGATTGGCGATCGTCTGGGTAAAGGTCAGAAAGTGGCTGCCGGCATTGAAAAAGCGGGTGGACGCGCGGTGGTAGTACCGGGCGTGGCAGCCGATATGAAGCTGGGTGATGTGATGAAAGCGGAAAACGCTGATTTCGGCATCTCTTTCTGCGGCAGCGGTGGCGCGGGTGCTATCACCGCGCAGAACAAATATGGCTACCGGGCGAAACATGGCATGCGCTCGGTAGACGAGGGCGTAACGGCGATCAACGAAGGGGCTACCGTGCTGGGCTTTGGTTTTATGGACAAAGAGGAGCTGGGCGAACGGCTGGTGCAGGCCTGGAACAAGAAGCACGGCAGCTGACGTATGAAACAGCACTATGAGACGCAGGTTATCGTGCAGGGAAAGGGCGATACCAAAGCAAAAGCCTTTGCCGATGCGCTCAGCGGCGTGCAGCAGCAGGTATTGCGTAACAGCCAGAAGCTGCTGCTGCGCATTGAGCCGCTGGATGTGCGGGTGCTGCACGCCAGGGTGCGTACCCGGCGGGAAAAGTTTCTGTTTTTTTTCCTGGCGCGCGAGCGGCATCACTACAGCGTTGAACTGGAAATCAGCGTCAGCGTCACCGTTATCGATATGGAAAGCGTGACATTTACGGCGACACCCTGAACGCGCTGGTCTGGTCGTTATCCCGCCTGGAGAGCAGGCTTGCCCGGCGCAACAATGACAATAAAGGGTACAACACTATGTTTCTCATCATTTTTTTTAAGTCGTTAATTATCGGCGGGCTGGTCGGCGTCGGGGTGGGAGCCGGCGCGGCGCGCATGTTCCATGCACCGGTCACGCAGGGCATGGGTGCATTTCGTACCCTGGGCGAGCTTAACTCGTGCGAAGGCGATCCCGCTTCTCATTTCTCTTTTGGTCTCGGCTTCTTTTTTAACGCCTGGGCATCCTCTGTGGCGGCTGGCTCCTTCACGCAGGATGTGGATCACCGCATTCTGCCGAACTGGGGTGCTGCGGCGCTGATGGTCAAAAATCGCAATGTGGCAGAGACGCTGCATAACCCGAAGCGTATGGCGATAGCGTGCGGCATCATCGGCATGATCGTCGTGGCTTTTCTGAACAGCACCGCCTCAGCCGTGCCGGCTGCGCTGCAGGTGACGGCAGTCAAGGTGCTGGTGCCGGCGGCTAACCTGCTGGTAAACACCGTCATGCCGGTCATTTTCTGGCTGGCAGCCATCGATGCCGGCAAAAAGTCGGGCTTCTGGGCCACAATTTTTGGCGGTCTGGCGCAGCTGATTATGGGTAACGCCGTACCGGGGCTGGTGCTGGGGATCCTGATTGGGAAAGGGGTAGAGGAGAGCGGCTGGAACCGGGTGACGAAAGTCATGATGGCGGCGATTGTGCTGCTGTTCGTGCTGAGCGGCTTCTTCCGCGGGTTCGATATGAAACTGCTGCAATCTTTCCAGCTTGGCGTCCCTGGCTGGCTTGACATGATCCACAACAACCTGAGCGGCAAATAAGGAGCCATCCATGAACGAACATGAAAATCGCGGCTTCTGGTATGCCGACTGGTCCTTCCCGATTTTTGTCGGCCTGCTCTCATCCGGCGTATTTGCCGGTACGCATATGTACTACCTCTACGGAATCGGCGCCTTTAACGAAGTGGCGTTTGTGTCGATGCTGCGCGCCGGCATGGAGACCGGCGTCTATGGCGCGGTCGCCGCGTTTGGCGCCAGCTTTCTGTTTGCCCGCATTATTGAAGGCTCGCTGGTCGGTATTCTGGATATCGGCGGTGCGATCCAGACCGGCGTCGGGCTGGGCGTGCCGGCGCTGCTGCTGGGCGCAGGCATTGTGTTTCCGGTCGCGAACTTTGCGGCTTCGCTGGTAACCGGTCTGGTGATCGGGGTGGCGATTGGTTACGTCATTATTCTGGCGCGCAAATTTACCATCAACCAGAGCGATTCCACCTATGGTGCCGATGTGATGATGGGCGCAGGCAACGCCTCCGGACGCTTTCTCGGCCCGCTGATTATCCTGTCGGCGATGGCAGCCTCCATTCCCATTGGCCTGGGCTCGCTCGCTGGCGCTCTGCTGTTTTACCTGTGGAACAAGCCGATTACCGGCGGCGCAATTCTGGGTGCCATGGTGCTGGGCGCGATGTTCCCGATTTCGCTGTAACAGGGCGGGCGCCATGAATGGCGACCCTGGGGTAAGGATGTAGGGAGCGCATTCATGCGCCCCTGGCCGCAAACGCAGTAAGGAGTAACCATGTTTGATCTGATTCTGCGCCGCGCACGACTGTGCGATGAGCAGCTGGTGGATATCGCTCTTCGCGACGGCAAAATCGCCGTCGTCGGCAACGTCACGGGCAGCGCGCAGCAGGAGCGCGATCTGGGCGGGCGCTGGTACGTCAGCGCAGGCTGGATAGACAGCCACGTACACTGCTATGCAAAATCGCCTGTCTACCACGATGAAGCGGACGCTGTCGGCGTTGCGCAGGGCGTCACCACCGTGGTGGATGCCGGCAGCACCGGCGCCGACCAGATCGATGACTTCCGGCAGCTGACGCGCCACGCCACCACCGACGTCAGGGCGCTGCTCAACGTTGCCCGCACCGGGATAGTCACCCAGAACGAACTGGCGGACATGCGTCAGATTGATGAAGCAGCGGTGGTGCAGGCGGTCACGCGCCATCCCGGTTTCATTGTTGGTCTGAAAGCGCGCATGAGCAGCAGCGTGGTCGGGGAAAACGGCATTGCACCGCTGATCCGCGCCAAAGCGATCCAGCACGCTGCCGGCGATCTGCCGCTCATGGTACATATCGGTAACGATCCGCCGGTGCTGGAGGAGATCGCTGAGCTGCTGACCGCCGGCGATATCATCACCCACTGCTTTAACGGCAAACCTAACCGCATTCTCTCCGCGCAGGGTGAGCTGAAAGCGGCGGTCAGTCAGGCGCTGGCGCGCGGCGTCACGCTCGATATCGGGCACGGCAGCGCCAGCTTCAGCTTTGCGGTGGCGCGACAGGCGATCGCCCGCGGCATTCTGCCCGATACCATCAGCTCCGATATCTACTGTCGCAACCGCCTGCACGGGCCGGTACACAGCCTCGCGCACGTGATGTCTAAGTTTCTTGCGCTGGGCATGACGCTGCCGCAGGTGATCGCCTGCGTGACAACCCAGGCAGCAGCGGCGCTGCGCCTCAGCGGCAAAGGCGATCTGACGCCGGGCAGCGATGCCGATCTGACTATTTTCAGTGTGAATCAGGAGACCCGTCCGTTTACCGATGCAGAGGGCGAACAGGTGGCGGGAGAGCACCATTTTTTGCCGGTGGCTGTGACAGTGGCAGGCCAGTGGCATCTGACCGAAGAGGGAAAGCGTCATCATGTCTTCAGTTTATGAAAAATATCACCTGAAACAGGTGATCAATGCGTCAGGCCGTATGACTATTCTGGGCGTCTCGACGCCGGCACCGGAGGTGGTGGAAAGCGTCAGCTATGGCCTGAACCACTACTTTGAAATGAAAGATCTGGTGAACCATACCGGTGACTACATTGCCGGACTGCTGCAGGCAGAAAGCGCCGTCGTGGTTTCCTGCGCCTCGGCGGGTATCGCTCAGTGTGTGGCCGGGGTCATTGTGAAAGATAACGCCTGGCTGCTGGATAACCTGCACGCGGCGCCGCTCACGGTTCCGCATGAGATCGTCGTGCCTAAAGGGCACAACGTGAACTACGGCGCGCCGGTCGGCACCATGGTCGCGCTGGGCGGTGGCCGGCTGGTGGAAGCGGGCTACAGCAACGAGTGTTCCGCCGCGCAGCTGGCAGCGGCGATCACGCCGGCTACGGCAGCGCTGCTCTACGTAAAATCGCACCACTGCGTGCAAAAAAGCCACCTCAGCGTGGCGCAGGCGGCAGAAGTCGCGCAGCAGCATGGCATCCCGCTGATTGTGGATGCGGCGGCAGAAGAAGACCTGCGCTGCTACTACCAGATGGGTGCCGACCTGGTGATCTACAGCGGTGCCAAGGCGATAGAGGGTCCCTCCAGCGGACTGGTGGTAGGACGCAGCCGCTGTGTCGAATGGGTAAAACGGCAGAGCAACGGCATCGGTCGTGCGATGAAAGTGGGCAAAGAGGGGATCCTGGGCCTGACGCAGGCCATTGAGCGCTACCTGTCGCAGCCAAAAACCAGCGGCAGCGAGATGGTTCAGCACATGACGCCATTTATCGACCAGCTTAACCAGCTGCCGGGCGTCACCGCGCGGGTGGTATGGGACAGCGCCGGGCGCGATATTGCGCGTACAGAGATCCATTTCGATGAAGCGCTGACCGGCTGGGCAACCGGCGATCTCGTCCAGGCGCTGAAAAACGGCGACATCGCTATCTATTTTCGCGGCTATAAGGCAAACGAAAGCATTATCGAAGCCGACGTGCGCAGCGTTACTGCCGCGCAGCTGCAGACTATCTTCAGCCGTATTGACGCGCTGCTGGCAGAAAGGAACAACGCATGAAGCTGACCCCCGATTTTTATCAGGATCGTCTCTGTCTCAACGTACTGGCGGGCTCAAAGCAGAACGCACGCGACATCTGGCTGGCAGCAGAAGGGCATGTGCTGGTTGGCGTGCTGTCAAAAAATTATGCCAGCCACGACGCGGCGCTGGCTGACATGCGCGATTACGCCGCGCTGATTGATAACGCGCTCTCTATCGGTCTCGGGGCCGGCGATCCGCGTCAGTCTGCTATGGTGAGCGAACTGGCAGCGGTGCTGCAGCCGCAGCATGTCAATCAGGTGTTTACCGGAGTCGCGACCAGCCGTGCGCTGCTGGGACAGTCGCAGACGGTGGTAAATGGTCTGGTCTCCCCCAGCGGGACGCCAGGGAAAGTGAAGATCTCAACCGGTTCGCTAAGCTCGCAGGCGGCGGAAGCGATTGTGCCGATCGACAGCGCCATCGCCATGCTGCAGGACATGGGCGGCAGCTCGGTAAAATTTTTTCCGATGGGCGGTCTGAGCGCGGTGGCGGAGTATCGCGCGGTCGCAGAGGCGTGCGCCCGGCGCGATTTCTGGCTGGAGCCCACCGGCGGTATCGATCTGCATAATTTTGCGGAGATCGTGCAGATCGCGCTGGAGGCGGGCGTCAGTAAAGTGATCCCGCACGTTTACAGCTCAATTATCGACAGCGCAAGCGGTGAGACGCGCATTGACGATGTGCGCCAGCTTCTGGCAACGTGCAAGGCACTGCTGCAATAACTTCGTTACGGGTGAGGCTTTGTGAGATTTCCTAATCAGCGTCTGGCGCAGCTGTTTGCCGCACTGCAGCATGAAACGCTGCCGCAGGATGAGCTGGCACGGCGTTTCTCGGTCTCTACGCGCACGGTGCGCACCGACATTGCGGCGCTGAACGCGCTGCTGGAGCAGCACGGCGCACAGTTTGTGCTGGCGCGCGGCGCCGGCTATCAGCTGCAGGTGGCCGACGCGGCACGCTTTGATTCGCTGCAGCAGCAAAGCAGCGCGCCGCTGCGGGTGCCGCGCACCTCGCAGGAGCGGGTTCGCTATCTGCTCAGCCGCTTTCTTACTGCGGCCTGGTCACTGCGGCTGGAAGATCTCTCGGAAGAGTGGTTTGTCAGTCGCGCCACGCTGCAGGGGGATATGGCAGAGGTGCGGGAGTGGCTGGGGCGCTATCATCTGCATATCGAAACTAAACCGCGCTACGGCATGAAGCTGTTTGGCAGCGAGACGGCTATCCGCACCTGCCTTACCGATCTGCTGTGGCAGATCGACCAGGAGACGCCCGACAGCCCGCTGCTGAGTATTGAAGTACTGCGCAGTGATATGCTGACGCAGCTGCAGCCGCTGCTGCAGCACTGCCTCAGCCGTTACGCTATTCGTCTCAGCGATGAGGGCGAGCGCTACCTGCTGATCTACTGCGCGGTAGCAGTACGCCGCATCAGCGAAGGCTTTCCGCTCAGCGATCCGGGCGCAGAAGAAGTAGGCGAAGAGGTGCGTGAGGCGGCGCACGCGCTGGTGCATCAGCTGCGACCGCTTACCGGCAAAGCCTTATCGCGGGCGGAAGAGAACTGGCTGCGCGTCAATATCGCCGCGCGTCAGATCCAGGCGCTGGAGCCAAGCACCATCAATGCAGATGACGCTGACGCGCTGGTGAGCTGGCTGCTGAGTTATATCAATACGCATTATGCCTACCAGCTGCAGCACGACGAGCAGCTGCGCGCCGATCTGCTTACCCATATCAAATCGATGATCACCCGGGTGCGCTATCAGATCCATATTCCCAATCCGCTGCTGAGCAACATCAAACAGCACTATCCGCTGGCGTGGGATGTGACGCTGGCCGCCGTCAGCAGCTGGAGCAAATATACCCCTTATACGCTGAGCGAAAATGAGATTGGCTTTCTGGTGCTGCATATTGGCGTGGGGCTGGAGCGGCACTATGACGTTGGCTATCAGCGCCACCCGTGCGTACTGCTGGTGTGCGATAGCGGAACCTCAACGCTGCGGATGATTGAGGCGCTGCTGCTGCGCAAATATCCGCAGCTGGTGGTCACCGCCCGGCTGACACAGCGCGACTACGCGCTGCGGGAGCGGATTGAAGAAGATTTTGTTATCTCTACGGTGCGGCTGCATGAAAAGAACCGGCCGGTGGTAGTGATGTCGCCCTTTCCGACCGGCTTTCAGCTGGAGCAGCTCGGCAAGCTGGTGCTGGTGGACCGCACCCGGCCGTGGATGCTGGAAAAATATTTCTCCGCGCAGCATTTTATGGTGCTGGATCAGCCGCTGACGCAGCAGGCGCTCTTTCAGCTGCTGTGCGATCGCCTGCAGGAGCAGGGCTTTGTTGCAGCAGACTTTTATCCATCCGTGGTTGAGCGTGAAGCGATTGTCAGCACGCTGCTCGGGGATGGCATTGCGTTGCCGCACGCGCTCGGCCTGCTGGCGCAGAAAACCGCGGTCTATACCGTTATTGCGCCGCATGGCGTCAGCTGGGGTGATGAGACCGCCTGCGTGATCTTTCTGCTGGCTATCAGCAAACGTGAATATGAAGAGGCGATGGCGCTCTACGATCTGTTTGTCACCTTTTTGCGCGAACGTGCCATGCCGCGCCTGTGGGAGTGCCGTGACTTTGACCATTTTAAAACCGTGGCGATAGAGTGTCTGGGCCGCCCCTGACTAGGCCTGATTGCGCTTAGCCAGCAGCTTCGGGATTTCACGCAGGCACCAGGCTTTGGCTTCACCCATGCTGTCGCGACGCCAGGCCATAATAATATCCACTTCCCGCGTATACTCAGCGCTGACCACGCGCAGCCGGCCCTCGGCAATATCTTTCTCTACCATCGGATAAGGCATGGTGGCAACGCCCAGTCCCGCCAGCAGCGCCCGCCGCTTGTCATCCATGCTGCTGACCGTAAGACGCTGCTGCTTATCCAGCAGCTGTACCGTCAGCACCGGACGTTCACGCGCCGTGTCAGCGACGGCAATGCCGCGATATTTCACACGCGTGACTTCCGAAAGCGGCTCTGCCTCCTGATGAATAGGGTGGTCAGGACTGGCGACATAGACGCTCATAATGGTGTAAAGCTTGCGGGTATTGATTTCGCTGGAGGCGCGGAAGTGCAGGTCAGGTGCGATGACGATATCCGCCCGGCCCTGCTCCAGACGTTCCCACGCGCCCGCCAGCACTTCAGTGATCAGAGATATCTGCGTGTTGGCTTTTTCTGACAGCTTGCTGACCAGCGGAAACAGCAGGTCGGTGGGGATGAGTGCCTCCGCTACGATAGTCAGTTGCGTTTCCCAGCCGCGCGCCAGCGCTTCTGCGTCGGTGGTGAGCTTGTCTGCGGCCTCCAGCAGGACGCGACCGCGCTCCAGCAGCATCCGGCCAACGTTAGTGAATTTGGTGCGATGACCGGAGCGATCGAACAGCACCACATCCAGCTCCTCTTCCAGCTTCTGCATGGTATAGCTCAGCGCAGAGGGAACGCGACCCAGCTCATCTGCCGCGGCGGCAAAGCTGCCGCGCCGGTCAATCGCATCCATCACCCGTAACGCTTCTAACGTTAATGCACGCTCTTTAGCCATACTGATTCTCTGTCAGTAAATTTGAATATGCCAGGCAGATTAACTGGCTAACATTCCGCCGTCCAGCCTTTTACCATAAACCGATTAAGCCTGCAGTGAGCGTCTCCTGCAGTGCACCGGAGGTATAGCATGATGACAACCCGCTGCGCGTCCGCATGTGGCCAGGCTGATTTTGGCTGGTTGCAGGCGCGCTATAGCTTCTCTTTTGGCCACTATTTTGATCCCAAACTGATGGGATACGCCGCGCTGCGCGTGCTGAACCAGGAGGTGCTGGCGCCGGGTGCCGCTTTTCAGCCCCGCACCTATCCGCAGGTTGATGTGTTGAATCTGGTGCTGCAGGGTGAGGCGGAGTATCGCGACAGCGAGGGACAGCGCCTGACCGTACGGGCAGGTGAGGCGATGCTGCTGTCTGCGCGGCAGGGCGTAAGCTACAGCGAGATAAACCTCAGCAAAGATCGGCCGCTGACGCGCCTGCAGCTCTGGCTGAGCGCCTGTCCGGAGCGGGAAAACCCGCTGCAGCAGCGGATGACGCTCAATGGCGCATCGCCGCTGCTGCTGGCCTCGCCTGATGGGGCAGACCAGAGTTTGCAGCTGCGTCAGGATGCGAGAGTGTATCAGGTGACGTTAGCGCCGGGAGAGGAGCAGATTGTGCAGCTGCGCGGCGCGCGCGCGTATCTGCAGTCGATTCACGGCACGCTGGATGTGCGCAGCAGCAGCGCGAATCAGCAGTGGCTGCAGTGCGGCGACGGTGCGTTTATTCGTGATGAGCAGCAGCTTATTCTGCAGGCAGAGACGCCGCTGCGTGCGCTGGTGATCGATTTACCGGCATAAAAAAGGGCGGCCAGCGCCGCCCTCACAGTAAGAATGAAGATTATTTCAGAATGGTAAAGGCGGTTGTCACGTGCTTCACGCCGCTGACCCGGCTGGCAACATCTGCCGCCGCCGTGGCTTCTTCCTGCGTGACCAGTCCCAGCAGGAAGACTTCCCCGTTTTCCGTCGTCACTTTCACGTTAGACGATTTGACCTGATCGCTGCCCAGCAGCTGCGAGCGGATCTTGGTCGTGATCCAGGTATCGGAAGAAGAGGTGCCAAGGCTGACCTTCTCTCCGGTGCGGATCTCATTGTAGACCTCTGTTGCGCCGTCGACGCCCATAGCGATCTGTTTGGCACGGCTGGCGAGATCGGCAGACGGTGCCTGACCGGTCAGCAGCACTTTGCCCTGGTAAGCGGTAACAATGACCCGCGCCTGCTTCTTAATCTGTTCATCTTTTGCCAGCGCGTTAGAGACGCGCAGCTCCAGCGTACCGTCATCAACCTGCGTACCCACGGTGCGGGGGTCAGTGGCGGTTTTGGTGGCAACAGCGGCACCGCCGGCAACCACTGCCACGCAGCCCTGCAGCAGCATGGCCGTTAACAGCAGGGCGATAGCGTTCAATGCTTTCATGTAAGCTCCTTCAGTCATTCCTGGTGGGGAAAGAGGGTGTTATCGATCAAGTCGCACAGGCAGTTCAGCGTCAGCATATGCATCTCCTGAATGCGCGCACTGTGATGAGAGGGAATGCGGATTTCCACGTCGTGAGGGCCGAGCAGGCCAGCCAGCTCGCCGCCGTCGTGTCCGGTCAGCGCGACAATAGTCATATCGCGCGTCACTGCCGCCTCAACCGCTTTAACGATGTCACGGGTATTACCCCGGGTTGAGATCGCCAGCAGCACATCACCCGCCTGACCCAGCGCCCGTACCTGTTTGGCGTAGATTTCATCATGCAGCCGATCGTTGCCGATGGCGGTGAGCATAACGTTATCTGCGCTCAGCGCCAGCGCCGGCAGGCTGGGACGCTCGGTTTCAAACCGGTTAATCATGCTGGCCGCAAAGTGCTGCGCATTGGCCGCTGAGGCACCGTTACCGCAGCTGAGAATTTTATGACCATTCAGCAGCGACTGCACCAGCGTCATCGCGGCGCGGGAGATCGCATCCGGCAGCGCTTCGGCTGCGGCAATCTGAGTCTGAATACTTTCAGTAAAACACGCTTTAATTCTGTCCTGCACAAGACCACCTGGTTCTATTCATCGGCATTAAAAGCAGCGGGCAGCCACGTCAGTTCGCGCCCGGTAATGGCAATGATGTCAAAACGGCAATTGACCGTCTCAAAACTGCGGCCGCGCGTCAGCAGCCAGAGCGCCGCTGCCCGCAGCAGCTTCTGCTGTTTCTGACGCGTCACGCTGGCGGCTGCTCCGCCGTAGCGCGCATCGCGCCGGTAGCGCACTTCTACAAATACCCAGCAGTCGGCGTCGCGCATAATCAGGTCAAGTTCACCTCCGCGAAAGCGGACGTTACTGGCGACCCACTTCAGCCCGGCGCGCTCCAGATAGTGACGCGCCTGCTGTTCATGCTCCGCGCCGATACGCTGGCGGTTTACTGTACCGGAACGACCTGTCCCTGGCGATACTGGTTCCATGCCAGCTTCCTGTTAATGACACAATCCGTGTCGGCGCTCAGCTTACCGGTGTTGCCATCAATGGCAAAGCCGGCTACCTGCCGCATCTGGTTAAACTGCGTTGCCAGCGTCCAGGCATCGATGCCCATCGCGTAGAGGCGCACCAGCGAATAGTCGTTGTTAAACGTCTTCGCTGCCTGCTGCATCAGGCGAGGGTTAGCGCCGGAGAGCAGCGGAATATCGCTGTACTGCAGGCCTTCCATCTCCAGCCGGAAATCGGGACCGGCGCCCGCCTGCGCGCTGCGCGAGCTGGCATAAAGCGCCGTGCTGTTGCGGCTGCTGGTGCGCATGGCGATCATCGGTTTGATCAGCTGCAGCTCATTCTGGCTGGCGACGATGTAAACGGCGTCCACGCTACCGCCACTGCTGTCAGCCGCCGGTGCCGGGGTGCTACTCTGCGGCGCCGGGATCGTCAGGCCTGCAATGGCCACGCTTTGCGGCTGCTCCATTTGTACCGTCAGCGGCGTGCCGCTCAGCGCAATACCGGCTCCGCTGTTAATGCCCTGTTTCAGCTCGGCCACGCCACCAAAGCGCTGCTGCAGCACCGTGGCACCACCCAGCTGCTGCCACTCTTCTGCAAACGCTTTTCCGACCCGGTCGCCATAACTGCTGCGCGGCAGCAGCAGCAGCGGCTGGCGCTTGCCCTGCTCATAGATATGGTGCGCTGCATCACGCGCTTCGTCTTCAGGAGAAAGCGCAAAATAGCAGATATTCGGATGGTTCTGGATCTGTTCCGGCTCGTTTAGCGCCAGTACGTTGAGCGGGGTCTGGCTGTTTGCTACTTCTTCCACATGATTTTTCAGCAGCGGGCCAACGACCAGCGTGGCGCCATCCTGCTGCGCCTGCTGCATGACCTGAGCGATCGGCTGGCTGCTGGTATCGTACACTTTAATCTGTGCGCTGCTGGCGGCTGGCTGAGAGGCTGGTGCAGCAGGCTGCTGCTGCGTGTTCTCCTGCGCAGGCATGCTGGCGGCCGCCGGGCTAACCACGCTGTTGGCCGCTCCGCTATCCGCTGTCGCGTCCGGCGCAGGCTGGGCAGTAGCGCTTTCCAGCGCGCTGCTCTGTGCCGGGGCAACCGCGCTCAGCACGCCATTTTTTGCATCGTTAAAGCCTTTCTGAATCGCATTCGCAAACACCTGCGCCTGACCGTTCAGCGGCAGCAGCAGGGCGATGGTGCTGGTGGAAGCCTGGCTGAAGTTTTTGACCTGGCTGAGCTGCGCTGGCAGCGTTTTTGCCGCCGGGTTTTGCGGGTAGCGCGTCTGCCAGTCGCTAATGGCCGCCTTCAGCATCTGCGGATCCTGGCTGTTAGCGTGCCAGGTATTGAGCAGATCGAGCCAGCCCTGCAGGGTATTTTCATCGGCATTGATGACAACGCTGTTAAGCTGGTCCTGCGTCAGCTGGGTCAGCGCCTGCCAGGTCGCGTCGATGTTACTCTGGTGTTCGTCACCTTTTAAGAGCGGTTCCTGCGCGATATAGGCGCGCAGCAGCGCCAGCGATGGCCGGTTCTGCGCCGCGGCGATCTGCAGTGCGTAGTAGCGTACCTGCTGATCGGAAGAGAGATCGGCTACCTTAATCGGGCTGAGCTGCTGCTGAGCGCCGCTGTAATTCTGCTGCGCAATCTGCAGCTGCGCGCGCAGCAGCTGCAGCTCCTGCTGCTGCACATCAGAGAGCTGCTGCGGCAGCTGGCCAAGCTGCGTTTGTGCCTGAGGATACTTTCCTTCCTTCAACAGGGCACGGATGGCAAGTAATTGCCAGTCGGTCTTGCTATCATCGCTGCTTTGCTGTGCCTGCTGCAGATAATAGTCAGAGCGTCCGGTTGCGGGCCCCTGAATATTGACGTTAGAGGTTTGCTGCGGACCCTGACCGCTACAGGCGGCCAGAATCAGCCCGGCGAGAAGAACAGGTACAAAGCGTCCTGCTTTACGACGTACGACTTTTGAAGGAAGCATACTGTATCCAGTGATGTTTTTTTCTTGATGCTCAATATTAAATCGGCAATTCGGATGAGACAATGAAACAACTCGATCGGGCAGAGATTTCTGCCAGTACGCTCTATATCGTTCCTACCCCGATCGGTAACCTGGGTGATATCACACAGCGTGCGCTGACGGTGCTGGCGAGCGTCGATCTCGTTGCAGCGGAAGATACACGTCATACCGGGCTGTTGCTACAACATTTCGCCATCAATGCGCGACTGTTCGCACTTCACGATCATAACGAACAGCAGAAAGCGGATGTGCTGCTGGCGAAGCTACAGGAGGGGCAGAGTATCGCCCTGGTCTCCGATGCCGGCACGCCGCTGATCAACGATCCGGGCTACCATCTGGTGCGTCGCTGCCGCGAGGCGGGCGTGCGCGTTGTGCCGCTGCCGGGCGCCTGTGCAGCCATTGCAGCATTAAGCGCGGCGGGATTACCGTCCGATCGATTCTGTTACGAGGGGTTTCTGCCGGCGAAAAGCAAAGGGCGCTGCGATGCACTGCGCGCGCTGAGCGAAGAGCCGCGTACGCTGGTGTTTTATGAGTCGACCCATCGACTGCTGGATACGCTGCAGGATATGGCAGCCGTATGGGGCGCAGCGCGCTATGTGGTACTGGCGCGCGAGCTGACCAAAACCTGGGAGTCGATCTATGGCGCGCCGGTGGGAGAGCTGCTTGCCTGGGTGCGGGAAGATGAGAACCGGCGCAAGGGCGAGATGGTGCTGATTGTTGAGGGACATAAGGCAGATGAGGAGGCGCTGCCAGCCGAGGCGTTGCGTACGCTGGCGCTGCTGCAGGCGGAGCTGCCGCTGAAAAAAGCCGCTGCGCTGACCGCGGAGATCCACGGCGTGAAAAAAAATGCGCTGTATAAATATGCGCTGGCGCAGCAAGAAGAGTGACAAACGTGGTCAGATCGCCTATTATCCTGCGCCGAAGCTGACCAGACAGTCGCCGCTTTGTCGTCGTCCCTTTCGGGGGAGACAGGCAGAGGGGAGGAAAGTCCGGGCTCCACAGGGCAGGGTGCCAGGTAACGCCTGGGGGGCGCAAGCCTACGACCAGTGCAACAGAGAGCAAACCGCCGATGGCCCGGAAACGGGATCAGGTAAGGGTGAAAGGGTGCGGTAAGAGCGCACCGCGCGGCTGGCAACAGTCCGTGGCACGGTAAACTCCACCCGGAGCAAGGCCAAATAGGGGTTCACATGGTACGGCCCGTACTGAACCCGGGTAGGCTGCTTGAGCCAGTGAGCGATTGCTGGCCTAGATGAATGACTGTCCACGACAGAACCCGGCTTATCGGTCAGTTTCGACTTTTCAAATGAAAAGCCCCGCCCCGGCGGGGCTTTTTGTTTTGTGAGCCGCGAGTGCAGGTATTTCCGTTTCTCTCTGCGGCCAGGGGCGCATGAATTCAGCCAGGGACGCATGAATGCGTCCCCTACATCTAAACACCCCGGGGCGCAAGAATGCGCCCCCTACGGTTATGCGTAGGGGCGCCATTAATGGCGCCCGTTTTACATCCGATTAACCGCGGCCGTGGGGTTCATCCCAGTCAAATGCCGGACCGAGTGAAATCACGCCGTTCGGGTTGATGGTTTTATGGCTGCAGTAATAATGATGGCGGATCTGCGGCAGATTCACCGTCTCTGCAATACCGGGCATCTGGTAAATATCGCGCAGAAAGCCATTCAGATTGCGATAGTCACTAATGCGGTGCCTGTCGCACTTGAAGTGAGTAACATACACCGGGTCAAAGCGTACCAGCGTGGTCCACAGGCGCAGATCGGCTTCAGTCAGGCGATCGCCGGTGAGATAGCGCTGCTGTCCCAGGATCTGCTCCAGCCGCGCCAGTGAATGAAACAGGGCGGTAACGGCTTCATCGTAAGCGGCCTGAGAGGTAGCAAAACCGCTCTTATAGACGCCATTATTGACCGTATCGTAAATCCAGCCGTTAAGTTCATCGATCTTATCGCGCAGATCGGCAGGATAGTAGTCGCCGGCTCGTGCGCCCTGGGCATCAAATGCGCTGTTGAGCATGCGGATAATGTCGGCCGACTCATTGCTGACAATGGTGTGCTGCTGCTTGTCCCACAGCACCGGTACGGTCACGCGGCCGCTGTAGTGCGGATCGGCATGCAGATAGAGCTGGTAGAGAAACTCATGCTGATACAGCATGTCGCCGGTTGCCTCCGGGAAGCTGTCATCAAACGTCCAGCCGTTCTCCAGCATCAGCGGATGAACCACGGAAACCGATATCATCTCTTCCAGCCCTTTAAGCTTGCGCATCAGCAGCGTGCGATGCGCCCACGGGCAGGCAAGTGAAACGTACAGATGGTAGCGATTGCGCTCTGCTGCAAAGCCGGGCTTACCGTCAGGACCGGCGCTGCCATCAGGCGTGATCCAGTTACGCCATGCTGACTCTGAGCGTTTGAAACGCCCTCCGGTTGACTTTGTATCGTACCAGGTATCGTGCCAGACACCCTCAATCAGCTGTCCCATATGCCCTCCATAGAAAAAAGGGGCGAGGATGATCCTCTGCCCCTGTATTCAGTATATCTGCTGTAAGCTACCTGCGCGCTTAACGGGCGGCGGCGGGCGCCATGCGCTGGCGGATCAGACGATCAATACTCCAGGCGCCTGGTCCCACCAGACCCAGAACCAGGAAACCGCCAGCAATGCTGAGGTTTTTCATAAACATCAGCTGGTTTACGCCTTCTGCAAAGTTGCTGTGAAACAGAAACGCGGTCAGCAGAGTAAAGCCTGCGGTAAACAGCGCGGTAAAGCGCGTCAGGAAACCAAACAGAATAGCAAGGCCGCCACCCAGTTCCAGCAGGATCACCAGCGGCAGCATAAAGCCCGGCACGCCCATTGCCTGCATATACTGCTCAGTACCGGCATAGGCGGTAATTTTGCCCCAGCCGGCCGTAATAAACAGAATAGTCATCAGTACACGCGCGGCTAACAGTCCTGCATCTTCGAATTTTTTCATCATCTACTCCAGCGTAATTTTGTGGCAGGCTGAAAACCTGTCCGTTAATTTCCCGCTGCAACGCAGATAAACGTTCACCGGGCTGATGGAGAGAGATAATAATCGCGGCGCGAAAGGGTTGTAAGCAAGATAAACTGTCGAAGTTATTCAGGAATTCTGACGAAAAAAAACCGGACCTGCTGGTCCGGTTTTTTATAGAGCGGTTAGCGCCCCGGCATGGAGGATTTAATCATGCGCCAGGTGCTCCACAGGCCGAAGCCGCGTTTAACGAGGCGCAGCAGCCGGTTAGGACTGCGCACTGACCAGATGGCCAGCGCGCTGCTGCCTATTGCCAGATAGCGGCGACAGCTGACCAGCGTCAGCCAGCCGCGGTCATAGCGGGCTGTATTTTCCAGCCAGTCACGTCCCGCTGCGCTCAAATCGAGACGCTGCTGCTGAACCGTATTAAGGAGTTCATGAATGCGGGCTTCGCGTTCATGGCGACTGCTCATGAGCGGTCCTCCTCCAGTAGTTTACGATCGGAATCGAGCTCTTTACGGGTATGACGCAGCAGCGTCGACTGACGCGATTTACGCAGCGTCCACAGACCAAAAATCAGCGCAAGCAAAAACAGTACGCCTGTGGTCACTCCGATTGCCATCAGCCGGTATTGTGCATCAACCGCCCAGATGATTAATACCATCAGGCTCATCAACCCAAATGCCGTAAACAGCATGGTCAGGCCAATCATGATCAGCATCTGGATCAGATTGGCTTTCTCTTCTTCCAGCTCAACAACGGCCAGCCGGACACGCGTCTCGACCATACTGACCAGCGTAGTTACCACGCGCTGACCGATGTTAAAGACCCCTTTGCCCGGGCCGTGGCTTTGCTGAGAATCGTTCATATCAACGACGCGAAATCAGAATGCCAATCAGCACGCCCACGGCTGCGCCAACGCCAACGCCGTGCCACGGGTTCTCACGCACATAGTCTTCCGCTTTCTCTGCGGCTTCACGCGTGGATTTGGCAATACGCTCACCGGAATCACCCAGACGCTCGCGTGAACTTTCCAGTGCGCCGCGCGCTTTGTGACGCAGGCGATCCAGCTCGCTACGGGATTTGTCTGCAGAGCTGCTTAATACTTCTTCCAGGGTGTCGGCCAGATTTTTCAGTTCGGCGCGCAGATGTTCAGATGTGGTGTCTTTAGCCATGAGAGTTCTCCATTACTTCAATTATTTATGTCCGATTAGTAAGGCTCTGCAGCAAGCTTTTTCAGCTCCTGTCGTGCCTCATCCAGCTTGCGTTCACGTTTTTCAATTTTGTCTTTGTCATCCCTGTCGTCGCGCGCTTTCTGCAGCTCCTGCTCGCGCTCGGCCACCTTGTTCTGCTGCGACTTCAGACGCTCTGAGTGCGCTGATTTCAGCTGCCGATCGCTGCAGCTGGCGCGAACTTCTGTCAGCGCCCGTTCCAGTCCGTTTACCCGGCGCTGATTATCATGCTGTTTTGCCATCGCAATCTCATGCCGGATATCGCGCTCTTTTTGCTGACACAGCGACTCTGCCGCCAGCAGAGAGCCAGAGCAGGAGATAAGCATGGCACCCAGAAGAAGTTGTTTCATCACGTTCACACCTTCCATTGTTGATGAACTGCCGTCTGCCAGACAGGAGCGTATCCCGGCGTCGCGTCGGCGTGTGCTAACGTTAAGCATAGTCAGCCGGGGCAAAAATTCAAAAAAGACGAAGAGATAGCGGAGAAAAAGTATCGTCTGACCGCAGGTCAGACGATCGGATTAGCTGTAGGTCGGGGGATTGGTGTCGCGCGGTTGCTGTGAGGCCTGCGGGCCAGCGGCCACAACAAAACCCTGTGGTAATAAGCGGCGTAATACCTTCTGCGCCGCCAGACTCTGTTCTTCATCTTCAAAGTGGATCACCAGCGCATCTCCTGCTGGCGTAATACTTTTAATGCGCACGCCCTGGGCAGAGAGCTGCTGATAAAGATAAAAGCCATCCGGCAGATTGGTGCCGCTATGCGCCACGCGAATTTGTACCACGGTTTCATGTTGCCACAGCAGTGGAGCAGCCCCGGCCGCGAGCAGCAGCAGCAGGCCGCCGCACAGCCACGGCAGCAGCGGTCGGGTAAAGAGACGTCCTGTTTTCATTACTGCGCTTTCCCGTTTTGTCCTGCCTGACGCTTACGCCACAGTACGACCAGCGAGCCGATCAGGCCGATGACCAGCAGCGCCAGCGGCAGCATCATCAGAAAAAACATCAGCTCATCTTCATAACGGCGAAACAGCGGTGTTTTGCCCAGTGCAAAGCCAAGTACGGTCAGGATCAATACCCACAGGAAGCCACTCATCCAGTTAAAGAACTGAAAGCGCGCATTACTCAAACCAGATAACCCTGCAATGGTGGGCAGCAGCGTGCGTACAAACGCAATAAAGCGCCCAATCAACAGGGCAGAGAGACCGTGACGATGGAACAGGCTGTGGGCGCGCTGGTGGTATTGTGCCGGCAGGTGCGAAAGCCATTTCTGTACGGTAGGGGTATTACCCAGCCATCGCCCCTGGATATAACTTACCCAGCAGCCGAGGCTGGCACCTGTGGTGAGAACCAGCAGCGTCAGGGGAAAACTCATTGTGCCTTTGGCAATCAGCACGCCGACAAGGATCAGCAGGCTGTCACCGGGCAGGAAGGCGGCAGGAAGCAGGCCATTTTCAAGAAACAGGATCATGAACAGTAAGCCGTAGATCGCCCACACCAGCGTGGGGTCAGAGAGCATCTCATAATCCTGCTGCCACAGGGCATGCAGCAGTGCTTTCAAAATATCCATCAATCTTTCCCGAACATCATTGTTAAACGAGCCCATCAGGGGCTAAAGCGCAGGCAGAGGTGAGTTATACATTTTGGGTATGCCACCTGAGCAGGGGTCCGTATCCATGCGGCTATGCGTGTTAAATCAGCGACTTTCTGACGCCCTTGTCGCAAATGGTAAAAAAAGGGCGATAACTGTAACAAATACTTCCCAATTCAGACAGTGCATTATGTCCGTTGTAGTGGAGTTTTACCCTTTGCTGCCAGGAGTAAAAGGAGCTTTACACGAGCTGACACTATTGCAGATTATCTGACCCCGCCTGCAGGTTCAGAATGTACAAACGTGGCCGTTTTTACGCTGTTCGGCTTGATTCGCCGGCCTGCGGCAAACAAGTTGCAGTTACGGGCAGAAGCCGTGTGATTTAGCGTAACGTTGCGCCGCCACCGCTTAGTATTTTCCAGATATGGCAACATTGCCAGTTTATGGCAGCAGTTTGTTACATGAGGCAGAAGGGAAGGATGGCAGCACAGCGGCTATGAAAGCGCGCGGCGCACAGTGTGCGCCGCAGAGGAGAGGTCAGGTCGCGGCGCCGGGCTGGCGTTCCGCTTCTGCCTGGCAGACAGCCGCAGTAAACAGAATGTCGGTTGAGGAGTTCAGGGCCGTTTCTGCTGAATCCTGCAGCACACCGATAATAAACCCAACGGCCACCACCTGCATGGCCAGGTCGTTAGGAATGCCGAACATATTGCAGGCCACCGGGATTAACAGCAATGAGCCACCCGCTACGCCGGAGGCACCACAGGCGCACAGCGTGGCAACCAGGCTTAGCAGAATCGCTGTCGGTACATCGACATTGATGCCCAGCGTATGCACCGCAGCCAGCGTCAGTACGGTAATCGTAATAGATGCGCCCGCCATGCTGATGGTCGCACCCAGCGGAATTGATACGGAGTAGGTGTCTTCATCAAGGTTGAGTCGTTTTGCCAGCGCCATGTTCACCGGGATATTGGCGGCCGAGCTGCGGGTAAAGAAAGCCGTCACGCCGCTTTCACGAATGCAGGTAAATACCAGTGGATAGGGATTACGCCGGATTTTCTGATACACCAGCAGCGGGTTCACAATCAGTGCCATGAACAGCATGCAGCCAATCAGCAGGACCAGCAGGCTGCCATATTCCCACAGCGCCCCAAAGCCGGTAGAGGCCAGAATGGAGGCGACCAGGCCAAAGATGCCCAGTGGCGCGCAGCGGATCACACAGCGTACGACCCAGGTTGCCGCGTGTGAGGCGTCATTTAAAAAATCTTTGGTGCCGGGACTGGCATGACGAAATGCAAGGCCAAGGCCCAGCGCCCAGACCAGAATGCCGATGTAGTTCGCGTTCATCAGCGCTTCGAACGGATTAGCCACCATGCTCATCAGCAGGCCATGCAGCACCTCGGTGATCCCGGAAGGCGGCGTAATTGTCGTGTTACCGGCGGCGAGTGACAGCGTCTGCGGAAAGAGGTGGCTGAAAATCACCGCGATCATCGCGGCAAACAGGGTGCTGAGCAGATAAAGCATAATGATGGGACGGATATTGGTTTTCTGTCCCTGCTGATGGTTAGCAATGGACGCGATGACCAGCACCAGAACCAGCAGCGGCGCGACGGCTTTCAGTGCCCGGACAAAGAGTTCACCCAGCAGGCCGGCGGCTAATGCGGCATCGCGCGACAGCCACGCCAGCGCTACGCCAGCGACCAGGCCCACCATGATTTGTTTGACCAGGCTGCCTTTAAACAGCACGCCTGCCACTCTGGAAAGGTTATTTTGCATATCGTGATCTTTTACTATCGGTCATGAGTGTGGTGCGCGTTTATTCCGCGCCAGAGGGTTTGCCCGGCGGAGTATAAGGAAAAGTGCTGGTGAGAAAAGCGATAATTCCGGCTTTGCGTGCGGGATCGATTTTTCAATCTGCTAAACAGAGGAAGTGTGACAGAGATAAAAAAGGGAAAGTTTCATTGAGGCGAAATAAAGCAGGGGCGATTTACGCCCCTGCAGAAGATTATGGCGAGATGCGCCGGCGGTCATTTCGCCGGTTAACCCAGGCGTTGATCAGCAGCGTTCCACCCAGAATAATGCCCACCACGCTGAGTGAGACAGCGACCGGAATGTGGTAAAACTCGACGATGAGCATTTTGATGCCGATAAACACCAGCACGATAGCCAGCCCATATTTCAGCATAGAGAAGCGCTCAGCCACATTCGACAGCAGGAAATACATGGCGCGCAGGCCGAGTATGGCAAATAGGTTAGAGGTCAGCACAATAAAGGGATCGGTGGTTACCGCAAAAATAGCCGGAATACTGTCGACAGCAAAAATCACATCGCTGAGCTCGACCATAATCAGAACCAGCAGCAGCGGGGTGGCAAACAGTACGCCGTTACGGCGAATAAAAAATTTCTCACCCTCCAGCGAATCGGTCATGCGCAGATGCTGACGCAGCCAGCGCACCACCGGCTTATCACCCACGGCCGTGTCATCCTCGCGCGCTAGCGCCATCTTAATGCCGGTAAACAGCAGAAACGCGCCGAAAATATAGAGGATCCAGCTGAACTGCATGACCAGCCAGCTGCCGGCAAAGATCATGATGGTACGCAAGACAATGGCACCCAGCACGCCGTAAATCAGGACGCGCCGCTGCAGCTGGGGCGGAATAGCAAAGTAGCTGAACAGCATCAGCCAGACAAAGACGTTATCCACCGCCAGCGCTTTTTCCAGCACGTATCCGGTCAGGAAAGCGAGCGTCTGCGTAGTGGCAACCTCGCGCCCGGCGTGCGTATCGAGATACCACCAGAAAGCGGCAGCAAACAGCAGTGAAACGGAAACCCAGATCAGCGACCAGATAGCCGCCTGTCTGAACGACATAGTTTGTGCGCCGCGCCGGCCCTGCAGCAGCAGATCGATCGCCAGCATAATCAGCACAACAACGGTAAAGCTGCCCCAGAGTAACGGTGTGCCTATCGATTGCATAATGGTGTCCTGTGCGAAAGTTAAAAAAAACGGCTCCGTCAGAAGACGTAAGCCGCTTTCATTACGCTGCAAGCGCTCCTCGCCTTCCGGCAAGGTCTCACTTACAACACAGAATCACTTCCGGGTTGCCTGACGACCGGATGCGCTACACATCGTAATGACGATCAATCAGCTGACAAGTTACTCCCCTTTGCTTAGAAAAAAATAGCGCAGCCGCACTCCGATGCAATGCAGGACCAGTCATATTTAGCAATATTTACACTTCCTGGCGATCGGCGGGAAATATCACGCCGGTCTGCTGGCGGATGGTGGTCAGCAGCGCTGCTGTCAGCCGCGAAATTTCAAGGCCAGGGTGTGCGGTCTGCTGCGTTTCCACCAGACTGGCAAACACCTCTGCTTCATAGCGCATCGTATTGCTGTGCTGCGGCTGCGTCAGATTCTGCTCAACACCGCTGCGTGGCAGTAGCCGCAGCTGCTGGCACTCTGCCAGTTTCTCAATAAGCAGCGAACCCTCCTCTCCCTGAATTTCGCTCGGAATAGCGGAGTTGCTGACTTTGGAGTGCAGCAGAGTGACGTCGAACTCGCCATAGTGAAGTATCACGGTGCCGTGCGCATCTGTGCCGCTCGCCAGCAGCGTGGCTTCAGCCGTGACGCGCTGTGGCGCACCCCACAGCGTGACGGCAGCAGCGAGGCAGTAATAGCCGATATCCATGATGGAGCCATTGGACCAGCGCGGGTCAAACGTATTCGGGTTTTCACCGGCAAGATAGCGCGGGTAACGGGAAGAGTACTGACAGTAGCTGAACAGCGCCTTACGCAGCGTGCCCAGCTGCGGCAGGGTGCGCTGCAGCTGCAGAAAATTAGGCAGGCTGGCGGTTTTAAAGGCTTCAAACAGCACAACCTGATGCTGTTGAGCGCAGGCGATCATCGCTTCGGCTTCACGCAGCGTGGAGGCCAGCGGTTTCTCGCAGATCACATGCTTACCGTGAGACATAAACAGCAGCGCCTGTTCGCAGTGCAGTGCATTCGGGCTGGCGATATAGACCGCGTCGATATCCTGGCATGCCGCCAGAGCCTCCAGTGAGGTGAACGTGAGCGGACAGGCGTAATCTGCGGCAAAGGCGTCAGCCTGCTGCTGGCTGCGTGAATAGACTGCGCTGAGCGTAAACCTGCCGCTCTCATGTGCTGCGTCAATAAACTGACGGGTAATCCAGTTGGTGCCGACAATGGCAAAGCGAATCACAGGTCTGCTCTCCTGACAAAATAAAGCCGCAGGGTAGCACGCGGCGGCAGGAAACCTGCCGGCACTATTTGATCCTGCGATCCGCATTCCAATATAGTGAGCCCCTGTGTCTGAAAGCCTGCGAACGGGAGAGCCGGGTGAGCGGAAGCAAACATGCATTAAACTGGACCACGCTGCTGATCGCCATTCCGGTGGGGCTGATGGCCTCGCTGGTGACGCTGGCGTTTCGTGGCATTATCGATGTGATTAACCAGCTGCTGTTTAACAGTGACCATGAGATCACCGTGGCGATGCACGTCTGGCCGTGGATCTTCTGGCCGCTGCTGGTGGGCGGCGGCGGCGTACTGGCGGGCTGGTTCCTGCGCTATGCCGTCGCAATTGAGCAGCAGCAAACGGTAAAAACAGACTACCTGGAAGTGATTAACGCCAGGCTGGATGCCGTGCCGACGCGCACCTCACTGTTTCGCGCGCTCTCTTCAATCGCCAGCATTGGCAGCGGCGCTTCAATCGGTAAAGAGGGGCCGATGGTACAGCTCTCAGCGCTCAGCGGCAGTCTGCTGGGACGCTGGCTGCCGGCATCGCTCAATCTGCGCAACAGCGACATTGTCGCCATGGCGGCAGCAGCGGGCCTCTCCTCGGTTTACCACGCGCCACTTGCCTCGGCGATCTTTGTTGCTGAAATTGCTTTTGGTATTTCAGCCCTGCAGCGACTGATCCCGCTGATTGTCGCCTCTGCGGTGGCGGTGATGACCATGTGGGCGCTGGGTTTTCGCAATGCGCTTTATCCGCTTGCCGATACGCTGTTTCAGATGGATGGAGTGAGCCTGCTGATGACAGTGCTGATTGGTCTGGTAGCAGGCGTTGCCGGCTGGCTGCTGATCGCGCTGATTGGCCGCAGCCGGCGGCTATTCAGCCGCGTGCGATCGCTGCCGCTGCGGCTTGGCGCAGGAGGCGTCGCTGTCGGCCTGCTGGCGCTGCTCTCCACGGATATTCTCGGCAACGGCTATGAAGTGATTGTGAAGATCATTGAGGGGCACTATGTCATCACCGGACTGCTGCTGCTGCTGCTGCTCAAAACCCTGGCGACAACCCTCTCCGTAGGCTCAAATGCCGTCGGCGGACTGTTTACGCCCTCGCTGCTGATTGGCGCCCTGCTCGGGGTGATTCTGGCGCAGAGCGCAGCCGCGCTG
Organism: Pantoea eucrina; assembly: GCF_020079945.1. Lineage (NCBI taxonomy): Bacteria > Pseudomonadati > Pseudomonadota > Gammaproteobacteria > Enterobacterales > Erwiniaceae > Pantoea > Pantoea eucrina. The sequence continues at coordinate 2,926,075 of NZ_CP083448.1, read as the reverse complement.
CAGCTGCCGGTGGGCGATACGCTGCTCTATGCAGCAATAGGCATGGCCGCCGTGCTGGCCGCTGTCAGTCAGGCTCCGCTGATGGCGATGCTGATGGTACTGGAGATGACGCTTAACAGCAGCCTGCTGTTTCCGCTGATGATCGCCTCGGTCCTGGCTTCAATGGTGGTCTACCGCCTGCAGTCCGCCAGCACCTATCCGGTGGTCAGCCATCACCTGAGCCGTTCTGAAGCCTGGTATGATTTTGACCATATGCGTGTCGACCAGCTGATTATTCCCGGTGCAGCGCTGCAGCCGGAAGAGTCGGTCGGACAGGCGCTGGCGGTCAGCTCGCTGAAGCGTGAACGCTATGTTTACGTACTGAATCAGGCGGGGCAGTTTCTGGGCGTGGTCTCCATTCACGAGATCTCGCGCAAGGTACTGGCGCAGGAGATCACTCTGGACTCGCCGGTCAGCACCGTCATGGATAGCAACTTTCCCTGCATTTTTCAGGGACAGAGCATGCGCGAAGGGTGGGAGGCATTTTCACGCGTGACGCTCGAGCGGCTGCCGGTGCTGAATAATCCGCAGGAGCGTCGTTTTATGGGCGCCCTGACCAAAACCAGTCTGATTCAGAAAGCACAGGAGTTTCTTTAAGCTGCGTTGCCGCGCATCGCCTGATCGGTCATCCACAGGCGCGCGTCAAATTCCAGCTGATGATAGTCAGGCTCCATATGGCAGCAGAGCTGATAGAACGCTTTGCTGTGATCTTTCTCTTTGAGGTGGGCGAGTTCGTGCACCACAATCATGCGCAGGAAAGGCTCAGGAGCAAGGCGGAAAAAGGTGGAGATGCGGATCTCCGCTTTAGCTTTCAGGTTGCCGCCCTGTACGCGGGAAATGGCCGTGTGCAGCCCCAGCGCATGCTTCATCACTTTGATTTTATTATCCCAGAGGATTTTGCTTACCGGAGGTGCGCTGCGCATATAGCGATTTTTTATCGCCTGCGTGTAGTCATACAGCGCGCGATCGCTGACCACATCATGCGTCTCGGGATAGCGCTGCTGCAGGAACGCGCCTAATCGCTGATGATCAATCAGCATTTGCACCTGTTCGAGGATATTTTCAGGGTAACCCTGCAGATAAATTAATGACATTGGGATTCCTGACGAAAGACAGTATACTGCGCCCCCCTTTTCAGGGCGAAAATTGCGCAAAGTGTACCACGCCGGAGATCCCATGAGCCAACTTGAACTGACCCATAGCACCCTTATGCTGGAGCGCTTTCCGCCGATGCGCGAAGAGAGCCCGTTACAGGCGTGGGATGCTGCCGATGAATATCTGCTGCAGCAGACGCTGCCGGAAGGTCCGGTGCTGGTGTTCAATGACAGCTTTGGGGCATTAACCTGTGGCCTGCAGGATCGGGAGATCTGGCACGTCAGCGACTCCTGGCTGAGCCAGCAGGCAGCCAGACAGAATCTGCGCTTAAATGGTTTGTCTGACGATCGCATTCACTTTATTGACAGCCTGAGCGCGCTGCCTGCGGCGCCTGCTGCTGTCTTAATCAAAATTCCCAAAGCGCTGGCGCTGCTGGAGCATCAGCTGCGTGCGCTGCGCAGCGTGGCCACGCCAGAGACGCTGATTCTGGCGGCAGCCAAAGCAAAAGATATTCATAACTCTACCCTGCAGCTGTTTGAGCGAATTCTGGGTGAGGGTAAAACGTCGCTGGCCTGGAAAAAAGCGCGTCTGATCTACAGCCGTTACAGCGCCCCGGCGCTGGCTGAGGCGGCGGACACTACCGTCTGGCCACTCGATGAGACGCCTTACCAGATCCATAACCACGCCAACGTCTTTTCACGCACTTCGCTGGATATTGGCGCGCGGCTGTTTATGCAGCATTTGCCACACAATATTGAAGGCGAAATCATGGATCTCGGCTGCGGCAACGGCGTGATTGGCTTAATGGCACTGGAGCAGAATCCGCAGGCTGAGGTACTGTTTTATGATGAATCTTATATGGCGGTCGCCTCCAGCGAGCTGAACGTCAGGGTTAACCGCCCGCAGGATCTGTCGCGCAGTCAGTTCCGCGTTAATAATGTGCTGAGCGGCTTTCCCTCCGACCGGCTGCATGCGGTGTTGTGCAATCCGCCGTTCCACCAGCAGCATGCGGTTACCGATCACCTGGCGTGGCAGATGCTGCGCGACGCAAAGCGCTGCCTGCAGTATGGCGGTGAGCTGCGCATCGTGGGCAACCGGCACCTCGGCTATCACCAGAAGATGAAGAAGCTGTTTGGTAACTGCGAACTGGTGGCGTCCAGCGCCAAGTTTGTGGTGCTGCGCGCGGTCAAACTGCGCTGATCACAGACTCAGCGCCAGCGCGGTAGCCTGTGCAATAGCCCGCCGCGCGTCCAGCTCCTGCGCCACATCTGCGCCGCCGATCACCCGCACCGGTTTGCCGCGTGCGGTCAGCTCGTCAGCCAGCAGGCGCAGCGGCTCCTGACCGGCGCAAACCACAATATTATCCACGGCCAGCGTGACCGGTTTACCCTGGTGACGCAGATGCAGCCCTGCATCGTCAATGCGCAGATATTCCACATCCCCCCACATCTCTACGCCGTGCGCCTGCAGGCTGGCGCGGTGGATCCAGCCGGTGGTTTTCGCCAGGCCCGCTCCGGGCTTCCCGCCTTTACGCTGCAGCAGCCAGATTTGCCGGCCGGGAGAGGGTGGCCGGGCAGGAACAATGCCACCGCGCGCCTGCAGCGTGCGATCGATTCCCCAGCGCTGGTAAAAATCCTCTGATGAATGGAGTAAATAGGCGGCCGTATCAAAACCGATACCGCCTGCGCCGATAATGGCGATGCGCTGACCCACCGGTTTTTTATGGCGCAGAAGATCCAGATAGCCGATCACGCTGGCATGATCGATGCCAGGAATAGAGAGCTGACGCGGCGTTACGCCGGTAGCAATGATAATTTCATCCGCGTCTGTCAGCTCTTCGGCACAGACCCGGTGGTTAAGCCGCAGCGTCACCTTCGCTGCCGCAAGCTGATGGCGGAAGTAGCGCAGGGTTTCGCTAAACTCCTCTTTACCCGGGATCTGTCGGGCGATACCAAACTGCCCGCCAATCTCCGCCTCCGCTTCATAGAGCGTTACTTGATGCCCGCGCTGAGCCGCCTGCAGGGCAAAAGCCATACCTGCCGGACCGGCGCCAACGACAGCCAGCTGCTTCGGCTGCGTGGCTGGTACAACCGGCATCAGAGTTTCGTGGCAGGCGCGCGGATTGACCAGGCAGGATGTCACGTTGCCTGCAAAAATCTGATCGAGGCACGCCTGATTACATGCAATACAGGTATTGATAGCTTCAGGCTGACCCTGCGCTGTTTTGGAGACAAACGCGGCATCCGCCAGAAACGGCCGTGCCATTGAAACCATATCAGCAGTCCCGTCGCGCAGCAGGGCTTCAGCCACGTCAGGGTGGTTGATCCGGTTGGTGGCAATCACCGGTACGGATACGCGTTCGCGCAGGTGGCGGGTTACCCAGGCAAAGCCGGCTCGCGGGACACAGGTGGCTATCGTCGGGATGCGCGCTTCATGCCAGCCAATACCGCTGTTGAACAGCGTCACGCCACACGCTTCCAGCGCTTCAGCCAGCATCAGCGTTTCATCCAGCGTGCTGCCGTGCTGCACCAGGTCGAGCAGCGACAGCCGGAAAATAACAATAAAGTCTTCGCCTGTGGCGTGGCGTACCGCCTGCGTCACTTCACGGACGAAGCGCTGCCGCCGCTGCACATCGCCTCCCCAGGCGTCAGTGCGCTGGTTAGTCTGCGCCGTCAGAAACTGATTAATCAGATACCCCTCGGAGCCCATGATCTCTACGCCATCATAGCCCGCCTGCTGTGCCAGACGGGCGCAGCGGGCAAAATCGGCAATCGTCTGTTCAATTTCTGCTTCGCTCAGCGCATGCGGAGTAAAAGGATTAATAGGCGCCTGGAGTGCGGAAGGGCCTACCAGCGCACGCTGATAGCTGTAGCGTCCGGCATGCAGTATCTGCAGCGCGATTTTTCCGCCCTGCGCATGGACCGCCGTCGTGATCTGACGATGCCAGCCGCACTGACTTTCATCGGTCAGCATCGCACCACCCTGTGCCACCACACCCTGCGCATTCGGCGCGACGCCGCCGGTTACAATTAGCGCCACGCCCTCGCGTGCGCGCTCAGCATAAAAAGCGGCCAGTCGCTCCGCCCCGTCAGGGTGCTCCTCCAGTCCGGTATGCATTGAGCCCATCAGAAAACGATTTTTTAACCGGGTAAATCCCAGATCGAGAGGCGTAAATAAGCAGGGGTAGTGCTCGATCATGATCGGGTACTCGAAAGTGGTCGGATGAGTTAACTCTAACGGTAATCGCGCATGATGGAAGAGGGGGACGCTGAGCTTGTGAGAGACGTCAAAAAAAGCAGGGCGGCAGGTTACGTACGAAGTATCAGCTTGTCTTCGTTACGCACGGGAAGGACCGGCGCGCCCTGAAAGGGCCAGAGTACAGGGCTAATGACTTAGCACTTTTTATATATCATCATGGATTCCTTTTTCCGGAAACGCCGGGTAATTATCAGACCGCGGCAACCTGTGTTCATCGCAACTCGCCTGAGTTTTAAATATTATAGCGGGAAAGTAATCTGGAAATAAGTCTTCAGATAGAGTCAGACAGAGAATTTATCATTTTAACCGCTATTTTAATGTTATTAATGATGCTTGTTAATCATAGCGCGCAGCTGAATGGTGCGATCGGATGAGTGATATATTTATTGCGCGCCAGCCCGCACAGTTAGCGGCAGCCAGCAGCCGGGGTGCCTCTTTTTCTGGATGGATTATCCTTTATTTTATTTGTGAAGCAGTTAATTCCATATCTTAATAATTTTTTATTTATCGGTTTTATATAATTACCTGAATAATCACATTGTGAAGGTGATTTTCCTGCTATTACCACTGAGTTAACTGAAAAGGTTAAACGATATAGCCCTTTTACCTGTCATATACTTTTAGAGGAGAGGCAGATTGGATTTAAACACTCAGCCAGTCCGTATTGCTGTTCTTGACGGTCATCCTATGATTCGTCTGGTTTTTGAGCTATGTCTGAAAAACCATCCCGATATTCACCTTGTTGCTGCCTGGTCTTCCGGCAGCGAGCTTTTCAGCGCGTTAAGTACGCACAGTGTTGATGTTCTGATTCTGGATTTCCTGCTAGGCGAGCGTGAAATTGATGGCCTGACGCTAATAAAGCAAATACGTAATCACTATCCGATGCAGAAAATGCTGGTTTTAACCTCTGCCGAAAGCCCGGCGGTAGCAAGAATGGTACTCCGGGCCGGCGTAAACGGGTTTATCGGTAAAAGCCATCCCTTTGAAGAGGTACTGGCGGCGGTCAGATCCGTTGCTGAGAATAACCTGTTTTTAGCCACGCACCTTGCTGAAGAGATCCAGACGCTGTATGCCATTTCCGGAAAAAAGGCGGACGATGATTTCTGTATCAGCTGTAAGCCGGTTCTTCACGAAAAAATAAGATTATTAAGCCCGCGTGAAGCAGAAGTGATCCGCTGCTTTCTTGATGGCATGAGCGTTTCACAGATTGCGGCCAAGTTCAGACGAAGCCGGAAGACGGTAAGCGGACAGAAGCAGTCGGCGCTGAAAAAGCTCGGCGTCCGTTCAGATTCGGAACTATTTAAATATAGCCGGGAGCTGCTGTCAGCCCGGTAATCGCGCAGGGCGGCCGCGCCCGAGCGCAGCAACCTGATAGCCAGTTCACGTTCCCGGTAACATCTTTTCTGTAACATCGTTCTGAGTGATGTTCATCACAGTTTTATCCTGTTTAACCCGTTTTTATAGTCGTCACATCATCAGACTCACAGGATAAACATGAATATTGAAACGCAATCCTGCGTTATTACCGGCAAAAAGCAGGTCAGTGTCGCACAGCAGCAGGTGCAATGGGATGGCTCCGGCACGCTGGTGCGCATTACGCGCGGCGGAATCTGCGGCTCCGATCTGCACTACTACCAGGAGGGAAAAGTGGGCAGCTTTGCGCTGCAAATGCCCATGATACTCGGGCATGAAGTGATTGGTTACGTCATTGAAAGCGACGATCCCCGCCTGCAGCCGCAGCAAAAAGTGGCTGTCAATCCGGCTAAACCCTGCGGTGAATGCAAATATTGTCAGCGCCAGCAGGAGAACCAGTGTACCGCCATGCGCTTTTTTGGCAGTGCAATGTATGTCCCGCACGTCGATGGCGGATTTACCCGGCACAAAGTGGTGGCGAGCAGCCAGTGCGTGCCTTTTCCACAGGATGCTGATGAAAAGGTGATGGTGTTTGCTGAGCCGCTCGCGGTCTGCATTCACGCCACGCATCAGGCTGGCGATCTTACCGGTAAGCGTATCTTTATCTCCGGCACCGGGCCAATTGGCTGTCTGATTGCCGCTGCCGTGCAGGCGCGTGGTGCTGCAGAGGTTGTCTGCAGCGATATCAGTGAACGTTCGCTGGAGATGGCGCAGCAAATGGGTGCCACGCAAATAGTTAACGCGGCAAGCGGCGATTTCACCGGCTGGATGGCGGATAAGGGCTACTTCGATGTTACGTTTGAAGCGTCCGGCCATCCGGCGTCACTGCAGCGCTGCCTGGAAGTTGTGTGTGCCAGAGGCACGGTGGTGCAGGTAGGAATGGGCGGCGCATTTCCTGATTTCCCCCTGATGACGCTGATTGCCAAAGAGATAAATCTGACGGGATCGTTCCGTTTTACGCATGAATTCAATACGGCAGTTGAGTGGCTGGCGCAGGGCGTTATCAACCCGCTGCCGCTCTACAGCGGGGAATACCCGCTTCAGGATATCGATGCGGCGCTGCAGTTTGCCAGCGATAAAACCCACGCGGCAAAAGTTCAGCTGACTTTTTAGGGAGATACTATGAACGCACTCTTTTCTCTGGCCGGCAAGCGTGTACTGCTGACCGGTTCAGCACGCGGTATCGGGTTTCTGCTGGCGCAGGGCCTGGGTGAAGCCGGCGCCGAAGTGATTATTAACGCGACCACAGCTGAAGGGGCAGAGCGCGCCGCCGCCGCCCTGCGCGAGCAGGGGATCGTCGCCCGGGCCAAAGCGTTTGACGTAACCGATTCCGGCGCGGTGCATCAGGCGATCGATGAAATTGAAGCACAGTGGGGCGCCATCGATATTCTGGTAAATAACGCCGGCATCCAGCGTCGGCGGCCTTTTCTGGAGTTTCCTGAACAGGACTGGCACGACGTAATTGCGGTAAACCAGACCGCCGTGTTTTTTGTCTCGCAAAAAGTGGCGCAGCAGATGGTAACGCGCCAGCGCGGCAAAATTATCAATATCGGTTCAATGCAGAGTGAGCTGGGCCGCGACACCATCACGCCTTATGCGGCCTCTAAAGGGGCGGTCACCATGCTGACGCGGGGAATGTGCGTCGAGCTGGCGCGCTACAACATTCAGGTTAATGCGATTGCGCCGGGCTACTTTGTCACCGAGATGACGCAGCCGCTGGCTGACGATCCCGCGTTTACCGGCTGGCTGACTAAGCGTACGCCTGCTGCGCGCTGGGGTAAGCCGGAAGAGCTGATTGGTGCCGCCATCTTTCTGGCCTCTGCCGCCTCAGATTTCGTTAACGGACATCTGCTGTTTGTCGATGGCGGTATGCGCGTAGCCGTGTAGTGCGTGGCCCGAGAGCCTGCCTGGCAACATTTTAAACAGTGGAGATTCAGAAGGAAGCGCCAATCTCGCCGCCTGGAGCCGCGGCTCTGCTGACGCTTAGCGCGCTTATCCACGGGCCGGCTGCTCACAGGGCAGCAAAGCGATTAACGACGGCGGATCCACGAAAAGCGCGACTGGTATCCACTACTGAAGTGGGTATTGCGCCGGTAGCTGGATCCCGCCTCGGCCATACAGTAGGTACATACGTTGACCGCATCAATCTGTGCCGGCCCGAGTCCGCGCTCTAGCAGGATGCTGCGCGCCAGCCCGGGCAGGCTGAACCACGCCCCCTGCTGCTGCGCCTGCGCCTGCGCACGTACCGCCTGCGGATTCACGGGTTGCTGATGCGTCCACTGCAGCGGCGGCAGATCGCTGCGCTGCTGCATCTGGCGGATACGATCCTCGCCCAGCTCATAACAGCAGGGGCCAATGGCCGGACCGATAGCGACGCAAAGCGTATCGATACTCGCGCCGCGTGCCAGCAGGGCATCCAGCGCGCTTTGCAGAATTCCGCTAAGCGTGCCGTTCAGCCCGGCATGGATCGCCGCCACCTGCTGCTGCACGGGATCGGCAAACAGCACCGGCAGGCAGTCGGCAGTATAAACCGCTACCGGACGGTTATCTTCAGCAATCACACCGTCAGATTCACAGCTTTTTGGCGGCCGGTTTTGTCCCGATAACACCACGCGGGCGCTGTGACGCTGATGTCCGTAAGCGGCAGCCTCAGGTGCAGGCAGACCCGCAGGCTGAAAGGCATACTCCAGCCATGTCAGGCTATCCAGCAGCGCTGAACGCGGACCGCAGATTTTACTCTCCATACTTCTCTCCTGTGACCTGAACGTAACCGGCGACTGCGCACAGCTTACGTTAACCGGTACGTTTTTACAGCGCTCCGGCAGATATCTTTCTCATCACGGCTAACGTCATGCGTTCAGCTTATAGCTGCCCGTATCAAAGCGCTGTGTTTCACGATGGCCTGCGCTGAGATTGCCGGGCAGAGCCGGAGTAACTGCATAAAAGAGTGGAACGGTAAATAATTTGACCACTGAAAAAACACCCGGCGGCGCAGGGGATTACGTTTTACCGTCAGAGCCACGCATATTTACATTTTGCGTTAGCTGCCAGGCGCTGGCGGCATTTCATGATATATAACCTGATTTTACGCCAGCGATGAGTGGATAATTTTGATGTTTTCCGGGTAATACAGATTATTGCGCTAAGCATTAATTTTAATAACTAAGAACTATCCTGGTTATAGTGCGATTATTAGCCAGCGCGGTGCACGCTGCTGCCAGATAATATGTATATTTTTGTCAGCCAGCTTCTTGCGTTATTTTTTATAGATTTTTATCCATTGAAATATAACCGCTTTAACTAATTATCCTCTTTTAAATATGCTTGCTTAAACTGACTTATTAATTACCTTTCCTGACTTTTATTTTACAAAACGGCTGCCGTCCCGCGGCGTTAAATAATAAAGATGCAACTTAAATCTTAAGCGGCTATAACCAATTTTTGTGAGGTGAAGCTGCTTTGTCTCCGCTGCGGAGGTTTACGGCCTCCTGCTCAGAGGGCATTTATTATCTGCAAATCAGATACGCAGGCATAAAGAGAAGATGATTGTGATGATACAAAAACCGTTATCAGTGAAATATCGCGGCGCCGTTTTACCCTGTCATGAGCACCGCTCAGGCTATGTTAAATACCCTCTGCGTCATCTGTACCGCAATCAGCTAAGGAGCATGTGCCATGAACGTTAAAACACTGCGGCAGGATATTCCGGCCGGGCTGGTGGTATTTCTGGTGGCGCTGCCGCTTTGCCTGGGCATTGCTCAGGCCAGCGGTCTGCCGCCTTTCGCCGGTCTGCTTACCGGTGTAATTGGCGGGCTGCTGGTAACCGCGCTGAGTCCGTCGCGCTTTGCGGTCAGCGGCCCGGCAGCAGGGCTGGTAACGATTGTGGTGGCGTCCATCCAGACGCTGGGCAGTTTTTCTGCTTTTCTGACCGCGCTGATTCTGGCGGGTGTCCTGCAGTGCCTGCTGGGCCTGCTGCGCGCCGGGCGGTTTATCGCGCTGGTGCCCGGCAGCGTGATTAAAGGCATGCTGGCCGCAATCGGCATTTTGCTGATTATGCAGCAGATCCCGGTGGCGCTGGGCGCAGCCGGAGAGGGCGGGCTGGGGGCGCTGATGTCAGGCAATGTAGCGTTCTCAGCCAGTGCTATTGGGGTAGCAGCCGCGGGCCTGCTGACGCTCTGGCTCTGGACCACGCCGCTGGTTAAGTCAGTCAGGGTGCTCAGCTGGATCCCCGGTCCGCTGGTGGCGGTGCTGATTGGCTGTATGGCAACCTTCGCCGGAGACCGGCTCTTTCCGGCGCTGGGCGACGGGTTACCGCGTATCGTACTGCCTGCGTTTGACAGCCTTAGCGCGCTGGCCGCTGAACTGGAAACGCCGGACTGGCTGGCGTGGCAGAATCCCGCCGTCTGGGTGGTAGCGGTTACGCTGGCGCTGGTCGCCAGCCTGGAGACGCTGCTCAGCCAGGAGGCGCTGAAAAAACTGCGTCCGCAGTATCCTGCTCCCTCGCCTGATAAGGAGATGTTTGCGCAGGGAATAGGTAACTTAACGGCAGGCTTACTGGGCGCAATGCCGATTACCGCCGTCATTGTCCGCAGTTCGGTGAACGTCAGCGTCGGTGCACAGAGTAAACTCTCAATTCTGATCCATGGCGTCCTGCTGCTGGTCTGTGGCCTGTGGTTCAGTTCGCTGCTCAACGCGATCCCGCTGGCCAGCCTGGCCGCTGTGCTGCTTTACACCGGCTACAAGCTGGCGACGCCGCGCCTGTTTGCTGAGCAGATCCGGATGGGGTGGGCGCAGTCGGTGCCTTTTCTGGCCACGATTGGCGGCATCATCCTGCTGGGGATGCTGGCCGGTATTTTCCTCGGGATCGCCGTGCAGATCCTCTGCAGCATCTATCAGAGCCACCGCAATGCGCTGCAGCTCACCCGCCATGACGATCACTATGTGCTGCACTTTCATCAGAACCTGACGTTTATGCATAACCCTAAGCTGCAGGGCGTGCTGGCAGAAATTCCGGAAAACAGCCTGGTGATTGTGGAGCAGGGTAACGCGGAATATCTCGATCCGGATGTGAAAGCGGTTCTGCGCGACTTTGGCGAAAATGCGCCGGAGCGGGGCATACGGCTGAGCCAGTGGCCGGTAGCCGTTAAGTAGGTGATTATGCCCGGCAAAAATCGGATATCACGGGTAGACGGTTTTTGTTCGGGCGCGGCATAATCGGCGGCAGAACGTCTGCAGGCCGGATGCCTTAGCCAGCCGAACAGGAGAGTAAACCCGAACCTGTTCGCTGAATTGGCACCGCACGATCTGATGTTCAATAAAAGGGGGTGCCACTGCAACGCGGCAACGATTTCAGGTTACAGGATGCGGATGAATGCGCGTTTCGCTGTTTGATGAACATAACGATAAGAAAAATGCTCTCACGCTTTTCTTGATTACGCTCTTTTTCTGTTTTCTTGGCAGCCACCTGCGGGTCCCTGAAGAGTTTTCACTGTTCTGGCCTGTTAATGCGCTGATTGCCGGGCTGATTGTCCGTCAGCCTTTTCTGCATACGCCCTCCACTTATCTTGTTGCTCTGGCCGCGATGATTTTTAACGACACGGTATTTTCAGGCTGGGCGTTTGCTGCTGTCACGATCAATATCGCCAATATTCTGTTTACGCTTGTCGCGGTCTGTATGCTGATCAGACCGCTGCAGACACCGGCTGCCAGCAGTCAGGTCGTCAATGCGATGCGCATTTTTCCCGCCTGTTTACTCGGGGCCGCTGCCTGTGCGACCTGGGGCGCCTGGGCGCAGGGCATCGATTTCAATGCGCGCTTTGTGGTCGCATGGGCTGACTGGTTCAGCGAACAGATCTCGACCTCGCTGATGCTGCTGCCCGTTATGCTGGCCCGCCCGCTGCGCAGCGTCTCTCTGCGTCAGCTGCTGACGCCGGCGACGCTGCTGCCGCTGCTCGCCGTGGTGCTGTCGCTGACAGCGGGCGCGCTGATTGGCGGCGCCGGCAGTCTGACCTTTCCGGTGCCGGCGCTGATCTGGTGTGCGATTGTGCTGCCTATGCCGGTCACCAGCGTGGTGATCCTGCTGACCGGTATTACAGAGATTGTGCTGGTTTCTCACGGCGTGATGAATATTCAGGGTAACGACGCGCTGTTGCCGATTGGCCACCTTACGTCGGCACGCCTCGGGGTGGCGACCGTTGCGCTGAGCCCGCTGCTGGTGGCGGTCAGTATGGACGCTATCCGTCAGCTTAATCAGCGTCTGGCGCTGCGGGCAAACGTCGATGTGCTGACGCAGCAGCTGTCGCGCTCCGGCCTGTATGAACAGCTGAAACAGATGCCGTTTTCTCTGCAGCGCCATACCGGCGTGATCATGCTGGATGTCGATTACTTCAAAACCATTAACGACAACTTCGGACACGACGCCGGTGACAGCGTGCTGGAAGAGATTGGGCGACGTATCCAACAGGTGGCGCAGCAGCAGGGCATGATCTGCCGCTTTGGCGGCGAAGAGTTTGTGATTGTGGTGTTTGATGCCGTGCCGGAACAGCTCTACCGGCTGGCGGAGTCCGTGCGCCAGGCGCTGGCGCGCGAAAAGTTCTGGATCAAAGGAAACAGCGTGACGGTGACGGCCAGCATGGGCCTGGCGTGGGATTGCGCGCGGCACGAGCGGGAGTGGCCGGAGGTGATCAACCGGCTGATTTCTGCAGCAGATAAACATCTCTATAGCGCCAAGCGCAACGGACGTAACCAGGTGGCGCCCGCCGCCGCGCTGAGCGCCAGTCATGTGGCCTGAGCGCCGCTTACATCGTGCTGGCTAAGCGCTGACGCTGCTGATGTCGCGCCTGCGCCAGCTCAATCAGGCGGCTGATCAGATCGCGATAACTCAGATCCGCCGCCTGCCACAGCTTGGGATACATGCTGATATTGGTAAAGCCGGGCAGGGTATTCACTTCGTTCACCACGATCTCGTCGCGATCCGTCAGAAACACATCGACACGCGCCATGCCAAAACATTCGAGCGCTTTGAAGGCGGCCAGCGCGGTTGCCTGAATAGCCGCGCTGTTTTCCCGGCTGATGTTTGCCGGCACTACCACCTGCGCACCGCTGGCGTTGATATATTTGGTGTCATAGGCGTAGAACGCATCCTGCACCACTACTTCTCCGCACGGGCTCGCTTCCGGCGCGTCGTTACCCAGCACCGCACACTCAATCTCACGCCCGTTAATCCCTGTTTCAATCAGGATTTTGCGGTCAAAACGAAACGCTAAATCGGCAGCAGCGTTAAACTCAGCGGCATCGGTAACTTTGCTGACGCCCACCGACGATCCCTGATTAGCCGGTTTGATAAACAGCGGCAGGCCCAGCTGCGCAATGACCGCTGCCGCGTCCAGCGTGTCGCGCTCTGCCTGGGTCACGCTGATCCACGGCGCAACGCGAAGGCCGGCATCACGCAGCAGACGCTTGGTAAAATCTTTATCCATGCTCACTGCGGACCCCAGTACATCCGAGCCGACAAACGGGACATCCGCCATGCGCAGCAGCCCCTGCAGTGAGCCATCTTCCCCCTGCGTACCGTGCACAATCGGAAAAATGACATCCAGATGAGGCAGCGGCTCCGCCTGCTCACAGCCGATAAACTGCGCCCGCTCGCCTCCGGGTATCAGCGCCACGGCTTCTCCCTCCGGGTGCAGCGCAATGCGCGCCGGATCCGTAGCGTTGAGCAGAAAGCGGCCGGCGTCATAGCGCCGCCAGCGGCCCTGTTTATCAATGCCCAGCAGCACCGCGTCATATTTCTGCGGGTCCAGCGCATCCAGAATATTTTTTGCTGATTGTAATGAGACTTCATGCTCAGCAGATTTGCCGCCGAAGACAATCCCTACGCGCTGTTTTGCCATTGTTTCTTATCCGATTGCAGTTAAGCGAGCAGCTAAGATAGCACGCGTATTCCGGGTCAGGGGAGCGCAAATCGCATCAGAACGGCGCGCCTGCTGCCGTGCTCGCGCTGTTGCAAAAAACGGTCAATCATCCCTAAACAGACGGGAAATCAGTTTGATTACGCGACTTTCTGTGCTTAAAATCGCGGCGGTTTACTTAACAGGAGCACTCTCTTGGACAACTGTCCCAAACGATCGCAAAAGGCGTCCGCGCTAAGATAGTGTTCCCGCTGTCTTAACCGCGCGTTGAGATGGCGTATTCCCTCCCGAATGGCCTCTGTTCATCTGCTGCCTCACGTGCAGCACGTCGCCCGCTGCGATCCATTCTTTCATTCTGAGCTGTTGTCAGCGTCTGCTGACATGCGGAGGATAAAATGGACTGGAAAATTTTCCTGCTGCGGGTGACTGCAGCACTGATTCTGGGTGCGCTGATCGGCAGCGAACGCCAGCTGCGGCAGCGCATGACCGGCCTGCGCACCAACGCGCTGGTCAGCACCGGTGCCTGCCTGTTTGTACTGATGACGCAGAGCGTACCTGGTATTGCCCATGACGCATCGCGCATCGCCGCCTACGTGGTCTCCGGCATCGGCTTTCTCGGTGGCGGCGTGATTATGCGTGATGGCCTGAACGTGCGCGGACTCAACACCGCTGCCACGCTCTGGTGCACGGCGGCAGTAGGGGTGCTGTGCAGCATGGGGCTGCTGCTGGAGGCGGCTATCGGCACCCTGATCATCCTGTGCGCTAACATTCTGCTGCGCGAACTGACGCGGAGCATCAACCGTCAGACGCTGGTGCCGGCCGCCGAAGCGGTGCAGCACTATACGGTGCAGATCACCTGCCTGGCGCAGGATGAGGTGCAGGTACGCAGCCTGATGCTGCACAGTTTAGGCAACAGCGATCTGCGCCTGCAGTCGCTGCAGAGTGAAGATATCGACAGCTCGTAGCGCATGATGGTCAGCGCCGAAGTGCTGGGTAAGCCCAATCTGACCCAGCAGCTGGAAAATCTTGTCAGCCGCATCAGCCTGGAGAAGGGCGTCAGTGCGGTGCGCTGGCAGGTGTGCGGTATGGAGCGCGATTAAAAGCGTCTGGTTTTACCTGCTTGTTAATTACATCGAGGAACTGTTCCATAAAACAACAGTTAAAAGATAGTGATCAAGTTAACTGCGCAGAGGTCTCATAACCTGGCGGAATGAAAAATACAATCGATTAATTTTCAGATAAATCTGAACAATGTTTTAAAAATCAATTTCAATGACTTAAGTCGAATTTTCGCTTTTTTTCTATATAAATCAATTATAAGAATTTAACCCACGCGGTTGATTTATTAATCCGGCCTATTTTATATTCACGCCATACCCCTAAGGAAGCAGAGGGGTTATCTGTTTTTTTCGCCATTTTTACAGGAGTAAATATGAGCAATTCTTATCAAAACGAGATCCCTAAAGCACGTATTAATCTGCGCCTTGACCTGCATACCGGCGAGGCACAGAAGAAAACTGAGCTGCCGCTGAAACTGCTGGTGACAGGCGATTTCAGCAACGGCAGAGATAAGCGTGTAGTTTCTGAACGCGAAAAAATCAGCGTCAACAAAAACAACTTTGACAGCGTGCTGAGCGAGTTTTCACCTGCGGTACATTACGCTGTACCAGACGCCGTCGCCGCTGACGGTAGCGAACAACAGGTCAGCCTGACATTTCGCAGCATGAAGGACTTCGAGCCGGAACAGGTTGCCCGTCAAATCCCGCAGCTCAATGTGATGCTGGCCATGCGCAACCTGCTGCGCGATCTGAAATCCAACCTGCTCGACAATGCGACCTTTCGCAAAGAGTTTGAAACCATTCTCAGAGATCCGGCCCTGAGCCGTGAACTGCGCAGCGAGCTTTCTGCCCTCGCCAGTAACCACGACTGAATTCTCCCCTTAACGGACTAATACGAGAGACAATCCTGATGTCAGTTCAGAATGAAACCCTGTCTGCGGGCAGTGCCGCCGTGCCGCAGCGCCCGGCAGCGGAGGGCGTTTACGCCTCGCTGTTTGATAAAATTAATCTCAATCCGGTCTCTGAACTCAGCGATCTGAACGTCTGGCAGGATAGTCAGGCGCTGTCAGACGCCTCGGCCGATGAGCGCGTTACCGCGGCCATACAGGTGCTGCTTACCCGTCTGAAAAGCAGCAACACACAGGTTGAGAAACTCGACAAGCATCTGCTGGATCACCACATTGCTGAGCTTGATGCGCAGATTAGCCGTCAGCTGGATGCAGTGATGCACCATGAGGCGTTTCAGAAGGTTGAGTCGGTGTGGCGCGGCCTTAAATCCCTGGTAGATAAAACCGACTTTCGTCAGAACGTGAAGCTCGACGTGCTGGACATATCGAAAGATGACCTGCGCCAGGATTTTGAAGATGCGCCGGAGATTGTCCAGAGCGGTCTCTATTTGCAGACCTACGTTGCCGAATACGACACGCCAGGCGGTGAACCGATTGGCGCAGTCATTTCAGCCTATGAGTTTGATGCATCCGCACAGGATATCGCGCTGCTGCGCAACATCTCTAAAGTGGCAGCCTCTGCGCATATGCCGTTTATCGGTTCAGCAGGTCCGGCGTTCTTCCTGAAAGACTCCATGGAAGAGGTCGCGGCCATTAAGGATATCGGCAACTACTTTGATCGCGCTGAGTACATCAGGTGGAAATCTTTCCGCGAAACCGATGATGCCCGCTATATCGGCCTGACCATGCCGCGCGTGCTGGGTCGTCTGCCCTGGGGCCCCGACACCGTGCCGGTACGCAGTTTTAACTACGCGGAGGAGGTGAAAGGCCCGGACCACGAGAAATATCTGTGGGTAAACGCCGCGTTCGCTTTTGCCGCAAATATGGTGAGAAGTTTCATCAGCAACGGCTGGTGCGTACAAATTCGCGGTCCGCAGGCGGGCGGCGCAGTAGATGACCTGCCTATTCATCTTTACGATCTCGGCACCGGCAACCAGGTGAAAATCCCGTCAGAGGTGATGATCCCGGAAACCCGCGAGTTTGAGTTTGCGAACCTCGGCTTTATTCCGCTCTCGTACTATAAGAATCGCGACTACGCCTGCTTCTTCTCGGCAAACTCCACGCAGAAACCGGCGCTGTATGACACGGCTGACGCTACGGCAAACAGCCGTATCAATGCCCGCCTGCCCTATATCTTCCTGCTGTCGCGTATTGCGCACTACCTGAAGCTGATTCAGCGCGAGAACATCGGAACCACCAAAGATCGTCGCCTGCTGGAGCTGGAGCTCAATAACTGGATAAAAACGCTGGTGACGGAGATGACAAATCCGGGCGATGCGCTGCAGGCTTCGCACCCGCTGCGTGAAGCAAAAGTGGTGGTGGAAGACATTGAGGACAATCCAGGCTTCTTCCGCGTGAAGCTGTTTGCGGTGCCGCACTTTCAGGTGGAAGGCATGGACGTCAACCTGTCACTGGTATCCCGGATGCCAAAAGCGAAAGCGTAAGGCGGCCATCCGGAATGAAAATTTACCGTCCGTTATGGGAAGAGGGCGCGTTTCTGACGCCGCAGCAGTTCCAGCAGCAGGCGATGTGGGACGCGCATGTGGCCGGTACCGTCGCAGGTATGACGCTGGCTCATCCATGGGGAGTGCTGTGTGCAGAGTTCGATGACGGCGCGCTGGCACTCTCAAAACTGAATGCGACGCGCATTGCCGTCCGCTTTACCGATGGCACGCTGGTTGATACCCGCCTGGCTGATGCGCTTCCGCCAGTTTGTGACTTAACGAACGTCACAGATCGGGATTGTGTGGAGGTGGTGCTGGCATTACCGCTCATCAACGCAAGCGGCGGTAATCTGGTCAACGATGCCGAAAGCGAGCGTCCGCGCCGCTGGGTCGCCGCCCGGGAGCGCGTGCAGGAACTGGCCGGTCATGAGATCACGGAGATTGCGGTGCAGCGTTATGCCCTACGGCTGCGGCTGGCGCATCAGGAAAACGCTGCATATCTGACCTGTCCGGTAGCCCGTCTTAAGCGCAATGCGCAGGGAGAGTGGGTACGCGACGCGGCATTTATCCCGCCCATGCTGGCACTGACTGCCTGTCCGGCGCTGGTTACGGGGCTGGGTGACCTGCTGCACCGCCTGCAGGCGCGGCGTCAGCATCTGATGCAGCTGCGCCGCGAAAGCAATGAGCGTATGGCGGACTTTGCCGTATCCGACGTTTCTCTGTTCTGGCTGCTGAATGCGCTGAACAGCGCCGATCCGGTACTGACAGAGCTGCACCACGCGCCGTCACGTCATCCTGAACTGCTTTATCGCGAGCTGGTGCGGCTGGCAGGCAGCCTGCTGACGTTTTCCCTCAGCAATACGCCGGATGAGATCCCACGCTACCGGCATGAGCTGCCGGAGCAGGTTTTCCCGCCGCTCTTTATGCTACTGGACACGCTGCTGGAGGCGAGTCTGCCTTCCCGTGTTATCGCCATTGAGCTGGAGAATCAGGGCGTACTGTGGAAGGGAAAGCTGCACGATGCCCGTTTGCGCGAAGGGGCCGATTTTTATCTCTCTGTTCGATCGTCTCTGCCAAATCACGAACTTCAGGCGCGTTTTCCGCTGCTGTGCAAGGCTGGCAGCCACGCTGACGTTTCTGAAGTGGTGAATATTGCCCTGAGCGGTATGACCATCCGCCCGCTAGCCCATGTGCCTGCGGCTATTCCGCTGCGCCTTGAGAACCAGTACTTTGCGCTGGATCTTTCAACGGATGCGGCGAAGGCGATGCTTGCCTCCGGCGGCTGTACTTTTTATACCCCGGAATCGCTGGGTGAGCTGAAGCTGGAACTCTACGCGGTGCTGCGCTCATGAATAATCTTAACAAACTGACGGAACGACTCTTTTTTCAGGGCTGGCTGATGGTAAGCCAGCTGCGAGGCGGGCAGCAAATTGAAAACGGAGACGCGCTCTATCGTGAGGCGGTTAACTGGGTCAAGTCAGCCCGTGAAGCGCTGTCAGAAGCCGGAGTCAGCGAGGCCAGCTGCGACCATATGTTATATGCCTTCTGCGTGTTGCTGGATGAGGCGGTACTGAACCGGGGAGTTCAGGATGATGGCTGGGCTCGCTGGAGCCGTGATCCGCTGCAGGTGCGTTTTTTTGGCTCCCTGAACGGCGGGGAAGCGTTATGGGATCGCATCCGTACCGTGCTGCATGAGCCAGCGCCGGAGATCGCTGTCCTGACCTGCTTTTACCGCACGCTGCAGCTGGGTTTCGTCGGGCACTATCGCGCTCAGGATGATGAACGCCGTGAGGATGTGGTGAATGCGCTGGCTGCGCGGGTGCCGCCGTTTACGCTGCCGGAAGATGCACCGCTGGTTATCCGGCCCGCAGGTCTGCGCACCGGACGCCGCGTTTACTGGCTGAGCTGGGGAGTGGCCGTGATGCTGCTCGCCGGACTCTGGTTCGTGCTGGAGTCAGCGCTGGCAGATATGGTGTCGCACATTGCGGGGGCGCAGTAATGTTCCGACCCGATTCACGTCAGGGCCTGGTGCTGCTGGGGAGCGGACTTGCCCTGCTGCTGGTAGTGGAGTACTGGGGTCTGAAGCCGCTGAACAGGGCGATGTTCTGCGGACTGATACTGCTGGTATCTGCGTTTATTCTGTGGCGGTTGCAGCGGTCCACCTCTGACAGTCACTCTGCTGCAGATGCCAGCCTGCCACCTGAAACCTGGCGCCGGCCGGTGATCCTCGTGACAGGAGACACCGCGCTGCTGTTTGGCGATCGGGACCACCATGAGAGCGGGCAGGGATGGTATCTGAACGTTCGCCAGCCCGGTGAGTTATCCGCGCTGGCGGAACGGCTGGCTCTTCACTCTCCGTCACTGATGCCGCAGCTGTCAGTAATGCTGGCAATCGTCCCCGGACTGCACACCTCCGCAGAGATATTTACACAGCAGCAGTGCGTGTGGCTGCGGGCATTTCTGCAGTGCCGCCGCGTGCTGAACGGACTGCCGCCGCTCCGGACGGTGATATGGAATTCGTCCGGGGATAGCGGCACATACTGGTTCAGCCTGACGGCCGACCATCCAGAGCTGCAGTTTCATCCGGACAAACGTGCCCGCCTTTCACTGAGTGAATGGGCAGCACAGGATGCGCACTCTGTTCACCACGCGCTCAGGCTGCAAAGCGTGATGCAGTGGTATGCGGGGCAGTTTGCCGCTTCGCACTCAGCGCGCCCCTGCCAGATCGGTCTTTGCCTGACGCCGTCGCCGGCGCTGGCGGACAACCTGTGGCAGCAGCATGTTGCCGGGCTGACCACGCTTTCATCTGAAAACAACGAATCCCCGCTTTCACTACCGCTGCCGGATCGCCTTCTGTCCGGCCTGGCGCGGCGGCCGGGTATCAGCCGCTGGCTACGCAAATTGCGCATAGCTGGCCTGATGCTGGGTCTGTTTCTGGCACTCGCCATGCTTTTTTCTTTCATTCACAACCAGCGCCTCACACGCAGCGTGACCGATCACCTTGACCTGTGGCGCAGCCTGCCTGATGACGCCATTGCGGCGAAAACCCTTGCGCGCAATGCGCTTATCCGCGATCGCGCGCTGCTGGATGAGTGGCAGCGCAGCGGTGAGCCGATGCGGTTTGGTATGGGGCTCTATCAGGGCATGCGGCTGACCGCACCGGTGAATGCGGCCATACACCGCTGGGCACCGCCCCCGCCGCCGGCCCCGGTTATCCGGCAGGTCGTACAGGGGCCAGAAACGGTGCGCCTTGACATCCTGTCGCTATTTGAATCGGGCAGGGCAACGCTAAAAACCGATTCCGGCAAGGTGCTGCTCCACGCGCTGGTGAATATCAAAGCCCGGCCCGGCTGGCTGATTGTGATAGCCGGCCACACCGACAGTACCGGCAGTGCACAAGGTAATCAGCTGCTCTCACTGAGACGCGCCGAAGCCGTGCGCAACTGGATGCGCGACACCGGCGACGTGCCGGAGAGCTGTTTTGCGGTGCAGGGCTACGGTCATGACCGCCCGCTTGCCGCCAACAACACGGCGGCGGGGCGCACGCGTAACCGTCGCGTCGAAATCAGTCTGGTACCGCAGGCTGACGCCTGTCACGTAGCGGACGGACCCACCCGGTCATCGCAGGATGATGGCCATTCTCAATCTGAAAAGGAGCAATACCATGGCAATTCCGGTTTATCTGTGGCTGAAGAATGATGGCGGAGCGGACATCAAAGGGTCTGTAGATGTGAAGAGTCGCGAGGGCAGCATTGAGGTGGTGGCACAGGAGCATAACCTGTACATCCCTACCGACAACAATACCGGCAAGCTGACCGGCACCCGTATTCATACGCCCTTTCTGCTCACTAAAGAAATCGACGCGTCAAGCCCGTATCTCTACAAAGCGGTAACCACCGGACAGACTCTGAAATCGGCGGAGTTCAAATGGTATCGCATCAACGACGCGGGTCAGGAAGTTGAGTACTTCAACACAAAGCTTGAGAACGTGAAGGTGGTGAAGGTGAATCCGGTGATGCACGACACCAAAGATCCGGCAAAGGAGAAGCACAACCATCTGGAGCACGTTGAGCTGCGCTACGAAAAGATCACCTGGACCTATAAAGAAGGCAACATCATCCACTCCGATTCCTGGAGCGAACGCGCTACCGCGTAACTGATTCACCCTGCTCAGGGCGTTGTGCTCTGAGCACCTGCAAATGGAGGCGTTATGTCGCATCTCGCTAACTGGGCGACCAACTGGCAGAAAGATCCGCGTTTCAGCAAGAACTATACGGAACGCCTGATTGAAAAAGCGTGCGCCATCGATTCTCAGCTTAATGATGCTTATTGCAGCGGTACGCTCAAGGTGATTGCCGGACCACACCGGAAAGCGGGGCCAAATGGCGGCGGTGATGCCCGCTGGCATATGACACTGCAACCGGATACGGGCAGCTCCTGCTGGCACGTCATTCTGGATAACAGCGTCACCCGGCCAATTGATATCAATAAAAGAGAGCACCTCGGCCACAGTTTTTAACCCCTCTGTGGCGACACCTGTCGCCACGTTCAGTGAGCGTTTTTACACCAGCGCTCAGCCAATCCTGTTTTTAAGCCTTATGGGCCTCGGTGAACGGCCAGGGGCGGTAGCGTGCCTGAAACGGAGAGAAAATATATGGAACATGCGTCTGCAGCGCTGCTGCGCCGGCTTAACCCTTTCTGCGCGCGTGCGCTGGAGGCCGCTGCCTCACTGTGCCAGATCCGCGCACATGCAGAAATCTTACCTGAGCACTGGCTGCTTAAACTGCTGGAGCAGGGAGAAGGGGACATCACGGTCATCGCGCGTCGCTACGAGTGGGACATGGATGACGTCTGGCAGGATCTGCTGAGCTTTCTCAACGATCGGCCACGTCAGGTGTGTGGCCGGCCAGCGCTGTCGGCCCGTCTGCACCATCTGCTAAAGGAGGCCTGGCTGGCTGCCTCGATGGCCGGGGAGGAGCGTATCCGCAGCCTGCACCTGCTGCTCGCCATGGCCGATCATCACGGGCTGATGTGCTGTGCTGCACTCTGGCCGGTTCTTACCCTGGATCGGCCCCGGATAACGGCGCTGCGCCCGCTGCTGGATGCGCAATCGGATGAAAGCCAGGCGGAGCCGCAGCGTATACCGGATATCACCGTTCAGCCGTCCGATCTTCCCGGAGAAAAAAAATCCGCTGCCTCAGAGGCGCTATGCCGCTTTACCCGCGACATGACTGCTGATGCGCGCGACGGCAAGATCGACCCGGTATACGGGCGCGATAATGAAATCCGCCAGATGGTGGATATTCTCTCCCGCCGCCGCAAGAACAACCCGATTCTGGTGGGCGAGCCGGGCGTGGGTAAAACTGCGCTGGTGGAAGGGCTGGCGCTGCGCATTGCCGAAGGCAACGTGCCGGAGAGTCTTAGCACGGTCAGCGTGCGCACGCTTGACCTCGGTATGCTGCAGGCGGGGGCGGGCGTAAAGGGCGAGTTTGAGCAGCGCCTCAAAACCATCATTAATGAGATACAGCAGGCGGAGCAGCCGGTGCTGCTATTCATTGACGAAGCGCACACCCTCATCGGTGCCGGTAATCAGGCGGGTGGCGCAGATGCGGCTAACCTGCTCAAACCCGCGCTGGCGCGTGGCGAGCTACGTACCATCGCGGCTACCACCTGGAGCGAGTACAAGCAGTACTTCGAAAAGGACGCCGCGCTGGAGCGTCGCTTTCAGAGGGTAAAAGTTGATGAACCGGATGATGAAACCGCCTGCCTGATGCTCAGAGGCCTGAAATCGCGTTACGCAGAGCATCATGACGTACATATTAGCGATGCCGCCGTCCGCGCGGCCGTTACGCTTTCCCGGCGTTACCTGACCGGACGACAGCTGCCTGATAAGGCAGTAGACCTGCTGGATACCGCGAGCGCCCGCGTACGTATGAGTCAGGATACGGTGCCGGAAGCCATCACGCGGTTACGTGCCCGCACGGACGCGCTGAACGTTGAAAAACGCGCCATTCTGGATGATGAAGCGCTGGGCGGTCCCGTCCAGGCAGGGCGCATGCATGACATTCTAAGCGAGCTGGCCCGCGCTGAGGAACGCCTTGAACAGCTGGAGCTGCGTTACCAGGCCGAGCGCGAAATGATGGAGACGCTGCTGGCCTGTCGTCAGGACGCGACGCAGAACGTCAGGCGTGGCACGTTACACTCTGCCCTGCAGACGCTGCAGCAGGGTGAGCCGCTGATCACGCTGGACGTAGACGCGCGTACGGTAGCGGGCGTCATTGCCGACTGGACCGGCGTACCGATCTCTTCCTTAATGAAGAATGAGCAGACGGCGCTGCTGACACTGGAAAAGACGCTGGAAACCCGCGTGGCAGGCCAGCCGGCAGCGCTGAATGCCATCGCACAGCGACTGCGGGCGTCGAAAACCGGCCTGACCGCTGAGAACGGCCCGCTGGGCGTGTTTCTGCTGGTGGGCACCAGCGGAACTGGTAAGACAGAGACGGCGCTGGCGCTGGCTGACACGCTGTACGGCGGCGAAAAGTCGCTGATCACCATTAATCTCTCCGAGTACCAGGAGGCGCATACGGTGAGCCAGCTCAAGGGCTCGCCGCCGGGCTACGTGGGCTATGGTCAGGGCGGCGTACTGACCGAAGCAGTGCGCCAGCGCCCGTATAGTGTGATCCTGCTTGATGAGGTGGAGAAAGCGCACCGCGACGTGGTTAACCTGTTTTATCAGGTATTTGACCGGGGCTTTATGCGCGACGGCGAGGGACGGGAAATTGATTTCCGCAATACGGTTATCCTGATGACCTCCAATCTCGGCAGCGACGCGCTAATGCGGTTGCTCAGTGAACAGCCGGACGCCAGCGAGGCGGATCTGCAGCAACTGCTGCGTCCGATTATCCGCGACCATTTCCAGCCGGCACTGCTGGCACGCTTCCAGACGGTAATTTACCGCCCGCTGAGCCGTGACACGATGCGTATCATCGTTGAAACGAAGCTTGAGAAGGTCAGAGATCGCCTGCAGCGTCACTACGGCCTGCATACGGATATCACAGACGCGCTCTGTGATGCCCTCACCGCCGCCTGCCTGCTGCCGGATACCGGCGCGCGCAACGTTGACAGCCTGCTCAGCCAGCAGATTTTGCCGGTTGTGAGCAGGCAAATCCTCGCCTGGCAGGCGGCGGGCTCTTGTCCGCAGCAGCTATCTATGACGTGGACAGAAGATGAAGGTTTCGTGCTGGTGTTTAGAGAATAGTAACTTATGGACAGTACAAAAAAGATTGCCAGAGATATGCTTGATGCGATTAATCTTGATGACTCAGGACTATTGGTGAATTTCACCAAAGGATTTATTTCTTTTTCGGTGAGCATGGCTTACCTGAGTTATGATTACATAGATACTGAACATCGCAGAAATAACAGTAACGATAAATATCGGATAGCAGAGTTAGTTAAGCGGGGCGTTTTCAGAAAAGAGGTTGTTGAGAAAATCGTCAGCGTTTTTATTGATGATTTTACTTCAAGAATCAATTTTGAAAAGGTAAGGGATGTTGCAGACAAAACTGGCGTTAATATTATGGGCCGATTGTCTTTCTCCCATCTGACAGGTGTCAATCTGGGACGTGCTCTGACAGCTAATGCTACAAATGCTATATTCTCTGGCACGATAATTGGCTCACTATTATACCTTGGTAGCGAAGCATCGAGAGCAATTTATACATCAAGAAATCTTGAGTCAGCTAATCCGGTCATTTACTCCAGACTAAGACGCATGGGTAATCTGGATTTACTCTATTTTGTTGTTAAAGATACTGTTGCTCCCTTTGAAAGAGCCTGCAATATACATAAAGAAAACCCTCTTGAGTTTGACGAGTTATGTAGACATTTTTTTAATGGTTTAAAAGGTTAATTTTATCTGCCTGAGAGTATGGTAAGAGGAGTCATGAAAAATTCTTTGATAAAACGCATAGGCTTAACTTTGGCATCACTCGCTGTCAGGGCAATAGGCTCAATGCTGATGGCGACAGGTTTGGTTATGTCAATCTGGTATGTTTTCTTTTCAACTAGCGATTATCGCTATGTCATAATTGCTATTTTGTTCTTGCTGGTATATGCAGGTTATAGTTTGATTAAATTTAGCTTTGAAAAAATGCATAATGAATTTGATATTCACTATTAAGTTTTTCTCATGCGGAAATTTAATTATTTAAACACTTTAGCTGACCTGCGTTTTTCCACTGGCTATGAAAGCACACAGGCACCCCCGGTGGGAATTGATCTTATCATGGAGGATAAATGGTCCCTTATAATAACCTCATTAAATCTTCTCCGCTTTCACTCAATCGATTTCATCTGGAAATTCCTGACTGCCTCTTTCAAATGGATGTCGAAGAATTTGATGCTCAGGAGGGGTTGAGTGAAATCTATCGCTATACAATCAGGTTTACCAGTGACAAATCAAATATTCCTTCTCAGAAAGTGCTACGTAAACATATCTGGCTGTATATGTACGACATGCCAGGTGCGCGGGATAAAATGCTGCCTTTGAAAACGCGAAAAACTGTGCATGGCATTGTCACAGGTTTTCGACGCCTGCAAAGCTCCGTCGATCAGGTTTTGTATGAAGTGGAGATAAAACCCTTCATTGCATTACTTGATAAAAATTTTCGCACTCATCGTTTTTTTGTTAATAAATCCGTTACTGAAGTCGTTTCTCAGATATTAGCAGAGCATGGACTGGAGAGCTGGCAATATCAATTCAGCCTGAAGCGGGATTATCCGAGGCGTGAACAAATTAATCAGTATCAGGAAAGCGACCTTGCTTTTATCCAGCGGATATTAGCTGAGGTCGGGATTTTCTACTATTTCCGGTTGCAGGAAGAAGTATGTACTGAGGTTATTCATTTTGGCGATAGTCAGGCAGCATTTGAAGCGGGAAAAGTATTACTGTTCACCACACCCTCAGGCATGGAGGATGGAGGCATCGACTCAGTCTGGGGCTTAAACCAGCAGCATCATATTGTACAAAAAAGCGTGACGACGAAAGATTATAATCATCGCACAGCTCAGTATATTTTGCGTTCTGAAGAAGCAGATATGATGCGGGGGGATGGCGACAAAATAAATTACGGGAAGGCTTATCATTATCGCGCCCGACATCTTCAGGCAGGCGATAAAATGTTTCCCTCCGCAGAAACCGCCAACTTCTATGCGCAACTCGATCACGAACGGTTTCTGGCTGCTCAGTCTGTTATCGTGGGTACAAGCAGCGATCCTGGCCTTGCTGCAGGGCAGGTTATTACTGTAACCGATAATAATATTCCCCCTTCTTTGCCGGAACAGCTTCTCAATCCACTTGTTATGATCAGACTGGGGTTTGTTGCCAGCAGAAAGTCAGCAATGCGCGTAACGCTTAGCGCCGTTCCCTATAGTGAAACCCTCTGCTGGCGTCCCGATTTACTTGAACGCCCAAAAGTCAGCGGCACCATGACGGCGCGCGTGACCAGCGCAAAAGATAACGATATCTACGCCTGGCAGGATGCAGCGGGATTATACCGCGTGGTATTTGACGCCGACGAGGAGAGCCGGGAGCGCGGTCTGGAGAGCATGCCGGTGCGCCTGGCGAAACCGTACGGCGGCGATATGTACGGCTTCCACTTCCCGCTGATACAGGGCACCGAGGTAGCGATAGCGTTCCGCGAAGGCGATCCGGACCAGCCTTATATCGCGCATGCGTTACACGATTCAAGGCATGTCGATCACGTCACTGAAGAGAACAGCACGCGCAACGTCATCCGTACGGCAGGCTTTAACAAGCTGCGCATGGAGGATAAGCGCGGTGAGGAGCACATCAAGCTCAGCACGGAGTATGGCGGGAAGACGCAGCTGAATCTGGGGCATAACGTTGACGCGAGCAGGGTTCTTCGTGGTGAAGGGGCTGAACTGCGGACGGATAAGTGGGTAACCGTTCGTGGCGGAGCCGGTGTATTCATCAGTGCAGACAGCCAGCCATATGGCAGCAATAAAATGCTCTCCATGAAAGAAGCTGAGGCACAGCTTGAACATGCGTTGAGTATTGCCAGAAGCCTGTCAGGTGCGGCAGAAGGTGCACAGGCATATCCAGCGGATATTCAAAGCCAGAAATTAATGACAGACGCACTGACAGAACTGGTACAGCCGGGGATGGTATTGAATGCACCGCAGGGAATAAGTATCAGCAGTCCGGAAGGCGTACGCGTCTCCTCGGGAAGCGCCAGCGTAGGGATCGTAGCGCAAAAAAATGCTGATATCAGTGTGATAAAGCGCTTTACGGTAGCGGCAGGTGAAGCCATCAGTATGCTGGCACGTCAGGCTGGTATGAAACTATTTGCGGCGAAAGGAAAAGTTGAAATCCAGGCGCAGGATGATGCGCTGGACGTCATAGCGAAGAAAGATGTCACCGTAACCACCACCGAAGGTAAAATTAATATTACAGCAACAACGGAACTGGTCATTAACTGCGGCGGTGCTTACATCAGGTTAAGTGACGGAAATATTGAACTGGGCTGCCCGGGAAATATTCTGCTGAAATGTGCCAATGTGCAGAAAATGGGAGCAGCTTCTGTAGACACTCCTGCTCCTGAATTTCAAAAAGGCTATGGCGGTGTTTACTCCCTGACTGACGAAGCAGGCAATATTATCCCCCGGACTGAATATAGGGTAACAACTGCTGATGGGCAGGTATTCCATGGAGTGTCAGATGACAGCGGAAAGACGTTGCCGATATATACCGCAATGCCTGGGAAATTAAAAATTGAGATCCTTGGCACTGGCAATTCAGTAGCAGGGAGTAAATAACTATGCCTGATTATCATGCATGGGAAGCCACTGAATGCGAGCATTTTACTGATGTAAACATTTCAGAGAAAAAAGTTGTCTGTAAGCGTAAGCCTGTTCCAGGAATAACAATTATTATTGGGGTTTTCTTTGATGGTACGGGAAACAACACATTTAACACTCAGAACCGCATTCTGGAGTCATGTTCTCATCTTGATGTTGGAATGAAGGCAGAAGATGCAAAAGCTTGCGCCAGGAAACTGGGCTGGAATGTCAGCAGTGCCGGAAGTTATATTGGGTATTATTCTAATATCCACTGGCTGAATACGCTTTACGCTACCGATGACGAAGTGATTGAGGGGCAGGCAGTTTATCAACGAGCAGTCTATGTACAGGGCATTGGTACTGTCAGAGGTAGTAGCGATAGCTCGATAAGTATGGCGACAGGCGGCTGGTTTTATGGCGTAGTTGATAAATCTGATGAAGGCGTCGCTCTTATCACTGAGCAAATTTCGAAATTCCTGGAGCTTAACCAGGAAGTAAATTTTGCAATTGAGAAAATTCAGTTCGATGTTTTTGGATTTAGTCGTGGAGCAGCAGCAGCCCGCCACTTTGTAAACCGTGTAAGAAACGACGATAAAGCCATACGGCTGGCAATAGCTAAAGGGCTGGGCGGTCGAAATCACCATGGTAAACCTGCAGGAGAAACCCGCTTTCTGGGGTTATTTGATACTGTGTGCGCGGTAGGTACGGTAAGTAATTTATTTGATGTACATAATGGTGTGAACCCTGGCGTTGAGCTGGATTTACCTCCGGGTATTGCACAGAAAGTCTTTCAAATTACGGCGATGCATGAGTGCCGCTACAACTTTAGTCTTAACAGCATCAGGGAATCGTGGCCGGAACTGGCCCTGCCAGGCGTGCATTCAGATATCGGCGGTGGCTATAACCCGAGGGAAAAAGAATATCTTTACCTGACCAAACCCCGGAACGAAACTGTTAATGAAGGTATTTCTTCTAAAATGACCAATGTCTATCGGCGTTCAGTGGCAGAAATATCCGATCTCAATAGTAATCCATTGTTAAGTGCAATAATTCCGAACGGTGAGGTAAAGACAGAGACCTGGTATGACTATCTGGTCAACGAGGATAAAAAACGTGGTGGCACCCTACAAAAACGTGTTGGGGCGGCAATAACTATTGAGAGAGTAGTGACTAATGACTGGAGCAAAGTGAGTTTACGGGTAATGCTGGACGCGGCTCAGGAGGCAGGAGTAATGATGAAAGAAATTGAACCTACAAATGAATATTTGAATTTACCGGATGATCTTATCTTCTTATGCCAAAAAGCAATTGATCAAGGAAAGGAAGTAAGAAAAGGCAATCACCCAATGCCATTTGTCTCACCAGAACTAAAATTGATTGGAAAGTATATTCACTGCTCCGCTCACTGGAACCCTGTAGTTGTTAAAGATGTCTGGCTGGACGGGAAGAAAGTAAAAACTATCTATGGCGCTGTCAAATCATCTGATTTGTTTTTTTATATCAATCGTCCGAATCCCGGCTGGGTTCGCGCTGTGTGGAATATGCAGGGAGGAAAATCATGAGATTAATTACCAGACCAATTCAGCTTTTATTGCTTGTGTGTACTGCTACCGCCTGTACCAGCAATAAACCTGACAGTTACAAGACTCCCTGGGAGAGGTGGTATTTTGCTTTTACCACCCCTAAATCTTTGCCGGCACAGGTAACACTGTTAAGGCTGCTGGACATAGATGGCTATGCAACTACATATCGGACTATTGATCAACCTCGGGGTATCAGCACAGGACGCTGGAGTGAAAAGAATTCAGCAGGAAATACGCAATTTAACCAAGCCGAAAGATTGCCGCAAATAATGATATTTTGCTGGGACTCAATTATAGATAAAAAAATTTACCAATCCACTCTGTTTTTCACTCAGGATACATGGAAAAAGATGATTAGCCCTTACCCTGACGTTCTGAAACCAGGAAAAAATGCATACCG
The DNA here is from genome assembly GCF_020079945.1 of Pantoea eucrina. Taxonomy (NCBI): domain Bacteria; kingdom Pseudomonadati; phylum Pseudomonadota; class Gammaproteobacteria; order Enterobacterales; family Erwiniaceae; genus Pantoea; species Pantoea eucrina. The sequence goes on along the minus strand of NZ_CP083448.1, from coordinate 2,896,004 downwards.
ACAGACGATGCTGATAGGTCTGGCGCCTGAGGGGAAAGTCCGCGTCTGGCTGAGGCAATATGGTCATTCAGATATTCCATTAATCGATACAGAAATAATAACTGTTTCAGGTAAAGAACTAGATATGTGCAAAGGTGTCACAGGAAGTGATTTTTCCTATGGTTACAGCAATGAAACAAAAGCGTTTATTTCAAATAAAAAATACCCTTATGGCTCTTGGTAAATTTGATTAAATGCGGTTTGATTATTCATTCAATATATTATTATTTCTTAGCGCTCAGCCTGCGATAATAAGGTGAGGGTGAGTATGAAAAATACATCTAGGTTAATTTCGTTTTTCTTAATTTTGTTTTTTACTATTTCTTGTGCCAGTAGTAAATCTGACAGCCTAAAAACTCCCTGGAAGAGGTGGTATTTTGCTTTTACCACGCCTAAATCTTTGCCGGCTCAGGTAACATTGTTAAAGCTGCTGGACATAGATGGCTATGCATCTACATATCGGACTATTGATCAACCTCGGGGTATAAGCACAGAGCGCTGGAGTGAAAAGAATTCAGCAGGAAATACGCAATTTAATCAGGCAAAAAGATTGCCGCAAATAATGATGTTTTGCTGGGATTCAATAATTGATAAGAAAACTTACCAATCCACTCTGTTTTTCACTCAGGATACATGGCGAAAGATGATTAGCCCCTATCCTGATGTCTTAGATCCGGGAAAAAATGCATACCGACAGATTATGCTGATAGGTCTGGCGCCTGAGGGGAAAGTCCGCGTCTGGCTGAGGCAATATGGTCATTCAGATATTCCACTAATCGATACAGAAATAATAACTGTTTCAGGTAAAGAACTGGATATGTGCAAAGGTGTCACAGGGCATCCAGATGGATATGTATACTATGGGGATGCTCCTGATTTTATTAAAGATAAAAAGTATCCTTATGGGATCTGGTAAGTCACTATATTTTAAATAAAATTAGTCAGGCAGCTTCCTTCTCATCTAAATGTATTTTCTTATGAAATCATAAAATAGATTATTTATTATTTTTATCTCTGCTTGTTTATTTTCTTCAACAACCATTGCCGATACCATATCAACAACCAGGGCGGACGATGCAAATAAAATAGCTAAGATGTATCATTCAGGCATGGGAGTTCCGCGGGATATGAAAAAAGCCTTCGAGTTCTACCAGATCGCTGCTGAACTCGGAAACACGGATGCTCAGGTTGATTTAGGTGATATCTATTATTACGGAAAAGAAACCGCGCAAAGCTACGAAAAGGCGAATTACTGGTATGAGAAAGCAGCGAAAAATGGCAATGCCACTGCCCAGATGAATTTAGGCTACGCATACCTCAATGGTGAGGGAGTTGAAATGAACTATGCCAAAGCCAGAAACTGGCTTGAGATTGCAGTAAAACAAGGCCAGCCTTCGGCGATGTATCACCTGGGCACGATATACTTCGATGGCAATGGGGTTGCTGAAAACAAGGAGCTGGCCGTCGAACTGTTCAAAAATAGTTGCTCTAAAGGTGATTACAATGCGTGTGATAAGTTGAAAGATATTAAGTAAAAGAACTAATAAAATTATATGCATAATGAAATTTATATGCGGAATTAAATATGGGTCTCAATATGTCGAAAGGTTTTGTTTTGCTGGGTGATAAAACCACACATGGTGGACAGGTCATTTCCGCCTCATCAACAATAGTAATCAATGGAAAGAGTGTCGCCCTTGTTGGCGATAAAATAAGTTGCCCGATAAATGGCCATGGCATTAATGCTATTATCGATGGCTCGCCAGAATGGATATCAGATGGTAAAACCGTGGTTGTTAATGGTTGCCACTGCGAATGTGGCTGTCAGGTTATTTCCAGTGCGATGGATTGCGCAGTAGGATAAATAATGAGTTGGGAGCGTCAAAAGTCAACAATATCAGCTAAGCCCGAAGAGCCTTCATTCACCCTGTGGATAATGGCAGGGATTCTGGCACTGGTTGGGTGCATACTATTATTTGTTCTGCATGCTAATAAACTGGCAGGGGTACTTCAAGCATATAATCTTTGGGCTGCCACCTCATTTCCTGCTGTTATCTGGATATTCTTTCTCTGCCTGCGCAGCTGGCTCTACAGCAACGCGTTTAACAGACATGAATTTGAATTAAATGAAGCAGAATTTGCACAACAGCAGTGGGAAGAGTGGGCTGGCCGCAACATCGCAGTTCTGCACAGCGGTGTTATATTGCCTGCAAATCTGACATCTAAAATTCTTTTGGCTTCTCCGCCAACGCTGGAGCAAAGCACATTTTTATCCCGACGAATCGCTCTGCACACTCCTGAGGCGCACTTTTCTGTTTTGCTTGCAGGGGTAAATCAGGCTTTGGCAACGTTGCCTTCAGGTATCGTACCTGTCGTCACACTGCTGACCGACTTTTCCGATGATATGCCTGCGTTGCAGGCTGCATTTATGAAGGCCTGGCAGAGAACTATTCCCGATCGCCCGAGCCCCCGGTTGACCATTCTTAAGTCAAAGTCCTTCCTTTCACTGGATGAGCGAATTCGGGCACCTGTGCTGGATGTAGAAATAATCCTGATTCATCAGACTCAGGGAGGAGATGCGTATAGTGATGCGCTGGCTCTTCTTATGTTGACCTCCGATGATGTAGTCACGAAATTCAACCTCTCTTTTAACGCCCGTATTTTGCGTCCAATGACACTTGATAGGGCGATATCAGAAACGTCGCTGAATACGTTTTTCTCAACGCAAACACAGGCCTGTTCAACGGTCAGTATCGTTGGTGACAAAGTGGATTGGGGTAGTGCATTTTTTCGTTTGCTCAATTCAGCCAGAGAATATGGCGGTTGCTGGAAACCTGAACAGCTCCACTGGCTGGAAAAATATGCCGGAATAAGTGGCCCTTTCTCTCCATGGATATTGGCTGCTGTAGCCAGCGATATCGTCAATATACAAAAAGCGGACTGCCTGATGCTCTCAAAGGATGATGAGCAGAAATTTATTAATACGGTGCAAACAGGGAATATAACTAATGAAAACAGGTGACTCTTTATGGCGCGGAGAGTGGGGCCGGCTGGGATTCTCCGCCCTTATTGCAGGAGGGATTGTCTGGCTGATATGGCACTTTGGCGACAGGATTGGGCTGCATACTACGCTTATGAAAAGTCTGGTACTTGCCGGTGCGTTATTTCTGTTGATGATGCTTCGTCATAGCAGAACAATGAGTCTGGTTATTCAGCAGAGCTGGCATCGCTTAGAGGCTAAGCGAAAGAATGCCCTTCCTGCTGATGAAAGCCGTGTTGCACAGACCGTACCACGCAACGTCACCGTTGATGCTATCCGCCTCACCCTGCGCAACTTCCACGGTCGCCGCTGGGCAGGTAAAACGCGCATCCTGCTGATAACCGGCGCAGTTGATGAAGTGGAACAATTAACCCCTGGGCTGCCGGATCAGCTCTGGCAGGAAGACCGTGGCACGCTGCTGTTGTGGGGGGGCGATCTCAGCGCACCTGCTGACATTACCTGGCTGACGGCGTTACGCAAACTGCGCCGCCGTCCGGTTGATGGAGTAGTATGGGTGACCCGGGCATTCGACCAGCTGTCAGCGCCGGGACTGGAGCAGCGGCTGTCGCTGCCTTCTGAGAGCACCATGGCTCCCCCGTTTTATGCCATTCGCGCCCGGATGGATGCGCTGGGCTGGAAGCTTCCGCTATATGTCTGGTCCCTGCATACGCATGCCGGTAAGCCGGAAACTCGCATCACGCAGGCCACTGGCTGTCTGCTACCTGCCGGCTGTCATAGTGAGGCTTTAACAGAAACGCTGACTGTCCTGACGCCGGTCCTCATCTCGCAGGGGCTGCAGCAAACCTGTGGTGAGGTAAACCATCACTTTCTTTTGACACTGGCTGACCAGCTCAGCCGCAGATCGGAGAACGTGACCGCGCTCCTCTCAGTGATGTTCAATCCTTCCAGCCCACTATCGCTTGCGGGGCTGGTGTTCAGCCAGCCTTCTGCGGGGGCCAGGCAAGCTGCTATGCACCACTGGCGCATGGATAAGTGCTGGGATGTTCTGCCTGCGTCAGTCCAGATGCTTCCTGCAGAGCTTCGTCCACGTAAGCCGGGCATTCCATGGCAAAAGATAATGGCATCTTGTGCTTCTCTGGCAATGGTGGGCTGGGCTGCGTGGATATGCATTGCATACATAACTAATTACAGACAGATAGCGGATGTAAATGCCCAGGCCGCGCTTGCCGTCAGGCCGAACCAGTCGCCTGAACAACGTATGAAAGCGCTAACTGAACTTCAGCATGCGCTGGCTCGCCTGGAGCATCGCTCAGAACATGGCGTGTCATGGTATCAGCGCGCCGGGCTTAGTCAGAACGAAAAACTGCGTTCTGCTCTGTGGCCCCGCTACCTTGAAGCAGCTCAGCCCCTCCTGCGCGACGCTGCCGCAGCCTGGCTCACCGGTGCACTGCAGACGTATGCCGCACTCCCGCCTGACAGCCCGCTGCGTGAAACGCAGTCAAAGCAGGCCTATGTGCATCTCAGACTCTATCTGATGCTGACGCGTCCTGAACGTATGGACGCCAGCTGGTTCAGTCAGACGCTGATGCAGAACCGGACACAGCGGCAGGGGCTGGATGAGGCTTACTGGCAGGGAGCCGGGGAGACGCTGCTGGCCTTCTATGCAGAGCATCTGATCACTCACCCCGAATGGGCGCTGAAAGCAGACCCGGATCTGGTCGGGCAGGTACGCACCCTGCTGGTGCGTCAGATGGGGGTAACCAACAGTGAATCGCGGCAGTATCAGCGGGTGATCTCCAAAGTAAAACACCAGTACGCCGATATGCGGCTGGCCGATATGACCGGCGATACGGATGCCGCTCGCCTCTTTATCACTGATGAAATTGTGCCCGGCATGTTCACCCGTCAGGCGTGGGAAGAGGGCGTTAAACCTGCCATTGAAAAAGTGGCGCGTGAGCGGCGTGAAGAGATGGACTGGGTACTGAGTGATGCACCGCCGCCTGCAGGTGAGGCGGCTTCGCCTGAGGCACTGGAGACGAGGCTCGCCAGCCGCTACTTTGCCGATTACAGTGCAGCCTGGCTGCACTTCCTGAATAGTCTGCGCCTGCAGCCCGCGCCGACGCTCTCAGATGCTATTGATCAGCTCACGCTGATAGCGGACGTCAGGCAGTCGCCGCTGGTAGCGTTAATGAACACGCTCAATGTGCAGGGGCGTACCGCACAGAGCGGCGGCGCGATGAGCGACTCGCTGGTGAAATCTGCACAAAACCTCTTTAACCGGGAGAAGCGCCCGGTGATTGATCAGCGCAGCGGCCCGCAGGGGCCGCTTGATGCCACGTTCGGCCCGCTGCTGGCGCTGACCGATAATCAGAGCAGCAGCACGATGAACCTGCGCACCTTCCTGACGCGCGTAACGCAGGTGCGCCTGCGCCTGCAGCAGATCACCAGCGCGGCAGATCCGCAGGCGATGACGCAGGCGCTGGCCCGAACGGTATTTCAGGGAAAGAGCGTTGACCTGACGGAGACACGCGACTACGGCAGCCTGGTCGCCGCCGGACTGGGGCAGGAGTGGAGCGGGTTCGGGCAGACGGTGTTTGTGCGCCCGATAGAACAGGCGTGGCAGCAGGTGCTGATGCCGGCTGCAGGCAGCTTCAACGCACAGTGGCAGCAGGCCGTAGTGAATGAGTGGAACCGCGCATTCGGCGGCCGCTACCCGTTCAAAAATGTCAGCAGCGAGGTATCACTGCCGCTGCTGGCGAAATATCTGAATGCGGACACCGGACGCCTTACCCGCTTTCTGCACGCTCGTCTGGGTGGCGTACTCCATCGCGAAGGGATCCGCTGGGTACCGGACCGCATTAACGCCCGCGGACTGACATTTAATCCCGCTTTTCTGCAGGCGCTTAATCAGCTCAGTCAGATTGCTGACGTGGTATTTGCCAGCGGTCATGCCGGCCTGCATTTTGAGCTGCGTCCGGGAACGGCAGCAGACGTAATGCAGACTGACCTGATAATCGACAGCCAGAAGCTGACCTACATGAATCAGCAGCCGGTCTGGCGGCGCTTTATCTGGCCTGCTGACACCGACGCGCCAGGCGCATCGCTGAGCTGGATCAGCACCAAAGCAGGCACTCGTCTGTACGGTGAGATGCCGGGCAGCTGGGGGTTGATCCGCCTGCTGGAAAAGGCGCACGTCAGCGCCAGACCAGGGCTGGGCAGCAGCTGGCAGCTGACCTGGCATGCCCCCGACGGGCGGCCGTTAAACTACATCCTGCGTACCGAAGCCGGCGAGGGGCCGCTGGCGCTGCTGAAGCTGCGCAACTTTACGCTCCCGTCCGATATTTTTCTCACCAGCAGCACCCAGAACCCGCCTGGTAACGCTGAATTCATTGAGGAGGAGTGATGCCTCTGCAATCTCTGATTAGCGCCTGCGGCATGGATGCGGAACCGCTCCGCGCGCAGGCTGCTGAGCATATTCTCTTATGGGAGCACTGGTTGCAGCCTGTAAGCACCAGCCATCCTGCCGGTGAAGACCCGACCTATACCGATACGTTTCAGCGGATGCAGGAGGAGATGAACCGCCTGTCCGGCACGGATATGGCACTGATCTGTTCGCTGGCGGAGCAGATACTGACTTCGGAAGCGAAAGATATCCGCGTAGCGGTCTGGTACTGCGTGGCCCGCCTGCAGCAGGATGGCGAAGAGGGGTTTGCTGAGGGACTTGCCTTACTGGCGGGCCTGCTGCAGCGCTTTGGTGACAACCTGCATCCGCAGCGGACGCGCAGTCGCGAGGCGGCGCTGAATTTTATATCCAGCGCGCGCGTGCTGGATACGCTGACGCTCTATCCGGAGGTGACGACCGCCACGGCGCAGCGCACCGTGGCGGCGCTGCTGGCTATTGATGACATCTGCAGGGCGCAGGGCGGCACCCATTCCGCAGGGCTTTACAGCGCGCTGGAGTCCCGGCTGCTTAACGCCGGTGGTCCTGATGCGATAGTGCCGCTGACGGCAGCAGACAGCCTGCAACCAGACGCGTCTTCAGCCTCAGCTGCGCCAGCGCTGGCTGCCATCAGCTCCGGGCGGGAGCTGATGGAACAGGCGCGAACGCTGGCAGCTTATCTGCGCGAGCAGCCAAATGGCGCGCTGGCCGCACACCGGCTGATGAAAACCCTCCGCTATGACACGCTCAGTCAGCTGCCGCTGCTGTCAGGTAACGGCAACAGTTGTGTGACGCCACCAAAATCTGACCAGCGCGCGCTGCTTAAACGCCTCTGGCTTCAGCAGAGCTGGGCCGAGCTGGCTGAGCAGGCGGACAGTCTGTTCAGTCGGGGAACAAACCACTTCTGGCTTGACCTGCAGTGGTATCAGCACCAGGCGCAGCTGCGATCGGGACATGCGGAGTTTGCGGCTATTGTGCAGGACGATCTGAAAGGGCTGCTCTCCCGCCTGCGCGGACTGGAAACGCTGGCCTTCAGCGACGGCATGCCGTTTGCGGATGAGGTGACGCTGAGCTGGATCCGGCAGCAGGTCATGATAACGGAGAGTGCGTTCGGACCCGATCCCGCCGCTGCGGCGAGCGTGCCGGAAGATGAGGTGCTGTTGCTGGAGAGCGAGGCGACTGAGCTGGCAGACAGAGAGGGCATTGCCGCTGCGCTGACCTGGCTGCAGCAGCGACCCGGTATCCACTCTCCGCGCCAGCAATGGCTCCTTCGCCTGCTGATGGCACGGATTGCTGAGCAGTCTGGTCGGCAGGAACTGGCACTGCAGCTGCTGGGCGCGCTCGATGCTGGCGCAGAGAGTATGACGCTGGCGGAGTGGGAGCCAGCGCTGTTATTTGAAGTCAAGTCCCGCCGGCTGAAGTTACTGCGTGCCCGCGCAGGCCGGAGTGAAACAGATAAAGCCCGCCTGCAGTCTGACATGGAACAGCTGCTGGCCGGGCTGGTGACTATCGATGCGGCGCGAGCGTCAGTACTCTTTTCTTAATAGGGTCTGACCTCTTTCTTTAATTTAAATATAAATGGTTCAAAGGAATGATGACATTAACTGAAACACAGAATATGCAGCCGACAGGCTTTCATTATTTTGATAATACGTTTGTCAGCAGGAAAGAAATAAAAGGCGTCATCAATCACGCAGAGCTCATCAATTTAAAAGGCGCTCAGCTGAGTAAAACTGCCAGTCAGTACGAAATTGAATTGTGGACCGATAAACAGGTCATCAATATTCATGCCGGTAATATTCTGACCAATGTGGTTTTTACCCCGGTTGCGGCTGCAGCGGACATTATTTTCTTCCCGATATCGCTGACGTTTCTCCGGTTTATGACTGGTCTGGGTGCGTTCAAATAAGAGAGGCTCGTCAGAATATGAAAGACTTAACGCTGCGCTATTACGATATTGAAATGCGCTATTTGCGCGACGCCGCAAAAGAGTTTGCCGAAACTCACCCTGACCGCGCTGCTATGCTCAACCTGGATCGTGCCGGAACGCCGGATCCGTTTGTGGAGCGCCTGCTGGAGGGTTTTGCCTTCTCGGTAGGACGGCTGCGTCAGAAGATCGATGATGACCTGCCGGAGCTGACCGAAGGCCTGGTCAGCATGCTCTGGCCGCACTATCTGCGTACCATTCCATCGCTCGCAGTGGTGGCACTGACGCCGGACCTGCCGAAAATGAAGATGGCAGAGACGGCGCCGGCAGGACTGGAGATCTTTTCCCGTCCCGTGGGGCCTAAAAATACTGTGTGCCGCTATCGCACCACGAAGCCGGTCACGCTTAACCCGCTGGCGGTCACCGGGGTTGCTATGGGCACTGAGCCGGATGGGCGCTCTGTGCTGCGCCTGCGCCTGACCAGCAGCGGGCAGGCGGACTGGAGCCAGTGTGACCTGCGCCAGCTGAGCCTGTGGCTGGGAGAGGATCTGCCCGTGGCGACGGCACTGCATCAGAGGCTGACCCGCTGCCAGGCGGCGCTGTACATTCGCGAGGCGGGGCAGCCGGAGCGCAGGGCCTTTGACGGCTGGTTCAGCCCCGGCGGATTTGACGAGGATGACCGGCTCTGGCCAAAGGGGGAGAGCGCTTTCAGCGGCTATCAGCTGCTACTGGAATACTTCACCTTTCCTGAGAAATTCCGTTTTGTGAATCTGAATGGGCTGGAGACGCTCGCGCTTCTGCCCGGGCTGGCATACGTCGATATCGAGGTGGTCTTCAGCGAGCCGTGGCAGAGTGATCTACCGGTCAAAGAGAGCTCTCTGCGCCTGCACTGCGTGCCGGTGATTAACCTGTTTGCACTGGAAGCCGATCCGCTGATTGTGAACGGACTGGAGAGCGAGTATCTGCTGCGCGCAAAGCGCCTGCAGGATGGGCACACGGAAATTTACTCGGTGGATACGGTCAGCGGTTCAGGACTGACCGGTGCGGCTGAGTATGTTCCGTTCACCAGCTTCCGGCACCGGGGCGGCATGATGCGTCGTCTTGCTCCGGAACGTTACTTTCATACCCGCGTGCGCCGGGGCGTCACCGGCCTGCATGACACCTGGCTGATCCTCGGCGGTCAGCAGTGGGAGAAAGACGATCTGCTTTCCCGCGACACGCTCTCGCTGCGCATCACCGGTACCAACGGCCAGCTTCCGCGTCGCGCGCTGCAGAGCACGCTGCTGGATCGCTGCGAACAGGTGCTGCAGACGCCGGTGACGGTGCGCAATCTCACCCGCCCGACGCTGCCTGCTTATCCACCCGCTGAGGACCGCTTTCACTGGCGGGTGCTCAGCCATCTCGGCTCTGGCTTTATCAACATGATGAACAGCGCGGAGGTGCTGCGCGGCACGCTGGCGCTCTATAACTGGCAGGATGATGAACGCTGTAACCGCAGGCTGGAGGCGATCCTTGACGTGCAGCAGCATCGTCTGCAGCGGTTTGAGTCGGGTTATCTGCTGCGCGGTCTCGATGTTGAAGTGACGCTCGACAGCAGCGGTTTTACCGGTGACGGCGATATCCACCTGTTTGGTGAAATGCTTAACCGCTTTCTGTCGCTGTATGCGGACATGAATCAGTTCATTCAGCTTTCGCTGATAGTCCGGCCTGAAGGAAAATGTATCCGATGGAAAGAGAATCACAGTCAGCGTCTGCCCGGCTGATCGCACGGCTGGGCGACCAGCTTTCCCATATAAATTTTTACCGTTTTTGCCAGCTGCTGGAGAGGTGCGATCCTGAAGCGCCGGTCCCGGGCAGCGTCTGGCAGGTGCGACACGAGCCGGTACGGTTCAGGCCGCACCCGGGCATGGGATTTCCGGCCGGCGAAATTCGCGCGGCTGAAACCGCCGGGTATCCGCACCTTCCTCCCACGGTACGCATCAATTTTATGGGGCTGTATGGCACGGCATCTCCGCTGCCGACGCACTATCTCGACGATATCGTCCGGCAGCGTGAAGGGCATGAGGCGCTGCAGGATTTCCTGGATATCTTCAGTCACCGGCTGACTACGCAGTTTTATCGTATCTGGCGCAAATACACCTATCCGGCCACGTTCGCCGCCGGCGGCACCGATGAAACCTCTCAGTACCTGCTGGGGCTGGCTGGCCTGGGAATAGACGGCTGCGCGCAAAACATCGCCACGCCGGTTTCGCGCTTTCTGGCGCTGCTGCCGGTCATGATGTTGCCTGGCCGGACCGCAGAGGGTCTCTCCTCGCTGGTGGCGCTGCTGGCACCGGATACGCGCGCGCAGATAGTGCCGTGGGATCCGCGTCGTATTCCCCAGTCCTGCCGTTTACGTCTGAGCACGCAACAGCCGGTCAGCCTGATGCGTCGTCCGGTCATGGGAACGCATGCCACCGACGTTAACGGACAGGTACTACTGCGACTGCTCACCGATAACCCGGAGGAGATGCGCGGCTGGCTGCCCGGCGGACAGTTACACGGCGATCTGATGGCGCTGCTCCACGTCTATCTGGGAGCAAAGCTGGATGCACGGCTGGAGCTGTGCGTTGACCGCGCCCTGCTGCCGGATGCGCAGCTGAGCTGCCGGAGGGAAGCGGCACAGCAGCTGGGCCGCACCGCGGTGCTGCCTCAGCGGAACCTTAACGCCTCGCATAAACCCGATTTACTCACTATACCGCTCGGGCGTTATCAGCGTATCCGGGAACAACCTTCAGGGACTAAAACAGATGAACAGGGCGACTACCGCTGGTAAAATAGTTATTCCTCTGATGCTGGCGCTGAGTGCCAGCGGCTGCGGCCTGACGCAGAAAGTATCCGAAGGCACCGCGTCCGTCACAAAATCTCTTTTTTACAAACAAATACGCACCCTGCACCTCGACTTCCGCGCCCGCGAAGGCGCCAACCGCAACGCGCAGGGCGCTGCGCTCTCAACCGTGGTGCGCATCTGGCAACTCAGCGACCGTCAGGCCTTTGACGCCTCCGACTACCCTTCACTGTTAGCAGCTGACAGTCAGGTTCTGAAAGCGGATCTGCTGGCGCAAAAGGCTATCCGGGTGCGCCCCGGCGAATCGGTCAGTATTGATGTACCCATGGAGGAGCGAACAGCGTTTGTGGCGGTGGCCGGGCTGTTTCTGTCGCCAGATACTCAGGATGAGACGTGGCGAATACTGCTGACCCGCGCAGACCTCCACCCGGACAAAGCCAGGGTGATTGAGCTGGGTGACGGCACGCTGACGCTGGTAGCGGAAAAAGGGGAAAGACTCTGATGCAGCCTTCACTTTACGACATGCTTTACGGCAATTTCAGCGGCGGCCTGGATCTGGATGCGGTGAGCGAACGGGAACAGGTGATTTTGTCGGTGCTGGATAACCTGCAGCGCATTCTGAACACCCGCGCCGGCGCCCTGGCTCATCTGCCCGATTATGGCCTGCCGGATATGACGCTCATCCTGCAGGGGCTGCCCGGCACTGCACATCAGCTGGTACATATTCTTTCTGACGTATTACTGAAGTATGAGCCCCGGCTGAAACAGGTTGATGTGGTGATGCTGGAACAGACGCAGCCCGGTGAGCTGCGTTATGCCATTGATGCCGGACTGGACGTCGTAGGTATGGTGCGCTATAGCACTGACTTTATGCCGGGAGGAAAGGTACTGCTGCGGCATCTGCGCCAGCAGAACGTGATGCGTTAAGCCATAGCCACCAGCCAGATAAGATCGCCGGCCTGGCGCTTCGCCTTTACCTTCCCGCTAACACTCTGATAACGGACCTGCTTCCGGCAGGTCTGCGGATAACTATGACCTTTTCATCTCAGAAACCGCACGTGCTGATGACCGGCGGAGACCCTCGCCTGCATCCCGAATTTATTTGTCTGCAAAACGAAATCAAGAAGCTCAGCCATCCCGCCCGGCCCGATATTAACTGGCTGCAGGTGATGGAGAGCTGCACCCGGCTTTTCGGACAGGCTGGAGCAGATCTGCAGTCTGTTTGCTGGTTTACGCTGGCGCTTTCTCATCTTGACGGCGCTAAGGGGCTGCAGGAGGGGCTCAGGGTCACGGAGGCACTGATGTGCTCACGCTGGCAGACGCTCTGGCCCCACCAGCCTGCAGACCGGATAGCGATCCTGAGAATGCACTTTCAGCGTCTGCAGTTTCTGTTACGCACCTGGCCGGCGGAGAAGCCTGATACGCAGATCGCGCTGAAGGCGTGCGCCACATATCTGGATCTGATTGAGCAGCATCTGGCGCAGGCGGGCCTCAACGCCGCGAGCGGTATCCGCCAGCTGTGCGATAAAGTCAGAACAGCAGCCGAAAACGCGGAGACGTCACCGGGCCAAAGCGACATGGCGACCGCACGCAGAAGCCGCCCGCGCGAGCCGCTTTCCGGCCCGGATCCGGCAACGGCAACGCCTCCGACCTTTATCATTCATCCCGAATCAGAGCCTGAACAGACATCATCAGGGCGTTATATCAGGCCTTTTATCGCCGGCATGGCCGCTATGCTGGTGGTTGTTGCAACAGGCACAGGCGGCTGGCTTTATGCCCGCCAGCCCGGTGAAAATACGCGTATGCTCTCTGCTGCCGTACCCGCGCTTCCTCATTCGCTGACGGAAGAGCAGCGGGCAGGCATCCGGCAGGATCGGCGTATCAACGCAGCAGAGTGGATCAACACGATCAAAACACAGTCTGAACGGCTTGATGCCGCCGGGATTGGCAGGACAGGAAGCTACGGCGCCGACGTTGCGCTGCTGGCCGGCTCGATCTGGCCGGCTGAAGAGTTAACGCGCCGGCTGCTGATGGACGCGCTCGCCAGGAGAGAGGCGATGACAGCCTCGCCGGAAGCGGCAGGTGCCTGGCAGCAGGGGATGGAAAAACTCAGCCTGCTCAGTGAAAAGCTGAATGCGCTTGATGAGAAACGGGGGCGTTACCTGACCGTCAGCGAGCTGAAGTCAGCAATATTTTCCACACAACAGGCATTCAGCCTGCATATCCCCGCTGAAGAGTGGCTGCGCCGCTATGAAGATTCTGCCTCTCCGGCCGGGGAGGCGCAGTTTAAACGGGCAATCAGTGAACTGCAGGCGCGATACGACATGATTCGCCTTCGCAGGGCAGCCGCATTGAGAGGCTCAGCGGCACAGGAGAGCGGATCTTAAATAAAACCGACGATCTGCTTATTATCAGCGAGTGAATGACAATGATCCCGACTGATCTACCCCGACATGCTGCACTGGCAGTGAGCGCTGCGCTCATCGTTATTTTTATCGATTTCGTCCGGTGCTTCTCCGGGTGATGTGATAAATCTGACTGGTACAGAGAGCCTGGGTGAGAACAATCTTTACAGCATGCCATAAAGATTTTCACAACAGTAATTCAATCGCTGGATCGTCTTTTCTCGCATTAAGTGGGGAAGTTCTGATATGGCATTGACTCCTGCCATCGCCATTTTGCCGCCACTCTAAAATCAGGAAACAAAAAAGCCACCCTGAAAGGTGGCTTAAATGTATGATTTTCATCATTAAATTTGGTGGCCCCTGCTGGGTTTGAACCAGCGACCAAGCGATTATGAGTCGCCTGCTCTAACCACTGAGCTAAGGGGCCAGTAGTGCGGGGATTATAAAGTATCTGGCAAAGGCGATCCAGCGTTCACCGATCGGTTGATGAAAATTAGCACAATGGTGAGTGATTGATATTAATGAAAAAATCAGCGTACTGCTGTGACAGGAGTGATTGCCACAGCAGTTTGAGCGTTTTTTTACTGCACAGGCGGTAAAAGAAATCGTTAACTCGTTGGGCGGCTGGCGCAGGGTTTTCACTTATCGCAATCGCCATGCTTTCCCCATCCCGCTGAATAACCTACGCTTTAAGCACGTTTACCAGGTATTCAGAGGCGTATGCAACCCGACCACGACATTCGCGATATTCTCTCGCACGATCTGCAGGTGCTGTTCTGCGGCATCAATCCCGGCAAGTCATCTGCGCATACCGGTTACCATTTTGCGCATCCCGGCAACCGCTTCTGGAAAGTGATCTATCTGGCTGGCTTTACGCGCGAGCTGCTGAAGCCGGAGCAGGAGCGGCGGCTGCTGGAGACCGGCTGCGGCATCACCGCGCTGGTTGAGCGTCCCACCACGCAGGCGAGCGAGCTGAGCGGCGATGAGCTGCGCGACGGCGGGCTGCGGCTGCAGGATAAAATTTTACGGTATCAGCCGCGGGCGCTGGCGGTGCTGGGCAAGGATGCGTATCAGCGTGCGTTCCGGCAGCGTAAAGTGGAGTGGGGCGAGCAGCCGCAGCCGCTAATGGAGACGCGCATCTGGGTGCTGCCAAATCCCAGTGGCCTTAACCGCGCTTCACTGGAGGAGATGGTGGCAGCGTATCGCCAGCTGGCGGATGCGCTGGGTCTGCCGGAGCGCGGGCAATAAAAAACCCCGGCGTGCCGGGGTTTTTGTTTTCCTGCAGACGATTAATCGTCGAGGAAGCTGCGCAGCACTTCCGAGCGGCTCGGGTGACGCAGTTTGCGCAGCGCTTTGGCTTCAATCTGACGAATACGCTCACGCGTTACGTCAAACTGCTTGCCCACTTCTTCCAGCGTGTGGTCGGTGTTCATATCGATACCAAAACGCATACGCAGGACTTTCGCCTCGCGCGCGGTCAGGCCCGCCAGCACGTCGTGGGTCGCAGAACGCAGGCTCTCAGAGGTAGCAGAGTCCAGCGGCAGCTCCAGCGTGGTATCTTCGATGAAATCGCCCAGATGCGAATCTTCGTCATCACCAATCGGCGTCTCCATGGAGATAGGCTCTTTGGCGATCTTCAGCACCTTGCGGATCTTATCTTCCGGCATCAGCATACGCTCAGCCAGCTCTTCCGGCGTCGGCTCGCGGCCCATCTCCTGCAGCATCTGGCGCGAGATACGGTTGAGCTTGTTGATGGTCTCAATCATATGCACCGGAATACGGATGGTACGCGCCTGATCGGCAATAGAGCGGGTGATCGCCTGACGGATCCACCAGGTGGCATAGGTTGAGAACTTATAGCCACGGCGATATTCAAACTTATCAACCGCTTTCATCAGGCCGATGTTGCCTTCCTGAATCAGGTCAAGGAACTGCAGGCCGCGGTTGGTATATTTTTTCGCGATAGAGATAACCAGACGCAGGTTAGCTTCAACCATCTCTTTCTTCGCGCGGCGCGCTTTCGCTTCGCCGATCGACATGCGACGGTTGATGTCTTTAACCTGTTCGATGGTCAGGCCGGTCTCTTCCTCAATCTGCAGCAGCTTCTGCAGCGAGCGCATGACATCTTCTTCAACATCTTTCAGCTTTTCAGACCACGGCTTGTTCATCGCCAGGGCTGCTTTAAACCAGCTCTCACTGGTTTCATTACCGGTGAACAGCGTAATGAAGTTCTTCTTCGGCATTTTGCACAGTTCAACGCACAGCTTCATGATCAGGCGCTCTTGCGTACGCACGCGCTCCATCATTTCACGCATGTTGTTTACCAGGTAGTCGAACTGCTTCGGCACCAGGCGGAACTGCTTGAAGACTTCAGAAAGGTTGTTGATTTCGGCAACGGCATCAGCGTGGCTGCGGCCTTTCGCCTTAATAACGGTGCGGGCTGCTTCATACTGGGTGCGCAGCTCAAGGAACTTCTCGCGCGCCAGTTCCGGATCGATAGAGTTGTCGTCGTCGCTGCTGTCGTCGTCGTCGCTCTCTTCATCTTCCTCTTCGTCGTCATTGCGATCTTCTTCAGACAGCTCAGAACCAACGTGGGTGGCAGTGGGGGCGAGATCTTCTTCAGCGTTAGGATCGACAAAGCCGGTGATGAGATCGGACAGGCGCGATTCGCCCGCTTCCACACGATCGTACTGATCGAGCAGGTAGGTAATAGCTTCCGGATATTCGGCAACAGAGCACTGCACCTGGTTGATACCGTCTTCGATACGCTTGGCGATGTCGATTTCGCCTTCGCGCGTCAGCAGCTCTACGGTACCCATTTCACGCATATACATGCGCACCGGATCGGTTGTGCGCCCGATTTCAGATTCAACGCTGGATAAGACCTGCGCGGCCGCTTCTGCAGCATCTTCATCTGTATCGGAGCTGTTCTCATTCAGCATCAGATCATCGGCATCAGGGGCTTCTTCCACCACCTGGATACCCATATCGTTGATCATCTGGATGATGTCTTCGATCTGATCGGAGTCGACGATATCTTCCGGCAGATGGTCATTGACCTCAGCATAGGTCAGATAGCCCTGCTCCTTACCACGGGTGACAAGCAGCTTAAGCTGTGACTGCGGGTTTTGCTCCATAAGACGGTATCCACACTTCTGTTAATTAGATTGGTGTCGGTCGGCAGCGAGCCAACTATAACAGTGAAGGCATTATGTTTTTGCCGCTGCCTTCAACGCGGCCAGGGCTGCAGCCCCTTTTAGTTCGGCACTTAAGCCGCTTGATATTCGGTCTGAAATCGTTGTGCTCCGGTTCCGCTTATATGGCGTGTAAACCGAAAGCCGCAGGCCAGAACGGGGAATACTCCGCCATTCTGGCCTGGCTGAATCTTATTTTTTCGCTAATGCCTGGCTTAATGCCCAGAATTCGCGCCGCTCAGCGGCACTGAGCCCTTCGGTGCGCTCACGCGCAATCAGCGCTTCCAGGCGCTGCTCCAGCGCAGCATCATATATGCTTGCCAGCGAGTCCTGAAACACCGCTTCGGCTTCCTCATCCACTATCATGTGGTTCCAGGTGGCCAGTGTTTCAAGGGGCTGGCTAAAATTTGTCCCGCGATATAACTCTAGTAGCTGTCCGGTCGTCAGGCCAGGATTCTCTGTGCAGCGGCTGACCAGGTCAACAAACAGCGA
Source organism: Pantoea eucrina (assembly GCF_020079945.1). Taxonomy (NCBI): domain Bacteria; kingdom Pseudomonadati; phylum Pseudomonadota; class Gammaproteobacteria; order Enterobacterales; family Erwiniaceae; genus Pantoea; species Pantoea eucrina. Next base: position 2,878,680 of record NZ_CP083448.1, on the reverse strand, counting down.
CAGGCCGGCAAGTTTTGACTGCGCCAGCCCGTCAAGCGTGGGCACAATCGTCGCAAACTGCGGATTCTGCACCAGCAGCGCAATCAGTACGCGCATCGTGGTGCGCTTCAGCGGCGGCGCGACGGGCGGCGTCGCGTTTTCTGCCGCCTTTGGCATCAGCTTGTCTAACTGGTTATCGTCCAGAATGCCGAGTTTATTACCCAGCGTCTGGCGCATATAGATCCGCAGCGTTTCGCCCGGGATCTGACTAATCAGCGGCAGAGCGAGCGTCGCGAGCTTGGTACGACCATCGCGGGTGCTCAAATCCACTTGTGGCATCAGGCTGTCGAACAGAAACACCGAGAGCGGCATCGCCTGCTCCATGCGTGCTTCAAACGCTTCTTTTCCCTCTTTGCGCACCAGCGTATCGGGATCTTCGCCATCAGGCAGAAACATAAAGCGTAGCTGACGCCCGTCATTCATGTAGGGCAGGGCGGTTTCCAGCGCGCGCCAGGCGGCTTCGCGACCGGCCCGGTCGCCGTCATAACAGCAGATAACCGTGTCAGTCGAGCGGAACAGCAGCTGAATATGTTCAGCCGTGGTGGAGGTCCCCAGCGACGCCACGGCATAATCGATGCCGAACTGTGCCAGGGCGACCACATCCATATAGCCCTCCACCACCAGCAGGCGCGCCGGCTGAGGATGGTTTTTTTGTGCTTCATACAGGCCATAGAGCTGGCGGCCTTTATGGAAAATCGGTGTTTCCGGCGAGTTCAGATACTTAGGCGTATCATTACCCAGCACGCGTCCGCCAAAGCCAATCACGCGACCACGCTTATCGCGGATCGGGAACATCACGCGATCGCGGAAGCGATCGTAGCTGCGGCCTTTATCGTTGGTGACCAGCATGCCCGCTTCCATCAGCGACTCGCGGTCTTCCTGCTGCTCTCCGAAACGCTTCAGCACGTTATCCCAGCCGGCGGGTGCATAGCCAATCGCAAAGTGATCGATCACCTGCTGGCTGAGCCCGCGCGAGCCTAAATAGCGCTGGGCCGCCTCTGCTCCCGGACTGCGGAAGCTTTGCTGATAGAAACCATCCAGTTTCTCCAGCAGCTGGTAAAGACTCTGACGCTGATGACGCTCAATCGGGCTGGGGCCGCTGCCTGTTTCGTACGGCACTTCAAGGCCGTGCTGGGTGGCAAGTTCCTCAACGCTTTCCACAAATTCCAGACGATCGTGATTCATCAGGAAATCGATAGCGTTGCCTTTGGCACCACAGCCAAAGCAGTAGTAAAACTGCTTTTCACCGCTGACGGTAAAAGAGGGGGTTTTTTCGTTATGGAATGGACAGCACGCGTGATAGTTCTTACCCTGCTTTTTCAGCTTAACGCGGGCATCGATAAGATCCACGATATCCGTGCGGGCAAGTAAATCATTGATAAAAACGCGTGGAATTCGTCCAGCCATAAGCCCCGATTTTTTTCAGCTCTTAAACGGCAACAAGCCGCGCTTCCTTTCGGAAAGCACGGCCTCTTACTTGACTCTGTCTGCGTTTAACACGCGGCGGAAGCGAACTTCCGAAAGAAATTAGTACAGACGAGTGCGGCGTGCGTTTTCGCGAGCCAGTTTCTTGGCGTGACGCTTAACTGCTGACGCTTTAGCGCGCTTACGCTCGGTCGTTGGTTTTTCATAAAACTCACGACGACGAACTTCAGCCAGAACGCCTGCTTTCTCGCAGGAACGCTTGAAGCGACGCAGTGCTACGTCGAATGGCTCGTTTTCACGTACTTTAATTACCGGCATGTAACTCTCACCTCGATAAAATTCGGTTTTTGCTGCTGACTGCGGCGTCAGCACATCTCAAAATGGTGCAGCATTTTACTCCAGCCGGGGCCAGCTTGTAAAGCACCATGGACAATTTAGAACCAACAGGAGCGTTTGCCTGTGCGGCTGCCGGTTTTTTCAGGCCGTGGAGTATAGCGCACTCTTTGTGCGGCAGAAAAACACTTTTTCCCGTCAAAGTAGTCCGGCGGCAGATTTGCCTGTGCTACACTGCGCGCCGCAAGAAGAGGGTAATAAAGCTATGCGAGTTCTGGGTATTGAAACGTCCTGCGATGAAACCGGCATCGCGATTTATGACGATGTGTCCGGTCTGCTGGCGAATCAGCTGTATAGCCAGGTGAAGCTACATGCTGACTACGGCGGCGTTGTGCCGGAACTGGCATCGCGCGACCATGTACGTAAAACGGTGCCGCTGATACAGGCCGCGCTGAAAGAGGCAAACCTGCAGGCCAGCGATATCGATGCAGTCGCCTATACCGCCGGTCCGGGTCTGGTGGGTGCACTGCTGGTCGGCGCCACGATTGGCCGCGCGCTGGCGTTCGCCTGGAATGTGCCGGCAGTCCCGGTACATCATATGGAAGGCCATCTGCTGGCTCCGATGCTGGAGGAGAATCCGCCGGCGTTCCCGTTTGTCGCGCTGCTGGTCTCCGGCGGACATACGCAGCTTATCAGCGTCACCGGTATCGGCGAATATACGCTGCTGGGCGAGTCAATCGACGATGCGGCGGGTGAGGCGTTTGATAAAACGGCCAAGCTGCTGGGTCTGGACTATCCGGGCGGCCCCATGCTGTCGCGCATGGCGCAGCAGGGTGTTGCGAACCGCTTCCGCTTCCCGCGTCCGATGACCGATCGCCCGGGCCTCGATTTCAGCTTTTCAGGGCTGAAAACCTTTGCGGCAAATACTATTCGCGAGCATGACGGCGACGAACAGGCGCGGGCAGATATCGCCCGCGCATTTGAAGATGCGGTCGTGGATACGCTGATGATCAAGTGCAAACGCGCGCTGGAGCAAACCGGCTTTACGCGGCTGGTGATCGCCGGTGGCGTCAGCGCCAACCGCACGCTGCGCGCGCGAATGGCAGAGATGATGAGCGCACGCGGCGGCGAGGTGTTTTATGCCAGGCCTGAGTTCTGCACCGATAACGGCGCTATGATCGCCTATGCCGGCATGGTGCGTCTGAAGGGCGGCACACGGGGTGAGCTCGGCGTCAGCGTCCGTCCGCGCTGGCCGCTGGCGGAACTGCCCGCTATCTGAAAACAAAAAACCGGCGCGCAGCCGGTTTTTTTTATTCTTTCTTTTTTTTCCGTTTCCAGACGCGATTTTCCTGTCCGCGCCAGAGCCGCTGAATATTGTCATGATGCCGCAGCAGGATCAGGCAGGAGAGCATGGAAACCGGAAACGTAAACTGCGGCTTGAACCACCAGACGTAGAACGGGGCGATCAGCGCGCTGACAATGGCACCCAGCGAGGAGTAGCCGCTCAGCAGCACGGTCAGCAGCCACGTCCCGGTCATCAGGCCGGTAAGATCCCAGCCAATCGGCGCAATCGCGCCAAACGCCGTCGCCACGCCTTTGCCACCGCGAAAGCGGAAAAAGACCGGATAGATATGACCCAGGCAGGCAGCTATCGCGGTCAGGCCAAGATACATAGGCGTCACGTGCAGCATCCAGGCGATCCAGACCGGAACCATTCCTTTGGCCACATCAAATATCAGTACCGCTGCTGCTGACGCTTTGCCGCCGATGCGCAGGACGTTTGTGGCGCCAGGGTTACCGGAGCCTGAGATACGCGGATCGGGCAAGCCTGCGAGTTTACAGACCAGTATCGCACTGGAAATCGAGCCGCAAAGATACGCGAAAATAATCATACCAAGCGCGATAGCACTCATAGCGTCGTACCGTTCCTTTTGGGTCGTTTTGTTGCCGGTAAGCGTGGATAATACGCATAATCCGCCGGAAGTGGTATCCGGCCTGGCCAAAAACAGAGAGTGACATCATGGATATCGTATTTATAGAACAACTCACCGTGTTCACCACCATTGGCGTATACGACTGGGAACAGGGCATGCAGCAGAAGCTGGTGCTCGATGTCGAAATGGCCTGGGACAACCGGCGTGCCGCGGCCAGCGACGATGTCAGCGACTGTCTGAGTTATGCCGATGTCACCGACGCCATCCTCTCGCATCTGCAGGGAAACCGGTTTGCGCTGGTCGAGCGCGTCGCAGAAGAAATCTGCGATCTGTTGATGAATCGTTTCAAAACGCCCGGCGTGCGTATCCGGGTAGGTAAGCCGGGTGCAGTAGCCCAGGCGGCGAGCGTTGGCGTGCGTATTGAGCGCGGGACAATTCCTAAATAAACCCCCTGTGATTGCCATCACAATGAAACCAAATCAAATTATGGTGTGTCTTAGCTGAGGCCGTTGCGTTAAGCGAAACGAAGTGGCAGAAAACCCTAAGGTTTTCTTCAGATCAACGCCGGCATAATTTCAGGCGGTAGCAGTTTGCGACCGCCTTTTTACTGTTTAAAACGGATAGGGGAAAATTTTGATGGCAGATATGCATCAGCTATGGGTCGCTGCGATCCTCGGGGTCGTTGAGGGGCTGACCGAGTTTCTGCCGGTCTCATCCACGGGCCATATGATTATTGTCGGGCACCTGCTGGGATTTGAGGGCGATAAAGCAGAGACGTTTGAAGTGGTGATCCAGCTCGGATCGATTCTGGCAGTGGTCGTAATGTTCTGGCGACGTCTGTTTGGCCTGATCGGTATCCATTTTGGTCAGGAGCGTCATGAAGGCACCGGTACCGGTAAGCTGACGCTGATCCACATTCTGCTCGGGATGATCCCGGCGGTGGTGATCGGTTTACTGCTGCACGATCAGATCAAAACGCTGTTTAATCCGATCAACGTCATGTATGCCCTGGTGGTAGGCGGTGTGCTGCTGCTGGCGGCAGAGTTCCTGAAGCCAAAACAGCCAAAAGCAGTGGGCGTGGATGATATCACCTATCGTCAGGCGTTTATGATTGGCTGCTTCCAGTGTCTGGCGCTGTGGCCGGGCTTTTCCCGCTCGGGTGCGACGATTTCGGGCGGTATGCTGATGGGCGTCAGCCGCTACGCAGCGTCGGAATTCTCTTTCATTCTCGCCGTGCCGATGATGATGGGAGCGACCGTGCTGGACCTCTACAAAAGCATGGGCTTCCTGACGATGCAGGATTTCCCGATGTTCGCAGTGGGCTTTATTACCGCGTTCATCGTGGCGCTGCTGGCAATCAAAGTCTTCCTTGAGCTGATCAAGCGTATCTCGTTTGTATCGTTCGCCATCTATCGCTTTATCGTTGCAGCAGCGGTTTACGCCGTGTTTATGTAACAGCGGTTGCGCGGCGGGTTATGCCGGCCGCGCACCAATCAGCGTCTCTTCAATAGCCGCAATCCGGCGCCTGCCCAGCTCTTCCCGCACCTCTGCGCCTTTAAAGCCTGCTGCAATCACCTGCTGCACCGGTACCGCCTGCGCGAGCGCAAACGCCTGACGCAGATAGTTACCCTGCGGATAGGGCATACTCTCGAGCGTGGCGCGTCCGCGCGCGTCCGCCTCACTGGTCAGCGCCATCTTTTCCACCCGCTCCGGCTTACGCCAGGCGTCGATGCGATCAAACAGCGCCACCAGCGCCGCCGCTGACTGCCGCTCAATGGTGTGCACGATGTCATGGAACTCTGTCACGATTAGCGCCAGATCGCGTACGTGATTAGGGACGCGCAGCCGCTGGCACAGGGCGGCGACAAGCGGGACACCCGCCGGGCCATGACCGTGATGCGACGGCCACTTCTCCGGAGGAGTCAGCGCCTTGCCGACATCGTGAAACAGCGTAGCGAAGCGCACGTCGAGCTCATCAGAGAGCGCGGCCGCCAGCGTCAGCGTCATCAGCGTATGCACACCGGTATCGATCTCAGGGTGCCACTTCGGCGGGGCAGGAATGCCGTACAGATTATCGATCTCCGGAAAGAGCACCTGCAGTGCGCCACAGTCGCGCAGTGCCTGGAAATAGACCTGCGGATTGCGCGTCAGCAGTGCATTTTCCGTCTCTTTCCAGACGCGCTCTGCCGTCAGATGCGCCAGTTCGCCGCTGGCAGCCATCTCTGCCATTAGCGCCTGCGTTTCAGCGGCAATGCGAAAGCCAAGGTGGGCATAGCGGGCGGCAAACCGCGCCACGCGCAGCACGCGCAGCGGATCTTCGCTGAACGCTGCCGAAACGTGACGCAGCGTGCGACTGGCAAGATCGCGCTGGCCGTGGCAGGGATCGATCAGGCTGCCATCTTCCGCCTGCGCGATGGCGTTAATGGTCAGATCGCGCCGCTGCAGATCCTGCTCCAGCGTGACGTCGGGCGCGAAGTGCGTGATAAAGCCGGTGTAGCCGCTGCCCTGTTTGCGCTCGGTGCGCGCCAGCGCATACTCTTCACGGCTGTGCGGATGTAAAAAGACCGGAAAATCGCGGCCTACCTGCTGATAGTTCTGCGCCAGCATCTCATCAGGCGTGGCGCCAACCACCACCCAGTCACGATCTTTTACCGGCAGCTGCAGTAAGGCATCACGCACCGCACCACCGACCAGAAAGGTTTTCACTCAACAACTCCAGAGGTATTCAGATAACTGCGCGTCAGGCGCCTGTTTCGTAATTGTTGCATACTTTGGTGGAAAAGCGGGCATGCGAAAGGGGGCATCTGGCGATCCCCCCGGACAAACGGCTGGCATGCGGCAGATTAATTCATCCAGCGATCTTTCTTTTTACGGCGCGGCACCATATGTGGCAGCAGCAGGCCCAGCAGCAGGCCAACGCCCAGTACGCCGCCCCCGTACATAAACCACTGCATAATAATGGTGCGCTGTTTGTCATCCAGCTGTACGTTGGCTGCGCTCACTTTTTTCTGCGCCACGATCAGCTCATTTTTGAGCTTCTGGTTTTCCTGTTTCAGACCATCAATCGTGCCGTCGCTGTTAGCGACTTTGTTCTGCATTTCTGACGTGCGCTGATTCCAGCTGTTGTCGATATTAGCCAGCTTGTCAGTCAGATCTTTAACCTGCTGCTCCAGCTGTGGCACGCGGGTGCGCAGGCTTGGGGTCACGCTGAGCTGCGACAGCGGGATCCAGTTGGTTTTGCCTTCTGCATCGCGGATTTGCGCATACTGCGCATCGCTGTTGGTCTGCAGTACGGTAACTTCTTCCCCGGCGTTCAGCTTACCGACCAGGCGATACTGATCGCCCGGACCGCTGCGTACCCAGGTTGATAACTCATCGGAGATATAACGCTTTTCATCAGCAGCGTGAGCGGGGGTGATGGCGCTGAAAGCCAGCAAAGAAAGGGCGGCAAGTGTAATTTTTTTCATTCGATGTCGTATTTTCTTGATGGGCGTAAATTTACCGGCACAGTCTGGAGTTGCCTCGCATAAATCTGAATGAGAACTATCCTGGTCTCAATCCGGCGCGAAAAGGGGCGTAAAAGCACAAGAAAGCCGAGACAGCGTGCTTGTGGTGCATTACTCTCGCCAGATTAACCGTATAAGTGCCAGCAGCGTAGTAAATAAAAAATTATGACCACTGAAATCGAATTAAAGTTCATTGCCACCCCGCAGGCTGCCGCCACCCTGGCAGAGACACTGGCCGCCTGGCCGCATCAGCATGAAGCCGCCCGCGAGCTGACGAATATCTATTATGAAACGGACGACAACCAGCTGCGCCGCTGGGATATGGGGCTGCGCATCCGGGGTGTGGACAAGCGTTATGAGATGACGCTTAAGGCAGCGGGTCAGACGCTGGGCGGTCTGCATCAGCGCCCGGAGTACAACGTGGATATAACGGCGCCGCAGCTTGATATCGCCCGGCTGCCGGCAGAGATCTGGCCGCAGGGTACTGATATTGCCACCCTGCAGCAGCGGCTGCAGCCGCTATTCAGCACGCATTTCCGGCGCGAAACCTGGACGGTAGAGGCAGGTAACAGCACGATTGAAATTGCCTTCGATCAGGGCAGCGTGGCGGCCGGCGAGCTTAGCGAACCGCTGTGTGAAGTTGAGCTGGAGCTTAAACAGGGCACGCCTGCCGATCTGCTCAGGCTCGCGCAGACGCTGGCAGCGGGCGGCGGACTCCGTCCCGGCAGCCTGAGCAAAGCCGCGCGTGGCTATCAGCTGGCGCAGGGTGACGCGCTGCGCCCGGTTCGGGCGCTGCCGCTGCTGAAAGTGACGCCAAAAGCGACAGTAGAGCAGGGGATGATTGCCGCGCTCAGCGCCGCGCTGGATCACTGGCAGTATCATGAAGAGGTCTGGCTGCGCGGTAATCCGGCTGCGCGACACGCTGTGCTGGAGGCGCTGGAAACGCTGCGTCAGGCGTTTTCGCTGTTTGGTGCGCTGGTGCCGCGTAAGGCTAACAGCGAGCTGCGCCAGAAGCTGACCCGTCTTGAGGAGCTGCTGCAGGATGATGCTATCAGTGCGGAAACCCTCTGTTTCTCTGCCACCTCAGTCGAGGCGCAGATGGCGCTGACGTGCTGGCTGGCAGAAGCGCAGTGGCAGCCGTGGATCGACAGCAAAAACCAGATCAAGCTGCAGGGCTCTTATAAACGCTTTTGCGACATCATGCTAAGCCGCGTGGCTGCGGATCTGCGGGAAACCTTTACGGATGTAAAACTGGTCAGCGAGTTTCAGGATAAGGCCACGCGTCTGCAGCGGCAGCTGCTGGCTGTCTGTCTGCTGGCGGCGGCGTATCCGGCTGAAGAGGTATGCCAGTGGATGGCGGGATGGCAGGAGCTGCAGCTCGCCATCCGGGAAAAACAGCAGCACGGCCTGATTCAGCTCGCTACGATGGCCATGCGCCAGCCGCCATTCTGGCTGAGCAGCGGCGTCAGGCGTTAACGACACTATGTAAAATTCAGGGAGAGAGGATGCAGTTACCGTTACCTTCGCTGATGCAGGCGCAGCTGGCCGGCATCGCAGAACGCCTGCAGCTGTCGCTGCCGGCGCTGACGTCTGAACAGGCTGGCGCGCTGGCCTTTAGTGACTTTATCGCAGATAACCTGCAGCAGCAGCCAGCATGGTGGCAGCAACTGCAGCAGCAGCCTCCTCAGCCTGATGAATGGCAGCACTATGCTCTGTGGCTGCAGCAGGCGCTGCAGCATGTGGATAGCGAGGCCGCGCTGATGCGTGAGCTGCGCCTGTTCCGCCGGCATATGCTGGTGCGTATCGCCTGGATGCAGGCGCTGCAGCACGCCACGACCGAACAGAGCCTGACGCAGCTTAGCGTACTGGCAGAAAGCCTGATCGCTGCCGCCCGCGATCGCGTGTGGCAGGATTGCTGTCGCGATTTTGGCACGCCCTGCAACGAGGCGGGCGAGCCGCAGCCGCTGCTGATCCTCGGCATGGGCAAGCTGGGTGGCGGAGAACTCAACTTCTCCTCTGATATCGATCTGATCTTTGCCTGGCCGGAGAGCGGCGTCACGCGCGGCGGGCGACGCGAGCTGGACAACGCACAGTTTTTTACCCGCATGGGGCAGCGCCTGATAAAAGTGCTGGATCAGCCTGGCGTCGATGGTTTTGTTTACCGCGTGGATATGCGACTGCGTCCGTTCGGCGATAGCGGCCCGCTGGTGATGAGCTTTGCGGCGCTGGAAGATTACTATCAGGAGCAGGGGCGTGACTGGGAGCGCTACGCCATGGTCAAAGCGCGTCTGATGGGCGACGATCGCGGCGAGTGGAGCCAGGCGCTGCAGCAGATGCTGCGGCCGTTTGTCTATCGCCGCTATATCGATTTCAGCGTGATTCAGTCGCTGCGTAACATGAAAGGGATGATCGCGCGTGAAGTGCGCCGTCGTGGCCTGAAAGATAATATCAAGCTGGGTGCCGGCGGTATCCGCGAAATCGAATTTATTGTGCAGGTGTTTCAGCTGATTCGCGGTGGACGTGAGCGCTTACTTCAGTCGCGCTCACTGCTGCCAGTGCTGCAGGCCATCGGTGAGCTGGAGTTGCTGCGTCCGCAGCAGGTCAGTCAGCTGCATGACGCCTACCTTTTTTTACGCCGGCTGGAGAATCTGCTGCAGAGCATCAATGATGAGCAGACGCAGACGCTGCCGCAGGATGCGCTCAACCGGGAGCGTCTGGCGTGGGCGATGAACTGCGCCGACTGGAAAGCGCTGACGGCACAGCTAACGGCGCACATGGCCGCCGTACGCGCGGTGTTTGATGAGCTGATTGGCGACGATGCCCCGGACGTTGATGATCAGCCGGAACTGGCGGAATTTGCGGCACTCTGGCAGGACACGCTGGAGGAGCATGAGCTGACGCCGGTGGTGCCGCAGCTGAATGAAACGCAGCGGCAGCGCTTTTTTTACGTGCTTAATGACTTCCGGCAGGATGCCAGCCGGCGCACAAGCGGGCCGCGTGGCCGGCTGGCGCTCGACCAGCTGATGCCGCGCCTGCTGGGGGAGATCGCTTCGCGTGAGGATGCCGACAGCGTACTGGAGCGCCTGACGCCGCTGCTGCTGGGGGTGCTGACGCGCAGCACCTATCTTGAGCTGCTGACTGAGTATCACGGCGCGCTGCGTCACCTGATCCGTCTCTGTGCCGCCTCACCAATGATTGCCAGCCAGCTGGCGCGCTATCCGCTGCTGCTGGATGAGCTGCTCGACCCCGCCACGCTGTATCAGCCCACTGCCACTGACGCCTACCGTGACGAACTGCGGCAATATCTGCTGCGTATTCCGGCAGAGGATGAAGAGCAGCAGCTGGAGGCGGTGCGCCAGTTCAAACAGGCGCAGCTCTTGCGTATTGCCGCAGCAGATATCGCCGGAACGCTGCCGGTAATGAAAGTAAGCGATCACTTAACCTGGCTGGCAGAGGCGATGATCGAGTCGGTGGTGCAGCAGGCCTGGCAGATGATGGTACAGCGCTATGGGCGGCCATCACATTTGACGCGTGACGATGAGCGCGGCTTTGCCGTGGTCGGCTATGGCAAGCTGGGGGGCTGGGAGCTTGGCTACAGCTCCGATCTCGATCTGGTGTTTCTGCATGATTGTCCGGAGAGTGCAGAGACCGACGGTGAACGCGTCATCGACGGAAGGCAGTTTTATCTGCGTCTGGCGCAGCGCATCATGCATCTCTTCAGCACCCGCACCGCCTCCGGTATTTTGTATGAGGTGGATGCCCGCCTGCGTCCTTCTGGCTCAGCAGGCATGCTGGTCAGCACCTTCGACGCCTTTGAAGAGTATCAGCGTAATGATGCCTGGACCTGGGAGCATCAGGCGCTGGTGCGTGCGCGTATTGTCTTTGGTGAGCCGGCGCTGATGGCGCGTTTTACGCAGATCCGCCACGCTATTCTCAGCCTGCCCCGTGCAACAGCACCGCTGCGGGCTGAGGTACGTGAAATGCGCGAAAAGATGCGTGCGCACCTGAGCAACAAACATAAAGGGCGCTGGGAGATAAAAACAGATGCAGGCGGTATTACCGATATTGAATTCATTGCCCAGTATCTGGTCTTAGCGTCAGCGGCGGATCGGCCGGCCCTGACGCGCTGGTCAGATAACGTGCGCATTTTTGCTCTGATGGCGGAGCACGATATTATGCCTGCCCAGGAAGCGCAGGCGCTGACGCATGCTTACGTCACGCTGCGTGATGCGCTGCATCATCTGGCCCTGCAGGCGCTGCCGGGTCACGTGGCACCGGATCGTTTTGCCCGCGAGCGCGGCATTGTCAACGCCAGCTGGCAGCGCTGGCTGGGCACGGTTGAGTCAGACAGTTGAGGCGTGCGGCGGCATCTTACCCTGCGGCGGGTATATGGTATTATCCGCGCAATATTTTGAGCGTAGTCTGGAGTCTCTGAAATGAAAGTAACACTGCCCGCGTTTGGCAAGGCCACCGTACTGGTTGTTGGCGATGTGATGTTAGACCGCTACTGGTATGGCCCGACCAGCCGCATTTCACCTGAGGCGCCGGTGCCGGTCGTCAAAGTGGATACCATTGAGGAGCGTCCGGGCGGCGCGGCCAACGTGGCAATGAACATTGCCGCGCTGGGTGCCGCATCGCGTCTGATTGGGCTGACCGGTGAGGATGATGCCGCGCAGGTACTGAGCCGCACGCTGGAGCAGGTTAACGTCAGCTGTGACTTTGTGGCGCTGAAAACGCATCCCACCATCACCAAGCTGCGCGTGCTGTCGCGCAACCAGCAGCTGATCCGGCTGGACTTTGAAGAGGGCTTTGATCAGGTCGATCCGCAGCCCATCCACGATCGTATGCGTCAGTCGCTGTCACAGGCTGGCGCGCTGGTGCTGTCAGACTACGCTAAAGGCGCCCTGAGCAGCGTCCAGACTATGATCGGGCTGGCCCGCGAAGCGGGTGTACCGGTACTGATCGACCCGAAGGGCACCGACTTTGAGCGCTATCGCGGTGCAACCCTGCTGACGCCAAACCTGTCTGAATTTGAAGCCGTTGCCGGCAAATGTAAAACCGAAGCGGACATTGTCAGCCGGGGAATGCAGCTGATCGCTGACTATGCGCTCTCAGCGCTGCTGGTGACCCGTTCTGAAAACGGCATGACGCTGCTGCAGCCGGGTAAAGCGCCCCTGCATATGCCGACGCAGGCGCAGGAAGTCTATGACGTGACCGGTGCCGGCGATACGGTTATTGGCGTCCTGGCCGCGGTCCTTGCGGCAGGTGACACGCTGGAAAACGCCTGTTTCCTTGCCAACGCGGCGGCAGGCGTCGTGGTGGGCAAGCTGGGAACCTCCACCGTCAGTACGGTGGAGCTGGAGAACGCTATTCATGCACGTCCCGAAAGCGGCTTTGGCGTGATGACGGAGAGCGAGCTGAAAACCGCCGTGGCTCAGGCGCGTCAGCGCGGCGAGAAAGTGGTGATGACCAACGGCGTGTTTGACATCCTGCATGCAGGACACGTCTCTTATCTCGCCAATGCCCGCAAGCTGGGCGATAGGCTGATTGTGGCGGTGAACAGCGACGCGTCAACCCGACGTCTTAAAGGCGAAACCCGGCCGGTTAATCCGCAGGAGAACCGGATGATTGTGCTGAGCGCACTCGAAGCGGTGGACTGGGTCGTACTGTTTGAAGAAGATACGCCGCAGCGTCTGATTGCCGATGTGCTGCCGGATTTGCTGGTGAAAGGCGGAGATTACAAGCCGGAAGAGATCGCAGGCAGCAAAGAAGTATGGGCCAACGGCGGTGACGTACGCGTGCTTAACTTTGAAGATGGCATCTCCACCACCAACATTATTAAAACGATCCGCAGTCACTGAGCAGACAGCCGGGGGCAGCAGCCACCCGGCTGATCATATTTACTGTGGCGTATCGATTTTACCGGCCGGATCGGGCGTCACCACTGCTGGCGCCGGTGCCGCCGGGCTTTCACTCTCCAGTTTAGCCAGACGCTGCTCCAGGGCTGCCAGCTTTTCGCGGGTGCGCAGCAGGACCTGAGTCTGCACATCAAACTCTTCACGGTTAACCAGATCCATACGGGTCAGCTGCGCCTGCAGAACCTGCCGGATTTTCTTCTCCACGTCGTCGCCAAAGTCGCGGATGCCTTTCGGCATCGCTTCATGGACCTGGCGCGCCAGTTGTTCAATTTTTTTTGTGTCGATCATGGTTATTTCCTGATTGCAGTGGCTGTGAGCAGCACGTTTTCCGACGGTACAAGAAGTAAGTGTAATGCCAGAACCAAAAAGGTTAAACCCGAAATCCGCAACGCATGATGTGCAAAAGCAATTGCACTTTTGTCGATTGCCCGTCCCGGTGAATAACGCTATAGTGATTTTGCTTATTCTCAGGGCGGGGCGAAATTCCCCACCGGCGGTAAATCAGCTTCTGCTGAAAGCCCGCGAGCGCTTTTGCGACCGTGCAAAAGGACAGCAGATCCGGTGTGATTCCGGGGCCGACGGTTAAAGTCCGGATGGGAGAGGGTAACGACATCAGCCGGGTTTATGCCCGCGTCACGTTTTTGCCATGTGTATTTTTCACGCACTCCTAAGCTCGCCCTGGTTCTGGTAACTCATAATATTTTAAGGTTAATTACCATGAATCAGACGCTTCTTTCTGAATTTGGCACGCCGGAACAGCGTGTAGAACGTGCACTTGACGCACTGCGTAACGGTCGCGGTGTGATGGTTCTTGACGATGAAGATCGCGAGAACGAAGGCGATATGATTTTTGCCGCCGAGACCATGACCACAGAGCAGATGGCGCTGACTATCCGCCACGGCAGCGGCATTGTCTGCCTCTGCATCAATGAGGCCCGCCGCCAGCAGCTCGATCTGCCGATGATGGTAGAGAACAACACCAGCTCTTACGGCACCGGATTTACCGTTACGATTGAAGCCGCAGCGGGAGTGACCACCGGCGTCTCTGCAGCTGACCGCATCACCACTATCCGCGCCGCGATTGCTGATAATGCTAAACCGGCTGACCTGCACCGTCCGGGACACGTTTTCCCGCTGCGCGCGCGCGAAGGTGGCGTACTGACGCGCGGCGGTCATACCGAGGCCACGCTCGATCTGGTCACGCTTGCGGGCTTCAGGCCGGCTGGCGTCCTGTGCGAGCTGACTAACGACGATGGCAGCATGGCGCGCGCCCCTGAAGCGATCGCGTTTGCGCAGCAGCATGATATGCCCGTGGTGACCATTGAAGATCTGGTGGCTTACCGCCGCCAGCGTGAGACCCGTCAGGCCAGCTAAAGCTGGCATACAAAAGCAGACCAGCCGGAGGGCGGGAAATCAGCCCGCGCCGGCGGTCTGCAGCAGCGTCAGACTCAGCCCCATCACCGTCATCCCACACAGCACGCCATAGCTCGGGTTATTGTGCGGATCGATTTCGCGCGCCAGCGGCATCAGTTCATCCACCGAAAGTGCGACCATAATCCCTGCGACGGCGGCCATAATGGCAGCAATCACTACCGGCGACAGCGCCGGACCGAGCAGCAGAAAGGCAATGACGCCGCCCAGAATTTCCGCCATACCAGAAATACAGGCCCAGAACAGCGCTTTGGCTTTGGAACCGGTCGCCGCGTACATCGGCCCGGCAACCGCCAGTCCTTCAGGAATATTGTGGATGGCCACGGCTAAAGCGATGCCCAGCCCCAGCTCCATATCGCTGCTGGCAGTAACAAAGGTGGCGACCCCTTCAGGAAAATTGTGCAGGCTGATGCCCAGCGTCAGCAGCACAGCAGTTCGCTTCAGGTTAACGGGACGACCCTGAGTGGCCATCAGATCCTGCGGATGCTGATGCGGCAGCAGGCGATCCATCGCGAAATAGCCGATCAGGCCGAGCATAAACATACCGTATCCCAGCATCGGTGACATTCCCGCAGTATGCAGCGCCGCTGGCAGCATCTCCATCAGCGAAATCAGTAGCATAATGCCGGCGGCGAAGCCGAGCGCAAAGGCGAGCAGACGGTTTGACGGCTTTTGACCGAGAATGCCAAACAGGGCGCCAATAAAGGTGGCACCACCGGCCAGAATAGTGAGCAGTAAAGGCACCGACATAGCAAGCTCCATGATGATAATGATTACCAGTTACATTATAATTAACCTTATAAAATATCGAGTTATTAAGCGTAAAGTTATGTCGTTCACGCTTATTCAAATTTGCTGACAGACATTATCACGCTTCTCCGCGTTTAAGTGGCCTGGCAAGCGCGTATTGTGACGCTTATGAAAGCAACAGCGATGAGGTGTGAAAATGTGTGATGGCCGTATGCCTGCTCTGTTTCTGGGTCATGGCAGCCCGATGAACGTGCTGGAAGAGAACCGTTATACCCGGGTATGGCAGCAGCTGGGCAGAGATCTGCCGCGCCCGCGCGCTATTCTCGCGATTTCCGCGCACTGGTACACGCGCGGAACGCGGGTAACCGCCATGGAACAGCCACGCACTATTCACGATTTCGGCGGATTTCCGCAGGCGCTGTTTGACGTGCGCTACCCGGCACCCGGATCGCCTGCGCTGGCGCAGCGCGTAACGGAGCTGCTGCCGGCGGCAGAAAAAGATGAGAGCTGGGGGTTCGATCACGGCTCGTGGGGCCTGCTGGCCAAAATCTATCCTGAGGCGGATATTCCGCTGGTGCAGCTCAGCGTGGACAGTACCCGGCCCGCCGCATGGCATTTTGAGGCCGGACGTAAGCTGGCTGCGCTGCGCGATGAGGGGATCCTGCTGGTTGCGAGCGGCAACGTGGTACATAACCTGCGCAAGCTGCAGTGGCAGGGGAGTGCGCCGGCGTATCCATGGGCCGAAGCGTTTAACCAGTATGTGCGCGATAATCTGCCCAGCGACGCGCCGGCAGCCGATCATCCGCTGGTTAACTATCAGCAGCATCCGGGCGCGGCGCTTTCGCATCCGACCGCTGAACACTATCTGCCGCTGCTCTATATTCTGGGCGCACGCGCAGCGGGTGAGGCGGTCAGCGTGCCGGTTGAGGGCATGGAGATGGGCGCAATCAGTATGCTGTCAGCGCAGGTGGGATAACGGCCCGCGGCGTCGCAGGCCGGAAGGGGGCGCACCGGAATGCGCCACCAGGTTAGCCGATAAAAGTATGCGGATAGAAGCGCGACAGATCCTGGGTGATCAGCGCCCGATCTTCGCGTAAGCCAATCCCCGCCGGCTGATCGTCTATCAGCCAGCTGCCAATCAGCGTATAGCTGTCGCCAAATCGGGGCAGCGCGCAGAACTGCTGGATAATCATACCCTCTTCGCCATAGGGACCGTCAGCGCGCGCAATTTCGTTGCCGTTTTCAATAATACGGATGTTGGCGCCCTCACGGGAGAAGAGCGGCTTCACCACATATTTATCCATCTGCGGCGCCTGGCTGTCATCTGCAAACCAGGCGGGCAGCAGATTGGGATGGTCCGGGAACATCTCCCACAGCAGCGGCAGCAGGGCTTTATTGGAGAGGATGCTTTTCCAGGCGGGTTCCAGCCAGCGTACGCCGGCATCGGCCAGCTTGGTCGAGAACACCTCGCGCAGCATGAACTCCCAGGGGTAGAGCTTGAACACGTTGCTGATGACGCGATCGTGCTGGTCGGTAAACTGGCCTTTTTCCCCTAGTCCAATCTCGTCGATATAGAGAAACTCGCCGGGAAGTCCCGCTTCTGTGGCGCAATCCTGCAGATACTGTACCGTCGCGCGGTCCTCTTCCGTATCACGGCAGCAGGCAAAGTGCAGCCAGTTAAAGCCGTGCTGCTGCTGCAGAACCGCAAACCGCTCAATCAGCTTCTCCTGCAGGCTGTTAAACTGATCGCTGCCCGCCGGCAGGTTGCCCGCTTTGAGCTGATCTTCGAGCCAGATCCACTGAAAAAAAGCGGCCTCATAGAGTGACGTCGGCGTGTCGGCGTTGTTTTCCAGCAGCTTGATCTCACCGCTGCCATCCCACACCAGATCCAGACGGGAATAGAGCGAAGGCTGACGCTGAGCCCAGGATTCGCGGACAAACTCCCAAGTGTGTTTCGGAATGCAGAAGCGGGTCAGTAGCGCATCGCTGTTAACCACTTTTTCCACCGCCTGCAGGCACATCTGATGCAGCTCTGCCGTAACGCTTTCCAGCGTCTCTACCTGTGCCAGCGTGAACTGATAATAGGCCTCTTCACACCAGTAAGGCTCACCATACATAGTGTGAAACTGAAAGCCATATTCAGTGGCTTTTGCGCGCCAGTCCGGGCGTTCGCTGATAGCAATACGTTGCATACGGCGCTTAGCCTCCCAGCGAGCGACTGCTGGTGCCGCTGGCGCTGCTGCGCTGCATACTGTTTTGCTTCGCGACCGTCTCACCAAAGCCACCGCGGGTAATGGTCGAGGTCGTGGCCGGTTTAGGTGCCATGGCGGTTTTAGGCACGTTCATGGTACGGCCAGAGGTTGCTGAGCCATAGTTTTTACCGGCGGCGTCTACGAACTGTCCGTTAGCCGGGCTGGCAGGCGTTTTAGGGGAAAACAGCGGCTGCTGAGCAAAACCGGCGCCGCCGCCCATCATACGTCCCATCATGTAGCCAGCCATCAGCGGCATCCAGAAGCCGCCGCTGTGCTGTGCTTCGGCATTGTTTGCGGTGGTGCCCGCACCCGCCTGAGCCGGTGCCTGCTGGCACTGATTTTCGCCAAATTCCGCCACGCAATCTTCGCGTGAGGCATATTTAGGCGCGGTGCGCTCCGCCTCTTTCAGCGCATTGTTATAAGCGGCTTTACACTGACCGCTCTGATCCGGATTGGCTTTCGCACAGTCGTCAGCATTCTGATAGAGCGAAACTGTTTCGTCGCTCTGTTCGCAGCCTGCCAGCATAAATACTGCAGTGACCGCCAGCGCGACGGGCGTAAGATGACGTGCCTGCCAGCCTTTACGAAAAGCGGCATGACGGATATTTTTTGTCCGTTTCATAGTGATTATCCTGTACCCAGAGTTGCAGTCAGGATAGGTGATGCGAGGGGGGATTTAAAGCGTGAAGCCTGACAGGGCGCGGATCTTTACGTAGCTATACGTTCAAATGCGAAAGGGGCCGCAGGGGCCCCTTTTGCTGTCAGCGGCTGAATGGATTGCCGCTGTTGCGCGCTGCCGGCTGAACAGACGCCGCCGGAGCGGAAGCTGCCGCCTGCGGTGCGCTGTCGGCCTGTGCAGTCTGCTGGCTATTTTCCGGCGCGACGACTTCAGGTGAGGTCGTCACCTCTTTGCCCAGCGCGCTGTTCAGCTGCTGCAGGTCCTGCTCATTGAGAGTACCCAGCGCATATTTGATATTCAGCTGGTTAATCAGATAGCTGTAGCGCGCGTTGGAGAGCTGCTGTTTAGCGTTAAACAGCGTAGTGGTCGCGTCCAGTACATCAACAATCGTACGGGTACCCACCTGATAGCCTGCTTCAGAGGCGTCGAGTGAGCTTTGCGCAGAGATCACTGCCTGTTTGTACGCATCAATGCTGCTGATTGACGCATTCACGTTGTTAAACGAGGAGCGTACGGTCTGCACCGCGCTGCGATGCGCGCCTTCCAGCTGTTCGCTGGCGGCGACAAAGTTGTACTGCGCCTGTTTCACCTGCGAGGTCACTGAACCACCGCTGTAGAGCGGTAATGAGAAGCTCAGGCCGACCTGATTTGAACCCGAGATCGAGTCGTTATTGGTGATGCTCTGATTCGCCCGGCTGCCGCTATATTTATTGTTAGACAGACCGGTCGACGCCGTCAGATCCAGCGTAGGCATATGGCCCGATTCAGCATAGCGGATCTGCTCACGAGCCAGATCCTGGCTCAGGCGCGCAGAGAGCAGGTTAAGGTTGCGACTCTCAGCCTGCTTTAACAGGCTGGCGACCGCATCAGGCCGTGCTGTTTTAAAGCGATCGATGCTCAGCGAGGCCAGGGAGAGGTAGTCCATCCCGGTGATCTGACGCAGCGATTCAACCGCATTATCCAGCGTGTTTCGGGCCGTCACTTCATTCGCCAGCACGCTGTCATACTGGGCGCGGGCGTTCTGTACATCGGTAATCGCCACCAGGCCGACATTAAAGCGCTGCGTGGTTTGATCCAGCTCGCGATAAATGGACTGTTTCTGCGCTTCGGTATAGGAGAGCGTATCAATCGCATTCAGCACGTTGAAGTAGGCGGTAGCGGTATTGAGGATCAGATCCTGCTGCGCGACCTGGTAGGTGACATCCTGAATGCCGGCAGTTTTTTCCTGCAGCGTCAGGCTGCGCCACTTTGACATATCAAAAATCGTCTGCGTTAATTGCAGCGAGGCGCTTTTGGTAGTGGTGTTCAGTCCGCTGTTATCACGATAGCCGTTGTTATAGGTGTAATCTGCACCCAGGCCCAGCTGCGGCAGCAACGGGCTGCGCGCTTCGTTGATCTTTTCAAACGCAGCGTCGCGATCGGCGGCAGAAGCACGCAGATCGGGATTGCTCAGGCGCGCCTGCTGATAAACCTGCAGCAGGTTTTCTGCCTGGCTGGCAAGGCTGAATCCGCCCAGGCTCAGTCCAATAAAAAATGGGAGCAGTTTTTTCATTTGCATTCCTTTTGTTGCAGCCTGTGACGCGAAAAGTGCTGCTGCTAAGCCAAAAAAATAATCGCCGATTTTACAGAGGCGCTGTCAGAGATAGGTTGGCTGAACGTGCCTTCTTTCCCTAATTTACGTAAATAATTCAGAAAGAACCACTCGGATGGAGCACAAGGGTTGGCTTTTCGATGCTCTATCCCAATCTGCATAAGGAACCAGACGATGGCGGGCGAAAAAAAATCCCCTGTGACTTTCACAAAAAACGATGTAGAAATTATTGCACGCGATACCCGTTATGACGGTTTTTTTTCCATCGTCAGCTATCGCTTTCGCCACCGCCTTTTTAATGGCGGAATGAGTGGTGAAGTAGTGCGTGAAGTTTTCGAGCGCGGACATGCCGCCGTGCTGCTACCCTATGATCCCCTGCGCGACGAAGTCGTCTTAATCGAACAGATCCGCATTCCGGCTCTTGATTCCAGCGCCACACCCTGGCTGCTGGAGATGGTGGCAGGTATCATTGAGCCCGGAGAAACGCCGGAAGAGGTCGTACGACGCGAAGCACAGGAAGAAGCGGGCCTGAATGTCGGGCGCGTGAAACCGGTTATCAGTTATTTAGCCAGCCCTGGCGGCACCTCTGAACGGTTGTCGGTGCTGGTGGGTGAAGTGGATGCCAGCCTGGCAGAAGGGAACCATGGGCTGGAGGAAGAGAATGAGGATATTCTCGTACATGTGGTGAGCCGCGAACAGGCTTATCGCTGGGTGGAAGAGGGGATTATTGATAACGCAGCTTCTGTCATTGCGCTGCAATGGCTGGCGTTGCACCATGAAACACTACGACGTGAGTGGAAGGTAAAATGAAACAGCGCTATACCCCTGATTTTCCCGAAATGATGCGCCTGTGCGAAACGAACTTCGCGCAGCTGCGTCGCCTGCTGCCGCGCAGTGATGAAGCAGGCGCCTCGGTGCTCTATCAGGTCAACGGCGCCCGTTATCAGCTGACGATTGAAGAATCAACGCGTTATACCACGCTGGTTGAAATCCGGCAGGTGGCGCCGGCGGTAAGCTACTGGAGTCTGCCCGCGATGTCAGTGCGGCTCTATCACGATGCGATGGTCGCTGAAGTGTGTTCCACACAGCAGATCTATCGCTTTAAAGCACGCTATGATTATCCTAATAAAAAATTGCATCAGCGTGATGAAAAACATCAGATTAACCAGTTTCTGGCTGACTGGCTGCGCTACTGCCTGGCGCACGGTGCTCTGGCCGTGCCTGTTTGCTAAACGCGTCTGACGCATTGATGGCGTGGAGATTAAGGAAACGCTTTGGATAGCCTGCTCACTTTTCCTGCGGCACCAGGATCCGCGATCCGGATCCTGCAGATCACTGATACCCATCTCTTCGCGGGGAAGCACCAATCTTTGCTGGGGGTTAACACCTGGGCGAGCTTCGATGCGGTGCTGGATGCTATCGCGGCACAGCAGCACGAATATGATCTGATTATCGCGACCGGCGATCTGGCGCAGGATCATACCGTGGAAGCGTACCAGCATTTTGTTGCCGGTATTGCCCGCCTGCAAAAGCCATGCGTCTGGCTGCCCGGTAATCACGATTTCCAGCCAGCGATGGTGAATACCCTCGCCGAAGCAGGCATAGCGGCAGATAAACACGTTCTGCTGGGGGAGCAGTGGCAGCTGCTGCTGCTCGATAGCCAGGTATCTGGCGTGCCACACGGCATGCTGAGCGACTATCAGCTGGAGTGGCTGGCAGCGTCACTTGCGCGGTTTCCTGGGCGGCACTCGCTCATCCTGCTGCACCATCATCCGGTGCCTTCCGGCTGTACCTGGCTCGATCAGCATAGCCTGCGTAACCCGCACCAGCTGGAAGCGGTGTTACAGGCTTTTCCGCAGGCGCAGCATCTGGTATGTGGCCACATTCATCAGGAGCTCGATCTTCACTGGCAGGGGCGCCGGGTTCTGGCCTCGCCTTCTACCTGCGTCCAGTTCAAACCGCACTGCACCAGTTTCACCATTGACACGCTGGCCCCCGGCTGGCGCTGGCTGACATTAGCGGCGGATGGCTCACTGGAGACGGAAGTGAATCGCCTGCAAAGCGATATGTTCCGGCCGGACCTTGACTCAGATGGGTACTGATTAATGGCCACGCTGCTCTATCTGCACGGATTTAATAGCTCGCCGCAGTCAGCCAAAGCGACGCAGCTGCAGGCGTGGTGCGCCGCAGCGCAGCCGCACATTAATGTTCTGGTGCCTCAGCTGCCCGCTTTTCCGGAGGAGGCAGCCAGCCTGCTGGAAGAGTTAGTGATGCAGCATACCGGCGAACCGCTGGGGCTGGTTGGCTCATCGCTGGGCGGCTATTTCGCGACCTGGCTGTCGCAATGTTTTATGCTGCCAGCGGTGGTGGTGAATCCGGCGGTACGTCCGTTTGAGCTGCTGACGGATTATCTGGGCGAGAACCGTAATCCCTACACCGGCCAGCAATATGTGTTAGAGTCACGCCATATTTACGATCTGAAAGTGATGCAGATTGACCCGCTTGATGCGCCCGATCTGCTCTGGCTATTGCAGCAGACCGGCGATGAGATCCTCGACTATCGCCAGGCACTGAATTACTACAGCGCATGCCGGCAGACGGTTGAAGCGGGCGGCAATCACGCCTTTATCGGATTTGAACGCCATTTTACGCAGATAGTAGATTTTCTGGGTTTATCCCTCTCCTAAGCTGCGTCATGGGCTCCTTTTTCTCTTGTTCATCAGACAAATACAATGAGCCAATCAAACTATAATGCTGACGCGATTGAGGTCCTGACCGGCCTTGAGCCTGTGCGTCGCCGTCCGGGTATGTATACCGATACCACCCGGCCAAACCATCTGGGTCAGGAAGTTATCGATAACAGCGTCGATGAAGCGCTGGCGGGCCATGCCAGCCGGGTCGAGGTGATCCTGCACGCCGATCAGTCACTGGAAGTGATCGACGACGGGCGCGGTATGCCGGTGGATATCCATCCGGAAGAGGGCGTACCGGCCGTTGAACTGATCCTGTGCCGGCTGCACGCAGGCGGTAAATTCTCCGGTAAAAACTATCAGTTTTCCGGTGGCCTGCACGGCGTGGGCATCTCGGTTGTCAACGCGCTCTCCACGCGGGTGGAAGTGACCGTACGGCGTAATGGTGAAGTGTATCGTATCGCTTTTGAGCATGGCGAAAAGGTTGAAGACCTGAAAGTGATAGGTACGGTCGCCAAACGTAACACGGGCACCAGCGTGCATTTCTGGCCTGACGTCAGCTTCTTCGACAGCCCGCGCTTCTCCGTATCGCGCCTGAAACACCTGCTCAAAGCGAAAGCGGTACTCTGTCCCGGCGTTGAGATTGTCTTTAAAGATAAGGTGAACAACAGCGAGCAGACCTGGCTCTATCAGGATGGTCTGACCGATTATCTGAGTGAGGCGGTCAACGGGCTGCCCACGCTGCCGGAAACGCCGTTTACGGGCAGCTTTGCCGGTGACGTGGAAGCGGTAGACTGGGCGCTGCTGTGGTTACCGGAAGGGGGCGAGCTGCTGACGGAAAGCTACGTTAACCTGATCCCGACCATGCAGGGCGGAACGCACGTAAACGGTCTGCGCCAGGGACTGCTGGATGCCATGCGCGAATTCTGCGAATACCGCAATATTTTACCGCGCGGCGTTAAGCTGTCAGCGGAAGATATCTGGGATCGCTGCGCCTATGTGTTATCGGTAAAAATGCAGGATCCGCAGTTTGCCGGTCAGACCAAAGAGCGTCTCTCCTCGCGCCAGTGCGCGGCCTTTGTGTCGGCGGTGGTGAAAGATGCGTTCAGCCTGTGGCTGAATCAGAACGTGCAGGCGGCAGAAATGCTGGCTGAGCTGGCGATCTCCAGCGCGCAGCGCCGTATGCGCGCGGCGAAAAAGGTGGTGCGTAAAAAACTCACCAGCGGGCCGGCGCTGCCGGGCAAGCTGGCAGACTGCACCGCCCAGGATCTGAATAAAACCGAGCTGTTCCTGGTTGAGGGTGACTCAGCGGGCGGCTCGGCCAAGCAGGCGCGCGATCGCGAATACCAGGCGATTATGCCGCTGAAGGGAAAGATCCTGAACACCTGGGAAGTCTCTTCTGATGAGGTACTGGCGTCGCAGGAGGTGCATGACATTTCCGTAGCGATTGGTATCGACCCGGATAGCGAAGATCTGAGCCAGCTGCGCTACGGCAAAATCTGTATTCTGGCGGATGCGGACTCCGATGGCCTGCACATCGCCACGCTGCTGTGCGCGCTGTTTGTGAAGCACTTCCGTTCACTGGTGCAGCAGGGACACGTCTATGTTGCGATGCCGCCGCTCTATCGTATCGACCTCGGTAAAGAGGTCTATTATGCGCTGGATGAAGATGAAAAAGAGGGCGTGCTGGAGCAGCTGAAGCGGAAAAAAGGCAAGCCGAACGTACAGCGTTTTAAAGGGCTGGGTGAAATGAACCCGCTGCAGCTGCGCGAAACCACGCTCGATCCAAATACCCGGCGTCTGGTACAGCTGACCATTGCCGATGAGGATATTGAGCAGACTCTGCGCGTAATGGATATGCTGCTGGCGAAGAAACGCTCCGAAGATCGCCGCAACTGGCTACAGGAGAAAGGCGATCTCGCCGATCTCGACGTTTAATGACGGCGACGCGCGCTGAGGATAACACGGTGAAAATTACTCTCGAAGAGCTGCGCGCCTGGGTGGCGGTGGTCGACAGCGGTTCGATCACCGCCGCTGCAGAACAGCTGGAGCAGACCACCTCCGGTATCAGCCGCGCGCTCAGCCGGCTGGAGAGTAAGTTACAGACCACGCTGATGCACCGCACCACGCGCCGTCTGGCGCTGACCGATGAGGGCGCGATTTTTCTTGAGCACGCCCGCCAGATCCTCACCTCCGTTGAGCGGGCCGAAGAGCAGATAGCCCGCCGCCGTGAGACGCCTGCCGGGCGACTGCGCATTAACGCCAATACCCCCTTTATGCTGCACGTCATCGTGCCGCTGCTGGCGGAGTTCCGGCAACGCTATCCGCAAATTGAACTTGAACTCAACACCGACGACATCGTTATCGATCTGCTGGAACAGCAAACGGATATCGCTATTCGCATTGGCGAACTGCGCGACTCGACGCTGCGCGCCAGGGTGTTAGGCAGCAGCGCGACGCGACTGGTAGCCAGTCCGGACTATCTGGCAAAACATGGCATACCCGATAGCGTAGCCGCGCTGAGCCAGCACCAGCTGATCGGGTTCAGCCAGCTGGATACCCATAACATCTGGCCCGTCTGGCAGCAGGAGGGAGAGTTTCTGCGTATTAAACCCACCCTGACCGCCTCCAGCGGCGAAACGCTGCGCCAGCTGGCCCTGCAGGGGCTGGGTATTGTCAGGCTCTCTGATTTTGTCAGCCGGGAAGATCGCGAACAGGGGCGGCTGATGGATGTGCTGGCGAGCGAAACCCGGGAGCTACGTTTGCCGGTGCACGCCGTCTACTATCGCAACCAGACGCTGAGTTCGCGCGTCACCTGCTTTCTCGATTTCCTGCAGGAGAAAATCCAGCGTCAGCAGCTGATTTAAGCATTCGGGCGGCAGACGCTCCGGCATAGCCAGAGCGTTGCCTGAGGAGAGGATCAGCTGGCCGGTTCCAGCACCAGGATTTTTACATCCACCACGTCGTCTTTGATGCGGGCGCGATGTGCATCCATATGCGGCATCTGCTGATGCTGCTCCAGCGCCCGCAGCGAGGCCCACTGCTCCAGCATAAAAATGGAGTCAGGTGAGTTTTGCTTCCACGGCACCTGCGCCTGATGGTCGAGCAGCGCATCATACTGATGGCAACCCTCCTCCTGCAGTACCGCCGGAATCAGCTCATTGATGGCATCCAGCACCGCCTGACGACGGCCCGGTTTAACACAAATTTCAGCGACGACTGTTAACATAGCGCTTCCTCTTTTCCCGTTGTGCTTACAGTTAAGCAAAGATTGCGCTGAGATGAGTCCGATAACTCGCAATATCGCGCGGCACATCGGGCTGTTTGATAACGTCGTTGCAGATAAAGGTAGGCAGCGCCTCCATTCCGAGGAACTGGTTGGCCTTATGGAAGTGCAGATAGAGGCCATCCACGCCCACGCCTTCAAAGAACTGATCGGCTTCAGTAAAGGCTTCCAGCGGCGCGTTCCACGTCAGCGACAGCATATATTTTTTACCCTGAATCAGGCCGCCGGAACCATATTTTTTGCTGGCGTCGCTGCGTGAGCGGCCATCGCTGGCGTAAAGTTTGCCGTGACCTTCGGTAAAGATCTCATCGATATATTTCTTCACCGTCCACGGCTCGCCCATCCACCAGCCCGGCATCTGATAGATCACCACATCGCTGTCCAGATACTTCTGGATCTCCTCTGCGACGTCGTAGTTACTGTCGGCCAGCGTGACAGAGACCTGATGACCGAGATCGCGCAGCTGACTGGCCGCGACGTCGGTCAGCGTATGGTTAAGTTCGCCTTTTGAGTGAGCAAAGGTTTTGCCACCGTCAATGATCAGAATGTTGCTCATACTGTTTTGCACCTGAATGTTAGTTTGATACGGCACACTCTACGCGCGAAAGTTGCGGGGAAAAACGTGCCACGGGTCACAATACTGTTGCTTATAAAGCAATAATGCTCCGGCGTGTGAAACACTCTGTGCGCAACCCGGAATTAAAATAAGAAGAGGCTATGAAAAAACAGATCACTATCGCGCTGCTGCTGGTAGCGGGCACGGCTCAGGCGCAGTCACGTCTCGATCTCATTCAGCAGCAGCAGACGCTGCGCGTCTGTACCACTGGCGACTATAAGCCCTACAGCTTTCTGCGCAGTGATGGAAAATATGAAGGGCTGGATATCAGCATGGCGGAGTCGCTGGCCGCCAGCCTGGGCGCCAGAGTCGCGTGGGTGCCGACCACCTGGAAAAAACTGAGCGCCGATTTTGTTGCCCGCCAGTGCGATATCGCGCTGGGCGGCGTATCGGTCACGCTGAAGCGTCAGAAAATCGCCTGGTTTGCCCGACCGCTCGGCACAGATGGCAAAATTCCGCTGGTGCGCTGTGAGGACAAAGCGCGCTATCAGACCATTGCGCAGATAAACCGGCGTGAGGTGCGGGTCATCGAGCCTGCCGGAGGCACTAACGAAGCGTTCGTGCACAGCCATCTGCCGCAGGCTACGCTGCAGCTGGCAGAGAATACGACCATCTTTCAGCAGCTGACGGATAAAAAAGCGGACGTGATGATCACCGACGCGTCTGAAGCGCAGTTTCAGCAGCAGCACTATCCGTCGCTATGCGCCATTAATCCGGATAAGCCGATGCAGTATGGTGAAAAAGCTTACATGCTGCCGCGCGATGATATGAGCTGGAAACTCTACGTGGATCAGTGGCTGCATCTGGCGACTGCCACGGGCGAATATGCGGCGATCCAGCAAGCGTGGCTGGGTAAAGTGCCCTGATGCGGTATGACGTCACACCGGGTTTTCTGCAGCAAAATCAGCGCTTTTATCAAAGGGCAAAAGCGGCCGGATCCGCCTGCTGCGCTGTTGTTTTTTAACGCAAACCTTTCTGCCGCAGAGACACGGCTTCTCTGTGACTAACTCGCGTGAATAAGGTACTATCCTCGCCAAATGACCCGCCGGTGCGGGCCACGAAGTGAGGATGCAAACGTAATGAGCGAAATGACGCAGGATGGTGCAGAGCGTCTTGCCCTGCACAAGTTTACCGAAAAAGCGTACCTGGACTACTCCATGTATGTGATTATGGATCGCGCGCTGCCCTATATCGGTGACGGTCTGAAGCCGGTGCAGCGCCGTATCGTCTACGCCATGTCAGAGCTGGGCCTGAGCGCCAGCGCCAAATTTAAGAAGTCAGCGCGCACCGTCGGTGACGTGCTGGGCAAATATCATCCGCATGGGGACAGCGCCTGTTACGAAGCGATGGTATTAATGGCGCAGCCGTTCTCCTATCGTTATCCGCTGGTTGATGGTCAGGGTAACTGGGGCGCACCGGACGATCCCAAATCTTTTGCCGCGATGCGCTATACCGAATCGCGCCTCTCTAAATATGCGGAAGTGCTGCTCAGCGAGCTGGGCCAGGGCACGGTTGATTACACCCCGAATTTTGACGGCACGCTGCAGGAACCCAAAATGCTGCCGGCGCGGCTGCCCAACATTCTGCTTAACGGCACCACCGGTATCGCCGTCGGCATGGCAACGGATATCCCGCCGCACAATCTGCGCGAAGTGGCTGAAGCCGCGGTGCGGCTGATCGACAAACCCAAAACCACGCTGGATGAGCTGCTGGATATTGTGCAGGGTCCTGACTATCCGACGGAAGCAGAGATCATCACGCCGCGTGAAGAGATCCGCAAGATCTACCAGAGCGGGCGTGGATCGGTACGTCAGCGCGCCGTCTGGAAAAAAGAAGAGGGTGAGGCAGTGATCACTGCGCTGCCGCATCAGGTCTCCGGCGCGCGCGTGCTGGAGCAGATCGCCGCCCAGATGCGTAACAAAAAACTGCCGATGATTGAGGATCTGCGCGACGAATCCGATCACGAAAACCCGACGCGGCTGGTGATTGTGCCGCGTTCTAACCGCGTCGATCTCGATCAGGTCATGCACCATCTCTTCGCCACCACCGATCTGGAGAAGAGCTACCGCGTTAACCTGAACATGATTGGTCTGGATAACCGTCCGGCAGTGAAAAACCTGCTGGAGATCCTCTCTGAATGGCTGGTCTACCGGCGCGATACGGTCACGCGCCGTCTGAATTACCGGCTGGAGCGCGTGCTGCGCCGCCTGCATATCCTTGAGGGGCTGCTGGTCGCGTTTCTGAACATTGATGATGTGATCCACATTATCCGCAGTGAAGATGAACCCAAAGCGGTCCTGATGTCGCGCTTTGCAATCAGCGAAACGCAGGCCGAAGCGATTCTGGAGCTGAAGCTGCGTCATCTTGCGAAACTCGAAGAGATGAAGATCCGCGGCGAGCAGGCCGAACTGGAGAAAGAGCGCGATCAGCTGCAGGCCACGCTGGCGTCTGAGCGGAAAATGAACAGCCTGCTGAAGAAAGAGCTGCAGGCTGACAGCCAGGCATACGGCGACGAGCGCCGCTCGCCGCTGCACGAGCGCGAAGAGGCGAAAGCGCTGAGTGAAAATGAGCTGGTGAGCGCTGAGCCGGTGACCATTGTGCTGTCGCAGATGGGCTGGGTGCGCAGCGCCAAAGGGCACGATATCGACCCTGCCGGCCTGAGCTATAAAGCGGGAGACAGCTATCGGGCGGCGGCGCGCGGCAAGAGCAATCAGCCGGTGGCATTTATTGACTCCACCGGCCGCAGCTATACGCTCGATCCCACCTCGCTGCCGTCGGCGCGCGGGCAGGGGGAACCGCTGACCGGCAAGCTGACGCTTCCGCCGGGCGCAGTGATGGAGCAGGTGCTGATGGAAGCGGACGATCAGAAGCTGCTGATGGCCTCTGATGCCGGCTATGGCTTTATCTGTACCTTTGCCGATCTGGTATCGCGCAACCGCGCCGGTAAAGCGCTGCTGACGCTGCCGGAGAATGCGCGCGTCATGACGCCGCTGGCGGTCAATTCCGGCGATGACATGCTGCTGGCAATCACCCAGGCGGGCAGAATGCTGATGTTCCCGGTGGCTGACCTGCCGCAAATGTCTAAAGGCAAAGGCAATAAAATTATCTCAATTCCTGCCGCAGATGCTGCCTCCGGTGCCGACCGGCTGCAGTGGCTACTGATTCTGACGCCGGGCAGCACTCTTACCCTCTATGTGGGTAAACGTAAGCTGATCCTGCGCGATGAAGATCTGCAGAAAGTGCGTGCCGATCGCGGCCGTCGCGGCAGCGTATCACGCGGCCTGCAGCGTATTGACAGCGTTGAAGTCAACGCGCCGGCACGCCCTAAGCGTGACGCAAGTGCAGAGTAATCGGGTTATCTGCGAAGGAGTACTTTTTTGAGGACGCTATGTTACTAATTTTACGCGCGATAATTATTATCATCTATTCCGTACTGGTCTGTGTCTTCGGCAGCATCTGGTGCCTGTTTTCGCCGCGCAACCCGCGCCATGTCGCGACGTTTGGCCATCTTTTTGGCCGGCTCTCCGGAGTGCTGGGCGTTAAAGTTGAGCTGCGTAAGCCTCCTGAGGCGGCGAATTACGGTAATGCTATCTATATTGCAAACCATCAGAACAACTATGACATGATCACGGCGGCGAAAATCGTACAGCCGACCACCGTTACCGTGGGCAAAAAGAGCCTGTTGTGGATCCCGTTTTTCGGGCAGCTCTACTGGCTGACAGGCAACCTGCTGATCGATCGCGACAACCGTGCGAAAGCGCACGGTACTATCGGAGAGATCGTCGGGCAATTTAAAAAGAAGCGTATCTCGTTCTGGATGTTTCCGGAAGGCACGCGCAGCCGCGGACGCGGCCTGCTGCCGTTTAAGACCGGCGCGTTTCACGCTGCCGTCGCCGCTGGCGTACCCATTATCCCGATCGTCGTCTCTAATACGCATGGCAAAATTAATATGAATCGCTGGAAGAATGGCCTGGTGATTGTAGAGATGCTGCCACCGGTCGATACCGCACAGTTTGAGACCACCTCTGTGCGTAAGCTGGCGACCCACTGCCGTGAAATAATGTCTGCTAAGCTGGAAGAGTTAAACGCAGAAGTCGCCGAACGCGAAAAAAACGGTAAAATCTGAGCCTCATTCGGGGGCGGTGGATATCGCCCCTGCGCATCACAGCAAAATTAACAACAACAACATGGACACGGCGTTTTACGCCCCGCTCAAAAGGTCTGAAGTTTTATGTCTTGCAGCAGACGTCATTTTATTCAGCTTTCTGCCGGCGTTGCGCTGGCCTCATCGGCATTGCCTTTTTCAGCCCGCGCCGCTGCTCCGGCTGGCGATGTCCCGCTGCCGGTCCCGCCGCTGATTGAATCCCGCCGCGGACAGCCGCTGTTTCTGACGCTGCAGCGCAGCCACTGGTCGTTTACGGGCAGCGGCAGCAAAGTTCCGGTCTGGGGCATTAACGGCCTCTATCTGGGGCCGACGGTGCGGGTTTACAGCGGTGATGACGTTAAGCTTATCTACAGCAACCGGCTTAATGAGCCGGTGGCGATGACGGTCAGCGGCCTGCAGGTGCCGGGCGCGCTGATGGGCGGGGCGCCGCGCATGATGTCAGCGGGTGCTGACTGGTCGCCGGTGCTGCCCATTCGGCAGGGGGCGGCGACGCTGTGGTATCACGCCAGCACGCCGAATCATATGGCCCCACACGTCTATAACGGCCTGGCGGGAATGTGGCTGATTGAAGATGAGGTCAGCAAATCGCTGCCGCTGCCTAAGCACTACGGCGTGGATGATTTTCCACTGGTGATTCAGGATAAGCGCCTCGATAACTTCGCCACCCCGGTCTATAACCCGCCATCAGAGGGCGGGTTTCTTGGTGATACGCTGCTGGTTAACGGCGTGCAGAATCCCTATGTGGATGTTTCCCGCGGCTGGGTGCGCCTGCGCCTGCTGAACGCCGCCAATGCGCGCCGCTTTGACCTGCGTTTTTCAGACGGTCGCCCTTTTACCGTTATTGCCAGCGATCAGGGGTTCCTGCCTTCGCCGGTCGCGGTGCAGACGCTCTCTCTGGCGCCAGGCGAACGGCGTGAGGTGCTGGTGGATATGTCGCAGGGGGATGAAGTGTCAATCACGGCGGGCACGGCGGCAGGGATTATGGATCGCCTGCGCGGCCTGTTTGAACCCTCATCCATTCTGACCAACACGCTGGTGCTGACGCTGCGCCCGACCGGGCTGCTGCCGCTGGTCACCGATAACCTGCCGATGCGACTGCTGGCCGATCAGATCCTCGACGGCGTGGCGGTGCGGACGCGCGAATTTCGTATTGGCGACAGCGTACCGGGCATTAACGGCGCGCTGTGGGATATGAACCGCATCGATACCACAACGCAGCAGGGAACGTTTGAGCGCTGGATTATTCACGCCGATCGCCCGCAGTCGCTGCATATTCAGGGCGTCATGTTCCTTATCAAAAGCGTCAACGGCGCGCAGTCGATGGGCGAAGATCGCGGCTGGAAAGATACCGTCTGGGTTGACGGCAGTGTGGAACTGCTGGTGAGTTTTCCGCAAAGCGCCAGCGATCACTTCCCGTTTGTCTATTATAGCCAGACGCTGGAACTGGCCGATCGCGGTACGGCAGGGCAGATGGTCGTCAATCCGCTCTCCTGAAGAAGAAAAAGGCCGCCGTGAGGGCGGCCGCAATTGTCGTGCTTCTCTAGCCGTTAAACGTCTCCGGGTCGGGACCCAGACGCTGGCCCTTATCCAGTTTGGTGATTTCACTGATCTCACTTTTCTCCAGCCGGAAATCGAAGACGTTAAAGTTCTCCTCAATGCGTGCCGGCGTCACGGATTTCGGGATCACCACCAGGCCGCTGTCGAGATGCCAGCGGATCACAATCTGCGCCGCGCTCTTGCCATACTTTTTCGCCAGCGTGCGGATAATCGCCTGATCGAACACGCCTTCGCCGCCCTGCGCCAGCGGGCTCCAGGA
Organism: Pantoea eucrina; assembly: GCF_020079945.1. Classification (NCBI taxonomy): domain Bacteria; kingdom Pseudomonadati; phylum Pseudomonadota; class Gammaproteobacteria; order Enterobacterales; family Erwiniaceae; genus Pantoea; species Pantoea eucrina. The sequence continues at coordinate 2,846,249 of NZ_CP083448.1, read as the reverse complement.
CTCAGTCTGAATCTGATGCAGTGCGTTCCAGGCGTGCAGCGTACGCTGCTGCAGCATCGGATGTAGCTCAATCTGATTCACGACGGGCGTCACGCCGGTTTCATCAATCAGGCGTTTCAGGTGGGCCTCATGGAAGTTGCAGACGCCGATGCTTTTGGTCAGACCCTGCTGCTGCAGCTCAATCATCTTCTCCCATGCCGCAACGTAGTGATCTTTTTCCGGGCAGGGCCAGTGCATCAGGTAGAGATCAACGCTGTCGAGCTGCAGTTTCTCCAGGCTGGTCTCCATCGCCTGCTGCACATTTTGCTGGTCATCATTCCACAGCTTGGTGGTGACGAAGATATCGTCGCGCGCTACCGGCGTATCCTTCAGCGCCCTGCCAATCGCCTCTTCATTTTTATAGGCGGCAGCGGTATCGATAGAGCGATAGCCCACTTCCAGCGCTTTCAGTACGGCGGTATGCGCCTCTTCCTGACTTGCCTGCCAGACACCGAGGCCAAGCTGCGGCATCATATTGCCGTCGCGCAGTTTGATAATAGGTTGATCTGCCATAGGGGCTCCTTTTTCATTGCGATCGCTGAATGGAAAACTGTGTGCTTAAGTCTAGACAACAAACGTGCAGTGCGGATCGCTCTGCCAGAGCGGACTCTGACCCTTTTCTGCAAAAATCTTGCCTGATCCTCCAGGGAAGTAGAGCTTTGTGCAGCGTTGCGGCACACTGAGTTTTTTATCCGGAAAGCAGCCATGTCCCATGACGCCCTGTGTCGCCAGCTTGCCCGCCGGGTTGTCGCGCTAATGTGCGACCCGCAAAAACCGCACTGTGCAGTGAAAAATGTCCGGCTCATTTACGCCAGCGAAACGCTGCCGCGTACGCCGATGATGTATCAGCCCGGCATTGTGATCCTGTTTCAGGGACGCAAAACCGGCTATCTCGGCAGCACGGTCTTTCACTATGACGCCAGTAAATATCTGATGCTGACGGTGCCGCTGCCGGTTGAGTGCGAAACGGAAGCCACGCCCGATGCGCCGCTGGCGGGCATGTGTCTGAGCGTGGATACCGCTTCGCTGCAGGATCTGCTGCTGGATATCGGTGACGATGAGCAGTTTCAGCCCGCGGTGCAGACCTCGGGTATTCATTCTGCCTGGCTGAGCGAAGAGATGCTGTGTGCCGCAGAGCGGCTGCTGGATGTGATGAGCCATCCGCGCGATGCACGGGTGCTTGGCCCGCAGCTGGTACGGGAAATCCTTTATTATGTGCTCACCGGTCCGATTGGCGGGGCGCTGCTGTCGCTGGTTAACCGGCAGACGCAGTTCAGTCAGATTGCGCGCGCGCTGCGGCGGATAGAAACGCACTTTGCCGGCAGCCTGAGCGTTGAGACGCTGGCGGCCGAGGTCAACATGAGCGTGTCCGCTTTTCACCACAACTTTAAGGCGGTAACGCAGACGTCCCCGCTGCAGTACCTCAAACGCTATCGTCTGCATCAGGCGCGGCTGATGATGCTGCAGGATGGCGTAAAGGCGAGTACAGCCGCGCTGCGGGTAGGGTATGAGAGTCCGTCACAGTTTTCCCGGGAGTTCAAACGGCTGTTTGGCACAACGCCGGGTGAAGAGGTCAGCCGCGCGCGTCAAACGGTGCAGACGCTGCCGTTTGACGCGGCGTGATAATTAAGAGGTTTTCTGACGGCGTTTTTTCCAGATCACCACAATGCTGCCGGCCAGCCCGGTAAACAGCAGCACCAGCGGCAGGATCATCAGAATAGCCATAACCTGATCTTCATGCCGCTTGATAAACGGCACCTGGCTGATGCCGTAGCCCATCGTAACGACAATGCCGACCCACAACACGCCGCTTAACCAGTTAAACAGCTGAAAACGGCTGTTACGCAGTCCGGAGATACCCGCCATGGTAGGCAGCAGCGTGCGCACAAACGCCAGGAAACGGCCCACCAGCAGCGCCATCAGGCCGTGGCGGTTAAACAGATGCCAGGCGCGCTGATGGTACTGCGCGGGCAGATGCATCAGCCAGCTTTTGACCAGCTTTGTATTGCCCAGCCAGCGCCCCTGCAGATAGCTCAGCCAGCAGCCGAGGCTGGCGGCAGTGGTCAGGATCACCATGGTCGGCACAAAGTCCATTACGCCTTTAGCAATCATGGCGCCCGCCAGCAGCAGCAGGCTGTCACCCGGCAGAAACGACGCCGGCAGCAAGCCATTTTCCAGAAACAGCGTCAGAAACATCACGCCGTAGACGATCCATACGACATCCGGATTGGCCAGCGCAGCAAAATCCTGATGCCAGAGCGCCTGGACAATCTCATGTAAAACACCCATCTGCTATCCCGTCGAGTTACAAGGCTTTTATAGTAGCCCTCCGCAGCCGCCGGCGCGTTGATCTGACACGGCGAGCCACGGATGGTTAAAGGTTGGTTTAATTCGTTAAGCGGTCAAAACCCGCCTGCAGATCGGCCAGCAGGTCGCTGACGTGCTCCAGACCGATATGCAGACGTATCAGCGTGCCCGTAAAGTCGACGCCGCCTGCCGGGCGAATCGCCGCCAGCTCTTCGGGCTGGCTGGCCAGAATCAGCGACTCATAACCGCCCCACGAATAGGCCATGCTGAAATGATGGAAGCGATCGAGATAATTTGCCAGCTGCTGCGCATCCAGCCGCTCATGCAGCACAAATGAAAACAGGCCGCTGCTGCCGCTGAAGTCGCGCTGCCAGAAACGGTGTCCCGGGCTCTGCGCCAGCGCCGGATGATTGACCCGCGCCACTTCAGGCCGGCCAGTCAGCCACTCCGCCACCTGCAGCGCGCTCTCTTCGTGCTGGCGCAGGCGGGTGCCTAAGGTGCGCAGACCGCGGCTCGCCATATAGGCCGTATCCGCATCGACCATCTGCCCCATCAGGTAAGAGTTCTCACGCAGCTGCGGCCAGCAGCGGGCGTTGGCCACCGCGGTGCCAATCATGGCGTCGCTGTGACCAATGATATATTTGGTGCCGGCCTGGATAGAGATATCAATCCCGAACGACAGCGCGTTAAACAGCACGCCCGCCGCCCAGGTGTTGTCCAGCATGATAATCGCCTCGGGCGCTTTGGCACGTACGGCGGCAACAATCGCCGGGATATCCTGCACTTCCATCGTCACCGACGCCGGCGACTCAAGAAACACCACGCGGGTATTGGGCTGCACCAGTTCACCGATCTCACTGCCAGTGCAGTGATTAAACCAGGTGGTGGTGACCTGCATTTTGGTGAGGATTTTGCTGCAGAAATCCTGCGTCGGTTCGTAGACCGCTCCGCTCATCAGCACGTGATCGCCCGCTTCAACAAACGCCAGAATGGCGTTGGCAACGGCGGCTGCGCCGCAGGGATAGAGTGCACAGCCTGCGCCACCTTCCAGTTCGCTCATCGCATCCTGCAGCGAAAAGTGCGTAAGCGTGCCGCGACGGCCATAAAAGAGTTCGCCTTCAGCCCGCCCGGCGGTGGCGCGCTGTTTATCCGCGACGGTATCAAAAACCAGGGATGAGGCGCGCTGTATTACGCTGTTCACCGCGCCCTGCGTATAACGTTTATTACGTCCTGCGCTCACCAGCGCGGTATCCAGTTTTTTCGTAGCCATCACTGCCTGTCCTGACCCATCTTACAAAGCATTCACGTTACCACGAATCAGGGGAGGGGTTGAGCCTGTTTACCGATTATCAGAGTGGCACCAGCCCGGTGGCGAAGGCACAGCAGCAGCAGGCGCTGCTTTGTAAATAGTAATGAGAACGACTATCACTTAGATCCTTTTTTTTGCTATGATCGTCTCTTCAGTCGTGAACTCTACAACAGAATCTGGAGATGCAGCGTGGTAGCCAGTGATTTAATGCAGACAGACCTCTCCGTCTGGGGGATGTACCAGCATGCCGACATCGTGGTTAAAATTGTCATGATTGGCCTGTTACTGGCATCCGTCGTGACCTGGGCCATCTTTTTTGGCAAATATGCTGAACTGAGCGCCGCGAAACGTCGCCTGAAAAAAGAGCAGCAGGCGCTGGGCGCAGCACGCTCGCTGGCTGACGCTTACCGTACGGCAGAGAGCTTTAAAGCCAGCAGTCACAGTGCTGTACTGCTGGCCGATGCGCGCGAGGAGCTGACGCTGTCAGCGGGCACAGACGATCTGGCGGGCATCAAGGATCGCACCAGTTTTCGCCTTGAGCGTCGGGTAGGGGCGTTCGGTCGTCATGCCGGGCGCGGCAATGGTTTTCTGGCAACCATCGGTTCCGTGGCGCCTTTTATCGGCCTGTTCGGTACCGTATGGGGCATTATGAATAGCTTTATCGGCATCGCTAAAACGCAGACTACCAATCTTGCCGTGGTCGCGCCTGGCATTGCTGAAGCGCTGCTGGCGACAGCAGTCGGCCTGGTTGCCGCTATTCCTGCCGTGGTTATTTACAACGTTTTTGCGCGCATGATTGCCAGTTATAAAGCGTCGCTGGGTGACGTCGCAGCCCAGGTGCTGCTGCTGCAAAGCCGCGATCTCGATCTCGGCACGGCGCACGTCGCGGCGGAAACCAGCCGTCCGGCCGCTACGCATAAGCTGCGCGCAGGATAATCATTATGGCGATGCGTTTAAACGATGAGGCCGCTGGCGACAGCGAAATGCATGAGATTAACGTCACGCCGTTTATCGACGTTATGCTGGTGCTGCTGATTATCTTTATGGTGGCGGCACCACTGGCAACGGTGGATGTACGCGTTAACCTGCCAGCGTCCACCAGCGCACCGCAGCCGCGCCCGGAGAAGCCGGTCTATCTCTCAATCAAAGCGGATAAGCAGATCTATATCGGCAATGATGCGGTGACGAAAGAGACGCTGGTAAACGCGCTGACTGCGCAGACCGCGGGAGATAAGCAGACCACTATCTTCTTCCAGGCCGATCAGTCAGTGGACTATGCCACGCTGATGGCGGTGATGGACCAGCTGCGCGCGGCGGGCTATCTGAAGATTGGCCTGATGGGAATGGAAACGGCCGGCAAATAGCCAGACTGTTTTGACTCAGAGAAAGCCGCTGATAACAGCGGCTTTTTTTATACCTGCTTTCTGCAGAGCTGCTGTCAGGACCGCGCCGCATTGTTAATTTTCTGTTACCTTTTGTCAGTCTTTGTAAAGCACAATGGTGATTCAGATCACATTCATTCCTGGCTGAGCAGGCTACAACGGGTAAAAAACCAGGAAGGACAGTATGAGCAGCCAGTTATCTCTGCAAAAGCCTGCGCGCAGCGGGGCGAAAACCATCTTTAGCGTTACCAGCGGTAACTTCCTTGAGATGTATGATTTTATGGTCTTTGGCTACTACGCCACCGCCATCGCGAAAACCTTTTTTCCCGGCGACGATCCCTTTGCCTCTCTGATGCTGACGCTGATGACCTTCGGCGCCGGATTTCTTATGCGTCCGCTGGGCGCCATTGTGCTGGGTGCCTATATCGACCATCACGGCCGGCGCAAAGGCCTGCTGCTGACGCTGGGGCTGATGGCGATTGGCACACTGACCATTGCGCTGGTGCCGGGTTACGCCACGCTTGGCGCCGCGGCACCAATTTTGATCCTGCTCGGACGCCTGCTGCAGGGCTTCTCCGCGGGGGTAGAACTCGGCGGCGTCTCGGTCTATCTGGCAGAAGCTGCGCCCGAAGGGCGTAAAGGATTCTGGGTTAGCTGGCAGTCGGGCAGTCAGCAGGTGGCGGTGATCTTCGCCGCGCTGCTGGGACTGGGGCTGAATCATTTGCTGGCGAAAGAGGCCGTTACCGAATGGGGCTGGCGTATTCCGTTTGTGGTGGGCTGTATGATTGTGCCGTTTCTGTTCTGGATCCGCCGCATGCTGGAAGAGACAGAGGCGTTCAGCCAGCGTAAAACGCATCCTTCGATGCGCCAGATTGTACGGTCAGTCGGACAGAACTGGGCGCTGGTGCTGGCGGGCATGCTGATGGTGGTCACCACCACTGTTATGTTCTACATGATCACCGCTTTCACGCCGACCTTTGGCAAAACGGTGCTGATGATGAGCGATAAACAGAGCTTTCTGGTGACGCTGTTTGTCGGGATATCCAATCTGTTCTGGCTGCCGGTTATGGGTTCACTTTCCGATCGGGTCGGACGGCGGCCGCTGCTGATTATCTTTACCGTGCTGATGATCCTGACGGCCTGGCCGGTGCTGCACTGGCTCACCGGTTCCGCGAGCTTTGCGCATCTGGTCGAAGCGGAGCTGTGGCTCTCTTTTCTCTATGCCAGCTACAACGGTGCCATGGTGGTCTATCTGGCAGAGATTATGCCGGCAGAGGTGCGCGCATCCGGCTTTTCCCTGGCCTACAGCCTGGCGACCGCACTGTTTGGCGGCTTTACGCCAGCCATCTCCAGCTACCTTATTCATGCCACCGGCGATAAAGCGATGCCCGGCATCTGGCTCTCATTTGCTGCCGTCTGCGGACTGGCAGGCACACTGCTGATTGGCCGGATGGTGAGACAGTATCAGCAGCGCCACGCGGTAACGCCCGCCAGCGCCTCACTCTGATGCTTTTCCGGCCGCGCCCTGCGGCCGGCTCTCTCCCCGCTAAAACGCCACGTCCACCACCACGTTATCCGTGTAGTTTCCGGCTGCCGGCGTCGCCTGCGTCGTCAGTATCCGGGCCGTGTAGGTAAAGTTGCGCGTTACCGTATCGGGATTAAGCGAGGTTGACGTTGTGCTGCTCCAGCGATCGCTGCCGGAGGGTCCCCAGCGCGAGGTCGTGGCCGCGTCTTTATAAATGTCATAGGCCAGCCGGCTGGCACCGTTTGCCATCTGCCGCGCGGTGCCGCTGAAATTATTGCCGTTGCTCAGCCCGACGCTATAAGTGCTTCCTTTAGAGCAGACCACGCTGATGGTCTGCTGAACGGCAGAGAAGCTGCCCGCCAGCGGCGCGCTGCCAAAGTTGAGGTTCGGGGCGGTAATGGTGGTGCAGTCGTTGGTGACCACCAGCGTCACGGTCAGCGGCAGGGCGGTGCCGCTGCTGGCTTGCACGGTTCCCAGACAGATACCGGCCACGCCGGCGCTGGTACAGACGCTGTAGCTTACCGTCAGCGTCAGGGTGGTGGTGTATGTGCCTGCCGCAATCACCTGGCCCGGCACGGTGCGGAAATAGAGCGGGATAGTGAAGTTGAGGCTGTTGCCCAGCGCCAGCAGCGCCGAGGCGTTCCAGCGATAGCTGTTGCCCTGACGCAGCTCGGTGGCGCAGGCGCTGTCGACACAAAGCTGGATCGGAACGTTATCGCTGCCGCCGGCGCTCGCTTTCAGCGTGGCGCGGGTCCCGTTCAGGTAGCTGGCAGCGGTAAACGCATAGGCAATATAGTCGTTGCCCAGCAGATTAAGCGTGGCGGAGCCGCAGTTGACATTCGTATTGGCGGACGTGGGGATAACCTGGGATTGCACAGAAAAGGTGGTCTGGCTGCCAAAGCTGGCCGGCGAAGCGGAGAGCGGGCAGAGCGCATAGCTGGCGCCGGGCAGCAGCAGTGCCAGCATCAATAGTAACTTAATCATGTTGTAATCCTGCTGAGGGTGTCTGCGCCAGCGCACCGGCGCCGGGCTGCGGGAGAGGTAGCGCGCAGACCAGCGGGCCATAGGTTTTCAGCGCCTCTGGTTCGCCGCGCGCGACGCTGAACGTGGTTTCACACTGGCGGCCATCGGGCGTGATAACCTGCAGCGTATTACGCGCCTGCAAATTCTCCAGCCAGACGATGCCGTCCCAGCCGACATAGCTGCTCTCTTTACCTGCGCGCAGCACCTGACTGGCAAGCGGCAGCGGCTGACCGCGCGTGTCGTGCAAAATAACGCTGGCGGCACGCAGCGGCTCAATCGGGAAGTCGAGCAGAAAACCGCTTTTACGCTTCACGGCAATGCGCTGCTCAACCCGGGATGCGGCGACGCTGGCAGGCAGATCCAGCGTATCGATATCATATTTTGCGCCGTAGTAGCTGCTGACCGCCGGGACCAGCAGATAGCCCTGGCCGTCAGTTTTCCCCATCGCCTGGTTCTCGTAGCGCACGGTCACGCCGGGATAGCGGGTTTTCACCAGCACAAAGGCGTCGTTGATATCATTAGCAGCAAAGAGGCGGTTATCCATCAGCACCAGCGCGCCAGAGAGATCTGCCCATTGCGTTGTATTGTCATCATCGCCCCAGAATCCGGCTGACGTATCGATCCGGTTATTGCGATAGCGCAGGCTGCCCTGACGATAATCGCCGCTGTCGCCCCCCTGGCGTGCCCAGGAGGCGTCCCAGGCGATTCCCCCCTCAGTGGGCATTGCCCGCGAGGCATACAGCCGCTGGTTACTGCGCCCCTGGCGATCGCGCTCCACGCTCACAGACGCGCTGCTCTGTTCACCAAACGGGATCACCAGTGAAATCGCCCCGTCCCAGCTACCGAGATCGCGATCGCGGCTGGCTGAGATATAGAGACTGCTGTTGCCCCACAAATTTTTGCTCCAGGTCAGGTTCCACAGACGCGTGCGCTCACCGTAGCCGCCGCTGATATCGAGATAAGCGAGTCCCAGACTGCCGTAGTCGCTGAGCGACAGGCTGGCCGTATATTGTGCGCTGCGACGCGCGAGTGAATAGCGGCTGTCGGCGCTTTCACTGCGGCTGCCGATCAGCGCCAGATTACTGAACGTGGTATCGCGCAGAATGTGCTGGGTGCCAAGGCTGAACCAGCTGTTGTTATATTGATATCCCCAGCTGTACTGCGTGCCGCTCTGGCTCTGCGCGTCGCTCTGCGCCACCGCCGCGTTGATGACGCCCAGGCTTCCCGCTTTCAGCAGGCCGCCCGCACCGCCCATGACAACGTCATCACTGCCTTCAGCGTGCGACTCCAGCGTCAGCCAGTCGCTGATACCGTAGCGATAGGAGCCACTGGCAGCGGCAGCGCCGTAGTCGGCACTCTTCACACCATAATTTTGCCGGACAGCGCCGGCAGAGAAGGCGTAATCAGACAGGCCACTTTTTAACAGGCTGGCCGACACGTAAAAGGGCAGCGTGGTGGTGACCTGACGCCCCAGCGCATCGGTGGTGGTGATCACCGCATCCCCGGCACCATTGACAAAGGGGATGTTGGTCAGCGACCACGGACCGGGCTGCACCGCCGTTTGCGCACTGCGATAGCCGTTAATAAACAGATCGACCGAGGAGGGCACCGCCGCCTGGCCGCTGAAGGCAGGCAGCGGATAAGTTACTAAATCGGGACGCACGCTGAAATCACGCGCTATCTGCACCCCGCCCAGCCGCACGCTGTTGCTCCAGCTCAGGGCGTCAGTGATAAGGTCGCCCACCCGCCAGCTGAGCGCGGCGTCTTCATTCTCATTGCTGAACCAGGTGTCGTAACGCAGATATCCCTCCTGCTGACCGCTGAGCGATCCATTCAGCTGCTGCGTATAGACGCCGTTAGAGGAGAACTGTCCTGCCGGGCCGAACAGCCGTAACTCATTCCACGAGGAGAGGCGTGAGCCGGCCCGGTCGGTGTGGGTCAGATAAACGTCGTAATTCAGCAGCGCCCCGTTGCTGGCGCGCGCCGGAAAGCGGGGACGCTGCTCAGCCTGCCCGAGCCGCTGCGCCGGCAGCCAGGCCGGCGGCACCGTCAGCAGCAGCCGCTGCCGGGTTTCATCATAGGTGACATCCGCGCCAAGCAGCTGCCGAAGATCGACCCGCTCATCCGGCAGCTTTTCCGCCGCCACGCCCGCCTGCAGCAGATCGCTGCGGCGCAGCCAGAAATGATCCTGCTGATGTTCAACGGCAACAATATCGCCGCGCGCGCGCTGATTGATAATTAACTCCAGCATCAGCTGCTGCCCCTGTGCGCTGCTTTCCAGCGCGGGCGGAGGCGGCAGCGCAGACCAGCTCTCCGCACGCCCGTGCGCGGGCAGGATCATCAGTACGCTGCCCAGCAGCAGATAACGCGAGGGCGCAGGCGTCATTAGCGTGCGGCAGTACTGCGCCAGGCGCGGTTGTTGACATCGGCTGCCAGCTCTCCGCGCAGAGGCTGGCTGACCGGCCAGCGCTGGCTGCTGTGTGCCAGCACATAGCCAAACAGGCCGTTGCCCAGGGCGGCTCCGCCGGCGCGGAAATTGCTCAGGCGCGCATGGCCGCTGCCGCTGTTGGTCAGCTCCAGCCAGCGCCTGCCGCCGCTGCTGACTTCGCGCCAGCTCAGCACCGCTTTCGCGCTGTCGCGCGTCAGACCGCTGCCGTAGACAAACAGCGGAACGGAATAGCGCATCTGAAAGTTAAGCCCGGCCTGATTATCATCGGGCTTACGCGGCGACGGGATCTCATCAAGTACCACGCGATAGGCGCTCTCCTGACCGGCAGGAGGCGGCGTCTGTTTGATCAGGCGCACCAGCTGTTTTTGCCCCGGCTCCAGCCGCACCATAGGCGGACTGGCGGCGACCTGCTGCTGCGTCTGATACTGCTCCTGGCCCTCGCGCTGCTGCCAGGCAAAAATGCGTACCTGCATAATGGTGCTGCTGCTGCCGCGGTTCTCCAGCCAGAGCTCGCTGGCTTTATCTTCAGAGGCTATGGCGGGGTCAATGGGCCAGATCATCAGCGAGTTGGCGGCCCGGACTGAGGGGATGATTAACAGCAAAAGCAGCGCGCGCAGGTTTCTCATGGTTCATCCTTTTTTTTCAGCATCACCAGCTCAGGGTGACGGTCAGCGTGTCGGTATAGGTTCCGGCTTGCGCGGTGCCAGGCAGCGTCAGCTGACCATAAACAGGCAGCGTAATCGTATTCGCATTGCTATAGTTCAGCGCTATAGCGCTGTTAATGGGTATAGGCGCAGTCAGCGCAGCGTTACTGAAGAGCCGGTAGGCAACGGTATTGCTGCTGCTGGTGTGTTTGAGATTGCGGACAGAGGTGTAGTTAGCGCCGCCGTCAATACTCATGCTGACGGCGGTGCCTGGCGTGCAGGCCAGGTTCAGCGTTGTGCTCTGCAGGTAGCTTGCGCTGAAGTTTCCCGTAGCCACGCCGGAGTGCGAGCCAAAGTTGAGCGTACCAAACACGCCCGTATTGCTGCCCGACACCACGCAGCCCGCCACGATGGACGCAGCGACCTGAAAGTTTGCCACAGGCAGCGCATCTGCCGGCAGGCAGGCGAAGGCTGCTATCAGCCCCGCCGCCCGCCAGAGAGAGAGGGATAGCCTCACTGCGCGCGCACCCGTGCTCAGTAATTCACCGCCACGTTTATGGTGTCGGTATAGGTACCCGCCGGGATAAGCGGGTTGAAGCCGCCGCCGACGACCCGACCATAGATGGCATAGTTGGTGCCCAGCGTCGGATCGGTGGTGCCGCTGGCGGCAATGTTGGTGTTGTTCGCTATCGCGGTGGTAAAGGCGGCGTCGCTGTAGAGGGTATAGGCGATGCCCCGCGTATTATCCGAGCCCAGAATGAGGTAGCGCGGCTGGCCGCTGACGGTGCCGTAAATCGTGCCCGGCGCGCCGTTGCTGCTGGTGACCTGTACATTAAAGGTCTGTCCGGTTGTGCAGCGCACATAGATACCGCTGCCGGCCGCGCCCACCAGCGTGGCATTCAGCGTATCAAAGGTAGCTGCGCTGCTGCCAAAGTTCAGGGTACCGAAATTGACGCCGGTGGTGGCTGACTGACCGTTGACCAGGCAACCGGTCGTCAGCGTGAGCGTGGCGTTGATCGCCCCGGTAGTGGTGGCTGCCAGGGCCGTTACGGACGTCAATCCTGTGTACAGGCCTGCGGTCATAAGAAAAAGCTTGAGTTTCATAATCATTCCTTACTGATTATCCGGAGTCGATGCTTTTCCACCTGGCCTGTTAATAAAAAACGAACCCGTAAAATGCCGCTGGCAAAGAGAATTAAGGCGATATATGGCGCTTCCCCCAGATTAGCACTGAGGTTGCTTTATGATTTACATCAGTTTTATTTACTATAGTTCAGCATGGTAGTACGTCTAATCTCTGGCTCGCATTTTTTACTCATTATTTTTGCCGCCAGGCCGATAATAGAGTCATAACAGTGGCTGGACTTGCTGCCAGCCTGCTGTCGTCTGGCGCGGGAAGAGGGCTGGATTTCTGCCTCGTTCAGGAAGGGCGATAGCGGTTCAAAAGCTGCAGGGATGCCGTTTGCACGATTTTATAGCTGGAAACAGCGTTAATCCGGACTTCCCTATGCTGGTAACGTCATACGACTCATTCACGGTTATCGTTTCAATTGTTGTCGCCATGCTCGCCTCCTTTACTGCGCTGGATATGGCAGGCCGGGTCGCCTCCTCGTCAGGTCGCGTCGCACTCATCTGGCTGCTGGGTGGCGGTTTTGCCATGGGCGTAGGAATCTGGGCGATGCATTTCATCGGCATGCTCTCCATGAATCTCGATATGGAGATGAGCTACGACCCCGTACTCACTGCGGCCTCCATGCTGGTCGCTATTCTCGCCTCGATTTTTGCCCTGCGGCTGGTCTGCATGGGAGAGCTGCCGTGGCGGCGACTGGCTGGCGGCGCGCTGGTACTGGGGTCGGGCGTGGTGGCTATGCACTATACCGGCATGGCGGCACTGATGTTTATGCCGGGTATTATCTGGAACCGGGGCTGGATCGCCGTCTCGGTGCTGATTGCGCTGCTCGCATCAGGGGCTGCGCTCTGGCTGGCCTTTCATCTGCGTCACAGCCATGGCCGGGTAACGCTGTTGCGTTTTGGCGCCTCGGTTGTCATGGGGTGCGCCATTGCCGGCATGCACTACACCGGTATGGCGGCGGCCGGATTTCCGGCGAGCAGCCACGTCACACACCACGGAGTAAACAGCGACTGGCTGGCGATGATTGTCACCGTGGTGACGCTGGCGATACTCGGCATAACGCTGCTGGTCTCTATGCTGGATGCGCGTATGCAGGCGCGCACGTCAATTCTGGCGCGCTCGCTGGCAGAGGCGAATCGTGAACTGGCTCAGCTGGCGCTGCATGACAACCTGACCCGGCTGCCCAATCGCATTTTGCTGGAGGATCGGCTCGATCAGGCGATCAATAAAGCCAATCGCGAGAAGTCGCAGTTTGCACTGATGTTTATGGATCTCGATGGTTTTAAAGCGGTTAACGACGCGTTCGGGCACCATATCGGGGACAAACTGCTGGTGAGCGTAACGGAACGTATGATGAGCCAGATGCAGGGGCACTATACGCTGGCGCGGATGGGCGGAGATGAGTTTGTGCTGCTGCTGGAGATTGACGATCCCAACGACGCCGCCTCGGTGGCCGATATGCTGGTGAAGGCCGTTGACCGGCCGTTTGCCATATCGCGTTATGAGCTGGTGGTCTCTTTAAGTCTCGGGATTGCCGTCTATCCCGGCGACGGCAGAGATGAGCGTGAGCTGATGTTTAACGCCGATGCCGCGATGTACCACACCAAACACAATGGCCGCAACGGTTACACCTTCTTCCAGCCCTCAATGAATATTCTGGCGCAGTCGCAGCTGCAGCTTAACAACGATCTGTGGCAGGCGCTGGATAACCATGAACTGCGGCTGTTTTACCAGCCGAAGTATTGCGCCCCCGGCGGGCCGATTCTCGGTTTTGAAGCGCTACTGCGCTGGCAGCACCCGCAGCGCGGTCTGCTTACGCCTGATCTGTTTCTGCCGGGCGCAGAAAAAACCGGTTTAATCATAAATATAGGTAACTGGGTGATCAATGAAGCGTGCCGCCAGCTGCACTGCTGGCATCAGGAGGGGCATACCGCCTGGTCAGTTGCGGTGAACCTCTCTGCGCTGCAGTTTGAGCAGTCGGGGCTGATTACCACCGTAACGCAGGCGCTGAAAACGCATCAGATCCCGGCAGAGCAGCTGACGCTGGAGGTAACTGAGACCACGGCGATGCGCGATCCGGAAGAGAGCGTGCGTATCCTGACTGAACTCACCAGCATGGGGGTAAAGGCGTCGATTGATGACTTCGGAACCGGCTACTCCAGCCTGCTCTATCTGAAGCGGCTGCCCGCCAGTGAACTGAAGATCGACCGCGCGTTTGTGAATGAGCTGCAGGCAAATTCCGAGGACGCCACTATCGTCTCCGCTATTGTCGCGCTGGCGCAGTCGCTGGATCTGAAAGTGGTCGCGGAAGGGGTGGAGACGCCCGATCAGCAGGCTTTTCTGACCGGCCTTGGCTGCGACACGCTGCAGGGATACCTGCTCGGCAGGCCGCTGCCACCTGAGCGCGTAGATGAGCTGCCCGATTTTGTCAGCAGCCAGTACGATCTGGATAAAACTGCCTGAGTGTGCGTCAGCAATCTCCTGGCCAGAAAGCGATCGCCATCACAAACCGGCAACGCCGGAACGAAAAATTTGGCTTAAGTTGCTAAGAGACTAATTAACAGGGATTTTTTCAGATATTGCCACATTGCATTGCCGCCTGAAATTGCCACAATTAATTAACATTATTTGTCGGAGCACGTTCATGCCGTCCTGTTCTTCCAGCCTGCTGTTATCGATGTCGTTTGCTGCCGGCACCTTTTCAGCAGGCGCCTCCTTTAACCCGCAGCATCTGCGGCTCTCTCACACCAGCGGCGGCGTGCCGAACAGCCCGCTGCCGCTGATTATCTGGCCGCGTGTGGTGCCGGACGACACGGAAGATAGTGCACGCTGGTTTGAAACGACCTTTACCGCCAGCGGCTGGCCTGCCGCATGGCGCGCGCCGGTATTCCCTTATACCCACTATCATCCGAATACGCATGAAGTGCTGGGCGTCGGGGCGGGCTGGGCTGAGATCCTGCTGGGCGGCGACAGCGGGCGTATGGTGGTGCTGCGTGAAGGTGATGCCGTGCTGATCCCGGCAGGCGTCGGGCATAAACAGGTTTACGCGTCAGACGATTTTTTCATGGTCGGCGCTTATCCGGAAGGAATGACGCCCGAAACAATACGCGATGAACCCTCGCGGCTGCGTGCAGCCAGAGAGCAAATTCAGCGCGTTCCTCTGCCCCCGCGCGACCCGCTTACCGGCGGCAAAGGGATGATGACCGACCTGTGGCTGCCGGTTATGCAGCAGCTGGCAGCCCGATAGGCCAGCGACAGCGTCTCGTCTCTCTGCCCATACCGGCTCTCTCCGGTATGCGGCTTTCCTGCATGCTCTTCCCCGACTGACCTGCCATAAATAGCAGGTAGCCACGAGGAATGATGCATTTCTCTGAACGTTTTCTCGCCACTGCCGATAACACTCCTGCCAGATTTTGTCTGAAATCGATTAGCGCTTGTCAGCGCTGCACTTTTGCGTTTAAGTCTGAAATAATTAAGAATCTTCTGAAAAGCCGATGCTGTATCAGGCCGGAACAGGCACAAAATATGAACAATAACTCTGATGTAATGTATCGGCTGCTGGTGCAGAGCGTCGTAGATTACGCCATTTACATGCTCAAACCTGACGGTACCGTTGCTAACTGGAATACCGGTGCGCAGCGCGCCAAAGGGTATACGCCAGATGAGATCGTTGGTAAAAATTTTGCGCTGTTTTATAGCGAAGAGGAGCGCAAAAACGGCGCGCCGCAGCGCGGTCTCTCTGTTGCTGCCGCAACCGGTAAGTTTGAAACCGAAGGCTGGCGCTATCGCAAAGATGGCAGCGCGTTCTGGGCTCACGTCGTGATTGACGCTATCCGGGATGAGCAGGGCGAGCTGCTGGGTTTTGCCAAAATCACCCGCGACTACACGCAGCAGCAGGCGCAGCAGCGCAGGCAGCGTGAACAGGAGCAGCGCTTTCGTTTACTGGTAGAGGGCGTAACCGACTATGCGATTTATATGCTGGATCTGGAGGGCAACGTTGAGAACTGGAATGCCGGGGCTCAGCGGACAAAAGGCTACGTGGCAGAGGAAATTGTCGGACAGCACTTCTCCCGCTTTTACAGCGCGCAGGATCGTCTGAACCATCTACCGGAAAAGAATCTTACGACCGCGTTTAAAACCGGACGTTTTGAAGATGAGGGGTGGCGCTATCGTAAAGATGGTTCCGCTTTCTGGGCGCACGTTATCATCGACGCAATTCGCGACGACGCCGGGAAACTGATTGGCTACGCAAAAATTACCCGCGACTGCACTGAACAGCAGGCGCTGCTGCGCCAGCAGCGCGAACATGAAAAAACGTTTCGGCTGCTGGTGGAGGGCGTCACCGATTACGCTATCTACATGCTGGACCTGAAGGGGCGAGTCGTTAACTGGAACGCCGGGGCGCAGCGCGCTAAAGGATATCGCGCAGATGAGATTGTGGGGCAGCACTTCTCACTCTTTTACAGCGCGCAGGAGCGCCAGCTCCATCTGCCGGATGCAAACCTCGGCATTGCGCTAAAAACCGGGCGGTTTGAAGATGAGGGATGGCGCTACCGGAAAGATGGATCGGCTTTCTGGGCGCACGTGGTAATTGACGCGATTCATGATGAGAGTGGACGCCTGATCGGATTTGCCAAAATCACGCGCGACGTGACGGAGCGGCGTGAACATGAGCAGCAGCTTCTGCGCGCGCGCGATCTGGCACAGGCGCAGAGCAGCAGAATGTCGGAGCTGTCGACCTTTCTCGACACCATCATCAGCAACATCCCCTCCTGCGTGATTGTGGAGGATGCTATCAGCCGCGAAATTCTGATGGTGAATGCCAAAGCTGAGCAGCTGTTTGGGCTGAGCCGATCGCTGCTCATGCATAAGCGTCCGCACGAGTGCATGTCTGCCGAACTGAGCGACTACTTTAATAGCCTGGCGGATATTGCGCTGCGCAGTGAAGGCATTCACGCCCGCGAGCAGCTGCTGCTGACCGCCAGCGGTGAGCGGGTTCTGCATACCCGCGCCACCACCATCACCGGCAAAGATATGCGGCAAAATTATGTCATGCTGATCGTGGAAGATGTGACTGACCAGCGCGAAGCGGATGCGCGTATTCACCATATGGCGCATCACGACAACCTGACCAGCCTGCCTAACCGCATTCTGTTCCGGCAAAAACTCAGCGAAGCGCTGCGTAACGACACGGCACAGAACCAGATCAGCGCCACGCTTTGTCTCGACCTCGATAATTTCAAAAACGTGAATGATGCGCTTGGCCACCAGATTGGTGACGATCTGCTGCGCGCGGTGGCTAAGCGGCTGCGCAGCGTGCTGCGTGAGCGTGATACGCTGGCCCGCATCGGCGGCGACGAATTTGCTATTGTGCTGCCCGATATCCACAACGCTGACGAAGCGGCCACGGTGGCGCAGCGCCTGATCGAGGCGATTCAGCCGCCCATGAATGTCGAAGGGCATAATCTTACCGTGGGCCTGAGCGTGGGGATCGCCCTGACCACCCAGGCCGTCAACACGCCGGAACATATGCTGCGCTGCGCCGATATGGCGCTCTACGAGGCGAAGCGTAACGGCCGTAACCGCTATGAGCACTTTACGCCAGAGATGGATGACCAGGCGCGCAGCCGGCGCATCATTGAAAACGATCTGCGTGATGCGATTACCGGACGGCAGCTCAGACTTTACTATCAGCCCATCACCAGCCAGAGCGGCATTATTGGTTATGAAGCGCTGATGCGCTGGCACCATCCGGTCAAAGGCTTGATCATGCCGGTGGATTTCATCCCGATTGCTGAAGAGACCGGGCTGATTCATATGCTGGGTGCCTATGCGCTGTATGAGGCGTGTCGCGAGGCGCAGAGCTGGAACACCGAACAGTCCGTTTCGGTGAATCTCTCACCGCTGCAGTTTAAAAACAGCTCGCTGGTGTCGGTGGTAGAGGGAGCGCTGAAGGAGTCAGGTCTGGCACCGCATCGGCTGGAGATGGAGATCACGGAGTCGGTGCTGCTGGACGATACGCTGGGCAATATCCGGACGCTGCAGAACCTCAAAGCGCTGGGCGTACAGATTGCGCTGGATGATTTTGGCACCGGCTACTCTTCGCTCAGCTATCTGCGCTCATTCCCGTTCGATAAGATCAAAATCGATAAATCTTTTATCAACGATATGGGCGACAGCCGCGAAGCGCTGGCGATCATCCGGGCAATAACCGGCATGAGCCGCAGCCTGGATATTCAGATCACGGCGGAAGGCGTGGAGAACAGCGAACAGTTTGCGAAGCTGCGTGAAGAGGGCTGCACGCTGTTTCAGGGGTATCTGTTTGGCCGCCCGCAACCCTCAGAGCTGCGACTGAAAGCGCTGGAGTAAGATGGCGCCATGGGTGACGACGTGACAACGCAGAGGGCGCATTTATGTGCTCCTGACCGTCTGCAGGCTCGTCGTCCTCTGAGCGCACGCTTTCAGCATAAAAAAACGCCCGGCAAAACCGGGCGCTGCTGCTTGCTGTATGTCATCTTTTTTATTATTGACCGTGACCTTCCACGTTCATGCGGCCCAGGTCCTTGTCCACCAGGAACAGACCTTCACCTTTGTTACCCACCAGCGCCAGTTTATCGAGCACGGTTTTAAACAATTTCTCTTCTTCATGCTGCTCTGCCACATACCACTGCAGGAAATTAAAAGTGGAGTAGTCCTGCGATGTCAGCGCGGTGTGCACCAGTTCATTGATTTTCTGCGTGATCAGCTGCTCATGCTTCAGCGCTTCGCTCAGCACATCGCTCAGAGAGTTCCAGCTGACAGCCGGTGCCGCTATGCTGCCCAGTACCGGCATGGAACCCGCGTCGCTGACGTAATCAAACAGGCGCTGCATATGCTCCATCTCTTCACGCGAATGCATTTTCAGGAAAGAGGCGGCCCCTTCAAATCCTTTATCGCTGCACCAGGCGCTCATCTGCAGATAGAGGTTGGCAGAGAAGAACTCCAGATTAAGCTGGTCGTTCAGGCGAGAGGTCATTTCAGCAGTTAACATAGCTGCGTCCTTATTAAGCAGTCAGAAAAATTACGGCGAATTATGCAGCAATATCAGCGTTTATGTGAAGGGTTTTTTGCACGAAATTTTAATTTATATCATTGAATATAAATGGAATTATTCAACATTCTGAATGCGACGAATTCTCATTGTTAACTGATTGCCATTCGCCTGCCATGACCGGACGCGGACGGAGCCGTAAGAGGTTACCTGCGCGCTACAGTCGTGATTTCCCCGCCTGCTGAAATATTGTATGCTATGCCGCCTCAACGCTGACCGGATAACCGGAGCACCGCCAGCGCAGCCGCGAACCGCTGCTGTGCAGTGACGCCACGGCGTTGCCACTGGCACTGTTACCCACCGGACAGGTTCCGGAACGATTTATCTGCCGCGCGTTACAGACGCGCCGCCCTGAAGAAGAACGCACTCATGTCTAATGCTCCCTTTTTAGAAGAAGTGGCGCGCCGCCGTACCTTTGCGATTATCTCGCATCCGGACGCCGGTAAAACCACAATCACCGAAAAAGTCCTGCTGTTCGGACAGGCTATCCAGACTGCCGGTACTGTCAAAGGCCGCGGCTCCAGCCAGCATGCTAAATCAGACTGGATGGAAATGGAGAAGCAGCGTGGTATTTCAATCACCACCTCGGTGATGCAGTTTCCCTATCGTGAAAGCCTGGTCAACCTGCTGGATACGCCGGGGCATGAAGACTTCTCGGAAGATACCTATCGCACGCTGACCGCCGTTGACTGCTGTCTGATGGTTATTGATGCCGCGAAAGGGGTTGAGGATCGTACCCGCAAGCTGATGGAAGTAACCCGCCTGCGCGATACGCCCATCATCACCTTTATGAACAAACTGGACCGCGACATCCGCGATCCGATGGAGCTGCTGGATGAGGTTGAGAGCGAGCTGAAGATCGCCTGCGCCCCCATTACCTGGCCAATCGGCTGCGGCAAGCTGTTTAAAGGGGTTTACCACCTTTATAAAGATGAAACCTATCTCTATCAGAGCGGTAAAGGCCATACTATTCAGGACGTGCGCGTTGTAAAAGGATTGAATAATCCCGATCTCGACGCGGCGGTGGGCGAAGAGCTGGCACAGCAGCTGCGTGATGAGCTGGAGCTGGTGCAGGGCGCCTCACACGAATTTGAGCAGTCGCTGTTTCTCAACGGCGAGCTGACGCCGGTGTTCTTCGGCACTGCGCTGGGCAACTTTGGTGTCGATCATATGCTGGATGGTCTGGTCTCCTGGGCACCTGCGCCGATGCCGCGTAAAAGCGATACCCGTATTGTGGAAGCGCGTGAAGAGAAGTTCAGCGGTTTTGTCTTCAAGATTCAGGCGAATATGGATCCCAAACACCGCGACCGCGTTGCGTTCATGCGTGTGGTATCGGGTCGTTATGAAAAGGGTATGAAACTGCGTCAGGTGCGTACCGGCAAAGATGTGGTGATCTCCGATGCGCTGACCTTTATGGCAGGCGATCGTTCGCACGTTGAAGAGGCGTTCCCGGGCGATATCATCGGCCTGCATAACCACGGCACGATTCAGATTGGCGACACCTTTACCCAGGGTGAAGCGATGAAGTTCACCGGCATTCCGAACTTTGCGCCAGAGCTGTTCCGCCGTATCCGTCTGCGCGATCCACTTAAGCAGAAGCAGCTGCTGAAAGGTCTGGTTCAGCTCTCTGAAGAGGGCGCCGTGCAGGTATTCCGCCCGGTGCATAACAACGATCTGATTGTTGGCGCCGTCGGCGTGCTGCAGTTTGATGTGGTTGTCGCCCGCCTTAAGAGCGAATACAACGTTGAAGCGATCTATGAAGCGATCAACGTCTCCACCGCCCGCTGGGTAGAGTGCAGCGACGCGAAGAAGTTTGACGACTTCCAGCGTAAAAATGAGGTCAATCTGGCGCTGGATGGGGGAGATAACCTCACCTATATCGCGCCTACGATGGTTAACCTGAATATTACGCAGGAGCGCTATCCTGACGTGGTTTTCCGCAAAACCCGCGAACACTGATCCCGCCTCGCTATCAGGACCAGTCATTACTGGTCCTGCTTTTTTTGTTACAGACTCCTCTTAATTACGCTGTCATTCTGACTTTCTGGCGAGATATCAACCACAAAAGCCAGCAAAAGCTGTAATCCCTACTATGATTATTCTGTCGGACGAAAAAACAGGCCTGCGAGTTTGGTTACGTCCATCAAGGCAACGGCGCCGTTAGCTGTTGTGCATTCGCGCTTGCGGGTGAATTAACTGATAGAAGGATCATATCGATGAATAAGACTAAGATTGCCAAGACCCTGATTGCTGCACTGGCCGGTACGGCGCTGTTAAGCGGTGCGGCATTTGCTGCTGATACCAGCTCGACGGGTTCCAAAATCGATAGTTCTATGAAAAAAGTCGATGGTTTTATGGATGACAGCGGCATCACGGCCAAAGCCAAAGCGGCGCTGGTTGATGATGACGCGATTAAAAGCACGGATATCTCCGTCAAAACGCAGCAGGGTGTGGTGACATTAAGCGGTTTCGTTGCCTCGCAGGATCAGGCTGAAAAGGCTGTCGCTCTGGTGCAGAAAGTTGAAGGAGTGAAATCCGTCAGTGACAAACTACACGTCAGAGACAATAAAGAAGGCTCGCTGAAAGGTTATGCCGGTGATGCCGCCACAACCAGCGAAATTAAAGCTAAGCTGTTAGCAGACGACATTGTTCCATCGCGCAATGTGAAGGTGGAAACCACCGATGGCGTGGTTCAGCTGTCAGGAGAAGTTGCGAATCAGGCACAGTCTGACCGTGCTGAGAAGATCGCAAAAGCCATTGAAGGCGTGAAAAGCGTGAAGAATGACCTCAAGGTGAAATCTTAACGCAGCCGGAACGGCATCGCTCTGATGCTGTTCCGCAATAAAACAGTGAAGTGAAGAATAAGCAGTTCGATTTCTACTATGGTAAAGGAGAGGCTTATGTTTCGTTGGGGTATTATCTTTCTGGTCATTGCACTGATCGCGGCAGCCTTAGGATTCGGCGGTCTGGCAGGTACGGCAGCATGGGCAGCTAAAATTGTCTTTATTGTCGGTATTATTCTGTTCCTGGTTAGCCTGTTTACCGGGCGCAAAAAACTCTGACCAGACACATCAATTGCAGTAACCCGCTAGTGATGTAAAGCGGAGGCCAGTCATTGACGGCATTGTCTGCCGTCGCAGCTGCCCGTGCAGTGGGTCAGGGAATGACAATGACTGGTTCTCCGGGATGCCGCTCTGGCCTCCCTCAGAGCAGCAACTACTGAGGGTACGCCATTGGGTATACGCATTCCGGTCTCACTCGGTTCCTTCGAACCGCTGGCGCTTCAGCCATTTAAATCCCGTAAAATTGCACTTGTCTGTGAAGGTGGCGGCCAGCGCGGAATATTCACCGCAGGCGTACTGGACGCATTCCAGCGGGCCGGATTTAACCCTTTTCATCTGATGCTGGGCACCTCCGCCGGCGCGCAAAATCTCTCCGCCTTTGTCTGCGCTCAGCCGGGCTATGCCCGACGTGTTATTACCCGCTATACCACCAGTAAGCAGTTTTTCGATCCGCTGCGCTTTGTACGCGGTGGACATCTTATCGATCTCGACTGGCTAATCGATATTACCCGCAGTGAATTTCCTCTGGCGTTCAGCAGCGCGCAGAAACTGTTTGCCGGTGGCAGCGAATTTTATATGTGCGCCTGCCGCAGTGACGATTATCAGGCACGCTATTTCAGGCCTGATGAGCTGACCTGGCATGACATCATCAAAGCGTCCAGCGCCATTCCTGGCTTTTATCGCAGCGGCGTGCTGATGGATGGCGTCAGCTATCTGGATGGCGGCATCAGCGACGCCATTCCGGTGCGTGAAGCCGCGCGACGCGGCGCGGATACCATTGTGGTGATCCGGACCACGCCTTCGCAGATGTTCTATACGCCGCAATGGTTCCAGCGGATGGAGCGCTGGCTGGGTGACAGTGCGCTGCAGCCGATGATCAACATCCTGCATCATCATGAAGCGAGCTATCGCGAGATCCAGCAGTTTATTGAACAGCCGCCGGGTAATCTGCGCATTGTGGAGATTTGCCCGCCGCGTCCTCTGGCCAGCATGGCGCTCGGCAGCCGCGTTGCCGCGCTAAACCACGATTATCATCTTGGCCGGCGCAGCGGACGCTATTTTCTGGCTACGCTGGGGCAGTGGTTGAGTGATGCAGAGCCGGCACGCCGATCGCTGCCGATTGCACCGCCCGCCGCCGCTGCAAACGCGCCGGACGCGCGGCCGTTACACACGCCGCCGCTGGCGGGGAACGATGCTGCCTGGGATGAAGGATCGCTGGCATGAAATTTATCGACACGCACTGCCATTTTGATTTCCCGCCGTTTGTTGATGATGCGGTCGCAAGCATTGCCCGCGCTGCGGCCGCCGGCGTAGAGCGCATTATTGTGCCATCGACAGAAGCGAGCCGTTTTGCACGCGTTGTGCAGCTGGCAAAAGATCACACGGCGCTCTATGCGGCGCTGGGCCTGCATCCGATCAATATTGCCCGCCATCAGGACGATCATCTGGATCTGCTCGCGCAGCATCTGGCGCAGGCAGAGAGCAACTGCGTAGCGATCGGCGAGATCGGACTTGATCTCTATATGAACGATCCCGATTTCGACAAGCAGACGCGGCTGCTGAACGCGCAGTTTATTCTGGCAAAACGTTTTGATCTGCCGGTGATCCTGCACTCCCGCCGCACCCACGATCAGCTGGCGATGCTGCTGCGACGCCATAATCTGCCGCGGCGCGGCGTCGTGCACGGCTTTGCCGGCAGCCAGCAGCAGGCAGAGCGCTTTATCCAGCTCGGCTATGCCATCGGCGTGGGAGGCACCATTACCTGGGAGCGCGCCAGCAAAACCCGCCATACCATTGCCAGCCTGCCGCTGGCGTCGCTGCTGCTGGAGACTGACGCACCGGATATGCCGCTGCAGGGTTTTCAGGGAGAGCCCAACCGGCCTGAGCGGGCGCGCAATGTGTTTGAGGTATTGTGCACGCTGCGTCCTGAACCGGCTGACGTGATTGCCGATGCGCTGTGGCAGAACAGCCTGCGTATATTTGCATTTTCTTCCCGATCGCCGTCCGGCGATCTATCAGAGTGATACCATTCAGCGCGCGATTTTGTGATAATAATTACATCTGCGTTGCGATCTGTTTAGCCATGCATTCACGTCAAAAAGAGATCTTAAGCAGATTTTCTATGTAATTTCGAGCTGCTATCTCTTTTTTATGTGATCTGATTCGCAATGGCAGTTCCCGACAATTGTTAAAATAATCACATTATCCGGCAGCTCGCTGCTGGCCTGACATCCGGAGCCTGTTATGACTGACCTTAATGCTGCTGCGCAGCGCGCGCTGCAACTGATGGATCTCACTACCCTGAATGACGATGACACTGATGAAAAAGTCATTGCGCTGTGTCATCAGGCCAAATCCCCTGCGGGCAACACTGCCGCTATCTGCATCTATCCGCGCTTTATCCCGATCGCCCGTAAAACGCTGCGCGAACAGGGTACGCCTGAGGTGCGCATTGCGACCGTGACCAATTTTCCGCATGGTAATGCGGATATTGAGATCGCTCTGGCGGAAACGCGCGCCGCTATCGCTTACGGCGCTGACGAAGTGGATGTGGTATTTCCCTATCGCGCTCTGATGGCTGGCGATCGTGATACCGGCTTTGCGCTGGTTAAAGCGTGCAAAGAGGCGTGTGCGGCAGCGGACGTGCTGCTGAAAGTGATTATCGAAACCGGCGAGCTGAAAGAAGAGGCGCTGATCCGTACGGCATCAGAAATTGCGATTGATGCCGGCGCTGATTTTATTAAAACCTCAACCGGTAAAGTGCCGGTGAACGCCACGCCGGAAGTTGCCGCCATTATGCTGCAGGTTATTCGCGATAAAGGCGTGCAGCAGCAGGTGGGTTTTAAACCAGCCGGCGGCGTGCGCACCGCAGAAGATGCCGCTCTTTACCTGAAGCTGGCTGACGACACCCTCGGTGAGGGCTGGGCTGACGCCCGTCACTTCCGCTTTGGTGCCTCCAGCCTGCTGGCAAACCTGCTCAGCACGCTGGGCCACGCAACCAGCGGCAGCAAAACGGGTTACTGATAGCGGCCCGGGTTAAATCCCGTTGCGGCATCCGGCCAGGGGCGCATGAATGCGCCCCCTACGGGGTACAAAATCCAACATTCCCGTAGAGGGCGCATTTATGCGCCGCGTATATACCAGCAATCACAGGAGGCAACCTTGTTTCTGCCACAGGAAATCATCCGGAAAAAACGTGACGGGCAGCCGCTGAGTGAGGCGGAGATCCGCTTTTTCATCGATGGCGTGCGCGATGAAACCGTTTCGGAAGGGCAAATCGCTGCGCTGGCGATGACCATCTATTTTAACGATATGAACCTGCAGGAACGCGTTGCCCTGACCATGGCGATGCGCGACTCAGGATCGGTTCTGGAGTGGCAGTCGCTGCAGCTCAACGGTCCGGTAGTGGATAAACATTCAACCGGTGGCGTAGGCGATGTTACCTCTCTGATGCTGGGACCGATGGTCGCCGCCTGCGGTGGATATGTGCCGATGATCTCCGGACGCGGTCTGGGTCATACCGGCGGCACGCTGGATAAGCTGGAGGCCATTCCGGGCTTTGATATTTACCCCAGCGACGACCGTTTCCGCGACATAATTAAACAGGTGGGGGTAGCGATCATCGGGCAGACCCGCTCGCTCGCGCCCGCAGATAAACGCTTTTACGCCACGCGCGATGTCACCGCCACGGTTGACTCCATTCCGCTGATCACCGCCTCGATTCTCGCCAAAAAACTCGCAGAAGGGCTGGATGCGCTGGTGATGGATGTCAAAGTGGGTTCAGGCGCCTTTATGCCCACCTTTGCCGCCTCGGAACAGCTGGCGCAGTCGATTGTGCGGGTGGCGAACGGCGCAGGATGCAAGACCACCGCGCTGCTTACCGACATGAATCAGGTACTGGCCTCAACCGCGGGTAACGCTCTGGAAGTGCGCGAAGCGGTGCAGTTCCTGACCGGCGAGGCGCGCAATCCGCGTCTGTATGAGGTCACGATGGCGCTTTGCGCTGAGATGCTGGTGTCCGGCCAGCTGGCAGCGAATGACACCGAGGCGCGGCAGAAACTGCAGCAGGTGCTGGATAACGGTAAAGCTGCCGAGGTATTCGCACGAATGGTGGCGGCTCAGAACGGGCCGGCAGATTTTATCGAGCGGATGGATCACTATCTGCCGGCGCCGGCTTTCAGCAGGCCGCTCTATGCAGAAGAAGCGGGGATCGTCAGCGCGATGGATACGCGGGCGCTGGGCATGGCCGTTGTGGCGCTGGGCGGCGGGCGGCGGCGGGCCACTGATACAATCGACTACAGCACAGGCCTGAGCGACATGATTGCGCTGGGCAGCCGGGTTGATACGCAGCGGCCGCTGGCGATGATCCATGCCGCCTCGGAAGCGCAGTGGCAGGAAGCCGCGCAGGCGGTCAGAACCGCCATCGTACTGAGCGACCAGGCACCTGAAACCACGCCCGTGGTCTATCGCCGCATCAGTGAATAGTGGCGTTACTGCGTGCCAGACAGCAGCCATTCAGGTATACTGATCTGATCGCTTTTTTTGACTTGTCATCGCGCCTGGCGCGCAGGAGACTTGCATGAAACGTGCTTTTATTATGGTTCTCGACTCCTTCGGCATCGGTTCCAGTAAAGATGCTGATAAATTCGGTGATGCGGGTTCAGATACGCTTGGCCATATCGCTGAAGCCTGTTTTGAAGGTCGCGCAAACGAAGGGCGCGAAGGCCCGCTACATCTGCCAAACATGACCGCGCTCGGTCTTGGCAAAGCGGCAGAACTCTCGACCGGCCGCTTTCCGCCAGGGCTGGATCCAAATGCTGAAATCATCGGCGCTTACGCTTACGCCAGCGAACTCTCTTCCGGCAAAGATACCCCCTCCGGCCACTGGGAAATTGCCGGTGTCCCGGTTCTGTTCGACTGGGGCTACTTTAGCGATAAAGAGAACAGCTTTCCGCAGGCGCTGCTGGATAAGCTGGTGGAGCGCGCCGATCTGCCGGGCTATCTCGGCAACTGCCACTCTTCCGGTACGGTGATCCTCGATCAGCTGGGTGAAGAGCACATGAAAACCGGTAAGCCGATTTTCTATACCTCAGCAGACTCGGTGTTCCAGATCGCCTGTCACGAAGAGACCTTTGGCCTTGAGCGGCTGTATGAACTGTGTGAAATTGCCCGTGAAGAGCTGACGGAAGGCGGCTACAACATCGGTCGCGTCATTGCCCGTCCGTTTGTGGGTGATAAAGCGGGCAGCTTTGAGCGTACCGGCAACCGTCACGATCTGGCCGTTGAGCCGCCATCACCGACCATGCTGAAAAAGCTGGTCGACGAGAAGGGCGGGGAAGTGATCTCGGTAGGTAAAATTGCCGATATCTATGCGCATCAGGGCATCACGCAGAAAGTGAAAGCGACCGGTCTCGACGCGCTGTTTGACGCCACGATTGAGCAGATGAAAAAGGCGCCTGACACCTCTATCGTCTTTACCAACTTTGTTGATTTCGACTCAACCTGGGGTCATCGCCGCGATATCGCAGGCTATGCCGGCGGACTGGAGCTGTTTGACCGCCGTCTGCCAGAGCTGATGGCGCTGGTGCAGGAGGGCGATATTCTGATCCTGACCGCTGACCACGGCTGCGATCCCAGCTGGGAAGGCACTGAGCATACGCGTGAGCATATCCCGATTCTCATCTACGGTCCGGGCGTCAAGCCGGGATCGCTGGGTTATCGCGACACCTTTGCCGATATCGGCCAGACCATTGCCGCGTACTTTGGCCTCTCCAGCATGGACTACGGCAAAAGCATGCTGTAAAACAGCGCACACTTTTTTGAAAAGGAATAAGAACCATGGCAACGCCACATATTAATGCAGAAATGGGTGATTTCGCGGACGTCGTGCTGATGCCTGGCGACCCGCTGCGCGCAAAGCATATCGCTGAGACTTTCCTGGACGATGTTGTGGAAGTCAACAACGTACGCGGTATGCTTGGCTTCACCGGCACCTATAAAGGCCGTAAGATTTCGGTAATGGGCCACGGTATGGGGATCCCATCCTGCTCAATCTATACCAAAGAGCTGATCACCGATTTTGGCGTGAAGAAAATCATCCGCGTCGGCTCATGTGGTGCAGTACGTGCTGACGTGAAACTGCGTGATGTGGTGATTGGTCTGGGCGCCTGCACCGACTCCAAAGTAAACCGTATGCGTTTCAAAGATCATGATTTTGCAGCGATTGCTGACTTTGACATGGTACGCAACGCGGTTGACGCAGCAAAAGCGCTGGGCGTTGACGCGCGCGTCGGCAACATCTTCTCTGCGGATCTGTTCTACACGCCCGATCCGCAGATGTTTGATGTCATGGAGAAGTACGGCATCCTCGGCGTTGAGATGGAAGCCGCAGGGATCTACGGCGTGGCGGCAGAGTTTGGTGCGAAAGCGCTGACCATCTGTACCGTCTCTGACCATATCCGCACGCACGAACAGACCAGCGCGGCAGAGCGTCAGACTACCTTCAACGATATGATCAAAATTGCACTGGAATCGGTGCTGCTGGGCGACTAACTTCGCCTGTGTCCGGGGCGCATTAATGCGCTCCGGTCCTCCCTCCGTAAACATCTGACACACTTTTACCCAGGCTTGTGCATCTTCAGGCTGGCTCTGACGCTCACGCTGTTTATCATTAGCGCGATAATGAAGAGACCCTTTCCTGATGAATTTTCGCAATTTCGAAGCTGAAGAAAAACTGTTTGCCCGGCGGGCGCTGGTGGCATTTGCGCTGGTGGTGACCTGCTTTATCGTTCTGGGAATCAATCTTTATCGTCTGCAGGTCCGTCAGCACCGCTACTACCAGACGCGCTCCAACGAAAACGACATTAAAATGATCCCCATCGCGCCCACGCGCGGGCTGATATACGATCGCAACGGCATTCCGCTGGTACACAATGTCACCTGGTATGACGTACTGGTTACGCCCTATAAGGTCAGCGATATGGCGGCCACGCTCCGCGCCCTGACGCCGCTGCTTGATCTGACGCCCGATGATATTGAAGCATTCAGGCATGCGCTGCAGCACAGCAGCCGCTATAAACCGGTCGAGCTGAAAGCGGAGCTTACCGATCGTCAGGTGGCACGCTTTGCCGTGAACCAGTTTCGTTTCACCGGCGTCAGCGTATCGACTTATCAGGATCGGGAATACCCCTATGGCGCTGACCTGGCGCACGTGGTGGGCTACGTCTCCAAAATCAACGACGCTGACTACCGGCGGCTGAACGAGGCGGGCACCGGGGAGAACTACGCCGCGGACCATAACATCGGCAAGCAGGGCATTGAAGGCTACTATGAGACGCTGCTGCACGGCAAAACCGGCTATCAGGAGGTGGAGGTCGACAACCATGGCCGCATCGTGCGCGTGCTGAAAGAGGTTCCACCCGTGGCTGGCAAAAATATCTGGCTGACCCTCGATCTGCATCTGCAGCAGTATGTTGAGCAGCAGCTGGCCGGCCAGCGTGCGGCGGTACTGATTGAAGATCCGCACGACGGCAGCGTACTGGCGATGGTCTCCAGTCCCAGCTACGATCCCAACCCGTTTGTGAAAGGCATCAGTTATAAAGCCTACAAAGCGCTGCTTCAGAATAAAGATTTGCCGCTTATCAACCGCGTCACGCAGGGCCTCTATCCGCCCGCCTCGACGGTAAAGCCATATATGGCGATCTCTGCACTGCTGACCCACACTATCACGCCCGCGACCACCTTCTTTGGCGGACCCACCTGGACCCTGCCCGGCACGCACCGCACCTGGCGCGACTGGAAAAAAACGGGCCACGGTATGCTGGACGTCACTAAAGCGATTGAGGAGTCGGCAGACACCTTTTTCTATCAGGTGGCATTTATGATGGGTATCGATCGCATTCATACGATGCTGAGCCAGTTTGGCTATGGCAAGTCAACCGGTATCGATCTTAACGAAGAGTACACCGGTCTGCTCCCCGATCGCGCCTGGAAAAAGCGGGTGCATAAACGGGCGTGGTATCAGGGCGATACGGTATCAGTCGGGATCGGGCAGGGCTACTGGATCGCAACCCCGATCCAGATGGTCCGGGCGATGGTCGCGCTGATCAATAACGGCAAAGTGATCACGCCGCATCTGCTGGCTAAAGCGCAGCGTGGCGGCTGGCAGCAGCCTTATCAGCCCGTCAGGCCGCAGCCGCAGATTGGCGAGGCGAACTCGCCATACTGGGGGCTGGTGCGCCGGGCGATGTTTGGTATGGCTAACGCCCCTAACGGCACCGGATATAAATATTTTCATACCGCGCCATACGGCATTGCAGCGAAGTCCGGGACGTCGCAGGTGTTCAGCCTGAAGCAGAATCAGACCTATAATGCGAAAGCGATCCCGATCCGGCTGCGCGATCATATTTTTTATACCGCGTTTGCACCGTTCAGCGATCCTAAAGTGGCGATTGCGTTGATTCTGGAAAACGGCGGAAACGAGAGCGTGAGCGCCGCGCCGGTAATGCGCAATATTCTCGATCATATCTTCCTGCCGCCGGCATCCGACGCGCCGCTGCAGACGGCAGGGCAGTAGCGGCTACTCTTCTTTTAACGTCGCGGTGACGTGGCCGATAGCGCGGACCACGTCACCTGAGCTGCCGCGGATCTCCGCCATCATGTCGCCCGCCTCCTGAGCAAGCAGTACGCCCTGATCGGCGCGTTTCAGGTTAGATGCAATGCCCTGCAGCGCTTTCTCTGCCAGCAGATGGTTATCGCGCACCCGGTTTTCGATTTCAGTAGTGGCGCGATTGATATTTTCCGCCAGCGCACGCACCTCGTTCGCGACGACGGCAAAGCTGCGTCCATGCTGTCCGGCCCGCGCCGCCTCAACCGCCGCGTTCAGCGCCAGCAGATTGGTCTGTTCGGCAATACGGCGGATGCTTTCGACAATCGCGCCAATGCGATCGGAGGAGTCGCTGAGATTGGTAATATCACCGGAGATACCGTGCAGTTCGCCTGCCAGCGCATTCATGGTCTGCACGCTGTTCTCCAGCACGGTAGCGCCCAGGCGGGTGCTTTCGCTGGTCTGCAGCGCCGTCTGATACGCCTGCTGCGCAGCGTCACGCTCCTGCTGGCTCTTCTCCACCTGCGGGGTCACATCAGTGGCGAATTTAACAATTTTATAGAGAGTGCCCGCCTCATCGAAAACCGGATTATAGGTGGCGCGCAGCCAGACGGTACGGCCCTGTTTATCCACGCGCTGAAACTGGCCGGAGATGTATTCACCCTGATTCAGCTTCTGCCAGAAACGACGATAGGCGTTGCTCTGCTGCGTTTCTGGCGGACAGAACTGACTGTGGTGCCGGCCAAGGATCTCCTGCTCCCGATAGCCCATGGTTTTAAGAAAATTGTCATTTGCCATCAGCACTTCGCCCTGCAGATTAAAGGCGATAACCGCCATTGAGCGATCAATAGCCGCCGTCATGGCGCGCTGCTCCTGCGTATCCAGAATGTGTGCCGTAATGTCACTCGCCAGCTTAACGATCTTTATTACCCGGCCGCTGCGGTCCTGTACCGGCACATAATTGGCTTCCAGCCAGACCGGACGGCTGTGTTTCGCCACGCGCAGAAACTTATCGCTGAACCCCTCGCCGCGGTTGAGCCGTTGCCAGAAATCGCGATACGCGGCCGAGTGCACCATATCGGGCGTACAAAACAGAGCGTGGTGCTGCCCGACGATCTCCGGCAGGGTATAGCCCATGCGCTCCAGAAACAGATCGTTGGCGGTGATAATTTTGCCGTCCGGCGTAAACTCAATCATGGCGATAGCATCCTGCAATGAACTGAGCGTCGCGCGGCTGCGCTTTTGCCACGCAAGGCGTGACATGATACCTGATGCAATAGTGCTGAACATGGTGGACCTTTTTATGTTTATTGGATGTCAGCACGGTTATCGGCAGCCGGATGCGAAAATCCATCGCGACAGCGCAGCAGAGTGTGTCAGAATTTAACCAGTAAGCGCAGCGGATGCTCTAAAAGTCAGCAGTCAGCGCGTATTTGCTGAAAAGCGTTTGACGCTGCGGCCGGGGTAGGGTTTAATGCGCCCCGTTGCCCGAATAGCTCAGTCGGTAGAGCAGCGGATTGAAAATCCGCGTGTCCCTGGTTCGATTCCGGGTTCGGGCACCACAATTCAGAAAACCCGGCCTTATGGCCGGGTTTTTGCTTTTCTGCGCTCCCCATATTCGCTCTGCGCTCCGGCGTATACGCTCCACTCCTGGTCTGACACAGTCAGCACCTTCATCTGCACGATCGCACCCCGGATACAGACAGACAGCTGCGAACACTGCTTTCATTTAGTTACTTTTACACTACGTGACTTTTCCTGAATCTTTGCCATTACTTAACAGGCGGACCCGCACTAAAAAATCAGGAATATGAGCAATGCCGATACGATCGCTGCAGGCGCTTTGTCTGGTGAGCTTTTTTCTCGCCGACGTGCGCGACGGGCTGGGACCTTTTCTGGGGATATTTTTAACGCAGCGTGGCTGGCAGCCAAATGATGTCGGCCTGGTGATGACGGCGGGCGGGCTGGCGGGGCTTATCGCCACGCTGCCTGCCGGGATCGTTACGGATGCCACGCGCTACAAACGTCTGCTGCTGCTGGGTGGCTGCGCGCTGATTACCGTTGCCACGCTGTGGCTCTGGTATTCACAGCAAAGCTGGGTGGTAGCAATTACGCAGATTATCAGCGGCGTTTCTGCCGCGTTTATTGCCCCGGTGCTGGCAGGGATCACGCTGGGTCTGGCCGGACAGCGCGGTTTTAACCGGCAGATGGGGCGCAACGAAGCGTTTAACCACGCCGGGAATATGAGCGCTGCGCTGATTGCCGGGGCCGCGACATGGTACTGGGGGACCGGCTCGGTATTTATCCTGATGACAGCGATGGCGTTGCTGACCTCACTCGCTATCCTGGCCATCCGCGGAAAAGATATTGATCATCAGGCAGCGCGCGGTCTGGATGCGTCTGCGGGCGGCGCGGTTCCCCGCCTCTCTGACCTGACGCGCAACGCACCGCTGATGACCACAGGCATCACGCTGCTGCTGTTCCATCTCGCGAATGCGGCCCTGCTGCCGATGCTCAGTATGCGCGTAGCCGCCTCGCCCGGCGGCATGAATCCCGGCGTTTATGCTGCTGCAACCGTTATTATCTCGCAGGCGGTGATGATCCCGGTAGCGCTCTGGACGGCGGCGCGCGCCGAAACGCTGGGGTATCAGCGTCTGATTATGCTGGCGCTGCTGCTGCTGCCGCTGCGCGCCGTACTCGCCGCCAGCTTTACCAACCCCTGGATGATGATCCCGGTTCAGGTGCTGGACGGCATCGCGGCCGGTACGCTGGGCGTCGCCGTGCCTGGTTACATTGTTCAGCTGTTGCGCGGCAGCGGACACGTTAATGCCGGACAGAGTGCGGTGATGCTGATGCAGGGAGCGGGTGCCGCCTTTAGTCCGGCGCTGACCGGCATGATTGTCAGGCACTACTCTTATAGCGTGGCGTTCAGCACGCTAAGCGTGATTGCGCTGACAGCGCTGCTGATCTGGTGGCAGGCGAGGCGGTTCGCGCCGGTAAGTGAGGCATAAAAAAGGCCAGCACAGAAGCAACCTCACTATGCTGGCTGACCAGCTGGCCGATAAATAATATGCAATGTCAAAGTCCGGGGAAGAAAATCAAAGCGCAGCCAGCGCTATTTCTTTGCTTCTACGCCTGGTGTACTGGAGCGGATAAGGAACTGCTTTGTAACGTCGCCCAGATGATTGGCTGTCCAGTCGGCCATCGCCTGTTCCTGCTCGCGAATGCGGGTGAAAATTGACACGCTCTCGCTGTCGTTAAGCTGTTCCGCCGCGGCAATGAGCGCAGTGTAATTCGCGATCTCAAAGTTCTCAAAAACGTTGCCGCTGATGGCGCCTTTCACCACCTCATCTTCGGTCATCATTCCGCCAACTGCCTGGCCAAACGCCGACAGTTTTCCTGCGGCATCTTTGATCACCGAACGGGACGTGTCGTAACGGTCAATGACGCTCTGCACCAGCTGCTGCTGTTCACGTGTTTCATCAATGTGCTGCTCAATACGCGCTTTGAGATCGGGATAGTGTTCGAGCCGGGCTGCCATTTTTTCCAGCATGCTCTCCGCCTGCTTCTCCATAGCGTGTGCATCTCTGACCCAGTCAATAAAATGTTCTTCGTAAGTCATTAGATTCTCCCGTTAATGTTAAGCCTGTGCACCCTGTGCAGCATCTTTATCTGTGCCACGACGACTCTTTTTACCCCCTTTACGGCCCGCTTCAATTGCGCGCTCAGGGTTATTGCGAAAGTTACCGCCGCTGACCTGACCGCCTTTTTTCCCCGCTTCGCGGGCACGTTCAGGATTCAGGGCAAAATTACCGGCACCGCCACGTGGATTGCTCATCATTTACTCCTCAGAGGGTAAAGCATATTAAAGTATTTAGTTTGCAACTTAAGGTTAGCGTTATTTTCCGGATTAACAAGGGCGCCAGCCAGGAATAATCTTAATTGGGGTTTTTATATTTTTTATTTCTTTAAGAGCTAATTTATAAAATCACGATTCGTTTTGTGTACAGAGAAATACTATTTGTACAATAAATTTTATCTCGGTATTTATAGATATTTATCCTTAATTTTTAGTGCTTTAATTCAATTAAAGGTGGTTTTTATAAGTTGTACGATTTTACTGTGTGTTGTACAGATTTATATTGCAAGGTAACAGAGTGTCGTATGAAGTGAATTAAGCGCAGCGGTGGAAAGTATTTCTTAAATTTAACATGTAATTTTTTGTCAGTTGATTTTTTTGACTGAGATCATTTCAGCCAGGGCAATAATATATTCTGGAGTGGTCATTACCTAAATTGAGACTTTCAGGTTATGCAGTGACTTAACGGGGCTCTGCACCTTATGATGGCGGCATCACTTATGCTCAGCCCGGTGAGCAAGCATGCAGGAATCACCCCGTAATGAATTTACTCAACGATCTCGATCTGCGTCAGCTGGAAGCGTTCGCAGCGGTTATTGCAGCGGGCAGCGTGACCGCCGCAGCGAAAGCGCTGAATCGCTCACAGCCTGTGGTTTCACGCCAGCTGCAGGAGCTGGAGCTCTCTCTGGGCTATCCGCTCTTTATCCGCAACGGACCGCGTATTCACCCCTCCGAAGAGGCGCTGCAGCTGCATCAGTATGTGCAGAAAGCGCTGCTCTCTTTACAGCAGATCCGGCTGCGTGCGCAGGAGATCGCGCAGCAGCAGCAGCGGCCACTCAGCATTGCGGCCACGCCGGCGCTGGCTGCAGGGCTGCTGCCACAGGCGCTGGCGGCGATTGGCCTGCACAATAAAGTGCAGATTATCAGTGAGTCTGCTGCGCAAACGGCGCACGCGGTGATCACCGCCGAGGCGGACATCGGCCTTTGCAGCCTGCCGCTGGAGCATGATGCAGTGGTATTGCACTGGATCGGCCACGCGCGCTGCGTGGTGGCGCTGCCGGATAGCGACCCGCTCGCGGCGCAGCCGCAGATATCGCTCAGCCAGCTGGCGGGACGGCGACTTATCGCCCCCTGGAACCCGCAGCGCCTGCGCGGGCGCTATGAAAAAGCGCTGAAGCGTGTCAATACGCCGTTGCCGGAAACCATTGAAACCAACTCTTCGGCAAATATTCTTGGCTGCGTCCGCGCCGGGCTGGGCGTGGCTATTCTGGAGCCGGTATCCGGCTGGGGAATGCCGCTGGCTGGCGTCACTATCTGTACGCTGGAAGAGGATATCCCCTACTACTTTGGCGTGGTCACGCCGCAGGGCCGGCAGATCACCGCGGCAGCACAGGCGCTGGTAGAGGCACTTGCCGCCGCAGCTGCCGCGCTGTTACCTGATTTTCAGCGGCTGGCCTCAAGCGAACACACCCGCGTTATGCGGCTTATCAATCAGCTTTAAGGCGTCTGCAGGGCGCGGCGACCGGCTTATACCCATTCCGGCATAAGATATAAGAAATCCATTGGTTAAATGCTGAGCGCTATTATTGACTCCATCCAGCCGCAGGAGGAGTATGCAAAGCCTTAGCTTTTACTATGCGTATTAACAATCATTAGCCGGTAACTATGCGTTATCAGGATAATAAGGCCGGCGATTGTGGGTATGCGTTTGACAGCGTTTTTTGCGCTGACATCAGGGGATACTTATATGACTTCAGCTGCCGACGGTCTGGCCGCGCTGGAAGCTCAGCTACAGCAGGACCTGGAATACCTTGAACTGCCCGCAAAACCCTGGGTGCCTGCGCACACGGTTGATAATCAGCCGGTGCGCGATGTTGTCGTGATCGGTGCCGGGATGTGCGGCCTGGCGGCGACGGCCCGGCTGCAGCTGGCGGGTATCACCAATAGTATTACTTACGATACCGCACCGGTGGGGCAGGAGGGGCCGTGGGTCACCTTTGCCCGCATGGAGACGCTGCGTTCACCCAAATCACTGCAGGGACCGGCACTCGGTCTGGCCTCGCTGACCTTTCGCGCATGGTATACCGCGCAGTGGGGAAAAGCGGCCTGGCAGGCGCTGGACAAAATCCCGAAAGAGATATGGATGAACTATCTGGTCTGGTACCGGCAGGTGCTGAATCTGCCGGTACAGAACGGCGTCCGCGTTACCGCCATTGAACCTGCCGGGTCGCTGATTGCGCTGACGCTGGAAGGCGCAGCGCCGGCACGCGTCTATACCCGCCGGCTGGTGCTGGCAACCGGCCGTTCCGGCCTGGGCGGCGTTGCCGTTCCCCCCTTTTTGCAGGGCGTCGATCGCCGCTTCTGGGCACACTCCGCCGACAACATCGACTTCCGTGCGCTGCAGGGTAAGCGGGTTGCGGTGATCGGTGCCGGTGCCTCGTCAATGGATAATGCCGCAACCGCGCTGGAGCAGGGCGCTGCCAGGGTGGATCTGCTGATCCGCCGTAAAGCGATGCCGCGCATCAATAAAATGACCGGTATCGGCAGTCAGGGCGTGGTACACGGTATGCACCAGCTGCCGGATATGTGGAAATGGAAGTTTGTTGATTATACCGCTGCCACCCAGACGCCGCCGCCGCGCGCCTCCACCCTGCGTGTTTCGCGTCATGAAAATGCCCGTTTTTTGCTGAACTGCGCTATCAATGCCGTCAGGCCCGAAGGGGATGAGCTGGTCATTGAGACGACGCAGGGGCCGCTGCGCTATGACTACCTGATTGCGGCTACCGGTTTCAGCAACGATTTCAGCGGCCGATCCGAATTCGCCGCCATCGCCCCGCACATCCGCCGCTGGGCAGACGGTCGCTATCAGCCTGCCATGGGGCCGGCGCGCCAGAATATGCTGGAGGCGCCTGACCTGGGACCCGGGTTTGAGTTTCGCGAGCGCTCCCCCGGCGCCTGCCCGATGCTTTCACATATTCACTGTTTCAATGATGCCGCGATGCTGACGCACGGCAAAGTCTCCGGTGATATCCCTGCGGTAAGCGCCGGTGCCGATCGGCTGGTGCGGGCGATTGCGGCCTCGCTGTTTGCCGAGGATGTGGAGCAGCACTATGCCAGCCTGCAGGCGTATGACACGCCTGAATTACAGGGCGATGAATGGGTGGACGCCACCCCCTTACTGAATCAGGAGAACGCGTTATGAGTGACGCTATCGATCGCGCCGCCGGGCTGACCCCTAACGCGGCGCTCTACCAGACGCGGCGCCTGCGGCCGGAGTTTGTTGATGGCGCCGAGGCGTGCCGTCGATCCGTGCTGACACCGGAAGATGACCAGGGCCTCTCTGCAGCCCTGCGGCTGGCGCTGGCACAGCGTATGGCACGGCTGAATCAGGATAGCGCGCTGGAGCAGGCGTATCAGCATGAACTGGCGCAGCTGCAGCCGGCAGATGAGCTGCTGGCGCTGGCAGAAGGTGCGCTGCCGGCAGGTGAACCGCTGGCGACTATTGTGCGTCATACCGATCTGATTACGTGCCAGCCGGTGCAGGCCACAGAACAGCATATCCGGCTGCTGGAGCAGGCGGGACTGAATAATCCGCAGATTGTGGCGCTTTCTGAGCTCATTGCCTTTATTAACTTCCAGACGCGCGTTGCGGCTGGCCTGCGCCTGCTGAGGTCAGCATGATCCCTTCTGTTTCCCTGAAGCCGCTGCACTGGCACCCCTATATTGCGCCGGTAAGCGTAGACGACGCCACGCCTGCCCAGCGCGATGCGATGAAAATCACACCGTCTAACAAGAAGGTGTCGGAGTATGTCCGCACGCTGGTACACGATCCGGAAAGCTACACCGCACGCACCGGGCTGTTCAACGCCATCATGTATGTTGAAGGCGGCCTGAATCGCGCCGATCGTGAGCTGGGTGCGCTGGGCGCGTCAATCGTGAACGGCTGCCGCTACTGCGCGGTGGTGCATGCGCGCCGGCACGTGCAGCTGGCTGATAACGACGCGGTGGTCAGTGCAATCTATTTTGACCGCGCCGATGCGCTGGGCGAGCGCGACGCCGCGATCTATCACTTTGCCCGCCGCCTGTCGGTCACGCCAGCCGAAGCGACGGCAGAAGATATTGCGCCGCTGCGTGCGGCCGGAATGGACGATCGGGAGATTATCGACCTGATCCATGCTATCGCCATCTTTGGCTGGGCCAACCGTCTGATGCATGTGCTGGGCCATGCTGACCTGAATAAATAGGGCAATGCCATGTTAGAACTTAATAATATTACGCTCGCGGTAATGACTCCAACTTACTGATAGTGTTTTATGTTCAGATAATGCCCGATGACCTTGTCATGCAGCTCCACCGATTTTGAGAACGACAGTGACTTCCGTCCCAGCCTTGCCAGATGTTGTCTCAGATTCAGGTTATGCCGCTCAATTCGCTGAGTGTAACGCTTGCTGATTACGTGCAGCTTTCCCTTCAGGCGGGATTCATACAGCGGCCAGCCATCCGTCATCCATACCACGACCTCAAAGGCCGACAGCAGGCTCAGAAGACGCTCCAGTGTGGCCAGAGTGCGTTCACCGAAGACGTGCGCCACAACCGTCCTCCGTATCCTGTCATACGCGTAAAACAGCCAGCGCTGACGTGATTTAGCACCGACGTAGCCCCACTGTTCGTCCATTTCAGCGCAGACAATCACATCACTGCCCGGCTGTATGCGCGAGGTTACCGACTGCGGCCTGAGTTTTTTAAGTGACGTAAAATCGTGTTGAGGCCAACGCCCATAATGCGGGCGGTTGCCCGGCATCCAACACCATTCATGGCCATATCAATGATTTTCTGGTGCGTACCGGGTTGAGAAGCGGTGTAAGTGAACTGCAGTTGCCATGTTTTACGGCAGTGAGAGCAGAGATAGCGCTGATGTCCGGCAGTGCTTTTGCCGTTACGCACCACCCCGTCAGTAGCTGAACAGGAGGGACAGCTGATAGAAACAGAAGCCACGGGAGCACCTCAAAAACACCATCATACACTAAATCAGTAAGTTGGCAGCATCACCTACGCTCGCCTATGGTAACAACCCGATTCTGAAAGGGGTCGATCTGACGGTAAAGCGGGGCGATGTGGTGTCGATTATCGGGCCAAGCGGCACCGGTAAAACCACGCTGCTGCGCTGCATTAATTATCTGGCAAAGCCCACAGCCGGAACGATCGCGCTCGATCAGATCCGCATGGATTATCGCAAACCCGATAAAGCGGCGATCCAGGCGATCCGCCTGCGTACCGCGATGGTATTTCAGCAGTTCAACGTCTTTAAGAACATGACGGTGCTGGAGAATGTGATGGATCCGCTGATCGTGATCCAGCGCAAAAGCCGCCAGGAGGCGCGGACCATCGCGCTTGAGGAGCTGGAGCGGGTCGGACTCGGCGCGAAAGCCGATCACTATCCTTCCCAGCTATCTGGCGGACAGCTGCAGCGCACCGGCATTGCCCGCGCACTGGCGGTGCGGCCGGAGGTCATTCTGTTTGATGAACCGACCTCTTCGCTGGATCCGGAGCTGGTGGGTGAGGTGCTGAAGGTAATCAAAGATGTCACCTCCTCAGGCATCACCTCGCTGCTGGTCACGCATGAGATGCAGTTTGCGAAAAGCGTCTCTAACCGCATTGTGTTTATGGATCAGGGGGTGGTCGCCGCGCAGGGTACGCCGGCAGAGATGTTTGAAAACCCGACCCTGCCGCGCCTTGCCCAGTTTCTCAGCTCAGAACGCATATTCTAATAATCAGAGGAATCAAGATCATGCCTGCACTTAAAACAACATTACGTCGCCTGGCCGCGCCTGGCATCATCGCACTGGCGCTGGTCAGCGGCAGCAGCTTTGCCGATGCGGTTCGCACCATCAAAATCGCTACCGCTGCAGAGTCCAAGCCGCTCTCCTGGGGCGCGATTGGTCATGAGCCGCAGGGCTATGAGCCCGACGTGCTGAAAGCGATTAATGCCAGACTGCCGCAGTACAAATTTGTGATGGAAGGCGCCGCGGATATCGCTCAGGAGACCGGGCTGGCGACCGGCAAATATGATATGGCAACCGGCGGCTACTATAAGGCCCCGGCGCGTAGCAAGCAGTTCCTGATCCCGGATGCACCGATGGGTGCCAGCCTGATGAAGATCTACAGCCGCAGCGACAGCACCATTCAGGGCATGAAAGATCTGGTGGGCAAAAAGGTTGTCCCGGTGACCGCTGGCGGTGGCGTCTACAAATTTGTGACGCAGTGGCAGCAGGATAATCCGAACGACAAGATCGCCATTAAAGCCTCCAGTGCTGGCGTGCCCTATCCGGATCGCCTGAAAGAGGTGCAGAACGGCAAGTATGACGCGCTGATCCTGCCATCAAACCTCGGCGAGCAGACGGTCATTGATAACCAGAAACTGGCTATCAAAGCGAGCGAACCGGTGGCGATCAACAACACCTATGTGCTGCTGCATCGTTCGGCAGAGAATCAGGCGCTGAGTCAGGACATTACAAAGGCGCTGCAGGATCTTAAGGCGGACGGTACGCTGGATAAGCTGGCGCAGAAGTGGTTTGGTGAAGACGTCACGAAATATATGCAGTAACGGATTCACAAGCAGATACCGCGCCGGCTCTCTGGCAGGCGCGGCTCTATAGTAAGCAGGAGTGTTTCACCGTGAATCTATCCGCCATGATCCCCGAGCTGCTGTCAGCGCTGCCGCTGACGCTCGGTATTATGTTTGTTGCGATGCTGGCTGGCTTTGTTCTGGCGCTCATCACGACGCTTTTCCGCATCCGTCGTATTCCGCTGGTCAGCCAGCTGGCCGATCTGTACGTCTCTTATGCGCGCAGCGTGCCGGTGGTTCTGCAGCTGTTTGTCGCTTTCTACGGCCTGCCGCTGATTACGCAGCAGCTCGGCTTTACGGATTTTGTTTCACCTAATCTGGCCGCCATGATTGGCCTGAGCTTCTATCACGGCGGCTATCTCTCCGAAGTGATGCGCCCGGCGTTTCTGGCGGTAGAGCGCGGTCAGCACGATGCGGCGGACAGCCTGGGTTACGGCTTTCGTCACAAGATGCTGCGCGTGGTAGGACCGCAGGCGGTGCACTTTGCGCTGCCGGGCTATGGTAACGCGATAATTTACCTGATCCATAACGTTGCGCTGGTGATGTATATCGGTGCCGCTGATGTCATGGCGACGGCGCATCTGATTATGGAGCGCGATTATAACCAGTATCAGTTTGGTACCTATCTGGTGCTTGCGGTGATCTATTCGCTGCTCTGTCTGGTCGCCTGGCTGATTATTCGTTTCTTTGAACAGCGTCATGCGAAGTACAGCGCCAAAACGGCGCGCGTCAAGCTGACCGCCAGCGTCTGAGCAGGAGAGCGCGCATGTTTGATACTGAAGTACTACTGCCCGATTTCTGGAGCATTCTGGATGCGGTGCCGGTTACGCTGCTGATGGCGGTAACGGTGTTTATCTGTTCCACGCTGCTGGGCGGGCTGTTTGCATATATTGAGCATCAGCGTATTCCGCTACTGCGTCAGCTGGTGATGGTTTACAAAATTGCCTTTAAAGGCGTGCCGATGGTGGTGGTGATTTTTCTCGCCTACTACGGTCTGCCATCCGCGCTGCATTTCTTCGCTACGCTGTTTAACGTTGAGGTGAATGCTCACTCGCTGCCTAACTGGGTGATTATCATCGTCGCGCTGAGCGCATGCGTAGCGGCGTTTCAGGCAGAAGTGTGGAAAGGGGCGCTGAACTCGTTTGACAGCGGCCAGTCCGATGCCGCGCTGTCGCTGGGTTACAGCGGTGGCCAGCTGTTCCGGCGCGTGATGTTCCCGCAAATCATCGTGGCGGCGATCCCGGATCTGGCCAACGCCTTTATGGTGATTATGAAAGCGCTGTCGCTCGCCTTTGCTATCGAAGTAGTGGATATCTTTGCGCAGGCGCAGCTGACGGCGGCGCTGAACTTCTACTATCTCGAAGCGTTCCTGATTGCCGTGGTATTTTATATGGTGATTGCGTGGGTGGTGACCAAGGTCGCCGATATGATTGAAGCGCGGTTGCGCGTCAGGACCTGAGAGAGAGGAGGCTGGCGCCGGTTCTGTTCGCCACGGGGGCGTGGGGCACGGGACTGGTTCCGTTCGCCACAGGGGCACGGGGCCGGTTCCGTTCGCCGTCAGCCGTGGCAGCAGCCTTTGCCCCGGTACGGCGACCGGGCAGAGGGCGCCTGGCCGCGCCCTCTGCACTCCCCGGCCCTGCGCCAGCCCCGTCCGCCGCTGCGCGGTTCCCTCGCTCACGCCCGCTTCCCGGGGACCGGCCGCCATTCGCTCCTGCTCACCGCGCCCTTTCACCGACGTCCTGTCGGCTCATCCCGGAACCGTGCCCTCCCTCGGCGGACCCGAATGGCGCTTCCCCCGCCTTCTGATTTTTTCTCTTTCCTGGGCTTTTTTGATGGCGGTGGGTTCTGGTGGTTTGCGCTTTTTTCCTTTCACATGTGTTTTATGGCTGACGGTCCTGTCGGAAAGCTTCAGCGCACACCAGACCAAATTTAAAAAAAACAAAATGAAGAATTTGCAGGCGGGGAGGGGGGCGCCATCCGCAGCGCCGGGCGCAGAGTGACGGCCAGGGCGAGCCGGCAGGACGCCGGCGAGAGCGCGGGCTGAGCAGGAGCGAATCCGCGCGGTCCGTTAAGGCCGGAGGGATAAGTCCGGGAATTCGCGAGGACGGCGCGGGGCGCGGATTGCTAAGGGGCGCGCCCACCCGCCCCTTAGCCCGTCCGCGTGCGGGAGCGCCGCTGAAACTGCCAGAAGCCTGGCGGGCGGAACCCCCCCGGTGCCGCGCGCTGCTTAGCGCACAGCCGCGTGCTGCTGCCCCGGGGCCGGTTCCGTTCGCCGTCAGCCGTGGCAGCAGCCTTTGCCCCGGCACGGCGACCGGGCAGAGGGCGCCTGGCCACGCCCTCTGCACTCCCCGGCCCTGCGCCAGCCCCGCCCGCCGCTGCGCGGTTCCCTCGCTCACGCCCGCTTCCCTGGGACCGGGCGCTATTCGCTCCTGCTCACCGCGCCCTTTCGCCGACGTCCTGTCGGCTCATCCCGGAACCGTGCCCTCCCTCGGCGGACCCGGATGGCGCTTCCCCCGGCTTCCACTTTTTTCTCTTTCCTGGTTTTTTTTATGGCTGTGGATTTTGTTCGCAGGTTCAGACCCTGCAACCTTTTAAGAATGAAAAAATGAATGTGCAGGCGGGAAGGGGGCGCTATCCGCAGCGCCGGGCGCAGAGTGACGGCCAGGGCGAGCCGGCAGGATGCCGGCGAGAGCGCGGGCTGAGCAGGAGCGAATCCGCGCGGTCCGTTAAGGCCGGAGGGATAAGTCCGGGAATTCGCGAGGACGGCGCGGGGCGCGGATTGCTAAGGGGCGCGCCCACCCGCCCCTTAGCCCGTCCGCGTGCGCAAGCGCCGCTGAAACTGCCAGAAGCCTGGCGGGCGGAACCTCTCAGTGCCGCGCGCTGCCGCACCCAGCCTCGCGCTGCCGCACCCAGCCTCGCGCTGCTCAGCGCAAAGCTCCGCGCTATTTTCTCAGCCCCGCGCTGCTTCGCGCCCAGCCCCAACAGACAAAGCAAACTGAAAACTGGCCGATAATGCGCCATTACTTCTGCGGTTGGGACAATTTTCCGAAACTCGTCGGCTTTTCACCTCGTCTGTTTACAGAAAATTCAGGGCAGGCAAAATAGCGTTTATTTTCTCACCGTAATTGACTATGTCTGAAGAAGCCCTGCGTCAGCAGATCCAGAACCTGAAAAAACACAACGCGCGCCTGAAGCGCATTGCGCATGATGCGCGCAATAAACTCAGCGCTGCGCTGGATGGCACCGGACTCTGCCTGTGGCAGCTGGACATTCCCAGCGGCAAACTGGTGATATTCAACCGGCGCTGGGGGGCGATGCTCGGCTTTCAGCCGAAAGAGACCAAAGCGCGGTTTGATGCCTGGCGGGAGTGCCTGCATCCGGAAGATGCTGATGAGGTGCTGCGGGCGTTTTACGACCATATCGAAGGGCGGGCACCGTGGTATGAGGCGCTGCACCGCATGATTGGCAAAAATGGCAAAATTACCTGGGTGCTGGACCGCGGTCGCGTCAGCGAGTGGGATGCGGCGGGTAATCCGCTGCGTGTGACCGGTACGCATATCGATATGACCAAAGAGAAAAATTATGAGGCTCAGCTTGCGCTGCTG
The DNA here is from genome assembly GCF_020079945.1 of Pantoea eucrina. Classification (NCBI taxonomy): domain Bacteria; kingdom Pseudomonadati; phylum Pseudomonadota; class Gammaproteobacteria; order Enterobacterales; family Erwiniaceae; genus Pantoea; species Pantoea eucrina. Next base: position 2,801,593 of record NZ_CP083448.1, on the reverse strand, counting down.
GCGCATCACGATCCGCTGACGGGTCTCGCCAATCGCCATGCGCTCTCCGTTCAGTTTGCGCAGATGCAGGCCGGAGGGCCGCTCTGTGTGGCGTTTATCGATCTGGACAACTTCAAACACGTCAATGATACGCTCGGTCATCGCAGCGGTGATGAAGTGCTGATCCAGCTCAGCCAGCGGATGCTGGACGCTCTGCCGCCTGTGGTGCTGGCAGGCAGACTCGGCGGTGATGAGTTTGTGCTGCTGATGCCATTCCTGATCGACTACCCTAAAGTGCGGATTCTGGCGCAGGCGGTGCTGGAGGCGGCGCTGCAGCCGTTTGATGTCGACAACGGTCTCGCACAGATTGGCGCTTCAATCGGGGTGGCTCAGGTACGGGCAAAAGAGAGCTTTGATGATGCGCTGAAACGGGCGGACGAGGCGATGTATCAGGTGAAGCGTAACGGAAAACAGGGGATAAGGCTTGCTGCCTCCGGGCAGGAGAGACGCGACATTTAATTATTAAACGCATCCGCTGTCACCCCTGTTCGCGTAATGCGCCTAAACTTGTCTGTGATTATTGCTGCAGCGATCTCTGCCGGCAATAAAACTGCCTGTTATCGGCCACACACGGAGAATGAGATGAGCACCTTTCAGACTAAAGATGGCGTTACGCTCTGGTTTAAAGACTGGGGCAGCGGCCAGCCAGTGCTGTTCAGCCACGGCTGGCCGCTGGATGCGGATATGTGGGACAGCCAGCTGACTTTCCTCGCGGAGCGGGGCTATCGGGTTATCGCGTTTGACCGTCGCGGTTTTGGCCGCTCAGAGCAGCCGTGGAAAGGGTATAACTACGATACCTTCGCTGATGATATCCATGACCTGATCGAACATCTCCAGCTGGAAGAGATTACGCTGGTAGGGTTTTCAATGGGCGGAGGCGATGTCACGCGCTACATTGGCCGCTACGGCAGCGCAAAAGTAAAATCGCTGGTGCTGCTGGGTGCCGTGACGCCGGTGTTTGGCCGGAAAGCGGATCATCCGGAAGGCCCGGAACAGGCGGTCTTTGATGATATCAGGGCGGGATTACGTCAGGACCGTGCGCAGTTCATCAGCGATTTTGCCACGCCGTTTTATGGTCTGAATGCCGGACAGCAGGTTTCAGACGGGGTGCTGACCCAGACGCTCAATATCGCGTTGCTCGCTTCGCTGAAAGCGACTATCGACTGCGTTACGGCGTTTGCAGAGACGGACTTCCGGGATGATATCGCTAAAGTCGATGTGCCCACGCTGGTGATCCACGGCAGTAACGATCAGGTCGTACCCTTTGAGGCGACCGGCAAGCTGGCGCATGAGATGATTAAACATTCACAGCTGAAAGTGTATGACAATGCACCGCACGGCTTTGCTGTTACTCATCAGGATCGACTCAACGCCGACCTGCTCGCCTTTTTGCAGCAGCAGAAATAAAAAAAGGTCGCCTGCGGGCGACCTCCTCTGAACTGCAGGGCAGAGTTAATCTGCCAGCAGATGACCATACATCGTCAGCAGACGACGCGTCACGCCGTTGGTCCAGCCAAAACCGTCCTGCAGCGGATATTCGCCGCCGCCGCCCGGACGCGCGCGATCGCCGCTGATATCATATTTCTCAACCAGCTTGTGATGCAGCGAGTAGAAGTTTTTCACCGTCGTCAGCCAGTTCACCGCAATCTCAGTGGCCAGCGTCTCTTCACCGTAATGATTCAGTCCCACTACGGCCATCCACTGCAGCGGTGCCCAGGCGTTAGGCGCGTCCCACTGCTCGCCGCTCTCGACCATCGAGGTCAGCAGTCCGCCCTGCGTCAGCAGCAGCTGGCGCAGCGCAATCGCCTGCAGATGCGCCTGCTCAGGCGAAGCGAGGCCGAGGAACAGCGGTACAACCGCAGCGGCAGTAAAGGCGCCAAACCGCTCGTTGCGCCAGTCGTAGTCACGATAAACGCCTGCGGTGGTATCCCAGAGGTAACGGTTAATCGCCTGCTTGCGCGCATCCGCTTTTTTCTGCCACGCCAGCGCCGTCAGCTCTTCGCCCCGGGCGTGCGATAGCGTGGAGATCATCAGCTCCAGCTTGTAGAGAAACGCATTGAGATCGACCGGGATAAACTGCGTAGTACGGATACTCGCCAGTCGCTGCGGATCGCGTAGCCAGCGTGAAGAGTAATCCCAGCCGGATGCAGCACCGGCGCGCAGATCGCGGTAAACCTCACTGGCCGGACGGCTCGACTTGCTGGCCGTCTCCACATCTTCCACCCAGGATTCATCACGCGGTGTGTCGCGATCGTCCCAGTAGCGGTTGAGCAGAGAGCCGTCGGGCATGCGCACAACGTGACGATAAGCCTGATGCGGCATCAGCTCACCTGCGCCATCCATCCAGAACTGATACTCTTTCATCAGCTGGTCAAGGTAGCGTTTGGCACCGCGAATGCCATCCTCTTCAAACAGCTCCACCATCAGGGCAAATACCGGTGGCTGCGAGCGGCTGAGATAGTAAGTACGGTTTCCGTTAGGAATATGACCGTAGTTATCGATCAGCCAGGCAAAATTGTCCGCCATATGACGCAGCAGATCGTCACGTCCGGCATCAGCCAGCCCCAGCATGCTGAAATAGGAGTCCCAGTAATAGGTTTCGCCAAAGCGGCCGCCGGGTACCACGTAAGGTTTTGGCAGCGGCAGCAGCGAGGAGTGTGGCATATGCTGCTGAGGCATTTTTGTCAGCACCGGCCACAGATCATCGATGTGCTCTTTCAGCGTTTTATCCGGATTTGAGACATAAAAGCTCTCATTTACCTGCGGCAGGTAAAAGTGCTCATGAATAAACTTTTCCAGATCGAGATCGCCCGCCCGTTTGCGGCGACGATAGCGGATAAGAATATCCAGCGGATCGAATTTAGGCGCGCAGTCGGGAAATGTTTTGCTGTCAACAAAAATATGAGAGGTCTGAACGTGTTCAAACATCTCCAGATAGCGATCGGCAGGCGTCAGCGCATCCGGTGCTGGCAGTCCCTGAATCAGCTCAGGTTCTGGCTCCGAATCCTCTGCGCCTTCACGCACGAACTCATGAGGATCGTATTGATACTCCAGATCAGCATGGGCTTCGTGTTCCCCGAACACATGGCGTGGCTGGTGGTTAGTATTAATAACGGCCTCCTGAAATTCCTGGTTGCTCAAAAGACAAATTATAGAGGGTTCGCGGTTGCAGACAACAATGCGAAATATCTATGAACGTAATAAATATTGTCGATGGATCGCCGTTTTTGCCTTTTTTGCAATATTAACAACGGCCTGTATTTAAAGATATTTAAGGTGTTTCTTAAATATACCTTCAGAAAGCGCACCGGATTAATCTGCAAATAAGAAAATCGCCAATTTCAGGCGCCGCTCTCCCTTTTTTCTTGATCAATTTATGCGGTTGTTTTCTGCACCCGGTGCGCGACTTACGCGTTACAGCCATCCGGGTGTCTGTACATCCGGAATCTGCACAGGACCTCGCCGCGGTAAATTTTTTGCCAGATGAGCAGGCGCTAAGCGAAAACGTTATTAATTACCTTTCGCTATAAACAGGTTTTTTTTAATTTTAATTTAACTAAAAAACGGCCGTGCAATAATTTTTACACTGCGCTGGCGCAAACATCAGGCTGCCGTTTTGGTTGTTACCGTAATTAACAATCAAATGAACTGCTTAAAGAAGTAATCTCTTTTACAGCCGCTAAGCTTAATAACAACATTGTCACAATAGAGCAGGATAATTAACCTTAACTCAGTGATTTTAAACAGATAGTTTCTGGCAAAAACAATGATCTTAATCAAGATTTACTGGTATAGTTTTATTCACTCCTACTTTTCCGTTTGTTCCTGCCGGTTTCTCACATTTGGCGGGAATTGATGACGGCGTAGCAGAAATTATTCTGTGCGCCATCTTTGTTAATAATAAGTAAAAATTCCGCGTAATTTTGTGGCAATGAGGTAAGCAATGTTTGGATTAGATGCTTTTCATCTGGCCAGGATACAGTTCGCGTTTACTGTCTCCTTCCATATTATCTTCCCGGCCATCACTATCGGGCTTGCCAGCTTTCTGGCAGTGCTTGAGGGGATGTGGCTGAAAACCCGTAACGAAACCTATCGCGATCTCTATCACTTCTGGTCGAAAGTGTTTGCGGTGAACTTCGGTATGGGGGTGGTCTCAGGTCTGGTTATGGCCTATCAGTTCGGGACCAACTGGAGCGGGTTTTCGCAGTTTGCCGGGAGTATTACCGGTCCGCTGCTGACCTATGAGGTGCTGACTGCCTTCTTCCTTGAGGCGGGCTTCCTCGGCGTCATGCTGTTTGGCTGGAACCGCGTCGGACCAGGCCTGCACTTCTTCGCCACCTGTATGGTCGCGTTAGGTACGCTGATCTCCACGTTCTGGATCCTCGCATCAAACAGCTGGATGCACACGCCGCAGGGCTACATCATCCAGAATGGTATTGTGGTGCCGGAAGACTGGTTCAAAATTGTGTTTAACCCCTCATTCCCTTATCGGCTGTTCCATATGTCGGTGGCGGCATTCCTTGCCAGCGCCTTCTTTGTGGGCGCGTCCGGGGCATGGCATCTGCTGCGCGGCAATGACAACCCGGCGATCCGCAAGATGTTCTCAATGGCGCTGTGGATGGCGCTGATTGTTGCTCCGATTCAGGCGATGATTGGCGATGCGCACGGCCTGAACACGCTGGAGCATCAGCCGGCAAAAATTGCTGCCATTGAAGGACACTGGGAAAACCCGCCGGGTGAAGCCACGCCGCTGATCCTGTTTGGTATTCCGGATATGGAAGAGGAGCGTACGAAGTATGCGCTGGAAATTCCTTATCTCGGCAGCCTGATCCTGACGCACAGTCTTGATAAACAGGTTCCGGCACTGAAAACCTTCCCGAAAGAGGATCGGCCTAATTCGCTGGTGATCTTCTGGTCGTTCCGCGTCATGGTGGCGATGGGGCTGCTGATGATCACGCTCGGCGTGTTCAGCCTGTGGCTGCGTTATAAACAGCGTCTTTACAGCTCACGACCGTTCCTGTGGTTTGCGCTGCTGATGGGACCATCGGGCCTGATCGCTATCCTTGCTGGCTGGTTCACCACTGAAATCGGACGTCAGCCGTGGGTGGTTTACGGCGTGCAGCGCACAATTGATGCGGTTTCAGCGCATGGCGACCTGCATATGAGTATCAGCCTGCTGGCCTTTATCCTGGTCTACTCATCGGTGTTTGGCGTGGGCTATGTCTATATGATGCGCCTGATCAAAAAAGGTCCGCACACCGGTGAAGGGAAAGATGTCCGTCACGGTGGTCCGGGTCAGGATAAGACGCCAGCGCGCCCGCTCTCTGCTGCACATGAGAGCCTGGATGCTTCGCAGGAGGGTAAATAAATGATCGATTTTTCCGTTATCTGGTTCGCCATCATCGTCTTTGCCACGCTGATGTATATCGTGATGGATGGCTTTGACCTGGGCATCGGTATTCTGTTTCCGTTTAACAAAGATGCCGTTGAGCGCGACATGATGGTTAACACCGTGGCGCCGGTCTGGGATGGTAATGAAACCTGGCTGGTCCTGGGCGGAGCAGGGCTGTATGGTGCCTTTCCGCTCGCCTATGCGGTGATCGCTGATGCACTGGCGATCCCGCTGACGGCTATGCTGATCGGCCTGATTTTCCGCGGTGTGGCGTTTGAATTTCGCTTCAAGGCGACCGAAGAGCATCGTGCATTCTGGGATAAATCGTTTATTGCCGGCTCGCTGCTGGCGACCTTCAGCCAGGGCGTGGCGGTCGGTGCGATGATCAACGGTTTCCCGGTTAAAGGACGTGAGTTTGCCGGTTCAGCTCTGGACTGGCTGGCCCCGTTCCCGCTGTTCTGCGGCGTGGGTCTGGTCGTGGCCTATGCGCTACTGGGCTGCACCTGGCTTATCATGAAAACCGAAAACGAACTGCACCGTAAAATGTCTGCGCTGGCTACGCCGCTGGTGATTGCGCTGCTGGTGATAGTCGGCATTATCAGCCTGTGGACGCCGTTTGCTCACGAAGCGATTTCGCAGCGCTGGTTTACCCGGCCAAACCTGTTCTGGTTCCTGCCGGTGCCGGTACTGGTTCTGCTCTGCTCGTGGGGGATCATGCGCGCCATCAAACGTGAGGCGCACTATTCGCCGTTCCTGCTGACGCTGGCGCTGATTTTCCTCGGCTTCTCCGGGCTTGGCATCAGCGTCTGGCCAAACATTATTCCGCCATCCGTAACTATCTGGGAAGCGGCATCGCCGCCGCAGAGCCAGGCCTTTATGCTGGTGGGCAGCCTGCTGATTATCCCGATGATTCTGGGCTATACCTTCTGGAGCTACTATGTGTTCCGCGGAAAAATCAAAGCTGACGCAGGATACCATTGAGATGCAAACGGAGGTCAGCAACATGAAACAGCACACTGAACACAAAGCGCCGCTCTGGAAGCGGGTGATGTGGCTGGTGATCATCTATGGTGCAAGCGTGCTGGCACTCGGCGTGGTGGCATCCCTGTTTCGTATGATGATGACCGCGGCAGGTATGCGTTCGCATTAATATCTGTCTGCAGCAGAGCGGCACAGCACAGCGTGCCGCTCGCCTTGCGTTAAAAAAAGTTAGTAACCTAAGCAATTAGTGCGCCGCCCTGAGCGGATCCTTTACTCTTCCTTACGTTGGTTAGGCGATTTTGTTATATTTATGTGACAAATAACGCATTAACGCGCGCTTTCCTGACTCATTCAATTAGAACCATGCTTAGCCTGAACCTGAAAAAGCAGTATATCTCTGACCTGGTTGACTGGATTGAAGCCAACCTGACCGATGAGCTTAATATCGATCTTATCACCCTGAAATCAGGCTATTCCAAATGGCATATGCAGCGCATGTTCAAGGAGATGACCGGCCAGACGCTGGCCTCCTACACGCGCAAACGCCGCCTGACTTTATCCGCTATGGCGCTTCGCTTAACCAGCATGCCGCTGATCGACATCGCCGTACGTTTTGGCTTCGACAATCAGCAAAATTTTACCCGCGTGTTCAAAAGCCATTTCTCGCTGACGCCTGGCGCCTATCGTCGTATTCCGGAAATGCGCATGAAAGCTTTTCACAGCCGCATCTCTGCGCCGCGCCCGTGGGTTAAAACACGGCTCGCCGAGAAGCCGGAAATTCGTCTGAGTGGAGAGGTGGTGGAGTGGGAGTGCCGCTTTGGCGAATATATTGACCATCACAATCATATTGTGGCGCAGCATACACGCGACTTTATCGCCTTTGCCGGACAGCACGCCACGCGCGGCTGGCTCGGTTTTCAGTTCAGTCCCGGCGTGAGCTCGCTCGATCAGCAGCATATCAGCCTGTTTCAGGCGCTGGAGAGTGAGCACGCTGACGTTCTGCCGCAGCATGTGCAGAACTGGACCGGCGAGAGCGGGCTGTATGCAGAGATCGACTGGCATGGCGCGCCGGAAGAGATCAACGCCTTCACCGCCGAGATTTACTACAACCATCTGCCCGCGCTCGGCGTGGCACGCCGGCCCGGTAAAGATCTGCTCAGGCTCGATTTGAAATACAGTACGCCGCAGCTGCTGCAGGGCACCTTTCATATTCCGGTAGCACTGGAATAATCAGCAAATTGTGCGGCTAAATGTGACAAACCGCACAATTTTATAAACCCTGCGCCGGTAGCGGCGTAAAATTCTGCTCCGAAGCCTGACCTGCCGCGCCATGTGCTGGCAGCGCAGCATCAGGCTGGATGGCTCTCTGCATTCCCGATCCGCTCCGGATCTTTAAATGAAACCCTAAATTATCATGCGACTTTTACCGTTGTTCTTGTCCGCGGCGCTTGCCGTTTTTTCATCGCTGGCCGGTGCGCAAATGGCTGAGCCATTTTCACCCCCCGGTGGCCTGCATCCGCACCAGCAGCGCTGTGCTCAGCAGGAAATTGTGGGTGATAACGCACTGCCTCAGTATGAAAACAGTGAGAACGTTTCTCTCTGCTGCAGCGATCTGCACGCCTGACACTTGCCGCCGCTCTCCGCTAATGCGGCAACCGCATTTTTCGACATTGTTTCCCGGCGCGGTCACCGCTATCGTTTCGCCACGTAATGAGAATTATTTACATTAATTTAGCGTGGCGGCACAGGCGGAGTGCGCTGCTGCCGCTGCCGGGAGAAGTGAATTGTCACAGAAAAAGAGTCGTGCACCGCAGCGAGTGCGTAATGAGCTGCGCTTTCGTCATCTGACGGTAGCCAGCAAAACCCGTGTTGCCGGCGTCTTCTGGCGCATTGTATTTACCGGGGCCGATCTGGCAGGCTTTCATTCCCCCTCGTTTGACGATCACATCAAAGTCTTTTTTCCCTCCGGGCCGGGCTGCGATGTTGCGCTGCCGCAGCTGAGTGAAGAGGGCATCGTCTGGCCTGAGGGCGTGCGTCCCGCCGCGCGTGACTACACGCCGCTGGCGTTTAACGGCGTCGACTCTCTGACGCTCGATTTCTATATGCATGATGACGGAGTGGCGAGCGGCTGGGCAGCTGCGGCTAAGCCTGGCGACCGGATCGCGATGGGCGGGCCGCGCGGCTCCTGCATTATGCCGGTGGATTACGCCTGCCAGGTGTATGTCTGCGATGAAACCGGGCTGCCTGCTTTTAAGCGGCGCTATGCGGAGCTGCAGGCGCAGCACGTTCACCTGCTGGCGTTTACGGATGCCGCTATCGGACACGACTATCTGGAAGAGATGGAGGGCGTTACCGTCCACTGGCTGGGCAGCAACCGTATGGCGACCACTACGCCAGCGCAGCTGACGGCAGAACTGGCTGCCATCGATTTTACCGGCGATGACTATTTTGTCTGGCTGACCGGAGAAGGCAATGCGGTGAAGCAGCTCAGCGACTATTTTACGCAGCAGCGCGGCGCGGATACGGACTTTGTCCGCGCCGTCGCCTACTGGCATCAAAAGTCACCTGAAAAGTAAGCAGCGGCAGATATCCCGCTGCCGGCGAGCGGCGCTAGCGCCGTTTGTCGGCATGACCCAGCGAACGATCCGGCCAGCAGTAGTCGCGCACGCGCTGTTTCAGCGTGACCGCATCCGGAAAACCGCCGTCGCGTTTGCGCTCCCAGATAACCTGACCATCCACGCTGATCTCAAAGACGCCGCCGGTACCAGGCTGCAGCGTGACCGCGCTGAGATCGTCGCTGAACGTCTGCAGCAGCTCCTGAGCCATCCACGCTGAACGCAGCATCCAGTTGCACTGGGTGCAGTAGTGCAGGGTAATCGCGGGCTTAGACATCGTTAACTCCCTGACGGCAATCCACTATCAGCCGGCCGCGCACGTTGCCCGCCAGCAGCTGTTTGGCACCTTCCTGCGCTTCGCTGAGCGGGATGATGCGGGTTATCTGTTGCAGCAGCGCGCTGTCGGCCTGTTCTGCCAGCCGCTGCCACACCTGCTGGCGCAGCGGCTGCGGACACATGACGCTATCGATACCGGTCAGCGTGACGCCGCGCAGAATAAAGGGGGCCACGCTGCCCGGCAGATCCAGTCCCTGCGCCATTCCGCACGCGGCCACCACGCCGTCGCGCCGCATCCCTGCCAGCACGTTGGCCAGCGTATGGCTGCCCACGGTATCAATGGCGGCAGCCCAGCGCTCTTTTGCCAGCGGTTTACCCGGTTCGCTGAGTTCAGCACGATCGATTACCGCTGTGGCGCCCAGCGTATTGCACAGGTAGTCGCGCTCAGCTGTGCGTCCGCTGGCGGCGACCACCTCATATCCCAGGCGAGCCAGCAGTCTCACCGCAAAACTGCCTACGCCGCCGCTGGCTCCCGTTACCAGCACCGGGCCGTGCTGCGGGGTGATGCCCTGTTTTTCCAGCGCCATCACGCAGAGCATCGCGGTAAAGCCGGCGGTGCCTATCGCCATCGTCTGCTGCGGACTGAGCGCATCCGGCACGCTGACCAGCCAGTCGCCGGAGACGCTGGCTTTCTGCGCCAGTCCTCCCCAGTGCTTTTCACCCACGCCCCAGCCGGTCAGCAGCGCCAGATCGTTTTGCTGCCACGCCGGATGGCGGCTGTGGGTCACGCGGCCCACAAAGTCGATGCCTGGCACCATGGGAAACTGGCGTACGATCGGCCCTTTGTTGCAGATGGCGAGCGCATCTTTGTAATTCAGCGTGGAGTAGCTGATATCGAGGATAACATCCCGATCGGGAAGCTGTTGCTCGGAGAGATCCTGCAGGGAGGTGCGATACCCCTGCGCATCATTTTCAATGACTAATGCTTTGAACATGCCGCCTCCGGCGATGGGAAGTGTGCAGCCAATAGTACCCCTGATTGTGAGCGGCAGCAAAAAATGCCATTATCGCGACCGGCGGGTGTCCTGCACCGGTCACGCCGTTCCTTTCTGTGCCACTGGCACCCACTCATCCTGTTATGCCGGGGATTTGAGTTATGAACCCATTGAAAATAGCTGCCAGCGTGGCAATTGCGCCGGGCCTGAGCCTGAATACCACCCGCGATGTCGTGACGCTCGACACGACTGACTTTACCGACGTTGCCGCGGTGGTGCTCTCGCTGGCGGATACGCGCAGCGGCGTACTGATGCTGCTGCGCCAGACCGGATTTAACCTGCCGGTATTTGTGGCTAACGCGTTTGATACCGCAGTGCTGGATCTGCCTGGCGTGACCGGAGAAATCAACGGCGCAGCTGAAGAGTGGCAGGCGCTGGAGCAGGCTGCGCAGCAGTATGAGGCCGCACTGCTGCCGCCTTTCTTTGATACCCTGACGCGCTACGTCGATATGCAGAACAGCACCTTCGCCTGCCCGGGCCATCAGGGCGGGGCGTTTTTCCGCCGCCATCCCGCCGGGCGGCAGTTTTATGAATTTTATGGTGAAAACCTGTTCCGCTCTGATATGTGTAATGCAGATGTCCGGCTGGGCGATCTGCTAATCCATGAAGGCTCGGCGAAAGATGCGCAAAAGTTTGCAGCCCGCGTTTTTAACGCCGACAAAACCTATTTTGTGCTGAACGGAACATCAAGCGCTAATAAAGTCGTCACCAATGCGCTGCTGACGCGCGGCGACCTGGTTCTGTTCGATCGCAATAATCATAAATCCAACCATCACGGCGCGCTGCTGCAGGCGGGCGCCACGCCAGTCTACCTGGAGGCGGCACGTAATCCGTTTGGCCTGATTGGCGGCATCGACGCGCACTGTTTCGATGAAAGCTATCTGCGGGCAGAGATCGCAAAGGTTAATCCTGAACGCGCCAGGCAGGCGCGGCCATTCCGGCTGGCGATTATCCAGCTTGGCACCTATGACGGCACCGTTTACAACGCGCGTCAGGTGGTGGACCGCATCGGTCATCTGTGCGACTACATTCTGTTTGACTCCGCGTGGCTCGGCTATGAACAGTTTATTCCGCTGATGGCGGCGGGTTCACCGCTGACGCTTACCCTGACGGAAGACGATCCGGGGATCTTTGTCACCCAGTCAGTACACAAACAGCTGGCGGGCTTTTCGCAGACCTCACAGATCCATAAAAAGGATAATCATATCCGTGGTCAGCAGCGCTTTTGCCCGCATAAGCGGCTGAACAACGCCTTTATGCTGCACGCCTCAACCAGCCCGTTTTATCCGCTGTTTGCCGCGCTGGATATCAACGCGCGTATGCACCAGGGCGAGGCAGGACGCAGCCTGTGGCACGACTGCGTCATACAGGGCATTGATGCGCGTAAAGCGATCCTGCAGCGCTGCACCATGATTAAACCGTTTCTGCCTGCTCAGGTACACGGCGCGCCGTGGCAGCAGGCAGACAGCGCCGCTATCGCCCGCGATCCGGCTTACTTTAGCTTTGAGCCCGACGCAGAGTGGCACGGCTTCAGCGGCTATGCGCCGGGCCAGTATCAGATTGACCCCTGCAAGCTGCTGCTTACCACGCCGGGCATCGACGCACGCAGCGGCGCGTACAGCGACTTTGGCATTCCGGCCACCATACTGGCGAACTATCTGCGTGAGAACGGCATCGTGCCGGAGAAGTGCGATCTCAACTCCATTCTGTTCCTGCTGACGCCGGCAGAAAGCGCGGAGAAGATGGCGCATCTGGTGGCGATGCTGGAGCAGTTTGAACAGCAGGTGCGCGAAGATGCGCCGCTGGCGGAAGTGCTGCCGAGCCTGTATCGCAAGCATGCGGAGCGCTATCGCGGCTATACGCTGCGCCGCCTCTGTCAGGAGATGCACGATCTCTACGTCAGTTTTGCCGTTAAAGATCTGCAGAAAGCGATGTTCCGCGCTGACTGTTTCCCGCCGGTAGCGGTCAATCCGCAGGATGCGCATCAGGCTTATATCCGCGGTGAAGTGGAGCTGGTGCCGGTCGCAGAAGCGGAAGGGCGCATCGCGGCGGAAGGGGCACTACCTTATCCACCGGGCGTGCTGTGCGTCGTGCCCGGCGAGGTGTGGGGCGGGGCGGTACAGCGCTACTTCCTCGCGCTGGAAGCGGGCATCAACCAGCTGCCGGGCTTTTCACCGGAGCTGCAGGGTGTTTATATCGCGGAACAGAGCAGCGGCTATAAGCAGCTGGTGGCGAATATGCTGACCTGAGCGTATCGCGCCCTGACCCGATCGGGCAGGGCGCGACAATCCGGCGCATTTAATAGCGGTGATAGCTGCGCTGCGCCTGGTTAACTTTATAGAGATAACGACGCGACTCGGCAGAAGGATGGCGGCTGGTCAGCGTCTGGTAGACATCGGCTGGCGACATATCGTTGATCAGCGAAAATGCGCGATCTTTATCGCTGGAGAAGACGCGCAGTACGCTGCCGGCACCGCCGTTATACGCGGTGATCACCGCATAGCGACGCGAAGTGGGATCCTGAATGCCGCCCAGATAGCTTTTCTGCAGCAGCGACAGATAAGCCGTACCGGCATCGATGTTGTTTTCCGGGTCCAGCAGATAACTGCGGCTCGGCTTGCCCCATTTACCTTTCATGCGGAAGACGTCAACGCCGGCAGTATGCTGCACCACCTGCATCAGCCCCAGCGCATCAGCGTGGCTGACCGCATAGGGGTTAAAGCTCGATTCGGTCTGCATAATCGCCAGAATCAGTGAGGCATCGACACCATACTGCTCAGCAGATTTGCGCACCATCGGCAGATACTTATGTGCACGCTTGTCGAGATGGTTCGGCACCATCGGAATGGTTACCGACCAGATCACATGCAGCCCGGCGGTGCGTTTTTGCAGTTTGTTCTGGATCAGGTAGTCCGCAAAGCTGGCGGCGCGCCCCTGCCAGCGGATCGGCTGCCCGGTATTATCCAGCACCTGGCCATACAGCAGCGGCTCTTTACTAATCTTAATATCGTTGGCGTCAGAGTAGAGATCGACATTGCCCGGATCGTCGCCGATCAGCAGGGTGGTGACGATCGCCTGGCGCAGGCTGGCCATGGGATCGGTACCGGAGATGGTCTCAATGGTGATACTACCCTTGTCGAAGTTGATGTGACTGCGGGTGTAGTAGCTGTCACTGTACTTCACATAATCTTTCGGCCCGGCGATAAGGACTTCATTAATGCCCCAGATATTTTCAATATTGGCGGCAAACTGTCCCATCAGAATGTCAAAGCCGTTGGTATCTTTAACCCACTCTTCGTGATACTGCGATTTTTTTTGTCCGGAGCAGGAGATTAATAGCGGCGCGATCGCCAGCAGGGCTATCAGTTTTTTATTCATCGTGAATCTGTGCCTGACTCAAAAAAGCGGGCCTCAAAGGAAGGCCCGGAACGGTTATTTTTCTGGCGGGGTAAAACCTTCGATATGCACATCTTTGCCTTCAAACAGGAAATTGACCATCTCCTTTTCCAGCACTTTGCGATCTTCCGGATTCATCATGTTGAGCTTTTTCTCGTTGATCAACATGGTCTGTTTCGACATCCACTGCTGCCAGGCTTCTTTAGAAATCTCATTATAGATGCGCTTGCCCAGCTCGCCGGGATAGAGCTGAAAGTCCTGGCCTTCAGCGTCACGTTGCAGATAGGTACAAAAAATGGTGCGGCTCATTACTCTTCCTCTTCGATCGCGCGCGATGACAGTGACAGCTGCTGCGGATGGCGTAATTCATGCAGTAAACGCTCTACCGGGGCAGCAAGGCCCACTGACGGTGGTTGCGCTAAGTTATACCAGAGACCGCCCGCTTCATCCATCAGCGACCCGGCGGATGGCTCTGCCAGCCACATCGGCACAATATCCAGATGGAAATGGCTAAAGGTGTGGCGAAATGCCGTCAGCTGCTGCAGATTGCCGCTAATACCGTGCTGTGTCAGCCACTCCCGCAGTGCATCCTCGCTGCTAAACTGCGGAAAGCAGTAAAGGCCGCCCCACAGTCCCGTGGGCGGGCGCTGCGCCAGCCAGACATTATCGCCATTCTGCATCAGTAAAAACCAGCCGCTGCGCACCGGCAGAGTGACTTTGGGCTTTTTGCCCGGATAGTCAGCCCAGCTCTGGCTGGCATACGCCTCGCAGCCGCTATTGAGCGGGCAGATTTCGCACTTTGGCCGTGAACGGGTGCAGACCAGCGCGCCGAGATCCATCATCGCCTGATTAAACTGGCTGACACCCTGCGCTGGCGTCACTGCTTCGCTGATCTGCCACAGCTGCTTTTCAACCTCTTTTTTGCCAGGCCAGCCGCCTATGGCGTAGCAGCGCGCCAGCACGCGTTTGACGTTGCCATCCAGAATCGGAAAATGCAGGCCAAGCGACAGTGAAAGGATCGCCCCGGCGGTCGAGCGACCCACGCCCGGCAGAGCAGCAATTGCCGTGAAGTCCGGCGGGAACTCACCGCCGTGCTGATCCACGACCTGTTTAGCCGCTTTATGCAGGTTGCGCGCCCGCGCATAGTAGCCGAGGCCGGTCCAGAGATGCAGCACTTCATCCAGCGGCGCGGCAGCAAGATCGCGCACGGTGGGGAAGCGCGCCATAAAACGTTCAAAATAGGGAATAACCGTGGCAACCTGCGTCTGCTGCAGCATGACCTCTGAAAGCCACACTTTGTAGGGCGTCTTTTCCAGCTGCCACGGCAGCGTTTTACGGCCAAAGCGGTCATACCACTTCAGCACCTGTTGCGCGAATTGCGACGCCTGCATCATATGAAGGAAATTTTCCGTGTTTACTCTACAATCAGGCAGGAATTGCAGCACAGAGCGTCAGGGGTGTAAACCGGAAGATTGCAAAGGCTTGCTTCTGACCTTTAACTTTGCATAATGCCCGTTTCCCCGAACAGGCTAACCAGCAGGCTTCAACATGATAAATGACGTCATCACTCCGGAATTTGATGAAAACGGGCGGCCGCTGCGCCGTATCCGCAGCTTCGTACGCCGCCAGGGGCGGTTAACGAAAGGCCAACAGCTCGCGCTGGATCAATACTGGCCGGTGATGGGCGTTGAGTATCAGCCCGCGCCGCTGGACATGACCGCGCTGTTCGGGCGCGACGCACCGCTGGTGCTGGAGATCGGTTTTGGTATGGGCGCCTCGCTGGTCACCATGGCGCAAAATAATCCGCAGCAGAACTTCCTGGGCATTGAAGTGCATGCGCCGGGCGTAGGTGCCTGCCTGGCATCTGCGAAGGAAGCGGGCGTAGAGAATCTGCGGGTCATGTGCCATGACGCGGTAGAAGTGCTGGAGCATATGATCCCGGATAACTCTCTGCGCATGGTGCAGCTTTTCTTCCCGGATCCGTGGCACAAAGCGCGTCACAATAAACGCCGTATCGTGCAGGCGCCGTTTGCTGAACTGGTGCATCGTAAGCTGAAGCTTGGCGGCGTGTTTCATATGGCCACCGACTGGGAAGATTACGCGACCCATATGCTGGAGGTGATGAACAGCGTAGCGGGTTACGTTAATCAGTCAGCCACCCAGGATTACGTGCCGCGTCCCGAGACGCGTCCATTGACTAAATTTGAGCAGCGTGGGCAGCGACTGGGCCATGGCGTGTGGGATCTGATGTTTGAGAGGGTAAAATAATGGCCGTACAGCGTAGTCGTCGTTTACGTAAGAAACTGCATATCGATGAGTTTCAGGAGCTGGGTTTTTCCGTAGCATGGCGTTTTGCCGAGGGAACCACTGAAGAGCAGATTGATGCCACGCTGGATCAGTTTATCACTGAGGTGATCGATCCAAACGGTCTGGCTTATGACGGCAGTGGTTATCTGGTATGGGAAGGCCTGGTCTGCATGCAGCAGACCGGAAAGTGCACCGATGAGCATCGTGAACTGGTGTGCAAGTGGCTGGAAGGGCGTGAATTGTCTGATATCCAGATAACGGAACTCTTCGACGTCTGGTGGGACTAAGTTGTAGTGCGACATGCGGGTGCGCATTTCTGCGCGCCCTGTACTGCACTGCGCCCCCTACAATGTAATTTGCCGCAGGGGCGCCATTCATGGCGCCCGCGCCATTGGCCGCACAATACCCACCCCGCACAGCACATTCAGGAGATCTCATGATTCGTAAGGCTCTGTTCGCCGCGCTACTGCTGACGGCAGCGCAGGCACACGCTGACTACCAGTGCAGCGTTAATCCGCAGGATGATGTGGTGATCACCCCACAAAGCGTTCAGGTTGTCGGCAGCAACGGCAATCTCACGATGACCCCACAGGGTGATGTCACCTTTAACGGCAAAACGGTTACCGTTGATAACGCGGCACGTCAGCAGGCGATTGATTACCAGAGCGCGCTGCGTCGCGATTTGCCGTGGGTCAGCAACGGCGCAAAAACGCGCCTTGAACGCGGGCGCGCCGCACTGGATAAAGTGATCGTTGAGAAACTGGGCAGCGACAGCAATGTGCGCAACCGCCTGACCACGCTGGATGGCCAGCTGAAGCAGCAGATGAATCGCATCATTGAGCAGCGCCAGGATGGCCTGACGTTCCACCACCAGGCAATAAACCAGGTGCGCGCTGACGGACAGAAGCTGGTACAGAGCACGCTGGGCGGCGTACTGCAGGATAGCCTGAATGAGATGGGCACGCGGCAGGCGACCAGCGGCAGTAATCCGCTGCAGGCGCTGATGGGCAATCTGGGTGGTCTGCAGCAGTCGATTCAGACTGAATGGAACAACCAGGAGCGCGATTTCCAGAACTTTGGCCATGAGGTCTGCAACCGGGTCATCGCGCTGGAAAACCAGCGTAAAACGCTGGTGAAGAGTATTAACTAGCAAAAAAAGAGCGGCCACCGGGCCGCTCTGATTACATAAACAGTTCCAGCAACGAATTCAGGAACAGTTTGCCTTTCTCGGTGATCTGCCACTCGCTGGCGCTCTCAGTGACATAGCCTGCGGTGATAGCCTGCTCCATCTGCGGGCGGATCGTCTGTTCATCCAGCCCGGTATAACGCTGAAACTCCGCGCGCGGCGCCGCTTCCAGCAGGCGGAACCGGTTCATAAAGAACTCAAACGGCTTATCTTCGTCCGCCACTTCATGTTGCTTATCAAGATAGTTGCCCTTCATAAAGCCGCGCGGATGACGGGTTTTGACCGTCCGCACAATGCGGCCATCCGCCTGCGTCAGCTTACCGTGCGCCCCGCAGCCGATACCGAGATAATCACCGAAGCGCCAGTAGTTGAGATTGTGCTCACAGCGATAGCCCGGCTTCGCGTAGGCTGAGGTTTCATACTGCTGATAGCCGGCAGCCGTCAGCAGCTGGTGCCCCTGCTCGTAGATATCCCACAGCGCATCATCATCCGGCAGCTGCGGTGGTCGTGAGCCAAACAGCGTGTTCGGCTCAATGGTTAGCTGATACCAGGAGAGATGCGGCGGGTTAAGCGCAATTGCCTGACGGAGATCGTCCAGCGCCTCTTCCAGCGACTGGTCAGGCAGGCCATGCATCAGATCCAGATTAAAACTGCGCAGCCCGAGCGCGGCGGCCAGTTCGGCGGCGCGTTTCGCCTCCTGCGGTCCATGAATACGCCCCAGCCGCTCCAGCTTCTGCGGACTGAAACTCTGCACGCCGATGGAAATGCGATTGATCCCCGCAGCCTGGTAGCCGCTGAAGCGATCGGCTTCCACCGTGCCGGGATTTGCTTCCATGGTGATCTCTGCATCAGCCGCCAGCGGCAGGCGCACCCGTACGCCATCCATCAGCGTCTGCATCGCGTGGCTGCTCAGCAGGCTCGGCGTGCCGCCGCCAATAAAGATGGTGCGTACCTCGCGTCCGGCGGTCAGAGGCAGATCCTGCTCAAGATCCTGCAGCAGGTGCTGCACATACTCCAGATGCGGGACTTCCCCTTTCAGCGCGTGTGAGTTGAAGTCGCAGTAGGGGCACTTCTGTACGCACCACGGAATATGGATGTAGAGGCTCAGCGGCGGTAACTCAGCCATTGCGCATCGCGTCCAGCAGCAGCGTTAACGCTTTACCCCGGTGGGAGAGGGCACGCTTATCCTCTTTGCTCAGTTCAGCGGCGGTTTTACCCGCTTCCGGTACAAAGAAGATGGGATCGTAGCCAAAGCCGCCTTCACCGGCCGCCGTACGGGTAATTTCGCCCGCCCAGCTGCCGTGAAACACCAGCGGTACCGGGTCAGCGGCGTGCCGCACATAGACCAGCACACAGTGAAACTGCGCCTGACGCGCGCCATCCGGCACATTTTCCAGCGCCAGCAGCAGCTTATCCAGATTTTGCTGGTCGCTGGCTTCTGCGCCAGCATAGCGCGCGGAGTAGATGCCGGGCGCGCCGCCCAGCGCATCTACCGCCAGACCGGAATCATCTGCGATAGCCGGCAGGCCGGTTATCTGCGCCGCGTGACGCGCTTTAAGCAGCGCATTTTCAATGAAGGTCAGACCGGTCTCTTCGGCTGACTCTACGCCAAGCTCCGTTTGCGCCACGATATCCAGCCCGAAATCAGCGAGCAGATCGGCCAGTTCGCGAACTTTGCCCGGATTACCGGTTGCGAGAACAACTTTTTGCATAACAGTTCCAGATTAACAAATTACAGCAGATACCAGAGACCCGGGAACAGGTCCATGCCAAGGAAATTCAGCGCATAGAGCACCAGAATGACAATCATGGCGGAGAAGTCGATACCGCCCATAGCGGGCAGCATACGGCGAATA
This sequence comes from Pantoea eucrina, assembly GCF_020079945.1. NCBI lineage: Bacteria > Pseudomonadati > Pseudomonadota > Gammaproteobacteria > Enterobacterales > Erwiniaceae > Pantoea > Pantoea eucrina. The sequence continues at coordinate 2,782,490 of NZ_CP083448.1, read as the reverse complement.
GGTGCCATCAGCGGTTCGGTAAGCTGTATCAGCACGTGATCCAGCGGCCCGCGTCCCTGACTGATCCAGCTCATCAGCGAGCGGATAATAATGACCCAGAACACCAGATTACCGGCTGACTTCAGCAGCGACAGCAGTCCTACCAGCAGATTGGTGGGATCAACCGAGAAAGCGCCGACCTGAATCAGCAGCAGAATCGGATACTTCAGCGTGGTCAGCACAAACGCCAGCAGCAGCGAGGCGGTATCGATGGGGCCGATAGCGGGCAGCACGCGACGCAGCGGTTTGATCACCGGCTGCGTAATCTTCACCACAAACTGCGCCAGCGGATTGTAGAAGTCGCAGCGTGACCACTGCATCCAGATACGCAGCAGCAGTACCATGACGTAGAGATCGATCAGCGTTTTGACTAAAAACGTCAGTGTTAACATGGAGTTCCTCAGTTATTGTTGTGAAGGTCGCGCATAATCCCGCGCGCCAAACAGGGCGGTGCCAATTCTTACCATAGTGCTGCCGGCCGCGATTGCCGCTTCCATATCGTCGCTCATGCCCAGTGAAAGCGTATCAATGGCGGGATAGTCGCGCTGCAGCGCATGAAACGCACTGGCCATCTGCTGGCAGACGGCCAGCTGGCGTGCATAATCCTGCTCGGGAGCCGGAATCGCCATCAGGCCGCGCAGGCTCAGGCGGGGCAGGGCGGCGATAGCCGCGGCCAGCGCCGGAACAGCCTCCAGCATGATGCCAGATTTACTGTTTTCGTCACTGATATTTACCTGAATTAACACGTTCAGCGGCGGCAGGTGCGCCGGACGCTGGTCGTTAAGCCGCTGCGCAATACGCAGGCGATCAACGGTATGACACCAGGCAAAATGTTCTGCGACCAGACGGCTTTTATTGGATTGCAGCGGACCGATAAAGTGCCACTGCAGATCGCCTTCCGTCATCAGCGCCGCGATCTTTTCCACCCCTTCCTGCACGTAGTTTTCGCCAAACGCGCGCTGCCCGGCGGCAACCGCTTCTGCGACAGCGCTCGCAGGTTTGGTTTTGCTTACTGCAAGCAACGTAATCTCTTCTGGCGCCCGGCCGCAACGCACGGCAGCGGCAGCGATACGCTCGCGTACCTGATGTAAGTTGTGCTCAATGGAAGTCATAGTCAGGAGAAATAAATGGATTTAGATGAAATTGTGGCCCTTAGTGTAAAGCATAACGCCGCCGATCTGCACCTGTGCAGCGGACATTTACCGCACTGGCGGCGGCAGGGCGTGCTGGAGCCGGTGCCGCAGCAGCTGCCGCTGCCATCTGCATGGCTGGAGAGGTTTACTACGCGGTTTCTCAGCGCTGCGCAGCAGTCGGAGCTTGACGTCACCGGACAGGCGGACTTTGCCCTGACGCTCAGCAGCGGCGTACGGCTGCGTGCCAATCTTTTCACCCAGCGGCACGGATTATCACTGGCGCTGCGGCTGATTGCGCAGACGATCCCGCCGCTGGCGCAGCTGCGCCTGCCGCCTGCCGTGCAGCAGCTCCTGCAGCTGCAGGAGGGGCTGGTTCTGATTAGCGGTGCAACCGGCAGCGGCAAGTCGACGACGCTGGCTGCACTGGTACAGGCGCTGAACCAGCAGCAGGCGCGGCATATCATCACTCTGGAGGATCCGATCGAGTTTGTGCACCGGAGTCAGCGTTCGCTGATTCAGCAGCGTGAAGTGGGGACGCACTGCCTCTCTTTTCAGCACGGGCTGAAAGCGGCGCTGCGTGAAGATCCCGACGTTATTCTGCTGGGTGAACTGCGCGACAGTGAGACGATCCGTTTAGCCCTGACCGCCGCTGAGACCGGGCATCTGGTGCTCGCTACGCTGCATACCCGCAGCGCGGCGCAGGCGGTTGATCGTCTGGTTGATGTCTTTCCGGCCGAAGAGAAAAACCTGGTGCGCACGCAGCTGGCGGGCAGCCTGAAAGCGGTAGTGGCGCAGCGGCTGGTGGCGGCGAAAGCGGGCGGACGTGTTGCGCTGTATGAGGTGCTGATCGCCACGCCTGCGGTAGCCAGCCTGATCCGTGAAGGCAAAGGACATCAGCTGCCGGGCGTGCTGCAGACCGGTGCGCAGCATGGCATGCAGACCTTTGCGCAAAGTGAACAGGCACGCCGCGCGGAGGGCATTATTGACCAGGCAAGCGGATAGCGGAGCTGAAGCAGCACTGATGCTGCAGCTGTGCGCCCGGTCAGCTCCCGGCATCGGCTACACCTGCTGACCGGAGTGCGCTTTATCGCGTTTACGCTGCTTGCAGCGTCAGTGGGTTTCGAACCAGTCCTGCAAAATAATCACGGCCGACTGTGAGTCTACCTGTCCTTTCTGCAGTGCACGAAAGCCGCCGCGCTTAAAGAGATCGGCGCGCGCCTCAACGGTACTCAGGCGCTCATCCTGCAGCTCAACGCGTACGCCAAAACGGCCGTGCAGGCGATTGGCAAATTTGCGTGCGCGGGCAGTCAGCGGCTGTTCGGTGCCGTCCATATTCAGCGGCAGGCCGACCACCACGTAGTCAGGCTGCCACTCCTTCAGCAGTTTCTCAATCAGGTTCCAGTCTGGCGTGCCTTCCTGAGCTTTCAGCGCTGTCAGCGGACGTGCGGTGCCGGTGAGCTGCTGACCCACGGCAACACCGATGCTTTTGGTGCCAAAATCAAAGCCGAGCAGCGTTGCATTCTGCATCAGGCGTGTCCCGCATCGCTGGTCATGTTATGAATATCGACACCCATGCTGCGGGCGGCTTCGCGCCAGCGTCCGGCAATCGGCGTCTGGAACAAAATTTGCGTGTCGGCCGGGGTCGTAAGCCAGGCGTTCTCCAGCAGCTCGTTCTCCAGCTGATCTTTTTCCCAGGCGCAGTAGCCGAGTGCGACCAGCACATTCTCCGGCTGCTGAGCAGTGCCGATCGCTTCCAGCACATCGCGCGAGGTAGTAATCACGGTGTTGTCTGAGATGCGAATACTGGAGGCATAAGTATGCTGCGCAGAGTGCAGAATAAAACCGCGATCTTCCGCCAGCGGACCGCCGGCAAACACCGGTTTATCGAGCTTAATCGCCGGATCGCGCTCTGACGGAGTGATTTTTAGCTTCTTCAGAATACCCTCTACCGTCAGGTTCTCCATCGGTTTATTAATAATCAAACCCATCGCACCCTCTTCATTATGCTCGCAGATATAGACAACAGAGCGTTTGAACAGAGGATCCTGCAGAGAGGGCATCGCTATCAAAAAATGATGCTGTAAATTCATTGTCACTCATTTACCGAAGAGAACCGGCGCCAGTGCGGCAGCGCCGGTATCAAAGGGGTTAGGGAGTTTGCACTCCGGCTGCGTCCTCAGCCCAGACGTTTTTCGATCGCGTCCATCAGCATTCCGGTAACTGAAATCGGGAACGCCGCTTCAATTTCCCGTACGCAGGTTGGGCTGGTGACATTCACTTCAGTAAGTTTATCACCGATGATATCCAGGCCAACAAAAATCAGCCCCTTCGCTTTCAGCGTGGGACCGACACGTCGTGCAATTTCCCAGTCGCTGTCAGAAAGCGGGCGCGCTTCGCCGCGACCACCGGCTGCAAGGTTGCCGCGCGTTTCGCCGCCCTGTGGAATACGCGCCAGGCAGTAAGGTACCGGCTCGCCATCGACGACCAGGACGCGCTTATCGCCCTCTTTAATCGCCGGCAGATAATTTTGCGCCATGCAGAAGAACTGGCCGTGATTGGTCAGGGTTTCTGTGATCACGCCAAAGTTTGCGTCATCCTGCTTAACGCGGAAAATGGATGCGCCACCCATACCGTCAAGCGGCTTCAGAATGACATCACCATGTTCCTGCCAGAAAGCGCGCAGCTGCTCTTTATTACGCGTGACCAGCGTATCCGGCGTCAGATCTGCAAACCATGCAGTATAGAGCTTTTCGTTACAATCGCGCAGGCTCTGCGGTTTGTTCACAATCAGCGTACCCTGCTCCTCAGCCCGCTCCAGCAGATAGGTCGCGTAAATAAACTCGGTGTCAAAAGGTGGATCTTTACGCATCAGCACAACGTTGAGATCGGCCAGCGGGATAGTCTGCTCGCTGCCAAACTCATACCACTGCGAAGCATTCTGCTCCACGCTCAGCAGACGCGTACGGGCGTAGGTCACGCCGCCGCGCAGAGAGAGGTCGCCCATCTCCATGTAATGAATTTCGTAGCCACGACGCTGTGCCTCCAGCAACATGGCGAAGCTGGTGTCTTTTTTAATATTGATAGACGAAATCGGGTCCATCACAATGCCAAGCTTAATCATTATTCTCTCCTCAGAGGGGATATCAGCGACGTCCTTCCATGCGAAAGCGTCGTGCTGTGTAGTAGTCTGCGTCTCTTTTACGGCCCGAATTATCCCTTAACCGAGATCGCCAAACCTCACCTGAAGTGCCGTTATAGCGGTGAGGGCAGTGGTTTCCGTGCGCAGCACGCGCGGCCCCAGTAATATATCCGTAAAGCCCTGCTGCGCCGTCATGGCGATCTCCTCAGCAGATAATCCCCCTTCAGGGCCAATCAGCAGCCGCACCCGCTCAACCGGTTGCGGCAGGGTGTTGATGCTGTGGCTGGCGCGTGGATGAAGATTCAGCCTGATGCCCTCATCAGCTTCGGCACACCAGGCTTCCAGCGTCATCGCGTCACGAATCAGCGGTACGCGGTTGCGGCCACACTGCTCGCAGGCGGCGATAGCAATCTTCTGCCACTGCTGGATCTTCTTTGCCAGCCTTTCTGCATCCAGCTTCACGCCGCAGCGCTCAGAAAACAAGGGCGTAATCACGTTTACGCCCAGCTCTATCGATTTCTGGATGGTGAATTCCATTTTTTCACCACGCGACATCACCTGACCCAGATGTAAATGCAAGGGGGATTCCCGGTCATCAGGCTGACCGCTAAGAACCCTTACTTTTACACGCTTTTTATCCGCCTGGGTGATTTCGGCGTTAAAAGTCAGATTAGTGCCATCAAACAGTTCAAGCATCTGCCCGGCGCCCATGCGCAGCACGCGGCCAACGTGGTTAGCCGCGTCATCTTCAAGAAAGATTTCACTGTCAACAGAGAGCGGTTCGGGGTGATAAATGCGGGGTATACGCATGCGGTTCCTGCCAGCGTTATTGCCGCATCCCGTGATGCGGCGCAAAAATAATAAGCTAGTTTAGGGTAGCGCTTTTAGCGCTGGCAAGCGCGCTGTACATACGGGTTGTGATTTCCCTGCACCTGAGCAATACGGCTGTCGCGCTCGCACTCCCAGACGCTGACCGGATAGAGCTTATCCCAGGCGCTGAACAGCTGAGTCTGCTGGCGGGAGAGGCGCAGCTGATAGCGATCGCGCATGTAAAAGTAGGTGCGTGCAATGGCGCCGCGCGCGCGGGCCGGCGGTTCAGCCAGCTTCTGTTTGAAGTCCACTTTCATCGCGCACTGCCCGTAAGGCTGCTCGCCGCCGTTCCACTGGCTGTACTGGAAATTGTTTCGATCGCCGTTAACCTCGCCGATAGCGGGCTGAAGATTATGCAGATCGCTCTCTATACGGCGATAGACCGGATCTTTGGCGCAGTTTTTTCGCCCTCCCTCCTGCCAGCACTGGCGCTGATGGCCAAATTCCCACGCCGGAACCACATGTTCCCATTCAATGCGCCCGGCGCGGTTGGCATTTTTTCGTACGCTATAGCCGCAGCTTTTAAGATCGGGCACGCCTTTTTTTCCCTGCCAGCTGATCGTGCAGCCGCAGTAGAAATCGGGCGCATCCGCGTTGATTTGCGATGCAACCACTTTTGCCTGGCGAAAATTATTCTGATGAAACGAAGAGAAGCTGAGGCTGTACGCGCTAAGCGGTGCCAGCAGCAGAGGAAGAAGTAACAGCGTTTTGCGAGACATATTCCAGAAATTTACCCGATACCCAAAAAAGGGCGGCAGGGTAGCAGAATGACCGGAGCGGGGAAATGGGATTAGCGCGCTATATGCTGCTGAATTCGCCGGGCTGCAGCAGTGAACCACAGCGAACGCAGCGATATTCACTTTCTCCGCGCAGCACGCGATTATGCCGGCGCACGGTCAGCTGATGCTGCTGACAGCTGCAGCGATAGGTGAAGGTGTTGATGCGCACCGAGTTCAGGGCAAACTGATGAGTACGGCGTGCCGGCACGCCGAGCACCGTCTCCATCATCCACTTCCACTCTTTGCCGTGCGGCGCAACGCGCCCGAAGCGCTTCCACACCAGCAGGTGCGCCAGTTCATGCGGCACCACTTCGTCGGTGAACGCCTGCAGATTCTCCTGCAGCAGCACCGGATTCAGCCGGATCTCCCACTTCTCCAGCCAGGCGGTACCTGCGGCAGTGCCGCGCTGCTGGTAGAGCAGTGCGGGTTCATCAAAGGTGCATTCAAGGCGCTGTGCGGCGAGCTGCAAAAAGTGCCGCAGCGATCGCATGACCGCCTGCTGACAGGCGACAGGTACGCGGGTCGTTTTCATGGCGGGCAGCATACCATACGCTGCGCTGGCGCGGCAGCGGGCAGTCGCGCCCATAAAAAAGGGCCGCCCGCAGGCAGCCCTTGTCACTCAGTAAAACATTACTGCTGACCGATGTCGCGCAGTTTTTTACCTGCCATCAGGTTACGCTCAATGTGCTCCAGCGAGACGTTTTTGGTCTCCGGGATCAGCACCAGCGTCAGCACAATGAAGAACAGGTTCAGGCCGGCATAGACCCAGAAGGTCGGCGCGTTGCCCAGCATGTTCAGCATGGTCAGGAAGGTAGCGCCCACGATCATGTTGGCGATCCAGTTCGTGGTGGTCGAGACGGTAATCCCGAAATCGCGCCCTTTCAGCGGCTGAATTTCAGAGCAAAGCACCCAAATCAGCGGGCCGGCTGACATGGCAAAGCCGATGATAAACATCAGCAGCATCGCCACGGCGAAGTACTGTGCGCCCTGAGAGTGGATGCCCAGGTGCAGCATAGTGCCGAGAACGCCCATACCGGCCGCCATAACCATAAAGCCCAGCACCAGCGTCGGTTTACGGCCCCAGCGATCGACCAGACCGATAGCGATAAAGGTCGCCAGAACGTTGACCAGACCAACAATCACCGTACCCCACATCTGCTGCGTGGTGTTGGCGAAGCCGGCAATTTCAAAAATTTTCGGCGCGTAATACATAATGACGTTCATGCCGGTGAACTGCTGCATCACCTGCAGCAGCACGCCGAGGAACACCGCACGACGGAAGTTGCTGTTGCCCTGGAACAGCTGCCAGCCAGACTGTTTTACTTTCAGGCTCTCACGGATCTCATCCAGCTCACGTTTTGCCTGTTCGCTGGTGTCGCGCAGGCGATCCAGCACGCGCTGCGCATCGCGGAAGTTACCTTTCGCAGCCAGCCAGCGCGGGCTGTTTGGCAGGAAGAAGACGCCAACCAGCAGCAGAATCGCAGGGATAGTGATCACGCCCAGCATCCAGCGCCACTCTCCGGATGCGCTGAACGCGGTATCAGAGAGGTAGGCGCCCAGAATACCGATGGTGATCATCAGCTGATAGAGCGAAATCATACTGCCGCGGATTTTCTCTGGTGCAATTTCAGAGAGATAGAGCGGGGCAGTATAAGAAGCCACGCCAACTGCCAGGCCCAGTACTACGCGGGTAGCAATCAGCATCTCCGGGTTTGGCGCCATAGCTGACCACAGCGAACCGATAACAAACAGCACAGAGCCGGCCATCAGGCTCTTTTTACGACCCAGGTGTGATGACATCCAGCCGCTGCCGATTGCACCGACCGCCGCGCCAAACATCATCGAGCTGACAATCCACTCCTGCTGGTGAGCAGTAACGTTGAAATCTTTAGCGATAAAGGGCAGGGCACCTGCGATGACACCGATATCCAGCCCGAACAGCAGGCCGGCTAACGCCGCCAGAAAGCAGACAAACAGGGTCATCGCCTTGTTTGAGGTTCTGCTTTTGTGAGTATTACCAGGCATAAAGCCTCCGAAAGTTATTTGTCTTGTTTTTTATTAATGCTAAGAGACCTGTACACGATAAAAAGTGAGCGCGATCACACGAATGTAACCGCTTACACACGCCGAAACCCTGTAATCCAGCATTTTTTGCCCGGAACAGTCTCTTCGCCAGTAAGGTATAGCACCCTTCAAGTTTCTGACATCGCTTTAAATATTGCCTATCAGACGACGCTGAAAATAACGCATTTTCAGAGTGATGACTACGCTGAAAAATCTCTAAATTACAGATTAAAAAAGAGTTTTAGAATGTAATCGTTAACACTTTGTTATCACAGCGGTGATAAGAGTGTAGCCAGTGAAAAATTTTATGCCCGGGAAAGCCTGAAGCCAGCTATGCCGCAGGATTTCACCCGGCAGGAAGCACGCAGGGCGATTAACGGCACGGCACCCAGGGGGCGCATTAATGCGCCCCTGGTTCAGATGATGTACGCAGCCAGGGCGGCATAAATGCCGCCCCTGTGGTTACACATGACCCACCCCTGGTCCGGATGAGTTACGAAATCAGAGCGGTGGGGTACGTTCAGGCATAAAAAAGCCCGCACAGAGCGGGCTATTAAACAGAATACTCTGCGCTTACAGGCCAGCGGCTTCGCGCAGCAGGGCGGCTTTATCCGTCTGCTCCCACGGGAAGTGTTCGCGGCCAAAGTGACCGTAGGCGGCGGTCTCTTTATAGATAGGTTTCAGCAGATCCATCATCTGAATCAGACCGTAAGGGCGCAGGTCAAAGAATTCACGAACCAGCAGCGTCAGCTGTTCGGTCGGTACTTTCTCAGTGCCAAAGGTTTCTACCATGATCGACGTTGGCTCTGCCACGCCGATAGCGTAGGAAACCTGAATCTCGCAGCGATCGGCCAGGCCGGCAGCAACAATGTTTTTTGCCACATAGCGCGCGGCGTAGGCTGCAGAGCGGTCAACTTTTGATGGATCTTTACCGGAGAAAGCACCGCCACCGTGACGAGCCATGCCGCCGTAGGTATCAACGATGATTTTACGGCCGGTCAGGCCACAGTCACCCATCGGGCCGCCAATAACAAAGCGACCGGTCGGATTGATATGGTATTTAGTGCTGGCGTTGATCCACTCAGCAGGCAGCACCGGCTTAATGATCTCTTCCATCACCGCTTCACGCAGATCGGTCTGAGAAACCTCTTCTGAATGCTGGGTTGAGAGCACGACAGCGTCGATACCAACAATCTTGCCACCATCATACTGGAAGGTGATCTGGCTTTTGGCGTCCGGGCGCAGCCAGGACAGCGTGCCATTTTTACGCACTTCAGCCTGACGCTGCACCAGACGGTGCGCATAGGTAACCGGCGCAGGCATAAGCACATCTGTTTCGTTAGTTGCGTAACCAAACATCAGACCCTGATCGCCCGCACCCTGCTCCAGCGGGTCGGTACGATCTACGCCCTGATTAATATCAGGTGACTGCTTGCCAATGGCGCTCAGTACGGCGCAGGAGTTGGCATCAAAGCCCATATCAGAATGAACATAGCCGATCTCACGTACGGTATTGCGGGTGATCTCTTCAATATCGACCCAGGCGCTGGTGGTGATTTCACCGCCTACCAGTACCATACCGGTTTTGACGTAAGTTTCGCAGGCCACGCGCGCTTTCGGATCCTGTTCGAGGATGGCATCCAGCACGGCATCGGAAATTTGGTCAGCGATCTTATCAGGATGTCCTTCTGATACGGACTCAGATGTAAAAAGGTGTTTAGCCATTCTGTTCTTTACCTTAGAAATGGGTTGAATTCGACTGCATAGCGCCAGTGAAAAACCTGCTTAGCGCCCCTTCAGGCAAAGCCACGAGCAGCAGGGAGTGTCAGCACGCCAGGCTCACACCGCCTGGAACTTATTCAGTTTAGATGGAAAACCATCTGGACGGCTATTTTAGGTTACCCGATGTGCATTTTACCAGAGCTTTTTCTGATTCGGTTTGTTTCAAAAAGCGGCTTACTGGAAGCTTTTGCTGACAGCGCGCGCAGGGCGGGGACAAAGATTTTGCAATTTTACCCGGCTGGCGGTATAAAACGCCGCTATTGATGCCAGGACGCCGTCAGGCGTTGCACGATCAGATACCGTGTCTGATTTTTTTCCGCTCCGTTTCCGCATGCTGCCCGCAGGCGCTGGAGGTGAGTAAAGTAATGAACCGTTCCCATCTGCTCTCTGGTTCACAGCGCATATTTTGCGCGCTGGCCTCTCTTTCTGCTGTTCACTCTTCCTGTTCTTTCTGTCGATGTTTGCCGCCGCGCAATCATGACGACATGCATAGCCATTAAACTGCGGCTGAAATCAGACACCAGCACACGCGCGTGATTTATACCCGCAGCCGTGCCAAATCCGATTGGATTTCCACTGACTGCAGCACGATGTTTTACACTTACTGGCAGTAACACCCGGGGTAACCTGATGAGGCGGGACACGCAGCATGAATAAGTTTTTAGCCGCAAACGCACCAGCAGTACCTGATAACTCTCTACTATTTCAACAGAAAACTGAGGTTCGCGATGTCTGACGACATGAAGAATATCAAGGGTTCGTCAGCTGGCGAACAGGGTGTCCTCCGCTCAATGCAGGAGGTGGCGATAAGCGATCAGGAAGCGAGCCGTATGCTGCGCACCTATAACATCGCCTGGTGGGGCAATAACTATTACGACGTAAACGAGCTGGGCCATATCAGCGTATGTCCGGATCCCGATCGGCCTGAGGTGCGGGTTGACCTGGCGAAGCTGGTCAAAGAGCGCGAGGCTGACGGTCAGCGTCTGCCGGCGCTGTTCTGTTTTCCGCAGATCCTGCAGCATCGCCTGCGCTCCATCAACGCGGCGTTCAAGCGCGCACGCGAATCCTATGGTTATAAAGGCGACTACTTCCTGGTTTATCCGATCAAGGTTAATCAGCACAAGCGCGTCATTGAATCGCTGGTTAACTCGGGTGAACCGCTGGGCCTTGAAGCGGGCTCAAAAGCAGAGCTGATGGCGGTACTGGCGCACGCGGGCAAAACGCGCACCGTTATCGTCTGTAATGGCTATAAAGATCGTGAATATATCCGGCTGGCGCTGATCGGTGAAAAGCTCGGCCATAAAGTCTACCTGGTGCTGGAAAAAATGACCGAGGTCCGTCTGGTACTGGAAGAGGCGGAGCGTCTGAATGTGGTACCGCGTCTCGGCATCCGCGCGCGCCTGGCCTCGCAGGGCTCGGGTAAGTGGCAGTCGAGCGGTGGTGAGAAATCGAAGTTTGGCCTGGCGGCATCTCAGGTGCTGCAGCTGGTGGATATCATGCGCAAAGCTGGCCGGCTTGACAGCCTGCAGCTGCTGCACTTCCATCTCGGCTCGCAGATGGCGAATATCCGCGATATCGCGACTGGCGTACGCGAATCTGCCCGCTTCTATGTTGAGCTGGCAAAGCTTGGCGTAAATATCAAATGCTTTGACGTCGGCGGCGGCCTGGGGGTGGACTATGAAGGCACCCGCTCCCAGTCTGACTGCTCGGTAAACTATGGCCTGAATGAGTATGCCAATAACGTTATCTGGGCGATTGGCGACGCCTGCGAAGAGCATGGTCTTGAACATCCGACGGTGATCACTGAGTCAGGCCGCGCCGTAACAGCACACCATACCGTGCTGGTCTCTAACATCATCGGCGTAGAGCGTAACGAATTCAGCACGCCGGTCGCACCTGATACGGATGCACCGCGCCCGATTCAGAGCCTGTGGGATACCTGGCAGGAGATGCATGAGCCCAATGTGCGCCGTTCGCTGCGTGAATGGCTGCATGACAGCCAGATGGATCTGTTTGATATCCACACCGGTTACTCATCCGGCACCTACGATCTGGGACAGCGCGCGTGGGCGGAACAGCTCTATCTGAGCATTTGTCACTATATCCAGCAGCATCTGGATCCGAGCAATCGTGCACACCGCCCGATTATCGATGAGCTGCAGGAGCGTATGGCAGATAAAATCTACGTTAACTTCTCTCTGTTTCAGTCGATGCCGGATGCCTGGGGTATCGATCAGCTCTTCCCGGTTATGCCGCTGGAAGGTCTGAACAAGATGCCGCAGCGTCGCGCTGTGCTGCTGGATATTACCTGTGACTCCGACGGGACAATCGACCATTACGTTGACGGTGACGGGATCGCAACCACTATGCCGATGCCTGAATATGATGTGGATAATCCGCCAATGCTGGGCTTCTTTATGGTGGGTGCTTATCAGGAGATCCTCGGCAACATGCATAATCTATTTGGTGACACCGAAGCAGTAGATGTGTTTGCTTTCCAGGATGGCAGCGTGGAAGTGCAGTTATCAGATGAAGGGGATACCGTCGCTGACATGCTGGAATATGTACAGCTGAATCCGGACGATCTGATGACGCTATTCCGCGATCAGGTGAAACAACAGCAGGATATAGATGAAGAGCTGCGATCGCAGTTCCTTGCCGAGTTTGAAAGCGGCCTTTATGGTTATACCTATCTTGAAGATGAATAATCAGTAATAACGTATCGGGCCCTGCGGGGCCCTTTTTTTTTGCTGTAAAATTTTTTCTGGTTTGTGACGTAATTCACTATTTCATACGAGCGCCACTTCCTCGTTTTCTTCTGCCGCTGCTGTCCGATCAATTTGGCTTAAAAATCAATATCCTCTACCGATATCGCTCGCTCTGGCTCTGCATTTTCTTATGTATTGATAAATTTTTTTATGTTTCGCTTATCTTTAAATCATAATTTATTTATGTTTTTAATAAATACGAGATGTTTTTAGCCGTGATGCATCTGGCGCATTTACTGGCGCCAGACTTCCTGAAAAATAGCCGGTTATTGCTAAAGTGAAACGCTAATAACGCTGCGCCTTAACATTAATTTAACTTAAAATCAGCAATATAACGCTAATTGAGGCGCTGATGCTCGTGCAGTGCAAGAGAACAGGCTTATTTACAGGTGCCAGTTATAGAATATTACCGGAACGGTTGTCAGAAAATGATTGGTTTTAGCTATCATTTCAGGGCCATTTTTAGCTGAAAACTATTTTTCAAAATGTAAATTGCAGGCTAATCTCCTGTTGCTATAGTAATTTTTGTCGATGTTTCGATTTCAGATAACATGAATAAATCTGATCTTTAGAGTCTTATCAGCAGCGTCTTCAGGAAGGGTGCCATGACCGAGCGTTTTAATCCGGTTTTCTTGCTGGAACCCGTTCATAGTCTGACCGGAGAGGTGACTTCATGGGAGCTGCTGACACGTTTTAAAGAAAAAAAAGCGACAACTACACAACGCAATCCCGACAGAGAAGAGCATTTTTTCTCTCTGCTTTCTGCCGATGAGAAATGGCAGCTATTCCTTCACCAGGTCGAAAATATTATTCAGCTTAGTCAGCAGGGGTTTAACCAGGTTATCAGCGTAAACGTAGACATAGATATTGTTGCCGGCATATTTGCAGACGAAGTCATTCAGGAAAAACTGGCGTCTGTTGCATTATTGCGGCTGGAAATCTCTGCATTTTTCACCTCGCGTTTTAATAGTGAGGATCTGCTGACCCTTAAAGGGGTAATGACTCCAACTTACTGATAGTGTTTTATGTTCAGATAATGCCCGATGACCTTGTCATGCAGCTCCACCGATTTTGAGAACGACAGTGACTTCCGTCCCAGCCTTGCCAGATGTTGTCTCAGATTCAGGTTATGCCGCTCAATTCGCTGAGTGTAACGCTTGCTGATTACGTGCAGCTTTCCCTTCAGGCGGGATTCATACAGCGGCCAGCCATCCGTCATCCATACCACGACCTCAAAGGCCGACAGCAGGCTCAGAAGACGCTCCAGTGTGGCCAGAGTGCGTTCACCGAAGACGTGCGCCACAACCGTCCTCCGTATCCTGTCATACGCGTAAAACAGCCAGCGCTGACGTGATTTAGCACCGACGTAGCCCCACTGTTCGTCCATTTCAGCGCAGACAATCACATCACTGCCCGGCTGTATGCGCGAGGTTACCGACTGCGGCCTGAGTTTTTTAAGTGACGTAAAATCGTGTTGAGGCCAACGCCCATAATGCGGGCGGTTGCCCGGCATCCAACACCATTCATGGCCATATCAATGATTTTCTGGTGCGTACCGGGTTGAGAAGCGGTGTAAGTGAACTGCAGTTGCCATGTTTTACGGCAGTGAGAGCAGAGATAGCGCTGATGTCCGGCAGTGCTTTTGCCGTTACGCACCACCCCGTCAGTAGCTGAACAGGAGGGACAGCTGATAGAAACAGAAGCCACGGGAGCACCTCAAAAACACCATCATACACTAAATCAGTAAGTTGGCAGCATCACCCTTAAAGGCGTAGCGAAAATTACGCCGGCTCCTCTCTGGCTAGACAATTTTGGTCCGGGTTATTCAAGCCTGACCATGCTTGACAGCGGAATATTTGAGATCGTCAAGATTGATAAAGCGTTTTTCTGGCAATTCAGCGAAGACCGCACCTTTGACATTCTGCTTAATCACCTTAATCAATTATGCCGCGGCGTCATTGTTGAGGGGGTTGAAAATCAGCACTATGTGGATCTGCTTGCGCATAAGCCCGTTTATGGCATGCAGGGTTACCACTGGCAGAGTGTTTATCTTGATGATTTATTTGCGTAATTCAGCACACAGCTTTGCGATTATGGTCTGCGCAGAAAGTCATTTCAGCTGAAAAGGTAAGCGTGCCTGCTGCGCTTATATTCACTTCTGAATCACGCTTCTGTATTCCGCATAACGCCTGATGTCCTTTCTGAATCCGCAATTAAACCTGTTCAGCGCTGTTCTTACTCTTTTACCGGAATAAGAACGGCCGATGAAGGATGTAAGTAATTCACTGAATTACTTGCGATAGCAAGCGGTATCTGATGATACCGGGCGTGCCAGTAACGCTCATAAACTTATATCTGCGCGGGATCCCGATAACATGAACAATATTTCTATCACGCCCAAAGGTGGGACGATTGCTAACGAAGTGAGCGGTACTCAGGTTACGCTGAACGCACCCAGTGTGGTTAAACTTAACCTGAATCAGGCTGACATTAAGGCTTTCACACGCAATGGTAATGATTTAGTCGTAACCACTAAATCAGGTGAAACACTTGTTATTCATGATTTTTACAGCGCCAATGGCGACAGCGATCTGGTCCTGCAGGACGATCGCGGTGCGCTCTGGTGGGTTGAAGATCCCGGCACAGAGGGCTTTCAGTATGTGTCGATCGACAGCACTGAAGGTCTGCTGGCAGAAAACGTAACGGATAACGGCACGATTGCCGCATTCGGTATTGGCGGCGCGGCTCTGGCCGGTATCGGGGCGCTGTTTGCGACCGGCGGCGGTGGCGGCGGTGGCGGTGGCGGTGGCGATGACGATACGGGTAATTCCGGCGGCGGCACTAATCCCGGTAACGGAGGCAACAATCCTGGCGGCGGCGATCCCGGCAACGGTGGCGGCAATCCTGGTAACGGCGACACCACCGCACCCGATCCGGCCGGAAATATCGTGGTCAGCGACAATGTCGGCAGCAGCCAGGGGCCGTTACTCAACGGGCAAACCACCGATGACAATACGCCAACGCTGACCGGTACGGCGGAAGCGGGAGCCGTGGTTAAAGTGTATGACGGTTCCGTTCTGCTTGGCAGCGTCACGGCGGGAGCAGACGGGCGCTGGAGCTTTACCACACCGGCACTGAATAACGGCAGCCACACGCTAAGCGTGACGGTCACCGATGCGGCAGGCAATGTTAGTCCCGCCACCAGCGGATTCGTGATCAATGTCGCCGCCGGCATCGCACCTACCAGCAGCACGCTGGAAATCACCGATGACAGCAGCCCTGCGCTGCGTACGCTGCCGGACGGGTCCAGCACGCGTGACACCACCCCAACCCTGAGCGGGCTGGCGGGCGCCAATGAGCTGGTTACGCTCTATAACGGCACTACCGTACTTGGCAGCACGCTTGCCGACGCAAGCGGGCAGTGGAGTTTTACGCCTGCAGCGCTGCCGGATGGCAGCTACGCCTTCCGCGCGGTAGCCACCGATGCCGCCGGAAATAGCACATCATCCGTTACGCTGACCATTACTATTGATACGGTGCCGCCAGCCGTCGCCAGCGATCTGCTGCTCAGCAGCGACAGCAGCGGCCCGCTCGCGCCAATTGCCACGAATGGCGTGACCCGTGATACCACGCCGGTGTTAAGCGGCAGCGCTGAACCAGGCAGCGTCATCACCGTACGTGACGGCACGACGGTACTGGGCAGCGCTATCGCAGACAGCGACGGGCGCTGGAGTTTTACCACCCCGGTGCTGAGTGAAGGCAGCCATACTCTTACTACTACCGTGACGGATGCGGCAGGCAATACCGGCCCCGCTTCCGCTCCGCTGCAGCTGACGGTTGATACCACGGCTCCGGAGGCGATAACCGATCTGCGGGTCTTTGACGACGCGGGCGACAGCCAGGTTGAGCTGGCGCAAAACGCCACTACTGATGACAATACGCCCGTGCTGAGCGGCAGCGGGGAGCCGGGCGCCTCGGTCAGCATCTACGATGGTGACGTACTGCTTGGTGTGGCCCTGGTTGACGTTAACGGCAGCTGGCAGTTTACCACCCCTGCGCTCAGCAACGGCGCGCACAGCTTCACCGTTATCAGCACTGACGCGGCCGGTAACATTGGTCCGGCCAGCACACCTTTCACGCTTAACGTCCAGGCGGATCTGCCGCCAGCGACCACGCCGCTGGAAGCGGTAAGCACCGGTGATAATACGCTGCAGCCGCTGACCGACGGCGCGACCACGCGCAGCGAGGAGTTAACGCTAAGCGGCGTCAGCACGCCGGGCAACCTGATTACACTCTTTGACGGAAACACTGAAATCGGCAGCGTTGTCGCCGATAGCAACGGCCAGTGGTCGTTTGCCCTGCGCGGTCTGTTCCAGGGGCTGCACAGTTTCTACCTGCGTACTACCGATGGCGCAGGCAACGTCACGCAAAGCGCGCCGCTGAATATCACCGTCGACAGCGTGGCACCGGCAGCGGCTGATGCGCTGACGCTAACCGGCAGTGACGGCAGCACCGTAGTCAATATCGCGCCGGAGAGCACCGTTAACGATGCCCGGCCGGTGCTGAGCGGCACGGCGGAACCGGGTGCGCTGGTGACGATTCGTGATGGCGACACCGTGCTGGGCAGCGTGACCACCAACAGCGACGGCAGCTGGCGCTTTACCACGCCGCAGCTGGGTGAGGGCAGCCACAGCCTGACCACCACCGTGACCGATCTGGCTGGCAACAGCAGCCCCGTCTCTGCGCCGCTGAATTTTACCGTAGATACAGTCGCACCAGCGGCGGTCAGCAATCTGCAGGTCACTGATAACGCAGGCGCTAGTACCGGCCCGCTGACTTCAGGCCAGCTCACCGATGACAACACGCCGACGCTGAGCGGCACGGCCGAAGCGGGCAGCGTGGTGCGCATTTATGACGGCGACGTGCTGCTGGGCAGCGTCGTTGTGGATAGCAACGGCAGCTGGAGCCTGACGCTGCCGGCGCTGAGCAACGGTCAGCATAACATTACCACCACCGTGACCGACGCTGCAGGGAACGTCAGCCCGGCGTCACCGGCGTTTACGCTGGCGATTGATGCCGGCAGCGTGCCGGCAACCAGCTCACTGGAGGTAACAGATGACAGCGGCAGCACGCTGGTTACGCTGGCAGATAATGACAGCACCGGCGATAACACCCCGGTGCTGAGCGGCGTCGCCACCGCTGGCGACGTGGTCAGACTCTATAGCGGTACTACGCTACTGGGCAGCGTCGTCGCAGACGGTGACGGCCAGTGGCGCTTTACGCCTGCCGCGTTAGCCGACGGCCCCTATGCGTTCCGGGCGGTTGCCACCAGCGCAGCGGGGGCGGAGACCTCCTCATCGGTTATCAATATCACCATCGATACCAGCGTGCCCGCCGCGCCGTCCGGCGTTCAGCTCAGCAATGAAAATGGCGATCCGGTTACGCCAGGCAGCAGCACCAATCTCACTACGCCGACGCTGAGCGGCACCGCGGAGCCTGGCTCCACGGTGACCGTCCGCGACGGTGATACGGTGCTTGGCACCGCCACCACGGATGCTCAGGGCAACTGGAGCTATACCACGCCGCCGCTCAGCGATGGCGAACACGCGCTGACCAGCACGGTCACCGATGCGGCCGGCAATACCGGCCCCGCTTCTGCACCGGTGGCGGTAACGGTAGACACGCAGCCACCGGCCGCCGCCAGCGGTCTGCAGCTGAACAACCAGGAGGGTAACGCGCTGCCGGCGGGCGGTGCCACGAATGAAACCACGCCGACCCTCAGCGGCAGCGCCGAGCCGGGCAGCATCATCACCGTTTCTGATAATGGCGACGTTCTGGGCAGTACCGTGGCGGGCGGCGACGGCAGCTGGAGCTTTACGCCGCCGCAGCCGCTGGATGAAGGCGCGCACGCGCTTACCACCACCGTAACCGATACGGCGGGCAACACCGGGCCGGCCAGTGCCCCGGTCAGCGTGGTGATCGACACTACTGCACCCGCGATCGCCAGCGATCTGCTGCTGAGCAACGGGCAAAACGGTAACGAAATCACCGGCATCACTAACAGCACTAAGCCGGTACTCAGCGGAAGCGCTGAGCCAGGCAGTACCGTCACCGTTTCTGATAACGGTAACGTGCTGGGCAGCACCACCGCCGGTAGCGACGGCAGCTGGAGCTTTACCTCACCGGTACTGCAGCCGGGTGAACATAGCCTGACCACGGTTGTCACCGATCCGGCTGGCAACAGCGGGGCAGCGTCCACGGCAGTGGTGTTTACCATCGATACGACTGCGCCAGCGGCACCCGCTGCTCTGCAGGCGGCTAACGATGAAGGTACTGCGCCGGTTCCGGTTAACAACGGTCTGACGAATGACGCCACGCCGCTGCTGAGCGGCAGCGGCGTGGCCGCAGGCAGCGTGGTGACAATTTCAGATGGGGATGAGGTACTGGGCTCCGTTACCGTGGGAGAGGGGGGAAGCTGGAGTTTTGCCCCAGACGAACCGCTGGCAGACGGTGAGCACAGCCTGACGGCCGTCACCACCTCACCGGCAGGGAACAGCAGTGCGCCTTCTGCACCGCTGGTGCTGACCATTGATACTACACCGCCCGTTGCGGCAGGCGGCCTGCAGCTGAGTAACGATCAAAACGGTAACGCCATCAACGCCGGCGGCGTAACTAACGACACCTCGCCGGCGCTGAGCGGCAGCGCTGAGCCAGGCAGCACGGTCAGCGTCTATGATAACGGCACGCTGCTGGGCAGCGTCAGCGCTGACGGCACCGGAGCGTGGCGCTTTACGCCGGAAACGCCGCTGGCAGCCGGACCGCACAGCCTGACCACTACGGTTACGGATGCGGCGGGTAACCGCGGCGATGAGTCTGAACCGCTTAACTTTACGATTGACACCACGCCGCCGCCTGTGGCGGATGACCTGGTGCTGAGCAATGACAGCAGCGGCACGCTGGTGACGGTCACCAACGGGACTACCAGTGATACCACCCCGGTGCTGAGCGGCACGGCGGCTGCGGGCAGCACGGTAACGGTACTTGACGGCACCACGGTGCTGGGCAGCGTGGTCGTGGATGACGGCGGCACGTGGCGCTTTACGCCAGAGTCGCCGCTCAGCGAAGGTCAGCACAGCCTGACGGCTACGGTAACCAGCCCGGCGGGTAACGTCAGCGAGCCTTCTGCTGCGCTGGTGTTTACCGTTGATACTATTCCGCCAGCGGCGGCAGGCGAGCTGCAGCTCAGTAACAACGACGGCGAAACGCCATTGCCGGTTGATAACGGCGTGACCAACACGACGTCGCCGGTGCTGAGCGGCAGCGCCGAACCGGGTGCGCTGATCACCGTTTCTGATGGCGACACGGTACTGGGCAGCGTAACCGCCGGTACAGACGGCAACTGGAGCTTCACGCCAGAGGCACCGCTGCCTGAGGGCGATTACAGCCTGACCACTACCGTTACCGATCCGGCGGGTAACGTCAGCGCGCCATCGGCACCGCTGAATTTCACCATTGATACGACGGCACCCGAAGCTGCAGAGGCTTTGCAGGTCAGCAATGAGGCGGGCGGCGTGGCGCGCCCTGTCGATGAGGCCGGTGCGACTAATACCACCTTGCCGGTGGTAAGCGGCACGGCGGAAGCGGGCAGCATCGTGACCGTGTATAACAACGGCGAAGTACTGGGCAGCGTTACTGCAGGCAGTGACGGCGGCTGGCGCTTTACGCCGGATGCGCCGCTGGCTGAGGGCGATTACAGCCTGACCACGCGAGTGACTGACGCCGCCGGTAACACCGGCGCGGCCTCCTCTGCATATAACTTCACCATCGATACCACAGCCCCTGGCGCCGTAGTCGACCTGACCGCGAGGGATGACAATAACGCACCGATCACCGGCGTCACCAACGACGCCACACCGGTGCTGAGCGGCAGCGCTGAGGCGGGTAGCCTGGTAACGCTCTATGACGGAACAGCCGCTATCGGCTCTGTCCGGGCAGACGCAGACGGGGCCTGGCGCTTTAGCGACACGGTCCTGACCGATGGCGCACATACCTTACGGGCCACCGCGACCGACGCCGCAGGCAACGTCAGCGCTACAGGCAACTCTGTGACCCTGACGGTGGATACCAGCGTGCCGGCTGCACCTGCTTTCTCCGTCACTTCCGGCGAAGGCGTGCCGGTTGCCAGTAACGGCTACACCAGCGACAGTACGCCGCAGCTCAGCGGTACGGCCGCCGCCGGCAGTCTCATCACTATTTATAATGACGGCACGGCTATCGGCAGCGTGGTAGCCGGTGGCGATGGCGGCTGGCAGTATACGCCCGCAGCCCTGGATGATGGCAGCTATGCGCTGAGCATTACGGAGACGACGCCAGCGGGCAACGTCAGTCCGGCCTCGGCCGTAACCACGATTAACGTGGATACGCAGGCACCGGAAGCAGCGCAGAACGTGCTGGTTAACAACAATGAAGGCAGTACGCTGGTGCCGATCAACAGCGGTGACGTGACCAACGACGCGACGCCGCAGCTGATCGGTTCAGCCGAGCCGGGCAGCGTGGTGCTGATCTATGACGGCGCTACGCAAATCGGTTCGGTTACCGTGAACAGCAGCGGCAGCTGGCAGTTCACGACCGGCGCGCTTACGCAGGGCGAGCATAACCTGAGCACCGTTGTCAGCGACGCAGCCGGGAACACCAGCCCCGCTTCGCCCACAATCACCTTTACCGTGGATACGGTCGCACCGGCTGCGGCCACTGAGATCGCGCTGGTGAACAACAATGGCACTACGCCGCAGGCGATTACATCCGGCTCCACCACCGGTGACAACACGCCTGAGTTCTCCGGTCGCGCAGAGCCTGGCAGCACCATCGTCGTGTCTGATGGCAATCTGATCCTCGGTACCACCACGACCGATGCACAGGGTAACTGGAGCTTCTCGCCGATCCTCAGCGACGGCCCGCACAGCCTGAGCGTGACGGTCACCGATGCTGCCGGTAACAGCAGCGCGCCGGGTGCGCCGATCGCCTTTACCGTGGACACCACGGCGCCTTCCGCCGTTACGCAGCTGACGCTGAGTAATGATAACGGCACTGCGCCGGTAGCCGTTCCCAACGGGGGCCTCACTAATGATGGCACGCCGCTGTTCAGCGGTCGCGGGGATGCGGGCAGCATTATTACCCTTACCGATCAGAGCGGTACGCTGCTGGGTTCCACCACGGTAAACGGACAGGGAAGCTGGAGCTTTACGCCTGCCACCGCGCTGGCGGACGGCAGCTACACCTTTACCGCCACGGCATCCGATACGCTTGGTAACGTCAGCGCACCGGTGACTTTCAGTGCGATCGTTGATACCACGCCGCCGGCGGTGGCAGCGAACATCGCGCTGACGAACAACGACGGCACCACGCCGGTGGCTATCGCCAGCGGCAGCATCACCACGGATAATACGCCGTTCCTCAGCGGCACCGCAGAGCCGGGCAGCGTGGTAACGATTCTGGACGGAACCGCAATACTGGCCAGCGTGACCACCGGCAGTAACGGACAGTGGAGCTATCAGCTGCCGCAGCTGGACGATGGCAGCTACAGCCTCACCACCACGGTGACCGATACGGCCGGTAACACCGGTCCGGCTTCTGCTCCTGTCGCCTTTACCGTGGACGCCACGCTGCCGGATGCCACATCGCTGGTGGTCAGTAACGACAACGGTACGACACCGCAGCCTCTGACAAACGGCGCGCTGACCACGGACAATACGCCACTGCTGAGCGGCACCGCGGAACCCGACAGCCTGATTACGCTGTATGACGGCGGAGTGGTGATTGGCTCGGTGACGGCGGACGGCGACGGCAGCTGGAGCTTCAGCTCACCGGTACTGACCGACGGCCAGCACACGCTGAGCGCCACGGTCACCGATGAAGTGGGCAACGTCAGCGCACCGTCCGGTGCGCTGACCATCAATATTGATGCCACTGCGCCGCAGCCGGCAGGCGATCTGCTGCTGCAGAATGATATACAAGCGACGCCGGTAACCATCAATAGCAACAGCGTAACTCCTGATGCGACGCCGCTCATCAGCGGTACCGCAGAGGCAGGAGCGACCATTATTGTGTATGACGGTGCGCAGGAGGTTGGCAGAACCACCGCCGATCCTCAGGGGGCCTGGAGCCTCAACACCAGCGCGCTGGCTGAGGGGGCGCACACCCTGACGGTGACCGCCACCGATGTAGCGGGCAACGTCAGCGAGGTGGCGTCGACGGTCAGCTTTACGGTCGATACCAGTACGCCAGCCGCGGTGCTGAGCTTTGATATCTACAACAACGCCAGCACCACGCCGGTGCTGGTCGCGAACAACGGCTTCGCCAGTGACAGCACGCCGGTGCTGCGCGGAACCGGCGTCGCCGGCACGGTAGTGAATATCATTCAGGATGGAGCCATCGTTGGCACCACAACCGTGGGTGAGAATGGCGTCTGGCGTTATGAATCCGCAGCGCTGGACGATGCAACCTATGCCTTCAGCGTCTCGGTCAGCAACGCGGCGGGCACCGCCGGCCCGGTTACCGGCCCGATTACCATCACTATCGACACGGTGGCACCGGAGGCAATTGACGATCTGCTTGTTACCGACAGCGTCGGCGGCGCTGAAGGTCCGCTGACGTCAGGCGCGATCACTGATGATAATCTCCCGGCCTTCAGCGGCACGGCGGAGGCGGGCAGCACGATAACGGTCTATGACGACAACGTGCTGCTGGGAACGGCCACCGCTGACGAAAACGGCAGCTGGAGCTTTACGCCAGACGCTGCGCTGTCAAACCGCGAGCATAGCTTTACGTTTACCGTGACCGATGCGGCGGGTAACGTCAGCCCGGCTACCGACGCCTTTACGCTGACGATTGAAGCCGATCTGCCACCGGTCGACAGCACGCTGCAGATCACCGATAACAGCGGCAGCACGCTGGTAACGGTAACAGACGGGGCCGCTATCCGTGACAACACGCCGGTCCTGCAGGGAACGGGCCCGGCAAATGGCACTGTAACCATTTCTGATAACGGTACAGTGCTGGCTACTCTGCCGATAGACGCGAACGGACAGTGGAGCTATACGCCAGATCCGGTACTGGATGAGGGCGCACACGCGATTTCTGTAGTCAGCACGGATGAAACCGGCAATCCTGGCGATCCGTCAGCGGTGATTAATTTCATTGTCGATACCGTCGTGCCCGACGTCGTCACCGATCTTGCGGCGGCCAATAACAACGGTGCCACGCCGGTGCCGGTAACGGATAACGGCGTGACTAACGACAGTACGCCACAGCTCAGCGGCACAGCGGAAGCGGGCGGGCTGGTGACCATCTACGATGGCAATACGGTAATCGCTTCGGTCACTGCTGACGGCGACGGCGCATGGAGCACCACGCTGCCGCTGCTGAGCCAGGGCGCGCACGCGCTCAGCGTGACGGTGACCGATGCGGCGGGCAACGTCAGCGCTCGCTCCGGCGCGCTGAACATTACGGTCGATACGGTAGCCCCTGTGGCCGGCACGGTGAACGTCACCGCGGGTGATTCAGCTACGCCGCTCACCAGCGGGGAAACCATTAACGACAGTACGCCAGCGCTGAGCGGCACCACGGAGGCAAACGCCACGGTCAGCGTGTATGACGGCACCACGCTGCTCGGTACCGCTATCGCCAGCGGCGCGGGCGCCTGGAGCTTTACCCCTGCCGCGCTGGGCGAGGGCAGTCACGCCCTGAGCGTGCGCGTCACCGATGTGGCCGGTAATACCGGTATCGCCTCTGCCGTCACCACGGTGGTGGTGGATACCGTGGCGCCAGCGGCCATCTCCGGCCTGACGGCGGTCAATAACAACGGCAGCACGCCGCTGACTATCGCGGCTGGCAGCACCACCAGCGACAACACGCCGCAGCTGAGCGGCACCGCTGAGGCGGGCAGCATCGTTACCGTGCGTGACGGCACCACCGTGCTCGGCTCGGTCACCGCCGGCACCAACGGCGCATGGAGCTTTACCACCGCCGCGCTGGCGGATGGTCCGCATACGCTGAGCGTGAGCGCCGCCGATGCGGCGGGCAACGTCAGCCCGGCGAGCGATATTAGCTTTACGGTGCTGACCGCAGCGGTTGCCCCGGTCACGGCACTGACGGTAACGGATAACGCCGGCGCGATTCAGGGGCCGCTGACCAGCGGTACGCCGACTGACGATACCACGCCAACGCTCTCCGGCAGCGCCGCGGCAAACAGCGTGGTGGTGATCAGTGAAGGCACTACGGTGCTGGGATCGGTGGTGGCAAACGGCGACGGAGCCTGGAGCTTCACCCCTGCCGCGCTGAGCGAAGGTACGCATCCGCTCAGCGTCACGGTACGCGATGCGGCGGGCAGCAGCAGCGATCCGGTGAGCTTTACCGTAGTAGTGGATACCACTGCGCCAGCCACCTCAACGCTGGTGGTGACCAACGATGTGACCAGCGCAACCATCCCGGCGGGTGGCTACAGCAGCGATGCGACGCCGACCTTAAGCGGCGTGGCGGAAGCGAACGCCATTGTCACGGTACGCGACGGTAACGCGGTGCTGGGCTCGGTGACCGCTGATGCGGAAGGACGCTGGAGCTATGTCAGCACTACGCTGAACCAGGGACTGCATACCCTGAGCGTCACCGCCACCGATGTGGCGGGCAACGTCAGCGGCGCGACCAGCACCACGCTGATTGTGGATAGCGTGGCGCCGGTCGCCGTGAGCGGCCTGAACGCGGCTAACAACAACGGCAGCGCGCTGGTGGCAATTGCCGCCGGCGGCACCACCAGCGATGCCACTCCGCTGCTCAGGGGCACGGCAGAGGCGGGCAGCGTGGTGACGATCCGCGACGGCGACACCGTTCTCGGATCGGTAACGGCGGGCAGCGGCGGCGCGTGGAGTTTTGTCACGCCGGCGCTGGCAGAGGGGGCACACACCTTTAACGTTACCGCCAGCGATGCGGCCGGTAACGTCAGCCCGAATGCGACGCTGACGCTGACGGTCGATACCACTCCGCCAGCCGCAGTAAGCAATCTGGTGGTCACCGATGACGCCGCGCCGAACACCGGTCCTCTGACTAACGGCGCCGTGACCAACGACACCACGCCGGTGCTGAGCGGTACGGCAGAGGCAGGGGGCGTGGTCACCGTCTATGACGGCACTGCAGTACTGGGTTCCGCTGTGGCCGACGGCAGCGGCGCGTGGAGCTTTACGTCGCCCGCGCTGAATAATGGTCCGCATGCGCTGAGCGTCACGGTGCGTGATGCGGCAGGCAACGTCAGCGCGGCGTCGCCCACAGTCGCAATCACCGTGGACACCGTAGCGCCGGCTGCGCCAACGCTGGTCGTGACTAACGACGTGGCGAACACCACGGTGGCGAACGGCGCAGCAAGCGGCGACAGCACGCCAACCCTGAGCGGCAGCGCCGAGGCCAATAGCCTGGTGATTATCCGCGACGGCACCACGCTACTCGGTTCAGTCACCGCCAGCGGTACCGGCAGCTGGAGCTTTACCCCTGCTACAGCGCTCGCTGAGGGATCGCATACCTTCAGCATCACCGCCACCGATGCGGCAGGCAACGTCAGCAGCAGCGTTAGCTCAACGGCGATCATTGATACCGTTGCGCCAGGTGCGGTTACCGGTCTGGCTGCCGCCAACAACAACGGCAGTACGGCGATCGCGATTCCCAATAATAGCGTGACCAGTGACAGCACGCCGCTGCTGACCGGATCCGGTGAGGCGGGCGCACGCGTAACTATCCTTGACGGCAATGTTGCGCTGGGCACGGCGATTGTCAGCAGTAACGGCAGCTGGAGCTTTGTCAGCCCGGTGCTGAGTGAAGGCAGCCACACCCTGAACGTGACCCAGACCGACGCCGCCGGAAACGTCAGTCCGCCAGCCAGCATCACGCTGACGGTGGATACGGTGGCGCCGGCAGCGGTCAGTAACCTGACGATCACGGACGATGTGGCGCCGGTGACCGGACCGCTGGCAAATGGCGCGGTCACCAATGACGCGACGCCAACGCTGAGCGGGACGGCGGAGGCGAGCGCGGTCGTCACGGTGTATGACGGCAGCACGGTGCTGGGATCGGTGGTGGCAGGCAGCGACGGCGCATGGAGCTTTACGCCAGCTGCGCTGAGCAACGGCGTGCATTCGCTGAGCACGACGGTACGTGACGCCGCGGGCAACGTCAGCCCGGCGACGCCGGCGGTGTCGATTACCGTTGATACCGTGGCCCCCGCTGCGCCAACGCTGGTGGTCACCAACGACATTAACAACACCACGGTGGTAAATGGCGGCGCGACGCGCGACAGCACGCCAACCCTGAGCGGCACGGCCGAGGCAAACAGTCTGGTGATTGTGCGCGACGGCACCACTGTCCTGGGGTCGGTGACCGCCAGCAGCAGCGGCAGCTGGAGCTTCACGCCGGGAACAGCCCTCTCCGAGGGATCGCACACCTTCAGCATCACCGCCACTGATGCCGCGGGTAACGTCAGCAGCAGCATCAGTTCGACGGCGATTATCGACACCACGGTGCCGGTTGCCGTAACCGGCCTGACCCTGGCTAATAACAATGGCAGTACGGCGATCGCTATCCCCAACAACGGCGTGACCAATGACAGCACGCCGCTGCTGAGCGGATCGGGCGAGGCGGGTGCACGCGTCAGCGTTTACGACGGCACTACGCTACTGGGAACTGCGACCGTCGGCGGCAGCGGCAGCTGGAGCTTCATCACGCCAGCGCTGGGTAATGGCCCCCATACGCTCAACGTGACGCAGACCGACGCGGCGGGTAACGTCAGCCCGCAGGCTTCGGTCACGCTGCGGGTTGACACCGTAGCGCCGGTGGCCAGCACGCTCACCATTACGGATGATGCGGGCAGCGCGCCGGTAACGCTGACCAGCGGTGCCTTTACGCGCGATACCACGCCGACGCTGAGCGGTACGGCAGAAGCGGGCGCGCTGGTGACCATTTTTGACGGCACGACCGCACTGGGTTCCGTCACGGTGGGTACGGGCGGCAGCTGGAGCTTTACCACCGCGGCGCTGAGCAACGGGGCGCATACCCTGAGCACCACGGTGACTGATCCGGCAGGTAACGTCAGCAGCACCAACGTAGCGACCACCATCACCGTTGACACGGTTCCACCGGCGGCGGTATCCGGATTGCTGATCAACAGCGCTGGCACCAGCGTCACCGGCAGCGGCGAGGTCGGCGCAACGGTGACGGTCCGCGACGCCAGCGGCGTCACGCTCGGCACCACCACGGTGGGCAGCGGCGGCAGCTGGTCAGTGGCGCTGAGCACTGCGCAGACTACCGGTGCCACGCTCTCGGTGACGCAGAGCGACAGAGCGGGCAACGTTTCGCCATCGGCGTCGCTGCTGGGAGCCATCCGCGTTGTGGCGACCAACGATGTTAGCGAGGTTGATTACGGCACCACGCAGGCCACCATCAATAACGGCACCGTGAACTCTTCGCACACGGCGCTGCTTACCCTGGGGGTCGGCTCGCTACTGGGCGCCAGCGTGCTCAATAACGGTAACGCCTATATCTTCAATGTGGGTCAGGACGATTTCCGCACGGTAACGCTCTACGGCTCAGTAAACAGTATCGGCGTGGCGGCTAACTACTCGCTAAACCTCTACACGCAGCTGAGTAACGGCTCCTGGCAGCTGGTGAGTTCGCAGAGCAACTACATCAGCTCTCTGCTCTCAATCGGAACGATTCGCGGCGGTAACGTCACCTACAGCAATCTGAGTACCGGTAACTACGCGGTAGTGGTCGGCGCGAATACCAACCTCAGCGTACTGCCCACCACTACCGTGAGCACGGTGTCAGACTACACCACGCTGGCGGTGACCACGGCGGCCACCGTCACCGGTAATCTGCTGGCGAACGACACCAGTTCGATAGCCGGTACGGTACCGGCCGGTGTGGCGGTTACAACGGCGGGCGGCGCAACGGTTGCTGGCACGGGTAATACGGTGATCAACAGCAGCTACGGTACGCTGACCCTGGATGCGCGAGGCAACTATACCTATGCGCTGAAAGCGGGACTGAATATCGACACGCTGCCGGCGACGGATACCTTTACCTATTCAGTGCGGGACGCCAGCGGCACGGTAACCTCCGCCACGCTGACGGTAACGCTGCATAACGGCCCGGCGGCCACGCTGTTTGCCGCCACCAGTCTGCTGGCGGAAAGCAGCAGCGCTGAGCATGACGCGAGCGGCAGCATCTGGGCTGACAGCGCCGGCACGCACAGCGGAACCTTAACTATCACTAATGCTCTGGGGGCAGAAACCACGGTGGGAGCGGCCGGTATGACGCAGGTAGCCGGTGAGTTCGGCGTGCTGCAGGTCAGCGCCAGCGGAAGCTACACCTACTCACTCAATGCGGATGTTAACGTCCAGAACATTACGCATAAGGAAGTATTCAGTTACACCCTGGCGGGCCGGGACGGCACCCTGACCAGCCACAGCTTCACCATTGAGCTGCACCCGACCATTAACGGAACCGGCGGTAACGATACGCTGACCAGCAGCGCCTACGATGACACCATCACCGCTGGCGCCGGCGCAGATACGCTGGTTTACCATCTGCTGGATCGCGCTGACGCCACCGGCGGCAACGGCCACGACACCTGGACCGACTTTAACGTCGCCCAGGGAGACAAGATTGATATCAGTGAACTGCTGATCGGCTGGAATGATTCCACAAGTAATATTAATGATTTCGTGAAAGTGGACCATACTTCTGATGGCAGCACCGTGCTTTCAATCGATCGTGACGGTAGCGGGACGGGCTACAGCACTACGCAGCTGATCACGCTGGAAGGCGTTAACGTGTCACTGGAGGAGCTGCTGCAGCAACCGCACCAAAACCACACGGCATAGTGGTGTGTGACGCAGGGAAGCATCACGGGCACAGGAGGTGCCCTTTCTCTATTCTGACTGGTGGATAATCGATGGATCTGATGCAATCCGGCGCACCTTTTCGCCGTTCCTCTCTGCCCGCCGCAGTAAGCGCGGGCTTTCTGTTGTTTTACAGTGCGCATCTTAGTGCCGCCAGTGAGACGCTGATACGCGCTGGATCTATTACGCAAAGCGAGCTGGTTCAGCAGCAGGAGCTGCCGTCGCTCGCGGGCGAAGTCGCCGAACCGGCGCTGGGCAGCGTGCCGGACACCCTGACAATTGAGCAGGCGGTGCAGCGTGCGGTGCAGTGGCATCCTGATATCGCGCAGGCGATTGGCACCATGCTGGAGCAGGCGAATCAGGTCGATGTGGCAAAAGCAAAATATTATCCGCAAATCAGTGCGGGCATGAACAATGGCTATAGCAACAGTTACAGCGGCAGCGGCTTCAGCCCCTCATTTGTGCTGTCGGTGTCGCAGATGCTTTATGACTTTGGCAAAGTCAGCAGCTCGGTGCGCTCTGCCGAGGCGGGCGTGGCGCAGGAGCAGGCAAACGTGCTGGTGAGTATCGATAGCGTGGCGCACGATACCGCAGCGGCACTGGTTCAGGTGCAGGGCTATCAGCAGCTGGTAAAGATTGCCCGCGATCAGCTCAGCGCCCTGAGCCGGATTGGCGTACTGGCGCGGCAGCGTAATGAGGAGGGCGCGGCCTCGCTCTCCGACGCGACCCAGACCGATGCGCGTATTGAAGGCGCGCGCACCACCCTGACGCAGTATCAGGCGAGCCTTAACCGCTGGCGCGCAACCTTAGCCACCTATCTGGGCTGGCCGCTGGTAAAGCAGGTCAGCGACCAGTTTCCCGCAACGCTGACCCGCGGCTGCGCCAGTGGCAAAGCGGATGACAAAACCAATCCGGCGGTGCTGGCCGCGTGGGCGCAGGCTAATCAGGCGCAGGCCAAACTTGATAACGCCAGCGCGCAGAACCTGCCGACTATCTCGCTGGAACCGCAGGTTACCCACTATCTCAACGATCGCTACGCCGGTAGTCAGTCGCTGGACCGCACGCAGTACTCTGCCTTTGTCAAAGTCGAGATGCCGCTTTATCAGGGCGGCGGGATCACCGCCGCGCGTGACGCCGCCGCCAGCGCGCTACAGGCGGCGAACGCAGCGGTAAATTCGGCACGGCTGAAAGCGCGTCAGCAGCTGAGCGAGTCGCAGAATGAAGCGCTCAGCCTGTCGCAGAGTCTGGCGATCATGGGGCGCCAGCAGGCGCTGGGCGAGAAAACCCGCCAGCTCTATCAGGATCAGTATCTGCAGCTTGGTACGCGCCCGCTGCTGGACGTACTGAATGCCGAACAGGAGGTGTGGCAGACCCGCTTTACGCTACAGCAGACCGTAAGCCAGCTGCGATCGCTGCAGCTCGACTGCCTCTACAGCACCGGACAGATCCGTTCAGCCTTTACGCTTAATAACCAGCGCATCCAGACCGTGGAGATTCAGCCATGACCCAATTACCGATTCCGGACGCACCTGAGGGCCAGTCCGCCAGCGGCGGCGAGCTGCCGCTTAACGGCTGGGCCACGGCCATTATTCAGATCGCCACCCACTACCGGCTGCCCTGTTCGCCGGGCATGATCATGGCGGCAGCGGAGTGGCAGGGCAAACAGACGCGCGATAAAGCGCTGCGCCATCTGGCACGTCAGGCGGGGCTGTCGCTGCAGCTGTTTGCAGAGGAGAGCCGGGAGATCACGCGCTGGCGCCTGCCGCTGGCGGTAGAGCTGGATGATGGCCAGGTCGGCGTGGTGACGGCGTTTGATGGTGATGACCGCGTTCGGGTGCACTTTTCCGGCGATGAACAGCCGACGCCGGTGATGCTCACCGATCTGCTGCCCGCCCTCCGCGTGGTGGCCGCGCTGCGACCGGTGGCGGCGGCGAAAGATAGCCGGGTCGATCGCTATCTCGCCACCGTTCGCCCCGACTGGCTGCGGCGGCTGGTGCTGCACGATCTGCGTCCCTACGGCTATGTGATGCTGGCGTCCTTCTTGATCAATCTGCTGGCGCTGGTAGGGATTGTGTTTTCGATGCAGGTCTATGACCGGGTGATCCCGGCGCAATCTTATCCCACGCTCTATGTCCTCTATGCTGGCGTGATCATTTCGGTGGTATTTACCTATATTCTGCGCGTGGGCCGCGATCACGTCACCGATCTGCTGGGCAAGCGCGCCGATATGCGCGTCTCCGATCGGGTGTTTGGTCATGCGCTGCGGCTGCGCAACAGCGTGGTGCCGCGCTCTACCGGCACTTTTATCTCCCAGCTGCGTGAACTGGAGGCGATCCGGGAAATGGTGACCTCAACCACCGTGACGGCGATTGTCGATATGCCATTTTTCCTGCTGTTTCTGCTGGTTATGGCGATTATCGCGCCACAGCTGGCGTGGATCGCCCCGGTGGCGGTGCTGCTGATGGTGTTGCCGGGCCTGCTCAGCCAGAAAAAACTGGCGAAGCTGGCGCAGCAGGCGCTGAAAGAGTCCACGCTGCGTAACGCAGTGCTGGTGGAGAGCGTACAGGGGCTGGAGGATATCAAGCTGATGCAGGCGGAAGATCGCTTTCTGCAGCAGTGGAACAGCTATATCCGTATCACCGCGCAGTCGGGCGTGGCGATGCGTAAGGTGATGCACTCGCTCATTAGCTGGGGCGTAACGGTGCAGGGGCTGGTTTACGCCAGCGTCATTGTGGTGGGCGCGCCGATGGTGATCAACGGCGATATCACCACCGGGGCGATTGTCGCGGCGTCGCTGCTCTCCTCGCGCATGATTGCGCCGATGGCAACGCTGTGCGGCGTACTGGCGCGCTGGCAGCAGGTCAGGGCGGCGAAAACCAGTCTCGACGGCCTGATGAATCTGCCGGTAGAGAACAGCAGCGATGAGACGCGTATTCACTGTCCGGTGCTGTTTGGCCACTATCAGTTCACCGACGCTATGTTTCGCTACTACAGCGACTCGCTGACCATGGCGCTGCGCATTAAATCCCTGACCATTCAGCCTGGGGAGCGTATTGCGGTGCTGGGCCGCAACGGCTCCGGTAAATCCACGCTGCTGCAGGCGATGGCGGGCGGCATGGATCTGGTGAGCGGTGAGCTGCGGCTTGATAACCTCAGCCTGCCGCACATTGACGTGGCCGACGTGCGGCGCAACGTCGGGCTGCTGACGCAAAACGCGCGCCTGTTTCACGGTACGCTGCGTGAAAACCTGACGCTCGGCGCGGCGCACGCTACCGACGACGCCATCTTCTCTGCGCTGACGGTGAGCGGCGGAGCGGAATTTATTCGCCGCCTGCCGCTGGGGCTGGATCACCCGATCATGGAGGGGGGCACCGGCCTCTCCGGCGGGCAGCGGCAGTCGCTGCTGCTGGCGCGCATGCTGCTGCGCGATCCTAATATCGTGCTGCTGGATGAACCCACCGCCGCGCTCGACGACCATACGGAGAAAGAGTTTATTGAGCGCCTCGGCGCATGGCTGAACGGCCGCACGCTGATCGTGGCGACGCATCGCGCCGCGATTCTGTCGCTGGTGGATCGGATACTGGTGCTGAAAGAGGGGCAGCTGGTTATGGACAGTCCGAAAGAGAAAGCGCTGCCGCCAGCGCGCAGCGGCGGAAATCTGCCGGAGGTGAACGCATGAAGCAGCTGCCGGCAAAACTGCGGCTGGTCACGGCTGCTGAAAAAGACGCGTCAGACGATCTGCTGGGCGAACTGAAATCGGAAACGCACTACAGCGGGGCGGTGCGGCTGATTGTTATCAGCGCCGCGCTGATGCTGGTCGCGCTGATCTGGGCGTGGTTTGGCGTGCTGGATGAAGTCTCAACCGGGACCGGCAAGGTGATCCCCAGCTCGCGCGAGCAGGTGCTGCAGTCGCTGGAGGGCGGTATTCTGACGGAGCTGTACGTGCATGAGGGCGATCAGGTGCTGGCGGGTGAGGTGGTGGCGCGTCTCGATCCGACCCGTTCCCAGTCAAGCGTGGGTGAGAGCGCGGCACGCTATCGCGCCGCGCTGGCGGCGGCGTCACGCCTGCGGGCAGAGGTTAACGACACCCGGCTGACCTTTCCGGATGAGCTCAGCGGCTGGCCCGATCTGATCGCGGCAGAAACCCGTCTCTATAATACTAAACGGGCACAGCTCAACGACGCGACGAAGCAGTTTAACGCGTCGCTGGCGCTGGCTAACCGCGAGCTGGCGATTACGCAGCGGCTGGCAAAGAGCGGGGCTGCCAGCAATGTGGAGGTGCTGCGCCTGCAGCGTGAAAAATCCGATCTGGAGCTGAAGCTGACCGATATGCGTTCGCAATATTATGTCCAGGCGCGTGAAGAGCTGGCCAAAGCGAGCGCGGAAGCGGACAGCCTCGCTGAAGTGATTAAAGGACGCGAAGATACGGTGACGCGACTGACGATCCGCGCCCCGATGCGCGGCATCGTTAAAAATATTAAAGTCTCCACGGTCGGTGGCGTGGTGCCGCCTAACGGCGAGCTGATGAACATTGTCCCGCTCAACGACCGGCTGCTGGTGGAGGCGCGCCTGTCGCCGCGCGATATCGCCTTTATCCATCCGGGGCAGCGCGCGGTGGTGAAGATCTCCGCCTACGATTACGCCATCTATGGCGGCCTCAACGGCGTAGTGGAGAGCATCTCGCCGGATACCATCCAGGATGAGGTGAAACCAGAGATCTACTACTATCGGGTGTTTATCCGCACCGATAACGACTATGTGCAGAACAAAGCGGGCCGGCGCTTTTCTATCACGCCCGGCATGGTCTCCACGGTGGATATCAAAACCGGAGAGAAAACCGTGATGGATTATCTGGTCAAGCCGTTTAATAAAGCTGAAGAGGCGATGCGCGAGCGCTAAGCGGATGAGGATTGCAGGGGAGTATATTCCCGGCGATAATCACGCCATCAATCCCTTCCTCGTCGGGCTTAACGACGCGGAAGGGATTTTTTTATACCTGACCCGTAATCAGGCCGGTGCTGCCTGACGTAAAGAGGATGAATTATGTACAACACCCTGGGCAATCAGTATGACAACTCCCTGGTTTCCAACGCCTTTGGCTTCATGCGTTTTCCGCTCAACTTCCAGCCGTATGACAGCGATGCTGAGTGGGTGATCACCGGTGTGCCGTTTGACGCCGCTACGTCGGGCCGTCCGGGCAGCCGTCTGGGGCCGGGCGCGATTCGTCAGATCTCCACTAACCTGGCGTGGGAAGGGTGCCGCTGGCCGTGGGAGTTTGATCTGCGTCAGCGCCTGAATGTCGTGGACTGCGGTGACCTGGTGTACGCATTTGGCGACTCGCAGGATCTCTCAGACAAACTGCAGGCGCATGCGGAAAAACTGCTGGCCAGCGGCAAGCGCATGCTGACCTTTGGCGGTGACCACTACATTACGCTGCCGCTGCTGCGCGCTCACGCGAAGCATTTCGGCAAAATGGCGCTGGTGCATTTTGATGCGCATACCGACACCTACTCTAACGGCCCGACGTTTGACCACGGCACCATGTTTTTCACTGCGCCAAAAGAGGGGCTGATCGATCCGCAGCACTCGGTGCAGATCGGTATTCGTACTGAATTTGATAAGAGTCTGGGCTTTAACGTGCTGGACGCGGCGCAGGTTAACGATCGCAGCGTGGATGATATTCTGGCCGAGGTGAAGCGCACCGTGGGCGACCTGCCGGTCTACCTGACGTTTGATATCGACTGCCTCGATCCGGCGCACGCGCCAGGCACCGGCACGCCGGTGATTGGCGGCCTGAGCAGCGACAAAGCGACCAAACTGGTGCGCGGCCTGCAGGGAATGAATATTGTCGGCATGGATCTGGTTGAGGTGGCACCGGGCTACGATCACGCCGATCTGACCGCGCTGGCAGCGGCTACGCTGGCGCTGGATATGCTGCACGTGCAGGCAGCGAACAAAGGCTGATAGCGGCAGCCCTTCTCCCGCCGGGAGAAGGGCTGCATCAGGCGCTTATTTGCCGTCTGCGGCGATACGATCGCGGATATGCTGCGCGCGCGCTTCTGAATCAGGATGGGAGTCAAACATCGAACTCTGATGCCCCTGATCCATCTTCGCCAGCTTCTCAAAGCTGGTGGCTAAACCGAGCGGGTTAATGCCGCGCTTTTTCAGCAGATCATATGAGTAGTCATCTGCCTGCGACTCCTGAGTCTGCGAGAACTGCGCGTTAACCAGCTTCTCGCCGATATCGCCCAGCTGCGACTGCGACAGCGAACCAATAATACCGCCGACCGAGGCGGCAGCCCCGCGTGCGGCTTCGGTGGCAAAGGCAACCTGCATCGCTTTACGCGTGTGGCCCAGCGCGACGTGACCCATCTCATGGCCCAGCACGCCTTCCACTTCATTATCGGTCATCATATCCATCAGGCCGCTGTAAACGCGGATGCAGCCGTTAGCCATCGCCCAGGCGTTGACATCTTTGGTGACGTACACCTTGTAGTTCGCCGGCGTGCCGTTGATATTGTCGCCCAGCGCGGCAGCGATCTTATTCAGACGCTGCTGATAGCTGCTGTTTGCCGCCGCGACCTGATTCTCTTTATCCATTTGTGCACAGGACTGGTCACTCAGCTGTTTTACCTGCGCATCGCTGAGCGAATAGGCCTGATAGGCCTGCGCGCCCGACTGCAGCAGCGCGTTATTATCAAACCCCTGACAGCCGCTCAGTAGCGCTGCCACTCCGATTGCCGTAACCGTAGCCCGGATTTTCATATCATCATCCTTTAAGTAACTCGTCGTAAAAACAGACACCTGAAAGCAGGCCAGATGTATAAACCCGATGTTTATAGCGCGCCCGTTTCGCGGTTGCTAGCAGACGCGGCTTAAAATGCAATCGCAGCCATGATAATTAGCACGCGGATGCATGTACTTTTGTGGCGATTTTCATGTACATTGATGGGCGACTTCTTTCACGCTTCGCCTTATAACTGATTAATTACAATACGTTAAGCGCGGCGGAGCCTTAATCCGATCTGGAGTAGAACATGCCCTCTCGTAAAGAGCTTGCCAACGCCATTCGTGCGTTAAGTATGGACGCAGTACAGAAAGCTAAATCGGGACACCCGGGTGCCCCGATGGGCATGGCGGATATCGCTGAAGTGCTGTGGCGCGACTTCCTGAACCACAACCCGGTTAACCCGCAGTGGGCTGACCGCGACCGCTTCGTGCTCTCGAACGGGCATGGCTCTATGCTGATCTACAGCCTGCTGCACCTTGCCGGCTACGATCTGCCAATGAGCGAGCTGCAGAACTTCCGCCAGCTGCACTCTAAAACCCCAGGTCACCCGGAATATGGCTACACGCCAGGCGTGGAAACCACAACCGGCCCGCTGGGTCAGGGCATCGCCAACGCCGTGGGCTTTGCGATCGCCGAGCGCACGCTGGCTGCACAGTTCAACCGTCCGGGTCATGATATCGTAGACCACCATACCTATGTTTTCATGGGCGACGGCTGCATGATGGAAGGGATTTCTCACGAAGTCTGCTCTATTGCCGGTACGCTGAAGCTGGGCAAGCTGGTCGCGTTCTATGACGACAACGGTATCTCCATTGATGGTCACGTTGATGGCTGGTTCTCCGACGACACCGCAGCACGTTTTGAAGCCTACGGCTGGCATGTTGTGCGCGGCGTGGATGGTCACGACGCAGAAGCGATCAAACAGGCGGTGGAAGAGGCGAAGCGCGTCTCTGACAAGCCGTCACTGCTGATGTGTAAAACCGTTATCGGTTTCGGTTCACCTAACAAAGCGGGCACGCACGATTCACACGGCGCGCCGCTGGGCGACGATGAAATTGCGCTGACGCGCAAGCAGCTGGGCTGGAGCCACGCGCCGTTTGAGATCCCGGCCGATATCTATGCGCAGTGGGATGCCAGAGAGGCGGGCCAGGCGAAAGAGTCAGCGTGGAATGAGAAATTTGCAGCTTATAAGGCGGCTTTCCCGGCGCTGGCTGAAGAGTTTACACGTCGCGTTAACAATGAGCTGCCGGCTAACTGGCAGGCGGAGTCGCAGCAGTTTATTGAGCAGCTGCAGGCGAACCCGGCTAAAATCGCCAGCCGTAAAGCCTCGCAGAATGCGATTGAAGCTTTTGGCAAGCTGCTGCCGGAGTTCCTCGGTGGTTCTGCCGATCTGGCACCCAGCAATCTGACTATGTGGTCCGGTTCTAAACCGATCAATGAAGACGCAGCGGGTAACTATATCCATTACGGCGTGCGTGAGTT
This sequence comes from Pantoea eucrina, assembly GCF_020079945.1. Taxonomy (NCBI): domain Bacteria; kingdom Pseudomonadati; phylum Pseudomonadota; class Gammaproteobacteria; order Enterobacterales; family Erwiniaceae; genus Pantoea; species Pantoea eucrina. The sequence continues at coordinate 2,744,704 of NZ_CP083448.1, read as the reverse complement.
TGGTATGACCGCGATTGCCAACGGCCTTGCGCTGCACGGCGGTTTCCTGCCTTATACCGCGACCTTCCTGATGTTTGTTGAGTATGCCCGCAACGCAGCGCGTATGGCGGCGCTGATGAAGATCCGTCAGATCATGGTTTATACCCACGACTCTATCGGTCTGGGTGAAGATGGCCCGACGCACCAGCCGGTTGAGCAGATGGCCAGCCTGCGTACGACGCCAAACATGAGCCTGTGGCGTCCCTGTGACCAGGTTGAGTCTGCTGTCGCGTGGAAATATGCCATTGAGCGCGTCGATGGCCCGTCAGCGCTGATCTTCTCCCGCCAGAACCTGGCGCAGCAGGATCGTACCGCTGAGCAGCTGGCAAATGTGGTACGCGGTGGCTATGTGCTGAAAGATTGCAACGGCACGCCGGAACTGATCCTGATCGCTACCGGCTCTGAAGTTGAGCTGGCGGTAGCTGCCGCTGACAAACTCAGCAGCGAAGGCCGCAATGTGCGCGTGGTCTCCATGCCATCAACGGATGCGTTTGATAAGCAGGATGCCGCCTACCGTGAAGCGGTGCTGCCGAAAGCGGTTGGCGCACGCGTTGCCATTGAAGCGGGTATTGCCGATTACTGGTTTAAATATACCGGCCTGCACGGTGCGGTCGTGGGTATGACCTCATTTGGTGAATCTGCACCGGCAGAGCTGCTGTTTAAAGAGTTCGGCTTTACCGTTGAGAATGTGGTTAATACCGCAAAATCTATTCTGTAATCCGGAGTCGCCTTAAAGGGCGGGTTACCAGATCAGATATTGTGAACCACAGGGTGCGCATTGATGCGCGCCCTGTTTTATTTTCTTCGCCTTCTCCACCTGAAACGTTTCAATTATTCCTGCAGTAATCGATTAATCGCTGCATTTTTGTGACGCAGATCCAATAATCATCACCATCCTTGATCGCAATCATTCCGGTTATTCCTCGCATGCTTTATTCTGGCTGAACCGTTTCAGTTAGCAGGATATCTCTCAGCAATGCTCCAGGCGCTGCGTAAGAATTCCCTGTACAAAATGGCATGAAACGCTCAAGGTATCTGGCACATTTCAGAGGTGCAGTTGCAGGAAAAGCGATGACCATTCGTATTGCTATCAATGGCTTTGGTCGTATCGGGCGCAATGTGTTGCGTGCGCTCTATGAAACGGGACGCCGGGCGGAAATTACGGTTGTGGCGATTAACGAGCTGGCAGACGCCGCCGGTATGGCGCATCTGCTGAAGTATGATACCAGCCACGGTCGCTTCGCCTTCGACGTGCGGCAGGAGCGCGATCTGCTGTGGGTAGGGGAAGACACCATCCGCATCCTGCATCAGGCTGAGATCGGCACGCTGCCGTGGCAGCAGCTGGACGTTGATGTGGTGCTGGATTGCACCGGCGTTTACGGCAGCCGCGCCGACGGCGAGGCGCATCTGCAGGCGGGCGCCAGAAAAGTCCTGTTTTCGCATCCGGGCGGCAACGATCTGGATGCAACCGTGGTGTTCGGCGTAAACGAACAGGCTCTTAAACAAACTGACCGCATTGTGTCTAACGCATCCTGTACCACCAACTGCATTATTCCGGTGATCAAGCTGCTGGATGATGCCTTCGGAATCGAGTCCGGCACCGTGACTACGATCCACTCAGCGATGCACGATCAGCAGGTGATCGACGCCTATCACAGCGATCTGCGCCGCACCCGTGCAGCGAGCCAGTCGATCATTCCGGTCGATACGCGGCTGGCTGCCGGCATCACCCGCATTTTTCCGAAATTCAACGATCGCTTCGAAGCGATAGCGGTGCGCGTACCCACTATCAACGTGACGGCGATTGATCTGAGCGTCTCGGTACGGGCGGCGGTAAAGGCGTGTGAGGTCAATGCGCTGCTGCAAAACGCATCAGCAGGGGCATTTCGTGGTATAGTTGACTATACGGAATTACCGTTAGTCTCAGTAGATTTTAACCACGATCCGCACAGTGCCATCGTTGATGGTACGCAGACGCGGGTCAGCAGTCATCACCTGATCAAGACGCTGGTCTGGTGTGACAACGAATGGGGCTTTGCTAACCGGATGATCGATACTACGTTAGCAATGGCCGCAAGCGGTTTCAGGTAAGACGCGGATGGCGTCTGGCAAAACTTACGAGAATCAACGAGAGGATTCACCATGTCTGTAATTAAGATGACCGATCTGGACCTTGCTGGTAAGCGTGTTCTGATCCGTGCCGATCTGAACGTGCCAGTGAAAGAAGGAAAAGTGACATCTGACGCACGTATCCGAGCTTCCCTGCCAACCATCGAAGCGGCACTGAAACAGGGCGCGAAAGTGATGGTTACCTCTCACCTTGGTCGTCCGACCGAAGGTGAATATAACGAAGAGTTCTCGCTGCTGCCGGTTGTTAACTATCTGAAAGAAAAACTGAACGGTACCCAGGTTACGCTGGCGAAAGAGTATCTTGACGGCGTGGAAGTCGGCGCGGGCGAGCTGGTCGTGCTGGAAAACGTGCGCTTCAACAAAGGCGAAAAGAAAGATGACGAGACGCTGGCGAAGAAGTATGCCGCGCTGTGTGACATCTTTGTAATGGATGCGTTTGGTACCGCGCACCGCGCGCAGGCTTCGACTCACGGCGTGGGCAAGTTTGCGCCAGTCGCCTGCGCAGGCCCGCTGCTCTCTGCTGAGCTGGAAGCGCTGGGTAAAGTCATGAGCAACCCGGAGCGTCCGCTGGTTGCCGTAGTCGGCGGTTCAAAAGTATCGACTAAATTTGATGTGCTGCAGTCGCTGGTAAAAATTGCGGATACCGTGATTGTGGGCGGCGGCATCGCTAACACCTTTGTGGCTATCGACAACAAGGTCGGTAAATCACTCTATGAGCCGGACTTCGTTGAAGCGGCTAAAACACTGCGTGACCAGTATGGTATTCCGGTGCCGACCGATTCCCGCGTAGGCACGGAATTCTCTGAAACTGCACCTTCTACCGTGAAAAAGGTTTCAGAAGTGCAGGATAACGAAGAGATTATGGACTTCGGTGATGAAACCGCACAGAACATGGCGAAGATCCTGAAAGAGGCTAAAACCATTCTGTGGAACGGCCCGGTAGGCGTCTTTGAGTTCCCTAACTTCCGTAAAGGCACCGAAATTGTGGCCAATGCAATTGCCGAAAGCGACGCGTTCTCTGTAGCAGGCGGCGGCGACACGCTGGCGGCTATCGATCTGTTCGGTATCGAAGAGAAGATCTCTTACATCTCAACCGGTGGCGGTGCATTCCTGGAGTTCGTGGAAGGCAAAAAGCTGCCTGCGGTGGCGATGCTGGAAGAGCGCGCTAAGCAGTAATTCTGGGGGCAGCGCTCCGGCGCTGCCTTAAAACTGGCCCCGAGCGGGGCAAATAAATCCCATTCCCTTCGGGAATGAACGGTAACGAAACGGGACACAACCATGTCTAAAATTTTTGATTTCGTAAAACCCGGCGTTGTCACTGGTGATGACGTTCAGAAAGTCTTCAAGGTAGCGAAGGAGCACAAATTCGCTCTGCCTGCAGTTAACTGCGTCGGCACGGACTCCATCAACGCGGTACTGGAAGCTGCTGCCAAAGTTAAAGCGCCGGTCATCGTTCAGTTCTCTAACGGCGGTGCTGCATTTATCGCCGGTAAAGGTTTCAAAACCGACAAACCACAGGGCGCGGCAATTTTCGGCGCTATCGCCGGTGCGCACCATGTGCATCTGATGGCTGAGCAGTATGGTGTGCCGGTCATTCTGCACACTGACCACTGTGCGAAAAAACTGCTGCCGTGGATCGACGGTCTGCTGGATGCCGGTGAAGAGCACTTCAAAAAAACCGGTAAGCCGCTGTTCTCTTCACACATGATCGACCTCTCTGAAGAGTCGCTGGAAGAGAATATCGAAATCTCCAGCAAATATCTGGCGCGTATGGCGAAAATCGACATGACGCTGGAAATTGAACTCGGCTGCACCGGCGGTGAAGAAGATGGCGTGGACAACAGTCATATGGACGCTTCAGCCCTCTACACCCAGCCTGAAGATGTGGATTACGCCTACACCGAGCTGAGCAAAATCAGCCCGCGTTTCACTATCGCGGCCTCTTTCGGCAACGTGCACGGCGTGTACAAGCCAGGCAACGTGAAGCTGACCCCAACCATCCTGCGCGACTCACAGAAATATGTGTGTGAGAAGCATGGTCTGGAACATAACGCGCTGGACTTCGTGTTCCACGGCGGTTCCGGCTCTTCCGCAGCAGAGATTGAAGAGTCAATCAGCTACGGTGTGATCAAAATGAACATCGATACCGATACCCAGTGGGCAACCTGGGACGGTATTCTGCAGTACTACAAATCTAACGAAGCGTACCTGCAGTCGCAGCTGGGCAACCCGAACGGCCCGGATAGCCCGAACAAGAAATACTACGATCCACGCGTCTGGCTGCGTGCAGCACAATCTTCAATGGTTGTGCGCTTAGAGCAGGCGTTCAAAGAGCTGAACGCAGTCGACGTACTGTAAGTCCGCTGCAGTAAAAAGGCCCCATTGGGGCCTTTTTTATGTGCTTTTCACGATGCGGCACCGTACTCTCTTCCCGACAAAACCACACGCCAGCCCGCCATACTTTGCCGCATACGTACCAGCAACCTGCAGGTCTGTGCTGCGCTAATCTGCATCAATTCCGGTACGTTTTTCCCTCAATACAATGTTAAATCAGCTTAATTTTGGCGCTTCATGCTGTTTTTGTTTAACCTTGAAGCCTGGAGTGCCGGAGTCAATCTGGCCGTTTTTGTAATTTCCTGCGGGAAACTCAACAACAGGGCTGACAAATGGAAGATTTAAATGTCGTAAATGGCATTAACAGTGCAGGTGGATGGCTGGTGCGTAACCAGGCGCTGATCCTGAGCTATGCGGTCAATATCGTGGCAGCAATCGCGATTATTATCGTGGGTATGATTATCGCGCGTATTGTTTCAAACGGCGTGAATCGTCTGCTGGTGGCACGCCACATCGATGCGACCGTGGCAGATTTTCTCTCAGCCTTAGTCCGCTATGGCGTTATCGCATTTACTATCATCGCAGCACTGGGGCGGGTGGGTGTACAGACCGCATCAGTTATCGCCGTGCTGGGTGCGGCGGGTCTGGCCGTAGGTCTGGCACTGCAGGGCTCGCTCTCTAACCTTGCCGCAGGGGTACTGCTGGTAACGTTCCGTCCATTCCGCACCGGCGAATTTGTTGACCTCGGTGGCGTGATGGGGACCGTGCAGAATGTGCAGATCTTCTCAACCACGCTGAAAAGCGCGGACGGTAAAATGGTGGTGGTACCTAACGGTAAAATCATCGCCAGTAATATCGTTAACTTCTCCCGTGAGCCGATCCGCCGCAACGAATTTATTATCGGCGTGGCGTACGATGCGGATGTCGATCAGGTAATCGATCTGCTGCGTGAGGTGGTGGAAGCGGATGAGCGCGTGCTGAAAGATATGGGTATTCAGATTGGCCTGAACGAGCTGGCGGCTTCATCACTGAACTTTGTCGTGCGCTGCTGGAGCAAAAGCGGCGACCTGCAGAACGTTTACTGGGATCTGATGAAAAACTTTAAGCGTACTCTGGATGCGCACGGCATCGGCATCCCTTATCCGCAGATGGATGTGCATCTGCACCAGGTTAAGGGCGAGGCGCAGGAGCAGCCGGTTAACCTGACAAAATAACCTTAGCGTAAGGCACCTGCGGGTGCCTTTCTTATTAACAGCGCTAATGACCGATTAAATATTTCAATTTCCGCTAATAACTTCCGGCCGATATACTGCGCCCATCCTCTTCTCTTTTCAGGTTATTCAACGTGTTATCAATTTATCTGCAGGGGCTGGCGCTGGGCGCTGCACTGATTTTGCCGCTGGGCCCGCAAAACGCCTTTGTTATGCATCAGGGCATCAGGCGCCACTATCATCTGATGACCGCCACGCTCTGTACCCTGAGCGACATTGCGCTGATCTGCGGCGGCATATTTGGCGGCAGCGCGCTGCTGCATCAGTCACCGCTGCTGCTGACGCTGATCACCTGGGCAGGCGTTGCGTTTCTGCTCTGGTATGGCTGGGGAGCGTTACACAGCGCATGGCGCGGCGGTATTGCGCCGGAGCAGGACAGCGCGCTGAAACAGGGGCGCTGGCGCATCATCGCCACAATGCTGGCGGTGACCTGGCTCAATCCGCATGTCTATCTGGATACGTTTGTGGTGCTGGGCAGCCTCGGCAGTCAGCTGCCCTCCGCCGATGCCCGCCGCTGGTTCGCGCTGGGCACCGTCAGCGCCTCTGTACTCTGGTTTTATGGTCTGGCGCTTCTGGCAGCCTGGCTGTCGCCCCGGCTGCGCACCGCGCGCGCGCAGCGCATCATCAACCTGCTGGTCGGCAGCGTCATGTGGCTTATCGCTTTCCAGCTGGCGCATCAGGCGCTGACGGATTAAAAAGTAAAACGCGCAGGGGGCATTATTGACGCGACGAGGCTGCTAAGATTGAGTTTTTAGCGCCAGGAGGTGACCGATGTCTTCTCAACCTAACCAGAGCCTGATTGACGGTATCCGCTGCCTGCAATATCTGGTCTCCAGCGACAGAGCCATTGGCGGGCGTGAGCTGGCGCGTCAGATGGGTATGAACAGCACGCGCGTTAACCGCCTGCTGATGACGATGGCGTCGATCGGCCTCACCGTCCAGGATGAGCAGCGTCGCTATCTGCCAGGGCCGGGGGTTCACGCGCTGGCGGCGCAGGCGATTCGGGGCTCTTCGCTCTTTGCGCAGGCGCTGCCGCAGCTGGAGCTCTATGCACCGCACGATATCGTGGTGGCGCTGGGCGTGCTGTGGGAAGATCAGGTCATCTATATCTGGCACTCAGAACCCGGTGAACGCACCCGTACCAGTCAGGCGCTGGCGGGATTTCGCATGCTGCCGGCGTGGCAGTCGGTGATTGGCATGGCGCTGCTGGCCGCAGAGCCCGATGTGCAGCTGCAGCCACGTTTTGCTGCGGCGCAGTGGACACAGATGGCGCCTCTGCTGGCGCGCAAACGACAGAGCGATCATCTGATCTGGCAGCGAGATGATGGTGAGATTGGTATGGCGCTGCCGATCAATCATAATCGCGCGGCGCTGGCGTTCGCTAAAATCTGGCAGACGGATGACGAGCATCTGGCGCAGCGGGTGGCGCAGCTGAAAGCGCTGGCGCAGAAGATCACCGGCGAGCAGTAATTTCATCGGGGCGGCCAACGATAAACAGATAGCTGCCGATCCCCACCAGCGCCAGGGCGGCGATAAACATCAGCGCCGGAGCAAAATCACTGCCGTCGATCAGCGCGCCAATCGCAATCGGCACCACAATCGCGGAGAGCGCACCGGTAAAGTTAAACATGCCGCCTGCCAGCCCGACCAGATGACGCGGCGCCAGCGTGGTGACAAAAACCCAGGTAATGGTTGCCAGCCCGTTGCCGAAAAAAGCCAGCGACATAAATAGCACGATCAGCGTGGTGTTATCCGTGTAGCTGGCGCCGAGAATAAACAGCGTCATCGTCAGCCCGAGCAGTACCGGCAGCTTGCGCGCTACGCTCGCTGAAACGCCGCGCCGCATCAGATAATCGGAGATAAACCCCGCCAGCAGCACGCCACAAAACGCCGCCAGATAAGGCAGTGAGGCGACATAGCCGCTTTTGATGAAATCCATATGCCGGTACCGGACCAGATAGGTCGGAAACCACGTCAGAAAGAACCAGAAGGTAGCGGAAATAGAAAACTGGCCCAGACAGATGCCAAGCAGTCTGCGGTTACACAGCATCTGCTGCACGTCGCTCAGGCGTAGCGGTGTGCGTCCCGCCGATGTGCTATCGGGCAGCGCGCCATTCTCCAGCAGCCAGGCGCGCTCTGCGGCTGATACGCGTTTATGTTCGCCAGGCTCGCGATAGAGCGCAAACCAGACGCCCGCCCACAGAATGCCGGTCAGGCCGGTGATAGCGAACAGCCCGCGCCAGCCAAATGCGGCTTCAATATGAAACAGCAGCGGCGTAACGCAGGCGAGACCAGCAAACTGCGCCGAGGAGTAAATGCCAATGGCGCTGGCGCGCTCATGCAGGGGAAACCAGCCGGAAATAATACGGTTGTTCGCCGGCATCACCGGCGCTTCAAGCGCGCCGACGCCAAGCCGCAGCCCGACCAGCGCCGCCACGCTGCTGGCGCAGACGTGCAGCAGGGTGATAAGCGACCAGCCGATCATCGCCACGCCATACACCATACGCGCACCGAGTCGATCAATCAGCCAGCCGCCCGGGATTTGCAGTGCGGCGTAGATCCAGCCAAACGCAGAAAAAATCAGCCCCATCTGCAGCGGCGTGAGCTGTAACTCAGCGCTCAGCGCTGGCGCTGCCACAGCCAGATTAGCGCGATCCATATAGTTGATAATGATGTTCACAAACACCAGTGCCAGCATCAGAAAACGCGTGCGCCCGACGCGCACGCCAGCAGCAGGCGCGCCAGAGCTTAAGGGATCGTGCGCCATGGGCAGGGTTCCTGGAAACAGAGAGTATCCATCTAGCGAAACGCACAATGCTGTTTTTAGCAACCCTGTAGTGATAAGTTTGCAGCCGGCAGCAGGTTAAAACGCAGCGCGAACGAACTTTTCTCTCTGCGCAAACTCAGAGCATCACGCATAGTAAAGCAGTAGCGGTTTCGCCATAGTGGCAGCCGGTAACCCGATTTCCAAGGAGGAGTTTGTGAAACTGAAAGCACTGGCGCTGGTCGCCGCAATGAGCACTGGCGCACTGTCGGGCATGGTACAGGCCGGAGAAGTGCCTGAGGGACCGCACGTGGTCACTTCCGGCCAGGCAAGCGTTGATGCGCGTCCGGATATGGCGACGCTCTCAATTATGGTCAGCGTCGCCTCCAAAGAAGCCGCCGATGCTAAAAAACAGGCTGACGCGCGCGTGGCGCAATATTTTGATTTTCTGCAAAAGAGCGGTATCGAAAAGAAAGATATCGATGCAGCTAACCTGAGCACCCAGCCAGAATATGACTACACCAAAGAGGGTAAGTCGGTACTGAAAGGCTACCGCGCGGTACGCCAGGTGGAAGTGACGCTGCGTCAGCTGGATAAGCTGAACGATCTGCTCGATGGCGCGCTGAAGTCGGGCCTGAACGAAATCCGCACCGTTGAGCTGGGTGTGGCAGACGCAGAAAGCTATAAAGAGCAGGCGCGTAAGGCCGCCATTGCTAACGCGACGCAGCAGGCCAGCGCGCTGGCAGAAGGCTTTAACGCGAAGCTGGGCCCGGTCTACAGCGTTCGCTATCACGTAGCCAACTATCAGCCGATGCCGATGGCGCGCATGTATAAAGCTGCCGCCGCGCCGGCCGATACCACCGCGCAGCAGACGTATGAACAGCAGAGTATTCACTTTGACGATCAGGTCGATGTGGTGTTTGAAATTAAACCGAACGCCGCGACGCCCTGATAGCTGACAGCCGCAGCGGCATCTGCCGCTGCGCTATGCTCAGGCCGTGACCTCATCCTGACGCAGTACCCGATGCCCGTGAGCAATCAGCGCGTCGGTGACGCTGCGCATCAGGCGACTCTCTGGCGCAAAGCGGTGCCAGTAGAGCATCCGGCGCTGATAGAGTCCCGGTGTCAGATCCACCAGTTCTCCCTGCGCCAGTTCGCGCTCAATTTGCAGATGCGGGATCATACAGCAGACCGATCCCTGCCGCGCCAGCTGCACAAACGCCTCTGATGAGTTAACGATATGGCAGGGTACGCTGCCCGGTGACAGATCAAAATTCTGCTGCAAAAACGCCTGATGCATGTCATCCAGATGGTCAAACGCTACCGCCGGCGCCTTCAGCAAAGCAGATCGCGTCACGCCGTTGGGGAAATAGCGGGCGGCAAAATCGGGTGAGGCGCAAAACAGATAGTCGAGCGCTCCCAGCTGATCGACCAGGCAGCTCGGCAGCGGCTGCGGCTGGATACTCACGGCGCCCACCACTTCACCGCGGCGCAGACGTTCCTGCGTACGCGTTTCATCTTCTACCTGCAGATTCAGCCGCACCGGGGAGTCCGCCAGTACATCTTTCAGCGCCGGCAGCAGCCAGGTAGCAAGGCTGTCGGCGTTGACCGCCAGCGAGAGCAGCAGCGGCGTGGTCCCGCTCTGATCGTCACCCAGCCACTCCTCCTCCAGCAGCTCTACCTGATGCAGCAGCGCCAGCAGCTTCTGCCCCTGCTCAGTCGGGCGGGGCGGAACGGTGCGCACCAGCAGCGGCTGACCAAACAGGTTTTCCAGCTGTTTGATACGCTGCGATACGGCTGACTGGGTAATACAAAGCTTCTGTGCGGCGCGTTCAAAGCCGCGCTCGCGAATCACTGCATCCAGCGCCTGAAGCGTACGGTAATCCGGGCGTTTCATTATTGTTCTCTCTCGTTCAGGGTGGAAAGTACTATGCCACAAAATGGCCGCGCTGTGCGGCGGGTGCATTTTTGCGGACTGGCTTCCAAAGGTAAAAATCGGTGGTGCGTGAGTCGCGCACTTTTACAGCGCGTTGTTTTATACTATGCGCACTTTGATGTCGCACAGGTTTTAAACATACCATGACCCAGGATGAACTGAAAAAAGCGGTAGGGTGGGCGGCGCTGCAGTATGTGCAGCCAGGCACCATTGTTGGCGTAGGCACCGGCTCAACGGCCGCGCATTTTATCGACGCGCTGGCCACCATGAAGCACCAGATTGAGGGGGCGGTCTCCAGCTCTGAAGCCTCCACCCTGAAGCTGAAATCGCTGGGCATACCGGTTTTCGATCTTAACGACGTGGATGATATCGCGGTCTATGTCGATGGTGCCGATGAGATCAACCCGCATATGCAGATGATCAAGGGCGGCGGCGCGGCGCTGACGCGCGAGAAGATTGTGGCGGCGGTCGCACGGAAGTTTATCTGTATCGCGGATGCGTCCAAAGAAGTTGATATCCTTGGCCGTTTCCCGCTTCCGGTTGAGGTGATCCCGATGGCGCGTGCCTATGTCGCGCGCGAGCTGGTTAAGCTTGGTGGCCAGCCGGAGTATCGGCAGCAGGTGGTGACCGATAATGGCAATATCATCCTCGACGTGCACAATCTGCAGATCCTCGATCCTGTCGCGATGGAAAAAAACATCAACGCGCTGGCGGGCGTGGTCACGGTCGGCCTGTTTGCCACGCGCGGCGCTGATGTCGCGCTGATTGGCACGCCGGATGGCGTCAAAACCATTCTCAAATGATCTCTCCGGCGCGCCTGACGCGCCGTTTTTCCCCCGGCTAATTCTGCTTTTCTTTATCAGCCTGAATTTGGTGACTTATGTCACAAACAGAGCATGGAGAGCCGATTCCTGCTCTCTGCTCCCGGCATCCTGCGATTTTGTATGGATTTGTGCTGCCTGAAAGCCGGGGCGTGCTGCCGTGGTCGCAATCGTTTGTATTGCCGCATTGCCAGAATTTGTTATTTTGGCAGAAGGTAATCTTATGGCACTCCACGTTGAATTCTGAATAGGGTCGGGAAATGGCAAAGGTATCACTGGATAAAGACAAAATTAAATTTCTGCTGGTGGAGGGCGTGCATCAGAGCGCGCTGGAGAATCTGCGCGCGGCAGGCTATACCAACATTGAGTTTCACAAAGGGGCGCTGGATGCGGAGTCGCTGAAAGCCTCTGTCCGTGATGCGCACTTTATCGGTATCCGCTCCCGCACCCAGCTCACGGAAGAGATCTTCGCCGCAGCGGAAAAACTGGTCGCGGTCGGCTGCTTCTGTATCGGCACCAATCAGGTCGATCTCAACGCCGCCGCCCGGCGCGGTATTCCGGTCTTTAACGCGCCTTTCTCCAACACCCGCTCCGTGGCTGAACTGGTGATTGGCGAGATGCTGCTGATGCTGCGCGGCATTCCGGAAGCGAACGCCAAAGCGCATCGCGGTATCTGGAACAAAGTGGCAACCGGCTCCTATGAAGCGCGCGGCAAAAAGCTGGGTATCATTGGTTATGGTCATATCGGCATGCAGCTCGGCGTGCTGGCTGAAGGCCTGGGGATGCACGTTTTCTTTTACGATATTGAAAACAAGCTGCCGCTGGGGAACGCCACGCAGGTACGTCACCTGTCGGATCTGCTCAATATGAGTGATGTGGTCAGCCTGCATGTGCCGGAGACCGCTTCAACCCAGAACATGATTGGCGCGGAAGAGCTGGCGCTGATGAAGCCGGGCGCGCTGCTGATCAACGCCGCACGCGGCACCGTTATCGATATTCCGGCGCTGTGCCATGCGCTCTCCAGCAAACATCTGGCGGGTGCGGCTATTGACGTCTTCCCGACCGAACCGGCAACCAACAGCGATCCGTTTAATTCACCGCTGTGCGAGTTTGATAACGTTATTCTGACGCCGCACATTGGCGGTTCAACGCAGGAAGCGCAGGAGAATATCGGCCTGGAAGTCTCGGGTAAGCTGGCAAAATACTCCGACAACGGCTCGACGCTCTCTGCGGTTAATTTTCCGGAGGTATCACTGCCGATGCACGGTGCCAGCGCCAGCCGTCTGCTGCACATTCACGAAAACCGTCCGGGCATTCTTACCGCCATCAACCAGATTTTCGCTGAGCAGAATATCAATATCGCGGCGCAGTTCCTGCAGACCTCGCCACAGCTTGGTTACGTGGTGATTGATATCGATGCGGAAAAAGATGTGGCGGATAAAGCGCTGCAGCTCATGCGCGCTATTCCGGGCACTATGCGCGCGCGCCTGCTTTACTGATTGGTGACGGGCATATGCCCGTCAGAACGAAGCATCCCACTGCCACAGCTTTGCCGGCGTCAGCACGGCGGGTAGCGGGATGTCCCATGCGGCTGTCGGCAGCGCCTCAACGCGCTGGCAGTCGTGGGCAATGCCAATCGGCAGACAGCCGTGGCGCTGCCAGTTCTGCAGCGTGCGATCGTAAAAGCCGCCGCCCATCCCCAGCCGTTGTCCACTCTCATCAAACGCCACCAGCGGAACCAGCATGACATCCAGTCGATCCAGCGTCGTCATCTGCGTAATATCCAGTGGCGGCTCCGGAATGCGCAGCTTATTCATGACCAGCTGCGTCTCAGGGGTATAACGCAAAAACAGCAAGTTGCCTGGCGCAAACGGATGCAGTACCGGCAGATAAACCGCTTTTTTTTGCTGCCAGAGACGGGCAATCAGCGGGCGGGTATTGATTTCACCGTCGGTAGAGAGAAACAGCGCAATGCTTTGTGCCGCTGAGACAGGTGCCAGGTTAATCGCGTGCTCAGCCAGCTGTTCGGCCGCTTCACTCTGCTGTTCAGGCGTCAGATGCCGGCGCAGATGGCGGATATGCTGACGCAGCAGCTGGCGTTCGGAATAATCGATAGCGGACACAGGATCCCCCTAAAGAGTGGGTTAGCTTGCGCTGACTATAACATGCAAAAGAAGGGGGAGGGGGACTGGCTTCAGGTAGCAGCCGCAGTCTCGGCTGACGCTACTACCTGAAATGATGCCGGATAAAACAGAAAAGAGATCTCCGAGATGCCGCCGCAGGCTGTAACCCTTGAACCCTTGGTTCAAGGTGAGTATGCCGTCGCAACCATCAGGCTTCTCGGACGAACCGAGCATGCTCACAGGCTACAGAGCGTCACACTCTGTTGGTATGAAATATCGGCTCAGGGGACTGGCCCGCTTGCAAACATCTCAGAGAAACAGGACTTCATCGTTGCTCTGGCATGAGAACCATGAAGTATTATTCGAATTTAGGGCCCTGGCGGTCGGTAATGCGACCCTGCTCAACTAAAGCCTGTTCAATCGTCTGCTGCAGCATGCGGATACGTTGTTCCATGTTTGCTGCGTAGTCTCGCGTTTTACCTTTCTCTTGCGCCAGCTCGTGGCAGATATTTAACGCGGCGATGAACACCAGTTGCTCTGTATTTGTGACTCTAGTGCGAACTTTTAAATCTTGCAACCGTTGATTGAGGTCCTCTGCGGCAAGATTTAGTGCATCCTGCTGTTCAGGCGGACAATTTACTCTCAAAGAACGACCAAAAATTTGTATATCTACCGGTTGTGCAGACATGCCACCATCCTGACTGATTACTTCGTTCGCTCCACCCGGCTCGCCACTGGCCCGGAAGGTGCGCAACTATATAGACGCGGGTAAGAAGATACAACCCCTTTTCTGGAAACCCTGAGGCACCTGGTGGTAGCATATCACGAACTTATTCTGCCAACGACGACCAAAGCTTATGTCTTTACAGAACGCAACACCCACTTACAACGCGCTGGCCGCAGCCCTCTCTCAGCAGGGTGTGGGCATGACGCCTGCCGAAATGCATGGACTGCTGTGTGGCATCCTGTGTGGCGGTAATCAGGACGCCAGCTGGAAGACGCTGGTGCACGATCTGGCTAATGAAGGCATGGCCTTCTCGCAGAGCCTGGCGCAGCCGCTGCAGGCGCTGCATGACAGCCTGACTACGACCCTGGAAGAGGATGGCTTTCTGTTTCAGCTGATGCTGCCGGATGAAGATGATATTACCGTGTTTGACCGGGCTGATGCGCTGGCGGGCTGGGTTAATCACTTCCTGCTTGGCCTGGGCGTTACGCAGCCTAAACTGGATAAAGTCACCGGTGAAACCGGCGAGGCGATTGACGATCTGCGTACCATTGCTCAGCTTGGCTATGAAGAAGATGAAGATCAGGAAGAGCTGGAGCAGTCGCTGGAAGAGGTGATTGAGTATGTGCGCGTCGCGGCGCTGCTGTGTCACGACACCTTCACACGCCCGCATACGCCAACCGCACCGGAAGTGCAGAAACCTACGCTACACTAAGCGCGTCATTGCGGGCAGCGCTGCTGCCCGTTATCAACAGGGAGTGCAACTATGATCACACTGGAACAGTTCCGGCAGCGTCGTCAGGCGCTGATTACGCAGATGGCCCCCGGCAGCGCGGCGCTGATTTTTGCAGCACCTGAAGTCACGCGCAGCAACGACACCGAATATAGCTACCGCCAAAACAGCGACTTCTGGTATTTCACCGGGTTTAACGAGCCGCAGGCGCTGCTGGTGCTGATCAAAAGCGATGAACATCACAATCACAGCGTGCTGTTTAACCGCATACGCGATCTGACTGCCGAGGTGTGGTCTGGCCGTCGCCTCGGGCAGGAGGCTGCGCCGGCGAAGCTGGGTGTTGATCGCGCACTGCCGTGGGATGATATTGGCGAACAGCTGCACTTGCTGCTGAACGGGCTTGACGTGGTGTATCACGCGCAGGGCGAATATGGTTACGCTGACCAGCTGCTGTTTAGCGCACTGGAAAAATTACGTCGCGGTTTCCGGCAGAATCTTAGCGCACCAGCCAGCGTGACCGACTGGCGTCCCTGGGTGCATGAGATGCGGCTGTTTAAAAGCGCAGAAGAGATTGAGATACTGCGTCAGGCGGGAAAAATCAGCGCGCTGGCGCATACCCGCGCCATGCAGCAGTGCCGCCCCGGCATGTATGAGTATCAGCTTGAAGGGGAGATCCACCATGAATTCTCCCGCCACGGCGCGCGCTTTCCTTCCTACAACACCATTGTCGGAAGTGGCGAAAACGGCTGCATTTTGCACTACACCGAAAATGAAAGCGCAATGCGCGACGGCGATCTGGTGCTAATCGACGCCGGCTGTGAGTTTCACGGTTATGCGGGTGATATTACCCGTACCTTTCCGGTAAACGGCAGGTTTACACCGCCGCAGCGGGAAATCTACGACATTGTGCTGGCTTCGCTGCATAAAGCGCTGTCGATGTTCCGGCCCGGCGTCAGCATTCATGAAGTGAATGATGAAGTTGTGCACATCATGATCACCGGCCTCGTTGATCTCGGTATTCTTGACGGCAATATCGACGAACTATTTGAAGCGCAGGCGCATCGCCCTTTCTTCATGCACGGCCTCGGCCACTGGCTGGGCCTGGATGTGCATGACGTCGGCGATTACGGTACGCCGAGCCGCGACCGCGTGCTGGAGCCGGGCATGGTGCTTACGGTAGAGCCGGGCCTCTATATTGCACCTGATGCCAGCGTGCCGCCGCAGTACCGCGGCATAGGCGTGCGCATTGAGGATGATATTGTGATTACGGCGACAGGCCATGAGAATCTTACTGATAGCGTGGTGAAAGATCCGGATGCGATTGAAGCCCTGATGGCAGCGGCGCGCGGCGTATGACCATTCTGATTGCAGGCGGGGGCATGACCGGCGCCACGCTGGCGCTGGCGATATCGCATCTGACGCAGGGCAGGTTACCGGTCACGCTCATTGAGCGCAGCGAGCCGGCCAGCCGTGCGCACCCCGGTTTTGATGGCCGGGCGATTGCGCTGGCCGCCGGCACCTGCCAGCAGCTGGCAGCAATCGACCTCTGGTGTTCGCTGGCGGACTGCGCCACGCCGATCACCCGTATTCACGTCTCCGATCGCGGTCACAGCGGCTTTGTGCAGCTCAGCGCAGAGGCGTATCAGCTGGCTGCGCTGGGGCAGGTGGTGGAGCTATTCGATGTCGGACAGCGCCTGTTTGAGCGTCTCCGGCAGGCGCCCGGCGTAACATTGCGCTGCCCCGATTACGTCACGCAGGTCACGCGTGATAAAGCGCATGCGCAGGTGACGCTTAACAGCGGCGAAACGCTGGAGGGTACGCTGCTGGTGGCTGCAGATGGGTCGCGCTCATCGCTGGCGGCATCATGCGGTATTCAGTGGCAGCGCGAGGATTATCAGCAGCTGGCGGTGATTGCCAACGTGTCCACTCAGCTGCCGCATCAGGGGCAGGCGTTTGAGCGTTTTACGCCGCACGGGCCGCTGGCGCTGCTGCCGATGTCCGGCAATCGTATGTCGCTGGTGTGGTGCCATCCGGCAGCCGCAGAATCCCGGGTGCGGGCGTGGGATGAAGAGACATTCCGGCGCGTACTGCAGCGCGCATTTGGCTGGCGGCTGGGTCGCTTTACCCATGCCGGTCAGCGTGAAATTTACCCGCTGGCGCTGCAAACCGCCGATCGTCAGGTGACGCACCGGCTGGCGCTGGTCGGCAATGCTGCCCAGACGCTGCATCCGATCGCCGGACAGGGCTTTAACCTTGGCCTGCGCGATGTCATGTCGCTGGCGGAAACGCTGGCCGGCGCCTGGCGCCAGCAGCAGGATCCTGGCAGTTATGCGGTGCTGCAGCATTTTGCCGCCCGGCGTCAGGCTGACCGCGCGGCGACAATCGGCGTGACTGACGGCCTGGTGCGCCTGTTCGCTAACCGTTATGCACCGCTGGTTGCAGGACGAAATCTCGGGCTGGTGGCTATGGATCACCTCCCCTGGCTGCAACATCCGCTGGCCGCGCGTACGCTCGGCTGGGTAAAGCGTTAATAAAGAGGCAGCAATGCAAACATTTGATGTGGTGATTGCCGGTGGCGGCATGGTCGGTCTGGCAGTGGCCTGCGGTTTGCAGGGAAGTGGTCTGCGCGTTGCAGTACTGGAGAAAGCGGCGGAACCGCAGTTCGATCCGGCAGCCGCCGCGTCGATTCGGGTATCCGCAATTAATGCAGCCAGTGAACGTCTGCTACAGAAACTCGACGTCTGGTCATCTATTCTCGCCCTGCGCGCCAGCGCGTATCACGGTATGGAAGTGTGGGATCAGGACAGCTTTGGATCTGTCAGCTTTGATGATGAGCAGCAGGGGCTGTCGCATCTTGGTTATATTGTTGAAAATGAAGTGATTCACAGTGCGCTGTGGCAGCGTGCCAGCCAGTGTAAAGATGTTACGCTGTTTGCACCGGCCCGCCTGCAGCAGGTCGCGTTTGGTGATAATGAAGCCTTTATCACGCTGGAAGATGGCACCATGATGAGCGCCCGGCTGATGATAGCCGCCGACGGCGCCGGCTCCTGGCTGCGCGAAAAAGCGGATATCCCGCTGACGTTCTGGGATTATGAGCATCATGCGCTGGTCGCGAACGTGCGTACTGATATGCCGCATGATGCTATCGCGCGTCAGGTATTTCACGGCGAAGGTATTCTCGCTTTTCTGCCGATGCAGGATCCGCACCTGTGCTCAATCGTCTGGTCGCTGGCTCCACAGGAAGCAGCGCGCATGCAGTCGATGCCGGCAGCGCTGTTTAATCAGCAACTCTCTGTAGCCTTTGATATGCGGCTGGGATTATGCAGCGTTGAGAGCGAACGTAAAACGTTCCCGCTAACGGCACGCTATGCGCGCAATTTTGCAGCTCATCGTCTGGCGCTGGTCGGCGATGCGGCGCACACCATTCATCCGCTGGCCGGGCAGGGCGTGAATTTAGGCTTTATGGATGCGGCTGAGCTGATTGGTGAGATCCGCCGCCTGCATCAGGCGGGTCGTGATATCGGTGAGCATCTCTCACTGCGTCGCTACGAACGCAGCCGCAAGCACAGCGCAGCGCTGATGCTGGCCGGCATGCAGGGATTCCGCGAGCTGTTCGCCGGCACGCATCCGGCGAAAAAGCTGCTGCGTGACGTCGGGCTAAAGCTGGCCGATACGCTGCCAGGCGTGAAGCCGCGTCTGCTGAAGCAGGCGATGGGGCTGAACGACCTGCCAGAGTGGATCCGCTAGCTAACCAGGACGTTGTCGTTTCGTACCCGCATCAACCCGGGCGCCATAAATGGCGCCCCTACGGTGGCTCAATACCGGACGTCATCGTTTCGCATCGCCCTGGCGTAGGGGGCGCATTAATGCGCCCCGGCAACCCCATCCCCCGGACGTTACATTTCGCACCCGCCCTATGGTAGGGGGCGCATTTATGCGCCCCGGCAAAAACCTCCTCCTGACTCCCTGTTCGCACTAAAACAGAGCGCTCTGCGCCATAATGATGCCTCGTTTGATTTATTCTAATTTTACCGCCAGATTCGCATTAGTTATTTTCATGCAGGATTAATCGCACAGCCGTGCCATTTAGCTCCTCACCCGCGGTGGCGTGTTTTATTTACTGAGATATCGCCCCGGAGTTGCATAATCTGCGCGTTTAATCACACAAAGGCAGCGGATTATGCTGCATGCTATGGGATGCACTGCAAAGATGAGGCCCGGCTTCGACTTCGTTTTGCTTATGGTTAAATCTGTTTTTCAGTGGTAACGTCAGCTGAAAGAGAACGTTTGCGTCGGCGTTTATTACCGCGCAGGCGAGCCCCGCTTATTGGTTTTCACAGGATGGTTATGACTCAGCAAACGCCTCTGTTTAAGCAGCACCAGCAGGACGGTGCACGCATGGTGGACTTCCACGGCTGGATGATGCCGCTGCACTACGGCTCGCAAATCGATGAGCACCACGCAGTGCGCAGCGACGCCGGCATGTTTGATGTATCGCACATGACTATCGTTGATCTGCACGGCGCACGGACCCGCGAGTTTCTGCGTTATCTGCTGGCAAATGATGTCGCAAAACTGACTCAACCCGGCAAAGCGCTCTACAGCGGCATGCTTAACGCATCGGGCGGCGTGATAGACGATCTGATCGTCTACTTCATGCAGGAGGATTTTTTCCGCCTGGTGGTCAACTCCGCCACGCGAGAGAAAGATCTCGCGTGGATAACGCAGCACGCCGCACCGTTTGGCGTGACGCTGACCGAGCGTCATGACCTGGCGCTGATTGCCGTGCAGGGTCCGAATGCGCAGCAGAAAGCACAGACGCTGTTTGATGAGAGCCAGCGTGCCGCCGTTGCCGGCATGAAGCCTTTTTATGGCGTGCAGTCAGGCGACCTGTTCATTGCCACCACCGGCTACACCGGCGAGGCAGGCTATGAAATTGCGCTGCCCGCTGACCAGGCGGAAATGTTCTGGCAGCAGCTACTGGCCGCGGGCGTAAAACCCGCCGGCTTAGGCGCGCGCGACACGCTGCGTCTGGAAGCCGGTATGAATCTCTATGGCCAGGAGATGGATGAAGGCGTTTCGCCGCTGGCCGCGAATATGGGCTGGACCATCAGCCGGGAACCGGCCGATCGTGATTTTATCGGACGTGAAGCGCTGGAAGCGCAGCGCGAGCAGGGCACTGAAAAACTGGTGGGGCTGGTCATGACGGAAAAAGGCGTACTGCGCGGTGGTCAGACGGTGCGCTTTACCGATGAGCAGGGCGTACCGCAGCAGGGTATGATTACCAGTGGTTCCTTCTCGCCGACGCTGGGCTGCAGCATCGCCCTGGCGCGCGTACCTGCCGGTATTGGCGGGCAGGCCATTGTGGAGATCCGCAATCGCGAAATGCCGGTAAAAGTGACTAAACCCGTTTTTGTACGCGCCGGTAAGCCGGTCGCTCAGTAAATTTTTCAGGAGAAATGGCGATGAGCAATGTGCCAAATACGTTGAAATACCGTGACAGCCACGAGTGGGTGCGTAAAGAAGAAGATGGCTCTTACACCGTGGGGATCACCGAGCATGCGCAGGAGCTGCTCGGTGATATGGTGTTTGTCGATCTGCCAGACGTTGGCGCTACGTTTAGCGCGGGCGACGACTGCGCCGTCGCGGAGTCGGTTAAAGCTGCTTCCGACATCTATGCACCGCTGAGCGGTGAAATTGTAGCGGTGAATGAGGCGCTGACCGACTCACCCGAGCTGGTGAACAGCGCGCCTTATGGCGATGGCTGGTTGTTCCGCCTGCAAGCCAGCGATGAAGCTGAACTCGACAGCATGCTTGATGCTGACGCCTATAAAGCCAGTATCGATGAGTAACCGGTAGCCTCTGAAGGTGTCGCAGTGCGGCACCTCTTCTTTATCTGCCTGTTGTAAGTCCTCTGTGTAACCCAGCCCGATGCAGGATCGACTGTAATGACCCAGACTCTCAGCCAGCTTGAACATAACGGTGCATTTATCGAGCGCCATATTGGTCCCACCGACGCCCAGCAGGCCAGCATGCTGGAAGCGATTGGTGCCGGTTCGCTAAACGAACTCATCAGCACCATCGTACCGGCGGATATTCAGCTGCCCGGGCCGCCGGCCACGGGTGACGCCGCGACCGAGCAGCAGGCGCTGGCAGAGCTGAAAGCGATGGCCAGTCAGAATCAGCGCTACAAATCCTGGATCGGCATGGGCTACAGTGCAGTAATCACTCCGCCGGTGATCCTGCGTAATATGCTGGAAAACCCTGGCTGGTATACCGCCTATACGCCGTATCAGCCTGAGGTGTCACAGGGGCGTCTGGAGGCGCTACTGAATTTCCAGACGCTGACGCTGGATCTGACCGGTATGGATATCGCCTCTGCGTCGCTGCTGGATGAAGCCACCGCGGCGGCTGAAGCGATGGCGATGGCGAAACGCGTCAGCAAGCTGAAGAGCGCCACCCGCTTCTTTATCGCCGATGATATTCATCCGCAGACGCTGGATGTCGTACGCACCCGCGCCGAAACATTTGGCTTTGATCTGATTATCGATCGGGCAGAGAAAGCACGCGATCATGAGGATCTGTTTGGTGTTCTTCTGCAGCAGGTGGGCACCAGTGGGGAAGTACATGACTATCACGATCTGATAGCAGAGCTGAAGAGCCGCAAAGTTGTCGTGAGCGTGGCCGCTGATTTCATGGCGCTGCTGCTGCTGGAGGCGCCCGGCAAACAGGGTGCTGACATTGTGTTTGGTTCCGCTCAGCGCTTTGGCGTGCCAATGGGCTATGGCGGACCGCACGCGGCCTTTTTTGCCAGCCGCGATGAGCACAAACGCTCAATGCCGGGCCGGATTATCGGCGTCTCACGCGATGCGGCGGGCAACACCGCGCTGCGCATGGCGATGCAGACGCGCGAGCAGCATATCCGTCGTGAAAAGGCGAACTCCAATATCTGTACCTCACAGGTTCTGCTGGCCAATATCGCCGGCCTCTATGCGGTCTGGCACGGTCCGCAGGGTTTGCAACGTATCGCCTCGCGCATTCATCGCCTGACCAGCATTCTGGCAACCGGCCTGCAGAAAGGCGGATTGACGCTGCGCCACGGCAGCTGGTTTGACACGCTGACCGTTGAGGTTGCTGACAAGGCCGGCGTGCTGAATCGCGCGCTGAGTTTTGGCGTAAACCTGCGCAGCGATATGCCTGACGCCGTAGGTATCACGCTGGATGAAACCACCAGCCGTGAAGATGTACAGGCGCTGTTTGCCATTTTTCTGGGCGACACGCACGGGCTGGATATCGATAAGCTTGATGCCGCCGTATCGGCGGAGAGTGCGGCTATTCCGGCAGGCCAGCAGCGCCGCAGTGAATATCTGACGCATCCGGTATTTAACCGCTACCACAGCGAAACAGAAATGATGCGCTACATGCACAGCCTGGAGAAAAAAGATCTGGCGCTGAATCAGGCAATGATCCCGCTTGGCTCCTGCACCATGAAGCTGAATGCCGCCGCAGAGATGATCCCGATCACCTGGCCGGAGTTCTCTGAACTGCATCCATTCTGCCCCGCTGAACAGGCTACCGGCTATCTGCAGATGATTGGGCAGCTGTCGCAGTGGCTGGTACAGCTCACCGGCTATGACGCGCTCTGCATGCAGCCTAACTCCGGGGCGCAGGGAGAGTATGCCGGCCTGCTGGCGATCCGCCGCTATCACGAAAGCCGCAATGAAGGCCGGCGCAACATCTGCCTGATCCCCGGGTCGGCACACGGCACCAACCCAGCCTCGGCGCAGATGGCGGGCATGTCGGTGGTTGTGGTTGCCTGCGATAAACAGGGCAATATCGATCTCGGCGATCTGCGTGAGAAAGCGGCTCAGGCGGGCGATGCGCTCTCCTGCATCATGGTGACCTATCCTTCTACCCACGGCGTTTATGAAGAAACCATCCGCGAAGTGTGCCAGATTGTGCATCAGTATGGCGGTCAGGTATATCTGGATGGCGCCAACATGAACGCCCAGGTGGGCATTACTACGCCTGGCTATATCGGTGCTGACGTCTCGCATCTTAACCTGCATAAAACCTTCTGCATTCCGCACGGCGGCGGCGGACCGGGCATGGGACCGATTGGCGTAAAAGCGCATCTGGCTCCGTTTGTGCCGGGGCACAGCGTGGTGCAGATTGATGGCGTACTGACGCAGCAGGGCGCCGTGTCGGCTGCACCGTTTGGCAGCGCCTCGATTTTGCCTATCAGCTGGATGTATATCCGTATGATGGGTGCAGAAGGGCTGAAACAGGCGAGCTCAGTGGCAATCCTTAATGCCAACTACATTGCGCGTCGTCTGCAATCGGCCTATCCGATCCTCTATACCGGACGCGATGGTCGCGTGGCGCACGAATGTATTCTCGATATTCGTCCGCTGAAAGAGCAGACCGGTATCAGCGAGCTGGATATTGCCAAACGCCTGATCGATTACGGTTTTCACGCTCCGACCATGTCCTTCCCGGTAGCGGGCACACTGATGGTGGAGCCGACTGAATCAGAGGGCAAAGCAGAGCTGGATCGCTTTATCGACGCGATGCTGGCGATCCGCATGGAGATTGACCGCGTTACCGCCGGTGAGTGGCCTGCTGATGACAATCCGCTGGTCAACGCACCGCATACGCAAATGGAAATTGTGGGCGAGTGGCAGCATCCCTATACGCGAGAGCTGGCGGTATTCCCGGCTGGCAGTGCGAATAAGTACTGGCCAACGGTAAAACGTCTTGATGACGTCTTCGGCGATCGCAACGTTTTCTGCGCCTGCGTGCCGATGAGCGAATATCAGTAAGCGCGATGAACTGACCCTTTAAGGACCGGCTGCCGGTCCTTTTTCTTTTGGAGGCACATATGGATCTGGCACTGGTTACCGGCGGCAGCCGGGGCATCGGACGCGCTACCTCGCTGCTGCTGGCGCAGGCGGGTTACCGCGTGGTAATCAACTACCGTCAGCGGGCTGCGGACGCAGAGCAGCTGGTCGGGGAGATTATTCGCCGGGGCGGCAGCGCCTGCGCGCTGCAGGCGGATATTGCTGATGAGGCGCAGGTCGTGAGGCTGTTTGCGCAGCTGGATGAGCAGCCGGGCGCACTACGGATAGTGGTGAACAACGCCGGAATTCTGTTTACGCAGTGCCGGGTAGAGGCGCTGAGCGCTGAGCGGATTCAGCGGGTGCTGGCGACGAACGTCACCGGGACTTTTATCTGCTGCCGGGAAGCGGTGAAACGCATGAGCAGGGCGCACGGCGGAGAGGGCGGTGTGATTGTGAATGTTTCATCAGGTGCCGTACACAGCGGCGCGCCGGACGAATATGTGGATTATGCAGCATCAAAAGCGGCGGTGGACACGCTGACCCGCGGGCTGGCGCGCGAAGTGGCCGCCCAGGGGATCCGGGTAACCGGTGTGCGTCCCGGCTCCACGTATACCGACATGCATGCGGATGGCGGCGAGCCGGAGCGGGTTGATCGGGTGGCGCAGCGTATTCCGCTGGGACGCGGCGCGCAGCCGGAAGAGATCGCCCGCGCGATCCTCTGGCTGAGCAGCGATGCCGCCGCGTATGTCACCGGCAGCATGCTGGACGTGACGGGCGGACTCTGACATCCGCCCGCATCGCCGGTCAGAGCGTGGCGCCGTTGCTGGCGATCACCTGCTGATACCAGCTGAAGCTCTTTTTCTTTGAACGCGCAAAGGTGCCGCTGCCGTCGTCGTTTTTGTCGACGTGGATAAAGCCATAGCGCTTGCTGTACTGACCGGTGGTGAACGAGACGCAGTCGATGCAGCCCCACGGCGTGTAGCCCAGCAGCTCGACACCATCCAGCGCCACCGCTTTTTTCATCTCTTCGATATGCGCCCGCAGGTAGTCAATGCGGTAGTCGTCGGCGATAAAGCTCTCCGCATCAGGTTTATCGATCGCGCCGAAGCCATTTTCCACAATAAACAGCGGCTTCTGATAGCGCTCATAGAGTGAATTCAGCACATAGCGCAGGCCCACCGGATCGATCTGCCAGCCCCAGTCTGACGCCTTAACGTGCGGATTGGGTACCACGCCGTCAAAGCCGGTGATCGGATCATCCACGCCGCTGGCGCGGGTATCGACCGCGTTGCTCATGTAATAGCTGAAACCGATGTAGTCGCAGCAGCCCTGCTGCAGGGTTTCGGCATCATCTGCTGCCATCTCGATGTGGTAGCCTTTGCGCGCCCACTCTTTCAGCGTGTAAGCGGGGTAAGCGCCGCGCATCTGCACGTCGCTGAAAACGTAACGCTGATGCATCGCCTCCTGCGCCCGCATGACATCATCCGGATGACAGGAGAAGGGATAGACCGGCACCATGGCGATCATGCAGCCGATCTGAAAACCGGGATTGATCTCATGACCGCGTTTCACCACCTTTGCACTGGCGACAAACTGGTGATGCATAACCTGATACATCGTCTGCTCTGGCTTCTCATGCTCAGTAAACACCACGCCGGAACAGCAGTAGCCAAACAGCGGATATTGCCAGTTGCGCTGGTTGTTGATCTCGTTAAAAGTCATCCAGTACTTCACTTTGTGCTGATAGCGCGTCATCACCACATCGCTGAAGCGCACAAAGAAATCGACCACCCGGCGGTCAGCCCAGCCGCCATACTCTTTTACCAGATGATAAGGCATCTCAAAGTGAGAGAGAGTGATCACCGGTTCGATACCATATTTCAGCAGCTCATCGAACAGGTCATCATAAAACTGCAGGCCCGCCTCGTTGGGCTGCGCTTCATCACCGTTGGGGAAGATGCGCGTCCAGGCAATCGAGGTGCGGAAGCACTTAAAGCCCATCTCAGCAAACAGCGCCACGTCCTGTTTGTAGTGTGAGTAAAACTCTACCGCCTGGTGATTAGGATAGTGTTTGCCCGGCTGTACGCCGTCGGTGATCACGCGGTCAACGCCGTGTGCACCACCGGTCAGCACGTCAGCGATACTGACGCCTTTGCCGTCCTGATCCCAGCCGCCTTCAACCTGATGCGCGGCTACTGCACCGCCCCAGAGAAACCCATGTGGTAACTGCAAATCATCACGCATTGTTCAGCCTCATCATACGTCGGGTGAAAACAGAATTTCCCGCAGTGTAACAAGCAGCCGGTGAATGTCACGCTATAACACCGCGTGCAGAATGTAACCTGTCACAGCTAAAAAACAGGGTGTTTTCAGGGGGATAGCATATGCGCCAGCGTGCGTCCCAGCGTTTCGATAATGTACATTACCGGCACCTGCGTGGTGATGTCGTGCTGCCCGGCCAGCGTGATCTGCGGCACGTGATAGGAGAGGGTAAAATCCGCCATTTTTGCCAGCGAGCTGGTGTCGTGATTGGTGATGGCGATGATTTTGCAGCGGTTAAGGCTGAACTGACTGGCGAAGCGCAGGATCTCTTCGGTCTCGCCGGAAACGGAGAGAATAATCGCCAGCGCGCCTTCACTGACTCCGGGCATAACCGGATAGTAAGGGTCGTCAATATGGTGGCTGAATTTGCCGACGTTGGAAAAGAAGCGTGCGCCATATTTACCGAGGCTGCCCGACGTGCCGGCACCAATAAAGAAAATATGCCCGGCCTGCAGGATCATCTGCGCGGCCTGCGCAATCTGCTGCTCAAACTCGGCATTGTGAATACTTTTGAAAAAACTCAGCATTTCGCCAGCGCCCGATGAGGGGATTGCAGGCGGGGTCTGCTCCTGAGCCAGGCGAAAGCGGATACGAAACTCTGACCAGCCGTCACAGTGCAGCTTGCGGCAAAAGCGCAGTACGGTGGTGGTAGAGACGCCCGCCTGCGCCGCCAGATCGCGAATGGTCATATAGCTGACGCTTTGCGGATGTTTGATGATGAAATGGTAAACCTGCATCTCAAGATCGTTCAGGCTGGAGAGATCGCGGTGTGCAAACATGCGGAACATCGCTCAGGCAGCAAAAGGAGCCTGCAGTGTACCAGATTGCACCGCAGGCCGGGTGACACACCCCGACACAGAAATAATTGAGCGTACATGTGTACACTGAAAATATTTCTGGTTAGGCTGAAGGGGTTAAAAAACACGCTCCTTTATCTTCAGGGATCCCGCATCATGGTAAAACCCGTACTCATTACGCCCGGTTATTCGCTGGCCGAAGAGATAGCCAACAGCGTCAGCCATGGCGTTGGCTGCCTGTTTGGTATTATCGGTCTGGTGCTGCTGCTGACGCAGGCAGTGGAAACGCAGGCGAGCATCACTGCTATCACCAGCTACAGCCTCTATGGCGGCAGCATGATTCTGCTCTATCTCGCCTCTACGCTCTATCACGCCATTACGCATCAGCGCGCCCGGCCATGGCTGAAGAAATTTGATCACTGCGCTATCTATCTGCTGATCGCCGGCACCTATACGCCGTTTTTGCTGGTCGGGCTGAAATCGCCGCTGGCACACGGACTGATGGTGGTGATCTGGAGTCTGGCGCTGGCGGGCATCATTTTTAAGCTGACAATTGCGCACCGTTTTAAGGTGCTGTCGCTGGTGACCTATCTCAGCATGGGGTGGCTGTCGCTGGTGGTGATCTATCAGCTGGCGATGCGGCTTTCCGCCGGAGGCGTCTGGCTGCTGGCGGCGGGAGGCGTGGTCTACTCCCTGGGCGTGATTTTTTACGTGTCGCGCCGGATACCCTTTAACCATGCGATCTGGCACGGCTTTGTACTCGGCGGCAGCGTGCTGCACTTCTGCGCCATCTACTTTTATGTGAAATAAACGGGCTTTATGCGCATTGCAGCGGGACGCCGGACGGCCTCCCGCTCTGTGCCTCTTACGCGTCCAGCGCGTAAGGCAGTGGCTGAATGGTGAGTTCACCACCTTCATCGCCTTCAGCACGCAGGATCGCATCTGGTTCCGGATCGTTATTCATCACCATCTGCACCCAGACGCTGCCATCCTCAAGCTGTACCGCACACAGTACCGTGCCGGTACGCCGCCAGCGATCGCCCATCTGCAGCTCCATTGAACTCCCCGCTTCCGGTACTTTACCGGCGCTACCCGCCAGCCAGAACAGGGCACGCTTGTTGGCACCGCGGAACTTCGCCCGCGCGACCATCTCCTGACCGGTATAGCAACCTTTCTTAAAGCTGATTGCATCCAGCGCCTGCAGGTTGGTGGCCTGCGGGATCAGCTGGGCGCTGGTAGCGCTATCGATAACCGGAATACCCGCTTCGATATCCAGCGCCAGCCACTGCCTGCTGTCGTTGAACTGCGCCTCACCCTCCAGTGCCGCTTTAATCGCTTCCGCTTTGGCGGGGGTAGTAATCACGACAAAACGTTCCGCAGGCTGATCCAGCCACAGCAGCGTGCTCTCATCCTGCTGCACTACCGCATGCGCGGCATCCGGCAGCGTGGCAAACAGATTCGTCAGTGCCGCACGCGCCTGAAAGCCGGCAACGCCCAGTACGACAGCTTCATCGTCAGCTTCGATGGTCACTTTGGCAAACACCGCATATTTTTTCAGTTCAGCAATCTGCTGGTCACGCAGGCTGCGGCGCACCAGATAAGCGTATCCCTCGCCGCGATGAAACAGACGCAGGTTGCTCCACATTTTGCCTTTGGCGTCGCAGTGGGCAGCCTGACGATGCTGCTCACTGGTCAGCGTTGCGACATCCAGCGTCAGCTGTCCCTGCAGATAGCTGGTGCTGTCTTTGCCCTGTACCGCCACCAGCGCCCACTCATCAAGCGACATCAGCGTCAGGGGCAGGCGTGCCGCAGCGACAGGCTGGCGGGGAGGGAGGGTAAAAATCGGCATGTGTCCATCCTGATTAATCAAGTTTGTCCGGAGTTGTTTGTTCAATGTTAAAAGAGCAGCGGGGCAATGCAAACTGTTTACGGAACCGGGCGCACAAATCGCGTGATGATGCGGCAACACAGCCTGCCGCTTTGCGTAATCCTGCGCAGGAAACAGCACTCAGCCTGCAGCAGGTAAAAAAAGCAGGTACACTGACCCCACTGTTTACAGCCGTGGAACACGACACATGGATATTCATGATAAATCACGCGTTAAGTGGGCCTGCCGTCGGGGCATGCTTGAGCTTGATGTCTCCATTATGCCTTTTTTTCACTATGAGTATGATTCGCTGAGTGATGAAGATAAGCGGGTGTTTGTTGCTTTACTGAAGAGTGACGATCCGGATCTGTTTAACTGGATGATGGACCACGGCGAGCCCGCGGATCCCGAGTTTAAGCGCATGGTAAAACTGATCCAGCAGCGCAACCGTGAACGCGGTCCGGTGGCAATGTAGCCTGCGTCCTTCACGCAGCGCCCGGCTGGCAAATCTGGCGGCGGGTTTCAGCTGCGTGACGCTGCTGCTGTTCGTCTGGCCTGCGGAGTGGCATGTGCTGCAGGCGCTGCTTTCCGTCGCGGTGCTGGCGGAAAGCTGGCGCACTGAGCGACGCTTACGGCAACGCTGCGGCGAGCTGACGCGGGATGTTCAGGGAAGCTGGGGCTGGCAGGGAACCCGCTGGTATACCGCCCGGACGGCGCAATGGCAGCCGTGGGGCGTGCTGCTGACCCTGCAGAATGCGCAGGGCCAGCGCTGGCGTTTCTGGCTGATGCAGGACGCCATGACGATGCGCAGCTGGCGGCAGCTGCGCGCGCAGGACGCGCTCAGTGGCGCGGCAGACCAGCGTTAAAGCCGGTCAGCTGTTTCCGTGAGAATCTGCTCGCACCACTGCTCAATACGCTCGTCGCTCTGCTCAAACTGGTTAACATCATCCAGCGCCAGACCTACAAACTGTGTGCCGTCAGCGGTCAGCGGCTTGCGGCTGGTAAAGGTATACCCCTCCAGCGGCCAGTAGCCGACAAACTGTACGCCCATCGGCAGCAGCAGTTCGTGCAGCATGCCCAGCGCATCAAGAAACCACTCGCTGTACTCAATCTGGTCGCCCATACCGTACAGCGCCACAATTTTCCCCTGCAGGTTAAGTCCCGGCAGCTGCGGCCATACCGCTTCCCAGTCCTCCTGCAGCTCGCCAAAATCCCAGGTTGGAATACCGAGGATCAGCAGGTCATACTGCTCCATCAGCGAGGGGTCATCATCTTTGAGGTTGTGCAGCGTCACCAGCTCTTCACCAATAAAGTCGCGGATTTTTTCCGCTGCCATCTCGGTGTAACAGGTACTTGAACCGTAAAAAAGTCCGATATTCATGCGGTTAATGTTCTGTATGAAACTCACTCTGGCGCAATTGTACCAGAACCCCTCTGCTTTAAGGCATAATGAGCACGATTTCACACTGGCGAGAGGATAACGTGCAGGATAGCGATCTGATTGAACAGTTTCTTGATGCGCTCTGGCTGGAGCGTAATCTGGCGCAAAATACGCTGGCCTCTTATCGTCAGGATCTGCAAACCCTCACCGCATGGCTGCAGCATCACAATCTGACGCTGCTGACGCTGCAGGCGCTGGATCTGCAGCAGTTTCTTGCCGAGCGTATTGAAGGTGGCTATAAGGCCACCAGTTCAGCCCGCACGCTGAGCGCCATGCGCCGGCTGTTTCAGTATCTCTACCGTGAAAAGCTGCGCAGTGACGATCCCAGCGCGCTGCTCTCCGCCCCTAAGCTGCCACAGCGGCTGCCGAAAGATCTCAGCGAGAGTCAGGTAGACCGGCTGCTGCAGGCGCCGGCCACAGATATTCCGCTGGAGCTGCGCGATAAAGCGATGCTGGAGGTGCTGTATGCCACCGGTTTGCGCGTCTCAGAGCTGGTCGGGCTGACCATCAGCGATGTCAGCCTGCGGCAGGGAGTGGTGCGCGTTATCGGTAAAGGTAATAAAGAGCGGCTGGTGCCATTAGGTGAAGAAGCGATCCACTGGTTAGAGCACTATATGGAATATGGCCGGCCGTGGCTGCTAAACGGACAGACGCTGGACGTTCTGTTTCCCAGCCAGCGCGCGCAGCAGATGACGCGTCAGACCTTCTGGCACCGCATCAAGCACTACGCGACGCTGGCGGGTATCGACAGCGATAAACTGTCACCGCACGTGCTGCGGCATGCATTTGCCACACATTTACTGAACCACGGCGCTGATTTGCGCGTCGTACAGATGCTACTGGGCCACAGTGACCTGTCGACCACCCAGATTTATACGCATGTTGCCACCGAGCGGCTGCGTCAGTTACATCAACAGCACCATCCGCGCGCCTGAGCAGCGGCAACAAGGATTTATGATGAAAAAACAGTTTACCGTTCTGGCGCTGCTGGTCAGCGCCTTTTCCGCTCTGGCACAGGCTGATGACAGCGCTATTCAGCAGACGCTGAAAAAAGTGGGTCTGCAGCAGGCTGAGATCCAGCCCTCGCCGCTGCCGGGCATGAAAACCGTGCTGACGGAAAGCGGCGTGATTTACATTACTGAAGATGGCAAACATATGATTCAGGGCCCGCTGTATGACGTCAGCGGCGCACAGCCGTTTAATGTCACCAACCAGCTGCTGGACAAAAAAGTCGCCGCGCTGGCGCCGGAAATGATTGTCTATAAAGCGCCGAAAGAGCAGCACGTCATTACG
Organism: Pantoea eucrina; assembly: GCF_020079945.1. NCBI lineage: Bacteria > Pseudomonadati > Pseudomonadota > Gammaproteobacteria > Enterobacterales > Erwiniaceae > Pantoea > Pantoea eucrina. Next base: position 2,713,269 of record NZ_CP083448.1, on the reverse strand, counting down.
GTGTTTACCGATATCACCTGCGGCTACTGCCGTAAGCTGCATGAGCAGATGGCGGACTACAACGCGCTGGGTATCACGGTGCGCTATCTCGCCTTCCCGCGCGAAGGGCTGAACGGTCAGGTTGAGAAAGCGATGAAGGCGATCTGGTGCAGTGCCGATCGCAACAAAGCGTTCGATCAGGCGATGAAAGGCGATACGCCGCAGATGGATGCGCCAGCGACCTGCAGCCTCAATCTCGATAAGCACTACAAACTCGGCATTTTGTTCGGCATTCAGGGTACGCCCGCCATTCTTACCGACAGCGGTATGATGATCCCGGGCTATCAGGGTCCGCAGGAGCTGAAACAGGTGCTTGATGGTCAGAAGCGGGGCGGTTAATTCACAGTGATGCACACTACAGAACTGCGTCGGCGCACGCTGCCGGCTGATGCCAGCCTGCCTGACGACCTGCCGCCTCTGCTGCGCCGTCTCTATCTGCATCGCGGCGTTAAAACCGCAGCAGAGCTGGAGCGCGGGGCAAAATATCTGCTGCCGTGGCAGAGCCTCGGCGGTATAGAGGCTGCGGTTGCGCTGCTGCACCGGATGCTTACGGGCGGCCAGCGCATTATGGTCGTCGGCGATTTTGACGCCGACGGCGCGACCAGCACCGCACTGACCGTGCTGGCGCTGCGCAGCATGGGCGGCAACGTGGACTACCTGGTGCCTAACCGCTTTGACGATGGCTATGGCCTGAGTCCGGAAGTGGTGGAGCAGGCGCGTGCGCGCGGCGCGGAGATGATCCTCACCGTGGATAACGGCATCTCCTCGCACGCGGGCGTCGAAACGGCGTCAGCGCACGGCATCCCGGTCCTGATCACCGATCACCATCTGCCGGGCGAAACGCTGCCGGCCGCCGACGCTATTGTTAATCCTAACCTCAGCGACAGCGCTTTTCCGTCGCGCGCGCTGGCAGGCGTCGGCGTGGCGTTCTACCTGATGCTGGCGCTGCGCGCGCATCTGCGCGAGCAGGGCTGGTTTACCCCCCAGCGCAGCGAACCCAATCTGGCCGCGTGGCTCGATCTGGTCGCGCTCGGCACCGTAGCGGACGTGGTGCCGCTGGATGCGAACAATCGCATTCTGGTGTGGCAGGGGCTGAGCCGCATTCGCGCCGGTAAATGCCGCGCCGGTATTCGGGCGCTGCTGGAGATCGCAAACCGCGATGCGCGTCAGCTGGCAGCCAGCGATCTCGGCTTTGCCGTTGGCCCGCGTCTTAACGCGGCGGGGCGGCTTGACGATATGTCGGTTGGCGTGGCGCTCTTGCTGACCGAGGATATTGCGCAGGCGCGCATGCTGGCCAGCGAGCTGGATGCGCTGAACCAGACGCGCAAAGAAATTGAACAGGGCATGAAAAGCGAAGCGCTGGCGCTGTGCGATGCGCTGGAGCGTCAGCATAGCGACCTGCCGCTGGGCCTGGCATTTTATCACCCCGAATGGCACCAGGGGGTGGTCGGGATCCTCGCATCGCGCCTGAAAGAGCGTTTTCACCGGCCGGTCATTGCGTTTGCGCCCGCGGGCGATGGCACGCTAAAAGGATCGGGTCGCTCAATCGCCGGACTGCACCTGCGTGACGCGCTGGAGCGGCTGGATACGCTCTATCCGGGGCTGATTATCAAGTTCGGCGGCCATGCGATGGCGGCGGGACTCTCGCTGGAAACGGATAAGTATGACGCGTTTCGCGAGCGCTTTGCCGCGCTGATTGATGAGTGGCTCGATGGAGAAGCGCTGCAGGGCGTGGTCTGGTCTGACGGTGAGCTGCACGCGCAGGAGTTCAGCCTGCATACCGCTGAAATGCTGCGTGAGGCGGGGCCGTGGGGACAGGCATTCCCGGAACCGGTGTTTGACGGCAAATTTAAACTGCTGCAGCAGCGGCTGGTGGGCGAGCGTCACCTGAAGGTGATGGTGGAACCGGTCGGCGGCGGACCGTTGCTGGACGGTATCGCGTTTAATGTTGATACCCGCCTCTGGCCGGACACCAGCGTGCGGCAGGTTGAGCTGGCCTATAAGCTGGATATCAACGAGTATCGCGGTAACCGTTCCGTGCAGCTGATAATCGATCATATCTGGCCGCTCTGACCGCGCGCGCCGCTACAAACCGCGCGCGCTTTCGGGTAAACTCATGCGTTACTTTATCTTTTCTCACCGTATCGCCAAAAAAGACTGAAAAGCCATGTTTGAAATTAATCCGGTCAAAAATCGTATCCAGGACCTTAGCGAGCGCAGCGGCGTTCTTAGGGGGTATCTTTGACTACGATGCCAAGAAAGAACGTCTTGAAGAAGTAAACGCCGAGCTGGAGCAGCCGGACGTCTGGAATGAACCTGAACGCGCGCAGGCGCTCGGCAAAGAGCGCGCGTCGCTCGAAGCCGTCGTTGAAACCCTCGATCAGATGCACCAGGGCCTGGAAGATGTGCAGGGACTGCTGGAGCTGGCGGTTGAAGCGGACGATGAAGAAACCTTCAACGAAGCCGTGGTTGAGCTCGACGCGCTGGAAGTAAAGCTGGGTGAGCTGGAATTTCGCCGCATGTTCTCAGGCGAGTATGACAGCGCCGACTGCTACATGGATATTCAGGCAGGCTCCGGCGGTACGGAAGCGCAGGACTGGGCCAGCATGCTGCTGCGCATGTATCTGCGCTGGGCAGAGGCCAAAGGGTTTAAAACCGAGATCATTGAAGAGTCGGAAGGCGAAGTTGCGGGCACCAAATCCGCCACCATCAAGGTGATTGGTGACTACGCCTACGGCTGGCTGCGTACGGAAACCGGCGTCCATCGCCTGGTGCGCAAGAGTCCGTTTGACTCCGGCGGCCGTCGTCACACCTCGTTCAGTTCGGTGTTTATCTATCCGGAAGTGGATGACAATATCGATATCGATATCAACCCGGCCGATCTGCGCATTGACGTCTACCGCGCATCAGGTGCGGGCGGTCAGCACGTTAACAAAACGGAGTCTGCGGTGCGTATTACCCACCTGCCGACCAACATTGTGGTGCAGTGTCAGAACGACCGTTCACAGCACAAGAACAAAGACCAGGCCTTCAAACAGCTGCGCGCCAAGCTCTATGAATATGAGATGCAGAAGAAAAATGCTGACAAGCAGGCCGCAGAAGAGAACAAATCGGATATCGGCTGGGGCAGCCAGATTCGTTCTTACGTGCTGGATGACTCCCGCATCAAAGATCTGCGCACCAGCGTAGAGACCCGCAATACTCAGGCGGTGCTGGATGGCGATCTGGATCGTTTTATTGAAGCAAGTTTAAAAGCAGGGCTATAAGGAACCGACATGTCTGAACAACAACCGCAGAACGCTGACGCCGCACTTGAGTTAAATAATGAACTGAAAGCGCGTCGCGAAAAACTCAGCGCGCTGCGTGAAAAGGGCGTGGCGTTTCCCAACGATTTCCGTCGTGACACCACCTCCGATCGGCTGCACGCCAGCTATGACGACAAGAGCAACGAAGAGCTGGAAGCGCTGGGCGTGGAAGTGAGCGTTGCCGGTCGTATGATGACGCGCCGCATCATGGGTAAAGCGTCGTTTGCCACGCTGCAGGATGTTGGCGGTCAGATCCAGATCTACGTTTCACGTGACGATCTGCCGGAAGGCGTCTATAACGAGCAGTTCAAGAAGTGGGATCTGGGCGATATTCTGGGTGCACGCGGTAAGCTGTTCAAAACCAAAACCGGCGAGCTTTCAATCCATATCTCAGAACTGCGCCTGCTGACCAAAGCGCTGCGTCCGCTGCCGGACAAGTTTCACGGCCTGGCTGACCAGGAGACGCGCTATCGTCAGCGCTATCTTGATCTCATTTCCAACGATGAATCGCGCCACACCTTCCAGGTACGCTCGAAAATCATGGCGGGTATTCGCCAGTTCATGGTAAACCGCGACTTTATGGAAGTGGAAACGCCAATGATGCAGGTGATCCCGGGCGGCGCTTCTGCGCGTCCTTTCATCACCCATCACAATGCGCTGGATATCGATATGTATCTGCGTATTGCGCCGGAGCTTTATCTGAAGCGTCTGGTTGTAGGCGGCTTCGATCGCGTGTTTGAGATCAACCGTAACTTCCGTAACGAAGGCATCTCGCCGCGCCATAATCCTGAGTTCACCATGATGGAACTCTATATGGCGTATGCAGATTACAAAGATCTGATTGAGCTGACCGAAAGCCTGTTCCGCACGCTGGCGCAGGACGTACTGGGCACCACTGAAGTGGCCTATGGCGAACATACCTTTGACTTCGGTAAGCCTTTTGAGAAGCTCACGATGCGTGAAGCGATCAAAAAATATCGTCCGGAAACGGACCTGGCTGACCTGGAAGACTTTGATAAAGCGGTAGCGATCGCCAGTGCGCTGCATATCAAAGTGGAAAAAAGCTGGGGTCTGGGCCGCGTGGTAACGGAGATCTTTGAAGAGACGGCGGAAGCCCATCTGATTCAGCCAACCTTCATCACCGAATACCCGGCAGAGGTTTCACCGCTGGCGCGCCGTAATGATGAGAACCCGGAAATCACCGATCGCTTTGAGTTCTTTATTGGTGGTCGCGAGATCGGTAACGGCTTCTCAGAGCTGAACGACGCTGAAGATCAGGCAGAGCGTTTCCTGCAGCAGGTGAATGCAAAAGATGCCGGCGATGATGAAGCGATGTTCTACGATGAAGATTACGTAACCGCGCTGGAGCACGGACTGCCGCCAACGGCTGGCCTCGGTATCGGTATCGACCGTATGGTGATGCTGTTTACCAACAGCCACACCATTCGCGATGTGATCCTGTTCCCGGCGCTGCGCCCGACGGCGAAGTAACGGCAGGCGCTGCCCGTCTCTCTCCCGCTGGCGAGAGTCGGGCAGCAGTTATCACGGCGCGATCGCCTCTGCCAGCCACGTCTGAAAGCGCGCATAGGGTATGTAGAGTGCCACATCGCTATACAGCCTTTTTCCGCTTTGGTTATCATCGATCCGCCGGCTGTATCCTGTGATCACCCCAGCCAGCGTGTCATCACTGGCGTTATAGACTGCGCCGCCTGACATACCTTTCACTACGCCAGCACTGGCCGCCACCACCACACAGTTTGCTTTGTTCCAGCTGTTTACCAGCGTGGTATTCACCAGGTTCTCTCCGCTGGAGGCGACCGGCAGGGCAGAGATAAAGCTATAGCCATAAAGATTTACGCGATCGCCAATGTGGCCGTTACGGAACGCCGGCGGCAGGTTGCCCGCCCGGTTTTTATGGTAAACCACGGCGAGATCGCAGTCGGGGTGCCAGGCTTTTACCCGGTAGAGTGAGTATTTCGCCACGTGTGCCGCCGTCAGGCTGTAGTCGGCGGTGAGCGGGATAGTCGTGCCCAGCGTGCCGACCCCAAGAATGGTGGGAATACCGGTAACGGTCATATCCACCCGGCGCGCAGCTTCTTTACTGTATTCATAGTGTCCAACCGAGCAGCCGCTGAGGCAGCACGCCGCCAGCGCAATTATCCAGCGCATCTCTTTTTTCTCCTGTGGGGCGCTCACCTGCGCGCTGCGTTCTGACCGTTACCCGCTTCCGCCGGCTGAAAACCGGGCAACGCTATCACTATCCGCCACCGCGCCACAAGCCGGACCGGCGCTGATTATTGCCGCGCCGGCAACATAGCCTTGCGGCGCACAGGGTGGTTGCGCTGCCAGGGCTGTGTTTTAATGCAGCGTGACGCAGTTCAAATATTAATAAGCGTTCTGTTTTACCGTGCTGTGTTCGCAGTACGGCCCGCCTGCAAAATTATCTTGGGAGAGTGTGTTATGCCTGTTGCATTACTGGCGCTGGCGCTGAGTGCGTTCGCCATTGGCACCACGGAGTTTGTCATCATGGGGTTGCTGCCGGAAGTGGCAGGCGATCTGCAGGTGTCGATTCCTTCAGCCGGCTGGCTGATCAGCGGTTACGCGCTCGGCGTGGCGATTGGCGCGCCGATTATGGCGCTGCTGACCGCCAGCCTGCCGCGCAAACGCACGCTGAGTCTGCTGATGGTGATCTTTATTATCGGTAACGTGCTCTGCGCGCTGGCCTATAGCTATAACCTGCTGATGCTGGCGCGTGTGGTCACCGCACTCTGCCACGGCGCGTTTTTTGGCATTGGATCGGTAGTGGCCGCAAGCCTGGTGGCGCCCGGCCGTCAGGCGTCAGCGGTGGCGCTGATGTTTACCGGGCTGACGCTGGCAAACGTGCTTGGCGTGCCGCTTGGCACCTGGTTTGGTCAGCTGTTTGGCTGGCGTGCCACCTTCTGGGGCGTGGCGATTATCGGCATTCTGGCGTTTATCGCCCTGATTGTCAGCCTGCCGGCAAATAAAGAAGAGAAGCCGGTTCATCTGGCCAGTGAGATTAGTGCGCTGGCCAACGGACGACTCTGGCTGTCGCTGCTGATGACGGTCTGCTTTGCCGCGGCGATGTTTGCGCTGTTCAGCTATATTGCGCCGCTGCTGCTTCAGGTCACCGGCATCAGCGACCGCGGCGTGAGCTGGACGCTGTTCCTGATTGGCGCCGGCCTGACGGCAGGTAATATCATTGGCGGCAAGCTGGCGGACTGGAAAGTCTCTTTCAGCCTGATCCTCAGCTTCTCACTGATTGCGCTGTTCTCACTGCTCTTCAGCTGGACCAGCCATGCGCTCTGGCTGGCTGAAATTACGCTGTTCCTGTGGGCCATGGCGACGTTTGCCACTGTACCCGGCCTGCAGATCAACGTGGTGCGCCACGGCAAAGAGGCACCGAACCTGGTTTCCACGCTCAACATCGCTGCTTTTAACGTGGGTAACGCGCTGGGTTCCTGGGTAGGCGGCGCCGTTATTGCGCGCGGCTACGGCCTGACGGCAGTGCCGGTTGCGGCTGCCGCCATCGCCGCTGTCGGCCTGGTGGTGTGTGTCATCACCTTCCGCAACGCTAACGGTCAGGGCGATACGGTCCGCGTCTGATCAAGCTGCGCGGCGATAAGCCCCGGAAATGCTGCCACCTGCTGCTGCAGGTGGTGGCAGAAGCGGTCAACCAGCGCAGAGGCGGGCCGGTGCTGAGGGCGGATCAGGCTCACGGTAAACGGCACGCTGATACTGAAACGCCGCATCACCACGCCGCTCGCCGCGTAATCCAGCGCGGTGAGCGGATTTACAATCGATAAGCCAACCCCGGCGCGCACCATCGCGCATACCGACGCGGCGCTGTGCGTCTCCAGCACCAGCCGTCGCTCAACCTTCTGTTCCAGAAACAGCGCATCCAGCAGCTGACGATAGCTGTCATGCCGCGACAGGCTGACAAAATTCTGCTGATGGAAATCGGCAGGTGTCAGCACATCACGCTGATAGAGCGGATGCTGCGGCGGCAAAACGCACACTTCATCGCAGGTCAGCAGCGGGAGGCGTTCCGTGCCGGATGGCGCATGCTGTGTCTCAGTCAGGCCAAGATCGTAGCGCTGCGCCGACAGCCACTCCTCCAGCAGCGGCGACTCCTGCGGAATGATGTTCAGATTCACCTGCGGATAGCGCTGCATAAAGGGCTGCAGCAGAGGCGGCAGCAGCGACTGGGAAAATACCGGCAGGCAGGCCACCGACAGCTCGCCATGCCGGAACTGCCGTAATCCTTCCGCCGCATCGAGAATCCGGTCCAGTCCGTACCAGGAGCGCTGCACCTCTTCAAACAGACTCAGCGCCTGCATCGTGGGCTGCAGACGACCGCGCACCCGCTCAAACAGCGTCAGTCCCAGCTGCTGCTCCAGACGCGCCAGCTCACGGCTGACGGTGGGCTGCGAAGTGTGCAGCAGCGCGGCGGCCTGCGTCAGATTGCCACTGGTCATCACCGCATGGAAAATCTCAATATGCCGCCAGTTGATGTTCGCCATCGCTCCTCCATTAAAGGCATATCATATTTGCATAGCTGCCGCTAAAACAGATATTTCTGTGAATTGATGTGGTGTGGCTAAATGAGGGCAACAGTACAGGAGAATTGTTATGCCACGTCCGTTAGACACCACCGAATCTGCGCTTAACGCTACCCATCTGCTGCCGCTGGCGCAGCGCTACAGCGGTCCGTTCTGGGCCTATGACGCCGCCATTATTCAGCAGCGTATTGCGCAGCTCAGCCAGTTTGATGTGGTGCGCTTTGCGCAGAAAGCCTGCTCAAACATTCATATTCTGCGCCTGATGCGTCAGGCCGGGGTAAAAGTCGATTCCGTCTCGCTGGGTGAAATTGAACGCGCGCTGGCGGCGGGATTTGAACCGGGCGGTGAGGACATTGTGTTTACGGCGGACCTGCTGGATCTGCCGACGCTTCAGCGCGTGGCTGAGCTGCAGGTACCGGTAAACGCCGGTTCGGTAGATATGCTGCACCAGCTGGGCGCGCGTTCGCCGGGCCATAAAGTGTGGCTGCGTATCAATCCTGGTTTTGGTCACGGTCATAGCCAGAAAACCAATACCGGCGGCGAAAACAGCAAGCACGGCATCTGGTATGGCGATCTGCCGCTGGCGCTGGCTGCGATTCAGCAGCACGGTCTGCAGCTGGTGGGGCTGCACATGCATATCGGCTCCGGCGTGGATTATGCGCATCTGCAGCAGGTGTGTGACGCCATGGTCGATCAGGTGATTGCGTTTGGTCAGGATCTCAGCGCCATCTCAGCCGGCGGCGGTCTCTCTGTTCCCTATCATTTTGGTGAAGAAGCGATCGATACCGATCACTACTTTGGCCTCTGGAGCCGCGCGCGCGATCGCATTGCCGACCACCTCGGGCATCCGGTAAAGCTGGAAATTGAGCCGGGACGCTTCCTGGTGGCTGAATCGGGCGTACTGGTTTCACAGGTACGGGCGGTTAAAGCGATGGGCAGTCGCCACTTTGTGCTGGTTGATGCAGGCTTCAGCGATCTGATGCGTCCGGCTATGTATGGCAGCTATCACCATATTTCGGTGCTGCCAGCCGATGGCAGCACGCCGGAGGCAGTCACGCAGGAGAGCGTGGTGGCCGGGCCGCTGTGTGAATCAGGCGATGTGTTTACCCAGCAGGAGGGCGGCAAGGTAGAGACCCGCGCGCTGCCTGCGGTGCAGCCTGGCGACTATCTGGTGTTTCACGACACTGGTGCTTACGGCGCGTCCATGTCCTCTAACTACAATAGCCGCCCGCTGATCCCGGAAGTGCTATTTGAAAACGGCAGCGTGCGTGAGATCCGCCGCGCGCAGACGATTCAGGAGCTGCTGGCGCTGGAGCTGAACTGATGCGTATTTTGCCGCTCAGCAGCGTGCCGCATCACGCCAGTCAGATAACTGACTGGCTGTGGCAGGCGTTTGGCGATGGCACAACGCGTGAGTTTTATCACAGTGTCGTGCGCAGCAGCCTGAACGGTGCCGATCTGCCGGTGACGTTTGTCGCACTGGACGCGCACGATATTCCGCTGGGCACTATCGGTTTCTGGCGCTGCGATCTGATCAGCCGCCAGGATCTCTGGCCGTGGGCGGCAGCGCTCTATGTCGATCCCGCCTCACGCGGTCAGGGCGTGAGCGAGGCGCTGCAGCAGCACGTGATCGATTTCGCCCGCGATCGCGGCCACGCGCGTATCTGGCTCTGGTCAACGTTTTCCGGCTACTACGAGCGGCACGGCTGGGAGTATGTCTGCGAAGCGCTGGAGTTTCCCGCCGAGCGGGTGAGGGTGTATAAGCAGGATCTGTGACGGGAGCTGGTTCCGTTCGCCACGGGCGCGAGCGCCGGTTCCGTTCGCTGCGGGGCCCGGGGGCTGGTTCCGTTCGCTACGGGGCCCCGAGGCTGGTTCCGTTCGCCGTCAGCGGCGGCAGCAGCCTGTGCTCCGGCACGGCGACCGGGCAGAGGACGCCTGGCCGCGCCCTCTGCACTCCCCGGCCCTGCGCCAGCCCCGTCCGCCGCTGCGCGGTTCCCTCGCTCACGCCCGCTTCCCTGAGACCGGGCGCCATTCGCTCCTGCTCACCGCGCCCTTTCGCCGACGTCCTGTCGGCTCATCCCGGAACCGTGCCCTCCCTCGGCGGACCCGGCTGGCGCTTCCCGCCGCTGCTGATTTTTTTCTTTCTCTTAGATTTTTTATAGCTGTGAGTCTTGCAGGAGAGCTTCACACCACATCACACCAAATTTAAAAAAGAGAAATGAAGAATTTACAGGCGGGGAGGGGGGCGCTATCCGCAGCGCCGGGCGCGGATTGCTAAGGGGCGCGCCCACCCGCCCCTTAGCCCGTCCGCGTGCGGGAATGCCGCTGAAACTGCCAGAAGCCAGGCGGGCGGAACCCCTCCGGTGCCGCGCGCTGCTTAGCGCAAAGCTCCCGGCGCATCACTTATCCAGGCCCACCCACCGAGTGACGCCGCACCAGCGTCGGACTGAACATATTGGTGACTTCAGGCAGCTCGCTGCCGTGTGCCAGCGCCAGCGCCAGCTGTGCCGCCTGCTGCGCCATAGTGACAATAGGGTAGCGCACGGTAGTAAGGCGCGGACGCACGTAACGTGACACCAGCACATCATCAAACCCGATCAGTGACATCTCCTCTGGTACGCGGATGCCGTTATCACTTAGCACCGCCAGCGCGCCAGCAGCCATCGAGTCGTTATAGCAGGCGACGGCCGTCAGAGACTTGCCGCGGCCCAGCAGCTCCGTCATCGCCTGCTCACCGCCTGTTTCATCAGGCTCACCCCAGGCCACCAGGCGGTCGTTACAGGGCAGGCCGTGTTCCCGCAGCGCATCGTAATAGCCCTGCAGGCGATCCTCTGCATCAGAAATGGTGTGCGTGGAGCAGATAAAAGCGATGTGCGTATGGCCCTGCTGAATAAGATGCCGGGTGGCGAGCCAGGCGCCATAGCGATCGTCAAGCGCAATACAGCGTGACTCAAAGCCCGGGATCAGCCGGTTCAGCAGCACCATACCCGGCACCTGACGCATCAGCATCTCCAGATCGTCTGCCGGGATTTTCTTGGCATGCACCACCAGCGCCGCGCAGCGATGGCGCATCAGCTGCTCAATCGCCTGCCGCTCTTTTTGTTCATTATGGTAACCGTTACCAATCAGCAGAAAGTTGCCGGTCTCGCCTGCCACTTCATCCACCGCTTTTACCATCGCGCCAAAAAAAGGGTCGGATACATCACCCACCACCAGCCCCAGCGTTTCAGTAGATTGCTGTGCCAGCGCGCGCGCATTGGCGTTAGGGTGATACTGCAGCTGCTCCATCGCCTGGGTTACCGCGAGGCGTGAACCTTCGCTGGCTTTGGGAGAGTTATTGATAACACGGGAAACGGTCGCAACCGACACCCCGGCCATACGGGCAACATCCTTTATGGTAGCCATGCAATTATCGACATCCAGGGAAAACGTTTACACATCGCATCAGTGTTACGGAAAAGCCCCTGGGCCGCAAGCGATCAGAATGCCAGCGTTGTCGCAAAAGCGCGGAAAATCAGCCGCTCACAGGCAGGCTTCTGGCGGACTGCAGCCTCATGCTATGCTGCCGCGCATTCTCTGTTTATCTGCCGGACACTCTCATGAAAACACGCGTGCCGCACCTGGCGCACTGGGGCGCTTTTACCGCCGTGACGGAAGATGGTCGCCTGACAGGCTGCGAACCTTTCTTTGCCGATACCGATCCTTCACCTATGATCCACACCATCCCCGAGCTGGTTTACTCCGACAGGCGTATCCGCCAGCCAATGGTGCGCCGCTCGTGGCTGAAATCGCGCGAGAACAGCGATCGCACCCTGCGCGGGCGTGAAGACTTTGTGCCGGTCAGCTGGGATACCGCGCTCGATCTGGTCGCAGAAGAGAACCGCCGCGTACGCGAGCGCTACGGGGCAGCCGGCATCTTTACCGGCTCTTACGGCTGGTCCTCGGCCGGACGGGTGAACCATGCGCGGACGCTGGTGCGGCGTTTCTATTTTCAGGGCGGCGGCGGGGTCGATCAGCAGGGCAACTACAGCTGGGGCGCCGCCCAGTTCTTCCTGCCCTATGTGATTGGCACTTACATGCCGCTGACCGGGCGCGTAACCGACTGGCCGCAGGTGGTGGAGCATGCCGAGATTTTTGTCGCCTTTGGTGGCCTGGCGCTGAAAAATGCGCAGGTCGCGTCCGGCGGAGCGGGGCAGCACAGCCTGAAGCCGGCGCTGGAGCAGCTGCGCGCCAGGGGGACCCCGGTAATCAACATCAGCCCGCAGCGCGATGACTGTCCGGCGTGGCTGAACGCCGAATGGATCCCGATTCGCCCCAATACCGATGTCGCGCTGATGCTGGCGCTGGGCTATGAGATCCTGCGCAACGGCGCCACTGACGATACCTTCCTCGCCACGCACTGCACCGGCTGGCCGCAGCTGCGCGCTTACCTGCTGGGCGAAAGCGACGGCGTGGCAAAAACCGCAGCCTGGGCGAGCGCCATTACCGCTATTCCGGCCGCACGTATCGCACAGCTGGCACAGCAGCTGGCGGGCAGGCGCAGCTTTATGACCAGCGCTTACTCCGTGCAGCGCGCCCACCGCGGTGAGCAGCCCTACTGGATGATGATTGCGCTCTCCTGCATGCTGGGTCAGCCGGGCCTGCCGGGCGCAGGCTTCTCATTCGGGCATGGCTCAATGAACAGCGTAGGCAATCCGCGTCAGGAGGGACCGGCGCCGATGATGAGCACCGGGCCTAATCCGGCCAATCTGGCGATTCCGGTAGCGCGCATCAGCGACATGCTGCTGCAGCCAGGCGAACCTTACGACTTCTGCGGTGAGACGCTGCACTATCCTGATATCCATCTGGTGCACTGGGCGGGCGGTAATCCGTTTCATCATCACCAGCAGCTTAACCGGCTGGTCGCCGGCTGGCAGCGACCCGATACGGTGATTGTGCAGGATATTGTCTGGACGCCTGCGGCGCAGATGGCGGACATTGTGCTGCCGGTGACAACCACGCTGGAGCGCAACGATATTGGCGGATCGTCGCGCGATCGCTTTGTGCTGGCGATGCACCAGGCAGTCAGGCCACAGCATCAGGCACGCAACGACTTCGATATTTTTGCTGACATCGCCGATCGCCTCGGTTATCGCGACCGCTTCACGGAAGGGCGCAACGAGATGCAGTGGATTGAGCATCTTTATCAGCAGTGCGCACAGGCACATGCGCGGCGCGGTATCGCTTTCCCGGCCTTCAGTGAGTTCTGGGAGCGCGGGTTTGTGGAGATCCCCGAGGGCGGGAAACCCTATATCTTTATGGAGGAGTTTCGCGCCGATCCGCAGGCGCATCCCATCGCCACCGCCAGCGGCAAAATTGAGCTCTTTTGCCAGACCATTGCGGACTATCAGCTGGATGACTTCGCGGGTCATCCCACCTGGTGTGAGCCGCAGGAGTGGCTGGGTGCGCCGCTGAGCAGCGACTATCCGCTGCATATGATCTCAGTGCAGCCTGCCGACCGGCTGCACAGCCAGCTGGATGCAACCCCTGCCGTTCAGGCCAATAAAACTGCCGGGCATGAGACGCTGTCGATGCATCCGCAGGATGCCGCGCAGCGCGGCATTGCCGACGGGGAGGTGGTTGAGGTAAGCAATGCGCGCGGCCGTATGCTGGCCGGCGTGCGCCTGACCGACGGCGTCGCGCCGGGCGTACTGATTATCGCGACCGGTGCATGGTTCGATCCCGGCTTTGGCGGCACGTGGCAGCCGTGGGATCGCGCCGGCAACCCGAACGTACTGACGCTGGATATCGGGACCTCTTCCCTGACGCAGGGACCGAACGCCATGAGCTGCCTGGTCGAAGTCAGAAAACATCACGGTTGCACAAACCACTAACAATCTCACCGCTGGTTACATTTTGCGGGCAACTGTTGCGTTTAAGCAGGTGCAGGGCTGTCAGCTGGCTTGCTACAGTCAGGGTCCCAGAGGTATTGATGGGTGAACATCAAAACGTTTTCTTGATTACACCAACCTGCGCAGATGCGCAGGTTTTTTTTGTCCGTCATCTCTGCAAATAACTGAAACACAGTTTTCCTGTCAACTTGCCAGGCCTTTCTTTATAACAGCCGATAACCAGTCTGGATAACGACTCTCACCGCAGCGGAATGCTATGCCTCCGATTAAAAAATTTCTGGGTAAAGACCAGATTAAAGCCCCGTTTAACCCGTTTCGTTTTCGTCTGATCTGTCTGGGCGTGCTGACCTGTATGGGACTGCTGCTCGCCCGCGTCGGCGATCTGCAGCTGATCAACCATCCGATGCTGGAGCATGAAGCGGATCAGCGCTCGCTGCGCACCGTTACGCTGCCCACGAATCGCGGCACGCTGCTGGATCGCGATGGCCAGGCGCTGGCGCTGAGCGTACCGTCGCGCGACATCATCGCCGATCCTAAACGCGTGCTGGAGGCGAATCCCGACTTCAGCAGCGCAAAGTGGGGCTATCTGGCGGCGGCGCTCAGCATGCGCCCGGAAGATCTGCAGGCGCAGATTACGGCTAACCCGAAAAAGCGGTTTCTCTATCTGGGACGCAAAATTGAGCTGGGGATCGCCAAAGATATCGCCGAACTGCACCTGAAAGGGATCAGCTCGGTCTATAACGACAGCCGGTTTTATCCGATGAGTGAAGCGGCTGCGCCGCTGATTGGCATTGTGGGAGCTGACAGCAACGGGCTTAACGGGCTGGAGAAAGGGTTTGATCGGGTGCTGCAGGGCGAGCCAGGCAAAGAGGTCTATCGCCAGGATGGCGAGGGCAATATCATTTCGATGATCGATTATGAGCCGCCGAAGCAGCCGCCCACGGTGCAGCTCAGCATCGACAAGTTTGATCAGTTTACCCTCTACAGCAGGCTGCGCGACGGCGTGCTGCTGAACAAAGCGGACTCCGGCGCCGCGGTGCTGGTGAAGATCGATACCGGTGAAATTCTGGCAATGGCATCGTATCCCTCATTCAACCCGAATAATTTCGACAAGGCGACACCCGCGCAGATGCGTAACGTCGCCATCAATGACAGCTTTGAACCCGGCTCAACGGTCAAACCGCTGGTAGTGATGGAGGGTCTGGAGCGCCATCTGGTGAGGCCTGACTCGGTGATTGATACCACCCCCTACAGCGTCAATGGCCATCTTATCCGCGACGTCGGCCACTGGCCGCGTCTCACCATGACCGGCATTTTGCAAAAATCGAGTGATATCGGCGTATCGCATATTGCGCTGGCGATGCCGGCGGAAGCGCTGGTCAACACCTATCAGGCATTTGGTCTCGGCAAGCCTACCGGACTGGGATTAACCGGTGAGAGCGTGGGCTACTTTCCGCTGCATCGCGAGCGCTGGGCGGACATTGAACGTGCAACCTTCTCCTTTGGTTACGGCCTGCGCGTGACGCCGCTGCAGATTGCGCGCGAATATGCCACGCTGGGCTCGTTTGGCGTTTATCGTCCGCTGTCGATAACCAAAGTCACGCCACCGGTGCTGGGCAAACAGGTAGCCAATCCGCAGATTGTACAGACCGTGGTGCATATGCTGGAGAGTGACGTGCTGCCGGGCGGCACCGGTATCAAGGCTGCGGTACCAGGTTATCGCCTGGCGACCAAAACCGGTACCGCAGAGAAGATGGGCAGCAGCGGCAAATATGATGGCGGTTACGTGAACTATACCGCCGGGATCGCGCCAGCCAGCCATCCGGAGGTGGCGCTGGTAGTGATGATCAACCATCCGACCGCGGGCGATCACTTCGGCGGCTCGGTGGCCGCGCCCATCTTCGGCAATATTATGGGACCGGTGCTGAAGCACATGAACATTGCGCCGGATGCGCTTTACAGCAAGCCACCGTCAGATAAATCCTAGCTAAATCAAAATGTAACCAGCAGGATGTGCTGTTCATACCTGGTTGCATTTCGCTGAATACGGTTGCGTTTAGCCGCTGTTATTTCGCAGGCTGCTGCGCGACGATAGCGATCCCAGAGGTATGATTGGTGTGAAGATCGGCTGCTGCGGCAGCGATACCTGCACTGCAGGTATAACCCTGTTCGGTTGCACCGACCCACGCAGACGCGTGGGTTTTTTTTATCTTTTTTTTGCGGCCCCGCATCGCTGTTTGTCAGGGACTCCGCTTTAATTCTGCTCTGTACTTGTCGCCGCCCGGCAAATCCTGCAAGGTAATTACCATTTTTGACCTTGCTAAGGAGCTGGCATGCTATTTACCCTTTTGCGCACTCTCTGTCGCCTGCTATGGCGCGTGGAGCTGCGCGGCGATCTTACGGCGCTGCATAAAGAGAAAGTGCTGATCGCGCCTAATCATATGTCCTTTCTGGATGGCGTGCTGGTTGCGCTGTTTTTACCGATCAGGCCGGTATTTGCGGTCTATTCTGCTATCAGCACCCGCTGGTATATGCGCCTGCTGAAACCGATTATCGACTTTGTGCCGCTCGATCCCACTAAGCCGATGTCGATCAAACATCTGGTTCGCATGATTAACACCGGCCGCCCGGTGGTGATTTTTCCGGAAGGTCGTATCACCGTGACCGGGTCGCTGATGAAGATCTACAGCGGTGCCGGCTTTGTGGCGGCGAAATCGGGCGCGACGGTGGTGCCGATGCGCATTGAGGGAGCGGAGTATACGCCGTTTGGCCGTCTTGGCGGGGTGTTTAAGCGCCGCCTGTTTCCCCGGATTACGCTGAGCGTGCTGCCAGCGACCCATATTCCGATGCCGGAGGCGAAACGCGCCCGCGACCGGCGCGTGCTGGCAGGTGAACACCTGCACCATATTATGATGGAAGCGCGCATGGCGGTGCGCCCGCGCGAAACGCTCTACGAAGCTTTTCTCAGCGCGCGTACCCGCTACGGACTGACCAAAGCCTGTATTGAAGATGTAAATTTTCAGCCGGACAGCTACACCGGCCTGCTGAAAAAGGCGCTTGGGGTGGGACGTATTCTTGAGCGCTACAGCCGGCAGGGAGAATATATTGGTCTGCTGCTGCCTAATGCTACCGTGACCGCTGCAGCGATCCTCGGTGCATCCATGCGCGGGCGCGTTCCGGCCATGCTCAACTATACGGCTGGCGTCAGCGGCATGCGTGCCGCGCTGACCGCCTCGCAGGTAAAAACCGTGTTTACCTCACGCCAGTTTCTGGAAAAAGGCAACCTGTGGCATCTGCCGCAGGGGCTGACTGAAGTCGAATGGATTTACCTCGAAGATCTTAAAGAGACGGTAACGCTGCAGGATAAGCTGTGGATCCTCGGCCATCTGCTGCTGCCGCGCCGGGCACAGCTGGCGCAGCAGCCGGAAGAGGCGGCGATGGTGCTGTTTACTTCTGGTTCGGAAGGCCATCCTAAAGGGGTGGTGCATTCTCATAAGAGCCTGCTGGCTAACGTCGAGCAGATCCGCACCGTGGCCGACTTTACGCCGCGCGATCGCTTTATGTCAGCGCTGCCGCTGTTTCACGCCTTCGGCCTGACGGTGGGGCTCTTCACGCCGCTGCTCACCGGGGCGCAGGTTTTCCTCTATCCCAGTCCGCTGCACTATCGCATCGTGCCGGAGCTGGTTTATGACCGCAACTGCACCGTTCTGTTCGGTACGTCAACGTTTCTGGGTAACTACGCGCGCTTCGCCAGCCCCTATGATTTTGCCCGTTTGCGCTACGTGGTAGCCGGTGCGGAGAAGCTGCAGGAAGGCACGCGCCAGCTCTATATGGAGAAATACGGTATTCGTATTCTTGAGGGCTATGGCGTCACCGAGTGCGCGCCGGTTGTGGCGATCAACGTGCCGATGGCTGCCCGCACGCATACCGTTGGCCGTCTGCTGCCCGGCATGGATTCCCGTCTGATTTCAGTGCCGGGCATTGAGCAGGGTGGCCGGCTGCAGCTGCGCGGCCCGAATATCATGAATGGCTATCTGCGTGTTGACGCGCCCGGCGTGCTGGAACCGCCCGTGGCGGACAACGGCGAAGGTGTGATGGAGGCGGGCTGGTATGATACCGGTGATATTGTCAGTTTCGATGAAGGCGGTTTTTGTCAGATTCAGGGCCGGGCGAAGCGCTTTGCCAAGATAGCCGGTGAGATGGTGTCGCTGGAGAGCGTTGAACAGATTGCGCTGAAAGCCTCCGGTGAAAAACAGCATGCCGCCTCGCTGCGTCCGGACGGTAATCGCGGCGAAGCGCTGGTGCTGTTTACCACCGACAGCGAGCTAACGCGCGAGCAGCTGCTGCAGGCGGCGCGTGAAACCGGTGCGCCAGAGCTGGCGGTGCCGCGCGATATCCGCGTCATGAAACAGCTGCCGATGCTCGGCAGCGGTAAGCCAGACTACGTCAGCCTGAAGCAGCTGGCGGAAGAGGAGAGAGCATGAGCCAGCATGGGGAGGCCCGCGCTCCGCTGCTGTCGCGCGGTATGATTGCCGTGATCGTGGCGCAGTTTTTTTCCGCTTTTGGTGATAACGCGCTGCTGTTTGCCACGCTGGCAGTGCTGAAAAATCAGTTCTACCCCGACTGGAGCCAGCCGGTCCTGCAGATGCTGTTTGTCGCCACCTATATTCTGCTGGCGCCGTTTGTCGGGCAGATGGCCGACAGCTTCGCCAAAGGACGGGTGATGATGCTGGCGAATAGTCTGAAGCTGCTGGGTGCGCTGACCATCTGTTTCGGCTTTAATCCGTTTCTCGGCTATACGCTGGTGGGCATCGGCGCGGCCGCTTACTCGCCGGCGAAGTATGGCATTCTGACGGAAATCACCAGCGGTGAACGTCTGGTGAAAGCCAACGGGCTGATGGAGGCATCGACCATCGCGGCCATTCTGCTCGGTTCGGTAGCGGGCGGGATACTGGCGGACTGGCATCTGCTGATGGCGCTGGCCGCCTGTGCGCTGACCTACGCGCTGGCGGTCGTCGCCAATCTCTTCATTCCCCGCCTCAGCGCGGCGCGTCCCGGTCAGAGCTGGCATGCGCTCAGGATGCTGCGCAGCTTCAGCGGTGCAGCACGCCAGCTGTGGCATAACGGCGAGACGCGTTTTTCCCTGCTGGGTACCAGTCTGTTCTGGGGAGCAGGGGTCACACTGCGTTTCCTGCTGGTGCTCTGGGTGCCGGTGGCCTTAGGCATTACCGATAACAAAACGCCCACCACCCTCAACGCCATGGTAGCGATAGGAATTGTACTGGGCGCGGCGGCGGCGGCTAAGCTGGTGACGCTGCAGACGGGGCGGCGCTGTATGCCGGCAGGGGTGCTGATAGGAGTGATGGTGGTGCTGTTTTCGCTGCAAACCACGCTGCTGAACGCTTATCTCCTGCTGATGGCGATCGGCGCCCTGGGCGGTTTTTTTGTGGTGCCGCTCAACGCACTGCTGCAGGAGCGCGGTAAGGCGAGCGTGGGTTCAGGTAATGCAATTGCCGTGCAGAACCTCGGCGAGAATAGCGCCATGCTGCTGATGCTGGGTCTCTATACCCTGGCGATTAAGCTCGGTGCCCCGGCGATTGCCACCGGCACAGGCTTTGGCATAGTATTTGCCGCCGCAATCGCGCTGCTGTGGTGGAAAGCGCGTCCCGTATCCCCGTAGGGGCCGCATTTATGCGGCCCTGGTGCATTCAAAGGGCGTCATTAATGACGCCCCTACGAATTCCCATCGCATGATTCAACATTCCCGTAGGGGTCGCATTTATGCGACCCTGGCGTATGTATCGATGCACCTGCGTTTATACGATTTCACCGCAATCAAAAAGGGCGTCATTAATGACGCCCTTGCGTTAATCTCCGCCGTATTCATATAACCCTGAAAAATTACGGTGCGGGATAGGTATACTGCCGGTGGATGGTTTCCAGCGCTTCCAGCACATCGGCGTTCAGCGTCAGATTAAAACTCTCCACATTCATTTTCAGCTGCTCCAGCGTGGTCGCGCCCAGCAGGGTACTGGCAACGAACGGCTGCTGGCGCACATAGGCGAGGGCCATTTGCGATGGATCCAGATTATGCTGCTTTGCCAGGTCGACATAGGCGGCGATCGCCTGTTGCGACTGCTCACTGCTGTAACGGGTAAAGCGGCTGAACAGCGTGTTGCGGGCGCCAGCGGGCTTCGCGCCATTCAGGTACTTGCCGCTCAGAGTACCAAATGCGAGGCTTGAGTAAGCCAGCAGCTCCACGCCTTCATGCTGACTAATCTCGGCCAGCCCAACCTCAAAGCTGCGGTTCAGCAGACTGTAAGGGTTCTGAATCGTCACAATCCGCGGCAGCTCATGTTTTTCAGCCAGCTGCAGATAGCGCATTACGCCCCAGGCGGTCTCATTCGAAACGCCAATGTAGCGGATCTTACCGGCGCGCACCTGTTCGGTCAGCGCTTCCAGCGTCTCCAGCAGGGTCACGGTCGCGGTACTTTCGCTGTACTCGTAGCCGAGCTTGCCAAAGTAGTTAGTCTGGCGCTGCGGCCAGTGCAGCTGATAAAGATCGAGGTAGTCGGTATTCAGACGCTTCAGGCTGGCATCCAGCGCTTCGCGAATGTTTTTGCGATCGAGCGCCTGATGCGGGCGGATCAGCGCGTCGCTGCCGCGAACCGGCCCGGCGACTTTGCTGGCGAGGATCACTTTATCGCGGCTGCCGCGCTTTTTCAGCCAGCTGCCAATGTATTGTTCAGTTAATCCCTGGGTTTCAGGACGCGGCGGAACCGGGTACATCTCTGCGGTATCGATCAGATTGATGCCCTGGCTCACAGCGTAATCGAGTTGTTCGTGGGCGTCGGCTTCGCTGTTTTGCTCACCAAACGTCATCGTGCCTAGCCCCAGTTGACTGACTTCCAGCGTACTATGGGGGATACGGTGATAATGCATTGCCGGCTTCCTTTTTTCATTATGAAACGGAATGTTCTGTCCTTTCGGACTATAGCCTGTCTGACACAGAGGAAGGAAGAGGGGAAACTCCGGGAAATCGCCTGCACGGAGGAAAACGCCGTGCAGGCCGGGTAATCTGGCACTTAACGTTCAATGATGGTGGAAACTTCATCACCGTTGATCTGCATAACGTGACCCTGCCGATCGGTGTACTCAACCAGGCCGGTCTCTTTATCGATCGAGGGCTTGCCCTCGGTCATAATCATCTGGCCATCTTTTGTTGCCATCACATAGTCACTACTGCAACCGCTCAGCACTGACGCTGCCAGCAGTAAACCCGCTACACCCGCTAACCCTTTCATTATCCGCTCCCTGAGCTGCTCCAACTGCAAAAGTGTAGTAATAAATGCTTTTACCTGACGAAGTAATCGCATGATTCTTAAAAAAGCGAGAGATAGCGTGCATTAGCTTGACAAGCAGGCACGTTTCCTGCTGGTTGCTCAGCACCTGAAGAGTGTAACGTTAGCTGGCGGACGCTGGCAAAACCAGACGTCGGAAAATGTGCGGTATAAGAGAGCGTGTAGTGAATTACAGTAAAAAATGGCGCGCCAGCAGCGCAGCCGTAAAGTGCTTTTTAAGATAGAAGCCGCGCGGCAGCGTCATAATGCGTTCACCATGCTCACCTACGGCTTCCGTCAGCGCCCGGTTGTTGGCTGCTTTGGGACGGATTTGCAGCCAGGCGCCGTGGCGGGCGGTAATACGCTCGACCTGCCCCAGCACAATCATATCCATCAGCTCCTCCCAGTCGGCGCGCAGCTGCTGCTCCTCTTCTGCGTCTGGCTGCCAGAGCAGGGGCGTACCCACCCGACGCTCAGCCAGTGGGATCGTGCGCTCGCCCTCAACCGGGATCCACAATACCCGCGCCAGCTTATGGCGCACATGGCTTGACGCCCAGGTCACGCCGCTGTTACCCGTCAGCGGCGCCACACAGACAAAGGTGGTCTCCAGTGGCCTGCCCTGAGCATCAACCGGAATGGTTTTAAGCTCGATACCCAAATGCGCAAAATCCTGCTCTGCTTTACTGCCGGCGCTGGCACCCAGGTGCAGCTCCAGCAGCATGCCGACCCAGCCTTTATCGCGTTTAAGATTATCAGGTACCGGCAGGTTAAGCCGGGCTGCCAGGGTTTCCAGCCGCTCTCCGGCCAGCTGATGCGCACGCTGCAGCAACTCTTCTTCACTTATCGGGGAACCGGGCAAAGGATCGTGAAATGTCATGATCAATATCTGATTTGGTTAAAAAATAATCAGTTTGCGGGCGGGCAGGTTGTCCACATCGCCTCTTTCTGAACGGGCGTCATAATAGCATGATTCACACTGCTTTTTTGAATGACTGCAGCAGCAGGTACGGTTCAGAGAGACAGTTTATCCCGATTTGTCCGCCACAATAAACAGGATATCAGTGTAAGTTATCCACAGATAAATGGGATAAGCCCGTCCTGAGCCGATCCCTGTTTCTATTTACAGGGCCTGCTGAACCGCAATGCGCGATTTTTTTGCATCATCTGACCAGGTTTAGGGCATTCCTTGTGGATAAAAACAACGGCGGTTGTTTTTTAATCACACGTCTCTCTTTGTCTGACCCGCGCTAAAAAAAGCCTTTCGGACTGACACCATTTTTTTAATTAAGCTATTAATTATAATCATATATTTATCAGGATAAGAATCCTCTGTTTTGCGCTGGCGTTAAACTGTCTGCAGTTAATTACCGCGTTCTGCACAAAGCTATCCACAGAAAAAGTGCATAAGATCGCACAACAGGCAGGGTAACTGTTTATAAGTTAAGTCATCTCTGTGGGTTAACTCTTTTTTATTCTGCGGAGGTCCGGCTTATCCAGTGGTTTACCGCCTGTAAGGAGTGTGAAACAATCAGACCATTCAAATTAAGCTTTGAGGTAGTCCAGTGATCGATGATGATGGCTACCGCCCGAATGTTGGTATCGTAATCTGCAACAGGCAGGGGCAAGTGTTATGGGCCAGGCGCTTTGGACAGCACTCCTGGCAGTTTCCTCAGGGAGGCATCAATCCGGGTGAAACCGCAGAGCAGGCGATGTATCGCGAACTGTTCGAAGAAGTGGGTTTACACCGCAAAGATGTTCGAATACTTGCTTCAACCCGTAACTGGTTACGTTACAAGTTGCCTAAACGTTTGGTGCGTTGGGATACAAAGCCGGTCTGTATCGGCCAGAAACAGAAGTGGTTTCTTCTGCAGTTGATGTGTAATGACGCGGATATCAATGTGCAACACAGCAGCACACCCGAGTTTGATGGCTGGCGCTGGGTGAGCTTCTGGTATCCGGTACGTCAGGTGGTCTCCTTCAAGCGCGATGTTTACCGGCGCGTCATGAAAGAGTTTGCTGGCGTGGTAATGTCGATGCAGGAGAGTGTGGGGCAGCGCAATAACCCTGTTGCCCACCGTCGTAAAAGAGGATAGGCCACGCCCCTTATGCTCACTCAGTTGCGCGAAATAGTAGAAAAAGTGGCGGGTGCACCGCGTCTGAATGAAGCACTCGACATTCTGGTTAACGAAATCTGCCTGGCGATGGAGACCGAGGTCTGCTCGGTTTACCTCGCCGATCACGATCGACACTGCTACTACCTGATGGCGACCCGCGGTCTGAAAAAACCGCGCGGCCGTACGATCGCACTGGCGTTTGATGAAGGCATTGTCGGCCTGGTTGGCCGGCTTGCTGAACCCATTAACCTGGCCGATGCGCAGAGTCACCCCAGCTTTAAATATATTCCTGCCGTAAAAGAAGAGCGTTATCGCTCTTTCCTTGGTGTACCTATTATCAGTCGTCGCCAGCTACTGGGCGTGCTGGTGGTGCAGCAGCGCGAACACCGTCAGTTTGATGAGAGTGAAGAGTCATTTCTGGTGACGCTCGCCACGCAAATGGCGGGGCTGCTCTCACAGTCACAGCTCGGCCAGCTATTTGGCCAGTTCCGGCAAACCCGTGTTAAAGCGATTGCCGCCTCTCCGGGCGTGGCGGTGGCGATCGGCTGGGTGGATGAAACACAGCCGCTGCTGGATCAGGTTTCTGCCGCATCAACCCTTGATCCCCAGCGCGAGCGCGAGCGGCTGGTGGTGGCGATGGGGGAAGCGGGCAATGAATTCCGCCGTTTCAGTAAACGCTTTGCGGCCGGCGTGCAGAAAGAGAGCGCGGCAATCTTCGATCTCTACTCGCATCTGCTGACCGATGCGCGGCTGAAAAAAGATCTGTTTGCGGAGATCGAGCGCGGATCGGTGGCTGAGTGGGCGGTGAAAACCGTGATCGAAAAGTTTGCGGCGCAGTTTGCCAGCCTGCAGGATCACTATCTGCGCGAACGGGCCGGCGATCTGCGGGTGCTGGGGCAGCGGCTGCTGTTTCATCTTGATGATACGCTGGTGGGAACCAACGCCTGGCCGGAGCGCTTTGTGCTGGTGGCCGATGAGCTGACGGCCACGACGCTGGCCGAGCTGCCGCATGAGCGGCTGGCAGGCGTGGTCGTGCGCGACGGCGCCGCTAACTCACATGCGGCGATCCTGACGCGGGCGATGGGGATCCCGACCGTGATGGGTGCCGATATCCTGCCGGTGCAGCTCAACAAGCGGCAGCTGATCGTTGATGGCTATCGCGGGGAAGTCCTGATCGATCCTGAGCCGGTGCTGGTACAGGAGTATCAGCGTTTGATCAGCGAAGAGAACGCGCTGAGCAAAATGGCGGAAGGCGTGGTGGATCAGCCCGGTGAGTTGAAAAGCGGGGAGCGGGTGCAGGTCATGCTCAATGCCGGTCTTAGCCCGGAGCATGAGCAGGCGCTGGACAGCTGGGTCGATGGCATCGGCCTTTATCGTACTGAGATCCCGTTTATGCTGCAAAGCGGCTTCCCGTCAGAAGAGGAGCAGGTGGCGCAGTACCAGGGCATGCTGCAGCTGTTTTACGATAAGCCGGTCACGCTGCGCACGCTGGACGTCGGCGCGGACAAACAGCTGCCCTATATGCCAATCAGCGAAGAGAATCCGTGTCTTGGCTGGCGCGGTATTCGCCTGACGCTCGATCAGCCGGAGATCTTCCTGGTCCAGGTGCGGGCCATGCTGCGCGCTAACGTCGCCTCCGGAAACCTCAATATTCTGCTGCCGATGATCAGCCATATTGATGAGATCGATGACGCGCGCCGGCTGATCGATCGCGCCGGACGTGAAGTGGAGGAGGTACTGGGCTATCCCATTCCCCGGCCGCGTATCGGCGTTATGATCGAAGTGCCCTCAATGCTGTTTATGATCCCGCATCTGGCCAGCCGCGTTGATTTTATCTCGGTCGGCACCAACGATCTGACGCAGTATCTGCTGGCGGTGGATCGCAACAACACCCGGGTCGCAAACCTCTACGATCCGCTGCATCCCGCCATGCTGCGCGCGCTGCATACCATTGCGCGTGAAGCCCGGGAAGCCAAACTTGAGCTCTGCCTGTGTGGTGAAATGGCGGGCGATCCTATGTGTGTCGCGCTGCTGGTCGGGCTTGGCTATCATCATCTCAGCATGAACGGCAAAAATATTCCGCGGGTGAAGTACCTGTTGCGACATCTGGATCGGGAGGAAGTACAGAAGCTAAGCCAGCAGGGCATTGCAGCGCATACCGCTTCGGAAGTGCGTCATCTGGTTGCGGCATTTATGGAGCGTCGCGGTCTGGGTGGACTGATTCGCGGCGGTCGTTAACGGTTTACATTTCTGCGGAAACTGTGAAAAGCGGCTGTGCTATGATGCGCAGCCTTTTATTGTCTGGCCCTTTAGCCACGCCCACGTTGGGCAGAAAAATCGATGGTGAATAATGAATAACGGCTACATTTCATTTCCCCAATTCGATCCGGTGATCTTCTCAATCGGACCGATTTCGCTTCACTGGTACGGCCTGATGTATCTGGTGGGCTTTGTTTTTGCCATGTGGCTTGCGGTGCGCCGCGCCAACAAGCCCGGTAGCGGCTGGACGAAAGACGAAGTGGAAAACCTGCTTTATGCCGGATTCCTCGGCGTCTTTCTCGGTGGTCGTATCGGCTATGTGCTGTTTTACAATCTGCCGCTGTTTCTGGAAAACCCGCTCTACCTGTTCAAGGTCTGGGATGGCGGCATGTCCTTCCACGGTGGCCTTATCGGCGTGATTGTGGTCATGCTGATTTTTGCCCGTCGCACGAAACGTACCTTCTTCCAGGTGTCTGACTTCATTGCGCCGCTGATCCCGTTTGGTCTTGGCGCGGGTCGCCTCGGTAACTTTATCAATGGCGAACTGTGGGGCCGCGTGGCGCCCGATTTTAAATTCGCGATGCTCTTTCCGGGATCGCGCAGTGAAGATCTCGCGCTGGCGGTGAATAACCCGCAGTATCAGCAGCTGCTGAATACCTATGGCGTACTGCCCCGTCACGCCTCCCAGCTCTATGAGCTGTGTCTGGAAGGCGTGGTGCTGTTTCTTATTCTCAACCTGTTTATTCGCAAACCGCGTCCAATGGGCAGTGTCTCCGGACTGTTCCTGATTGGTTACGGCGCGTTTCGCATTATTGTCGAGTTTTTCCGTCAGCCGGATGCGCAGCTGGGGCTGTTTGAAGGCGGTATCAGCATGGGGCAGATCCTCTCTGTGCCGATGATTCTGGCGGGCATTATCATGATGGTCTGGGCGTATCGTCGTCGTCCGCAGCAACAAACCCGAGAGGTAAAATGAAACAGTATCTGGAACTGATGCAGCATGTGCTGAATGAAGGCGCAGAAAAGGCCGACCGTACCGGTACCGGCACGCTTTCCATTTTTGGCCACCAGATGCGTTTCAATCTGCAGGAAGGCTTCCCGCTGGTCACCACCAAAAAAGTGCACCTGCGCTCTATCATTCACGAGCTGCTGTGGTTCCTGAAAGGGGAAACCAACATTCAGTATCTGAAAGAGAACAAGGTCACCATCTGGGATGAGTGGGCGGATGAAAACGGAGATTTAGGTCCGGTCTACGGCAAGCAGTGGCGCAGCTGGGGCAGCGCCTCTGGCGCAGAGATCGATCAGATAAGCAGAGTCATTGAGCAGCTGAAACGCGATCCGGACTCACGCCGCATTATTGTCTCAGCCTGGAACGTGGGCGAGCTGGATCAGATGGCGCTGGCTCCGTGCCACGCCTTTTTCCAGTTCTACGTCGCGAACGGCAAACTCTCCTGCCAGCTCTATCAGCGTTCGTGCGATATCTTCCTCGGCCTGCCGTTTAATATCGCCAGCTATGCGCTGCTGGTGCATATGGTCGCGCAGCAGTGCGATCTGGAAGTGGGTGATTTTGTCTGGACCGGTGGCGATACCCACCTTTACAGCAACCATCTGGAGCAGGCTTGCCTGCAGCTGACGCGCGAACCACGTCCGCTGCCGAAGCTGGTGATTAAGCGTAAGCCAGCCTCAATTTTCGACTATCAGTTCGAGGATTTTGAGGTAGAAGGCTACGATCCCCATCCTGCCATCAAGGCCCCTGTGGCAGTCTGATCTGCTCCCGATCGCACCTGAGCCCTGCCGCTGTGCAGGGCTTTTTTTTTGCCTGTCAGGCCACGTTTTTCTGACGCTGCCGCACAAAAAAATGGTTCTCTCTGTAGCGGCTGAAGCACGTCTGTGATCCACTCCTGACCGCACAACTGTCACGCTTGTAGCGCTGCTGCGCTGACGGCAGAGTGACGTCATGAACAGAGATAATCATCACGGATTTACCCTGCCGGAACTGCTAATCGTCATGCTCATCGCAGGCGTACTGGGCGGCGGGGCGATACAGGGGTGGCAGCGGTGGCAGCAGCAGCAGCAGCTGCGCGAAAGTGTGCTGCAGCTGCAGGCGTTTTTGCTGCAGCTGCGTGCGCATGCGGGCTGGCATAATCGCGAGCTAAAGCTCTGGCTGCAGCCGGGTCAGGGTGGCTGTCTCGGTACCGGCCCCGTACCGCCTGCAGGCTGCACGACGCCCTCGCGCTGGTGGTTCACGCCACCGTATGCAGGCATACACCTCAGCGCACTGACGGGCGAACCCGGTTTTTACGGGCGCAGAGACGTAGCGCGCGCCGGTAGCGTGGAAATAACGAGCGCTGCCGGGCGCTGGCGCGCAATCATCTCTGCCCGCGCGCGTGTTCGTCTCTGCCAGCCGGAAGCAGCGACGTGCGGGTAGCTCAGGCCGGGTTCAGCCTGCTGGAAACGCTGATTGCGCTGGCGATAAGCGCCATGCTGATGCTTAGCCTGGGGCGTTTTCTGCCGCTGCTGCTGGAACAGAATCTGCGGCTGCAGCAGCGGGTACAGCTGCAGCAGGAGCTGGAGCAGATAGCCGGCATGCTGGAAAAAGCGCTGCGCCGGGCGGGCTACTGCCGGGGAACCTGCAGCGGTGCGCCACTGACGCTGGCAAACAGCGGCAGCTGTGTGCTGCTGCGCTGGGATGAGAACAGCAACGGTCGCTGGGAGGGAGCGGGGCATAGCGACAGTGATTACTACGGCTATCGTCTGCGTAGCGGGCAGCTGGAGATGCAGCGCGGCGTTGAGGCGTGTCACGGTAGCGGCTGGGAGCGCATCACCGATCCCGCATTTATGCTGCTGGAACGTTTTCAGGTCAGCCGCCAGCAGCGCTACCTGCGGCTGGAGCTGGCGGCACGTGCAGGTCAGCAGCAGGTCACGCTGGTACGCGTTATCGAAGGCATCAATCTGTGAACCAGCGGGGCAACAGTACGCTCGGCATGATCATGATGCTGCTGCTGCTGGGAGGCGTAACGCTGCATGCGACCCGCCAGCAGCTGAGCCGCAGCATGGTGCTGGTTGCCGATACGCAGCACTACTTTCAGCATCACAGCCAGGCGCAGGCGGCGCTGCGCTGGGGAGTGCAGCAGCAGTGGTCGCCGGCTGAAGGCTGGCAGTGTCAGCAGTGGACAACCGCGCAGTGGCAGAGCTGTCTGCTGCGCAGGGAGGAAGGGCATGGCTTGTTATCCGCGCGCCAGGCAGGCAGCGCACTCTGGCTCTACCGCTGGGTTGAACTTCGTGGAACGCGCGTGCTGGCCTTGCCGCACGGCTGGATTGACTTCTGCCCGCTGGCCGCGCCGGAGGCGTGTCCGGGAGAGGCAGTTACAGCGGGGATTTAGCCTCGCCGAGGCGCTGGTGGGCATGCTGCTGCTGGCGCTGAGCATCTCGACGCTGCTGCACTATCAGCGTGCGCTGACGCTGGGGTTCAGCCAGCAGTGGCAGCAGCGACAGGCGTGGCAGGTTGCGCAGCAGGCGTTGCTGGGTCATGACACAGCGGGCTGGCACACGCAGCGCCAGCAGCAGATTCTGCCAGGTAGCTGCACGCTGGAGCGGGTGACCGTGACCGGCCCGCATCAGCGCACAGCGATGCTGGCACGGCTGAAATGTCACGAAGATGACCAGATTAATAGGCATCTCCGCCGTTTAAGGGTAGAGTGACCAGGCTGTAGGGTACTGCTTTGTTAAAGGAGAATTATGTTCCGGGTTTACCACTCCAATCAGCTCGATCTGTTGAAAAATCTGGCAGGCATCCTGATTGAAAACCAGCCTCTCGCCGATCCTTTTGCGGCTGAACAGGTGCTGGTACAGAGCCCGGGAATGGCGCAGTGGCTGCAGATGGAGCTGGCAAACAGCTTTGGCATTGCCGCAAATATCGATTTCCCACTGCCTGCCACCTTTATCTGGAGCATGTTTGTGAAGGTGCTGCCGGGGATCCCGGAAGAGAGCGCCTTTACTAAAGCCAACATGAGCTGGAAGCTGATGCAGCGCCTGCCGGTGCTGCTGGAGCAGGAGACGTTTCAGTCGCTGCGGCTCTATCTGCAGGATGACGACGACAAGCGTAAGCTCTACCAGCTCAGCACCCGCGTCGCCGACCTCTTTGACCAGTATCTGGTCTATCGTGCTGACTGGCTCAACAGCTGGGAGCATGGTGCACTGATTGAGGGACTGGGTGACGCTCAGCAGTGGCAGGCGGCGCTCTGGCGCGATCTGGTCAGCTTTACGGAAAGCCTCGGTCAGCCGATGTGGCACCGTGCCAATCTGTACGCCCGCTTTATTGAAACGCTGGAACGGGCTGAAAGCACGCCGCCTGGCCTGCCGCCGCGCGTATTTATCTGCGGTATCTCCGCGCTGCCGCCAGTCTACCTGCAGGCGCTTGAAGCGCTGGGCCGCCATATCGATATTCATCTGCTGTTTACTAATCCCTGCCGCCACTACTGGGGGGATATTCAGGATTACGCGTTTCTGGCAAAGCTGCAGAGCCGTCAGCGCCGCCGTCTGCATTCAGAGGAGACGCTGCCGCTGTTTCGCGAACCTGAAGCCGCCTCCACGCTGTTTAACAGCAGCGGTGAACAGCAGCTGACAAACCCGCTGCTCGCCTCCTGGGGAAAGCTGGGACGCGATAACCTGTTTCTGCTCAGCCAGATGGAGTCAGCCGCCAACGATATCGATGCATTTGTCGATCTGCCTGATGACACGCTGCTGCACAACCTGCAGGCTGACCTGCTGAATCTTGACGATCGCGCGGTGATTGGTCTGAGTGCCGGAGAGCTGATGAACAGCGCAGAGAAGCGCCCTCTCGATCCGGCCGATCGCTCCATCACGCTGCAGATCTGTCACAGCGCACAGCGTGAAGTGGAGGTGCTGCAGGATCACCTGCTGGCGATGATGGAGGCCGATCCTGAGCTTAAGCCGCGCGATATCATCGTTATGGTGGCAGACATCGATAGCTATGCGCCCTTTATTCAGGCGGCATTTGCCAGCGCACCGCCGGATCGCTATCTGCCATTTGCCATTTCTGACCGTCGTGCCAGTCAGGCTCATCCGGCCATTCTGGCGCTGCTGAGCCTGCTGACGCTGCCGGAGAGTCGCTTCGCCTCAGAGGAGATCCTTGCGCTGCTGGAGGTGCCGGCGCTGGCGCAGCGTTTTTCCGTGGATGAGAGCGGGTTGCGTCTGCTGCGCCGCTGGGTCATGGAGTCCGGTATTCGCTGGGGGCTGGACGATGCCAGCATTGAAGCGCTGTCGCTGCCGGTTACCGGCCAGCACACCTGGCGTTTTGGCCTGCAGCGTATGCTGCTGGGCTATGCGCTTGAGAGCCGCAACGGTGACTGGCAGGGGATCCTGCCTTACGATGAGTCAAGCGGTCTGATCGCAGAGCTGGCGGGACATCTGGCCGAGCTGCTGATGCGGCTTGATACCTGGCGCAGCCGGCTGGCCGGTGAGCGCACGCTGGCGGAGTGGCTGCCGCTGTGCCGTGAGCTGATTGACAGCTTTTTCAGCGGGGATGCCGAAAGCGAGGCGGCGCTGCTGCTGGTAGAGACGCAGTGGAAAGAGATCATTGAACAGGGTATGGGATCTGCTTATCAGCAGCCGGTGCCGGTGACGCTGCTGCGCGATGAGCTGCGCTCACGCCTCGATCAGCAGCGCATCAGCCAGCGTTTTCTGGCAGGTCCGGTAAACTTCTGTACGCTGATGCCGATGCGCTCAATTCCCTTCAAAATCGTCTGCCTGCTGGGTATGAATGATGGCGTCTACCCGCGCACGCTGGCACCGGTAGGGTTTGACCTGATGCAGCAGCAGACGCGCAAAGGCGACCGCAGCCGGCGCGATGACGATCGCTATCTGTTCCTTGAGGCCCTGATTTCAGCCCAGCAGCAGCTCTATATCAGCTATATCGGCCGGGCGATTCAGGATAACACCGAGCGCTATCCCTCAGTGCTGGTCACGGAACTGCTTGATTATCTGGGGCAGAGTTTCTGCCTGCCGGGCGATGAGCAGTGCGAGCCGGACATCAGTGAACAGCATGTACGTGAGCACTTACAAACGTTGCACAGCCGCATGCCATTTGCCGCAGAGAATTTTGCGCCTGACACTCACCGGCAGAGCTTTGCTGCCGAATGGCTGCCGGCGGCTACCGGCCGCGGCGTGGCACAGCCCGACTTCGTGCAGCCGCTGGCGGTGAAAACGCAGGAGATTGTGACGCTGGAACAGCTGCTGCG
The DNA here is from genome assembly GCF_020079945.1 of Pantoea eucrina. Classification (NCBI taxonomy): domain Bacteria; kingdom Pseudomonadati; phylum Pseudomonadota; class Gammaproteobacteria; order Enterobacterales; family Erwiniaceae; genus Pantoea; species Pantoea eucrina. The sequence continues at coordinate 2,681,484 of NZ_CP083448.1, read as the reverse complement.
CTTCTGGCGTCATCCGGTTCGCGCCTGGTTTCAGCAGCGTCTTGGCGTCTCATTCTGGACAGAAGAGAGTGAGTTGCCCGATAGCGAGCCCTTTGCACCTGATAGCCTTGAGCGCTATCAGTTAAACGCGCAGCTGCTCAATGCGCTGGTGAACGGCGAGGATCCGCAGCAGCTCTATGCGCATCATCGCGCAGCAGGTAACCTGCCTTATGGCGCCTTTGGTGAACTTTTCTGGCAGAGCCAGACCGAAGAGATGCAGGAGGTTGCGGCGGAAGTCGCCGGAGAGCGCCTGCCGGCAGAGAGTCAGGAGGTAAATCTGCAGCTCGGTACCGTGCGGCTGACCGGCTGGCTGACGCAGGTGCAGGCTGATGGTCTGCTGCGCTGGCGGCCTGGCGTGCTGAACATGAATGACGGACTGCAGCTGTGGCTGGAGCATCTGGTCTACTGTGCGCTGGGCGGCAGCGGCGTAAGCCGGATGTATGGCCGTAAACAGAGTTGCTGGCGCTTTCATGCCGTAGCCGCCGACCGGGCGCAGTCGCTGCTGGCAGAGTATGCCGCCGCCTGCGAGCAGGGGCTGGCGCAGCCGCTGCTGCTGTTAAACAAAAGCGGCGGCGCCTGGCTGGAGGCGAGCTTCGATCGCAAAAGCGGCCAGCTGCTGGAAGATGACGCCACGCAGAAAAAGGCGCTGAATAAGCTGCTGCAGGCGTGGCAGGGCGGCTATCAGGTGCAGGGGGAGGGCAGCGATCCTTATCTCCAGCGCCTGAATCGCACGCTGAATGAGGAGATGCTGCAGGCGATTATCGCTGCAGCACGGCAGTGGTATCTGCCGGTACGTCTCGCCCATCAGGATGATAAATAGCTGCTAAGCGTCGCGCTTACGCCAGAATAATATGTTGATAAACCTGCGCGGAAAACCAGCCGCAGGGCAGAGTAAGATTAAGGGGTTTACATGCGGATTTACGCACGCTGTATCGGCGCGCTGCTGTCAGGCGCGCTGGCGCTGAATGTTTTTGCCGATACCGGACAGGGCTGGCAGCCGGTTAATGACATTATCCGCAAAAGCGATCGCGATCCGCGCAGCTATCAGGCGATTACCCTGAACAACGGTATGACGGTGCTGCTGGTTTCAGACGCTGAGGCCCCGAAGTCGCTGGCGGCGCTGACGCTGCCGATTGGCTCGCTGGACGATCCCGACCAGCAGCCCGGGCTGGCGCACTATCTGGAGCATATGGTGCTGATGGGCTCAAAACGTTACCCCCAGCCCGATAATCTTGCGGAATTTCTCAAAATGCACGGCGGCAGTCACAACGCCAGCACCGCCTCTTACCGCACCGCATTCTATCTGGAAGTGGAGAACGATGCGCTGCAGCCTGCGGCAGATCGCCTGGCGGATGCGATTGCGGAGCCGCTGCTCGATCCGGTTAACGCCGATCGCGAACGTCACGCCGTCAACGCAGAGCTGACGATGGCGCGCTCGCGGGACGGGCTGCGCATGGCGCAGGTCAGTGCTGAGACGCTGAATCCGCAGCATCCGGGTTCGCGTTTCTCCGGAGGCAACCTGGAGACGCTGAGTGATAAACCGGGCAGCAAACTGCAGCAGGCGCTGCGCGACTTCTACCGTACCCACTATTCTGCCAGCCTGATGAAAGCAGTGATTTACAGCAATAAACCGCTCTCTGAGATGGCGCAGATGGCCGCCGCCACCTTTGGGCGCGTCGCGGCACATCCGGCTAGCGTGCCGGAGATAGATGTACCGGTGGTCACCGGGGCGCAGAAAGGCATCATTATTCACTACGTGCCGGCTCAGCCGCGTAAACAGCTGAAGATTGAGTTTCGGATCGCGAACAACAGCGCCGATTTCCGCAGCAAAACAGATACGCTGATTGGCTATCTGCTGGGTAACCGCAGCGCCAATACGCTGAATGACTGGCTGCAGAAGCAGGGACTGGCCGATGGCGTGACCGCAGGGGCCGATCCGGTCACCGAGCGCAGCAGCGGCGTCTTTGCTATTTCTGTGTCGCTGACGGATAAAGGGCTGACGCAACGCGATGAAGTCGTGGCCGCCATTTTCAGCTACCTCGATATGCTGCGCCGCAACGGCATTGATAAGCGCTATTTTGACGAGGTATCGCATGTGCTGGCGCTTGATTACCGCTATCCGTCAATTACCCGTGATATGGACTACATTCAGTGGCTGGCCGACACCATGCTGCGTGTGCCGGTCGCGCACACGCTGGATGCGCCTTACCTTGCCGATCGCTTCGATCCTGCAGCGGTAGCGGCACGCCTTGGTGAGATGACGCCGCAAAATGCCCGCATCTGGTATATCAGCCCGCAGGAGCCGCACAATCAGCAGGCCTACTTTGTTAATGCGCCGTATCAGGTTGATAAAATCAGCGCCGCGCAGTACAGCGACTGGCAGCAGCGTGCAGCGCATATCACGCTCTCTTTGCCCGCGCTCAATCCCTATATTCCCACTGACTTTTCACTGATTGCACGCGACGGGAAAAACTACACGCATCCGATTGTGCTCAGTAATGACGCGGCAATGCGTATTTTATGGATGCCGAGCCGGTTCTATCCTGACGAGCCAAAAGCGGCGATTACCCTGGCGCTACGCAATAAGGCAACGATCGGCGACGCGCGTCAGCAGGTGCTGTTTGGTCTGAATGATTATCTCTCCAGCCAGGCGCTGGATGAGCTCAACTCGCAGGCGTCGGTGGGTGGCATCAGTTTCTCCGTGGGAGAAGATGATGGCCTGGTGTTTAACGCCAGCGGATTTACCCAGCGTTTGCCGCAGCTGCTGCAGGAGCTGGTCGCCGGTTACAGCAGCTTCCGTCCGGATGAAGCGCAGCTCGCTCAGGCTAAATCCTGGTATCGCGACCGTCTGGATGCGGCTGAAAAAGGCAAAGCGTTTGAACAGGCGATCCAGCCGATGCAGATGCTGTCGCAGCTGCCCTATACCCAGCGCGACGAACGCCGCCGGTTGCTGCCGGAGATCACGCTGCAGGAGGTGATCGCCTGGCGTGACGCGCTGCTGCATCAGTCGACACCAGAGATGCTGGCGGTGGGTAATCTCTCAGCAAAAGAGACGGAAGCGCTTGGCGTGGCCCTGAAAGCGCAGCTGCAGAGCAGCGGAGAGGCACCGTGGCGCAGTGACTATGTTGTGGTGGATAAACCGATCAAGGCGAACCTGCAGCAGGCGGGAAGCAGCAGCGATTCCGCGCTGGCGGCGCTCTATGTGCCTGTCGGGTATGATGAATATCAGAGCATGGCCGCCAGTACGCTGCTGAGTCAGATTATCCAGCCGTGGTTTTATAACCAGCTGCGCACGGAAGAGCAGCTGGGCTATGCCGTCTTTACCTATCAGATGCCGATAGGCCGCCAGTGGGGCATCGGTTTTCTGCTGCAGAGCAACAGCCGGCAGCCTGCGTTCCTGCTGCAGCGCTTCCAGGCATTCTATCCGCAGGCAGAACAGCGGCTGCGCAGCATGAAGCCCGAGACCTTTGCGCAGTACCAGCAGGCGATGATCAATGAGCTGAAACAGCGTCCTCAGACGCTGGAGGAGGAAGCCAATCGCTACAGTCGTGACTTCAGCCGTCAGAACTATGCGTTCGATACGCGAGAGAAAGTGATTGCGCAGGTGCAGCAGCTGACGCCGGCGCAGCTGGCCACTTTCTTCCGGCAGGCGATCCGGCAGCAGGGAATGGCGATGATTTCCCAGATCAGCGGTACGCAGGAGAGCGCACCGCAGGCAGATTACGCAGCGCTACCTGGCTTTACCACCTGGGCGGCGCTGGCGCAGCTGCAGCAGTCGCTGCCGGTTAAGAGTGATACGCCATGAGTCAGCGTGCTGAATCCCTCAATCCGCTGACGCTGCCGCTGCGCGGCGAGCGCCTGATTGAGGCCTCTGCCGGTACGGGTAAAACCTTTACCATCGGCCTGCTTTATCTGCGTCTGCTGCTGGGGCTGGGCGAAGAGAACGCTTATAGTCGCCCGCTCTCGGTAGAAGAGATTCTGGTGGTGACGTTCACCGAAGCGGCGACGGCAGAGCTGCGCGGTCGTATCCGCGCGAATATCCACGCGCTGCGGCTCGCCTGTATTCGCGGCGTCAGCAGCGATGCGATGCTGACCGCACTGCTGCAGGCGATCCCGCAGCGGGAAGAGGCCGCCTCGCTGCTGCTGGCGGCGGAAAGACAGATGGATGAAGCCGCTATTTTCACCATCCACGGCTTCTGCCAGCGTATGCTCAATCTTAACGCGTTTGAGTCCGGCATGCTGTTTGAACAGCAGCTGATTGAAGATGAGCATCCGCTCCTGCGTCAGGCAACGGCTGATTTCTGGCGGCGTCACTGCTATCCGCTGACGCTGGATATCGCGCGCGTGATTGTCACCGAATGGCTGGGGCCGGAACAGCTGCTGGCTACCCTGCGCCCGTGGCTGCAGGGAGAGTCGCCCTCGCTGCGGCTGCCGCCGGATGACCAGGAGACGCTTGCGTCGCGGCATGCACGTAATATGGCGCGCATCGCGGAGATCAAAGCGCAGTGGCGAACGCTGGGTGATGACGTGCAGACGCTGGTTGAGCAGTCGGGCGTGGATAAGCGCAGCTACAGCAGCAAACATCTGCCCGCCTGGGTCAGTAAAGTGAGCCAGTGGGCCCATAGCGACAGCAGTGATTACCAGGTTCCGCCCGAGCTGGCACGCTTCGGGCAGCGGATACTGGATGAGAAAACCAAAAAAGGCGACGCCCCGCGGCACGCGCTGTTCAGCGCAATTGACGCGTTTCTGGCTGAACCGCTGTCGCTGCGTGATGTGGTCATTGCTCGGGCGCTGACCGAAGTGCGTGAGGCGGTGCATAAACAGAAGCGGCTGCAGGCGCTGCTGGGCTTTGACGATCTGCTGAGCCGGCTTGATGATGCGCTGCAGCAGGCGGGCGGCGCGCAGCTGGCGCAGCTGATCCGGCAGCGCTACCCGGTGGCGCTGATCGATGAATTTCAGGATACCGATCCGCAGCAGTACCGGATTTTCCGTACGCTCTATATGCATCAGCCTGAACATGCGCTACTGCTAATAGGCGATCCCAAACAGGCGATCTACGCTTTCCGCGGGGCGGATATTTTTACCTATATCCGGGCGCGTAATGAAATTGCGGCGCACTATACGCTGGACACTAACTGGCGCTCGTCACCCGCGATGGTAGAGAGCGTAAACCAGCTTTTCTCGCGCTTGCCGGCTCCCTTTCTGTTTGCTGAAATTCCGTTTTTGCCGGTGCAGTTTGCGCCGCCTAACCAGGCGCTGTCGCTAAAGGCAGAGGGCAGAGAGCAGCCCGCGCTGCGCTTCTGGCTGCAGCCCGGCAGCGGTGCCAGCGTCAGCGAATATCAGCAGCAAATGGCAAAGCAGTGCGCAATGGATATCAGCCGCTGGCTGCAGGCGGGGCAGCAGGGCGAGGCGATGCTGGGAAAAGGGCCGGCGCTGCGGCCCGTACAGGCATCGGATATCACGGTGCTGGTGCGCAGCCGCAACGAAGCGAATCAGATCCGCGAAGCGCTGGCGCAGCTCGCGATCCCCTCAGTCTATCTCTCTAACCGCGACAGCGTTTACACGACACCGGAAGCGCGCGAGCTGCTCTGGCTGCTGCGCGCTATTCTGGCTCCGGAACAGGAGCGGATGCTGCGTACGGCGCTGGCGACTTCGCTATTTGCGCTGGATGCGGCTCAGCTGGATGCGCTCGATCGCGATGCGCGCGGCTGGGACACGCTGGTAGATACCTTTGCGCGCTGGCAGCGCCTCTGGCATCAGCGCGGTGTGTTGCCAATGCTGCGGGAAATTATGCTGGAGCGCCAGCTGGCCGAAAATATGCTGGCGTCGGAAAATGGCGAGCGCCGCCTGACCGATCTGCTGCATCTGGGGGAGCTGCTGCAGGAAGCGGCATCGCAGCTTGACAGCCCGCATGCGCTGGTACGTTATCTGGCACAGCAGATAGCGCGGCCCGACAGTCAGTCGGCCAGCCAGCAGCTGCGACTGGAGAGCGACCGCCATCTGGTGCAGATCGTCACCATCCATAAATCCAAAGGGCTGCAGTATCCGCTGGTCTGGCTGCCGTTTGCAGCCGGGTTCCGTGAAGCAGATATTGCGCTTTACCACGACCGCGATAATTTCAGCGCGGTGCTGGATTTGCAGGGCGATGAGCAGAGCCTGGCGCTGGCGGAACAGGAGCGACTGGCAGAAGATCTTCGCCTGCTTTATGTTGCGCTGACGCGCTCTGTGTATCACTGCAGCATCGGCGTGGCGCCGCTGTTTCGCGGCGCGCGCAAAAAAGAAGGCGAGAGCGACCTGCATAAAAGTGCGCTGGGCTATCTGCTGCAGCGCGGCGAAGCGGCGACGGCAGAGCAGCTCGGCGCGCTGCTGGAAGCGCTGAACGGCGAAGGGTGCGAGGTGGTGATGGCCGATCGTGCTGAAGCCGCACGCTGGCAGGTGCAGGCTGGCGTACGCGACGATCTGCATGCACGCGCGATATCGCGCCAGCTGGCTGAATCGTGGCGCGTGACCAGCTATTCAGGTCTGCAGCAGCACAGCGCGCATCGCCTGCTGGAGGTGGTGCCCCACTTCGACCTGGAAGCGGCGGGTGAAGAGCAGCAGGCGGCGACCGAAGAGGTTGTGCTGACGCCACATCATTTTCCGCGCGGTGCCGCACCGGGTACGTTTCTGCATGAGCTGTTTGAGTCGATCGACTTTACCCAGCCGCCAGGGACGGAGCTGCTGGAGCAGCATCTGCAGCAGAACGGCTACCCGCTGCACTGGCAGCCGGTGCTGAGCAGCTGGATTGAGCGGGTTGTGACTACGCCGCTTAATGCGCAGCAGATCCGGCTGGCTGACGTGGCCGCACGCGACCGCCTGATTGAGATGGAGTTTTATCTGCCTATCAGCGCTCTGCTTACCGCTCCCGCGCTGGACCGGCTGATGCGCCAGCATGACCCGCTCTCTGCGCAGGCGCCCGCACTTAACTTCAGTCAGGTGCAGGGCATGCTCAAAGGCTTTATCGACCTGGTGTTTCGCCGGGACGGAAAATATTACCTGCTGGATTATAAATCCAACTGGCTGGGGGAGAGTCATGAAGCCTATACCCCGGATGCCATGGCACAGGCGATGATTGACCATCGCTACGATTTGCAGTATCAGCTCTATACGCTGGCGCTGCACCGGTTTCTGCAGCACCGGCTGCCCGATTACGACTATGAGCAGCATATGGGCGGCGTGTTTTATCTGTTTTTGCGCGGTATGGATGGCAGTTCGCCTGATAATGGCGTCTTTTTCACCCGTCCTGCCGCTGAATTTGTCACACAACTTGATAGCCTGTTTCGCGGGCAGGGAGAGGATGCATGAGCGATATCACTACGCTATTAAAGCAGGCAACAGAGCTGCGGCTGCTGCGCCCGCTGGACGTGCAGTTTGCTCAGCTGATAGCCACCAGCGATGAACCCGCCCGCTTACTGGCTGCTGCCTGTCTCAGCGCTGAAGCCGGAGAAGGGCATGTCTGCCTGCCGCTGGCCCAGCTTAACCGCGAGCAGCTGTTTCGCGGCCGTCATCCCGAACTGGCGCAGGCGATCTGGCAGGCAGCAGGCGATCCGCACGACTGGCACAGCCTGCTGGCGGGCTGGGATGCGCTCAGCTCCCGCGATCGCGCGGCCCCTGTTGTACTGAGCGACGACCGGCTCTATCTGCATCGCTTATGGCATCATGAAGGTGACGTGGCGCGCTTTTTCCATCCTCAGGCTGCGCCGCAGCCGTTTGCCCCGGAGCAGGTACGCAGCGTGCTGGATGCGCTGTTTGGCACCGCGCCGGATGACTGGCAGAAGATTGCCGCTGCTGTCGCATTAACGCAGAAGACCGCGGTGATTTCCGGCGGGCCGGGCACCGGCAAAACCACCACCGTGGCAAAACTGCTGGCGGCGCTGATCCGCCTGAGCGACGGCGCGCTGCGCATTCAGCTGGCGGCCCCAACCGGCAAAGCGGCGGCGCGCCTGACGGAGTCACTGGGAAAAGCGCTGCAGCAGCTGGCGGTCAGCGAGCAGGAGCGCCAGCGCTTTCCGGAGGAGGCCACCACGCTGCATCGCCTACTGGGCGCACAGCCTGAAACGCAGCGTTTGCGTTACCATGCCGGTAATCCGCTGCATCTCGATGTGCTGGTGGTGGATGAAGCTTCCATGGTGGATCTCGGCATGATGGCCAGCCTGATTGCCGCGCTGCCATCGCAGGCGCGGGTAATTTTTCTCGGCGACCGCGACCAGCTTGCCTCCGTAGAGGCGGGAGCGGTACTGGGCGATATCTGTCGCTGTGCGGAGGCGGGCTACAGTCCGGTGCGCGCCACGCAGCTGACGCTGATGACCGGCTGTGAGATCGGCGGCAGTAATGAAACCGCAGCACCCGCGGTGCGCGATGCGATCTGCCTGCTGCGTAAAAGCTACCGTTTTGATGCCAGCTCCGGCATCGGCCAGCTGGCAGCAGCCGTTAACGCCGGTGATGCGCAGGCGGTGGAGCGCGCCTTTCAGAGCAATTTCAGTGATATTGCGCGTGCGCCGCTAAACAGCGGTGAAGCGTATCAGCGAATGCTGAATGAGATTGGTGCTGGTTATCGGGACTTTCTGCAGCAGGTAGCTGAGGATGCCGCGCCGGCTGATATCCTCGCCTCTTTCGGCCGCTATCAGCTGCTGTGCGCGCTGCGCGAAGGGCCGTTTGGCGTGGAAGGACTCAATCAGCGTATTGAGCAGAAGCTGATACAGCTGCAGCTGATCCGTCGCCCCGCAGGCGGCAGCCGCTGGTATCCGGGACGGCCGGTAATGGTCACGCGCAATGACAGCGCGCTGGGCCTGTTTAACGGCGATATCGGTATCACGCTGACAGACGAGGAGGGCGTGCTGAAGGTCTTCTTCCCGCTGCCGGACGGGACCATCAAAGCGGTCCAGCCGAGCCGACTGCCGGCACACGATACCGCCTGGGCCATGACGGTGCACAAGTCGCAGGGTTCGGAGTTTGAGCACACCGCGCTGGTGATGCCGGCCCAGTTTTTACCGGTGCTGACGCGGGAGTTAATTTATACCGCGATTACGCGTGCCCGCAGGCAGCTGACGCTCTACAGTGATGAAAACATTTTCCGTCGCGCAGTCCAGCTGCGCACGCAGCGCCGCAGCGGCCTGCTGTCACGGCTTGGCGCGACGTCTGACGCGTAAAGCTTCGTACAGGATAATGTGGCCAGGGCAGGGCGCCATAAATGGCGCCCCTACGAAAAATATCACCGGTCTGTAGGGGCCGCATTAATGCGGCCCTGGGGGAAAATAACGCGGCCCGGAATTTCCCGTGTGGCCAGGGCGCCATAAATGGCGCCCCTACAGGATCACGCAGGGGCCGCATTTATGCGGCCCTGGAATACGTGGCTTATTTTAAATCTGCCATCAGCACCTTTGAACGACGCTGATAGTTATACATCTGCTGCTTGCTCTCTGGCAGCGACTCAATATCTACTGGCGTAAAGCCCCGCTCCTGAAACCAGTGAATGCTGCGGGTGGTGAGCACAAACAGCTTTTTTAACCCCATCTGCCGCGCCTGTAGCGCCACGCGATCCAGCAGCAGCTCGCCGCGTGATGAGCTGCGATAGTCGGGATGTACTGCCACACACGCCATTTCGCCAATCTGCTCATCCGGGAACGGGTAGAGCGCGGCACAGGCGATGGTCATATTATCGCGCTGGATGATGGTAAACTTATCGATCTCCATCTCCAGCTGTTCACGCGAGCGCCGTACCAGAATACCCTGCTGCTCCAGCGGACGGATCAGTTCCAGGATGCCGCCAATATCGTTGATGTTGGCGCGCCGGATCTGCTCAGCAGATTCCATAACAATCTGTGTACCGATACCGTCGCGTGAGAAGAGCTCCTGCAGCAGTGCGCCATCCTCCTGATAGCTGATCAGATGGCTGCGGCGCACGCCGCTGCGACACGCTTTCACCGCGCCGCGCAGAAAGCGCACCGTACCGGACAGAAAATCGCCGTCGCTCTCCATCTCATCAATGCGCGCCTGCGCATCACCGGGAAACAGCTCTGAAATAATTGTGCCAGCGCGATCGGTCACGCCCTGCTCGGAGCAGAAGCCAATCATCTTCTCTGCCTTGAGCTTGATGGCGAGCTGCGTGGCAACCTCTTCTGAGGTGAGATTAAAGCTTTCGCCGGTTACAGAGACGGCGACCGGGCCGAGCAGTACAATCGCGTTATTATCCAGCTGGCGGTGAATCGCCTCTTCATCAATACGGCGAATGCGTCCGCTGTGACAGTAGTCAACGCCATCATCCACGCCCAGCGGCTGGGCAATGATAAAGTTACCGCTGACGACATTAATATGCGCGCCCTGCAGCGGCGTGTTGTTAAGGCTCATCGACAAACGCGCCGTAATATCAAGCTGCAGACGGCCCGCCGCCTGCTTTACCAGCTCCAGCGATTGCGCATCGGTCACGCGGGTGTGTTTGTGATAGAGAGGCTCCAGCTGCTGCTGCGCCATGCTGGCATCAATCTGCGGACGTGCGCCATAGACCACCACCAGACGGATGCCCAGGCTATGCAGCAGGCCAATATCGTTAACGATACTGGAGAAGTTTTCATGCTCAATGGCTTCGCCGCCCAGCATGATGACAAACGTCTTGTTGCGATGGGCATTAATATAGGGAACGGTATGGCGAAAACCCTGAACCAGCTCGGTACTGCGTTCCTTCACGGTGCACCCTCTGTGAATGGTTATTCGTAATTAGTGTATTTTTATTCTGTTTTTCGCCGTATTGCAAGCGTTGCGCCTGACGTTACTTTACGATTTTTCAGATGCATCCGTTGATAACAGCCTGCATTATCTGGCTTTTCCGACGAGACAAGCGTTGCCAGATTGGATAAAGTTTTCGCTTTCTGAGCGTCGGCTGACGCAGATTTATACATAACACAGTAGTTGGAGTGGCATGTCCCAGGCTTTTTCCCGAAGACGGTTATTACAAGGTGCCGGTGCGCTATGGCTACTTAGCGTAACGCGTACCGGGCTGGCAGCGAGTCAGCACATTGTTGCGGTACGCATCTGGCCTTCATCAACGTACTCCCGCGTCACGCTGGAGTCGAATATCCCGCTGCACTACAAGCAGTTTGCGTTGAGCAACCCTGAACGCCTGGTCATTGATATCAAAAATCTGCATATCAATCCGGCGCTGAAAGGCATCAATAAGCTGGTGCGCACAGACGATCCCTTTATCAAAACGGCCCGGGTCGGGCAGTTTGATCCGCACACGGTACGGATTGTGCTGGAGCTGAAGCGTAACGTCGCACCAAAAACCTTTACCCTGGCGCCCGTGGCCGGTATCAAAAACCGGCTGGTGGTGGATCTGTATCCCAGTCAGGCATCGCACGCCGACGATCCGCTGCTGGCGCTGCTCAACGATTACAACAAAGGCGATCTGGAGCGCGATCAGCCTGCGCAGGCACCGTTGCCGGGTAAGGCGGGGCGCGATCGTCCGATCATTATCATGATCGATCCCGGACACGGCGGCGAAGATCCCGGTGCGCACGGCAAATACAAAACGCGTGAAAAGGATATTGTGCTGAAGATTGGTCGCTACCTGCGGGCATTGATCGATAAAGAGCACAATATGAAAGCCTACATGACGCGTAACGAAGATGTGTTTATTCCACTGCGCGTGCGGGTGGCAAAAGCGCGCAAGCAGCGTGCCGATCTGTTTGTTTCGATTCATGCCGATGCGTTTACCAGCCGGGCAGCGCGTGGCTCTTCGGTATTCGCGCTCTCCACGCGCGGCGCGACCTCTGCCGCAGCCCGTTTCCTGGCACAGACGCAGAACGAAGCCGATCTGATTGGCGGCGTCAGCATGAGCGGCGATCGCTATCTCGACCACACGATGTTCGATATGGTGCAGCGTCAGACCATCAGTGACAGCCTGAAATTTGGCAAAGAGGTACTGGCGCGCATGGGGCACATCAATCATCTGCATAAGCGTACGGTTGATCAGGCGGGTTTTGCCGTGCTGAAAGCGCCCGATATCCCGTCAATTCTGGTTGAGACGGCGTTTATCAGTAACGTGGAGGAGGAGCGCAAGCTGCGAACCGCACGCTATCAGCATCAGGTGGCCGAAGCGATTTTTCACGGTATCAAAGCCTATTTTGATAAAGGCGGCGTGCTGGCACGGCGGTAAGGGCAGGGCGGCAGCAATGCCGCTTTTTTCCGGCGGCAGAAACAAAAAAACACCCGTTAAGGTGTTTTATGTTTCTTCATCAGAAGAATTGGTTGCGGGGGCCGGATTCGAACCGACGACCTTCGGGTTATGAGCCCGACGAGCTACCAGGCTGCTCCACCCCGCGTCCGTCTGTCGCACTGAGCGACGTTTCACATTGTATTCTTCTTAAGACAATTGGTTGCGGAGGCCGGATTTGAACCGACGACCTTCGGGTTATGAGCCCGACGAGCTACCAGGCTGCTCCACCCCGCGTCCGTCTGTCGCCTGAGCGACACTTCATATTGTCTCTTCATTAAGAAGAATTGGTTGCGGGGGCCGGATTTGAACCGACGACCTTCGGGTTATGAGCCCGACGAGCTACCAGGCTGCTCCACCCCGCGTCCGTGGATGCGCACTATACACCTGGCGCGTGACGATGCAACCCCTTTTTGCGCTTAACGGGTGAAATCCATAAGCAGTTGCTGAATAATGTCGCATCCGGATGAAAAAACGTACAGATGTGAAGGCGATGGCGGGTGGCAGATTTCATTATGACCAGGGCTTTGCTATCGTCGCCGGGCGAACAACCGACAACAAGAGAGAGTCATGAACGGACACCAGGTAAAGTATGCACTCACTGGCGCATTTCTGGCGCTATTAGCGGGTTGTAGCTCAAAGCCGACCGATCGCGGTCAGCAATATATTGATGGCAAGCTGGAGCAACCGCTCGGGCTGGTTAATGAGCCTAATGCCAAAGGGCGTCCGGTTAACGGGCAGGATTTCGGCCTGCAGGTGCAGCAGATTCAGTCCGCTTCCTCGCGTCTGTTCAGCCGTAATAATGACACCTACAGCGCTATCCAGAACTGGCTGCTTTCGGGTGCAGATACGCGTCAGCTGCGTCAGTTCGGCCTGAATGCGTTTCAGATGGAAGGCACCGACAATTATGGCAACGTGCAGTTTACCGGTTACTACACGCCGGTAGTGGAAGCGCGTTATACCCGGCAGGGCGAGTTTCAGTATCCTATTTACCGCATGCCGCCGCGCCCGCGCGGGGCGAAGCTGCCGAGCCGCGCCGGCATTTATAGCGGCGCGCTCGATGAGCGCTACGTTATCGCCTGGAGCAACTCACTGATCGACAACTTTATGATGGATGTGCAGGGCAGCGGCTACGTCGATTTTGGGGACGGACGTCCGCTGCGCTTCTTTGGCTACGGCGGTAAAAATGGCTGGGCTTATCACAGCATCGGTAAAGAGCTGATCGATCGCGGTGAAGTCAAACGCGAAGATATGTCGATGCAGGCCATCCGGCAGTGGGCTGAGGAGCATTCACCGCAGGAAGTGCGTGATGTGCTGGAGACCAACCAGTCCTTTGTCTTCTTTAAACCTGAAGAGTACGTGCCGGTGCGGGGTGCCAGCGCAGTTCCGCTGATTGCCAAAGCGTCGGTTGCCTCTGACCGCTCTCTGATCCCGGCGGGCACGGCACTGCTGGCGGAAGTGCCGCAGCTGAATGCAAAAGGTAAGTTCAACGGTAAGTATGAAATGCGTCTGATGGTGGCGCTGGACGTCGGTGGCGCAATCAAAGGCCAGCACTTTGATATCTATCAGGGCGTAGGCCCGGACGCCGCACATCTGGCCGGCTTCTATAACCACTACGGCCGCGTCTGGGTACTGAAGACGGCTCCCGGTGCCGGGCAGCCGCTGTTCAGCACTGCGCAAAACGGCAATAACGGTTCACTGCTGACCGGTGCAAATTGATACACTGACAGCCAGCTCTCTGCAGGAGAGTACATTATCGGGTGCGCCACGCGGCGCACCGCATTCCGGAGTAAAGGTCAGATATGAAAGTGGTAAGCGACGCCTGGCGACAGCGCTTTGGCGGAACGGCGCGTCTTTATGGACAGGAGGCGCTGCAGCAGTTTGCAGAGGCGCATTTCTGCGTAATTGGTATTGGCGGCGTAGGCTCCTGGGCCGCTGAAGCGCTGGCGCGTACCGGCATCGGACACATTACGCTGATCGATATGGATGATGTCTGTATTACCAATACAAACCGGCAGATCCATGCGCAGCAGGGCAATGTCGGTCAGGCAAAAACGGAAGTCATGGCCGCCCGTATCCGCGCCATCAATCCGGAGTGCATTGTCACCTGCATTGACGACTTTATCACGCCGCAAAACACCGCCGAATTGCTCTCTGCCGGGTTTGACTATGTGATTGATGCCATCGACAGCGTGCGGCCGAAAGCGGCGCTGATTGCCTGGTGCCGGCGTAATAAAGTCCCGCTTATTACCACCGGCGGGGCAGGCGGACAGATCGATCCCACGCAGATTCAGGTCAGCGATTTGGCGAAAACCATCCAGGATCCGCTGGCGGCTAAACTGCGCGAGCGCCTGAAAAGTGATTTTGGCGTGGTAAAAAACAGTAAGGGCAAACTGGGCATCGACTGCGTGTTTTCCACTGAAGCGCTGGTCTATCCGCAGCCCGACGGCAGCGTATGCGCCTCGCGCAGCACGGCAGAAGGCCCGAAGCGGATGGATTGCGCTGCAGGCTTCGGGGCGGCAACCATGGTGACCGCCACGTTTGGATTTATCGCCGTATCGCACGCGCTGAAGAAGTTTCAGGCGCGCAGGGCGCGTCAGGCTGCCTGACGCGCCGCGCGCATTACCGCCTCTGCCAGCGCCTGCAGGCCGCTGCTGCGTGACGCGCTCAGCTGCGCGCGCAGTCCCAGCGTATCAAACAGCGCCAGCGGATCCTGCGCCAGCAGCTGTGCCGGGGTTTTTCCTTCGGTGGCGGTCAGCAGCACGGCCAGCAGGCCACGCACAATCCGCCCCTCACTGTCGCCATAAAAATGCAGCGTGCCGTCAGGCAGCTGCTGGCTGCTGAGCCAGACGCGGTTTTCGCAGCCGCTCAGCTCGATCTCCGCACACTTCAGTTCTTCCGGCAGCGCCGGCAGCTGACGGCTGAGCTGAATCAGCTGCCGGTAGCGATCCTCCCACTGCTGAAAGCGGGCAAACGTATCGGTCAGCCCCTGGGCGGTGATCGTATGGCCAAAGGGGTGGGGAGCGAGCAGGGTTGTCATGAGATTATTCACCTAAAAGGTTCACGGCGCAGTGCATGGCGCGCACCAGCGCATCCACATCCTGCAGGTTATTATAAGGCGCGAACGAGACGCGCAGCGTACCGCTGACGCCCAGAGCTGCCATCAGCGGCTGCGCGCAGTGCTGCCCGGCACGCAGCGCAATGCCCTGTTCAGCCAGCAGCGTGACGATATCGCTGTGATGGATCCCCGCAATATCAAAGGCAAGCAGGCTGGAAGAGCCGCAGCGGAAGCTGCGAAAGCCGGGCAGCGCGCTTAGCTGCTCTTCGGCCAGGCAGGCGAGCTGCTGACTCCACATCTCCGCTTTTTCCTGATGATGGTGCGACAGCCAGTTCAGCGCCGCGCTGAGGCCCACCACACCTGCCACGTTGGGCGTTCCGGCCTCAAAGCGCCACGGTACCGGCTGCGGCGTAAATCCGCTGAAGTCAACCTGCGTCAGCATTTTGCCGCCGCCCTGCCACGGCTGCATCGACTCCAGCAACCCTGCTTTGCCATACAGCACGCCAATGCCCATCGGACCATAAAGTTTGTGGCCGGAAAACGCATAGAAGTCGATATCCAGCGCCTGCACGTCAGGCGGGCAGTGCACCACGCCCTGCGCGCCATCCACCATGACCTTTGCACCCGCCTCATGCGCCAGCGCGATAGCCTGCGCCAGATCCGGACAGCCGCCGGTGACGTTTGACATCTGGCTCACGGCCAGCAGGCGGGTGCGCGTGTTGATCAGCTCCGGCAGCAGGGCAATGTCGGGTCGGCGATCGGCTCCCAGCGGCCATTTCACTACCGTGGCGCCGCTTGCCTGAGCCACCATCAGCCACGGCACCAGGTTAGCGTGATGCTCCGCCTCGCTGACGATGATTTCATCACCCGGCTGCAGGCACGGTGCCAGCCAGCTGTACGCCACCAGATTGATCGCCTCAGTGGTGCCGCGCGTCCAGACAATCTGCCGATCGTCAGCGGCATTCAGCCACTGTGCGACCACGCCGCGCGCCTGTTCATACTGTGCCGTCAGCGCACGCGCCGCAGCAAACTGGCTGCGGTGCACGGTGCCGGCACTGAGCGAATAGAACTGTGCGGTGGCATCAATGACCGCCTGCGGCTTGAGCGCCGTGGCGGCGCTGTCAAGATAGACGCCGGCATCGTTTAGCGCAGGAAACTGCTGACGAAAAGCGCCAGGAGAGAAGATGGTCATATCGGGCCCACTCCGGTGATTTAGGGCCAGCCGTAACAGCAGGCTGCAGGCTGGCAAAGCTGTAAAAGCGCGTTATGCTCATTATGGCAAGGTTTGAACCGAAACCCGCATAACCCGTTCGCCATTTTCAGCCGTGCTTTCAGGCTGATGGCGCAATGTCGTGGCTGCGGGCGGTTTAATGCAATCAATCTGCAAGGAGATAGAAGATGAACAAACTTACCGCAGTGCTGGCTGTCTGCACCATGGCATTTACCCTGGCGGCCTGTTCCAGCAACTATGTTATGCACACGAACGATGGCCGCACGATTGTCGCTGACGGCAAGCCAAAAGTTGATGATGATACCGGTATGATCAGCTATAAAGATGCCAATGGCAATGAGCAGCAGATTAACCGCTCTGATGTGAAAGAGATGGTTGAGATGGGGCAGTAAAATTACGCAAAAAAAAGCACCGCAATTTGCGGTGCTACATAAAATCACTTTGGACAGACAGGGTAAATCTCAGGAATTAAAAGTTTGATCTGCAAGATTCAGATCAAAAAATGCAAACACAACATCACGACCACAAGCCAAAAGCTCTCCAAAAGTCTGCGATCTCTCGCACGTTTTCAGAAAACTTTTCGTTCCGGCTCTGGAAGTGCGGCAACTATAGGTATTTGCTGGAGCTTCCTCAACGGACAAATTATAATGTCTCGGATTAAAAAATCTAATAGCTGACGACGTTGTATAAGTTGCAGTTTTACACTATGAATCCATCTGTGGAAAACCATGTCTAAACGCCTTCCGCCGCTCAATGCTTTACGTGTTTTTGATGCGGCTGCCCGCTATCTGAGCTTTACCAAAGCCGCTGAAGAGCTGTTTGTGACCCAGGCGGCGGTGAGCCATCAGATCAAGTCGCTTGAGGATTTTCTCGGGCTCAAGCTGTTCCGCCGCCGCAACCGCTCGCTGCTGCTGACGGAAGAGGGGCAGAGTTACTATCTCGATATCAAAGAGATTTTTTCAGCGCTTAACGATGCGACCCGCAAGCTGCAGGCGCGCAGCGCTAAAGGGGCGCTCACGGTCAGCCTGCTGCCGAGCTTTGCGATTCAGTGGCTGGTTCCGCGTCTCTCCAGCTTTAATATGGCTTATCCGGGAATCGACGTGCGTATTCAGGCGGTAGACCGTGAAGAGGAGAAGCTGGCAGACGATGTTGACGTCGCTATCTTCTATGGCCGGGGCAACTGGCCAGGCCTGCGGGTGGATAAGCTCTACGCTGAATATCTGCTGCCGGTCTGCTCACCGCTGCTGCTCTCCGGCGATAATCCGCTGAAATCGCCCGCCGATCTGGCGCACTTTACGCTGCTGCATGATGCGTCGCGTCGTGACTGGCAGGCCTACACCCGCCAGCTGGGACTGCAGCATATCAATGTGCAACAGGGGCCTATTTTCAGCCACAGTGCCATGGTACTGCAGGCAGCGATCCACGGGCAGGGTGTGGCGCTGGCGAACAACGTGATGGCAGAGAGTGAGATCGAAGCAGGGCGCCTGGTCTGCCCGTTCAATGATGTGCTGGTAAGTAAAAACGCTTTTTATCTGGTTTGTCATGACAGTCAGGCAGAACTGGGTAAAATAGCCGCCTTTCGTCAGTGGATTCTGGAAAAAGCCGCTACCGAACAGGAAAAATTCCGTTTTCGCTACGATCACTAAGTTACCGTTCGCTGCACAGTGATGTGCGGCGGGACCATGAGGATAGATCGATGTCCAGTCGTGCCATGTTTATATTTGCAGCCATCAGCGGCTTCGTGCTGGTGGCGTTTGGTGCGTTTGGCGCGCACGTATTAAGTAAATCGCTGGGGCCATCTGAAATGGCGTGGATCCATACCGGCCTGGAGTATCAGGCTTACCACACGCTGGCGGTAATGGGACTGGGTGCCGCGATGCTGCGACGCGCTAATATCTGGTTTTACTGGAGCAGCGCAGCGATGGCGCTGGGTACCGTTCTTTTCAGCGGCAGTCTCTATTGCCTGGCGCTGTCGCACCTGCAGTTCTGGGTGTTTGTTACGCCGGCGGGAGGATTTTGCTTCCTGATCGGCTGGTTTTTGATGTTGATTGGCGCGCTGCGTCTGAAAACAAAGGCAGAACGCCATGAATAAAGTATTACTCTATTGTCGTCCCGGGTTTGAAAAAGAGTGCGCGGCAGAAATCAGCGCTAAAGCAGCAGAGCGGGAAATTTACGGCTTTCCGCGGGTAAAAGAAGAAGCGGGCTACGTGCTGTTTGAGTGCTATCAGCCAGAAGATGCAGAGAAGCTACTGCGCTCGCTACCGTTTGCTGAACTGATTTTTGCCCGGCAGATGCTGGTGGTTGGCGAGCTGCTGCGCGATTTACCTCCCGAAGATCGCATTACTCCCATTACCGGCATGCTGACCGGAGTGGTGGAGAAAGGGGGAGAGCTGCGGGTTGAGGTTCCGGATACCAACGAAGCTAAAGAGCTGACTAAATTTTGCCGCAAGCTGACGGTGCCGCTGCGTGCCAGCCTGCGCGCCAGCAATATCCTGCTCAATTATGAGAGTCCTAAGCGGCCGGTGGTGCACGTGTTTTTTATCGCTCCGGGCACCTGCTATGTAGGTTATTCGCTGCCGGAAAATAA
This sequence comes from Pantoea eucrina, assembly GCF_020079945.1. Lineage (NCBI taxonomy): Bacteria > Pseudomonadati > Pseudomonadota > Gammaproteobacteria > Enterobacterales > Erwiniaceae > Pantoea > Pantoea eucrina. The sequence goes on along the minus strand of NZ_CP083448.1, from coordinate 2,662,322 downwards.
TTCGCCATTCTATATGGGGATCCCGCGACTGAAGTTTCCTTCTGACGCCCCCAGCCGCTCAACGCTGAAACTGGAAGAGGCGTTTCATGTGTTTGTGCCGGCCGATGAGTGGGACGAACGCCTGGGAAGCGGCATGTATGCGGTCGATCTGGGCGCCTGCCCGGGCGGCTGGACCTATCAGCTGGTGAAGCGCAGCATGTGGGTCTACGCGGTTGATAACGGCCCGATGGCACCGAGCCTGATGGATACCGGACAGGTTACCCACTGTCGTGAGGATGGTTTTAAGTTTCGCCCGCCGCGCAGCAATATCAGCTGGCTGGTATGCGATATGGTAGAAAAACCGGTGCGCGTGGCCACGTTAATGACTGAGTGGCTGGTAAACGGCTGGTGTCGTGAAGCGATTTTCAACCTCAAGCTGCCGATGAAAAAGCGCTATGAAGAGGTCACGCAGAATCTGGCGATGATGGATGAAGCGTTAAAAGCGCAGGGTATCAACGCCCAGATTCAGGCGCGTCAGTTGTATCACGATCGTGAAGAGGTAACGGTACACGTCCGGCGTATCTGGGCTGCTGCAGGCGGTCGCCGCGACGAACGCTGATCTGTCAGCAAGGGGCGCCATTAATGGCGCCCCTACGATGATTGTAGGGGACGCATTTATGCGTCCCTGACGTATTTATGCGTCCCTGGCGTACCGCGATTTATCCTGCCTGATAGCGCAGCGTATTAAGGTTGCCCTGCAGCACTAAATCGCGTTTCAGCGTGGCAACCTGGCGGCAGATCGTGGCTGTTTCATGCTGGGCGTGTAATTTACTCTGCCACTTTGCCGGCACCTGATCCCACTGCTGATAAATCGCCTCCAGTGAACCAAACTGCGCCAGCAGCTCGCGTGCGCTTTTCGGGCCGATACCGGAGACGCCCGGAATTTTACTGCTGCTGATGCCGCATAAACCCCAGTAATCCGGCAGCTGTTCCGGGGCAACGCCAAATTCCTGTGCGATAAACGGCACATCAAGCCAGCGCTTCTGAAAATAGTCGCGAATGCGGATAGCGGGCGCCAGCAGCTGACAATATCCCTTATCGGTGGAAACGATGGTGGCCTGATGCCCGGCATCCGCCATTTTCACTGCCAGAGTAGCGGCCAGATCGTCTGCTTCATCGTCCCCGGCGATCCAGCAACTGACGCCTGCGGTGCGAAAAGCTTCCTGCAGCAGCGGCAGCTCCTGTTGCAGATCCTCTGGCATTGGCGGTCGCCCCGCTTTGTAATCCGGCAGCAGCGCATGACGCCAGCCGGGCTGGCGCTCCGGACTGTCAAATACCGCCACCGCGTGGGTCGGGCGTGTATGACCAAGCAGCTGATGCAGCGCCGCAACACAGGCGTCACGGCAGGGAGAGCCCTGAACGGCATGCAGGCGCCGGATGAGATTCAGCGCATCAATAATTAATAAATGTAGTGCCATAAAAGCGATAAGCGGCAGCCCGCAGGCTGCCTTCCTGAAGGGTTATTTGATGATTTCGTAGCAGGGGATATAGGCACTGCCCGGTAGTTTCATACGCTGCTGCGCCACAAAGCCCTGCAGCAGCTCATCCATCCGATGCATCAGATCGGCGTCGCCGCGCAGCTGATAAGGGCCGCGTTCACGGATCTCCCGGATACCGATTTCTTTTACGTTTCCGGCCACGATCCCGGAGAAGGCGCGGCGCAAATCAGCCGCCAGTTTTTCCGCCGGCTGATTCGGAAACAGGTTGAGATTTGCCATGTTTTCGTGGGTCGGCAGGAAAGGCACCTGCAGATCCGGCGCAATACGGATAGACCAGTTAAAGCTGTAAGCGTCACCGGTTTCGCGACGATGCTCTTTTACCTGCGGCATCGCTTTTTTCATCTGGCGCGCCACTTCAGCGGCATCATCAATAATGATTGTATAGTGTTTGCGCGCCTGCTCGCCCAGCGTATTGACGATGAAATCATCGAGCACGCGGAAATAGTCAGCGCTCTCTTTAGGGCCGGTGAGGATCAGCGGCAGCACCTGCTCGCTGTTTTGCGGATTCATCAGAATACCAAGCAGGTAAAGGAACTCTTCAGCGGTGCCGACACCACCCGGGAAGATCACGATGCCATGCGCGATGCGGACAAAGGCCTCAAGGCGTTTTTCGATATCGGGCATAATGATGAGTTCGTTAACCAGCGGGTTAGGCGGTTCAGCGGCGATAATGGAAGGCTCAGTCAGGCCGATAAAGCGGCTGTCATGATAGCGCTGCTGCGCATGACCTACCGCCGCGCCTTTCATTGGCGCTTCCATTACGCCAGGGCCACAGCCGGTGCAGATATTCAGCTCGCGCAGCCCCATCTGGGTGCCAACATTACGGCAATACTGGTACTCCACCGCGTTGATAGAGTGTCCGCCCCAGCAAACCACGGTATTAGGATACTCCCCGACGTGCAGCGCGCGCGCGTTACGCAGTATCGAGAAAACCTGATTGGTGATATGCGCAGAGTCGTCAGCCTGACCCGCGAGGCGCTCTGGCAGAGCAAGCTGGCCGTTAACAAACAGAATATCGCGCAGCACGGCAAACAGGTTGGCCTGCAGTGAGCGGATGATACGCCCATCTACAAAGGCCTCTTCCGGCGGATTGATCAGCTCCAGCTTAACGCCGCGCTCGCGGCGCAGGACGTTAATAGCGAAATTTTCAAAACGCGAGAGCAGCTCATGACTGCTGTCTGTCTGGCTGCCGGAGTTAAGCACTGCAAGGGAACAGTTACGAAAAAGCTGGTAGAGATCGCTGCTGGCGGTCTGCTTCAGCATGTCGACTTCCAGCTGTGAGAGCAGATCCATTGAGCCAAGCGGGCTGATATGTGTAATCAAAAGAACTCCTTTACACGCCATAGCGTGACTGATGACACTGCGCTTAACCTGCTGAGCGCAGTGACGAAAATCCCTGGTCGCATACGCTTTACGCTTAACGCCGCAGACAGATTAACGCTCCCGGTTGTGATTGCTCAAGAGGAACCGCGCATCCCTGCTACGGCCTGCGAGGTGCCTCGCACTCTGTTACTGGCGTGCCAGACGCGAAAAGCCGGGCGTGAAGGGAACATTGCTGCGCCACGGGTTGATATCCAGACCGCCGCGGCGAGTGTAGCGCGCATAAACGGTTAACGCCTCTGGCTGGCAGAAACGCTGCACGTCGTTGAAAATGCGCTCCACGCACTGCTCATGAAACTCATTGTGCTGGCGGAAAGAGATCAGATAGCGCAGCAGCGCCTCGCGGTCGATACGCGGGCCTTTATAACGAATCATCACCGATCCCCAGTCGGGCTGATTGGTGATCAGACAGTTGGACTTCAGCAGGTGGCTTACCAGCGTCTCATCTACGATTTCATTGCCCGCGGCGTGCGCAAGGTGTCCGGCATCAAAACCGTAATCGCTGATGCTGATATCCTGTTCATCGATAACGCTGCCGCTGAACTGTCCGATAGGCTGGCTTTCCAGCTCGCTCAGGCGAAACAGCGCCACGCTGACGTTGCCGCTGGCGCAGGCGCGCAGATCGCGTTCCAGCGTCTGACGCACGTCGCCCCAGTCTGCGAAACGGGTCTGATTAAAGCTGTTCAGGTAGAGCTTAAAGCTTTTCGACTCAATCAGATTTACGCTGTCAGCATCCAGCACCACTTCGCCAATCGCGACCTGCGGGACACCTTTGCTGTTTAGCCATGAAAGCTCATACAGGGTCCAGATATCTGCGCCGTGAAACGGCAGATTATCCGGAAAAAGATTGAGCGGTTCCCGGTTCAGACTGCGCGGCACAGATTGCAGCAGCGTGTTATCGTACTCATCTACATAGGCGACAGATTTGCCCAGGGTCAGGCCGCTTAAGGCCGGGTTTGGGTGTTCAGAAGACATAATGGTTACCACAAGGTGAATCAAAGTGGCTAAGTGTAACCGATCACCAGCGAGAAGATGAATGATGCAGCCCACCGCCAGCGCACTGTGTGCGTTTACCACCCGTTATATCAATCTCTGGCAGCAGCAACAGGGACACTATCCTGCCAGTAGCGATCTGGCAGGGATCCCTTCGCCCTGTATCATCAACACCGTTGATGACCGCGTTCTCTGGCAGCCGCAGCCTTTTTCGCCATCGTCAGGGCTGGATGCGGTGGAGCGGGCGCTGGATATTCAGCTCCAGCCTGATATCACTGCGTTTTACACTACCCAGTTTGCCGGCGATATGCATGCCCGCCTGCAGCAGCGCAGGTTAACGCTGCTGCAGGTATGGAGCGAAGAGGACTTTATCCGGCTGCAGGAGAATCTGATTGGTCATCTGATTATGAAACGGCGTCTGAAACAGAGTCCGACGCTGTTTATTGCTACTACTGATTCAGAGCAGGAGATGGTGGCGGTGTGTAATCTTACCGGTGAAGTCATTCTGGAGGAGCCTGGACGTAACAAACGTGAAATTCTTTCACCTTCTGTCCGGACATTTCTCGATGATATACAACCTGTTATCGGTCCGATGGAGTGATAACCGAAGCGCTATGTAAGAGATCTCTTACAAAATCTGTGCGAGATCGACATTTTGTGGGTGAACCTTTCAGAAAAGCTAAATGTAAAGATATTGTGAATCATAGAGTTATGGTATCAGTCTGAAAATTGAGACAATACTTGATCGATTAATGACTCATGCTTACTTGTTATTGTGGCGATTTTTGAGAGAATACCCACCGTTAGCAGGACGCTATGGACAGAGCGACGTTCAGGAGAATGTCAGCCAGGAGGCGGGAACGTAACGGAGTTTACGTCACAGGGAAGGCTTCAGGACGGAGCAGGACACTCAGGAATGAGTAAGGGACACCTCCAGGATGGAGAATGTGAGCCGTGCGGAGCAGGGCGAGCCAGGATGCTAAGGATGCTGTCATGAAGACAGGCAATGGAAAGCGCAGGAAGAGTTGTCACGGATGAGCAGGGAGCACTGCGGTGGCGGGAATGCTGCACAACGAACCGGGAGCACTGTTATTAACAGTGCTCCCTTTTTTTATGCGCTTTTTACGCCACCGGTGACGAGTGATATGCTTGCCGCCCATTATTTCACGGAGGCAACCTATGTCGACGCACACTATTACGCAGCGACTGCAGCAGGTCGAAGCAGTCATGCGCGAACACGATTACTGGCAGCAGAGCGCTCCTGACGCGGCCGCGTTTAACAGCGACCAGCCTTTCTGCCTTGATACTATGGCTCCGCTGGAGTGGCTGCAGTGGGTATTGATCCCGCGTATGTCAGCCCTGATCGCCTCCGGCGCGCCAATGCCTGCCGGTTTCGCCGTCGCGCCCTATTACGAAGTTGCTCTGACTCCGGTCACTCCCGGCTATACCGCTCTGCTAATCGCGCTGCGTGAGCTTGACGCGCTGTTTGCGGAGCCAGCACGCTGATGCTGGAGATTATCTATCAGGATGAGTGGCTGGTAGCAGTAAACAAGCCTGCCGGCTGGCTGGTGCACCGCAGCTGGCTCGATCGCAAAGAGAAAGTGGTGGTGATGCAGACGGTGCGCGATCAGATTGGTCAGCACGTCTTTACCGCGCACCGGCTCGATCGCCCGACCTCTGGCGTACTGCTGATGGGCTTATCGAGCGAGGCGGGCCGTTTACTGGCGCAGCAGTTTGAGCAGCATCAGATACAAAAAACCTATCACGCCGTACTGCGCGGCTGGCTGGATGGCGCGGCTACGCTCGACTATCCGCTGCTGGAAGAGCTGGATAAAATTGCGGATAAATTTTCTGCTGAACCGCGTGCACCGCAGCCTGCGGTCACGGATTATCAGGCGCTGGCGCAGACAGAAATGCCGGTGGCAATCGGTAAATACAGCAGCGCCCGCTACACCCTGGTGGAGATGTCGCCGCGCACCGGGCGTAAGCATCAGCTGCGCCGCCATATGGCGCACCTGCGCCACCCGATTATTGGCGACAGCGCCCACGGCGATCTGCGCCAGAATCGTGGCGCAGCGGCGCATTTCGGGCTCGATCGTTTAATGCTGCACGCCAGCGCACTCTCGCTGACGCATCCCTTTACCGGAGAGCCGCTGGTGATCCGCGCCGGACTGGATCCGATATGGCAGCAGATGCTGCAGCAGTTCGGCTGGCAGGATCGGTTACCGGACGTTCCCAGGGTTGAGTTTGACGCTGAGGCAGTTCAGGATAAGCCAACAGCGTAAAGGAGCAGCAAGATGGCAAAAATTGGCATTTTTACAGGCACGGTTTACGGCAATGCACTGCTGGTGGCCGAAGAGGTGCAGCCGGTGCTGCAGGCGCAGGGACATGAAGTAGAGGTCTTTGAGGATCCGACGCTGGCGGAGTGGCAGGCGTACAGCAGCGACGTCGTGCTGATTGTAACCTCAACCACCGGGCAGGGCGATCTGCCGGATAATATTGCCCGTCTCCATGCGCAAATCCATGATGAGCTCGGCTATCAGCCAGCGCTGCGCTATGGTGTGATTGCGCTGGGTGACAGCAGCTATCAGCACTTCTGCGGCGCAGGAAAAACTTTTGATGCCACGCTCCAGGCGCAGCAGGCGCAGCGTATTGGTGATGTGCTGATGGTGGATGCCGTTGAGCATCCGGAGCCTGAAAGCGTGACGACGCCGTGGGTGGAGAGCTGGGGTAAGCAGCTGTAGTGACCCGGGCCGCCCTGTATGGCGGCCCGGTATTAACGGTGCAGCCCGGTATCAGGTTACCGGTGCCGGATTAAATACCGCCAGCTGGTTGCGGATCCCCCAGCGATCGGACCAGGTCTGCTGACGACCGCTGGCGATCTCCAGAATCAGCTCAAACAGACGCCAGCCTACCTGCTCAATACTCTCTTCACCGGTGGCGATAGTGCCGGCGTTGATATCCATCAGATCATGCCAGCGCCGGGCCAGCGCGCTGCGCGTCGCCATCTTAATCACCGGAATAGCCGCGAGGCCATAGGGCGTGCCGCGCCCGGTGGTAAACACCTGCAGCGTAATGCCGGAAGCCATCTGCTGCGTACCGCAGACAAAGTCACTGGCAGGGGTAGCGGCGTAAATCAGTCCGCGCTGCGTAGGGCGCTGTCCCGGCGACAGCACTTCAGCAATCGGGCTGCGCCCCGATTTTGCAATCGATCCCAGCGCTTTCTCCACCACGTTTGCCAGTCCGCCTTTTTTATTGCCGGGTGAGGGGTTAGCGCTGCGATCGGTCTGTCCCTGATGCAGATAGTCGTCATACCACGCCATCTCTTCCAGCAGCCGTTTACCCACCGCTTCATTAACCACGCGCGGCGTCAGCAGATGAATAGCGTCGCGCACCTCCGTCACTTCAGAAAACATGACTGTGGCGCCGCAGCGCACCAGCAGATCGGAGGCGAAGCCCACCGCCGGGTTAGCCGTTACGCCGGAAAAGGCGTCACTGCCGCCGCACTGGGTGCCTACTACCAGTTCAGACGCCGGGCAGGGTTCCCGGCGGCGCAGATTAAGCTTTTTCAGATGACGTTCAGCGACCTGCAGGATCTCATCCACCATGGCGCCAAAGCCGACGTGACGCTCATCCTGCAGACGCACAATATCGTTATCATCCAGCGAGATCGCCTGTACATCAGGCGTACCGGTCAGCAGCCGCTCCGGCTGGAGCTTTTCACAGCCGAGGCTGACAATCATTACCTCGCCACCAAAATTGGGATTCAGCGCAAGATTATGAATGGTGCGGATCGGCACGACGGCAGCCGGGGCGTTGATCGCCACGCCGCAGCCATACAGATGATTCAGCGCGACCACGCCATCCACGTTGGGATAGCGCGGCAGCAGATCGCGTTCAATAAGCTGCACAACATAGTCCACGACGCCCGCCACACAGTGGACGCTGGTGGTAATGCCAAGCAGGTTGCGGGTTCCCACGCTGCCGTCTGCATTGCGATAACCATCAAAGGTATAGCCTTCCAGCGGCGGCAGTTCAGGCGGTACGTTGGTTGCCAGCGGCAGGCTGCTGAGCGGCGGCGCCTCGGGCAGGGCTACCAGCGACTCATCTATCCAGCTGCCGCGCGCAATAGAGCGCAGCGCCGTGCCGATCACTTCGCCATAGCGCAGAATCGGTGCATCCTGAGCGATATCCTCCAGCGCAACTTTGTGCCCCTGGGGCACATGCTCCGTCAGCTGCAGCCCGTCGGCAAAGCGTGTACCCGCGGGCAGGCCCTGGTCGTTGACGACAATCGCAACGTTATCCGCTTCATGAACTTTTATATAGAGTGGTTTTTCTGTAACGGGTCGGTTCATTGCTCACCTTCCGGGTAGCCGCACTGTGCATAGCAGTGCGATAAATAGTGGTTCTGGTCACGTCATCAAAGTCAGCCAGCTCCAGTATAAGCAGCACGCGCCCGCCAGCGCATTGTGCAACTGTCCGGCTTTTAGCCCCTTTCTCTCCGCACTTTGGTGGTTTTAACCAAAAGCAAGTGAAGGTGCTCACAAAGCGCTCTTTGGCTGTCTGTTTTTTGTACAATTATGGCGCTGCGATCGGCGTTTCGTGAGCCATCACGCAGCAGGATGTGCATATGCCACAAATTCTTTTTTGTTTTGACTGAATTGTCGGGCTTTCTTCCAGTGTTTCAGCCGCGGGCTGTTTTTATACTGATTTCCGTTCTTAGAGGTTTGGTTACCTGTCACGACGCATCAACGTTCGCCATAACAACAATCGCCGTGTTTAACCCGACATCATTCTGATACCCAACGCGATGTGTATGCAGTCAGAGTGAATGTAGCGTTCGCTATATTTCAGGAGTGCATCATGAATAGTTACAGCCAGACGGCAGAGGCGGTGCAGAAACGTACCAATGCCCGCTACTGGATCGTGGTGATGTTATTTATCGTCACCTCATTCAACTACGGCGACCGCGCCACCATTTCCATTGCCGGATCGGCGATGTCCAAAGATATCGGTCTCGATTCTGTCGGGCTGGGCTATATCTTTTCCGCCTTCTCATGGGCCTATGTGATCGGACAGATCCCGGGTGGATGGCTGCTGGATCGCTTTGGATCCAAGCGTGTCTACTTCTGGAGTATTTTCCTCTGGTCGCTGTTTACTCTGCTGCAGGGCTTTGTTGATCTCTTCAGCGGCTTTGGCATTGTGATTTCACTGTTCCTGCTGCGCTTTTTGGTCGGTCTGGCTGAAGCGCCTTCCTTCCCTGGTAACAGCCGTATTGTCGCGGCCTGGTTCCCGGCACAGGAGCGCGGAACGGCGGTCGCCATCTTTAACTCTGCACAATACTTCGCCACGGTGATCTTCGCGCCCATCATGGGCTGGCTGGTCTCTGAAGTTGGCTGGGCGCACGTGTTCTGGTTTATGGGCGGGCTGGGCATCATCCTGAGCTTTATCTGGCTCAAAGTGATGCACGATCCCAACAACCACCCCGGCGTGAATAAGGCGGAGCTGGAGTACATGGAGCAGGGCGGCGCGCTGATCAATATGGATGCGAAAAAAGCCGATCGCAAAGTCAGCCGCGGTGAAAAGTGGGATCAGATCAAACAGCTGCTCTCTACCCGCATGATGTGGGGCATCTATCTTGGCCAGTATTGCGTCAACGCGCTGACCTACTTCTTTATTACCTGGTTTCCGGTCTATCTGGTACAGGCACGCGGCATGTCGATTCTGAAAGCGGGCTTTATCGCCTCCGTTCCAGCGATTTGCGGCTTCCTCGGCGGCGTGCTGGGCGGCGTGATCTCCGACTATTTGATGCGCAAAACCGGCTCACTCAATATTGCCCGTAAAACGCCAATCGTTATCGGCATGCTGCTCTCCATCAGCATGGTGATGTGTAACTACACCGAAACCGAATGGGTTGTGGTGCTGTTCATGGCGCTGGCGTTCTTCGGAAAAGGCATTGGTGCGCTGGGCTGGGCGGTGATGGCCGACACGGCACCGAAAGAGATCAGTGGCCTGAGCGGTGGTCTGTTCAATATGTTCGGCAACTTCTCCGGTATCGTTACGCCTATCGCGATTGGTTACATCATCGCCACCAGCGGATCGTTTGAGGGCGCGCTGGTATATGTCGGGATCCACGCTTTTGTCGCCGCCTTTAGTTTTCTGTTTATTACCGGTGACATTAAACGCGTTGAGCTGAAACCGTATAAGGAGCCGAAATGAGTACGCAAAGTACGCCTGTCATCACTGACATGCAGGTGATCCCGGTTGCCGGTTACGACAGTATGCTGCTTAACATTGGCGGCGCGCATAACGCCTGCTTCACGCGCAATATTGTGGTGCTGACCGACAGCGCCGGCCATACCGGACTGGGTGAGGCGCCGGGCGGCGATACAATTTATCAGACGCTGCTGGCGGCAGTACCCCAGGTCAAAGGGCAGCAGATTGCGCGTATGAACCGGCTGGTGCAGCAGGTGCATAAGGGCAATCAGTCAGCGGATTTTGACACTTTTGGCAATGGCGCCTGGACCTTCGAACTGCGCGTAAACGCAGTAGCCGCGCTGGAGGCGGCGCTGCTGGATCTGCTGGGGCAGCATCTGGGCGTACCGGTGGCAGAGCTGCTCGGACCGGGCCAGCAGCGCGATGAGGTCACCGTGCTCGGCTATCTGTTTTATATCGGCGATCGTCATAAAACCGATCTGCCGTATCGCAGCGGTGATGCCGCCAGCCACGACTGGTACCGGCTGCGGCATGAGGAGGCGCTGACGCCGGAGGCGGTGGTGCGTCTGGCAGAGGCGGCGCAGGATAAATATGGTTTCAAAGATTTCAAACTCAAAGGCGGCGTGCTGCCGGGTGAAGAGGAGATCGCCTCGGCGGTGGCGCTGAAGCAGCGCTTCCCGGAGGCGCGCATTACCGTCGACCCTAATGGCGCCTGGCATCTGGATGAGGCGATCGGACTCTGTAAAGGCCTGCAGGATGTGCTGAGCTATGCAGAAGATCCCTGCGGCGCGGAACAGGGTTACTCCGGCCGTGAAGTGATGGCGGAGTTTCGCCGCGCCACCGGGCTGCCGGTTGCCACCAATATGATCGCAACCAACTGGCGTGAAATGAACCACGCCGTGATGCTCAACGCGGTCGATATTCCGCTGGCCGATCCTCACTTCTGGACCCTGAGCGGCGCAGTGCGCGTGGCGCAGCTCTGCGACGAATGGGGACTCACATGGGGCTGCCACTCCAATAACCATTTCGATATCTCGCTGGCGATGTTCACCCACGTGGGCGCTGCCGCCCCGGGCAAGCCAACCGCGATTGACACGCACTGGATCTGGCAGGAGGGCGATCAGCGCCTGACGCGCGAGCCGCTGCAGATCCGCAACGGCAAAATTGCCGTGCCGGATAAACCGGGGCTGGGTATTGAGCTGGATCGGGACCGCCTGCAGCAGGCGCACGAACTCTATAAGTCACTGCCGGCCGGCGCGCGCAACGACGCCACCGCGATGCAGTATCTGGTACCCGGCTGGTCATTTGATCGCAAGCGTCCGGCATTTGGGCGCCGTCCTACATAAGGAGCAGGAAATGAGTCAGACCCCTAAAATCGTCGCTATGCAGGTTATTCCGGTTGCCGGACACGACAGCATGCTGCTCAACCTGAGCGGGGCGCACGCGCCATTTTTTACCCGCAATATTGTGATCATTAAAGATAACGCCGGGCATACCGGCGTGGGCGAGATACCGGGCGGAGAAAAGATCCGTCAGACGCTGGAGGATGCCGCCGCGCTGGTGATCGAAAAAACCGTCGGCGAATATAAAAATATTCTCAACCTGGTGCGGAGCACCTTTGCTGACCGCGATGCTGGCGGGCGCGGCAGCCAGACGTTTGACCTGCGCACGACTATCCATGTGGTAACCGGTATCGAAGCGGCGCTGCTCGATTTACTCGGGCAGCATCTGGGCGTAAACGTCGCGTCGCTGCTGGGCGATGGCCAGCAGCGCGACCGCGTGGAGATGCTTGGCTACCTCTTCTATATTGGCGATCGCCGCAAGACCTCGCTCGCCTACCAGAGCCAGGAGCGCGATCCGTGCGACTGGTATCGCCTGCGCCATGAAGAGGCGCTTACGCCAGATGCGGTCGTGCGACTGGCAGAGGCCGCGTATGAGAAATATGGCTTCAACGATTTCAAACTCAAAGGCGGCGTGCTGCGCGGCGGCGAAGAGGCTGAGGCGGTTACCGCACTCGCCAGACGCTTTCCGGAGGCGCGCATCACGCTCGATCCAAATGGCGCCTGGTCGCTGAATGAGGCCATCCTGCTGGGCAAACAGCTGAAGGGCGTGCTCGCCTATGCAGAAGATCCCTGTGGCGCGGAGCAGGGCTACTCCGGCCGCGAGGTAATGGCGGAGTTCCGCCGCGCCACCGGGCTGCCGACCGCAACCAATATGATCGCCACCGACTGGCGGCAGATGGGCCACACGCTATCGCTGCAGTCGGTGGATATTCCGCTGGCCGATCCGCACTTCTGGACCATGCAGGGTTCCGTGCGCGTGGCGCAGATGTGCCACGACTTTGGCCTCACCTGGGGTTCGCACTCCAATAACCATTTTGATATTTCGCTGGCGATGTTTACCCACGTTGCCGCCGCCGCGCCGGGCGCGATTACCGCTATCGACACCCACTGGATCTGGCAGGAGGGTAATCAGCGCCTGACCAAAGAGCCGTTTGTCATTAAAGGCGGCATGGTGCAGGTACCGCAGAAGCCGGGGCTTGGCGTGGAGCTGGATATGGACCAGGTGATGCAGGCAAACGCGCTGTATCAGAAACATGGGCTGGGCGCGCGTGACGACGCTCAGGCGATGCAGTTCCTGGTACCGGACTGGACTTTTGATAATAAGCGTCCCTGCCTGGTGCGCTAACGCTTCAGGCTCCCTGAAAGGGGGCCTGCCGTCATATACAGGAGTAAACAGAATGAGTAATGCCTGGCCAAATACATTTCGCCGCCGCCTGCTGGCAGGAGAGACCCTGATAGGCAGCTGGTGCGCCCTTGCCAGTCCGCTGACTACTGAAGTGCTGGGGCTGGCAGGCTTCGACTGGCTGGTGCTGGACGGCGAACATGCGCCCAACGACATCACCACGTTTGTACCGCAGCTGATGGCGCTGAAAGGCAGCAGCAGCGCTGCGGTCGTGCGTCCGCCGTGCAATGAGCCGGTGATCATTAAACGCCTGCTCGATATCGGCTTCTATAACTTCCTGATCCCCTTTGTGGAGACGGAAGAGGAGGCGCGCCGCGCCGTTGCCTCAACCCGCTACCCGCCAGCGGGCATCCGCGGCGTGTCAGTTTCGCACCGCAGCAATATGTACGGCACGCTGCCGGACTATAACGCCACGATTAACGACAACATCACGCTGATGGTGCAGATCGAAACGCAGCAGGCGGTAGATAACATCGATGCGATCGCCGCCGTTGACGGCGTGGACGGGATTTTTGTCGGTCCGGGCGATCTCTCAGCCGCGCTGGGCTACCTGGGCCAGCCTGCGCATCCTGAGGTGCTGAAAGTTATTCAGTACCTGTTTGAACGCGCCAAAGCCGCAGGCAAGCCGTGCGGCATTCTGGCACCGGTAGAAGCGGACGCGCGGCGCTATCTGGAATGGGGCGCCACCTTTGTTGCCGTCGGCAGCGATCTCGGGGTTTTCCGCAACGCCACGCAGGCGCTGTGCAACAAATTTAAACTGTAACGCAGAAAGGGGAAGGCAATGAAAATTGGATTTATCGGCCTCGGTATTATGGGCAAACCGATGAGTAAAAACCTGGTCAGAGCGGGTTACACGCTGGTGGTGCGCGATCACAACGCAGGCAATGAGGCAGAACTGGCCGAACTGGGCGCGACGATAGCAAAAACGCCCAAAGAGGTAGCAGAACAGGTGGATGTGGTGATCACCATGGTACCTAACTCGCCGCAGGTGCAGGAAGTCTGCCTGGGCGCGGGCGGCATCATTGAAGGTGCAAAACCTGGCCTGATTGTGATTGATATGAGTTCTATTGCCCCGCTGGCCAGTCGTGAGATCCACGACGCGCTGGCAGAAAAAGGGATCCGTATGCTTGATGCGCCGGTCAGCGGCGGTGAGCCAAAAGCGATCGAGGGCACACTGTCGGTGATGGTGGGTGGCGATAAAGCGATCTTCGACCAATGCTTTGAGATTATGAAAGCGATGGCAGGCTCGGTGGTGCATACCGGTGATATCGGCGCCGGTAACGTGACCAAGCTGGCAAATCAGGTGATTGTGGCGCTGAACATCGCAGCGATGTCTGAAGCGCTTTCGCTGGCAACCAAGGCGGGCGTGAATCCGGAGCTGGTTTATCAGGCGATCCGCGGCGGCCTGGCGGGCAGCACCGTGCTTGATGCCAAAGCACCCATGGTGCTGGATCGCAACTTCAAACCCGGTTTCCGTATCGACCTGCATATCAAGGATTTAGCCAATGCGCTGGATACGTCACACGGCATTGGCGCGCATCTGCCGCTGACGGCCGCGGTGATGGAGATGATGCAGGCGCTGAAAACCAGCGGTCAGGGCTCCGCCGACCACAGCGCGCTGGCTTGCTATTATGAGAAGTTAGCGCAGGTTGAGATCGCCCGGTAAAGCCGCTCTCCGGCGTCTGCGGAGGCCGGAGAACAGGCTGCGTGAGCAAAGCAGCATACCGTTACGTTACCCATCGCGCCTGGATTGCCTATGAAAATTGTCATCGCACCCGATTCATATAAAGAGAGTCTGTCTGCCCTGAATGTGGCTGCCGCAATTGAAGCGGGTTTCCGCGAGGTTTTCCCGGCCGCCGAGTATGTCAAAATCCCGGTTGCCGACGGCGGTGAGGGCACCGTTGAGGCCATGGTGGCCGCCACCAGCGGTACGCTTGTCCGGCTAACCGCAACCGGCCCGCTGGGCGAGCCCGTGGCGGCGTTTTATGGCCTGTCGGGGGATGAGCGCACCGCGTTTATTGAGATGGCTGCCGCCAGCGGCCTGGAACTTGTGCCGGTGGCGCAGCGCAATGCGCTGATCACCACGTCGTGGGGCACCGGTGAGCTGATCAAAAACGCGCTCGATCGCGGCGTAGAGCACATCATCATTGGCATAGGCGGCAGCGCCACCAACGATGGCGGTGCCGGAATGATACAGGCGCTGGGCGCCCGGCTGCTGGACAGCGCCGGCCGCGATCTGGCGCCTGGCGGCGCGGCGCTGGCGCAGCTGGCGCAGATCGATATCAGCGGAGTGGATGCGCGAATCAAAGCGTGCCGCTTTGAGGTCGCCTGCGATGTCACCAATCCGCTGACCGGGGAAAAAGGCGCTTCGGCGGTGTTTGGCCCGCAGAAGGGCGCCACTCCGGCACAAATCGCGCAGCTGGATCGGGCGCTGGCCCACTACGCTTCGCTTATTCAGCGCGATCTGGATATCGACGTGCTGCATATTGCGGGCGGCGGCGCGGCGGGCGGTATGGGTGCAGCGCTGCACGCATTCTGTCAGGCTGAGCTGCGCAGCGGCATTGAGATTGTGACGGAGGCGCTCGGGCTGGCGGAGCAGGTCAAAGATGCCGATCTGGTGATCACGGGGGAAGGGCGCATCGACAGTCAGTCTGTGAATGGCAAGGTGCCAATCGGCGTGGCGCGGGTTGCCAAACAGTTTAATAAGCCGGTGATTGGTATTGCCGGTAGCCTGACCTCTGACGTGGGGGTTGTACACGCTCACGGCCTTGATGCGGTCTACAGCGTACTGTTCAGTATCTGTTCTCTGGAAGAGGCGCTGGCCAGTGCGGAACAGAATGTGCGCCTGACAGCGCGTAACGTTGCGGCAGCCATCAGGATAGGCAAAGGGCTGTAGGCCGGACCGCGATGCGCGGCGGCCCGGCGGCTAAGGCCGGTATGGGCGTCGCCATAAAGATCGTTCTGACACGCCATTTTACGCCAGCGCCAGCCGCTTACGCGCCTCGCGCGCAACGTTGGCCATCTCATCACTCAGCTCCAGCAGTTCCGGCTCCAGCGCGGCAATATCACTCGCCTGGTGCAGGCTGCCTTCCAGCTGCTGGCAGAGCTGTTTCAGGCGCGGGACACCGCTGTAACTGGCGCTGCCGTGCAGCTTGTGAATAATTTCACGCAGCCCGTTTACGTCACCTTCAGCCATACAGTGCGCCACGCGCGCCTCCACCTCAGGCAGGAAATCGAGCAGCATCTGTAGCAGGTCGCGCGCCAGGGCCGGTTTGCCGGCCGCCTGACGCAGCGCCAGTGACCAGTCAAGCGAGACGGCAACCCCCACCGCGGGCGGCTGAGAGGCGGGCGCAACCGGCAGATAGCGCTGCAGCAGCTGAGCCAGGCGGGTTTCATCAATCGGTTTTGCCAGATAGTCATTCATGCCGGCGGCAATCAGCTGCTCGCGCTCGCCATCCAGTGCGTGCGCCGTTACCGCAACGATTGGCGTGCTGGCGTGCAGCGGCAGGCGCCGGATAATCTCGCTGGCCTGAATACCGTCGATATCGGGCATCTGTATATCCATCAGGATCACATCCAGCCGCTGCTGCTGTGCGGCGTGTATGGCCTGCTCTGCGTTGTCACACAGAATGATATTTTCAACCTGCTCCTCCAGCAGCGCGCCGATAAGCCGGAGGTTAGCCGGGTTGTCATCCACCGCCATCACGGTCAGCGGCTGGCGCGGCAGTGGGGAGATCAGGCGGTGCTGACGGCTGCCGATATCCAGCAGCAGCGGGATAAAGCGCGTCAGCGAAACCGGTTTTGCGATACAGCCGGCAATGCCCCGCGCACGCAGATCGTCGGCAAACAGCATCATCTCGCTCGGCAGCGCCAGCAGTACGGCATCCGCGCGATCGCACAGCTGCTGGATCTCCGTATCGGTCAGCGTTGCCGGGTGCGGCTTAGCGACCGGCATTCCCAGCAGCAGCAGGGGATAGTGGCGTTCCGGCAGCGCAGCCAGGCTGGGATAATATTCTACCCTGAGCGGGGTGATACTCAGCATCTCCTGCACGACGCGCGCTACCGCCGGATGGGGCTCGACATAGGCCAGCGTTGTGGCGTGCAGGTCATCCAGCACGCGCGGAATGGTAGGGGCATTCGGGTTAAGATTGAGCCGGACGCGCACCCGGAAAACCGACCCCCGATCGGGCTGGCTGTGAAAAGCGATTTCGCCGCCCATCTCCTGTACCAGCTTCTGGGTGATCACCAGCCCAAGACCCGTGCCGCCGTGCCGGCGGGTAATACTGGCATCCGCCTGGCGAAACGCCTGAAACAGCTGCGGCTGCTGCATTTCCGGAATGCCGATACCGGTGTCATGCACCTGAATCTCCAGTTCCGCCTGCGTGGCGCTGAGATGCTGCAGCTCAACGCGCAGGTCGATATGCCCCTGCTCGGTAAACTTGATGGCGTTACCAATCAGATTGATCAGGATCTGCTGCAGCCGCAGCGGATCGCCGATAACGTTGTCAGGTACGCTGTTTTGCAGGCAGACGGTGATCTCCAGTCCTTTTTCATGCGCGGAGGGCGCCAGCAGCACCAGCGTCTCATCCAGCGTGGCGCGCAGCGGAAAAGGAATAGATTCCAGCACCAGTTTGCCCGATTCCAGACGCGAGAAATCCAGCACATCGTTGATGATGCTCAGCAGATTATTGGCGGAGCGCTCAATCGTACTCATATAGTCGCGCTGGCTGGTGCTCAGGCTGGTTTTCAGCATCTGGCGGCTGAAGCCGATCACGCCGTTGAGCGGCGTACGCAGCTCGTGAGACATGTTTGCCAGAAACTCAGATTTAATGCGGGCCGCCTCCTGAGCGCGTTTCTTCGCCAGATCCAGCTCGACGTTCTGAATCTCCAGCTGCTCCAGCGTTTCGCGCAGATCCCAGGTGGCCTGGTCAATATTTTGCTGCATCTCTTCATGGTAGGCGGTCAGCGACATCGCCATCGCGTTGATACCGTTTTTAAGCATGCTGAGCTCGCCCAGCATATAGCCTTCCACCCGGCTGTCGAGCTGGCCGCGCCGGATGCGATCCACGGTGGCTACCATATTGCGTATCGGGCCGGTCACATCGCGCATCAGACGATAGGCGAACAGCATGGCGAGGCAGAGGCAGAACAGCAGCAGCAGCGTTGCGACAAATACCTCTTTATACTGCGCCAGCCGTACCGACTGCAGATCCAGCTCAATGGCGACATAGCCCAGGGGATTACCGTCGGGTTTGGTCTGTTCATCCGGCTGCTCATCAGCGGAGTAGCGTTCAGATATAATCGGCGTGCGCAGCACCAACAGGTTACCCTGGCGTTCATGCGTTACGCCCTCGCGCAGCTGCGTCATATCCTCTTTTTGCAGCAGCGCCAGGTTCTGCTTACTGTTGGATGTGGCGTAAACGCGATTCTGGTTGTCGAAAACCGTAATGGCACGGACAATATCGGAATGGCGCCGGTGCAGCAGGCTGACCAGCTCGTGGATCGCAGCGCGATCGTGCCAGCTCATCCCATACTCACTGGATACCGCCAGAGGTTCGATAATATTTGCGCCGGCGTCAAAAACCTGGCGCTGCAGTTCGTTATAGCGGTGGACGACAAAAAAGGTGCTGAGCAGCAGACCAATCAGCAGCGTTGGCGCCAGTATTAAAATCATCATCCGCGCCCGCAGGCTGTATTTGGTCATCACGATGCCTTGGCGATTGCCGTGTTCCTGTGCACGCGTCGTGGCGGGCGGCACAACCTGATTAAAAGAGAATACGATTACTATGGCGCAATTTTACGCCGCAAAACAGCGGCCGACGACAAAGCAGCGGATCGCCGTCACGGTCGATGAGCTCGATCCGTTCGGCCAGGGCGTGGCACGCTATCAGGGGAAAACCCTGTTTATCAGCGGTGCGCTGCCGGGCGAACAGGCAGAGGTTACGCTGCTGGAAGATAAACGGCAGTTTGCCCGCGGTAAAGCGATAAAGATCGCACAGCCCAGTCCGCAGCGGGAAATACCGCGCTGCCGCCATTTTGGCGTCTGCGGTGGCTGCCAGCAGCAGCACGCTGCCGTTGCACTGCAGGAGAGCAGCAAGGCGCACGCGCTGAGCCGTCTGCTGAGCCGCGACGCCGCTTCTCCGGTGGCCGTTGAGGAGATTATCCGCGGCAATAGCTGGGGCTATCGCCGGCGCGCCCGGCTCGGACTGCAGTGGCAGCCGAAGCAGCAGCGGCTGGTGATGGGATTTCGCCAGGCGGCCAGTCATGCGCTGGTGCCCCTGCAGCAGTGCCCTGTTTTGGTGCCCGAACTTGAAGCGTTGCTGCAGCCGCTGCACCACTGCCTGAGCGCGCTGCAGGGGGTAAGGCGGCTGGGGCATGCAGAGCTGGTGCTGGCAGACAACGGCCCGCTGATGGTGCTGCGTCATCTCGACGCGCTTTCTGCGCGCGATCGCGCAGACCTGGAACGCTTTTCGCATCAGCACTCGCTGATGCTGTATCTGGCTGACGGCAGCGATGAGCTGCAGGCGATTAACAGCAGCATGCCTTACTACCGCTCGCAGGATTTAACGCTAACCTTTAGTCCACAGGACTTTATTCAGGTTAACGATCGCGTTAATCAGCAGATGGTGGCAACAGCGCTGGCGTGGCTCGATCTGCAACCCGATGACAGCCTGCTGGATCTTTTCTGCGGCATGGGGAATTTCACCCTGCCGGCAGGGAAATCTGTACAAAATGTTGTAGGTGTGGAGGGGGTTGCAGCATTAGTTAAGCAGGCAGAGTATAATGCCGCGCTTAACAATCTAAGCAATGTGCGCTTTTTCCAGCATAATCTGGAAGAGGATGTTTCGCGTCAGCCGTGGGCGGCGCAGGGATTTAATAAGGTGTTACTGGATCCGGCGCGAGCCGGGGCGGCGGGCGTGATGTCGCATATTGTTAAACTTGCGCCAGAACGCGTGGTCTATGTTTCCTGTAACCCGGTGACACTTGCGCGCGACAGTCAGGTACTGCTGTCCGCGGGCTACCATCTGGAAAGGGTCGCGATGCTGGATATGTTCCCACATACCAGTCATCTCGAATCCATGGTGTTGTTCAGCAAAACATAAGCGACAGTTATGTCGCTGTGGCAGGAGAGGATATGGTTGCGGTCAGAAGTGCGCATTTAAATACGGCAGGGGAGTTTGCCCTCGATCAGTGGATTGCCAGCCTGACGATTAGCAATCCCCAATCCTGTGAGCGACTGGCAGAGACCTGGCGCTACTGTGAAGCCGAAACGCGCGAGCACCCCGATCAGACTCTGCTGCTGTGGCGCGGTATTGAGATGGTGGAAATCCTCACTATGCTCAGTATGGATTGCGATAGCCTGTGCGCAGCGCTGCTGTTTCCGCTGGCCAACGCAGAGGTGGTCAGTGAGGAGAAGCTGGAGCAGGCGTTTGGCAAAGAGATTGTCTCCCTGGTGCACGGCGTACGCGACATGGATGCCATTCGCCAGCTGAAAGCGATTCATAATGACTCTATGGCTTCAGCCCAGGTGGACAATGTCCGCCGTATGCTGCTCGCGATGGTGGAAGATTTCCGCTGCGTGGTCATCAAGCTGGCCGAGCGGATTGCGCATCTGCGTGAGATGAAAGATGCGCCAGAAGATGAACGCGTGCTGGCGGCAAAAGAGAGCACGAACATCTATGCGCCGCTGGCTAACCGGCTCGGTATCGGCCAGCTGAAGTGGGAGCTCGAAGATTACTGCTTCCGCTATCTGCATCCGGATGAATATAAACGCATCGCGAAGCTGCTGCATGAGCGGCGCATCGATCGTGAACAATATATCGATAACTTTGTGACCAATCTGCGTCAGGAGATGCAGAAAGAGGGCGTGCGGGCAGAAGTCTACGGGCGGCCGAAACATATCTACAGCATCTGGCGCAAGATGCAGAAAAAGTCGCTGGCGTTTGATGAACTGTTCGACGTGCGCGCGGTACGCATCGTGGCAGAGCGTTTGCAGGACTGTTATGGCGCACTCGGTACGGTGCACACCCTCTACCGGCATCTGCCGAGCGAATTTGACGATTATGTCGCAAACCCTAAGCCCAATGGCTATCAGTCCATTCATACCGTGGTGCTGGGGCCGCAGGGCAAAACCGTTGAGATTCAGATCCGTACCCGTCAGATGCATGAAGATGCCGAACTTGGCGTGGCGGCGCACTGGAAATATAAAGAGGGCCCGGGCGTCAGCAACTCGCGCGGGGCTGCCGGACACGAAGAGCGTATCGCCTGGCTGCGCAAGCTGATTACCTGGCAGGAAGAGATGGCGGATTCCGGTGAAATGCTGGAGGAGGTTCGCAGTCAGGTCTTCGACGATCGCGTTTACGTCTTTACGCCAAAAGGCGATGTGGTGGATCTGCCCGCCGGCTCCACGCCGCTCGACTTTGCCTATCACATTCACAGCGATATTGGCCATCGCTGTATCGGGGCGAAGATCAGCGGCCGCATTGTGCCTTTTACCTATCAGCTGCAGATGGGCGATCAGATCGAGATCATCACCCAGAAGCAGCCCAATCCAAGCCGCGACTGGCTCAACCCGAATCTGGGCTACATCACGACCAGCCGCGGGCGCTCCAAGGTACACGCCTGGTTCCGTAAGCAGGATCGCGATAAAAATATCGTGGCGGGCCGCCAGATCCTCGATAACGAGCTGAGCCAGCTCGATATCAGCATGCGCGAGGCGGAGAAGATTTTGCTGCCGCGCTACAACGTTGGCTCGCAGGATGAGCTGCTGGCGATGATTGGCGGCGGCGATATTCGTCTCAATCAGATGATCAACTTCCTGCAGGCAAAGCTCAATAAGCCGAGCGCTGAAGAGGAAGATCGTGAAGCGCTGCGTCAGCTGACGCAGAAGTCGCATCACGCCTCAAACGCCCGTAAAGAGAGCGGTCGCGTGGTGGTGGAGGGGGTGGGAAACCTGATGCATCACATTGCCCGCTGCTGCCAGCCTATTCCCGGCGACGATATCACCGGCTTTATTACTCAGGGACGCGGCATCTCGATTCACCGCGCCGACTGCGATCAGCTCAGTGAACTGATCTCTCATGCGCCAGAGCGTATCGTTGATGCCGTCTGGGGGGAGAGCTACTCCAGCGGCTATTCGCTGGTGGTGCGCGTTACCGCCAACGACCGCAGCGGCCTGCTGCGTGATATCACGACCATACTGGCGAATGAAAAGGTCAATGTACTGGGCGTCTCCAGCCGCAGCGATACCAGAAAACAGCTGGCGACCATTGATATGGATATTGAGATCTACAACCAGCAGGTGCTGGGGCGCGTGCTGGCGCGGCTTAATCAGGTGCCAGATATTATCGACGCGCGTCGTTTGAATTAACGCGCAGCCGGCACTGGCCCGCTGCTCTTCAGGGTCGCCTTTTACGGCGGCCCTTTTTATACCGTTGTTTGAGGATTTTTCATGACTGCCCTGAACCGTCTGCTTAGCCTGATGCAAACCCTGCGCGATCCGGCGCGCGGCTGCCCGTGGGATCGCCAGCAGACCTTTGCCACTATTGCTCCCTATACGCTGGAAGAGACATACGAAGTGCTTGACGCTATTCAGCGGGAAGACTTTACCGATCTGCGCGATGAGCTGGGCGATCTGCTGTTTCAGATTGTGTTTTATGCCCGTATGGCAGAGGAGGAGGGGCGTTTTAACTTCGACGATATCTGCAACGCAATAAGCGACAAGCTCGAACGCCGTCATCCGCATATCTTTGGCAGCGCCGAGGCTGAGAGCGCCGCAGAGGTGTTGCAGAACTGGGAAGCGATCAAACAGGATGAACGCGCGGCGAAAGCGCAGCACTCGGCGCTGGATGATATTCCGCGCGCGCTGCCGGCACTGATGCGGGCGCATAAAATCCAGAAGCGCTGCAGCAGCGTGGGCTTTGACTGGGACAGCCTCGGACCGGTGCTGGATAAGGTGCATGAGGAGATTGACGAAGTCATGCATGAAGCGCAGCAGGCCACTGTCGACAGCGACAAGCTGGAGGAGGAGATTGGCGATCTGCTGTTTGCGACGGTAAATCTGTCACGCCACCTCGGCAGCAAAGCGGAAATTGCGCTGCAGAAAGCCAACGACAAATTTGAACGCCGCTTTCGCCACGTAGAGCAGATTATTACCGCGCAGGGATTGAGTATGCCTGCGGCGACGCTGGAGCAGATGGAAGCGGCGTGGCAGCAGGTAAAACTGAGTGAGAACAATCACTAACCTGTTAAGCGTCATACTGCTGTTTATTCCAGCAGTGTGCATAATTCAGCCGCTTGCGCTTACTCGATTCAGCCATCCAGCAACTTTGTGACATGCGTCAACATTTTCTGGCTGGCTATCCGCTATGTTAGCCGCTGCACGGCGCGGGAGGATGGTGTGATTCATCAATTGTGGCTGGGGACGACTTCGGGTATACTGCTTTCCCGTCCTGGTTATTCCATCGTCTTTAAACCTAAACTCTCAGGTTCAGCATGACAACGAATTATATTTTTGTGACCGGCGGGGTCGTTTCCTCTCTGGGCAAAGGCATTGCCGCAGCCTCCCTCGCAGCTATCCTCGAAGCACGTGGTCTGAATGTGACCATCATGAAACTCGATCCGTATATCAACGTTGATCCGGGTACCATGAGCCCGACACAGCATGGTGAAGTGTTTGTCACCGATGACGGGGCCGAAACCGATCTGGATTTAGGTCACTACGAGCGCTTCATTCGTACCAAGATGTCGCGTCGTAACAACTTTACGACCGGTCGTATCTACTCAGAAGTGCTGCGCAAAGAGCGTCGCGGCGACTATCTGGGCGCCACGATCCAGGTGATCCCCCACATTACCAATGCCATCAAAGAGCGCATCATCGAAGGTGGCGAAGGTCATGATGTCGTGCTGGTTGAGATTGGTGGCACCGTAGGCGATATTGAATCCCTGCCGTTCCTGGAAGCGATTCGCCAGATGGCGGTAGACGTGGGCCGTGAACACACCATGTATATGCATCTGACGCTGGTGCCATATATGGCGGCAGCGGGTGAAGTGAAAACCAAGCCTACTCAGCACTCGGTTAAAGAGCTGCTGTCGATTGGTATTCAGCCAGATGTGCTGATCTGCCGCTCCGATCGCGCGGTACCTGCTAACGAGCGGGCGAAAATCGCGCTGTTCTGCAACGTGCCGGAAAAAGCGGTTATCTCGCTGAAAGATGTCGATTCCATCTATAAAATCCCGGGCCTGCTGAAGTCGCAGGGTCTGGATGACTATATCTGTAAGCGTTTCAGTCTGAACGCGCCGGAAGCTAACCTTGCCGAGTGGGAGCAGGTTATCTATGAAGAAGCGAATCCGGGCGGGGAAGTGACTATCGGTATGGTCGGCAAGTATGTTGAGCTGCCCGACGCCTACAAGTCAGTGATTGAAGCCCTTAAGCACGGTGGTCTGAAAAACCGCGTAACCGTCAACATCAAGCTGATCGATTCGCAGGATGTCGAGACGCGCGGCGTGGAGATCCTCAAAGATCTCGATGCAATTCTTATCCCCGGCGGTTTCGGCTACCGCGGCGTGGAAGGCAAGCTGATGACGGCGCAGTACGCGCGTGAAAATAACATCCCGTACCTTGGCATCTGCCTCGGCATGCAGATTGCGCTGATGGAGTTCGCGCGCAATGTGGCCGGGATGGAAAGCGCCAACTCCACCGAATTTGTGCCAGACTGTAAATACCCGGTTGTCGCGCTGATCACTGAATGGCGTGATGAGCATGGCAACGTTGAGCAGCGTACTGAGCAGAGCGATCTGGGCGGCACCATGCGTCTGGGTAGCCAGCAGTGTCAGCTGACGCCGGAAAGTAAAGTGCGCCAGCTCTACGGTTCTGATGTGATTACCGAGCGCCACCGTCACCGTTATGAAGTCAACAATCTGCTGCTGAAGCCGATTGAAGCGGCGGGTCTGCATATTGCGGGCCGTTCCGGCGACGATCAACTGGTTGAGATTATTGAAATCCCGAACCATCCGTGGTTTGTGGCCTGCCAGTTCCATCCGGAGTTCACATCGACACCGCGTGATGGTCATCCGCTGTTTGCCGGCTTTGTGAAAGCCGCGCAGGAGCACCAGAAGCGTTTAGCGAAGTAAGAGTTTACGAACAACGCGCGAACTTTTCGCGCGTTGTTTGTCTTAGGATTGACTAACTTGTACTGAGGAAAATCGAATGTCCAAAATCGTTAAAGTCATTGGTCGCGAAATCATCGACTCCCGTGGCAACCCGACTGTAGAAGCAGAAGTGCATCTGGAAGGCGGTTTCGTTGGTCTGGCGGCGGCTCCATCAGGCGCTTCTACCGGTTCACGTGAAGCACTGGAGCTGCGCGACGGTGATAAGTCTCGCTTCCTGGGCAAAGGCGTAACCAAAGCGGTTGCTGCGGTTAACGGCCCAATCGCTGACGCGGTAAAAGGCAAAGATGCCAAAGACCAGGCGAACATCGATAAGATCATGATCGAGCTGGACGGTACTGATAACAAATCCAACTTCGGTGCAAACGCCATTCTGGCTGTTTCTCTGGCCGCAGCGAAAGCTGCTGCAGCATCAAAAGGCCTGCCGCTCTACGCACACATTGCTGAGCTGAACGGCACCCCAGGCAAATACTCTATGCCACTGCCAATGATGAACATCATCAACGGCGGTGAGCACGCGGATAACAACGTAGATATCCAGGAGTTCATGATCCAGCCTGTGGGCGCGAAAAATATCAAAGAAGCCATCCGTATGGGTTCTGAAGTATTCCACAACCTGGCTAAAGTTCTGAAAGCCAAAGGCATGAGCACTGCAGTCGGTGATGAAGGTGGCTATGCGCCAAACCTCGGCTCTAACGCTGAAGCGCTGGCAGTTATCGCTGAAGCGGTAAAAGCAGCGGGCTATGAGCTGGGTAAAGATATCACCCTGGCGATGGACTGTGCCGCATCTGAATTCTATAAAGATGGCAAATATGTTCTGGCTGGCGAAGGCAACAAAGTGTTCTCTTCCGAAGAGTTCACTCACTTCCTGGAAGATCTGACCAAACAGTACCCAATCGTCTCTATTGAAGATGGTCTGGATGAGTCTGACTGGAACGGCTTTGCTTACCAGACCAAAGTGCTGGGCGACAAAATCCAGCTGGTGGGCGACGATCTGTTTGTCACCAATACCAAAATCCTGAAGGAAGGTATTGATAAAGGCATCGCGAACTCTATCCTGATCAAATTCAACCAGATCGGCTCTCTGACCGAAACGCTGGCTGCAATCAAGATGGCGAAAGATGCGGGCTACACGGCCGTTATTTCTCACCGTTCAGGCGAGACAGAAGATGCAACTATCGCTGACCTGGCGGTAGGTACTGCAGCTGGCCAGATCAAAACCGGTTCTATGAGCCGTTCTGACCGCGTAGCTAAATACAACCAGCTGATCCGTATCGAAGAAGCGCTGGGTGAGAAAGCGCCGTTCAACGGTCTGAAAGAAGTGAAAGGCCAGGCGTAATCGCCCGCCGGTGCTGCTCTGTGCAGCACGGTTTGCCTGAAGCCCCGCCCAGTGCGGGGCTTTTTGTTTTTCAGGGCACAAAGCGGCTGTGAAGCCGCAGTAAAAATCTGCCATAATCTGCGCCCCGAATGAGAGACGTGAGTGAAAAATGTTCTACCCGATTAACGAAATGTTCCAGACGCTGCAGGGCGAAGGGTTTTATACCGGCGTGCCGGCCATCTTTATCCGCTTACAGGGATGTCCGGTGGGATGCAGCTGGTGTGATACCAAACATACCTGGGAGAAGCGCGCGGATCGGGAGACCTCACTGGGTGATATTCTGGTAAAAACCGTGGAGAGCGATGCCTGGGGAAGTGCAGACGCCGCCACGCTGATTGAGACCATCGCCCGGCAGGGCTGGAGCGCGCGCCACGTAGTGATCACCGGCGGCGAACCGGCAATTTTTGACCTGCGTCCGCTAACAGAGGGTTTGGAAGCGCACGGGTTCCAGTGTCAGATCGAGACCAGCGGCACTCATGAGGTGCACTGCTCTGCGGCAACCTGGGTTACAGTCTCACCTAAGGTGAATATGCGCGGAGGCTACGATGTGCTGCTGCAGGCGCTGACGCGCGCGGATGAGATCAAGCATCCGGTGGCGCGCGAGCGTGACGTTGAGGCGCTCGATGAGCTGCTGGCGGAGCTGCATGACGATAAACCGCGTATTGTGGCGCTGCAGCCGATCAGCCGCGGCGATGCCGCAACCCGGCTCTGTATTGAAACCTGCATCGCCCGTAACTGGCGGCTCTCTATGCAGACGCACAAGTATCTGAATATCGCCTGATTCACAGCAGGGGCGCATCAATGCGCCCCCTACGCACATATCCACAGGGGCGCCATTTATGGCGCCCGGATAGAAATCGCACATCGGCCAGGGACGCATTAATGCGTCCACTACGCACATACCGGTAGGGGCGCGCCCGGGTCAGCTACTGCTTCGCTTTATATGCGTCGAATGCCTGCTTAATCTCTGCTCTGGCCTTAGCGGCATCTTCAAAACCGTTGAGCTCGACCTTCTTACGGCCATCCGGTAACTGTTTATACACCCGGAAAAAGGCTTCCAGCCGCTGCTGCTCGATTCGCGGCAGATCGCTTATCTCTTTAATATCATCATAGGTTGGATCAATTTTGCTGGCGGGCACGGCGACAATCTTGTCATCCACCTCACCGCCATCAATCATCTTTAGCACGCCAATCGCGCGCAGCTTAATCAGGGTGCCGGGCTGTAACGGCGCCCGGGCGTAAAAAATCACATCCAGCGGATCGTTATCGCCACTCAGTGACTGAGTCAGCGAACCGTAGTTGGCGGGATAGGCGACCGGCATAGACTGAAAACGGTCAGCCACGATAAACCCGGTTTTAGCATCGGTTTCATATTTGATCGTCCCGCCTGCCGGAATTTCTGTCACCGCATAAAACTCCGCCGGCATACTCTCCGGCTGGGGAAAATCAAGTACGTTTTGCGCCTGAACGGCAGCAGAGGCAGAGATAAAAACAGCAAGCAGAGAAAGGTGTTTCACAAGGTTCATTGTTGATTCTCTTGATCTTTGACAGAGGAGACAACAACGTAGAGGGGGATCGTTACAAAGAGATGAATCAGCAGTAATCGGCTGTTCGAAGATTAATACAGGTATCACAGCGGTTCAGAGACCGGCACCTGTGGTTCCACGTTGCAGGAAGGCGGCAACCGCGTTCATCCTCAGGCGCTTACATGAGTAAGCAACCGGGGGTGGAGAAGGGCAGCCAGCGCACCTGCAGCGTGGAAGAGGCCGCTCTGGTCAGCCGCGGTAAACGCAGCCTGCCGTACAGGTCTCTTTGATCATGACCGCGCTCAGCACCGGCAGCACCGGCTTAAGCTCATCCCAGATCCACTTCGCCAGCACTTCACTGGTGGGATTCTCCAGACCCGGAATATCGTTCAGGTAGTGATGATCCAGTCGCTCATAAAGCGGACTGAAAATCGCTTTCAGTTCAGCAAAATCCATAACCCAGCCGGTATACGCATCCACTTCACCGGTTATTTCCAGTCGCACCAGAAAGGAGTGGCCGTGCAGACGACCGCATTTGTGCCCTTCAGGCACGTGAGGTAAGCGGTGAGCCGCTTCAAACTGGAACTCTTTAAACAGCGTGGTAGACATAATCACTCTCAAACGAAAAAACCGCTGAAGTCTACCTCAAAAGCAGATTTTTCGCACCCGTGGGGGTGTAAAAGCGCATTTAACGCGATCCTGTACCGCGTCTGAAGATAAAAACCATATTTTACAAAGGGATAATTTACCACTTTTGGCGGTTAGCGATACCCGAAAAACCGCTTAGTCGTTTTGGTTATTTATTATGTCGAACCCTTATTTAATCGTTAATATACAGCTCGGTAACCTACCTCCTCTTCCACCGCTTCTCGGTCCGGACTTCTGACACTGGAATTTTTAACGCGATGACGACTCAGGCACCCCCAGGCTCCATGCTGCCGCTCTCTCCGGAGCAACTTGCGCGCTTACAGGCGGCGACCACGGAATTTAATACGACTCAGCTTGCCTGGCTTTCGGGCTACTTCTGGGGCATGGTCAACCAGACTCCTGGCGCGGTGGCGACACCTGCAGCTCCGCCAGCGGAAACCCCGGGCGTCACGCTGATTTCAGCCTCGCAAACCGGCAACGCGCGTCGCCTGGCAGAACAGCTGCGTGATGATCTGCTGGCAGCGAAACTGAACGTGAATCTGGTTAATGCCGGCGACTATAAGTTCAAGCAGATCGGCCAGGAAAAGCTGCTGGTTATCGTCACCTCGACCCAGGGCGAAGGCGAACCACCGGAAGAGGCGGTGGCGCTGCATAAATTCCTGCTGTCGAAGAAGGCACCGAAAATGGATGGCGCGGCGTTTGCCGTGTTTGGTCTTGGCGACACCTCTTACGAATTTTTCAGCCAGGCGGGCAAAGATTTCGATAGCCGTCTGGCCGAGCTGGGCGCAGAGCGCCTGCTGGATCGTGTCGATGCGGACGTTGAATATAGCGAGCTGGCCAGCGCCTGGCGCCTGCAGCTGACCGATCTGCTGAAGGCGCGCGTGCCGGTCGCCCCTGCGGCGCAGATTGCGGCCAGCAGCGCCGGCAGCGTCAACCTGGTTGACAGCAGTCCTTATACGAAAGAGCTGCCGCTTACCGCCAGCTTTGCGCTGAATCAGAAAATCACCGGCCGCCTCTCTGATAAAGATGTGCGCCATATTGAGATCGATCTCAGTGATTCCGGCCTGCGTTACCAGCCGGGTGACGCGCTGGGCGTCTGGTATGAGAATGATGCAGAGCTGGTAGAGGAGCTGCTGCAGCTGGTGTGGCTGAAAGGCGATGAGCAGGTGACGGTGCAGGGCAAAACGCTGCCGCTGGCTGAAGCGCTGCAGACGCAGTTTGAACTCACGGTCAACACGCCGCAGATAGTGGAGCGCTACGCCGCGCTGTCGCGCAATGAGGCGCTGCTGGCGCTGGCAGAAGATAAGCAGAAGCTGCAGAGCTATGCCCAGAGCTTCCCGATTGTGGATATGGTGCGCCAGGCGCCCACTGAACTGAATGCCGAGCAGCTGACGGGCTTACTGCGCCCGCTGACGCCGCGTCTTTACTCTATCGCCTCCTCCCAGGCGGAGAGCGAAAACGAGGTGCATATTACGGTGGGTGCGGTGCGCTATGAAATCGATGGCCGTCAGCGCGGCGGTGGTGCCTCCACCTGGCTTGCCGACCGTCTGGAAGAAGAGGGCGCCATTCGCGTCTTTATCGAGCACAATGATAACTTCCGCCTGCCGGCCAATCCGGATGCACCGGTAATTATGATTGGTCCGGGCACCGGTATTGCGCCGTTCCGCGCGTTTATGCAGCAGCGTGATAATGACGGTGCCGGCGGTAAAAACTGGCTGTTTTTCGGCAACCCGCACTTCACCGAAGATTTTCTCTATCAGGTAGAGTGGCAGAAGTATGTTAAGCAGGGGCTGCTGACGAATATCGATCTCGCCTGGTCACGCGATCAGGCTGAGAAAGTCTATGTACAGGATAAAATCCGGGCGAAAGGCGCAGAGGTCTGGCGCTGGATCGAAGAGGGCGCTCACCTTTACGTTTGTGGCGATGCGAATCGCATGGCGAAAGATGTGGAGCAGGCATTACTGGATGTGGTGGTCGAACACGGCGGCATGGATCGTGAAACGGCTGATGAATTTTTGAGTGAGCTGCGCATTGAGCGCCGTTATCAGCGAGACGTTTACTAATGAGCGAAAAACACCCTGGACCGCTGGTGGTTGAAGGTAAACTTTCTGACGCCGAGCGTCTGAAAAAAGAGAGCAACTATCTGCGTGGCACCATCTTAGACGATCTCGACGATGGCCTGACCGGTGGGTTCACCGGCGATAACTTCCTGCTGATCCGCTTTCACGGCATGTATCAGCAGGACGATCGCGATATTCGCGCCGAGCGAGCTGAGCAGAAGCTGGAGCCGCGTCACGCCATGATGCTGCGCTGCCGTCTGCCGGGCGGCATCATTACCCCGACGCAGTGGCTGGCCATTGATAAGTTTGCGGCTGAAAAAACGCTCTATGGCAGCATCCGCCTGACGAACCGGCAGACGTTTCAGTTTCACGGTATTCTGAAAAAGAATGTGAAACCCACGCATCAGATGCTGCATGAAGTGGGACTCGATGCGCTGGCGACCGCCAATGACGTTAACCGCAACGTACTCTGCACCTCAAATCCGGTTGAGTCTGAGCTGCATCAGGAAGCTTATGAGTGGGCGAAAAAGCTCTCTGAGCACCTGCTGCCGCAGACCCGCGCTTATGCGGAGATCTGGTGGGATAAGGAAAAAGTTGCGACCACAGATAAAGAGCCGATTCTTGGCGAAACCTATCTGCCGCGTAAGTTTAAAACCACCGTGGTGGTGCCGCCGCACAATGATGTCGATCTGCATGCTAACGATCTCAACTTCATTGCGATTGCAGAGCACGGCAAGCTGATAGGTTTCAATGTGCTGGTAGGGGGAGGCCTCTCTATTGAGCATGGCAATAAAGCGACCTACGCCCGTACCGCCAGTGAGTTCGGTTTCCTGCCGGTGGAGAAGATCCTCGATGTGGCCGCCGCGGTAGTGACCACGCAGCGCGACTGGGGTAATCGCACCGATCGCAAAAACGCTAAAACTAAATATACCCTTGAGCGCGTGGGCGTTGAGACGTTTAAAGCGGAAGTGGAAAAGCGTGCCGGTCTGACTTTCGCGCCGGCGCGTCCGTACGAATTCACCACCCGCGGCGATCGTATCGGCTGGGTTAAAGGCATCGACAACAAGTGGCATCTGACGCTGTTTATCGAAAATGGTCGCCTGCTTGATTACCCGGGCCGTCCGCTGAAAAGCGGCATCGCTGAAATCGCCAGAGTACACCAGGGTGATTTCCGCCTCACCGCCAACCAGAACCTGATTGTGGCTGGCGTGCCGGAGGCGCAGAAAGCGCAGATTGAAGCGATCGCCCGCGAGCACGGCCTGATGGAAAGCGTAACGCCGCAGCGTGAAAACTCGATGGCCTGCGTAGCGTTTCCGACCTGTCCGCTGGCGATGGCAGAAGCGGAGCGTTTCCTGCCATCATTTGTTACCAAAGTCGAAGAGATCATGCATCGTCACGGCGTGGGCGAAGAGCATATCGTTCTGCGCGTAACCGGCTGCCCGAACGGCTGCGGTCGTGCGCTGCTGGCGGAGCTGGGGCTGGTTGGCAAAGCGCCGGGTCGCTACAACCTGCATCTCGGCGGGAACCGCGTGGGTACGCGCATTCCGCGTATGTACCGCGAAAATATCACTGAGAGCGAAATTCTGGCCACGATTGATGAACTGGTGGCGCGCTGGGCAAACGAGCGCGAGGCCGGTGAAGGTTTTGGTGACTTCACGATCCGCACCGGTATCGTTAAAGCGGTGACGGATCCGGCTCGTGACTTCTGGGACGCGGAGGCTGTATGACCCTGCCCGATCTCGCCGTACTCAACAGCGGCAGCAAAGTTGACCGAATTATGGCGCTGGCTGAAAGCAACGTGCAGCTGGAGAAACTCTCTGCTGAAGCGCGCGTCAGCTGGGCGCTGGAACAGCTGCCGGGGGCCTTTGTGCTCTCATCCAGTTTTGGGATCCAGGCGGCGGTGCTGCTGCATATGGTGACGCAGCAGCGGCCGGATATTCCGGTGATCCTCACCGACACCGGTTACCTGTTCCCGGAAACCTATCGCTTTATCGATGAGTTAACGGCAAAGCTTAACCTTAACCTGCAGATTTTCCGTGCGGAAACCTCGCCCGCATGGCAGGAAGCGCGCTACGGCAAACTATGGGAGCAGGGCGTGGACGGCATTGAGCAGTATAACCAGCTCAATAAAGTGGAACCGATGAACCGGGCGCTGAGCACGCTGGGCGCACAGACCTGGTTTGCCGGACTGCGGCGCGATCAGTCAGGCAGCCGTGCCAGCCTGCCGGTGCTGGCGGTACAGCGCGGTGTCTTTAAGATCCTGCCCATTATCGACTGGGATAACCGGCAGGTGCATCAGTACCTGAAACAGCACGGCCTGAGCTACCACCCGCTGTGGGATGAGGGCTACCTTTCGGTGGGTGATACCCATACCACGCGAAAATGGGAACCGGGCATGGCAGAAGAAGAGACGCGCTTCTTCGGCCTCAAGCGCGAGTGCGGTTTGCACGAAGGCTAACCACCATCCACAGGGCGAATTTTCGCCCTGTTTTTTGTTTCCCTCTCACGCACCTCTGTTAATTCCTAAAGTCATGCCCGGCTGGCCGCAGCCGAAATCGTGCTGCCTGAAAAAAGCGTTATAAAATCAATTCTTAAGCAGAAAAACGCATCAGCTTTGCCAGCGCTATATTCCATTTGGTAACTACTCATGCGAAATCGTAATTTCATCTGGCGGAATAGCGCGACGTATAGTCGCGATAACTTATTGTAAAACTAGCAAGGTTATCGTGGATTATCTGCCCCTCTTTGCCGATCTCAGACAGCGTCCGGTGCTGGTTGTCGGCGGTGGTGAAATCGCTGCCCGTAAAATTGAACTGCTGCGCCGGGCTGGCGCGCGCATCCTGGTGGCCGCCCGCGAGCTGGGGCATGAACTGCAGGCGCTGGAGGCAGAACAGGCCGTAGAGTGGATAGCCCGCAGTTTTGAGCCGGCTCAGCTCGACGGCGTATTTCTGGTTATTGCTGCCACCAACGATAACGCACTTAATTCACAGGTGTTTGACGCCGCCAACGCGCGGCACAAGCTGGTTAACGTGGTGGATGACCAGCCTAAATGCAGCTTTATCTTCCCTTCTATTGTTGACCGCTCACCGCTGGTGGTGGCGATCTCATCCAGCGGCACCGCGCCGGTACTGGCGCGGCTGCTGCGGGAGAAAATCGAAGCGCTGCTGCCGGCAAACCTGGGTCAGATGGCCGCGCTGGCAGGAGAGTGGCGCGACAAAGTCAAACAGCGCTATCGCAAAATGTCCGATCGCCGCCGCTTCTGGGAGCGCGCCTTTAATGGCCTGTTTGCCAGCCAGATGGCGGCCGGTAACGTCAGCGCCGCGCGCCAGACGCTCGATCGCGAACTGGAACATATCAGCGATAACCAGGGCGAAATTGCGCTGGTCGGCGCGGGTCCTGGCGACAGCGGTCTGCTGACGCTGCGCGGTCTGCAGGTGATGCAGCTGGCTGATGTGGTGCTGTATGACCATCTGGTCAGCGATGAGGTGCTGGATCTGGTGCGGCGCGATGCCGATCGCATCTGCGTCGGAAAACGCGCCGGCGCCCATTCGGTGCCGCAGGAAGAGACGAACCAGCTGCTGGTATCACTGGCGCTGCAGGGCAAGCGCGTCGTGCGTCTGAAAGGCGGCGATCCCTTTATCTTTGGCCGCGGCGGCGAAGAGCTGCAGGCGGCGAAAGCGGCAGGCATTCCGTTCCAGGTGGTGCCGGGTATTACTGCCGCCGCAGGCGCGACCGCCTATGCCGGTATTCCGCTGACGCACCGCGATTATGCGCAGAGCGTGATGTTTATTACCGGCCACTGCCGCGCTGACGGCGATGGCATCGACTGGCCATCCCTCGCGCGTGCGCGCCAGACGCTGGCTATCTATATGGGCACCGTAAAAGCAGCGGAAATTGCCGCCGGTCTGATTGACCACGGCCGCGATCCGCTGACGCCCGTGGCGGTGATTGGCCGCGGCACGCGTCAGGATCAGCAGGTGCTGACCGGAACCCTGAATCAACTTGAGGTGCTGGCAGCCGCCGCGCCGACGCCTGCGCTGTTAGTGATTGGCGAAGTGGTGAACTTGCACGGGCAATTAGCCTGGTTTCAACATTCTGCACAGCAGGGGGCTCGCGAGTCCGCCGTTGTCAATTTGGCTTGAGGAAAAACTATGGACCAAAATCGTCTTACTCATCTGCGTCAGCTGGAAGCAGAGAGTATCCATATCATCCGCGAGGTGGCGGCCGAGTTCAGCAATCCGGTGATGATGTACTCCATCGGCAAAGACTCCTCGGTAATGCTTCATCTGGCGCGTAAAGCATTCTTCCCGGGAACCCTGCCGTTTCCTCTGCTGCACGTGGATACCGGCTGGAAATTCCGCGAAATGTATGAGTTTCGCGACCGTACGGTGAAAAACATGGGTGCCGAGCTGCTGGTGCACCGTAATCCGGAAGGCGTGGCAATGGGGATCAACCCGTTTGTTCACGGCAGCGCCAAACATACCGATATTATGAAGACGGAAGGGCTGAAGCAGGCGCTCAACAAATACGGTTTTGATGCCGCCTTTGGTGGCGCGCGCCGTGATGAAGAGAAATCGCGCGCGAAAGAGCGCATCTACTCTTTCCGCGATCGCTTTCATCGCTGGGATCCCAAAAATCAGCGTCCTGAGCTGTGGCATAACTACAACGGCCAGATCAACAAGGGCGAAAGCATTCGCGTATTTCCGCTCTCTAACTGGACCGAACTCGATATCTGGCAATACATCTTCCTGGAAAACATCGAAATCGTACCGCTCTACCTGGCCGCGCCGCGCCCGGTACTGGAGCGCGACGGCATGCTGATGATGATCGATGACGATCGTATCAACCTGCAGCCAGGTGAAGAGATCACCGAGCGCATGGTGCGTTTCCGTACGCTGGGCTGCTGGCCGCTGACCGGCGCCGTAGAGTCTGAAGCGCAGACGCTGCCGGAGATTATCGAAGAGATGCTGGTCTCCACCACCAGCGAACGCCAGGGACGCATGATTGACCGCGACCAGGCGGGATCGATGGAACTGAAAAAACGCCAGGGTTATTTCTAAGGAGACGCAGATGAATACCGTTATTGCACAACAGATTGCCGAGCAGGGTGGCGTAGAAGCCTGGCTGACGGCGCAACAACATAAGAGCCTGCTGCGTTTCCTGACCTGCGGCAGCGTAGATGACGGCAAGAGCACCCTGATTGGCCGCCTGCTGCACGATACGCGACAGATTTATGAAGATCAGCTCTCCTCTCTGCATAACGACAGCAAACGTCATGGTACCCAGGGTGAAAAACTCGATCTGGCGCTGCTGGTGGATGGCCTGCAGGCGGAGCGCGAGCAGGGCATCACTATCGATGTCGCCTATCGCTACTTCTCGACGGAAAAACGCAAGTTTATTATCGCGGATACCCCGGGGCACGAGCAGTACACCCGCAATATGGCCACCGGCGCCTCAACCTGCGATCTGGCTATTCTGCTGATCGACGCGCGCAAAGGCGTGCTGGATCAGACCCGGCGCCACAGCTTTATCTCAACGCTGCTGGGCATCAAACATCTGGTAGTGGCGATCAACAAAATGGATCTGGTGGAGTATCGCCAGGAGACATTTGAGCAGATCAAACAGGATTACCTCGACTTCGCGGCCCAGCTGCCGGGCGATCTGGATATTCGTTTTGTACCGATGTCCGCGCTGGAAGGGGACAATGTCGCTACCCCGAGCACGACTATGCCGTGGTACAGCGGTCCGACGTTGCTGGACGTACTGGAAACGGTTGAGCTGAAGCGCGTTGTCGATCACCAGCCCATGCGTTTCCCGGTGCAGTATGTTAACCGTCCTAATCTCGATTTCCGCGGCTATGCCGGAACGCTGGCGTCAGGCACCGTACGGCCGGGAGATCGGGTAAAAGTCCTGCCTTCTGGCGTGGAGTCGACTATCGCACGTATCGTGACCTTTGATGGTGATCTGCCGGAAGCTGCGGCGGGTGAAGCGATTACGCTGGTGCTGAACGATGAGATCGATATCAGCCGCGGCGACCTGCTGGTTGCTGCCGATGCTGAACTGCAGGCGGTACAGTGCGCTACGGTTGACGTGGTCTGGATGGCGGAGCAGCCGCTGAAGCCGGGTCAAAGCTATGAAATCAAAATTGCGGGCAAAAAAGCGCGCGGCCGGGTGGAAAAAATCCTGCATCAGGTGGAGATCAATACCCTGGCAACGCACACCGTTGACAGCCTGCCGCTGAACGGTATCGGACTGGTAGAAATCACCTTTGATGAGCCGATGGTGCTGGATCCTTACCAGCAAAACCCGGTAACTGGCGGCATGATCTTCATTGACCGGCTGAGCAACGTCACCGTGGGCGCCGGTATGATTAACCAGCCGCAGAGCGCAGCACCTGCTACAGCGGGTAACTTTAGCGCCTTTGAGCTGGAGCTGAATGCGCTGGTGCGTCGTCACTTCCCGCA
Source organism: Pantoea eucrina (assembly GCF_020079945.1). NCBI lineage: Bacteria > Pseudomonadati > Pseudomonadota > Gammaproteobacteria > Enterobacterales > Erwiniaceae > Pantoea > Pantoea eucrina. The sequence goes on along the minus strand of NZ_CP083448.1, from coordinate 2,625,206 downwards.
CTGGAACGCGCGCGATCTGCTGGGCGGTGCGTAATGGCGCAGCATGATGAAAACGTGGTGTGGCACGACCATCCGGTCACCCGGGCGGCGCGTGAGCAGCAGCATGGTCATCAGGGTGTAGTGCTGTGGTTTACCGGGCTCTCCGGCTCGGGTAAATCCACCGTGGCAGGTGCGCTGGAGCAGGCGCTGCATCAGCTTGGCGTCAGCACTTACCTGCTGGACGGTGACAACGTGCGCCACGGTCTGTGCCGCGATCTCGGCTTCAGCGATGACGATCGCCGGGAGAATATCCGGCGCGTGGGTGAGGTGGCCCGGCTGATGGTCGATGCCGGACTGGTGGTGCTCACCGCCTTCATCTCGCCGCACCGGGCTGAGCGGCAGATGGTGCGCGATCTGCTGGGCGAAGGTGAGTTTATTGAGGTCTTTGTCGATACACCGCTGGCGGTGTGTGAAGCGCGCGATCCGAAAGGGTTATATAAAAAAGCGCGCGCCGGTGAACTGCGTAATTTCACCGGTATTGACAGCGCGTATGAGGCGCCCGAAGCCGCTGATATCACGCTGGATGGCGAACAATTGGTTACAAAACTCGCGGCCCAATTGTTAGACCTGCTGCGCCGCCGCGATATCATCAGATCCTGAACCGACGCGGCAAACGCCTTCTCCGGGTTTGCCGCATTTTAGCGTCAACAGGATCTCTATGCAGAACGTCACTCCCATGCTCGCACGCAAAGACGACAGCTTGCCCGAAGAGCCGCGCTCCTCATTACCCGGCGGCGTTATTGGCTTTTTTGCCTACTGGTGCGCGCTGGCCATTCCCTTTCTGCTCTACGGCTCCAATACGCTATTCTTTTTTCTCTATACCTGGCCTTTTTTCCTTGCGCTGCTGCCGGTATCGGTGCTGGCCGGCATCGTGCTGAGCCTGATGATGCGTGGGCACCTCTTCTGGTGCGCCCTGGCGACCGGTCTGCTGGTCATCTGCCTCTTCTGGCTGGTGTTCTCCTATCTGTCCGGCTGGTAAGCGCAGAGATGTGCAAACGCATCCGCTGGTTACAAAAGTTTGCCTGCTGTTTTTCGTGACCGCCTGCTATAAATAATCCGGATAAATCTGCTTACGCGCCATTTTCGCTGCCGCAGTGGAGTCCGGGCTCAAGTTATGGGATGATTGGGCCGTTTTTCAGGGGGCGGGGATGGGAAAACTGACGTTACTGCTGCTCGCGCTACTGGGATGGTTGCAATATTCCCTGTGGCTGGGCAAGAACGGTATCCATGATTACACACGCGTCAGCGAAGACGTGGTGTCACAACAGGCGAATAACGCCAAACTCAAAGCACGAAACGATCAGCTGTTTGCCGAAATTGACGATCTCAATGGCGGTTCAGAGGCGATTGAGGAGCGCGCACGCAGCGAGCTAGGCATGATTAAACCCGGCGAGACTTTCTATCGCCTGGTGGCAGACCAGAACAAACGAAATGCGCAGCAGTCTGCGCAAAATCAGCAACGATAACAACATGACTCACCACTCTCACGCTGCGGATGTGATTGCCGTCGTGCCGGCTGCCGGTGTCGGCAGTCGCATGCAGGCAGCGTTTCCCAAGCAATATCTCACTATTGGTACCATGACGCTGCTGGAACACAGCGTGGCGCGCCTGCTGGCTAACGCCGCAGTGCAGCAGGTGATTGTCGCCGTCAGCGCTGACGACGGCTGGTTCGATTCGCTGCCGCTGGCGCACGATCCGCGCGTGGTGCGGGTCACCGGCGGCGCAACCCGGGCCGAGTCAGTGCTGGCAGGGTTACAGCACATCAGAGAGAGCGCATGGGTGCTGGTGCATGACGCCGCGCGCCCGTGCCTTCATGCTGACGACCTGGCACGGCTGCTGGCCGTGCGGGAGTACAGCAGAACCGGCGCCATTCTGGCAGCACCGGTACGCGATACCATGAAGCGCGCTGAGCCGGGCAAAACGGCGGTGGCACATACGGTGGAGCGTGACGATCTCTGGCACGCGCTGACGCCACAGTTTTTCCCGCATAGGCTGCTGACTGCCTGCCTGAGCCGGGCGCTCAGCGAAGGCGCTACGATCACGGATGAGGCGTCAGCGCTGGAGTATTGCGGCTATCATCCGCAGCTGATTAGCGGGCGCAGCGACAACATCAAGGTCACGCGGCCGGAAGATCTGGCGCTGGCGGCCTTTTACCTTACTCAGATTCAACGACAGGAGAACGCATAATGCGTATCGGTCACGGCTTCGACGTTCACGCTTTTGGCGGTGAAGGTCCACTGGTGATTGGCGGGGTGCGTATCCCGTTTGAGCACGGTTTTATTGCCCACTCCGACGGCGACGTTGCGCTGCATGCGCTGACCGATGCCCTGCTGGGCGCGGTGGCGATGGGCGATATTGGCAAGCTTTTTCCGGATACGGATCCGGCGTTTAAAGGAGCTGACAGCCGCGGCTTGCTGCGCGAAGCGTGGCGTCGTATTCAGGCGAAAGGCTACGCCATTGGCAACGTTGACGTCACGATTATCGCGCAGGCGCCTAAAATGCTGCCGCACGTGCCGCAGATGCGCGTCAATATCGCCGAAGATCTGGGCTGCCACATGGATGCGGTTAACGTGAAGGCCACCACCACCGAAAAGCTCGGCTTTACCGGACGCGGTGAAGGTATTGCCTGCGAGGCAGTGGCTCTGCTGGTAAAGGCTGACGCATGAGTGAGCTGCACTATCTGCACGGCGTGCCTGCTGCCACTGGCATAATTAAAGCGCGTCCGGATGATTTTGTGGTGATCGAAGATCTCGGTTATCCCTATGACGGCGACGGCGAGCAGCTGCTGGTACGCATCCGCAAAACGGGCTGCAACACGCGTTTTGTTGCTGAAGCCCTGGCAAAATATCTGGGCGTGCCGGCGCGCGACCTGAGCTATGCCGGCATGAAAGATCGCCACGCCGTGACTGAACAGACGCTCTGTTTCCGCCTGCCGGGTAACGCAATGCCGGTAATGAGCGGCTTTCAGCTTGAAGGGGTTGAGATCCTGCAGGTGATCCGGCACAGGCGTAAGCTGCGTACCGGCGCGCTGGCGGGAAATGCCTTTCGGCTGGTGATCCGCGACGTGTCTGATCGCGCCGACGTTGACGCGCGCCTGCAGCAGATTCAGGCTCAGGGCGTTCCCAACTATTTTGGCGAGCAGCGCTTTGGCCGCGGCGGGAATAACCTGCAGCAGGCGCAGCGCTGGGCAGAAGAGCAGTTTCATCCGCGCGATCGGAATATGAAAGGCCTGCTGCTGTCAGCCGCGCGTAGCTACCTGTTTAATCAGGTGACCAGCGCGCGTCTGCAGCGCAACGGCTCACTGCAGCTGGCGCAGGCAGGCGATGCGCTGCAGCTCGCCGGACGCGGCAGCTGGTTTGTCGCCGCTGCCGATGAGCTGCCAGCGCTGCAGCAGCGCGTGGCCGCGCATGAGCTGCGCATCACGGCACCGCTGGCGGGACGCGGTGAGGTGGGCACGCAGGGAGAAGTTGCCGCATTCGAGCAGCAGCAGCTGGCGCAGTCGCCGGCACTGCTGACGCTGCTGACGCGTGAACGGGTTGATACCGCCCGCCGCGCGATGCTGGTGGTGCCGGATAATCTGCAGTGGCAGTGGCAGGATGACGCCACGCTGGCCCTGCAGTTCTGGCTGCCCGCCGGCAGCTTCGCCACCAGCCTGGTGCGCGAGCTGCTGAGCAACGGCGCTGCGGCACCGCTCGGCGACGAGTAGCGCTGACGCCCGGCGCGTTAATCCACCCGGCCGCTGGCCGGGTTCTGACCACTGCAGAGACAAACCCTGCCTCTGTCACGATTTACGTCTACCACTTCCCGCGCCTCATCGCTAGAATGCATCTATCCCTGTCTCACCGGCCGCTGGCGTAACTACGCCCGATTTTTCGCACAGCCGGCACCGGCTGGCGGGGACCGGTGAATGAACAAAGGTCAGAAACAGATGCGGATATTGCTGAGTAACGACGATGGAATCCATGCGCCCGGCATTCAGACGCTGGCGCACGCGCTGCGGGAATTTGCTGAGGTACAGGTGGTGGCACCCGACCGCAACCGCAGCGGTGCCTCAAATTCACTGACGCTGGAAACGCCGCTGCGTACCTTCACGCATGCCAGCGGCGATATCGCTGTACAGATGGGGACACCCACCGACTGCGTTTTTCTCGGCGTGAATAAGCTGATGCAACCGCGTCCTGACATTGTGGTCTCAGGCATCAATGCCGGTCCCAATCTGGGCGATGATGTGATCTATTCCGGTACCGTTGCAGCTGCGATGGAGGGGCGCCATCTCGGCCTGCCGGCGCTGGCGGTGTCGCTGAATGGTCATACGCACTATGACAGTGCGGCAGCCGTAACCTGCGTGCTGCTGCGTGCGCTCTCCCGGGCACCGCTGCGTACCGGACGTATCCTCAATATTAATGTGCCCGATTTGCCACTGGCGCAGATTAAAGGTTTTCGCGTCACGCGCTGCGGCAGCCGCCATCCGGCAGATCAGGTGATTTGCACTGAAGATCCACGCGGCCAGCCGCTCTACTGGATAGGCCCGCCAGGCAAACAGCTTGATGCCGGCCCTGATACCGATTTTGCCGCCGTAGACGCCGGCTATGTTTCGCTGACGGCGCTGCATGTCGATCTCACCGCACACGCCGCGCAGAGCGTGCTGCATGACTGGCTGCTGCAGGCAGAGGTCTCACTGGCATGATAAACCGGCGCATCGACACGCTGTTAGCCCAGCTGCGGGCGCAGGGCATTACAGATGAGCGTCTGCTGCAGGCGATTGCGGATGTACCACGTGAGCGCTTTGTAGATGAAGCGTTTGAGCACAAGGCGTGGGACAACATGGCACTCCCTATCGGCAGCGGACAGACCATTTCCCAGCCCTATATGGTGGCGCGTATGACCGCGCTGCTGGAGCTGAACCCGCACTCCCGCGTACTGGAAATCGGCACCGGCTCCGGCTATCAGACCGCTATTCTGGCGCATCTGGTCAATCACGTCTGTTCCGTTGAGCGCATCAAAGGGTTGCAGTGGCAGGCTAAACGCCGTCTGAAGCAGCTCGACCTGCATAATATCTCTACCCGGCACGGTGATGGCTGGCTCGGCTGGCCCGCGCGCGGGCCGTTTGATGCCATCATTGTTACCGCAGCGCCCCCCGAAATTCCGACTGCGCTGATAGCACAGCTGGGTGAGGGTGGCAGAATGGTGCTGCCGGTGGGGGAGGACCATCAGGTGCTTAAGCGTCTGCGCCGCCACAAGGGCGAGCTGACGGAAGAGATTATCGAGCCGGTACGCTTTGTTCCGCTGGTGCAGGGTGACCTGGCGTAAGGGCGATCTTACGTATTTCTTCACAATCACAGCGTGGCATGGCGCAGGTGATATTGTTACTATCCTCTTTTTCGATACCGATGCGCGTTTGAGCCTATTCGCGTAGAGATTTATGCGGTTCAGGCCGCGAGAGAGTTCTGACCAGTATTGCCATCACGGGGGAGCAATGAGCACAGGAAGCACCGCATTTCAATTACGCCGTCTGGCGGCAGTCTCACTGGTAGGTTTCTGGCTGGCTGGCTGTAGCTCTGGCGATAATACGCAGGCGCCTATCAGTCAGGTTGGCAGTAATAATGGCGGCGGTATGCTGACCCCTCAGGGCGGCGGTATGGTCGCTCCACAAGGGGGTGGTATGGTTTCCGGGCAGAGTTCGCCGGTGCCCGCTATGCCACAGGGCGGAATGTTAAGCAGTAATACATCTTCTGCTGCTCCTGCGGGTGGAATGATTAGTGCCAGTAATAATGTAGCGACTGAAAACGGACGCATTGTTTACAACCGCAATTACGGGAATATTCCGAAAGGCAGCTACGGCGGTGAAACCTATACCGTCAAACATGGCGATACCCTGTTTTATATTGCCTGGATCACCGGCAATGACTTCCGCGATCTGGCTCAGCGCAACAATATTCCCGCGCCATACGGCCTGAGCGCAGGGCAAACCCTGCAGGTAGGCAACGGTAACGGTCAGACAATTACCGGTGGAAATGCGATTACAGCAGCCGATGCCAGCCAGAGCGGAGCCACCGGAACAACGGCGCAAACGCAAATAAAATCCCCTGCTGTTGCACAGCAACCTGTTATTACGTATTCTGATGATTCAGGTTCGACAGGTGGGAAAATGCTACCGTCGAAAGGAGCAACTAATGTGGCAACGACCACAGCTCCGGTTACCGCACCGCCTACAGTCAGCAGCACCTCAAATAGCTCAACCCCGGTGGGGAGCTGGCGCTGGCCGACTGATGGCAAGATCATCGATAACTTCTCTGCTGCGGAAGGCGGAAACAAAGGTATCGATATCGCCGGGTCTCGCGGACAATCTGTTGTCGCTACCGCATCGGGAAGGGTGGTGTACGCAGGTAACGCGTTACGCGGGTACGGTAATTTGATCATCATTAAGCATAATGATGATTATCTGAGTGCCTACGCCCACAACGATACAATGCTGGTCCGGGAACAACAGGAAGTTAAGGCGGGGCAAAAGATAGCTACCATGGGTAGCACCGGTACCAGTTCAGTTAGATTGCACTTTGAAATTCGTTACAAGGGGAAATCCGTAAATCCGTTGCGTTATTTACCGCAGCGATAATCCGGCAGAACCTTTGGTGTTCTGCCCTTGGATCACGGGTAGGAGCCGCTTATGAACCAGAATACGCTGAAAGTTAATGAGTTACATGAAGATGCGGAATTCGAGGAGAACGGAGCTGAAGTTTTCGATGAGAAAGCTCTTGTTGAGAACGAACCTGGTGATAGCGAAGTAGCAGAAGAAGAGCTGTTGTCACAGGGTGCGACGCAACGAGTATTGGATGCGACGCAGCTCTACCTCGGAGAGATCGGTTATTCCCCGTTGCTGACGGCAGAAGAAGAAGTCTTCTTTGCGCGTCGTGCTTTACGAGGCGATATTCCTTCTCGCCGCCGCATGATCGAAAGTAACTTACGCCTGGTAGTGAAGATTGCCCGTCGTTACAGCAATCGTGGTCTGGCCCTGCTGGACCTGATTGAAGAGGGTAACCTCGGCCTGATTCGTGCCGTAGAGAAATTTGACCCGGAGCGCGGGTTCCGTTTCTCAACGTACGCTACCTGGTGGATTCGTCAGACTATTGAACGGGCTATCATGAACCAAACCCGTACAATTCGCCTGCCGATTCATATTGTCAAAGAGCTGAACGTTTACCTGCGTACCGCGCGTGAACTTTCACACAAGCTCGATCACGAGCCGAGTGCGGAAGAGATTGCCGAGCAGCTGGACAAGCCGGTTGATGACGTGAGCCGTATGCTGCGTCTCAATGAACGTATTACCTCGGTTGACACCCCGCTGGGTGGTGATTCCGAAAAAGCGCTGCTGGATATCCTGGCCGATGAGAAAGACAACGGCCCGGAAGACACCACGCAGGACGATGACATGAAACAGAGCATCGTTAAGTGGTTGTTTGAACTTAATGCCAAGCAGCGTGAAGTGCTGGCGCGTCGTTTCGGCCTGTTAGGCTATGAAGCGGCAACCCTGGAAGATGTGGGTCGCGAAATCGGGTTAACCCGCGAGCGCGTTCGTCAGATTCAGGTGGAAGGGCTGCGTCGCCTGCGGGAAATCCTGCAGACACAGGGCCTCAATATCGAAGCACTGTTTCGTGAATAAGCCATAATCAGCAGCAAAAACGGTGACCTGTCAGGTCACCGTTTTTTTTTGCCTGCGATCAGACCAGGCTTTTCAGCCGGTAGATCCACTCCAGCGCCTGCTTTGGCGTCAGGCTGTCAGGATCCAGCGCTTCCAGCGCGTCCACCGCCGGCGAGGTCTCTGCCACCAGCAGAGGCAGCTGCGCACCGCCGGCTGCCGAGGCGTTCTGACTGCCGGAAAGCGCCTCCAGCTCTTTCAGCTTCTGCCGCGCGCGCTTGATTACCTCTTTTGGCACGCCCGCCAGCGCCGCAACCGCCAGGCCATAACTCTTGCTGGCGGCACCCTCCTGCACGCTGTGCATGAAAGCGATGGTATCGCCATGTTCAACCGCATCCAGATGCACATTCACAACACCCTCCAGTTTTTCCGGCAGCGTGGTCAGCTCGAAATAGTGGGTGGCAAACAGCGTCATCGCTTTGATGCGACTGGCAAGGCTTTCGGCACAAGCCCAGGCGAGTGACAGGCCATCATAGGTTGAAGTGCCGCGACCTATCTCATCCATCAGTACCAGGCTATTTTCCGTCGCATTGTGCAGAATATTGGCGGTTTCTGTCATCTCAACCATAAACGTTGAGCGGCCGGAGGCAAGGTCGTCTGCCGCACCGACGCGGGTAAAGATGCGATCGACAGGACCAATCACGACCTCTTCAGCCGGTACGAAACTGCCTATCCACGCCATCAGCGCAATCAGCGCGGTCTGACGCATATAGGTGCTTTTACCGCCCATGTTTGGTCCGGTGATGATCAGCATGCGCCGCTGCATCGACAGCGAGAGCGGGTTGGCAATAAAGGGCTCTTTCAGCACCTGTTCCACCACCGGATGCCGGCCTGCGGTAATGCGGATACCCGCTTTCTCCTGCAGCACCGGCCGGCAGTAGTTCAGCGTCCAGGCGCGCTCTGCCAAGCTGGCGAGTACATCCAGCTCGGCCAGCGCGGCCGCGCTCAGCTGCAGCGCTTCAAGATGCGGCAGCAGGCGATCGAACAGCTCCTCATAGAGGCCTTTTTCCAGCGCCAGCGCCTTGCCTTTGGAGGTCAGAACTTTATCTTCATACTCTTTCAGCTCAGGAATGATATAGCGCTCGGCGTTTTTCAGCGTCTGGCGACGCACATAGTGGATGGGCACCAGGTGACTCTGACCGCGGCTGACCTGAATGTAGTAACCATGTACCGCGTTAAAGCCGACTTTCAGCGTATCCAGCCCCAGTTTTTCCCGCTCGCGGATCTCCAGCCGGTCAAGGTAGTCACTGGCACCGTCAGCCAGCGCCCGCCACTCATCGAGTTCAGCGTTATAGCCCGGCGCGATGACGCCGCCGTCACGCACCAGTACCGGCGGTGATTCAATGATTGCCTGCTCCAGCAGCGTATGCAGCTCAGCAAACTCGCCCGTCTGCGTGCGCAGGCTCACCAGCCGTTCCGTCTTTGCTCCGGCCAGCAGCTGATTGATTTCCGGCAGCTGCTGAAACGCATGCCGCATGCGCGCCAGATCGCGCGGGCGCGCGGTGCGCAGCGCCAGGCGTGCCAGTATGCGCTCCAGATCGCCTACCTGACGCAGGACCGGCTGCAGCGCGTCGCTCAGCGACTGCAATTCTGCAATCGCATCCTGACGCCGGACAATTGTCGTAAGGTCACGCAGCGGCATATGCAGCCAGCGCTTCAGCATACGGCTGCCCATCGGCGTGACGGTTTTATCCAGGACCGCTGCCAGCGTGTTATCGATCCCGCCGGCCAGATTCTGGGTGATTTCAAGATTACGGCGCGTGGCCGCATCCATGATCACGCTATCCTGCTGGCGCTCCATGCTCAGGGAACGAATGTGCGGCAGTGTGGTACGCTGAGTATCTTTGGCATACTGCAGCAGACAGCCCGCAGCGCGCAGTCCCAGATGCGCCTGCTCCACGCCAAATCCGCGCAGGTCGCGCGTGCCGAACTGCAGATTCAGCTGCTGGCGCGCGGTGTCGATCTCAAATTCCCACAGCGGACGCCGCCGCAGCCCGCGGCGCTGGTCAATAAGCGACATCGCCTGCAGGTCTTCAGGGTAGAGCAGCTCCGCAGGATTCGTGCGCTGGAGTTCTGCTGCCATCGCTTCAGCGTCGCCCGGTTCGCTCAGGCGGAAACGCCCGGAGCTGATATCCAGCGTGGCGTAGCCAAAGCCGCGCTGGCTCTGGAAGATAGCGGCCAGCAGGTTATCCTGGCGCTCCTGCAGCAGCGCTTCATCGCTGATAGTGCCGGGGGTGACAATCCGCACCACCTTGCGCTCAACCGGGCCTTTGCTCAGCGCCGGATCGCCAATCTGTTCGCAAATCGCTACTGACTCGCCCAGCTGAACCAGCTTTGCCAGATAGCCCTCTACGGCGTGATAGGGCACACCGGCCATCGGAATGGGCTCACCGGCTGAAGCACCCCGTTTGGTCAGCGAGATCTCCAGCAGCTGCGAGGCGCGCTTTGCATCATCAAAGAACAGCTCGTAGAAATCGCCCATGCGGTAGAACAGCAGGATGTCAGGGTGATCGGCTTTCAGGCGCAGATACTGCTGCATCATTGGCGTGTGAGCGCTGATATTCTCTAATGTACTCATAGTATTAGGGTGTCCATGTTTAAACATAAGCAGCGCGATACATGATTCTGATTCTCTTTTATCTGCCCCTCTTAAGGCTCAGCGTGGTTGCCAGAGGCTGGCTGAAGGGCGGGCAGTAACCTGAATGTGTTCACGAGTACGTGCTGATTATGATAACGGAGTCTGTATGGCAGGAAAACCGGCGCGCAGGGCTGTTTCTTCGGGAAGGCTTCAGAATTGCAGAATGAGCCGGTACTGTTTCTGCGCTGAGGGCGCAAAATGTCATCGTCAACATTTCACGAAAGCTGCTACCATCGCGTTACTCCTGCTGACACTGCCGATAGCGAATGTTATGACCCGAAAAAGTACCAAAGCGGCCACCATTAAAGATATTGCGCAGATTGCCGGCGTAACCAATATTACCGTTTCACGCGTGTTTACTGCCCCTGATAAGGTTAAACCCGAAACGCGCGAGCGGATCCTGGCCGCAGCACGCACGCTTAACTATGTGCCTAACGCGTTTGCCCGCAATATCAAAGCCAGCCAGAGCCCTATTATCGGCGTGGTTACCGACGATACCTTTAATATTGTTTATTCCCATATCATCAAAGAGGTGTGCCGCCTGTCAGATGCCAAAGGCTATTCGGTCATGTTCTTTACCACGAACGGCAACCGGCAGATTGAGGCGCGCGCGCTGCAGACGCTGGTCAGCTATAAAGCGGCCGGGATTATTTTGTCGGTAGTGGAGGATTCTGACCGCTACGATAAAAGCCATATCGACGTGGTGCGCCACTCCTCAAGCCAGCTTATCCAGCTGGATCGTCAGTTTGATACGTTGCTGCCGGCGGTCTATATCAACAACAGCCGTGCCGGTGAGCTGGTTGCAGAAGCGATAATGAAAAAAGCGTTTCGCAATGTGCTGGTCATTGGCGGCAGCGAACACTCTCACATTACCCGGCAGCGTATTGACGGGATCCGAAGCGGGATTGACGAGCGCGTTACTCTGCACACGCTTTATACCGACTACCGCTACGAACATGCTAAGGCGATGATTCAGTCATGGTTCTCTACCACCCATGAACGCTACGATGCAATTGTCGGATTAAACGGCATGATTACACTGGCGGCTATTAATCTGGCCAACAAGTGGGGAATGCACGACACCGGCTTTATCTCTGTTGATGAAGTACCCTGCGCCGAAGATTTTAATCAGGTTATTCCTTATGTCGCTCATGATACCGGCCAGTGGGCGCGGGTGGTGTCAGAAAATATCATCTCCGCTATTGAGGGCCGTCCCTACGAAACCCGCGTGATGCTTAATGGCTTCCTGAAAAACCTTTAGTTTCAGACGCCTGCCGGGTTTTTTCTGTAACAACACTGAAAGCGATGTTAATAAGATGTGACATGCCGCAAGGATCTTAAACTTGTCCATCTGAGAATGTTGACGTTGTCATTTCAGGTGTTTAAATTTTGATCTCATGTCTGTGGCGATGAATTTAACAATCCTCAGATAGCGTATTCCTGGCATACAGGACGTTTTTATCTTTATGTTAACGTCAACATTTCAGGTGTGGTTGCGCAGTGTTCCTGTACCGGCTTTATTTCGTAACGACGATAAGCAGTTAACTGAAAAGACCCGGAGAAAATTATGAAAGGCAAACTGAACACCCTGCTGGCGCTCTGTGTAACGACCCCTTTAATGCTGGCATCTGCACTGGCGATAGCAAAGCCGCTGACTATCGGCATGTCCTTCCAGGAGATGAATAACCCCTATTTTGTCACCATGCAGGAAGCGCTCAAGGCTGCAGCCGGCAGCATGGGGGCTACGGTGATTGAGGCAGATGCCCGTCACGATGTCTCAAAGCAGATCAACGACATTGAAGATATGCTGCAGAAAAAAGTCGACATCCTGCTGATTAATCCGGCGGACACCAACGGGGTGGAAAACGCGGTAAACGAGGCAAAAAAAGCGGGCGTAGTGGTAGTGGCGATTGACGCTCAGGCTAAAGGCCCAATCGACTCTTTTGTTGGCTCCAAAAATTATGATGCCGGCCTGCAGGCCGGAGAGTTTCTGGCGAAAGCGCTGGGCGGTAAAGGTAAGGTCGCCATTCTTGATGGTATTCCGGTGGTGCCGATCATCGAACGCGTTAAAGGGTTTGAAGATGCAATGAAGAAATATCCCGGCATCAAAATCGTTAACCGTCAGAACGGCAAACAGGAGCGTGATACTGCGCTAAGCGTTACCGAAAATATGCTGCAGGCAGCGCCGGATCTGGCCGGCATTTTTAGCGTCAACGATACCGGTGCGCTCGGGGCTCTGGCGGCGATTCAGGCGAACGGCGCAGATGTGAAACTGGTCAGCGTCGATGGTCAGCCGGAAGCGGTGAAAGAGATTGAGAAAGCGGGATCGCCGTTTATTGCAACTTCTGCGCAGTTCCCGCGTGACATGGTACGGCTGGGGCTGGGCGTGGCGATGGCGAAGCACTGGGGAAGTCAGGTGCCGGCTGCAGTACCGCTTGACGTAAAACTGATCACGAAAGAGAACGCCAGCGGCTTTAGCTGGTAATCACTCCGGGGAGGCGCTGCCATGCCGTTACTGCAACTCAGCGGAATCAGTAAATCATTTCCGGGCGTACGCGCGTTAAACAACATCAACCTGACGCTGCACGCCGGTGAAATCCATGCGCTGCTCGGTGAAAACGGGGCGGGTAAATCCACGCTGATGAAGATCCTGAGCGGTATTTATCAGCCTGACAGCGGCGAAATCGCTATCGACGACCGGCCGCAGCAGTTTGCTGGCTATCGTCAGGCGATAACAGCTGGCGTGGGAATTGTCTTTCAGGAGTTCTCGCTGATACCGGGACTTAATGCCGTCGAGAATATTTTTCTGAATCGCGAACAGCGTACCCGCTGGGGATGGCTGGATCGCCAGACGATGCGCAGCCGTACGCTGGCGCTGCTGGCGCGGCTGGGGGTTGAACTCGATCCGGACATTGCGGTAACGCACCTCAGCGTGGCGCAGCAGCAGTTTGTTGAAATTGCCAAAGCGCTGGCGCTGGATGCGCGGATCCTGATCCTTGATGAACCTACGGCAACGCTGACGCCGGGTGAAGCTGAGCATCTGTTCCGGGTGATGCGCGACCTGCGACAGCAGGGGGTGGGCATGCTGTTCATCTCGCATCATCTGGAGGAGATCTTTGCGGTATGCGACACCATCACGGTACTGCGCGACGGAGGCTATGTTGGCACCCTCCCGGTGAGCGACTGCAGCAGCGAGCAGCTGGTAAAAATGATGGTGGGCCGTCAGGTGGCACAGCATTTCCCCGATAAGCTGCCGCTGCCGGCGGCAACGCTACCGCTGCTGGAGGTCAATCTGCAGCGCCAGCGCCAGGGACCCGCAGACGCTTTTCAGCTCTGGCCCGGAGAAATTCTCGGCTTTGCCGGGCTGGTGGGATCGGGCCGCACCGAAACCGCCTGCGCGATGCTGGGTGCACAGGCGTGCTGGCAAAAGGAGGTGCGCCTGAATGGCGAGCCGCTGCGGCTGCGTACGCCCGCCGATGCCTTAGAGCAGGGGATCGGACTGCTGCCGGAAAACCGCAAAACCGAAGGGCTGGTACTGCCGTTTAGCGTGGCGCATAACATCACGCTGAACCGGCAGATCACCCACGGCGGATTTCTGCACCATGTGCGCGAGCGTGAAGTGGTCAGCGATCTTATCCGCAGGGTTGGCGTGAAAACGCCGTCAGCGGAGCAGGAGGTGAATACGCTTAGCGGCGGCAATCAGCAAAAGGTGGTCATTGCGCGCTGGCTGAATAATGACTGCAAGGTGCTGATCTTTGACGAACCCACACGCGGTATCGATGTGGGGGCAAAAATGGAAATTTATCAGTTGATGCAGCAGCTGACCCGTAAGGGCATCGCCATCATCGTCATCTCTTCTGAGCTGCCGGAGATTATTGGCCTCTGCCACCGGGTGCTGGTGTTTCGCAACGGACATATTGCGCAGGAGCTTTACGATACGGCAATCAACGCTGAAACCATCATGCTACACGCTACGGGGAACGCATCATGAGTATTCTCTCTAATTCCATGCTGTCACAAACGTCGCGCAGGCGCGGCCGGCTTGACCGCTGTCTGCACCATCCCGCCTTCCTGCCGTTTGTCGGTTTTGTGCTGCTGTTTATTGTGATGATTTTTCTCAACGATAGCTTTCTGACCGCGAACAACCTCAGCAACGTGGCGCGTCAGGTCTCTATCAACGCCATTATTGCCGTGGGAATGACCTGTGCCATCTTAACTGGCGGGATCGACCTGTCAGTGGGATCGGTGATGGCGCTCTCCGGCACCGTGGCCGCCGGTCTGATGGTAGCGGGTATTCCGATGCCGCTGGCGGTGCTGGCCGGATTGCTGATCGGTATGGGCTTTGGTGCCCTGAACGGCGGCTGTATCGCCTGGCTGCGGATGCCGCCCATCATCGTTACGCTCGCCAGCATGGGGATCGCACGGGGACTGGCGCTGATGTATACCGGGGGATATCCCATCTCCGGCCTGCCGGAAAGCTTCATGATGTTTGGCCGTGCCAGCCTGCTGGGTATTCAGGTGCCCATTTTAATCATGCTGGTGGTCTATTTGCTGGCGTGGATCCTGCTGCACCAGAAGCCCTTTGGTCGTCACGTCTACGCTCTGGGCGGCAATGAAGAGGCCGCGCGCCTGAGCGGTATCCGTGTTTCACGCACCAAGCTCTGGGTATATATCATTAGCGGACTCACAGCGGCGGTGGCCGGTATTGTGCTCAGTTCGCGTCTGATGAGCGGACAGCCCAACGCCGGTAACGGATTTGAGCTGGATGCGATCGCTGCTGTCGTGCTGGGCGGGGCGGCAATAGCTGGCGGTAAAGGTGCCATTCTTGGGACGCTGGTGGGCGCGATGATGCTCGGCATTCTCAATAATGGCCTGAATCTGATGGGGGTTTCACCCTATGTGCAGATTGTGATTAAAGGCGGGATCATTCTGGGCGCGATCTGGCTGAGTTCCGTTAAGCGTAAAGCACACCGTTAAGATAGCCTGCGGGCTATCTCTCTGTCATTCAATGTTGACGTTAACATTTATCGAAAAGGATACGCTATGAATATTCTGCCGCAACAGATCAAAAGCCTGGTGAACTATGGCCCGCGCGATTATCGCCTGGAAACCTTACCGCTGCCTGAGCCAAAAGCACGCGAGCTGCTGGTAAAAGTGGGAGCATGTGGTATCTGCGCGTCTGACGTCCACTGCTGGCACGGGGCGCCAATGTACTGGGGAGATGGTAATCCGGAAAAAGCCTGGGTTAAAACGCCAGTAGTGGTGGGGCATGAGTTTTATGGCACGGTCGTCGGATATGGCGAGGGCGCGCTGGAGCATTTTGGCGTGTCGCCTGGCGACCGCGTCATCGCTGAACAGATTATTCCCTGTAATCAGTGCCGCTTCTGCAAAGATGGCAAATACTGGATGTGCGAAAAGCACGACATCTACGGCTTTCAGACGCAGGACTCTGATGGCGGTATGACCGAATATATGCTGTTCAAAGCCAACAGCCGGGTGCATAAAATTCCTGATACGCTGACGCACGAAGAGTGCGCGCTGATTGAGCCCTTCGCCTGTGCGGTCCACGCGGTGAACCGCGCGGCGATTGAATTCAATGATGTGGTGGTGCTGGCAGGGGCTGGCCCGCTCGGCACCGGCATGATTCAGGCTATCCGCCTCAAAAACCCCAAGCTGTTTATTGTACTGGATACCATTCCGGAACGTCTGGCGCTGGCGAAAAAGCTGGGGGCCGATCTGGTTTTCAACCCGCTGGAGCAGGATGTGGATGCGGAGGTGCGCAAACTCACTGACGGCTACGGCTGCGACATCTATATAGAGGCGACCGGCAACCCACTGGCAGTTAATCAGGGACTGCAGATGATCCGGCGCATGGGCCGCTATGTCGAGTTCAGCGTGTTTGGTAAGCCTGCAACGGTAGACTGGTCGATCATTGGCGACCGCAAAGAGCTGGATGTGCGCGGCTCACATCTTGGCCCGCACTGCTATGAAACGGTCATAAGCTTTTTTGAGAAAAAATGGTTCACCGCAGAAGGCATTGTTACGCACAGTTTTCCGCTGGCGGAGTGGGAGCAGGGGTTTGCGATGGCATCAGGTCGCGAATCGATCAAAGTGCTGCTGGTACCCTGAACCGTTACGTGCGCCACCTCGTCCTGAGGGGCGCACACACCGCGTAAAGTTACGACATTACTCTGTCCGTTAATGCGCTGAACGACTACCATATGCGTTCAGGTTTTTTGCTCGCTTATGGATATCTAATGCGTATTAAGGTTGCCCTCATTCCGTTGTTTTTCCTGCTTGCTGCCTGCAGCAGCAAGCCTGCGCCTCATCAGCAAGGCGATGTTGTGCCGGCACCTAAAGGCGGCTTCCTGCTGGATTCGTCGCATGCGGTTCAGCCGATGTTTGGTGACTTTGCCGGCAACCCGGCAGCAGAACAATTTATCGATCGGATGGTAGCGAAACATGGTTTTGATCGCGATCAGCTGCATGCGGTTATCGGCCAGGCAAAGAGGCTTGATTACGTACTGCGCCTGATGGATCAGCAGGCACCGAGCTATACGCCGCCAGCGGGGCCAAACGGCGCCTGGCTGCGCTACCGGAAAAAATTTATCACGCCCGATAACGTACAGAATGGCGTAGCGTTCTGGAATCAGTATGAAGATGCTCTGCAGCGGGCGCAGCAGGTTTATGGCGTACCGCCGGAAATTATCGTCGGCATTATCGGCGTTGAGACGCGCTGGGGCCGGGTGATGGGCAAAACCCGTCTGCTGGATGCGCTGGCGACGCTCTCGTTTAACTATCCGCGCCGCGCCGCCTATTTCAGCAGCGAGCTGGAAACGTTTCTGCTGATGGCGCGCACCGAACAGGACGATCCGCTGGATCTGCGCGGATCCTTTGCCGGGGCAATGGGCTATGGCCAGTTTATGCCCTCATCCTATAAAGAGTACGCGGTGGATTTTAACGGAGATGGTCATACCAATCTCTGGGATCCGGTTGATGCGATTGGCAGCGTCGCAAACTATTTCAAAGCGCACGGCTGGCGCAGCGGTGAGACAGTCGCCGTACCGGCGAGCGGACAGGCACCCGCGCTGGAGAATGGCTTCAAAACGCGTTATCCGATTGCCACGCTGGCGGCGAGCGGTCTGACCCCGCAGGGCTCACTGAATGGCAACAGCGAAGCCAGCCTGCTGCGACTCGATCTGGGCACCAGCTATCAGTACTGGTACGGCCTGCCTAACTTCTATGTGATTACGCGTTATAACCACAGCACCCATTACGCGATGGCCGTATGGCAGCTGGGAGAGGAGGTCGCCAAAGCGCGGCAGGGCAATCTGCTTTAATGCTGTCCTTATAAAGTGTGAGGATATAATATGGCACCCTCTTTGCGGTGCCATTTCACCGCATGCAGATTATCAGGAGCACTTATGGAGCATTTACCCGCCTGTCCGCTGTGTCAGGCTGATTATACCTGGCAGGATGGCGACAACCTTAACTGCCCGTCGTGCGGCCATATCTGGTCTGCCAGCGCGGCAGAAGCGAGCGATACGCTGCTGGTACGCGATGCCAATGGCAATACGCTGGCAGATGGCGACAGCGTCACCGTGGTCAAAGATTTAAAGGTAAAGGGCAGCTCTTCGGTGCTGAAAATTGGTACCAGGGTCAAAAGTATTCGTCTGGTTGAAGGCGATCACAATATTGACTGCAAAATCGAGGGCTTTGGCCCGATGAAACTCAAATCTGAGTTTGTGAAAAAGAGCTGATGGCCGGACGGCGCAGGCCGTCCTGTTTTTTACCCTGAAGGTATTTACGCCTCCCGCTTTCGGTTCCTGCTGCGCCACCCTCTGTACTGAACACCTCCGGTCTCACTCACTGCTGAACGTCAGCGCCTGCCTGGCACAGATCGCGACTATGCTTGATTAAGCGGTACTGACTCCGGCCGATCCGGCACGCGGCAACGGCACGCTGCTGTGCGCTTCCCCGCATCCGGTCAGGATGGCATGAAACCGGACCGGAGGCAGCGGAAGCAGGGGCGCAAATTTCACTGCTGCTGGTTGAAAAGCGCCGTCTGCCGCTCCATTTACTGCTAACGTTGCGCCGCAAAAGGAGAAAGCGATGAATGACGAACAGCTGCAGCAGTTAAGCCGTCAGATTGGCGAAAAGCTCATAGCGCGCCACGCCAGCGTGACGACGGCTGAATCCTGTACCGGCGGCTGGATTGCCAAAGTTTTCACAGATATCAGCGGCAGCTCTGCCTGGTTTGAGCGCGGATTTGTCACCTATAGTAATAGTGCCAAGCAGCAGATGGCAGGCGTGCAGGCGAGCACGCTTGCGCGCTATGGCGCAGTGAGTGAAGAGACAGTACGTGAGATGGTGGCAGGCGCGTGTCAGGCGGCGCAGGCACCTTATGGGATCGCTGTAAGCGGCATTGCAGGACCGGGCGGCGGCAGCGCAGATAAACCCGTGGGCACCGTCTGGTTTGCCCTTGCCGGACCGGAAGGTATCTTTGCGCAACGCTGTGTTTTTGCAGGCGATCGCGAGGCGGTGCGGCGTCAGTCGGTGGCCTGGGCGCTGCAGACGCTGCTTGATCAATTTCTGATAAATTAGGCTTGATACTGTATGATTATACAGTATAATTATTGGCAACAGAACGAGCGGACACAGCCAGTGTTTGCTCACCCGGCATGATTAGGAGTGTAAATGGCGATCGACGAGAACAAACAGAAGGCTTTAGCTGCCGCACTGGGCCAGATTGAAAAACAATTTGGTAAAGGCTCCATCATGCGTCTGGGTGAAGACCGCTCGATGGATGTAGAAACTATTTCTACCGGCTCCCTGTCGCTGGACATCGCACTGGGTGCGGGTGGTCTGCCGATGGGCCGTATCGTAGAGATCTACGGACCGGAAGCTTCTGGTAAAACCACGCTGACGCTGCAGGTTATTGCGGCTGCACAGCGTAAAGGTAAAACCTGCGCCTTTATCGATGCTGAGCATGCGCTGGATCCGGTCTATGCGAAAAAGCTGGGCGTGGATATCGATAATCTGCTCTGTTCACAGCCGGATACCGGTGAGCAGGCGCTGGAAATCTGCGACGCGCTGGCACGTTCAGGTGCCGTTGATGTCATCATCGTTGATTCCGTTGCGGCGCTGACGCCTAAAGCGGAAATCGAAGGTGAGATCGGTGACTCGCATATGGGTCTGGCGGCACGAATGATGAGCCAGGCGATGCGTAAGCTGGCAGGTAACCTGAAACAGTCCAATACGCTGCTGATCTTCATCAACCAGATCCGTATGAAAATTGGTGTGATGTTCGGTAACCCGGAAACCACCACCGGTGGTAACGCGCTGAAGTTCTACGCCTCCGTTCGTCTTGATATCCGCCGTATCGGTGCGATCAAAGAGGGCGACGAAGTGGTAGGTAGCGAAACGCGCGTGAAAGTGGTGAAGAACAAAATCGCTGCACCGTTTAAGCAGGCAGAATTCCAGATCATGTATGGCGAAGGGATCAACACCTTTGGTGAGCTGGTAGACCTGGGCGTGAAACACAAGCTGGTGGAAAAAGCCGGTGCGTGGTACAGCTACAACGGCGATAAGATTGGTCAGGGTAAAGCAAACGCGACCAACTTCCTGAAAGAGAACCCGGCAATTGCGAACGAGATTGACAGCAAACTGCGTGAGGCGCTGCTGACAGGTGCGACAGCAGAGGCAAATACTAAAGAGCCTTCTGACGCTGAGCTTGAAAAAGCAGGCGAAACTAACGAAGACTTTTAATATCAGCGGGAGCAGCAATGCTCCCGTTTTCTTTTTTACTCCTCTGCACGCCTTCCGCTCTCTGCCCCCCATGCTTTACCCTGTTCGTTACCAACAGTAAGGCTAATGTGTATGTCATCAACATCATCACAGGCACCGGTGCCTGACTTCTCCCGTTTACTTGACCGCGCTATGCGCCTGCTTTCACAGCGTGATCACAGCCGCAGCGAGCTGAAGCGCAAACTGCAGCTCTCCGGCCAGCGTGCGGCCTATCTGCAGCAGCAGGAAAATATCCCGATTCCGGATGAGCTGCTGGAAAAAGTGCTCGACTGGTGTCAGGAAAATGGCTGGCTGAACGATAATCGATTTACTGAGCGTTTTATCCAGAGCCGGGCGCGCAAAGGATATGGTCCGCAGCGCGTCAGGATGGAGCTGCAGCAAAAAGGCATCGGACGCGACGAGATCAATCAGGCGCTGGCAGAAAGTGACGTAGACTGGACAGCGTGTGCTGCAGAGCTTGCCAGACGTAAGTTTGGCGAGCCGCTGCCGCAAACCTGGGCAGAAAAAAGCAAAGTACAGCGTTTTCTGATGACAAAAGGCTTTATGATGGAAGATATTCAGGCGGTTTTCAGAAATAGTGACGACTGAAAGGCAATGTGATTTTACTTCCTATTGCAGAAATTTTATCTTATTCCCACTTTTTGTTCCTCAGTCAGCGACGGACCGGATAGACAGGGTTTGTCAGCGAAAGGGAACGTTCGTTAGCGTGATTCCAGGAATTTTATGAGCAAGAGCACTGCTGAGATCCGTCAAGCGTTTCTCGACTTTTTTCATAGCAAGGGACATCAGGTTGTAGCCAGCAGCTCCCTCGTACCGAATAACGATCCAACGCTGCTGTTTACCAATGCCGGCATGGTGCAGTTCAAAGACGTTTTCCTTGGCCAGGACAAGCGTGATTACACGCGTGCGACTACCTCGCAGCGCTGCGTGCGTGCAGGCGGCAAGCATAACGATCTGGAAAATGTGGGTTATACCGCACGCCATCACACCTTCTTTGAAATGCTGGGCAACTTCAGTTTCGGCGACTATTTCAAGCAGGAGGCGATTGCTTATGCCTGGGAACTGCTGACGGGTGAGCAGTGGTTCAGCCTGCCAAAAGAGCGTTTATGGGTAACCGTTTACGAAACCGATGATGAAGCCTTTGATATCTGGGCTGACCAGATCGGTGTGCCGCGCGAACGCATTATTCGTATTGGCGACAACAAGGGCAGCGCATACGCATCTGATAACTTCTGGCAGATGGGCGACACCGGTCCGTGCGGTCCCTGTACTGAAATTTTCTACGATCATGGCGACCATATCTGGGGAGGCCCGCCGGGCAGCCCGGAAGAGGATGGCGATCGCTATATTGAGATCTGGAATATCGTGTTTATGCAGTTCAACCGTCAGGCTGACGGCACCATGCAACCGCTGCCTAAGCCGTCGGTGGATACCGGCATGGGGCTGGAGCGTATCGCGGCAGTCCTGCAGCATGTGAACTCCAACTATGAGATCGATCTCTTTGCGCAGCTGATCAAATCTGTTGCTCAGGTCACTGGCGCAAGCGACCTCAATAACAAATCGCTGCGCGTTATCGCAGATCATATCCGCTCCTGCGCCTTCCTGATTGCCGATGGCGTCATGCCATCGAATGAGAACCGTGGCTATGTGCTGCGTCGCATCATTCGTCGTGCGGTCCGCCACGGCAACATGCTGGGCGCGAAAGAAGCATTCTTCTATAAGCTGGTGGCACCGCTGATTGAGGTCATGGGCGCTGCGGGTGAAGATCTGAAGCGTCAGCAGAAACTGGTAGAAAATGCGCTGAAAGCGGAAGAGGAGCAGTTTGCTAAAACGCTGGAGCGTGGTCTGGCGCTGCTGGATGATGAGCTGGCAAAAGTGAGCGGCGACACGCTGGATGGTGAAACCGTCTTTCGTCTTTATGACACCTTTGGCTTCCCGGCGGATTTAACCGCTGACGTCTGTCGCGAGCGTAATCTGAAGATTGATGAGGCGGGATTTGAAGCCGCCATGGAGCAGCAGCGCCAGCGCGCGCGCGAAGCCAGCGGCTTTGGCGCGGACTACAATAGCGTTATTCGCGTTGATGCCGTAACCGAATTTAAAGGTTATGAAGAGCTGACGCTGAACGCCACGATTGAAGCGCTGTTTGTTGATGGTCAGTCAGTAGAACAGATCACCGCGGGACAGGATGCTGTCGTGATCCTGAACGCTACGCCGTTCTACGGTGAATCAGGCGGGCAGGTGGGGGATACTGGCGTACTGACAGGGCAGAATGCTGAATTTAGCGTGCAGGATACGCAAAAGTATGGCAAAGCACTGGGACATATCGGTAAGCTCACTCATGGTCAGCTGCGTATCGGTGATGCGCTGCAGGCGCAGGTAAACGAAGCACGTCGGGCACGTATTCGCCTGAATCACTCGGCAACGCACCTGATGCATGAAGCACTGCGTGAAGTGCTGGGCGATCACGTCGGGCAGAAAGGCTCGCTGAATAACGATAAATATCTGCGTTTTGACTTCTCGCATTCTGAAGCGATGAAGCCGCAGCAGATCCGTGAAGTTGAAGATATCGTCAATGCACAGATCCGCCGCAACCTGCTGATTCAGACCGATATCATGGATCTGGAAGAGGCTAAAGCGCGTGGGGCGATGGCGCTGTTTGGCGAGAAGTACGATCAGCGGGTGCGCGTGGTCAGCATGGGCGAATATTCAGTGGAGCTGTGTGGCGGTACGCACGCTGCGCGCACGGGTGATATCGGCTTGTTCCGCATTCAGTCTGAGTCGGGCACGGCTGCCGGTATTCGTCGTATCGAAGCGCTGACCGGTGAAGCGGCAATTGCTCAGCTGCATGCACAGAGCGATCAGCTGGCTGACATTGCTCAGGTGGTGAAGGCCAACAGTAGCAACCTCAGTGAGAAGGTGCGCGGTCTGGTGGATAACGTACGCGCGCTGGAGAAAGAGCTGCAGCAGCTACGCGATCAGCAGGCAGCCCAGGAGAGCGCATCGCTGAGCAGCAGCGCCATTGAAATCAGGGGCGCTAAACTGCTGGTAAGTGAGCTGAGTAACACTGAACCGAAAATGCTGCGTACGATTATGGATGACCTTAAAAACCAGCTTGGGTCTGCCGTGATCGTACTGGCAACGGTAGCAGAAGGTAAGGTTTCGCTGATTGCAGGCGTAACTAAAGATCTGACCGACCGCGTGAAAGCAGGTGAGCTGATTAGCGCGCTGGCCGTTCAGGTGGGCGGAAAAGGCGGTGGACGTCCTGACATGGCGCAGGCGGGCGGTACCAATCCGCAGGCG
The DNA here is from genome assembly GCF_020079945.1 of Pantoea eucrina. Classification (NCBI taxonomy): domain Bacteria; kingdom Pseudomonadati; phylum Pseudomonadota; class Gammaproteobacteria; order Enterobacterales; family Erwiniaceae; genus Pantoea; species Pantoea eucrina. The sequence continues at coordinate 2,601,726 of NZ_CP083448.1, read as the reverse complement.
CTGGCAGGCGCGCTGGCAGGCGTACAGGAGTGGGTAAGCAGCCGGCTGTAACAATTAAAATTAAGCGTTGTATAGCGCCAGGAACGTCTGTTCCGGCGCTTTTTAGTGCAATGGACACCAGGTAATGACAAAGTCCGGTCGATGTAGTGTATTTCGGCTAAACTGATTATCAGCAGAATGTATTGGTGTGACAAATCACAATGGTGTATTTGTCATAGGTATTGTTCAGCGGTATATGATGGATATGGCCGGGAGCCCGAACAGGCCCGACTCTTTTAATCTTTCAAGGAGCAAAGAATGCTTATTCTAACTCGTCGAGTTGGTGAAACCCTCATGATTGGCGATGAGGTGACTGTAACGGTGCTGGGCGTTAAAGGTAACCAGGTCCGCATTGGCGTTAATGCGCCAAAAGAAGTATCGGTACATCGTGAAGAGATTTATCAGCGTATTCAGGCTGAAAAAACACAAACCACGGGTTACTAACGTTTTCAGCGTCTCGCTCATGGGCGAGACGCTACCTTTCTGCTCCCTCCATCCGTTTATTTCTGTTTTAGCTTCCTCGCTTTTTTCATTACTGCTCTGGCTTTTGCTGTTGATAAATCACCCTTTTCGCCGTTAAATCAGCCGAATTGTGCGTCATTTGTGCAATCGAACGCGTGAGTGAAAAAAGTCGGGAGAAATTGTTTGACTTATAAGTCCGGGAAAGTAATATGTGCGCCACGCAGTGCCGATGAGCAGAAACAAGTTCAGAAGCACGGTTCGGAAGAACGCGTAAGGTGAGGTGGCCGAGAGGCTGAAGGCGCTCCCCTGCTAAGGGAGTATGCGGTCAAAAGCTGCATCCGGGGTTCGAATCCCCGCCTCACCGCCATTTCCGATGCATCCATAGCTCAGCTGGATAGAGTACTCGGCTACGAACCGAGCGGTCGGAGGTTCGAATCCTCCTGGATGCACCATCTTTTAGATGGTAGCGGATAAAGTTAAAGAGTGAACGAGTAGTTCCTTTCATGGTGAGTTGTTAGCACCCTGCGTAATACAAGAATTACCTCAATGCATCCATAGCTCAGCTGGATAGAGTACTCGGCTACGAACCGAGCGGTCGGAGGTTCGAATCCTCCTGGATGCACCATTCTTTGTATCATTTCAGGCTTGTTGCAGTTAGTCCATCGTAAGAAATACCTCAATGCATCCATAGCTCAGCTGGATAGAGTACTCGGCTACGAACCGAGCGGTCGGAGGTTCGAATCCTCCTGGATGCACCATTCTTCACCCCCTTTCAGTGTTATCAACGTCGCTTCTTTGCAGGCTACGCTTCAGTGCATCCATAGCTCAGCTGGATAGAGTACTCGGCTACGAACCGAGCGGTCGGAGGTTCGAATCCTCCTGGATGCACCATTCTCTGCTTTTTCCCCATATGCTTCAGTTAAACCCGTTACCGACAGCTTCAGCACCCGGGCTGTGCTCTCCAAATCTCCCCGGCAGTACCAGCCGCTTTCGCAATTAACCCGTCTCTGTTCAGCGATTTTAGCGCCGCCAGAGTTCACTGGCGTTAATAGGAATGCTGACTCTCTTTTGTACTCTGTTTTGAAAAATGCTGCATTTACCGCCATTTATGCCCGGTTTTGTTCCCTGACCTTTTTCTGAAAACGAAAATTCCTAATGCTTTCAAAGCATTTGCGGTTAAGCCTGCCTGGCGACAACCTGAGCGCATTAAGCTAAAGTAATGGCTCATTTTGTCGTACGTGCGATATGCCATTACCGTGAATGATTTCCTGATTTATGGCTCGCTGCTGGGCAGCAGCTTTCTGAGCGCCACGCTGCTTCCGGGCAGTTCAGAAGCTGTACTGATAGCGCTGCTGGTTGCTCAGAAAGGATCGGTATATGGCCTGTTGCTGGCTGCATCAGTGGGAAACACGCTGGGTGGCCTGACCAACATTTTTCTTGGTCGCCTTATGCCGCAGAACGGGCAGGGGCGATGGCATGACACAGCATTGACGTGGTTACACCGATGGGGCCCTGCGGCATTGATCTTTAGCTGGCTGCCGGTTGCTGGCGATCTGCTTTGCGTTCTCGCAGGCTGGTTGCGCTTCAGCTGGCTGCCTTGCATGCTGTTTCTCGCTCTCGGCAAAACGCTGCGTTATATCTTTATCGCGATCGCCACAATACAGGGTATGGAGTGGTGGCATTGATTCGCACAGATTCGAGGCTACGGTTAACATTATGCTGAACAAAAATAAATTATTCTCACAGCGGGAGGTTAATGTGATCCCGGACGTATCAAAAGCGCTCTCCTGGCTGGAAGCGCATCCCGACGCGTTAAAGGGTATCGGCCGTGGCATCGAACGCGAAACGTTACGCGTCGGGCCCGATGGTCATCTGGCTACTACCGGCCATCCGGCATCGCTTGGCTCGGCGCTGAAGCATGACTGGATCACCACGGATTTTGCGGAAACGCTGCTGGAGTTCATTACGCCGGTCGATAAAAATATCGATCGCTCGCTGACCTTCCTGCGCGACATCCATCGCCATGTGGCAAAACAGCTGGGTGAAGAGCGCATGTGGCCCTTCAGTATGCCCGGTCACGTTGACGATACCGATAAAATTGAGCTGGCGCAGTATGGCAGTTCAAACGTGGGCCAGATGAAGACCCTCTACCGGCAGGGGCTGAAAAACCGCTACAGCGCGCTGATGCAGATTATCTCTGGCGTGCATTACAACTTCTCGCTGCCGCTCTCTTTCTGGCAGGAGTGGGCGGATGTAAAAGATGCTGAGAGCGGTAAAGAGACCATCTCTGCGGGCTATCTGCGCCTGATCCGCAACTATTATCGTTTCGGCTGGGTGATCCCTTATCTGTTTGGTGCCTCGCCGGCGATCAGCTCCTCATTTCTTCAGGGGCGTGAGAGCCAGCTGCCGTTTGAAACGGATGGTAAAGATACGCTATGGCTGCCGTATGCGACCTCTCTGCGCCTGAGTGACCTGGGTTATACCAATAAGTCACAAAGTAATCTCGGTATTACCTTCAACTCGCTGGAAGGGTATGTGAGCGCGCTGAAGGCCGCAATCAAAACCCCTTCTGAAGAGTACGCAGCCATGGGCGTCAAAGATGCTGAAGGCAACTGGCTGCAGCTTAATACTAATGTACTGCAGATTGAGAACGAGCTGTATGCGCCTATCCGTCCGAAGCGCGTTACCCGTTCGGGAGAAGCCCCTTCTGATGCGCTGCTGCGTGGCGGCATTGAGTATATTGAAGTGCGCTCGCTTGATATCAATCCGTTTTCACCGGTAGGTGTGGATGCCGATCAGGCGCGCTTCCTCGATCTGTTCCTGATTTGGTGTACGCTGGCCGATGCCCCTGAACTGAGCGCCAGCGAGCTGCTCTGCAGTCGCAAAAACTGGAACCGCGTGGTGATGGAAGGACGTAAGCCAGGGCTGGTTATTGGCGTTGGCTGCAGCGACACTGAACATTCGCTGGTTGAAGTAGGCAAAGCGCTCTTTGCCGATCTGCGTCGCGTCGCGGAAGTGCTGGATAGCAACGAGGGCAGCACGCAATATCAGCAGGTATGCGATCAACTGGTAGCTTCTTTTGACGATCCTGAGCTAACCTACTCGGCGCGCATTCTTCACGCTATTAAAGAGAACGGCCTGACCGGAGCAGGTGTTGCACTGGCGGAGCAGTACCGGCAGATGCTCTGCGCGGAGCCACTGGAAATTCTGACCGAAGCGGATTTCACTCAGCAGGCGCAGGAGTCTGTTGCTGCACAGCAGGCGCTGGAAGCGAGTGATAGCATAAGCTTTGAGGATTATCTGGCAGGTCGGGAAGGCTGAAAAAGAAAATGGCCACATCACTGTGGCCAAAATTAACATCTCTGTTGTCAGGGATGATGATAACAAATGCGCGTCTTTCATATATTCAGACGCAGAACGACGAGAAAAGTTTCATCGTTCAGAAAAAATTTTTCAAACAGGAGGTGACGTATGCCACTACTGGACAGTTTTACCGTTGATCACACCATCATGGCCGCGCCGGCAGTACGCGTGGCAAAGACCATGACAACTCCGCATGGCGATACCATCACCGTTTTCGATCTGCGTTTCTGCCGGCCAAACATCGACATTCTGACCGAGCGCGGGATCCATACGCTGGAGCATCTGTTTGCCGGCTTTATGCGCGATCACCTCAACGGTGAGGGCGTGGAGATCGTAGACATCTCTCCAATGGGGTGCCGTACCGGTTTCTACATGAGCCTGATCGGCACGCCAGACGAGCAGCGCGTGGCGCAGGCGTGGAAAGGGGCGATGGAAGATGTTCTGAAAGTCAAAGATCAGAATCAGATCCCGGAGCTTAATGAGTATCAGTGTGGCAGCTACAAGCTGCACTCCCTGGACGAAGCGCAGCAGATTGCGCGTAATGTTCTGTCACACGAGATCGGTATTAATCGCAACGAAGATCTGAAGCTGCCAGCAGAGAAGCTGAAAGAGTTGCATATCTGATTAGCCCTTTCTGTAAAAACGCCGCATATTCTGCGGCGTTTTTTTGTATCACGATCCCACTGAGCTTTTCAGCGGCTGCTGCGGTGTAACCCGTACCTGCTTCACCATGTTGTCCTGCACGTCGAGAATATCGATGTCATAGCTGCCAACCTGTACCCGCGTTTCGGTCTGCGGGATCTCTTCCAGCGCCTCAAGCAGCATGCCGTTAATGGTGCGCGCTTCCTCTTCCGGCAGCGTCCAGTTGAACGCCTTATTGATTTCGCGCACGTTAGCGCTGCCTTCAATCAGCACCGAGCCATCATTCTGCGGCATCACCTCTTCTGCGAGAGAAGGGGACATGGAGGTAGTAAAGTCGCCAACGATCTCTTCCAGAATATCTTCGATGGTGATGAGCCCCTTAATATCGCCATACTCATCCACTACCAGACCCGCTTTTTTCTTATTGCGCTGGAACTTAACCAGCTGCACATTCAGCGGCGTGCCTTCCGGCACATAGTAGATCTCATCAGCCGCGCGCAGCAGACGATCCTTATTGAACTCCTTTTTTTCCGTCATCATGCGCCAGGCTTCGCGCACGCGCAGCATGCCCACGGTATCGTCCAGCGAATCGCGAAACAGCACAATACGCCCATGCGGTGAGTTACTCAGCTGACGCTCAATCGATTTCCAGTCGTCATTGATATTGATACCAACAATTTCATTGCGCGGCACCATGATGTCATCCACGCTGACTTTTTCCAGATCGAGCACGGAGAGAAGCATATCCTGATTACGGCGAGACATCAGCGAGCGCGACTCGTAGACAATGGTGCGCAGCTCCTCTTTGCTCAGCGCGGAGTTTACGGAGCCCTCTGTTTTAATCCCCACCATACGCATCAGCATGCGCGTAATGGTATTAAGCAGCCAGACCAGTGGCAGCATCACATACTGCAGCGGCGCCAGTAAAACGCTGCTGGGGTAGGCCACTTTTTCAGGGTAGAGCGCTGCGATGGTTTTAGGCAGGACTTCAGCAAAAACCAGAACAACAAAGGTCAGCACGCCGGTGGCGATAGCAACCCCGGCATCACCATACAGACGCATCCCTACGATAGTCCCCAGCGCGGAGGCGAGGATATTGACCAGGTTGTTGCCGATTAAGACCAGACTAATCAGGCGATCGGGCCGGCGCAGCAGTTTCTCAACGCGCCGCGCTGCACGATTACCGCTTTTCGCTTTGTGCCGCAGCTTATAGCGGTTGAGCGTCATCATGCCGGTCTCAGAGCCGGAGAAGTACGCTGAGACCAGCACCATGATGACAAGAATGATAATCATCGTGGTGGTTGAAACATGTTCCAACGAAAAATTCCTTAGTGGGAAGTGAGAAGATGCTGCAGTACGCGACTGCCGAAGTAAGCCATGGTCAGCAGCAGCGCACCGCCGCAGTTAAACCAGACCACGCGCCGTCCGCGCCACCCTTCACGGTAGTGCCCCCAGAGCAGCACGATATAGACGAACCACGCAAGAATAGAGAGCACCGCTTTATCGATATTCTCTGCGCTGAACAGGTTGTCCATGAAGAAAAGCCCGGTGCAAAGCACCAGCGTCAGCAGCACCACGCCAATCTGCGTGATATGAAACATTTTGCGCTCAATGCTTAGCAGCGGCGGCATATCCTGCGTAAAGGCGAGCTTTTTGTTTTTCAGCTGATAGTCGATCCACGCCAGCTGCAGCGCATAGAGCGCGGCAATAATCAGCGTGGCATAAGCAAACAGCGACAGACCGATATGCACCATCATGCCCGGCGTGGTCTCGAGGTGCGTAATAAAGGCATTCGGGACAAAGGTGGCAAACGCCAGATTAATTAACGCAAAGCTATAAACCACCGGCAGCAGCAGCCAGCCACGGTTACGTGAAGCCACAATAGTCATAATGGCGCAAATCAGCAGGCTCACCAGCGATCCGATATTAAGTAAGCTGAGATTTTGCCCGCTGTCGATAGCAAATATCCGCTGCTGCAGCGCGACAGCATGCGCAATCAGCGCAACGCAGGCGGACAGGACAGCAAATCGCCGCCAGCCGCTGTTACGTTTCAGTAAGCTGGGGATGATAAGTGCAAGACTGAGGGAGTAGGCGAAGAGCGCCACGATCGCGAAAACGAACATAGATCCTTTCTGAGAGTGATGAGATAAGGAAAAAAGCAGTATAGCGTCAGCGGCAGTATGCTCCAAACGATCTCACGGTCAATTGCAGAGATCGCTCAGGCTTCGTGTTATAATCCGGCGCATTGTGTCGCTCAGGCGGCCTCGCTACGGTATTAAGTGAGAGAGCATGTTTGATAATTTAACCGATCGTTTGTCGCAAACCCTGCGCAACATCAGCGGCCGCGGACGGCTGACCGAAGAGAACATCAAAGATACCCTGCGCGAAGTGCGCATGGCGCTGCTGGAGGCGGACGTTGCGCTGCCGGTAGTACGTGAATTTATTAACCGCGTAAAAGAAGCCGCGGTCGGACACGACGTCAATAAAAGCCTGACGCCGGGTCAGGAGTTTATCAAGATTGTCCGCAACGAGCTGATTGCGGCAATGGGGGCTGAAAATAATACCCTGAACCTGAATGCGCAGCCGCCGGCCGTGGTGCTGATGGCGGGCCTGCAGGGTGCCGGTAAAACCACCAGTGTGGGTAAGCTCGGTAAGTTTCTGCGTGAAAAGCACAAGAAAAAAGTGCTGGTGGTCTCAGCTGACGTTTATCGCCCGGCGGCGATTAAACAGCTGGAGACGCTGGCGCAGCAGGTGGGGGTGGATTTCTGTCCCTCCGATCTCAGCCAGAAGCCGGTTGACATCGTTAAGCATGCGCTGAAAGAGGCGAAGCTGAAGTTCTACGACGTGCTGCTGGTGGATACCGCCGGTCGTTTGCACGTAGACGAAGCGATGATGGACGAAATCAAACAGGTCCACGCCGCCATTAATCCGGTGGAAACGCTGTTTGTTGTCGATGCCATGACCGGTCAGGATGCCGCGAACACGGCTAAAGCATTTAATGAAGCGCTGCCGCTGACCGGGGTGATCCTGACCAAGGTTGATGGTGACGCACGCGGCGGTGCCGCGCTTTCGATTCGTCACATCACCGGTAAACCGATCAAGTTTATGGGGATGGGTGAGAAAACCGAGGCGCTGGAAGCGTTTTATCCCGACCGTATCGCCTCGCGCATTCTGGGCATGGGCGATGTACTGTCGCTGATTGAAGATATTGAAAGCAAGGTTGACCGCGATCAGGCGGAAAAGCTGGCGAAAAAGCTGAAAACCGGTGACGGTTTCGATCTCAATGACTTCCTTGAGCAGCTTAAGCAGATGCGCAATATGGGCGGTATGGCCAGCCTGATGGGCAAACTGCCGGGTATGGGGCAGCTGCCGGACAACGTTAAATCGCAGATGGATGACAAGGTGCTGGTGCGCATGGAGGCCATCATTAACTCCATGACGCGTAAAGAGCGTGAGAAGCCTGAAATCATCAAGGGTTCACGCAAGCGTCGCATCGCGACCGGCGCCGGCATGCAGGTGCAGGATGTCAATCGGCTGCTGAAGCAGTTCGATGATATGCAGCGCATGATGAAAAAGATGAAGAAAGGCGGCATGGCAAAAATGATGCGCGGCATGAAGGGTATGATGCCGCCAGGTTTCCCGGGCCGTTAAGATATCGCTACACAGCCAGAAAAGTATGCTACTGCGGTTGCTTTTTGCGCCAAAATGAGTAAAATTTTCGGGCTTTTTATATTGCACCCGGGCCCCGTTCCTCGATGGGGCCCGGTTGTTTTATTAACTAAAGAGGATGTTATGGTAACAATTCGTTTGGCACGTCACGGCGCAAAAAAGCGTCCGTTCTACCAGGTCGTCGTCACTGACAGCCGCAATGCACGCAACGGCCGCTTCATTGAGCGCGTTGGTTTCTTCAACCCGATCGCATCTGGTCAGGCTGAAGGTCTGCGTCTGGACCTGGACCGTATTGAGCACTGGGTTGGCCAGGGCGCAACGCTTTCCGATCGCGTTAACGCGCTGATCAAAGAAGCAAAAAAAGCAGCTTAATCTGTCACGGTGGTGAGCATGACCAGTAAACCTGCCGCACAGCCTCCTGTTAACCCCATCGTTTTGGGCAAAATGGGTGCCGCTTACGGAATTCGGGGCTGGCTCAAAGTGTTTTCCTCCACTGAAGACGCTGAAAGCATCTTCGACTACCAACCCTGGTTTATCCAGCGCGCCGGTAAATGGCAGCAGGTAGAACTGGAAGGTTGGAAGCACCACAATCAGGACCTGATTATCAAAGTCAACGGCATTGACGATCGGGACGCGGCGGCGCAGTTAACCAATTGTGAAATCACGGTTGACTCCACGCAGCTGCCTGCGCTGGGAGAGGGTGATTACTACTGGAAAGACCTTATGGGTTGTAAAGTAGTTAACCTCGACGGCTATGAGATGGGCAAAGTCATTGATTTGATGGAAACCGGCTCAAACGACGTACTCGTCGTTAAGGCGAACCTGAAAGATGCATTCGGTGTACAGGAGCGGTTAATACCGTTTCTCGATGAACAGGTTATCAAGAAAGTCGATCTCGCTACTGGCACTATTGAAGTAGACTGGGATCCTGGTTTTTGATCTCCGGACAATCCGGTAACGTAACGGCGAACGCGATGTGGATTGGTGTTATCAGCCTGTTTCCAGAGATGTTTCGCGCTATTACCGAGTACGGGGTAACTGGCCGGGCAGTTAAAAATGGCCTGCTCAACATTGAGAGCTGGAGTCCTCGTGACTTCACGCACGACCGGCACCGTACCGTGGACGATCGTCCTTACGGCGGCGGACCGGGAATGTTGATGATGGTGCAACCCTTACGGGATGCGATCCACGCAGCGAAAGCAGCGGCGGGAGAAGGTGCTAAGGTGATTTATCTGTCACCTCAGGGGCGCAAACTTGACCAGCAGGGCGTTTGCGAACTGGCGACTAACCAGAAACTGATTCTGGTCTGTGGTCGCTACGAAGGTATTGATGAGCGCGTTATCCATACAGAGATTGACGAAGAGTGGTCAATCGGTGATTACGTTCTCAGTGGTGGTGAGCTGCCAGCCATGACGCTGATTGACTCCGTCGCCCGGTTTATTCCCGGCGTACTGGGCAAGCAGGCGTCCGCCGATGAAGACTCATTCTCGGATGGTTTGCTGGATTGCCCGCACTATACCCGGCCTGAAGTGTTAGAAGGGATGGAAGTACCGTCAGTTCTGCTGTCGGGCAACCATGCCGATATTCGCCGCTGGCGCCTGAAACAGTCGTTAGGCCGTACCTGGCTAAGAAGACCTGAACTTCTGGAAAACCTGGCTCTGACTGAAGAGCAAGCAAGGTTGCTGAATGAGTTCCAGCGGGAACAGCAGCAGCAACAAAACGATGAAGCGGAAGAGTAATTTTCCCTGACTATCAGTTTACCCAGGATATGAGATTTAATTATGAGCAACATTATCAAGCAAATTGAACAAGAACAGCTGAAACAGGATGTACCTTCATTCCGTCCGGGTGATTCCGTGGAAGTGAAAGTATGGGTCGTTGAAGGTTCTAAAAAACGTCTGCAGGCATTCGAGGGCGTGGTTATCGCTATTCGTAACCGCGGTCTGCACTCTGCATTCACTGTTCGTAAGATTTCCAACGGCGAAGGCGTTGAGCGTGTCTTCCAGACTCACTCTCCGGTAATTGACAGCATTACTGTCAAACGTCGTGGTGCTGTGCGTAAAGCCAAACTGTACTACCTGCGTGAGCGCACCGGTAAGTCAGCTCGTATCAAAGAGCGTCTTGGCGCGTAAGCGACATCTCAAAGTTAATAGCAAACAAGGGGTTGGCATAATGCCAGCCCCTTTTTTTATGGATGCTTTAAGCGATAACCCGCGGCCTCAACCGGCCCGTCCGGCTGCACAATCAGCCCGTGCTGGCAGCCTGTAAGCGTATACCCGCTGCGCATTTCGTTGCTGTGTAAAGTTAGGTTTACATAAACGAAGCATGCTTTTTAGTGCTATTTAAATTTAAGTATATAATAAATATGAATATTTATTATAAATACTGCAATGATAAACATGGGTGGTAAAAATAGTGTACAAGCATGGATTGCTTACAATACAGCCTGTGATAGAGTAAGCATCATCCTCACTGAGGATCTAAACCGCACAGACGAGTAAAAAGGATCGCCACCATGCAGAAAGACGCGCTGAATAACGTACATATCGCTGACGAACAGATTTTAATTACGCCGCAGGAGCTGAAAGCACGCTTTCCACTGACGGCAGAGCAGGAAGCACAGATTGCTGCTTCGCGTAAGACTATTGCGGACATTATTGCCGGGCGCGATCCGCGTCTGCTGGTAGTCTGCGGTCCCTGCTCAATTCACGATCCGGAAGCAGCGTTAGCGTACGCCCGTCAGTTAAAAGATCTCTCTGTGCAGCTGAAGGATCAGCTGTATATCGTCATGCGCGTCTATTTTGAAAAACCCCGCACCACCGTAGGCTGGAAAGGTCTGATCAACGATCCTTACATGAACAACTCATTTGATATGGAAGCCGGACTGCACATTGCGCGTCAGCTGCTGGTAAACCTGGTTGAAATGGGTCTGCCCCTGGCGACAGAAGCGCTGGATCCTAATAGCCCGCAATACCTCGGCGATCTGTTTAGCTGGTCAGCCATTGGTGCGCGCACCACGGAATCACAAACGCACCGTGAAATGGCGTCTGGTCTTTCTATGCCGGTAGGTTTTAAAAACGGCACCGATGGCAGTCTCGGCACGGCGATCAACGCTATGCGTGCGGCAGCGATGCCTCACCGTTTTGTCGGCATTAACCAGGCAGGGCAGGTCTGCCTGCTGCAGACGCAGGGCAACCCGGACGGACACGTGATTCTGCGCGGCGGCAAAGCGCCTAACTACGGCCCGGACGATGTTGCACAGTGTGAAAAAGAGATGCTGAAAGCAGGACTGCACCCGGCCTTAATGATAGATTGCAGCCATGGCAATTCTAACAAAGACTATCGTCGTCAGCCTGGCGTAGCCGAGTCGGCTATTGCGCAGATCAAAGATGGAAACCGCTCTATTATTGGCCTGATGCTCGAAAGCAATATTCACGAAGGCAATCAGCCTTCAGAGCAGCCGCGCAGCGAAATGAAGTATGGTGTCTCGGTGACCGATGCCTGCATTGACTGGAACACCACCGAAACGCTGTTGCGCACTATCCATCAGGATCTGCAGGGATTGCTGTCGGCGCGTCTGTCACACGAGGTATAAAGAGTCATGGTGGCTGAACTGACCGCATTGCGCGATCAAATTGATGAAGTCGATCAGGCGCTGCTTGGGCTGCTGGCAAAACGACTGGAGCTGGTGGCACAGGTTGGCGAAGTAAAAAGCCGTTACGGCCTGCCGATTTATGTACCCGAGCGCGAAGCAAGCATGCTGTCGTCACGCCGGCAGGAAGCAGAAGCGCTCGGCGTATCACCCGATCTGATTGAAGATGTATTGCGTCGTCTGATGCGGGAATCCTATACCCATGAGAATGACAAAGGTTTCAAAACCCTTTGTCCTTCACTGCGTCCGGTGGTGATCGTCGGCGGCAGCGGCAAGATGGGGCGCCTGTTTGAAAAGATGCTGACACTGTCCGGTTATCAGGTGCGCATTCTGGATAAAGAGGACTGGGATCGCGCCGATCGGCTGCTGCAGGATGCAGGCATGGTGATCATCAGCGTCCCGATCCATCTCACCGAGAAGATCATCGCCAGTCTGCCTGCGCTACCGGACGACTGCATCCTGGTCGATCTTGCATCGGTAAAAAACAGGCCGCTGCAGGCCATGCTTACCGCGCACGCCGGGCCGGTACTGGGTCTGCACCCGATGTTTGGGCCCGACAGCGGCAGTCTGGCAAAACAGGTTGTGGTCTGGTGCGACGGTCGTCAGCCGGAAGCGTATCAGTGGTTCCTGGAACAGATTCAGGTCTGGGGAGCACGGCTGCACTGCATCAGCGCCGCAGAGCACGATCAGAACATGGCCTTTATTCAGGCGCTGCGTCACTTTACGACTTTTGCTTACGGCCTTCACCTGGCTGAAGAAAATGTGAATCTGGATCAGCTGCTGGCGCTCTCTTCGCCTATTTACCGGCTGGAGCTGGCCATGGTAGGGCGGCTGTTTGCGCAGGATCCACAGCTCTATGCCGATATCATTATGGCTTCAGAGAGTAATCTGGCACTGATAAAACGTTATCATCAGCGCTTTGGTGAAGCTATTGCACTGCTGGAACAGGGCAATAAGCAGGCGTTTATCGACAGTTTTGAGCGCGTAGAGCAGTGGTTTGGCGATCACGCCCAGCGTTTTCTGGTTGAAAGCCGCAGTCTGTTACGCTCGGCTAACGATAGCCGGCAATAAAAAAAGGCACCCTCAGCGGTGCCTTTTCTGCTTATATACGGGGTTCAACCGGCACCACATTTTCACCGGGATAGCAGCCCAGCACTTTCAGTGAGCGCGTCAGCTGGCGTAATTCTGCCAGCGCCAGCTGCATATTTTCCGACTGCAGATTGCCCTGCACATCAATATAAAACATCTCTTCCCACGGGTTACCGTTAATCGGGCGATTCTCCAGCCGGCTCATAATCAGGTTATGGTTGCGCAGTACCAGCAGAGCCTCTACCAGCGCGCCCGCCTGCTGCCCGGTAGCCATAATCAGGGTGGTTTTGGCCGGGACCTGCACCGAAACGTCAACCGGCTTGCGCGCCAGTACGATAAAACGCGTGTGGTTCTGCTGCTGATTTGCCAGATTACGCTCCAGCACCTGCAGCCCATAGAGTTCACCGCCTGCTTCGCTGCCCAGGGCGGCAACGTCAGGGGAATTAAGCGCGGCGACTTTCTCCATGGCTGCGGCAGTGCTTTCGGTGTACTCAATTTTCCACTGCGGAAAACGGTTAATAAACTGACTGCACTGCTGAAAAGGCTGGGGATGACTGTAGACGGTTTTGATCTGTTTAAGCGTGGAGGTCTCTTTTACCAGTACACAGTGCTCGATAGGGATAATCAGTTCGCCAATGATTGAGAGCGACGTCTGCTGCAGCAGATCGTAAACATCATTGATAGAGCCGGAGCTGGTGTTTTCAATTGGCATAACCGCATAGTCAGCCTGGCCAGCCTCAACCTGCTGGATAATATCCTGAAATTTCAGACAGCCGTTTTCAACATACGAAGCAAAATGGCGTGACGCATATTTACGGGCAGCCAGATGCGAATAGGAGCCCTTAGGACCCAGAAAGGCAATGCGGGGCGCCAGCGCATGCGGATGGTTCAGGTTCTTCTGCAGCAGTGCCTGCTGCGTCAGCACCGAATCTTCAATAATCAGCTGAAACAGACGGGTAATGTAGTGAGCATCGAGCTGCTGCTGCTTACCAAGGGAAATCAGATTTTCCAGCAGGGCACGCTCCCGCTCAATATCGCGTATGGGCCGCAGCGTGGTCAGTTTCGCCTCGGCAACTTCGATTGCCAGCGACCGTCGCTCGGCCAGCAGCGTAAGTAGTTTGCTGTCTACCGCGCTGATTTTATCGCGCAGCGCCAGCAGTGGATTATCGATACTCATTAAGCTCACCTGTAAATACAGTTAAAAAAAAAGCCTCCCGGTGGGGGAGGCTTTGTCATTCGTCTTCGCATTCATTTTCGCATGACGACGCGCCTCCCGTTCAGGGGAAGGTAAAAAAGAATGCGAAGAAAAATGGCTGAGGTTTCATGGTTTATTCCGGCAGGTAAGTGCCCTGAGAGTAATCGTACTGCTTAAAAGCTGTCAATAAAAAACGCGCCGGCTGGCGCGTTTTTTGTAACTGCAGAATTTATCCTGCCGGAATGAAATCTTTAACACTGCTGGCAGCGCGGCGTGCTTCAGGCTTGTGCTGAGCTTTATTTAGCTGGCGCTCCAGCTTCGCGATCAAATCGTTGATGGCGGTATACATATCATCATGTTTAGCACTGGCGACCAGAGTACCGTTGGGCGTGTTAATGGTGGCATCTGCTACGAACTCTTTAGGCTCTTTTGACAACACGATGTGTGGATTGATGAGGTGGGCTTGCCACTTTTCCAGTTTAGCGAGACGGTCTTCGACATGGCTGCGAATGGCTGCAGTGATTTCCATTTGTTTGCTGGTAATGTTCAGAATCATAGTTAAACCTCTCTGTCATTTCCGTCTGGGTAAAGCCAGCATACCGCGCCACACAGGAATTTATGTGATCTGGATCACATACGAGCGTCACATTTTGTCAACGCAGGAGATTTGCGAGAAAGACCGGAGATTATGCAAAAAATGCTTGAAGCGAGCACTACAGCAGGGCAGGATTGACAGGTTAACCGCAACGCAGAGAGCCTTTGCGGACATAAAAAAAGCAGCCCGGAGGCTGCTTTTAGAGGAACGATTAACTCATTTCTGGCTGTTGTTGGCTGCGATAATTTTCGCAACTTTGTCAGCTTCTGCCGTTAACTGCAGCTGGCGATAAGCATTCTCCATCAGCGGCAGCGCATCGCGTGTTGCCTGCGTATCCTGATAATCACGCATCATGCCTTCCACACGATTAACAACAGCGACATAGGCCCCGCGCTTGGTATAGAATTGCGCCACCGAGAGTTCATATTTCGCCAGACGATCTTTCAGATAGGTCAGGCGTTTCTGGGCATCCGCAGCGTACTGGCTATTTGGATAGCTCCGCAGCAGCTGGGAGAAGTCACGGAAGGCATCGCGCGCGTGGGTAGGGTCGCGATCGGAGCGATCGATACCAAAGAAGCCCTGCAGCGCTGAATCATCCAGAGCCATATCCGTCAGGCCTTTCATATAGATGACGTAATCGATATTTGGATGGGTAGGGTTGAGTCGCATAAAGCGCGAAATAGCAGCCTGCGCCAGCGGAAGATCGGCATTTTTGTAATACGCGTAGATTAAATCCAGCTGCACCTGCTGCGAGTAAGGACCAAATGGATAACGATTATCCAGCGCTTCCAGTTGCTTAATTGCCGCTTTGAAGTTACCGTCCTGCAGCTTTTGCTGAGCTGTGGCATAGATTTCAGACGGCGGGCTGTCCGGAACCGGATCAGATGAGCCAGAGCAGCCTACCAGGGCCAGGCTCAATGTGGCGGCAGCCACCAGATGTTTCATACGCGTCATGACGAAATGATTATCCTCAAAATGTTATGGCGGAAGCTGTCCGTATAGCTCCCGGTAATGACCAGTACGATAGCACATTATATTAAACGGCATCGCCGTAAAACCCAACGTTAACGAAGAAGCTGTATATGGCACAACAAGTTCAACTCACCGCAACGGTGTCCGAAGCACAGCTTGGACAACGTTTAGATCAGACTTTGGCGGAATTGTTCCCTGATTATTCACGCTCCCGCATAAAAGAGTGGATCCTCGATCGCCGCGTCAGCGTCAACGGCACTATCATCGACAAACCGAAAGAGAAAGTTCTGGGCGGTGAGCAGGTGGCTATTGATGCTGAGATTGAAGAGGAACAGCGCTGGGAGGCGCAGAACATTCCTCTTAATATCGTTTATGAAGATGACCATATTCTGGTTATCAACAAGCCCCGCGATCTGGTGGTGCACCCCGGAGCAGGTAACCCTGACGGCACCATTCTGAATGCACTGCTCTACCACTTTCCGCCAATCGCTGATGTACCGCGCGCCGGTATCGTACATCGCCTGGATAAAGACACCACAGGATTGATGGTTGTGGCAAAAACGGTTCCGGCACAGACGCACCTGGTAGAAACGCTGCAGCTGCGTGAAATCACACGTGAATATGAAGCGGTTGCTATCGGTACGATGACGGCTGGCGGCACCGTTGATGAACCCATGGCGCGACACTCCACCAAGCGTACCCACATGGCCGTTCATCCAATGGGGAAACCGGCAACCACGCACTATCGCATCATGGAGCATTTCCGGGCACATACGCGTCTGCGCCTGCGCCTGGAGACGGGCCGTACGCATCAGATCCGTGTTCATATGGCGCATATCAACCATCCGCTGGTAGGCGATCCGCTCTACGGTGGCCGGCCGCGTCCGCCAAAAGGGGCGTCAGAGGCGTTCATTAGTACGCTGCGCGGATTTGATCGTCAGGCGCTGCACGCGACGATGCTGCGTCTCTATCATCCGATAACCGGTATTGAAATGGAGTGGCATGCTCCGCTGCCGCAGGACATGATTGATCTGATTGACGCCTTAAAAGCCGATACGGAAGAGTTCCGCGATCGCATGGACTGGCTATGAGCGAATGGATCACCCCGGACTGGCCTGCTCCGCAGCGCGTTCGGGCCTGCTCCACTACCCGGCAGGGCGGTCATAGCCTGGCACCCTGGGATTCGCTTAACCCGGCAGCACACGTTGGTGACACGCCCGCTCACGTGATGCGTAATCGCCAGCACATCGCAGAAACATTAGCGCTTTCTGCGATGCCGCAGTGGCTGGATCAGGTACATGGCAATGCAGTAGTGCGCCTGCCTGCAGCCTGTGCGCTGCCACAGGCTGACGCGGCCATTACCCGGGAGCCGGGCGTGGTGTGCGCCATTATGACGGCTGACTGCCTGCCGGTGGTGTTTTGCAGTAAAGATGGCATTGAAGTCGCAGCAGCCCATGCAGGCTGGCGCGGCCTCTGTAACGGCGTGCTGGAACAGACGCTGGCCCGCTTTCACTGTCCGGCCAGCGAGGTATATGCCTGGCTGGGCCCGGCTATCGGACCCGGTGCGTTTGAAGTAGGAGCGGAAGTACGTCAGGCATTTATGGCCCACGATGCTCGCGCAGAGGCGGCCTTTCGTCCGGCAGGCGCAAAATATTTTGCGGATATCTGGCTACTGGCTGAACAGCGTCTGCTTAGCGCAGGCGTAATCTCTGTCAGCGGTTCACGACGCTGCACGTTCACAGAAGAGCAGGATTTTTTCTCCTTTCGCCGCGACGGCGTTACCGGGCGTATGGCTACATTAATCTGGCTGCAATAACCTTACGCCCTGAGACGATCCGGGGAGCCTGTTTTTTACTCACAATATCAGGTCAGAAACCTTGAAAATTTGAGGCCTGACCTCATCTTAATCTCCAGTAGCATTTTGACCTGTAACGGGAGGAATTATGCGTCTGGATCGTCTTACCAACAAATTCCAGCTAGCCCTTGCTGATGCCCAGTCCCTGGCTCTGGGACAGGATAACCAGTTTATTGAACCGCTTCATGTGATGAGCGCACTGCTCAATCAGGAAGGGGGATCGGTGCGTCCGCTGCTTAGCGCAGCAGGAGCCGATGTCGCTACTCTGCGTAGCAGTATTGAACAGGCAATCAATCGTCTGCCCCAGGTCGAAGGCACCGAGGGGGATGTACAGCCCTCAGCCGATCTGGTGCGGGTGCTGAACCTGTGTGACAAGCTGGCGCAAAAGCGCGGCGATAACTTTATCTCATCTGAATTATTTGTTCTGGCGGCTCTGGATTCACGCGGTTCACTGGCGGATCTGCTTAAAGCTGCCGGCGTGACGTCTGACAAACTCGCGAACGCTATCGAACAATTGCGCGGAGGCGAAAACGTGAACGACCAGGGAGCTGAAGATCAGCGCCAGGCACTGAAGAAATATACCATCGATCTCACCGAGCGCGCCGAACGTGGCAAGCTGGACCCGGTAATCGGACGCGATGAAGAGATCCGCCGTACCATCCAGGTGCTGCAGCGCCGTACCAAGAATAACCCGGTATTGATTGGTGAACCCGGTGTGGGTAAAACCGCCATTGTTGAAGGGCTGGCTCAGCGCATTATCAATGGTGAAGTGCCTGAAGGCCTGAAAGGTCGTCGTGTGCTGGCGCTGGATATGGGGGCGCTGGTGGCGGGAGCCAAATACCGTGGTGAGTTTGAGGAGCGCCTGAAAGGCGTGTTGAACGATCTCGCGAAGCAGGAAGGCAACGTCATTCTGTTTATCGATGAGCTGCACACTATGGTAGGCGCAGGCAAAGCTGATGGCGCGATGGACGCAGGAAACATGCTGAAGCCGGCTCTGGCGCGTGGTGAACTGCACTGCGTTGGCGCAACCACGCTCGATGAGTATCGGCAGTATATAGAAAAGGATGCTGCCCTGGAGCGCCGTTTTCAGAAAGTATTTGTAGCAGAGCCCAGCGTCGAAGATACCATCGCTATTCTGCGCGGTCTGAAAGAGCGTTATGAGCTGCATCACCATGTGCAGATCACCGACCCGGCTATTGTGGCAGCTGCAACGTTGTCACATCGCTATATTGCCGACCGGCAGCTGCCAGATAAAGCGATCGACCTGATTGATGAAGCTGCATCCAGTATTCGTCTGCAGATCGATTCTAAACCTGAGCCGCTCGATCGTCTGGAGCGCCGTATCATCCAGTTGAAACTGGAGCAGCAGGCGCTGAAGAAAGAGTCTGACGATGCCAGCGTCAAACGGCTGGAGATGCTGGAGACGGAGCTGAATCAGAAAGAGCGCGAATATGCAGAACTGGAAGAGGAGTGGAAAGCTGAAAAGGCGTCACTCACCGGTACGCAAAATATTAAAGCGGAGCTGGAGCAGGCAAGACTAACGCTGGAACAGGCGCGGCGCACAGGCGATCTGGCGCAAATGTCAGAGCTGCAGTATGGCAAAATTCCGGCGCTGGAAAAGCAGCTGGCGAGTGCCACTCAGGCTGAAGGCAAAATCATGAAGCTGTTACGCAACCGCGTAACGGAGGTTGAGATTGCCGACGTACTGGCGCGCTGGACCGGTATTCCGGTAGCACGCATGATGGAAGGTGAGCGCGACAAACTGCTGCGTATGGAGCAGGAATTACATGCGCGGGTTATCGGCCAGAACGAAGCGGTAGAGGCGGTTTCAAATGCCATCCGTCGCAGCCGGGCGGGCCTGTCCGATCCTAATCGCCCGATTGGTTCATTCCTGTTCCTCGGTCCAACCGGGGTAGGTAAAACTGAGCTATGTAAAGCGCTGGCAAATTTCCTGTTTGACAGCGACGATGCGATGGTGCGAATTGACATGTCTGAGTTTATGGAAAAACATTCGGTTTCGCGGCTGGTGGGTGCACCTCCGGGATATGTCGGCTATGAAGAGGGCGGTTATCTTACTGAAGCGGTACGCCGCCGGCCTTACTCCGTAATCTTACTGGATGAAGTTGAGAAAGCGCATCCGGATGTATTTAACATCCTGCTGCAGGTCCTGGATGATGGACGGCTGACGGATGGTCAGGGGCGTACCGTAGATTTCCGCAACTCAGTGGTGATCATGACGTCGAACCTGGGATCGGATCTAATTCAGGAGCGCTTCGGTGCGCTTGATTACCCGGCTATGAAAGAAACGGTCATGACGGTAGTCGGACACCACTTCCGTCCTGAGTTCATCAACCGTATCGATGAAGTGGTGGTTTTTCATCCGCTGGGAGAGCAGCACATTGCCTCTATTGCGCAGATACAGCTGCAGCGGCTTTATCAGCGTCTGGAAGATCGCGGCTATCAGCTGCACATCTCTGAAGCAGCACTGAAACTGCTTGGTGAGAATGGCTACGATCCGGTTTACGGTGCGCGTCCGCTCAAACGGGCTATCCAGCAGCATATTGAGAACCCGCTGGCGCAGAAGATACTCTCCGGTGCGTTTGTGCCAGGAAAAACCATCGAGATGGATGTGAGCGAAGGCGAAATTGTCGCTCATCAGTAATTGTTGTGCATAAAAACGGGCCTGCGGGCCCGTTTTTTGTTGCTTTAGTATACATCTAAGCTGCTTTTTACAACATATTGCCTGGAAAGTGAGCGCCTGAGTAAAAAAGTTGAAATTAGCACTTGTCACCCGGCGAGAACTCCCTATAATGCGCCACCACTGAGACGGCAAAGCGGCAACGCAGACGGACTCAGCAGGGCGTGAAGCGATTCACCCCGCCGGAGAAAACGCTGAAAAAAGTGGTTGACTCCGGAGGAGGAAAGCGTAATATACGCCACCTCGCAGCAGACGCCTGAGGCGCTGGCTGCACCGCTCTTTAACAATTTATCAGACAATCTGTGTGGGCACTCGCAGGATTGATATCACAAGCCTACGGGCTTTAAAAAATATCAAGTCTTTGCTGAGTGAACACGTAATTCATTACGAAGTTTAATTCACAGAGCACCGCTTAACTTGTTTAAGCAAATCAAACTTAAATTGAAGAGTTTGATCATGGCTCAGATTGAACGCTGGCGGCAGGCCTAACACATGCAAGTCGGACGGTAGCACAGGGGAGCTTGCTCCCCGGGTGACGAGTGGCGGACGGGTGAGTAATGTCTGGGAAACTGCCCGGTGGAGGGGGATAACTACTGGAAACGGTAGCTAATACCGCATAACGTCTTCGGACCAAAGTGGGGGATCTTCGGACCTCACGCCACCGGATGTGCCCAGATGGGATTAGCTAGTAGGTGGGGTAACGGCTCACCTAGGCGACGATCCCTAGCTGGTCTGAGAGGATGACCAGCCACACTGGAACTGAGACACGGTCCAGACTCCTACGGGAGGCAGCAGTGGGGAATATTGCACAATGGGCGCAAGCCTGATGCAGCCATGCCGCGTGTATGAAGAAGGCCTTCGGGTTGTAAAGTACTTTCAGCGGGGAGGAAGGCGGTGAGGTTAATAACCTCGCCGATTGACGTTACCCGCAGAAGAAGCACCGGCTAACTCCGTGCCAGCAGCCGCGGTAATACGGAGGGTGCAAGCGTTAATCGGAATTACTGGGCGTAAAGCGCACGCAGGCGGTCTGTTAAGTCAGATGTGAAATCCCCGGGCTTAACCTGGGAACTGCATTTGAAACTGGCAGGCTTGAGTCTCGTAGAGGGGGGTAGAATTCCAGGTGTAGCGGTGAAATGCGTAGAGATCTGGAGGAATACCGGTGGCGAAGGCGGCCCCCTGGACGAAGACTGACGCTCAGGTGCGAAAGCGTGGGGAGCAAACAGGATTAGATACCCTGGTAGTCCACGCCGTAAACGATGTCGACTTGGAGGCTGTTCCCCTGAGGAGTGGCTTCCGGAGCTAACGCGTTAAGTCGACCGCCTGGGGAGTACGGCCGCAAGGTTAAAACTCAAATGAATTGACGGGGGCCCGCACAAGCGGTGGAGCATGTGGTTTAATTCGATGCAACGCGAAGAACCTTACCTGGCCTTGACATCCAGAGAACTTAGCAGAGATGCTTCGGTGCCTTCGGGAACTCTGAGACAGGTGCTGCATGGCTGTCGTCAGCTCGTGTTGTGAAATGTTGGGTTAAGTCCCGCAACGAGCGCAACCCTTATCCTTTGTTGCCAGCGGGTGATGCCGGGAACTCAAAGGAGACTGCCGGTGATAAACCGGAGGAAGGTGGGGATGACGTCAAGTCATCATGGCCCTTACGGCCAGGGCTACACACGTGCTACAATGGCGCATACAAAGAGAAGCGACCTCGCGAGAGCAAGCGGACCTCATAAAGTGCGTCGTAGTCCGGATCGGAGTCTGCAACTCGACTCCGTGAAGTCGGAATCGCTAGTAATCGTAGATCAGAATGCTACGGTGAATACGTTCCCGGGCCTTGTACACACCGCCCGTCACACCATGGGAGTGGGTTGCAAAAGAAGTAGGTAGCTTAACCTCCGGGAGGGCGCTTACCACTTTGTGATTCATGACTGGGGTGAAGTCGTAACAAGGTAACCGTAGGGGAACCTGCGGTTGGATCACCTCCTTACCTGAAGATACCTTCCCGCGAAGTGCTCACACAGATTGTCTGATAGAAAGTAATGAGCAAGACGGCTGCGAAGTCGCGACACGATGTGTCCCCTTCGTCTAGCGGTTAGGACTCCGCCCTTTCACGGCGGCAACAGGGGTTCGAATCCCCTAGGGGACGCCACTTGCTTGGTGACAGGTGAAAGGTGTCTCCACAGTATCTCAAAACCGGCTTGCGAGTCGCGTTTGAGATATTTGCTCTTTAACAATCCGGAACAAGCTGAAAATTTGAAACGACCGCGTCGTATTCGTTCTCCGTAATAAGAACGATGCGCGATGCGGCCGGGTCTCAAGATTATCGCGATTCACAGCGTTCAAAACGCCTGTGGGTTGTGAGGTTAAGCGACCAAGCGTACACGGTGGATGCCCTGGCAGTCAGAGGCGATGAAGGACGTGCTAATCTGCGAAAAGCGCCGGCAAGGTGATATGAACCGCTACAGCCGGCGATGTCCGAATGGGGAAACCCGGTGCACCCAGTGCATCATCGCAGCATGAATACATAGTGCTGCGAGGCGAACCGGGGGAACTGAAACATCTAAGTACCCCGAGGAAAAGAAATCAACCGAGATTCCCCCAGTAGCGGCGAGCGAACGGGGAGCAGCCCAGAGCCTGAATCAGCTTGTGCGTTAGTGGAAGCGTCTGGAAAGGCGCGCGATACCGGGTGACAGCCCCGTACACGAAAACGCACTTGCTGTGAGCTCGAAGAGTAGGGCGGGACACGTGGTATCCTGTCTGAATATGGGGGGACCATCCTCCAAGGCTAAATACTCCTGACTGACCGATAGTGAACCAGTACCGTGAGGGAAAGGCGAAAAGAACCCCGGCGAGGGGAGTGAAACAGAACCTGAAACCGTGTACGTACAAGCAGTGGGAGCCTTCTTTATGGGGGTGACTGCGTACCTTTTGTATAATGGGTCAGCGACTTATATTCTGTAGCAAGGTTAACCGCATAGGGGAGCCGTAGGGAAACCGAGTCTTAACCGGGCGCTAAGTTGCAGGGTATAGACCCGAAACCCGGTGATCTAGCCATGGGCAGGTTGAAGGTTGGGTAACACTAACTGGAGGACCGAACCGACTAATGTTGAAAAATTAGCGGATGACCTGTGGCTGGGGGTGAAAGGCCAATCAAACCGGGAGATAGCTGGTTCTCCCCGAAAGCTATTTAGGTAGCGCCTCGTGAACTCATCTCCGGGGGTAGAGCACTGTTTCGGCTAGGGGGCCATCCCGGCTTACCAACCCGATGCAAACTGCGAATACCGGAGAATGTTATCACGGGAGACACACGGCGGGTGCTAACGTCCGTCGTGAAGAGGGAAACAACCCAGACCGCCAGCTAAGGTCCCAAAGTCATGGTTAAGTGGGAAACGATGTGGGAAGGCACAGACAGCCAGGATGTTGGCTTAGAAGCAGCCATCATTTAAAGAAAGCGTAATAGCTCACTGGTCGAGTCGGCCTGCGCGGAAGATGTAACGGGGCTAAACCATGCACCGAAGCTGCGGCAGCGACGCTTGCGTCGCTGGGTAGGGGAGCGTTCTGTAAGCCGCAGAAGGTGGCCTGTGAGGGCTGCTGGAGGTATCAGAAGTGCGAATGCTGACATAAGTAACGATAAAGCGGGTGAAAAGCCCGCTCGCCGGAAGACCAAGGGTTCCTGTCCAACGTTAATCGGGGCAGGGTGAGTCGACCCCTAAGGCGAGGCCGAAAGGCGTAGTCGATGGGAAGCAGGTTAATATTCCTGCACTTGGTGTTGCTGCGAAGGGGGGACGGAGAAGGCTAGGTTATCCGGGCGACGGTTGTCCCGGTTTAAGCGTGCAGGTGTGAAGACCAGGCAAATCCGGTCTTCTTTAACACTGAGGCGTGACGACGAGGCTCTACGGAGCCGAAGTAACTGATGCCCTGCTTCCAGGAAAAGCCTCTAAGCTCCAGGCAACACGAAATCGTACCCCAAACCGACACAGGTGGTCAGGTAGAGAATACCAAGGCGCTTGAGAGAACTCGGGTGAAGGAACTAGGCAAAATGGTGCCGTAACTTCGGGAGAAGGCACGCTGGCGCGTAGGTGGAGGGACTTGCTCCCCGAGCCGAGGCCAGTCGAAGATACCAGCTGGCTGCAACTGTTTATTAAAAACACAGCACTGTGCAAACACGAAAGTGGACGTATACGGTGTGACGCCTGCCCGGTGCCGGAAGGTTAATTGATGGGGTTATCCGCAAGGAGAAGCTCTTGATCGAAGCCCCGGTAAACGGCGGCCGTAACTATAACGGTCCTAAGGTAGCGAAATTCCTTGTCGGGTAAGTTCCGACCTGCACGAATGGCGTAATGATGGCCAGGCTGTCTCCACCCGAGAC
Source organism: Pantoea eucrina (assembly GCF_020079945.1). NCBI lineage: Bacteria > Pseudomonadati > Pseudomonadota > Gammaproteobacteria > Enterobacterales > Erwiniaceae > Pantoea > Pantoea eucrina. The sequence goes on along the minus strand of NZ_CP083448.1, from coordinate 2,577,132 downwards.
TCAGTGAAATTGAAATCGCTGTGAAGATGCAGTGTACCCGCGGCAAGACGGAAAGACCCCGTGAACCTTTACTACAGCTTGACACTGAACATTGAGCCTTGATGTGTAGGATAGGTGGGAGGCTTTGAAGCGCGGACGCCAGTCCGCGTGGAGCCATCCTTGAAATACCACCCTTTAACGTTTGATGTTCTAACGTGGGCCCGTTATCCGGGCTGCGGACAGTGTCTGGTGGGTAGTTTGACTGGGGCGGTCTCCTCCCAAAGCGTAACGGAGGAGCACGAAGGTTGGCTAATCCTGGTCGGACATCAGGAGGTTAGTGCAATGGCATAAGCCAGCTTGACTGCGAGAGTGACGGCTCGAGCAGGTGCGAAAGCAGGTCATAGTGATCCGGTGGTTCTGAATGGAAGGGCCATCGCTCAACGGATAAAAGGTACTCCGGGGATAACAGGCTGATACCGCCCAAGAGTTCATATCGACGGCGGTGTTTGGCACCTCGATGTCGGCTCATCACATCCTGGGGCTGAAGTAGGTCCCAAGGGTACGGCTGTTCGCCGTTTAAAGTGGTACGCGAGCTGGGTTTAGAACGTCGTGAGACAGTTCGGTCCCTATCTGCCGTGGGCGCTGGAGAATTGAGGGGGGTTGCTCCTAGTACGAGAGGACCGGAGTGAACGCACCGCTGGTGTTCGGGTTGTCACGCCAGTGGCACTGCCCGGTAGCTAAGTGCGGAAAAGATAAGTGCTGAAAGCATCTAAGCACGAAACTTGCCCCGAGATGAGTTCTCCCTGGCTCCCTGAGAGCCCTGAAGGGACGTTGAAGACGACGACGTTGATAGGCCGGGTGTGTAAGCGCAGCGATGCGTTGAGCTAACCGGTACTAATGACCCGTGAGGCTTAACCTTACAACGCCAGAGGCGTTTTGAGAGACCCGATTTTCAGCTTGTTTTGCCGGATAACAGAATTTGCCTGGCGGCCACAGCGCGGCGGTCCCACCTGACCCCATGCCGAACTCAGAAGTGAAACGCCGTAGCGCCGATGGTAGTGTGGGGCCTCCCCATGCGAGAGTAGGGAACTGCCAGGCATCCATCAAGTAAGAGAGCCCTGAACACGCGTTCAGGGCTTTTTTACGTCCGCAGAAAGCTCAGGAATGCGTAAAAGTTAACCTTTTTTCAGCCAGCTGACGATAAAGTCTGCGACGTGATCAGGCTGATTGATATCCAGTAGCGACAGCTGCTCCCTTCATCCTTTACTACCGCTTCTCATTCCAGAGCAGAGCCAATTCCCTTATCGGGCAAACTAATGTTTTACTACCCGCTTCGCGTTTTTTCTTCGCAAGGAAATGAGGTAAAGCATGACCCATCAGGAACATCAAAACAGCAGACCGCCTGTATCAGCAGCAGAGACGCGGCAACGGATCCGGGCAATTGTCGGGGCGTCGTCCGGTAACCTGGTCGAGTGGTTTGACTTTTACGTTTACTCTTTTTTCTCCCTCTATTTTGCTCATGTCTTTTTTCCGGCAGGTGATACCACCACACAGCTTCTGCAAACTGCCGGGGTATTCGCTGCAGGTTTTCTGATGCGGCCGATCGGCGGCTGGCTGTTTGGCTATATTGCCGATAAGCACGGACGTAAAACGTCTATGCTGATCTCGGTCTGCATGATGTGTCTGGGCTCTTTAGTCATTGCGTGTCTGCCAGACTATGGCGAAATTGGCATAGCCGCGCCGGTTATTCTGCTGCTGGCGCGTATGTTTCAGGGGCTGTCAGTGGGTGGCGAGTATGGCACCAGTGCAACCTATATGAGTGAAGTCGCGCTGGAAGGCCGCAAAGGGTTTTATGCTTCTTTTCAGTATGTGACGCTGATTGGCGGCCAGCTGATGGCGGTGTTAACCGTCGTGGTACTGCAGCAGCTACTGGATGATGAGGCGCTGCGCAGCTGGGGCTGGCGCATCCCGTTTTTCATCGGTGCCGGGCTGGCTATCGTCGCACTCTGGCTGCGACGCTCTCTGAATGAAACCTCTGAAAAGTCACATCGCGCGCATCGTGATGCGGGCAGCGTTATCGGGCTGTTGCGCAATCACTCACGCGCATTCTTTATGGTGCTGGGTTTTACCGCCGGCGGCTCGCTGAGTTTCTACACCTTTACCACCTATATGCAGAAGTATCTGGTCAATAGTGCCGGAATGGACGCGCGCAGTGCCAGCGGTCTGATGACGGGGGCGTTACTGGTTTTTATGGTGATCCAGCCTGTTATCGGTGCGCTATCAGATAAAATCGGACGGCGTGCTTCCATGATGATATTTGGCGCGGGTGCCGCAACCTGTACCGTACCTGTTCTGCTGCTGCTGCAGCATACTGAGAGCCACTGGGTCGCATTCCTGCTGGTTATGCTGGCGCTGATTATCACCAGTTTCTACACCGCCATCAGCGGGATCCTTAAAGCCGAGATGTTTCCGCCGGAGGTGCGTGCGCTGGGCGTAGGACTCTCTTATGCGGTAGCCAACGCGATTTTTGGCGGCTCGGCTGAATATGTCGCCCTGCTGATGAAAAGAGAAGGTATCGAAACCAGCTTCTTCTGGTATGTCTCAGCCATGGGCGCGCTCTCTTTCCTGGTCTCACTTATGCTGCATCGTAAGGGAAAAGGAATTGCGCTGTAGTCAGTGACGGATATTCCAGAGCATGATGCCGCTGGCAGCGCCGGCGGCATCCCATGCCAGGTCTTTCCAGCTCCAGCCGCTTCCTGCTGCACGGCTGTCATAGAGCTCTTTTGCCGCGCCAAAACTGAGTGAAAACATCAGGCCAAAAGCCATATTTTGGGCATTATCCTGCTGCTGATGACGGGAGATTTCGCTGCCGGCGGCGGCAAGCAGCGCTGAGGCAACATAGTGCTGCACTTTATCTTTACCGGTCCAGCGATCCTGCGCCTGATGCGCACATCCGCTACACAGCAATGCTATACAGAGGATGTACGCCCGCATGACTTTACAGCAGCCGGCTGATCAACCGATCGATGCGGATGCGCCGCAGTCGACGGATAAGCTTGCGCACTTTGGCAGGGTAGTCAGAGATACTTTCCAGCTCGCGAAAGTGAGTGACCACCGTCGTATGCTCGCGGATTAGCGTCAGCTCTTTCTCGCGCTGTTCCGCCAGCTGATTAAGCGGGTCGTGAATCAATACCGCGTTTTCCAGATCCAGACGCCACGCGCGCGGGTTGAGATTGTTGCCGGTGATCATCATCCACTCATCATCAACCCAGATGCCTTTCAGGTGATAGCTGTTTTCACCATCTTTCCACAGGCGTACCGTCAGCTGACCGTTATCAACATAGTACTGCAGGCGGCTGAGGAAGCGACGCAGGTTGATCTCATAAAGATAGGGCAGGGCGCCGATCACTTTGAAGGGTTCAGACGGCGGAATATAGAAATCGTTCGCCGTCTTATCACCGACAATAATCTCAACATCCTTGCCCTGACGCAGCAGATGGATCAGGTTACGCACCAGAATGGCAGGCAGATTAAAGTAGGGTGTGCAGAGCGTCAGCTTTTGCTCGGCGCAGGGCATCAGATGGAAAATAGTTTTGTTAAGTAAGCTGCGTTTGCCCAGACCCACCAGCGGCGTCACCGCCAGCGTATCGTTGCCGGCATCACCGGTAAAATGATAATGAAAATTGCGCAGCTCGCTGCGAAACTGACGCGTCTCGTTTTTGATTTCCGGGCTGGAAGGGCGCTCAGCCTGATCGAGGCGGTTGACCGCGTCAGACTGTTTCAGGTTTTCATCGATCCACTCATACATCGCATTCGTTAACTGTGGATTACGAATCAGCTGATAGCGATCGTAGCGGTACCGTTCATGCTGATGCAGATAGACATCATTCAGGCTGGCTCCGCTGTAAAGCAGCGTATCGTCGATGATAAAACCTTTGAGATGCAGGACGCCCAGCGCTTCCCGCGTATTAACCGGAATACCATAAACCGGAATAGCAATATCCGGATGCCGGGTAGCCATCTCGCAGTACCAGTCAGCATTGGTCAGGCCACGCGCTGCACCGATACGTCCACGCTGCGCACGATGCCAGTCTACCAGAATGGCGATATCCAGTTCCGGACGAGCCTGACGCGCCGCATACAGCGCCTCCATAATACTGCGGCCGCCATCATCATTTTCCAGATAGAGCGCAGCAATACAGATGCGTTTTTCTGCCGCTGCAATTTTTGCCAGCAGCGTTTCGCGAAACTCAGCGGGCGAAAAAAGCGTGGTCACATCCGACACAGATTGTGACAGTTTAGGCAGCTGTGCGAGGTGTTGTTGGTGTTTATTGCGTTTAAATTTAGACAACATCACAGTGCACTTCTTCTCTGTTCATTTGTATGGCCTTTTGCCATCAAATCATGATCCTAACGTCAAATAATAACATCAACTCACCTGTTGAGGAGGATTTTTACCGTTCTCTACAGGCGGCGTTACGACGTCAATCAACGGTAAATTAAGCGTGACAATGCCATCATCAAGCTGAATATTCACGCGAAAGTTAAGTTTGCGCGCCAGCGTAATCATGCCGCTATTGTGCGGCATGGTTATACCGTTCAATTGTTGCAGACCGTGATCGCGGGTATAGCGAATCATCTTCTCCAGCAGCCGTCGCCCCATACCCAGCCCTTTGAGATCGGAACGAACCAGCACTGAAAACTCCGCATCGACATTATCAGCGTCAGATATCGCGCGGGTAACGCCGATAATCTCCTCTTCAGCGCCTTCCCGCTGGCGTACCGCCACAATCGCCATTTCGCGGTCGTAATCTATCTGCGTCATATTGGCTAAATCATCGTGGGTGAATTCGCTGATTTCACTGAAATAGCGGTAGTAGAGATCCTCTTTAGTCACCTGCGCAATAAAAGCGCGCAGCTGCGGCTCATCCTCAGGCAGGATTGGGCGAAACAGGCAGTGCTGGCCATCTTTCAACTCAACCTGCTCCTCCAGATGCTGTGGGTAAGGGCGGATAACCAGCCGCGCCTCGCTGTCGCCGCTAAAAGGGGCCAGCTGCAGCGTGACGTCAATAAGGGTAAAGGTTTCTGCCGATGCCAGCAGCGGATGAATATCAAGCCGCTGGATCTCCGGACAATCCACCACCAGGTTTGATACCTGTACCAGCAGCTGGCTCAGCCCGGCGATATCGAGCGGATGCAGCGCGCTGCGGCTGCGGATCTTGCCGCTTTTTATCGCCTGAATCACCAGATAGCGCGCCAGCGTCATATTCAGCGGCGGCAGCGCTACGGCGGCCTGCTTATCAGGCTGCCATTCAGCCCCCCCTTCGCCGAGCAGGATAATCGGGCCAAACAGCGGATCCTGGTCTACCACTACGCGCAGCTCCTGAGCGCCAGCCCGGCTGGCCATACTCTGTACCAGCAGGCCATCGACGCGCGCCTGTGGATGCGTGCTGCGCACGCGCTCAAAAATAGCCTGTGCGGCCTGTTTCACCTCGGCAGCGCTGCGCAGATAGAGCATCACACCCTGTACCTCAGATTTATGGGCGATATCGGGCGAGCGCAGTTTGAGGGCGACCGGATAGCCCGTCTGCTCAGCAATAGTGACCGCTTCCTGACTGTCGCTTGCGATCCAGCCGGGCAGCGTTGTCAGACCATAAGCCTGCATAACAGGCTGCACCTCATGGGTATCCAGCGTGGTCACACCGCGGTCAAGTGCCTGCTGCAGCAGCTGATGCGCTTTAGCGCTGTTTTGCTGCAGCCCCGGTGGCAGCGCCGGCGTTTCCCGCAGCTGCTTCTGGTTACGGCGATACTCGACCTGATGCATAAACGCGGTCACGGTGCCTTCCGGGGTGCGCCAGGTCGGAATGCCGGCCTGGGTAAAGGCGCGCCGCGCCGCCTGGGATGAGGATTCACCGCACCAGTTAGTCAGCAGCGTGATCTGCCTGCCGCGCGGATGATGCGCGAGTGCAGCAATAATCTGCTCCGCCGTCTCGGTCGCTGGCGCAACCGCGCTGGGGGAGTGAATAATCATCAGGGCGTCAAAATCATGACTGTCGAGCAGCAGTTCAATGCAGGCAACGTAGCGGGCAGGTGTGGCGTCATCTTTTAAATCCAGCGGGTTTCCCCGGCCAGCGCCCTCCGGCAGTAGTGAGGCTACTCTCTGTCGCATCGCCTCATCCAGCGAAGCCAGCTTACCGCTGCGCGCATAGAGCGCATCCAGCGCCAGAGCAGCCGGCGCAGCGCCGTTGCTGACGATCATCAGGCGCTCGCCGCGCAGCGGACGCATGTGGCTGAGTGATTCAACCGCAGAGAAAAGTTCATGCGTATCCTGCACGCGCAGCAGGCCGGCGCGTTGTATTGCGGCATCCCAGGCGGCATCCAGGCCGCTCAGGGTGCCAATCATCGCCTGCGCCTCCCGGCTGCGTCCGCTTTTGATGACCAGAATAGGCTTATTGCGTGAGGCGCTGCGCGAGGCGGAGACAAAACGCCGGGCATCGCTCAGGTGTTCCAGGTAGAGCAGGATAGCGCTGGTTTTCGGGTCGCGTGCCAGAAAATCGAGCACGTCATCGACATCGATATCGAGGCTGTCGCCCAGCGCGATAAACCAGGAGAAGCCGAGATTCCGCTGCTGCGCCCAGTCGAGGATGGTATTTGAGACCGCGGCAGACTGTGAAACAAAAGCAATACGCCCTTTAGCGATGGGCACCGGCGAGAAGCTGGCATTCAGCCCCTGCCACGGGGCCAGCAGCCCAAGACTGTTAGGGCCGAGCAGGCGAATCTGCCACTGGCTGGCGCAGGTTTTCAGCGTCTCAAGCTGGCTGGCGGGTGAGGAGAGAATAATGCAGGCTCTGCAGCCTTTTTCGCCCAGCTGCTGCAGCAGCTCTGGATTGCGCTTTGCATGGGTGCAGATAATGGCCAGATCGGGAGCAAAAGGCAGACTGGCGATATCGGGCCATGCCAGCACGCCCTGTACCGCCTTATATTTTGGCGTAACCGGCAGCACCGGGCCGCTGAAGCCGCCCGCCAGCAGGTTGCGCATCAGAAAATAGCCGGCACGCCCCGGCGTTACCGAGGCGCCAATTACCGCAATCGATTTAGGTCTTAACAGCGCTTCCAGTCCACGTTGACTCATCATCCACTCCTGCTGTCGGGATTGGCATGATTGTAAACGCTTTTACGGCGAAAACCGATTTGCTGCTGTCAGGCTGCGAGCCAGCTTCAGTTTTCGCTGCTGTTTAACGCCTGCTGCGTATGAACCGGATGATGCGGTTTGCCTGCAAGGTAGGCGTGACGGAACCGTTCAAAGTGCTGCTGCAGGGCGCTGGCGGCCACGCTGTCACCCGCCTGAGCAAGCAGGGCCGCAGCGACCTCTGCCGTGCAGTGCTGTCCTTCGCCGTGCGCCTCCCGCAGGGTGTAGCGCGACGGGGTGTTCACGCTCAGCGACATCACCGGAAAATGGTCCAGCCACGGACTTTTACGAAACATTTTGCGCGCCTCAGACCAGGTGCCATCCAGCATAATAAACAGTGGCGGTTTACCGCTGACCGGCGGCGCAGTCAGCACCTCACGTCTGGGATCGGCATAAGAGGCGGGGAACACCACCACCGGCTGATAGTCGCTGCTCTGCACTGCTGCCAGCAGCGCCGGGTCAGGCTCTGTTCGCGACCAGCCGAAGGCGAGGGTATCCGGCAGCACATCGGCAATCAGGCGTCCGGTATTGCTGGGCTTCATGGGTTCAGTATCGAACATCACCAGGCAGAAGCGGCTGCGCGACTGCTGCGGCTGCAGCGTGGCACACAGGCAGTGCCTGTGCGGCAACAGACAGCGCTGACAGCGCACAACGCGATTACCGCGCGCGAGAAAGGGCCGCGTAGCGCGGGCCAGACGTTGCGCCCGTAAGCGCAGAACAGCATTTTCAGACATAGACAGGCAGGGCAGGAAAAACGTCAGTGTAATAGAAGGGGGAAAGCAAGGCCAGCAATCTGCTGGCCTTCAGTGACTACAGGGTTTCGTCGAGCCACTCATTAAACGGCGTTTTCGGCATCGCGCCATTCAGCATATCGACCATTTCGCCCCGTTTAAAAATCATGATGGTCGGGATCGTGCGGATACGAAAACGCGTGCTGAGCGCCTGCTCAGCTTCCGTATTGACTTTAATAAAACGCACTTTGCCGCTGCGTTCGGCCGCAACTTCTTTAAATACGGGCGCAAAGTTCACGCAGGGGCCGCACCACGGCGCCCAGAAGTCGATCACGACCGGCAGGTCATCCTGCAGATATTTATCCAGCGTAGCGGCCGTGGCATTAACTACCTCGCCGTTGAAAAGCGCTTCGCCGCAGCGACCGCACTTTGCACCGTCGGCCAGACGCGCTTCGGGAACGCGGTTAACTGCCTGACAGCCGGCGCATACAGTATTCATTGTCATCTCAAACCGGTCCTGTAAATCTGATGATAGAGTCGTATTATGAAAAGGCTGGATGCTATGCTCAATCTGGATTACCCAATAGGTTCAATAGTTGATAGCTAAGCGCTGGCACATCAGGTAATCTTCGCGCTCTCAATGCTGGAGGAACAGATGAACGACGAATTTAAAGGCAAAAGCGGCAAGGTAAAAGTGATGTATGTACGTGAAGAGGAGGGCGGCAGTAAGCCAAATCCGCGTACCGGCAAAGGCGGCCGTCCTGCTGCGCGCCAGGAAGATAATCGTCGCTCTGCTCCCCGCAGCAATCGCAACAATGACGAAAGCGATCGCGCGCGCGCGCCACGCAGCGGTGACGATTCCGGTCGCTCACGCAGCCGTGACGACGCTGGCCGCTCACGCGCGCCGCGCAGCAGCGATGATGCCGGACGCGGCCGCCGCACGGATCGTAATGACCGTAGCGAGCGCAGCAGCCGCCCTGAGCGTAACGACCGCGACGATCGCGGCTTCAGTGATTCGCCGTGGCGCACCGTATCCCGCCCGCCGGTTGCTGCTGCTGGCAGCCCGGCGGATGACGCCGCTGACGCGAAGCCGGTAATCGATTCCGAGCAGATCCGCCGTCAGCGTCAGGAAGAGACGCGCGTCTATGGCGAAAACGCCTGTCAGGCGCTCTTCCTGAGCCGTCCGGAGAGCATCGTGCGCGCCTGGTTTGTCCAGAGCGTTACGCCGCGCTTCCGCGAAACACTGCGCTGGCTGGCCGCAAACCGCAAAGCGTATCACGTGGTTGAGGAGGCTGAGCTGGCGAAAGCGTCCGGTACTGAACATCACGGCGGCGTCTGCTTTATTATCAAAAAGCGCAGCGGCATGGCGGTATCAGAGTGGCTGAAAAAGGCAGAGCACAAAGATTGCGTGCTGGCGCTGGAAGATGTGAGCAACCCACATAACCTGGGCGGCATTATGCGCAGCTGCGCGCATTTTGGTGTGAAGGGGCTGCTGGTGAACGACGCGTCGCAGCTGGAGTCGGGTGCCGCCGTACGTACTGCTGAAGGCGGCGCTGAGCACGTACAGGCGATCAACGGCGAAGATTTCGCTGCAAGCCTTGATGCGTTCCGCAAGGCGGGCTACACCATCGTGACCACGTCGAGCCATGAGGGCACGCCGCTGGCGCGCGCCGAACTGCCGGCGAAAATGGTACTGGTGCTGGGTCAGGAGCGGGAAGGGCTTTCAGACAGCACCTTCCGGCAGGGCGAACTCAACCTGTCGATTGGCGGAACCGGCAACGTCGAGAGCCTGAACGTCTCGGTAGCAACCGGTATTCTGCTGGCCGAATGGTGGCGTCAGAACGCATAAAAAAAACGGGCCATAGCGGCCCGTTTTGCATGGTGGCGGCTAGTGTGCGCCACCCCCTCCGCCGCCTGCACCAAATGGCGGACGGGCAAACCATACCAGCACCAGCAGAATCACAAACACCCCCGCAGACGCCCAGAAAATCTCATTGGCTGAAATAATCAGGCCCTGATTAGTGATCTCCCGCGCAATCCACGCAGACGCCTGCTGGTGGCTCATGCCCATGCCTTCCAGCTGCGCATACATCTCCTGCGAATTCTGGTTGTAAGGATTGACGGATTCGCTCAGATAGCTGTGATGCATCGACTCGCGGTTGGTCCACAGGGTCGTGGTAATAGAGGTTCCGATCGATCCTGCCAGCGTACGCACAAAGTTAGAGAGGCTGGAGGCTGCGGCGAGGCGCTCCGGCGGCAGTCCCGACAGCGTAATGGTGGTCAGCGGCATAAAGAAACAGGCCACGGCAAAGCCCTGAATAAACTGCGGCCAGGCGGATGCGCCGAAGTCCATGCCGGGTTCAAAGGTGTAAGCGCGCCAGTAAAAACAGACGGCGTACATAATAAAGCTAAAGGTCACCAGCCGGCGCATATCGAGCTTGTGGGCGAACCGGCCAATAATGGGTGAGAGGATCACCGGAATAATCCCGACCGGGGCAGATGCCAGTCCGGCCCAGGTAGCGGTATAGCCGTAGACCTCCTGCAGCAGCTGCGGCAACAGCACAATGGAGCCGAAGTAGAGCATGTAGGCCAGGCTTATCGACAGACAGCCAATGGTGAAGTTGCGCATTTTAAACAGCGACAGGTCAACGATCGGATGATCGTCCGTCAGCTCCCACACCAGCAGCACCGCCAGCGCCACCACGGCGACCACCGCCAGCACGATAATCTCTGTCGAGCTGAACCAGTCGAGCTCCTTACCGCGATCCAGCATCACCTGCAGCGCGCCGATGCCCACCACCAGCAGCACCAGACCGACAATATCGATCGGGCGGATCTCGGTTTTGGTTTCACGACCGCGCAGCGTCTGCAGCGTCAGCATCACCACCACGATGCCAATCGGCACGTTGATAAAGAAGATCCAGCCCCAGTGATAGTTATCGCTGATCCAGCCGCCCAGGATCGGGCCGCAGATTGGCGCAACGATCACCGTCATCGCCCACAGCGACAGGGCAATACTGCGTTTAGCCGGGGGATAGTTACTCAGCAGCAGGCTTTGCGATAGCGGGATCAGCGGACCGGCCACAATTCCCTGCAGAATACGGAAAAAGATCAGCATCTCCAGGCTTTCTGACATGCCACACGCCCAGGAGGCGAGCGCAAACAGAATGGTTGCCCAGGTGAAAAGCTTCACTTCACCGATGCGCTTTGCCAGCCAGCCGGTAATTGGGATCGAGATGGCGTTAGCCACCCCGAACGAGGTGATAACCCAGGTGCCCTGTGAATTTGACGCGCCCAGATTACCGGCAATGGTCGGGATCGCCACGTTGGCGATAGTTGAGTCGAGCACCTGCATGAATGTCGCCAGCGACAGGGCGATAGTCATCAGAACAAGTGGCGCGCCCTCAAGCGGTTTTTGTGCCATAACAGTCTCCGGCGGATCAGCCCGCGTTGGCACGAACGATAGCGGTAATCATCTGGTTGACCGGCGCAAGATCAATCGCCAGCGCGTTGCTCTCATAGGCGGCCTGCGGACGAACGGCGCCTGCCAGCACTGCACCCTCTTTGTTCTGCGTATCAACCTTCACCAGAGTCGAGAGTCCGATGCGCAGCGGATGCGCCGCCACTTCATCCGGGTTCAGTTCAATACGCACCGGCAGGCGCTGTACGACTTTGATCCAGTTGCCGGTAGCGTTTTGTGCGGGCAGCAGCGAGAAGGCGCTGCCGGTTCCCATATCGAGCCCCGCGACCTTGCCGTGATAGACCACATCATCACCATAGATATCGCTGACTACAGTTGCAGACTGGCCGATGCGAACGCCGGCAAGCTGCGTCTCTTTAAAATTGGCATCTACCCACAGGTTAGTGGCGGGCACTACGGCCAGCAGCGGGGTGGTGGTGGAGATTTGCGAGCCGACCTGCACGCTGCGGCGTGAAACATAGCCATCAATCGGGCTGCGTATATCGGTACGCTGCAGATTAAGCCAGGCGTCGCGCAGGGCAGCGGCGCTCTGCTGCACCGCAGGCTGATTTTCCAGACCGGTATTCAGGATCATCGCCTGGTTGGCATTATATTGCTGCACAGCCACGTCAAGCTGCGCTTTGGCGGTCGCAACGGCGTCGCGCGCGTGCTGCAGCTCTTCGCGGCCAATCAGATTGGAGGCACCCAGCGGTTCGCGGCGCTTCAGGTCGGCTTCTGCCTGCTCCAGTGCCGTCTGCTGCAGCTTGATCGTGGCCTGATACTGCCTGCCGTTGATCATCAGCTGGTGCGTCTGGCGGACGCTGGTGGCCAGCGCAGTTTGCGCTTTTTCAAAAGCCTGCTGCGCATCGGTTTTGTCCAGTGAGACCAGCACGTCACCTTTTTTGACGCGATCGGTATCATCAAACCATACTTTGTTAACGCTGCCGGAAACCTGCGCCATCACCTGCACCTGATTGCCTGCTACATAGGCATCATCAGTCTCCTGAAAATGACGCAGTACCAGATACCAGTAAGTCAGATAGCCAATACCGGCCACAATAAACACGACAGCCAGCAGGATCAGCGCAATTTTACGCTTCTTCTTCTTGTTTGCAGGCTGTTGCGGGCTTTGAGCTTCCGCTGTCGCACTCATGTCGTTCTCCACGTTTGCCATAAGTCGGGGTGTGCTGATCCATCAACACGGTAACCCGAATCGAAAAAGCCAGCGCAAAAGGCGCTGGCCAGATAAAGGAAAATTAAAATAGCGATTTCGGCAGGGGGTTGTGTCGCACTTCTTGCTATTAGCGAGAGAGTGAGGCGATAACCTGATCTTCGTCCATTTTGTCCAGACGGTTAAGCAGCTTGCGCGTGATGGCTTCCAGCTGCTCCTGCTCGGTGGCGCTCAGTGACGACCAGAGATACTGCAGGCTCTGGTGCTGGGGCGGCAGCAGCTGACGCAGAAACTCGTTGCCTTTTTCCGTCAGATGCAGATGCAGGCAGCGGCGATCGTTGTCGCTTTCACGGCGTTCGATCCAGCCGCGCTTTTCCAGTTCATCCGCGATGCGCGTGGCGTTGGTGCGTGAAGAGCCCAGTGCCGCACTCAGTTCTGATGGCTGAATGCTCTGGTTTTCCTGCGCATCCAGCGTGATCAGCGCCATAAATAAGGTTTCGTTAATTCCCTGTGCCTTGAGCATCTTGTTGCGATTATCCAGCAGCTTGCCCTGCATATGCATACACAGGCGGGTCAGGATAATTTCCTGCAGCGGAAAATCTTTATGACGATTTGCCCGGACGTTCAGCATCTGCTCAATGGGAGTAAACGAACTTTCCATCTAAAAAAACCTCTTGATTGCAACGTAGAATTATCACATTCAGCGCGCTAACCGCTTCGCTGTGGAATAATTTCGAGAGTAAAAATAACTACAGTGAATAAGTACACTGCTAACGATATCAAACTCACCTGTTAATGGACAGCGCCGCTTACCGATTTACGCTGTTTTTCTTGCTCAGGCAGGCTCTGCGCTGGCGTTACGCCACCAGATTATCAGATTAAGCAGCGTCGCCAGGGCACCCGCCGCACAGACGCCATACCAGCCAAACAGATGAAAGGCGTTGGCCGAGATCACCGAGCCGAGCGCCCCACCGGTAAAATAGCTGGTCATATAGCCGGATGTCAGGCGATTACGCGCTTCAGGCATAGTGCGATAGATAACGCTTTGGTTGGTGATATGTACGCCCTGAACCGCCAGATCCAGCAGCACAATGCCGGCAATCAGCGCCAGCAGGCTGCTGCTGCCGAGTGCGGTAACGCCCCAGGAGATCAGCATGATCACCAGTCCGGCGCTGGTGGTGAGTTTTGCTTTGCCCCGGTCTGCCAGTCCGCCCGCCTGACGCGCCGCAAGCGCGCCTGCAGCTCCTGCCAGACCCAGCAGGCCGATCTCGCCCTCGCTGAAATTCCACGGCGGTGCAGCGAGTAGAAAGGCCATTGAAGTCCAGAGCATGCTGAAGTTTGCAAAACTCAGGCAGCCGGTCAGCGCCCGGGTACGTAACACCCGATCGGCGCTGAACAGGGAGAAAATTGAGCGCAGCAGCTGCAGGTAGTTAAGCGGCACGCGCTGCTGGTAGCGCGGCAGATAGCGCCACAGCGCCAGCGCCATCAGGATCATCAGCACGCTGGCGCACCAGTAAACGCTGCGCCATCCGGCAACCTGAGCCAGCGCGCCGGCAACGGTACGCGCCAGTAAAATGCCCAGCAGCAGGCCACTCATGACCGTACCTACCACTTTGCCACGCTTTTCCGGAGCAGCCAGCGTGGCCGCCAGCGGCACCAGAAGCTGTGCCACCACTGAGAAGAGACCGGTCACCACCGTACCCAGCAGCATCAGCGACAGCGAAGAGGAGAGGGCGGTCAGCATCATGCCGCCCGCCGCCAGCAGGCTCATTGAAACAATCAGAGCACGGCGTTCCAGCATATCGCCCAGCGGCACCAGCAGCAGCAATCCGCAGGCGTAGCCAAGCTGCGCAGTGGTGACGATAAAGCCCGCTACGCTGACAGAGAGACCAAACTGATGCGCAATCGTATCGAGCAGCGGCTGCACGTAATAGTTACTGGCCACCGCCAGCCCTGTCGCGACTGACATCAGCGCGACTAATGGGGCACTGAGGCGTGCCGGGGATGAACTCATGAGCGGATACACAGTGAAATAAACATATGTGAATAATAGTAACCGAAAAAATTATTTCACAGTTGTGATAATTAACAGGACGTACCAGTACGTTATAGCGCACGCTGCGCTGACTTTTGCCGTGCGGGAAGAAGATAGCACCACAGAGGCTCTCTTGTGGTGCGTAAAACAGACTGTGCGCCGCTAGAAATCCCAGTCCTCATCTTCCGTTTCCACGGCCTTGCCCATGACATAGGAGGAGCCGGAGCCGGAGAAGAAGTCGTGGTTTTCATCTGCGTTCGGCGACAATGCCGCCAGTATTGCCGGGTTGACTGCTGCTATCTCCGCCGGAAACAGCGCTTCATAGCCCAGATTCATCAGCGCTTTATTAGCGTTGTAGTGCAGAAAGGCTTTTACCTCTTCCGCCCAGCCCGATTCCCCATACAGCGCATCGGTATAAGCCAGTTCGTTTTCATACAGCTCCAGCAGCAGATCGATAGCGAACTGCTGCAGCGCCTCACGCCGCGCGGCATCGGCGTGCTGCAGCGCCTGCTGATATTTATAGCCAATATAGTAACCATGAACCGCCTCATCGCGGATGATCAGGCGGATCAGATCGGCGGTGTTAGTCAGCTTGCCCCGGCTGGACCAGTACATCGGCAACCAGAAGCCGGAATAAAACAGAAACGACTCCAGGAAAACGCTGGCGATCTTTTTCTTCAGCGGATCGTCCGCCTGATAGTGCGCCAGAATGATCTGCGCCTTTTTCTGCAGCGCGGCGTTCTCTTCGCTCCAGCGGTAGGCAGCGTCAACGTCTGCCGTGTTGCATAGCGTGGAGAAAACCGAGCTGTAGGAGCGGGCGTGTACCGCCTCCATAAAGCTGATATTTGACAGCACCGCTTCTTCGTGCGGCGTGGCGGCGTCCGGCATCAGGCCCGGTGCGCCCACGACATTCTGAATCGTATCGAGCAGCGTCAGGCCGGTAAATACGCGGATAGTCAGCTGCTGCTGCGCCGGTGCCAGCGCCTGCCACGCAGGCAGATCGTTGGAAAGCGGCACTTTTTCCGGCAGCCAGAAATTACTGGTGAGACGGTTCCAGACCTCAAGATCTTTATCATCCTGCAGGCGATTCCAGTTAATCGCCTGAATAGCATTAAGTTTCATCATAACTTTACAGGGCGCAGGAGACGCAGCCCTCAACCTCCGTGCCTTGTAGCGCCATCTGACGCAGGCGAATGTAATAGAGCGTTTTAATGCCCTTTTTCCAGGCGTAAATCTGCGCTTTGTTGATATCGCGCGTGGTAACGTCGTCGCGGAAAAACAGCGTCAGCGACAATCCCTGATCGACATGCCGGGTTGCTTCCGCATAGGTATCGATAATCGCCTCAGGGCCAATCTGGTAGGCATCCTGATAAAATGCCTGGTTTTCATTGGTCATAAACGGCGCCGGATAATAGACGCGTCCGGTTTTACCCTCTTTACGGATCTCAATGCGCGATACAATCGGATGAATACTTGAGGTGGCGTGGTTGATGTAGGAGATAGAACCGGTTGGCGGGATCGCCTGCAGGTTCTGGTTAAACAGCCCGTGCTGCATCACCGCCGACCGCAGCGCCTGCCAGTCAGCCTGCGTCGGCAGGACAAGACCGGCATCGTCAAATAGCTGCGCAATGCGCGCGGTGCGCGGCTGCCAGCTGCACGTAATATATTTATCGAAGTACTCTCCGCTGGCGTAGTGCGACTGCTCAAACCCGTCAAAGCTGCGCTGACGCTCCCGGGCCAGCTGGTTTGAGGTACGCAGTGCGTGAAACGTGACGCAGTAAAAGTAGAGGTTGGTGAAATCCAACGCCTCTTCTGAACCGTAGGCGATACCTTCCCGCGCCAGATAGCCGTGCAGATTCATCTGCCCGAGGCCAATGGCGTGTGAACGGCGATTGCCTTCGGCGACGGACGGCACCGAAGCGATCTCGCTCATCTCTGACACGGCGGTAAGCGCCCGCACGGCCACCGCCACGGTGCGGGGGAGATCGCGGGAATCCATCGCGTGCGCGATATTCAGCGAGCCGAGGTTACAGGAGATATCTTTGCCCGTGCGCCGGTAGCTGAGATCCTCATTCAGTTCGCTGGCGCTGTTGACCTGCAAAATCTCTGAGCAGAGGTTGCTCATATTAATGCGCCCGGCAATCGGATTACTGCGGTTAACGCTATCCTCATACATGATATAGGGGTAGCCCGACTCAAACTGGATCTCTGCCAGCGTCTGGAAAAAGTCGCGCGGGTTGATATAGGTTTTGCGGATGCGTTCGTCCGCCAGCATCGCGTCATAGTGCTCGCTGATGCTGATATCGCCGAACGCTTTGCCATAGATGCGCTCAACGTCATACGGCGAAAACAGCGCCATATCCCGGTTCTCTTTTGCCAGCTGAAAAGTGATATCCGGGATCGTTACGCCCAGCGAGAGCGTTTTAATGCGGATTTTTTCATCCGCGTTTTCACGTTTGGTATCGAGGAAGCGCAGAATATCGGGATGATGGGCGTTCAGCCAGACCGCACCGGCCCCCTGACGCGCGCCCAGCTGATTAGCGTAAGAGAACGCATCCTCCAGCATCTTCATGACCGGGATCACGCCCGATGACTGGTTTTCGATACGCTTGATCGGCGCTCCCGCTTCGCGCAGGTTAGAAAGCAGAAACGCCACGCCGCCGCCGCGTTTAGAGAGCTGCAGAGCAGAGTTCACCGCGCGGCCAATCGACTCCATATTATCTTCAATACGCAGCAGGAAGCAGGAGACCAGCTCACCGCGCTGCTGCTTGCCGCAGTTCAGAAACGTAGGTGTGGCGGGCTGGAAACGGCCGCTCAGGATCTCTGTCAGCAGCGCTCGCGCCTGCTGCTCATCGCCACGCGCCAGCGTCAGCGCCACCATGCAGGCGCGCTGGGTGAAGGTCTCCAGGTAACGTTTGCCATCAAAGGTTTTCAGCGTATAGCTGGTGTAAAACTTCCAGGCACCGAGGAAGGTGTGAAAGCGGTGATCCTGCACATCCGCTTCATCATGCAGGGCGCAGAGAAAGCGAAAGTCATACTGATTCAGGACGCTGGCTTCGTAGTAGCCTTCCTCAACCAGATAGCGCAGCCGCTCAGCAGCGGAGCTGAAGGTCAGCGTATTGGGCTGAACGTGCTGCAGGAAAAACTGCCGCGCCGCTTCGCGATCTTTTTCAAACTGAATATGACCCGCTGTGTCATACAGATTCAGCATCGCGTTCAGCGCGTGGTAATCGAGCTGCGTGCTGTTCAGGGTGTCTGCTGTTGCCAAAATTGGGTTACTCCTGCTTTAACCTGCGCAATGTCTTCCGGCGTGCCCATCATTTCAAAGCGATAAAGGCAGGGCACCTGACATTTACGCGCAATGATGTCGCCTGCCAGGCAGAAACCGCTGCCGAAATTGCGGTTGCCGGCGGCAATGACGCCGCGGATGCCGCGACGATTTGCGCTGTCGTTAAGAAACTGAATCACCTGGCGCGGGACGGCACCCTGCACACCGCCGCCGCCATAGCTCGGCACCACCAGAATATAGGGGTGGTCAACCTGCAGCCGCTGGTTAGCCTCTGCAGGAATGCGGTGCGCCGGCAGCGCCAGGCGGGTAATAAACCTGTGGGTGTTTTCTGACCGGCTGGAAAAATAGACCAGCGGATACATGGCGCTATTCACTTACCGCAGCGGAGTGCCGCAGCGCAGCAATTTTATCCGGACGGAAACCGCTCCAGCTGTCGTCCGGCGTCATGACAACCGGCACCTGGCGGTATCCCAGCGCTTTAAGTTCTCCGAGCGCTTCCGGCTCAGTATCAAGGTTGATGAGCTGGTACGTCATACCGCAGCGGTCCAGCGCATTTTTAGTGGTATCACACTGGACACAGTTACTCTTGGTGTAAATAATAATGCTCATGATTCGCATTTCCTTTTCGTGACAGGAAGATAGCTGCTGCTGCCAGGCGCAACCGGGCATAAATCAATATGTAGCGTCTTTTTGATAATTAGATACTAGATGTGGTGCTTATGGCGGTCAACCCGATAACTGAAGGGGTATTGCTCTGGCAGTGAGACAACTCAGGCAGGCTGCGCTTTTGGCAATAGAAAAAATTTTTCTGGTCGCTGAAAGGCAAAAAAAAGCCCTGCATCAGCAGGGCTTTTTCAGAATCATGTGCCGGTTAGCGGCGGGACACCAGCAGTGCACCCAGAACCAGGCCTACGGCGGCACCCAGTCCTACGCCATGCCACGGCTTATCGCGTACGTAGGCGTCAACCTGATAGCCTGCATCGCGCGCCGCCTGGGAAACTGAACTATTGCCGTTCATTTTCGCGCGGGTCTGCTTCAGCAATTTTTGCGCCTTGTCGCGCGCGCTGTCGACTTCATCTTTGGCGTCGCTGCCGTAAGACTTAAGCAACGCTTCCAGCGAATCAGCCAGATCGTTTACATCCTGATTGATATCAATGTCATCGTTTTTAGTGGTTCGATTAAACATTTTTCGCTCCCTTTGATTTAAAACGTAATACTAAGTGTAGACGATACGTGATTAAACGCAGCGCTATGCCAGGCTTTAGGGAAAATCCGAATGTCTGTACCCCAGGTCTGTTGTAAGGTTGCGGGGCTGTGAGAAGAGAGGAGCAAGCATGTATTTACGTCCGGATGAGGTTGCGCGCGTACTGGAAAAAGCAGGATTCGAAATGGATGTTCTGACGCCAAAAACCTATGGTTACCGTCGTGGTGAAAACTACGTCTATGTTAACCGTGAGGCGCGTCTGGGACGCACGGCGCTGGTGATCCATCCTACGCTGAAAGAGAAAAGCCAGCACTTTGCTGAGCCCGCCTCAGAGATGAAAACCTGCGATCACTACACGCAATTCCCTCTCTACCTGATGGGTGATTCACAGGAGCATTACGGTATTCCCCACGGTTTCAGTTCCCGTGTTGCGCTGGAGCGCTATCTGCAGGGCGTGTTTGGCGCCTGATTTTTTGCCCCGTTAACGCGGGGCTCTCCTGGCCTGCACCATCCCCGGTTTCTGCCACGTTGCAAAACGCAGCGCGGATGCGTATAACTCTGTATCCATATAGAAGTTTAGACGTCCATATGGATTATCAGTATGCAAAGCGCGAATACCCCTCCGCAGGAAAGTTTTAAACGCACGATGAAAGTGCGGCACCTGGTGATGCTGTCGCTGGGTGGCGTCATCGGCACCGGCCTGTTTTTCAATACCGGCTATATCATCTCAACCACCGGTGCAGCGGGCACGCTGCTGGCCTATCTGATTGGCGCGCTGGTGGTCTGGCTGGTGATGGCCTGCCTGGGCGAGCTGGCGGTAGCGATGCCGGAAACCGGCGCGTTTCACGTCTATGCCGCACGTTATCTGAGCCCGGCCACGGGCTATACCGTCGCCTGGCTCTACTGGCTCACCTGGACCGTGGCGCTGGGGTCGAGCCTGACCGCGGCCGGTTTCTGTATGCAGTACTGGTTCCCGACGGTGCCGGTCTGGCTCTGGTGCCTGGTGTTCTGCCTGGCTATCTATCTGCTGAATATCATCTCGACGCGCTTTTTTGCCGAAGGTGAGTTCTGGTTCTCAGTCATTAAAGTGGTCACCATCATCGCCTTTATTGTGCTGGGCGGCGCCGCGATGTTTGGCTTTATCCCGCTGAAAGATGGCTCTGCCGCGCCTGGCCTGCATAACCTGACGGCGTCAGGCTGGCTACCGCACGGCACGCTGCCGATTCTGATGACCATGGTGGCGGTAAACTTTGCGTTTTCCGGTACTGAACTGATTGGGATTGCAGCAGGGGAGACCGAGGATCCGCAGAAAGCGCTGCCGCTGGCTATCCGTACTACCGTCGCGCGCCTGATTATCTTTTTTGTCGGCACGGTGTTTGTGCTGGCGGCACTTATCCCGATGGACCAGGCGGGCATCGTCAAAAGCCCGTTTGTTCTGGTGTTTGAAAAAATCGGTATTCCCTGGTCGGCTGACATCTTCAATTTTGTGATTCTCACGGCGATCCTCTCCGCCGCTAACTCCGGCCTCTATGCCTCCGGACGCATGCTCTGGTCGCTGGCGAATGAAAATACGCTGCCGCGCTGTTTTGCGCGCGTGAACCGGCGCGGTATTCCGGTGCTGGCGATCACCATCAGCATGCTGGGGGGCCTGCTGGCGCTCTTCTCCAGCGTGATCGCGCCGGATACGGTATTTGTGGCGCTGTCGGCGATCTCCGGTTTTGCCGTGGTGGCCGTCTGGCTCAGCATCTGCGCCTCGCACTACGTTTTCCGCCGGCGCTACGTGCGTGCAGGCAAAGATATCAGACAGCTCGCCTGGCGCGCGCCATTCTATCCGGTGGTGCCGGTGCTGGGGTTTGTGCTCTGCCTGCTGGCGTGCGTGGGCCTGGCCTTCGATCCGTCGCAGCGCATTGCGCTCTGGTGCGGTATTCCGTTTGTACTGCTCTGTTATGCTGCTTACTATGTTACCCGGCGACGTAAACCCCTTAAGACGCAGGAGAGCAACCATGCCGCGTAACCCGATTGCTGAAGCACTCACCCAGACCCGTCCGCTGATCCTTGATGGCGCACTGGCCACCGAGCTGGAGGCGCGCGGCTGCGATCTGGCAGATTCCCTCTGGTCAGCAAAGGTGCTGATGGAGCAGCCGGAACTGATTTATGCCGTGCACCGCGACTACTTTGCTGCCGGCGCGCAGGTAGCGATCACCGCCAGCTATCAGGCAACGCCGCGCGGTTTTGCCGCGCGCGGTCTGGAAAGCGGCAAGGCGGGCGAGCTGATTCGCCTGAGCGTGACGCTGGCGCAGCGTGCACGCGATGATTATCGCGCCGCTTCCGGCACCACGGCGCCGCTGCTGGTTGCCGGTTCAGTGGGGCCGTGGGGCGCCTATCTGGCAAACGGGGCCGAATATCGCGGCGATTACGCGCTGCCGCCGGAAGAGATGAAAGATTTCCACCGGCCGCGCGTGGCGGCGCTGCTGGAAGCGGGTGTCGACCTGCTGGCGTGTGAAACGCTGCCGTCGTTTGGTGAAGCGCAGGCGCTGATCGCGCTGCTGGCTGAATTTCCGCAAAGCAGCGCGTGGTTTTCGTTTACGCTGCGTGATGCAGAGCATATCAGCGACGGCACGCCGCTTGAGAGCGTGATGAAGGTGATTAACGCGGCACCGCAGGTGGTGGCGGTGGGGATCAACTGTATCGCGCTGGAGAGCGTCACGCCGGCGCTGCGGACGCTGCAGGCGCTGACGCAGAAGCCGCTGCTGGTCTACCCTAACTCGGGCGAGCAGTATGATGCAGAGAGTAAAAGCTGGCACTCGGCACCCTCTGGCTGCACGCTGCAGGAGAAGTTCAGCGAATGGCAGCAGGCGGGTGCGCAGCTGATTGGCGGCTGCTGCCGGACGTCGCCTGAGGATATCCGGGCAATTGCTGCCTGTTGTCAACGCTGAATAAGCACAAAAAAAGCACACTGATAGCGCGATTGTCGTCAGTGAAAAGCCAGAGAGCACGGTTTACACTGTGCTCTCTGACTCTGATGCGGATCTGCTATGAACCTGCGACACACTCTTCCCGCCTGCGCGCTGCTGCTAAGCGGCTGCGCCACTATTGTCGGTACAGACATGCAGCCGGTAAAAATTGACTCCATTCCGCAAGGCGCCCGCTTTACGGTACAGGATGAGACCGGGCGCGCGGTGGCGCAGGGCTACACGCCCCAGACCGTAGACCTGGCAAAATCAAACGGCAGTTACTTCGGCAAAAAACATTATCAGGTCATGCTGGAAAGCCCGGGCTATGTCCCGCTGACGCTGCCCATTGAGGCGAGTGCCAATCTCTGGTACGTGCTGGGAAATATTCCGCTGCTCGGCTTCCCGGGCTGGCTGTTAGTCGATCCGTTCTATGGCGGGATGTATACCCTGAAGCCGGATCATCCGCAGCCGGTACTGAACGTAACAGGCGCGCGCGGCCGCTAGCCCCCGCGGGTTCGTGGGGGGCGCATTCATGCGCTCCTGGCAGATTCCCGGCAACGTCGGCCAGGGCGCCATTAATGGCGTCCCTACGAAGGGTTCAGGTGCCGTAGGGGGCGCATTAATGCGCCCCTGCAAACCTGTAACATTCGCTGCTTACTGGGCGGTGGGCTTGACCATGGCGTTGCCGGGTTTATGCTGGGCGAGATACTGCTGCTGAAAAATACACATGCGGATGGTGTTACGGTATTCACCGTTGATAAAAAATTCATGCTTCAGCACGCCTTCGACTTCGAAGCCCAGCTTACTGTAGATATGAATCGCTTTCTCATTCTCCTGATCAACAATCAGATAGAGCTTGTAGAGATTCAGCACGGAAAAACCGTAATCCATTGCCAGCCGCGCCGCCTTGCTGGCTAAGCCTTTCCCCTGATGCCCCGGCGCGATGATGATCTGAAACTCCGCGCGGCGGTGCACATGGTTAATCTCCACCAGCTCGACCAGTCCCGCTTTTTCCTCTTCATACTCGACCACAAAGCGTCGTTCGGTCTGATCGTGAATATGCTTGTCATAGAGGTCGGAGAGCTCAACAAACGCCTCATAAGGCTCTTCAAACCAGTAGCGCATTACGCTGGCATTATTATCCAGCTGATGAACAAAATGCAGATCTTCCCGTTCCAGAGGACGTAATTTCACCGTCATAACAGTTCCTGAATTTTTAGTGGAGTGCGCCTGAATACGAGGTGCGCATAAATGCGCACCCTGCAGATGTGATGCAGGCATATGCGACCCGGGACCCGTGCGCCGTTAGCCCACGATCCGTCCCTGCGCCATATGCGCCGCGCGGTCGCACATATGATCGATAACGTCCGGATCGTGGCTGACCAGCACCATGGTCAGCCCGTCGTTCTGTTTGAGATCGTTCAGCAGGTTGAGGATCTCCGCCTGGACTGACATATCCAGCGCCGATGTCGGTTCATCCAGCAGCAGGATTTTAGGTTCCAGCAGCAGCGCGCGCACAATCGCCACGCGCTGGCGCTGTCCGCCCGAGAGCTGATGCGGATAGCGGTTCGCCAGCGCCGGATCGAGACCGACGTGACGAAAGCCTGCGTCGATGCGGTCATCGATATTATCGCGCTTTAACAATTTCAGCGGCTCCGCCAGCGTGCGGCGCAGGCGATGGCGCGGATGCAGCGAGGCATACGGATCCTGAAACACCATCTGCACATCGCGTCGCAGCTGGCCGGTAAAGGCTTTGCCCGGCTGGACTGCCGTCTGCGCCAGCGTCATCTCGCCCTGCCAGTGCGGATTCAGACCGGCCAGCACCCACAGCAGCGACGATTTGCCGCAGCCTGAGGGGCCAACCAGACCAAAACACTCACCGGCAGCGACCTGCAGGGAGACGTCGTGCACCACGGTACGCAGCTCATAGCCGTGCTTATGGGCAACGCTCAGGTTTGATAACTCAATCATTCTCTCTCTCCAGCGCGGCGCGATCCAGCACCGGCAGACGTTCGCCGTGCGTCGCCTTACCGGGACGACAGGCCCACAGCGTGCGGGTATAGGGGTGGGTAGCATGAGAGAGCTGTGCGGCAGGCAGCGTATCAAGCAGCCGGCCCTTATACATCACCATCACCCGTTCGCAGTGCTCTGAGACCTGCTGCAGATCGTGACTGATCAGCAGCAGCCCCATATTACGCTGCTCAACCAGCCGGCGGATCAGCGCCAGCACCTGATCGCGCATGGCGTGATCGAGCGCGGAGGTTGGCTCGTCGGCAATCAGCAGTTCCGGATCGGTAATCAGCGCAATCGCCAGCATCACGCGCTGACCCATGCCGCCGGAGAGCTGGTGCGGATAGCGTTTCATCAGCTGACGCGGTTCAGGCAGGCCAACGGCAGCCAGCATCTCACACACTTTCTCGCGTCGTTCAGCGCGGCTCAGCTTGCGATGTAAAATCAGCGGCTCTTCCACCTGCCAGCCGATGGTGCGCGTCGGGTTGAGCGCATATTTCGGGTCCTGCATCACCATCGCTACTTTTCCGCCGCGCAGCGTGATCCAGTCACGCTCCTGCAGACGCTGAGCATCAGCACCGGCAATCTGCAGACGTTCAGCCTGCAGCTGCAGGGAAGGGGAGAGCAGGCCCATCAGCGAGCGTGCGGTAAGCGATTTGCCGGAGCCGGACTCACCGACCAGCGCCACGCGTTCGCGGCCAATCTGAAAGCTGATGTTATCCACCAGCAGCGCGTCGCCGCTGCGGATGCTCAGCCCGCGGGCATCAATCAATAACTCATTTGGCATGGCGGGTATCCAGTCGATCGCGCAGGCCGTCGCCTGTCAGGTTAAACGCCAGGCTGGCGAACAGAATCGCAGCGCCGGGCGCAGCCGCCACCCACCACTGATCGAAAATCACTTTACTCCCTTCGGCAACCATCGAGCCCCACTCGGCAGTAGGGGGCTGTACGCCCATACCGAGGAAGCCGAGACCGGCAGCGGAGAGAATAATACCGCCGAGGCTGAGCGCAGCACGCACGACGGCAGTCGGCAGGCAGAGCGGCAGAATATGGCCGAACATCAGCCGCAGGCCGGTGATACCCTGCATGCGCGCGGCGGCAAGATAGTCGCTGCGGCGCAGCGCCAGCGTCTCTGCACGCGCCTGGCGGGCAAACGGCGGCCAGCTGGTCAGCGCCAGCGCCAGCGCGCCGTTCATCAGGCCCGGACCGAGCATGGCGACCAGCGCCAGCGCAATCACCAGGTTCGGCAGCGACAGGAAAATATCGGTAATGCGCATCAGCACGCGCTCGGTCCAGCCGCCCACGTAACCGGCGGTAATACCAATCAGTAATCCCACCGGGATCGTCAGCACCAGGATCAGCGACACCAGCAGCAGCGTCGGGCGCGCGCCGTAAATCACGCGCGACAGCAGATCGCGGCCAAAGCCGTCGGTGCCAAACCAGTGCAGCGCGGAGGGCGGCAGCAGGCGCTGGTTGATGGTCTGCACATTCGGATCAAACGGAGCCAGCCAGGGTGCCAGCAGCGCCATCACAATCAGAATGACCACCAGCGTCAGGCCGATGGAGAGGGAAGTCACGCGCGCCCGACGACGACGCGGACGCACGCTTTCCAGTTCGTGAAGTTGTTGAGTCATCGGGTTCTCGGATCGGTTAACCAGGTCAGGGCGTCAGCCACGGCGTTAAGCAGAATAAAGCAGCCGCCAATCAGCAGCGTGGCGCCAAGGATAGCCGGCACATCCGCTGAGAACAGGGCGTTGGTCATATAGCGGCCCACGCCCGGCCACGCGAATACGGTCTCTGTCAGCACCGAGCCTTCCAGCAGCGTGGCATAGGAGAGCGCAATGACGGTGATCAGCGTACCGGTGACGTTGGGCAGAATATGACGCAGCAGGATGCGCGTGCGGCCTGCGCCTTTTGCACGTGCCAGCACCACATACTCTTTGCTGCTCTCTTCAAGCAGTGCCGCACGCAGCAGACGGGTAATGCCCGCCATCGCCAGCAGACCGAGGATCACGACCGGCAGCCAGAGGTGCGCAATCGCGTTACGGAACATCTCCGGATCGCCGGAGAGCCAGCTGTCGATCAGCACAAAGCCGGTTTTGGGCTCCAGCGTATAGACCCAGATATCATCCAGCTGACCCGGTCCGGCGGACCAGTGCAGCACCGCGTAGAACAGCAGCAGACCCAGCAGCCCAAGCCAGAACACCGGCACCGAATAGCCCAGCAGCGAAATAAAGCGCGCCACGTTGTCGATAACACTGCCTGGCTTCCACGCGGCCAGCAGCGCCAGCGCCACGCCAGACACGGCGGCAAAGATCATCGCGCAGGTGGCCAGCTCAATCGTAGCCGGAAAGGTACGCAGCAGATCGGCGCTAACCGGCTGATTCGTCAGATGAGAGAGACCCAAATCGCCGCGCGCGAGGTGGCTGATATAGCGCCAGAACTGCACCAGCACCGGCTGGTCAAGTCCGAGATCGTGCCGCACCTGCGCGTAGGTCGCTTCGCTGGCGTGATCGCCGGCAATCTGCTGCACCGGATCGACCGGTGAGAGGTGCGACAGCATAAAGGTAAACGCCAGCAGCCCGAGCAGCGTCACCAGCAGCGAGAGCAGGCTGGTGACAAGGCGGCTGCCGCGCTGCCAGAGTGACCGGGCGAACCCGGTCTGTGAAGCAGATACGGACATTATTTAGAGACCTGCGCGTAATAGACCATATCGGGGTTAATACCCTGCACATAGCCTTTCAGATTGTCGCGCAGCGCAACCAGATTACGCGCCTGCAGGCCAATCACGTACGGAGAGTTTTTCAGCACTTCGCGCTGCATCGCCTGGTACAGCTCTGCGCGTTTGTTGCTGTCCGCTTCCGCTGTGGCAGCCAGCGTCTGCTTGCTCAGCTCCGGAATGTGCCAGTCAGAGCGGTAGGCGATGGTTTTGCTGCCATCTTCCGGGTTATAGGCAAATGAGGCGGCGTTGGTGTTGGGATCGAAATAATCGGCACCCCAGGCGTTCAGCGTCGCCTCAAACTGATGCGCTTTAACACGCGTTGAGACTTCAGAGCTGAGGCCCGGCTGAACCTCAACTTTCACCCCGCCCTTCGCAAAGCTGCCCTGCAGCGCCTGAGCGATATCAAGATAAGGCGGCTGGTTGCTGGTGGAGAGCGTAAAGCTCACATTGGTCAGGCCCGCTTTCTTCAGAATCGCTCTGGCTTTTTCCGGATCGTAGCTGTATGGCGTTTCATTCAGCGCGCCTGAGAAGCCTTTTGGCAGGAAGGTCTGATGCACTTCAAACTGCCCTTTCAGCAGGTTATCGGCAATGCCTTTATAATCAAACAGGTAGCGTGCCGCTTCCCACAGCGCCGGGTTTTTCAGCACCGGATCTTTGCCGACGTTAAACTGAATGTAATAGAGCGAAGCCATCGGAATCGCGTCAGTTTTGACGCCCGCCTTGCCTTTTAGCGCGGCAATCTGGTCAGCGCCCAGGTTACGTGCGATATCCACATCACCCTGTTCCAGCAGCAAGCGGCGCGCCGCAGGCTCCGGTACGTTTTTGATCAGAATGTTCTTCAGCTTCGGCGCGCCGGCGGGAGAAGAGGGGTTTGCCGTCAGCAGAACCGCTTCATGCAGCACGACTTTGCGGATCTGATACGGGCCGCTGCCGGCAGAGTGAGTGCCCAGCCACGCATGACCGAAATCACCGTTTTTCGCATTAGCCTGCGCCGTTTTTTCATCGATGATAGAAGAGACCGGTGCCGAGAGCAGGCTCAGCACATAGGCCGGGCTGACGTTAGCGTTCCAGCTGATCTGTACGTGCTGGTCATCCACCTTTTTCAGGAAGCTATCAACGTTATCTTTATTCCAGCCGAGCTGCGTCAGAATAAAAGAGGGATCAAGATTGAGTTTAACCACGCGACCCAGTGAAAAGATCACATCTTCCGGGCGCAGCGGGTTGCCGCTGGCAAAGGTCGCATCTTTACGCAGCTCAAACGTCAGGCTGCGGTTATCGCTGCCCGGCTGCCATGAGGTCGCCAGCGTCGGTTTCAGGTCGGTCGGGTTTTGCGGATCGGACTGAACCAGGCGCTGATAGATGTTGGTGAATGACTGTACCGTGGTGAGTTCAAAGCCCTGCGCCGGATCGAAGCTGTCAGCATCATCGGTAGACTGTGCAATCACCAGCGTATCTTTGGGTGTGACAGCGTGCGCAGAGAAGGCGGCCACCAGCGACAGCGCCAGCAGTGAGGGAATAATTGTTTTCATGTTGTTTCCTTGCCTTAAAAAAGTAACGCGAGTTTACGAGAGCGTACCAGTGAAGAATAGTCTATTTATGGCTATGCATATGCTTTTAGGTTCTAAGCCCGGCGGTTCTGTTATAAGGGTTATGGCCGCTAATAACCAGCATAGTACGCATCAGATACGCTTTTTCAGAAATGTTTCAGCCCCGGCTTTTCTCCCGATGAATGAAACGACTGTCACAGATTGTGAATAGCTTGCTCAACCAAACGGCAACAACATTTAGATAAAACGCTCATACGCTATATTCATCTTTACTTCATTTAGCGAGTAAATATAATAACGGCAATTAATTATCTGGAGGATCCTGTTGAACAGTCAACCTTATCGATGGCGATATAAGGCAAGCTGACGCACGGATTTTTTCCCTGCTGCTTGCCACTCTGGCGGCGGCACCTTCTGCATTTCTGCAGAATGCTCCCGTACACGCAATGCTGATAAAAAATACAGGCTCACGGGAGTCATTATGTCTATGATATACAACGCGCTATTTCCACCGCCCCGATGCGCACGCTGATCCTCAGCGTGCACCTGTCTGCTGCGCGTTAAACCTGACTTCGCATTTTCAGTCAGACATTACGCCATACAAATTCACTGGCTCACTTTTATCTGGTGCGGGATCGTCACGCTTTTTATTAATTAAAAGCGCGTCATCTTTTTGCCCGATAATTGCGGGTTCAGCGTGCTGATTAATTATCAGGCTCTCTGTTTATTATGCGTCTGGCGCAGGATAGCGCTTGCCTGAATAACACCATCGGGGTGTCACATGAACAATATGAAATATAATCTGCAGCGGAATAACCGGAAAAAGGATCTGCAGTCGCCGCGTTACCGTATTGAACAGGAAGCAGGCTTTACTGCGGATGAAA
Source organism: Pantoea eucrina (assembly GCF_020079945.1). Lineage (NCBI taxonomy): Bacteria > Pseudomonadati > Pseudomonadota > Gammaproteobacteria > Enterobacterales > Erwiniaceae > Pantoea > Pantoea eucrina. The sequence goes on along the minus strand of NZ_CP083448.1, from coordinate 2,547,957 downwards.
CGCTGGTACGGCTGTGCAGTCAGGCTACCGGCCTGACCGAAGAAGAAGCTGCGGCACGCCTGCGCCGCTATGGCCCTAACGATGCCCGGCATATTGACGCGCCACCGGCGCTGCTGCAGCTGCTGCAGGCGTTCAGCAATCCATTTATCTATGTGCTGATGGCGCTGGCCGCGGTGAGTTTTTTTACTGACTACTGGATCCCGCGGCGGCGGGGTGAAGAGAGCGATCTGACCGGTATCGCAATCATCCTCACCATGGTCACGCTGAGCGGACTGCTGCGCTTCTGGCAGGAGTTTCGCACCAATAAAGCGGCGCAGGCGCTGAAATCGATGGTGCGCACCACCGCAACGGTGGTACGACGCTCCTCGCTGCAGGCGTCGCCGGTACGCAGGGAAGTGGATATCGCGGATCTGGTGCCGGGGGACATCATCTGCCTTTCCGCGGGCGATCTGGTGCCGGCCGATCTCCGCCTGCTGGAGTCGCGCGATCTGTTTATCAGTCAGGCGATCCTGACCGGCGAGTCGCTGCCGGTAGAAAAATATGACGTCACCGGCCATGTCACCAGTAAAGCGGCGGGCGGATGCGAACAGAGCGCGTCGCTGCTTGAGTCAGGCAGCATCTGCCTGATGGGCACCAGCGTGGCCAGCGGCTGCGCAAAAGGGGTGGTGGTCGCCACCGGCAGCGATACCTATTTCGGCACGCTGGCAACATCGCTTACCGGTAAACGCAGCCAGACGGCGTTCGATCGCGGGGTAAACAGCGTCAGCTGGCTGCTGATCCGCTTTATGCTGGTGATGGTGCCGGTGGTATTGCTGCTTAACGGCTTCACTAAAGGCGACTGGCTGGAAGCCTCTCTGTTTGCGCTGGCGGTCGCGGTGGGTCTGACGCCGGAGATGCTGCCGATGATCGTCAGCGCTAATCTGGCAAAAGGGGCTATCGCCATGTCGCGGCGTAAGGTGATTGTGAAACGCCTGAAAGCGATTCAGAACCTGGGCGCGATGGATGTGCTGTGTACGGACAAAACCGGCACGCTGACGCAGGACAACATTACGCTGGCTCAGCACGTCGACTGCGCCGGTGTGGAGAACAGCCGCGTGCTGATGCTGAGCTGGCTGAACAGCCTTTACCAGAGCAGCACCGCTAACCCGATGGATCGCGCCATTCTGCACTATGGCGGCGCGCGCATGGGCAGCGCTGTGCATGACGCGTGGAGCAAAATTGATGAGCTGCCGTTTGATTTTGTCCGGCGGCGCGTATCGGTCGTGGTACACAATCGCCGGCTTAACCAGCAGCTGCTGATCTGCAAAGGGGCCGTCGAAGAGATGCTCAGCGTTGCAGTCGCAGAGCGCGAAGGCAGGCTGATCCAGCCGCTGGATGAGGTCCGGCGTGCGGAACTGCTGGCGCTGGCGCATGAATATAATCAGCAGGGGTTTCGTGTGCTGCTGGTGGCAAGCCGCGAACTGAAAGAGCCGGGTCTGCAGCAGGCGCTGAACGTCGCGGATGAGCAGAACCTTATTATAGAAGGGCTGCTGACGTTTCTCGATCCGCCCAAAGCCAGCGCCGCCCCGGCGGTCAGCGCGCTGCGCGATAACGGCGTCGCGGTAAAAGTCCTGACCGGAGATAACCCGGTGGTGACCGCACGTATCTGTGCAGAGGTGGGCATTGGCAGCGGAGCAATCGTAACCGGTGAACAGCTGGCGCAGATGAGCGACGGGCAGCTGGCCTATACCGTCCGGGAGAGTGCGGTGTTTGCCAGACTCACGCCGCTGCAAAAGTCGCGCATTGTCACGGCGCTGCAGCAGCAGGGGCATACCGTGGGCTTTCTGGGTGACGGCATTAATGATGCTCCGGCGCTGCGCGCGGCCGATGTCGGGATTTCCGTAGACAGCGCAGCGGATATCGCCAAAGAGTCCTCCGATATTATCCTGCTGGAGAAAGATCTGCTGGTGCTGGAGGAGGGGATCATCAAAGGACGCGAAACCTTCGGCAACATCATCAAGTACCTGAACATGACCGCCAGCTCTAACTTTGGCAATGTGTTTTCGGTGCTGGTGGCCAGCGCGTTTATTCCGTTTCTGCCGATGCTGGCGATCCACCTGCTGATTCAGAATCTGATGTATGACATCTCACAGCTGGCGATGCCGTGGGACAAACTGGACAAAGAGTTTCTGCAGAAGCCGCGTAAGTGGGACGCGCGCAATATTAAGCGGTTTATGCTGTGGATCGGGCCGACCTCCTCCCTGTTCGACATCACCACTTTTGCGCTGATGTGGTATGTGTTTGCCGCGAATACGCCAGAGGTGCAGTCGCTGTTTCAGTCGGGCTGGTTCGTTGAGGGACTGCTGTCGCAGACGCTGGTAGTGCATATGCTGCGCACCCGCAAAATTCCGTTTATTCAGAGCCGCGCTGCACTGCCGGTCATGCTGGCCTCCGCCGGCGTCATGATCGCCGGGATGCTGCTGCCGTTCTCGTCGCTGGGGGCCAGCGTCGGACTGTCGCCGCTGCCGTGGTCCTACTTTCCGTGGCTGGTGGCAACCCTGGCCGGCTACTGCCTGGTAGCGCAGGGCATGAAAACCCTCTACATCAGACGTTTTGGTCAGTGGTTCTGACCTGCAGGAGGAGCGATGAAAAAGCCGGAACTGACAAAGGTGGTCTGCCACCTGGTGTTAATGATGACGGTGATTGCCGTGCTAACGTTAGTGTTACGTTAGTTCATCGCGGGCAGCGCACGCTGCCCGTTTCGCTATCTGTCCGGGAGAAAGGTATGAGCCAGTCACAACGCGCGTTGGTTATCGGGGCTTCAAAAGGGATCGGGCTTGCGGTGGTGCAGCAGTTTTTACAGGCGGGCTGGGACGTAACCGCCACCTTCCGCCGTACGGCGGTATCATATCAGCACGATCGGCTGCGCTGGCTGGCGCTGGATATCACCGACGGCGCGGCGCGTGTGGCGCTGCTGCAGCAGTTACAGGGTGAGCAGTTTGATGCGGTGCTGATCAACGCCGGCATTTTTGGCCCGGATGCGCAGCAGCTGCAGCAGGCAGAAGATGCGGAGCTGAGCGAGCTGTTTATCACTAATGCGGTAGCCCCGGTGCGGCTGGCGGAGAGCCTGCTGCCGCTGCTGCGTGATAAGCAGAGCGTGGTAGGGATCACCACGTCACAGCTGGCGAGCCTGAATGAAAACCGCGTCGCCGCGATGCCGCTCTACTCGGCCAGCAAAGCGGCACTCAATATGCTGAGCCGCGCGCTGGCAAAAGAGATGCGGCCGCAGGGGGCGACGCTGCTGTCGCTGCATCCGGGCTGGGTAAAAACCGATATGGGGGGCGAGAACGCCGATATCACGGCGGAAGAGAGCGCCGCAGGGCTGGTTGCACAGCTGCAGCGCTATCGCGGCGAAGGCGGACATCACTACCTTGATTACAAAGGTGATGCGCTCGCCTGGTAATGTTTCGGGCCGGTTTACGCGTCGTCAGGCGCGTAATACTGCACCCCGATCTCAATGCGTTCGCGGCCGCCGGCCACGCGATGACGGTTAGTATCGCGCAGTGAATAGATGCAGCCGCAGTACTCCTGCTGATAGAAGCGCTCGCGCTTGCTAATCTCTATCATGCGCGATGAGCCGCCGCCTTTACGCCAGTTAAACTCCCAGTAGAGCAATATCCGGATAGTGCGCCGCAGCCCGCACGCCGCAGTCGTTAATCTGCTTCATATCTTTCCAGCGTGAAATCCCGAGCGAACTGGTGATCACCGGAAAGCCGTGCTCGTGCGCGTAGAGCGCCGTGCGTTCAAAGCGCATATCAAAACACATGGTGCAGCGTACGCCGCGTTCCGGCTCCCACTCCATGCCGCGCGCGCGCTCAAACCAGTTATCTTTATCGTAGTCAGCATCCACAAACGGCACGCCGAACTGCTCAGCAAAGCGGATATTCTCCTCTTTGCGCAGCTCATACTCTTTCAGCGGATGAATATTCGGGTTGTAAAAGAAAATGGTGTAGTCGATGCCGGACGCCAGCATCGCTTCCATCACTTCGCCGGAGCAGGGCGCACAGCAGGAGTGCAGCAGCACTTTATTGTGTCCGCCGGGCAGCGGCAGCGGCTGACGTGTGAAGGTTTCAGACATAAGTAACCATTAAGCTTGCAGAGAATAGGCGTAGTGTAGGGAGTTACGGCAGCAGATGCAAAATGCGGCCGCGGAAAAACAAAAAGGCCGCGGGGCGGCCTTTTTATCACAGCAGTGCAGCTTACTCGCTGACTTTCTGTTTCAGATCGCTGGCACCTTCTTTGGTTTTGTTCCAGCCTTTCTGTGCGCCTTCTTTGGTCGCATCCCAGCCTTTCTCAGTGCCTTCTTTGGTCTTATTCCAGGTCTTCTGGGTGCCTTCACTGGCTTTGCTGGTCATGCTGTCGCGCTCGCCCTGTGCCGCGTGCTTCGCTTTAAGACGCTGCTCTTCGCCCTGATGCTGCGCCTGATGCAGTTTCTCTTTCGCGGTATTAGCGCCAGCCTGAGCGTTAGCGACCGTATCGTCAGTTGCGTGTGTGGTAGCCGCAAACGCGGAAGAAGCCAGCAGGAAAGCAGATACAGCAATAATGGTCTTTTTCATCATAGTCCCTCATTTAACGTATTTGGTGATATGAGCGTAGTTAAGAGTGGCATACTGAGCAACGTTGCGCTCTAGGATAAAACTGTAAGTGAATGAAAACTCCCTGAGAGGGAAATGTCAGCTGTAAAACAGCGGCAGGGCTTCGCTGAGCAGGAGCCGGTTGGGAGATGTCGAATGCGGGTTTTGGCTTATCTGGTGTTTGAATGGGTGAACTGTATATATGGAGGGAAGTGAGTTAGGAAAGAAGGTGAATGAGCTGTACGGTAAGCCGGTAATGACTCCAACTTACTGATAGTGTTTTATGTTCAGATAATGCCCGATGACCTTGTCATGCAGCTCCACCGATTTTGAGAACGACAGTGACTTCCGTCCCAGCCTTGCCAGATGTTGTCTCAGATTCAGGTTATGCCGCTCAATTCGCTGAGTGTAACGCTTGCTGATTACGTGCAGCTTTCCCTTCAGGCGGGATTCATACAGCGGCCAGCCATCCGTCATCCATACCACGACCTCAAAGGCCGACAGCAGGCTCAGAAGACGCTCCAGTGTGGCCAGAGTGCGTTCACCGAAGACGTGCGCCACAACCGTCCTCCGTATCCTGTCATACGCGTAAAACAGCCAGCGCTGACGTGATTTAGCACCGACGTAGCCCCACTGTTCGTCCATTTCAGCGCAGACAATCACATCACTGCCCGGCTGTATGCGCGAGGTTACCGACTGCGGCCTGAGTTTTTTAAGTGACGTAAAATCGTGTTGAGGCCAACGCCCATAATGCGGGCGGTTGCCCGGCATCCAACACCATTCATGGCCATATCAATGATTTTCTGGTGCGTACCGGGTTGAGAAGCGGTGTAAGTGAACTGCAGTTGCCATGTTTTACGGCAGTGAGAGCAGAGATAGCGCTGATGTCCGGCAGTGCTTTTGCCGTTACGCACCACCCCGTCAGTAGCTGAACAGGAGGGACAGCTGATAGAAACAGAAGCCACGGGAGCACCTCAAAAACACCATCATACACTAAATCAGTAAGTTGGCAGCATCACCCATTAAATCTATTCTTTGAACCAGATAAGTCGAACGATTGTAGGCTTTACGAACTTCGTTTTTATCGCAGTGAGCTAATGCTGCTTCTATAACATCCGAACTTAAACCAGCCTCATTCATCGCTGTGCTGGCAATTGAACGTAATCCATGAGCTACTAATTTTCCTCCAAAGCCAATTCTTTTTAATGCTGCATTAGCCGTTTGGCTATTCATAGATTGTCTTGGATCATTTCTACTGGGGAATACATGCTCACGATGAGCGCTTATAGGCTTCATCACCTCAAGAATGTCTAACGCCTGAGGAGATAGAGGAACGACGTGCTCACGCTTTGCTTTCATGCGTTCCGCTGGAATTGTCCAAAGTTTGGCATCTAGATCGATTTCTTCCCACCGGCTACCAGACGCCTCTGAAGGGCGAACGAGCGTCAGAAGTTGCCATTCAATTAGGCAGCGAGTCGAAACAGAGAGATTTGACATTATTAATGAACGAATTAGCTTTGGCAATTCCTCTGGCCTAAGTGTTGGCATGTGTTGCTTTTTAGGTTTTTCGAAAGCCATACCAACACCAGAAGCTGGGTTTGCATCGATCAAACCGGTATTAACAGCGTAAATCATTATCTCGTTAATGCGTTGCACTAACCGGCGAACTGTTTCAAGTGCCCCGCGAGCTTTTATAGGCTCCAGTGCTTCAACAATCGTTCTGGCTTTGAGTGCCTGAACAGGTATTTCACCAATAGCGGGAAAGACATCCTTTTCTAACGATCGCCAAATATCCTTCGCGTAATCCTCGGTGACGCTTTTGCTTTTGAGCTGGAACCACCTTCCGGCCACAACTGAAAAAATACTATCCAGCTCGATCTGGCGCTGTTCCGATACTTCTTCTTGCTGCTTCTGCGGGTCAATCCCCTGCGCAAGCAGCGAAAGATATTGGTCACGTATTTGGCGTGCGACAGCGAGCGTCAGGGCAGGGTAAGAGCCCAAGCTGAGATTCGTACGGCTACTACTTGCTGGCCGTTGGTAGCGAAAACGCCATAGCTTTTTACCAGACGTTTTGATGAGCAGAAAAAGCCCGTCGCCATCGTGCAGCGTGAAGTCTTTCTCCTGAGACTTGGCCTTAAGGATTTCGTTATTGGTGAGGGGGCGTGTCATCCGCGCCATGACTGGTTTCCGTCCATAATTGGTACACGTTTTTGGTACACATTATAACGTGTACCAATTCGTGTACCAATTATCTCTGGATTCAGGCGGATCGTCCCGGACTGTTACAGACACAAAAAAGCCCGCAGGGCTTGTGCCGTCCGGGCTTTCAGGACTTCTACGGATGGCTCTGGAACCATCTTTGAAGAATTTTGGTGGAGCTGGCGGGAGTTGAACCCGCGTCCGAAATTACTACACCGTCGGTACTACATGCTTAGTCAGTCTTTACATTCGCCTGGCAGCTGCGGACAGACACGCCACTGACAGACTAGCCTGATTAGTTTTAACGCTTCAACCCCAGGCAGGGCATCCACGCGATCTCTTTTGGGTTTGACCTCTCTTGATCCCCGTCCTAAGAGCGGAGGCTAGGGAGAGAGGGCTCTAAGCAGGTTATTAAGCTGCTAGTGCGTAGTTTTCGTCGTTTGCGACTATTTTTTTGCGGCTTTTTACGAGGCAAACCGCCCCTCGGCATGCACCTTGGGTTTCGCGAATCCCGTCGAATCCAGAATCAGCCCCAAGTTTTAAAACTGTAGCGCAAATCTATAAAAAAATCCAGTGCTTAACGGCTGGCGCTCTTCATAATTCGTGCTTTGTCCATCTTCCACTCGCGATCTTTAATGTCAGAACGCTTGTCGTGCTCTTTCTTACCGCGTGCGACGCCGATTTTGAGCTTGGCCCAGGCGTTCTTCCAGTAGAGCGAAAGCGGTATGATGGTGTAACCGTCGCGGTTAACGCTGCCAAACAGTGAAGAGAGCTCACGCTCTTTCAGCAGCAGCTTACGGGTGCGTGTCGGATCGCATACCACATGCGTTGAGGCACCGATCAGCGGCTGGAACGTCGCGCCAAACAGAAACGCCTCGCCGTCGCGCAGCATGATGTAGCTTTCGCTGATATTGGCTTTACCGGCGCGCAGTGCTTTAACTTCCCATCCCTGTAACGACAGACCCGCTTCGAACTCCTCCTCGACGAAGTATTCGTGGCGCGCGCGTTTGTTGAGGGCAATGGTGGCTGAACCGGGTTTGTGAGCTTTTTTCTTTGTCATAGTGCGGCGTAGTCTACATTACTCAGTTTGTGGGCGCATCCCCATGTCCTGCGGGGCGGTAAAAAACATCCTATTTTAGCACAGCTGGCAAAAGCATGAATTTTTGTTTAATGGCCTAAAATGGTATAATTCAACGGTTTTGTGACCAACAGGAACCCTTATGGCTCAGATTAGCCGCTCAGCGCTGGTCCCCTATAGCGCTGCACAGATGTACCAGCTTGTGAATGACGTGGATGCTTATCCTGAATTTCTTCCCGGCTGCACCGGCAGTCGCGTACTGGATAATAGCGGTCATCAGATGACCGCCGCGGTCGATGTCTCTAAAGCGGGCATCAGTAAAACCTTTACCACGCGCAATACGCTGACTGACAACCAGAGCATTCATATGCAGCTGGTTGATGGCCCGTTCCGTAAGCTGACCGGCGGCTGGAAATTTATCTCGCTGGGTGATGACGCCTGCAAGGTTGAGCTGAGCCTCGATTTTGAGTTCACCAATATGCTGGTTGAGATGGCATTCGGGCGCGTGTTTAAAGAGCTGGCAAACAGCATGGTGCAGGCGTTTACCCAGCGTGCCAAAGAGGTCTATCGTGACTAAGATCCGGGTGGAAGTGGTCTATGCGCTGCCGGATAAGCAGTATCTGCGCGAGGTTACGCTGGAGCAGGGCGCCACGGTAGAGCAGGCGATAGAGGCATCAGGTCTGCTGCAGCTGCGCCGGGATATCGATCTGGCGCAGAATAAAACCGGGATCTTCAGCCGGCCGGTTAAGCTTGGTGATACGGTTGAAGAGGGCGATCGGGTTGAGATTTATCGGCCGCTGATTGCCGATCCGAAAGAGCTGCGCCGCCAGCGTGCTGAGCGTGCTGCCACAAAAAAGTAGCTGACGTTAAGCATTAAAAAAGGCGCCCCGGGCGCCTTTTTTACTGTCATCAGCTTAACTGTCTTTCTGGCCAGCGAGCCGTGGCTTGTTATCAATGTTCGTCAGGACACCGCTGCGATCAAACGTCAGCGTCAGCGTCTGCTGCTTCACGCGCTCGTGACCAGGTTCCTGACGGAAAATGTAATACCAGACGTTGCTGCCAAAGGGATCGTGCATCATCGGGGTGCCCAGCGTATAGGCTACCTGCTGCTGCGTCATGCCGGTGTGGATCTTGGCGACATCGTTAGCGGCCAGGTAATTCCCCTGATTAATATCCGGACGATAAACAACGCGCTCCAGCGTGGAACATCCGGCGGTTGTTATCAACATTACCACTGCCGCAGCAGTCAGCGTCTTAAAGCGCATCTGTACATTCCTTTTTTCGGGCCAAACGCCTTTCACCAGGCAGTTTTGTTGCCATTACATTCTGAACTCTGCACGCGGCAGGCTTTTATTATGGCGATATCACTGCCGATGATAATAGACCTTTTCCCGGTTGGGAACCTCTACAGAGCATGCATATGACCATCAGGCCGGAAAAAAGTGCGGTCTCAGGCTGCTAAAAGTTCTTTGGCGTTCGCCAGCGTGTTACGCGTGACTTCGCTGCCGCCCAGCAGACGGGCCAGCTCCTGCAGGCGTGCCCGCTTATCCAGCGGCTGCATATGCGTTTCCGTCATCGCGCCGTCGGTCTCTTTGCTGACAAAGAAGTGCTGATGACCACAGCCTGCAACCTGCGGCAGGTGCGTCACACACATAACCTGTGTAGATTCACCGAGCTGGCGCAGCATTTTGCCTACGACAGCTGCAGTAGGCCCGCTGATACCGACATCCACTTCGTCGAAAATCATGGCCGGGGTTTCCATCTTCTGCGCGGTGATCACCTGAATAGCGAGCGCGATACGCGACAGCTCACCGCCTGAGGCGACTTTACCCAGCGGCTGCAGCGGCTGGCCCGGGTTGGTGGTCACCCGGAAATCGATGCGGCTGGCACCTTCGGCCGTCAGCTGATCGGGGTTAAACTCCAGCACAATCGCAAACTGCCCGTGCGGCATCGCCAGAGTGCGCATGCTTTGCGTAATGAGATCGCACAGCTCCTGAGCAGATTTTTCACGCTGATGATGCAGCGTTTCAGCGCAGGTGATAGCAGCTTTGTGATGCATCACCACGTCGTGCTGCAGGCTCTCCTGATCGCTCTCCTGCTGCGACAGCAGCTCCGCCTCTTCCAGCAGCTGCTGATGCAGGGCCGGCAGCGCTTCAGGCGCAACATGATGTTTGCGCGCCAGCGCAATCTGCCGCGACAGCCGCTGCTCCAGCTCGTAAAGGCGATTGGGGTCAAGATCGAGGCGTTCGCAGTAGTGACGCAGTTCGTCGCTGGCTTCGCTCAGCTGAATGGCCGCTTCTTCCAGCAGGTTAAATACGCCGCTGACTTTATCATCCAGCGAGACCAGCTCGCTGAGCATGTTGCGGGCGCTGTAGAGCAGGCTCTGCAGGTTGGTATCTTCACCGTCGGCAAGGATATGCAGCGCCTGCTGGCTGGTAGAGAGCAGCTGTCCGCTGTTAGCGAGACGCTTATACTCTTCATCAATCTGCTCATACTCTCCCGCCTGCGGCGCAAACTCGTTCAGCTCTTTCAGCTGATACTGCAGCAGCTCGCGACGCGCTTCACGCTCCTGCGACTGCTGCTGATGCTGCGCCAGCACACGGCAGCTGTGATGCCAGCGCTGGTAGTGCTGACGCATCTCTGTCAGCAGCCCGTCATGCGCCGCATAAGCATCGAGCAGATGCTTCTGGTGATCGGTTTTCAGCAGCAGCTGATGCGCGTGCTGACCGTGGATCTGAATCAGCAGCTGGCCCAGCTCGCGCAGCTGAGAGAGCGGTACGGCCGTGCCGTTGATAAAGCCGCGCGAGCGCCCATCCGCGCTGATAACACGGCGCAGCAGGCACTCATTACCGTCATCCAGCTGATTATCAACCAGCCAGCGCTGCGCTGACGGCGATAATTTCAGCTGAAAGCGGGCACAGATATCAGCCCGGCTTGCGCCCTGACGCACCATATCCGCTTCCGCCCGTCCGCCAAGGCAGAGGCCCAGCGCATCAATGGCAATAGATTTACCTGCGCCGGTCTCACCGGTGATCGCTGTCATACCGCGATGAAAGTCGATCTCAAGCTCACGAACGATTGCGAAGTTACTGATGGTCAGTTGTGCCAGCATACAATCACCTGTATAGAAAAACAGATATGGTTTTTCGTACAGTATAAACTGGTTTTTTAACCAGTAAAGTAGCCAGCTCTGATTTCTAGAACAATTTTTTCGACCAGCCGAGTTTTGAGCTTAATGTATTGAAGTAGTTGTAGTTTTTGGGATGAATAAGATTGAGGTGGCTGCTGCTGCGCCGGATCAGCACATCTTCACCCTCCTGAATCGGCAGGGCAATCTGGCTGTCACAGCTAATCTCCAGATCGCTGCGCAGCGAGGAGAAACGCAGGCGAATCGTACTGTTGCTGTTTATGACCAGCGGGCGCGACGACAGCGTGTGCGGGAACATCGGCACCAGCACAATGGCATCAAGTGAAGGGGTAAGGATAGGACCACCCGCGGAGAGCGAGTAGGCGGTGGAGCCGGTAGGGGTAGAGATAATCAGGCCATCGGAACGCTGAGAAAAAGCGAACACTTCGTCGATATAGACCTCAAACTCAATCATATGCGCCACTTTCCCCGGATGGAGCACCACTTCATTAATGGCGCTGCCAATGCGCGGTGAGCAGGTATCGCGGCAGACCTGCGCCTCAAGCAGAAAGCGGCTCTCGACAAAATAGTCGCCCTGCAGGACATCATCCAGCTGCTGCTGCGCATTATCCGGGTCGAGATCGGTCAGAAAGCCCAGATTACCACGGTTAATGCCAATGACTTTAATATCGTAGCGGGCCAGCACTCTGGCTGCGCCCAGCATATTGCCATCACCGCCGACCACCACGGCCAGATCGGCCTGCTGTCCTATTTCCGCCAGCGTGCCGGTTTTGACATCGGTTAAACTCAGCTCGCGCGCAATCTGCTGTTCGACAATCACCTCGTATCCCTTATCGGTCAGCCAGCGCCAGAGCATCTCATGGGTGGTCAACGCGGTTGGATGGCGCGGATGACCCACGATCCCGATGCAGCTAAAGTGTTTGTTCATGTGGCGGGTATTCCTCATAAGCCAAAACGGCCTGGCAATGTGATGGGTTCACTTGAAACCGTCAAACTGATCCCCATAATAAGCCAACCAGCGAAATGAATGTGCAAAACGCGGAGAAATTCATGAGTAGTAAAGAACAGAACCCCCCAAACGAGCAAGTCTCAGACGAAATTCAACAGGATCAACAGCCGGCGGACGCGGAGACAGCAACTGAGGTGGATCCGCGTGATGAGCGCATTGCGCAACTGGAAGCGGAGCTGACCCAGGCGCAGGGTGGCGTACGTGAAGCGCAGCTGCGTGCGCAGGCGGAAATTGAAAACATCCGTCGCCGTGCAGAAATGGACGTCGAAAAAGCGCATAAATTTGCGCTGGAAAAATTTGCCAACGAGCTGCTGCCAGTGATTGATAGCCTGGAGCGCGCGCTGGAAGTGGCTGACAAAGAGAATACCGAATTCGCCTCAATGATTGAAGGTATCGAGCTGACGCTGAAATCCCTGCTTGGCGCCGTACGCAAGTTTGGCGTTGAAGTCGTTGGCGAAACGCGCGTGCCGTTCAACCCGGATCTGCATCAGGCGATGTCGATGATGGAATCGGATGAGGTTGAGCCGAACCATGTACTGATGGTCATGCAGCGTGGCTATACCCTGAATGGTCGCCTGCTGCGTCCGGCGATGGTGGCGGTCTCTAAAGCCAAAGCCTGAGCAGAATAGTACATCACAGCGGCCGCCCTGACGCGGCCGTTGTTGTTTCAGGGCAGTACCGGCGTCCAGTCGATCGGCGTTTCTCCCGCCTTGCTGAGCAGCGCGTTAGTCTGCGAAAAGTGCCGGCAGCCTAAAAAGCCGCGGTGTGCAGAGAGCGGAGAGGGGTGGGGCGCTTTCAGCACATGGTGACGCTGCGCATCAATGATGCTGCCTTTCTTCTGCGCATGCGATCCCCACAGCAGAAAAATCATGCCCTCACGGTGCGTATTGATTGCATCAATCACCCTGTCAGTAAACGTCTCCCAGCCAAGCCGCGCGTGCGAGTGTGCTTTGCCCGCCTCAACGGTCAGTACCGTATTCAGCAGCATCACCCCCTGCGTGGCCCAGCTCTCCAGAAAACCGTGCTGCGGGCGCTGAAAGCCGTCGATATCCTGTTCAAGCTCTTTGTACATATTAAGCAGAGAGGGCGGGATGGCCACGCCGGGCAGCACCGAAAAAGCCAGGCCGTGCGCCTGATTCGGTCCGTGATAGGGATCCTGACCCAAAATCACCACCTTGATATCGCCCAGTTTTGTCAGTTTAAACGCGTTAAACACATCTTTCTGTGGCGGATAAACGGTCACGCCCGCTGCGCGCTGCTGCGCAACCGCCTGCAGCGTCTCTTTAAAATAGGGTTTCTCTTTTTCATCTGCCAGCACATCGTGCCAGGTCAGCTTGTCACTCATGGTTAACTCCTGACGATAGTTTTCCTTAGCTTAGCTGCTTCAGCGCGGGAGCAGAAGGATTAACCCTGCCGTTTCAGCTTGATGCAGGTCAAGGCGCTGGCGACGTCCCGGTGATATACCAGCCTGTCTATCTGTCAACGGCGTTCAGATCAGAACGCCCCTTTCTGGAGATCGCTATGATTACCGGCATTCAAATTACCCAAACCCATAACCCGCTGCTGCTGAACTCATTCTGGCTGCTGGATGAAGAGGCGGGGCAGGCGCGCTGTCTGTGCGCCAGAGGCCTTTATGAGGAGGATCAGGTGGTTGCCCTGAGCGAGCTGGGCGAGATGGCGTACCGTGAAGTTCCCCTGGAGCAGAAACCGCAGGTGCGCGTTGAGGGCGGACAGCACCTTAACGTCAATGTACTGCAGCGGGAAACGCTGGAAGATGCGGTTAAGCATCCCGAAAAGTATCCACAGCTGACTATCCGCGTATCCGGCTATGCCGTGCGGTTTAACGCCCTGACGCCCGAGCAGCAGCGCGATGTCATCACCCGTACTTTTACAGAGAGCCTGTAACTGAAGCAGCGATGAAAAGTTGCTCATGCTGCAGGTCAGAGCGGAAGCGGCCCGGAACGCATGCGTTGATTAAAATGCGACATTTACCGGCGTTCGCGCTGACCCGCCTGTCAGTGGCCCTTAAGGCCAGCTGAACGTAAAAAAAAAGCGCCGGTTCAGGCGCTTTTTTTACTGCAGTGACGTTTTATTCCGCACCTGACTCCGGCGTGGTTGATCCGCTTGGCTTGCGGCGTTTACCCACGTTTTTGGTGTCACGATGGCGTTTTTTCACGCGCGGCTTTTCGTCTTCTTTCTCTTTCTTCTCTTTGCGTTTGGCAAGCGCCTTTTTCGACGGCTTTCCGGTGACTTTAGCACTCGGCGCACGCGACTCAGGACGCAGCTCATCAATCACGCGTGATTTCAGCGGCTCATTAACGTAGCGGCTGATTTTACCCAGCAGAACGTGATCGTGCGCCTCAACCAGCGAGATAGCGATCCCTTTGCGTCCGGCGCGGCCGGTACGGCCAATGCGGTGCAGATAGGTATCTGCCGTACGCGGCAGGTCAAAGTTGATCACGTGAGTCACGTCATCAATATCGATACCGCGCGCCGCAACGTCAGTGGCAACCAGCACATTGACGCGACCATCGTTGATGCGTTTAATCGCTTCATTACGGTTCGCCTGTACCATCTCACCTTCGAGGTAGCTGCTGCGCAGGCCCGCTTCATGCATCCAGGTCACCAGCTCGTGCAGACGTTCACGCTTGCGCACAAACACAATCGCACGCTTCACTTCCGGCTGCTTTAACAGGTGCACCAGCAGTTTGGTCTTGTGCTCAAGGTTATCAGCACGGTAGTACCACTGCTGAATGCGTTTGCGTTCGCTTTTGCTCGGGTCGGCTTCAATCGCGACCGGATCGTTGAGCAGGCGTTCAGCAAAATCTTTGATGTGCTCGCCTTCCAGCGTGGCGGAGAAGAGCAGCGTCTGTTTGCGCCAGCGCGTCTCACCGGCGATGGTCTCGATATCCTGGGCAAAGCCCATATCGACCATGCGGTCCGCCTCATCGAGAATCAGTGTTTCTACCGCGCGGCAGTCAAAGTTCTCTTCTTTGATGTACTGCAGCAGACGGCCGGTGGTCGCCACCACAATATCCTGATTTTCGCTGAAGACTTCAGCGTGGTTCATATAGGCAACGCCGCCGGTGATGGTGGCGATATCCAGATGGGTATGCTTCGCCAGCTCACGCGCCTGATCGGCCACCTGCATCGCCAGTTCGCGGGTAGGGGTGAGGATCAGGATACGCGGCGGACCCGACTTCTTACGCGGGAAGTCCAGCAGATGCTGTAATGCGGGCAGCAGATAGGCGGCGGTTTTCCCCGTTCCGGTGGGTGCCGAACCTAACACGTCACGGCCTTCCAGCGCGGCAGGAATGGCTTCAGCCTGAATGGCCGTCGGGCGCGTGAAGCCTTTTTCCTGCAGGGCATCCAGCAGGCTTTCGTCGAGTTCGAGTTCGGAGAATGTGGTTACTGTCATGTTCTACCTCAGTTTGGGGCGCTGATTATAGACAGATCGGCCGCAATCTTCATCTGTTTGTGTTCATCAGGCGCAGATGAATTCATTGTGCGACCACGTTACACTCTCGCCAGATAACAATTCAATGGCCGAAAGCATGTCTCAGTACCAGCCGCCAGCACGGGCGACATTAAGAAAAGATGGGTTTACGTTTAAACAATTTTTTGTCGCACACGATCGCTGTGCAATGAAGGTTGGCACGGATGGCGTGCTGCTGGGGGCGTGGGCGCCGGTGGCCGGGGCACGGCGTATTCTGGATATTGGCTGCGGCAGCGGGCTTATCGCCCTGATGCTGGCGCAGCGCACGCCGCAACAGGTTACGCTGGATGCGGTCGAGCTTGATAGCGAAGCCGCCGCGCAGGCGCAGGAGAATGTGCAGGCCTCGCCGTGGGGCGCCCGTATCACCGTGCACCAGGCGGATATCCTTAACTGGAGCAGCCGGTGTGAAAAACGCTATTCGCTGATCGTCAGCAATCCACCTTTCTTTGTGCCCGGTATGGCCTCATCCAGCGTCGCGCGAGACACGGCGCGCAGCACCGCCACGCTCGATCACGCCGCGCTGCTGCAGTGCGCGGCACAGCTTATCGAAGAAGAGGGGCTGTTTTGCGTGGTGCTGCCGGTGGAGAGCGGCGAGGCGCTGGTGCAGCTTGCCCGCGCCGATGGCTGGCATCTGCGGCTGCGCTACGACGTTGCGCCTTATGCACAGCGGCCACCCAACCGGCTGGTGCTGGGCTTTTCACCTGCGGCAGGCGAGCTGATACAGGAGCGGCTGGCGATCCGCAATGAAGATAAAAGCTACTCCGCTGACTGGCTGAGCCTGGTGACAGACTTCTATCTTTTCCGCTGAGTATTGGCTGTCACCATACTGCAGCAGCGGTCGCGATCTGTCGTTACGTTCGCAGGATCCCTGCTGCATCGTGTTGCAAAGTGGCGAATTTTGCGCGCTGCCGTCAGCTATGCTGAAAAGAAGAGTAATAAAGATGAAAAAGAGATCGCCTTACGCTACTCTGCCAGCACCGATCGGCACTGCATAAGCTATTGAAAGCGGGTCAGCCGCTACGTCATAACGGGTTGCAATGCCGCGACGAAAAAACAGGTCGTAGTGAACTTCAGGCCAGAACAGAACTCAAAGCGCATGCTTGCTCACGGGTATGAGATGTGCTGGCAGTCCACTTACGCATAAAAGAGTTTTGGGGAGACATTACCTCGGATGAGCGAGCAGTTAACGGATCAGGTTCTCGTTGAGCGGGTTCAGAAAGGAGATCAAAAGTCCTTTAACTTACTGGTAGTCCGATACCAGCATAAAGTGGCGAGCCTGGTTTCACGCTATGTCCCTTCGGGTGACGTGCCCGATGTGGTACAGGAATCATTTATCAAAGCCTATCGCGCGCTGGAGTCGTTCCGCGGGGATAGCGCTTTTTACACGTGGCTTTACCGCATCGCGGTAAACACGGCAAAAAATTATCTGGTGGCTCAGGGCCGTCGTCCGCCTTCCAGCGACGTAGATGCAATTGATGCAGAAAACTTCGAAAGTGCGGGCGCGTTAAAAGAAATATCGAACCCTGAGAACTTAATGTTGTCTGACGAACTGAAACAAATTGTTTTTCGGACAATTGAGTCACTTCCTGAAGATCTCCGTATGGCTATCACGCTCCGGGAGCTGGATGGTCTGAGTTATGAAGAGATCGCTGCCATTATGGATTGCCCGGTTGGTACTGTCCGATCGCGCATATTTCGTGCCCGGGAAGCCATTGATAACAAAGTTCAACCGCTTATCCAACGTTAGTGATAACGGCTACTGAAAGGGTACCAAGGCATGCAGAAAGAAAAACTTTCCGCTTTAATGGATGGTGAAACGTTAGACAGCGAGCTGTTGTCCTCGTTGTCAAAGGATGTCGAACTTCAAAAAAGCTGGGAGAGCTACCATCTTATTCGCGACACCCTTCGCGGGGATGTAGGCGAAGTGCTGCATTTTGATATCTCCGCCCGCGTGGCCGCAGCCATTGAAAATGAACCGCTGCGCCCTGCGGCAACACCGCTGATCCCTGAAGCGCAGCCGGAACCGGCACGCTGGCAAAAAATGCCGTTCTGGCGTCGCGGTGGCAGCTGGGTGGCATCAGTCACGCAAATTGGCGTAGCCGCCTGCGTATCACTGGCGGTCATTGTCGGCGTGCAGCATTACAACGGCTCTTCTGCCGGTGGGGCAGCAGAATCCTCAGATGCTCCGGCGTTCAATACGCTGCCGATGATGGGTAAAGCATCACCGGTAAGCCTGGGCGTACCGTCTGATGCCTTTGAAACCAACAGTTCAAATCAGCAGGTTCAGGATCAGCGGCGTCGCGTTAACGCCATGCTGCAGGATTATGAACTGCAGCGCCGTCTGCATGCCGATCAGGTACAGTTTGAAAACAGCGTACCGCAGCAGGCGCAGGCCACCGTTCCCGGAACGCAGTCGTTAGGAACTCAACAGCAGTAATGAAGCAGCTCTGGTGCGCCGTTAGCCTTATGGCCGGCAGCCTGCTCTGGACATCAACCGCCCCGGCACAGACGTCGTCTTCCGGGGCGTTGTTACAGCAGATGGAGCAGGCGACTCAAAATCTCAATTATGAATTTGCGTATATTAATGTCTCACGACTGGGCATTGAGTCTCTGCGCTATCGTCACGCCATGGTGGATAAGCGCGTCTTTGCGCAGCTGCTGCAGATGGATGGTCCGCGCCGTGAAGTGATCCAGCGCGGTAACGAAATCAGCTATTTTGAACCCGGGCTGGATCCGTTCTCACTGCCGGGCAACCATATTATCGACGCGCTGCCTTCACTGATGTTTGCTGATTTCTCCCGGCTGGGTCAGGCGTATGACTTTGTGCCGGTAGGGCGATCGCGTATGGCTGACCAGATGTGCGAAGTTGTGCGTATTGTCTCCCGTGACGGTACGCGCTACAGCTATGTGGTCTGGCTGGACGTGGATACCAAACTGCCGCTGCGCATCGATTTGCTGGATCGCGATGGTGAAACGCTGGAGCAGTTCCGCGTTATCAGCTTTGCAGTGGATGAGGGCGTGCGCAATCTGATGCAGGGGCTTGAGAAGGCAAATCTGCCGCCGTCGCTCTCCCTGCCGGCGGGAGACAAAGTGGAGCTTAACTGGCAGCCTGGCTGGATACCGGCAGGCATGAAGCTGATTTCGCAGAGTCGTCGCGCAATACCCGCTATGAATAAAACCGTTGAATCGCGTCTCTACAGCGACGGGCTGTTCAGTTTTGCCATTAACATTGCGCCTGCCGATAAAAATAGCGTGCCTCAGCAATTGCGCACGGGACGTCGTACGGTGCAGACCGTTGTGCGCGATAATCAGGAGATCACCGTGGTGGGCGAATTACCGCCCGCAACCGCGAAACGTATCGCCAGCGCTATTGATGCAGGGGCAAAGAAATGATGAGAGAGTGGGCCACCGTGGTGGCATGGCAGGATGGCATTGCCACGCTGCATTCCGAAGCGAAAACTTCCTGCAACAGCTGTTCAGCGCGTAAAGGCTGTGGCAGCCATGCGCTCAACAAGCTGGGGCCGAAGAACGCCCATGTCATGACCATTCCCAGCGCTGAGCCGCTACAGCCGGGTCAGCGCATTGAGTTAGGCATTCGCGAAAGCAGCCTGCTCGGCTCAGCGCTGCTGGTCTATATGACGCCGCTGTTTGGCCTGTTTGCTGTGGCTGGCCTGTTTCAGATGCTGTTTCACAGCGACCTCGCGGCCGCCTGCGGGGCGCTGCTTGGCGGCGTGGGAGGATTTATCATTGCCAAAGGCGTTTCATCGCGCTATGCCGGACGCGAAGCCTTTCAGCCGGTGATCCTCAGCGTGGCGCTTCCGCCTGATGCGCTGCGGGTTGAAGATGTCAGCTGATGCCGCCCGGGCCGCCTGCTGTGCGGCCTTTTCATTTCCGCTTACCCGCTGAATTCTGTTGCAAATCCCACAGGTTCCATTCTTTAACGCGCGGCGTTAACAGTGTAATATGCGACGTCATTAATGAGGCCGACAGGGTTCCGGGTAAAGATCGCTTGCCTGAATGTGTCTGTGCTCACGTTTTCAACTGATTCTCTACGTGAAGATATTCATATAAATGAAGCACATACGAAATTTCTCTATTATTGCTCACATTGACCACGGCAAATCAACGCTCTCCGATCGTCTGATTCAGATTTGTGGTGGCCTGAGCGATCGTGAGATGGCGGCGCAGGTTCTTGATTCCATGGATCTGGAGCGCGAGCGCGGCATTACGATTAAAGCGCAGAGCGTCACGCTCGATTACACAGCGCCAGACGGTGAAACTTACCAGCTCAATTTTATCGACACCCCGGGCCACGTAGACTTCTCGTATGAAGTTTCCCGCTCGCTGGCGGCCTGTGAAGGGGCGCTGCTGGTGGTCGATGCAGGACAGGGCGTTGAAGCACAGACGCTGGCGAACTGCTATACCGCCATGGAAATGGATCTGGAAGTGGTACCGGTACTGAATAAGATCGACCTGCCCGCTGCCGATCCTGAGCGCGTAGCCGAAGAGATTGAAGATATCGTGGGTATCGATGCCGTAGATGCCGTGCGCTGCTCGGCTAAAACCGGCATCGGCGTGCCGGATGTGCTGGAGCGCCTGGTGCGCGATATTCCGGCACCGGAAGGCGATCCGGATGGCCCGCTGCAGGCGCTGATCATCGACTCCTGGTTCGATAACTACCTTGGCGTTGTTTCCCTGATCCGTATTAAAAACGGTACGCTGCGCAAGGGCGAGAAGGTCAAAGTCATGAGTACCGGTCAGGTTTATAACGCTGACCGCCTGGGTATCTTCACACCCAAACAGGTTGACCGCACCGAACTGAAGTGCGGGGAAGTGGGCTGGCTGGTGTGCGCCATCAAAGACATTCTGGGTGCGCCGGTGGGCGATACGCTGACGCTGCAGCGCAACCCGGCAGATAAAGCGCTGCCTGGCTTCAAAAAGGTCAAACCGCAGGTTTATGCCGGTCTTTTCCCGGTGAGTTCAGATGACTATGAGTCATTCCGCGACGCGCTCGGCAAGCTGAGCCTGAACGACGCCTCTCTATTCTATGAGCCAGAGAGTTCAACCGCGCTGGGCTTTGGTTTCCGCTGCGGCTTCCTGGGTCTGCTGCATATGGAGATCATTCAGGAGCGCCTGGAGCGCGAGTACGATCTCGATCTGATCACCACTGCGCCAACGGTTGTGTATGAAGTGCAAACCACCGATGGCGAAGTGGTATATGTTGACAGCCCGGCCAAGCTGCCGCCGCTCAACAATATTGAAGAGCTGCGTGAGCCGATTGCAGAGTGTCACATGTTGCTGCCACAGGAGTATCTGGGTAACGTGATTACCCTGTGCGTGGAGAAGCGCGGCGTGCAGACCAATATGGTTTACCACGGCAACCAGGTCGCGCTCACCTACGATATCCCGATGGCTGAAGTGGTACTCGACTTCTTCGACCGTCTGAAATCGACATCGCGCGGCTATGCGTCGCTGGACTACAACTTCAAGCGTTTCCAGGCGTCAGACATGGTGCGCGTGGACGTATTAATTAACGCAGAGCGCGTTGATGCCCTGGCGCTGATCACCCACCGCGATAACTCGCAGTACCGCGGTCGCGAGCTGGTGGAGAAGATGAAAGATCTGATCCCGCGCCAGCAGTTTGATATCGCGATTCAGGCGGCGATTGGCAACCACATCATTGCGCGTTCCACCGTGAAGCAGCTGCGTAAAAACGTCCTGGCAAAATGCTACGGCGGTGACGTCAGCCGTAAGAAAAAACTGTTGCAGAAACAGAAAGATGGTAAGAAACGCATGAAGCAGGTCGGCAACGTTGAGCTGCCGCAGGAAGCTTTCCTCGCCATTCTGCATGTCGGTAAAGACAGCAAATAAGGAACCACAATGGCTAACATGTTCGCCCTGATTCTGGTTATCGCTACGCTGCTGACCGGCATCATCTGGTGTATCGATCGCGTGAAGTGGGCACCTGAGCGTCGGGCAAAACAGGCCGCTGCACAGGCGCAGGCGGGTAACTCGCTCGACAGCAAAACGCTGGCGAAAGTGGCTGCGCAGCCAGGCTGGATTGAAACGGCGGCATCGGTATTTCCGGTGCTGGCGGTGGTACTGATTGTACGTTCATTTATTTTTGAACCCTTTCAGATCCCCTCCGGCTCAATGATGCCCACGCTGCTGATTGGCGACTTTATTCTGGTGGAGAAGTTTGCCTACGGTATTAAAGATCCCATTACGCAGACCACGCTGATCCCGACCGGACATCCAAAGCGCGGCGATGTCGCCGTGTTTAAATATCCGAAAGATCCCAGCGTTGACTACATCAAGCGCGTGATTGGTCTGCCGGGCGATAAAGTGATGTTTGATCCGTTCAGTAAAACGCTGACCATCAATCCCGGCTGCGGTAACGGCAAATGTGATACGGCGCTGCCGGTCACCTATACCAATATTGAGCCAAGCGACTTTATCCAGACGTTCAGCGGCTTTGACGGCAACGAGACCGGCAACGGCTTCTTCCGGAAACCGCAGGGTGAAACGCTGCGCGGTGGCCTGCGTCTCGGGACGCGCAAAGAGACGCTGGGCGATGTGACGCACAATATTCTGCTGGTGAATGAGGCGCAGAGTCAGGCGAACATGTACTATCAGCAGCCGGGCCAGCCGCAGGCGACCTGGGTGGTACCGAAGGGTCAATATTTCATGATGGGCGACAACCGTGACAACAGTGCCGACAGCCGCTACTGGGGCTTTGTGCCTGAGAAGAATCTGGTCGGTAAAGCGGTCGCTATCTGGATGAGCTTTGAAAAACAGGAAGGTGAGTGGCCGACAGGCGTACGCCTGAGCCGTATCGGCGGCATTCACTAAATACGGGTGGCTTCCTGTCTGACAGGAAGCCACTGCACACGAAACAGAACGCGCTGCTATCAGCCCTGTTTCGTATGCAGAGTTACAGACGCACAGAACAACTGGAATCGCATGAACCCCATTCTCATTACTAAGCTGCAGCGCAAACTGGGCTACACTTTTACTCATCCGGAACTTTTGCAGCAGGCCCTGACACACCGCAGCGCCAGCAGCAAGCATAACGAACGGCTTGAATTTTTAGGCGATTCAATTCTCAGCTATGTGATTGCCAACGCGCTTTATCACCGCTTCCCGCGCGTGGACGAAGGCGATATGAGCCGCATGCGCGCCACGCTGGTGCGCGGCAATACGCTGGCTGAGATGGCGCGTGAGTTTGAACTGGGCGAGTGCCTGCGTCTTGGACCAGGCGAACTGAAAAGCGGCGGCTTCCGTCGCGAGTCGATCCTTGCGGATACGGTAGAGGCGCTGATTGGCGGCATCTTCCTCGACAGTAATATCCAGACCGTTGAGAAGCTGATTCTCGACTGGTATCTGAACCGTCTGGAGCAGATAAGCCCGGGCGATAAACAGAAAGATCCCAAAACGCGCCTGCAGGAGTATCTGCAGGGTCGCCATCTGCCGCTGCCTTCCTATCTGGTGGTGCAGGTGCGGGGCGAAGCGCACGACCAGGAGTTCACCATTCACTGTCAGGTGAGTGGCATGGCCGATCCGGTCGTGGGCGTAGGCTCCAGCCGCCGCAAAGCGGAACAGGCTGCCGCCGAACAGGCTTTAATTAAGCTTGGACTCGAATAAATTGTTTTACGACAGCGCCATCCCGGCGCTGACTAAGTCAGGACCCGAATGAGCGAACACGAAACTTATTGCGGCTTTGTCGCGATTGTAGGCCGGCCCAACGTCGGTAAATCAACCTTACTGAACCAGCTGCTGGGGCAGAAGGTCTCGATCACCTCACGCAAACCGCAAACCACGCGCCACCGTATTATGGGCATCCACACCGAGGGCGCTTATCAGGCGATCTACGTGGATACACCCGGGCTGCATATGGAAGAGAAGCGGGCGATCAACCGCCTGATGAACCGTGCTGCCAGCAGCTCAATTGGCGACGTGGAGCTGGTAATTTTCGTCGTGGAAGGCACGCGCTGGACGCCGGATGATGAGATGGTGCTCAACAAGCTGCGCGACGGCAAAGTCCCGGTGGTGCTGGCGGTGAACAAGGTGGATAACATTCAGGATAAAAGTATCCTGCTGCCGCACCTGCAGTTCCTGAGCCAGCAGATGAATTTCCTCGATATCGTGCCTATCTCTGCTGAGAATGGCAAAAACGTCGATACCATCGCAGCGATTGCCCGTAAGCGTCTGCCGCTGGCGGAGCACCACTTCCCGGAAGATTACATCACCGACCGCTCACAGCGCTTTATGGCTTCGGAGATCATCCGCGAAAAGCTGATGCGTTTCCTCGGTGCCGAACTGCCTTACTCTGTGACCGTTGAGATCGAACAGTTTGTGGCCAATGAGCGCGGCGGCTACGACATCAATGGCCTGATTCTGGTAGAGCGTGAAGGCCAGAAGAAAATGGTAATTGGCAATAAAGGCTCGAAAATCAAAACCATCGGCATTGAAGCGCGGCGTGACATGGAAGAGATGTTTGAAGCCAAAGTGCACCTTGAGCTCTGGGTGAAAGTTAAATCGGGCTGGGCAGACGACGAACGTGCGCTGCGCAGCCTGGGCTACACAGACGATCTGTAACTGATGGAAGGCTGGCAACGCGCGTTTGTGCTGCATAGTCGCCCCTACAGCGAAACCAGCCTGCTGCTCGATCTCTTTACGGAAAGTCAGGGCCGCGTTCGCGTCCTGGCTAAAGGCGCGCGCTCGCGTCGCTCTCAGCTGAAAGGCACCCTGCAGCCTTTTACGCCGCTGCTGGTCCGCTGGGGCGGACGCGGTGAAGTCAAAACGCTGCGTAATGCCGAAGCGGTTTCGCTGGCGCTGCCGCTCAGCGGCATCACGCTCTACTGCGGTCTCTATGTCAATGAACTGCTGTCGCGCGTGCTGGAGCAGGAGATCCCCTTTTCTGAACTCTTCTTCGATTACCTGAACTGTATTCAGGAGCTGGCCGCCGGCACCGCCTCGCCGGAACCGGCGCTGCGCCGTTTTGAGCTGGCGCTGCTCGGGCATCTCGGCTACGGCGTCGATTTTCTGCACTGCGCCGGCAGCGGCGAGGCGATCGATGACGCCATGACCTACAGCTACCGCGAAGAGAAGGGCTTTATCGCCAGCCTGGTGCTGAATCAGCGCAGCTTTACCGGTCACCAGCTGCGCGCCATTGAAGCGCGCAGTTTCCCCGATGCCGATAGCCTGCGGGCCGCCAAGCGCTTTACGCGCATTGCGCTAAAGCCCTATCTCGGCGGCAAACCGCTGAAGAGTCAGGAGCTGTTTCGCCAGTTTATTCCAAAGAAGAAACCCGATGCGCCGCAGGCGTAGCGGCGGTCAGACCACCTGAACGTATCGTCGCGATACACTGCACTGACATTAAATAAAGAGAAGCGTAGTTATGGCTGAGTTGCTGTTAGGCGTCAATATTGATCATATCGCTACCGTACGTAACGCGCGTGGCACCCACTATCCCGATCCGGTACAGGCCGCTTTCGTGGCCGAGCAGGCGGGCGCTGATGGTATTACCGTGCATCTGCGTGAAGACCGCCGGCATATCACCGACCGCGATGTGCGTATTCTGCGCGATACCATTCAGACGCGGATGAACCTGGAGATGGCGGTCACGGATGAGATGATCGCCATCGCCTGTGACATCCGGCCGCACTTTGTCTGCCTGGTGCCGGAGAAGCGTCAGGAGGTCACCACGGAGGGCGGCCTGGACGTGGCGGGCCAGCAGGCGAGCGTCAGCGCAGCGGTACAGCAGCTGTCAGAGGCGGGCATACTGGTGTCACTGTTTATCGATGCCGACCGCCGGCAGATTGACGCAGCGGTTGCCAGCGGCGCGCCTTATATCGAAATTCATACCGGCGCATACGCCGAAGCGCCGGAAGGGCAGGCGCGTGACGCCGAGCTAATGCGTATTCGCGAAGCAGCGCACTACGCTGCCTCTCTCGGGCTGAAGGTCAATGCCGGCCACGGACTGACTTATCACAATGTGCAGCCCATTGCGGCGCTGCCGGAGATGCATGAGCTGAATATCGGCCATGCCCTCATCGGCCGCGCGCTCTTCAGCGGGCTGGCAGATGCGGTAAGCGAAATGAAGCAGCTGATGCGGGAAGCGCGGCGCTGATGGCGATTCTCGGCCTCGGCAGCGATATCGTGGAAATTGAGCGCATCGCCGGCGTTATCGAACGATCCGGCGATCGCCTGGCGCGCCGCGTACTGAGTGACGCGGAGTGGCAGCAGTATCAGGCGCATCAGCAGCCGGTGCGTTTCCTTGCCAAGCGCTTCGCCGTGAAAGAGGCGGCGGCCAAAGCCTTTGGCACCGGGATCCGCGGCGGACTGGCGTTTAATCAGTTTGAGGTGTTCAACGATGCGCTGGGAAAACCGGGTCTGCGCTTTTTTGAGCAGGCGAGCATCATTGCTGAACGGCTGGGCGTGCAGCGCGTGCACGTGACGCTGGCTGATGAGCGCCACTACGCCTGTGCCACGGTGATCATCGAGGACTGAGCGTTACGCGCTCAGTGCGGCCAGAGCTGTACGAATTTCTCCCACAGCGCGTCGCGGCTTTCGGCGCGCTGTGGGTCGCTGACAATCGTATTGTCGATAGGACAGACGCTCTGGCAGGTTGGCGTTTCATAATGTCCCACGCACTCGGTGCAGCGTGCCGGATCGATTTCATATATCGCCTTACCCAGCGCGATAGCCTGATTGGGACACTCCGGCTCACACATGTCGCAGTTAATACATTTCGCCGTAATCAGTAACGCCATTCTTCACGTCCGTTAATCCTCATTAAAAACGCGGTCATTATAAGCTGGTTTAACGCTTATATCAGCTTTTTCACCAGCGCTTCGCTGTGGCGAATGTGGCTCGATGCCCGCTCCGGATCGTGCTGCACCAGCGCCATAAACAGCAAATCTGTCAGGGCCAGCTGGGCGCTGGTTGAGGAGATTGCCGCGCTGCGCGTGCTCTGCTCCTCTGCAACGGTATAGAGGCAGATTGACGCGCACTGCTGCAGCGCATTTGGCGTAAAACCGGTAAAGGCCACCACATCCGCACCGATAGCGGCTGCTTCCTGTGCTGCCAGATTGATTTCGCGTCGTTCGCCGGTGTAGGAGATGGCCAGCAGGACATCGCCCGGCGCCATCGCCTGAACGCTGGCGAGCAGGGCGTGCATATCCTGCTCTGCCACCGCGTTAATACCGATTTTCATCAGTTTCCAGGAGAAATCTTTCGCCACCAGACCGGATGCCCCGATACCCACCAGCAGAATGCGGTTGGCATTCTTCAGCAGATGCAGCGTCTCCATCAGCTTCTCTTCGCTGTTGATATCCAGCGTGGCACGGATTGCGGAGATCTTCTCAGTCAGCAACTTCTCTCCCACGGTCTTCAGCGGATCGTCACTGAGGATATGGTTATGCACGGTGATCGCATCGCGATCCGCCAGCGATTCGCTCAGCGCCAGCTTCAGTGCCGGAAAGCCTTTATAACCCAGCTTCTGCGCAAATTTCACCACGCTCGACTGGCTGACGCCCGCCTCTTCAGCCAGCTTCTGCGAGCTGAGATGGCGCGCCCGATCGGGCTGTGACAGTAAAAAGTCGGCCAGCCGGCGCTCATTCAGCGCCAGCCGGGGATAGAGCTGACGGATTCGCAGCAGTGAACTCATGGTCGATCCTTACTCCCGGTTTTATAGCATGGCGCGGCTAACCTCTCCGCAGCATGCGCAGCAATAGTCAATATTCCATGACACCAAGAATAAACTATTCAGTGGGCTTTGTAGCTAGCGGAATTAAAAATCACAGCTTCGCTAAGCGCGGTTGCTGGCTACACTGTAGAGCAGCAACTGATTTAAAAAAGGAGAGGGGTTTGACACAGGACTCGCAACGTCGCGTCGTATTTTTCGACCTGGACGGCACGCTGCATCAGCAGGATATGTTTGGCACCTTTATGCGCTTTTTACTGCGCCGGCAGCCGCTGAATCTGCTGCTGGTGGTTCCGCTGCTGCCGGTTATTGGCCTCGGGCTGCTGATTAAGGGCCGGGCAGCGCGCTGGCCAATGAGTCTGCTGCTCTGGGCAATCACGTTCGGGCACAGCGAAACGTGCCTGCGTGCGCGTGAAGCGGAGTTTGCGCAGTGGTTCCGCGAGCGGGTAGTAGCGTTTCCGGTGGTGCAGCAGCGCCTGACCGATTACCTGCAGAGCAACGATGCCGATGTGTGGCTGATTACCGGATCACCGCAGTCGCTGGTGGAGCAGGTCTATTTTGACTCCGCTTTTCTGCCGCGTGTGAAACTGATTGCCAGCCAGATGCGGCCAGGACGCGGCGGACGCGTGCTGGCGATGCGCTGCCTGGGCCACGAAAAGGTTGCGCAGCTGGAAGAGCAGATTGGCACGCCGCTGCAGCTCTACAGCGGCTATAGCGACAGCAAGCAGGATAACCCGCTGCTGTTTTTCTGCCAGCATCGCTGGCGCGTAACGCCGCGCGGTGAACTGCAGCAGCTGGAGTGAATCGCGCGGCGTTTTTGTCTATAATGCGCCGCCTTTTGATTCTGCAGGAGTTACCCGGTGAAGCCACAAACTGATGAATACTGGATGCGTTATGCGCTGCAGCTGGCGCAGCGTGCCCGGGAGCAGGGTGAGGTGCCGGTCGGAGCCGTGCTGGTGCAGGGAGATAAAGTCATAGGCGAGGGCTGGAACCGGCCGATTGGCCAGTGCGATCCCACCGCACACGCGGAGATCATGGCGCTGCGCCAGGGCGGCAAAGTGCTGGATAACTATCGCCTGCTGGATACCACGCTCTATGTCACGCTGGAGCCGTGCGTCATGTGCGCCGGCGCCATGGTTCACAGCCGCATTACCCGCCTGGTCTACGGCGCGAAAGATATTAAAACCGGCGCGGCCGGTTCGCTGCTGGATGTGCTGGGGCACCCGGGGATGAATCATCAGATTGAGATCGCCTGCGGCGTGCTGGCGGAGGAGTGCGCCGGCATGCTGAGCGACTTTTTTCGTATGCGACGCGAGCAGAAGCGCGCGCTGCGTCAGGCACAGCGCGCAGATTAGTTCATGGCAATTTTAGGCTCAACCGCCGGATAGCCGGCGCCCAGCTCCGCCTCCAGCGCTGAACGCTGCGCCAGGCGGCGCTCCTGCTCCTGCAGATAGCCCACCAGGCTTAGCTGATATTTGCGGATATTCTCCACGTAGTTATACGCTTCATGCCCGCGCGCATAGCCGTAGGCGGTTTGCGCATAGTAGCGCTTCTGGCTGAGCATCGGCAGACGCAGTTTTACATCCGCCCAGCTGTCAGGGTTACCGCCCTGTTTTGCCGTCAGCCGGCGCACGTCGAGCATGTGCGCATATCCCATATTGTAAGCTGCCAGCGCAAACCAGATGCGCTCGTCATCAGGCACGCTCGCCGGCACTTTATCCATCATGCGCTGCAGATACTCACTGCCGCCGCGAATGCTCTGCTCCGGATCGAGCCGGTCATCAACGTTAAGACTATCCGCCGTGTTGCGCGTCAGCATCATCATGCCGCGCACGCCGGTGGGCGAGGTCGCCTGCGGATTCCAGTGCGACTCCTGATAGGAGATCGCCGCCAGCAGGCGCCAGTCCATGCTCGCCGCATATTTCTCAAACAGCGGTTTGATATCCGGCAGCGTATTGTCAATTGCGCGCAGGAAGGTGCGGGTATCAACATAATCAAACGTGCCAACGTGACCGAGATACTTCTCCTCCAGCCGCGCCATGGTGCCTTCTTCACCCATCTGGCTGTAGAAATCGAGCATGGCCGCGTTGAGGCTGCTGTCAGCATTGCGCGGCAGATACCAGGTCACTGGCTCTTCATCGGTAATATCAAAGGCTACCGCCAGCTGCGGATGAATACGCTGCAGCAGGCCCACGGTCACCGAGTCGCCTACCGTGTAGTCAAGCTTGCCGTCAGCCACCGCCTCCAGCAGCGCTTTCTGTCCCTGATCGGTGGCGATAGCCCAGTCGAGATCGGGATAGCTGTTGGCTTTTTCTGCCCGCAGCGTGGAGAGATAGGCTGAGCCGGACTGCACCACCAGACGGCCTTTCAGGTCGCCCAGCGTGCGCGGACGCGGCTTATCGATACGGTAAACCAGCTGCTGCGACACCGAATAGTAGCTGGGACCGGCCTGATAGTGCGCCAGACGCTCACTGTTATAGATAAGCCCGGCGGCGAGCAGATCGGCTTTTCCGTCATCGAGATCGTCAAACAGATCGCCCAGGCTGGGTCGCACAGTGACTTCCAGCCTGACGCCGAGGTAGTCTGCAAAGCGCTTTGCCAGCTCGTAATCCATGCCAGCCGGTGCCTGATTGACGGTGTAATAGGTCAGTGGCGAATTGACGGTGCTGATGCGCAACACACCGCGTGATTTGATCGCTGTCAGCGCGTCCCGATCGCCCCCGTACCAGGGGATTGCCGGCCACAGCGCCAGCGCCAGCAGCACGGTGATCAGACCGATAAACAGATAATTTAATTTTAGGCGTTTCAAATGGTTGTCTCTTAATGGCTCACAGGCCTCTGTCCTTTAAAGGCAGTATTGGTATTGTTTTTTACTCCCAGAGCGAGGGGCATTTTGCGCAACAAAGCGAAACAGGGCAACTCATATAGCAAGTTTTGCGCAAAATTCAGGCAAATCCCGTATGGCAGTTTTTCTGCGCAAACGGTTTCGTTACCCGCGCGCTTTCTCTATAATACCGCCCGTTTTCCCTGTTGCGCCCAAGGAAGCGTCGCCCGGCGCTTCGAAGACGAGAGATCTTTAATGATGGAAATTCTGCGTGGTTCGCCCGCTCTGTCAGCATTTCGTGTAAACAAACTGCTGACCCGCTTTCAGAACGCTCATCTGCCGGTGAGTGATATTTACGCCGAGTATGTCCATTTTGCTGATGTTGCCGCACCGCTCAGCGCGGATGAACACGCCCGCCTGCAGCGTCTGCTGAAATATGGCCCTTCTCTCGCTGAACATGCGCCTCAAGGGCGTCTGCTGCTGGTCACGCCGCGCCCCGGCACTATCTCTCCCTGGTCATCGAAAGCCACGGACATTGCTCACAACTGCGATCTGCCGCAGGTTAAGCGCCTGGAGCGCGGCCTGGCGTTCTATGTTCAGGCGCCGCAGCTGACAGAAGCGCAGTGGCAGCAGCTGGCTGGCCTGCTGCACGATCGCATGATGGAGTGCGTATTCAGCGATCTGCAGGCGGCAGAGCAGCTGTTTGCTCATCATGCGCCGCAGCCGCTGCAGAGCGTTGACGTGCTGGGAACCGGACGTCAGGCGCTGGAGCAGGCGAATAGCACGCTGGGCCTGGCGCTGGCGGATGACGAAATAGATTACCTGCTGGATGCCTTCACCCATCTGGGTCGCAACCCCAACGACATTGAACTCTATATGTTTGCGCAGGCGAACTCAGAGCACTGTCGCCACAAAATTTTCAACGCTGACTGGATCATCGATGGCGAAAAACAGCCCAAATCGCTGTTTAAGATGATCAAAAATACGTTTGAGCAGCATCCCGATCACGTGCTGTCAGCTTATAAAGATAACGCTGCCGTGATGGAAGGTTCGGAAGTTGGCCGCTTCTACGCTGATGCGCAGCAGGGCGAGTACGCTTTTCATCAGGAAGCCGCGCATATCCTGATGAAGGTAGAGACGCATAACCATCCAACCGCTATCTCTCCCTGGCCGGGTGCCGCTACCGGTTCAGGTGGCGAAATCCGCGATGAAGGCGCAACCGGGCGTGGCGCCAAACCGAAAGCGGGTCTCACCGGCTTTTCCGTTTCCAATCTGCGTATTCCGGGCTTTGAGCAGCCTTGGGAAGAGGATTTCGGCAAGCCGGATCGTATTGTTACCGCACTGGATATCATGACCGAAGGCCCGCTGGGCGGCGCGGCGTTTAACAATGAATTTGGCCGTCCGGCGCTGAACGGTTACTTCCGCACCTATGAAGAGCAGGTTAACAGCCACAACGGCGTTGAACTGCGCGGCTACCATAAGCCGATCATGCTGGCAGGCGGGATTGGCAATATTCATGCCGATCACGTGCAGAAAGGCGAGATCGTCGTGGGCGCCAAACTGATTGTGCTGGGCGGACCGGCGATGAACATCGGCCTCGGCGGCGGTGCTGCGTCATCCATGGCCTCCGGTCAGTCCGATGCCGACCTCGATTTTGCCTCAGTGCAGCGCGACAACCCGGAAATGGAGCGCCGCTGTCAGGAAGTAATTGACCGCTGCTGGCAGCTGGGCGAAGCCAACCCGATTCTGTTTATCCACGACGTCGGCGCGGGCGGTCTCTCTAACGCCATGCCTGAGCTGGTCAGCGATGGCGGACGCGGCGGTAACTTCAACCTGCGCGACATTCTCAGCGATGAGCCGGGCATGAGTCCGCTGGAAGTGTGGTGTAACGAGTCGCAGGAGCGCTATGTGCTGGCCGTTGCGCCAGAGAAGCTGGCGCTGTTTGATGAGCTGTGCCAGCGCGAGCGCGCCCCTTACGCGGTGATTGGCGAGGCGACTGAAGAGCAGCACCTCTCGCTGAGCGACAGCCATTTCGACAACAAGCCTATCGACATGCCGCTGGATGTTCTGCTGGGCAAAACGCCAAAAATGACGCGCGACGTCACGCGGCAGCAGGCAAAAGGCGACGCGCTGCAGCGTAACGGCATCACGGTTGCGGATGCGGTTAACCGCGTGCTGCATCTGCCTGCGGTGGCTGAGAAAACGTTTCTTATCTCCATCGGCGACCGTTCCGTGACCGGCATGGTGGCGCGCGATCAGATGGTGGGACCGTGGCAGATCCCGGTGGCAAACTGCGCCGTGACCACGGCCAGCCTCGACAGCTATCACGGCGAAGCTTTCGCCCTGGGCGAACGCGCGCCGGTCGCGCTGCTTGATTTTGCCGCCTCCGGGCGTCTGGCGGTAGGCGAAGCGCTCACTAACCTGGCCGCTACCGCGATTGGTTCACTGAAGCGCGTGAAGCTTTCTGCGAACTGGATGGCAGCAGCCGGACATCCGGGTGAGGATGCCGGCCTCTACGAAGCGGTAAAAGCCGTTGGCGAAGAGCTCTGCCCGGCGCTGGGGATCACTATCCCGGTCGGCAAAGACTCAATGTCGATGAAAACCCGCTGGCAGCAGGGCAATGAAGAGCGTGAAATGACGTCGCCGCTCTCGCTGGTGATCACCGCGTTTGCGCGCGTGGAAGATGTCCGGCGTACCGTAACGCCGCAGCTGCAGGCGGAGCAGGATAACCTGCTGCTGCTGGTGGACCTCGGCAACGGTGCCAATACGCTGGGCGCAACCGCGCTGTCGCAGGTCTATCGCCAGCTGGGCGATAAGCCGGCTGACGTGCGCGACGCCGCGCAGCTGGCAGGCTTCTTCAACGCTATCCAGACGCTGGTCAGCGAACAGAAGCTGCTGGCTTACCACGACCGTTCCGACGGCGGGCTGCTGGTGACGCTGGCGGAGATGGCCTTTACCGGCCACTGCGGTATTGAGGCGGATATCGCCGCGCTGGGCAGCGATGCGCTGGCGGCGCTGTTCACCGAAGAGCTGGGCGCGGTGCTGCAGATCAACGCGGCCGATCTGGCAGCGGTAGAGAAGGTATTTGCTGACCACGGTCTGCGCAGCGCGCTGCATGTGATTGGCAAGGCGCTGCCGGGCGACCGCTTTGTGATCCGCGCCGGCGAGCATCCGGTCTACAGCGAAAGCCGCACGACGCTGCGTACCTGGTGGGCCGAAACCACCTGGCAGATGCAGCGCCTGCGTGATAATCCGGCCTGTGCCGATCAGGAGCATGAGGCGAAGCAAAACGACAGCGATCCGGGTCTGAACGCTCAGCTGACCTTCCGGCCGGAAGAAGATGTGGCTGCGCCGATGATCGCCACCGGCGTGCGCCCGCGCATCGCCGTGCTGCGTGAGCAGGGCGTTAACTCACACGTTGAGATGGCAGCAGCGTTCCATCGCGCCGGCTTTACCGCCGTGGATGTACACATGAGCGATCTGCTGGCGGGACGTCGCGGCCTGGAGGAGTTCCATGCGCTGGTGGCGTGCGGCGGTTTCTCTTACGGCGACGTACTGGGTGCCGGCGAAGGCTGGGCAAAATCGATTCTGTTTAACGATCGCGTGCGCGACGAGTTTGAAAACTTCTTCCATCGTCCGCAGACGCTGGCGCTGGGTGTCTGCAACGGCTGCCAGATGATGTCAAACCTGCGCGAAGTGATCCCCGGCAGCGAGCTGTGGCCGCGTTTTGTCCGCAATCAGTCTGAGCGCTTTGAAGCGCGTTTCAGCCTGGTGGAAGTGGCGGCCAGTCCGTCGCTGCTGCTGGAGGGGATGGCAGGTTCACGCATGCCGATTGCGGTATCACACGGTGAAGGCTTTGTTGAAGTGCGCGACGGCGCCCATCTGGCGGCGCTGGAAGCAAAAGGCCTGGTGGCACTGCGCTTCACGGATAACTTCGGTAAAGTGACCGAAAGCTATCCGGCTAACCCGAACGGCTCGCCAAACGGTATCACGGCGGTCACCAACGAAAGCGGTCGCGTTACGATCATGATGCCGCATCCGGAGCGCGTCTTCCGTACCGTCAGCAACTCCTGGCATCCGGCAGAGTGGGGCGAAGACAGCCCGTGGATGCGCATTTTCCGTAATGCGCGTAAGCAGCTGGGCTGATCTGCGTTTTACAGCAGGTGCCTGTAAGCAGTAAAAAAAAGCCGCCGCAGTAAAGGGCGGTTTTTTTATCTGACGCAGACGACTGTCGCTCAATTCCGACAAATCGCCTGCCGCACTGTCTCTTTATGGAGACACTTAACTCTTTGATTTATATTAATCAGAAAAATCCGGGCTAAATGCGTCGCTAAGCAGAGACACTTTTATGCGGTCAGCAGCTCAGAGCCACCTGCCGGAGGCAGCGGTACTATGGCGCCACTCTGATAAATAAAGAGTTTTAAAAAGTGGCACGATAGTTGCTATAATCAGACCGTGGCTCATTCGCCTGTCTGTGATTGCCCCGTAATTTACGGCAGAGCTCACAGAACCCTGAATGACGCACCAAACGGAGCCTGCCGTCCACCTGACCGATAATCGTCTGCATTGCAGCGTTATCAAGCACCGGACGTAACGTTGAGTTAGGCTCCACCTTTTCTGAGCGGCAGACCTTCGGGTCTGCCGTTTGCATTTCCGGCTTTCTAAGCGCGCCAGAGTTAGCTAGCATGCCTGCAGCACACTTTTTACGAGAGCGCGGCAGTATGAGATGGCGTCCGTTTCCCCGATCCCTGCGACAACTGGTTCTGATGGCCTTTTTACTGGTGCTGCTGCCGCTGCTGGTGCTGGCGTGGCAGGCGTGGGAAAGCCTCTCTGCGCTCAGTAATCAGGCGGCAGATACCAACCGCAATACCTTTACCGACGTGCGGCGCAGCGAGGCGATGGCCCGCACCGCCCTGGAGCTTGAGCGCAGCTATCGTCAATATTGCGTACTCGGTGATGCTGCGCTGGTCAGACTCTATACCACCCAGTGGACCCGCTACGGGCAGATGCTGAACAGCCATGCGGCCAGCCTGCCGGAACTGCCCACGTTTACCCTGCTGCGCAGCACGCTGCCGCAGCTCGCCACGGCCGCCTGCGAAAACGGTAATCCTTCAGCGTCCGGTGCCGCTGCGCTGGAGCGCTTTTCTGATGCTAACGCGCGTATGGTGCAGGCGACGCGCGACGTGGTGTTTTCCCGCGGGCTGCAGCTGCAGCGCGATATCGCCGAGCGCGGTCAGTTCTTTGGCTGGCAGGCGCTGATCCTGTTCCTGGTTACGCTGATGCTGGTGCTGCTGTTTACCGGCATGATTATCGGGCCGGTAAAGCGCGTGGAGCGGATGATCAACCGGCTGGGGGAAGGGCAGTCGCTGGAAAATAACGTCAGCTTTCGCGGACCGCGTGAGCTGCGCTCGCTGGGACAGCGTATTGCCTGGCTTAGCGAACGGCTAAGCTGGCTGGAGGCACAGCGACATGAATTTTTACGTCATCTTTCACACGAGCTGAAAACGCCGCTCGCCAGCCTGCGCGAAGGCACAGAGCTGCTGGCCGATGGCGTTGCCGGACCGCTTAATGCAGAGCAGCAGGAGATCGTCGCTATTCTCGACAGCAGCAGTCGCCATCTGCAGCGCCTGATTGAGCAGCTGCTGGATTACAACCGCAAGCTGAACGAGATGCCGCTTACTCCGGAGCCGGTCGCGCTGGATGCAATCGTGGCGGCTGTCACCCGCGTGCATTCACTGCCTGCCAGCGCCCGGCGAATAAAAACGCACGTTGATCTGCAGGCCACCCGCTGTCTGGCGGAAGCGACGCTGCTGGAGCGCGTTATCGATAACCTCTACTCGAACGCCGTGAACTATGGTCGTGAATCCGGTAACATCTGGCTGCACAGCCGGCAAAAAGGCGACCGGGTGTGGATTGATGTGGCGAATAGCGGTACTGCGATTCCGCCAGAGGAGCAGGCGATGATCTTCGAACCTTTCTACCAGGGCAGCCAGCAGCGGCAGGGGCCCGTAAAAGGCAGCGGCCTGGGCCTGAGCATTGCAAAAGATTGTCTGCGGCGCATGCAGGGAGACCTGCAGCTGGTCAGTCACAAAGAGGCAGATGTCTGTTTCCGCATTATTTTACCCGCCGGTGCCAGGAAGCCTGAACCATGAAACGCCTTATCAGACAAGCTCTTCTGAGCGTACTTATTTTAAGCGGCGTGAGCGCCTGCCAGCCGCATGCGGTGCCGGTGCCCCAGCGTGAGCATATAAGCGTCACTGAACCCGATACCCGGCTGCCGGACTACCTTACTACCGCCTGTCAGAACGTATGGCCTGCTGAAACCGCAGCGGCGGTAAACAATCCGCTTTACTGGCAGCGAGCGATTGACTGCAGCGAACGGTTTTCGGCGGCTGAAGCCCGCGCAGAGGCCCGCCGCTGGCCGGTGCAGAGCTGGGCGCGCGCCTTCAAGCAGGGCATTCTGCTGGCGAACGGTAACGTCACGCCGGTTGAGCGCCGTCAGTATATCGCCACGCTCGACAGCTACAGCGCAGACTTTCCCGCAACGGTGCGTCCGCTGATCCAGCTGTGGCGCAGTAACCAGGCTGCGCAGCTGGAGCTGAGCGAGGCGCGCAGCCGCTACAGCGCGCTGCAGCAGAGTCACGATAGCGAACTGGATGCCCTGCGCCACCAGCAGGCCCGGCTGCATCAGGCGCTGAACGAAACCCAGCGTAAACTGGAGCGGCTGACTGACATAGAGCGCCAGCTTTCATCGCGTAAAGCGCCGGACAGCAGCGACAGCCCGCACGCCGGGGATGAAATCCGGGAGGAGCAGCCATGAGTGCACGTGCCCGTTTACTGCTGGTGGATGATGACCCGGGCCTGCTCAGGCTGCTCGGTATGCGTCTCAGCAGTGAGGGTTTTCAGGTCGCTACCGCCGCCAGCGGGGCTGAGGCGCTGCGTCAGCTGCAGAAAGAGCCAGCAGATGTGGTCATCAGCGATCTGCGTATGGATGAGATGGACGGGCTGGCGCTGTTTGGCGAAATTCAGCGGCGTCACGCCGGGCTGCCGGTCATTATCCTGACCGCGCACGGCTCCATACCCGATGCGGTTTCTGCCACGCAGCAGGGGGTATTCAGCTTTCTCACCAAACCCGTTGATCGCGATGCGCTGTATAAAGCGATCGATGAGGCGCTGGCGCTGCGTGCACCGATCAGTGACGACCGGTGGCGTGAAGCGATTGTCACCCGGAATCCGCTGATGCAGCGGCTGCTGGAGCAGGCGCACATGGTGGCGCAGTCGGACGTCTCCATACTGATTAACGGTCAGAGCGGCACCGGGAAAGAGGTGCTGGCGCAGGCAATTCATGCTGCCAGTCCGCGCGCGGCGAAACCCTTTATCGCCATTAACTGCGGCGCACTGCCGGAGCAGCTGCTGGAGTCAGAGCTGTTTGGCCACGCGCGGGGCGCATTTACCGGCGCGGTCAGCGCGCGCGAAGGATTATTTCAGGCAGCAGAGGGCGGCACGCTGTTTCTGGATGAGATTGGCGATATGCCTCCGGCGCTGCAGATCAAACTGCTGCGCGTGCTGCAGGAGCGCAAAGTGCGTCCGCTTGGCAGTAACCGGGATGTGGAGATCAACGTACGTATCCTTTCTGCCACCCATCGCGACCTGCCAAAAGCGATGGAGAAAAAGAGTTTTCGGGAAGATCTCTACTACCGGCTCAATGTCGTGAATCTTAAACTTCCGGCGCTGCACGAGCGTGCTGAAGATATTCCGCTGCTGGCTAACCATTTACTGCGTCAGGCCGCCGGGCGCCACAAGCCATTTGTCCGCAGCTTCTCTGCCGGTGCAATGAAGCGGCTGGTCAGCGCCAGCTGGCCGGGTAATGTCCGTCAGCTGGTTAACGTTATTGAGCAGTGCGTTGCGCTGACCGTTGCACCCGTGATTGGTGAAGCGCTGGTGGAGCAGGCGCTGTCGGGCGAGAACACCGCGCTGCCCACCTTTGCGGAGGCGCGCAACCAGTTTGAGCTGAACTATCTGCGCAAGCTGCTGCAGATGACCAAAGGCAACGTTACTCACGCCGCGCGTCTTGCTGGACGTAACCGTACCGAGTTCTATAAGCTGCTGTCTCGTCATGAGCTGGACGCCAGCGACTTTAAAGAGTAGTTAGCCGCGCCACCGGCGCCGTTAGCGATATATACTTTCTGTTATCCGTCCGTCATGGAGGGAGCGAAAAAGGGATCTGCGATGAAAAAGATCGATGCAATTATTAAACCATTCAAACTTGATGACGTGCGTGAAGCGCTGGCGGAAGTCGGCATCACCGGGATGACGGTGAGCGAGGTCAAAGGGTTTGGACGTCAGAAAGGCCACACCGAACTCTATCGTGGTGCCGAATATATGGTCGATTTCCTGCCCAAGGTAAAAATCGAGATGGTGGTCGGGGATGACATTGTCGATACCTGCGTGGAAACCATCATGAAAACGGCGCAGACCGGCAAAATCGGCGACGGTAAAATTTTCGTATTTGACGTGGCGCGCGTGGTGCGTATCCGCACCGGCGAAGAGGATGAAGAGGCAATCTGATCCTCTGTCCGGCGTCACAGTAAAAGCCTGCCTGCCGCAGGCTTTTTTATTGTTGCAATTACAGCACCTTGTGCGGGCCGAAAACCTCATAGTGAATGCGTGCGGTATCGACGCCTGCATCCAGCAGCTGGCGAGCGACAAACTGCATAAACGGCAGCGGCCCGCACAGCCAGAACGTGCGGTCCGGCTGGTTCAGCTCCGCTGACACGCAGGCCAGATCCATTACGCCCTCTGCATCATACCGGCCGGCATCGTCGCTGGCAGGCTGGCGATACCAGACGTGGCTGCGAAAGTGCGGCAGGGTGGCGCCCAGCGCGGCAACTTCCCGCGCAAAGGCGTGCTGCGCGCCATTTTCAGCCGCGTGCAGCCAGGTCACGGCTGCCGGATGCTGCTGCTGCGCCAGCACGGCGAGCATCGCTAACATCGGCGTCTGACCGACGCCCGCTGAGATCAGCGTCGCCGGCGTCGCGGGTGCGATCTGCAGCACGACGTCACCCGCCGGCGCGCTGCACTGCACAATATTTCCTACCCGGGCGCAGTCGTGCAGCCAGCCCGATACGGTGCCGTGCGCTTCACGTTTGACAGCAATACGGTAGGCTTTGCCGTCAGGCGCGTGCGTCAGCGAGTACTGGCGATGCTGCATAAACCCGTTTTCTGTCGGACGCAGGCTGAGCGTCAGATATTGCCCCGGCAGGAAACCGGCCACCGGCTGCCCGTCATTGGGAACCAGCTCCAGACTGGTAATCACGCTGCTTTCCGGCGTGATGCGGCGGATACGGAAGTCACGCAGGCCGCGCCAGCCACCGCTCTTCTGCTCAGATGCCTGATAGATAGCTTCTTCACGCTGAATAAAAACCTGCGCCAGCAGCGCATACGCTTTACCCCAGGCCGCAAGTACCTCATCGCCCGGATTGAGCTGCTCTTCAAGGGTGGCCAGCAGCGTGGCGCCTACCAGATCGTACTGTTCAGGCCGGATATTCAGGCTGGCGTGCTTCTGCGCAATTTTCTCGACCGCCGGCAGCAGCGCTGGCAAATCCTCCAGATGGGTGGCGTAAGCGCAAATCGCATTAAACAGAGCTTCACGCTGATCGCCGCTGCGCTGATTGTTCATGTTAAACACGTTTTTCAGTTCAGGATGATCGTTCAGCAGTTTGTGGTAAAAACAGCCGGTAAGAGCGGGTCCCATTTTGGCTATAGCGGGCACGGAAGATTTAATGGTCGCGATAGTCTGAGCGTCAAGCATGGTGTGTTCCTCAGCGGATAACTTAAAAGATGTATTTTAAATGCATCTTATGCCGTGCACGTCCGGCTGTAAACCGGCAGCAGCAGCTTTTAGCGCGAGCCGGGTACGCATTCCGGGCGGTTTACGCTGATCTTCCGTCAATCCATGCCCTTTTTTTGCGTGCAGCTAAAGCGTAAAAAAGGCGTTCCAGCGGCATGCCAATCGTTTGCGTAAAAAGAGCGCCCTGGCGCTATCGTCCCCTGGCAAAACCGTTTACACTGTTGGCCTTCGCCCCTAAGCGGGGGCTTAAATTGCCGTTAAAGTTGCTGAGTCAGGAGATGCGGATGTTAAAGCGTGATATGAACATTGCCGATTATGATGCCGATTTGTGGCAGGCTATGGAGCAGGAGAAAGTGCGTCAGGAAGAGCACATTGAACTGATCGCTTCAGAAAACTACACCAGCCCGCGCGTTATGCAGGCGCAAGGTTCACAGCTCACCAATAAATACGCGGAAGGCTATCCGGGCAAGCGCTACTACGGCGGTTGTGAATATGTTGATATCGTTGAGCAGCTGGCGATCGACCGCGCAAAAGCCCTGTTTGGTGCAGATTTTGCCAACGTTCAGCCTCACTCTGGTTCGCAGGCAAACTTCGCTGTTTACACCGCGCTGCTGCAGCCGGGTGATACCATTCTTGGTATGAATCTGGCG
Organism: Pantoea eucrina; assembly: GCF_020079945.1. Taxonomy (NCBI): domain Bacteria; kingdom Pseudomonadati; phylum Pseudomonadota; class Gammaproteobacteria; order Enterobacterales; family Erwiniaceae; genus Pantoea; species Pantoea eucrina. The sequence goes on along the minus strand of NZ_CP083448.1, from coordinate 2,507,383 downwards.
CACGGTGGTCACCTGACCCACGGTTCACCGGTCAATCTTTCCGGAAAACTCTACAACGTTATCCCGTACGGCATCGATGAAACCGGCAAAATCAACTATGACGAACTGGCCGAGCTGGCGCAGACGCATAAGCCAAAAATGATCATCGGCGGCTTTTCTGCCTACTCCGGCGTCTGCGACTGGGCAAAAATGCGTGAAATCGCTGACAGCATCGGCGCCTGGCTGTTTGTGGATATGGCTCACGTGGCAGGTCTGGTGGCAGCTGATGTCTATCCTAACCCGGTTCCGCATGCGCATATCGTGACCACGACTACGCATAAAACGCTGGCGGGTCCGCGTGGCGGTCTGATTCTGGCGCAGGGCGGAGATGAGGATCTGTATAAGAAGCTTAACTCTGCTGTCTTCCCTGGCGGACAGGGCGGCCCACTGATGCACGTCATCGCCGGTAAAGCCGTGGCTTTCAAAGAGGCGATGGAGCCGGAGTTCAAAACCTATCAGCAGCAGGTGGCTAAAAACGCTAAAGCGATGGTTGAAGTTCTGCTGGAGCGCGGTTACAACATCGTTTCCGGCGGTACGTATAACCATCTGTTCCTGATCGATCTGGTGAGCAAAGGCCTGACCGGTAAAGAAGCGGATGCCGCTCTGGGACGTGCAAATATCACCGTGAATAAAAACAGCGTGCCAAACGATCCGAAAAGCCCGTTTGTGACCTCTGGCGTGCGTATCGGTACACCAGCGGTAACCCGTCGCGGCTTTAAAGAAGCAGACGTGCGTGAACTGGCTGGCTGGATAGCTGACGTGCTGGATAACGTGAATGACGAAGCCACCATCGAGCGCACCAAACAGAAAGTGCTCGATATCTGTGCCCGTCTGCCCGTTTATGCCTGACAGGTTTAACGGATGAAAAAAGGATGGCTCCGGCCATCCTTTTTTATTGGTGTACTTTCCGCTGCTTAGCGCACGATTGATCCGCTCTGCGGGTTTCTTTTTGGCCGGTGCTTTGCCAAAGTAGCGCCCAAACCGCAGGCAGTGGCGCGCGCCACAGGAGAGAACATGACCATCGCATCAGCCAGATGGCTGGGACTGAGCTATTTCACCTACTTTTTTTGCTACGGCATCTATTTACCCTTCTGGAGTGTCTGGCTGCAGGGCAGCGGACTCGATGCGGAAAAAATTGGCCTGCTGCTCGGTTGTGGCATGATCGCGCGCTTCGCCGGCAGCCTGCTTATCGCTTCACAGGTTAAAAATCCGGCTCAGCTGATTGTCGCGCTGCGGCTGCTGGCGCTTCTGACCGCACTGTTCGCTCTCGGCTTCTGGTTCGGCGGTCAGTGGCTCTGGCTGCTGCTGGTCATGGTGGGGTTCAATCTCTTTTTCTCTCCGCTGGTGCCGCTGAGCGACGCGCTGGCGGCAACCTGGACGCGCCAGATTGGGCTGGCCTACGGTCCGGTGCGGCTGTGGGGATCGCTGGCGTTTGTCATCAGCTCGGCGCTCACCGGCATGCTGGTCAGCGCCTGGTCGTATCAGGCGGTTTTGCTGCTACTGAGTCTGGGCGTAGTGGCCATGCTGAGCGGGATGCTGCTGCCACCGCAGACGCGTCCGCAGGGTGAGGCGCGACAGGGTGCCAGCGGCGGCTGGGCGGCGTGGCGCGATCTGCTGCGGGAAAAGCGCGTCTGGCGTTTTATGATCTGCGTTACGCTGCTGCAGGGCGCGCATGCCGCCTACTACAGCTTCAGTGCCATCTGGTGGCAGCAGGCGGGCTACTCTGCTTCCGTGGTAGGGTATCTGTGGTCGCTCGGCGTGGTGGCGGAGATTGTCGTCTTTGCCCTCAGTAACCGGCTGTTCAGACGCTGGAGCGCGCGCGATCTGCTGCTGCTTTCCGGCATCTGCGCGCTGCTACGCTGGACGCTGCTCGGCGCCACGACCGCGCTGCCGCTGCTGGTTGTCGCACAGATTTTGCACTGCGGCAGTTTTACCATCTGTCACCTGGCGGCGATGCGCTTTATCGCTGCCCGCAAAGGCACCGAGGTGATTCGCCTGCAGTCGCTCTACTCGGCGCTGGCGATGGGGGGCGGGATTGCGGTGATGACCATGATCTGCGGCGTCCTGTTTGCCCATCTGCAGGGGCATCTCTTCTGGGTCATGGCGCTGGTGGCGTTGCCGGCGCTGTTCCTGCGCCCTGCGGCTCAGGTGTCCAGCAGCTGAAGAATACGCTGCTGCTGATGATCGCTTAACGGCAGTTCTGCGTGGATCAGCGGCGGCGAAAAGAGCGGCAGCGAAATAGCATAGGGCGTGACCACCAGGGCCACATCGCGCGGTGCGCCCTCGCGCTGGAAGTGCAGCATATCCTGATAGGTTATATTGATCGGCAGCAGCGTCATGTCGCGCAGCTGCTGCTCCAGCAGCTGCTCCAGCGCGGCGTCGACGCCGGTCAGCAGCAGTACCTGCTTCTCCTGCAGCGCGCTCTCCTGCATCATCCAGGCACCAAACAGCACCGCCACCAGGCTGGTCTCTTCCGCGCTGAACTGCGTGCCAAAGTCGCTGCTGAAGTGGTACAGCGCGCGCTCGGTAGTGCGCATCAGCCGCGGATAGAGCCGCGCCACATCCAGCGCTACGCTATTATCGATGCCAATGGAGAAATGGCTGCGGTCCAGCGCCTGCGCCAGATGGGTATAGAGCTGGAGCTTCAGCTCATGCTGGTTGCGGATACGGGTTTTTGCCAGCTGTTCAAAACGCGCAATCAGCGCTTCTGTGGCACTCATCAACCGGTGCGCCTGTGGCGCACTCAGCTGGGTGGCATCAGGCGCATGAATCAGGCTGAAGAGCAGCGTCCAGAAATCGGTTTCGCTGGCATCGGGCATCAGATGACAGCGTTTCTGCCAGTGGTGAATGACATCGTCTGCTGCGGCACGCTCCGCTTTCTCTGCCAGCCAGCTGCGCTGCCGCTCGCTGAACAGCGCCGCCTGGCGCTGACACAGGGCATACTTCATAAAAATAAGCAGAAAAAGCTGGTCGCGGGGAGAGAAATTGCGCATCAGCCGCAGGCTGCAGTGCTGGATCAGCGCCTGCAGGTTGATCTCATCCCACAGCGCTTTTTCAATCTGCAGAACTTTGAGCCGCTGACGCAGTGCGGGAACAAAATGGTCGCAGACAAACGCCTGCGACAGGCGCAGCGCGCGTCGCAGCCAGTGGATCAGGCAGAGTCTTCTGTCCAGTTCCGTGCCGTGAATGCGAAAGCTGCCATCCACCATCTGATGCAGTTCCAGCTGATGAAAGCGCTGTATCTCATCGCCCACATCCGCGATATCCTGACGGGCAACCGCAGGATCAACGCCGTTCAGCTGGCACAGTTTATCAAGCGTCAGGGCGGGGGCGGGCAGAAATAACAGCAGTAACAGATGGCAACGTCGCTGAGAACGGCTGAAGAGCGGTGCTGTAGCAGGCGCAAAACTCATCACGTATTTTATCCGCAGCTCATTTTTCAGCTAAGAATAGCCAATATCGTGCTGAAATTACGCTACCGGTGCAGACTTTTACTCAGAGCTTCAGGGCGGGTCACAGTTTTTTCGGGCCACGCAAACCTTTACCTTATAAATTGTTACTTTATAACATATGAAAATTGCGCTTTTACTGGTTACGCTGTTTTTCTCCGCTGCGGCTGCATGCCATCCGCACAGTTTTATTGCGATGAAAGCTGAGCTGAAAAGCCAGAACGATCGGCTGACCGGCATAAAAATGGTCTGGACGATGGACGAAATCACCTCCGCCGACCTGCTTTATGATGCCGGGCAGGCCAGGCCGGGTGATGTGGTATGGAAAAAGCTGGCGGCTCAGGTGATGGCTAACGTACTGGGTCAGCACTATTTTACCGAGCTGTGGCAGGAGAAAACGCGGATAAAATTTCTTAATTTGCCGCAGGAGTACAATTTGTCGCGTAGCGGACATAAGGCCGTGCTTGAATTTATTGTGCCGCTGGGCGAGCCGCAGCCGCTGGCCGGGAAGCGTTACCGTATGCTGACGTTTGATCCCAGCTATTTTGTTGATATGCAGTATGAGACGTCACAGGATATTGCCATGGATGAGAACTTAAAGGCGCACTGCCAGCTGAAGCTTACGACCCCGCAGCCGGACGCGTCGCTGCAGCAGTATGCGCTGTCGCTGGATAAAGCTGACGCGCCGCCGGAAGATATGGATTTGGGCCGCCAGTTTGCCCAGACGGTGACGCTGATATGTCGCTGAATATCCTGCCCCCCACGCGGCGTCGCTGGCCGCTGCCCGCCGCCGGACTGCTGCTGCTGACCGCAATGCTGCTCTGGCACGCCTGGCCGCACATTCTGTTACAGAGCGTGCTGTGGCAAAAAGCGCTTAACCATTCCCTGACACAGCTGCTGCAGCAGGTCGCAGCACAGCCGCGCCAGGCGGGGATAACGCTGCTGTTACTGAGCCTGGCGTATGGCGTCCTGCACGCGCTGGGACCAGGGCATGGCAAAGTGGTGATCGCCACTTTTTTAGCGACGCATCCTGCGCAGTTGCGTACCAGCATTCGTCTGACTCTGCTGGCTGCGCTGCTGCAGGGCGGGGTAGCCGTTGCCCTGGTCACGCTGATGCTGGTGGTACTGCAGACCTCATCGCGCCAGCTCCATCTCAGCAGCTACTGGCTGGAAAAGGGAAGCTATCTGCTGGTTATTGCGCTGGGCTGCTGGCTGGGCTGGCGCGCCGTGAAATCGCTGCGGGCAGCCCTGCGTCCGGCGGCGGGCTGGCAGATCCGGGCAATACCTGCGCAGCATCAGCATGACGCATCCTGCGCATGTGGCCATACGCATGTACCGGATGCGCATCAGCTGGCGCACGCGGTGAGCTTCAGGACTCAGCTGCTGCTGGTACTCTCCATGGGTCTGCGCCCCTGTTCAGGGGCGCTGATGATGCTGCTGTTCGCTAAAGTGATTGATGTTTATCTGTGGGGCGTGGCTGCCGCGCTGGCGATGGCGCTGGGAACGGCACTGACGGTGTCGCTGCTGGGCCTCGTGGTTCAGCGTTCGCGCGTGCTGGCAGCGAGATTGAGCCGTTCAGCAGCCGATCAAAAACGGACCGCGGTAGTTATGGCGCTGCTCATGCTGCTGGGGGCGGTTGTGCTGATACTGGCCGGAGCGCTTCTGTGGCAGAGTGCACTCCCCGCTGCCAACGGCCTGCGCCCCTTTTAACCGGGCCCCGGGATAAACATCCGGCCGCGCGTAATCTGCCGGATGTTTAATTTTTCGCCATCAGATAAAATATCCTGCTGTGTACCTCTGGTGTAAATAGCATTCTCTGTCTACGCTAAATGACATCAGCTGAGAATTAACTTTTTTAAAATAAACTTTTATCAGTCGTCGTTTTTTGCGAGGAGAATACCATGCCTGAAATCCGGACTCATAATGGCATCACGGAGACCGTGACCGATACACATGCGGGACTACCGTTAAAACGCATTTCATGGAGCGCAATATTTGCAGGTGTTATTGCTGCGCTGATTGTTCATATATTACTGGGAGTATTGGGTACGGCAATTGGTGCTACAACCATTGATCCACAGCAGGAGCAAAATCCTCTGGAGCATCTTGGTACTGGCGCGCTGATCTGGACCGGTGCCAGCATGCTGATTGCGATGGCGGTAGGTAGCTATATCGCCGGCCGTCTGGCACAGCGCGAAGGTGCACTGCACGGTTTACTGATGTTTGGTGTCAGTACGCTTATTACTCTGTGGCTGGCTTTCTCCCTGGCAAGCGGTATTATTGGCGGCGCCTTCAATATTCTGGGTTCAGGTGTAAACGCGCTGGGTAATGGTATTTCTTCTGTTGCGCCTTCGCTGACCAATATGGCGAAAGAGAAACTGCAGGAAAATAATATTAACCTCGACGATCTGCAGAACGAGCTGGAGACCACGCTGCGCCAGACCGGCAAGCCGGAATTGCAGCCAGAAAATCTGCAGCAGGATGCAAATAACGAAGCAAACAACGCTGAGAATCAGGCAAAAAATACGGCACAGAATCCGCAGAACGCGGATGCCGATCTGAGCAACTGGTTTAAAGGCGTGCTGAGCCGTCATTCTGATACGCTGCAGGCTGCTGACCGCGATGCGCTGAAAAATATTATCAAAGCGCGTACCGGTAAGAGCGATCAGGAAGCGGAACAGATTGTTAATCAGGCAGAGCAGAGCTATCAGCAGGCGATGCAGAAGTATCAGCAGCTGAAGCAGGAAGCGGAGCAGAAAGCACGTGAAGCTGCAGAACAGGCTGCCGCTGCTACGGCGAAAGCGAGCTGGTTCACCTTCATCATGCTGATTATCGAAGCCGTACTGGCAGCGATTCTGGGTGGTGTCGGTCGCCGCACTCAGCCGCGTCAGGTGTTAACGCACGAACGTCGTTAATCAGTACTATCAAAAAAGGCGGCCCGCGGGCCGCCTTTTTTTTGCTTAGCGCTTCAGCGCTTCGCTCAGCTCTTCGCGCATGTTAGCCAGCATGGCTTTCACGACGCGCGGGTTGCCGGCTACGATGTTACCTGAGTGCAGATAACCGTGGTTGCCGGTGAAGTCAGTGACCAGACCGCCAGCCTCACGTACCAGCAGCTCACCCGCTGCAAAATCCCACGGCTTCAGGCCAATCTCAAAATAGCCATCCACGCGGCCGGCTGCGACATAAGCCAGATCCAGCGCGGCTGAACCGCTGCGACGGAAGTCGGCGCACTGGGTAAACAGTTTGCCAACAATATTGATATATGGCGTAGCGTGCTGCTTAACCTTGAACGGGAAGCCGGTCGCCAGGATGGTGCCATCCAGATCGCGGGCGTTGCTGCCGCGCAGACGATAGCCATTCAGCTGTGCGCCCTGACCGCGTACGGCGGTGAAGAGTTCATTACGCATTGGATCGTAAACCACAGCAACTTCAGTGCGGCCTTTAATGCGCACGGCAATAGAGACGGAGAAGTGTGGCAGACGTTTGATGAAGTTGGTGGTGCCATCCAGCGGATCGATTACCCATTGAATATCCTGATCTTCACCCGCCAGCTCACCGCTCTCTTCGGTGATGATGGTATGTTGTGGGTAAGATTTACGAATGACTTCGATAATCAGGCTTTCTGCGTCACGGTCAACATTGGTCACGAAGTCGTTGCTGCCTTTCTGGCTGGCTTCGACAGCGTCCGGGGTTTCGTAATTTTTGGCAATTAAATTTCCGGCCTTGCGCGCTGCGCGCACGGCGATGTTGAGCATCGGATGCATCGGTATCTCTCGCTGGATGTTAAAGAACGGGGAAAACGGCGCGGAGTATAGCAGCGTGTTCAGCAAATGTCCTGCATTTATGTTAGGATACGCGCCATCATTTTCTCACCCGCTCATAATTATGCTGCAAAATATCCGAATTGTACTGGTTGAAACGTCCCACACCGGCAACATGGGTTCTGTTGCCCGCGCCATGAAAACCATGGGGTTAAGCAACCTTTATCTGGTGAATCCGCTGGTTAAACCTGACTCGCAGGCGATCTCTCTCGCGGCGGGTGCCAGCGACGTTATCGGCAACGCCCGCATTGTTGATACGCTGGATGAGGCGATTGCCGGCTGCAGCCTGGTGGTCGGCACCAGCGCCCGTTCACGGTCGCTGCCATGGCCGATGCTGAATTCACGCGAGTGCGGCATCAAGAGCGTGGAAGAGGGGCAGCAGGCACCGGTCGCGCTGGTGTTTGGTCGTGAGCGCGTCGGACTGACCAATGACGAGCTGCAGAAGTGCCATTATCACGTAGCCATTCAGGCTAACCCGGAGTACAGCTCGCTGAATCTGGCGATGGCGGTGCAGATCATCGCTTATGAAGTGCGTATGGCGTGGCTGGACGCGCAGGAAAAAGCGGCTCCGCAGCCGGAATATGAAGCCTCACCTTATCCGCTGGTGGACGATCTGGAGCGCTTTTATCAGCATATCGAACAGATGATGCTGGAGAGCGGCTTTATCCGTACCGGCACGCCAAGCCAGGTGATGAGCAAACTGCGCCGCCTTTATACGCGTGCCCGTCCGGAACGCGATGAGCTGAATATTCTGCGCGGCATGCTCTCCTCCTTTGAAAAACCCAAAGGCGACAAGGGTAATAGTTGAGTAAAACGCCAGGTTAAATAGTTGAGTAAATTACTCGGTTAAATAGTTGACCAAAATACTCGGGAATGGCAGACTGCGCTGACTGACATTCCACCGATAACCCGCCTGAGTAAGGGCGGATGCCGACGAGGTTTTACGCTATGAGACTGACATCCAAAGGACGCTATGCCGTTACCGCTATGCTGGACGTAGCCCTGCATTCGCATGAGGGGCCGGTACCGCTGGCGGATATTTCCGAGCGTCAGGGGATTTCACTCTCCTATCTGGAACAGCTGTTCTCGCGTCTGCGTAAGCACGGCCTGGTTGCCAGCGTGCGCGGGCCGGGTGGCGGTTATCTGCTGGGCAAAGATGCCAATGCTATCGCAGTGGGGGCGGTGATCACTGCGGTAGATGAGTCGGTGGATGCGACCAAATGTCAGGGTAAAGAGGGCTGTCAGGGTGGCGAACGCTGCCTGACTCACGTTCTGTGGCGCGATCTCAGCGAGCGCATCAGCGATTTCCTGAACAATATTACGCTGGCTGAGCTGGTAAATAATCAGGAAATCCTGGATGTTGCCGATCGTCAGAACAGCGTGGATAACCGCCGTTTTCAGCAGCACCGCGTGCAGGAAACCATCAACGTTAATCTGCGTGCCTGATCGCAATCGTATTGCCTGACTGAAGACTGACTTTTACAAAGCCCCGGGCGCTTAGCGATTAAGCCCCCGGGGCTTTGTGCTGTTAGCGCTCCCGTCACCGGCCGCATGACCGGTTTACTCTCTGCAGGCTGAATCATGCTATAAAGACCTGTGTTTTATTTTACGGAGTTACAGCGCCATGAAATTACCGATCTATCTGGATTACGCAGCGACCACGCCTGTGGATCCACGGGTCGCCAGCAGAATGATGCAGTGTCTGACGCTGGATGGCACCTTCGGTAATCCCGCATCCCGTTCCCACCGCTTTGGCTGGCAGGCTGAAGAGGCGGTGGATGTTGCCCGCAATCAGATTGCGGCGCTGGTTAACGCCGATCCGCGCGAAATAGTCTTTACTTCCGGCGCGACCGAAGCGGATAACCTCGCCATTAAAGGGGCAGCGCACGCCCGTCAGGCGCGTGGACGCCATATTATTACCAGCCAGACGGAACATAAAGCGGTACTCGACAGCTGCCTGCAGCTGGCGCGCGAAGGTTTTGATGTGACCTGGCTGACGCCCGGCAGCGACGGTATTGTCACACCGGATATGCTGGCGGCCGCGCTGCGCGACGATACCGTGCTGGTGTCGCTGATGCACGTGAACAACGAAACGGGTGTCGTTCAGGATATTGCGGCGCTGGGCGCGCTCTGTCACGCGCGTGACATTGTGTTCCACGTGGACGCCACGCAGAGCGTGGGCAAGCTGCCGCTCGACGTCAGCACGCTGCCGGTGGATCTGATGTCGTTTTCGGCGCATAAGCTCTATGGACCGAAAGGCATTGGTGCGCTCTGGGTACGCCGCAGGCCGCAGGTGAAAATTGACGCACAGATGCACGGCGGCGGGCACGAGCGCGGTATGCGTTCCGGAACGCTACCGGTGCATCAGATTGTCGGTATGGGTGAAGCCTATGCGCTGGCAGGCGAGGTGATGGCAGAAGAGATGACGCGACTCGCCACGCTGCGTCAGCGGCTCTGGCAGGGTATCAGCCAGCTGAGCGGCGTACAGCTCAACGGCTCGCTGACGCACAGCGCGCCAAATATCCTCAACATCAGCTTTGCGCAGGTTGAGGGTGAATCACTGATTATGGCGCTGAAAGATCTGGCGCTTTCATCCGGCTCAGCCTGTACCTCGGCGAGCCTGGAACCCTCCTATGTGCTGCGCGCAATGGGCGTTGAGCCGGAGCTGGCCTACAGTTCGCTGCGCTTTTCGCTGGGGCGTTTCACCACGCAGGAGGAGATTGACTACGCAATTGCGCTGGTCAATAAAGCCGTCAGCCGGATGCGGGCCGTTGCCCCGGCAGCCGCCCGCTGATCCATGCCACTCCGCGCCGGTCTGGCGTGGAATGAGACCAAACGTAAACGGAGCGACGCGATGACAACACAACCGATGAATATTACGCTCAGCACGCAGCCTGCTGATGCGCGCTGGGGCGAAAAAGCCCTGCTGAGCAGCAGCGAGAGTGGTATGACGCTGCACCTTACGGGCAGTGATGCGCTGCTGACGATTCAGCGCGCGGCGCGCAAGCTCGACAGCCAGGGGATCCGTCACGTTGCGCTGTGCGGTGACGACTGGGATCTGGAAAAGTGCTGGGCATTCTGGCAGGGCTATCGCAGCCCGAAAGGCGCGCGCCAGGTGGAATGGCCGGCGCTCAGCGACAGCGATCGCGCTGAATTCGATCGTCGTCTGCAGATTATTGACTGGGTGCGCGATACCATTAACCTGCCCGCGGAAGACCTGAGCCCGGAACAGCTGGCGCACAGCGCTATCGATCTGATCAGAGACGCGGGTGGCGATGCCGTCAGCTATCGCATCACTAAAGGCGAAGATCTGCGCGAGCAGGGGTATAGCGGTATCCATACCGTTGGGCGTGGTTCGTCGCGCGTGCCGGTACTGCTGGCGCTTGACTTCAACCCGACCGGTGACGCAGATGCGCCGGTTTACGCCTGTCTGGTCGGTAAAGGGATCACCTTTGATACCGGCGGCTACAGCCTGAAGCAGAGCGCATTTATGGACTCTATGAAGTCCGATATGGGCGGAGCGGCGACCGTCACCGGCGCGCTGGCGCTGGCGATTGCCCGCGGGCTGACGAAGCGCGTAAAACTCTATCTCTGCTGTGCCGATAACATGGTCAGCGGCAACGCATTCCGTCTTGGCGATATCATCCGCTACCGCAACGGTAAAACCGTTGAGGTGATGAACACCGATGCGGAAGGGCGTCTGGTGCTGGCGGATGGCCTGATTGACGCCAGCGAGCAGAAGCCGGAGCTGCTGATTGATGCTGCCACGCTGACCGGCGCAGCCAAAACGGCGCTCGGCAACGACTATCATGCGCTGTTTACCTTCGACGATGTGCTGGCTGAGTCGCTGCTGGGCAGCGCCACCGGCGAAAATGAAGCGTTCTGGCGTCTGCCGCTGGCGGAGTTCCACCGCAGCCATCTGCCGTCAAATTTTGCCGATCTCAACAACATCGCCAGCCCGGCTCACGCCGCCGGCGCCAGCAGCGCGGCCGCATTCCTCTCGTGGTTTGTTGAAAAATATCAGCAGGGCTGGCTGCATATCGACTGCTCCGCCACCTATCGCAAAAGCGCGGTGGATCAGTGGTCAGCAGGCGCAACCGGACTCGGCGTGCGTACCCTTGCCAACCTGTTACTGAAATAATCCCGCTTCGGGCAGGCTGGCTCCTGCCCGCTTTTTTGGAATGAAACACGCATGAGTAATCGTCTTGAAGAGGTGCTGAAGCTGGCGGCCACCGAGCCGGCGCATCGCCCGGAGTTTTTTCAGCTGTTGCTGGCCGCAGATGTCTGGGTGCCAGGCGAAAGCCCGGCTGAACAGTTTAACGCGACCTCGCCCGTCGAGTTACAGCACTGGGAGAAAGAGGGAGGCGGTAGCGTGATCCCGTTCTTCAGCTCTGAGGCGGCTATGCGCGAAGCGATAACGGATGAACAGCCGTGGCTGCGCCTGCCGGCGCGTACGCTGTTTGAGATGACGCTGGGGGAAGCGCTGTTTCTGAACCCGAAATTACCAGCGGGTAAAGAGTTTACGCCGGGTGAAATCGCGCATCTGCTGGGTGAGGAGGGAAGTGCGCTGAGCCAGCAGACAGTGCTGGAGGGCGGCCACGCGCTGCTGCTGTCGGAGGTAGCTGAGCCGCCGGCACAGATGATCGACTCCCTGACCCAGCTGTTTGCTAAATATAAACAGGTGCGCCGCGCCTACATTGCCAGCCTGCGTGAAAGCGTGAACGAAGCGCCTAATCTGCTGATTGGTATAGAAGCTGACAGTGATATCGATGAAATTATTCAGGCCGCAGGCAGCGTGGCGACCGATACGCTGACCGATGATGCTCCTGTTGATATCTGCGAAGTGGATGCCGGACAGCATGGCGTCAGCCATTTTTTTACCGCGCATATCACGCCATTTTATGAGCGGCGCTGGGGCAGTTTCCTGCGCGATTTTAAAGGCAGCCAGCGCATCATTTAACCATCGTATGTTGATGCGTATGGCCCTGGCACGCGCATAACGCGGGAATTCCCTGTAGGGGCGCCATTCATGGCGCCCTGGTTTCAGGCAGGTGACTATTTTTCAATCGGTAAATCGTCGCGGCTGCCCCATTCGCCCCAGGAGCCGTCATAGAGCGTTGCGTCGCGGACGCCCAGCGCCGTCAGCGCCAGAATCAGCACCACCGCCGTTACGCCCGAGCCGCAGCTGGCAACGATGGGCTTATCCAGCGCCACGCCTGCCTGCGCAAACTGCTGACGCAGCTCGGCGGCGGGTTTCAGCGCGCCATTCTCCACCAGACTGTTCCACGGCAGATTCAGGCTGTACGGAATATGTCCGCGCAGCAGGCCGGGACGCGGCTCATCCACCTCAGCGTTAAAGCGGTTTGCTGCGCGCGCGTCCACAATCTGCGCGCCTCCTTCATGGCTGAGCAGCAGTACATCGTTCAGTCGCTTCACCTGACTGCTGTCGAAGTGTGCCGCGAAGTCACCTTCCGGCAGCGCCACCGGGCCGTCTGCGGTAGTCAAACCTGCGGCTTTCCAGCCCTGCAGACCGCCGGCCAGAATGGAGATGCGCTGACAGCCAAAGGTGCGCAGCATCCACCAGGCGCGCGGGGCAGAGAAGAGATTACCCTCGTCATACACAATCAGATGCTTATCCTGCACCACCCCCAGCTCACGCATTGCGACAGCAAAACTCTCCGGGCGGGGCATCATATGCGGGTAAGGGCTGGTGTGATCGGAAAGCGCTTCAATATTAAAGAAAGCTGCCTGCGGCAGGTGACTGGCCAGATACTCTGCGGTGACATCGCGCACTGCATCCTGACCCGGCGGAACCATGCGCGCATCCAGCACCTGTACTTCTTCATCACCGTAGTGCTCATGCAGCCACTCAGCAGATACAAACAGGGGAACCGTCATTGCCATCTTCTCTCTTCTTGCGGAAAAGGTCAGTCTCCGGGAATGTGCAGGCTATCTCAAGCCCGCAATGGCTAAAGTGAGCGCCGCGGGATGAAAATGCAGCATCTGTTCTGCTGAAGATATCCGGCCTGCAGCACAGGGCGTAAACCCGTGGCGGGTGCGTCACGGTGCAGCCTGCACCGCAAAAAGTAATTATTTTCAATAATTCCACCAATCACTCATAGGCAACACGCGTCGATCTCCCTATAATCGGCGCGTTTTTCTTACCGGGAGAGGGTTCCCGGTTTATTCAGGATGCTAATTCAGAGGTAATCATGGCAATCGAACGTACTTTCTCCATCATTAAACCAAACGCCGTTGCTAAGAACGTTATCGGTGCTATCTACAACCGTTTTGAGAGCGCGGGCTTCAAAATCGTTGGCGCAAAAATGCTGCACCTGACCAAAGAGCAGGCTGAAGGCTTCTACGCTGAGCACAAAGGCCGTCCATTCTTTGATGGTCTGGTTGAGTTCATGACCTCTGGCCCGGTAGTGGTTTCTGTTCTGGAAGGCGAAAATGCCGTTCAGCGTCACCGTGACCTGATGGGTGCTACCAACCCGGACAACGCACTGGCAGGCACCCTGCGTGCAGATTACGCGGACAGCTTCACCGAAAACGCGACCCACGGCTCTGACTCTGCAGAGTCTGCTGCCCGTGAAATCGCTTACTTCTTCGCTGAAAACGAAGTCTGCGCGCGCACCCGCTAAGTGCATTGCGGCTGAAGCGGACAGGGGAGTTTACACCTTTTACGCTGGCGTAAAACGGTTACCCTGGCATCGTGCCGCAGTTATAGTACAATAATGCGCCCCTGTTGAGCCTGGCTCAGCCGGGGCGCTGTTTTTTCTTCTTCCTAACCAGAGCCGTAACGTGTAACAACGAGGCCAGAGATTATTATGTCTGAACAGATTGTGACGCCAGCTGACGCGTCCCCCGCCGTGGTTTCTCCTAAAAACGAAAAAATTAACCTGCTCGATCTCAATCGTCAGCAGATGCGTGAATTTTTTATCGAAATGGGCGAGAAGCCGTTCCGTGCCGATCAGGTCATGAAGTGGATTTACCACTACTGCTGCGACGATTTCGAGCAGATGACGGATATCAACAAAGTGCTGCGCGGCAAGCTGATGCAGCGCGCAGAGATCCGCGCGCCGGAAGTAGCGGAGGAGATGCGCTCCAGCGACGGCACCATCAAATGGGCGATTCGCGTAGGCGATCAGCTGGTGGAGACGGTCTATATTCCGGAGGCGGAGCGCGCCACGCTGTGCGTCTCTTCTCAGGTAGGCTGCGCGCTGGAGTGCAAATTCTGCTCTACGGCGCAGCAGGGTTTTAACCGCAACCTGCGCGTTTCCGAAATTATTGGTCAGGTATGGCGCGCGGCCAAAATTATTGGCGCCGCGAAAGTCACCGGCCAGCGTCCTATTACCAACGTGGTGATGATGGGCATGGGTGAGCCGCTGCTCAACCTGAACAACGTCGTGCCGGCGATGGATATTATGCTGGATGATTTTGGCTTTGGCCTCTCCAAGCGCCGCGTCACGCTCTCCACCTCAGGCGTTGTGCCCGCGCTGGATAAGCTTGGCGATATGATTGACGTAGCGCTGGCGATCTCGCTGCACGCGCCGAACGATACCATTCGCGATGAAATTGTCCCGATCAACAAAAAATATAATATCGAAACCTTCCTGGCGGCGGTGAAGCGCTATATCGGCAAATCCAATGCCAATCAGGGCCGCGTGACCATTGAGTATGTGATGCTGGACCATATCAACGACAGCACCGACAATGCGCATGAGCTGGCAGCGCTGCTGAAGGATACGCCCTGCAAGATCAACCTGATCCCATGGAACCCCTTCCCGGGAGCCCCTTATGGCCGCAGCTCCAACAGCCGTATCGATCGCTTCTCTAAAGTGCTGATGGACTATGGCTTTACCACTATCGTGCGTAAAACCCGCGGCGATGATATCGATGCGGCCTGCGGCCAGCTGGCGGGCGATGTGATCGACCGTACCAAGCGTACGCTGCGTAAAAAGATGGCGGGTGACGCTATCTCTGTGAAGGCGATCTGAAACCGCACGCCCACCGATTCGCTGCGGGCGTAAAGCGTGGCACTCTCCCGGTTTATTCGCAGGGAGAGCGCTATGCTAAAAGGATTAGGTATTGCCGTTGCGGCAGGCTTTGTTGTAACCGGGTGTGTCACCGGCCCGTCATCACATCGTGCGGCGGATATTCGTCTGCAGCTGGGACTGCACTATTTAGCCGCAAATAATTTAGCGGCTGCTGAATGCAATCTGCTGCAGGCGCAGCGCGTGGCTCCTGAAGATTACCGCGTGCCCCTGGCGCTGGCGCGGGTCGCTCAGGCGCAGCAGAATAGTACAGAGACGCGCCGGTACTACCAGCGGGCACAACAGTTAGCGCCCGCTAATGGTTATGTCGCTAACAATTACGGTGCGTTTCTCTGCAGATTAGGGCAGTATGGCGAAGCGCATCAACAGTTTAAGCTGGCAAGTGTGGCGCCGGAGAGCGATGCCCGTCAGGATCGCCTTCTGATTTCAGGCTATTGTTATCTGCAGGCGGGCGACGAGGCCGCCGGGCGCAAACGGCTGCTGCAGGCGCTGGAAGCCGCACCTGAGCAGGGAAACTGGCTGCTGGAGGAGGGTGAACGGCAGCTGATGCAGCCGGCAGGAAAAATGCTTCCCGTGCTTTTAGAACTCTACCATCAGCGTCTGCCCGCAACGGCAGAGAGCCTGTGGTTACAGATACGTTTCGCCGCGCAACAGGGAAACGCTGCTGACGTTACACGTTATGGCGACCGGTTGGCGCGAAGTTTTCCACAATCGATACAGTACCAGCGTTATTTAGCTAATGAATACTGAAGCCACTCAAGAAAAATCTGCAGTACACTCCACAGGTGAACGCCTGCGTCTGGCCCGTGAGCAGATGGGGCTGACACAGCAAAACGTCGCTGAGCGCCTGTGCCTGAAACTTTCCACCGTGCGTGACATTGAAGAGGATAAGTCGCCGGCCGATCTCGCATCGACCTTTCTGCGCGGTTATATTCGCTCCTATGCCCGCCTGGTTCATGTACCGGAAGACGATCTGCTGCCGATGATGGCAAAGCAGGCGCCGGTACGCGCGGCCAAAATTGCGCCGATGCAGAGCTTCTCGCTGGGCAAGCGCCGCAAAAAGCGCGATGGCTGGCTGATGATCTTTACCTGGCTGGTGGCGTTTGTTGTTATCGGCCTGACCGGCGCCTGGTGGTGGCAGAATCATAAGGCTTCGCAGGACGATCTGGTCTCGATGGCCGATCAGAACGGCAGCAGCGACAGCGGTCAGTCTATTCCGCTGGGCGATACCAGTACCGACAGCACCAGTGACAGCGACACCAATGCCGCCGGCACGCCGGTTGATAACGGTGCCGGCGCGGTGACCTCACAGAGCAGCACCGCAGGAAGTGCGGATAACAGCGCCCGCGCGCCGGTGGCCTCTTCGGCCACCTCGGGTGATAACGCGGTCGTTTCTCCTTCGCAGGCGCCGGTTGATAACGCGCCGCCAGCGGCCACCTCGCCGGCACCGGCCAACAGCGTCGCGGCCGGCAGCATGCCAACCGCAAGCGCGGCTGTCAGCCAGCCCGCAGGCGATCCCAACGCTGTGGTCATGAACTTCAAGGCCGACTGCTGGCTGGAAGTCAGTGATGCAACCGGCAAAAAACTGTTCAGCGGGATACAGCGCAGCGGCGGCAAGCTCAGCCTCTCCGGCACGCCTCCGTATCGTCTGAAAATTGGCGCACCGCGTGCGGTTGACGTGCAATATCAGAATCAGCCCGTTGATTTAAGTCGTTTTATCCGTAATAACCAGGTTGCCCGTCTGACGCTGGGTGCGCAATAACGCGCAGCGCGCTTTCCGGGGAATTGTGGAGAGAAAATATGCATAACGAAGCACCCATTATCCGTCGCAAATCAACGCGTATTTACGTCGGCAAGGTGCCAGTCGGCGATGGTGCTCCCATCGCCGTTCAGTCCATGACCAATACCCGCACCACCGACGTGGAAGCCACGGTTAACCAGATCCGCGCGCTGGAGCGTGTGGGTGTGGATATCGTGCGCGTCTCGGTACCGACCATGGACGCGGCGGAAGCCTTTAAACTGATTAAGCAACAGGTCAACGTGCCGCTGGTAGCGGATATTCACTTTGACTACCGTATCGCTCTCAAAGTGGCGGAGTATGGCGTTGACTGCCTGCGTATCAATCCGGGCAACATCGGCAACAACGAACGTATTCGTCAGGTTGTGGACTGCGCCCGCCATTACAACATTCCGATTCGTATCGGGGTGAACGCCGGTTCACTGGAGAAAGATCTGCAGGAGAAGTATGGCGAACCCACGCCGCAGGCGCTGCTGGAATCCGCTATGCGCCATGTCGATCATCTCGATCGTCTGAACTTCGATCAGTTCAAAGTCAGCGTTAAAGCCTCTGATGTGTTTCTTGCCGTAGAGTCTTACCGCCTGCTGGCAAAAGCGATCGATCAGCCGCTGCATCTCGGGATCACCGAAGCGGGCGGCGCGCGCGCGGGTGCGGTGAAGTCGGCAATCGGCCTTGGTCTGCTGCTGGCAGAGGGCATCGGCGATACGCTGCGTATTTCGCTCGCAGCCGATCCGGTAGAAGAGGTAAAAGTTGGCTATGACATCCTGAAATCACTGCGCATCCGTTCGCGCGGGATCAACTTTATCGCCTGTCCGACCTGCTCACGTCAGGAGTTTGATGTGATCGGTACCGTGAATGCGCTGGAAGAACGGCTGGAAGATATTATTACGCCGATGGATGTCTCCATTATCGGCTGCGTAGTCAACGGTCCGGGCGAGGCTACCGTTTCGACGCTCGGCGTTACCGGCGGCAGCAAGAAAAGCGGTTTCTACGAGGATGGCGTTCGTCAACGCGATCGTCTCGACAACGATGACATGATCGATCAGCTGGAAGCGCGCATTCGTGCCAAGGCATCCATGCTGGATGAGAGTCGTCGAATCAGCGTGCAGCAGCTGGAAAAATAACCAGGCGGTGCGCGCCCGGCGCGTACCAGTTTATGAATGAACCTGTGCGGTTTCATCCTCATAAGGTATGATGCCGGACAGGTTTTTTTGTATTAAGAGATTTTAACGTGGCGAAGAATATTCAAGCGATTCGCGGGATGAACGACTTCCTGCCAGCCGACACCGCAATCTGGCAGCGTATCGAGGGCACCCTGAAGCAGGTGCTGGCCAGCTATGGCTACAGTGAAATCCGTCTGCCAATCGTCGAGCATACCCCACTGTTCAGCCGTGCCATTGGTGAAGTGACCGATGTGGTTGAAAAAGAGATGTACACCTTTGAAGATCGTAACGGCGAGAGCCTGACGCTGCGCCCGGAAGGCACGGCGGGCTGCGTACGTGCCGGTATTGAACATGGTCTGCTCTATAACCAGGAGCAGCGCCTCTGGTATGTCGGTCCGATGTTTCGCTACGAGCGTCCGCAGAAAGGGCGCTATCGTCAGTTTCATCAGATGGGCGTCGAAGTGTTTGGCCTGCAGGGGCCGGATGTTGATGCTGAGCTGATTATGATGACCGCGCGCTGGTGGAAAGCGCTGGGCATCGCTGATCACGTTGAACTGGAGCTGAACTCCATCGGCTCTCTGGCGGCGCGCGCGGACTACCGCAGTGCGCTGGTGGCGTTTCTGGAGCAGCATCAGGATGTGCTGGATGAAGATTGCAAACGCCGCATGTACACCAATCCGCTGCGCGTGCTGGACAGCAAAAATCCGGAAATTCAGGCGCTGCTGAATGATGCGCCAACGCTGGGCGAATTCCTGGATGAAGAGTCGCGCGCCCACTTCACCGGACTCTGCGCGCTGCTGGATGATGCCGGTATTCGTTATCGCGTCAACCAGCGTCTGGTGCGCGGCCTCGACTACTACAACCGCACCGTCTTTGAGTGGGTCACCAGCAGCCTCGGCTCGCAGGGCACCGTATGCGGCGGCGGGCGTTACGATGGCCTGGTTGAGCAGCTGGGCGGACGAGCCACGCCAGCGGTAGGATTTGCCATGGGTCTGGAGCGGCTGGTGCTGCTGGTGCAGGCGGTGAATCCTGAATTTGAACCGACGCGGGTTGTTGATGTCTATGTTATCGCTTCAGGGCAGGGCGTTCAGTCTGCGGCTATGCAGCTGGCGGAAACGCTGCGTGATGCCAACCCGGCGCTGAAGCTGATGACCAACTTCGGCGGCGGCAACTTTAAAAAGCAGTTTGCCCGTGCAGATAAATGGGGCGCACGCATTGCGCTGGTGCTCGGCGAAGATGAAGTGAAAGCGGGCCAGGTGGTGATTAAAGATCTGCGCACCGGCGACCAGCAGACGCTGGCTCAGCAGGACGCCGCTGCGACGTTGCAGACGCTGCTGCAGTAAGCAGCACGCGGCAACAGCCATTTTAAGGAGAGGGATTGCGTGGAAGTTTACAGCAACGAGAATGAACAGGTTGATGCGCTGCGCCGCTTTTTCGCCGATAACGGCAAAGCACTGGCGATTGGCGTGGTAGTAGGGATCGCGGCGCTGGGCGGCTGGCGCTACTGGAGTTCGCATCAGGAAAATTCAGGCAAAGCGGCATCTGCGGAGTATCAGCAGCTCACCAGCGCGATGCAGGCGGATAAACCGGAAAGCCTGGAGGCCGTTGCCAGCTTCGCCAGCGAAAACAGCAATACCTACGGTGCACTGGCCGCGCTGGACCTGGCGAAGCAGTACGTTGAGACCAGCCAGCTTGATAAAGCCATTGCGCTGCTGCAGAAAGGACTAAACGACACCAAAGATGCCAATCTGCAGGCGGTTATCAACCTGCGTCTGGCGCGTATTCAGCTGCAGCAGAAGCAGGCTGATGCCGCGCTGGCTACCCTGGATAACGTTAAGGGTGACGGCTGGAGCGCGATTGTGGCAGATATTCGCGGTGAAGCATTGCTGAGCAAAGGCGACAAGCAGGGCGCGCGCGATGCCTGGAGTAAAGGCGCGGGTTCGCAGGCTTCTCCGGCACTGAAGCAGATGCTGCAGATGAAAATAGATAACTTAAGTTAAGCCAGACAAGAGAGCGCACATGGAATTACGTAAATACCTGCTGCCAGGGCTGATTTCCGTCACTCTGCTCAGCGGTTGCTCGCTATTCAGCGGCGAAGAAGATGTAGTGAAGATGGCTCCGCTGCCGAAAGTGGAAAATCAGTTCACGCCGGAAACTGTCTGGAGCACGTCAGTAGGCGACGGCATTGGCGATTTCTACTCCAACCTGCATCCGGAATGGCTGGACGGCACCGTTTACGCTGCCGACCGTTTTGGCGTGGTAAAGGCGCTGGATGCCAGCAACGGTAAAGAGAAGTGGAAAGTCGATCTCTCTGAGAAGACTGGTTTCTTCTCGAAAAACATCTCTGCGCTGCTCTCCGGCGGCGTCACCGCCAGCGGCGATCGGATCTATATTGGCAGCGAGCGCGGGCAGGTATTTGCACTCAACAGCAGCGACGGCTCGCTGACGTGGCAGACCAAAGTCGCCGGTGAAGCGCTCTCCCGTCCGGTGGTCAGCGATGGCCTGGTACTGGTTCACACCAGTAACGGTATGCTGCAGGGACTGGATCAGAGCAGCGGTGCGGTAAAATGGACCGTGAATCTCGATATGCCGGCGCTTTCGCTGCGCGGTGAGTCTGCGCCTGCGGTCGCCTTTGGCGGCGCTATCGTTGGCGGTGATAACGGTCGCGTCAGCGCGGTGATCCTGAACCAGGGTCAGTTGATCTGGCAGCAGCGCATTTCACAGCCGAGCGGCGCGACGGAGATCGATCGTCTGAGTGACGTCGATACCACGCCGGTTATCGTTAATGGCGTGGTCTATGCGCTGGCGTACAACGGTAACCTGACCGCACTCGACCTGCGTTCCGGTCAGATTATGTGGAAGCGTGAAATCGGCGGCGTTAAAGATTTGATTGTCGACGCCGGACGCATCTATCTGGTGGATCAGGACGACCGCGTGATAGCGCTTAACGCCGATGGCGGCGTAGCGCTGTGGCGTCAGAGCGATCTGCTGCACCGTAATCTGACGGCACCGGTGCTGTTTAACGGTTATCTGGTTGTGGCAGACAGCGAAGGTTACGTGCACTGGATCAACACGCTGGATGGCCGCTTTGTGGCGCAGCAGAAACTGGACAGCGACGGCTTCCAGACCGAGCCGGTTGTGGCCGGTGACAGACTGCTGATTCAGGCGAAAGGCGGCGAGGTTTACGCCATCAGCCGTTAAGTCCTGAGCGCGCGGGAATGGATTTCCGTCAGTAATTACGGCTCCTGATTCGTCAGGAGCCGTTCTGTTTTTTGTCAGGCGTGATATTCTAGGCGCCTTAAGCCTGAAGCGGGCGGCAAATGTCGTTATACTCACGCCATTCGGGCGATTCATTTTTAAACTGAGGCAAGTGTTATGGTACCTGTGGTCGCGCTGGTTGGGCGTCCCAATGTGGGGAAATCCACGCTGTTTAACCGCTTAACGCGCACCCGTGATGCGTTAGTGGCCGATTTCCCTGGACTGACTCGCGATCGCAAATATGGTCGCGCCGAAGTGGAAGGGCGCGAATTTATTGTTATCGATACCGGCGGTATTGATGGCACCGAAGAGGGCGTAGAGAACCGCATGGCGGAGCAGTCGCTGCTGGCGATTGAAGAAGCGGATGTGGTGCTGTTCATGGTTGATGCCCGCGCAGGCGTTATGCCGGCGGATCAGCAGATCGCTAACCATCTGCGCTCCCGTGAAAAAGCGACGTTCCTCGTAGCGAACAAAACGGATGGCCTGGACGCCGATGCCGCCGTGCTGGACTTTTACGCGCTAGGTCTGGGTGATATTCATCCGATTGCCGCCTCGCACGGTCGCGGCGTTACCTCGCTGCTGGAAACCGCGCTGCTGCCGTGGATGGACGTGGCAGACCCGCAGGAAGTCAGCGAAGAGGATGAAAACGAAGCCTACTGGGCCGCATTAGCCGCAGAAGAGAGTGGCGAAGAGGCGGAAGAGGAAGAGGAGTTTGATCCGACCGGCCTGCCGATTAAGCTGGCTATCGTGGGTCGTCCTAACGTAGGTAAGTCAACGCTCACTAACCGTATTCTTGGTGAAGATCGCGTGGTAGTCTATGACATGCCAGGCACGACGCGTGACAGCATCTATATCCCGATGGAGCGTGACGAGCGCGAATATGTCCTGATCGACACCGCCGGGGTGCGCAAGCGTGGCAAGATCACCGATACCGTTGAGAAATTTTCGGTGATCAAAACCCTGCAGGCGATCGAAGATGCTAACGTCGTGATGCTGGTGATTGACGCGCGTGCCGGTATCTCCGACCAGGATCTCTCCCTGCTGGGCTTTATCCTCAACAGCGGACGTTCGCTGGTGATTGTGGTCAACAAATGGGATGGCCTGTCGCAGGAAGTAAAAGATGAAGTGAAAGAGACGCTGGATTATCGTCTCGGCTTTATCGATTTTGCCCGCGTACACTTTATTTCGGCGCTGCACGGCAGCGGCGTAGGTAACCTGTTTGAATCCGTAACGGAAGCGTACGACTGCTCAACCAAACGCGTAAACACCTCCATGCTGACGCGGATTATGAATATGGCAGCAGAAGATCATCAGCCGCCGCTGGTGCGGGGCCGTCGCGTTAAGCTGAAATATGCGCACGCCGGTGGATACAACCCGCCTATCGTGGTCATCCATGGTAATCAGGTAAAAGATCTGCCCGATTCCTACAAGCGTTATCTGATGAACTACTTCCGTCGCTCGCTGAACGTTATGGGTACGCCAATCCGTATCCAGTTCAAAGAGGGTGATAACCCGTATGCCGGCAAACGCAATCTGCTGACGCCGACGCAGCAGCGCAAGCGCAAGCGTCTGCTGGCGCACCTGAAAAAGAATAAGCGTTAAGTAAAAAAGAGCCCGCCGGGCTCTTTTTTTTGCCTGTGATTTAACAGCGGCTTAGCCCGGCAGATGTAGCAAAAATGCTATTGGCCGGTAAACCCTGCGTTATGATCGTTCACTTTCAATTGTACCATCTGGTACAATCCTGCCGCCTTATAGTGAGCTCGCCCTGATATGCCGCGTTCTCATGCATGAGTGCGCGGTTGCGGACTGCTTTGCGGTTCGTCATTAAACAGGGTGCTGCTGTGTCCCGCGACGAAGCCGGACAGGCGGCATGCACTATTTTTCAGGAGAGTTTGTGTGAAGGCAGAACATTCCACTCGCCCCGGCAGGGGACTCAGCGTCTGGTCCGTGCTGTTCGGGCTGGTGCTGCTGGCGATCGGCCTGTTTTTCGCTATTGGCGGCGGTAAACTGGCGGCGCTGGATGGCAGTAAATACTTTCTGATTGCCGGTATCGTTATGATAGCGTCGGCGGTCCAGTTTATGCGGCGTAAAGCGTCAGCGGTGACGCTGCTGGTCCTGGCGTTTATCGGAACCCTGATCTGGGCGGTAATGGATGCCGGCTGGCACTTCTGGCCGCTGGTTTCCCGGCTGATGGTGCCGGCGGGGCTGATGCTGTTCGCATTTCTGACCTGGCCTGCGCTGCGCAAAAGCGAAGGCAAAGCGCCGCTGGCAACGCTCTCTTACGCACTGTCAGCGCTGATTGCGGTTGGCATGATCGCCACCGTGGTGCAGATGTTTCAGCCGCATCCTACCGTGGCCTTTACCGGTTCGCAGCTGCCGCTGATCCCGGTGGATAAAAGCAAACCGCAGCAGGACTGGAGCAGCTACGGCCGCACGCCGGAAGGGGATCGTTTTGCGGCGATTGATCAGATCACGCGTGACAACGTTAATGAACTGCAGGTTGCCTGGACCTTCCGTACCGGCGACACACCGCTTAGCCCGACCGGCAATGGCGCTGAAGATCAGCAGACGCCGCTGCAGGTTGGCAACACGCTCTATCTCTGCACGCCGCACAACAATGTGATTGCGGTAGAAGCGGACAGCGGTAAGCAGATCTGGAAGCGTGAAATCAATGCGCAGGCGGAAGTGTGGAACCGCTGCCGCGGTCTGGCCTATTTTGACGCCACCAAACCGGTGACGCAGCCCACGCAGCCAGGCTCCACGCCGGTGCCGGCACCGGTTCTGGCCGCAGGCGACAGCTGCCAGCGCCGTATCCTGATGAACACGATCGATGCGCGTCTTATCGCGATTAACGCCGACAACGGTGAGTTCTGCGCCAGCTTTGGCAACAACGGCGTGGTTGACCTGAAGCAGGGGCTGGGCAAGGCGCCCGATCCGCTCTATCAGCTGACCTCCGCACCGCAGGTTGCCGGTACCACCGTGGTAGTCGGCGGTCGCGTGGCGGACAATGTGCAGACCGATATGCCAGGCGGCGTACTGCGCGGCTTTGATGTGATCAGCGGTAAAATGCGCTGGGCGTTCGATCCGGGCAACGACGATCCGAATGCGGTACTGATGCCGGGTCAGGATTATACCCGCAGCACGCCGAACTCCTGGGCGCCGCTCTCCTACGATCCGGCGATGAACACCGTGTTCCTGCCGATGGGCAGCTCGTCAGTGGATCTGTGGGGCGCGAATCGCACAAAGCTCGATCACACCTACGGTGCATCTATCCTCGCGCTGGATGCCACCACCGGCAAACAGAAGTGGGTCTATCAGACAGTTCATAACGACCTGTGGGACTTTGACCTGCCGATGCAGCCAAGCCTGGTCGACTTCCCGATGAAGGATGGCACCACCAAACCGGCGGTGGTCATCGGGGCAAAAACCGGCATGATCTGGGTGCTGGACCGCCTGACCGGCAAGCCGCTGACCAAAGTGGAAGAGCGGCCGATGCCGCAGGGTCACATCCCGAACGAGCAGTACACCAAAACCCAGCCGCACTCGGTTGAGATGCCCAATATCGGCAACCAGACGCTGACGGAATCCGATATGTGGGGCGCGACGCCGTTTGACCAGCTGGCGTGCCGTATCGCGTTTAAAGGCATGCGCTATGACGGTCTGTTCACCGTACCGGACACGGACAAATCGCTCAGCTTCCCGGGGTCTCTGGGTGGTCTGAACTGGGGCAGTATCTCGTTTGATCCCAACAATCAGTATATGTTCGTCAACGATATGCGCCTTGGCCTGTGGGTACAGATGATCCCGCAGGACACCAGCAAAGTGGCTCGCGGCAGCAACGGCGGTGAATCGGTTAACACCGGCATGGGCGCCGTACCGCTTAAGGGCACGCCATATGCGGTGAACAAAAACCGCTTTATGTCGCCGCTCGGCATTCCGTGCCAGGCCCCGCCGTTTGGTACGCTTTCAGCCATCGACATGAAAACGCGTCAGATTGTCTGGCAGGTGCCGGTGGGTACCGTGCAGGATACCGGCCCGTTTGGTATCAAAATGCACGCGCAGATGCCGGTAGGTATGCCAACGCTGGGCGGTACGCTGGCGACGCAGGGCGGACTGGTGTTTATTGCCGGTACTCAGGACTACTACCTGCGCGCCTTTGACAGCTCAACCGGTAAAGAGGTGTGGAAAGCGCGCCTGCCGGTCGGCAGCCAGGGTGGCCCAATCAGCTATGTCTCACCCAAAAATGGCAAGCAGTACATCCTGATCTCTGCCGGTGGCGCACGCCAGTCGCCGGATCGCGGGGATTATGTGATTGCTTACGCGCTGCCAGACAGCAAGTAAGAGTAGCAGGGCCGGCAGAGGATGCCGGCCTTTTTTTTGCCTACTCTCCGTTCTGCCACAGCGCCTGTAGCGCTGGCGGCGCATCTTTTTCCGCTACGTAAATCACGATAGCACCCGCCTCATGGTGGGTGGCGTAGGTGATCTGGATGCGGAAATAGTGCTGATCGCCACTGCCTGCGGAGGTAGCCTGTTCCGCCTGCTCGCCGAGCGGCAGCGCCTGCTCCAGCACCTGACAGACCCGCTGTTTCTGCGGTTCCGGCAGCTGGGCCAGCGCAAAACGCCGCTCTTTACGCAGTTTGGGAATAAAGGCGAAGCCGCCCTCCCGCGCCAGCTCTACGATCGCGTCATCCGTCAGTTCTATGTTCACTTCACACCCACCTCTTGCCAGGCGGCCTGGATCTGCTCCGCGACCTGCCGATCAAAGCGTTTTGCCGCATGCTCAACGGTAAAGCGGGCAAAGGTGCTGAAATCAGCATCCTGCGGCAGGGTTTTGTCACACAGCGTGTCATACCACGCCTGACCGGCGCGTTCCCATGCAAAACCGCCCAGCGCGGTGGCCGCAAGATAAAACGCGCGGTTAGGAATACCGGAGTTGAGATGCACGCCGCCGTTGTCATCACGCGTTTCGATATAGTGCGCCATATCCGCCGGCTGCGGATCTTTACCCAGCAGCGGGTCATCATAGGCGGTGCCGGGGGCTGACATGGAGCGCAGACCGCTGCCGTTAATGCCTTTAGCCAGCAATCCTTCGCCGATGATCCAGTCCGCTTCCTCCGCGCGCTGCTGCCGCTGATACTGTTTTACCAGTGAGCCAAAGACATCAGACATCGACTCATTCAGCGCGCCCGCCTGCTGAAAGTAGATCAGTCCCGCTTCGCTTTCCGTGACGCCGTGCGTCAGTTCATGGGCGACCACGTCAATCGCGATGGTGAAGCGATTAAAAATCTCGCCGTCACCGTCGCCAAAGACCATCTGCTGGCCGTTCCAGAAAGCGTTCTGATAATTCTGGCCGTAGTGCACGGTACCGTCCAGCTTCAGCCCTTTGTTGTCGAGCGAGTTTCGCTGATAAACGTTCCAGAAAAAATCATAAGTAACGCCCAGATAGTCCCAGGCTTCATCCGCAGCCACGTCGCCGTTGCCAGGCTGACCTTCCTGACGTATCAGCGTGCCGGGCAGCGTCTGACTCTCTCTGGCATCAAAAATGGCGCGCAGCACCTGACCTGGCCGGGCGATATCCGCCGGTGCGATGACGCGGTGCGGCTCCGCCATTAGCTGCTGAACGTGAGTAAGCGTGCGGCGCGCCGACTCCTGTTGCGGCCCTGCACAGTTGTCGATGATGTTACGCAGGATATAGGGGGGAATTACGCTGTATGACATGCCGGACTCCCTGAGTGATGGGTATGCAAAGAGTATAGACCGGGGTCAGGCAGAGCAGGAAACGTGCAGGCAGGGAGGGGATCTCCCTGCGTGCTGGTCAGGATTGGCGGGGTTTACGGCGGCGTTTCAGCGGCGTGAGGGCGGTGACTTCGCTCTCCACCCAGCCATCTTCCAGCCGGGTGCGCAGCCTGTCGCCTGGCTGCAGCGGCGCGATCTGTTTTACAACTTCGCCCTGCGCATCGGTGGTAACGCTGAAGCCGCGCGCCAGCGTCGCCAGCGGACTGACCCCTTCCAGCTGCGCCATCAGCGTACCAAAGCGCTGGCGATCCTGCCCCAGCTGCTGCTGCATGCTCTGCTGCAGACGGTAGTGCCAGTGCGCAAGCTGCTGCTGCGCGCGCAGGATGCGCCCCTGTGGCTGCTGCGCACTGAGCCGCTGCAGCAGCCGATCCTGCTGGCGCTGCGCGCTGCGCAGCTGCCGATCGGCGGCCGCGCCTAAGCGACGCTGCAGCTGAAACAGGGCGGTCTGCTGCCGTGCCAGGCGCAGCTGCGGATGCTGCTGCTGCAGGCGATGCTGAAGCTGCGTGAGGTAACGCTGCTGCCCGGCGAGATAGTAGTCCATCGCCATCTCCATGCGCTGCTGCTGCGACTGCAGCTGCCGCAGCAGCTCGACCTGATTGCGGCTGACAATCTCAGCGGCGGCAGAGGGCGTGGGCGCGCGCAGGTCGGCGACAAAATCGGCGATGGTGACATCCGTTTCATGCCCTACGGCGCTGACCACCGGCAGGCGGCTGGCAAAAATCGCCCGCGCCACGCGCTCATCGTTGAAGCACCAGAGATCTTCCAGCGAACCGCCGCCGCGGCCGACAATCAGCACGTCACATTCATTGCGCTGGTTGGCCAGCCCGATAGCGCGCACGATGGCAGCGGGCGCATCGGCTCCCTGCACCACGGTAGGGTAGATAACCACCGGGAGTGAGGGATCGCGGCGGTGCAGCACGCGCAGCACATCATGCAGCGCGGCGCCGGTTGCGGAGGTGATCACCCCGACCTGACGGGCCGGATCGGGCAGCGGCTGTTTGAACTGCTGATCGAACAACCCTTCTGCGCTGAGCTGCGCTTTCAGCTGCTCAAACTGCTGCTGCAGCAGGCCTTCACCCGCCGGATGCATGCTTTCAATGATTAACTGATAGTCGCCGCGCGGCTCATACAGCGTGACGCTGGCCCGCACCAGCACCTGCTGCCCGTGCTGCGGCCGGAACGTCACGCGCCGGTTGCTGTTGCGGAACATCGCACAGCGCACCTGGGCACCATCATCTTTCAGCGTGAAGTACCAGTGGCCGGACGCGGGCTGCGTGAAATTGGAGATCTCAGCGCTGAGCCACACCAGGCCCATCTCATTTTCCAGCAGCGTGCGCACCGTGGTGTTGAGGCGGCTGACGGTAAAAATATTGGCGGTTGCAGGTAGCGACATGTGATGAAGATCAAATTTTAAATCAGAGGGTTAATTCATCGATACTACAGGGCTGCTGCGCAGGATCAAGACTTTTTCTGAAAAAGCAGTAGAGGCAATCGGTTTCGTCCTGTATAATGCCGCGGCAATATTTTATCTGTTTTCAACGCCCCCAGGTGGAGATATTGCAATGCTAAGAATCGCGAAAGAAGCCCTCACATTTGACGACGTCCTGCTCGTTCCCGCTCACTCCACTGTATTGCCCAACACCGCTGACCTCAGCACTCAACTGACCAAAAACATCCGTCTGAACATTCCTATGCTCTCTGCTGCGATGGATACCGTGACCGAAGCGGGCCTGGCGATCGCGCTGGCACAGGAAGGCGGCCTCGGCTTTATCCATAAAAATATGTCGATTGAGCGTCAGGCTGATGAAGTGCGTAAGGTGAAAAAGCATGAAAGCGGCGTGGTAACAGAGCCGCAGACCGTGCTGCCAACCACAACGCTTGCGGAAGTGAAAGCGCTTACCGATCGCAACGGCTTCGCCGGCTATCCGGTCGTCAACGCCGGTAACGAGCTGGTAGGCATCATCACCGGTCGCGATGTGCGCTTTGTCACCGATTTGACGCTGCCGGTTACCGCAGTCATGACGCCGAAAGAGCGTCTGGTTACGGTAAAAGAGGGTGAGGCGCGCGAAGTGGTGCTGCAGAAGATGCATGAAAAGCGCGTTGAAAAAGCGCTGGTGGTGGATGAGAGCTTCCACCTGCTGGGCATGATTACCGTAAAAGATTTCCAGAAAGCTGAACGTAAACCCAACGCCTGTAAAGATGCGCAGGGTCGTCTGCGCGTGGGCGCGGCGGTAGGTGCCGGTGCCGGTAACGAAGAGCGCGTGGATGCGCTGGTTGCCGCCGGCGTTGACGTGCTGCTGATTGACTCTTCGCACGGCCATTCTGAAGGCGTACTGCAGCGCATTCGTGAAACCCGCGCCAAATACCCCGACCTTGAAATTATTGGCGGCAACGTTGCCACCGGCGCCGGTGCCCTGGCACTGGCGGAAGCGGGCGTCAGCGCGGTGAAAGTGGGCATCGGTCCTGGCTCTATCTGCACCACCCGTATCGTCACCGGCGTGGGCGTACCGCAGATCACCGCTGTTTCTGACGCCGTTGCGGCGCTGGAAGGCACCGGTATTCCGGTCGTGGCAGATGGCGGTATCCGCTTCTCCGGCGATATCGCTAAAGCGATCGCCGCAGGCGCAGCCGCAGTGATGGTGGGCTCTATGCTGGCCGGCACCGAAGAGTCTCCGGGCGAGATCGAACTCTATCAGGGGCGCGCATTCAAATCGTACCGCGGCATGGGCTCGCTCGGCGCTATGTCCAAAGGCTCTTCTGACCGTTACTTCCAGACCGATAACGCCGCAGATAAGCTGGTGCCGGAAGGCATCGAAGGCCGCGTTGCCTATAAAGGCCGCCTGAAAGAGATCGTCCATCAGCAGATGGGTGGCCTGCGCTCCTGCATGGGCCTGACCGGCTGCCCGACCATTGATGACCTGCGCACCAAAGCGGAGTTTGTTCGCATCAGCGGCGCCGGCATCAATGAGAGTCACGTGCACGATGTGACCATCACCAAAGAGTCACCGAACTACCGCATGGGTTCCTGATCCCTGAAGATTTCCCGCCCGGCTCTGGCCGGGCGCTTTTATTGTTAAGTCCATCCCACTGGAAATGCCTCAATGACGACTGAAAATATTCATAAACATCGTATCCTGATCCTCGATTTTGGTTCGCAGTATACGCAGCTGGTTGCGCGCCGCGTGCGTGAGCTGGGCGTCTACTGCGAACTCTGGGCGTGGGATGTCACCGAAGAGCAAATCCGTGCGTTCAACCCGAACGGAATTATCCTGTCAGGTGGCCCTGAGAGCACCACCGAGCTGGACAGCCCGCGCGCGCCTGAGTACGTCTTTAACGCTGGCGTGCCGGTGCTGGGCGTCTGCTACGGGATGCAGACCATGGCGATGCAGCTGGGCGGCAAGGTTGAAGGCTCAAATGAGCGCGAGTTTGGCTATGCGCAGGTGGAAGTCACCACGCAGAGCGCGCTGGTGCGTGATATCGAAGATGCCATCAGCGCCGCCGGCAAGCCGCTGCTGGATGTCTGGATGAGCCACGGCGATAAAGTCACCGCGATCCCGGCTGACTTCGTCACCGTCGCCAGCACTGAAACCTGTCCGTTTGCCATCATGGCGAATGAAGAGAAGAAATTCTACGGCGTGCAGTTCCATCCGGAAGTGACGCACACCCGGCAGGGACTGCGCATGCTGGAGCGCTTTATCCGCGATATCTGCGGCTGTGAAGCGCTCTGGACGCCCGCGAAAATCATTGAAGACGCCGTTGAGCGTATCCGCCAGCAGGTCGGCAGCGACCGCGTGATCCTTGGCCTCTCCGGCGGCGTTGACTCCTCGGTGACCGCCATGCTGCTGCACCGCGCCATCGGCGATCGCCTGACCTGCGTATTTGTTGATAACGGTCTGCTGCGCCTGAATGAAGCGGAGCAGGTGATGGATATGTTTGGCGATCATTTCGGTCTGAACATTGTCCACGTGCCGGCGGAAGCGCGCTTCCTCGATGCGCTGGCGGGTGAAAACGATCCGGAAGCCAAGCGTAAAATCATTGGCCGCGTGTTTGTTGAGGTGTTCGACGAAGAAGCGCTGAGGCTGACCGAAGTGAAGTGGCTGGCGCAGGGCACCATCTATCCGGATGTGATTGAGTCCGCTGCCTCAGCCACCGGTAAAGCGCACGTGATCAAATCGCACCATAACGTGGGCGGTCTGCCGAAAGAGATGAAGATGGGCCTGGTTGAGCCGCTGAAAGAGCTGTTCAAAGATGAAGTGCGCAAGATCGGTCTTGAGCTGGGCCTGCCGTATGACATGCTCTACCGTCACCCGTTCCCGGGACCGGGTCTCGGCGTGCGCGTGCTGGGCGAAGTGAAGAAAGAGTACTGCGATCTGCTGCGTCGCGCCGACGCCATCTTTATTGAGGAGCTGCGCAAAGCGGAGCTCTACAATAAAGTGAGCCAGGCGTTTACCGTGTTCCTGCCGGTGCGTTCCGTCGGCGTAATGGGTGACGGCCGTAAGTATGACTGGGTCGTCTCACTGCGCGCGGTGGAAACCATCGACTTTATGACCGCACACTGGGCGCATCTGCCATACGATTTCCTTGGCCGCGTCTCCAACCGCATCATCAATGAAGTCAGCGGCATCTCCCGCGTGGTGTATGACATCTCCGGTAAGCCACCGGCGACGATTGAGTGGGAATGATTTAAATCATTCTGTATATTTTAATATCACTCAAATGAATCAATAATTTATCGCAATTTTAAGTGTATCCCGCCTTCTACGGCGGGATTTTCAGAGTGTTTCAAGTGAAATTCCACTCTGTAACATACGTCAACATGGCATGCCCACCGTAAAGAACATTTGCAATGAGATGACTTGACTCATCACTCTGTGCGGCTGTTAAAGGTGTCACCTTTAGCTTGATAAAAATATATACAATGATTACATATTTATATCTTCTTTGATTTCAACAGGACAATAAAGGAGCATAAGCCGGTATGCCAGAGTTCATTTCTTTTTAATTAAATGTCAGGTTGTCGAGGTTGAGGTATCCATGACGATTGTTTTTGACAAATTCCTCAAACGTTTTTTCTAAAAACGATTTAGCTGATAAAGGAATATTTGAGGCATGTATAGTGCCATTTTCAATACGAACAAGATATTTATGATTATCAAAAAGGTTACTATCTATTTTTACCTCTGCGATAAACATTTGTCCTTTTTCACACGCCAGTAATTTATCCAATTCCACGTTGAAAATATTAATATAATGCTTTTTTTTGTCATTATGTTCAAGTATTTCTGCAGCCAAGAAAAGCAGAAGCAAGCCATGATAAGTTTTCGTGAAATATAGCGGTTCTATCAGCCGCAATCTAAAACAACTTACATTTAAATCGTTAATTTTTTCAGAAAAAACAATAAAACGGTTGTTCGCTACTGCAGGGAAAGTTACACCATTATCCAAAGCTGTGACTTCTTCCAGGATGACCTCAGAAGGTAAAAACACTCCAAGAGTTTCACCACTTTTTTCAATATCGATGATAAATTTCATTGCCAGGCAGAGACTGCGACGCCAGCTTGTATCAGGTGCGATATCGCGGCTATTATTGTAAATGTGCTCTACATCACCTGCAAGCCACTCATAGCTAACACCAAACTGAGAAGCAAGGTAATCAATTAATTTTGGTTTTATTAGTTCGTTTAACTCATCCATCGCAGAGTAAATTTTCCGAGTTAATCCGAAAGGCGACAGAGCAGTTACTGCGCTTGTCATAGTCACATCATGGATCTCAAATAGGTTACGCAAGTTTTGAGCAGGTTTATTATAATTAACAAGGTATGGTCTGATTTTATTTCCTAACTCCTCTTCAATGCAAATAATAAAATCATGCATTTTTTTTGTGTCGCCTTTATCAACTATAATTCGATAAAGATCGTTTAGATCATAAATGTCTTCTTCTGGATTAAATTTGAAAGCACCATTTTTTTGAGTAATGTTCTGACTAGTATACTCTTTTTGCTTATTGCCTAAAATAATAAATCGAAGTTCTTGATATTTATTTTCAAGGCCGTTGTTTAAATAAGTTTCGATAGTTTTTTCAATTTTTTCCGATTTCCCGTTAATCGTTACTTGGATAGCGTGGCGTTTGGCATTGGACCCAAGGTCGATGGCTGGATAATTTTTAGTGCTTAAATTTAGGTTAATCAGGTCATCATAATCAAACACTATCCCTGCAACTTTACAAGCAAATGACTCCCCAAAAATAGCTACGTCGAAGAGTCGTACTTTGCTCTTAGTCTCAATGTAGTATTTATAAGCAGTTAGGTAAATACTTAGGCGATCGGCTAACATTGCTTTTGAGTCCATTAATGCCCCTTTTGTACTGTTTTGATACGGTTAGTGTAGTTTACGCTAATTATTATTATCTTGCATAACCTTTGTAAAGACAAAAAGTTATATTTGCTTCACAATTTTAATTAATTTACAGAGGGTTTTACAAATGCATTTGCAGTTTATGCTGTATTCATGACAATTGTAGCAATTTTTGATAAATATTTTACAGTTTTAATATTTTAGAGCCTGATTTAATTGAGGGGGAATTAAAATTGCTAACTTCTTAACTGAGAGATACGTTATAATAACTGGTTTATTTAAATTAAAATTAAATATATAATGGATGCAATTTAAGATAAGTTGGTTGCTCATGCATGGCTGCAATTTCAAAATTTAATATCAAATACTTGTTTAAATAATAATATGATTCTGTGTTATATAATGATTTTGTTAACAGTATGATGTCAGGATTGTTAATGAGCAAAAAATATCTGGAAAAGCATCTTTAAATACTTAAACCTGATATTGGCGAGATTCTTTGCGCTTCTGTAAACCACACAATTATCGTTTTCACTAATAATTATTTTATTATGTGCAGAAATATTATAACTCTACCAGCAGCTGCATAAAGCAAGCCTTCACCAGGCTTTTTCCCTGACGCAGCGTTTGAGTTGCAATGATCATCATGACAAGACGTGTCCCGGCGCATAGTTGGTGAAAAAACAGACGCCGTTTCGCTGTACAATAACCCACTCTTTCTCTGCCCGGACATCCTGAATGCTGCCTGTGAAACTTATCCTGCTGACTTTTCTTTGCGCCGTGATCCTGTCGCTGGCGGCGAGCCTGGCACAGGCGACGCGCAGCGGCGACCTGCAGACCGGGCAGGGCGGCTGGGCCACCGCGCGGCGCGACTCCGCCGGACTGGCGCCCGATCCGCAGCGCTACGCCAGCGAAGCGGTGGTGCAGGTCTATGCGGCTCCCACTTACGGCTGGAAAGGCGCGGTGGCGGTGCATCCGTGGATCATCTTTAAGCGCGCCGGCGAGACGCAATATAATCGCTATGAGGTGATCAGCTGGGGCAGCGGTGACAAGGTGCGGCGTAACCGTAACCTGCCGGATGGCTACTGGTATGGCGCCCGTCCGCGTCTGCTGGTGGATCACCGCGGGGCCGCAGCGCAGGCGATGATCCCGCAGATTGAGGCGGCAATCCGCTCTTACCCGTGGCCCGCCACCTATCGCGCCTGGCCGGGGCCAAACAGCAATACCTTTCTGGCGCACATTGGTCGCGAAGTGCCGGCGCTGAAGCTCGACCTGCCGGCAAACGCGGTTGGCAAGGATTACCGCTCGCTGCTGCACCCGATAGGGCTGCCGCCCTCGGGGCGCGGTCTGCAGCTGTCGCTGCTGGGCGTACTGGGCGTGACGGTCGGTGCGGAAGAGGGGGTAGAGATGAACCTGCTGGGGCTTAATCTGGGCGTCGATTTCACGCCGCTGCGGCTGCGGCTGCCGTTTATTGGCGGTATCGGCCGGGATAACGTGCAGAAGGATAATCCCTGACGGGGGCGCCGCGGATTGCGGCGCGCCGGGCACTCAGCAGACGCCGAAGTCGCCCTCTTCATGATAGAGATTGACGCTGTCTGCTTTAATCTCTATCTCTTTTTTCAGCGGGTCGTCGATACGGGCGCACCAGAGCATATCGCCCTCTGCACGCAGCACCTGCATTTTAGGACCACCGGTTTTCGACTGCACAAAATCGCCTGCGTTAAACATGCTGTATCTCCATCGGATAAGGGTATGAGTGAGTGTAGCTGCGCCAGCATAAAGGCGCAGCTGTCGTGACTCAGTGCGGCAGTAAAAACAGCGTGGCCAGACCGAGAAAGATAAAGAAACCGCCGGTGTCGGTGAGCGCGGTGATCAGCACGCTGGACCCCACCGCCGGATCGCGCTTCATTTTGGTCATGATCAGCGGAATAAGCACGCCCATCAGCGCCGCCAGCAGCAGGTTCAGCACCATCGCCAGCATCATCACGCCGCCAAGCTGAATATTGTCATACATCAGCCAGGTGATGCCGCCCATAATGCCGCCCCAGAACAGGCCGTTGATCAGCGCCACGCCCAGCTCGCGACCGATCAGGAAGGAGAAGTTACCAGGCTCCACCTGATGCAGCGCCAGCGCGCGCACAATCATGGTAATGGTCTGGTTGCCGGTATTGCCGCCAATGCCCGCCACAATCGGCATCAGGGTCGCGAGCGCCACCAGCTGTGAAATTGTGGCTTCAAACAGGCCGATGACGCGCGAGGCGATAAATGCGGTGCAGAGGTTAATGGCCAGCCACGTCCAGCGCTTGCTCACCGCTTTACGCACCGGCGCAAACACATCCTCCTCCTGGCTGATCCCGCCCATTTTACGGATGTTGCTCTCATTCTCCTGGTTAACCAGATCGATCACATCCTCAACGGTAATACGGCCAATCAGTTTGCCTTTGGCGTCGGTAACGGCAGCAGAGATCAGGTTGTAGCGCTCAAAGGCGCTGGCGGCATCCTCGGCGTTGTCATTGAGCTGAAACGTAGTGGGGCGGGGATTCATCACATCTGCGACCAGCGTTTTGGGCTTATTGAGCAGAATATCGGTCAGCGGCAGCTCGCCGAGCAGCTGGTTTTGCGCATTGGTGATAAAGATTTTATCGGTGCCGTTGGGCATACTGCTGCGCTTGCGCAGAAAGCGCTGCACCGTGGCAAGGGTGACGTCGGCGCGCACGGTGAGAATATTGAAATCCATGATGCGGCCTACGCGGTCGCGATCGAGCTCAATCACATCGAGCAGGCGCGCGCGCAGCTGCGGCTCCAGCGTGGTCAGCAGGCGGCCGGTGAGATCGCGCGACAGATAGCGCGCCAGATAGACCTGATCGTCGATATCCAGCGGTTCAATCGCGCGCAGGATCTCGCGGTCGCTCATGCCTTCGGTGAGGCTCTCCCAGACGGTCTCTGAGGCTTCAACCAGCACGCGGCCACGCTGTTCGGAGGGGACCAGCTGCCAGAGCGCCCGGCGCTCCTCTTCCGGCAGCGCTTCCAAAATATCAGCGAGGTCGGCGGCGTGCAGCGGCGCCAGCTCCTGCTCCAGCTGCTGGCGCCAGGCGGCCACTTCACGCAGCTCTGCGGCGTTGAGATCGACGGATTTATCCAGCAGGACATCCACTAAGTCCTGTTTGCTCAGCAGCAGTGAAAGAATGCGCTGGCGGGATTCGGTTAGTTGTTGTGCGTGCGAGGCAGACATAACGCGTCCTTTGTGTCTGTAAAGTCAGCACAAAGTGTAGCGTGTTACCGCCAGAACGGGCAGAACAAAGGCGCCAGTCGCAGCGTCAGCGTGTCTCGCTGCTGCTCAGCGTTGCCGGTTCCGGCAGGGTCTTTTTCTGCTGATGATGCTCAATGGCACCGGGAATGATAAAGATCAGGCGACCAGCCAGAATAAAAAAGCTGATCAGCAAAACGATGCGGGTCATGGTGCCGGTTTTGGGACGTCTTCGTGGTGATAGGGCGCTGTTCACGCGGGTGTTCCTGTTGATACCCCTCAGGGCGATAACAATATTTAGTCACAGTTACCGGATGGGGTCAATCGCTGTATGAAAAATAAGCATTGAATGCGTGCGACAGGGGCCGCAGACCGCGGCCCTGCTTCAGTAACTCGCCTTTTGTGCCAGCAGGGTGGCAAACTGACATTTAATACGGTTGCCGTCAGCGTCACGACGGTGCAGCTCGCCGACATCCTCGTTATATTTTACGATGTGCCAGTTGCGGTAGTAGTGGCTCAGCTCGCCCGATTTAAAGGTAAACGGGAACGCCTGCGTATTGGGGTAATCAGCGGTGCTCATCGCCGCCACAATCAGGTTGTAGCCATACTTCTGCGTACTGGCCTGCATATCGGCAATCAGCTGCGGGATCGTCTGCGGCTGCAGAAACATCATCACCACCGTTGAGAGCACAAACTGATAGCTGCCGTTGAAGCGCAGCTGGTTGAGATCGCACAGCGCTGTCTGAATGTTCAGCAGCTGTTCGGTGGCAATAATGGTATTCAGGTAGTCAAGGCTTGCCGGATTAGCGTCCCAGGCGGTGACGTTAAAGCCGTGCTGGCTGAGATAAAGGCTGTTGCGGCCTTTACCGCAGCCGAGATCCAGCGCGTTGCCCGGCGTCAGCTTCGGCAGCGCCGCGCGCACTTCAGAGTGCGGCGGCGATAAATCATACTTTTCTGTAAACCAGTTATCAGGGCGTATCGTCATTGTCAGACAGCGGGCGGACGGCCCGCGTTACTCCTCTTCCAGCAGCAGTTTCCAGCCGGTCACATCGCTCCAGTACGCCTGCTCGCGCTCCAGATCGAGCTGCACCAGCGTATTCTGGCTGAGAAAACCGGCCGGGAAAGTGAGCGTCCAGTGACCATCGTCCGTTGAGAGCTTCAGTGCATCGGGGCGCGTGGTCGCCTGACGCTGGTTATTCAGCAGCGTGCCGAGGCGCAGCAGAAAAATCATCGGCAGCACCTGCTTTTTCTTAAACAGGGTAAAGCGCGGGATCTCATCCTGCTTCACCGCTTTACGATGGAAGCGTACCAGCGTGGCCAGTAGCATCTGTTGATCCTGATTAAAGCCAGGCATATTGGAGTGCTGCAGAATATAGGCGGAGTGCCGCTGCATACCGCTGTGATTAATGGTCAGCCCGACCTCATGCAGCAGCGCCGCCCATTTCAGCAGAGCGGTCAGCTGCGGGTTCGCCTGTTTCGGATTCTGCTCCTGCCACTGCAGATAGAGCTGCTCTGTCGTCTCCAGCACGCGGCGCGCCTGATCGCTGTCGATCACATAGTGGTTCGCCAGACTCTGTGCGGTGCGGCTGCGGATATCCTGATGGCGGAAACGGCCCTCCATCTCATAGAGCACCCCTTCGCGCAGCGCGCCGTCAGAGAGACGCAGTTCACGGATCGCCAGTGCGTCAAAGACGCCGCACAGAATCGCAAGGCCAGGCACAAACACCGCTTTGCGCTCTTCAGATAAGCCCGGCAGGCTCAGCGCATCAAAGGATTTATGCTTCAGCACTTCACCGACCAGCATATCGAGACTGTCAGGCGTTACGCGCTTCTCTTTCTCGCCCATTGCCAGCAGCACTTCACAGGCGGCTTTAATACTGCCGGAGGCGCCCAGTGCATATTGCCAGCCGTGCAGGCGATACTGCCACGCCAGCGTCTCCAGCTTGTGCGTAGCGGCGAGGCGGGCGCGACGGAAATTATCCTGGCTGATTTCGCCTTTCGGGAAATAGAGATTAGCGAAGCTGACGCAGCCCATGCGGCGGCTCTCAACCAGCTGCGGCTCAAAATCCTCACCGATTACCAGCTCGGTTGACCCGCCGCCGATATCGATAACCAGCTTGCGCCCTTTTTCTGGCTGAGTGTGCTCAACGCCCATGAAGATCAGGCGCGCCTCTTCGTTACCGGAGATGACCTCAATCGGATAGGGGATCACTTCCGCGGCGCGCTGCAAAAACTCTTCGGCATTGGTCGCAATGCGCAGCGTGTGCGTGCCGACAATGGTCACGTTGGCGGCGCTAAAGCCCTGCAGTCGCTCAGCGAACAGGGCCAGGCAGCTCAGGCCGCGCACTATCGCCTCTTCGCTCAGCCGGTTTTGCGCGTCAAGCCCGTCAGCCAGATGCACCCGCTGCTTGAGGCGTCCCAGAACCTGCATGGCGCCATCCACCACGCGGGCGATCACCATATGAAAACTGTTTGAGCCGAGATCGATGGCCGCAAATTCCTGCGGCTTCGGCGTACTCTTCGGAGTAATTGGCATAGGCGTTATTCGGGTTGTTCCAGTCTCTTGATGTAATCGTAAATCGCCAGCTGCGAGCGCACTTTCCTGCGATTGCCGCGCGGAACATAACGGTTACTCAGCTCTTTGTCTACGATACGTGCTTTAACCGTATCACTTAACAGAATGGCGATAATATCCAGAATCCGCTGTTTAAGACGCGGATCGAGCACCGCCACGGCGACCTCAATGCGGTAATCGATGTTGCGCGTCATCCAGTCAGCCGAAGAGAGAAACACCTTTTTCTCACCGCCATTTTCAAAAATATACACCCGGTCGTGCTCAAGATAACGATCAACAATGCTGGTGATGCGAATATTTTCGCTGATGCCAGGCAGGTCCGGGATCAGCGAGCACATACCGCGCACCAGCAGATTGATTTTTACCCCGGCTGACGAGGCTGCATAGAGCCTGTCGACCAGGCCATTATCCACCAGGTTATTGATTTTAAGCGTAATTCCGCACGGCTTACTCTGCTGCGCATTGGCAATCTCCGTGTCAATCAACTGATAAAGCACGGCCCGCGAATTTTGCGGTGACACCATCAGATGTTCAAAGGTAACCGGGCGATAGGGGTTCTCAATGAAGTTAAATACGCGGCGGACTTCGTTCGTGATGCGTGCGTCAGCGGTCAGCAGAGAGTAGTCGGTATACAGGCGCGCAGTCTTCTCATTAAAGTTGCCGGTGCCGATATGCGCATAGCGCACCACCTCTTCACCTTCGCGACGGGAAATCAGAAACAGTTTGGCGTGAATTTTCAGACCAGGCGCAGAGAAGATGACGTGCACGCCCGCCTCAGTCAGCCGCTTGGCCCAGTGGATATTCGCCTCTTCATCAAAGCGCGCCTGCAGCTCAACCACCACCGTCACTTTCTTGCCGTTGTGCGCCGCGTGGATCATCGCATCCATAATGCGGGAGTGTTTGGCTACGCGATAGATATTGATTTTGATCGCCAGCACGCTGGGATCGAACGACGCCTGACGCAGCAGCTCCAGCACATGTTCAAAGGTGTGATAGGGGTAGTAGAGCAGCACGTCGCGATCGCGGATAGCGTCAAAGCCATTTCGGAAGCCATCAAAGCCGATATGGCGGATCTGCGGCAGCGGCCGGTTGACCAGGTTACTTTTGCCGACGTTGGGAAAGCCGATAAAATCTTTAAAGTTATGGTAGCGGCCACCCGGCACAATGGAGTCATAGTTAGAGATAGAGAGCTTGTGGCGCAGCATCTCCACCATGGCATCGGGCATATCGCGCTGATAGACAAAGCGCACCGGTTCGGCAGTAAGGCGCTGCTTCAGGCTGGAGGACATCAGCTCCAGCAGGCTCGACTCCATCTCTGTAACCAGATCATATTCGGCATCGCGCGTCATTTTCATGGAGTAGGCGTTCAGCGCATCGTAGTCAAAGAAGCCTTTAAAAATCTCATCCAGGCAGTAGCGCAGAATGTTATCCAGCAGGATCATCGGCTTGCGGCGGCGTGGCGACTCGGCCGGCAGGTTGATAAAGCGCGGCACTTTGTCTGACGGGATCTCCAGCAGCGCATAGCGGATATCCTCGCCGCGAATGATCTCCACCGCCAGATAGGTGTAGTCATCCTTGAGAAACTCAATCAGATCGGTGTCATGGTTGATCAGAATCGGCGTAACGTGCTGACGCAGCTGGTGTTTGAAATAGTGGCGCAGCCACTCCTGCTGATTGGGTGAGAGCTGGCGTTCGTTGATCAGGAAGATCTGGTTACGCGCCATCTCCAGCAGCAGCTCATTGTAGAGCGCGTCAAACTCCTGATCGGACTTCAGTACCCGCTGCTGGATCTTCTTCAGCAGATGCCGCAGGGGAGTGGGTTTACCCTGCTCTTCGCTGATCAGAATGCGCCGCTTCAGATCGGCAAAGCGCACCTTGTAGAACTCTTCAAGGTTGTTGGAATAGATCCCTAAAAACCGCATGCGCTCAATCAGCGGGTTACTTTTATCCGCCGCTTCCTGCAGCACACGTTCATTAAAGGATAACCAGCTTATTTCTTTTTCTATATACAGCTTTTCCTGACCCATTCTGACTCCGTGATGCTGTGGCGGGACGATATGTCCGGCGCAAGGCGCGCAGTGGTGCGGCTCCGCTCAGTCTCCTTCACCATTATTGCTAGAGTATGGCAGGCTTGTCCAACCGCAACAGTTGTCTTATCAATCCGCTACGGGCAACATAGCGACTCTCTAATCTGAATCCCTGACCGGCATGAGCATAAACCATATT
Source organism: Pantoea eucrina (assembly GCF_020079945.1). Taxonomy (NCBI): domain Bacteria; kingdom Pseudomonadati; phylum Pseudomonadota; class Gammaproteobacteria; order Enterobacterales; family Erwiniaceae; genus Pantoea; species Pantoea eucrina. The sequence continues at coordinate 2,465,600 of NZ_CP083448.1, read as the reverse complement.
CCTGTTGAATCTAATGACCGTCGCCGGCGCGCCATCGATCGCTTTGTGCGGCGCATGGTAACGGCGTGCGGCGCAGGAATATTGCTGCTGATGCTGCTGCTGTTCTTCTGGCTTATCTGGGTGGTCCTGCCCCTGTTCAGCGCGCCACAGCTTCAGCCTGCGCTCAGCCAGCAGCTGTGGGATAAAACGCCGGCGCTGGCGCTGGGCAGCAGCGACACGCTGGGCTGGCGCATCAGTCGTCATGAAGCGCGTTTTATTCCGCTTAACGGCGACCCCGCCGGACCGGCGCTGGCACTTTCGGATGCGCCGCAGGCCGCCGTGACCAGCAGCGCGGCTGATGCCGTGTTACTCAACGTGCAGGGCGCACTGCTATTGATGCAGCCGCGAATAGAGCACGATCGCGGCGAGTGGTATTTTCCGCTGGGCGATCGGCCGCTGCGCCTGCCGCAGGGTGCCGTCAGCCAGATGGCGCTGGCGCACATCGACGACGGGCAGTGGCGTATTGCTGCACAGACGCCGTCGGGGATCAGCGTGCTGACGCTGGCCAGTCAGCAGCCTGTCAGTCAGGTTATGCTGCCGCAGCAGCATGCCGACCAGCTGCTGCTGTCGCCTGACGGCACGCAGCTCTTTACCAGCCGTGAGCGCCAGCTGCAGGTGTGGCAGATTAGCGCTGAGGGCGCACAGCTGCGCGAAACGCAGGCGCTGACGCAGCCGGTTGCGAGCCTGCATATGCTGGCGGGTGGCCGAACGCTGCTGATCAGAGACGATCGCGGTGTCAGCCAGTGGTTTGCCATTACCGGCGAGCACGGTCCGCGCCTGCAAAAAATTAAAACCTGGCACGGCTCGCAGGGGGCGCAGGGCGTGGCAACCGAGTCACAGCGCCGGGTATTTGCCAGCTGGGATGCGCAGGGCGTACTCAGCCTGTTTGCCAGCAAACAGTCAGGCCCGATCCTCACGCGTCAGCTGGCGCTGGGCATTCAGGCGGTCGCCTTTTCGCCGCGCGGTGACGGCGTGATCGTCGAACACGCCGGGCGCTGGCAGCAGCTCCGGATTGATAACCCGTGGCCTGATGTTACCTGGCGTAGCCTGTGGCAGAAAATCTGGTATGAAAATTATCCGCACGCCGACTGGGTGTGGCAATCCACCGCGGCCGGTGACAGCTATCAGGCGAAGTTCAGCCTGGTTCCGCTGGTTATCGGTACCCTCAAGGCCGCCGCGCTGGCGCTGCTGTTTGCCACGCCGCTGGCGCTGGCTGCCGCTATCTATACCGCCTGGTTTATGTCGCCGGGACTGCGGCGCTGGGTTAAACCCGGCATTGAGATGATGGGCGCGCTGCCGAGCGTGGTGATCGGCCTGATTGCCGGTATCTGGATGGCGCCGCATATCAGCCATGTGCTGGCGGGCGTGCTGCTGCTGCCGGTGATACTGGCCGCTACGCTGCTGCTGTGCGGCGTGCTGAGCCCGCGTCTGCCGGCGCGCTGGCGTCGTCCGGGCGTCGAGGTGCTATTACTTCTGCCGCTGCTGCTGCTGGTCACGCTGCTGACGCTATGGCTGGCAGCCCGGCTCTGGCCGGACGCCGGTGAACAGCTTATTCACTACGAACAGCGTAATCTGCTGGTTGCCGCCGTAGCAATGGGATTTGCGCTGGTGCCGCTGATATTTACCCTGGCGGAAGATGCGCTGTTCAGCGTGCCGGGGGCGCTCGGACAGGGATCGCTGGCGCTGGGTGCTACGCCGTGGCAGACCCTGACGCGGGTCGTACTGCCCGGCGCTTCTGCCGGGATTTTTGCCGCACTGATGATCGGTTTTGGCCGGGCGGTGGGCGAGACGATGATTGTGCTGATGGCCACCGGCAACACGCCGGTGAGCGAAGGCGGGCTGTTTGCCGGGCTGCGCGCGCTATCAGCGAATATTGCGATAGAGATGCCGGAGGCGGCAGCGGGCAGCGCGCACTACCGCATCCTGTTTCTCAGCGCGCTGCTGCTGCTGCTGTTTACGCTGGTTATCAACACGGTCGCAGAAGTGATCCGCCAGCGGCTGCGCCGGCGTTATGGCCAGCATGAGGGACAGGGATGAAAAACGCACATCGTCAGAACGATCGCTGGCGCTGGCTGACGGCGGGTGCGGTGGCCGTCTGTTTACTGGCGTTTACGCTGCTGATCGGCCTGCTTGGCTGGCAGGGCGTGCGCGCCTTCTGGCCGCAGCCGGTGGATCGCTATCAGTTTCAGGCTCCCGGCGCGTCGCCGGTTACGCTGCTGGGCGAGACGCTGCAGGCAGAGCGGCAGAGTACCGGATGGCGCTACCTGGTAAAAACCGGCAACCGCGATTTTGCCGCCCCCGATTTCCGCGTCATTTACAGCGCCGGGCCCGCGCGCGCGGAACAGCCGCGTGACGTGCTGGTGCTGCAACGGCGCAACGGCGGTAACGCTTACGGCTGGCTGGTGGCGCTGCGGGAAGACAATGAGACGCTCACCGCACACAACCGTGATGCGCTGCTGCAGCAGCGTCTGCAGCAGGTACAGGAGCAGCTGCGTCAGGCAGAGGATATCCGCCGTATCGATATGGCGCGGCTCAATGCGCAGCTGGAAAATCTGCAGCAGCAGGCGGATGAGCAGCAGCGCGAACAGCGTTTTGGCCTGCAGCAGCAGTCAGAGTTCGACGCCAACAGCGCGGCGCTGCATCGTCGCTTCAGCGCGCTGGCTGAGCAGCTGACGCATCTGCAGCAGGCGAGCCAGCGCGATACGCTGATCCTGCGCGACGCGCAGGGCGCAGAACATACTATCCCGCTGGCGCAGATTGTTGCGGCCTGGTACCCCAATAACATGAGCGTGTCGCAAAAAGCGCAGCACTTTTTGCGGCAGGTGTGGCAGTTTGTCAGCGACTCACCGGCGGCAGGCGGCAGCGAGAGCGGCGCGTTTCCGGCTATCTTTGGCACGGTGCTGATGGTGGTGCTGATGTCGGTCATCGTTATGCCGCTCGGCGTGGTGGCTGCCGTCTGGCTGCATGAGTATGCCGTACGTCACGCCCTGACGCGGCTGGTGCGTATCGCCGTGGTGAATCTCGCCGGCGTCCCCTCTATCGTTTATGGCGTATTTGGTCTCGGTTTTTTTGTCTGGCTGATTGGCGGCACGCTCGATCAGCTCTTCTTTTCCCGTGCGCTGCCGAACCCAACCTTTGGTACGCCAGGCCTGCTGTGGGCGTCGCTAACGCTGGCACTGCTGACGCTGCCGGTGGTGATTGTGGCGACAGAAGAGGGGTTGTCACGGATACCCGATACGCTGCGTCAGGGATCGCTGGCGCTGGGGGCAACGCAGGCAGAAACCCTGTGGCGGGTGGTACTGCCGCTGGCGGTGCCGGCGATGCTCACCGGACTGATTCTGGCAGTGGCGCGAGCGGCGGGAGAGACGGCGCCGCTGATGCTGGTCGGCGTGGTTAAGATGGTACCGGAGCTGCCGGTAGACGCCGTGTTTCCTTATCTGCATCTTGACCGCAAATTTATGCACCTCGGCTTTCAGATTTACGATCTGGCCTTTCAGAGCCCGAACATCGACGCCGACAGGCCGCTGGTTTATGCCACTGCGCTGCTGCTGGTCATGATTATTCTGTCGCTGAATCTGCTGGCGATGGTGCTGCGCCACCGGCTGCGCGAACGCTACCGGCTGATGACGCACTAACAAGGTTGAAATATGACGTCCACTGAGAACATTGCGCTAAGCGTAAACAAGCTATCGCTCTGGTACGGCGAGCGCCAGGCGCTGAACGCTATCGATCTGCAGATCCCGAAAAACCGCATTACGGCGCTGATTGGACCATCCGGCTGCGGAAAGTCCACGCTGCTGCGCTGTTTTAACCGTATGAACGATATGATTAGCGGCTGCCGAACCGAAGGCGAAATCCTGCTTGATCGGCTGCCGGTAATGCAGGCAGGGCAGGATCTGCCTGCCCTGCGGCGGCGCATCGGCATGGTGTTTCAGCGCCCTAATCCGTTTCCCAAATCGATTTATGAGAACGTGGTGTATGGCCTGCGTCTGCAGGGAGTGCGCGACCGCCGGGTTTTAAATGAAGCGTGCGAACGCGCACTGCGCGCGGCGGCGCTCTGGGGGGAGGTGAAAGATCATCTGGCGCAGAACGCGCTGACGCTCTCCAGCGGCCAGCAGCAGCGGCTGGTGATCGCCCGGGCAATTGCCATTGAGCCAGAAGTGCTGCTGCTGGATGAGCCCACCTCCGCGCTCGACCCTATCTCTACGCTGGTGATTGAGGAGCTGATGACCACGCTGAAGGCGCATTTCACGCTGGTACTGGTGACGCATAATATGCAGCAGGCGGCCCGCGTGTCTGATTACACCGCGTTTATGCATCAGGGACAGCTGATTGAGTTCGGCGACACCGATCGGATTTTCACCGCACCCGGCGTGCGCCGCACCGAAGAGTACATCACCGGCCGGTTTGGTTAACGCCGGTTACCGGGGCGTTATTGCGTTCTAACCCAGGGGCGCATAAATGCGCCCCCTACGGGGGCTAGGAGATGGGCGCATTCATGCGCCCCTGACATACCTACGGGGCGTACCCTTCTGCGGGCAGAGGCTGACCATCCAGCCATGCTTTGCCTTTGCGCATCACCAGCCGGCCATCCATAAACCAGCTAATGGCCAGCGGATAGATGGCATGCTCCTGATGCTGCACGCGTGCCGTTATTTCTGCTTCATCATCACCGGGAAAAATCGGTACCCGCGCCTGCAGAACGACCGGGCCACCATCCAGCTCATCGGTGACAAAATGCACCGACGTGCCGTGCTCTTTATCACCGTTCTCCAGCGCCTGGCGATGGGTATGCAGGCCAGGATACTTTGGCAGCAGGGAAGGGTGGATATTCAGCAGGCGATCGTGATAGTGCGCAACAAAGGCGCTGCTGAGGATGCGCATATACCCTGCCAGCACCACCAGATCGGGCTCAAAGGCGTCTATCTCCTGCATCAGCTGGCGATCAAAAGCTTCGCGATCGGGGAAGTCGCCGGGCGACAACGCCAGGCCCGGCACGCTCGCCTGCTGCGCACGCGTCAGGCCGTAAGCGCTCTCTTTATTACTGAAAACGGCAGCAACGCTGCCGTTGATCCGCCCGCTGGCGCAGGCGTCAAGGATGGACTGAAGATTGCTGCCGTTGCCGGAGATCAGTACAACCAGTTTTTTCATGAATTGATAACCACACGCTCTGCGGAATCAGACGCCTTAATAACGCCGATTTTCCACGCCTGCTCACCGGCATCCTGCATCAGCTGTACCGCTTTGTCTGCTTCATCCGGGCTGAGGGCAATCACCATGCCGACGCCGCAGTTAAAGGTGCGATACATCTCATGGCGGCTGACATTCCCCGCCTGCTGCAGCCAGCTGAACACCGCCGGCCACTGCCAGCTCTGCTCATCCAGTACCGCCTGCGTATTGTCAGGCAGCACGCGTGGGATGTTTTCCCAGAAGCCGCCGCCGGTAAGGTGGGCAATGGCGTGCACATCAACCTGCTCAATCAGGCTCAGGATATTTTTTACATAGATGCGGGTCGGGGCCAGCAGGTGATCGGCCAGCGATTTACCTTCCAGCTGCTCGCGTTCCGGATCGGTGGCGCTGACTTCCAGAATCTTGCGTACCAGCGAATAGCCGTTGGAGTGCGGGCCGCTTGCCCCCAGGGCAATCAGAACGTCACCATCCTGAACTTTACTGCCGTCGATGATCTCCGATTTCTCCACCACGCCGACACAGAAGCCAGCGACATCATAATCTTCGCCGTGATACATGCCCGGCATTTCCGCCGTCTCTCCGCCTACCAGCGCACAGCCTGACTGCAGGCAGCCTTCGGCAATACCGGTGATCACCGCAGAGGCGGTATCAACGTCCAGTTTGCCGGTAGCGTAGTAGTCGAGGAAGAACAGCGGCTCGGCGCCCTGTACCACCAGATCGTTCACACACATCGCAACCAGATCGATGCCGATACTGTCGTGACGCTTAAGATCCATCGCCAGGCGCAGTTTAGTACCGACGCCATCCGTTCCCGAAACCAGCACCGGCTCGCGATATTTCTGCGGCAGCGCACACAGCGCGCCAAAGCCGCCCAGTCCACCCATCACTTCCGGGCGGCGGGTTTTCTTTACTACGCCTTTAATACGGTCAACCAGATCGTTACCAGCATCAATATCAACACCGGCGTCTTTGTAGCTGAGAGAGGTTTTGTCGGTCACTGCGGAATCCCCACGCGATTGCGATTGGTGGCAAAAATTAAGCGCGGCAATTCTAACAGCGCAGGCAAACGTTTGCGAGTCTGATCTCACGCCCGATATTCGTTATGTCAGATTTTCGCGATTCCGCTATTCTCAGGACAGGCAGCCATCCCCCTGCGCAATCCGCTGTGGCGCAAAAGCAAAAAGGCGGTATAATCCGGCGATTTTTTTTTAGCTCAACTCAATTCCGGGAGAATAATCATGAAAATCGTGGAAGTCAGACACCCGCTGGTTAAACACAAACTGGGCCTGATGCGTGAGCATGATATCAGCACCAAACGCTTTCGCGAGCTGGCCTCGGAAGTGGGCAGCCTGCTGACCTATGAAGCCACCGCCGATCTTGAAACCGAACGCGTAACGATTGAAGGCTGGAACGGCCCGGTTGATGTTGATCAAATCAAAGGTAAAAAAATTACCGTCGTTCCTATTCTGCGTGCCGGTCTTGGCATGATGGAAGGGGTACTGGAGCACGTGCCGAGCGCGCGTATCAGCGTGGTGGGTGTCTACCGCGATGAAGAGACGCTGGAGCCGGTGCCCTATTTCCAGAAGCTGGTCTCTAACATCGAAGAGCGCATGGCGCTGGTCGTCGATCCGATGCTGGCGACCGGTGGCTCAATGATTGCCACCATCGACCTGCTGAAAAAAGCGGGCTGCAGCAGCATCAAGGTGCTGGTACTGGTAGCGGCCCCGGAAGGTATTGCCGCGCTGGAGAAAGCGCATCCGGACGTTGAGCTGTACACCGCGTCAGTCGATCAGGGGCTGAATGAGAAAGGCTATATCATTCCTGGTCTCGGCGATGCCGGCGATAAGATCTTCGGAACGAAGTAATGTTTACTCCGGGCTGTTTTGCTGGTCGCGTTGCCTTCGGGCAGTGCCCGAAACCGCTGCCTGCGCCGGTACGTTCCGCGCTGGCCGTGAGCCCAATGCCGCCGGCAACGCCCGGCCTGCAGCTGCAGGCAGAATATGCATTAGCATTTTTAAGAAATAGTATTTGAGCAGCCGACCAGAGAGTCGGCTTTTTTTTAACAAAAAAACAGTAATTAACCGCCTGTCATACAGGAAGGGAAGGGGATAAGATGACGAGACGTGCCATTGGGGTGAGCGAACGCCCGCCGCTGCTGCAAACCATTCCACTCAGCCTGCAGCATCTGTTTGCGATGTTTGGTGCCACGGTGCTGGTGCCGATCCTGTTTCATATTAACCCGGCGACCGTGCTGCTGTTCAACGGCGCTGGTACGCTGCTCTATCTGTTTATCTGCAAAGGTAAAATTCCTGCCTATCTCGGCTCCAGCTTCGCCTTTATTTCACCGGTACTGCTGCTGCTGCCGCTGGGTTACGAAGTGGCGCTGGGCGGCTTTATCCTCTGCGGTCTGCTGTTCTGCATTGTGGCGCTGATTGTGAAAAAAGCGGGCACCGGCTGGCTGGACGTGATGTTTCCACCCGCCGCGATGGGCGCTATTGTCGCCGTGATCGGGCTGGAGCTGGCAGGCGTGGCGGCCAATATGGCGGGCCTGCTACCGGCGGAAGGTACGGCACCGAACAGCACCACCGTACTGATCTCCATGGTGACGCTGGCGGTTACGGTGTTTGGCTCCGTGCTGTTTCGCGGTTTTCTTGCCATCATCCCGATTCTGATTGGTGTGCTGGTGGGCTATGCGCTCTCCTCAATGCTGGGCATTGTTGACTGGCGCAGCGTGGAAAACGCGCCCTGGTTTGCGCTGCCAACCTTCTACACGCCGCGCTTTGAGTGGGCGGCTATGCTGACCATTCTGCCTGCCGCGCTGGTGGTGATTGCCGAACACGTCGGGCATCTGGTCGTGACGGCAAATATTGTGAAAAAAGATCTGATCCGCGATCCGGGGCTGCACCGCTCTATGTTCGCCAACGGCCTCTCGACCATGTTCTCCGGCTTTTTTGGATCAACGCCCAATACCACCTATGGCGAAAACATCGGCGTCATGGCGATCACCCGCGTTTACAGCACCTGGGTTATTGGCGGGGCGGCGATTTTTGCCATTCTGCTCTCCTGCGTGGGCAAGCTGGCGGCAGCGATTCAGGCGATCCCGGTGCCGGTGATGGGCGGCGTATCGCTGCTGCTGTATGGCGTGATCGGCGCCTCCGGTATTCGCGTGCTGATTGAATCAAAAGTGGACTACAACAAAGCGCAGAACCTGATCCTGACCTCGGTGATCCTGATCATCGGCGTGAGCGGTGCCAAAGTCCATATCGGTGCGGCAGAGCTGAAAGGCATGGCGCTGGCCACGCTGGTCGGCGTTGCGCTGGCGCTGATTTTCCGCGTTATCAATATTTTACGTCCGGAAGAGGTGGTGCTGGAGGCGCAGGAGCATCAGGATCGCTAAGCGCAGCCGCCGGGCAGGGACGCCTGGTTCATCTCTGCAGAGGATCGTGATAAACTTGCGCCGTTTTCTGCCCGCTCACTTGCTGAGGTACTTCTGAACACGCCGGCACAGCTCTCACTGCCACTCTACTTACCTGATGATGAAACCTTTGCCAGCTTCTGGCCAGGGGACAATCCGTCGCTGCTTGCCGCACTGCGCGGCGCACTGGCGCAGCAACACGGCAGCTATCTCTACTTCTGGTCGCGCGAAGGCGGTGGACGCAGTCACCTGCTGCACGCGGCGTGCGCTGAAATGTCTGCCCGCGATGAAGCGGTAGGCTATGTGCCGCTGGATAAGCGGACCTGGTTTGTGCCGGAGGTGCTGGAAGGCATGGAGAATCTGGCGCTGGTCTGCATCGACAATATTGAGTGTATTGCCGGGGAAGCGGAGTGGGAAATGGCGATATTTGACCTTTATAACCGCATTCTTGAAACCGGTAAAACCCGCCTGCTGATCACCGGCGATCGGCCGCCGCGCCAGCTCAGTCTTGGCCTGCCCGATCTGGCCTCCCGTCTCGACTGGGGACAAATCTATCGTCTGCAGCCGCTCTCAGATGAGGATAAATTACAGGCGCTGCAGCTGCGTGCCGGGCTGCGCGGTTTTGAACTGCCGGAAGATGTCGGGCGTTTTCTGCTGAAGCGTCTCGATCGTGAAATGCGCACGCTGTTTGAAACGCTGGATCGTCTCGATCGCGCCTCTATCAGTGCCCAGCGCAAACTGACGATCCCGTTTGTTAAAGAGACGCTCGGACTCTGACGTTATCCTTTCTGATACTGCCGGAAACGCCGCTGCAGCTCACGCAGTTGATCGATACGCGCGTCATAACGCGCCTGCTTCAGGCTGCCAAGCGGCACCTGTGCGCTGGCGCTGCCCAGCGCGGTAATGGCCTGATCGAGCTGGCCGCTGAGCGCCAGGCTCTCCGCCCGCGCTGACAGCTCTTCATCGCGTAATCCCTGCGCCGCCGACGCCTGCGCCAGCAGATCCCAGGCGTTAAGATCGTCCGGATGGGCAAAGGTATAGCGGTTAAGAATGCGGCTGGCGCTGGCGGGCTGTTTCGCTTCCACATAAGCGTTAGCCAGGTTGAGCTGCAGCACCGGATTAGTGCCGCCGCCGCGGGCGCTGCTCAGCATGGCGATCGCCTGCTGCGGCTGGTTGAGCCCCAAATCGATATCGGTCATCAAATCAAGAAACCAGACGTTGTCCGGCTGTTTCGCCAGCAGCGGCGCCAGCGTACGTTTAGCATTCGCAAAATCTTTGGCCTGCAGAAACTGCACCGCTTTGCCATACTGCGCGGCCTGCTGTTCACGCAGATTGCCTTTCGCATACTCATTCAGCAGATCGTCGGTGAGCTGATTGCGGCCGGTAGGATACATGCCAAGCACACGCACCTTCGCCATATAGAAATCCTGCGACGACTGTACCACCACCGGACGCATCTGGTTTGCGCGGTTGCGCGCGTCAGAGAGACGGCTGTCAGGCAGCGGGTGCGTCAGCAAAATTTCCGGCGGGCGGGAGGAGAAGCGCGTCTGGTCGGCAAGCTTTTCCAGGAAAGCGGGCATCGCCTGCGGATCAAAACCGGCACGCTGCAGCACCTGAATACCGATGCGATCCGCCTCCTGCTCATTACCCTGCGTAAAGCTGATAATGCCCTGCCGGGTGCCCGCCAGCGTACCGGTCAGCGCCGCCATTCCCGCCTGCGGATTTGCCATCGCCAGCAGAATAGAACCCAGCGCGCCAACCCAGGTCAGCGGCGCGCTGCGTTTCTGCTCCTCCATGGCGCGCGCCAGATGGCGCTGCGTCACGTGTGAAATCTCATGCGCCATCACCGAGGCGAGCTGGCTCTCATTATCGGTATAGCGGAACAGTGAAGCGTGCAGCACCACGTTGCCGCCAAAAAAGGCAAAGGCGTTGAGCTCGTCATTCTGGATCAGGAAAAAGTGAAACGGCGTGCGCACTGAACCGGCGTGCGCGACCAGACGCTGCCCCAGCTCATTAATGTACTGGTTCAGCAGCGGATCCTGAATCAGTGGCGCGCTGGCCCGCAGCTGGCGCACGTAAAAATCGCCCATCTGCAGTTCCTGATTAATCGATAGCGTGGAACCCGCCGTCGTGCCGATGTCGGGCAGATTATCACTGAGGTCGGCGCGTGCGCTGAAGGCGGGCGTCAGCAGCAGCGCAGGAATGAGGGTAGCCAGTACGGAGATACGCAGTCGGTTTAACATGCCTCGATCCTGATGATGCTCATCTGTCGCCGGACAGAAGAGAGGGTAAATGTTCGATGTGAATCGGGTTTTCTGCTCTGTCGTTATCTTAACCGCAGGGCGCCGGGTTGCAAAGAGAGCGGTCGCAGAAGCGCAAAACAGAGCGTGGAGAGCGATGAGTCGCTGATTTGCCGCAAAAAACTGAACAGTAATGCAGCGACAGGCATAAGGTTATGCTGCGATAAATTCAAAGTTACGTAAAGTTGCTCAAAAATATTGAATCTGGCATGGATTTTTCCAGGTATTCTCTGAAAAACAGAGCTGGCCCGGCCTTAACTATCACTCTGTTCCATCAGCTTTTTTTATCATCAGCGTTGAATAAAAACGGACCTTAACAGAAATCGATGGTCAGGATTGAGCCGTTCGTCAACCCGGCCAGTAAGCATAAGTAAACCGATTTCCCGGCCATCTTATTCTGCAGCGCTGGCGCGCTGACCATCGAATTCCCTGTTTAATCAGCACCGCTAATTATGCTGCGCGCAACTAAAGCGTGGTTACACCGCGCCGCTCAGCCACGCCGTTCCGCATACGCTGTGGTATAGATAAGGCACTTTTTTCCCTATGGACTGTTAATACACGTGCCGTGTATGCCGGAGAGTATGTATGCGTTCAGCAGTAAGCTATGCCCTGATTGCTGTTCTGGGAGGCGTGGTCGGAGCAGGAATAATTAAAGGAGACGACCTTTACCAGCGTGTAGCGAAACATTTTACCGCTGAGCCTGCCGATCCCGAAGGATTCTGGAGCACGCCCGCCATTGAAGGCTATGGCAAAATTCATTACGAAGCGGATGCCGCATTTAAGCCGGTGGCCGGCCTGAGCAATAAGGTGGTTTTCCAGCTCACCAAAAATGAGGGTGACATCAAACGTCCTAACCTCGGGCTGGAGCGGGTTGCGCGCGTGGTTAACCTCTACGTTGCCTCCGGCGTTCCTGTTGATCAGCTGGAATTTGTTGTCTCCATGACCGGCGATGCGACGCCTGCCACGCTGGATGACAGCCACTTCAGACAGTTTTATGGTGTCGATAACCCTAATCTGCCGCTGATCAATGCGCTGAATAAGCTGGGCGTAAAAGTGTCCGTATGCGATCAGTCTGTTGCCTTTCACCACTATCCCAGTGCCTGGATCGATCGTTCAGTGATCCATGCGCTCTCCAGCCCGACTACGGTCTCCACGCTGGAAAATCAGGGCTATGCCCTTTTGCAGATGTAATCGTTTCGGTTAAGGAGAAACAGAATGCGTGTAGCGTCTTATATTGTTATCGCCGCGCTGGCAGGCTTTGTCGGCGGCAATGTGTTACAGCTTCCTGAGCTGGTGGATAAGGTCAGCGGTAAATTCGCCGATAAAAAAGCGGAGCCTGCTGACTTCTGGAGCACGCCGGCAATCGCCGGCTATGGCAAAATTCACTTCGTGAACACGCCTGACTACAACCCGGCAATGACGCCGGGGCTGAGCAATAAAATTGTGTTTCAGATCAACCGCAGCGAAGGCGATATCCACCAGGCTAACCTGGGCCTTGAGCGCGTGGCGCGCGTGACCAACCTCTATTATGCTGCGGGCGTGCCGCTTAATCAGTTAAACTTTGTGGTCTCTATCAACAGCGATGCCGTACCGGCTGCGCTGAACAACGAGCAGTTTCATAAGGCGTACGGTTTTGATAACCCGAACCTGAAACTGATCGATGAGCTGAAAAAAGCGGGCGTTAAAGTCACTATCTGCGACCAGTCCGTGGCGTTTCACCAGCTGCAGCGTGACTGGATCGATACCCGCGTGACCCATACGCTCTCCAGCGGCACGACGGTCGCCACGCTGCAGAATGAAGGATACGCCTTTTTGATGCTGTAACATGCGCTGACAGCGGTGCAGGCCGCTGTCACTTCTCTGCCTCCCTCCGCAAACCGATCCAGCGTAAAACAGAGTTCTGTTGCCAGAGCAGCAGGATGATCCGTGCTGAAACGACCTGAGCGGTGTACACTTGTCTCTCTTTCATAACAACAAGTGACCCCCTCAATCACCACAGCGTCAGGCACGTAAATCTATGAAGCAACCTATCCGCGCGGCGGCGTTATGCTGACGCGAATCCGGCCCAAAACTGACCTGCGAACGCTGATCGCGCTGCTGGCAATAATCAGTATTGTCATCACGCTGGCGAACACGCTTTATGCGACCTGGCGCGTGCAGCGTATGGTGCTGATTGAAACCACGCTGGAGGCCAACCGCGCCTATGCGACCAAGCTGGCGACCACCACGGAACTTTTCTTTCAGCAGGCACAGTCGCAGCTGCACTTCAGCGCTAATTTGCTGGGCCAGGCGTTTGATGATGAAGCACTTGCGCAGCAGGAAGTGAATCGCCTGCGTGAGCAGACCAGCAGTTTTAACTCCGTCGCGGTGGTGGACAGTAACGGCATCGTTAAAGCGATCTCACCGGAATCCCTGACGCTGAAAGGCATGCAGCTCACCAGTCAGGCGTCACGGGAAGCGCTGTCGCAGCGGCAGCCGCTGGTCAGCCGGGCAGTGATTTCGGCCGCAAACAACCTGATCGTGTTTGTTTCATGGCCGATCTGGAATAGCGAAGGACGCTATCTGGGTTACGTGGGCGGCACGCTCTATCTGAAGAAAAAAAGCATCCTGAATGCGCTGCTGGGCGAGCAATATTATCGCGACGGGACGCAGGTCTTTGTTCTGGACCGCAACAATCAGGTGCTGTATCACCAGAACAGCCAGCTGGTGGGTAAAAGCGTGCCGGCGATTATCAGCGAACGCGAGCGGGCGGAGCGCAGCAGCGGCACCGCGCAGATCACAGAGAACAGCAGCAATAAGCTGATTGGCTACGCTGTGGTGCCCGGTACCGGCTGGATGGTCGTGGCACTTAAGCCTGCGGCGCTCACGCTGGCACCGCTTGCCGGTCTGCTGCTGAACGTGCTGAAAAACTCAGTGCCGTTTGCGCTGCTGACGCTGCTGGTAGCGATCGTGCTGGCGCGGCTGATCGCGCTGCCGCTCTGGCAGCTGTCGCGGAAAGCCAGCCAGATGGATACGCAGGGGGTGTCGGCAGAAATCGGCGGCATCCGTGCGTGGTACTTTGAGGCGGCGCAGGTAAAGCGGGCGCTGCTGACCGGTATCGGACTGGTACAGGATAAAATCGGCCGGCTTAACTCAGAAGTACAAAGCGATCCTCTGACGCAGCTGCTCAACCGGCGAGGATTGCACGCCGTGCTCGACTATTTTGAGGCGATGCAGCAGCCATTTGCCGTGCTGGCGCTGGATATCGACCACTTTAAACGGGTAAATGATAATTTTGGCCACGGCGCGGGTGATAACGTCATTAAGCAGGTCGCGCAGACGCTGCGCAGCAACGCCCGTCAGACGGATGTAGTCTGCCGTAACGGCGGCGAAGAGTTTCTGATGCTGCTGCCGGCTACCACGGTCGAAGAGGCGCGGGTTATCGCCGAGCGGGTGCGCGTCAGCATTGCGGAGAGCTGGATCGATCCGCCCGGCCATATCACGCTCTCGGTGGGCATCGCCTGCTGGCAGCCGCAGCAGGGCACGCAGGAGGAGAGTCTCCGGCAGGCGGATGCGGCGCTCTATCAGGCCAAGCACGCCGGACGAAACTGTGTGATGATTGCCGGCCATAACGCACTGGTCAGCAGCATTATACGCTGATATGCGGATCGATAAGCGGGCGGCAGCGTGCCGTGCCGGGGCAGTAAAAGGATAAGGTTGATGTTGTCTCTGTTGTTTCATTGGTACAAGCGTCGCTTCAGCGATCCGCAGGCGATTGGCCTGCTGGCGATCCTGCTGGCGGCGTTCTGCATTCTGTTTTTCTTTAGCGGGCTGCTGGCGCCGCTGCTGGTGGCGCTGGTGCTGGCTTATCTGCTGGAGTGGCCCGTAGTGCGGCTGCAGCGTATCGGCTGCAGCCGCAGCTGGGCAACCAGCATCGTGTTAATACTCTTCGCCGGCATTCTGCTGGTTATGGTACTGATAGTGGCGCCGGTTGCCTGGCAGCAGGGCATTAACCTGACGCGCGACCTGCCCAACATGCTCAATAAACTCTATATCTCAGCGGCTGCGCTGCCACAGCGTTTTCCGGCGCTGGTGGATGCAGGCATTATCGATATCATCGTAGAAAATCTGCGCAGCCGCCTGACCGGCCTGGGTGAATCCCTGGTGCGCTATTCGCTGGCCTCGCTGGTCGGTCTGATGACGCTGATGATCTATCTGGTGCTGGTCCCGCTGATGGTGTTTTTCCTGCTGAAAGATAAAGAGCAGATGCTGAATGCGGTGCGGCGCGTGCTGCCGCGTAATCGCGGGCTGGCGGGCACGGTATGGAAAGAGATGAATCAGCAAATCACCAACTATATTCGCGGCAAAGTGCTGGAGATGGTGGTGACAGGCGTCGTCAGCTGGATCGCCTTTTTAGTGCTGGGGCTCAATTACGCGCTGCTGCTGGCGGTGCTGGTGGGCGTTTCGGTGCTGATCCCTTACGTGGGCGCGCTGGCCGTTACGCTGCCAGTCATTGGCGTCGGGCTGTTTCAGTGGGGGCTTAGCAGCGATTTCTGGACGCTGATGGTGGTGTATCTGGTGATCCAGGCGCTGGATGGCAACGTACTGGTGCCGGTGCTGTTTTCAGAAGCGGTAAATCTGCATCCGCTGGTGATTATTCTCTCCGTGGTCATTTTTGGCGGACTGTGGGGCTTTTGGGGCGTATTTTTTGCTATTCCGCTGGCCACGCTGGTAAAAGCGGTTGTACGCGCCTGGCCGGAAACCACGCCGGAACGGCAGATCGCAGAGTAAGAAATAGCGGGAAGCGGTGCGTAGCAAAGGCGCACCGCTTTTGATCAGGCAGACTTCACGTAATCAAGCACGATATCGTGATGGTCTGCGGTTTTAAAGCTGTCGAACACCTTTTCCACTTTACCATCCTGACCAATCAGGAAACTGATGCGGTGGATGCCGTCGTAGCTTTTGCCCATAAATGACTTCTCACCCCAGACGCCAAACTGCTCGCACACCCGGTGATCTTCATCAGAAAGCAGCGTGAAATTCAGCAGCTCTTTCTCAACAAAACGGGACAGTTTTTCCGGCTTGTCGGTGCTGATACCCAGTACCTCTACGCCCGCTTTTTTCAGCTCGTCCATGTTGTCACGCAGGCCGCAGGCCTGAGTAGTACAGCCTGGCGTCATCGCTTTCGGGTAGAAATAGACCAGAACACGCTGTCCCTGGAAGTCGGCCAAATTTACTTGTTCGCCATCCTGATCGGGCAAGCTAAATTTCGGTGCGGTATCACCGGCTTTCAGTGGATTCATCACAACTCTCCGTTTTTTGTTCATGCTGCGGGTATGACACCCGGCAGTGCCTGCTGGCTGGCCGGACGTTTACCTCAGGGTTATTTCACAACACGTTATGCTGCTGCAACAGAGTGTGTGGCGAAATAACCCGGAGCCTGATTACAGGACATTGCTGCTGTCGTCGGTGACACTATAGAGGCGAATTGAGCCTTGTGCATGCAGTTCTTCACACAGCTGATTAAACGCCTGCTCTATCGGTGCGCTTACCCGGTTTGCCGGACTGTGTGCTGTCATCTGAATATAGAGTACCGGCTGTTCATTGTCCTGAGCCGGGTTAATACGCGACACCAGCTCAGCGATATTCAGCTGATGTTTATCGAGCAGATCGGTAAAGCGCTCAATGATGCGTGGCGAATCCGGCACTTCTACCTGAATCCGGACCGTCACCGGCATCGGTGGCGTCGCGCGCGCGTTCGTGCGCTTCATTACGATCAGCAGCTCCAGCTCAGCGCCTTTCATGGGCAGCGTGGATTCAATCAGCGTAATGGCGTTCCAGCTGCCGGAAAGCAGCATAATAAAGGTGAACTCATCGCCGAGCATCGCCAGACGGCTATCTTCTATATTGCAGCCGCAACTGCTGACGTGGCGGGTAATGGCGTTAACGATACCCGGACGATCGACGCCAAGAGCAGTGATGACCAGATGATGCGGCTGTGGCTGCGACAAAATGAGTTTTCCTGTACGTTCGCTAATAACTATAAGGTAAACATAAAAAAAACTGCTGACAAGCGCGGGAATGGGCTGGCTCGCTTGCTTTTCTTTGAAGGTAAAACGTAACATGAGGCACTTGTTTGTCGAGGGGATAGCCCATGTTCACCGGAAGTATTGTTGCACTCATTACGCCTATGAATGACCAGGGCCAGGTTTGCCGCCCGAGTCTGAAAAAACTGATTGATTATCATGTCGCCAGCGGAACCGCAGCGATCGTTTCTGTTGGCACCACCGGCGAATCTGCAACGCTCAGCCATGAAGAGCATGGTGACGTGGTGATGCAAACCCTGGAGCTGGCCGATGGCCGTATTCCGGTTATCGCCGGAACGGGCGCTAACGCCACTGCCGAAGGGATCTCTCTGACAAAACGCTTTACCGGCACCGGCGTGGTCGGCTGCCTGACCGTGACGCCTTATTACAATCGTCCGACTCAGGAAGGGCTTTACCAGCACTTCAAAGCGATTGCGGAAAGCACCGATCTGCCGCAGATGCTCTATAACGTTCCGTCGCGTACCGGCTGCGATATGCTGCCGGAGACCGTGGCGCGCCTGGCTGAAATTAAAAATATTACCGGTATTAAAGAAGCGACCGGGAACTTATCGCGGGTTTCACAGATCCAACAGCTGGTTGGTGACGAGTTCATTATTGTCAGCGGCGATGATGCCACTGCGCTGGATTCTATGCAGCTGGGCGGCAAAGGCGTCATTTCTGTCACCGCTAACATTGCGGCGCGTGAAATGGCTGAACTCTGTGCGCTGGCGCAGGAAGGCAAATTTGCCGAAGCGCGTCACCTGAATCAGCGTCTGATGCATCTGCACCAGACGCTTTTCTGTGAGCCCAATCCTATTCCGGTAAAATGGGCCGCAAAACAGCTGGGATTGATCGCGGATGACACGCTGCGCCTGCCAATGACGCCGCTGACCAGCGCGGGCCAGGAAAAAACGGCGCAGGCACTTATCAAAGCGGGTCTGCGTTAATTTAGGGAGAATCAATGAGTTTTTCAGTTAAGCGCTCGACGCTGGTAACGGTAGCAGGTCTCTCCACTCTGATGCTGCTGACAGCCTGTTCCAGCGATCAGCGTTACAAGCGCCAGGTAAGCGGCGATGAGTCCTATCTTCAGACGCCTGAACTGCGCGATCTGAACGCGCCGGCAGGGGCAATACTGCCGATACAGAACGGCGACTATGAGGTTCCGCATCGCGTAGCTAATGGCGCGCTGGGTAAAGCACTCGATATTCGTCCGCCGGCGCAGCCGCTGGCGCTGATGAACGGTACGCGCGCGCAGTTCACCGGTAATACCGGCGTACTGGCGCTGGAAAGCAGTCGCGGTTCTATCTGGTCACAGGTGGTCAACGTGGTGCAATCCTACAAGTTCCCGATTGCCCAGCGTAACGATGCCGGGCAGCAGCTCACCACCGACTGGGTGCAGTGGAACCGCGCAGATGAAGATAATCAGTATCGCGGCCGCTATCAGATCAGCGTGCAGAATCAGGGGTATCAGCAGGTCCTGACGGTGCGTCTGCTTGAGCTGCAGCAGCAGGGTGAGACGGTGACGTCACCGGCACAGGTTCAGCGCTATACCGGCCAGATGCTCAACGATCTCAGTACCGGTCTGGATAAGATCGATACTGCCAGTCAGGATGCTGCCGCCGGACGTGCGACCGGACAGATCGACGTCCAGAGCGGTGCAGATGAAACCGGCCTGCCGCTGCTGATCCTGCGCTCGCCGTTTAACGTCACCTGGCAGCGACTGCCGGCGGCGCTGCAGCGTGCTGGCATGGAAGTGACGGATGACAACCGTTCGCAGGGCAGTCTGAAAGTGACCTATAAGCAGCCGGGCAGCAGCGCGTTTGACGCGATTGGCGCCAAAGATCCGGAGCTGCCGAACGGTGACTATAAGCTGCAGGTAGGCGACCTTGATAACCGCAGTAGTCTGCAGTTTATCGATCCTAAGGGTCACGTGCTGACCCAGGCGCAGAACGATGCGCTGGTGGCCGTCATGCAGGGCGCACTGAATAAATAATTGTGTAAAGGCCGGAGATTCTCCGGCCTTTTTGTTTTGATTTTGGCATAATGGCGCCCGGCGAGGTAAACGATTGCGTCACGCAGTCGTCGCGCGGTGGAACACCGCTGAACACGGGTTATTTCATGTCTGGAGTTAACAAGATGCAAAAGCGAGCTGAGTTGTATCGCGGTAAAGCGAAAACCGTATACAGTACCGACAATCCGGATTTGCTGGTACTTGAGTTCCGCAACGATACATCAGCAGGAGACGGGGCACGAATCGAACAGTTTGATCGTAAAGGCATGGTAAACAACAAGTTTAACCACTTTATTATGACCAGACTGCAGGAAGCGGGCATTCCTACTCAGATGGAAGCGCTGCTGTCTGATAACGAAGCGCTGGTGAAAAAGCTGGAGATGGTGCCGGTAGAGTGCGTGATCCGCAACCGCGCGGCCGGATCGCTGGTCAAACGCCTTGGGGTGGAAGAGGGCATGCTGCTCAGTCCGCCGCTGTTTGATCTCTTCCTGAAAGATGACGCCAAACATGATCCCATGGTCAACGAGTCTTACTGCGAAACCTTTGGCTGGGTCAGTAAAGCGAACCTGGCGCGTATGCAGGAGCTGACGTATAAAGCCAACGAGGTGCTGAGCAAACTGTTTGATGATGCCGGTCTTATCCTGGTCGATTTCAAGCTGGAGTTTGGTCTGTTTAACGGCGAAGTCACGCTGGGCGACGAGTTCTCACCCGATGGCGCGCGTTTGTGGGACAAAGAGACCATGGACAAAATGGATAAAGACCGTTTCCGTCAGAGCCTCGGCGGCGTCGTGGAAGCGTATGAAGCTGTAGCACACCGCCTCGGGGTCAAACTCGACTAAACCGCATTACGCGGCAGGTGCTATCGGGTCGTCTCTGCAGACGGCCCTTTTTTATATCCGTCATCTGCCTGCCTGCAACGCTGGTGATTATGCCTGGCGCCATCTAAAATCATGCCTATCTGAAGATAAATAAACAGGAGCAGGCCATGCGCTGGCAAGGGCGTCGTGAAAGCGACAATGTGGAAGATCGTCGCGGCGAATCATCAGGTTTTGGCGGTGGCGGGCGACAGATCCGGCTGCCGCGCGGGAAAGGCGGCATTATCCTGCTGGTCGTTGTGGCGGTGGCCGGATATTACGGCTATGACCTTACCGGACTGCTGGGCGGCGGTGGCAGCGCACCGGTGCAGCAGCGCCAGGTGGACTCCGCGCAGGATAACGAGGCGGCGAAATTTACCTCGGTGATCCTCGCGACAACCGAAGATACCTGGGACAAGCTGTTTAAGCAGATGAACAAACAGTATGTGCCACCAAAACTGGTGATGTATCGCGGCGTGACGCGCACCCACTGCGGAACCGGCCAGGCGGCGATGGGGCCGTTTTACTGTCCGGCTGACCAGAGCGTCTATATCGACCTCTCTTTCTATGATGAGATGAAAACCAAACTGGGCGCAGGCGGCGACTTTGCGCAGGGCTACGTCATTGCGCATGAGGTAGGTCACCATGTGCAGAAGTTGCTGGGTATTGAGCCGAAAGTACGTGAAATGCAGCAGGGCGCCAGTGAGAAACAGGTGAATCAGCTGTCGGTGAAAATGGAGCTGCAGGCGGACTGCTTTGCCGGCGTCTGGGGCCACTATATGCAGCAGCAGAACATTCTGGAAGTGGGCGATCTGCAGGAAGCGCTTAACGCGGCCGAAGCGATTGGTGACGACCGCCTGCAGCAGCAGAGCCAGGGGCGCGTAGTGCCGGACAGCTTTACGCACGGCACATCTGAACAGCGCTATACCTGGTTTAAACGTGGTTATGACGGCGGCGATCCGGGCCAGTGCAACACCTTCGCCACTAACTGATGTCCTGTGCGGTTATCACGGCGGCGATGCAGCAGGCAGGCATCCGCTGCTTAGCGGTTATAGCAGGTGATGCAGAGTGGGCGCGCGAGCAGGCCGGTCTATGGCAGCAGGCGCTGCCGGGTGACTGGATCACGCTCAGCAGCGCCTGCGACCTGACGCCGCACGTTGCCCCGACAGCGCTGCGAACGCTGCTGGGACGTGAATTTACCCATGCGCTGTTCGATGCGCGGCACGGCTTTCACGCTGAGGCTTTTGCCGCGCTGGCCGGTACGCTGCGCGCCGGCAGCTGGCTGCTGCTGCTGACGCCGCCGTGGGAGAGCTGGGCGACAGCTGCCGATGCGGACAGCCTGCGCTGGGCCGATGTCGCAGAGCCCATCGCCACGCCCCGTTTTATACATCGCCTGCAGCAGCTGATGCTGAAAGATGACGAGGTGCTGCTGCAGCGCCAGCATCTGCCGGTACGTCAGCCGGCCGCAGGTGTCTGGCCGCGCTGGCAATGCCAGGCGCCACAGCAGCAGGCGGCTATTCTTGCTCAGCTGCAGGCGATCGCTTCCGGGGTGGCGGTGGTTACCGCACCGCGCGGGCGCGGCAAGTCGGCGCTGGCCGGCATGCTGGCACGTAATACAACGCACGCGCTGGTCACCGCTCCGGCGAAGGTGTCAACAGAGGTGCTGGCGCAGTTTGCCGGCGAGCAGTTTTCCTTTATGGCCCCTGATGCGATCCTGCAGCAGCCGATCGATCCGCTGCCTGCATGGCTGATCGTTGATGAGGCAGCCGCGATCCCGGCGCCGCTGCTGCAGCAGCTGGTTGCACGCTTTCCGCGTGTGCTGCTGACCACAACCGTGCAGGGGTACGAGGGCACCGGACGCGGTTTTTTGCTGCGCTTCTGCGCCACCCTGCCTGGCGTTCACTATTTCACGCTGGATGAGCCCCTGCGCTGGTGCGCACAGGATCCACTGGAGCAGTGGCTCAACCGCGCGCTGCTGTTTGAAGAAGCGGACCGCGCCGCGCCGGCATCAGAAATCACGTTATACCGAGCGATGCCGGATGCGCACCCCGCCGCGCTGGAGGCGGGCTATCGTCTGCTGGCAAGCGCGCACTATCGCACTTCGCCGCTCGACCTGCGCCGCCTGCTGGACGCGCCGGGGATGCAGCTCTGGCTGGCTGGCGCAGCAGAGAGCGTGGCCGGTGCCCTGTGGCTGGTTGAAGAGGGCGGACTGGATGCAGAACTGGCGCAGGCTGTCTGGGCCGGCACGCGTCGCCCGCGCGGTAATCTGGTCGCGCAGTCACTGGCGGCACACGCCGGTTTCAGCGCGGCGGCTACGCTGCGCTCTCTGCGTATCAGCCGCATTGCGGTGACGGCCGCCCGCCGTCAGCAGGGCATTGGCCGGGCGCTGGTTTCACAGGCGCGTCACCAGGCCGCCGGCTGTGATTTTCTCTCGGTGAGCTTTGGTTACACGGCTGCGCTGTGGCGCTTCTGGCACGCCTGCGGCTTTACGCTGGTGCGGGTCGGATCGCAGCGTGAAGCGAGCAGCGGCTGCTACGCCGCAATGGCCATCTGCGCACTGACGCCGGCCGGGAAACTGCTGCAGACGCAGGCGGCGCAGCGTCTGGCGCGCGATGCCGTCTGGCTGAACGATCTCATCGATTTGCCACTGCCAGAGGAAGCGGGGCTGTCGCAGGATATTAATGAAGAGGATGTGGTGCTGCTGGCAGGTTTTGCCTGGGCACAGCGCCCGTTCGAGGCGAGCTATGCGGTGCTGCAGCGGCTGGTACGCATACAGCCACAGCCGTTAATGCAGGCCATACTGCTTCAGAAACAGACGCTGAGCGAGGCGGGCAGCAGCGCCGGTCTCAGCGGCCGCAGGGCGGTGGTACAGCGGCTGCGTCAGGAGACGGCTGAGGCGCTTGAACGGCTCGATCCGCAGGCAGCGCAGGCCTGGCAACAGCGGCTGACGTTGTTGCAATAAATCAGCGCTCTTGTTCAAATTTTCCCGGTATCACTCTGCTGGCTGCGGCGTATAGTGAATACAGGAGGTCAGTATGGCTTTACGATATGTTGTTGTTCAGCAGCCGGTGCAGGCTGCTCAGCTTTTTTTGCTTTACCACGGCGCTGATGATAACCCTGATGCGATGGCACAAATTGGCACCTGGTTTGCTGAGGCGTTTCCGGACGCGCAGGTGGTGTCAGTAGGTGCGCCTTATACCGGTAGTGTGCCGCAGGGCCGCCAGTGGTTTATGGACTATCCCGCTCAGGATCGCTCGCCGCAGCAGTGTGTCGATGCGGTCATGCCGCTATTTATCGAGTCTGTCCGGCACTGGCAGCGTACTGCTGGCGTCCGGCCCGAAGCGACGGCGCTGGTCGGATTCTCGCAGGGCAGCACCATGGTTCTGGAGGGCGTCAAAGCGCAGCCGGAGCTGGCGGGACGGGTGGTGGCGTTTAGCGGGCGCTATACCACGCTGCCGGAACGCGCCAGCAGGCGTAATACCATTCATCTTATTCACGGCGACGATGACGAACAGGTACCGCTACAGCATGCTGAAGCGGCGAACCAGCGTCTGACCGAGCTGGGTGGCGATGTGACGCTGGATGTGGTGAACGATCTGCCGCATGCGATAGATGAACGCAGCATGGCGCGGGCGCTGCATCATCTGCGCTATACCATACCGCGCCGCTATTTTGATGAAGCATTGAGCGGCGCCAAACCAAACGACGACGATGTTGTGATGTTTCTGTAGGGGCGGGCGGCATAAATGCCGCCCCTGCAACCAATCCGCCCCCTACAATAACCCGTAGGGGGCGCATTTATGCGCCCCTGATGTTTTTACGCGCCCCTGGCCTATTTTTTCTTTGGCCAGTCATCTTCATCATCCCACTTATCGTTGAAATCACGATGCGGAGGTAAATCCGGCCGGTTATCCATATATTTCTTATGATCGATGCGCTTGAGATCTTTATAGACGTTCATCAGTACGCCCACCATCAGCACAATCACCAGGATCCACCAGTACTCTTTTAACCACTCCATGCCCCGTCTCCTTGTTTATGCGGTCAGGCAATCAGCTGCTCCATAATGCGCTGATACATGCGGCTCAGCAGCTGCAGATCTGACGCTTTGACGCACTCATTGATTTTATGAATTGTGGCGTTAACCGGGCCAAGCTCCACCACCTGCGCTCCCATACGGGCAATAAAGCGTCCGTCGGAAGTGCCGCCCGTGGTCAACAGCTGCGGCTTAATTTCATTATAGTGCGTTACGGCGTTTACCACGGCGTCAACCAGCCTGCCGCGTGACGTCAGGAAAGGCTGTCCGGAAACGGTCCACTCCAGCGTATAGCGCAGCTGATGGCGGTCCAGCAGTTCCGTCACGCGATCTTTAATCATCTGATCGGTCAGCTCGGTGCTGAAGCGAAAGTTAAACTGCACAAAAAATTCGCCGGGAATAACGTTATTGCTGCCGGTACCCGCCTGCACATTCGCAATCTGCATGCTGGTTGGCGGAAAGAATGCGTTGCCCTGATCCCACTCGGTGGCCACCAGCTCATTCAGCGCCGGCATGGCACGGTGTACCGGATTATCCGCCAGGTGCGGGTAGGCGACATGTCCCTGCACGCCGTGCAGCGTCAGGTTTGCGGTCATTGAACCGCGCCGGCCGTTTTTCACCACATCCCCGACGATCTCTGTACTGGAGGGCTCACCCACCAGGCAGTAATCCAGCCGTTCATGACGCGCCATCAGGCGCTCCACCACTTTGACCGTGCCGTTGACCGCGCTGGCCTCTTCATCGGAGGTGATCAGAAACGCCAGGCGGCCCTTGTGCTGCGGATGCGCAGCGACAAAACGTTCAGCGGCGACCACCATCGCTGCCAGCGAGCCCTTCATATCGGCGGCACCGCGCCCAAACAGCATGCCGTCGCGGATAGTGGGCTCAAACGGCGGGTTGATCCAGCGGTTTGCATCACCGGGCGGTACGACATCAGTGTGTCCGGCAAACGCTAAGGTTTCACCGTGACCGCGCGTGGCCCAGACGTTCAGCGTGTCATTAATATGCATCTGCTCAATCTGAAAACCGATCGCCTCCAGGCGGGCGATCAGCAAGGCCTGACAGCCCGCATCATCCGGACTTAGCGAAGGGCGACGGATGAGCTGCTGAGCCAGCTCAATAACCGGACAGAACATGTTATGACTTCTCCTGAATAAAAGCGTGGTAAAGATCGGCGCTGTAGCCCGGCAGCAGGCTGCCATCGGGGGCGGCAAGCAGCGGACGTTTAATGATGGCAGGCTGTGCCAGCATCACGGCGCTGGCGGCATCCTTAATCGCGGCACGTTCTGCTTCCGGCAGCCTGCGCCAGGTGGTACCGCGCGTATTCAGCAGGGCTTCATAGCCAAGCCGATCGATAAAGTGCTGCAGCAGCGCGGCATCCAGTCCATCCGCGCGATAATCGTGAAACCGGTAGTCGATGCCGGACGCGGTTAGTGCATTGCGCGCTTTTTTTACGGTGTCGCAATTTTTGATTCCGTACATCACCCACTGCGCTGTCATAGCTGTTTCCCGTTCTGCAAAAAAATCTGCGCGCGAGTTTACCACAGCGGGGTGCGCGCGGTGAGCGTCAGTGGATATTGCCTGCATTTTTCATCATCTGCGGGCTTTAATCGAAAACGCTAATCAGGGCCAGTAAACGCTTTCATTCAGGTCGTGAAATGCGCTCTGTCTGATTATCTGACCAGTAAGGATTATCTTAATCGCAGAATTGTGCTACCAGGGAAATAAAAAATTATTTTCCAGTACGGACAGCAGCTTGCAGAAATGTGCGTCACGGCACAAAAAAGAAAAATTACAGCTTTTCCCTGCGTTTGCCGATAGTGATAAGAGGTGAAAACGTATTCACCTGCAGAAAAAAAGCGGCGTACAATTGCCATCACAATAAGAGAGGTGGTTATGGTTGAATATGAACTGGGGAACTGGAAAGAATTTATCGAAGCGATGTTACGTAAGTAACGCGTGACGAGGAAAGCAGGGCGTTTCCCCCCTTGCTGCGATTCTGACCACACACATCAATAGAGCCGCCGGGAGTTTCTCCCGGCGGCTTTTTTCATGGCGGCTAATCGTGCGGTTTCTCACGCAGCGGAAAGCGACGCCGGACCAGCACAAAGAACAAGGGTACAAAGAAAATAGCCAGCAGCGTGGCGGTCAGCATACCGCCCAGAACGCCGGTTCCTACCGCGTGCTGACTGCCTGAACCCGCGCCGCTGCTGATCGCCATCGGCAGGACGCCAAACATAAAGGCAAGCGAAGTCATGAGTATCGGACGCAGGCGCTGACGCGCGGCTTCCAGGGTGGCCTCCTGTAACTCACGGCCTTTGCTGTTGATCTCATTCGCAAACTCCACGATCAGAATCGCGTTTTTCGCCGAGAGCCCGATCACCGTCAGCAGCCCGACCTGAAAATAGACATCGTTTTCCAGACCGCGCAGCCATGTTGCCAGCAGAGCACCGACAACACCCAGCGGCACAACCAGCATCACCGAAAAGGGAATAGACCAGCTCTCATAGAGCGCAGCGAGACACAAAAACACCACCAGCAGCGAAACAGCATAGAGCGCCGGGGCCTGCGCACCGGATAATCGTTCCTGATAAGATGCGCCGGTCCACTGGAAGCCTACCCCGAGCGGCAGCTGCGCCACCAGCTTCTCCATCTCATCCATAGCGGTTCCGCTGCTGACGCCGCTGGCCGCTTCGCCAACAATTTCCAGCGAGGCGTAGCCGTTGTAGCGTTCCAGGCGCGGTGAGCCGGTCTCCCAGCGGCTGGTGGCAAACGCAGAGAAGGGCACCATGCCGCCGCTGCTGTTGCGTACGTACCATTTATTGATATCGCCGGGCAGCATACGAAACTCCGGCGCCGACTGCACATAGACCTTTTTAACCCGGCCGCGATCGAGAAAATCATTCACATAGGTCGATCCCCAGGCGGTAGAGAGGGTCTGGTTGATGATGTCCAGCGAGACGCCGAGCGCCTGCGCTTTGCGCTGGTCGATATCGATCTGCAGCTGCGGCGTATCGTCCAGGCCATTATGCCGCACGCGCGACAGCGCCGGATCGGCTGACGCCAGCGCCAGCAGCTTATCGCGCATCTCCATCATCTGTGTGTGCCCGATACCGCTGTGATCCTGCAGCTGCAGGTCAAAGCCCGATGAGCTGCCCATACCGCTGATGGCCGGGGGACTGCTGGCGACCACGCGCGCTTCAGCAATCGCGGTAAACGCGCGGGTGGCGCGCTCAATAATGGCAAAAGAGGTGCGGTCGTCACCGGGGCGTTGATCCCAGGGGGTAAGGCGGACAAACAGCCGCGCCACGTTCTGACCATTGCCGCCAGGCCCGGATCCAATGGTGGCAAACACGGACGTGACGTTCTCTTTTTCCGCCGTAAGGTAGTAACGTTCAACTTTCTCAACCACGCGGGAGGTCTGCTGCAGCGTTGAACCCGGCGGCAGCTGAATCTGCGTCATAAATACGCCGCGATCTTCCAGCGGCAGAAAAGAGGTCGGCAGACGTAAAAACAGAAAAGCCATCAGGCCGATCAGCGCGGCATAGAGCAGTATCCAGCGGCCACTCTGGCGCAGCAGTCGCGCAACGCCCCGTTCGTAGCGCTGAGTGCTGGCGTTAAACACGCGGTTAAACCAGCCGAAAAATCCGCGCTGACCGTGATGTTCACCCTGTTTCAGCGGCTTAAGCAGCGTGGCGCAGAGTGCGGGCGTCAGGATCATGGCCACCAGTACCGACAGCACCATAGCGGAGACAATCGTAATGGAGAACTGGCGATAAATGGCGCCCACCGTGCCACCAAAAAAGGCCATCGGGACAAACACCGCGGAGAGAACCAGCGCAATGCCCACCAGCGCGCCCTGTATCTGGCCCATCGATTTGCGCGTGGCGGCCCGTGGCGATAATCCCTCCTCGCTCATGATGCGCTCAACGTTTTCCACGACCACGATCGCATCATCAACCAGCAGACCAATGGCCAGCACAACGGCAAACATGGTCAGGGTATTAATACTGAAGCCGCAGATATAGAGCACGGTAAACGTGCCCAGCAGCACCACCGGCACCGCGATAGTGGGGATCAGCGTGGCACGAAAATTCTGCAGAAAGAGATACATCACCAGAAACACCAGCAGGATCGCTTCCAGCAGCGTTTTGACGACATCTTTTATTGAGGCCTTAACAAAAGGCGTGGTTTCAAATGCGATTTTAGCTTCAAGGCCGGGGGGAAAATAGTGCGCCAGCTCCGCGACGCGGGCGCGGACCAGCCGGTCAGTATTCATCTCATTCGCGCCGGAAGCCAGCTTAACCCCCAGGCCTGATGCGGGCTGACCGTTATAGCGACTCAGGTAATCATATTTCTCCGCGCCCATGGCGATACTGGCAACATCACCCAGCGTGACAACTGCACCGCTGCCGCTGCTTTTTAAGGTAATGGCGCGAAACTGCTCCGGCGTCTGCAGCATGGATTGCGCGTTGACCGTGGCATTCAGCGCCTGCTTCTCTACCGACGGCAATCCGCCGACCTGGCCTACGGCGACCTGGGTATTTTGTGACTCAATCGCCTGTATGATGTCGGCGGTGGTGAGCGCATAGCGCGTCAGTTTGACGGGATCGAGCCAGATGCGCATAGCGTACTGTGACCCATAGGCATCCACCTGACCGACGCCATCGATGCGGCTGAGCGGATCCTGGATGTTACTGGCAACGTAATCAGCAATATCCTGCTTATCCATGCTGCCATCGGTGGAGACAAACGCAATCATCAGAATGTTGCTGTCGCCGGTTTTATTAACGTTAACCCCTTGCGCCTGAACGGCGGCCGGAAGTTTGCGCAGCGCGCTCTGCAGCTGGTTCTGCACCTGCTGACGCGCCTCATCGGGATCGGTACCGGCGAGAAAGGTCAGGGTAATCTGCACCTGGCCGGTATTGCTGCTGTTAGAGGACATATACATCAGGTTATCGATGCCGGTCATATTCTGTTCGATAACCTGCGTGACGGTATTCTCCAGCGTCCGGGCAGAGGCGCCGGGATAATTGGCCGTGATGCGGACATTGGGCGGAGCGAGATCCGGATACTGCTCAACCGGAAGCGAGGTGATAGCCAGCGTGCCGCACAGACAGAGTAAAATCGCCAGAACCCAGGCAAATACCGGGCGGTCGATAAAAAAGTCCGACATAACTCTGTTACTCCTCAGCGGCAGCTTGTCGTTATTATATGAGCAGCGCACGGCTGGCGCGCTGGCAGGCGAGGCGGGCACACTCTGCAGACGCCTGCCCGCTTTACTTTACGCGGTGTAAATCAGAGAAACGTGGAGTAATTATGGAAGAAATGTAAATGTTGCGCGGCCGAACGGCGGAACCGGTGCCGTACTGCTTTACCTTTCCCGGCAATACAGACATTAATCAGGCTAAACATTAAACAGATTTACCGACAGCCAGGCCTGGTTTGCACAGGCTTGCCAATACTTCTCCTGTCACCCGCTATTTTCTGCCACTCAGGAGATCCTTATGAAACGAGCTATTACCCTCTTTGGTGCGGCCCTGCTTGCCACCGCAAGTTTTTCCACGCTGGCTGCTACGCCGCTGAGCGAGGCGGATGCCCAAAACCTGCAGCCTGCAGGCACCGTATCGGTCAGCGGCGTGCGCGGCACGCTGGATGACGCCACCCGCCAGCTGTCGCAAAAAGCTGAAGAGAGGGGCGCCACACACTTTCGCGTTATTGGCGCACAGAATCCTGGCGACTCCAGCCTCTGGAACGGCAGCGCTGAAATCTATCGCTGATGCGTTACCCGGAGGCTGCACAACCGCGCATCTTCCGGCCCGAATTCCTGCTTTTCTGACGCCATCCTGACCGGTCACGCTGCTGACCGGTTTTTTTTGTGCGTCACGACCGATTCTTACAAATCAGATCGTGCGTCCAGCCAGTATATTTTGCTTCGTTCATGCAGAACGGGTAGGATTCATCGCCGTAATTTCCCGGGTCGCCACGCGCATCGTTCCACTGCTCGGGCACCGGTTTTTTACTCCATTTCGCACCGCGGGCGCAAACGATTGGTCAGCCGGTGATTGATGGTCAGGACAAACAGGAAAGCTATGAAACATACTAAAAAAACGCCCGACGAACAGCGTGCTGCGAGAAGGCGCTGGCTGAACTCTCACGATACCGGTTACCACAAAGCGATGGGTAACCGACAGGTACAAATGATCGCCATTGGCGGTGCTATCGGCACCGGTCTGTTCCTCGGCGCAGGCGCACGTCTGCAGCTGGCAGGTCCGGCGCTGGCACTGGTCTATCTGGTGTGCGGCATCTTCTCTTTCTTTATTCTCCGTGCGCTGGGCGAACTGGTACTGCATCGCCCCTCAAGCGGCAGCTTTGTCTCCTATGCGCGTGAATTCCTCGGGGAAAAAGCGTCTTATGTAGCGGGCTGGATGTATTTCGTTAACTGGGCGATGACCGGGATTGTCGATATCACCGCCGTGGCGCTTTATATGCATTACTGGGGCGCGTTTGGCGACGTACCGCAGTGGGTATTTGCACTCGGCGCGCTGGCCATTGTCGGCACTATGAACATGATTGGCGTTAAGTGGTTCGCCGAAATGGAGTTCTGGTTTGCGCTGGTCAAAGTACTGGCAATTGTGATCTTCCTGATTGTTGGCGTGGTGTTTCTCGGCACCGGCAAACCGCTCGACGGCAACGCGACCGGCTTCCATCTGATCACTGATAACGGCGGTCTCTTCCCGCATGGCCTGATGGCCGCGCTGGTGCTGGTGCAGGGGGTGGTGTTTGCCTTTGCCTCGATTGAGCTGGTGGGAACCGCGGCCGGCGAGTGCAAAGATCCTAAAACCATGCTGCCGAAAGCGATCAACAGCGTGATCTGGCGTATTGGCCTGTTCTACGTGGGGTCCGTGGTGCTGCTGGTGCTGCTGCTGCCGTGGAATGCCTATCAGGCGGGACAGAGTCCGTTTGTGACTTTCTTCTCAAAGCTGGGCGTTCCCTATGTCGGCAGTATTATGAACATTGTGGTACTGAGCGCGGCGCTCTCCAGCCTTAATTCCGGTCTCTATTCAACCGGCCGTATTCTGCGATCCATGTCGATGGGCGGCTCAGCGCCGCAGTTTATGTCGAAAATGAGCAAGCAGCAGGTGCCGTATGCCGGTATCCTGGTCACGGTTGCGGTTTACATCGTTGGCGTGGTGCTGAACTACTACGTGCCGTCGCAGGTGTTTGAGATTGTCCTGAACGTTGCCTCGCTGGGGATCATCTCTTCCTGGGGCTTTATCGTGGTCTGCCAGATGCGTCTGCGCAAAGCGATCAAAGAGGGCAAGGCTGAGGACGTCAGCTTTAAGCTGCCGTGGGCGCCGTTTACCTCCTGGCTGACGCTGCTGTTCCTGCTCAGCGTGCTGGTGCTGATGGCGTTCGACTACCCTAACGGTACCTATACCATCGCTTCCATTCCTCTGATCGCCGTGCTGCTGGTGCTTGGCTGGTTTGGCGTGCGCAAGCGCGTCCAGGCAGAAGCGATGAAAGAGCATGAGGTACACGCGGATGAAAGCAGCGATGCGTCACCGCAGCTGGCGGACGAAAGCGGACGCTAAACCTTTCTCTGTAGCGTAACGGGAGCCTGGCTCCCGTTTTTTTTACCCGCCGCTGCGCAGGTAATTCAGATAGTTTTCCCCGCCGCTGCCGCCTATCATTTCAGCCTCTCTCAGCAAAGCAGCGGAGCGCTCATGGCATTCACTATCAACGTCATTAAAAATAAGATCCTGTCTGAAAACTGGTTTGTGCTGCGCAATTACACCTACGAGCTGACGCGCAGCAATGGCGAGGTGGTGCGGCACAAACGTGAAGTCTACGATCGCGGTAACGGCGCAACCATCCTGCTCTACAATCGTGAAAAAAACAGCGTGGTGCTGACCCGGCAGTTTCGCATCGCCACTTACGTTAACGGCAACGAAAGCGGTGAGCTGATTGAAGCCTGCGCCGGGCTGCTGGACGACGACACGCCCGAAGATTGCATCCGTAAAGAGGCGATTGAGGAGACGGGCTATCAGGTAGGGAAGGTTGAGAAACTCTTTGCTGCCTACATGTCACCCGGCGGCGTTACGGAACTGATCCACTTCTTTGCTGCAGAATATAGTGAAGCGATGCGTGCCAGCAGCGGCGGTGGCGTTGAAGATGAAGCGATAACCGTGCTGGAGCTGTCGTTCCCGCAGGCGCTGGCGAGGGTAAAAGATGGGCGCATCTGTGACGGTAAAACTATTATGCTGCTGCAGCATGCGCAGCTTGCCGGATGGCTGAAGCCGTAATCAGGGCGCAGTGATGCGCCCCCGCGGCGGGCCTGCATGGCTGAATAGCTCTGCCTGAATCTCAGTTACGCCACCGCGTTCTCTATCTCCCCGACCACGCACTCCGGATGCGCCTGCAGTCGTGCCAGCGCCTCGGCATAGGAGGGCATTGAGTCGGCTGCGCCAGCGCGCTCAACGCAGAGCGAGGCAAACGCTGCGGCAAACCGCGCCGCCTGCGGCAGATCGTCGCCTGAGGCGAGACGCGCGGCAAGCGCACCGTTAAATGCGTCACCCGCGCCGGTGGTATCGCGCGGCTGCGCCGGAAAGAGCGGAATACGCTGCTGCCGGTCAGGCGTGGAGAGCAGGGCTCCCGCCATGCCCAGCGTAATAATGACCTGGCGCGCGCCTTTGCGGTGCAGCACGTCGGCGGCACGGCGCGCGCTGGCGAAATCGGTTACCGTTACGCCGCTGAGCTGGGTCGCTTCGGTGCTGTTCGGCGTCAGCAGATCGACCTTTGCCAGCAGCGCATCGCCAATCTTCTGCCACGGTGCCGGGTTAAGGATGACAAAGGTGCCGCTGGCGCGGGCGTTGTCGATCATACGCTGGATAGCGCTGAGATTATTCTCCAGCTGCACCAGCAGAATGTCGGCTGCGGCGACCGTAGGCTGGCAGCGCGTCACCTCGGCTGCGGTCACGGTGGTATTAGCGCCCGGATAGACTGAAATCATATTCTCCGCGTCGTCGCCCGCGACGTAAATCAGCGCATTGCCGGTTGGCTTCTCTTTACAGGTAAACAGCGTAATGGCATCGAACCCGGTTTTTTCCAGATGACGGCGGGCAAACAGGCCAAAATCGTCATTGCCTACTTTGCCAATGTAGTGCACCCGCGCACCTGCGCGCAGCGCCGCCGTGGCCTGATTAGCCCCTTTGCCGCCTGCGCCCATCATACTGTGGTGCGCCGTCAGCGACTCACCCGGCAGCGGAAAGCGGCGCATTACCGCCACGATGTCGAGATTAAAGGAACCAAAAACACACACCTTTCCTTTCATCATGCGCTCCTGAACAGGCGTTCGGCGGCCAGACAGGCACCGCGGCAGCCCGTGTAGTCGGTTGAGTGGCTGAAGATAATCTTCAGGTTTTCACGGGTTACCGGTGGCCGCAGATGCTGCTGGATCTGGCTGCGCAGCTGCGCCAGCGGAAAATCAGCCATCGCCAGTACGCCACCCCCGAGGATCAGGTACTCCGGATCGAGAATATTCATTTCGGTCGCGATCAGCTCAGCCAGCCGCCGGACAAACGCCTGCAGTTCCGGCTGTTCGCCGTGGCGGGTAAACAGCGCCGGCATCGGCGTATCGGCGGCGTTCTGTGCGGCCCAGCGGCTCAGCCAGTGGCCCGACGTCAGCGTTTCTGCACAGCCGTGGTTGCCGCACGGGCAGGGCAGGGCGTTGCCCGCCACCGGAATATGCCCCAGCTCGCCGGCACCGCCATGTTCACCGTGATAAAAGCCACCGTTCAGCCACAGGCTGTTGCCCATGCCGGTGCCGGGATAGAGGCCCACGGCGTTGTCCGGCAGCTGCTCCAGCTGCAGCAGATCCCACAGCATCAGATGGTTCACATCTTTGTCCATCGCCACCGGCACGCCAAGCAGCGCGGTGAGGCGCGACGCGACCGGCTGGCCATCCAGCGCCTGAATAAAGGGCAGCGAAATCACCTGCTGCCGGTCGCGGCTGAGAATACCCGGCAGACCCAGCATAATGCCGCTTACCGGCTGCTGCTCCAGCGTGTCGCGGATGAGCTGAGCAAGCGCCAGCAGCGCGTCGGGCTGCTGTGCCCAGCTGGCGGTGGCGACTTTGCGAAAGCTGCTCCAGACGCCACCCTCTTCCATCAGCTGCAGCCGCGTACCGGTGCCGCCGATATCGATACCGAGCCAGCGTGGTTTCATGCGGACACCTGCGTCAGCCCCTGGGCTTCATCAATGCTGTCGCGCATCATCTCCCACGCGGTCGCCAAATCATCATGAATGTTAAACAGGCCGGATGTGCCGACAATCAGCACTTCTGCACCGGCCCCAATCAGCTGGTTATAGGTGCGGGTGTTGCAGGAGCCGTCGATCTCAACCAGATAATGATAACCGTGCTGCTGTTTAAGCGTTTTCAGCTCGCGCACTTTCTCCACCATCTCCGGAATAAAGGGCTGACCGGCGTAGCCGGGATCCACCGTCATCACGGTGATTTTATCCAGCAGGTGAATATAGTGCTGTATAAAGGAGACCGGCGTGGCGGGATTCAGCACAACACCCACTTTTTTACCAAAGCTGCGGATCAGATTGATCACGCGGAAGGCGTCGCGGTTAATGGTTTCTGCATGCGGGCAGATGTAATCAGCGCCCGCTCTGGCGACCGCCTCGATAAAGTCAGTCGGCTCTTCCACCATCAGATGTACATCAATGGTCACGCGGGTATAGGGCCGGATCTGTTCAATAAAGAAAGGGGAGAGCGTGATGTTTTTAACGTAGTGACCATCCATGATATCCACGTGAAGAAAGTCAGCGCGCGAATCGAGAACCTGCAGCTGGTGCTTGATCTCCATCAGGTTCATACACATCAGTGACGGGGAGATTTGAATACGCATCATACTTCCTTCTTTTCAGTCAGAGGATTAAGCACCGCGGCCAGCTTGCTGAGCTTTACCGCACGGTGTTCGTTGAGTCGGGTTTTGAGCTGTTTAAAGGCGAGTACCACAATCAGCACCGCGCCCCACATCGCCAGACTGACGTGCTGGCTGATATTCATCAGGTTGAAGCCGGTTGAGAGCACCTGCAGCGCAATCAGCGCCAGCACGACACCGGTGACGCGACCAAAGCCGCCGTTGGGATCGGTGCCGCCGAGGATAATCGCCAGTACCGTCAGCAGCAGGTAGGCGTCGCCGTAGCCCATGCGCGCGGAGTTAAAGCGCGCCATCATAATCAGGCCCGCCAGCACGCAGAGCAGGCTGGAGATCACGTAAACCAGCATCACCATGCGGTGGGTGTTAATGCCGCTAAACCAGGTTGCGTTGATGTTGCTGCCGCCCATATAGATACATTTGCCGGCCCGGGTTTTACCGAGAAACAGCGCCAGCAGCGCGGCGGCGATGAGGAACACCCAGAGCGGCAGCGGCATCCCCAGCAGCGTATCAGCGCCCAGCGCCTGCACTACCGGCGGCATGCCGCTGACGGCTGCGCCTTTGGTCAGCCAGATACCGATCCCGTTCAGCGTCATCATCGTAGCCAGCGTCACCAGAATCGGATGCGCGCCGATGCGCGTAACCATCAGGCCGGTGATGACGCCGATGGCGGCGGCAATCAGCATGGCGCCGATAATGGCGATAACCAGCCACAGCAGCTGCAGCGCCATCCCGGCACCGGCGGGCAGGGCGCTCATCAGCGTCCAGGCGATAAACAGCGCGGTCAGGTTGGCGGTGGCAATAATGGCGAGATTCAGGCCGCCGCTGAGAATGGCGATAAACATCGCCAGAGTCAGTAATCCCAGTTCCGGCAGCTGAAACGCCATGCTCATAAAGGTGGAGTCGGTCAGGAAGCGACCCGGCAGCATCAGCGTAAAGGTCGCCAGCGCCAGCGCGATCAGCAGCATCAGACCAAGGTTGGTGCCGTCAGGGCGCAGTGCAGTCAGTGATTTCATCATCAATGCCCTCAGTCACACGAAACTGACATCAGTTTCTTTGCGTTTTTTGTAGTGCGTTACGGCGATCGCAATCATGATGACGCCGCCTACCACGATGTTCATGAAGTAGTTCGACACGCCCACCAGGTTAAGACCGTTCTTCAGGATGGCGATCAGAAAGACCCCCATCAGCGTGCCGCTGACCGTGCCTTTACCACCCATCAGACTGGCGCCGCCCAGTACCGTTGCCGCCAGCACATCAAGCTCGCCGCCGACCAGCGCATTAGGCACCACTTCGCCCATGCGATAGACCTGTACCAGGCCGCCAACCGCCGCCATGGCGCCCAGCCAGCCGTAGGCAAAAACGTGGATCAGGCCGACGCGGATGCCGATACGTCGCGCAGACTCTGCGTCGCCACCCACCGCATAAAGCTGGCGCCCGAGGTTGGTTTTATTCAGCAGCAGTGCCGTCGCCGCGGCAATGATCAGCATGGTGGCCAGCGGCAAGCCGACCTGAAAGCTCTCGCCCTGCCAGCTGAATGGCAGTACGTTACGCAGGGTGATCCACCACTCCGGCAGCGAATAGAGGCTGCGGCCGCCGGTCACCCACATCAGCAGGCCGAACAGCAGCGACTGCATGCTGATAGTGATGATGATGGAGACCACCCGCAGCGTGGTGATCAGCAGCGCATTGATCACGCCAAACAGCGTGCCGCACACGATCGCCAGCACAATGCTGAGCAGCGCGTTATCAAACTGAAACTGCACAAACAGGGACGCAAGCAGGTACTGCACCACTGAGGCAACGGCGGCAAAAGAGATATCGATCCCGCCGGTCACCAGCACTACAAACAGGCCCAGCGCAAAGATGCCGGTGACCGCGTAGCTCTCCGCCAGATCCAGCAGGTTCTGTACGGTAAGAAACTGATCGCTGGTCACAGAGAAAAACAGAATGAACGCCAGCAGCACCCAGGCGAGCCAGCCCTGGCTGGAGTGCGGACGTAAACGGGAAAAATCAGGCATTGATCACCTCCGCCAGCTGCTGCTGCTCGACGCTATCGGGTTGATATTCGGCATGAATGGTGCCATCGCGGAAGTGCAGGATACGGTCGCAGTTGTACCAGACCTCCGGCACCTCATCAGAGATCAGGATGATCGACAGGCCCTCTTTCGCCAGCTCATGGATCAGCTGATAGATGCTGGCTTTGGCACCGACGTCTACGCCAACGGTAGGCGAGTCGAGGATCAGAATACGCGGCTGCGTCAGAACCCACTTTGCCAGCACAATTTTTTGCTGATTGCCGCCGGAGAGGGTAGAGATGGCAAGATTCGGGTCGGCAACGCGCACGCCGAGCTGCTGGATCCACTGCAGGATCAGTTTATTTTTACGGTACTCATCGATCAGGTGAAAGCGGTTCTGCAATTTGTCGAGGATCGGCAGCACCATGTTGTCGGCCACCGACTGCTGCTGCACCAGCCCCAGCGTCAGGCGATCTTCTGACACATAGCCAATGCCGGCTTTGATCGCATCTTCATGACCGCGAAAGCGGACCGGTTTGCTGTCGAGCCAGATTTTGCCGCTGTCGGGACGCGTCATGCCAAACAGCGACAGCGCCAGCTCGGTACGTCCGGAGCCAAGCAGACCGCACAGCCCCAGTACTTCGCCCTCATAAAGTTTAAAGCTGACGTCACGGTACTGACCGGCACGGGTAAGATTATCTATCTCCAGGATCACGCGCTCGCTATTACGCGTCGGTGCTTTCAGCTGGTAGTCGAGCTTCAGGCCGGTCATCAGCTCGGTCAGATGATGCGGCGTCATCTCCCGGGCGGGCCAGCAGCCCATTTTGCGGCCGTCGCGGATCACCGTGACGCGGTCGGAGATCTCCAGCACCTCATCAAGCCGGTGGCTGACAAAGACCACGCAGATATTTTTATCTTTCAGATAGCGCACGGTGCGCAGCAGCTGATTGACCTCGGTACGGGTCAGCGAGGCGGTTGGCTCATCCATGATCACCAGGCGCGCATCGGCGACCAGCGCGCGGCAGATCGCGACCTGCTGGCGCTGGGCAATCGAAAGCGCCGCGACTTTCGCATCCAGATCGAGGTCAAATTTCAGCTCGGTTATAATGCTGCGGGCGCTTTCACGCAGGCGCGCGCTGCGGTGCCAGCGCAACAGGCCATTGAGGTTATGCTCAAACGCGATGTTCTCCGCCACGCTCAGGTTGGGGAACAGCGAGAGGTCCTGATAGATGACCTGAATACCGAAATCACGCGCCTGTTGCGTGGTCAGGCGCGGCAGTGCCGGGCCATCGCCCAGCGTAATATGGCTGCCGCTGTCCGGGGCGTGCACCCCGGAAATTACTTTGATCAGGGTGCTCTTGCCACAGCCGTTGGTGCCAGCGAGACAGTGCACTTCGCCTGCCAGTAAGGTCAGGGAGATATCGCTCAGCGCGCGGTTGCCACCAAATGTTTTCGACAGATTCTCGAGCGCAATTAGCGTCTGTGGAATGACCTCTTGCATATCAGAGCCCCATTTTTACCAGTTTTGGCAGGTTGTCTTTATCCAGACTCTCTGTGTTGTTGCCGAGAATGGTATGCGTCGCTTCATCCACTTTGACTTTGCCCAGTCCTTCAATCGTCATACCGTCGGTGATCGGCTCTTTCTTCTGCATCATGTCGGCGATACGCACAAAGACTTCACCTGCGGTTTCCGGATTCCAGATGTAGCCGCCTTTGATGGCGTTACGCTGCACCAGCGAGGCGCCCTGACCCGGACTGAAGGAGCCAATGACGCAAACCTGGTCAATTTTTTTGCGGTTCATGACGGCGCGCCCGGCACCAATCGGCCCCTGTGAACCAAACGCCATAATGCCTTTCAGATCGGGATATTTAGACATCAGCTCGTTGGTGGTACGGATGGAGTCATCCAGCGATTCGCCGACGCCAAATTTGTCGGTGACCAGCTGCATGTTGGGATAGTGCTCTTTCTGATAATTGAGCGCGGCATCGGTCCACTGCTGATGCAGCGGTACGGTGAGGCTGCCCACGTACATGGCGTATTTGCCCTCGTCGTGCATGCACTTCGCCAGCGCTTTCATGTGATTGATTCCGTGGGTTGCGGCGTCAACCAGCTCAAAATCCCAGTTGGCACCCTGCTGGCCGGGTGACTCATGCGTAATCACTTCGATACCGGCGTCCCGCGCCCGTTTCAGTACCGGCTCCAGCACTTTCGGATCGTTGGGTACCACGCCGATGATGTCGACTTTCTGCGCAATCAAATCTTCAATGGCGCGCACCTGCAGCGCCGGATCGGCTGCGGTAGGGCCGACCATCCATGCATCAATGCCGCGCTTCGCCGCCTCGCTTTTAATGCCCGCTTCCATGGCGTTAAACCAGGGAATACCCCCGATTTTAACGACGATACCCATGCGTAATTTATCAGCGGCCTGCGCGCCGGTGGCGGCAAACAGGGCAAGCAGAGAACAGGCGATAAGATGTTTTTTCATACAGACTCCTGGTTAATTTTTAATTAGCTGCATGGACTGATGACGCTGAGAACAGACAATGACGTTAACGCCATTCCACGCCAGTTCCTGCTCCAGCTCTTTATCTTTTAATTGTTCAGTTATCAGAAAATCGACATCACGGTAGTGACAAACACGGGCA
Organism: Pantoea eucrina; assembly: GCF_020079945.1. Lineage (NCBI taxonomy): Bacteria > Pseudomonadati > Pseudomonadota > Gammaproteobacteria > Enterobacterales > Erwiniaceae > Pantoea > Pantoea eucrina. The sequence goes on along the minus strand of NZ_CP083448.1, from coordinate 2,426,077 downwards.
AAAGAGGGGCGCATAAATTTACTGCCATCCAGTAACAGATGTTTTCTTTCAGCGGCCAGTAACATTTGTTGTTTTAAATGCGCGTTATTCTCATTGCCTTCACGTAAATATCCGTCATTACCTAGGTAATGACTCCAACTTACTGATAGTGTTTTATGTTCAGATAATGCCCGATGACCTTGTCATGCAGCTCCACCGATTTTGAGAACGACAGTGACTTCCGTCCCAGCCTTGCCAGATGTTGTCTCAGATTCAGGTTATGCCGCTCAATTCGCTGAGTGTAACGCTTGCTGATTACGTGCAGCTTTCCCTTCAGGCGGGATTCATACAGCGGCCAGCCATCCGTCATCCATACCACGACCTCAAAGGCCGACAGCAGGCTCAGAAGACGCTCCAGTGTGGCCAGAGTGCGTTCACCGAAGACGTGCGCCACAACCGTCCTCCGTATCCTGTCATACGCGTAAAACAGCCAGCGCTGACGTGATTTAGCACCGACGTAGCCCCACTGTTCGTCCATTTCAGCGCAGACAATCACATCACTGCCCGGCTGTATGCGCGAGGTTACCGACTGCGGCCTGAGTTTTTTAAGTGACGTAAAATCGTGTTGAGGCCAACGCCCATAATGCGGGCGGTTGCCCGGCATCCAACACCATTCATGGCCATATCAATGATTTTCTGGTGCGTACCGGGTTGAGAAGCGGTGTAAGTGAACTGCAGTTGCCATGTTTTACGGCAGTGAGAGCAGAGATAGCGCTGATGTCCGGCAGTGCTTTTGCCGTTACGCACCACCCCGTCAGTAGCTGAACAGGAGGGACAGCTGATAGAAACAGAAGCCACGGGAGCACCTCAAAAACACCATCATACACTAAATCAGTAAGTTGGCAGCATCACCCAGCAGGTGGTACTGCTATCGAGCAAAATACAGTCACCCGGCGTGATAAAATCGAGCGCGCGCTTGGCAATGCTCATTTTTGCATCGACATGCTCATTAATACGCTGCCGAAAAGATAATTCGTTTTCTCTGACAGCTCTGTTATTTCCCTGAATGCCGGCGTTCTGTTTTTTTACCGGAACAGCACCACCATGACTGCGCTGTAATAATCCTCTTTTTTCCAGCTGGCTTAAATCACGCCGTATGGTTTCCTGCGAAACCTGACATAGCGTGACCAGCTCTGAGACAATTACGCGGCCATTTATATTAAGTTCGTTAATAATTCTTTGCTGTCTCTCAATCGGCAACATACTTATCCTCCGATGGCTATAAATTACTGGAAGCGGGCGCGGGAAAATGTGGACTGGGCAGGAGTCCACGGTGGTAAAAAAAGAGGCCCGTTATTGAGTGATATAAGTTCAGTTATTAATGTAATGCTTAACGCTTATTTGCACGTAATGTTGATGTGGCTCACATAATTAACCCCTGAAGCGTCACAGTTAAAACAGATCCGATCGCCAGCTTATTAATCCATAGCTACCATAGCATGACTGTTTATGACCGTTTATGCGGGATTGACCGTTTCAGACTGCGCCCTGATAGTCAGGGGAATCTGATTGAGCCGCCGTCAGGCGCAGTGGATGATGGGACCGCAGCGTACAACCTGTCCGTACGATGATGAATCGCTGATTTAATAAGCAGTTAATTCTGCTTTTCAGGCCGCTTCACACTTCCAGCCTGCTGATAACGCACGCAGTGCGCTATGATTTTCTTTCCAGAAATTCGGGGACCGGGTTGTTAATGTCGTATTGGATAAAGTCACTGCTCTTGAGCTCTCTGGCAGCCAGCGCCAGCGTGCAGGCTGAACCTCTGCAGAAGTCTTTTTCTGACTGGCAGCTCACCTGTAACAATGCGGCTTTTTGCGTGGCGCGCAGCTTTCCCGGCGACAATGGTCTGGTGATGACGCTGTCGCGCCACGCCGGCGTCGACGATCGTCCGCTGCTGCGTATCGACTACGGCAGCGCCTATACCGGCGCGCTGCCGGGTGGCCCGCTGAAAGATAATCTGCTGCTTGATCAGCGTCGCCTGAAGCCCGACCTTAAACACTGGACGGTTGAGCCGCACCATCTTGCTACCAGCAACGCTATTGCGATTGATGAGTTTCTGGGACAGACGCTGGACGCGAGCACGCTGCAGCTGACGTACCAGGCCAAAGCGGTGGTTCCGCTGCGTGGCCTGAAAGCTGCGCTGCTGCTGATGGATGATGTGCAGGGGCGCGTAAACGGGACCAGCGCATGGGTCAGGCGTGGGGCGCAGTGGGATCTCCCGCCACCGCCGTCGCTGCCATCGCTGCCGTCATCAGCACCGCCGCCCGCGCCGCTGACGCAGGAGGAGACCAGCGGATTGATCGACTATGGAACCTGGCGCATCACCACCGATAGCTGCTCACTGGATCCGCTGCGGCGCGAGGTGAGCGTCGCGCCGCTGACCGACAGCAAAGCGCTGCTGCTGGTCAGCTGTGAAACCGGTGCCTACAACGTTATCGATCTGGCGTTTGAAGTGACGCGCAGCCAGCCCTACGTATCACGCGGGCTGACGCTGAATCTGCCTTTTGTTCCTCCGGCGCGCAGCGACACGCAGCTGGAGCTGGTGAACGCAGAGTTTGATGCCAGTAATGGCCTGCTCTATACCTTCAGTAAAAATCGCGGGCTGGGTGATTGCGGTACGGCAACACGCTGGCAGTTTGATGGCAGCGCGTTTGTTCTGGCGGAATATGCGGAAGAGCAGATCTGCGACGCCTGGCACAGCAGCGACGACTGGCCCACGCTGTGGGTAAGCCAGCCGGCGCGCTGAGCGACTTTCCGGGTGTCAGGGGATCGCGCCGATCATCATCGGCGAACCCGTCTTATTGCCCGCCAGCTCTGTCAGCAGATTATTCACGCCGTCGCTCATGGGCGTAAAGCGGCTGAGCGGTGAGCGGGTGACGACCACAAACACGCCAAGGTTATGCTGCGGAATCATCGCCATATAAGTAATGAAGCCGCCGGCACCGCCGGTTTTCTGAATGATACCGGGCCGGCCCGCTTTGGGGGCCATATAGACCCAGCCCATACCCAGCGCATCGGCACGTCCGGGTACATCCATCCCTTCAACTTTGGTCAGCTGATCGCGCCGGTAGATCAGCGTCTGCAGGCGATCGATCTGCGGCGTGCGGTGGCTTACCGCTGAGTCGAGGAACTGCTGCATCCAGCGCGCCATATCATCAGGGGTAGAGTAGACGCCGCCGCTGCCGATCGCCGCCAGAGTATTATTACAGGGGCTGGCCCCTTTTTCCGGCACCATCAGGCGCTGGCACTGGTCCGGTGAGGGTGTAAAGGTGGTGTCCTTCATCCCCAGCGGGCGCGTGACTAACCGCTGCAGCAGCGCCGGATAGGGCGTGCCGCCCGCTTTCGCCAGCGCGTCAGCCAGCAGGTCAAACCCGAGGTTGGAGTAGGCCGCCTGAGTGCCGGGCGCGGCTTTCAGCGTGGCGTTGCCCAGCCACTGCCAGCGATCGCTTTTAGTTGGCCAGACAAACACCGGACGGTGCGGTTTACCGCCGGGCTGTTCGCGCGGCAGCGAGCCGGTGTGGGTGGCGAGGTTGATCAGGCGAATCGTCTGGCCGTTATAGGCCGGAACGCGCGCCCCCGGCGGGGCGTAGCGGCTGAGCGGGTCATCCAGGCGGATCTGCCCGCGCTCGGCCATTTTCACCATCACTTCGCTGGTCATCAGCTTGCTGAGTGACGCGATGCGGATAACGGAGTCCTGCTGCGGCCGGACATTATTACCGGGGCGGGTTTCACCAAAGCTGGTAAAGACGCGCTGATTGCCGTCGATGGCGACCAGCGCCATGCCGGTTGCACCGCTGGCGTAAAAAATATGTTCGGCATAGCGATCAACAATCTGCGATGCCAGCAGAGGATTAGGTGAGACCTGTGCCATACCGCTGACAGGCAGCACGGAGACCATCAGGGCCAGTAAAAATGAAGTCGGTTTTTTCAACGGGAGTGCGTCCGCTATCAGAATCGGAAGAAAACCTATAGTAATCAGTTTGCGCAGAGCGGGAAGGGGAAAACGCGATTTTTTTTGTATAGAAAGTGCTAAAAAAAACGGCCCTCACCGTTATCGGGTGAGGGCCGCGGGGCTTATGCCGGTTTCAGCAGCGATTCCGCCTGGCTTACCACGTTTTCAACGGTAAAGCCGAAGGCCGGGAACAGCTTGCCGGCCGGCGCGGATTCACCAAAGGTGGTCATGCCGACGATTTTGCCGTCGATGCCGACATATTTGTACCAGTAGTCTGCAATACCTGCCTCAACCGCGACGCGGGCGCGTACGGTAGTGGGCAGCACGGATTCACGGTAGGCGCTATCCTGCTTATCGAACACATCGGTGCTGGGCAGTGACACGACCCGGACCTTGTGGCCATCCGCGCTGAGTTTCGCTTCCGCTCCCAGCGTGATCTCCACTTCTGAACCGGTGGCGATCAGAATCACATCCGGCGTGCCGTCGCAATCCTTCAGGATATAGCCGCCGCGCGCAATGTTTTCGACCTGCGCCTGGCTGCGCTCGGGCTGCAGCAGGTTCTGACGGGAGAGGATCAGCGCGGTCGGGCCGTGATGACGCTCAACGGCTGCTTTCCATGCCACCGCGGTTTCGACCTGATCGCACGGACGCCAGGTGCTGAAGTTAGGCGTCAGACGCAGGCTCGCCAGCTGCTCGACCGGCTGATGCGTCGGACCATCTTCGCCCAGGCCGATAGAGTCATGGGTGTAGACCATGATCTGGCGCGCTTTCATCAGCGCAGCCATACGGGCGGCGTTACGCGCGTACTCAACAAACATCAGGAAGGTTGCGGTGTAAGGAACAAAGCCGCCATGATGCGCGATGCCGTTTGCAATCGCGGTCATACCGAACTCACGCACGCCGTAGTGGATATAGTTCCCGGCCGCATCCTCTTTGATCGATTTTGAACCTGACCAGATGGTGAGGTTACTCGGTGCCAGGTCAGCCGATCCGCCCAGGAATTCCGGCAGCAGTTTGCCAAAGGCTTCCAGTGTATTCTGTGACGCCTTGCGGCTGGCGATCTTCTGCGGATTCGCCTGCAGGTCGCGGATAAAGTCAGCGGTTTGGCTTTCCCACTCCGCCGGCATTTCGCCGTTAAGACGACGGCTAAACTCCTGCGCCAGCTGCGGATGCGCCTGCTGGTAAGCCGCAAATTTCTCATCCCAGGCTTTTTCGTGCGCCGAACCCGCTTCTTTTGCATCCCACTGCTGGTAGATATCCTGCGGGATTTCAAACGGCGCGTAGTTCCAGCCGAGCTGCTTACGCGTCAGCGCAATCTCTTCGTCGCCCAGCGCCGCACCGTGTGACTCCTCTTTGCCCGCCTTGTTTGGCGAACCAAAGCCGATGGTAGTGCGGCAGATAATCAGTGACGGCTTATCGGTGACGCTCTGCGCCTCTTTAATCGCGGCGGCCACGGCGTCGGCGTCGTGACCATCAATGCCTTCAGCGCTGCCGATCACGTGCCAGTTATAGGACTCAAAGCGTTTATGCGTATCATCGGTAAACCAGCCTTCGGTTTCACCATCGATAGAAATGCCGTTGTGATCGTAAAAGCCGATCAGCTTGCCGAGGCCCAGCGTACCCGCCAGCGAACAGACCTCGTGTGAGATGCCTTCCATCAGGCAGCCGTCACCCATGAACACATAGGTGAAGTGGTCGACAATATCGTGTCCTGGCTGGTTGAACTGCGCGGCCAGCGTACGCTCAGCAATTGCCAGACCCACCGCATTCGCCAGACCCTGGCCGAGCGGGCCGGTGGTGGTTTCGACGCCTGGCGTATAGCCAATTTCCGGATGTCCCGGCGTTTTTGAATGCAGCTGACGGAAGTTTTTCAGCTCTTCCATCGGCAGATCGTAACCGCTGAGATGCAGCAGGCTATAGAGCAGCATTGAGCCGTGGCCGTTAGAAAGGATAAAGCGGTCACGATCGGCCCATGCCGGGTTAGTGGGGTTATGTTTCAGGAAGTCGCGCCATAACACTTCCGCGATATCGGCCATGCCCATCGGCATACCTGGGTGACCGGAATTTGCTTTCTGTACCGCATCCATACTCAACGCGCGAATCGCGTTAGCCAACTCTCTGCGTGAAGACATAGGGTTCTCCCTTGTAGTAAAGCATCAGCGGGTTCGCCTCGGCTCGCCCGCACTCAACGGTGGTGCAATCAGAGGCGTGCTGACAGCACATCTTCCAGTTTCTGCTGGTCAACGGCGAACTGGCGGATACCTTCAGAGAGTTTTTCAACCGCCATCGGATCCTGGTTGTGCTCCCAGCGGAACTCCGCTTCTGACAGCGAGGAAGGCTGATGGAAACCTTCGGTAGAAGGTTCCAGCTTGCGCTCAACCGGCGCATCGCTGTTCGCCAGCTCTTCCAGCAGGTTAGGGGAGAGAGTCAGACGATCGCAGCCCGCCAGAGCCAGAATCTGCTCAACTTTGCGGAAGCTGGCGCCCATGATTACCGTGCTGTAGCGATGCTTTTTGTAGTAGTCATAGATGCGACGCACAGATTTCACGCCCGGATCTTCATCCACAACATAGGGGTCCATTGGCTTACGCGTGTTGTACCAGTCATAAATGCGGCCCACAAAAGGTGAGATCAGATAGACGCCCGCTTCTGCACAGGCGCGCGCCTGCGCAAAGGAGAACAGCAGCGTCAGGTTGCACTTAATGCCGTTTTTCTCCAGCTCTTCAGCCGCTTTGATCCCTTCCCAGGTTGAGGCGAGCTTGATAAGAATACGTGAGCGGTCGATACCGTGCTCTTCATACAGGCGTACCAGCTTTTCTGCTTTGGTTACGCACATACCGCGATCGAAAGAGAGGCGGGCGTCAACTTCAGTTGAAACGCGGCCCGGCACGCTTTTCAGGATTTCCATGCCGAGATTGACAGCCACTTTGTCGCTGGCGTTGATAATCTGCGTCTCTTTACTGCCACCCTGCTTTTTCGCATAGTCGATGGCGTCATCAATCAGGTGTTTATAAGCGTCAAGACCGGCAGCTTTCAGGATCAGAGAAGGGTTGGTAGTGGCATCTTCCGGATTGTAATGGCGAATGGATTCGATATCGCCACTGTCCGCCACCACGGTGGTGAACTGTTTTAGTGCGTCTAGCTGGTTCATCGCTTAACTCCTTGATTAGCAATATTGTGGGCAAAAGAATGCCGGGCAACCGTCGCCTTGTCTGCGCCCTTTGCTGGGGATAGTGGTTCCACACAGTGCTACAGACGCCCGCTGATTAAAATGCGTTTTCTCTGATTATGGCGTGGCGGAGAGAGAGGCGGCGTAATCGGTTCAGCCATGTTTTGCCATCTTCAAGCATAGCAGCTTGCGCCGGAGATGCAGGCGAGGCGGTAAGTTCGCCGTCAGCTGCGGCGGTGGCCTGTGCTCCGGCACGGCGATCGGGCAGAGGACGCCTGGCCGCGTCCTCTGTACTCCCCGATTTAGCGCCAGCTGCGTGCTGCTGCGCCGGGGCGCATGTTAAGCGCTGGTTCCGTTCGCCGTCAGCTGCGGCGGCAGCTTTTGCTCCGGCGCGGCGACCGGGCAGAAAACGCCTGGCCGCGCCCTCTGCACTCCCGGGCCCTGCGCCAGCCCCGTCCGCCGCTGCGCGGTTCCCTCGCTCACGCCCGCTTCCCTGGGACCGGCCGCCATTCGCTCCTGCTCACCGCGCCCTTTCGCCGACGTCCTGTCGGCTCATCCCGGAACCGTGCCCTCCCTCGGCGGACCCGGATGGCGCTTCCCGCCGCTGCTGGTTTTTTCTCTTTTCTTACGTTTTTTATGGCTGAAGGTTTCGTGAAGAAGCTTCAGACCACACCGCAACACTTTTAAAAAAAACAAAATGAAAAATTTACAGGCGGGGAGGAGGGGCGCTATCCGCAGCGCCGGGCGCAGAGTGACGGCCAGGGCGAGCCGGCAGGACGCCGGCGAGAGCGCGGGTTGAGCAGGAGCGAATCCGCGCGGTCCGTTAAGGCCGGAGGGATAAGTCCGGGAATTCGCGAGGACGGCGCGGGGCGCGGATTGCTAAGGGGCGCGCCCACCCGCCCCTTAGCCCGTCCGCGTGCGGAAATGCCGCTGAAACTGCCAGAAGCCTGGCGGGCGGAACCCCTCCGGTGCCGCGCGCTGCTTAGCGCCCAGCCCCGCGCTGCTCAGCGCCCAGCCCCCGCGCTGCTCAGCGCACAACTCCCGCGCTGCCCAGCGCACAACTCCCGCGCTGCTAAGCGCCACTCCCGCTAAGCCACTCCCGCACGGGGAGAAAATCCGTATAAAGCTGCGCTTCCGGTGAGCCGGGCTCGGGCTGATAGTCATATTCCCAGCGCACCAGCGGCGGCATCGACATCAGAATTGACTCGGTTCTGCCGCCAGTCTGCAGACCAAACAGCGTGCCGCGGTCCCATACCAGGTTGAACTCAACGTAACGCCCGCGGCGGTAGAGCTGGAACTGGCGCTCGCGATCGCCCCACGGCAGTGCTTTACGGCGTGCAACAATCGGCAGATAGGCCTGCAGATAGCCGCGGCCGACCGCCTGCATAAAGTCAAAGCAGCGGTCAAAGTCTGGCGTGTTCAGATCGTCATAAAACAGACCGCCGATACCGCGCTGCTCATTGCGATGCTTCAGGTGGAAATAGTCATCACACCATTTTTTATAGCGCGGATAGACATCCTCGCCAAACGGCTCGCAAAGATTGGCTGCGGTCTGATGCCAGTGCATGGCATCCTCGGTAAAACCGTAGTAGGGCGTCAGATCAAACCCGCCGCCGAACCACCAGACCGGATCGGCACCGGGTTTTTCAGCGATGAAAAAGCGCACGTTAGCGTGGCTGGTCGGCACATAGGGGTTTTCCGGATGGACTACCAGTGAAACGCCCATCGCCTCAAAACTGCGTCCGGCAAGCTCCGGACGATGCGCGGTGGCTGAAGCGGGCATCTGGTCGCCATGCACATGGGAAAAGTTGACCCCGGCCTGCTCAAATACCGTGCCGTTACGCAGAACCCGGCTGCGTCCGCCACCGCCACCGGGACGCTGCCAGCTATCTTCGGCAAACGTTGCGCCGCCATCCGCTGCGGCCAGTTGATTGCAGATCTCATCCTGCAGCGTCAGCAAAAACGCCTTAACGCGTGAAATATCGGGATTGCTCATGCGTCACTCTCTCTGTAAATGTGCCGTAAGCTTACCACAGCCCGGGATCACGCCTGGCGACGATCGTATGCGGCAAAATAGTTAACAATTCCGCTGGCAATGGCGGTGGCGATCTTATGGCGAAAGGCGGTAGTGCCCAGCAGCTGCTCTTCATGCGGATTGGTAATAAACGAGGTTTCAACCAGCACGGAGGGAATAGAGGGCGACTTCAGCACGGCAAAGGCGGCCTGCTCGGTATGCTGACTGTGCAGATGATGCACCGGGCGGATCTGATCCAGGACGTGCTTGCCCAGCGTCAGGCTGTTGCGAATCGTATCGGTCTGCACCAGATCAAACAGAATCTCATTCAGATAGTGATCTTTCTGCTGTACGGCGGCGCCGCCTGCTTTATCTGCATCGTTTTCACGCTGCGACAGATAGCGTGCCATTGCGCTGCTGGCGCCGCGATTGGAGAGGGCAAATACCGAAGCGCCGTTTGCATCCGGGCTGGTAAAGCCGTCAGCGTGAACCGACATAAACAGGCTCGCGCCGTGCTGATGTGCAATCTCCACCCGCTGATAGAGAGGGATAAAGTGGTCACTGTCGCGCGTCAGTCGCACCTCAATATGCGGATGTGAATGCAGCAGCGTGCGCACGGTATTGGCAATCTCCAGAACAATATGCTTCTCCTCCGCGCCTTCCTGTCCCACCGCGCCGGAGTCGATACCGCCATGACCGGGATCGATCATCACAATTCGCTTACCGCTGGCAGCAGGTTTCGGTGCGGCATGACGCGGCGCCGCTGTGATCTCTGCCCGCGTCTCCTTCGCCTGAATTGCGCGCGGCGAAAGCACTGCCAGCGCCAGTCCCGAAAGGATCAGCTGGCGGCGGTTAGTCAGGCGTGAAAGCAGTGAAATCTTTTTCATTTACAGGTCCCTGGCGGAGAAATAAGCCCAGTGTTATAACGTAACCGCCGCAGCACGGCGACCCCGCAACCATTTCAGCGTATTACTTTGTATTGCACGGTGCTAACCGGGATTTAGCCGCTTTTTTCTGCCATTGCGGAACAGGAGGGTTGCGCCACGCAAAGAATGCGTGATAATCAGCGAATTATGCCGATCAGCAGGATACGTCGATGGAAATTCGCTCTTTCCGCCAGGAAGATTTTGATGAAGTAATCACGCTCTGGGAGCGTTGCGATCTGTTACGCCCGTGGAACGACCCGGAGCTGGATATCGAACGCAAAATGAATCATGACCCGGAACTGTTTCTGGTCGCTGAAGTGGGCGGCGAAGTGGTCGGCACGCTGATGGGCGGCTACGACGGTCATCGCGGCTCAGCCTACTATCTGGCTGTGCATCCGGACTATCAGGGGCGCGGCTTTGCCAATGCGCTGATGAACCGGCTGGAGAAAAAGCTGATTGCCCGCGGCTGCCCGAAAATTCATCTCATGGTGCGGGAAGAGAACGATCAGGTCGTGGCATTTTATGAAAAGCTCGACTATGAACCCGTGGAGGCGCTGCTGCTGGGCAAGCGGCTGATTGAAGATCGCGAATATTGATTGATCCGGCCGGCTAAACTTTTTGCCATCGCGTGACTCCAAGAGGCACGCAATAAAGTTGAAACCATGGAGTTAGCATGAAAGCTGTACGTTTTGCGGCGCTGGCGGCGGCGCTGGCCGTGTCAGGCTGCGCCACTACCGGCCAGGCACCGGCAGAGCATGAGAGCCACTGGTATAATCCACTGACTTACCACTGGGCCGCGCTCAACCCGCTAAGCTGGTTTGGCGGTTCTCTGCAGGTAACTGAGCAGGGTGTGGCGGGTCTCAATGGCAGCACCCTGATGAGTGAATCGGCTATTTCGCAGGCGCTGAATAATGATTACCAGCTGCGGCAGGGTATGCGCAGCGAACAGGGCGAGGTGGCTGAGTTCTGGCAGGCGCTGCAGGATGGCAAGGTGAAGCTGATCATCAGCGGTAAACCCACCGTTGAACGGATCGAGGTGCTGGATGCGACAGCGGAGAGCAGCAGCGGCAGTAAAATCGGTGACCGCTTCAGCGATACGTTCACTAAAGCCTTCAACAACTGCAAAATGGTCGCAGGCCTCGATGCGCACGACGTTGAGTGCCAGGCGCCGGGCAGTCAGCATATCTTCTATGTCTACAGCGGCAAATGGCACGGCCCGGCGGGTCTGATGCCTTCAGATGACACGCTGAAAAGCTGGACGATCAGTAAAATTGTCTGGCAGCGCTAACCCTGCCGGGGGCCGCTTTCAGGCGGCCCACACCCGCCTGCGTATATTTCTGAAAACCTGCTTTTCTCTGCCGATCGCTTATGCCTTTTTCGACTTTTAAATCCCCAAAAGATATATAAAACCGTTACTGCTTTCCGGGAAGTTATAAATACACTGACAGCATCTACTGGCCCAGGCTGGATTTCTATTTATCAGGGTGCTGCATGACACTTCCGGTTTTGAAAACATGGCTCAGCGGCGTGGCGCTGTCACTGTCGCTGGCAGCGGCGGCGCAGGCAACGGAGCTGCTGAACAGCTCGTATGATGTGTCACGCGAACTTTTTGTGGCACTCAACGCACCCTTTGAACAGCAGTGGGATGCGGCACACCCTGGCGATAAACTCACGATTAAGCAGTCTCACGCCGGCTCGTCCAAACAGGCGCTGGCTATCCTGCAGGGGCTGCGGGCAGATGTCGTTACCTACAACCAGGTCACTGATGTGCAGGTGCTGCATGATAAAGGCAACCTGATTGCCGCTGACTGGCAAAGTCGTCTGCCAAATAACAGCTCGCCGTTCTACTCCACCATGGCGTTTCTGGTGCGCAAAGGTAATCCAAAGCAGATCCATGACTGGGCCGATCTGGCGCGCGACAACGTAAAGCTGATTTTCCCGAATCCGAAAACCTCCGGCAACGGCCGCTATACCTATCTTGCCGCCTGGGGCGCAGCGGAAAAAGCTGACGGTCAGGATCGCGCAAAAACTGAAGCCTATATGCAGAAGTTTTTGAAGAACGTTGAGGTGTTTGATACCGGCGGGCGCGGCGCGACCACCACGTTTGCTGAACGCGGTCTGGGTGACGTCCTGATTAGCTTTGAGTCAGAAGTAAACAATATCCGCAATCAGTATGGCAAAGATGATTACGAAGTGATTGTGCCGCGCAACAACATCCTGGCGGAGTTCCCGGTTGCCTGGGTAGATAAGAATGTGGCGCATAACAACACCGCTGACGCAGCTAAAGCGTATCTGAACTATCTCTACACCCCAGCGGCTCAGGCGATTATCACCCGTTACTACTACCGCGTGAATAATCCACAGCTGATGGCAGAGCAGAAGGATCGCTTCCCGCAGACCACACTGTTTAACGTCAATGAGGCGTTTGGCGGCTGGGAGCAGGTAATGAAAACGCATTTCGTCAGCGGCGGTGAGCTGGATAAATTACTGGCAGCGGGGCGCGGCTGATGTTTGCTACAGCACAAAAACGCGTCCTGCCAGGTTTCGGCCTGAGCCTCGGCACCAGCCTGCTGTTTACCTGCCTGATTCTGCTGCTGCCTATCAGCGCGCTGCTGATGCAGCTGTCGCAGATGACGCTGGCGCAGTACTGGGCGGTGATCTCCAGTCCGCAGCTGGTAGCGGCTTATAAAGTAACGCTGCTGTCAGCCGGCGTCGCGTCGCTGTTCAACGCGGTGTTTGGCATGCTGATGGCGTGGATCCTAACCCGTTATCGTTTTCCGGGGCGTACGCTGCTGGATGGCCTGATGGATCTGCCGTTTGCCCTGCCCACAGCGGTAGCGGGGCTAACGCTGGCCGGACTCTTTTCCGTTAACGGCTGGTATGGTCAGTGGCTGGCGCATTTTGATATCAAAGTCTCTTATACCTGGATTGGTATCGCAGTAGCGATGGCCTTTACCAGCATTCCGTTTGTGGTGCGTACCGTTCAGCCGGTACTGGAAGAGCTGGGCCCGGAATATGAGGAAGCGGCGGAAACGCTGGGTGCCACGCCGTGGCAAAGCTTCCGGCGCGTGGTGCTGCCTGAGGTGGCTCCGGCGCTGCTGGCCGGAACGGCGCTCTCGTTTACCCGCAGCCTCGGGGAGTTTGGTGCGGTGATCTTTATCGCCGGCAACATCGCCTGGAAAACGGAAGTGACGTCACTGATGATTTTTGTTCGTCTGCAGGAGTTTGATTATCCGGCCGCCAGCGCTATCGCCTCGGTGATCCTTGCCGCCTCGCTGCTGCTGCTGTTTGCCATTAATACGCTGCAGAGCCGCTTTGGCCGTCGCCTGGGAGGTCACTAATGGCGGAGATTTCACACCTCAATCGCGCTGAGCGTGAGCCTTTTAACTGGGGCAAATGGCTGCTGATTGGCACCGGCGCACTGATATCGATACTGCTGCTGGTAGTGCCAATGATCTCTATCTTCTGGGAGGCGCTGGCGCAGGGCGTAGGCCAGGCGTTCAGCAACCTGCAGGATGGCGACATGCTGCACGCGATCTGGCTGACGGTGCTGGTTGCGCTCATTACCGTTCCGGTAAACCTGGTGTTTGGCACGCTGCTGGCGTGGCTGGTCACCCGCTTTACCTTTCCGGGACGGCAGCTGCTGCTGACGCTGTTTGATATTCCGTTTGCGGTATCACCGGTGGTGGCGGGCCTGATGTATCTGCTGTTCTGGGGCGTTAACGGCCCGGCGGGCGGCTGGCTCGATGCCCACAATATTCAGATTATGTTTGCCTGGCCCGGCATGGTGCTGGCGACCGTATTTGTCACCTGTCCGTTTGTGGTGCGTGAGCTGGTACCGGTAATGCTGAGTCAGGGGAGTAACGAAGATGAAGCTGCGGTGCTGCTTGGCGCATCGGGCTGGCAGATGTTTCGCCGCGTAACGCTGCCCAATATTCGCTGGGCGCTGCTCTACGGCGTGGTATTGACCAACGCGCGGGCCATCGGTGAGTTTGGTGCGGTGTCGGTGGTGTCAGGATCGATTCGCGGTGAGACCTATACGTTACCGCTTCAGGTTGAATTACTGCATCAGGATTACAACACCGTGGGCGCATTCACTGCCGCCGCGCTGCTGACCCTGATGGCAATTGTAACGCTGTTTCTGAAAAGCGTGGTGCAGTGGCGATTAGAGCATCAGCAGAAGCGCCAACAGGAGGAAAATCATGAGCATTGAGATCAAACAAATTAATAAAGCCTTTGGCCGCACCCCGGTGCTGAATGATATCTCTCTGGATATTCCTTCCGGCGAAATGGTGGCGCTGCTGGGCCCTTCCGGCTCGGGCAAAACCACGCTGCTGCGTATTATCGCCGGGCTGGAGCATCAGAACAGCGGACAGATCTACTTTCATGGCAAAGATGTCAGCCGCATTCACGCCCGCGATCGCCAGGTGGGATTTGTTTTCCAGCACTATGCGCTGTTCCGCCATATGACGGTGTTTGACAATATCGCCTTTGGCCTGACGGTGCTGCCGCGCCGCGAGCGCCCTTCAGCCGCTGAGATCAAACAGCGCGTCACGCGCCTGCTGGAGATGGTACAGCTGGCGCACCTGGCAAACCGCTTTCCGGCCCAGCTCTCTGGCGGACAGAAGCAGCGCGTGGCGCTGGCGCGTGCGCTGGCGGTAGAGCCACAGATCCTGCTGCTGGATGAGCCGTTCGGCGCACTCGATGCGCAGGTGCGTAAAGAGCTGCGCCGCTGGCTGCGTCAGCTGCATGAAGAGCTGAAATTTACCAGCGTGTTTGTTACGCACGACCAGGAAGAGGCGATGGAAGTCGCGGACAGCGTGGTCGTAATGAGCCAGGGGAACATTGAACAGACAGGTTCCCCGGATGAAGTATGGCGCGAACCCGCTACCCGCTTTGTGCTGGAGTTCCTGGGCGAGGTCAATCGCTTTGAGGGCGAAGTGCACGGATCGCAATTCCACGTTGCCGCCCATCACTGGCCGCTGGGCTATACGCCAGCGCATCAGGGTCGCGTTGAACTCTTCCTGCGCCCGTGGGAAGTGGATGTCTCACGGCAGAGCAGCCTGGAGACGCCGCTGCCGGTACAGGTGCTGGAAGTGAGTCCGCGCGGACACTTCTGGCAGCTGGTGGTACAGGCCTCAGGCTGGCATGAAGAGCCGTTTACCCTGGTCTTCGAAGGTGAGCAGGCGGCTCCGGTACGCGGTGAGCGTCTGTTTGTGGGGCTGCAGCAGGCCCGTCTCTATCAGGGGAATACCCCGCTGCGCCCGGTTGCCTTTGCCGAGAGCGCCTGATATCTTGACATCTCTTTCGGGCGGGACTTTCCCGCCCGTTTTTATTGCCTCTCTTGCGCCTGGAAAACGATCGTGACCACTCTGGAAAATACCATCGGCAATACGCCGCTGATCAGGCTGCAACGCCTGTCGCCCGATAATGGCAGCGAAGTCTGGCTGAAGCTGGAGGGGAATAACCCGGCCGGCTCAGTGAAAGATCGCGCGGCCTGGTCGATGATTCATCAGGCGGAGCTGCGCGGTGAAATCAGGCCCGGCGACCAGCTGATTGAAGCCACGAGCGGTAACACCGGTATTGCGCTGGCGATGATCGCCGCGCTCAAAGGGTATAAGCTGCGGCTGCTGATGCCGGAGAACATGAGCCAGGAGCGGCAGGATGCGATGCGCGCTTACGGGGCCGAACTGGTGCTGGTTACGCGTGAGCAGGGCATGGAAGGCGCACGCGATCTGGCGCAGGCGATGGCCGATCGCGGCGAAGGCCGGGTGCTGGATCAGTTTAACAATCCCGATAATCCGCTGGGCCACTATCTCACCACTGCACCGGAAATCTGGCAGCAGAGCGGCGGGCGCCTGACGCATTTTGTCTCCAGCATGGGCACCACCGGTACCATCAGCGGCGTGGGCCGCTTTCTGAAAGAGCACGCGCCGGCGGTTAAAGTGATTGGCCTGCAGCCGCAGGAAGGCAGCGCAATACCCGGTATCCGCCGCTGGCCTGAAGCCTATCTGCCCGGCATTTATCGCCCTGAGCTGGTAGACGAGGTGATGGATATGGGGCAGCGGGAAGCGGAAGAGACGATGCGCGCGCTGGCGCAGCGTGAAGGGCTGTTCTGCGGCGTAAGCTCCGGTGGCGCCGTAGCGGGAGCGCTGCGCATCGCCCGGGCGCAACCCGGCAGCGTCATCGTGGCGATCGTCTGCGATCGCGGCGATCGTTATCTCTCCACCGGTGTTTTTCACTGACAGCATCTGCCCGGTCAGCCTGCTGCGCTGACCGGCTTGCCGCTTCTGTATCCGCGCATCTGACTGTAAGGATCGCGTAAATCCTGCTGCGTTTCTCCCGCAATCGGCACAAAATAGCACCACTTTAGCTGAGAGAAACCGATGAAAATCCTGCTTGTTGATGATGACGCTGAGCTGGGCACCATGCTCAGCCAGTACCTGCTTGCTGAAGGCTTTGAAACGCAGCTTGCCCTGACCGGCAGCGCCGGGATTGAGGGGGCACTGTCAGGCAGCTACAGCGCCATGATCCTGGATATCATGCTGCCTGACATGAGCGGCACCGACGTGCTGCGTCAGGTGCGCCAGAACAGCCGCCTGCCGGTGATCATGCTGACGGCAAAAGGCGACAATATTGATCGCGTGATCGGGCTGGAGATGGGCGCGGATGATTATGTCCCGAAACCCTGCTATCCGCGCGAGCTGGTGGCGCGCCTGCGTGCAGTTTTGCGCCGCGTGGAGGAGTTGCCGGCGGTGGCGGATAAAAAGGAGCCGCTCTGCCTGGGTGACCTGACGCTCAACCCGGCGACCCGCGTTACCGCATGGCAGGGCAGGGCGCTGGAGCTGACCGCGTCAGAATTTAACCTGCTGCAGCTGCTGCTGCGGGCGCCTGAGCGGGTGGTAACCAAAGATGAACTCTCTGAGCAGGGGCTGGGACGGTCGCGGGAAGCTTACGATCGCAGCGTTGATGTCCATATCAGCAATATCCGGCAGAAACTGGCGGCGCTGACAGCTGAGAGCGTGACGATTGAAACCGTGCGCAGTATTGGCTATCGCATCCGATGAAGCGCAGCTATCGCGGGCGCATGTTCTGGAAAATTCTGCTGGGTTTCTGGCTGGTATTCCTGATTATCAGCCAGCTGCTCTGGCTCGGCTTTGCGCTGTCGGGTAGCCGGCATGAGCCGCCCGACATTGCCGCGGTACGGCGCATTGTGAATCTGCAGATGGCCTCCGCTGTCTCCGTTCTTGAGCGCGGCGGTCCGGCTGCGCTTGACGACATGATGGCTGATTGGTCTGCAGAAGATCGTCAGTTTTTCTCGGTGCTGCCCCAGCGTGCGACGGCGCCGCGCGCCGCCGGCAGGACGCAGGCAGCGTTTGGCGCGCCGTTTCACGGCCCCATTCCTGACGTGATAGTGCGCCAGGTAACAGACGCAGACGGCAACGGCTGGGAGCTGCGTTATGACGTCAGGGCGTTGCGGCGCGACAGCACCATAGGCGAGCGCCCGCGCCGCATTCTGAATATTCCGCAACCGATGTTTATCTTCGCCGGTGCGCTGGGGCTGCTCTTCAGCCTGCTGCTCGCCTGGAATCTTACGCGCCCGATGCGCCAGCTGCGCGAAGGATTCGCCCGCGTAGCCAGTGGCGATCTCTCGGTGCGGCTCTGGCCGCTGATGCGCCGTCGTCACGATGAACTCTCCAGCGTGGCGCACGATTTTGATGCCATGGTAGAACGGCTCGATACGCTGATTAACGCCCGCGAGGCGCTGCTGCACGATATCTCTCACGAGCTGCGTTCACCGCTGGCACGCCTGCAGCTGGCAACCGGGCTGGCGCGTCAGACGCCGGCAACGGTCGCGGTATCGCTTAACCGCATTGATGAGGAAGCGCGTCGCCTCGACAAGATGATTGGCGAGCTGCTGACGCTGTCACGCGTCAGTCACGAAAGCCTGCCGGGAGAAGATTACTTTGATCTTCTCGGGCTGCTGGAGGTGGTTATAACCGATCTGCGCTATGAAGCGCAGCTGACTGGCGTGCTGGTGGAGTTTACCGCCGATGAGACGGCTGACTATACGGTGCGCGGTAACGCCGAGCTGATCCGGCGTGGCGCAGAGAATGTATTGCGAAATTCGCTGCGTTTTTCGCAGCAGGGGCAGGTGATCCGGGTAGATCTGCACGCGGAAGCAGCCTGGCTGACGATCTGCATTCGCGATAGCGGACCCGGCGTCGATCACAGCAAACTCTCCAGTATCTTCGATCCCTTTGTGCGGGTAAACACGCCGCTGGCCGGAAAAGGTTACGGCCTCGGGCTATCTATCGTCCGTAAGGTGATGCTGGCTCATCATGGCGAAGTTCAGGCGCAGAATATGCCAGAAGATGGTCTTGAGGTGATTCTCAGGCTCCCGCACTGGCGCAAAGCGTAGCGAAAACAAAAACGGCACCCATCGGGTGCCGTTTTCAGAGAGTGCTAACGTCCGTTATTTTTTGATACGAATAACCGGCGTTTCGCCAACAGTTACCTGACCGGAAAGCTTGGTCAGATCTTTGATCTCATCCATATTCGAGATCACAACCGGTGTCAGCGTGGATTTCGCTTTCTCTTCCAGCAGCGGCAGATCGAACTCGATCACAACGTCGCCTTTTTTCACTTTCTGACCTTCTTCGGCGATACGTTTGAAGCCTTCACCTTTCAGCTCTACCGTATCGATACCGAAGTGGACAAACAGCTCAATGCCGTTGTCTGATTCAATGGAAAACGCGTGGTTAGTTTCGAAAATCTTGCCGATAGTACCATCAACCGGTGCAACCATTTTGTTGCCAGTCGGTTTGATTGCGATACCATCGCCCACGATTTTCTCAGCAAACACGACATCAGGTACGTCTTCAATATTGACAATTTCGCCTGACAGAGGCGCAACGATATCGATAGTCCCTGACGCGCTCTCTGATTTTTCGCCAAAAAGTTTAGAAAACAAACCCATGATCTTCTCCTAAGCAGTATTTTGGGGCCAGCATCACGTGGATCAGCAGAGCGTTTTTTCTTTAATGAACTTGTTGACCAGATTCATCAAATCTTCCGCTGTGGGTTGAGCCAGAGCCTGCTCTGCCAGAGCCTTAGCATCTTCGTAATTGGTATTACGAATGATTTTCTTGATGCTCGGGATCGAAATGGCACTCATGCTGAATTCGTCCAGCCCCATTCCCAGTAACAGTAGTGTAGCACGTTCATCACCCGCCAGCTCACCACACATGCCGGTCCATTTCCCTTCGGCATGTGATGCGTCGATCACTTGCTTAATGAGGCCAAGTACAGATGGCGTCATTGGGTTATAGAGGTGTGAAATCAAATCATTACCACGATCGACCGCCAGAGTATACTGCGTCAGGTCATTTGTCCCAATACTAAAGAAGTCGACTTCTTTCGCCAGATGACGGGCGATAACGGCTGAAGCCGGGGTTTCCACCATGATGCCCACTTCAATGGACTCATCAAAGGCTTTGCCCTCTTCACGCAGCTGCGCTTTCAGGGTCTCCAGCTCCGCTTTCAGGAAGCGTACTTCTTCCACCGAAATAATCATCGGGAACATGATACGCAGTTTGCCAAAAGAGGAGGCGCGCAGAATGGCGCGCAGCTGGGCATGCAGGATCTCTTTACGATCCATTGCGATACGAATTGCACGCCAGCCGAGGAACGGGTTCTCTTCTTTCGGCAGGTTCATGTAAGGCAGATCTTTATCGCCGCCGATATCCATCGTGCGCACGATAACCGCCTGAGAACCTACGGCCTCTGCGACGGCTTTATAGGCCTGGAACTGCTCCTCTTCTGAAGGCAGCGAATCACGGTCCATAAACAGGAATTCGGTACGATAGAGGCCCACGCCTTCTGCACCATTACGCTCTGCACCGGCCACGTCGCGAACGGTACCGATGTTGGCGCAGACTTCAACCTGATGACCATCCAGCGTAATGGCAGGCAGATCTTTCAGCTTGGCCAGCTCATGTTTCTCAGAAAGGTACTGAGTCTGAATCGCTTTCAGCTCTTCCTGTTCCGCTTCAGTTGGATTGACATAAATTTTATTGTTTACGCCATCCAGAATCAGAAAATCACCGTTTTTAACGGTGGTAGTCACGCTACCGGTGCCGACAATCGCAGGCAGTTCCAGCGAGCGCGCCATGATTGAGGTGTGCGAGGTGCGTCCACCCAGATCGGTGATAAAGCCCAGCACCTTTTTCAGGTTAAGCTGCGCAGTCTCTGATGGAGTCAGATCTTTTGCGACTAGAATCGCTTCTTCAGCAATAGAGCCGAGATCGACCATATGCAGGCCAAGAATGTTCTGCAGCAGGCGCTTACCGATATCACGTACGTCAGCTGCGCGCTCTTTCAGATACTCATCATCGAGCTCTTCCAGCGCTTTAGCCTGGCCTTCAACCACAGAGTGAGCCGCAGCGTCAGCGGTGACATGATCTTTTTTAATCAGGTCAATGATTTCCTGCTCAAGCTCTTCGTCTTCCAGCAGCATGATGTGACCTTCAAAGATCGCCGCTTTCTCTTCACCGAAGGTTTCACCGGCTTTGACGCAGATCGCCTGAAGCTGTTCTGCTGCTTTGCTACGTCCATCAAGGAAGCGCTGAACTTCCTGATCAACCTGGTCGTCTGTAATCTTTTTACGGTTGATGACGATCTCATCTTCTTTCAGCAGCAGTGCTTTGCCGAAAGCGATACCCGGTGATGCTAAAATGCCTGAAATCATAACCCTACCTTTTTATCACGATGGCTCGTTGACCCGATGCATTGCCATTGTCGTGGAGCAGTACTCTAGTGAAGCGATATCGCGGACAGGTTGTCCGCGATCAAGATAGTTGCACTCAATGGGGCAAAGGAGTCGATTTGGTGGTGACCGCGCGAAGTTACTCGAGCTCGGCCATCAGCTTAACCAGATGTTCAACTGCCTGCTGCTCATCTTCACCTTCAGCAGAGAGCGTGACTACGGTTCCCTGGGTCAGACCCAGCGTCTGCAGCTTAAACAGGCTTTTTGCGCTGGCAGATTTGCCGTTGGAAGTCACAGTGATTTCTGACTGGAACGCCTTAGCTTCTTTGACGAACTGTGCAGCAGGACGCGTGTGCAGACCGTTTGGTGCGGTAATGGTAACTTCTTGCTGGAACATGCTATTTCCCCAACTTTTTCAGGTTTGGTGTTATGGATCTAAAGTCTAGCCTGGAGCCGTAACTTTAGCCTGTGTAGGTACGCTGGTATGGCATCATGCTGACCAGAAAAGGACGCTCTGATGAATAAGCCATTTTTGCAATGACGGATCAACAACTGCGTTTGTTCGTCACCGGGTTAATTATGCCGTGATTCGCCATTTCGCCAAATCAGTAAATCGATTCAGCTTGATCCACTTCAAGGGCAGATTAATTTCAGGCACCGAAATAATTGGCAGCTTAAATACCAGAGCGGCATCACTGAAATCAATCTGCCCGGTGATGAAAGTGAGATCTGCGCCACAAAAAAGCACCCGAAGGGGTGCTTTTTTCGACACTTTAAGACTTTGACGATTACTGCTGCAGCTCTTTTTCCGTGAACAGATCGGCAAAGAGTGCGGTGCTGAGATAGCGTTCGCCGGAAGAGGGCAGGATCACCACAATATTCTTGTTTGCGAAGGCTTCATCTTCCTGCAGCTTCAGCGCAGCAGCCACCGCCGCACCCGATGAGATGCCGGCAAGAATACCTTCTTCTTCCATCAGCTGACGCGCCGTGCTGATCGCTTCATCGTTGGTGATGGCAATAACCCGATCGACCAGCTGCAGATCAAGGTTACCGGGAATGAAGCCTGCGCCGATGCCCTGAATTTTATGCGGACCCGGTTTGATCTCTTCACCCGCCATCGCCTGTGCGATAACCGGCGAGTCGGTAGGTTCTACCGCCACGGTAATTAGCTCTTTTTTGCCTTTGGTATTCTTGATATAGCGACTTACGCCGGTCAGGGTGCCGCCGGTTCCTACACCGGCAATAAAGACATCAACTTCGCCATCGGTGTCTTCCCAGATTTCCGGCCCGGTGGTTTTTTCATGAATCTCCGGGTTAGCCGGGTTGCTGAACTGCTGCAGCAGAACATACTTATCCGGATCGCTGGCAACAATCTCTTCCGCTTTGGCGATGGCGCCTTTCATGCCTTTTGGCCCTTCGGTCAGCACCAGATTGGCACCCAGCGCTTTCAGCAGCTTACGACGCTCAATTGACATCGTCTCTGGCATGGTCAGCGTTAGCTTGTAGCCGCGTGCAGCGGCGACGTATGCCAGGGCGATACCCGTGTTACCGCTGGTCGGCTCAACCAGTTCTACGCCAGGCTTCAGAATTCCGCGTTTTTCTGCATCCCAAATCATATTGGCACCGATACGGCACTTGATGCTGAAGCTCGGGTTACGCGACTCGACCTTCGCCAGAATACGTCCGTTACCGATGCGGTTCAGTCGAACCAGCGGCGTATGACCAATTGTCAGCGAGTTGTCTTCGTAGATCTTACTCATTGCCCGTCCTTAACTGTATGAAATATTGGGAACCCTTTGAGGATACCTGTTCTGTCTCCGCGCGGAAGGAAAGAAATAGTATATCTATATAGCCCCTGACCATAAGCCGTGCGGAAAAATGCATAAGCCTGGATCGCTGCGGTTAATGACGAGCTAAATCAGCACGATAGCGATCGACCCACATCGCGGTCGCCCCGCATACGGCCACCGGCATAATCACCAGATTCAGAATGGGTATCATGGTAAACAGGCTGACCATCGCGCCAAACTGCATATTGGCGACTTTATGCCGCCGCAGGGCAGTGCGCATATGCGGAAAGCTGACCTTATGGTTGTCAAACGGATAGTCGCAGTACTGGACAGAAAGCATCCATGCGCTGAACAGAAACCACAATACCGGCGCCACTATCTGACCAAAGCCAGGGATAAAATAGAGCAGCAGCAGGCCCAGCGCACGCGGCAGGTAGTAACCCAGCTTCTGCAGTTCACGTTTCATAATGCGCGGCAGATCTTTAAGCAGGCCCATCCAGCCACTGTCAGGCAGCGGCCTGCCGGTGAGTTGTCCCTCCAGCTGTTCAGCCAGCAGGCCGCAAAAGGGAGCGGCAATCAGGTTGGCGAGCGTGGAAAAAAAATAGCCAAACACTAGCACGATTGAAATCACTGAGAGCGGCCAGATGAGATAGCTCAGCCACTGCAGCCAGTCGGGCACGTGTGAAAGCAGCTGAGGGATCCACTCTCCCAGCCGCCGGAACAGCCAGTAAAACGCGCCGCCGAGCAGCAGCACATTCACCAGCAGCGGCACAATGACATAGCGGCGGATCCCCCGCATATGCACCAGGTTCCAGCCGCGGGCAAAGTAGTGAAGACCATTAAATGATGAGACTGAATTCTCTGCGGGCATAACAAGCCTTTCTCCTGTAAGTAGCGGCATCAACATCATACCCTGGCTTTTCCCGGTGAGCTGGCCTGCTTTGTGCGAAAAAACAGCGAAAAAGCGTCGGCTGGCTATCTTATTTGTCAGAAAATAGTGCGCAGACTTGCACTTGTGTAGCAGGGCAAATACAGTTAGAGGATAAAGTTTGCCGTGGTGGCAAGGTATTGGAACAACAGAGAATACAATGATGCAGGATTTGCGTCTGATATTAATCGTTGTTGGCGCGATCGCCATAATAGCGCTGCTTCTTCACGGACTGTGGACCAGTCGTAAAGAGCGTTCGTCCGTATTTCGCGATCGCCCGCACAAACGTCTCAAACAGCGCGATGACGCGGATGACGATCTGCTGAGTGATGAAGAGGATGGCGTCGGTGAAGTGCGCGTCCATCGTCAGCATGACGACAGTGATGAACCTGTGTTCACCGCGCCGCCAGCCAAACCGGCCGCGCCGCGAGCGCCGGAGCCGGCACGCCAGCCTTTCACACAGCATGAAACCCCGCTGACGGGCGATCCGCTGCTGGACAGCAAGCCTGCGCCTGCGCACTCCGCGCCGCAGCAGCCTGTTTCTCCGCCGCCTGTGCAGCAGCCTGCTGCGCCGCAGCCGGTTGCGAAACCGCAGCCTGCGCCGGTACAGTCCGATCCGCTGCTGGATAACGAACCTCTTCCAGCGGCACAGCCCGCTCTGGAATTCAGCGCTGCACCTGAGCCTGAAGCCGTACCTGAGCGTGAAGCGACGCCAGCCCCGCAGGAACCGCAGCCTGCAGCGCCTGGCAGTAAAAAAGAGACGGTACTGGTTCTGCACGTTGCCGCTCATGCAGGCGGTGCGCTCAACGGTGAAGCGCTGCTGCAGGGCGTGTTACAGGCGGGTTTCCAGTTTGGCGAGATGAACATTTTTCACCGCCATCTGAGTCCGGCCGGCAGCGGCCCTGTTCTGTTCAGTCTTGCTAACATGGTGAAGCCGGGTTCCTTCAACCCTGACACCATGGGCGACTTCACGACACCTGGCGTCTCGATGTTTATGATGGTGCCATCCTACGGCGACGCGCATCAGAACTTTAAGCTGATGCTGCAGTCAGCCCAGCGTATTGCCGATGACGTCGGCGGCGTGGTGCTGGATGACGAGCGTCGCATGATGACGCCGCAGAAGCTTGAGACTTACAAAGCCCGCATTCGCGAGGTGGTTGGCGGCTAACCGCTACGGCAGTATTACATGTTTACGCCCGCCATTTGCAGCGTGAAACAGAGTCACTCTCAACCCCCGCCAGCCGGGGGTTTTTTATCGGATAAACACTATGAAATCAGTTCAGGAGCAGATCGCAGCGCTCAGTACCACGCTGCGTCATCATGAGTATCTCTACCACGTGATGGATGCGCCGGAAGTCCCGGATGCTGAATATGACCGGCTGATGAATCAGCTGCGCGAGCTGGAGCGTGCGCATCCCGATCTGATTACCCCCGACTCACCTACGCAGCGGGTCGGCGCGGCGCCGCTGACCGCTTTTGAGCAGGTGCGGCATGAAGTGCCGATGCTGTCGCTGGATAACACCTTTGATGAGGCAGGGTTCCGCGCCTTTAACAAACGCGTACAGGATCGGCTTAAGAGCAGCGATGAGCTGACCTACTGCTGTGAACTCAAACTTGATGGTCTGGCGGTCAGCCTGCTGTATGAAAACGGCTTACTGGTGCGGGCCGCTACCCGCGGCGACGGCACAACCGGCGAAAATATCACCGCTAACGTGCGCACCGTCCGGGCGATCCCGCTGCGGCTGCGGGGCGATAATATCCCGGCGCGGCTGGAAGTGCGCGGTGAAGTGTTTATGACTGAAAGCGGGTTTGAAAAGCTCAATGAGGAAGCGCGGCGTACCGGTGGCAAAGTCTTTGCGAATCCGCGCAATGCGGCAGCCGGCTCACTGCGTCAGCTCGATCCCCGCATCACCGCCAGACGCCCGCTAACCTTCTTCTGCTACGGCTTTGGCCTGCTGGAGGGCGGCGAGATCCCGGCCAGCCACTGGGAACGCCTGCAGCAGTTTAAAGCCTGGGGTTTACCGGTCAGTGAGCGGATCAAACGGGTTCATACCGCTGATGAAGCGCTGGCGTTTTATCATCATATTGAGCAGGAGCGGCCTAAACTCGGGTTTGATATCGACGGCGTGGTAATCAAAGTCGATTCACAGGCGCTGCAGGAGCGGCTCGGTTTTGTGGCGCGCGCGCCGCGCTGGGCGATCGCCTTCAAATTCCCGGCACAGGAGCAGCTGACCGTGGTGCGCGACGTTGAGTTTCAGGTCGGACGCACCGGGGCCATTACGCCAGTAGCGCGTCTCGAACCCGTGCAGGTCGCAGGGGTCATGGTAAGTAATGCCACTCTGCATAACGCCGATGAGATCGCCCGTCTCGGCCTGCGCATCGGCGACCGGGTAGCGATTCGCCGCGCTGGTGACGTGATCCCGCAGGTGGTCAGCGTGGTAGAGTCTGACCGGCCGGCTGACGCGCGTGAAATTGTGTTTCCGCAGCACTGCCCGGTGTGTGGCTCTGACGTGGAGCGGGTAGAGGGTGAAGCGGTAACGCGCTGTACCGGAGGGCTGATCTGCGGTGCCCAGCGTAAAGAGGCGCTTAAGCATTTTGTCTCGCGTCGCGCCATGGATGTGGATGGCATGGGAGATAAAATCATCGATCAGCTGGTTGAGAAAGAGTATGTGAAAACGCCAGCCGATCTGTTTCGCCTGACGGCCGGTAAACTGACCGGACTGGATCGCATGGGGCCGAAATCGGCACAAAACGTGGTGGCCGCACTCGAAAAAGCTAAACTGACGACGCTGCCGCGGTTCCTGTATGCGCTGGGGATCCGCGAGGTGGGTGAAGCCACGGCAGCTAACCTCGCCCGTCACTTTGGCGAGCTGGAGCGGGTGATGAATGCCGATCTCGATGCGCTGATTGCCGTGCCGGATGTGGGTAAGGTTGTTGCCGCTCACGTCCGCAATTTTATGGAAGAAGAGAGCAACCGTGAGGTGATCCGCGAGCTGACAGAAGAGATCGGCATTCACTGGCCTGCCGTCGCGGTGATCAAAGCAGAAGAGATCGATAGTCCCTTTGCCGGTAAAACGGTGGTGCTTACCGGCTCTCTGTCGCAGATGAATCGCGATGATGCGAAAGCGCGTCTTGCCGCGCTGGGCGCCAAAGTCAGCGGCAGCGTATCAAAGAAAACCGATCTGCTGATCGCCGGCGAAGCGGCGGGCTCCAAGCTGGCGAAGGCCCAGGAGCTGGGTATTCCGGTTATTGACGAAGCGGAGATGATCCGCCTGCTGGACGCATAATATGGAGAAACAGCAGCTGCTGGCTATCGCCAGCACGGTGATGCCGTTTGGTAAATATCAGGGCCGGCTGCTGATCGATCTGCCGGAAGAGTACCTGCTCTGGTTTGCGCGCAAAAATGCGTTTCCGGCGGGTACACTGGGCGCGTTGATGCAGCTGACGCTGGCGATTAAAATAGAGGGGCTGCAGGGGCTGATCGCACCGCTCAGGCGCCCCCCGCAATAAAAAAGCCCGCTTGCGCGGGCCGGTTTTTATGACTTCTGCACCTCTGGCTGCTGCGCCAGCCGCTTTTCATTACCTGCTTTATAGCGCTGAGCAATGAACGAGCAGATCATCAGCTGTACCTGATGAAAGATCATCAGCGGCAGCACAATAATGCCCACCGCACTGGCCGGGAAAAGAATATTAGCCATCGGCACGCCGTTCGCCAGGCTCTTTTTCGAACCGCAGAACAGCACCACAATCTCATCAGCCCGGCTGAAACCAAACAGCCGTGAGGCACCGATATTGATTGCCAGCGCAATCAGCAGCAGCAGCAGGCTGCCTGCCAGAATCCACAGCAGGGTATCGACGCCCACGCGATGCCAGATGCCATTTACCACCGCTTCACTAAAGGCTGAATAGACAACCAGCAGAATCGAGGTTTGATCGGTTTTGCCAATCAGGCTGCGATGCTTTTCCACCCAGCCGCCGATCCAGCGGCGGGAGAGATGACCGACAACAAACGGCACCAGCAGCTGCATCACAATCTTACCAATCTGCTCCAGGCCGTTACCCGGCGCCGCACTGTGCACGTTCATTACCAGATTGACCAGCAGAGGGGAAATAAACACGCCCAGCAGGCTGGAGGCGGACGCAGCGCAGACCGCCGCCGCAACATTCCCGCCTGCCATAGAGGTAAAGGCGATAGAGGATTGTACGGTGGCAGGCAGAATGCAGAGGTAGAGGAAGCCGGTATAGATTTCAGGCCCGACGTTAACCGGGTGCCACCAGACCAGCAGCAGCCCGAGCGCCGGAAAAATCACAAACGTGCTGCACATAATCCACAGATGCAGACGCCAGTGGCTGCTGCCGGCAATAATCTTCTCGCGCGACAGTTTGGCACCGTGCATAAAGAAGAGCAGGGCGATAGCGGCAGTGGTGAGGTATTCAAAAAAGTCGACAAAACCGCCGCGTGCCGGCAGAAAGCTGGCCAGCAGTACGGTAATGATGAGTTTGATCATCATTGGATCGAGTCGTAAAAAGCCCATTGTTAACGTCCGGTTAAAAGAAAAAGTCTGGCAGAGATTGTGCGCTAAGCGCGTTTAGAAATAAAATTGATTTATTGCATTAATCTATGAGCAGAATCGATGAATTATACGTTACGCCAGCTGCGTACTTTTGTTGCTGTTGCCCGACAGGGAAGCTTTAGCCAGGCGGGGCAGCTGATAGGGTTAAGCCAGTCGGCGGTAAGCCATAGCGTGAAAGAGCTGGAGGCGGAAATAGGCGTGCGCCTGCTGGACCGCACGACGCGTGAAGTATTACTCACCGGGGCAGGGCAGCAGCTGGCAACCCGGCTGACGCGCCTGCTGGAAGAGCTGAATACCACGCTGCTGGATGTGCGCAGTTACGGCGAGCAGCGCAGCGGGACCGTACGGGTTGCGGCCAGTCAGACGCCCTCTGCGCATCTGATGCCGCAATGTCTGGCCAGCACGCAGCAGCACTATCCCGATATCCGCGTGATCCTGCACGACAGGGTGCAGCAGGCAGTGTTGCACAGCGTGCGTAATGCGGAAGTTGATTTCGGGATTGTGATTGGCCCGCTGGGTGACGCAGAGTTTGACGCCGAAGAGATCCTGCAGGAGCCTTTCCTGTTACTGTGTCATCAGAATGATGCGCTGGCGCAAACCGAGAGCGTTACCTGGGCGATGCTGACAGATCGCAATATGGTACTGCAGGACTACGCCTCAGGCAGCCGGATGCTGGTGGACGCGATACTGCAGCAGCTCGCTGTCAGGGTGAATGTGGTACAGGAGATTGGTCATCCGGCGACCCTCTATCCGATGGTGGAAGCGGGCATCGGCATCAGCATTTTACCGGCGCTGGCGCTGCCGCTGCCTTCGGGACGTAAGCTGGTGGTACGCCGGCTTTATCCGGAGATGAACCGCAGTCTGATGCTGATCAAACGTAAAAACCGTTCGCTTACGCCCGCTGCGGAGGCGGTCTGGCAGAAAGTGCGTCAGCAGGCTGAGCTGCTGACGCAGACTCGCTCACTCTATCCGGCGTTTTAGATATAGACGTCGAGCTGGTTGTCTGGCGTTGGCCGGTTAATGCCATCCGCCCGGGCGCTCACCGGCTGTTCAGTCTGCTGCTGCTGTTCTGCCTTTTCCGCTTCGCGCTGCTGAATCTGAGCAATCTGTGCATAGAGCATCTGGATCTGGCTCTCCAGCATCTGCTGCTGTTCTGATTTTTGCTCCTGCGTCAGCGTATGATTGTCCGCCAGAGATTTGAGCTGGCTGGTAATAGCGGCGATCTGTTTATTAATAGCGGCAATCTCAGAGGCTGCCCCGCCTCCGCTGCTGCCCCCGGCCCCGATAGTGCTAATACCTGATATTGTCGTCATCATTTTCTCCTTGCCATAAACTCTGAAGGTTATCGGCAGCAGAAGTAAAGGCTTCAGGCGTGCAACCTGGAATGTTGAGGGCCGCGCTGATTTCAGGGCCGCATAAATGCGGCCCCTGCAGATATGTCTGAGGCTATGTAAGTCGTGGGGCGCCATTAATGCCGCCCGAAAGAAACAAAAAAAGCGCCCATAGGGCGCTTTTTTCTGAATTTGGTGGGTCGTGCAGGATTCGAACCTGCGACCAATTGATTAAAAGTCAACTGCTCTACCAACTGAGCTAACGACCCGAAGTGGTGGGTGATGACGGGTTCGAACCGCCGACCCCCTCCTTGTAAGGGAGATGCTCTACCAACTGAGCTAATCACCCACTTCGGTACTTCTTTAACAGGCTGTCTGGCTAAGATATGGTGGGTGATGACGGGTTCGAACCGCCGACCCCCTCCTTGTAAGGGAGATGCTCTACCAACTGAGCTAATCACCCATATCTTATCTCTTACTACCTGTTCACTGCGGGCCACCTGAAGAGTGGTGGGTGATGACGGGTTCGAACCGCCGACCCCCTCCTTGTAAGGGAGATGCTCTACCAACTGAGCTAATCACCCCCGCTGTGTGGAGTCGCATTATAGGGATCCTTCGAAGTGAGTCAACGCTTTTTAAAATTAAAATGTTTGTTCGCTTTAAAAATAGTCACCCTGAAGGGGTTTTAGCCAATGTGCTGGTTTTATTAGCAGAAAAAGCCGTTTGCGCTGCGGCTGCGGCGGTGAGAGTGATTGAGGAATCATCTCCACCTGCTAGAATGTGCGCACTGTTTTTTCGCGTTAACCCGTTTTTTTGTCATCCAGACAAGAAAACCTGCGCATCTAAGGCAATGCTGAATGAAAATTAAAACCCGCTTCGCCCCGAGCCCGACCGGCTATCTGCACGTTGGAGGCGCCCGCACCGCGCTTTACTCCTGGCTTTTTGCACGTCATTACGAAGGCGAGTTTGTCCTGCGTATTGAGGACACTGACCTGGAGCGCTCCACGCCGGAAGCGATCGAAGCCATTATGGATGGTATGAACTGGCTGAGCCTTGACTGGGATGAAGGTCCTTACTATCAGACCAAACGTTTTGACCGCTACAACGACGTCATTGATGAGATGCTGGAAGCGGGCACCGCCTACAGGTGCTACTGCTCCCGCGAGCGTCTTGATGCACTGCGTGAAGAGCAGATGGCTAACGGTGAAAAGCCACGCTATGACGGTCGCTGCCGCGACAGCCATGAACATCACGCCGCTGATGAGCCTTGCGTAGTCCGTTTCCGTAATCCGCAGGATGGCTCTGTCATCTTTGACGATCAGATCCGCGGCCCGATTGAATTCAGCAATCAGGAGCTGGACGACCTGATCATTCGTCGTACCGATGGTTCACCGACCTACAACTTCTGCGTGGTGGTGGATGACTGGGACATGGGGATCACGCACGTTATCCGTGGTGAAGATCACATCAATAATACACCGCGTCAGATCAACATCCTGAAAGCGATTGGCGCGCAGGTTCCTGTCTATGCGCACGTCTCAATGATCCTCGGTGATGATGGCAAAAAACTCTCCAAGCGTCACGGCGCGGTAGGCGTGATGCAGTATCGTGACGATGGCTATCTGCCGGAGGCGCTGCTTAATTATCTGGTTCGTCTGGGCTGGTCTCATGGCGATCAGGAGATCTTCAGCATTCCTGAGATGAAATCGCTGTTTACGCTGGATGCGGTCAGCAAATCAGCCAGCGCATTCAACACTGAAAAACTTCAGTGGCTGAATCACCACTATATTACTACGCTGCCGCCAGAGTATGTAGCGACGCATCTGCAGTGGCACATTGAACAGCAGCAGATCGATACCCGCACCGGGCCTGAACTGGCAAAACTGGTGACGCTGCTGGGCGACCGCTGCAAAACGCTGGTGGAGATCGCCGCTTCCTGCCGCTACTTCTATGAAGAGTTTGACGCTTTTGATGCGGACGCCGCGAAGAAGCATCTGCGTCCGGTTGCGCGTCAGCCGCTGGAGTTGGTGCGTGACAAGCTGGCTGCACTGAGCGACAGCGACTGGAATGCAGAGCAGATTCACCATGCGATTCAGAGCGCGGCGGATGAACTTGAGCTGGGTATGGGAAAAGTCGGCATGCCGCTGCGTGTTGCCGTTACCGGAGCAGGACAGTCGCCAGCGCTGGATGTGACCGTGGAAGCGATTGGCCGCAGCCGTAGCGTCGCGCGGATTGAGAAAGCGCTGGCATTTATTGCCGAGCGCGAAGCTAACGCCTGATAGCTTATCGCTCTCGCTCGCTGCGGGAGCGTTATCAGGTACAACAAAAAAGCCGGAAGCAATTGCCTCCGGCTTTTTTATGCATCCTGAATACCCAGCCTTTCCAGAACACCGCGGATCCCTTCACGCAGTAACAGGGCGGCGAGCTGGTCCTGTTCTGTCTGCGTCATTTGCTGGACAGAATTTATTAATAACGCAGGTAACGTATTCTGCTGAGCGGCGTAATTCGCTGCCGGTTCACTCGCGTGGCGGGTGGACTGAATAAAGCTTTTCACCCGCTCATCGATATGGATCAAACGCGCTTTGCCGCCCTGTACGCCGGGCTTAGGCGTGGTGGTCCAGTTTTCGCGTTTGATCCATTTGTTCACCGTCTGCCGACTGTAGCCCGTTTCAAGCGCGAGCTCTTCGGGGGTTAGCCATTCCTTTTTCACGATGCTGTCCCTGTTGAATACATTAGCTCTACATATTACAACAAAACGTTACTGGGAAAAGTAATCCGGACAGAAAATGCTTTTTACGACCAATAAAAGACATTAATAGGTTATGAGGCTTCGCGCGTAACTGCCTGTTCCGGGCGGAACGCCAGGAAATAGGTCAGACCGACGAAGATAGCGCCCCCTACGGCGTTGCCAAGGAACACGGCAATAACGTTAGGCGCAAACTCGGCCCAGCTCATCTGACCCGCAAAGATAGCCGCCGGCACAATAAACATGTTCGCCACGACGTGCTGGAAACCAATGGCAACGAACGCCATCACCGGGAACCACATTCCCATGATCTTGCCCACCATATCTTTACTGGCAAACGCCAGCCACACCGCCAGGCAGACCAGCCAGTTACAGCCCACGCCAGAGATAAAGGCATGCAGGAAATCGGCGCTGACTTTAGCGTGCGCAATCGCAACGGTTTTTTTCAGGTAGTCACCTTCCGTCATGCCCAGCATATGCCCAAAGAACCAGGCGACGGCGACGCTACCAATAAAGTTCGCAACCGTAACCCAGAACCAGTTACGCAGGACGCTCAGGGCGCTGATCCGGCGGGCAAACCACGCCACCGGCAGCGTCATCATATTGCCCGTCAGCAGCTCACCGCCGGCCAGTACGGTCAGAATCAGGCCCACCGGGAATACGGCAGCGCCCAGAAAGCTGGAGAATGAGCCCCATTCGGCAGGCAGCTGGTTTATGACGTGCAGATCGAGCAGGAAGCCGGTCGCGATAAAGGCACCGGCCATAAAGCCAAGAATTAATAAGGTTGAAACAGGCAGGCGGCTTTTAGCCACGCCAGCCTGAATCGCCAGCTGGGCGATCTCTTTGGGAGTATGTAGCGACATAATTCTCTTTTTCTTTTGTTAAACAATGGGATGATTTTACCGGTTATTAAGGAGCTAACCCTGGCAGGTCAACCGGTTAATTAGCGTGCGAAGTTTTACACGGACCATTAACGAAAACAAGCCTGGCGCTAACATCTTTAACCTGAATTTAACCCGCTGGCGCGCTGCTTTTTGGCCGCCATCAGCGGGCAGGAGAGCATAAGTGGCGAAAAAAAAAGGTCACTGCAACACGGGTTTGCCGTCTTTTTCAGCGATTGCACACAGAACGAGAATTTGCCGTTGACACACTCTGAGCGGTTTCATATTATGCCGTCCGTCGGGTCTGCCCGGCAGTTTTTTCGGTACGGGGCTATAGCTCAGCTGGGAGAGCGCTTGCATGGCATGCAAGAGGTCAGCGGTTCGATCCCGCTTAGCTCCACCAAACCGCTCCCAACGGTTTGCACCGAAAAAATGATTCCAGATGTGGGGGTATAGCTCAGCTGGGAGAGCGCTTGCATGGCATGCAAGAGGTCAGCGGTTCGATCCCGCTTATCTCCACCAAATCTTCGTTGTTGTTCTGAATAACTTCCCGTTACTGCGATAAATCTCTCCCTGAATGACCTTTTCTGTCAGTTCTGCTCTCTGCAACGCACGCTTTATAGCGGCAGCTATTCCGTTGGTGAAAATCAGTGATGCGCAGAAAGCGCAGAGGGAAGCGTGGTGCTGAAGGCGTAGCGGCTGAGCAGGAGAGCAGGGCGAGCCGAAGCCCGCCCTGATAATCAGAAAGCGAGTACCAGACCGGCAATGGCAGCTGAAAGCACGCTGACCAGCGTTGAACCGTAGAGCAGTTTCAGGCCAAAGCGTGATACCACATTGCCCTGTTCTTCATGCAGTCCTTTAATCGCGCCAGCCACAATCCCGATGGATGAAAAGTTAGCGAACGATACCAGGAACACCGAAAGAATGCCCTCTGCGTTAGGTGACAGCTGGCCGGCAACTTTCTGCAGATCCATCATCGCCACAAATTCGTTAGAGACCAGTTTGGTGGCCATAATACTGCCTACCTGCAGCGCTTCATGAGCCGGAACACCCATCACCCAGGCAAACGGATAGAATACATAGCCCAGCACGCCCTGGAAGCTGATACCAAAAATCAGGTCAAACAGCGCATTCAGACCGGAGATCAGGGCAATAAAGCCAATCAGCATAGCCGCAACGATAATCGCCACTTTAAATCCGGCAAGAATATATTCACCCAGCATCTCAAAGAAGCTCTGACCTTTATGCAGATCCTGCAGCTGCAGATCTTCTTCGTTCTCTACGCGGTAAGGGTTGATCAGCGACAGAACGATAAAGGTACTGAACATATTCAGCACCAGTGCGGCAACCACATACTTTGGCTGCAGCATGGTCATGTAGGCGCCAACAATGGACATCGATACGGTCGACATAGCGGTGGCCGCCATGGTGTACATACGACGCTGCGACATTTTGCCGAGAATATCTTTATATGCGATGAAGTTTTCTGACTGTCCCAGAATCAGAGAACTGACGGCGTTAAAAGACTCCAGCTTGCCCATGCCGTTCACTTTTGACAGCACGGTTCCGATACCGCGGATGATCCACGGCAGAATGCGGAAATGCTGCAAAATACCGATCAGCGCAGAAATAAAGACGATAGGGCATAAAACATTAAGGAAGAAGAAGGCGAGTCCCTTTTCGTTCATGCCGCCAAACACAAAATTGGTGCCTTCACCTGCATATTTCAGCAGGTAATCAAACATGCTGGCAAAGCCCTTAACAAAGCCCAGTCCCGCCTCAGAGGTCAGGAAAAACCACGCCAGCAGGAGTTCAATCACTAAAAGCTGTGCGATATAGCGAAAGCGAATACTTTTACGGTCGTGACTGACCAGCAGGGCCAGCACGCCGACGACCACCAGTGCTAAAAGGAAATGCAAAATATGGGACATATCGGCTCCAAATTTGAGGAGGGTTGTATTTTGCTGCGTATTCTATGTAACACGTTACTTAAAAACGAGATCAAACCCGCATTATAAGTATTCAGTATCGCAATTTTTTGCGGATAACTCTGCCTGCTCACATCACCGTAACAAACCGCTCACACAATTTATCCACACAGAGATTGTTTATAATTTGTTCCGGGCGTAGAGTAAATCCGTTCTATGCTTTGTCAGAGGCCGATCTTTGCGTTGATGTATAGCATTGGCTATACTTTATAGCACTATCTATTACTGCGATAAATATAACCAGATTTCACTTGCCTGTAAGGCCCCTTAAACTCAGCGGGTCTACACGCGTCAGGACAGGATCACACTATGTCAGAAAGCCGCACCGCAGAGCGCGCCGCCCGCGGAGCCAGAAAACTTAAGCTCGCCCTGCTGGGGCCTGCGTTTATCGCCGCTATCGGTTATATCGATCCGGGTAACTTTGCCACCAACATTCAGGCAGGAGCCGCCTATGGCTATAAGCTGCTGTGGGTGGTGGTCTGGGCAAACGTCATGGCGATGCTGATCCAGCTGATGTCAGCCAAGCTGGGGATCGCAACCGGTAAAAACCTGGCGGAGCACATACGCGACCGTTTCCCGCGTCCCGCCGTCTGGTTTTACTGGGTGCAGGCCGAAATCATCGCGATGGCGACCGACCTGGCAGAGTTTATCGGTGCCGCGCTGGGCTTTAAGCTGCTGCTTGGCATCTCACTGCTGCAGGGCGCCGTACTGACCGGCATTGCGACCTTTTTGATCCTGATGCTGCAAAGCCGCGGACAGAAACCGCTGGAGCGGGTGATTGGTGGCCTGCTGCTGTTTGTTGCCGCGGCCTATATCGTTGAGCTCTTTTTCTCCCAGCCCAGCGTCAGCCAGCTCGTTACCGGGATGGCCCTGCCTTCGTTACCGGGGTCTGACGCGGTATTTCTGGCAGCCGGTGTACTGGGTGCCACCATTATGCCGCACGTTATCTATCTGCATTCAGCGCTGACCCAGCACGGTAATAAAGGCACCAAAGCCGAACGCTACTCCTCCACCAAACTGGATGTGGCGATTGCGATGACCATTGCCGGCTTCGTGAACCTGGCAATGATGGCCACGGCGGCGGCGGCGTTTCACTTCAGCGGACACACCTCCATTGTCGATCTTGACCAGGCGTATCTGACGCTGGAGCCGCTGCTCGGGCAGGCCGCAGCGATTGTATTTGGATTGAGCCTGGTGGCGGCCGGACTCTCCTCCACGGTGGTCGGCACCCTGGCAGGGCAGGTGGTGATGCAGGGCTTTATCCGGTTTCATATTCCGCTGTGGGTCCGGCGGGTAATTACTATGCTGCCCTCATTTATTGTTATCTGGGCTGGCTGGGACCCGACGCGCATTCTGGTGATGAGTCAGGTGCTGCTGAGTTTTGGTATTGCGCTGGCGCTGATCCCGCTGCTGGCGTTTACCGGGAATCGTGAGCTGATGGGGGATGAACTGGTCAACTCCCGACTGATGCAGAACACCGGCCGCCTGATTGTGATGCTGGTCGTGGCACTGAACATCTATTTACTGGTGGGAGAAGCGCTCGGCTGGTAGCGTAAAAACCGGCGCGAAGGCGCCGGGAGAAGGTTTAGTGATGGTGGTCATGAGGATGCGGCGGGCCACCGTGTCGCCAGTGCGCGCGACGTTCCCGTTCATGATGACGATCCTGTTCACGCCAGCGCTCCCGCTCATGCCGGCGTCGTTCATGTTCGCGGTCGCGCTCCCACGCTTTATGACGCTTCCACTCTTCATGGCGCCACCAGCGATGTTCATTATACTGGTAGCGGTCGTTCCACCAGCGCGGTTCGCGCCAGTTCCCGCCATCCCAGTAATAGCCGCGACGGTCACGTTCTCCCAGCTGTAAACTGACGCCGGGGGCAAGATCGATGGTAGCGCTGGTAGCATGGGCTGTGTGTGGCACCAGCGGCGATAATGTTGCCAGCAAAACGGCAACGAAAAGTGCAGATTTCATGTTATCTCCTTGCGACAGCTTATCACTGCTATCGTCAGACCAGTGTGCCACATCGGACCAGCTTAGCCTTGAGAGTTAGTCTGAAAAAGTACGACGGCAGCAGAATATGCGGTTAGTTAACCGCCCCTGCTGCCGTAAAAGAGAGCGGTTACATCAGGATCCGATCGATCGCCTGCAGCTCTTCAGGAGTCAGCGCCGGCTGGCTCAGCATCGCTACTGCGTCGTCGATCTGCGCAATTTTGCTGGCGCCAATCAGCACTGAAGTGATGCGCGGATCGCGTAACACCCAGCTCAGCGCCATCTGCGCCAGCTTCTGCCCGCGCTGCTGCGCCAGCACCTGCAGCTGCCGGACTTTTTCCATTTTCTCTGCGGTAAGCTGGTCCTCATTCAGGAATTTACTGCCGCTGGCAGCACGCGAATCCTGCGGGATGCCCGCTAAATAGCGATCGGTCAGTATGCCGCCCGCCAGCGGTGAAAAGGCGATGCAGCCGGTTCCCTGTTCGCCCAGCATATCCAGTAGGCCCTGTTCCGGGCCGCGTTCAAACAGCGAATAGCGCGGCTGATGAATCAGACAGGGCGTACCGAGCTCACGCAGCAGCGCTATAGCGCGTGCGGCCTGCTCAGCCGGATAGTTAGAGAGCGCAACATAGAGCGCTTTGCCCTGACGGACGCAGTGATCGAGCGCGCGCATCGTCTCTTCCAGCGGCGTATGCGGGTCGGGACGATGGTGATAAAAAATATCCACATACTCCAGCCCCATGCGTTTCAGGCTCTGATCGAGGCTGGCGATCAGGTATTTACGCGACCCCCAGTCACCATAAGGGCCGTCCCACATGGTGTATCCCGCTTTGGTAGAGATCACCAGCTCATCGCGCAGGCCGGAGAAATCTTCCCGCAAAATACGACCGAAGTTTCTCTCTGCAGAACCGGGCGGAGGACCATAGTTATTGGCCAGATCGAAATGAGTAATGCCGCAGTTAAAGGCGTGGCGCAGCAGTTCGCGACTGGTATCGACGCGCGTCGCGTCGCCAAAGTTGTGCCAGAGCCCCAGTGAAATAGCGGGCAGTTTCAGCCCGCTCTGGCCACTGCGGCGATAGTGCATCTGCTGATAACGATCGGGATGAGGAAAAAGAGGCATGGCTTAGAGTTATCCTGCAATAGAAATGAGTATTCCGGCCAGTTAGTGTATGCGTTTACACTGCGCTAAAAAGCGTGAAAGATCCCATTCTGCAGAGAGATATCACGCCGTAACGAATGCTTGCCATTCAGCCCGGCGCAATCGCGGTTAAAAAGTCGCTTCCTTTCAAAGCCATCGCTGATACTCCAGAACATTCCCCCTGGAAGGAGCATCTGATGAAGAGATTCACCGTAAGCGACTATCTATTACAGAGGCTGGATGAGGCGGGCATCCGTCACCTGTTTGGCGTGCCGGGCGACTACAATCTGCAGTTTCTCGATAGCGTGATCGCGCATCCGGCGATCGCCTGGGTCGGCTGTGCCAACGAGCTTAACGCCGCCTATGCCGCTGACGGCTATGGCCGCTGTCAGGGCGCGGCAGCGCTGCTGACCACCTTTGGCGTGGGTGAGCTGAGCGCGATTAACGGCATCGCCGGCAGCTATGCCGAGTATGTGCCGGTGATCCAGATTGTCGGTGCGCCGGCGCTGACGGTGCAGCAGCAGGGGGAGTGCGTGCACCATTCGCTGGGCGACGGTGATTTTCACCATTTTCTGCGCATGGCGCAGGAGGTCAACGCCGCGACAGCGGTGCTTACCGCAGAGAACGCCGCGGCAGAAATCGATCGCGTGGTAAGCACCGCACTGCATGAGCACCGGCCGGGCTATCTGCTGCTGGCGGTGGATGTGGCCGCGGCAGCGATAACCCCGCCGTCAGCCCGCGCTGAGCCGCACAGCGAAAACGCAGATGCCGCTGCAGCCTTTGCGGCGGCGGCTGAGCGTCTGCTGGCACCGGCACAGCGCGTGGCGCTGCTGGCTGATTTTCTCGCCGCACGCTGGGGGGCTGCCGCACAGCTGGCCGGACTGCGTGAGCTGCGAGCGATCCCGTCAGCGACGCTGCTGATGGGCAAAGGCGTGCTGAATGAACAGCAGTCTGGTTTTGTCGGCACTTACGCGGCGGCGGGCAGCAGCATGGCTATCCGCAGGGCGATTGAGGAGACGGATGTGACGCTGTGCGCAGGGGTGCGCTTTACCGACACGCTGACCGCGGGCTTTACCCAGCAGCTCTCCCCTGAACGCGTTATCGATATCCAGCCGTTTCACAGCTGTGTGGCGGGCGAGCGCTTTGCGCTGCCAATGAAGGCGGCGCTGGCGGCGCTGCAGCCGGTTTATCAGCGTCACTGCCAGCGCTGGCCGACCGGAGAGAGCATGCAGTGCGAGGAAAATCATCAGATTGCTGCAGGGATAATCACTCAGCAGGCATTCTGGCA
Organism: Pantoea eucrina; assembly: GCF_020079945.1. Classification (NCBI taxonomy): domain Bacteria; kingdom Pseudomonadati; phylum Pseudomonadota; class Gammaproteobacteria; order Enterobacterales; family Erwiniaceae; genus Pantoea; species Pantoea eucrina. Next base: position 2,386,558 of record NZ_CP083448.1, on the reverse strand, counting down.
GGCAATGCAGCACTTCCTGCTGCCGGGTGATATTATCCTTGCCGATCAGGGTACGGCGGCATTTGGCGCAGCGGACCTGCAGCTGCCGGAGGGGGCGCAGCTGCTGGTACAGCCGCTGTGGGGATCGATTGGCTATACGCTGCCGGCGGCGTTTGGTGCGCAGACGGCGCGGCCCGACAGCCGGGTGATCCTGATCATTGGCGATGGCTCAGCACAGCTGACTATTCAGGAGCTGAGCTCCATGCAGCGTGATGGCCAGCGCCCGGTGATTTTCCTGCTCAATAACGACGGCTATACCGTAGAGCGCGCCATTCACGGTCCGGAACAGCGTTATAATGACATTGCGCGCTGGAACTGGACCGCACTGCCGCAGGCGATGAGCCTGGAAGGGGCGGCGCAGAGCTGGCGGGTCAGCGAAACCGCGCAGCTGGAGGCGGCGATGGCGGTGGTCAGCAAAACCGCGCGTTTGTCGCTGATTGAAGTGGTAATGGAAAAACAGGATCTGCCGCCGCTGCTGCGCAAAGTTACCGCCGCCCTGCATCAGCGTAATAGTGGTGCAGTTTAAGAAAGTTGCCTCTATACAGATGGCCTGACAATCGCCAGGCTGTGCATCACACTGGATTAACAGCGTCCGCCTCACCGGCGGGCGTTGTTGTTTTATTGGCAGGCTTCTATAGTGTTTGCCACTATTTATGACCCAAGCGGAGCAGCAGAAGAATGACAAAATACGCCCTGGTCGGCGATGTGGGCGGTACTAACGCTCGTCTCGCGCTGTGTGAGGTAGAGACCGGCGCCATCTCACACGCCAAAACATTCTCCACATCAGACTACGACAATCTTGAAGCCGTTATCCGTTTCTATCTGGCGGAACAGCAGCAGGCAGTGACTGATGGCTGTATCGCTATCGCCTGTCCGATCACCGAAGACTGGGTCGAGATGACCAACCACGACTGGGCATTCTCAACGCGCCAGATGAAACAGAATCTGGGCTTCAGCACGCTGGAAATTATCAACGACTTCACCGCCGTCTCTATGGCGATCCCGATGCTGACGGAAAACGAAGTGATCCAGTTTGGCGGCAAAGCGCCGGTTAAAGATAAGCCGATCGCTATCTACGGTGCGGGCACCGGACTGGGCGTCAGTCATCTGGTACACGTCAATCAGCGCTGGGTCAGTCTGCCGGGTGAGGGCGGCCACGTCGATTTCGCGCCGAACAGCGAAGAGGAAGATCAGATCCTCGAAGTGCTGCGTGCAGAGATGGGCCACGTTTCTGCCGAGCGCGTGCTGTCAGGAGCCGGACTGGTCAACCTTTACCGCGCGATTGTGAAATCTGACGCGCGCGAGCCGCAAAACCTCAAGCCCAAAGATGTGACCGAGCGGGCACTGCAGGACACCTGTATCGACTGCCGTCGCGCGCTGACGCTGTTCTGCGTGATCATGGGACGCTTTGGCGGCAACCTGGCGCTGAACCTCGGCACCTTTGGTGGCGTTTATATTGCGGGCGGCATCGTGCCGCGCTTCCTCGACTTTTTCAAAGCCTCCGGTTTTCGCGCGGCGTTTGAAGATAAGGGACGTTTCCGCGACTATCTGGTCGATATTCCGGTGTATATGATCACGCACGATCAGCCCGGCCTGCTGGGTGCCGGCGCGCATCTGCGTCAGGCGCTGGGCCGCGTGCTCTGACACAGCGGCGGACGGCGCGGGTCGTCCGCCTTACAGCCGCATCAGCTGCCGGAACGGTCTGGCTTTGCTGCGGCTTACCGGCACCTGCGCTTCCAGATCGCGCAGCTTCACCAGATAGGTATTATTAAACCACGGCTCTATCTCGCGAATTTTACTCAGGTTCACACAGTAAGAGCGATGACAGCGAAAAAACAGCGCCTCCGGCAGCCGGCTGCAGAACTCACTGATGGCCACTGACATCACGTAAGCTTCCCGCCGCGTATACACAAACGTCAGCTTCTCATGCGCTTCCACATAGTAAATATCGTTGATATCGGTAACGATGATGCGCTCATCTTTCTGCAGATTCACCGTCTGCGGCGCAACAGCCGGGCTGTTCTGCGGCGGCGGCGGCTGCGTGGTGGCCTCCAGCTTATTCAGCATGGTGATGATGCGCGCCTCATGATAGGGCTTGAGGATGTAGTCAAACGCGTCGAGTTCAAACGCCTCCACCGCATAATCTTTCCAGGCAGTGATAAAAACAATCAGGGGCTTGTGGGTAAACTGATGAATATTCTGCGCCAGCAGCATGCCATCGAGCGACGGAATATTAATATCGAGGAAAATCACGTCGACCCGGTGCGTCTGCAGATATTTCAGCACATCCAGCCCGTCATCAAAGCTTGCTTCAACCGTGATCTGACTATGCTGCTGAATCATCCAGCTGAGCTCCTGGCGCGCCAGAAATTCATCTTCCACTATTATGGCTTTCATACTGTTATTTCCGGTTGAACGCTGAGCGCGGCAGGAAGAGGCTGGCTGTTTTTCGGCAGGCTAAAGGCGATTTCCGTTCCCGGCTGGTGACGCATGATAATCAGCCCCTGGCCGGTCAGCAGTCTGACACGATGGTGAACGTTCAGCAGGCCAATTTTATTGCCCGGCATCTCATTGCGCGCAACGCGACGGATCACCTCGTCGCTGATCCCCGGTCCGGTGTCGCGTACGGCGATACGCACCCGATCGCCCAGATCTTTCACGCTGAGCGTCACCACGCCTTTGCCCCGGCATGGCTGAATGCCGTGCACAATAGCATTTTCCACCAGCGGCTGAATCAGCAGGCTGGGCAGAGTAAAGTGCAGATCGTCGTCGATATCGTAGATCATTGACAGCTTATCGCCGAAGCGCGCCTGCTCAATGGCAATATAATCTTTTACCTGCCACAGCTCTTTCTTGATATCGATCAGCTCATCCTCATTGAGTTCAAGGTTGTAGCGCAGGTAGCGCGACAGGTTGATAACCAGCTGACGGGCAGTATCGGGATTCATCCGGATTGAGGCAGAGATAGCGTTCAGGGCATTAAACAAAAAGTGAGGGTTAATTTTGCTCTGCAGGGCACGGAGTTCCGCCTTATTGGCCATTTCACGCAGCTGCTCAGCGCGCGATACCTCCAGCTGGGTCGAGATAATCTGCGACAGCCCGATAGCCATCTCTTTCAGCGAGCCGGTAATGCGATGCGCCCGGCGATAGTAAATTTTCAGCGTGCCGGTCACCTGACCCTGCTCCCAGAGCGGGATCACCAGCATCGAGTGAATATCGCGCGTGCGATGCGCTTCGTCGTTGTTTTTGATGATGATTTTTCCGCTGGCAATCGCCTGTGCGGTAGTGGGGCTGATGCCATCATCGCCATTATGGTAGTTCTGTTCACCATAGCCGACATACGCCTGAATCTGCTGCGTATTGGTAATGGCAACCGCATCAGCGTGGATGTCGCGCCGGATAATATCGCACACTTCGCGCAGCGCATCGCTGTTTACCTGCCGAAACAGCGGCAGCGTTTTATTCGCTATCTCCAGCGCAAGTTTGGCCTGCCGGGCGGCAATCGCCTCTTTTTCTCCCTCCACGCTCTGCACCAGCAGCACAATCAATCCGATACTGGAGGCACCCAGAATCATCGGCAGGGCGATTTCCGAGACAATCGTCAGGCCGAGCGCTGCAGGCTTTGCCCATAACAGGATCAGCAGCATAGTCAGCGCCTCGCACAGCATGCCGCCCACTATGCCGGCCCCCCAGCGCTGCTCTTTGCTGACCCGGCGATTAATTACGCCAGAGGCGATACCGGCCACAATGCTGGTGATCAGGCAGGGTACTGACGTGACGCCATCTATGTCGATCAGGAAGCGGTGCAGCCCGGCAATGACGCCGGTCGTCACGCCCACCCAGGGGCCAAACAGAATGCCGCCCGCCATCACCGCAATGACGCGGACATTCAGCAGCGAGCCATCCACCGCCACGCCGGACCAGGTGCTGAACAGCGCAAACAGCGAGAAAATCAGGGTGACGATCGCTTTCTCGCTCAGCGTGTGTTCATCTTTCTGCAGCAGCTGGCGCAATACCCGGGTGCGGGTGAGAAAAAAGAGGCAGATGAGCATCAGCGCTGCGCGATCGAATACCGCCAGCAGCATGTCAAAATGGAAGGGCACAGGCATTTCCGGGACAGAATATCGGTGGCGTCATAATAAAAAATGCGCGCGCAATGCGCCAGCATAGCGCTCCGGGTTTAACGGGCCGCATAAATGCGGCCCGTGCGGAGGCGCGTAGAGGCGCCATTAATGGCGCCCTGGCTGTCGCTGCGGCAGTTTGCTATGTTGCACTATTCCCCGTAGCGGAGCGCCGCCATGCAACTTCAGACCCCGCGATTAACCCTGAGCCGGTTGCAGCCGGAGGACTGGCAGATCTTCAAAGCGGTACATGAAGACGCTGCCACCATGACCTGGGTAAGCGAAATTCCCGATGAAAACGACATTCGTCAGCGTTTCAATGAACGCCTGGCGCCGTGGCAGCCCGCCAGCTTTCATATGCTGTGCCTGGTGGCGCGCCTGCAAACAAATCAGGAACCGATAGGCCTGTTTGGCTGCAGCGCCGAGTGGCACCCTTATCGCCAGGCGGAAGTTGGCTATATGCTGCGCCATAGCCACATCGGGCAGGGCTACGGTAGCGAAGCGCTGGCGGCGCTGGTTCACTTTCTGTTCAGCGCAGAATTTCATAAGCTGAAAGCGCTGGTGATTGAGGGTAACTGGCCATCCCGACGTATTCTGGAAAAGAATAATTTTATGCTGGAGGGGACTCTGCGGGATAATTATCTGCTAAACGGAGAGTGGGTAAACGATTGGGTGTTTGGCTGCCTGAATCCCGAAAAATAAAAAAATTTTCTGCTGCTCTCGACAGCGCAGGTCACAGCGCGTTATGTTCGGGGTGAGGTCACAGCAAGTGATCCGCGTCGCTCGGACGGTCCGGGCGCTCACGTAATCCTGAGGACATCATGGCTGATAACAGCATACCCCGTCGTTTCTCGCGTATAGAACGCCTTCCCCCATACGTATTCAACATCACCGCTGAACTGAAGATGGCTGCGCGTCGGCGCGGCGAAGATATTATCGACTTTTCAATGGGGAATCCGGATGGCGCTACGCCGCCGCATATTGTGGAAAAGCTCTGTCAGGTGGCGCAGCGTGAAGATACGCACGGCTACTCCACCTCAAAAGGTATTCCGCGCCTGCGCCGGGCGATTTCGCGCTGGTACGCTGAGCGCTATCAGGTGGATATCGATCCGGAGTCAGAAGCGATTGTGACTATCGGCTCCAAAGAGGGACTGGCGCACCTGATGCTCGCCACGCTCGATCATGGTGACACCGTGCTGGTGCCCAACCCCAGCTATCCTATCCATATTTATGGCGCGGTGATCGCCGGGGCGCAGGTTCGCTCCGTGCCGCTGGTCGCGGGCGTGGATTTCTTTACTGAGCTGGAGCGTGCAATTCGCGAAAGCTATCCAAAGCCGAAAATGATGATCCTCGGCTTCCCTTCTAATCCCACCGCTCAGTGCGTCGAACTCGACTTTTTTGAACGGGTTATTGCGCTGGCAAAACAGTATAACGTGCTGGTGATCCACGATCTCGCCTACGCTGACATCACCTACGACGGCTGGAAAGCGCCCTCAATCATGCAGGTGCCGGGTGCGCGCGACGTGGCGGTAGAGTTCTTTACGCTCTCCAAAAGCTACAATATGGCGGGATGGCGTATCGGTTTCATGACAGGAAACAAAGAGCTGGTAGCGGCGCTGGCGCGCATCAAAAGCTATCACGATTACGGGACATTCACGCCGCTACAGGTGGCAGCCATTGCCGCGCTGGAGGGCGATCAGCAGTGCGTGCGCGATATCGCTGAGCAGTATAAGCGCCGGCGTGATGTGCTGGTAAAAGGGCTGCATGAAGCGGGCTGGATGGTGGATCTGCCTAAGGCATCGATGTACGTCTGGGCAAAAATCCCGGAACGCTACGCGCATCTTGGCTCGCTGGAGTTTGCCAAACTGCTGCTGCAGGAGGCCAAAGTCTGCGTGTCGCCGGGCATCGGTTTTGGTGAATATGGTGATACACACGTGCGCTTTGCGCTGATTGAAAACAGCGATCGCATTCGTCAGGCGGTGCGGGGAATTAAGGCGATGTTCCGCGCCGACGGTATCTTACCGGGAGCGGTAAAAGAAGCAGAAGAGACGCGTTAAGCGTGCGTCGGGGCGACTGGTATGGTCGCCCCGTCCGGTACTCAGAGCATCAGCACAAAGGTGCCGACCCAAAGCAACACGAAAAAAGAGATGCCCATCAAAGCGTATTTCACAACATAACTCCTCTGTGCGGTTACCGTGATGGCGATCCCAGACCAGCGTAACCCGAACAGAATAAGAGAAAGGTGGAGTTCATTAACGCTACACGCTTTCTACTCAGGTGGTCCCGGCCAGACCGGAACAGGATCGGGCGCTAATTTACGCGGAATCGATCCAGAAATAAATAGGCCGGTTCTGAGATATTGCTCACAATTTATTGGGTCTGAATGTGCGGGATCGCCGACATGCCGACGCGCAGCTGCGCCAGATCGGGCTGACCCGCATCAAGCACAATCTTTACCGGCAGACGCTGAACCACTTTAGTGTAGTTACCCGTTGCATTATCAGGTGAAATTGCCGAGAAGGTTGCCCCTGTTGCCGGCGCAATGCTGTCGATACGCCCGGTAAAGGTTTTATCCGGTAGCGCATCAACAGTAACGCTGACCTTTTGCCCTGGCCGCACGTCGGTCAGCTGGGTTTCCAGATAGTTAGCCGTAATGTAGAGCTGCTGCAGCGGCACCACTGCCAGCAGGCGGCTGCCGGCACTGACATAGGCGCCCGGACGTACGGTACGCTGGCCGACCGTGCCCTCTACCGGCGCAACAATACGGGTATAAGAGAGATTAAGCTGCGCCTGGTCGACATTCGCCTGCGCGACTGCGACATCCGCCTCCGCCTGACGCACGGCCGCCTGCAGGACATTAACCTGCTTAAGCGCCGCGTCCAGCGCCGCCTCACTCTGTCGTACCGTCGCCGAAGCGGAACGCTGGTTAGTATCCGCTTTTTGCTGATCGTCAGCCGCAATGGTGCCACTTTTATAAAGCTGATTATAACGTGCGGCGTTCTGGCCGGCGTAGCGGGCCGCTGCCTCACTGGCCGCCAGCGTCGCTTTTGCCTGATTAATCGTCGCCTGCTGCTGCGCCAGCTGCGCCTGGGTGCTTAGCCGCTTAGCCTCGCTGACCTGCAGCGAAGCGCGCGCGGTTTCCAGCGCCACGCGAAAATCGCGATCGTCAAGCGTTGCCAGCAGATCGCCCGCCCGGACGTGCTGGTTATCCTGCACGCTGACCCGGGCGATATAGCCTGAAACTTTGGGGGCGACCAGCGTGTAATCCGCATTAACCCAGGCATCATCGGTGCGATAATCGTTGGTGGTCATGGCACGCCAGAGGAGAAAGGCGAGCGCGAGCAGCAGCACTAACAGGGCGCTTAGCAGCGCCGTTCTTTTTACAGCAGAGAGTTGCATATCAGTTTTCCCGACGTGGCGTAACAGGTTGAATCAATGTTTGAGGCGGCCAGACGCGGTGCGCCAGACAGAGCGTCAGCAGCAGCAGCAGGGCGCCAAAGGTGGTCAGCATCAGCCAGGCGTCGCTCAGGCTGAGTACCAGCGCCTGATGTTTCAGCAGGGCGGCAAATCCGCTCAGGTTCTGCACGCTACTGGCGCTGCCGTCCGGCAGCAGGGGAGTGCTGCTGCCTGCCTGCGCGCTGCTGGTCGCGGTCATCAGCCAGCTACGGCTGGCCGCCTGATCTACCAGTACATGCGAATGGAACTGTTCGCGATGGCTGATAAACCACTCCACCAGCGTGCTGGCCGCAATGCTGGAAAAACCGCGTACGGTGTTGAACATGGCAGAGGCAAAAGGGCCCTCCGGCGGCGCCACAACGCTGGTGGCACTCATCAGCACCGGCAGGATCACCATCGGCTGTCCGAACGCCTGCAGGATCTGCATCAGCCAGAAATTCTGCCGCGCCCAGTCAGTGGTAATCTGCGTTCCCAGCAGGCAGGCGGTGACCAGCAGCAGCACGCCGCAGCACAACACCCAGCGGCAATCGACCCGGCGAATGTTCAGCAAAGCGGCGATCAGCGGGGCAATCAGCAGCTGCGGCAGGCCCACGGTCAGCGCCAGCGGCGCAAACTGCAGCGTGCGAAATCCCTCTACCTGACCAAAATAGAGCGAAGGCAGCGCTGAACCGGAGAGTGCCAGAATCAGCACCGCCATCAGCGCCAGCAGGCCGTGCGCCAGGTTGGAACGGCGCAGCATCTGCAGCCTGAACAGCGGCAGCGGATGAAACCACTCGTTAATCAGAAACACCGTCAGCAGCGCCAGCGCACCCAGCAGCATGGCGGTAAACAGCGGTGAGCTGAGCCAGTCCAGCCGTTCCCCCTGAGTCAGGGCCAGAATCAGCAGCGCCATGCCGGCGCAGCCGGTAAGCATGCCAAACAGGTCGATCTGCCGAAAGCGCTCCAGGCGCAGCGGATCCTGCGGCAGTCCCCAGGCAATCAGCGTCATTGCCAGCAGCATGGCCGGGACTACCTGCCAGAACACAAACGTCCAGCCCACTTCATCGGTCCAGAACGCCGCCAGCGAGGCCGCCATATTGGGGCCAAAGGTGGCGGTGAGCGCATAGGCGCCCAGGCCATAGAGTTTGATCGGCGGCGGCAGAAAGCGCAGCGCCACTGTCATCAGCAAGGGCGGCAGCGCGCCGCCAAAGATACCCTGCAGCACGCGCAGCGCAATAAACAGCGTCGCATCCTGCGTCAGCGGCAGCACCAGGCCGCACAGCATAAAGCCGGCAGAAACCACCAGGGCAAAGCGGCGCAGAGAAAAGGTGACGGCGAACCAGGGCGCGATCATCATTGCGGCGACTTCAGCCGCCTGATAGCCGGAGACAATCCAGCTGCCGCGATCGTGACTGATACCGATAGCGGCGCGGATATCTGCCAGCGCAATATCCGTGACCCGATCGTTGAATCCTGACGTCAGCGCCGCGATCAGCACGCCCGCCAGCCCGAGAGCCAGGCGCAGTGTAAACGGGTGCGGAGCTGGCGGAGCAGCGGGCGAAGCGGTCATAGCAGAACTCTCATGAAATTATGATGCAGTGTATTACGATGTGATACAGGCCGCGCATCTTACATGCCGGTATGATGTATTGCAATGTGATACGCAGGTACAAAAGTGCGATCATTCGCGCTACAGTAAAGCAGGCTCATAAGGAACGCATTATGGTGGGATCTGCCTCAGGCCGTGAGGATGAAAAAGCGGGTGGCATTCAGGTCATTGCGCGTGCGGCAAAAATTTTACATGCGCTGGGTGAACATCCCGGCGGCATGAGTCTGGGCGAAATTGCGCAGGTGGTGAACCTGCCACGCTCCACGGTACAGCGCATCGTGGCGGCGCTCGACAGCGCTCAACTGGTGCGCAGTAGCGGGGCAGGGGGCCTCAGGCTGGGGCCAGCTCTGCTGAAACTGATCTCCAGCGTCCATACAGATGTGGTGGAGCTGGCGCGTCCGCTGCTGGAACAGCTCTCAGCAACGGTTAATGAAACCGTCTCGCTGGCGCGCGCCAGCGGGACGCAGCTGGCGATCGTTCATTATGTCGTGGCGCCGCGCGAGCTGCGGGTCGTACCGCGGATGGGGCTTAATCTGCCGCTCTACAGTACCTCCGGCGGCCGGGCGCTGCTGGCGCTGGAGAGCGATGAAGATGTACAGCTGCTGGTGGGCGATGCCTGGCAGGAACTCACGGATAAAACGGTAAAAACGCTGCCGCAGCTGATGGCGCTGATTGCTGAAGTACGCAGCAGTGGCCTGGCGATCGATCGCGGTGAAACGCTTGAAGGGATCACCACCCTGGCGGTCGCCATTGACACACTGTTCGGACGTTTCTCTATCTCGCTGCTGGTTCCCGGCGCGCGCTTTGCGCAACATGAAGCGCGCTATCGCAAAGAGATCATCACCTGTAAAGAGGCGCTGCTGCGCGAAATTGGCAAAATAACCGCTGTGGAGAAGAGGTAACGACTCATGAAAATGTTGTTAATGGCTATCGATAACTCACCGGTCGCGGAGAAAGTGATTGCGCTGACCCTTGAACAGGCGCTGGCGCTCAACGCCCCGGTCACGGTGCTGTGCTGTATCGATCCCGCCTATTCAGCCTGCAGCCAGCCTATCGAAATTGACGCCGGTGAAGATCCGGATGATTTTGTCGCGGCAAAAGATGAGCAGAACACCGCCGAGATGGTGGTGCGTCATGCGCTGGCTCCGCTGCTGCGGGCGGGTGTGAATGCCAGAGGCGTCATCCTGGCGGGTGAAGCCGCTGAAACCATTGTGGCGCAGGCTGCGGCACTGCGCGCCAGTATGATTATCATGGGACGCCGGCACCTCTCGCCGCTTAACCGGCTGCTGAAAGGCTCGGTCAGCGCGGCAGTGATCGAACGCGCGACCTGTCCGGTTCTGCTGGACGTGCGTAAGGATTAACGCCGTATTATGACGCTGCTTTTTATTTCGGTGCTGGCCGCTTTTGCACTGCTGGCGCTGGTGATTGTGATGCTGGTACGCACCACGGCGCTGCGAGCCTGGCAGGGGGTGCTGCTGTTTATCCTGCCGCTTGTGGCAGCTAATCTGATCTGGTTTAGCTGGCTGCATCCGCGTCAGGCAGAGAAGATACAGATGGAGGCGGTTGCGCAGCGGCTCAGCGCGGCGCCAGGCTATCACCTGCTTAGGGTTCAGGAGCCGGAGCTGTGGCAATTACTGAATCGTGAACTGCGGCATAAGCTGCAGCAGGGCGTTTCCGCCGAACAGGCGCTGGGCGACCTGCGGGGCTGGCTGACTGATATCGTCAATAAACGTATGACCCGCGCCAGCGATGATGCAGTGATCGCCTATGTTCAGGTGTCGGTGGAAGAGATGCAGGCGCTGCAGCAGCAGAGTCCGCAGCGCTGTTTTCAGTTCCTCTATCCGCAGGTCAGCGGCGGCATCAATCTGCAGGAGGTGCTCACTCCGGCACTCTATCAGCGCGACGGTCATGCGCTTGAAGCCCTGCTGCTGAGCAGCCAGGGGGCAGAGCAGCAGACCGACCAGACGCTGGCCCGCCGCGATCTGCGTGAGATAGTTGACAGGCTTTATGGAAAATGGGGCAATAAACTTCAGCAGCTTAATCAGCCGGCTGATACCGCCGTCGATCGCAGCGCGCTGTGTGCTATGTCTATCGATCTCTACAGCGCCATTCTCGCATTGCCTGCTAAGCGCGCCGCCGGCCTTTTACGTAATATGGTGCACAGCAACGGCTAACCGGTGAAAAAAAGCCCGCTCAGCGCGGGCACAAAGGTCACTTTGTTACATCTTCTTATTATTGATATTACCTGGTGTGGAGCAGACATCGTGTGGTCTGACTGCACTATCGCAGTTGTCATATGATAAGAAAAGCCGTTTGGTTTTATTGATTCAATTGGCAAAAACACTGGTCTTAACACTGTTTCGCGCGTTTTCCTATAGGCGCGCGGTGGCATCGTTGTTTACACTTCGACGCCTGAAGAGGACACCTGAATGAAAAATATCGTTACCGGCGCGTTAGCGCTCATTATGCTGGCGAGCTGCAGCGTTAATCAGCCTGGCGGATTTGAACGTGTAGATGAAGATAATACGTCCAACACCGTTCAATATCGTTACGACCCGCATAGCCTTAATCGGGATGCCATGAATGTTGACCTGGCAAATTACTGCAGCGAGCGGGGTTTTGATAAAGTGGATTCGCTGCCTGCTCAGGACAGTCATCTGCCAGGATTAAAGAAAGCCTGGTATCAGTGTAATTACGCGATTAAAAGCTAAAAAAAGGGCGGGATATATTCCCGCCCTGCTTATTTATTTTTTTATTAGTGCTGTGTGCGCTTTGCCCGATTATCCGTGACGATGCCCGTGGTGGCCATGATGCCAGCCGCGGTCATGACCCCAGCCAGCGCCGCGGCCACGGTCGTGCTCAATAATACATCCGCTGAGCAAACTGACCATAACCGCTATCGACGTTAACGAAATAAGCTTTTTCATGGAAAGACCTCCTCTTTTCCAGTGAGGTCAGATTACGCCGGAATAGTGGAGTGAAGATGCAGCAAATGTAGAGTTATTTAGATAAATATTGCCAGATGTGTCTAAATAAAAGATCGGGAAAGCGGGTTTTTCTATTTGAATCAGAATAAGCTGAATAGCAGGCTATATTAGCGCGATAATTCTGAAAGACAATAATTCGCGCCTGCGGATGAAAAATAAAAATGCGAGCGCTCAGGATAACAGCGCTCGCCTGTAAGTTAATTATGCAGTGCAGGCCTGTTAATTGCCTGACGGCGCGGCTGACGAACGCTCAGTGAAAGCAGCAGCGAAATAACCAGCAGCGTCATGATCAGACTAAAGGTAACGGTAAAGCCACCGAACAGGGAGGCGACCAGCGAGCCGAGCACGCTGCCAATACCAAACCCGAGGTAGATCAGCCCGTAATTTTTTGTCAGGTTGTTCAGGCCAAAGAAGTCGCTGATCAGCGCCGGGAAAACGGTGATTGTGCCACCGAAGCTGAAGGCTACGCAGGCCAGCGAGACAAAAAAAGTGGTTTCGTTCATACGGGTAAACAGCAAAATACTCATGCCCGCGAGCGCAATACATTGCGCCAGTGAGATCACCCGGATACGGGCCATTTTGTCTGACAGTACCCCCAGCGTTAACCGGCCGCTAAGGTTGGCAATGGCGATAACCGTTACGGCACTGGCGGCTATCTGCGGCGTAAGGTGCACCATTCCTTCGCCGATATCTTTCGCTACGCCGATCACATACAGGCCGCTCATACAGGCGGTGAGGAACATCAGCGCCAGCATCCAGTATTGCGGCAGGCGAACCGCCTGTGCCAGCGTAAAGTCGCGTCCGGCATGCTGTGGATTGTTGCTGGCAGCGCGCACCGGCGCATCGCGCATCAGCAGCGCGCCGCAGAACATCATGCTCATCGCCAGCACGCCCCAGATCATGAAGGTGTTCTCCAGGCCAACAGCATCCAGCAGGGTGCCGCAGATAAATTTGAAGCCGAGACTCCCCAGACCGTAGGCGCCGATTGAACAGGCGGAGATAAGGCCTTTGCGCTCAGGAAACCACTTTACACAATTGGATAGCGTCATCAGGTAGCCCGCACCATCTGCCAGGCCCACCAGAATACCGGCGCTCAGATAAAGCATCATCAGGTTATCAGCCTGCGCGGTCAGCCAGAATCCGGCTGCCATCAGGATGCCGGCTCCGATAGTCACATTACGCACGCCAAAACGCTCCTGCAGCTTGCCTGCCAGCGAGGAGGCGATAGCCAGCCCCAGGCTGAGCAACCCAAAGGAGAAAGCAACCTGACTGACTGATTCGTGCAGTTTATGCGCCAGCGCGCCGTTAAAGAGGCTCCAGGTATACACTGACCCCAGCGCAAGCTGGGTAATGACAGTGCCGATCAGAGTCAGTATGCGGGTGCGCTGGTAGTGCGCCGTTGAGGCTGTGGTCATGGTGATTCTCCCGTCCGGGAATATGGAGTCTGCTGGCAGCTTAGCGCGCACGCGCATAGCCGCGGCCGGATCCCGCTTCAGCGGTCAGAGAAACAGAATGAAATGCCGTTTTTCCGGTATGAATGGCAGCAGCGTGACAATTCACGTCCCGGTATGTCCTGCGATAAGCATATGTAACCAGGTATGTTAAGCGAGGCGATTTTGCTGCAGAGTCCGGGATGTTTGCCAGGCTTATATTTCAACCAACGGGAGGAAATATGAAAGACCGAGCATATGAATCCGTATCCAGTGGAGATGAAGTCTGCTGTCTTATCGGTCAGGCGGTGATCGAATTGAGCGATGAACATCAGCCTGTCAACAAAGCCACGCTGTCGTTAAAGCTGCTGGCTATGGCCGATCGTGACAGGGATGATGAGCGGGTAATGCTTTACTGGATCGCCAGAAAAGCCCTTAATCAGCCGCAGCAGCTTCAGTCCGGCGCAGGTGGCTGGCGTTAGAGGATGAGCAGAGCGGGCTGCACGCCCGCTTCTGCTGTCAGGCCAGCCGCAGTGCGCGGCGCACCGGCCAGCGCATAAACATCACCAGGTTGCCCAGCAAAATCAGCGTCAGTCCCGCCACGGCATTAGCGTGCCACTGATAGCCTTCATAAATTGTCGAGAGCGTCAGCGCAACCAGCGGAAAAAGTAGCGTACTGTAGGCCGCCTGACTGGCACCGATGCGACCCACCAGCGTGAAGTAAGCGCCAAATCCAATCACAGAACCAAACAGCGCCAGATAACTCATCGCGCCCAGCCACTGCAGATTGCGCGGCAGCTGCAGCGCATCGCCATTAAGCCATGCCATTACCGCCATGATCAGCGCGCCGTAGAGCATGGCGTAACTGTTAGTGGTGAGAATATCGCGCTGGCGGCGCTGATGCCGGGCTGAAATCATATTACCCAGCGAAAAGCCAAAGGTGCCCAGCGCACTCAGGCCCGCGCCCCATAACAGCTGCGGCGAGGGGTGCGCCGCGCGAATATCGCTCCAGAAGAGCGCGACGATACCGCCCATACCGAGCAGCGCGGCAGGCACCAGGCGCAGCGGCGGACGCTGGCCAAAAAAGAGCCAGCCGTTGAGCGCGTTAAAGATCACCGCCATGGAAAAAATCACCGACTCCAGACCGGTGCTGATCCAGGCTGCTGCATAATAAAAGCAGACAAAGTTGAAGCCAAAAACACAGCCTCCCTGCAGCAGACAAAACAGATGATCGCGCCTGTCCAGCGATCGCAGACGGCGGCACAGCGTCAGCAGCGCCAGCATCAGCAGCGAGGCGAAGAGAAAGCGCCAGAAAACAGCCACATAGACCGGCGTGGTGGCTGCGTCCTGCTGCAGAAAGATCGCCAGCCAGGTGGTGCCCCAGATCAGCACCACGCTCAGATACAGCACTACATTCATCGTTAATACTCCGGCAGAGACAGGACGGCAGTATCCGCGCAGGCGCGGGCGGGCGCTTGCACCCGATTGCGCAGCACTTGCAAAAACTTGCGCTTTTTTCATTCTCACACCGACTGCCGCGCTGTTTTCCATCGTCCGGACGGGTAAACTGCTGGTTAACCGCTGCCGATGTGATGTGCGCAATGTCCGATTACCAGACCTTTACTATGCTAAAAAACCGAAAGGCTCAGCTGCGTGATAGCGTACCGCTTTCAGGCGGGATCCGGCTGGCAGCCTGGTTTAATAGCGGCGACCGCGTAACCAACCACAGCGATCACCATACCCTGAGCCTCTATATCGAAGAGGGGTATGATACCTGGCATAAAACCGCGCACGGGTGGCGCAACGGTGGCGCCCCGGATCGTTTCTGCCTGATGCCGTCCGGTATGGAGTCCACCTGGGATCTGCGGGCCGACCTCGCATTCGTGCACCTCTACTGCACCGATACCCATTTACGCCAGCTTGGCGAACAGATCTGGGATCGCACGCCAGCCAGTCTGAATCTGCAGGAGAAGATTTTTGCTGATGACGATCGCATTACGCAGCTCTATCGCCATTTTTTGCTCAGCGTCAGCTGGCAGCAGCCCGCCAATCAGCTGATGCTGAGCAGCGCATCGACGCTGCTGCTGACGCATCTGCTGCATCGCTACAGCGATGTGCAGTGGCAGCTGCCCGCCGTGCGGGGCGGCCTGGCACCCGCCGTGCTGCGCCGGATCATTGCCCTGATTGATGCGCAGCTCGATCAGCCGCTGACGCTGGCGCGGCTGGCCGCAGAAGCTGCGCTCAGCGAATATCATTTTGCGCGTATGTTTCGCAGCAGCACCGGCAGCGCGCCGCACCAATATGTGATGCAGCGCCGTATGGCGGTGGCGAAAGAGCTACTGATGCACAGCACCCTGCCGCTAACGGAGATTGCACTGCGCTGCGGTTTTCACTCCGCCAGCCATTTCAGTAACCGGTTCCGCCAGCTGCACGGCGTGGCGCCCTCCGCGTGGCGGCAGGACTTTAGCCGGTAAAAAGCGCGTCGTCAGGGAAGCACTTCACCCCGCACGATAACTTTGCCCGGCTTGCTGTCGCTTTCGTTAATACGCCGGAGCGCCAGATTCAGCGCCTGCCAGGCGATGCTCTGCAGATCGTGCGCGATGCAGGGAAAGTGAAAGCCATAAATATCCGCCTGCGTGACCTCATCAATGCTGAACAGCTTTACCTGCTGCTGCAGACTGAGTTTGTGTTCGATACAGGCTTTGATAATGCCGAGTGAGATCTGATTGTTACACCCCACGAAGTAATCAGGGGCGGGGTGCTGTTTCAGCCAGCGCCGGGTCTCCTGCCAGGCCGCATCCATAAAAAAGTCGGCATAGAGCACCTCAAGCGAGGCAGCTTTTCCCTGCAGCGCGGCCTGCAGGCCGAGCACGCGCTCACGCGCAACGTTCGACTTTTCCGGGCCGGAGACCACGACAATACGCTGCGCCCCCTGTTCCGCCAGCCAGCGACCGGTCTGCAGGCCGCAGTCGAGGTTATCAATATAGACGCCGCTGCAGTGGGAAACCTGCAGCTCGCGGTCGACCAGCACCACCGGTATATTCAGCGTCTCCAGCCGTCTCATATAGGCCGGGTGATAGTGGAGATCGTTGGAGATCACCGACAGAATAATGGCATCAACGTTATACCCAATCAGCTTATCGATAATACGGTTCTCATTCTCCTGCGACTCACAGGAGTCAAAAACCAGCGTATCGTAGCCCAGCTTGTTCGCCTCCAGCGTCATCAGACGCGTCAGGCCGCCAAAGAAGGGGTTTGCCATATCGGGGTTGACGATCCCGATGGTTTTACTGCTTTTCGCCCGCAGGCTGCGCGCAGCCGTATTCATCACATAGCCCAACTGCTCTGCGGTAGCGTGAATGCGCTGCAGCGTCTCCGGATGCACTTTCTCCGGCTGTGAAAAAGCGCGCGAGGCGGTAATTTTGCTTACGTTTGCCTGGGCAGCAACGCTTGCCAGCGTTGCCTTGCGTCCCCGTCCTGCTGCCAAGTCTGGCTCCTTAATCAACCCTGTCATTTTGTATCATGAGTCAATCATGGCAGATCGTACCGCGTTAAGCGATCTCGCTGCGCTAGGCGAGTCGCCTGACGCGCGGGTCGGTGAAAATATCCAGATCGTCGCGACTTTCTGACGAAAATTCAGAGATAACGGCCCCGTGTTCGCCCGCCTGAAACCAGTGCCGCGTATCGGGTTTAATGGTGTACTGTTCGCCCGGACGCAGCAGGATATAGCGGCTGCAGGTATAGGCGGTTTCACTGCCGGCAGGCACCTGACAGCGCGGAGTGCCGGTCGCATCGTTTGGCGTAAGCTGTTCATCATCGACAAACAGATAGACCTTGCCCCAGCGGCAGCGAAAGGTTTCCTGCTTGCCTGGCGTGCCGTTAAACGGCGGATGCCGATGTTCAGGACAGGTCTGGCGGGGAAACAGCACCAGTTCTTTAGCGCAATAGCGCGGTTCGTTGATATAGGTTAACAGCTGCAAACCTGAGGCGGGGTAATCGTCCAGGCCGAAAGTAGCAATCTCAATCTTCTTCTGCTCTGCAGGGGTGAGAACAATATTCGCCTGCTCTAAAAAGGTCAGGGTGCGCTGAATCGCCTGCGGATAATCGGTCATACGGTTTCTCCTGTAATGATATCGATACCATTAAAGCGTGTTCCGCTTGTGATCTTCTGTGATCCCGATCCGCAATTCGCTGCAACAGGGCTAAATTGCGCTACTGCAGATCGATATTATTCAGCTTGCATCACAGTTTTCACGTTTTTTTTAGGTCAGTATCGCCGCATTTAAATGATATCGATACCATTAAAATGAATCCGGGGGCGTAAATGAAAGCGTTAGTTCTGACTCAGGCAGGCCACATTGCGATTGAAGATCGGGAATTTGATGAAGTGCTGGGTGATAACGATGTCAAAATTAAAATTCACTCGGTAGGGATTTGCGGCAGCGATGTTCACTACTACAAACATGGCCGGATTGGTCCGTTTGTGGTGGAGGCACCGATGGTGCTGGGTCATGAAGCCGCTGGCATTGTGCTGGAGATCGGTAAAAACGTGACGCACCTGAAGGCGGGCGATCGCGTCTGTATGGAGCCAGGGATCCCGGATATGCACTCCGATCAGTCGCGCGCCGGTCTCTACAATCTCGATCCCGCCGTGCGCTTCTGGGCAACGCCGCCGGTACATGGCTGCCTGCGTGAAACGGTCATTCATCCTGCGGCGTTCACGTTTAAGCTGCCGGAAAATGTCAGCTTCCGCGAAGGGGCCATGGTGGAGCCGCTGGCGGTGGCGATGCAGGCCGCGACCAAAGCCGGCATCAAACCCGGCGATATCGGCCTGGTGCTGGGGGCCGGTCCGATCGGCGTGGTCACGGCGCTGGCGGCGCTGGCAGGCGGCTGTTCCGATGTCATCATCTGCGACATGTTTGATGAAAAGCTTGCCGTGGCGGCAGCGTATGAAGGGCTGCACGCCGTTAACATCAAAACCGGCGATCTGGCCGGTAAAGTTTCTGAACTGACCAGCGGTAACGGCGCAGATGTGGTGTTTGAGTGCAGCGGGGCCAAACCGGCTATTGCCACGCTGGCGGAACACGCGGCGCCGGGTGCGACCGTCATTCTGGTGGGCATGCCGGTGGACGCCGCGCCGATGGATATTGTTGCGGCACAGGCTAAAGAGCTGACCTTCAAAACGATTTTTCGCTACGCCAATATGTATCCCCGCACGCTGCGCCTGTTAAGCAGCGGCAAGCTGCGGGTAGAGCCGCTGATCAGCCACACCTATAAATTCGCCGACAGCGTTGAAGCGTTTGACCGCGCAGCCGCCGGCCATGCGGCGGATATCAAAATCATGCTGGAGATGGAGTGACGCATGGCGCTCTATGCAGGCATTGATTGCGGCACGCAGGGAACGCGTGTGGTTATCGTGGACAGCGAGCGGGGGACGATCGTTGGCGAAGGCAGCGCGCCGCACCGGCTGCAGAGCGGGGCGGATGGAGCCCGTGAACAGCATGCCAGCGACTGGATCGACGCGCTGGTCACGGCATTCCATCAGGCAGCCTCAGACGCCGCTATTGATACACAGCAGATTACTGCGCTCAGCGTCTCCGGCCAGCAGCACGGCTTTGTGGCGCTGGATGAAGCCGGAGCGGTGCTGCATCCGGTAAAGCTGTGGTGCGATACCGCCACCGATGCGCAGAACAGCTGGCTGCTGCAGCAGCTGGGAGGGGTTAGCGGTGCACTGGCACAGCCCGGGATTGTTCCGGCTACCGGCTACACCGCGTCAAAAATTCTCTGGCTGAAGCAGCAGCATCCGGCGCTGTGGGCGCGTTTACATACCGTGCTGTTGCCGCACGATTATCTTAACTTCTGGCTGACCGGCGAACGGGTTATGGAGTATGGCGACGCCTCCGGCACCGGCCTGCTGGATATCCGCAGCCGCAGCTGGGATCGGCATACGGTGGAGCTTATCGATCCCGACGGCCGGCTGTGGCAGGCGCTGCCGCCGCTGGCTGCCGCGCAAAAGTGTATTGGCACCCTGCAGCCGGAAGCGGCGCAGCGCCTGGGACTGCGCCGCACGGTGCGGGTAGCGACAGGCGGCGGCGATAATATGATGGCCGCCATCGGGTCCGGCAATATTGCGCCAGGCACGGTGACGCTCAGCCTGGGAACATCCGGCACGCTGTTTGCCTGTAGCGAGACGCCGGTGACTGACGAAAACGGCCTGATTGCCAGCTTCTGCTCCAGCACCAATCGCTGGCTGCCGCTGATTTGCACCATGAATGTCACCTCGGCGACCACGCTGATCCAGACGCTGCTGGCAGAGGATCTTACCGGCTTTAATCAGCTGCTGAACCAGGCAGAGCCGGGGGCTGAGGGCGTTGAGATGCTGCCGTTTTTTAATGGCGAGCGCACGCCGGCGCTGCCCCACGCGCAGGCGAGTCTGCACAACCTGAACGCCGTGAATTTTACCCGCGCTAACCTCTGCCGCGCCGCCGTGGAGAGTGCCACATACGGATTACGTTACGGACTTGATCTGTTCCGGCAGCAGGGCATCAGCGCGCAGGAGATCCGCCTTACCGGCGGCGGCGCGCGCAGCGCTGTCTGGCGACAAATTGTGGCTGACGTCATGAACTGCCCGGTGGTCTCTTTGCGTATTCCGGAAACCGCCGCGCTGGGTGCGGCAATTCAGGCGATGTGGGCCAGCGCGCTGCTGGATAACCCGGCACAGCAGCCGGATGCGTTACTGCAGTCGCTGTGCCAGCGCTTTGTCACGCCGGATGAAAGTACCCGCGCCGTGCCCGATGCCGCGCGCCATCAGACCTATGAAACGCACTATCAGCGCTATCTGAAGCGTCTCAACACGACTTATCCGGAGGTGGCATTGTGACCAGAAATAACCAGGAGATGCTGCTGGAAGTCACGGGGATCCGCAAAGCGTTTGGTCCGGTTGTGGCGCTGAAAAACGCCGAATTTGCGCTGCGCCCCGGCTCCATTCACGCGCTGTGCGGCGGCAACGGTGCCGGAAAGTCGACCTTTCTCAGCATCTTAATGGGGTTTATCCAGCCCGACGCCGGAGAGATATTTATTCGCGGCAGGCGCTGCAGCTTTGCCCATCCGCGGGACGCGCTGGCCGCCGGTATCGCGATTGTTCAGCAGGAGCTGAGCGCAATTCCGGACCTGACGGTGGCTGAAAATATCTGGCTGGGACGCGAACCGCGCCGCTTTGGTTTTGTTGACTTTGCCACGCTCAATCAGCGTACCCGCGTGCTGCTGGCAGAGCTCGATTTTGACATCTCTGCTACTGAAAAGATGCGTAACCTCAGCGTTGCCGGGCAGCAGCTGGTGGAGATCGCCAAAGCGCTCTCGCACGCGAATGCTGACATCATCATCATGGATGAGCCAACCTCAGCGATTGGCGAGGAGGATGCGCAAAAAATCTTTCAGACCCTGACCCGGCTGGCGCAAAAGGGCAAAGGCATTATTTATGTCTCCCATCGCCTCTCCGAGATTTTCCAGATTGCCGACAGCTATACCATCTTTCGCGATGGCGCCTGGGTGCAGGAGGGCATGCTGGCCGATATCACGCGCGAGCAGCTGATTGAGCAGATTATTGGCGGAGAATATGAGAGTGAATTTGCCAAGTTTAATCAGCCGGGTAATGAGGTGATGATGGAGGTAAAAAACCTGCGCTGGCGCAATAAAATCAACGATATCAGCCTGCACCTGAAGCGGGGCGAAATCCTCGGCATTTACGGGCTGGTTGGCTCCGGGCGCAGCGAGTTTCTCGATTTACTGTTTGGGATTGAACACGCAGACAGCGGAACCATTCGCCTCGGCGAGGTGGTGCTGGGCCGCCACTCACCGAAAGAGTCGATCCGGCACGGCATCGCTTATGTCACAGAAGATCGCAAAGCAACCGGGCTGGTGCTCTGCCGTTCGATTCGCGAAAACATCAACATCGCCTCATTTGGCGCTATCTCCCGCGCCGGTTTTATCAGTGAGAAGCAGGAGCAGCAGCGCAGCCTGGAGATGATCAAACGCTTTAACGTCAGAACGCCGGATGCCGAACAGCTGGTGGCCAACCTCAGCGGCGGTAATCAGCAGAAAGTCGTGCTGGGACGCTGGGCGTTACTGGACCCGGAAGTACTGCTGCTGGATGAGCCTACCCGCGGTATTGATGTCGGCGCGAAAAAAGAGATTTACCGCTTTATGTCTGAGTTTGCGTTGAAAAACAAGGGGATCGTGATGGTCTCCTCAGAGCTGTCAGAGATCATCGGCATGAGCGATCGCATTCTGGTTTTTCGCGACGGACAGCTGGCGGGAGAGCTGAGTGCGGCTCAGGCAACGCAGAGTGAACTGATGAAGCTGGCGGTTTAACAGAGAGATCACGTTATGAACACCACACATTCCATGCCTTCCGGCATCTCATTTTTTACGCGCAACAAAAGACGTATGCACAAATACGGCATCATCATCGCGTTCTTTGTGCTTTGCCTGATTGTGGCTGCCGTCGGCGAGCTGCAGGTCGCTAATGGCGCCTGGAGCAGTAACTATTTTCTCAGTAATGAAAATATGCTGATTGTGCTGCGCCAGGTCTCTATCAACGGCATTTTAGCGATCGGCATGACCTTTGTGATTATCACTGCCGGCGTCGATCTGTCGGTAGGATCGGTGCTGGCGCTGAGCGGCATTGTTGCTGCACGTTTCGCCACGAACAACAGCGGTATGGCAATTGGGGATACGGCACATGCGGTGATGGTGCCAATGATTATCGCGCTGGGAATTGGCATTGTCTGCGGCCTGATCAACGGTACCGTGCTGGCGCGTTACCGGCTGCAGCCGTTTATCGTCACTATGGGCATGCTCTCCGCTGCGCGCGGACTCACGATGCTGACCACCGGCGGCAACCCGGTTTCGCAGCTTAACAGCGATTTTCGCTGGCTCGGCAACGGCTACATAGCCGGCATACCCGTACCGGTCATTATCTTTGTCGTACTGTTTGGTCTCGCGTGGCTGCTGCTCAATAAAACTTTGCTCGGGCGCTACGTCTATGCCGTTGGCGGCAACCCGAAAAGTGCCCGCACGTCAGGGATCAGCGTCGTCGGAATAAAAGTCATGGTCTACACCCTGTGCGCCGCGCTGGCCGGAATCGCCGGGCTGATCCTCACCGCACGCACCGGATCGGCACAGACCAACGCGGGCGCAGGCTATGAACTTGATGCGATTGCTGCGGTAGTGATTGGCGGCACCAGTATGGCTGGCGGTGTCGGTACGCTTGTCGGCACCTTTTTTGGCGTGCTGATCATCGGCGTAATGAATAACGGCCTGGATTTACTGGGGGTGCAGTCTTACTACCAGCAGATCATCAAAGGCGCTCTGATTGTAGTGGCTGTACTGCTCGACCCGTCGCGTAAACAACAGCGCGATTAACCTCTGAATAGATAAACCCTGCCAGGAGAGAACAATGAAAATAAGATCTATCGCTCTGTTAACCTCAGCCCTGACGCTGGGCGCGATTAGCATAGCGCAGGCTGCCCCCGTAAAAATCGCTGTGCTGATGTATGGCAATAAGGCGGAGTTCGTTCAGCTGATGGAGCGCTACGGTAAAGCGCATCCGGCAGTAAAAAGTGGCGAAGCCGTGCTCACCTTTTATGATGGTCGTTATGACGCGTCGGTGCAGAATGACCAGGCGGCGACCGCTATCCAGACGCGTGCCGACGCGATTATCGTGAACCCGATGGATTATGAAGCCAACATCGATATTGTGACCAATGCTAAAGAGGCTAAAATTCCGGTGGTGGTCACCAACGCCCGCCTGAATACGGAAGAGATGACGTCCGAAGTGGTCTCTAATGATGAGCTGGGCGGCTATCTGGAAGCCAAAGCGGTACTGGATAAGCTGCAGTGCAAAACCAAAAAGGTCAATGTCGTCATTATTGAAGGGCCGAAGGGCGGCAGCGGTGAGATCCAGCGCGGCAAAGGCAATGATAAAGCGATAGCGGAGTGTGGTCCGGGCCAGGTTACCGTACTGGAGAGAAAAACGGCCAACTGGTCACGCGCTGAAGCACAGCCGCTGATGGAGAACTGGCTGCAGAAGCATCGCGGCAAAATCAACGGGGTGATTGGGCAAAACGATGAGATGGCGCTGGGAGCCATTGAAGCGATTAAGGGCGCCGGGCTGAACGTGAACGACTTCGCCATTGCGGGTGTGGATGGGGTGTCTGATGCGATTCATGCCGTTCAGGCGGGTGAAATGGTCTCTATTCTGCAGGATGCGAAAGGCCAGATGCAGGGCGCTATTGATGTCGCGCTGCGTGCGGTAAAAGGCGCAGGCTATCAGCCGCAGTCTGACATCTGGCAGCAGTATGCCAAAGATCTCGCCTGGGATGGCGGCACGAAAAAACACTATTACATTCCGTGGACCACGGTTACTGCGGATAATGCGCAGCAGCTGCTGGACGCGCGTAAGTAATCAACGCGACGGCGGGCAGGCTGTCTGCCAGCAGACAGCCTGCCAAAGCCGTTTACTCGTTGCCCCACTCATTCAGAAAGTTCGCCACATCATCAATGCGCGCGTCAGCAATTCCCGCCTCGCGCGCCATCTCATGCTGCGCTTCTTCACTGATCTCCTGATGGTTATTCAGGCGGGTGATCAGCAGCTGGAAGTAGTGCGCCAGCGGGTCGCGCTCGGCTTCGCTCACCGGTTTTTCACACTCTTCAGCGTAGGCGTCAGCGATATCGTAATACTTCAGATCAATCTCATGTTTCATAGTGCGCTCCGGAAACGGGAAGGGGTCAGATGCCAGCGGCATCATTTAACGTAAATCATACCACTCCTGCCAGCTTTTTCCCGCCTGCCGGAAAAGGCAGAGACATCGCGCTATTATTGTCATCATGAACCTGGTACCGGGCCGGTATTATCAGCATGCCGGCAACATAATAAACAGACACAGGGCTAAGTGGCATAACATCGTGTTCTAAAGTTTTAATAGCAATGTTATCGTGGTGTTGCGCTGATGTACTTTATATACGTGGATACTGTTTTATGGCGAAATTAATGACCTCCCTGACGCTCTGTTCAGGGCGAATGACGCACGGGGAACGACGCGTCGCCCAGCGGCTTGAATCGCATCTCGGCGATGATTGTCTTATCTGGTATGACATTCCGGTCGGGCGCCAGTACAGGCATCCCGATTTTGTTATTATCGATCCTGCCAACGGGCTTATTTTCCTTGAGGTCAAAGACTGGAAGCTAAGTACATTTCAGCATGCGGACCCGCAGACGGTAACGCTGAGACATGCTCAGGGCGAAACGCAGGCGCAAAATCCGCTGCTGCAGGTCAGGGAGTATGCCTGTGCGACCGTTGACCTGTTATCTCAGGATCCGAAACTGCAGCAAAAAACAGGCCTGTATAAAGGAAAGCTGAATATCGCCTGGGCTTATGGTGTGGTGTTTACTAATATTACCCGTCAGCAGCTGACATCACTCTCAGCCGATGGCGTGGTTGAATCTATATTTCCACAGGCGCTGACGATTTGTCAGGATGAAATGACCGAGTCTGTCTCTGTTTCTGCGTTTCGCGCTAAAGTTTCCGGACTCTTTACCACCCGTTTCAGGCCTGCAATAACGCCGGCTGTGCGGGATATTCTGCGCCGGCATCTTTTTCCGGAGATCGCCATTACGGTAAAAAATAAGCGCAGTAATATTTACCGGGTAATGGATCTGCAGCAGGAGGTGCTGGCACGCAATCTCGGCGAAGGGCATCGTGTTATTCATGGCGTAGCCGGTTCCGGTAAAACGCTGATTTTACTCTACCGCTGTTTATACCTTTCCGAGACCACCACACGCCCTGTGCTGGTGCTCTGTTTTAATATCATTCTGGCTAACTATATCCGTGAATGCATCGCGGCCAGAGGACTATCGCATAAAGTACACGTCTATCATTTTCATGACTGGTGCGCGACGGCAGCCCGGACCTTTAAGCTGAAGATGAGCGGGGAAGGGCGCTATTATGATAACTGCTTTGCGGCGCTGGAAAATGCGGTTGATAGCGGCACTGTCGGGGATGCGGGGTATGATGCGGTGCTGGTGGATGAAGGACATGACTTCGACCGGCGCTGGCTTTCACTGATAGCCCGGCTGTTTGATAACACCCGCCGCTCGCTGCTGCTGATGTACGACGACGCCCAGTCTCTGTACCGGCGCGAGAAAGCGCTGAACTTTTCGCTGGCGAGCGTGGGTATTCAGGCTCAGGGGCGCACCTCTATTCTTCGGGTGAATTATCGCAATCCGCGGCGCATTCTCAATTTTGCCTACGCTTTTTCACGCGACTACTTTGACCGGCACCATAATCAGGAGCTTCCGCTGGTGCTGCCGGAAGCCTGCGGCGAAGAGAACAGCGACATTCCCGATATCGAACAGTGTCAGTCTGCAACAGATGAAGCGCGTCGCGTTGTGGCGTGGCTGCGAGAGAAGTATGCGGCGGCAGGCCGCTGGGGCGATATGGCTGTGCTCTGTCCTACGCATTTTTCAGCAGACAAACTCATCGACCTGCTGCAGCAGCATGCGATCCCCGCCGCCGTCAGCTTCACCACGGAAGATAAAAAACGCTATTCGCATCGGGAGGATGTGGTTCATCTGCTGACCTTTCAGAGCAGCAAAGGGCTTGAATTCCCTTACGTTGCCGTGATCAATGCATCATTTGTTCATAAAGGGGCTGAAGATGAGTCTGAAGCTATCCCGGCGCTGTATGTGGCGTTTACGCGCGCAACCCAGGCGTTACTGGTCACCTGCTACAAAGAAAATAGCATCAGTCAGCAGCTGTCGAAATTTGCCGGTATGGATCTGCAGGATGAGGGAGAGATGTCTGTGGCGTCCCCTGCAGACGTCTAACGCGTCATTCAAGTTGTTGCACCATATAGCTTTTATGAGATTGGGTTAAATTTTTACCCAGCAATTTACCCATTGCAGCCGGAAATCAGCTTGTTTTTGAATTCGAGGTGGTCACGATATTTCCAGCGGGAACGTCCACTGATTTTGATGGGCTGGCAGAGGGTGCCGTCTTTAATGCGGTCGTAGATGTAGGTCTTGCCGAAACCAGTATCGGCCATGATGAACTTCAGGTCAACGAGCGTATCCTCGCGAATTTCCATGGTTGCCTCCGGGCGATGGTTTACCTGTGACATGACGCTGTCACTTCACAGGTAACTGAAGATAGTTTTGATTACGATGATTGCTGCGATGGTGATGATGAGGCCGAGTGGGGTGATCATGCGGTATCTGCCGACAGTCTATGCCGCCCTCCGGTTCTTCTCTGCCCAGATAACCTTTTCATGATCCTCTCTGCACTCACAGCTGCAGTAACTGCATCCATCGCGAGAAGGTTCCCCGCAATCGCCATTACGGCAGATTGGTGAACGTGGCTCCGGTCGAGGCCGGTTAGCCAAGGCGATTTCTGTATTGAGCATCTCCAGCTCTGCAGCTGCGTCAATTTCGTCACACATTTACGCTCTCCTTAAATGCCTCTTCACACTGCAAAGCCACTCGGCTGATATGCTGCTCCATTGCCTGCAGCGACTGAACATCTGACAGCTGCACATCCAGATGAATCAAGCCGGTAATCGCCTGGCTAAGCTTGGGGTAATAGCCAACGAGAGAAAGATATTCACTGCCGGCGTTCTTTCCCTCTTTGACGGTCTTCTTCTCCTGAACGATGTACTGATACTGGTCAGCGGTCAGGACGTATTTTTCGCCAATGTCGATTTGCATGTTATTTCTCCAGATTTTGGGCAATAAAAAAGGCCGCCTCAGCGACCTTTATCTTGGTAGTGGTATTCATAGCTACTATGCCTACCTCTAAATTTGACTTCCTCTAGTAGATAATGAGCAATTTCTAAATCAGGGCTTGTTTGATTTTGTTCGTCGGAAGACAGTTTTTGTTTCGCGTTTAATCGGTATTGATAGATAAGTGGCGGCCTGCCATCCTCCTGAAATGATACAAATATTTTCTGTCCATCTAATGGGCCACCAAAGAAAGCTACTTTTTTCATGTATTCCTCATTTCAAATGGATTATCAGTTTCCTTATATTCTTTTTTACCTTCTAACTTTAGCGCACTCAAGCACAATGAGCGGCCTGCGCTCATGCAGGCGGGCTTTCACCTGCTCACATGACTGAACATCGGGATATATCCGGTCTGACACCGGAGCGGGAAGGGCAGAGACTATTACGATGACGAAGCCGATAAGCATGGCGCCTCCGGCCAACTTGTCAGTACGGATAGAGTAATGCGCTCTGTTAGAGCCTGCATCAGTGTGCGCTCCACCTCATGCAGTTTCTCACGCTTTCCCGGCTTCATTTTGAGGTATCGCAACACCTGTGCCTGTAGTTCCGGAGAGATGGCCGGCATCTCATATTGCATAAGCCACCCCCGCCCAGAAGATTCCGCACGCTACCCACATAACAGCCCACATCTTGCCGCGAGTGCTCATTGGTCACCTTCCAGTGCTGGGCGGGCGTAGTAAGCTGGGACTGCTTCACCACTGACTACGAACATCTGAGCTGGTTTATTAAGCTCAGCAACATGCACGACAGGGGTTTCTCTACCGCTGACTATGCTGTACTCAGCACTATAACTGTCTTCCTCCTCAGCCCACTCTTGGGCTGCGGATTCGGCATTAATGGCTTTAATTTCACACGCATCTTCACGTTCCGAACCCATCTCAGGGCACCACACCAGAAACGTTTTCATTTGCCACCTGCCAGTGATTCATATTGGGAAGAGGTGGTGTCAGTTTCGGCGCGGAGATGGGCGGCGAAATCCTCAACGCGCTCTCTGAGTTCATCATGAACAATGACTGCTGCTTCTGAAGCGTCCTGGTATGCACCAATCTCTCCCAGCACATGACCGACATCCGCAAGGGAATCATTCCAAAAATCGCGTATTGCCTCCGCCCGGACATCGTTCAGGATGGCGTCAGTGGCTGGGGTTTTGAGCTGATTTATAGCTTCATCAACCATTACTCTTATCGGGTTGGGGTAGATGTTTCGATTTCCCGTGCTTTGCATTAACCCGTCATGAAGTGCGGTATTCCGATAACCGGCGCAATAAACTTCTTTGCAGGTTTCAAGAGCATTCTTGGCTAGAACTTCTCTGCTTTCTTTCAGCACCACATTCTCAGCCAGCACCGCATCCAGCTTTTGCTGCAGGGCTGCTATCTGCATATCACGCCAGCCAAGCTCTGCAGCAATATCTGATTTGCTGTGCAGGCTCTCACGCGTCATGTGATCGACGTGCCGACAGTAGTGGTTACCTGAGATATCCATCGCCATCAAATCGCGGTCACCGTAAATTTTCTCGCTCATATCTTTCCCCTTATGCAATGCCAGCCGGGCACAGGCCAGCATCACTCCATCAGTGTTGCGCCATACCGGCCGCGTCGGGTGTCTCTGAAGTCGCCCCAGCGCTCTACAACAGGCCGGGTGACGATGATTTGTGGCAGAGGAGGGCGCTTAGCCATCTCCTCATGCTCTCTGCGTTTCAGCTCAGCCAGGTAAGCATCCTCTCTGCGCTGAGGTGTCAGCAGCTGCGGATGGTCATGGCCTGCTTCCTGTGCTGCTAAGGCCGCCAGAACGCCATTCAGCACTTCCTGTTTGCGACGCTTAATCTCTTCGTCAGCTCCGCTCAGGCGTGACGAATGCGCCGGATATACCGGTGATGGGTTCATGGTGCGGCCTTATTGGTGGGTTAAATCAGAATGGGGGTTCTTCGTCGAAGTCCATTGGCGGTTCATTACTCACCTGTGGGCTGGAGTTCCCAGTGCGCTGCTGATTTTGCTGCGTACGGTTCCCCTGTCCACTTTCCTGCTTTCCGCCCAACATCTGCAGCGTTCCGCCAACGTTGACGACTATCTCAGTGGTGTACTTTTCTGAGCCGTCCTGCGCCTGCCACTTCCGTGTGCGCAGCTGACCTTCGATGTAAACCTGCGATCCTTTTCGCAGATATTCGCCAGCCACTTCTGCGAGCTTTCCGAAGATGACCACGCGATGCCACTCGGTTGCCTCTTTGTTCTCTCCGGTTGACTTGTCGCGCCACTGCTCTGAAGTGGCTACTGTCAGATTTGCAACTGCTCCACCTGAGGGCTGATAGCGAACCTCCGGATCCTTCCCGAGATTGCCCAATAAAATCATTTTGTTCACACCACGACTTGCCATTATGCTGCCTCGCTTTTCTGCTCAAGTTCCGCTTTGCGGATGTCATAAACCTCTTTGGCCTTAGCCTGATACTCAGTGCCGCGCAGAGTGCGCCATGCCTCTTCGAAAAGCGACTTGAGGCCCTCGAGATTCTTTACACCTGCCGCTGACTCCGTGAATACCTTCAATGACTCTTCCGCAGGGTTTACCGCGCCCGACTCAAGCCAATTCAGGAGCTGCTTGCCGGTCTGCTCACTGAGAACTACCGGATCGGCATTGCTGAACAGCTTCGTCCTGTCCTTGCTGGCGATCGCATGATGTGTTTCGTGCCCGATATCGAGCACGGTAGTGAACTCATATTCGACTCCGTCACGCTGCTCTGACTTCATGCCAAGTTTCGCAACCTTCTTGCGCCCGTTCTCTTCAACCTGCGCCGTTTCAGTCTTGCTGCGCATAGTGGCAATGATGTGCATTGATGAGCGCAGAATCGCATCCAGGAATGAGCGGTGACGCGGGTTAATCTCGCTCCATGCTGACCATGAATTACCGCGGTACTTCGTTTTGGCAATGGTGTCTACCAACTCCAGACAACCGCCAACGCCTCCCCATTCATGGGTGATGCTGTCAATGATGAGACTGTCGTAACCGGCCTGTTCAGCAGCGCTGATAGCCTCAATGAAACGCTCCGGCGTGAATGGCGGATCGAGCTCCAGAACGTCGAACTCTGCGACGTCAGAGTAGAGTGACGCGCTGCCTTTTTCCGTGTCGATGACAGCGATACGTCCGCCGATACCTTTCGCTACCAGCAGGGCGCTGTAAGTCTTTCCTGAACCACTTGGCCCGGTAAGTGCCAGCCGCAGCTTGGCTTTCTTCCTCATGGCTTTTTCAAATTTCATCTCACACCTCAGTGTCAGTTATGGGCGCACCAGTTGATGCGATCCTGTTGTTGCTCCGTGCGGAAATCAGCAATCGCTTCCTGCGCTGCCTGCTCATACGTCATCGGGTCTGCCAGTTCGCCCAGCATGCCCTGCATAAAGTCGCCCCAAACGTCATCGTCATGCTGCATTTGCTTTCACCTTTGCGCTCCAGTCATTGTCCTGGCAGTCGTGCCAACCCAGAGAAATTGTGCTCGCCCACTCATAGGCCGACTTCATGCCGTCTTTGGTGTCAGGGAATGACTCTTCGTACAGCTTGTTAAGCCGCAGGCAGCCCTGCTGTACCAGCAAGGTTCCGTTTACCGGGATAATCGTCATTGTTTGTGTCCTCTTTGGCTCATGGCGTTTAACAGGCTGCGGGCTGCAGCACGCATGCGGCGGGTGATACGTTCTAGCTGTGATTCTGTGATAAAGGGGCAGCCCGATGCCGCCCCAGCAATTGCGAGTTGCATAGGGATACCTTGTTGAAATTGGTTGGTGTTAAAAAAAAGCCCAGCATTGCGCCGGGCATAGGGGTGAAACGTTCTGGTTATGGAAGCCCTCTAAGGCGGTGGTGCGTAGCACCTCAAAGCCGTCTACACAGGCGGCTTTACGGTGTCACTCAGCTCTCAATCCGTTCGACTAGCTGCGTATCGTCTGGAACCAGCATGGTCAGTAGCGTGCTATAGCCATGCTCATAAATTGAATATTTGCAGGGCCATTCAGGCACTGGCACGCCCTCACCAACTGGCGACAGCCCTATGCTCCACAATCCGCTATCAAGATATTGAGCAATGACGAATACCTCTCCATTGGTTGATTTGAGGTGATACTTGCCGACTTCATTAAAACAGCCTATCTCTTCACGAATGGCGCCTTCGCATTCAAACAAATCATCGCTGGCACCATAAAAACGCAGTTCTTTCATCTCTCTCTCCTGTAGTGGTTACTGGCCACGATTGGCTATGCGGACTAACTTTTCGATCAAGTCCTGCACACTAAGCCCGCGTTCTTCACAACTTTCGGCCAGGTATTCAATACCGGTATCGTCGATAAACTGCACGAGCACTTCGGCCTCTTCTGGCTTAATTTTTAAATCTTCACTCATCTCAACCTCCTGCTATAAACCCCAGCACCATCAGCACGATAAACACTAACCAACCGCAGTAGTAATCAGCGTTGCTTATCATGGTGCCTCCAGATATGAAAAAGGCCGCCTAAGCGACCTCATGGTTAACCAATGCCTGCTTTTAACCACATCAGGCGAGGTGGTTCCTCAGCTTTCCACAGTCAAAGGAAGCGGTTAGACTGCAATTTCCACAGTCAAAACAAGGAATTTATATGGCAGCTAATATTTTCAAAGGTGACAGGAAGAAGGAATCAGTCGCTTATGATTTGGCACTTGCACTAGCAGCAAAAGATCCCGCAGCAAATACGCCTGGTGCATTGATTGATCGCATCGCCGAGCTACTACCAGAATGCCGGGAAGTTGTAGACAAAAAATACAGCGATGAAATACCACCTCCTGCCGGCATTTTATTATGATGGGCTGTCTATAACTGATGCTAAGGCGGCCTCTAGTGCCGCCTTTATCAGCTTCTGTCGAATCCAGGAATCTACAGTGACATCATGTAGCTGCTTACTTGCTGCGGCAAGAGCAGCATCAGCGGCCATGATTACAGCGCTACCGCTTTTAAATTCTTTCGTACCTTCTTCCTGCGACCAACTTTGCTCAATGTGAATTGCCATAACTACCTCACTTAATGATGTGTGTTGCGTCCTTCCGGACTTTGCGGTGACCAGCCTGAAATAAGGCTACCTGTGGTAAGCACATCGCTGTGCTCTTATGCTTCTCACGCAGGCTGGGCGCTGATGTGGCGCGGGCTACGTTTAAGCTGCATCCGGCGCTCGCTACGGCAATCTTTCTCGCCAGGCGGGTGTCGGCTTGCTGTTGTTCCTGCTGCGCGGCACGGCGTGCTCTGCGGCGATTTCTGGCGTTATCAGAGGCCAGAATTGTGATGACTACTGTCATGGTGTACCTCCGGTAATTGGCTTAGGTGTTGTGCCAGATTGGTTCAATGCTCCCACTTCCTCGCGGTAAGCTTTTGGGCCATCTACCCGGCACAACCCAAAGCCAACTTCTCTTTGGTTCCCCGCATCTCTGCGGAGACAAACCCCATCAGTGTTAAAGAGCGCCGGCTTCCTGCCGTTTGTTGCTGTGCTTCGTGCTGATGGAGTAAGAATACTTACAGTATTTAAATAAGTAAATACTCTCGGTATTTATTTTAATGGGGGAATATGTAGGATATTGATTCGATGGGTTATTTATTTTTCTAGGCGCATTAAAAAGCCCGCTTGAAGCGGGCCAGAGAAGTCAGGGCTAACTTTCAGTCAGGTACGACGTTTATGAGCTGGCCTGCAGAAACATGATTGTTCTCGGTTACTTCTAAGTAACTGATATTCAAGTATGATTCTTGAGCGACGGCATCGGTGAATACTTTCAATTCATCAGTTGATGTAATATCCGAAGTCGTTTTAATGATGAAGCTTTCACCGTTAGACTCCCTTGTGACAACAATGCTGATGTCCTGATTTGTTGGCCCTGTGCGGCTGACCCCTTTTATCTGAAAGGTGTCTTTTTTTGTTTCTTTTTTCCTATCTACAGGCTGCCTTTGAGTGTAAACATTCAACTGATCTCGTGAAATTACTTCATCACCCATTTTTACCGTTGTCACTTTTGGATCCTGAGCTATGTTCCTTAAGAACTTGTTACGCCCATCTTCACCATGGGCCATAACTTCCCGACTGACATGAGTCTGTCCAGTTTTCAGCACCTCTAAGACGTTCTTTTGTGATTCATTTAATGCCTTGGCCGTTTCCTGAACAAGTGAAATCTGGTCAGTTGAGGACTGTCTTTGCGTCTCCCAATACTCATCAGCCACTTTCCAAGAAACAGTGCCAGTGACTAAAACAATGGCAACGACAGCGCAAAGAGCCTGCCGGCCTGTCATTTTACCAATTGCCTCTTTAAGCACGCTTACTGCTCCGTTTACGATAGCATCTGACTCACCATCCGCCTGACTTGAGCCTTCACTAATGCGGTAAACAATATCTAAAAGATTTTTGTCTGCATTAGTCAGCCTTTGCCTGTTGTGGGTGTCATGCCTGATGACAGTAAAGGCTTTTTGTATCTCATTGGTCAGCTCGGCCATTCCGAACAGCATTGATGCTGTTACAGAGGAATTGTAGCGATTTTTATCGCCTTTTACATTAATGCTGATTGTAGGCCAGCCCTTGAACTCAATCTCTGGAAATGAGAATTCGTCAGAGTCAAGATCTTCTCTCTTAAGCATTTTTGAGATAAATGCGTTGAAATCTTTTTCACTGCTAATTATGAGTGTATCAGCTGTAGTCATGATTGTTCCTTATCGTCCCTGGGAAACGTAAAGCGGCACTGTCTTTTGCAGTTTTCGCGATTTAAATATTTATTAATGAATAAATTCAATGGCTTAATAAAAATTAAGTGACTAAATAAGACTTAGACAAGGCGCATCTTCGTCTCGATCGCCACACCCAGCACCTTACAGTTACCGTTCACTGGAACCATGGGCCACTGTGGGTTTAGCCCTTTCAAATACTTTTGGCTGCCATCAATGATGAGTTTTTTAAAGGTAGCTTCGTTGTCTTCTGTAAGTTTTGCCACAACTAAACTCCCATTCACAGCTTCACGTCCCGTATCGAACAGCACGAATGTTCCTGCTGGTATACTGAGCCCAATAGGGGCTGTCATTGAATCGCCTTCAACCTGCAGCCAGAAAGCTTCTCCTTGCGTATGTGCGTCAGACTCAAGCCACATATCGACATCCTTAATCGTATAGGGTTCACAGGCTTCATCCCATGCTCCAGCCTGAACCTTGCTTAAAACGGGGTAGCGAGCAGTCGGCTTGTGGTCTCTTGGGTTGGAGACATTAGCGTCAACTGTGCTTACGTAGCGGGAAACATCCTTAGCCAAGGTTGGGCTGATTTCAGAAACAGTTACATGCAGCAGCCGTGCTAACTCGGTCACTACTGGTACATTCAGAGCTATGCGTCCATTCATGTAATGGCCGACCGCGCCCTGTGAAATTCCCAGAGAGTCAGCGATCGTGTACTGAGTGATTTTTAATTCTTTTTTCTTCGACTCATACAAAGCCTTCAGGCGCGCAGCGTCTGCAAGCTGTTCTGTCGTCAGTGACTTTTTGTTTTCCATCAACTCATTCTATTACTGCAAGTAATCCCATTCAAAATACCCATGATATTTACTTATATGAATACCTGTAGTATTCTTTACTGTGTATCTTCAAGGAGAGAGCCTATGAACCGAATGACACTTGAGGATTACGCAAAAATTCATGGGCAGGCGAAAGCCGCTAAAGATTTTGGCGTTATCCAATGTGCAATCAGCAAGGCCATTCGGACGGGGCGACAGATTTTTGTAACCGTTCAGTCCGATGGAACTGTTAAGGGTGAGGAGTTAAAGCCTTTCCCCAGCATCAAAAAGTAAGCAACACCGCTCTTTAAAACTTTGACTCCGCTCCCGCCGCAATGCCGGAGCAAAAACCAAGTGACTAGCTCGCTGCAAAGTCACGCAAGTTTTTCAACGAAAGGAATATTACATGATTGAAATTACAAGCTATCGCAAGAAAGCGAGAGAAATTGAAGGCCAGCTTCTGAACAAACTGGCTGAGCTAGGGCAGGGCCCACTGGCAAAAGTCATGGGTCTGGATGAGGCAGCAGTAAGCCGAATGAAACGCCCGTCAGGAAAGCAGCGTCACAGCTTCTTCCAGATGATGAGTCTGGCAATGGCCTATCTGGATGTGGTGTCGCCGGAGTCTGAAGTGGCGAAAAGGCTGCTGAGGATTGAGGAGTTACTGACAAAAGAAAACGCCCCAAAGAACTGCGAATTCTTTGAGGCGTAACATCGAAATGTAAGCAATTTCAACGGAGTAATTATACATGAAAAAGCAGTCTTATCGCCATACTGGCGTGCACAAAAACCTTCTTCGCCTCGACTTCCTGACCAAATGCAACCCGGCCATTGCGCCGAAGCTGCGGGAGATTCTGGAAACGCATAAATCGAAGGAGAAGGGAAATGAGTAATCTCGCAGAAGTTCATGATCTACAGCCTCATATTGAGGCAAGAGAGCGTCGCGTGGCAGAAATTGAAGATGGGTTTACGCGCATCGCCAATGAGCTACTGGAGGCTGTCCTGCTTGCAGGACTAACCCAGCACCAGCTTCTGGTATTCATGGCCGTCATGCGCAAAACATACGGCTTCAACAAGAAGGTTGACTGGATCAGCAATGAGCAGCTGTCAAAGCTGACAGGGATGTTGCCGCATAAATGCTCAGCAGCAAAAAGCGCTCTCGTTAAGCGCAAAATTCTCAGTCAGAACGGTCGTCTTACAGGCATCAACAAGGCGATTGGAGACTGGGAAAAAGCAGGTAACCCGAATCAGGTAAATTTACCCGAATCAGGTAAGGAATGTTTACCCGAATCAGGTAATCGCTCTTACCCGAATCAGGTAACCACAAAAGACAATATTACAAAAGACAAGAAAGACAATAAAAACACTTTGTCCGAACAGGTTCAGACGAAGTGTGAAAAGTCCTCTCAGCCTGCAAATAAAAACCAGGAAACAGACCAAGCCTTCGAGTCAATTTTCTGGTGTGCAGGAATGCGCAAGGGCGGCAAGAAAAGCGCTGCATCAGCTTTCCGGACTCAGTTCAAAGAGTGGCGGTCAGTGACAAAGGGAACCGCAGAGCAATTTGCAGTCATGCTGGCAGAAGACATCGCAGCCCGCATAGCCGGTTGTCAGTTCGGTTTTGATCGCCTGCTTCCGGCTACGTACCTGAACGGTCAGCGCTGGCAGGATGACAAGCCATCAGCAGCACAGCCAGTGTCGGGTGCACACCGTTCACCGGTAACGGCATCCAAATCCGGCTACGTGTTTATCGACAGGTGACTGCATGAAACCACGAATTAAAACGCTGCTGATTGCCGGATATAACCACGGTCTGCTGAGCGATGGTTTTGTGCGGTACTGGTTTGAAACACTGCATCTGAGGGAATCATGACACCATCTGAACTGAGCGACATGCTCTGGAACCATGTTGACAGGGTAGCGAAATACCTGTTGCCGAACGGCAAAAAAGAATCGCACGAGTGGGTAGCCGGATCCCTGCATGGTGAGTCAGGTAAGTCTCTGAAAATAAACCTCGCAGGTAAAAAAGTCTGGTCAGATTTTGCAGAGGGGATCGGGGGTGATTTGCTGGATTTATGGGTCGGCGTGAAGGACTGCAGCCTGCATCAGGCAATGACCGAAGCGAAAGAGTTTCTCGGAATCAAAGATAACGACCATCACTTTGCATCGAAGCAGCAGAAAAAATTTTCCCGCCCCGACCGGAAAAAAGTCAGTAAGTACCTCACCAAAACTGAAAAGCACATAGAGTACCTCGCTACCCGAGGCATCACCGCTGAGACAGCAAAGACATTCGAGGTTGCTGCTGCAAAGGTCTGGAACGGTGAGCGCGAGCTTGACGCGCTGGCGTTCCCTTACAAGCGTGATGGTGAGCTGTTGCAGGTGAAGCGCATCAGTACCGAACGGCCAGGCGGAAAAAAGGCAATTATGGCTGAGGGAGACTGTGAGCCGTGCTTGTTCGGCTGGCAGGCAATGCCAAAAAACATCCGGATTGTTGTGCTTTGCGAAGGTGAGATCGACTGCATGACCTATCACCAGTACGGACTGCCGGCGCTGTCCGTCCCGTTTGGCGGTGGCAAAGGTGCCAAGCAGCAGTGGATAGAGTTTGAGTATCACAACCTTGACCGCTTCGACGAAATCTGGATTTCCATGGACTCAGACGAAGTAGGCCAGGCTGCCGCAAAAGAAATCGCATCCCGGCTTGGGGAGCACCGCTGCCGGCTGGTTAACCTACCTCACAAGGATATCAACGAGTGCCTGCAGGCAGGCATGACCAGCGACCAGGTGATTGATGTTCTTGAACGTGCTGCTTACTTCGATCCGGAGGAGCTTTACAGTGCCCGCGAGTTTTACCAGGACACCATCAACGCTTTCTACGGCAAAGAGCAATGTATGTTTCGCAGCCCGTGGGAAATGCTGAACCACAACTTTGCTTTCAGAGACGCAGAGCTGACCATAGTGAATGGGGTGAACGGGCACGGTAAAACCGAAGTGGTTGGTCACATGGTTCTTGAGGCTATGAGGCAGGGAGTCCGGGCGTGTGTGGCATCTCTGGAGCTTAAACCCGGCGGCTTACTGAAGCGGCTCACCCGGCAGGCAACCTGCCTGAAGCTGCCGCCAGCACTGGAAATAGAAGCAGCTTTCAATTTCTACGACGACCGGCTCTGGCTTTTCGGTCTGACGGGTACGGCGAAAGCAGACAGGCTTCTGGAGATATTTGAGTATGCAAATCGCCGGTACGGTATCCAGCTGTTCATCATCGACAGTTTGATGAAATGCGGCATTGGCGAGGACGATTACAACAGCCAGAAAGCATTTGTTGACGCAATCTGCGACTTCAAAAACCGCACCAACAGCCACGTCATCATGGTTACTCACAGCCGCAAGGCAGAAAGCGAAGAGAAGCCTACCGGAAAGATGGACGTCAAGGGTACCAGTGCCATCACCGACCTGACCGATAACCTGTTCATCATCTGGCGCAATAAGGTCAGGGAGAGGGCCCTGCAGAAGCAGCACGCAGGAGAGCATCTCAGTGACAAAGAGCAGGCCGCGCTGTCATCGCCAGCGTCTGTGCTAATGCTTGAGAAGCAGCGAAACGGAGAGGGCTGGGAAGGTGGGATCCCGCTTTACCTGCACGAACAGTCGCACCAGTTCCTGATGATGGAGGGCGCCACACCTTACAACTACATCGCCAACATGCCCTCAGACGAATATGACCAGGCATGGGCGAGTGAAAACGTTACGGAGTATGCATGAACAAAAAGCAACTGGATATCCTTGAGCGTGCGTGGGGAGCAGAGATAGACCATGCACTGAGAGAGACGCCTTACCCAATAATCCAGACCAGCTCGAAGGTGGCACAGAAACTGGCTGATGATGGCTATCTGGAATACATCGAATTCACAGACAGAGGCATCGCTTTCAAGGGTTATGTCATTACGCACTTCGGCATCATGGCTTACTGCGAAAGCCTGCCACCAGAAGCAAAAGGAGCCACCAAATGAACAAGCTAACCGCTGAAGTAGCACGCCGTGATATCGGTCATCTGCGCGAGCACCAGGCATCGCCAAAAATTGGCCTGAGCCTGCGTGAAGAGCTTTATCTGCAGGCATTAGAGATTGCACTGCCCATGCTGGAAAAGCAGGAGAAGGGCAATGATGGCTGGATTGAGTGGGGTGGGGGAAGGCCGCCAGTGAAACCTGACGTTATGGTATGCGTTCGTTATCGCAAAGGAAAAGAAAAAGAGCCAGATACTGCTGGGCACTATTACTGGAATCACACCAATTCCCCGGTGGACATCATCGCCTATCAGGTGATTGAGAATGATGGGAGGGAAGGATGAGCGTAAAAGGCGACTCATATTACATTTCAGCAGTGCAGGGAGCAGCTGACGAAATCAGTTTTAAGGGAAGCTTCGACTGCCAGATTAGCTCAATGAATGGCAGGTTCGGCATCACGCTCTTTGATGAGCATTACGATGCAGGTGAAGGTGATATATCCGACGCAGCAAATCTCGCCCTTGCCACCCTGCATGAGATTGCCAGTGTGAACGGAAAGCACCTGGCAATGTACCGAATGCAGGCAGACGTGAGCACTATCGACCTTAGCGGCGTTATGTCGATAAGAATGGTCGAGGAGAAGCCATGAACAACGTAATCCCCCTCAGACCAAAGCATCAGCCTGTTAAAGACTCCCGCTCAGCCATCCTAACCGCACTGAAGATGATCCGCGAGGGCGGCCACAACACTCAATCAATCGATCTGCTTCTCAGTGCAGCAGCAGACAACCTCTATGACTACGTGGAGACACTTGAAGGGAGGTAGCAGTGGAAACGCAACGTTATCTACTGAGAGACAACAGCATCAGACAGAACTGCATTACCGCCATCCAGCAACTCCCCACTGATAATAACAAACCAGTCGAAATAGTCATCCAGGAGCGCAAGCGCAGTGCGGACCAAAACCGCCGTATGTGGCCGCTTTTGCACGACCTGTCCCGGCAGGTTGAATGGTACGGGCAGAAGTACAGCCCTGACGACTGGAAAGACCTTATCACCGCACTCGTTGCGAAATCCAAAAACGAACAGCAGCGCACCGCGCCCGGTATCGGCGGCGGCGTCGTCATGTTCGGTTCCCGGACAAGCAAGATGCGGGTAAGCGAAATGGTCGAGGTCATAGAGGCGATTTACTGGTTTGGCACAGAGCAGAACGTGAAATTCAGCGACGAAGCCCGGCGTGAAATCGAATGGGCCCAAATGTACGGGAGTCAATCATGAAACATGGCAGACACTTTTCTCACGCACAGGAATTCTGTAACCGCATCGCCTATCTCCGCAGTCAGGGGCTGGCATGGTCCATTATCAGCAAAAGAACCGGGCTATCTTCCGGAACGTGCCAAAACCTTGCGAAGAGGGCGCGATGAAAACTACCTGGTTTACTCACCCGGAGCCTATGGACTCCATCACGGCAGACAGCCTGCTGTCGCAATATGCCGCCCGGCAGGTTCAGGCCAAAAAGACGCTGGCATTCGACCCGAAGTTCTGGACGGTATCGGCGCTGCTTCCTGAAAGCCGGTACGAACCGAAGCCCAGCCGCCAATATGAGCAACCAATCTGGAGCAGATGATGAATTACAGCGAAATGACCGACTTTGAAATTAACAAGGCGGTAGCAATAGCAGAGGGTCACTCGTGTTATTACGGTGACGGAAGCTTTACCAATGGACTGATGGGAAGAAAAGTAACCGTTAAAGGTAATGGTGTTATCGGTTGCATGGACTTCTGCAACTCATGGGCTGATGCCGGGCCGATTATTGAAGCAAATAAAATCGCAATGATTCCTGAAAGTGACGGCACATGGTTTGCTTTGGGTAACCCTCAAATAAAAAGCAATTGGCGTGTCCAATCGACGGGGGCCTTTCATAACGACACGACACCACTCCGCGCCGCGATGATTGTATTCCTGATGATGCAGGAGGCCAGCAATGTGTGACAACTGCGGCGAACCACTCAAGCCTGATGAGGTGTACTGCTGCGCCATCTGCCTCGATGAGTTCTTCATAGAGTCCGATCCTAACGGAGCAATGGAGGATAGCGATGGCTAACTTACGCAAAGAGGCGCGGGGCAGGGAATGCCAGGTCAGACTGCCGGGCATATGTAACGGCAATCCTGAAACAGTCGTACTCGCGCATTACCGGATGGTAGGGATATGCGGCACAGGAATGAAGCCAGATGACCTTTTTGGCGCATGGGCCTGCTCAGGGTGCCATGACGAGATAGACAGGCGCACAAGACGCTGTGATGTGACTGAAGCGCGTATAGCGCACCTGGAGGGCGTCATTCGCACACAGGATGCTTTGCTCAGAGAGGGGAAGGTGAAACGGTGAATGAATATCGAATAACGCTACCCTGGCCGCCGGGGAACAATCACCTCTTCTCAGTGTTCCGCGGCAGAAAGATAAAAAGCAAAAAAGGAAGAGAATATACCTCAGCAGTAACTCAGCAAATCACCGAAGCAAATCAGCAATACCAACTGGCCGGCAGGCTCAAAGTAAAAATCTTCGCATATCCACCTACACGCGCCCGGCGTGACCTCGACAACCTGTTCAAAGCACCCCTCGACTCACTCACCCATGCAGGCGTCATAGCTGACGACAGCCTGATAGATGACGTGCGCATGGTTCGCTGCGAAGTGGTTAAAGGCGGCAGGCTGGAAGTGGTTATCACAGAGCTGGAGCAACAGCATGACTGAATACCTCAAACAGAAATGGTTACACCTGCGTATGTACCGCACACGCAATACCTTCCCGGTCGATTATCGGATCATCAAGCACACAGCCAAAATCATGGGGGTTAAGCATGCCAGTAGCAGCGTTATCGCCAGTCAATAAAACAGCGGCGTTGGTCGTATCCAAAGGCGTTCACTATGAAATGAACTGCAAAATCCAGACGCCTGAGTTTATTGGGCCGCCGAAGATGATACCCCGGCACCTTTTGCCCAATGCTCCCAGCTTTATCGACCTGACTGGCTGGCAAAAAGGAAGGTTGAAAGTTATAGGCCTCATGGCAGAAGAAAAGGGTAAATGGGTTGTTCGCTGCGTGTGCGGCACATACACCGTCAGGAGCTCCAAAGCCATCAAGAGCATCGAAACGAACCCTAATGCCATGTTTGATGCCTGCAGGGAGTGTATGCACTTTGCACAAATGAAGCGGCATGAAGTTTATCGCCGTACAGGGAAAGATCTGGATATCTCGGAGGTTTGGTAATGAGCTTAGAAGCCACAGTAAAATTTCATTTTCCGAAAGGACAGAACTTCAGCGGCACCGCGCCGCAGACGTCGCCTGACACGCTTACCGGCACTGACTATATCGCTGCTATGGGAATGACGCAGAGTCGTGCTCCACTGGGTTACAGCGCTTTCATGGGAAAGGTGGGAGTAAGTGAGAACGACGCCGCACGCGCCGTATCCCTGTTAACTGAATATGCACTTCAAACCTGCGACAGGGTTCCAGCCTTTCGCAAACTCGACGCTGATATTAAACCAGCCGTTATGCAAACACTCGCAACTTATGCCTACATGGATTACTGCCGCAGCGCCGCCAGCGTGAAGGCCTGCGATTGCTGCGGTGCGAAAGGGTTTATCGAAGCCGAGGTGTTCTCCATGAAATCGCCACTGTCCGGCGGCGAGGTTAGGAACGTCAAAGAGACCGTACGCGTGCTTTGCAAGTCGTGCAAAGGGAAGGGGGTGCTTACATCATCCTGCCGCGACTGCAACGGGCGCTGTAAGGCGATAGACCGCAAGCAGACCGAACTGCAGGGCGTACCAGTATACCGGGACTGTCGGCAATGTAACGGGCGCGGATATGAAAGAATTCCCGCTGCGGAAGCTTTTCGTGCAATCAGTGAGGTCACTGAATCCATCAGTCTTGCTACCTGGGATCGAAGTGGAAAGCCATTCTACGATCAGCTGATTGTGAAAATTGAAGCGGAAGAGTCATGGGCGAATGCATCACTCAATAAAGTGACCGGATAAATGTTCAATCTAATAGCTCATTATTTTATCGTGAGCTATTTACTTTTCAGGAATACAGGGTTATGATTCCCAACAGTTGAAGTTGCGCGCTGTTGTTAAGTGCGATGAAAAATACAAGTTCCATCACTCTGTGATAATTAGAAAGCCCTCCGGACTCACCATCTGCGAGGGCTTTTTGCATTTCTGCACCCAATTAAAAAGCTCAGCCGCAGAGCTGGGTTTTCTCGT
Source organism: Pantoea eucrina (assembly GCF_020079945.1). Classification (NCBI taxonomy): domain Bacteria; kingdom Pseudomonadati; phylum Pseudomonadota; class Gammaproteobacteria; order Enterobacterales; family Erwiniaceae; genus Pantoea; species Pantoea eucrina. Next base: position 2,343,338 of record NZ_CP083448.1, on the reverse strand, counting down.
TTTCGCCTCTGCCAATCAAAGCGACCTCATGGATTTCCCTATGTGGCAGCAGGCGACTTTTCACAGCAAACGGCCGGATACCTCCGGGCAATGCCGGAGACGGCTATGAACAGCACATCAAAAAGCGCCCGTGAGGTTAAGCATGGGTGAAAACAGCATCATCACTGGCGTTCTCGGCCTCATATTTGGCGGCGGGGCAGTCGCAGTTCTCTGGAAGCCATTAGCAGCAAGCCTCCTTTCGCTGGGCATCAGCAACAGGGCGGGCGGTGAGATCATCTCCAATTACAAGGAGCAGGTTCAGCTGCTGAAGGAGAGCAATAACCTGCTTCGTGAAGAGAACGACGAGCTTCGGGAGAGGCACGATAAGAATCTTCGCCGGATATCCACACTGGAGACGGACCTCAAGCTGATTAAAAACGCACTGGGAATCCTGTTGGCTATGTCAGAGGCCAGTAACGCTGTGGGCAATGAGCGATTCAGAACCGAAGTAAACAGGCTGATCGCCAATCTGGAGACCGACAGCGATGGCACCAACTAAACCGAATCACAAACGAAGCCTGATTATCGGCGGCGTTCTTACCGTACTGACGCTTATCTGCATCGCCATGACCTGCATGTTCGTTTACGTCAGCAACGACGCTAACCAGAAGATTGATGTCATCCGCGATGACTACCGCAGGATTGCCGATCGCCGTGATGCAAAAGTTGTTCGCCTGGCTGAACAGGTCGGCGAGCTGCAGAAGAAAGTGGACAACATACCGGACCGCACAGCAAACAAAACGGCCGATAAGGTTAAGCAGGTCGTGAAAGAGGATGAGAGCAAATGACCGACAGTAAAATCATCCCGATCCTGAATGTAGAGGAGGGGTACAAAGAGACTCCCTACCTCGATACGCGCGGTTATCCGACCGTTGCCGGCGGCATCCGCATCGGGCCAAAGGGCGCCAGCCTGAGCAATTATACCTTTCGCGTACCGCGTACAGTGGGCGATGTATGGAAGCAGGTTATCGTTGACCAGAAGGTTAACGAGATGAACCAGCGCCCGGCCATTGCAGCGGCTCTGGCAGCCTGTAATCCACCGCGCCGCGACATTCTGATTAGCATGGCCTACCAGATGGGTACTGACGGTCTGTCAGGTTTCAAGAACACGCTGAAGCTGATTGCAGACGGTAACTTCAGTGCTGCAGCTGACGGCATGCTCAATAGCCTGTGGGCGAAGCAAACCAGAAATCGAGCACTGCGTCATGCGGACGTCATGAAAACTGGAACGTATGACGTCTATAAGGGGTTGATATGAAGAAGGCTATCGACTTATCAGTTATTGAAGCGGCTCGAAAAAGATTTCACTACGATCAAGAGACTGGGAAGTTCTACCGCCTTCGAGGGCGCACTACAAAGCGTAGGGTTGCAGAAGAGGTGACGTTATCTAACCACGGGTACATCAATTTAAGTTTTCTATCTACAAAGTATATGGCTCACAGAATTGCATGGGCGTTAGTTAATGGACCACTCAGTCCGGATGTTTACATAGACCATATCGACGGCGACAAAATCAACAACCGTGCATCAAACCTCCGTATAGCCACAAAGCAGCAAAACTCATGGAACGTCGGACTGAATAAGCAAAATAAATCGGGCGTTAAAGGTGTTCATTTCGACAGTTATACCAATATGTGGAGAGCATCTTGCCAGGAGAAGAAAATTGGCAGGTTTAAGACGATTGAGGAAGCTGCTGAAGCTGTCAGGAGTTATCGGGAAAAGGCACACGGTGAATTTGCCAACCACGGCGAGGCGAGGTCATGAGCATCCTGATATTCCTGTGCATTGTGGCCGCGGTCATTGTGTTAGCGCTAATCATCCGCAAATACACATCGATTGAGTTCGTCAGCCATGCCCGCCTGCTATTCCGCGCGTGGTCTGTCTGGCTTGGCGGTGCTGGAGCAGCCCTAGGCGTTTATCTAATGTCGGCGCCAGATGCAATTGTCACCGCATGGAACATGCTTCCGGCTGACCTTAAATCGATGCTGCCGGTGAATATAGCGCAGTACTTCAGTTATCTCCTCGTTGTGCTGGGTGTCGTTGCTCAGTTTATCCGACAGAAACGGCTGAATGAGCAGAGGCAGCAGCTGGAGAACAAGCCATGACGACCATCGAAATGATATTCACTGTAATCGGTGTGCTAATCGCTGCAGTGGCTGGCGCATTCGGCATTGGTCACTCTAAAGGTAAGGCCAAAGCAGAGCAGGCAGCGAGCGAGCGGGAAACCAAAGCCGCTATCGATTCACAGCAGGCGGCATCACAGCGCCAGACAGAAACCTCTAAAGGGGCCGCCGATGTTCAGCAAAACGTTTCCCGTATGCCTGGCAGCGCTGTTGACAACGAGCTGCGCTCAGACTGGCTTAACAAAAATTGAAGTCGTGGACACTGCCTGTAACTGGGTAAAGCCTATCCTGGTGACTGAGGCTGACATCATGACAATGGATGAGCGCACCAAGCGGGCCATCCTCACGCACAACAAGACATGGAAAGCTAACTGCCAGCAGGAAGCGAAATGAGCGCCTATCAGATTTACAACATCTTCTCAGGTATCTGCATCGGCGCCCTCATCGCAACGTGGGTCGGATTCTGGATTCACCAGCGGCAGGAGCGCCGGCACCGCGGTGAATTAACCAGGCTGCAAGAGCGAATCGTGGCCGAAGTTAAGCAGAGCATCAGGAAGTAACAGAGCCTCGCAATAGCGGGGCTTTTTTGTACCTGCAGTAATTCCCGCGCCATGCCCGGCGCACTACACACAGAGCCTTTCAGGAATCAGCTTCGGAGATAACCGTTATAAGCGGCGGCTTCTCTGTGGGCGGTTATCTGGGCAACGAGGCTTATTCGCTAAAAGGTAGAACGCAATGAATAATCCGTCAGTTATTCCAGCTTTTGACTTCCGCAATATGGTTCAGGCCGTAGACAACAGAGTAATAACCACTTCGGTAAAGGTGGCGGAGTACTTTGGTAAAAGGCACAAAGACGTACTTCGCGCTATCAGAAACCTGCAGTGCTCAGATGATTTCGCCCGGCGCAATTTTGCGCCCTCTGATTTCATTGACAAAAATGGCGATGTGCAGCCGATGTATAGCATCACCCGTGATGGATGCATGATGCTTGTCATGGGCTTTACTGGTAAAACCGCGATGGCCGTCAAAGAGTGCTATATCAATGCCTTTAACTGGATGGCAGAGCAACTCAACCGGCGGAATGCGATTGGAGAGGAAGCTCAGCATCGATTGGCTCTGAAGGAAACGCGATCAAAGCTGAAAGGTACGATCGGCAGTCGCCTTATGAATGAGCGAAAGAAAGAAAAGCGGGTATTGGCTGTTGAGGAGGAGCACATCAAAGAGATGGTTAATCCGGACATGTTGGTGATTATGCAGGGGGGGTGACAAATGAAAGCATTCACAGCAACACTTATTTCGTTATCCCTGATGGCGGCTCTGGCTGCAGGCACCATGCTGCAAATTGATGGACTGGTTGCCGTATCCGTAGCGGTGACGTGGGTTCTGTGCCTTATCGGCCTCGTGGTTGCCATTATCATGATGGCGTCTGCATCCTCCTACAGCATGGTAGACGGAAAAGCTAAAGAGAAAGTAGGTGCGCTGCTGACTGATGCTGCCAAAACTAAAAGCCTCGCAAGAAAGCTTTTCGGCTGGGCCACCTTCACACTGACCATTGGCCTGCTCGCCTGGTCAGGTTGGGTTGTAACCGCGGTGGTTTACGGCCTTTCCTCTCTGATTGTGCGGTTCGCCAGATCCATGGCGCGCGATGAGGCAGTAAAGCAAGGACTGGCGTAGTCATCACAAGGCGCTTTCTAACCAGAGCGCCTGATGATGAATCTCTCCGACAAGGGATAACGGTTAGCCACGCTGTGAAGCGTCGCGATACCACCCCATCTGATTAAAAGGTTACTGCAAATGGCTATCGGAACACTGACCTATAAGATGACTCTGCGCCCCTTAATGAAACCAGTACTCATTGTTTCGGCATTGCTGAATTGGAATTGGATGATCGATGCTTGCTTCAAAAAGGAAGTGGTGCGTGAAGGGCAAGAGGTTGATCTCAATGGCTGACACATACCGCATCACGGTGACCACCAAATCCGGTGAGACGCATGAAGGGCTGATGAACCGATCTCAGCCTGAAATCGTTAACGGCTTTATCGGCATTGCCCGGGAAGATGGTGGCTGGGTCTATCTGGCGCCTGATGACGTGCTCAAGATGGAGTACGTGCCAGAGAAAGACGCTGAAAAGAAATAACCAAGTCTGGAGACGCATATGGCAAGCGAGAAATTAGACAGCCGGCCATATCCACCTGCTGATTTTGTCGAAGAGTTCGCCCCGTACATAAAGTTAATGCCGGCAGCAGGCATCAGGGAATGGGTAACAGCGAACATTCTCAGTGGCGATGGTCATTTGCACAACCCTGATCACGGACACCTCATGGAGGCTGATATTGCTTTCATGTGGGCTGCAAGCGCATTCACCAAAAAGGGACGCACTGTTCTTGGTCAGGCTGAAGAGGTCATGATGCGCGCGGGTGGGTGGCAGAAGGCAAGGATGGAGCAGCAGCTCTATGAATGGTTCGGTCACAAGCCAGATTTCATCATCACGCTTGCGGCTGACTTCTGCTCGCAATGCACTGATTTGGAGTTCTGCGCTTTGGTAGAGCATGAGCTTTATCATATAGCGCAAGACACAGATGAGTTTGGTGCTCCCAAATTCTATCGCGACAGTGGATTGCCAAAGCTCTGCATGCGCGGTCATGACGTAGAGGAGTTTGTTGGGGTTGTACGCCGCTACGGAGCCAGCTCAGATGTGCAGGACATGATCGACGCTGCGAGCCAACCGGCTGAGGTGGCGAAAATCAACATAGCCAGAGCATGTGGTACGTGTCTCATGAAGCTGGCTTAAATTTTGACTGATTATGACAGGCAGGTAACCAATGGCGGCACTTAATGGTGAGGTCAAAGCCTTCATCGTCCAGTCGCTTGCCTGCTTTGATACTCCATCAACGGTTGTTGAGTCCGTCAAGAAAGAATATGGGCTTACCATCACGCGCCAGCAGGTCGAATCACACGACCCTACAAAGGCGAATGGCAAGGGGCTGGCTGATAAATGGAAAGAGCTATTCAAGGAAACGCGCGCTCGCTTCCAGACCGAAATCACTGACATCCCGATCGCCAACAAGGCTTATCGCCTGCGCACGCTCGACCGGATGATGACGAAGGCTGAGAGCATGCGAAACATGGCGCTGGCGGCCACGTTAATCGAGCAAGCTGCCAAAGAATGCGGTGATGCTTATACCAACCGGCAAAAGGTTGAGCACACCGGGAAGGATGGCGGGCCAATTGAGTCGGCGACCCTGACTAAAGACGAGTACAAAGCTGCGCGGCGGGAGATGCTGGAGGATGACGACTGCTGAGCAGAAGAACTATGCGCGCCGCTTAGAGTGTGAAGAGGATGGCCTGTACTACGCCCGGTACTTCTTCAAGCAGCGTACTGGCGGCAAGATGATTGTCGCACCTCACCACAGGGTTATACAGCAAACGCTTGATCGCGTTATCGCGGGTGAAATCAACCGGCTCATTATCAACGTGCCGCCTGGCTACACCAAAACCGAACTGGCAACCATCAACATGATGGGCCGGGGGCTGGCATTGAATAGCCGCGCCCGCTTCATGCATCTGTCTTACTCGCATAACCTTGCACTGCTGAACTCGTCTACCGCTCGCGGAATGATTAAGTCGAAAGCTTATCAGGGCATGTGGCCTATGGAGCTGCGCGACGATGCTGACAGCAAGGCGATGTGGTGGAACGAGTTTGGCGGTGGTGTTTATGCATCATCTGCTGCCGGTCAGGTAACCGGCTTTCGTGCCGGCCACATGGAGCCAGGCTGGCAGGGCGCTCTGATTATTGATGACCCGGTCAAGCCGGATGATGCCTACAGTGACACCGTGCGCGGCGGCGTAAATAACCGCTTTAACGAAACCATAAAATCGCGTCTGGCTGTCGAAACGACACCGATGATTGTGATTATGCAGCGCATCCACTATCACGACCTGAGCGGCTATCTGCTTCGGGGTGGTAGCGGTGAAGAGTGGCATCACCTGAATCTGCCAGTGCTGATTGATAACAGCCAGAGTTACTCGGAGCAGTATCCGGACAACACTCACGCTATCCCGATTGACCATGGCTTACCTGATGGCTGGCTGTGGCCGTTCAAGCACAACGAGACGCATCGGGTATCGCTTTTCTCGCACCGGCGAACAGCTGAAGCGCAGTACATGCAAAACCCACGCAGGTTTAACGCTGAGGGTGCGCTATGGACCGAAGATATGATTGCCGCTGCGCGGTCACTCAATATCAGCGAAACGCTTTCAAGAACGGTTATTGCAATCGACCCGCAGGCCACTAACAGCGCAGAAAGCGATGAAACCGGCATTGTAGCTGCTAGCGCCTATGGTATGGGCGACCGCAAGCAATACTCAGCTGATGGCGATTACAGTGGCAAATACTCACCCAATGGCTGGGCAACTCGCGCCATGGACGCTTATCAGCAGCATGATGCGGACGCTATCGTAATAGAGACCAACCAGGGCGGAGACATGGCTGAAGAAACGTTGCGTAATGCAGGCTTTCGTGACCGCATTATTCGCGTTCATGCCAGCAAGGGTAAGTTTGCCCGCGCCGAACCAATCTCAGCCCTCTACGCCCAAGGGCGCGTTGCGCATCGTGGAAATCTCTATCAGCTGGAAAATCAGCAGATGGAATATGTGCCAACCACTGCTAAAAAATCGCCTGACCGCCTTGATGCACTTGTCTGGGCAATGACCGAATTAAGCGGGCAGTCGCCTGGCGCAATCTTCTTCTAAGGAGCTCATCAGTGAGTGAACAAAGCAACGAGGTCACATTCCTCGTCAATGCCCTTGCTGATGCTATGGGCCGTCAGCGCATGTTGTACGGCGGTCATCAGGGCAACACCAAGAGAACAAAGCTCTATGAAGAGTTTGGTTACCCTGACGATCTGGATTTTGACCGCTACTACCGTGCCTATGAGCGCAACCCGGTGGCTTACGCCGCCGTGCATAAGCTGCTGGACTCCTGCTGGGTGGACCGTCCTGTCATTATCGACGGTGACGAGAAAAAAGAGTCAACCAGTACAACGGCATGGGAGGCTGCGGCAACAAAGCTGCTCGCGCGGCACTGGCCGAAGATTAAGGACGCTGACCGTCGTAACCTGATTGGCAAATATTCCGCGCTGCTGATTCAGTTCCGTGATGGGCGCGAGTGGAAAGAGCCCGTAGACAGCACTGTTATTAAGCGGCTGGGTGACCGGGCGGTTGTTAAGCTGATCCCGGCTTGGGAGTCGCAAATTAAGCCTGGTAACTTCGACACCGACACTATGTCGGAAACCTACGGTGAACCAGTTAACTATCAGTTCAACGAGCAGCCTGTTGGTGACGATGGCACATACGGGCCCGTTCGCAGCGTTACAGTGCATCCCGATCGGGTCATCATCCTGTGTGAAGGCTCTGAGGATGAAAACATGCTGTCTGGCGTGCCTTATCTGCGCGCCGGCTACAACAAGCTGCTCGACCTTGAGAAGATTTCCGGCGGAAGCGCTGAAGGGTTCCTGAAAAACGCCAGTCGCCAGCTGGGGATCGCTTTCGATGCAAAGACTGAGATGTCATCTCTTGTTTCTCAGGCTAAAGAGGCGGGTTACGCCAATATCGGTGAGGCGATGAACGATAAAATCGCCCGGATGAACCGTGGTACAGATGCGGCACTGGTCATGCAGGCTGGTACGCCTTCTGTGCTGTCTGTAGCGGCAGCCGACCCCTCGCCATCATGGACGGTAACCGCTAATGAATTCTCATCGTCGATCCAGTGTCCTTTCACCATTCTGTTCGGTCAGCAAACCGGCCGCCTGGCATCTGACGAAGATAAAGCAGACTGGGCGAAGCGTTGTAACGGCCGGCGGTGGGGATTCATGACAGCAGCAATTAAATCCGTTCTGGAGCGCTTCTGGACGCTGGGGGTCATCGATGCTCCCCAGTCGGGCGAGGTCACACTGGCATGGTCTGACCTGCTCGCACCAAGCGAGAAGGAAAAAATAGCCAACATGCAGGCTATGGCCTCTGTAGCCAAAGACACGCAGCAGGCATTCGGAACATCAGCTGTTGATGAGAACGAAGTGCGCACTGTGGGAGAGCTCGAACCACGCAAGGCTCCATCCATTCCGGACCCGAACAAAAAGCTAAACGATAAGGACCCGCTGAATGACGACGATGCCAGCGAGAACCCGGATCGGGACGCCAATAATACCCCGCAACAAAGCTGACCCGACGCAATCGGCCCGGCAGGTGGGCCGGATGTATCGCGATATTGATGACCGCTACTACCGGATAAAGCTGGCGCTGAAGCAATTGCTTGATGAGCGGCTAACCGGCACTGAGCACATTGGTAACGCCTCGCATGCTGTATACGGCGATGTGATTTACCAGGTGAATGCCGGCACCTATATCTACGACATGACAGCCGCACAGCTGGCGGACCTGCTGCAACGCGTGCAGTTGATTCTCGACGACCATCTGCTTGACGGTGGCAGCCAGAACCTGTGGGCACTGACCTATGTTGCTGCAGAGTATGAGCGAGGCACCCGGCAGGCATTCACCAATCTGTCAGTGCAATCGGCCGTTTACGAGCAGCAGACCACGCTGGCGCAGCTGCTCAGCAGTCCGGCATATCAGAATCAGATTGCCGCGGCATACGTTTCCACTTACAGCGACTGGAAGGGCATCAGTGATGCAGCCCGTGCTGACCTGGCTAACGTCATATCCGATTCAATAGGTCGAGGCGTTAACCAGCGTGAAACGGCTCGCATCATCAGCAAGCGGCTTGATGTGTCGATGGCACAGGCAAAGAACATAGCTCAGACCGAGCAGGTTGGTGCTTTGCGGAAAGCCCAGTGGCTGGAAACCGACTGGGCACGTGAAAGGCTTGGGCTCAATACGGCCGTGATGTGGCTGTCAGCGCTTAAGCCTACAACCAGAGCATGGCACGCGGCGCGCCATGGCCGGGTTTACACCACTGAAGAGGTTGAGGCTTTCTATTCGGTGAGCGGCAACCGGTACCACTGCTACTGTAGTCAAATCCCCGTGATTCTTGATGAAAAAGGCCAGATCGTTAATCCCGGACTCGCAGAGAGATTAGCCGCAGAGCGCAGAGAGTGGCAGCAGGCCGCTTAACTATCCATCCCATGAGGACACAGCATGAAGCGCAATCGCGTTAACGTGCTGACCGTCGTCAACTCCGCTTCAAACATCACGACTGAAACCATCGACGGAAAGCCACATATCGTGGTTCGCGGCATCACGCCCGTTGTCGACGATATCGTGATGAACCGGAAGTTGTACCCGGCAGCAGAAATTGGCAAGGCGTATAACACGCTGGAGCGTAATCCGATGCCGCTGGGCCACCCGAAGGTGGACGGCAAGCACGTATCGGCGCGCGATGTTAGGGCAGTCAACAACTACCACGTCGGAGCTTGGCTGCAGAACGTGAGTCACGCCGACGGCAAGGTAACAGGCGACATGTATGTTGACCGCCGCTATGCCGAATCCAGCGAAAAGGGTAAGCGCCTGATTAACCGCCTGGATGAAATGGCCGCCGGCACCAATGCCGAGCCGATCCACATTTCAACCGGCCTGTTGTATTCCGGCATCGCTGCCAACGGCGAGTCGAAAGGGAAAAAGTACAACGAGATCGCCACCAACATGATGTTTGACCATGTGGCGGTTCTTCTGGATGAGCCGGGCGCCGGAACACCAGATGAAGGCGTAGGAATCTTTGTTAACTCTGATGGTGAAGACCAGCAAATTGAAGTAGCCAGCCTCTCTGATGCATCTAACTGCACCAAAGAAGGTCTCGTTAACAAAACGAAGTTCTTCTTCACCAACGCCTCCAATTTCAGCTTTGACGACATTCAACGCGCTATCAGCGATCGGCTGCGTGAAGGTCGTGATGGCGATAACTGGCCTTGGCCAGAAACCGTCTGGCCTGACAGTTTTATTTACCGAGATGACACCCGCTATCTCAGACAGAAGTACCTCATCGACGATGACGGCACCGCTCAATTCGTCGGCGAACCTGTAGAAGTCGTGCGCAAACCCACTGAGTACGAAATTAAAACCAACGGAGAAACAGATCCGATGAAAGACCTGATCGTAAATGCGCTGAAAGCAGCTGGTAAGCCGACCGAAGGCAAAACCGACGCAGAGCTGATGGATGCATACAACCAGATGGCTGCTGAAAAAGCAGCTGCTAAGCAAGAGACGCCTGAAGAGAAGGCCGCCCGTGAGAAGAAAGAGGCGGACGACAAGAAGGCCAAAGAGACCGCAACCAATAGTGAAGACATGCCAGCCTGGGCGAAATTGCTTGCTGATGACCTGGCTGCCGTTAAGTCAGGCTTGGCTGTTAACGCTGACAAAGAAAAGTCAGATAAACGCGCGGCCGTTAAAGCCAAGTTTCAGCTCGACGATCTGGCAGTTAACGAACTGGACGGCGCGGCGCTGGATGGCTTGTATGCGCAATGCCAGACATCTGTAGGCCTGAATGGCGGTATGCGTCATCAGGTGAACACTCAATCCCTCAGCGAAATGCCGGAGTAAAGAAATGGCTAAAGATGGAAAGCATGTAATTCACGCGGGCGGCGTATTCCCCAATCCACTGCTTAACCGTGAAGGTGGTGCAGCTGCCGCTACCGCGCCGGGCACTGTGGGCTTTTTCAGCACCGCAGATAAGTTCACTTCTTCGGCAGATGGTGCTGAGAGCGCGATTCTGTATGTCGCCAACAAAGACTATCTCCGCTGCCTGAGTGTTGATGACGCGATTCCAGTGAACGAGCTGGTTATCGGTATTCAGCCGCTGCCTGGCATGTTCCTGAACGTGCGCGCTGCTGCCGGTACGTATTCAAAAGGCCAACCAGTAGCGGTTGCTGGTGGCCGCATCACCGCAGTTGCAGATGACGCCGCTGTATTCGCTTATGTCGAAGAAGATAAACCTGTCACTGCGGTGGCGGGCGATCTGATTCGCGTTGTGTTCAAGTAAGGAGCACTGAATGTTTGTATTCTCTCGTGCTGTCGGTGAGCGAACCGGCAACTTAGAAGTAAACCAGTCTCAGTTCGCTGAGCTTCAGGCCGCTCGTCAGGAAGGTGCTCAGGCAGCAGCTGATTTCATTGGTCGCGCCCGTGGCATCCGTGAAGATGGCGCTCGCCTTGACGCAGTGAACGCTGTAGACGACATTCGCCGCCTGTATCGTGCATTTGATACCACAGTACTTGCACAGTTTGAGCCAACAACTCAGTTCACCCTGCTGAATGATCTGATGCCGCTGTCCCGCTCAGTGCGCATTGAACAGTCACGTTACGATTATGCGCGTACCGGTGGTCGTGGCTGGGCGCACACTTCAATGTCAGGCCAGATTGGCGCGGCACTGGATGCGAAGGGTTACACCTTCGACGGTACGATGGTTCCTATCCATGACTCGGGCTTCAAATTCGAGTGGCGTGACCCGATCTTCAACAGCCCTTCGGCTCTTCAGTCCCAGGCTGATGCTCAGCGCGGATCGGTAGAGGACGTGCAGCGCCAGTACGTTGATTACATGTTCAACGGCTTCCGCGACAAATCCGGAAACTTCGCTCAGTTTGATGGGCTGACCTGGAAGGGCCTGAAGGAAGATGAGCGTGTTGCTCAGGTAACACTGACCATCAACTTCGCGACCAGTACCGATCCGGTTGCACTGCGCACAAACGCCATTGCGCTGCGCGATACGGTCCGCATTACCAACAACCAGTACGCTCCGCAGACCTGGTATGTTTCTGCTGAAATCATGTCGAACCTTGAGCGTTACTTCGATGTGAATGCAACCCGCACCGTGATGGAAGAGTTGCTGAAGCTGTCTGGTATTGCAGCCATCAAAGAGGATGCGCAGCTTTCAGGTAACGAAATCCTGATTGTTCCGCTGACTGCCGGCGTTATCGCTCCGATTGTAGGTCAGGCCATCGGCACAGTTGCCGACCCGCGCCAGTTCTACAACAGCGATTACATCTGGCGCACCTGGGGTGCAATGGGTCTGATGGTCAAGCAGGACATCAACGGAAAATTCTCGGTAGTTCACGCCTCTTAAGGAGCAATCATGGCACTTGTAAAGATCCTGGCTAATAACCTCTTTGCCGGTGCCGGTTTCCAGAAGCTGGAGGCTGGCAAGGCATACAACGTTGATGATGCGGTCGCTGAAAAGTGGATCAAATCAGGTAAGGCTGAGAGCACCAAAGAGAAAGGGGAAGCTCTTCAGTTTGAAGTGTCGACACCTTCCGCGCCCGTCAGCACTGACACGTCGGTTTTGCAGTCGAAACTCGATGATGCGCTGGAGAAGCTGAAAGCCTCGCAGGATGCGGCTGAAGCGAAAGACAAAGAGCACGCTGATGCGCTGGCGGCGGCTAACAAGCGCGCGGATGATGCAGAGGCAGCACTGTCGGCAGCAACTAAAAAGGATAAGTAACCATGGCAGCCCAAATCACGCTGGATGACGTAAAGCCGCTGATGGCTGAGCTGGGCTTCACGGTTCCTGACGCCGTTCTGCAGCTGTTGATTGAACAGGTCAGCGCTGCTTCAGCCTGTATGGACGGGGCGGGCTACTCCGAAAGCCTGCAAAAGCTGTTGCTCATCTATGCAGCCGCGAGATTAGCCGCCCTGTCCGGCGCCCGTAAAATATCATCACAGTCTGCTCCTTCTGGCGCGTCCCGCTCGTTCACCTATGACAGTGCAGGCACAGATCATCTGTATAAGCAGATTCTGGCGTGGGATACCAATGGCTGTCTTGGCGGCCTGCCGATCTCTGGTCTGGCTGTCGGCTTCTTTGACGTCGTGGGAGGCTGCTGATGAACTGGCAATCACCTGAAACCAAGCCAAAAGCATTTGAGCGCGTCTGGCTGAAAACGTCAGATGGCCGGCAGACAACCGGATACGTGAACAGCAGCGGTGAATGGGTATTTAACTGCAAGCGCATAGCGGCTGAGAAGCCTGCTGTAATCGGCTGGAGGGCATAACTATGAAGGTTCCTGATTGCAGTCTAAACAACGTCTCAGGAGTTTATAGGCTAGTAAATATCCTGACCGGCGAGTGTTATGTCGGCTCATCTACCAATCTCGGTAACAGGCTGGCAGTACATCGATATCAGATGACCAATGGCACACACGGCAATCGGAATGTTCAGGCAGCCTTCGATGAGCACGGTATTAGTGCGTTCTCGTTTGAAGTGCTGAAGATTGTTGCTGATAAAAGCCAGTTGATCGCTCATGAGCAGCACTTCATCGACATTCTGAAGCCAAAATATAACCTTGCTCCAATGGCGGGCACGTGCCTTGGCGTGAAGTACTCACCTGAAAGCAGGGCGAGGATCAGTGCGCGGGTGTCTGGAGAGGGTAATTACTGGTTTGGTAAGGTACCGCCATGTGCAACTATGCCAAGAAGTGCTGAGATGCGGAGAAAGTTATCAGAAAGGCATACCGGTAGTGGCAATCCGATGTTTGGAGTAACTCCGACACACGCAAAATTCACTGATGAGCAGGTTAGAGAAATCAGAGTTTCAATCTCCAAAGGTGATTCACTCAATACCATCGCTAAGCGGTATGGGGTATCTAAAGGAACGATTGCTCATATCAGGCAGGGACGTTCTTATCAGGGGGTCGTCTAATGTCGAGCTTAAGCGCGTGGTCATACACCGCGCAGGCGACGGTCTGGAGGCGCTCAGGAGCCAGTAATGATTACGGTGACCCGGTGTTTGATGCGCCTGTCGTTATCGCCTGTGATTATCAGGGCGGGCTGGCAAAACGGCTGGGTGACATTGGTACGGAGCGGGTGGTCAAAAACACGATCTGGACCGAGTATGCGCTGGCGGATGCAGGAGATTACATTCTGATAGGCGTCTCTGCTGAGACTGACCCCATTGGCGCAGGTGCGGATGAGGTGATGCAGGCCATCCGCTACGCAGACACCTTTGAGCGGCTTGCTGACGACTTTGCCATCATAACCGGAGCATAACCATGGGCGTGAAAGTGAAGGGCGTGAGCAAGGTGAGCAGGAGCGTTAATCGGGCTATCGACAGCATTCAGGATCGGCGCGTCATTCGTGCGCTGACAGGGGCGATGATTCATGGGTTAGAAAGCGCTGCTGGCTACACTCCAATCGATACGAGCGTTCTCCTCAATAGTCAGTTTCGAGAGATTATTGTCAACGGAGTCCGGGTAACGGGCAGGGCTGGCTATTCGGCTAACTATGCGGCTTACGTTCATGACCCATCCATTCCTCAGCGCTTCCGTCTTCCAAATGCCCGGAAGGAATTCCTGACCAAGGGATTCGAGGATGCCAGAGACCTTATCGACAAGGCCATCACGGAGGAGATGTCGCTATGAATCCTCCAATGCATACGCGGGTTCGCGATCTTCTTGCTTCGGCAGGCCTCACTGATGGTTTTGTCACCCAGCTACTGGCCTGGAAGGATACGGGAAAGCTGGCAGATAAATTCCTCGTTTTCCGGCCAAATGGCGGGTCTGCCATCCGTAACGACCTGGGCTCTGAGTATTACGTGCTGGTGGACGTGATCGGCGCAAAGGACGGAAACGGGGCGGCCGATGCGGCTGCGCAGGCGATTACTGACTATGTGCAGCAGAACCCGATGCCGAATGACTGTATCGGCCATATCGAAAACGTAGGCGGCATGCCTGCACCCGTTCTCACCACTGAAGGAAGGCTGGTTTACCGGCTGCTATTCGCTTGCCTCTATGGAGAGTAAGCAACACCCACTCAAACAAGGTCGCCCGGTGCGGCCTTTTTTATTATCTGAAATGAGGTAAGCAATTATGCAAGGTTGCCCAACCGAGAACGGCAAGCTGTTTGGCCGTAACGTTGTGCTGGAAGTAGCGCTCGGCTGCCCGGATACGGTGCCAGCCGAGTCGGAATGGAAAGCGCTGGCTGCAGGAACTTCTAAGACGCTGGATTTCTCTCCTAATACCACCAACTCTGATGCCGATGACACCGGCGGCTGGGTAGAAAACCTGACCACCAACGCAGATGGTACCGTGAGCTTTGAGGGTGAGGTGCGTAAACGCGATCGCCTTGACCAGTTTGGTTTCGGTAACTTCGTGAACTATTTCACCACTGGAATCGGCGCTGGCCGTCAGCCAACCATCTGGGTGCGCGTAGAGATTGGCCCGGTTGAGTTTCAGGGCTACATGGTTATCACCGCGCTCAGCACTGACGGTGGTACCAATGACATCGTAACGTTCAGCACTGAGTTCAAGGTTGCCGACGGTACCACTGTTAAGGTGACCAAAGTTGAAGATGAAGATACTGTGGCAGTAACCGGCGTGACCGTTTCTCCGCAGACCACATCCGTTGTCGCTGGCGCAACGCGTCAGCTAAATGCGACTGTCAGCCCGTCAGACGCTACTGATAAATCCGGCGTGTGGGCATCTTCTGATCCGACAAAGTTCACTATCAACAGCAGCGGCCTGATTACCGGCGTAGCCGCCGGGACCGGCACGGCTACGTTCACCACAAACGATGGTGCAAAAACGGCACAAACCGCTGTCACTGTTACCGCTTCCTGATCCATTACAAAGGGCGGTCACCGCTGCCCTTGATAATGAACCAGGAGGATTTATGGCGCCGGCAAAAGAAATAGGCGAATGCCTGATTACAGTGGGCGATGAGGATTTCTTCTTCAGACCCTCATTCGCGAACATGATGAAGATTGGCGAGCCACAGGAAATCGTTCAGGCGTTTTACGACCTGCACCATGATGAAATCACACCACTGCTGCAGCGTGCGCTGGATGCCTACGGAGTAATCCCTGCCTGGCTGAGTGAGCATATTGGCAAAACCAGTTACGGCCGGCGCGCATATCAGGCCGCCATGACGGTGCTGTCTGCCTGCTGCGATAGTGATGCGTCAAGGCTGACGGGCGAGTATGTTCCAGGCAGAAGTGGGCGGCGCGCGATCATGCTCAGGCCCGGTATTATGGATGCTTTCGCACTGCTGGCTGTTGGACAATCGCTAATCACGCACGGCATCATTGGCAAAGCCAAAATCAGGCAGTTGCAGCGCTATGAAACCGGGCAGGCAGTATCTGAATTCCGCGCCTTTGACTACATCAACGCGGCGCGCAATCACTTCAGCATTTCACGCGCTGAAGCAGAATCACTGACCATGACTGAGTTTCAGTTACTTCTGGCAGCCAAATATCCAGACCAGAAAGGCTTCACGCGTGAAGAGTACGATGCGGCCACCGATAAATATCTTGCCCGTCAGGCGAAAAGGCGCGCAAAAGCCGCGTAATTTTGCGAGTAGTTGCGTTTTTCTCTTGCTAGGATTTATCCTATGCTTTTGCATTCATAGGCAGGGAAATCCATGAAATATCTTTTTGCTGTGCTCCTGGCTGCATCATTTTCCACAATGGCTAATGATGAGCTTCAGAATGAGGGTAATTGGTTCTTTAAATCGCAAGTCAATAAAATGACTGATGCAACTGATGTAGTTGCCATTAACGGCTCCAAAGATGTTTATACAAAAAGGGGGCTTGAAAGAAATACATCCCTTGTGCTGAGGTGTAATGAAAACCAAACAGATGCCTATTTGTCTGTTTATGACTATCTTGGCTCCGGCTCGCCACGAATAACAATTCGTTACGATGGTGGGAAGCCTAAAAAATCAATATGGCAAGGCGGAGAGAGAGGAAACTCCGCCTTTGCTCCAAATGCTGTGTCATTTATTAAAGAGTTAATGAAGCACAAGACAGCAGTAATAGGCTTTGAGCCCTATGGCTCTACAATGCAGGCCGTAGAGTTTGATTTGTCAGGTGTTGATGTTATGGCAAAGAAGATAGCTGAAGCCTGTAACTGGAAGCTCTAACCTCACTTGAATTATAAACCTCGCTCAGGCGGGGTTTTTTTATGTCCGGAGATTAGCAATGGCAGGCACCCTTAACGCTGGCAGCATCGTTTATGAAGTAGACATGGACACAGCTAAGCTTCTTGCTGCGCGCCGTGAGGTAGATGCGGCGCTCAATGGCCTGTCAGGCAATATGGGTCGCCTTGAAGCCAGCGTGACACGCACGGAGCGGTCTGTCAGTGCCATGCAGGGCAGCCTTTCCAGCCTGTCGAATATTGCCAAAGGACTGGCTGCTGCGCTTTCTGTACAGCAGGTTGCAGCATGGGGTAATGAGTGGGTTACGGTTAACAACAAACTCGCCAACTCTGTGCGGGCAACTGAACAACTGGCGGACGTCACTCAGCGCGTATTCGATATTTCGCAGAGCACCATGAGTGGCCTGCAGGCAACGGCGACATTATATGGCCGACTGGAGCGCGCCACCCGCAGCGCCGGCACCAGCACAGAAGACCTGATAAAGCTGACGTCCACCATTAATAAAGGCCTGGCGGTTTCCGGCGCGACAACTGAAGAAGCCAGCTCGACTATGGTTCAGCTGTCGCAGGCCCTCGCATCTGGCGTTCTGCGCGGCGAGGAGTTTAACTCTATCTCTGAAAACGGCAGCCGTCTGGCTGTCGCACTGGCTGACTCGCTGGGGGTGACTATCGGTCAGCTGCGAGGGATGGCGGCACAGGGCGCGCTGACTACTGAAGTGGTGGTAAACGGCCTGCTGAAGCAGGGCGACGCAATCGCAAAAGAGTTTGCGAATACCACTATGACAATGGGGCAGGCGTTTACTGTTGCCACCAACAACATTACGAAGTTTGTAGGTGAGTCCTCTTCTGTTCAGTCAACTATCAACGTTTTCAATACCGGCATCGTTTCGCTCAGCCAAAATCTTGATGCTATAGGCGGCGTGCTGGCAACCGTCGCCACGATAATGGGAAGCCGTTTTGTTGGCGCCCTTACTATGGCAACCACTGAGAAAGTCAGAAAGGTCATAGCGACTCGCGAAGAAATTGTTGCTGAAAATCAGGCCGCACAGGCTGCAGCCAACAAGGCTACCGCCGATTTGCGGGCATCAGCAGTTGCTAAAGAAAGAGCCCTTGATGAAGTTCGTATCGCCCAGGTCATGAGAAATTCGTCGATTACAGCTGCGAATCTGGCGGCGGCAGAGGTCAGGTTGTCAGCTGCAAGGACTGAGGCTGCCACCCTGACTGACAATTACAACCGGGCGCTGGTGGCAAATGCAGCAGCACAGGATGCAGCCGCTGCTGCGGCAGCGCGGGCAAGTCTGGGCGTACGGAATCTGGCTCTCAGGGCGCTCGGGCTGATTGGCGGTCCAGCCGGAGCGGCCATGCTTGCCGGTGCTGCAATTTATTATTTTTATCAGAAAGCGCAGCAGGCCAAGCAGGAAGCAGTCGACTTTACGGACAAGCTGACCGGGCTTGTGAGCAAGATGAAAGACATGTCTCAGACGCAGATAGCAGCTGAGATTGCCAAATCAGCTCAGGCAATGCGCATACAGTCAGAGATGATTGATGATCAGCGGCAGAAGGTTGATGGCCTGATTGGTGCTGTCGAAAGCTACAAGCGGTCTCAGCGCATATATGGCGAGTCTACCCGCCAGATGGAGAATATGCGTGATGCACAGGAAAGGCTGGCAATTGAGCAGGGCAAGCTTGAGGAGATGGAAAGTCGGTACAGTAAGACCAAGAATCTCACCAGCATACTCCAGGCGCAATACAACGGCGTTCTGGAGCAGGGTATCGACCTGTTGAAGCGTGATGGGCATGAGGCCGGGGTAGCATCAGGACTGATGAACCAGCTGGGAAATTCAATAAATTTCGCTGCAAAAGCAAAAGAGAAGTTCAACGCTTCAAGCCTGCAGGTACAGCGTCCGGCAAAGGTGCAGGACTACCTAGATAAGCTGCTCGAACAGGTTGAGATTGAAGGTGAGATCGATGCGCGCAAGCGCTCCCAGCTGAAAGCCGAAAAAGAGATTCGGGCTCTGGGTGGCGATGATGCTGCAGTCAATCTGGCACGCCAGCGTGCTGGCGCCGAATATGACGCACAGCAGGCGCAGCGTGATCTGAAAAAGGAAACCAGCGCTGCTGCCAGTGAGCAGAAAAAAGCAGCCAGTCAGGCGGAGAGCATTGCGCAGAAGCTGGCGAATCTGAAGCAGCAGTCAGAGCTTGCCGGAGAAAGTACAAAAGAGCTGAGCCGGGAACAGGCCATCCTGACGGCCCAGCAGTCTCTGGGCAAGGGCGCTACGGAGGCGCAGATCGCTCAGGCAGGCGAATACGCGGCCCGCAAGTGGGATGTGGCTAATGCAATCAAGGCGCAGGCTGCGGCTGAAAAGCTGTTGCCTGAATCGCGTGAGAATGCGAGCAACAAGCAGGACCAGGCAGATTTGAATGCAGCCTTGAGCGCCAAAAAAATCACACAGGAGCAGTACAACGCTACGGCTGAAAAGCTGGAGCAGGATCACCAGGCGAAAATGGCGCAAATACGCGCTGACCAGGCCGTCACCCCGCAACAGCAGTCAGCCGGAACGGTAGACCCGGTACAGGCGCTGGCAAACGAGCATGCGCGCAAGCTAGCCCTGATACAGCAGTTCGAGCAGCAAAAGACGCTGACGGAGCAGCAGGGTCTGGCACTGCGCAATGCGGCCAATACTGAGTACGAGCAGAAGCGAGTAGCGGCTCAGTGGGAAATCTGGCGAAACCAGAGCGCGGGCAATGAGGCGCTGGCGGCCTCTTTCGATGCCCTAGCCGGCAATGCATCTAATGCGCTTACCGGTATCATCACCGGAAGCATGTCTGCTGAAGATGCTATGCGCTCAATAGGCAGTACCGTCCTGAATAGTCTGGTCAACACATTTGTGCAGATGGGCGTTGAATGGGTCAAATCCGCAATCATGGGACAGGCGGCGCAGACAGCGGCAATCGGTACGGTAACTGCAGTGCAGACGGCAGCAACTGCTACCCAAACTGCTACCAGTGTGGCCGCAGCGGCAACTACTACTGCAGCATGGACACCTGCCGCGCTGCTTGCGTCAATTGCTTCGATGGGTACCGCGGCCGCAATCGGCCTTGGTGCCGTCGCCGGCATTGTTGGTATGAGCCTGCTCGGGAAACGGAAGAATGGCGGGCCGGTCACCGCCGGCGGTATGTACCAGGTGGGAGAAAGCGGCCTGCCTGAGATATACCAGGCCAGCACCGGGAAGCAGTACATGATACCGGGCGATAACGGCAAGGTGATCAGCAATAAGGATATGCAGGGTGGTGGCGGGTTACAGGTCATATTTAATGTCCAAAACATGAGCAGCGCCACATTTGATGCCAGGGTCACTGATAATGGTAATGGTACAATCACCGTTGATGCCATTGTTGCCGATCTAAATAATGGCGGTCCGATATCACAGGCTATTACCGGAAACACAACAGCCAAGCGCACACCTCGTGGCCAGATATAAGGGAAAATATGGCAATTATTGAGCCAGGCGGAAATCACAAAATCTCCGTAGAGCAAGGCGTTCCACAAACCTTAACGTTCAACCGCGCAGTTGAGTTTGTTTTCACGTTGACTGATGGATCGATTATTAAGGGTATCGTACCGGCAGGTGAGGATTTAAAATTCACCAACCAAGGTGAAATTGCCGATGTGACAATTAATATTTATGAAACACATTCCGGGCCTCGGCCTGTTGAATAAGCAAACCCGCTTCGGCGGGTTTTTTATTGCCTGGAGTTCAGATGCCGATCATTGATTACCCCGACTGGTTGCCGCTGGCGCAGAAAGCCAGCAAGAATATGACGCTGGATACCGGATTTCAGTCGGATCAACCGGCGGTCGGTCCGGCCATTTTTCAGCAGATGACGGACGACCTCAAAGTTACCTGGTCACTGACGTGGATATTCACGCTGACAGAGGAAAGAGCTTTTCAGCAGTGGCTGCGCAGCCCCAACTACCTCAATCGCGGCCTGAACTGGTTCCGCATGCGGGTGGATATCGGCGGTAGCGGTCCTCAGCTGCAGGAGCTTCACTTCACGCAGATGCCGGTACAGACCAGCATTGATGGCAGCGTGGTCAGATGGACTGGGACGGTAATCGCCAACCGCCTTAACAATCCTGATGACGACTTTGACGACATCATTGTTGAGCTGCCGCCGCCGTGGGATTCATGGCTGGATATTGTTGTGACCGGTTATCCTGATAATCGCGATCCGGAGTCATTACCGAGGGTTCCCTGATGCCATCATTTCGTGAATACCGGCAGCAACGGCCATCGCGGGCGCTGTATGACACACTGACCTTTTATCATCCGTCTTTTGGCTACGTCAGGCTGGTTGATAAACAGTTCTACGATAAGACGCTGGCCGGGGTGACATACCGACCGGCGCGCTTTGAAATAGAGGAAAGTCAGCAGAGCGGAATCCCGGTGATTGACGCAACCGTAAAGCTTGGCCGTGTCTCCACGGACGTGAAAACGCAGATGAAGAAGTGGCGCGGCGCCACCCGCCTGACGCCTATTGTGGCAACGCGGCAGGTATTTGACAGTGGAGACACCTCAGCGCCGATTAAATCGTGGACGCTGTACGTCAAAACGGTGGATATCGATGCGGAAAGTGCCTCCGTTACGTTGTCCGTTACCAACCCACTCAATAACAATGTTGGCCGCCTCTATGACCCGCGAGAATACACCGGACTGCAGTACCTCTGATTTTATTGCGCGCATGATCGGCGTGCCATGGGCGAACCGTGCCTGCACGTCTGATGCCGTGGACTGCTGGGGGCTGGTGGTTCTCTATTACCGGCATGTGCTGGGGGCTGAACTGCACCAGACGCCTGACTACGAATCCGGCGCAGACTTCTTTACCTGCTATCAGGGTGACGTGGTTTTCTGGCAGCAGGTGCCGCATCCTGCAGAGGGCGGGATATTCGTTGGCTACACCGGTGCGCAGCCGGCGCACGTCGGGCTTATCCTTGGACGTCAGGCGCTGCACTCTCGCGGCGAGAACGGCAGCGTCAGACAGGATTCTCTGATGTTGATTCAGCGGGCATTCACCAAAGTGGAGTATTTCGAATACGATCCAGACTGTGGTAAAATTAATCAGTCCGGCTAGGGTCGCTCCCGAAAACGCAGAACACAGACTGCGCGCCGGACACCATCATCTGTGAAACCTACTGTGAGGTTAAAATGAAAGAGTTAAGTCTAACATCCGAATTTCTTAACCAGTGCCTTATCTATTGCCCAGAAACCGGAATATTTAGGTGGAAAAAAAGGCCAGAAAATCATTTCAAAAACCTGCGTTCTGCCAATGCCTGGAACGCTCGTTATGCGGATAAAGTAGCTGGAGCCATTACCCATAGCGGATACATTGCTATAAGTCTGAACAACAAGCTCTTCTTTGCGCATCGCTTGGCTTGGTTCATGCATTATGGCGTTTGGCCTCAGCAACAAATCGACCATAAAAATAGAAATAAACAAGACAATTCGATTTTTAATCTAAGAGATATTTCTTCTTCTCACAATCTCTTTAATCGTGGGTTTCTTTCGAACAATAAGAGCGGTTGTAACGGTGTAAGTTACTGCAACAACACCAAAACATGGTGTTCTTACTTCGGCAAAAAAAGACTGGGAAGGTTTAAAACTGTCGAAGAAGCTATTCAGTCAAGAATCGATTACGAGAACAATACAAGGGTTGATGACTATGGCGCTGGTTGAGCTGCAGCGATTTCCCGGAACGCCGAAAGAGCGTTACAGGGTGCCTAATGGCACCTTTTTTTATGCCTGGCTGACAGATAATGACAGCGCACTGCATCGTGATCTGCTGATCGTCCGCAACGGCGTGAAGCTGGAGGAGGATGATGAGCTTGATTTTGAACTGACTGAACTCGATCACGTCCAGATATTCGACCAGCCTAAAGGCGTCGTAGGCGACATCCTCAGCCCGATATTCAAGGTGGTGGGGCAGGTATTTTCATTTCTGATGCCAAAGCCGTCCATTACCAATACCGGCGGCAATTCGGTTGATTCGCCGAACAACTCCCTCACTGGCCAGACCAACACTGCACGCGTTTATAAGGCCAAGCCGGACATCTACGGGCAGGTACGATCGTTCCCTGACCTGATTCAGGAGTCGGTGTTTGAGTATGTCACGCAGAATGTAAAAAGTGGCGGCCTGAAGTATGTCACCGAGTGGATGTGTATCGGCATCGGGAGCTATGACTACGACTCTGTGCGCTATTCAGAATCCAGTCTCGGATCGCTTGCCGGCGCGGAGTATCAGATTTACCAGCCGGGGCAGGTTATACCTGAGATTGTGGAGGGCTACGGCTTTGATGATGTGGACGGTCAGGAAGTTCCTGGTCAGAATGAGGCCAGTGACTTCCCGATCCAGTCAGCCACCGCAAAGACCATGGTCAGCGGCAGCTATTCCGGCGGCCAGATGGCGATTAAAATCGTCAAACAGGCGGAGTTCGACTACTTCAAAAATCTGGTTCTGCCGCATGCAGTGACATTTACCATCAACGTGACGTACAGCACCGCATCAGGAAACGTCACTACAGACGCGACCTACTCCGGAACGCTGATATCTGCAGTTGAAACAACAGACGGCGCTACAACGAATCCGGTTCGCTGGTACACGTTTACCTTCAGCCAGCTGGAAGGTCCACAGGACATTCCGGCCAGCGCCACAATCAACACGTCTAAATTCGTGCTCAATGACAATGAAGCACTGGTGGTGGGGCCGTTCTTCTCTCCGGTTGCATCAAGCCAGCTGTGGCTGCACACGCAGTCGAGCCTGGGCGGAAAGAAAGAGACCAACTGGAAGGTGGTGATCTGGAAGATTAATGATGACTACTCGCAGGTGCCTGGAACAACCCAGACTTTCACGTACAGGCAGCCCACACCTCACCAGTCAACCAGCGAGGTGTTTTACCGCACAGACAAGCTGACTCCAGCGGCAGGATTTGGAAAGTATGCCGTAAGCCTCCAGCGTACGGACAACTCCAGCGACGCTTCTATCCTGAAGGTGGAAGAGATTCATAGCATCAATGTGCGGCGTAACGTAGTGCATCCTGACGATACGCTGGTGCGGGTTAAAGTCAGGGCTACAGAAAATGCGCTGGGGAGCCGGGAGAGAAAATATAACCTGCTGGCCACGCGCAAAACCATCAGCTACAACCTCGACACACGGTCAGTTGATTACACGCTGCGCGCCTCCCGATCATTTGCTGACGCCGTCGCGCATCAGTGGCTAATTATCGGCGGACAGCCGGTCAGCAGCATTGACCTTTACGGGCTGTATGCCATCTCAGAGGTGTTACCGGATGCGCGCCTGGGATATTTCGATTACACGTTTGACGATGAAAATGACTCGCTTGGGGACCGCGTTCAGGCCATCTGTAATGCCGCAAGTGTCATCGCATTCATGGATGACAACGTACTGACGTTCACACGCGATCAGCGCGTGGCGAACCCGGCAGCCGTATTTAACCGTGCCAACATGAAAACGGATGAGTACAAAATAACGTATGAGGCCACGCTTCCCGGCGGCTATGACGGCGTGCAGGTCTCCTACGTACATCCGACCACGAACAATAAGACGTACATCAACTACCGCATACTGAACGGCGCCATCACTCAGCAAGAGGCAGAAAACCCGAACAAGATGGAAATTGTCGGGTTTCGCAATGAGTTTCAGGCCAGAGAGCGGGCGCTGCGTGAGACAAAGCGCCTGATGTACTCCCGCGCGCGGATGAACGCCAAAGTGTTTGAGGACGGTATTATTCAGGTGGGCAGTGTTATCCAGATGCCTGATATCTACGACAGCAACGAGCAGCAGGGGTATATAACCGGCCGCAGCGGCAATGCGTTCGACACCAGCGAGCCAGTAAATTTTACCGGGGATATGTTTGTGCTGATAACGGACAGTCTGGGGAACCCGACAAGACGCCATGCGGCCACTCCTCGCAGCGATACCCGCTATGGTTTTGTAGCCGCAATACCTGACATTCAGCTCAACATCTGGAACGGCGATACCGTCCAGTTACCGTCGCGATATCTGATAGCTACTGTAGCTGAAATGGACGCACAGCTCTGGACGGTTAATAGCATCAAACCTAATTCCGACAGCACTATATCCCTGACGTTAGCTGAATATAGCGAATCAGTCTACTCCTGACAGCCTCAGCCACCATTACGGCCAGCCTAAGCGCTGGCCTTTTTTCATGGAAAAAATATGACTACACAGCCAACAAAAAACCCAGTGCCAAGCGAGTTGCCTCGCGACCTGAAATATAATGCAGGCAAGATCGACGAATTCACAAACTCTTTGGCAATGCAGTATATCGATAGGTTCGGTCAGGCTCATTATACCATTGAGGGATTAAAGAGCCTTGTTTTGCAACAGATATATGATCTGGGCTGGGTTCCCGTTGGGACGTTCCAGGCTGGTGCTAAAATATTGGCGGCAGGCTCTGTTATTCAGGACTCTTCAACCGGAATCTGGTATAGGTGGGATGATCTGGCAACAATACCAAAAACCGTGCCACCATCATCGACACCGGAATCAACAGGTGGGGTAGGTGAAGGAAAATGGATAGCAGTTGATATAAGTGAAGTATTAAGGAAACAACTGTCAGAAAAAACAGGCGCAAACCTGGTTGGATTTTCACAGCTGGCATCATACCAGGCTGGCACGGTAGGTAATGAATTAAAATCAATCCGTGTCACCTCCAGTTCACTTGGACTTTCAACATCGAATTCGGATGCGGCAAGTAATGCAATTGTTTTGAATAATAAGCTACAACAACTATACACCGCAGGAGTTCGTGAGATATACATGGATGTAAGTTATCCGGTTGATCCCGGATATGACTATGATAATTACATCTATTCCAGAAGAGTTCTCCATCTTCCTGACTTTCGATTTTATGGCCCAGGTAAATTTAGCGGATTGCCAAGCGGCCTATACAATGTATCCGTAGAGGATAAGTTGTGCAGTGAGCCGGTACTGGTGAATGGCTCTAATATCCAGATAAGGAAGCAGCCGAAAACAAATATCAAAGTGGTATTTTTTGGTGACTCTATATCGCTTGATTGGGCAGACTCACTAACTTTAGGCATATGCCAGTCATCTGTTATAAAGGCAGAGCTTCAGGCTCAGAATCCCGGATATACATTTACCTTTGTAAACAGAGCTATTGGTGGCCAGACTTGGATCAATGCTAATACAAAGCCATCAGCTTTCCCGTCTTGGTATGCTGACACCAGCAAAAATTGGGTTGACTATATTAACGATGAATCTCCTGACATCATAGTAATGGCATTCGGCATGAATGATCATATGGGATTCAACATGGGGACTATGGCTTCAACAGTTAATAAGCTGAGAGCAGGATCGCCGTATGCACATTTTGTAATGTGTACCTGCATGGTTCCCTCCAGATCAAGCGCTTACAATAATGGAGTGTCGTTTGATGGCCTGGGGTTTCAGGAAGGAAGAAACTTCGCGGCAGGCGCAGAAAGAACATATGCTCAATTTACTAATATGTCAGTCTGGGACTTCAACCGATACTATGTGCAGTGTCGGGATGGTAAAGACCAGGTTGCGTGCGAGCTGCAAGAGATTTCCGCAACGCCAACCAACGGTGCTTACTCTGCGCCTCAGTGCGTAGACTTCGCATTTGAAGCACTTATATCAGGGTGGAACAAGACAACGCCAATTTATGTTAACTGTGGCGGTGATACTTCGGAGGATTTTATTTATGTCGGGTCTGACGGGTCTGGAAACTTCCAGGTATCAGCAAGAACTGAGTATATTGATACTTACTTCAGCTTAAATACGGGAATTGCCATACCAAATGGAAACTTCTGGCTTGTTATAACAGTGCTGAATAACGAATGCCATGTTTATATCGGCACTAACGCTTCAGCGCCTGTCAGAGACGGCACTCCAAACACATTACTTTCATCATTCAGGATGATAAGACATGGCGGGATTACCAACCCAAAAATAGGTACCGGCGGAACTCTATCTGGGAACGTGTCTCAGATTCGGGTAATGCTTGGATTGCCCACCCAGCGCAAAAAAACTATTACTGACAGAGAGATGTGGGGTGAAGGAGATAGCACACCTAACAGAAAGGCTCCCTATGGTGGTAATGGAATTAACCACCCAAGCGCTCAAGGTTTGGCACGCATTATTACACCGGTAATGCAGGCTCAGAATCTCAAGATAAATTTTTCAGACCTTTCCCTTAACGTACTAATGAAAGCAAATGTTTCTACCTACCTTACAGTGCCGTCAGCGAAATTGGTCAATGGCATTCTCTTCCTGAAAGGCGGAGTTATGGGATCTGGCGTTACCCAGGGGGCAACTATAGCCACGATAGACCGATGGAGTGGTTTCGGGCAAGCAGATTATCTGGTCGGTACGCTTGGGGTTGACTCAGGTTCAGCGTGGGGTGCGAGAGTTCTTAGGATTAAATCGAATGGCGACATAGTTTGCGAGGTAGGAGGAGGCGTGGCAGGCATTCTCTTTAACAATATATCTGTTGTTCTGGCTTAATCTGAACAGGGATGCCTGTTGCGCAAAAAAGCCCCGGCGACGGGGCAACCCTGTACCGCGCCGATCTGAGCGGGCAGCAGGGTGGGAGCCCAAACATTAACCATTCTCGCCGGCCGCACCAAATAAATACCTGTACTAGCCAGCAGGTTCGCAAAAGATATGCCTGAAGCGTCTTGATCAGATCCACCGATCAATACTACTGTATCTATATACAGTTATTATCAGAGGAGGATTTGACCATGCCACGCGAGTACCAGATCAAAGAAGCATTCATCAGCTCTATCAAGCGCACGCCATCAGGCCGCAGCACCGTTACAACCGCCGACTTTGTAGAGGAGCTGGAGCGCGTTAACTGGCACTTCACGCTCAAGCAAGCTAACGACTGGATACGGAGCCACACAACCACGTTCCGCGACGCCTCAACGCAGGAGGGCGAGAATATGACGTGGTTTCGGTTCAACCCTAACGGTGGCCTCTGATGGGATTCCCTTCACCGGCGCAGGACTACATAGAGCCGCGGCTCAGTCTCAACTCAGTATTCATCCCCAACCCGGCCACAACGTTTCGTGTCGATATCCCGGACGGCTTCCTGCTGGTTGATTCAGCTGCGAAGGTAAAGCCCGGCAACAGGATTGCGTATCAGTGGAACGGTTACTCCGGGCTGGGGAAGATGTACCGCAACAGCCTGGTCACGGAAGAGGGCGAGGTGATCGAAGGTGAGCCGCTGAACGATGTCATCGTGCTGGGGAAGGTGACGTGCGAGGTTCGGCACGTTTACGATAATAACTTCGGTTAAGTTAAAGCTAACCCTTAATGAGGTGATCCCAATGCGCATGGAGAACCCATTAAGGTAAAAAAGCACAAAAAACCCGGCTCTCGCCGGGCTTTTTCTTACGCTGCTTTCTGTTCGGTTAGTGCAGAGCGCTCAAGTAAGTTATTGATCAGCTTACGAAGCTGGATGGAATCAGCATGCATTTTAGCAAGATTAGACATGATATTGCTCCTGTTAGTGTGTGATACGAGCACGGGAACCACCCATGCCCCGAAATAAATTGCGCAAAATTCTACCACTGAGTTGGCGGAAGGTCATGATCTTTAATTCTGTTATGCGCCTCTAAGCACATGTCATGATCCAATTTTTCAACCGCAATCAGAAGAGATTCTGCAAAAACCAAACCTTGCTTGATGTTCATCACATTGATGCTTGCGTTAGCTGCATCCATATCTCGAGCGGTAGTAACCATATGCTCAAAATCTTTAGCAATCAGATCAATACCATCTTTCATTTTAGCAAAAATGTCTTTCAGGCCATCAAGGTCCGGGTTAGCTAATGTATACATGCCGTGCATGCCATGAGCTTCGAACAGCTGCTCTAACGATTTGAGAGCAAAACTTACTGATTCGATAATCTGGTCATACTGTTTTTTTTGAATGTCATTCATGTACGTTAGTCCATTGTGTGCAGAATTGTTTAACAAACTATATATCCACAAAATCGGCAAACAATGAACAATCTTTACTAAAAATTTTTCAAACCATCACAAAAGCAGGCATACCCGAGAATTTTTTGTCTACAAAACCATTATAGACGCTTTGATGGAAAATCAATCTACGCTTTTTTCTGATTTCATCAATATGCAAAACGTGCAAAATGTGAAAAAAGGCGGTTACACATACTTTGAGGTTTAAAGAAAAAATTTCAAGGATCACAGAGAAATTCAGTTCCTATAAAAGGAAAGAAACATCTATCAAAAGCCATAAAAAACATAAGCTTATGTTTAAACCTTACCTGTTAGTTTAGTGTTTCTTGCAATCAACATAGTCAGCCCACCACTGCATCATTTCCCGGCGCTTGTCGAGGTACTGGGCGTGGTTGTAGATGCCACGGATGTTGTTCCGGTCAACGTGCGCCAGCTGTCGCTCGATGGCATCATGCGGCCAGCCATGCTCATTAAGCACCGTACTGAACTGGTGGCGGAATCCGTGGCCGCTCGCCAGCCCTTCATAGCCTATCTGGCGGATCACAAGCAGAACAGCCGCGTCGCTGATCGACTTTGATTTATCGTTGCGCCCGGGGAAAACGAAGGAAGACATTGAGGTGATAGGCTTCAGGAACATTAGCAGCTCTTTCACCTGGCGGGACATCGGCACGATGTGGATTTTGCGGTTCTTCATTACCTCAGCCGCGATGGTGATCATGTCGTTTTCAAAATCGATGTCTGCCCATTGCATGCTACGCATTTCCTTTGTACGCATGGCGGTATACTGCAGAACCTGAGTGGCCACACGGGAAATAACACTGCCCGAATACGTGGCAAGCGCCGCGTTGAAAGCCGGTATCTGCTCGGCCGGCAGGAAAGGATAGTTCTGCTTTCTGTATCCCTTCATTGCATCAGCCAGGTCTGGCGCCGGGTTATATTTGGCGCGGCCGGTTACCACGGCGTACCTGAATACCTCACCGCAGCGGCGGCGCGCCTTGTTGGCTCGCTCCATAGCTCCACGCTCTTCAAACCTGCGCAGCACCTTGAGCAGCGTCATCGGCTCAACCTCATCCATCTGCAGCTTTCCCAGATAGGGGAGGATGTCAGCCTCAAACATGCGCTTGAGTTCCGTGGCGTAGCTTTCCGACCATACCTGACGCTTGTGCTTGTACCACTCCTCAAAAATTGTGGCGAACGAGTCCGGCTCTTTCTCTTTATGCTTCTTCTTAATTGCCGGGTTCACTCCGATCGCCAGATCGCGCTTTAGCTCAAACGCCATGTTTCGGGCATCAGCCGGACCAATTTCCGGATACTTGCCGATGGTGTGCACTTTCTCTTTGCCATCGAACTGATAGCGGACCTGCCAGACCTTTTTCCCGGATGCAGGCACATAAAGGAAGAGCCCGTTACCGTCAGCCACGCGATAGGGCTTTTCTTTGGGTTTAGCAGCGTCAATCTGCTTGATGGTGAGCATTGGGTAAAATCCGGATGGGTAAAATTGATTTACCCAGAATTTACCCAGGCAATTAACTGGCTGTCAACGAACTATGGCGAACGACAGCGAACGCATGATTAAGCGGATGCCTGAATATAAGGGAGTTTTGCGAACGGGTAAGGAGGGTGGCGAACTGCTATATGGCGTCCCCTGCAGGAATCGAACCTGCAACTAGCCCTTAGGAGGGGCTCGTTATATCCATTTAACTAAGGAGACATCCGGAAACGCAGTATACCCGTATGTCTCCCGGATGTTAACCGGGCGCGGCGTGATTGCTCATTCTGTCAGCAGCGCCGCGCCCGGAAGAGCGGTTACTCCGTCTGCTCTCCGGCAGCGTTCTTCGCTTCTGCTTTCTCACGGCGTTTGTGATCTGCCCGCGCCTTCGCTTTGGCCTCTTCGCTCATGTCGTTGCGGATCTGCGCATGGCTGATCAGGGCAAAAATCAGCGTGCCGCCGGTGATGTTACCGAGCAGCGTGGGCAGCGCAAACGGCCAGAAAAACTCCTGCCACGGCACCGTTCCCGCAAAGACCAGATAGAGTACTTCGACCGAGCCGACCACGATATGCGCCAGATCGCCCAGCGCCACCAGCCACGTCATCATAATGATGATCAGCAGTTTGGCATTCTCCGCATGCGGGATCATCCAGACCATAGTGGCGATGATCCAGCCGGAGATCACGGCATTAGCGAACATCTCGCCCGGCGAATTTTCCATCACCTTTTCACTGATGGCCGTAAACGCCTGGCGCGTCGCCTCATCAAAAATGGGCATGTAGTTAAAGGCCAGCGCCGCCAGCCCGGTACCAATCAGATTGCCCAGCAGCACCAGCCCCCACAGGCGCAGCAGCAGCATAAAATTGCTGCCGGTGGGCTTATGCATGACCGGCAGGACCGCCGTCACGGTGTTCTCGGTAAACAGCTGCTGCCGCGCGAGGATCACAATCACAAAGCCAAAGGTGTAGCCGAGGTTCTCCAGCAGAAAGGCGCCGGGGACCCCTTCAAGGTGAACCTGAAAAATCCCTTTCGCCATCAGCGAAGCGCCCATTGAGAGGCCTGCGGCGATGGCTGACCACAGCAGCGCCATGCCGTCACGCTCTAGCTCTTTCTCCCCGTCCTGCCGTATCTCTTCATGAATCGCCGCTGCCCGCGAGGGCAGGGCCTCTTCATCAACTTCAATCTCAGTGCCTTGCTCTTTTTCTTCGCTGTCTACGTCATTGTCGTGTTCAGCATTTGATGGCGATGGCTTCATGTTTGCTCCTGGTGATAGTGCCAATGCGTAATAAGCGTAGACGGTTTTAGCAAGCCTGAAATGTTACGAAGAATTTCTTTAAGCGTAACAAAATTTTAACCGCGCGGCTTTTTTATACAGTTTTCGGATCTGAAGGCGTGAAACAGCGGTGCGCAGCGAAATGAGAGCACGGTCACACTCTTCGGCGCACTGCAACAGTGTGGTATTATCGCCGCCTCATTTTTTGCGGTGATGCGCCCCTCTATGTTCGAAGTCATTAATCTCTCATGCGTTCGCGATGAGCGAATGCTGTTCCATGGGCTGAGCTTCCATGTCCGGCCGGGTGACCTCGTGCAGATAGAAGGGCCGAACGGCGCCGGTAAAACTTCACTGCTGCGTCTGCTGGCCGGGCTTAGCCGGGCAGAAGAGGGCGAAGTGCGCTGGCAGGGCGAAACGCTGCAGCGTCAGCGTGAAATATGGCAACAAAACCTGCTTTATCTTGGCCATCAGCCTGGCGTAAAAGCGGTACTCTCTCCGCTGGAAAATCTGCGTTTCTGGCACGGCGACAGCAGCCAGACGGCGCTGTATGCGGCGCTGGAGCAGGTCAGCCTGACCGGCTATGAAGAGGTACCGGTGGCGCAGCTCTCTGCGGGTCAGCAGCGGCGCGTCGCGCTGGCGCGCCTCTGGCTCAGCTCAGCCCGACTGTGGATCCTGGATGAACCGCTGACCGCCATTGATAAAGCCGGTGTGGAAGCACTCATGGCGCGTTTTAACCAGCACGCCAGCCAGGGCGGGGCGGTGATCCTCACCACGCATCAGGAACTGCCCGCCGCCGCGCTGCGTAAAATACGCCTGAGCGGGGAGTGGCAATAATGCTGCTGCGTATTCTCCGGCGTGAACTGAAAATTGCGTTTCGCAGCGGGGCTGAAGTGATCAACCCGCTGTGGTTCTTTCTGATTGTCATTACGCTGTTTCCGCTCGGCATCGGTCCGGAGCCGCAGCAGCTGGCGCGCATTGCGCCCGGCGTGGTCTGGGTCGCCGCTCTGCTGGCTTCGCTGCTGGCGCTGGAGCGCCTGTTCCGTGACGATTTCCTTGATGGATCGCTGGAGCAGCTGCTGCTGTTGCCGGCGCCGCTGCCGGTCACGGTGCTGGGTAAAGTGATTGCTCACTGGCTGGTCACCGGCCTGCCGCTGATCCTGCTGTCGCCGCTGGCGGCACTGCTGCTGTCGCTGGATATGGCCGGCTGGCGCGCGCTGGCGCTGACGCTGCTGCTGGGTACGCCGACGCTGAGCTTTCTTGGTGCTATCGGCACCGGCCTGACAACGGGATTGCGGCGTGGCGGCGTGCTGCTCAGCCTGCTGGTGCTGCCGCTGACCATTCCGGTTCTGATTTTTGCCAGTGCGGCTATCGACGCCGCCGGGCAGGGGCTGCCAGTTGGCGGCTATCTGGCGGTTCTGGGCGCGATGCTGGCGGTAAGTGCGACGCTGTCGCCGTTTGCCACCGCTGCAGCGCTGCGGATCAGCCTGCAGTAGCGCGCTTCCTCAGAGAAGCCGTTCCCTCTTTATTATTAGTGTGAGCAATGCAAATGTGGAAATGGATACATCAGTGGGCAAGGCCGGAACGCCTTTACCAGCTATGCGGGCGACTTATTCCCGGCATGGCGATTGCCGCAGCCGGCGCGCTGCTGCTTGGCTGGGGATGGGGATTTGGCTTCGCCCCGGCTGATTACCAGCAGGGCAATAGCTTCCGGATTATGTACCTGCACGTGCCCGCTGCCATGTGGTCAATGGGGATCTACGCCGCCATGGCGATTGCCGCCTTTACCGGTCTGGTGTGGCAGCTGAAGATGGCTGACCTGGCCGCCGCCGCGATGGCGCCGGTGGGAGCCGCCTTTACCTTTATTGCGCTGATTACCGGCTCCGCATGGGGCAAACCGATGTGGGGAACCTGGTGGATCTGGGATGCGCGCCTCACCTCAGAGCTGGTGCTGCTGTTCCTTTATATGGGCGCGATGGCGCTCTGGCTCGCCTTTGACGATCGCCGCACGGCGGGACGCGCCGCCGGTATCCTGATCCTCGTCGGCGTGGTGAACCTGCCGATTATTCATTTTTCTGTGCAGTGGTGGAACACGCTGCATCAGGGCTCATCCGGTCTGCTGCAGCAGGCAATCGATCCCTCTATGCGCACGCCGCTGCGCTGGTCGATTCTCGGCTATCTGCTGCTGTTTATCACGCTGACGCTGATGCGGCTGCGTAACCTGATTTTACTGACCGAACGGCATCGTCCGTGGGCTATCGCGCTGGCACAGCAGGGAGCAAAAGCATGAGTCCGGCCTTCACCTCATGGAGTGAATTCTTTGCTATGGGCGGCTACGCCTTTTTTGTCTGGCTGTCGGTTGCCTGCACCCTGATCCCGCTACTGGGCCTGGTGCTGCATACGCTGCTGCAGCGGCGGCGTCTGCTGGCGGAGATCCGTCAGCGTCAGGCGCGGGAGCAGCGTGTGCGTGCGGCACAGACTAAACAGCGCGCGCGCGCTGCCGGGGAGGCAGGATGAATCTCCGTCGTCGCAACCGTCTTTTGGTGGTGCTGGCTATTCTTACCGGCCTTGGCCTGGCGACCGCGCTGGTGATGTATGCTCTGCGCTCAAACATCGATCTGTTCTATACGCCGGGCGAGATTATCAACGGCAAAGGCGACGCGCAGCTGAAGCCGGAAGCGGGGCAGCGTCTGCGCGTGGGTGGCATGGTGATGCCAGGCAGCGTGAGGCGCGATCCGCAGTCGCTGGCGGTAACCTTCAGCCTGTATGACGCCAGAGGCGTGGTCAGCGTCAGCTATAACGGCATCCTGCCCGATCTCTTCCGCGAAGGGCAGGGGGTAGTGGCGCAGGGCGTACTGCAGGCGGGTAATGTTATCAGCGCCCGGGAAGTGCTGGCTAAGCACGACGAAAAATACACGCCGCCGGAAATTCAGGATGCAATGAATACCAATCATACCCGCGCCGCAGTGCGCTATCAGCCGGCGGGTAATCAGCCATGATGCCGGAAATCGGAACTTTTCTGCTCTGTCTGGCGCTGGGCCTGGCGCTGCTGCTGAGTATTTACCCGCTATGGGGCGCCGCGCGTCAGGATGCGCGGCTAATGACGCTCGCGCGACCGCTGACCTGGGGCATGTTTTTAGCCATTGCCGCCGCCTTTATGGTGCTGGTGCACGCATTTGTGGTGAACGATTTCACCGTTGCATACGTTGCGACAAATTCAAATACGCTGCTGCCGGTCTATTACCGCGTTGCCGCGACCTGGGGTGCGCATGAAGGATCGCTGCTGCTGTGGGTACTGCTGCTCAGCAGCTGGTCGCTGGCGGTGGCAATTTTCAGCCGCGAGATGCCGCGCGATGCGCTGGCGCGCGTGCTGGCGGTAATGGGGATGATCAACGCCGGCTTTCTGCTGTTTATCCTGCTGACCTCCAACCCGTTTGCCCGCACGCTGCCTGATTTCCCCATCGACGGCGGCGATCTTAACCCGATGCTGCAGGATATCGGCCTGATCTTCCATCCGCCGCTGCTCTATATGGGCTATGTCGGTTTTTCGGTCGCCTTTGCCTTTGCCATCGCCTCGCTGATGACCGGACGGCTGGATACCGCCTGGGCGCGCTGGTCGCGCCCCTGGACCACCGCCGCATGGGTGTTTCTGACCATCGGTATCGTGCTGGGATCGGCGTGGGCCTATTATGAGCTGGGCTGGGGCGGCTGGTGGTTCTGGGACCCGGTGGAAAACGCCTCGTTTATGCCGTGGCTGGCCGGAACCGCGCTGATGCACTCGCTGGCGGTAACGGAAAAGCGCGGCAGCTTCAAAGCCTGGACCGTGCTGCTGGCGATCGCGACGTTTTCGCTCAGCCTGCTCGGCACCTTTCTGGTGCGCTCCGGCGTGCTGGTCTCGGTGCACGCCTTTGCCTCCGATCCGGCGCGCGGGATGTTTATTCTCGCTTTTCTGATCATCGTGATTGGCAGCTCGCTGCTGCTCTATGCGCTGCGCGGCGGGCAGGTACGCAGCCGCGTGCAGAGTGAAATCTGGTCGCGGGAATCGTTTCTGCTGGGCAATAACGTGCTGCTGATTGCGGCAATGCTGGTGGTCCTGCTCGGTACGCTGCTGCCGCTGGTGCACAAGCAGCTGGGGCTGGGCAGTATCTCAGTGGGAGAACCTTTCTTTAATACGCTGTTCAGCTGGCTGATGGCGCCGTTTGCGCTGCTGCTCGGTATTGGTCCGCTGGTGCGCTGGCGGCGTGATGAGCCGCAAAAGCTGTGGAAGCGGCTGAGTGCCGGGCTGGTGGTTACCCTGCTGCTCTCTGTTCTGCTGCCGTGGCTGCTGGAAGATCGCATTGAAGCGATGACGGTAACCGGGCTGCTGATGGCGATCTGGGTCACGCTGCTGACGCTGATGGAGCTGCATGAGCGCGCGACTCACCGGCATAGCCTGCTGAAAGGGCTGTGGCATCTGTCGCGCAGCCACTGGGGCATGGTGCTGGGGCATCTGGGCGTAGCGGTAACGGTAGTAGGCATCGCGTTCAGCACCCAGTACAGCGTTGAGCGCGATGTGCGCATGAAGGCGGGCGACAGCATCGATATTCATCGCTATCACTTTGTGTTCCGCGACGTGCATAACCTGCAGGGGCCTAACTACAGCGGCGGCGTGGCGATCATCGATGTCACCCGCGATGGCAAACCGGAAGCGGTACTGCGGGCGGAAAAACGCTTTTATACCGCTGCCCGCACCATGATGACCGAAGCGGCGATCAGCGGCGGATTTACCCGCGATCTCTATGCCGCACTCGGCGAGGAGCTGGATAACGGCGCCTGGGCCGTACGCCTCTACTACAAACCCTTTGTCCGCTGGATCTGGTTTGGCGGCCTGTTTATGGCGGCAGGCGGCCTGCTCTGCCTGCTGGATCCGCGTTATCGCGCGCGGAAAAAAGTTGCGCGTGAGGAGCGGGCATGAGCAAAAAAATTCTCTTTATTCCCCTGGCGCTGTTTCTGCTGCTGGCGGCAGCGCTGCTGTGGCAGCTGTCGCGTAATGCACAGGGTGACGATCCCTCCCGGCTTGAGTCAGCCCTGACGGGCAAACCGGTGCCACAGTTCAGACTGGAAGCGCTGGATCAGCCAGGCAAAATCTACAGCCAGCAGATCCTTACCGATGGTCAGCCGCTGCTGCTCAACGTCTGGGCAACCTGGTGTCCGACCTGCCGCGCTGAGCATCACTATCTGAACCGGCTGGCGGAGCAGGGCGTGCGTGTGGTTGGCCTCAACTATAAAGATGACCGTACGAAAGCGATAAACTGGCTTAATACGCTGGGCAACCCTTACGCGCTGAGCCTCTACGACGGCAGCGGCATGCTGGGGCTTGACCTCGGTGTCTACGGTGCGCCGGAAACCTTTCTCATTGATGGCCACGGCATCATTCGTTATCGCCACGCCGGTGATATGAACGAGCGCGTCTGGAATGAAGAAGTTAAACCGCTGTGGGAAAAATATAGCCGGGAGGCGGGGGCATGAGCAGGCTGCTTATTGCGCTGACGGCGCTGCTGCTTACGCTCAGCGTCCGGGCCACCACCACAGATAGCCTGCAGTTTACCTCGCTGCAGCAGGAGGATCAGTACCGGGCGATCACCGCCTCACTGCGCTGCCCGAAATGCCAGAACAACAGCATTGCAGATTCAAACGCCATGATTGCCGCTGACATGCGCCTGAAAGTCTATGAGCTGATGCAGCAGGGCAAGAGCCGGCAGCAGATAGTGGATTACATGGTGGCGCGCTACGGTCACTTTGTCACTTACGATCCGCCGCTGACGCCCGCGACGCTGATTTTATGGGCCGGTCCGGCGCTGTTTGTGCTGCTGGGCGGCGGGGTGATCCTGCTGCGTAACCGCCGCGCGCGTGAAACGACTGAACTGAATGACGATGAACAACAGCGCCTGGCGGCGATTCTGGAACGTAACGGGAAGCCGTAATGATTGTATTTTGCATGACTCTGATCGTTTTACTGGCGGCTGCGGTAGCGCTGTTTCTGGCTGCGGGATGGCACCAGCGTGAATACCATGCTGACGAACGCGACCGTCTTAACACCGCCTTTTACCAGCAGCGCCTGCGCGAGCTGCAGCGTGATGAAACGGAAGGCGTGGTAGCCAACCGGGCGGAGATGGAGCGCGATCTGCAGCAGATGCTGCTGACTGACGTCACTGACGGGCAGCACGTCCCGGGGCGGCAGAGCAGCCGCTGGGTACTGCTGCCGGGGGTCGTGCTGCTGCTGCTGGTATCGACCGGGGTCTATCTGCAAACCGGCGGCTACGCTCAGCTGGCCGGCTGGATCGCCGTTCAGCGTGACTATCCGGCGCTGCGCGCCCGCGTAATGGATCCGGATGCGCAGCCGCTGACGATGGAGGAGCTGGCGCGCCTGCAGCTGGGACTGCGCACGGCGCTGCAGCAGACACCCGGCAGCGCCGATGAGTGGGCGATGCTGGGGCGGCTTGGTATGGTGCTGAACAATGCTACCGCTGCCGGACAGGCGTTTGAGCGCGCGCTGCAGCGTGCGCCTGACAGCCTGGAGCTGCAGCAGGATTACGCCGAAGTCCTGACGCGTTCCGGCGATCCACAGGATAACCGGCAGGCGAGCGTGCTGCTGCATGCGCTGCTCAAGCGCGACAGCGCGAATCTGCGTACGCTTAGCCTGCTGGCGTTCAACGCATCCGGACAGCAGAACTATACTGAAGCGCTCGACGCGTGGCGCGCCATGCTGGCGTTGCTGCCTGCCGGCGATCCGCGCATAACGCTGATTCAGCGCAGCATTGAGCAGGCGAAAACCGCTGCCGGGCAGCAGGCGGTTGCGCTGAGCCTGACGGTCAAGCTGTCGCCGCCGGCAGAAAAAATGTTGCCGCCGGACGGAGTGTTGTATATTTCTGTATCTGACGGTGTTTCACCGGTGCCCGTGGCCGTTAAGCGCCTGCCGCTTAGCCACTTTCCGCTATCGCTTACGCTGGATGACAGCGACGCTATGATGCCCGATCGCCTGCTTTCGGCGCAGCATCAGGTTCAGGTCAGAGTGCGTATTGCCCGCGACGGCAGCGCAAATCCTCAGGCCGGGGACTGGTTCGGGCTCAGTGCTATTACCTCGTGGGAGGGTCACCAGCCGCTGACTGTTGAGATCAATCAGCAGCAGCCCTGAAGCGCTACATTTATCATCCGCACAGGGAGAAGAACATGAATAACCGCCTGACCAGTCTGGCACTGGCCAGTTTACTTCTGGTGGGATGCGCCAGCTCAAAACCGGCGGATGACGCCGCCCCGGCGCAGCGCAGCGATCCGCTGGAAGGTTTTAACCGTACGATGTTCAATTTTAATTACAACGTACTTGATCCTTATGTGGTGCGCCCGGTGGCGGTAGCCTGGCGCGACTATGTGCCGGTACCGGCGCGTACCGGCATGAGTAATTTTCTCGGCAACCTGAATGAACCCGCCAGCATGGTTAACTCCATTCTGGTAGGCGAGCCGCGTCAGGCCGGGATCCACTTCACGCGTTTCTTCCTGAATACCGTACTGGGTCTGGGCGGCTTTATCGACGTCGCAGGCAAAGCGAACCCGGCGCTGGCGCGCGAGGTGCCGCATCGCTTTGGCAGTACGCTGGGGCGTTATGGTGTCGGCTACGGTCCGTATGTGGTGCTGCCCGGCTACGGCAGTTTCACCGTGCGGCAGGATGGCGGTGACTATGTGGATACGCTCTATCCGGTACTCAGCTGGCTGACCTGGCCGATGTCGATCGGTAAGTGGGCGCTGGAGGGAGTAGAGACGCGTGCTCAGCTGCTGGACTCTGACGGGCTGCTGAAACAGCAGCAGGATCCTTACTCTTTTATCCGCAATGCCTATTTCCAGCGTAACGATTTTCTGGCTAACGGCGGCAAGCTGAAGCCGGAAGAGAATCCAAACGCCAGCGCGATACAAAACGATTTGCAGGATATCGACGCGCCGTAAAAAAAGGGCAACCCACCGGGTTGCCCTTATTACTTGTGCGGCAGGCGCGATCAGAACTTATAGTTAAAGCTTGCGCCGTAAAGCCAGGCTTTGCCTTCTGAGTTGAAGGTATAAGGGGCTTCATTAACGGTAACGTGCTGACCATGCATATAAGATACGCCGACATCCACTGACGCTTCAGGCGTAAAGGCGTAAGACGCACCGGCGCTCAGCCACAGACGATCCTGATCCGGAATAGAGATAGAGCGTTTATCGGCCGGAACCGGGCTGTCATCGAAGGCGATACCGGTACGGAAGGTCCAGCGATCGTCATAGAAGTAGGTGGTACCCAGCGCAATGCGATAGGCATCTTTAAAGCTCTCATCTTTCTGGAACAGCGTCTGGCCGCGGCTGCCAGTCGCTTTCAGCTCCTGGAACTGGCTCCAGCTGGTATAGGCAAGGCTGTAGTGCACTGCCCACTGCGGCGCAACTTTATGCCAGCCGGACACTTCCCACATTTCCGGCAGGTTCAGGGTCAGGTAGCCGGGCACCGTTGAGCCGCCGGTACCGCCAAACGCCGCCGGGATATCGTTTTTATAATTGCCGTCAAAGTCGACTTTTACTTCAGAGCGGTAGGTAAAGCCGAAACGGTTATTTTTATCCACTTCATACAGCACGCCGGCGTTCCAGCCATAGCCCCACTCATTGCCTTTAAGGTGTGCGACCTGCAGATCGGACGGGAAGCCCACTGCCGGGCCAGCTTCACCGGCATAACGCTCAATTTTGGCGCGGGCATAAACCGCATCAAAGCCAACGCCAACGCTCAGGTGCTCGTTCAGACGATAGGCGGTGCTGAGATTAAGGTTAGCGGTCATCAGATCGGTTTTACCGCCATAGCCCCCTGCGGCATAACCATTATTGAATTCAGTGGCCAGGCCATAGTTTGAGGTTGCGGATGCGCCCACCCACCACCGATCGGTAAGCGGCTGAACATAGTGAATATTTGGTACCCACTGATTAGGCGCAATGTTATTCGCGTTCAGGCTATTGCCGGTGAGCGGACTGCGTCCGCTGATATCCACTTCAGGATCGATATAGACTGCGCCGATCGAGAACATCGGGCTATCCATCAGTGCCATGGTGGCGGGGTTACGACTGGCCGATGCTGCTGTGTCACCCATCGCGCCTTCGCCTGAATAAGCGCGACCTAATCCAATTGCTGAGAATTCGTTAAGTTGAAAGCCTGCGGCGTAAACCTGGGAGGAGACGAGCGCCACTGCAGCTGCCACAGCTGACTTTGCAAACAGGTTCTTATGGTTCATGACCACAACCTCATCAAAATTATTATTAAACGTTGTCACGTCGCGTAACAAAGGACGGCGGATTGTAGGGACTGAGACTAAACAGACATATCAGACCAGTGCGACGAGTATAGGTCTGACCTGTGTGTAAGTTGCAATAATGTTTTTCAAATATTACAGACTTGATCGATAAAATCAGATCTGCTTAACAATTTCTTTATACTGCGCCGTCAGCATACCGGCTCAGGTTTGTTTTGGATCAAATTTTATTGTGATATTCGTCACTTAGCGACGCAATGATAGAGGAAAATGGCCCGCAGGCGTACACTTTATGACAGAACATCCCCTTAGATCGCCCGCTTTTTCAGCCGGAGAAACCTCATGAGTCAGACCATTAATAAATGCAGTGCCCGCGAGACCGCTGCCTGCTGCTGTGTGGATACGGGCATTGTGATTGATAACAGCGACTGCAGTGCCCGCTGGTCAGCGCTGTTTCCCGATCGCGCAGCTGCCGAAGCGATGCTGTTAACGCTGACGGAGAAAGCGCAGCAAACTGCCTCTGAACCCTGTGAGATTACGTCGCAATTTACCTCAGAGCCGGAAGGTATACGCCTGAACGCTGAATTTACCTTTGCCTGTCAGGCTGAAGCGCTGATTTTTCAGCTCGCCCTGCGTTAATTCTGCATCGCCGTCAATCCGCGACGGCGAATCGCTATTTTCGTGTTTTTCCTCGCACTTTTTTCTCTTTGCTATTGGCGAGCCGTCGCCGGATGGTTAACACTGACGATCAGGTCAGACCTCTCTGGCAATGGTGTCAGATCGTCGGTTACAGGGGGAAAAGCATGAGCAGAGCGCAGCCGTTGCTGACGCGTCAGGGCGAACGTATCGCTATTACTCACGGGCTGCGTACGCCTTTTGTCCGGCAGGCGAGCGATTTCCACGGCATTCCGGCGCTGGAGCTGGGGCGTATGGTGGTCAGCGAACTGCTGGTGCGCAGCGAACTGCCGGTTGAGGTAATCGATCAGTTGGTGTTTGGTCAGGTGATACAGATGCCGGAAGCGCCAAATATTGCGCGCGAAATTGTGCTGAGCAGCGGGCTGAGCGTGCACACGGACGCCTACAGCGTCAGTCGCGCCTGTGCAACCAGCTTTCAGGCCGTCGCTAACGTAGCGGAGAGCCTGATGGCGGGCACCATCGATGCCGGAATTGCCGGCGGCGCAGACTCCTCCTCCGTGTTACCGATTGGCGTCAGCAAAACGCTGGCGCGTGCGCTGGTCGATCTTAACCGTGCGCGGACAGTGGGCAAAAAGCTGCAGATCCTGCGGCGTCTGCGCCCGCGCGATCTGCTGCCGGTGCCGCCTGCCGTGGCGGAGTATTCAACCGGACTGCGCATGGGAGATACGGCTGAGCAGATGGCTAAAACCTGGGGTATTACGCGTGAGCAGCAGGATGCGCTTGCCCTGCGCTCACATCAGCGTGCCGCACAGGCCTGGCAGAGCGGCGTACTGCAGCAGGAGGTCATGCCCGCCTTTGTGCCGCCGT
Organism: Pantoea eucrina; assembly: GCF_020079945.1. Classification (NCBI taxonomy): domain Bacteria; kingdom Pseudomonadati; phylum Pseudomonadota; class Gammaproteobacteria; order Enterobacterales; family Erwiniaceae; genus Pantoea; species Pantoea eucrina. The sequence goes on along the minus strand of NZ_CP083448.1, from coordinate 2,300,684 downwards.
GGAAAGCGCCGGTTGAGCAGGACAACACCATCCGCTTTAACGCCAGCGCGGCCGATTATGCCCGACTGCGGCCTGCGTTTGACCGGCGTCACGGCTCGGTAACCGCAGCAAACAGTACGCCGCTGACGGACGGCGCGGCAGCCCTCATCCTGATGCGTGAAGGGCGCGCCCGCGAACTGGGAATAGCGCCGCTGGGCTACCTGCGCAGCTACGCGTTTACCGCCATCGATGTGCAGACCGACATGCTGCTGGGCCCGGCTTACGCCTCGCCGCTGGCGCTGGATCGCGCTGGCGTCACGCTGGGTGATTTAACGCTGATTGACATGCATGAAGCCTTTGCCGCCCAGACGTTAGCCAACCTGAAGCTGTTCAGCGATGCGCGCTTTGCGCGTGAGGTGCTCAACCGGCCGCAGGCGCTGGGCGAGGTTGATGATGACCGCTTTAATGTGCTGGGCGGCTCCATCGCCTACGGGCATCCGTTTGCCGCCACCGGTGCCCGCATGATCGCCCAGACGCTGCATGAACTGCGGCGGCGCGGTGGCGGACTGGGACTGGTAACCGCCTGCGCGGCGGGCGGTTTGGGCACTGCAATGGTTCTGGAGGCTGAATAATGCAGCATACCGCGTTTGAGTTAACCCTGCGCCCGGATCATGTTGGTGTGATCACCATTGATGTGCCGGGTGAAAAAATGAATACGCTGCGCGCTGAGTTTGCCGCGCAGATCCGCGCGGTGATCGCCGCAGCCCGTCAGCATCCGCAGCTGGCGGGTCTGGTACTGATTTCCGGCAAAGCGGACAATTTTATTGCGGGTGCTGATATCAGCATGATCGACCGCTGCCACTCATCAGCTGAAGCGCAGGCGCTGGCGAAGCAGGGGCAGGAGGTGATGGCGGAGATTGCAGCGCTGCCGTTTCCGGTTGTGGCGGCGATACACGGCGCCTGTCTGGGGGGCGGTCTGGAGCTGGCGCTGGCGTGCGACGCCCGCATCTGTTCGCTGGATGAGAAGACCCGGCTTGGTCTGCCTGAAGTTCAGCTGGGCCTGCTGCCCGGTTCCGGCGGCACACAGCGGTTGCCGCAATTGATTGGCGCAGAGCAGGCGCTGTCGCTGATACTCAGCGGTAAAGCCCTGCGCGCCCGGCAGGCGCTTAAGCTGGGCCTGGTCGATGATGCGGTGCCGCCGGCCATTTTACTGGCAACGGCGGTGGCGCGCGTTCATAAAGGAAAGGGCGCGGCGCGGACGTTGCCACAGCGGGCGCGCCTGATGCAGAGCTTTGCGGGGCGCCCGTTACTGTTTGCGCTGGCAAAGCGTCAGACGGATAAAAAAACTCAGGGTAACTATCCGGCGACCGGGCGCATTCTGCAGGTGGTGCGCATCGGGCTGGAGCAGGGTAGCCAGGCGGGACATGAGGCTGAAGCGCAGGCGTTTGGCGAGCTGGCGCTAACGCCGGAATCGGCAGCGCTGCGCAGCCTGTTTTTCGCGTCCACCGCGCTGAAAAAAGCCGCCGCCGCAGAGGGCGAAGTGCGCACGCTGCAGCAGGTGGGCGTACTGGGTGGTGGGCTGATGGGCGGAGGGATTGCCAGCGTGACGGCGCTGAAAGCGGAACTGCCGGTGCGTATCAAAGATATCCAGCTCAGCGGAATCAATCACGCGCTGCGCTACAGCTGGGATCTGCTGACAAAAAAAGTCAGGCGGCGTCAGCTGAAACCCGCAGAGCGTCAGCAGCAGATGGCGCGCATCAGCGGCGGTACCGACTATCAGGGCTTCAGCCGGCGCGATGTGGTCATTGAAGCGGTATTTGAAGATCTGGCACTGAAGCAGCAGATGGTGGCGGAAATGGAGCAGCACTGTCAGCCCGACACCATTTTCGCCTCGAATACATCCTCGCTCGCTATCAGCGCTATCGCCGCGCAGGCGCAGCGGCCGCAAAATATCATCGGGCTGCACTACTTCAGTCCGGTAGATAAAATGCCGCTGGTTGAGGTGATCCCGCATGCGGCAACGTCAGCGGAAACGCTGGCTACCACGCTGCGGCTGGCGCAAAAGCAAGGTAAAACTGCAGTAGTGGTAGCGGATCGCCCAGGCTTCTACGTTAACCGTATTCTCGCCCCCTATATCAACGAAGCGCTGCGCTGTCTGCTGGAGGGGGAACCGGTCGAACATATTGACCAGGCTCTGGTAAAAGCGGGTTTTCCGGTAGGGCCGTTGCAGCTGCTTGATGAAGTCGGTATCGACACTGGCAGTAAAATCAGCCCGCTGCTTGAGCAGGCTTATGGCGCGCGCTTTGCCGCACCGCAGGCCGCGGTTGATGCTATTCTCGCTGACGACCGCAAAGGACGAAAAAACCGGAAAGGGTTTTATCACTATGAGAAGAGACGCTGGCCCGGCGCGCGTAAAGCGGATCGCAGCCTCTATACGCTGCTCGCTCTGAAACCTGAGGCGCGTCAGAGTGAGCAGCAGATTGCTGAACGCTGCATGCTGATGCTGTTAAATGAGGCCGCGCGCTGTCTGGATGAGTCGGTGATCCGTTCGGCACGCGATGGCGACGTTGCTGCGGTATTCGGCATCGGCTTTCCACCTTTTCTTGGCGGACCGTTCCGTTATATGGATCGATACGGCAGCGCTGCGCTTGTGGAGAGACTTACGGCCCTCGCCCAGCAGCATGGCGATCGCTTTGCCCCGTGCGAGGCGCTGCTGAAGCGGGCAGAAAGCGGCGCGCATTTTTACATTTAATCACATTCAGCAAGAGCGGTGCATATTCAGCCGCTTAGCAGAGAAGATGCAGTACAGGTCAGCCGGTACCGATTTAGCGGGCGCTTATTTAATAAGCAACCGGTTGACTATACTGAAGCCATTGGGGTAAAACACAGCCTTCATTCGCAGAATGAAGCGTCTGGTGCCGTGGTACCGGACGATATCGACCAACAACAGCGGTGCTTTATGCAAGTTTTTATCATGCGTCATGGCGATGCAGCTCTGGAAGCCGCGAGCGATTCTGCTCGCCCCCTTACGCTGTGCGGCTGTAACGAATCACGTCAGATGGCGAGCTGGCTCAACAGCCAGACGCCGGATATCGGAAGGGTGCTGGTCAGCCCCTATCTGCGCGCCGGGCAGACGCTCGCCACCGTGCGCGAGGCACTGGATTTGCCGCAAAACCAGGACGTTCTTTCTGAACTGACGCCGGGCGGCGATCCGGGACAGGTCGCATTGCATTTGCAGGCGCTGGCGGTGCAGGGCGTGAAAGCCGTGCTGGTGATTTCGCATCTGCCGCTGGTAGGATACCTGGTTTCTGAGCTGTGCCCGCAGGAAGCGCCGCCCATGTTCGCCACGTCGGCTATCGCCTGTATCGATTTTAATGCCGACGAGTGCGAAGGTAAGCTTTTGTGGCAGGTGAGTCCGGCCAGGCTTGCTAAAGCTATCTGATTCCCCTTCATAATTCAGGCTGCAGCTGCACTGGCTGCGCGCCTTCACCCCGGTCACTTACTGATGTAAGCTCCCGGGGATTCATTTGCTTGCCGCCTTGCTGCAACCTGAATTATTTCGGGGAATACGCGCGTACAGGCTGCAGCTGCGTTGGCTGCGCGCCTTCACCCCGGTCACTTACTGATGTAAGCTCCCGGGGATTCATTTGCTTGCCGCCTTGCTGCAACCTGAATTATTTCGGGGAATACGCGCGTACAGGCTGCAGCCGCACTGGCTGCGCGCCTTCACCCCGGTCACTTACTGATGTAAGCTCCCGGGGATTCATTTACTTGCCGCCTTGCTGCAACCTGCCACCTCATCTGCTAAGGCAGTTCGGGCGGTTGCCACTCTTCTACCTCAATCAGCACCAGCAGTGCGGCGTCGCCGCCGAACATTTTAGGTGCCTGGTGAAACGCCATCACATGCGGGTGCTGCGCCAGCCATAGCGGCGTCTGCTGTTTAAGAATATGTTTTCCGTGGCCGGTCATGACGCTGGCGCAAAAAATATGTTCGCGGCGGCAGGCGGCGATGAGCGCGCCCAGCTCCTGCTTCGCTTGCATCTGCGTCAGCCCGTGCAGGTCGAGAAAAATTTCCGGCGTGTAGTCACCGCGACGCAGCTTCTTCAGTTCATAGTGGCTGACGTCAGCACGGACATAGCGCACCGGCCCGTCGCTGGAGAGCAGCGGCTGAAACTCATCGGAAAAATAGTGGCTGTTGTCAGCCTGTTCGGAAAGCAGACGTTTCAGCGGGACTTCCCGGGTTTTAACCGCAGGTTTATGTACGATAGTGTCCTGTTTCAGCTTACGCGTCCCGATCATTAACTGACGAAACAGCGCCTGATCGTCGTCGTTCAGCGGCGTCTTTTTACTCATGGCGGGAAAATTCTTTCAACGTTGCAGTTTACCGGGCTGTTACCTTACCGCTAAGCGCTGACAAATGTCAGCTTTTTCGCCTCGCTGCGCTGAATTCTGGCCCGCTTCATGGCAAACTATCGGCCGATTGATTTTATGGCCTGCGGAGGGCTACGTGGACAAGATTTTCGTCGATGAGGCAGTAAACGAACTGCACACTATTCAGGATATGTTGCGCTGGGCCGTCAGCCGTTTTTCAGCGGCTGGCATCTGGTACGGTCACGGCACGGATAATCCCTGGGACGAAGCGGTCCAGCTGGTTCTGCCCACTCTGTGGCTGCCGCTCGATATTCCTGAAGATATGCGCAATGCGCGCCTGACCGCCAGTGAACGGCACCGTATCGTTGAGCGGGTGATCCGCCGCGTGAATGAACGTATTCCGGTCGCTTACCTGACCAACAAAGCCTGGTTCTGCGGACATGAGTTCTACGTAGACGAACGGGTGCTGGTTCCGCGCTCACCCATTGGCGAGCTGATTGAAAACCGCTTTGCGGGTCTGATCCCCGGCCAGCCACAGCATATTCTGGATATGTGTACCGGCAGCGGCTGCATCGCTATCGCCTGCGCCTATGCCTTTCCTGAAGCGGAAGTGGATGCGGTCGATATCTCCCACGACGCGCTGGCGGTGGCGGAACAAAACATTGAAGAGCATGGCCTGCTGCATCACGTCACGCCGATTCGCGCCGATCTGTTCCGCAACCTGCCACCGGTAAAATATGACCTGATCGTCACCAACCCGCCGTACGTGGATGCGGAAGATATGGGCGATCTGCCTGGCGAATATCATCATGAACCGGAACTTGGCCTGGCGGCTGGCAGCGATGGCCTGAAGCTGGTACGCCGCATTCTCGCCTGTGCGCCTGACTATCTCAGCGAGCAGGGCGTGCTGATTTGCGAAGTCGGCAACAGCATGGTGCATATGATTGAGCAATATCCTGACGTGCCTTTCACCTGGCTGGAGTTTGATAACGGCGGCGACGGCGTCTTTATGCTGACGCGCGATCAGATCGTGGCGGCGCAGCACCATTTCTCCTTTTTTAAAGATTAATTTGCGGCGCGCCTGAGCGCCCGCACTATGGCAACAAGGAGCCATCATGGCCGGAAACAGCATTGGACAACTTTTTCGCGTTACTACGTTTGGCGAGTCGCACGGTCTTGCGCTGGGCTGCATCGTTGACGGCGTGCCGCCCGGTATTCCGCTGACTGAAGCCGATATCCAGCACGATCTCGATCGCCGCCGTCCCGGCACCTCGCGCTATACCACCCAGCGTCGCGAGCCGGATCAGGTGAAAATTTTGTCTGGTGTGTTTGAAGGGGTCACTACCGGCACCTCTATCGGCCTGTTAATCGAGAACACCGATCAGCGTTCGCAGGATTACGGCGCGATTAAAGATCTGTTCCGGCCCGGCCACGCAGATTACACCTATGAGCAGAAGTATGGTTTGCGCGATTATCGCGGAGGCGGACGCTCCTCAGCACGCGAAACCGCTATGCGCGTGGCCGCCGGTGCCATCGCCAAAAAATATCTGCAGCAGCAGCACGGTATCGTAGTGCGTGGCTATCTGGCGCAGATTGGCGACGTCGCCTGTGAGCTGAAAGACTGGAGCATCGTTGAAGAGAATCCGTTTTTCTGTCCGGACGCCAGCAAGCTGGAGGCGCTGGATACGCTGATGCGCGCCCTGAAGAAAGAGGGCGATTCTATCGGCGCGAAAGTGACCGTGATGGCGGAAAACGTGCCACCGGGCCTCGGTGAGCCGGTGTTCGATCGCCTCGATGCCGATCTGGCGCATGCGCTGATGAGCATCAACGCCGTTAAAGGCGTAGAGATTGGCGATGGCTTTGCCGTCGTTAACCAGCGCGGCAGCGAGCATCGCGACGAAATCCGCGCCAGCGGCTTTCAGAGCAATCACGCCGGCGGCATCCTCGGCGGCATCAGCAGCGGGCAGACCATCAGCGCCAACCTGGCGATGAAACCGACCTCCAGCATTACCGTACCGGGTAACACCATTACCCGCACGGGGGAGGAGGTGGAGATGATCACCAAAGGGCGTCACGATCCCTGCGTCGGCATTCGCGCCGTGCCCATTGCCGAAGCGATGATGGCGATTGTGCTGATGGATCACCTGTTACGCCAGCGCGGGCAAAACGCTGACGTTAACAGCAGCGTACCGCGCTGGTGAGCCTGATGATGCGCCGCGCTCTGCTCACTTTCGCCGCGCTGCTGGGTAGCGCGGCCGCCGTTGCCGCCACGCCGTGGCAGCAGATCCAGCACCCGGTTTCCGGGGCGCCGCAGTCGATTGGCGGCTTCGCCAATGGCTGTATCATTGGCGCACAGGCGCTGCCGCTTGATGCACCGGCCTATCAGGTCATGCGTCAGGACCAGCGCCGCTACTATGGTCATCCCGATCTGATCGCCTTTATTGAGCGCCTCAGCACCCGCACCCGTCAGCTTCATCTGGGGCAGGTGCTGATTGGCGATATGGGAATGGCGGCGGGTGGACGTTTCAGCAGCGGCCACGCCAGTCATCAGACCGGACTGGATGTGGATATCTGGCTACAGCTGCCAAAAACCCGCTGGAGCGCACAGCAGTTGCTGAAGCCGCAGCCGCTGGATCTGGTGGCGCCGGATGATAAACAGGTGATCGCCCGTCACTGGCAGCCGCAGATTGATAGCCTGATCAAGCTGGCCGCGAAAGACAGCGACGTCACGCGAATTTTTGTGAATCCGGCGATCAAAAAACAGCTTTGCGCCGATGCCGGCAGCGATCGCGAGTGGCTGCATAAAGTTCGCCCGTGGTTTGCGCATCGGGCGCATATGCATGTGCGCCTGCGCTGTCCGGCCGGCAGCCTGGAGTGTGAAGATCAGGCGCCACCGCCGCCGGGCGACGGCTGCGGTGCAGAGCTTGAGAGCTGGTTCCTGCCGAAAAAGCCCGGCAGCACGCCACCGGTAAAAAAAGCCCCGCCGCCGCTGCCGCCATCCTGCCAGGCGCTGCTGGATAACCACCGGCTCTGAGTACCTCTCCCGGCGCGCAACGGCTATTGCCCCGCGCCGGGCTTGTCTGCTACCTGCTGCGAGAAGTGAAATGGACCTTTTTATCGTCAGCCCGCTTATCCTTGGCGTACTGTTTTTTGTTGCCATACTGGCCGCTTTTATCGACTCCATTGCCGGCGGCGGTGGACTGCTGACCGTTCCTTCGCTGCTGGCGGCCGGGCTGTCACCGGCACAGGCGCTGGCGACCAACAAGCTGCAGTCGGTTGGCGGCTCTTTCTCCGCCAGCCTCTATTTTGTCCGCCGTGGCGCCGTAAACCTGCGTGACCAGCGGCTGAACATCGCGATGACGTTTCTCGGCGCGGTCGGCGGCACGCTGCTGATCCAGCATATTCAGGCGGATATTCTGCGTCAGATCCTGCCGCTGCTGCTTATCGCCATCGGACTCTGGTTCCTGCTGATGCCGCGTCTGGGAGAGGTGGATCGCGAGCATCGTCTGCAGGGCGTGGCGTTTGCGCTGGTGGGCGGCGGCTGTGTGGGCTTCTATGATGGATTCTTCGGTCCGGGAGCCGGCTCCTTCTATGCGCTCGCCTTTGTCACGCTTTGCGGTTTCAATCTCGCCAAAGCGACGGCGCATGCCAAGGTGCTGAATTTCACCTCCAACTTCGCCAGCCTGCTGTTCTTTATGTTTGGCGGCAAACTGGTGTGGGGAACCGGCGTAGTGATGCTGCTCGGCGCATTTATCGGGGCGCGGCTGGGTGCGCGGCTGGTGCTGAGCCGTGGCCAGCGGCTGATCCGCCCGATGGTTGTGACCGTTTCTGCGGTCATGAGCGCCAAACTGCTGTGGGACAGCCACGGGGCTGAGCTACTGGCCTGGTTTGCCGCAGGATAAACCGACTCGTCAAATCGTGCCGCCGGTGCGACAATGGCGCCAGATGATTAACTGACAGATGACTATGCCGACAGAACACCACTATCAGCAGCTGATCGACATCTTCGACGGCTGCTTTGCTGAGACTTTTAAGACACGTCTAATTAAAGGCGATGATGAACCGATTTATCTTCCGGCAGATGCGGAATCACCCTGGCACCGCGTAGTTTTTGCCCATGGATTTTACGCCAGCGCGCTGCATGAAATTTCGCACTGGTGTATTGCGGGCGACGCGCGTCGGCAGCAGGTTGATTTTGGCTACTGGTACTGCCCCGACGGGCGTGATGCGCAGACGCAGAGCCAGTTTGAAGCGGTTGAAGTAAAACCGCAGGCGCTGGAGTGGCTATTCTGCGTTGCGGCGGACTTCCCCTTTAATGTCAGCTGTGACAATCTCGAAGGCGATTGTGAACCCGATCGCATTGCGTTTCAGCGCCGGGTCCATGCCCAGGTGATGCACTATCTGGAGCAGGGGATCCCGGCTCGCCCGGCACAGTTTATTGCGGCGCTGAACCGCTATTATGGTACGCCAGCGCTCACTGCAGCGCAGTTTCCGTGGCCGGAAACGCTTTAATTCGCCTGCTTAAAATGAAAGGAATGAGAGATGATCGTAGAATTTGAGTCCCGCATTCTGGCGCTGATTGACGATATGGTCGATCACGCCAGTGATGATGAGCTGTTTGCCAGCGGTTATCTGCGCGGCCATCTGACGCTGGCGGTTGCGGAAATTGAGCAGAGCGGCGAACACACGCCGGAAGCGCTGCAGATTGTCGTCTCCCGGAGCCTGCAGAATGCTATCGCCGCCGGTGAACTCTCGCCACGCGATCAGGCGCTGGTGGTCGGCATGTGGGATAACCTGTTTAGTCAGGCACGTCAGACCGCCTGATGCGCGGGGCGACTTTTCGCCCCGGCTCTCAGCGCCCCGCCTTTTTTCCCTTCAGCAATTTACGCACCCAGTAGCGGTTCGGATTCAGCGCCGCCAGCGTTGCGGCATCGAGCGGCTGCGGCTCACCGCTCATTTGTGCCGCCAGCACTTCAGCTGCCAGCGGCGCGCTGCAGAGCCCGCGCGATCCCAGCGCCCCCAGCACGAACAGCCCGTGATAGTGCGGGGCTTCAGCAATCTTCTCCCCGCGGGCGCGCTGTCCCGGCAGGTCAGCATACTGCGCCAGCGTGGCAGCGTAGTCTGGCAGGCCGCCGCTCATGGGCAGATGATCGCGCGTGGCGCAGCGCACGCCAGTCCGCGCCTCGTTATCACTGAGATCAACCTGCTGCGGCCAGGCGGCCTGCGGCAGGCACGCCATCAGACGCTGACGGTTGCTCTGCTGATCATCGGCACGAAAAGCGGTCGCGGTGTCACCGCGATGATAGCTGGCGCCGATGCAGTGGGTGCCAAACGTCGGGCTGACGGGTGTCAGATAACCATCGTAACAGAGCACGCTCTGCAGGTTTGCCAGCGCGGCTGATGAGGGCGCATGGCTTACCTGGCCTGCGACCGGGTAGACCGGCAGATCCTGGCTCTGTTCCAGCGTCCGCAGCGCATGCCCGTTGGCCAGTACGACATTCTGATGCTGCATATCAGCCCGGTCGGAAAAGTGCAGCGTCCAGCCGTTTTCATGCGGCGTCAGCTGCGTAACCCGGTGCAGCCAGTGCTGGTGCAGACCCTGCGTCTGCGCCTGATCCAGCAGGTTGCTGGTAAGCTGGGAAGGGGAGATCCATCCGCCACGCGGATAGCAGATGCCGCCCATACCCAGCGCAACGCCCGCCAGCTGCTCCGCCTCGGCCGGTGAGACGCCGTAAGCGATCTCCGCCGGCAGCGCCAGGGCCAGCATCTGCGCAATCTTATCGGCGCTTTTTTCATCCCACGCCAGCTGCAGCACTCCACACCAGCTCTGTTCAGCACGCTCCGGCAGGCTATCGTAAAGACGACGCGCGAAGCTGAAAGCGGCGGGGAAAAACTGCGCCAGCGCGGGATCGTGCTGGTTCAGTAAGGGGTAGAGCGCTGCCTGACGGTTGCCGGATGCACCCAGTGCCGGGGCCTCATCGGCGCAGTAGAGCGTCACGCGCCAGCCGCGGCGCAGTAATGCCAGCGCCAGCAGCGCACTGGCGACGCCGCCGCCAATGATGGCGACATCCTGGCCCGCTGCTGCAGGCCGCGCATACCACGGCTGCACGGCTGGCAGCGGCACCGCATGCGCCAGCGTGCCGGTCAGCATTTCGCGCTTATGCGCAAAGCCTTTACGTTTACTGATGGTAAATCCCGCTTCCTGCAGGCCACGCCTGACAAAACCCGCAGCGGTAAAGGTCGCCAGCGTTCCTCCGGCACGTGCCAGCCGTGCCAGAGCGCTGAACAGCGCCGGGGTCCACATATCCGGATTTTTAGACGGCGCAAAGCCGTCCAGGAACCAGGCGTCAACCTGACCCTGCAGGCTCTCATCAAACTCTGATATCAGCGTATTAATGTCACCAAACCAGAGATCAAGCGTAACCCGTCCACCGTCAAACAGCAGCCGCTGACAGCCGGGCAGCGCCGATGGCCACTGCTGCTGCAGCTGCGTTGCCCACGGCGCCAGCTCCGGCCAGCGCGCCTGCGCGGCAGCGAGATCGGCCTGCGTTAGCGGATACTTTTCACAGCTGATAAAGTGCAGCCGCTGCAGCGCCGCAGCAGGCTGCTGCGCGCGAAACTGATCGAACGCCTGCCATAACGTGAGAAAGTTCAGACCGGTGCCAAAGCCGCTCTCCGCCACAATAAACAGATCGCGCGTATGCGTGCTGAAACGCTGCGGCAGCTGATTACCGCCGAGAAACACATAGCGGGTCTCTTCCAGTCCATTATCGTTAGAGAAGTAGACATCATCGAACGCTCGGGAAACAGGTGTACCCTGATCGTTCCAGGTTAATTGCGCGTGTTCAACCGGGGATAATTTCACGGGAAAGGCTCATTTTTCAGGCAGTGGCGCGATTTTAGCGAGTGGCGTCACATGACGCAAATTTACAAAAGGAAATGGCTGATCGGACTTGTTCGGCGTACAACTGTACGCTAGAGTGCACGTCAATCCAAAAAGATGTGGAATGAGGACTATTGAATGAAACGTGCAGTGATTACTGGCCTGGGTATCGTTTCCAGCATTGGTAATAACCAGCAGGAAGTGCTGGCTTCTCTGCGTGAAGGCCGTTCCGGTATCACTTTCTCTGAAGAGATGAAAGAAGCCGGTATGCGCAGCCACGTGTGGGGCAACGTCAAACTGGATACCAACGGGCTCATCGATCGCAAAATCGTGCGTTTCATGAGTGATGCCTCTATTTACGCCTATCTTTCTATGGCGGAAGCGGTCAAAGATTCAGGCCTGACTGACGAGCAGTATCAGAACAATCCGCGCGTGGGTCTGATCGCCGGTTCCGGCGGTGGTTCACCGCGCTATCAGGTGTTCGGTGCTGACGCTATGCGCGGTCCGCGCGGCCTGAAAGGCGTGGGTCCTTATGTAGTGACCAAAGCCATGGCCTCAGGTGTATCTGCCTGCCTCGCGACCCCGTTTAAAATTCATGGCGTGAACTACTCCATCAGCTCCGCCTGTGCCACCTCAGCACACTGCATCGGCAACGCCGTTGAGCAGATTCAGCTGGGCAAACAGGATGTGGTCTTTGCCGGTGGCGGTGAAGAGCTGACCTGGGAAATGTCCTGCGAGTTTGACGCGATGGGCGCACTTTCGACCAAATATAACGATGCGCCTGAGAAAGCCTCGCGTACCTATGATGCTAACCGTGACGGTTTTGTTATCGCCGGCGGCGGTGGCATGGTTGTGGTTGAAGAGCTGGAGCATGCGCTGGCACGTGGTGCGCATATCTATGCTGAGATTGTTGGCTATGGCGCAACGTCTGATGGCGCTGACATGGTTGCACCGTCAGGTGAAGGCGCGGTGCGCTGCATGAAGATGGCGATGCAAAGCCTCGATGCACCGATCGACTATCTGAACACGCATGGCACCTCCACGCCGGTTGGCGATGTGAAAGAGCTGGGCGCAATCCGTGAAGTGTTTGGTGACAACACCCCGTACATTTCAGCGACCAAAGCCATGACCGGTCACTCCCTGGGTGCAGCGGGCGTGCAGGAAGCGATCTACACCCTGCTGATGCTGGAGCACAGCTTTATCGCGCCGAGCATCAACATCGACGATCTGGACGAGGCCGCAGCAGGGATGAACATCGTGACGCAGCCAACGGAAAAAGCGCTGACCACGGTCATGTCCAACAGCTTCGGCTTTGGCGGCACCAACGCCACGCTGACCATGCGTAAATATCAGGGCTAAATCTGCCCGCGTCCCGTCGCCCCCTGACGGGATATCACAGGCTGTCGCTATGGCAGCCTTGCTTTCTCTGCTCAGCCTGAGCCGTTTTGACAACCCCGCTTTGACCTGCATACACTCCTGTTTTACCTTCCCGTAATTTCCCTGCGCTATCGTCGCTGACAAGGAGTGCGCAAACATGACCGCTCACGCTAACGCGTCCGTATTGCCGCTCGCCTGTACCTCGTTTGCCGTGTTTCTCAGCTATCTGACCGCCGGACTGGCACTGCCGGTGATCCCGCTGTATGTGCATCAGGAACTGGGCATGAGTAACCTGATGGTGGGCATTGCAACCGGCAGTCAGTTTATTGCCACCCTGCTGACGCGCGGTTTTGCCGGCCGGCGTGCGGATCAGCAGGGAGCACGCGCTACCACCCGCTACGGTATGCTGACGATTGCGCTGACAGGGGCTGCCTATGCCGCCGCCGTGCTGCTGCCGGTCGCACCCGGCGTGCGCTTTATGCTGCTGATAGTGGCGCGTCTGCTGCTGGGGGTAGGGGAAAGCCTGCTGCTGACCGGTAACCTGACCTGGGGGCTGGGGCTGGCGGGGGCCAGGCGCTCTGGTCTGGTCATGTCCTGGAACGGAATGGCGATTTATGGCGCGCTGGCGGCAGGCGCTCCGCTGGGAGTGCTGATGTATCAGCATGGCGGGCTGCTGGCTATCAGCGGTGCGGCGCTGCTGCTGCCGCTGCTGGCTCTGCTGGTTAACGGCTGGATCCGTGCGGTGCCGGTTGCCGGCGGTACGCGGCCGTCGCTGTGGAGCGTTATCAGCGCCATTTTTTCACCGGGGCTGGTGCTGGCGCTGCAGGGCGCCGGTTTCGCCGTAATCGGCACCTTTACCTCGCTCTATTTTGCTGCTCAGGCGTGGGGACACGCCGGCTTTGCGCTCACCGCCTTTGGCTGCGCTTTTACCGGGGTGCGGATCCTCTTTGGTCATCTGCCGGATCGCTATGGCGGGAGCCGGGTCGCGCTGGTGTCACTGCTGGTGGAAGCGCTGGGTCTGCTGCTGCTTGCCGTTGCCACCTCAGGCTGGCTGGCGCTGGCGGGGGCGGCCCTCACCGGCTGTGGCTGCTCGCTGATCTTTCCGGCGCTGGGGGTTGAAGTGGTGCGTCGCGTCGCGCCGCAGATACGCGGTACTGCCCTGGGCGCTTTCTCTGCCTTTCAGGATATCGCCTATGGGATCAGCGGCCCGCTAACCGGACTGCTGGCGACGGCGTCTGGCTATGGCGCCGTCTATCTGGCGGGCGCGCTCTGTGCCGTGGCCGGTTCCGTTATCACCTGGTGCTGCGTGCTTCGCGCGCCAGCAGCATAACCAGCTTATCGCAGGCGCTGGCGATCTCAGCCGGCGTCAGCGCTGCAAAGCCGAGCAGCCAGCCGGGCTGCGGTGCAGCTGTATGGCAGAGCGGTGAGAGAGGCGGTAGCAGCAGACCCGCTGCCGCTGCCCGCTGTGTCAGCGCTTCCTCATTGCCCTGCAGCAGCGAGACGGCCAGTTGCAGACCACCGTTTGCCGGAAGCGGGCGCAGCCACGGCTGCATACGGCTATGAATCTCTTCCAGAAGCCGGTCGCGCCGGTAGTGATAGAGCTGCCGCATCAGCCGCAAATGGCTGGCAAAATGGCCCTGCTGCAGAAATTCAGCGGTGATAGCCTGCGGCAGCAGCGCGCTATGCCCATCCAGCACGCTGCGCGCCCGGCCCAGCGGCTCAGTCAGCTGCGGCGGTACCACCATCCACGCCAGGCGCAGGGAGGGAAACAGGGTTTTGGAAAAGGTCCCCAGCGAGATGACCCTGCTGTCGTGCGTTATGCCCTGCAGCGCCGGAGCAGGCCGATCACCGTAATGAAATTCGCTGTCGTAATCGTCCTCAATCAGCCAGCTGTTATGCTGCTGCGCCCACGCCAGCCACTGCAGCCGCCGTGCCAGACTCATCGCTATACCGGTTGGATAGTGATGCCCGGGCGTCAGGTAAACCAGCCGGGCGCGACCGGAGAGCGGGACCGCGCCGTGCTCATCCAGCGGCATCGCCCGGCAGTGCGCGCCTGCGGCAAGAAAGGCGTTACGCGCCCCCGGATAGCCAGGATCTTCCAGCCACACCTCATCATCCGGATCCAGCAGCAGCAGCGCCAGCAGCTGCAGCGCCTGCTGCGAACTGGTCAGGATGATGACCTGTTCCGGACGACAGCGCATACCGCGCGACAGGCTCAGATACTCTGAGACCGCCTCGCGCAGCGGCAGGTAGCCGAGCGGATCGCCGTAGCCCATCACGCGGCTGCCGAGCCGGCGCTGCACGTTGCTGCTGATGCGCCGCCACTGCGTATGCGGGAAAGCCCGTAAATCGGGCGATCCGGCGGCAAACGCGGCGGGGAAGGGCGGATCCTGACAGCCGCCGGTCGCCAGCAGCTGCAGGCCACGCTGCGAGAAGTGCGGTGCCCGGCGGGTTGACGGCGTATCTGGCGGCGGAGCCAGCGTAATCGCGACAAAAGTACCGCGCCCGGTGTGGCGCTGCAGATAACCTTCGCTTTCCAGCTGCGCGTAGGCCGCTTCCGCGGTTACGCGCGCGACTGACAGCTCTGCGGCCAGCTGACGGCTGGAGGGAAGCTTCTCACCGTGGCGCAGCTGACCGCTGACGATCGCCTGCCGCAGGGTGCGGCAGAGGCGCTCGCGTCGTCCACCCTGCGCCTGCTGCTGAAAAAGCGTGGCCAGTTCCTGATACATAATGGTCTTATTACTCTGACGGAAAGGGTCTCATTGCGGAGACCAATTTGCCGTAAAGTGGGTGCACATCGCAACAGGAGAAGAGTATGTCCGCTGTCTTACACTATCCCGCCGCCCGTGCGGAAGAGAGTTACGCCTATCTGCAGCAGAAGCTGAGTTATTACACCGATGCCTGGGATCTGGCAGAGGATCTGGCACGCGGCGAGGCTGCCATTGTTGTTTTTGATGCCCGCAGCCCTGAACACTATGCTGCAGGACATATCTGCGGCGCGCATTCGTTTCCTCACCGTACCATCAGCGCACACAGCACGGCGGCGCTCGATCGCAGCAAGGTCTATATCACCTACTGTGACGGCATTGGCTGCAATGGCTCAACCAAAGCGGCACTAAAACTGGCAGCGCTGGGATTTCAGGTTAAGGAGCTTATTGGCGGGCTGGATTTCTGGAAGCGCGACGGGCATCCGCTGACGTGGGGAACCGACGCGGGAGAGTGGCCACAGCACGGTGCTGCGGCCGGGTGCGGCTGCTGACTCAGGCCAGCAGCCAGAGCAGAAACAGCACCACCGCTACTGCGATTATCAGCGACAGCGCCGGGCGCTGCGCCAGCGGGCGCGGCAGGATCTCTGTAAACGGTGCCCAGATAGGTTGTGGCTGGCGCACGCTGTCCGTCAGCGGCAGCGTTTCACCGCGCTCAGCCCGGCGGCTGAAAAGCTGATTCAGCAGATCCTGACACTGCGCGGCGGTCAGCACGGTTTGCGGCGTCGCCTGAAAACGCTGCTGGCTGTAATCCTGCAGCAGCAGCTGTTCATCACGATTCAGCGGCTGTTTCAGCGAGCTTTCCAGCAGCTGCAGCGTGGGTGCGCTGTGCTGCCCCAGCGTCTGGCGTACCTGCAGATACTGCGTCAGCAGCGGAAAGTGCCGCGACGGCACCGGATCGCCGCTTTTAAGATTCACCAGCTTCAGCGCGTCGGTCAGCAGTTTTACCGGCGACTCGCCGGTCGTGGCCGCCAGCCGCGTCACCTGCTGGTTCAGCGCCTGCTGCTCCGCCGGCAGCAGCGTGCGATCGGTACTGCGGCTCTGCTGCGGCTGCGGGATCGCCATCTGGCCGTTCTGCAGCATGGTCAGCACCTGACGCAGCTGATCCTGGCTCAGCGCACTCAGCACCGTCTGGTTAAACTGCTGGCGGATAAAGTCGCTTACCGCCTGACGGTTGTTGCCCTGCGGCAGCTTATCCTGCAGCTGCTGGAGCAGCTGGCGCGTGGCGTGACTGTCCTGCACCTGACTCAGGCGACGATTAAGGTGCTGTTCAGCAGCCGGAAAATGGCGCGACTGAAAGTCAGCATCGCTCTTCACGCCCACTTCATGGCGTACGCCCGCCCACAGCTCAGGCGCTTTCAGGGTGCTGAGAGACATAATGCGTACAATGAGCCGTTCCAGCGTGGTGCGCTGCGCCGGAGAGAGAGGCTGTTCGCCAGCCGGACCGCCGGGGCGGGCCGGGCCGGAAACACCGGTAAGCGCAGAACGATCGCCCGCGGGCACACCGGGACCGCTGAGAGGTTGCATGGCGGAATCCTTGAAAAACGAGTCAGATCCGGGTGCGCCGGAAAAAGAGGGGCATATGATAGCAAAAGCCCCCGGGAAATCCACGGGGGCTGGTATCAGAAAAGCGAGAAGATGCGGATTTATTCCGCCTCTGCCGCTCTGAAGCGGCTGCGACGCCAGCGTTTCCAGACGAATGGCACCACCAGGACTGCGACCGCCAGCACCAGCAGCACTTTGCAGATGAGACTCTCCCACAGAATAGGCAGGTTGCCGTTACTGATTGAGAGCGCACGGCGCAGGTTCTGCTCCAGCATTTCCCCCAGCACAAAGCCGAGGATCAGCGGCGACATCGGGAAATCCATCTTGCGCAGGATATAGCCAAAGATGCCTAATCCCACCATCAGCAGCAGGTCGAAGGTTGTGCTGTGCACCGCATACACGCCGACGGCGGAAATGGCGGCGATCGCAGGTACCAGGAACCAGAGCGGGATGGTCAGCATACGGGCAAAGATATTGATCATCGGGATATTCATGATCAGCAGCATCACGTTGCCGATCAGCAGTGCGGCAATCAGGCCCCAGACAATGTCAGGCTGTTCGATAAACATCGCCGGACCCGGCGTAATGTTATAAAGCGTCAGCGCGCCTACCATCACCGCCGTGGTACCGGAACCCGGAATGCCCAGCGTCAGCATCGGAATAAATGAGCCACACGCCGAGGCATTATTTGCTGCTTCCGGTGCTGCCACGCCGCGAATATCCCCCTTGCCGAACTGGTTACTGCCGCTAATCTTCTTCTCCGTCATATAGGCGATAGCGCTGGCGATAGTGGCACCCGCACCCGGCAGCACGCCAACGAAAAAGCCCAGAAAGGAGGAGCGCAGCGTGGCGCCGGTTGCCTGGGCCGCTTCTTTCATATTGAACATCATGCGGCCGCTGGCGCGTGCGACTTTCTTGCCCCCGCTGGTGGACTCCAGCATCAGCAAAATTTCGCTGACCGAGAACAGGCCAATCACCACCACCACAAACTGAATGCCGTCGGAAAGGTGAATGCTGTCGAAGGTAAAACGATAAACACCGGTATTCGCATCGACGCCCACGGTAGCCATGCTCAGACCGATCAGGGCGGCCAGGAACGATTTCAGCGGGTTGTGGCTCATCATGCTGCCGAGGCAGGCGATGGCAAACACCATCAGGGCAAAATATTCCGCCGGACCAAATGCCAGCGACCAGTTCGCCAGAATCGGGGCAAACAGAATGATGCCGATGATGGCGATGGTGGAGCCAACAAACGAGCTAACGGCGGAGATAGAGAGCGCTACGCCCGCTTTACCCTGCTGCGCCATCGGATAGCCATCCAGTGCGGTCATGATAGCACCTGCGTCACCCGGCACATTCAGCAGAATTGAAGAGATACGTCCGCCATATTCACAGCCGATATAGACAGTAGCCAGCAGGATCAGCGCTGATTCAGCTGGCAGGTGCAGAGCAAACGCCAGCGGCATCAGGATCGCCACGCCGTTAATCGGGCCCAGCCCCGGCAGTAAGCCGACAATGGTGCCGATAAAGCAGCCGATCAGGGCGATCATCAGGTTCTCCGGCGTCATAGCGACGGCGAAGCCCTGCATCAGAAAAGACCAGGTATCCATTATTGACTCCTGTTAACTCAGCCAGCTGCCCATCGGCAGCGTTACGTCAAGCAGCCGGTCGAAGGCGTAAAACAGCGCCACGCCCATCACCACGCCAGAGATCGCCGCCGCCCACCAGCGCGCACCAAACAGCAGGCCGATACCAAAGGTCAGCAGGGTCGTGCAGAGCGGAAAGCCCAGATGTTCGAACTGCCAGCCATACGCCATCAGCAGAATGCACAGGACAATCAGTTTTTTAAACGTGGTGGCTGAGGGCCACTGTATGACATCAGGCTTGCGCAGCAGCATCATGACGGCGCAGATCGCCATCAGCCCGAGCAGCAGCAGCGGGAAAGGGCGCGGACCGACCGGCTCATAGCTATATTCACTCTGGATCTGCCAGCCGATAAACAGGCCGGCAATACAGAGCGCCAGCCAGATGGCGGCAAAAATACGATCGCTCATTATCGCCTCCGCTATTTCGCCAGCCCGAACGATTTCGCTTTTTCACGATAGTCAGCGACCTGTTTTTTCACGTAAGCATCCAGCTCGCTGCCAAACATGTTGAATTCAAACAGGCCGCGCGCGTCGCGCTGCTGCTGAAACTCTTTGGTGGCAACCAGTTTTTTAAACGAATCTTCCCACCACTGGTACTCCGCATCGCTGACTTTAGGACCCAGGTAATAACCCCGGATCACCGGCCATTCAACGTTAAAGCCCTGCTCTTTAGCGGTGGGGATATCGGCCAGATTTCCCGGCAGACGTTTGTCGCTCATCACCGCCAGCACGCGCATTTTGCCGCCCTGCAGGTGTGGCACCATTTCACTCATATCACCGGATACCACCTGAATATGGTTGCCAAGCAGCGCGGTCACCGGCTCGCCGCCACCTTCAAAGGCGACATAGCGCATTTTGCGCGGATCGATACCGGCTTCACGCGCCAGCAGCGCGGTTTTCATCCAGTCCTGACTGCCGATGGAGGCGCCGGCGCCTACGACGACTTTATTAGGATCGTTTTTCATCGCCTCCATCAGCTCGCCCAGCGTTTTCCACGGCGCGTCGGCGCGTACCGCCACCATGCCGTAGTCAGTGCCGACGGCGGCCAGCCACTTCACGTCGTCCACGGAATAGCGGCCAAATTTGCCCTGTGACAGATTAAGCAGCGACCCGCCGGAGAAGGCTACCAGCGTACCCGCTTCGGCCGGGCGCTGCGCAATGATGGCGTTATAGGCCACTGCGCCGACGCCGCCTGGCATGTAGGTTACGCGCATGGGCGAGGTGAGCTGGCCGGTCTCCTGCATGGAGACCTGGATCAGCTTACAGGTCAGGTCAAAACCGCCGCCGGGTTTGGCCGGGGCGATACACTCGGTGCGCTGTGGTACCTCTGCCAGCGCAGAGGTTACTGAAAAAGCCAGCAGGGATGAGGCGAGGACGAGAAGGCCTGTTTTTTTCATGGTTCGCTCCAGTCATTCTTCCAGATTGTGATTGCTACCGAACATTTTCGGTTGCTGAATTGTTAAAGGAGCAACCTTTCATTTACCTTTCAGCTATCAGCAAAAATGACAGGATGTGATATGCGTCTCTTACTGGTGGAAGACACCACTGAACTGGCCTCATGGCTGCAAAAGGCGCTCACGCAAAAAGGATTTGCCGTCGACTGGGTCGCCGACGGGCTGGCCGCCGATCATATATTGCAGAGTGAGGACTACGCGCTGGTGGTGCTTGATGTATCGCTGCCGCGGCTGGATGGCCTGACGGTACTGGCGCGGCTGCGCAAACGCGGACAGAACGTGCCGGTGCTGCTGCTGACGGCGCAAAGTACCCTGGCGCAGCGGGTGCAGGGCTTAAACGGCGGCGCCGATGACTATCTGACCAAGCCGTTTGAGCTGGATGAGCTGGATGCGCGACTGCGCGCGCTGCTGCGCCGCAGCCACGGCCAGACGGCGCAGACCCAGCGGCTCGGACAGCTGGAGCGCGACAGCGAAGGCTATTTCCTGCTGAATCATAAGCCGCTGTCGCTGACGCCGCGCGAATCGAGCGTGCTCTCCACGCTGATGCAGCGGCCGGGACGACCGGTATCGCGCCAGCATCTTTATGAGCAGACGTTTACGCTGGCCGACGACGCCAGTCCGGAGAGCATTGAGCTCTATGTGCATCGGGTGCGTAAAAAGCTCTCCGGCAGCGATGTGGCGATTGTGACGCTGCGCGGGCTCGGCTACAGCCTGGAGCAGCAGCCGTGCGGCTGATGCACTCGCTGCGTGGTGAGCTGCTGCTGTGGCTGGGCGCACCGCTGCTGCTGCTGTGGGCGCTGTCGGTTTATACCCATTATCAGAGCGCGCTGCAGGCAGCGAATCAGGCTTATGACCGCTCACTGCTGGCGTCAGCGCGCACCGTGGCGGAAAGGCTGGTGGTACGCCAGCGCCATCTGGAAGTGGATGTGCCCTGGGTAGTGCTGGACAGTTTTGAGCGTAATATGAACGACCAGCTCTTCTATCAGGTTATTTCCCCGCAGGGAAATACGCTCTCCGGCTATCCCGATCTGCCGCTGCTGCCGCGTAACGCGCCGCTCTCTGAGGCTTACCCGGCGCTGGTGCACTTTTATGACGCGCACTACCGCAGGCAGCCGATTCGCGTGGCGGCGCTATGGCAGCCGGTGAATGAAGAGGGGGTAGAAGGCATGGCGCTGGTGCTGGTGGCGGAAACGCTGAACTCCCGGCACGCCTTTGCCGACAGCCTGCTGCGTACGGCGCTGATCAGCCAGAGTTTCCTGGTGCTGATCACGCTGCTGCTGGCGGGGATGCTGCTGCGCCGGGTGCTGCGGCCGCTGCGCCGGCTGTCGCGGATTATGCTGCGCCGTGCGCCAGGAGAGCTGACGCCCTTGCCGTCGCTGGTACCCTGGTCAGAACTGCAGCCGCTGATTGTGGCATTTAACCGGCATCTGGAGCGGCTGCGCGGGCTGCTGGCGCGGCAGGAGCGCTTCAGCGCCGATGTGTCGCACCAGCTGCGTACGCCGCTGACCATTTTGAAAACCCAGGTCAGCGTGGCGCTCAGCAGTGACGATCCGCAGCAGTGGCGTGAGAGCCTGCAGGGCATGCGCCACACGCTGAACGATACCGTAGAGCTGACTGACCGGCTGCTGCAGCTGGCGCAGATCAAGGCGCGCCACGGCGAAGATAAACCCTTTACCCGCGTTGATCTCAGTCAGATTGTGCAGCAGGCGTGCCTGAGCGGCTATACCGCCGCGCGGCACAAGCAGATTGATTTAGGTTTCGAGGGCGAAGAGGCGTGTCGCGTACAGGGAGACGCGCTGCTGCTGGCTGAACTGTGCGCCAACCTGCTGGATAATGCGATTAAATATACGCCGGCGCAGGGAACGGTAACGGCACGGCTGCAGGGGCATCAGCTGGAGATTGAAGACAGCGGCCCCGGTATAGACGCTGCGCAGCAGCAGCAGGCGCTCCAGCCGTTTGCACGTCTCGATCCCAGCGGGCAGCCTGGTGCGGGTATCGGGCTGGCGCTGGTGAAAGATATCTGCGCCTGGCACGGCGCGCGGCTGCGTCTCGATCGCAGCCCGCAGCTGGGCGGACTGCGGGTCACCGTCAGCTTTCCCTGATGGCCGGCTGGCGCAGCGGCGTCTTCAGCCGCTGCGCCAGGATCACGCCGGTAAGCGTAATACCGCCGCCAATCCAGTGATAGCTGTGCAGCTGCTCATGCAGAAACAGCACCGCAATAAGCGCTGTAAATACCGGCACCACGTTCATAAAGATACTGGTGGTGCTGGCACCCAGCCGCTGCACGCCAAGGATCCACAAAAAGGGCGCCACGATCGAGGCAAACAGCCCGGCAAACAGCACCAGCGGCAGGTTCTGCTGCGTCAGCGCGACCTCCGGCGCGAGCAGAAAGCCCGGCAGCAGCAGCACAACACCGAAGAAAATCTGCACATAGAGGCTCTGCCAGGTGGGGAGCGGGATCGCCCAGCGTTTGGTCAGCACGCCATAGAGCGCATAAGAGGTGGAGGCCGCCAGCATCATCACTTCGCCATTGCCGGGACGCTGCGCCAGCAGCTGAGCCGGGTTGCCGCCGCTGACCAGCCAGACCAGACCGATAAACGAGAGAATACCGCCCAGCAGAATACCGCGCGTGGGAGCCAGACGCAGCACCAGCAGGCTGAGCAGAATCGTCAGCAGCGGAATGGTGGCGCCCAGTATGCCCATCATCACCGCCGACACGCTATGCGCCGCATAGTAGGCAAGGCTCTGATAGAGCACCATGCCAAGCAGCCCCAGCAGCAGCAGCTGGCCGAGGTGGCCTTTTATGGTGCGCCGGTGCCGCCATACGCCGGGCAGGCAGAACGGTGTCAGCACCAGCAGCGCCAGCAGCCAGCGATAAAATGAGATAGCGGCGGGATCGATAGCGTCAGCCGAAAGTTTGCTGACGATGGTGTTGACTGACCAGATCAGCACCGCAATGAGCGGGAACAGCAGATTCATAACAGGCTCCGTAAAAAAGTGCCGCCAGCATACGTTTGACCGGTTTAAAACAGATAGTTAAAATCGGACAATATTTGTTAATGACCGGACAGAATGACTATTCAGGTTGCCTATTGCCCGCCCGCTGACGCGCCGCGCATTTTTATGCGTTACGAACAGACGCATGCGCGCACCGAATATCTGCCGCATCAGCATGCGTGGGGCCAGGCGATTTTTGTTACCCGCCACGTGCTGGAGCTGGACATTGAAGGCGAGCGCCTGCTGGCCCCGGCTGAGATGCCGGTATGGATCCCTCCCGGCCAGCGACACAGCAGCTATAACCACTGTCAGGCACAGTTTCGTACCCTGAATCTGGCAGCCGAACTGTGTCACGGCCTGCCGGCGCGCGCCTGCCTGCTGACGGCGGATGCGATAACGCATGCGATTATGAATGAGTTCGCGCAGCGCGCGCTGGCGCAGCCGCAGAGCGAGGCGGAGTGGCGCCTGTGTGATGTGCTGCTGGATCGCCTGCGCCAGGCACCCGCGCATACCAGCTATCTGCCCGCCTCAGATGATAAGTTTCTTGCGCCGGTGCTGCGTGCGCTGGAGGCCAATCCCGGCGATAACACCACGCTGGCGCAGTGGGCGCAGCGCGTGTTTACTACAGAACGTACGCTGGCGCGGCGCTGCCAGCAGCAGCTGAAAATGTCCTTTAGCGAGTGGCGGCAGCGGCTGCGTTTTCTGCGCACGCTTGCGCTGCTGGAGCAGGGCAAGAGCGTGCAGGCTATCGCTCATGAACTCGGCTATAGCTCCGCCTCGGCGCTGATTGTTATGTTTCAGCAGCAGGCGGGCACCTCCCCGGAACGCTATCGCAGCCGGTTAGGCTAACAGCCGCCTTTGTGGCACACTAGCCGGCGTTCATTTCCCGCAGACAGGACCACCGCCGTGAAAATTCTCGTTGATGAAAACATGCCCTATGCCCGTGAACTCTTCAGCCGCACCGGTGAGGTGGTTGCCGTACCGGGCCGTCCGCTGCCTGAAGCGGAGCTGCGCGATGCCAGCGCGCTGATGGTGCGCTCGGTCACCCCGGTCAATGCGGCGCTGCTGGCGGACACGCCGGTAAAATTTGTCGGCACTGCCACCGCGGGCACCGATCACGTGGATCAGGCCTCGCTACAGGCAGCCGGCATCGGCTTCTCTGCCGCACCAGGCTGCAACGCTATCGCCGTGGTGGAATATGTCTTCTCTGCGCTGCTGCTGCTGGCTGAACGTGACGGCTTTGCGCTGCGCGATCGCACCGTGGGCATCGTGGGTGTGGGTAACGTCGGCAGCCGTCTGCAGGCGCGACTGGAAGCCTGGGGCGTTAAAACGCTGCTGTGCGATCCGCCCCGTGCCGATCGTGGCGATACCGGACCGTTTCATACGCTGGAAACGCTGGTGGCACAGGCGGATATCCTGACTTTTCATACGCCGCTCAACAAAGAGGGGCGCTATAAAAGCTGGCACCTGGCGGATGCGGCGCTGCTGATGGCGCTGCGGCCCGATACCATTCTGATTAACGCCTGCCGCGGTCCGGTGGTTGACAACGCTGCGCTGCTGGAAGTGCTGAAAATGCGTGGCGATCTGCGCGTGGTACTGGATGTATGGGAGCCGGAACCCGATCTCAGTCTCGATTTGCTGGCGCGCGTGGATATCGCTACCGCCCATATCGCAGGCTACACGCTGGAGGGTAAAGCGCGTGGCACGACGCAGGTCTTTGAAGCCTGGAGCGCGTTTATCGGCCAGCCGCAGCAGGTGGCGCTGGAGAGTCTGCTGCCGCCGCCGGAGTTCAGCAGCATCACGCTGCACGGTGAACTCGATCAGGCAACGCTGAAACGACTGGCACACCTGGTGTATGATGTGCGCCGCGACGACGCGCCGCTGCGTAAAGCAGCAGACCAGCCGGGCGAGTTTGACCGGCTGCGCCGGCAGTACGAAGAGCGCCGTGAGTGGTCTTCGCTGCAGGTGATCTGCGACAACGCTGCCAGCGCCAGCATGCTGAAGCAGCTGGGCTTTCGCGTCAGCCTGCAGGGGCAGCCATCCTCTCTCCCGGAATGATGCGCCACGGCGCACAGCGGGAACGAATCTGAATTATGAGGCGGTATCATTACCGCCTTCTGTTTTTATGTCATTGTCTGGAGTAAACCAACATGTCTGACGGCTGGAATATTGCGCTACTGGGCGCAACAGGCGCCACAGGAAACGCTGTACTGGAACTGCTGGCGGAACGCCAGTTCCCGGTTGGTGAGATCCATCTGCTGGCAAGCGAAAACAGCACGGGTGAAACACTGCGTTTTGCCGGCCGTTCGGTGCGCGTACAGAATGCGGCTGAGTTCGACTGGACCCAGGCGCAGCTGGCGTTTTTCACTGCCGGTCGCGAGGCGTCAGCCCGCTACGCAGAAGAGGCGGCGAGCCAGGGATGCCTGGTGATCGACAGCAGCGATCTGTTCGCGCTGGAGCCGGATGTGCCGCTGGTGGTACCGGATGTGAACCCGCAGGTACTGGCGGACTACCGTAACCGTAATATCATCAGCGTGGCAGATGCGCTGGTAAGCCAGCTGTTATGCGCCATCAAGCCACTGGTTGAAACCGCCGGGCTGAGCCGCATTCAGGTAACAAACCTGCTGTCAGTATCCAGCCAGGGCAAAGCTGCCGTGGATGGACTGGCAGGCGAGAGTGCGCGCCTGCTGAATGGCATTCCGCCTGACGAACACTATTTTGGCCGTCAGCTGGCATTTAACCTGCTGCCGCAGCAGGCAGACAGCAGCGGCAGCGTGGCAAGTGAACGTCGCGTCGTGGAGCAGGTGCGTAAAGTGCTGCAGGATGAGGGACTGCCGATTGCCGTCAGCAGCGTGCAGGCGCCGGTGTTTTACGGTAATGCGCAAATCGTTTATCTGGAAAATCTGCGTCCGCTCTCTGCCGAAGAGGCACGTGATGAACTGGCGCGTGCGGAAGATATCAGCCTGAGCGAAGAGGGGGATTACCCGACGCAGGTTGGTGATGCCTCCGGTAATGAAGTGCTGAGCATTGGCAGCCTGCGCAACGACTACGGCATTCCGGAGCTGCTGCAGTTCTGGTCGGTGGCGGATAACGTACGCTTTGGCGGCGCGCTGATGGCAGTGAAAACGGCGGAGAAGCTGGTGCAGGAGTATTTCTACTGATGCAGGCGGAGGCGACAACCCTGAAGCTGGCGCTGGGCATTGAGTATGACGGCAGCCGCTACTATGGCTGGCAGCGGCAAAATGAAGTACGCAGCGTGCAGGAGAAGCTGGAGAAAGCGCTGGCGAAAGTAGCGAACCATGACGTCAGCGTGTTTTGCGCCGGGCGGACAGACGCAGGCGTACACGGCACCGGTCAGGTAGTGCATTTTGAAACCACTTCCCGGCGCGCTGACAGCGCCTGGACGCTGGGGGTCAATGCCAATCTGCCGGATGATATCGCCGTACGCTGGGTAAAAGCGGTGCCGGAGAGCTTTCACGCGCGCTTCAGCGCGACCGCGCGACGCTACCGCTATGTGATTTATAATCAGCGGCTGCGCCCGGCTATTCTCGGCAACGGGCTGACGCACTACTACCATCCGCTGGACGCAGAGAAAATGCAGCGTGCCGGTCAGCATCTGCTGGGTGAAAATGACTTCACCTCGTTTCGTGCCGTTCAGTGCCAGTCGCGTACGCCATGGCGTAACGTGATCCATCTGAACGTCATACGGCAGGGGGCATTTGTCATTGTCGATATCAAAGCGAACGCCTTCGTGCACCATATGGTGCGTAACATCGTCGGCAGCCTGATAGAGGTTGGCAATGGCAATCAGCCGGAGAGCTGGATAGCGGATCTGCTGGCGGCAAAAGATCGCACGCTGGCAGCGGCAACCGCGAAAGCGGAAGGGTTATACCTGGTGGCGGTGGATTACCCGTCCCATTTTGCGTTACCACAGCCTGCGCCGGGACCACTGTTCCTCGCAGATTAATTTTTAACCGTAGGGTGTCAGGGAGTTAGCTGGTATGGAGTTTATCCATTTTGTTGTCGATTTTATTCTGCACATTGATGTGCACCTGGCCGAACTGGTGGCGCAGTATGGCATCTGGATCTACGCCATCCTGTTCCTGATCCTGTTTTGCGAGACCGGTCTGGTGGTGACGCCATTCCTGCCGGGTGATTCGCTGCTGTTTGTGGCAGGCGCGCTTGCTGCCTTACCGGGCAACGACTTAAACGTGCACCTGATGGTCACGCTGCTGGTTATCGCTGCTATTCTCGGCGATGCGGTGAACTACACCATTGGCCGCCTGTTTGGTGAGAAGCTATTCAGTAATCCGCAGTCTAAAATCTTCCGCCGCAGCTATCTCGATAAAACCCATGCGTTCTACGATCGCCACGGCGGTAAAACCATTATACTTGCGCGCTTTGTGCCAATCGTGCGAACCTTTGCCCCCTTCGTGGCGGGTATGGGACATATGTCCTATCGCCACTTTGCGCTCTTCAACGTTACGGGCGCGCTGTTGTGGGTACTGCTGTTCTCCTATGCCGGCTATCTGTTTGGCGATCTGCCGGTGGTGCAGGAGAACCTCAAGCTGCTGATTGTCGGCATTATCGTGGTATCGATACTGCCGGGCGTGATTGAAGTATGGCGTCATCGCCGTCAGGCGCGTCAGCAGAAATCGCAGTAAGCCCGTCACCAGATTTTTATCCACAGCGTGAACAGGTTGTGGTTTAATGAGCGACATTTACGGCCTGCTGAAGGTGATTTCAGCAGTAACGAAAAGACTGGACCAGGTCAGCATTAAACAGAAAGGTCATCAATGAGCTGGATTGAACGCATACTGAATAAAAGCACCACGACGCCTACGCGCAAAGCCAGCATCCCGGAAGGGGTGTGGACCAAGTGCGACAGCTGTGGTCAGGTGCTCTACCGCGCCGAGCTGGAGCGCAACCTTGAGGTCTGCCCGAAGTGCGACCACCACATGCGTATGCACGCGCGCGAGCGTCTGCATAGCCTGATGGATGAAGGGTCGATGGTTGAGCTGGGAAGCGAGCTGGAGCCAAAAGATCTGCTCAAGTTCCGCGACTCCAAAAAGTATAAGGATCGTCTGGTAGCGGCCCAGAAAGACACCGGCGAAAAAGATGCGCTGATCGTCATGAAAGGCCAGCTGCACGGCATGCCGGTTGTGGCGGCGGCGTTTGAGTTTGCCTTTATGGGCGGCTCGATGGGCTCAGTCGTGGGCGCGCGCTTTGTGCGTGCCGTAGAGCAGGCGCTGGAAGATAACTGCCCGCTGATCTGCTTCTCGGCCAGCGGCGGTGCACGTATGCAGGAAGCGCTGCAGTCGCTGATGCAGATGGCAAAAACCAGTGCGGCCCTGGCGAAAATGCAGGAGCGCGGTCTGCCTTATATCTCCGTGCTGACTGACCCGACCATGGGTGGCGTTTCTGCCAGCTTTGCGATGCTGGGCGATCTCAACGTGGCGGAGCCAAAAGCGCTGATCGGTTTTGCCGGTCCACGCGTGATTGAGCAGACGGTACGTGAAAAGCTGCCGCCGGGCTTCCAGCGCAGTGAGTTCCTGATTGAAAAAGGCGCGATCGACATGATCATCCGTCGTCCGGAAATGCGCTTTAAGCTGGCCAGCCTGCTGGCAAAAATGATGAACCTGCCGGCTCCGCAGCTGGATGGCGAGCCACCGGTGGTGGTGGAACCAGAAAGCAACGACGCCTGACAGGCAACCGAAAGGCGCAGCGATGCGCCTTTTTACTTTCATTCCGTACATCCCATTATTCAGTGAGCAGCCGTGCCGGTTCCTGCCTGTTGATAGCCATCAGCCGCGCGCAGGCCTCTCTTTCCGCCGCTGCGCTGAACGATGAGCTGTACTACGCAACAGACGGGACTCATGAACACGCATCAGCCTCCTCAGGGCACGTCGCCGCTGGCCACGTGGCTTCACTATCTTGAGCATCTTCACTCACAGGCGATTGAACTGGGTCTGGATCGTATTCAGCGCGTTGCCGCGCAGCTTGACCTGCTGAAACCCGCTCCCTTTATCTTTACCGTCGCCGGCACCAACGGCAAAGGCACCACCTGCCGCACGCTGGAAACGCTACTGATGGCAGCAGGCTACCGTACGGGCGTCTACAGTTCGCCGCATCTGGTGCGCTACACCGAGCGCGTACGCGTGCAGGGTGCGGAGCTGCCGGAGGCGCAGCACAGCGCCAGCTTTGCTGAAATCGAGGCGGGGCGTGGTGATACCTCGCTCACCTATTTTGAATTTGGCACGCTCTCTGCGCTTAATCTGTTCCGCCAGGCGAATCTTGACGTGGTGATCCTCGAAGTCGGACTGGGTGGCCGTCTTGATGCCACCAATATTGTTGCCAGTGATGTGGCGGTGATCACCAGTATCGCACTCGATCACACGGACTGGCTTGGCCCCGACCGCGAGAGTATCGGGCGGGAAAAAGCGGGTATTTTCCGCGCCGGTAAACCTGCCGTAGTGGGCGAAGCGGAGATGCCGGCAAGCATCGCTGCGGTGGCAGCAGAGACCGGTGCCGTGCTGCATCAGGTCAATCGCGACTGGCAGTGGCAGGGCGGTAGTGATAGCTGGATGCTGCAGGATGCGCAGGGTGAGCTGCGCGATCTGCCGCTGCCGCAGGTGCCGCTGCCTAATGCGGCCACGGCGCTGGCTGCGTTACGCGCGTCGGGTCTGCAGGTGCCTGACGCCATTATCCGCGCGCATCTGCCGCAGGCGGTACTGGCAGGGCGTTTCCAGACCATAAGCCATGCGCCGCAGGTGATTCTGGACGTCGCGCACAACCCGCACGCGGCTGCCTGGCTGGCGTCGCGTCTGGCAGCGCTGCCCGCGGGCGGAACGGTTCATGCGGTAGCGGGTATGCTGCACGACAAAGATATTGCCGGTACGCTCGCTGCGCTGGCGCCGCAGGTGACGCACTGGTACTGCGCGCCGCTGGCGGGTCCGCGTGGCGCATCGGCAGAGGAGCTGCTTGCGCATCTGGAGAGCGGTACGGCGTATACCAGCGTTGATGCGGCGTGGCGGGCGGCGCGTGCGCAGGCCAGCCGGCAGGATGTGATTCTGGTGTGTGGGTCATTTCACACCGTAGCACAGGTTATGGAATCGATGGCAGCGGAGAACGGCAGTGGCGAGTAAGTTTCAAAATCGGTTAGTGGGCACGGTGATCCTGGTGGCGATTGGTGTCATTGTGCTGCCGGGCCTGCTGGACGGTAAGAAAAAGCATTATAAGGAAGAGTTTGCAGCGATTCCGCTGGTGCCAAAACCTGACGATCAGCAGGATAGCGAAATGGTGCCGCCGGTCACGCAGCCGCTGCCGTCGCAGCCGCCGGAAGGTGCCGGTGCTGCGCAGCAGTCAGCGACCACTCAGGCCACGCAAAATCCGGCCGTCAGCGGCAGCGCGCAGCCGGTGCAGAACAGCCAGCCGAGCGTAGTCACGCCACCGGCGGTGCATCAGCAGACGCAGCCCAGAACCCAGCAGAAACCGGCTGAGCAGACGAAACCTAAAACCACCGAGCAGAGCAGGCCGAAGCCGGCAGAGCAACCGAAGCCGAAGCCGGTGGAGACGCCAAAACCCGCAGAGCAGCCAAAAGCAGCGGAGCAGAGCAAGCCGGCAGAAACGCAGAAGCCAGCCAGCGCCCCGGCCGGGCAGGCGTATGTGGTACAGCTTGGCGCACTGAAGAACGCTGCGAAAGTGGACGAGATTGTGGCGAAGCTGCGGCTCTCTGGCTACCGCGCCTTTACTGTGCCGTCATCGCCGGTGCAGGGGCAAATCACCCGTATCTACGTCGGACCTGACGCCTCTAAAGCGAAGCTGCAAAGTTCGCTGAGCGAGCTGCAGAGCGTTTCCGGACTGGGCGGCGTGGTGAAACCCTATAGCGTGCGCTGACAGGCTGATAAGCCACGCCGATAGCAGTAACAGGCGTGGCTTATAGCGCGTAAATGCCGGGTTAAAGCAGGTAATTAATTTTAAAATCAGCTAGTTAAATATTGCTGATAGTAACGGGCGAAGGAATTATTTTTCCTCGCCCTTTTTCATCACCGCGAACGGGAAAAGGCTACGCAAACGTTTTCTTTTTCTGTTAGAATGCGCCCCGAACTGGATGCAGGGGTGCGAAGCACTGTACTGGAAGCGTTCATGATCTGGATTGATTACGTCATTATTGCGGTAGTTGGTTTTTCGGCTCTGGTCAGCCTGATTCGCGGGTTTGTCCGGGAAGCCTTATCTCTTGTTACCTGGGGATGCGCGTTTTTTGTCGCCAGTCATTACTACGCCTACCTGGCAGTCTGGTTTACAGGTTTTAACGACGAACTGGTTCGCAACGGCATCGCAATTGCGGTGTTATTCGTTGCCACCCTGATTGTGGGTGCCATCGTGAACTATGTGATCGGCTCGCTGGTTGAGAAAACCGGCTTGTCGGGAACCGACAGGGTGTTGGGGGTCTGTTTCGGGGCGTTGCGTGGCGTGCTGATTGTTTCCGCCATTCTTTTCTTCCTTGATACATTCACCGGCTTTTCAAAAAGCCCGGACTGGCAACAGTCTCAGCTCATTCCCCAGTTCAGTTATATCATCAGGTGGTTTTTTGATTACCTGAAAAGCACGTCAAGTTTTTTACCCCGGTGACACCATCGGGAGTGCGGCTAATGAGGAAATGACAATATGTGCGGTATTGTTGGTATCACCGGTTTTATGCCAGTAAACCAGTCGATCTATGACGCGTTAACGGTGCTGCAGCACCGCGGACAGGATGCCGCCGGCATTTGTACTATTGATGCGCTGAACTGCTTCCGTCTGCGCAAAGCAAATGGTCTGGTCAGCGACGTGTTTGAAGCGCGCCACATGCAGCGTTTGCAGGGCAATATCGGTATCGGCCACGTGCGTTACCCTACCGCCGGCAGCTCCAGCGCCTCTGAAGCGCAGCCATTTTACGTTAACTCTCCTTACGGTATTACGCTGGCGCATAACGGCAATCTCACCAATGCGCATGAGCTGCGCAAACAGCTGTTTGAGACCGGTCGCCGTCACGTTAATACCACCTCCGATTCAGAGATCCTGCTCAACATTTTTGCGCAGGAGCTGGATCGCTTTCAGCACTATCCGCTCGATGCGGAAACCATTTTTGCCGCGGTAGCGGCAGTGCATCAGCAGGTGCGTGGCGCTTATGCCGTGGTGGCGATGATTATCGGACACGGTATGGTGGCGTTTCGCGATCCGAACGGGATTCGTCCACTGGTGCTCGGCAAGCGCGACATGCAGGATGGCCGCACAGAGTATATGGTTGCCTCGGAGAGCGTGGCGCTGGATACGCTGGGATTTGAGTTCATTCGTGACGTTGCGCCGGGTGAAGCGGTCTATATCACTGAACAGGGCCAGCTTTCGACCCGCCAGTGTGCAGAGGACCCGAAAAGTAATCCCTGCCTGTTTGAATATGTCTATTTTGCCCGCCCGGACTCTTTCCTGGATAAGATTTCCGTCTATAGCGCGCGCGTGCGCATGGGCACCAAGCTCGGGGAAAAAATTGCCCGGGAGTGGGAAGATCTCGATATCGACGTGGTGATTCCGATTCCGGAAACCTCGACCGATACCGCGCTGGAGATTGCGCGCATCCTGAACAAGCCCTACCGTCAGGGATTTGTGAAAAACCGCTATGTGGGCCGCACCTTTATCATGCCGGGCCAGCATCTGCGCCGCAGCGCCGTTCGCCGTAAGCTCAACGCCAACCGTGCAGAGTTCCGCGATAAAAATGTGCTGCTGGTGGATGACTCTATCGTGCGCGGTACGACCTCTGAACAGATTATCGAGATGGCGCGCGAGGCGGGTGCTAAACGGGTTTATCTCGCGTCGGCTGCACCGGAGATCCGCTTTCCAAACGTCTATGGCATCGACATGCCAAGTGCTACCGAGCTGATTGCCCATGGCCGTGAGGTGGAGGAGATCCGCAAGCTGATTAAGGCGGATGCGCTGATCTTCCAGGATCTGAACGATCTGATCGAAGCGGTACGCGAAGAGAATCCGGACATTGAGCAGTTTGAGTGCTCCGTCTTCAACGGCGTTTACGTCACTAAGGATGTGGATCAGCAATACCTCGAGTATCTGCAGTCGCTGCGTAACGACGACGCCAAAGCGCTGCAGCGTCAGAACGAAGTGGAAGGGCTGGAGATCCATAACGAAGGCTGATTGAGCTTTTATCCGGCACTCCCGCGGGGCAGGCGAAAGTCTGCCCCGTCTGTTTTGCGCTTTTTCACCGGGCGCCAGCGCATTTTTGCCTGTGGCAGGCTATCATTGCCGATTCTGAACAGAGTAAGGCAGAGTTATGAAACGTCTCATCGTGGGTCTTTCCGGCGCCAGCGGCGCAATTTACGGCGTGCGGCTGCTGCAGGTGCTGCAATCGGTGCCGGAAGTGGAAACCCATCTGGTGATGAGCCCGGCAGCGCGCCAGACGCTGGCGCTGGAAACTGACTACAGCGTGCGGGATGTGCAGGCGCTTGCCAGCGTGGTGCATGACGTGCGGGATATCGGGGCAAGCATCTCTTCCGGCTCATTTAAAACGCTGGGTATGGTGATCCTGCCGTGCTCAATGAAAACGCTCTCCGGCATTGTACACAGCTACAGCGACAGCCTGCTGACGCGCGCCGCTGACGTCGTGCTGAAAGAGCAGCGCCGCCTGGTGCTCTGCGTACGCGAAACCCCGCTGCACGTCGGTCATCTGCGTATGATGACCACGGCGGCTGAACTGGGCGCGATGATCATGCCGCCGGTGCCGGCTTTCTATCACCGGCCGCAGCGTATTGAGGATTTGGTCGACCAGACGGTTAATCGCGTGGTGGATCAGTTTGATATCACGCTACCGGAAGATCTGTTCATGCGCTGGAATGGCGCATAAACGTTGCGCGCTGCACAATGGATGTGCAAATTCGCGGTGTCGATCACTCTTCGTGCATAATCTGCACTAAAAGTTAGCAAACTCGCTTTTTCTTCTGCATCCCGCTGTTATATTCCCTTCATAACGAACTCTCTGCGTCCCGTTACGACGCTCTCGTTAGCGCGCCTGCATGCTGCATCGCCAGCTCTGAGACCTGGCATGAAAACTGCAATCCATTCAGCGCAAAACACACATCACACCACATAACAATAAGCACGTCACTTGAGGGTAAACTATGAAAAAGCGAGTTCTGGCTCTCTCCCTGCTGCTGGCAATGACCGGCACCGCCAGCGTTTTTGCCGCAGTACCGCAGTCGCTGCGTATCGGGACCGATCCAACTTACCCGCCGTTTGAGTCAAAAAATGCCCAGGGCCAGCTGGTGGGGTTTGATATCGACCTTGCCAATGAGATTTGCAAACGCATTCAGGCCAAATGTACCTATGTGGAAAGTGATTTCGATGCGCTTATTCCGTCGCTGAAAGCGAAAAAAATTGATGCCATTATTTCGTCGCTCTCTATCACCGAAAAGCGTCAGGAGGAGATTGGCTTCTCGGAAAAACTCTATGCGGCTAACGCCCGTCTGGTGGCGGCAAAAGGCTCTCCGCTGCAGCCAACGATTGAATCGCTGAAGGGCAAAAATATCGGTCTGCTGCAGGGTACCACGCAGGAAACCTATGCGAATCAATACTGGCGGCCGAAGGGCGTTACCGTGACGCCTTATGCAAATCAGGATCTGGTCTATCAGGACCTGAACGCCGGACGCATTGATGCCGCTTTCCAGGATGAAGTGCAGGCGAGCGAAGGCTTTCTGAAGCAGCCGGTAGGCAAAAACTATGCGTTTGCTGGCCCGGCGGTGAAAGATGACAAAATCTTTGGTGTAGGCACCGGCATGGGCCTGCGCAAAGATGACAGCGATCTTAAAGCCGCCATCGATAAGGCGTTTAATGAGATGCGCAAAGATGGCACCTACGACAAGATTGCGAAAAAATATTTCGATTTCAACGTCTACGGTGACTGATCGACCTGTTTCCTGATACTGCGGGTTGAGTGACAGGAACCGGGGCCATAACTATTCACTCCGGGCGCTTACTTATGTAAACTCCCGGGGTTCATACGCTTGCCGCTATCCTTCCGTGATTCATATCCCTGGTCAGGACTGTCCGCTATTTCCCGGGCAGCGTGTGTTATTTTCCTCTCACGACAGGATCGAAATCATGTTGTACGGCTATTCTGAAGTCATTCTCAAAGGCACGCTGGTGACGCTGGAGCTGGCGCTGAGCGCCGTGCTGCTGGCGGTTATCCTCGGCCTGCTCGGGGCGGGTGCCAAACTGTCGCGCAGCCGGCCGCTGGCCATCATTGCGGAGGGGTACACCACCCTGATCCGCGGCGTGCCCGATCTGGTGCTGATGCTGCTGATCTTTTACGGGCTGCAGATTGCGCTCAACGCGGTAACTGACGCGCTGGGCCTGGCGCAGTTTGATATCGACCCGATGGTGGCCGGTATCATTACCCTCGGGTTTATCTACGGCGCCTATTTTACTGAAACCTTTCGCGGCGCGTTTCTGGCGGTGCCGAAGGGACAGATTGAAGCCGCTACCGCCTTTGGTTTTACCGGCTCGCAGACGTTCCGGCGCATTCTGTTTCCGGCCATGATGCGTTTTGCGCTGCCCGGCATCGGAAACAACTGGCAGGTGATCCTCAAGGCTACCGCACTGGTGTCGCTGCTGGGGCTGGAGGATGTGGTCAAAGCGACGCAGCTGGCGGGCAAGAGTACCTGGCAGCCGTTCTACTTTGCCATTGTGGCAGGGGTGATCTATCTGGTGTTTACCACGCTTTCTAATGGCGTGCTGTGGTGGCTTGAGCGCCGCTACTCGGTCGGGGTAAAAAGGGCAGAATTATGATTGAGATTATTCAGGAGTACTGGAAACAACTGCTCTGGACCGATGGCTATCGCTTCACCGGCGTGGCGATCACGCTGTGGCTGCTTATTCTTTCTGTTGTGCTCGGCGGCTGTCTGGCTGTGATCCTGGCCATCGCCCGCGTATCACCCAACCGGTTTATCTCAACCCCGGTCTGGCTGTTTACCTATGTGTTTCGCGGCACGCCGCTCTACGTCCAGCTGCTGGTGTTCTACTCCGGCATGTATACGCTGGAAGTGGTGAAAGGATCTGAGCTGCTGAACGCCTTTTTTCGCAGCGGTCTGAACTGTACGCTGCTGGCATTTACGCTGAATACCTGCGCCTACACCACTGAAATCTTTGCGGGCGCCATCCGCGCCGTGCCACATGGCGAAATTGAAGCGGCGCGCGCCTACGGTTTTTCAACCGTAAAGCTTTACCGCTGCATCATTTTGCCCTCCGCGCTGCGTACCGCGCTGCCCGCATACAGCAATGAAGTGATCCTGATGCTGCACTCCACCGCGCTGGCGTTTACTGCGACCGTGCCGGATCTGCTGAAAATCGCGCGTGATATTAACTCGGCCACCTATCAGCCGTTTACCGCGTTTGGGCTCGCTGCCGTGCTCTATCTGATTATCTCTTATGTGCTGATTAGCCTGTTCCGCCTTGCGGAGCGCCGCTTTCTGGCACATGTGAAACCCTCTTCGTCGCACTGAGTATCACTATGGCTGAAAATAAATTACAGGTTGCCGAACTGCACAAACGTTACGGTGAACATGAAGTTCTGAAAGGCGTCTCACTGCGCGCCAATGCCGGCGATGTGATTAGCATCATTGGCTCTTCCGGCTCCGGGAAAAGTACGTTTTTACGCTGCATTAACTTCCTCGAAAAGCCGAGCGAAGGGGCTATCGCCGTTAATAACGAACAGATTGCGCTGGTGCGCGATACCGACGGCCAGCTGAAAGTGGCGAACAAGGAGCAGCTGCGCTCGCTGCGCACGCGCCTCACCATGGTGTTTCAGCACTTCAACCTCTGGAGTCATATGACGGTGCTGGATAACGTGACGGAAGCACCCATTCAGGTGCTCGGTCTGAGCAAGGCGGAAGCGCGCGAACGGGCGATCAAATATCTGGATAAAGTCGGGATTGATGCGCGCGCGCGGGCAAAATATCCGGTACATCTCTCTGGCGGCCAGCAGCAGCGCGTCTCCATTGCCCGTGCGCTGGCAATGGAACCGGAAGTGCTGCTGTTTGATGAACCGACCTCAGCGCTCGATCCCGAGCTGGTAGGCGAAGTCCTGCGTATTATGCAGAAGCTGGCGGAAGAGGGAAAAACCATGGTCGTGGTCACGCACGAGATGGAATTTGCCCGCCACGTCTCAAACCATGTGATTTTCCTGCATCAGGGAAAAATTGAGGAAGAGGGGACGCCCGATGAGCTGTTTGGCAATCCAAAGAGTCCGCGCCTGCAGCAGTTCCTGAAAGGCTCGTTAAAATAGGCTGCTGAGCCGTAGCGGCGCAATTCATGGCGCGCTTGTTTGCCATTTTGCGATTAACCCGGCGCGATAAATCGCGCCGCTACGTATTGCAGAAGCGTTTTAATCACTCGCCAAGCAACTTCAGCGCCGTGTCTTCGTCGGTCACTAGCCCGGAGATCCACCCACCCAATAGCGCGGCGCGAATGGCCGGATATTTCCGTGCGCTGCCGGCAAAGCCGATAATCTTCCGCTGCGTCTGGCTCTCCAGCAGCACGCTGGTGAGCAGCGCATCGGTTTCGCCCCACACCCGCTCGCCCTGCTGATTAAAGAAATGGCCAAGCATCTCACCCACCACGCCACGCGTGTTAAGCTCTCTGACCTGCACATCGGTAATAAAGCCTTCGGCATTTAGCGGACAGCCCGGCTGCACTTCACCAATGCCAACAAACGCAACGTCTGCCTGCAGGGCGCGCTGCGTCACGCGCTGATAGACCTGATGCTGCACCCACATGGTTTTGTCTTCTGGCGTGTCGGCATAGAGCGGCGCGGGGATAAAAAAATATTTGCCCTGCATTTTCTCAGCCATCTTTAGCGGCACGTCGTAACGCGTACCGGAATCATCGCGCGCAATCGCACCAATCATCGACACGCACTGATGCTGTGGTCGTTCAATCCACGGCAGCGCGTCGATCATCGAACGCAGCGTTTTGCCGGATCCAATGCCGAACACCTGCGGCTGCTCCTCGCTGATAAACTGGCTCATCACTGAGGCCCCTTCAACGGCCAGCATCTGCTGAATAGCGTCATCCTCCAGACGGGCAGAAGGCACCACCCGACACAGCTCAAGACCAAATTTCGTCTGCACCTCGTGCGCCAGTTGCAGACAGTGGGTAACCGGATGATCGATTTTGACGCTGACCATGCCCATTTCCCGTGCGCTGGACACCAGCCGCTGCGCCACCTGACGCGATAAGCCGAGCGCGCGCGCAATCTCCTGCTGTGTTACGCCAGCGACGTAATACATCCATGCCGCTCGCGCCGCCAGCTCCTGTTTTTTCTCTTCTCTGCTCATCACGCGCTTCCGTCGAAAACTGAAGCGTCAGTTTATCGCGGAATCAGACGCAAGCGCTAATCGGGCAAAAGCCCTAAATGAGAGCAAATGTATTAATTGTGATGCATCTCGCAGAACCAAATGTTAGCCGCCGACTATGCTACGTCGCATCGGGCAAATGCCCTTCGCAGTGGCAAAAGTTTACTTTGAGGCGATTATGACAACGAATTTGGTATGGATGCACATCGGTGCAGGCTCCTTCCACCGTGCCCATCAGGCGTGGTATCTGCACAAGCTACGTGAGCAGGGTGATGAGAGCTGGAGCATTGCGCTGGGCAACATCCGCAATGATGCAGCAGCACTGCTTAATCAGCTGCAGGCGCAGAACGGTGAATATGTGCTGGAGACCGTCACGCCAGAGGGCGAACGCGCGTATGAAACCATCACCTCGCTGCGCAAAATCCTGCCGTGGGACAGTGACATCAGTGCGCTGGTCGCCCAGGGCGCAGAGGCGCATACCCGCGTGATCAGCTTCACCGTGACCGAAGCCGGTTACTACCTGACGCCAGAGCATGAGCTAGACCTGGCGCAGCCGGACGTACAGGCCGATATTCACGGTGAAATCCGCACGCTGTACGGCGCGCTAACGCGGATTCTGCAGCAGCGTATGGCCAGCGGCGGCGCGGCGGTTACGCTGCTGAGCTGCGATAACCTGCGCCACAACGGAGAGCGTTTCCGCCACGGCTTTCTCTCGTTCCTGGCGGCGAAAGGCGATATGGCGCTGGCGGCCTGGGTGCGTGATAACACCACGTCGCCTGACACCATGGTAGACCGCATCACACCGCGCCCGACATCCGATGTGGCGGAACGCGTCAGGGCCGCTACCGGTAAGGAGGATGGCGCGGCCGTGATGGCTGAATCCTTCATTCAATGGGTAATCGAAGACAATTTCATCGCCGGTCGCCCGGCGCTGGAGAGAGTGGGCGTTGAGCTGGTGGACACGGTGTTACCGTGGGAAGAGGCGAAAATACGCATTCTCAACGCCACGCACGCGGCGATTGCCTGGGCGGGCACGCTTACCGGACTGAACTACATTGACGACAGCACGCGCCAGCCGGCGATTTATCAGCTGGCGCACGACTACATCACTCAGGATGTTATTCCGTCGCTCACGCCGAGCCCGCTCGATCTCGCCGATTACCGCGATGTGGTACTGGCGCGCTTCAGTAATCCGTACATTAAAGACACCAACCAGCGCGTCGGCGCGGATGGCCTGTCAAAAATCCCTGGCATGGTAACGCCGACGCTGCGTGAGACCTGGCAGCGCGGCGTGGAGCCCGCCGCCACGGCGGTATTGCCGGCGCTGTTCTTCCTGTTTCTGCAGCGCTGGGCCGCTGACGATCTGCCTTATACCTATCAGGATGGCGCGTTGCAGGCAGAGGCATTGCATCAGCAATTTGCGGCCGCCGATGCGCTGGACGTGTTTATCCGCGACAAAGCGCTGTTTGCTGAACTGGCGGATGATGCGGCATTTCACACGCTAATGCACCGTACGGTGGCGGATCTGCAGCGCTGGCTGAAACAGCCTGAACAGATGCTGGCAGCGGTATAAGGAGCGTGTGATGTATCTCGGCATTGATATTGGCACCTCCGAACTCAAAGCGCTGATCGTCAACGCGCAGGGCGACATTGTGGCTTCCAGCCATGCCACTCTTAGCGTGCAGCGTCCACATTCGCACTGGGCTGAGCAGGATCCGGAAAGCTGGTGGCAGGCGTGCGAACAGGTGCTGGCCGCACTGCGACAACAGGTGCCGGATGCCTGGCACGCCATCCGCGCCATTGGTCTCTCCGGCCAGATGCACGGCGCAGTGCTGCTGGATGCCGACGGCCAGGTATTGCGCCCGTGCATACTGTGGAACGACACGCGCAGCGCCGCCGAGTGCGAGACGCTGCGCACCCGACATCCGCAGATGATGCACATCAGCGGCAACATGATCATGCCGGGCTTTACCGCCCCCAAACTGCACTGGGTGGCTGAGCATGAACCCGCGATCTTCCGGCGCATCGCGAAAGTGCTGCTGCCGAAAGATTATCTGCGCTGGCGGCTCACCGGAGCATTCGTCAGCGAGCCGTCCGATGCGGCGGGCACGCTGTGGCTGGATGTGGCACAGCGCGACTGGTCAGATGAACTGCTGGCGATAAGCGGACTGACGCGCGCGCAACTGCCCACGCTGGTGGAGGGAAGTGCAGTCAGCGGCACGCTGCGTGAAGATGTTGCCCGCGCCTGGGGCTTGTCCGCCACGGTGAGCGTGGCAGGCGGCGGCGGTGATAACGCGGCCTCTGCGGTAGGCGTTGGCGCGGTTAATCCCGGCGATGCGTTTATCTCACTCGGCACATCCGGCGTGATCTTCGTGGTTAACGACCGTCTGCAGGCCGATCCACAATCTGGCGTGCACGCTTTTTGCCACGCGCTGCCGGGGCGCTGGCATCAGATGAGCGTGATGCTAAGTGCTGCCAGCTGTCTGC
The DNA here is from genome assembly GCF_020079945.1 of Pantoea eucrina. Lineage (NCBI taxonomy): Bacteria > Pseudomonadati > Pseudomonadota > Gammaproteobacteria > Enterobacterales > Erwiniaceae > Pantoea > Pantoea eucrina. Next base: position 2,259,785 of record NZ_CP083448.1, on the reverse strand, counting down.
GCTGGCTGTGCCAGCTGTTATCGGTGAGCGAGAACCAGCTAATGGCAGAGATGGCAGAACTGAGCGCGGAGCAGTGCCGCCGCGCACCGCTGTTTTTGCCCTATCTCTCGGGTGAACGTACACCGCACAACGATCCTGATGCCTCAGGCGCCTTCTTCAATCTGCGCCACGAAACGCCGCGTGCGCTGCTGGGCTATGCGGTGATTGAAGGCGTAGCGTTTGGCCTGGCGGACGGACTGGCGGTGCTGAGCGATGCGCAGCGACAAATTACCCAGTGCAGCCTGACCGGCGGCGGCGCGCGCAGCACGCTGTGGGCACAGCTGATTGCGGATGTGCTGCAGCTGCCGATCGTCACTCATCCAGCCAGCGCCTCGGGCGCTCTTGGGGCCGCGCGTCTGGCCTGGCTCAGTGCCGGCGGCAACGAGCAGCAGGTATGCCTGAAACCGCCGGTTCAGGCGCGTTACCAGCCCGATGCGGCGCGCGGTGCGGTGCTGCAGCAGCGCCTGCGCCTGTTCCGCGAACTCTACGCTCAACAACAGCAGGCACGCGCGCTGCTGCCTGCCTGACGGCTTACTGAACAGAGGAAGATGGTGATGCAAGCGAACGATTACTGGTTTGGCTTACCGAAAAAAATGTTCCGGGGCTTCCTCGCGATTGCCATCTTTATGGCGGGCGACGGCTTCGAAATGGCGTTTCTCTCCCGCCATATTACTGACATGGGCTTCACGCCGGGCCAGTCGGCGCTGGTGTTTACCTTTTACGGACTGGCGGCGGCGCTGGCGGCCTGGGCTTCCGGCGTGGTTGCGGAGTTGATTACCCCGCAACGTGCAATGCTGATTGGCTTTGTGCTGTGGATAGTGATGCACACGCTGTTTATGTCGCTCGGTCTTGGCCTGCGCAATTATCCGCTGATGGTGCTGTTTTACGGCATTCGCGGGCTGGCTTATCCGCTGTTCATCTACTCCTTCATGATGATGCTGGTGCAGGTACTGCCGCGCGAGAAACTGGCTGCCGCCACCGGATGGTTCTGGGCGATGTATTCGGTCGGCATTGGCGTGGTTGGCAGCTATCTGCCCAGCCTGACTATCCCGATGCTGGGTGAAACCGGCACGCTGTGGCTGGCGATTGGCTGGGTAGCGGCGGGCGGCGTACTGGCCTTTTTCAGCCTGCGCAATGTGCCGGTGGACCGTTCGCGCGTGAATCTGCCGCTGCGTGACAAAATGACCGAAATGTCACGCGCAGTGACCATTCTGTTCACCAACCAGCACGTGTTTTACGCCTGTCTGATTCGCATCATCAATACGCTATCGTTGTTTGGTTTTGCGATTATCATGCCGCTGCTGTTTGTTGATCGTCTCGGCTTTACCATCTCTGAATGGTTGCAGATTTGGGCAGTGTTCTTTTTTGTCACCATTTTCACCAACATTTTCTGGGGCATCATCGGCGAGAAAATTGGCTGGATCCGCCAGGTGCGCTGGTATGGCTGCCTCGGTATGGCGATCTCCAGCCTGGCGTTTTACTACCTGCCGCTGTATGCCGGCCACAATTTCTGGGTCGCGCTGATTCCGGCGGTGATGCTGGGGATTTTTGTCGCGGCATTTGTGCCAATGACCGCCGTGTTCCCGACGCTTGAACCGCATCATAAAGGCGCAGCCGTTTCGATTTACAATCTGTCGGCAGGCCTCAGCAACTTTGTGGCACCGGCGATTGCTTCAGTTATGTTGCCGTTCTTCGATATCGTCGGCGTGGTATGGGCGTATACCGGGCTGTATGTGTTTGCCGGCGTGCTGACGTTTATTATTCGCGTGCCGCAACCGGGACACACCCGGGAAGCATCCGCAGTGAAATCGCGTATCGCGCAGCAGCGCAGTTGAGCCTGTACGAAAAAGTGCACTATTTGAATATCCGCAGGTTATTGCCTCAGCTAAGCGGCACGTTAAATCTGCAGGCTTCGCTTGAATTCAGCGTACTGGCTGTCAGGCTTAGCCGTGTCAACCGCGAAATAACCCGGAGGAAAGATGTCGCGCTTTGCAGAGTAAGTGGTGGTGATCACCGGAGCCGGCATGGGTGCCGCAGCGGCAATATGGGCGCGTCGATATGCTGGTTAACAACGCCGTTTGCCCTGGCTTTGCTCTCACCGATCTTACCGAAGAGATAAAAAGAGATGAGGCGCTGCATTAACGCTTCTATGATCGCATTCTGCAGCGCCGCGCCGGTGAGCCGTAAGATACCGCTAGCGCAACTGCTTTTATCGCCAGCGATGACGCGCGTTATATCACCGGCGTTAACCTGCCGGTCGACGGAGGTCTGACGGCGTCGAATAGCCAGCCGAAGCAGGCCTGAGCCGCTTCGATGGTTATGGACGGGGCGGTGATCCCGCCACATCCTGCAGCGCCTGCTGTAAATCGTACCAGCGAAAGGTAAAGCCGGACGCCTCCAGCCGTTTGGGCAGCACATGCTGACCGCCCAGCACCAGCACTGCTGATTCACCCATCATCAGTTTGATGGCGGCCGCCGGCGTGCGCATAAAAGCGGGCCGGTGCATGACCTGTCCCAGCGTCGCGGCAAACTGTTCGTTACGCACCGGATAGGGGGCAACCATGTTGAACGGACCGCGCAGCGACGGGTGATCCATCAGCCAGATGATGGCATCGATCATGTCATCAATATGGATCCATGGCAGATACTGTTTGCCGCTGCCAATCGGCCCGCCCACGCCAAGACGAAAAGGCAGTTTCATCTTTTCCAGCGCACCGCCCTCACGCGCCAGCACAACGCCGGTACGCAGCAGGCAGACCCGGGTTTGCTCGCTCTCGGCCTTGAGCGCCAGCTGTTCCCAGCGCGCGCACAGCGTATGGGTAAATTCATCCTGACCGGGATCCTCTTCGGTCACAATGACCTCGCCGCTGTCGCCATAGAAGCCAGTGGCTGAACCGGAGATTAGAAACGCGGGAGGAGTACTGCTGGCGTGGATCAGTGAAACCAGCTGTTCAGTGATTTGCCAGCGGCTTTCGCACAGCTGCTGCTTCTGGCTGGCGCTCCAGCGCTTATCAGCGATAGGTTCGCCAGCCAGATTTATAATGCCCTCTATGCCATTAAGGTCGGACTGCTGATCGAGTCCGGACCAGAGCCTGACGCGCTCATCGAGTTTTTCCCGCGCGGCTGCCACGTCACGCGTCACTACATTCACCTGATGCCCGAGCTGCAGCAGTCGCGGGATCAGGTGGCGGCCAATCAACCCGGTGCCGCCGGTAATCAGTAATTGCATCGTGAGCCTCCCTGTAAATTATTATCTGCTCAGCATTGAGCATAGAAGAGAAGCGGAGAGTGAGTGTGACAGCGCCTGCAGCGTGAGGGAAAAAGCGGCCCTGAGGCTGCCGGAGAGGCAAAGATCCGACCAGCAGATTATTGCCTTAGGTGAAAAAAGCCGGTAAAGATGTGGCACCCCGGCTGCTTATGCTGAGGCTGGCGGGATCGGGCAAAGCACGCTAAGCGCTTGCGACAGTGATAAGAACGCTTTACCTTACGCGCATTCTGATAAAGCAATAAAAAAACCGACGCGTGCCGCGCACGCTGAAACGTCAAAAGGGTTACGGATGGTGGATCAAACGGCAGATGACGCTATTGAGTGGGTGGATATCGTCAGCGAAGAGAACGAAGTGATTGCGCAGGCCAGCCGGGCACAGATGCGGGCACAGTGTCTGCGCCATCGCGCCACCTATATCGTGGTTCATGATGGTATGGGCAAGATCCTGGTACAGCGTCGCACAGAAACCAAAGATTTCATGCCCGGTATGCTGGATGCCACCGCGGGTGGCGTGGTGCAGAGCGGTGAAGAGATGCTCGAATCTGCACGGCGCGAAGCGGAAGAGGAGCTGGGGATCGCGGCAGTACCCTTCGCTGAACACGGCAAATTCTACTTTGAAGATCAGCACTGCCGCGTCTGGGGCGGGCTGTTCAGCTGTGTTTCTCACGGTCCGTTTGCGATGCAGGAGAGTGAAGTTGATGAGATTTTCTGGATGACGCCAGAAGAGATCACGGCGCGCTGCGATGAGTTTACCGACGATTCACTGAAAGCGCTCTCGCTGTGGCTGAGCCGTAATAGCGATGCAGCACGCAGCAAGCAGAACAGCGAAAGCTGACCGCTGCATCTGCACGACGCGAAAAAAAAGCATGCGCCTGGCGCATGCTTTTTTTATACCTGAGCAGGGGAGGAGAGCTTATCCTTCCGCCTGCTGCGACTGAATGGCCGTCAGGGCGATGGTGTAGACGATATCATCGACCAGCGCGCCGCGTGACAGGTCATTGACCGGTTTACGCATGCCCTGCAGCATCGGGCCGATAGAGATCAGATCGGCAGAGCGCTGCACCGCTTTGTACGTAGTGTTACCGGTATTGAGATCCGGGAAGATAAAGACCGTGGCGCGTCCGGCAACCGCCGAATCAGGCGCTTTGGACCTGGCAACATCTTCCATAATGGCCGCGTCATATTGCAGCGGACCATCAATAACCAGATCGGGGCGCTTCTCCTGCGCAATGCGGGTGGCTTCGCGCACTTTCTCAACGTCGCTGCCCGCACCGGAGTTGCCGGTTGAGTAAGAGATCATCGCTACGCGCGGATCGATACCAAAGGCGCTGGCGGAATCTGCAGACTGAATCGCGATTTCAGCCAGCTGCTCCGGGTTAGGATCGGGGTTGATGGCGCAGTCGCCGTAAACCAGTACCTGTTCCGGCAGCAGCATAAAGAACACGGATGAAACCAGCGAGCTGCCGGGCGCAGTTTTGATCAGCTGCAGCGGCGGACGAATGGTATTGGCAGTGGTGTGCACCGCGCCAGAGACCAGGCCATCCACTTCTCCGCTCTCCAGCATCATGGTACCCAGCACCACATTGTCTTCCAGCTGCTCCTCCGCCACGACTTCCGTCATGCCTTTGCTTTTGCGCAGCTCAACCAGGCGCGGCACATAGTTTCCGCGCACAACTTTCGGATCGACAATCTCAATGCCGGTGCCCAGCTCCACGCCCTGAGCCGCCGCCACGCGCTGGATCTCATCCGGATCCCCCAGCAGGACGCAGGTGGCAATGCCGCGTTCGGCGCAGATTGCCGCCGCTTTAACCGTGCGCGGTTCGTCGCCTTCCGGCAGGACAATGCGTTTGCCCGCTTTACGTGCAAGTTCGGTCAACTGATAGCGGAAAGCAGGAGGCGACAGGCGACGACTGCGTTCGGAAGTGGCGGTCAGCGACTCAACCCAGTCGGCGTTGATAAAGCCGGCAACATACTCCTGCACTTTTTCAATACGCTGCGTATCGTCAGCCGGTACTTCCAGGTTGAAGCTCTGCAGGCTCAGCGACGTCTGCCAGGTGTTGGTTTTCACCATAAACACCGGCAGGCCGGTCTGGAAAGCGCGCTCGCACAGACGGGCAATAGGCGCTTCGATCTGATAGCCGCCGGTCAGCAGAATGGCACCAATTTCAATACCGTTCATCGCTGCCAGACAGGCAGCAACCAGTACGTCAGGGCGATCGGCCGAGGTCACCAGCAGTGAGCCGGGACGGAAATGCTCCAGCATGTGCGGGATGCTGCGTGCGCAGAAGGTCACAGATTTAACGCGGCGCGTCTCGATTTCACCTTCGTTGATGATTTCCGCGTTGAGGTGGCGGCACATATCGATAGCGCGCGTGGCGATCAGGTCAAAGCTCCATGGCACACAGCCCAGCACCGGCAACGGGCTGTTAGCAAACAGCTGTTTCGGATCGATGTTGGCTACGCTGGCTTTAGAGGAGTCATCAAAAATCTCTGACAGATCGGGACGGGTACGACCCTGCTCATCAACCGGGGCATTCAGCTTGTTGATGATAACGCCTGTGATGTTTTTGTTTTTACTGCCGCCAAAGCTGCTCTGGCTTAGCTCAATACGCTCTTTTAACTGAGCCGGCGAGTCATTGCCCAGCGCCATCACAAAAACAATCTCTGCGTTCAGCGTTTTGGCGATCTCGTAGTTGAGCGCCGAAGCGAACTGATGCTTACGTGTCGGCACCAGACCTTCGACCAGCACCACCTCTGCTTCTCTGGCCGTGGCGTGGTAGTTGGCAATGATCTCTTCCATCAGTACATCCTGCTGGTTTGAACCCAGCAGTGACTCAACGCGTGACATCTGCAGCGGTTCAGCGGCAGGAATAGCGGAGTTCTTACGAATAATGGTGGTCGTCTGGTCCGGTCGGTCACCACCGGCGCGCGGCTGAGCAATGGGCTTGAAAACACTCAGGCGCACGCCTTTGCGTTCCATTGCGCGGATCACGCCAAGGCTGACGCTGGTCAGGCCGACGCTGGTGCCGGTGGGGATAAGCATAATTGTACGTGACACGTTAAAAACCTCGCGGTGTTACAGGGTGTCAAAATCGCTCCGTCAGCCTGAGCTGACGGAGAAGAAAGGGATCAGGCCGTCAGACGCGCGGCATCCTGCGCAATCACCAGCTCTTCATTGGTCGGGATGACGAGTGCAGGGCGGGTACCCTCTTTATTGATAAAACCGGATTTGCCAAAGCGGGCAGCCAGATTGCGCTCGTGATCAAGGTCAAAGCCCAGCAGACCCAGTTTGCCCAGGGCCAGTTCGCGTACCAGAGCCGCATTTTCGCCAATACCGCCGGTAAAGATGACTGCATCCAGGCGACCATCCATCAGCGCCGTATAGCTGCCGATATATTTGGCCAGGCGATGGCAGAAAACATCCATCGCACGCTTTGCATCATCTTTAGTCGCATAGTTATCTTCAACGTAGCGGCAGTCGCTGGTTACTTCCGTCAGGCCCAGCAGCCCTGACTCTTTGGTCAGCAGCTTGTTGATCGCATCAACGCTCATACCCAGTGCATCGTGCAGGAAGAAAACAATGGCCGGATCGATGTCACCGCTGCGGGTGCCCATGACTAAACCTTCAAGTGGCGTCAGGCCCATTGAGGTATCAACGCACTGGCCGTTACGAATAGCAGACACGGAGCCGCCGTTACCAAGGTGACAGGTGATAATGTTCAGCTCGCTGACTGGCTTGTTCAGCATTTTTGCCGCTTCCTGCGTCACATAATAGTGGCTGGTGCCGTGAGCGCCGTAGCGGCGTACGCCATGCTCGCGATAGAGATGATAAGGCAGGGCGTAGAGATACGATTCTTCAGGCATTGTTTGATGGAAAGCCGTATCAAAAACCGCCACATTCTTATCAGAGAGATGCGGGAAATTTTTCATCGCCTCATCAATGCCGATTAAATGCGCCGGATTGTGCAGCGGTGCAAAAGAAGAGGCATCTTTAATGCCCTGAATGACCGCCTCATCAATGATGACGGACTGGGTCAGTCGCTCACCGCCATGTACGATACGGTGGCCGATTGCAGCGATTTGTGCCGAAAGCTCTGGTTTTTGTGCCAGAATAGATTTAACGATGAAGTTCAGCGCTTCGCTGTGGGCTGCGCCTGCACCCAATGGTGCTTCCTGCTTGCTGCCTTCCAGCTTCCATTTAATCCGCGCTTCCGGCAGGTGGAAACATTCAGCCAGTCCCGACAGGTACTCATCGCCGGTAGCTGGATTGAGGATAGCAAATTTAAGAGAAGAACTGCCGCAGTTCAGAACCAGTACTAACTTCGTCGACATGGAAGTACCTATTTGTTAAATAGTGGCTAAAAATAACGCAATCAGACTAACAGCGTAGCCCATGAGAGCGGGGCGATTTATGATTAACATCATGCGCCAGCTAAAAAGAAAACGACACGCAAAAAAATTCGGTAATTTTACGCAAATTTTTGAAAGCGCTGTAGCAATACCTGGCTCTGGCTGTGCTTTAATCAGGCGGCAGCTTCCGGTAATGTTACTGAAAACGGCGTCAGAATACGCACTGTCACCTGCAAAAACAAAATGTTTTGAAGGATGTCACGTAAAGTTGTGTAGTTACAAATTTATTTTAAACAATGCAGTATTAGTTGAGGTGCATAATGGCGAATGACGCAGGTAATCCGGGCTGGTTTGGCTTATTCCAGCGCGGACAACACTACATGAAAACCTGGCCTGCGGATAAACGTCTGGCGCCAGTGTTTCCGGAAAACCGGGTCGTTACGGCGACCCGCTTTGCCATCCGTTTTATGCCGCCGCTGGCCGTATTTACCCTGACGTGGCAGATAGCGCTGGGCGGGCAGCTGGGGCCAGCCATCGCCACCGCGCTGTTTGCCTGCAGCCTGCCGATGCAGGGATTGTGGTGGCTGGGTAAACGAGCCGGTACGCCGCTGCCGCCTGCGCTGCTGCAGTGGTTCAACGAAGTCCGCAGCAAACTGGAAGAGGCGGGGCAGGCGATTGCACCGGTAGAGGGAAAGCCCACCTATCAGGCGCTGGCTGATGTACTTAAACGGGCGTTCAGACAGCTGGATCGCACCTTTCTGGACGATCTTTAATTCTGCACAATCGGATAAGGAGCAGCAGGTGAATTTTAAAGGATTTCTGTTTGACCTGGATGGCACGCTGGTGGATTCACTGCCGGCAGTAAACCGCTGCTGGACGCAGTGGGGCGAGCGTCATGCGCTCAGCGCTGAGGTGGTACTCGATTATATTCACGGCAAACCCGCTATCGATTCACTGCGCCATTTCATGCGCGGCGAGAGTGAGGCCGCCATCCAGGCGGAATTTCACTGGCTGGAGCAGCGGGAAGCCCGGGATACGCAGGGCATACGGGAGATAGCCGGCGCGCGCGCGCTGCTGACGCAGCTTAATGAGCAGAACATCCCCTGGGCGATTGTCACCTCCGGTTCGGTGCCGGTAGCCCACGCCCGGCATCGCGCAGCTGAGCTCCCTTTGCCAGCGGTGTTTATTACGGCTAACGATATCCGGCGCGGCAAGCCCGATCCGGAACCCTATTTACTGGGTGCTGAGCGTCTGGGCCTGCATCCGTCTGAATGTGTGGTGGTAGAAGATGCGCCCGCAGGTATTGCGGCAGGCCTTGCGGCCGGCAGCGCAGTGATCGCCATCGATCCAGCGGCAGATACGCCTGGTCTGAACCAGGTTCTGTTTAATCTGCCCGATCTGAGCACGCTGAAAATTACGCAGAACGACACCGGCGCCTTTTCGCTGAGCCTGCGCGCCTGAATGATACCCGCTCGCTCAGAGCGGGGTCTCCTGTGAAATCTCATCAAGCGACAGAGTAAAGCTCGGGACGAACACCTCCATAAAATAATCCATTTCAGGTGAACGCCGCTCGGTCAGGGTCTTCTCCAGCCGTGTTTTAGCCAGTGAAAATTCATGGTTGCCGGCAGAGAGCTCCTCAAGGCATTTCAGATAGGCGCAGAGAGCGTCAGCCTGTTTCACCACAGCCTGTTCGGCCGCGCTATAGTGGTGTTCATCAATCAGCGGCCGATACGCTTCCTGCAATTCGGGCGGCAGCATTTCAATCAGCTTTTGCTGGGCAATTTTCTCAATCTTTTTGTATTCATGCGCAATTTGCGCGTTGTAATACTTAACCGGCGTTGGCAGATCGCCGGTCAGCACTTCACTGGCATCATGATAGAGCGCCAGCATTGCAATACGATCGGGATTGAGTTCACCTGCAAATTTCAGATTTTTGATCACTGCCAGCGCATGCGCCACCATCGCGACCTGCAGGCTGTGTTCAGAGACATTTTCTGTACGCACATTGCGCATCAGCGGCCAGCGATTGATGAGTTTCAGGCGGGAGAGGTGAGCGAAAAAGTGGCTTTGAGTCATTACAGCATCCTGTCAGCACAGCGGGGAGGAAACCCCTCCCCGGAATGCATACAGTATATACCTGACTGCAGCCAGATACATGACAGGTTAAGCGCCTGGCTGGCTGCAGCAGAAGGTGACTTACTGCCGGTAACCCTGCAGAAAACGTCCAAACTTGCCGATCGCCATCTCCAGATCGTCTACCCGCGGCAGAGTAACAATGCGCACGTGATCCGGATGTGGCCAGTTAAAGGCGGAGCCCTGTACCAGCAGCACTTTTTCCTGCAGCAGGAAGTCGAGCACCATCTTCTGATCGTCATAAATATTAAATTTTTTCGGATCGATACGCGGGAACATGTAAAGCGCGCCCTGCGGTTTAACGCAGCTTACGCCGGGAATATCGTTAATCAGCTCCCAGGCGCGCTGGCGCTGCTCGTAGAGCCGTCCGCCAGGGGCGATAAACTCGCTGATGCTCTGGTAGCCTCCCAGCGCGGTCTGAATCGCATGCTGAGCGGGCACGTTGGCACACAGGCGCATAGAGGCGAGCATTTCCAGGCCTTCAATATAGCCTTTGGCGTGCTTTTTCGGCCCGTTTAGCACCATCCAGCCCTGACGAAAACCGGCCACGCGATAGGTTTTAGACAAACCGTTAAAGGTCACCGTCAGAAGATCGGGTGCCAGCGCCGCAATGGAGTGATGCTGCGCATCGTCGTAGAGGATTTTGTCATAGATTTCATCAGCAAAGATGATCAGGTTATGCTGACGCGCTATTTCTACCACCTCCAGCAGCAGCTCTTTACTGTAAACCGCGCCGGTCGGGTTATTGGGGTTGATAATCACAATTCCACGCGTGCGCGGTGTGATTTTGCTACGGATATCATCCAGATCCGGAAACCAGCCGGCTGACTCATCGCATCGGTAATGGACAGCTTTGCCGCTGGAGAGTGAAACGGCTGCCGTCCACAGTGGGTAATCCGGTGCCGGCACCAGCATCTCATCGCCGCTATTGAGCAGCGCCTGCATCGCCTGCACGATCAGCTCTGATACCCCATTGCCGATATAGATATCTTCAACGGTAACGTCGCGCATATCACGCGCCTGATAGTGCTGCATAATGGCTTTACGAGCAGAGTAGAGCCCCTTGGAGTCGCAGTATCCCTGCGCACCAGGCAGATTACGTATAACGTCGACCAGAATTTCATCAGGTGCTTCAAAACCAAACGGCGCTGGGTTGCCAATATTGAGCTTGAGAACCTTGTTGCCTTCTTCTTCAAGTCGCTTTGCTTCTTTTAGTACCGGTCCGCGAATGTCGTAACAGACATTTTCCAGCTTACCGGATTTATCAATTTGGAAATTCATCGTTGCCGCCTTTTCGGGCAGAGTCCTTTAACCCGCCACCCAGTTAAAACCTGCCCAATTTACTCCTCTCCCGATAACAAAAGAAGGGTGGCAGCGGCTTTTGGCGTGATTGAGACAGATTCCCGGTGTGGGTAGCGTAATTATGGTGATATGCCGGTTAAATTGGTTTTTATGACTGCCTGTGGTTAATTTACAAGACTATTATTTTGGTAAATAGCGATGCGATTTGCCTGTAACGGCTACGCCAGCTGCCCCTCTGTCATAAGAAAACCGGGTTATGCTTTCCATACTAATGATTAGCTGCGCAATGAAATAGTTAAGCGTACCTTGCTAAATGATGCTGTTTTATTCAACTGACGTTAACTCATGCATGGCGCAGCGGCAATATCTGCATTCTTATGCGCAGTCTCAGCATAGAAATTGCGCGAATAGCAACGGGTACGATCGCAATACTGGCGGGCAATGAGCGTTTTTCTGTAACTTTATTGCTCCAAATAAGTTTACAAACCAAGTGGTCAAAATTTAACCCTGGCGTTGCCGGAGGGGCTAAACGGGCTTATTAAGCAAAAAATTTGATGTTTTGCACGAAAACATTTCCCTTTAAAGCGTAAAAATGATTAAGTATAATTTATTATTTGAAGCACTTTATGGCTTCGTTTCGACATAACAACGTGTTATCTCTTTTTTTGCTCTGCAACCTTTTATGCAGGCAACCAGGCAACTACACAGCTTCCAGCACCGGTACGACTCTTGTCTTTGGCCCTGAAGTTGTTCTGTCTCTAATGACGCCGCCTCTCTGCTGCCAGAGAACGTACGCTCGTCATTACCCGCCTGAACTCGGTTTTAAGACGATCTCCTCTGGAGATTGTCAGTAAGCACCATTGCCACTTATCTCTTTGATTTTGTGGCAATACACCAGGGTAGTAGTTCTAAAAATCTTATAAAGTGAAGAAAAAAATCATGACTAATGCAAATCGTCCGATACTGAATCTCGACCTCGATCTGCTGCGTACATTTGTTGCTGTTGCAGACCTGAATACGTTTGCAGCGGCGGCGGCGGCCGTGTGCAGAACCCAGTCAGCGGTAAGCCAGCAGATGCAACGTCTGGAGCAACTGGTAGGTAAAGAGCTGTTTGCCCGACATGGACGTAACAAACTTCTGACGGAGCACGGTATCCAGCTGCTTGGCTATGCCAGGAAAATCCTGCGTTTTAACGACGAAGCCTGCACCTCACTCATGTACAGCAATATTCAGGGCGTTCTGACTATCGGAGCCTCTGATGACACGTCAGATACCATTCTGCCTTTCCTGCTGAACCGGGTGACGTCAGTCTATCCAAAGCTCGCCATCGATGTACGTGTAAAACGTAACCCGTTTATGATGGAGATGCTGAACCAGGGAGAAGTCGATCTGGTTGTGACCACGTCCAGCCCGGGTAACTTCACGCATCAGGTACTGCGTACTTCACCAACGCTCTGGTACTGTGCCGCTGACTATATTTTCCAGCGCGGCGAAGCGATTCCTCTGGTACTGCTGGATGAACCAAGCCCGTATCGCGATATGGCGATAGACCATCTGAACGAAGCGGGTATTCCATGGCGTATCTCTTACGTGGCATCAACGCTGGCAGCAGTGCGCGCGGCCGTTAAAGCCGGTCTGGGCGTAACGGCACGTCCGGTTGAAATGATGAGTCCTGAGTTGCGCGTAATGGGCGCAGCCGAAGGTTTGCCAGTGTTACCGGATACGCAATACCTGCTGTGCCGTAACGCTGACAGCGATAATGAACTGGCGCTGGCCATTTTCAACGCCATGCAATCGACGAACGATCCTTACAATCTCAGTGCAAATTCGGATAGCTCACTGCTGCTGGATGATGAAGAGTAAGCCGTAGCGACACTGCAGTAATACGCGCGTTACGCGCTGTATAATTGCTATAAAAAAGCCTTAGTCGGTGTAACTGCGACTAAGGCTTTTTTTTTGCCTGTTATCCGGGGCCAGATACGCATTTTTATGGCCGATAATTATCAGGCTTTCCGAAAAACGAGCAGTTGTTTCAATTCCCGTCATTTTAGAAATTTTTTATCAAAAAATGCCTTCTTTGCACTAACCGATCCTGCCATATGCGCTGCTTTTTAGAGTTAAAAGCGCAGAAGTGTGTTCTGGATCAAAAAAATAACCCTGTCAGGGAGAGGGAAATCTGCGGAAGACCTGTCAAAATGTGAGTGTTAAACGCACGATCCATGCATGTAAAACCCCGCTACACTGAAATTAACCGCACAAACTGAAGCGATTTAGCTGGCGCTGATGAGGGTATATGTTAATAATATGATGCGGGTGTAAAATAATGTTTGGATACTTTTGTCAAAGTTGACAAAAGGTTATAGAAAGGAGTAAAAAACCCCATAAAATTGCTGCCTAATCAGGAAAGACAGCAACGTTTATAAGGTTTTTATCCTTCCCTTGAATCGATGTGGTGTGTTTGCTGCAACAGTGCAGGATGCCATCGCCACTTTTGATGAGTAAGCAAAGCGTATGTCAACAACCACCGAAGTCATCGCTCATCACTGGGCGTTTATTGTATTTATTGTGATCGCATTTGGCCTTTGTGCCTTTATGTTAACCGGCGGCTGGCTGCTTGGTGGACGTGCTAAAGCGCGTTACAAAAACACCCCGTTTGAGTCTGGTATTGAATCGGTTGGCGATACCCACATCCGCCTCTCTGCAAAATTCTATCTGGTTGCCATGTTTTTCGTTATTTTCGACGTGGAAGCCCTCTATTTATACGCCTGGTCGACCTCCATTCGCGAAAGCGGCTGGGTCGGCTTTGTCGAAGCCGCAATTTTCATTTTGGTGCTCCTGGCAGGCCTGGTTTATCTGGTTCGCATCGGCGCGCTGGATTGGGCTCCTGCGCGTCGTCGCGTAGTGGTCAAATCAAGCCCGGTCAGCCACAGTCACACCAACCCTCATAAGCAGTAAAAGCGAGGCAATAAGATGGACTACACGCTGACACGCGTAGACCCGAACGGCGGGGATGGCGATCGCTATCCTCTGCAGAAACAGGAGATTGTTACCGATCCTCTGGAACAGCACGTTCACCGTAGCGTTTATATGGGCAAGCTGGAACACGCTCTGCATGACATGGTGAACTGGGGTCGTAAGAACTCTCTCTGGCCCTATAACTTTGGCCTCTCCTGCTGCTACGTAGAAATGACCACGTCATTTACTGCGGTGCATGACGTGGCACGCTTTGGCGCTGAAGTTATGCGCGCCTCGCCGCGCCAGGCTGACTTTATGGTTATTGCCGGTACGCCTTTTACCAAAATGGCACCCGTTATTCAGCGTTTGTACGATCAGATGCTGGAACCTAAATGGGTGATCTCTATGGGTGCCTGCGCTAACTCAGGCGGGATGTATGACATCTATTCTGTCGTACAGGGTGTGGATAAATTTCTGCCGGTGGATGTTTACATTCCGGGCTGCCCGCCGCGTCCGGAAGCCTATATGCAGGCGCTGCTGCTGCTGCGTGAGTCGATCGGTAAAGAGCGCCGTCCACTCTCATGGGTAGTCGGTGACCAGGGTGTATATCGCGCCAACATGCAGTCTGAACGTGAAAGGAAACGTGGCGAGCGCATTGCCGTCACTAACCTGAGAACCCCGGACGAAGTGTAAGTATCCCGTACACGGATGGAGTAACGGCCACAGCAGAAAATTACAACGTAGTGTGTGCCGCCATCCTGACGCCTTCTTTTGAGTGCCTGATAACAGGCCGGAATGGTGAGTAACGTATGACAGATTTGACCACGCAAGATCTCGCTCAGCCAGCATGGCAAACCCGTGAGCACCTGGATGACCCGGTGATCGGCGAGCTGCGTAATCGTTTTGGGCCGGACGCCTTTACTGTTCAGGCAACCCGCACCGGCATTCCTGTAGTCTGGGTAAAGCGCGAACAGCTGCTGGAAATTGTAACGTTTCTGCGCAAGCTGCCTAAGCCCTATGTCATGCTGTATGACCTGCATGGCTTTGATGAGCGTTTACGTACCCACCGCGCAGGCCTGCCTGCTGCGGATTTTTCCGTTTTCTATCATCTGCTTTCTATTGAACGTAACCGCGACATTATGCTCAAGGTGGCGTTATCTGAAAACGATCTGAATGTGCCAACCATCACCACTATCTTCGCCAACGCCAACTGGTATGAGCGCGAGACCTGGGAGATGTTTGGCATTACGTTCCAGGGGCATCCTCATCTGACGCGCATTATGATGCCGCAGACCTGGGAAGGGCACCCGCTGCGTAAAGATTATCCGGCGCGCGCGACTGAGTTCGATCCCTTTACGCTGACTAAGCAGAAAGAAGATCTGGAAATGGAGTCGCTGACGTTCAAACCAGAAGAGTGGGGCATGAAACGCAGCACGGCCAATGAGGACTTTATGTTCCTTAACCTTGGCCCGAACCACCCCTCTGCGCACGGTGCTTTCCGTATCATCCTGCAGCTCGACGGTGAAGAGATTGTCGACTGCGTACCTGACGTTGGCTATCACCATCGCGGTGCCGAGAAGATGGGCGAGCGGCAGTCCTGGCACAGCTATATCCCCTATACCGATCGTATCGAGTATCTGGGCGGCTGTGTTAATGAAATGCCTTACGTACTCGCCGTAGAGAAACTGGCCGGGATCACGGTACCAGACCGCGTTAACGTCATTCGCGTGATGCTCTCTGAGCTGTTCCGTATCAACAGCCACCTGCTCTACATCTCAACCTTTATTCAGGACGTTGGCGCAATGACACCGGTGTTCTTTGCGTTTACCGATCGTCAGAAAATTTATGATGTCGTGGAAGCGATTACCGGTTTCCGCATGCATCCCGCCTGGTTCCGTATCGGTGGTGTGGCGCACGATCTGCCGAAAGGCTGGGAGCGTCTGCTGCGTGAGTTCCTCGACTGGATGCCAAAACGCCTGAAAGAGTATGACAAAGCGGCACTGCGCAACACCGTGCTGATGGGACGCTCACAGGGCGTAGCCGCTTACAATATGGATGAAGCGCTGGCGTGGGGCACAACCGGTGCGGGTCTGCGTGCAACCGGTCTCGACTTTGACGTGCGTAAGTGGCGTCCTTATTCAGGCTACGAAAACTTCGATTTTGAAATTCCGGTTGGCGCAGGCATCAGCGATGCTTACACCCGCGTACAGCTGAAAATGGAAGAGATGTGGCAGTCGCTGCGTATTCTGGAGCAGTGCCTGAACAACATGCCGGAAGGGCCGTTCAAAGCGGACCATCCGCTGACCACGCCGCCGCCGAAAGAGCGTACGCTGCAGCACATTGAAACCCTGATCACCCACTTCCTGCAGGTCTCCTGGGGACCGGTGATGCCCGCCAATGAATCGTTCCAGATGATTGAGGCGACGAAAGGGATCAACAGCTACTACCTGACCAGCGACGGCAGCACCATGAGCTACCGCACCCGCGTGCGCACGCCAAGCTTCCCGCACCTGCAGCAGATCCCGTCAGTGATCCGCGGCAGCCTGGTATCCGATCTCATCGTCTACCTCGGTAGTATCGATTTTGTTATGTCAGACGTGGACCGCTAATTATGCACGATCAAAAAATTGCCATTCAAACCATCGACCCGAATGAGGTCTTTGTGCTGAGCGAGGCCGAGCACCACGCTATTGAGCATGAAAAACATCACTACGAGGATGCGCGCGCAGCCTCAATTGAAGCGCTGAAGATCGTGCAAAAACAGCGGGGCTGGGTGCCGGATGGCGCTATTCACGCAATTGCTAATGTGCTGGGTATTCCGGCCAGCGATGTCGAAGGCGTGGCAACGTTCTACAGCCAGATTTACCGTACGCCGGTTGGCCGTCACGTGATCCGCTACTGCGACAGCGTGGTGTGCCACATTACCGGTTATCAGGGCATTCAGGCAGCACTGGAACAGAATCTTCATATTAAACCCGGCCAGACAACGGCAGACGGCCGCTTTACGCTGCTGCCTACCTGCTGCCTCGGCAACTGCGATAAGGGGCCGACCATGATGGTGAATGACGATACGCACGTTCACCTGACGCCGGAAGGTATCGCCTCGCTACTGGAGCAGTATCAATGATGAAACCCATTATTCGTGCTGCGGAAACGCATCCGCTGACCTGGCGTCTGCGCGACGACAAACAGCCGGTCTGGCTGGAAGAGTACCGCAGCAAAAATGGCTACGCTGGCGCCGAAAAAGCGCTGAACGGCATGAGCCAGGATGAAATCGTTACGGCGGTCAAAGACTCTGGCCTGAAAGGGCGCGGCGGTGCGGGCTTCAGCACCGGCCTGAAGTGGAGTCTGATGCCAAAAGATGAGTCCATGAATATCCGTTATCTGCTGTGTAACGCGGATGAGATGGAGCCAGGCACCTATAAAGACCGCCTGCTGATGGAGCAGCTGCCACATCAGCTGGTGGAAGGCATGCTGATCAGTGCTTTCGCGCTAAAAGCTTATCGCGGCTACATCTTCCTGCGCGGTGAATATGTTGAAGCAGCAGAGAACCTGCGTCGCGCCATCGCCGAAGCTACAGAAGCGGGCTATCTCGGTAAAAATATTCTCGGCACCGGTTTTGATTTTGAACTGTTTGTTCACACCGGCGCGGGCCGCTATATCTGCGGTGAAGAGACGGCGCTGATCAACTCGCTGGAAGGGCGTCGTGCTAACCCGCGCTCAAAGCCACCGTTCCCGGCCAGCGCCGGCGTCTGGGGCAAGCCAACCTGCGTTAACAACGTTGAGACCCTCTCCAACGTGCCAGCTATCTTCCTGAACGGCGTGGAGTGGTACAAAGGGCTGTCTAAAAGTGAAGATGCCGGCACCAAAATGATGGGCTTCTCCGGCCGCGTTAAAAACCCTGGCGTCTGGGAACTGCCGTTTGGCATCACCGCCCGCGAGATTCTGGAAGATTATGCCGGCGGTATGCGCGATGGCCTGAAGTTTAAGGCGTGGCAGCCAGGCGGTGCCGGAACCGATTTTCTGACCGACCAGCATCTCGATCTGCCAATGGAGTTTGCCAGCATCGGTAAAGCGGGCAGCCGTCTGGGTACGGCGCTGGCGATGGCGGTAGATCACGAGATCAATATGGTGTCGCTGGTGCGTAACCTGGAAGAGTTTTTTGCCCGTGAGTCGTGCGGATGGTGTACGCCGTGCCGCGACGGCCTGCCGTGGAGCGTCAAGATCCTGCGCGCGCTGGAGCAGAAGCAGGGGCAGCCGGGTGATATCGAAACGCTGCTGCAGCTTTGCCGTCAGCTGGGCCCGGGTAAAACCTTCTGTGCGCATGCACCAGGCGCGGTTGAGCCTCTGCAGAGCGCAATTAAATATTTCCGTGAAGAGTTTGAAGCCGGCATTGCGCCGCAGGTGTTTGGCAATACCCGTTCTATCGGCGGTATTCAGCCTAACCTGCTGAAAACGCGCTGGTAAGCAGACCACCGTAGACGGAAGGCGCCAGACGCCAGTCCGGCTGAAAAGCGGGATAACAGAATTTGATGTTTAACGCTCGTCCCCGGACGAGCCTTACGGAAGCATGTTCACTATGGCTACAATCCATGTAGACGGTAAAGAATATGATGTGAACGGAGCGGACAACCTGCTACAGGCGTGTCTCTCTCTGGGCCTTGATATTCCCTATTTTTGCTGGCATCCGGCGCTCGGCAGCGTAGGCGCCTGCCGCCAGTGTGCGGTGAAGCAATTCCAGAATGCCGAAGATACCCGCGGCCGCCTCGTTATGTCCTGCATGACACCGGCATCGGATGGCACTTTTATCTCTATTGATGATGGCGAAGCGAAAGAGTTTCGTGAAAGCGTCGTAGAGTGGCTGATGACGAACCATCCGCACGACTGCCCGGTCTGCGAAGAGGGCGGTAACTGTCATCTGCAGGATATGACGGTAATGACGGGCCACAGCTTCCGTCGTTATCGCTTTACCAAGCGCACGCACCAGAATCAGGATCTTGGTCCGTTTATCTCCCATGAGATGAACCGCTGTATCGCCTGCTATCGCTGCGTTCGCTATTACAAAGATTATGCTGACGGCAAAGATCTGGGCGTCTATGGCGCACACGATAACGTCTACTTTGGTCGTCCGGAAGATGGCACGCTGGAGAGCGAATTTTCAGGTAACCTGGTTGAGATCTGCCCGACTGGCGTGTTTACCGATAAAACGCACTCTGAGCGCTATAACCGTAAATGGGATATGCAGTTTGCGCCCAGCATCTGCCAGCAGTGCAGCGTCGGCTGTAACACCAGTCCCGGCGAGCGCTATGGCGAGCTGCGTCGTATTGAAAACCGTTATAACGGTACGGTAAACCACTACTTCCTCTGCGATCGCGGTCGTTTTGGCTATGGCTATGTCAACCGCAAAGATCGCCCGCGTCACCCGCATCAACTGCGCGGCAGCGATACGATTACGCTGAACGCAGAGCAGGCGGTTAACGCTGCGGCTGACATGCTGCGCCAGGCGAAACGCGTGATCGGTATCGGCTCACCCCGCGCCAGCATCGAGAGCAACTTTGCCCTGCGTGAGCTGGTGGGTGCCGGCAACTTCTCAACCGGCATGCCAGCAGGAGAGCAGGCGCGCGTTGAACTGATGCTGAACGTGCTGCAGAACAGCGGTATCTATACGCCTTCACTGCGCGAAATGGAAAGTTACGATGCCGTGCTGGTGCTGGGCGAAGATCTGACGCAGGTGGGCGCGCGCGTCGCGCTGTCAGTGCGCCAGGCCGTAAAAGGCAAAGCACGCGAGATGGCAGCCGCGCAGAAAGTTGCAGACTGGCAGATCGCCGCCATCCTGAATATCGGTCAGCATGCGAAACATCCGCTGTTTGTCACTAACGTCGATGAAACCCGTCTGGATGATATCGCGGCGTGGAGCTATCGCGCCCCGGTAGAAGATCAGGCGCGCCTCGGGTTTGCCATCGCCAGCGCGCTGGATGAGAGCGCACCCGCGGTGAGTGATATCGACAAGTCACTCAGCAGCAAAATTGATGTGGTAGTGCAGGCGCTGGCAGGGGCGAAAAAGCCGCTGATTATCTCCGGCACCCACTCCGGCACGACCGCGATGATTGAGGCGGCTGCAAACGTGGCGAAAGCGCTGAAAGCCCGCGGTGCCGACGTAGGGATCACCCTGCTGGCCGGCGCGGCTAATAGCATGGGCCTGGGCATGATGGGCGGTCACTCGCTGGATGCGGCGCTGGATCAGCTGACAAACGGCGAAGCGGATGCGCTGGTAGTGCTGGAGAACGATCTTTATCGCCACGCGCCGAAAGCCCGCGTCGACGCTGCGCTACAGAAGGCGTCAGGCGTGATTGTGGTTGACCACCAGCGGACCGCCACGCTGGAGAAAGCCGGTATGGTGCTCTCCGCGGCCAGCTTCGCTGAAAGTGATGGCACCTCAATCAACCATGAAGGTCGCGCGCAGCGCTTCTTCCAGGTTTACGATCCCGCTTACTATGACAACAGCATTGTGATGCTGGAAAGCTGGCGCTGGCTGCATTCGCTGCACAGCGCGCTGGAGAGCCGTCATATCGACTGGACGCAGCTGGATCACGTGATTGATGCGGCGATTATTGCGCTGCCACAGCTGAAAGGCATCAAAGATGCGGCACCGGATGCCAGCTTCCGCATTCGCGGTCAGAAGCTGGCGCGTTCACCGCATCGCGCCAGCGGTCGTACTGCCGCCCGCGCCAATATCAGCGTACATGAGCCACGTCAGCCGCAGGATAAAGACACTATGTTTGCCTTCTCAATGGAAGGGAACAACCAGCCTGAAGCACCGCGCTCGCAGATCCCCTTTGCCTGGGCGCCGGGCTGGAACTCACCGCAGGCGTGGAACAAATTCCAGGATGAAGTTGGCGGCAAACTGCGGAATGGCGATCCGGGTGTCCGGCTGTTTGAAGCGGGCGAAGGCTCACTGCCGTGGTTTAGCAACGTGCCGGAGCGGTTTGCCAGCGGCAGCCATTTCCGCGTTGCGCCTTACTACCGGCTGTTTGGCAGTGAAGAGATGACGCAGCGCTCTCCGACGTTCCAGAAGCGTATGGTGCCGGCTGAGCTGGTGATTAACCCAACGGATGCAGAGAAGCTTGGCGTCAATCACGGCGCTGCCGCAGAGCTGGTTTGCGCCGGCGAAACACTGCGCCTGCCGGTACGCTTCTCCGCTTTCCTGCAGCCGGGTCAGATTGGTCTGCCGCTCGGCATGCCGGGTGTGCCGCCGTTCCTTGCGCATGCGCAAATTGATCAACTGCAGGAGGCTGCGCAATGAGCTGGCTGACATCGGACGTTATCGACATCATTCTGCAGGTGGTTAAGGCGATTGTAATTTTGCTGGTCGTGGTAGCCTGCGGGGCGTTCATGAGCTTTGCCGAGCGTCGTTTGCTCGGCTTATGGCAGAACCGCTACGGACCTAACCGTGTCGGCTGGGGCGGTTCACTCCAGCTGGCGGCGGATATGATCAAAATGTTCTTTAAAGAGGACTGGGTACCGCCGTTTACCGACCGCTTCATCTTTACTCTGGCACCGGTTATTGCTTTTGTATCGCTGCTGCTGGCCTTTGCGATTGTACCCGTTTCACCCACCTGGATGGTCACGGATCTGAACATCGGTCTGCTGTTCTTCCTGATGATGGCGGGTCTGGCCGTCTACGCCGTGCTGTTTGCCGGCTGGTCGAGTAACAACAAATACTCGCTGCTGGGTGCGATGCGTGCCTCTGCGCAGACGCTGAGCTATGAGGTGTTTCTTGGCCTGTCGCTGATGGGCGTAGTGGCGCAGGCGGGATCGTTTAACCTGAATGCGATTGTTGAAAACCAGACGCACCTCTGGAACATCATTCCGCAGTTCTTTGGCTTTGTGACCTTCTGTATTGCCGGGGTAGCAGTGTGTCACCGTCATCCGTTTGACCAGCCGGAAGCGGAACAGGAGCTGGCTGACGGTTACCATATTGAATATGCCGGTATGAAGTTCGGTCTGTTCTTTGTGGGTGAATATGTCGCCATTACCACGGTTTCCGCGCTGATTGTCACGCTGTTCTTTGGCGGCTGGCATGGACCTTTCCTGCCGCCATTCATCTGGTTCGCCCTGAAAACGGCGTTCTTCATGGTGATGTTTATCCTGATCCGTGCTGCGCTGCCGCGTCCACGCTATGACCAGGTGCTGTCGTTCGGCTGGAAAGTTTGTCTGCCGTTGACGCTGTTGAACCTGCTGGCGACCGCCGCAGTGATTCTGTACAACGCGCAGTAAGGGGTATTGAGATGACATTAAAAGATATTGTCGTTGGCTTCGGCACGACAGTGCGCAGTATCTGGATGATCGGCATGCACGCCTTTGCCAAACGCGAAACGCAGATGTATCCGGAAGAGCCGGTCTATCTGCCGCCGCGCTATCGTGGTCGCATTGTGCTGACGCGCGATCCTGACGGTGAAGAGCGCTGCGTTGCCTGTAACCTCTGCGCAGTAGCCTGCCCGGTCGGCTGTATCTCGCTGCAGAAAGCAGAGACGCAGGATGGCCGCTGGTATCCGGAATTCTTTCGCATCAACTTTTCACGCTGCATTTTTTGTGGCCTGTGTGAAGAAGCCTGTCCGACCACTGCGATTCAGCTGACCCCTGATTTTGAGCTGGGTGAGTTTAAGCGTCAGGACCTGGTGTATGAGAAGCAGGATCTGCTGATCTCGGGACCCGGCAAATACCCGGAATACAACTTCTATCGTATGGCGGGTATGGCGATCGACGGAAAAGAGAAGGGCGACGCGGAAAACGAAGCCAAACCGATCGACGTCAAAGGGTTACTACCTTAAGGAGCCAGGTATGGAATTTGCGTTTTATCTTTGCGGACTGGTGGCGGTGCTGACGACGCTGCGCGTTATCACGCATACGAACCCGGTACACGCGCTGCTGTACCTGATTGTTTCGCTGCTGTCGATTGCCGGCGCGTTTTTTGCCATGGGTGCCTACTTTGCAGGCGCGCTGGAAATTATCGTATACGCCGGTGCCATTATGGTGCTGTTTGTGTTTGTGGTGATGATGCTTAATCTCGGCAAGCAGCAGCAGGAGCAGGAACGCGAGTGGCTTAAGCCCTCGCTCTGGGTGGGACCCGGCATCGTTTCAGCGCTGCTGCTGGTGGTGATGGTTTACGCTATTCTCACCGCCACCGATCAGGGTATTGATGGCACGGTTATCGATGCAAAAGCGGTCGGTATCAGCCTGTTTGGCCCGTATGTTCTGGCAGTTGAGCTGGCTTCAATGCTGCTGCTGGCAGGCCTGGTGGTGGCCTTCCATATCGGTCGCGACGATCGTCACGCTGAAGTGATGAGCCATCGCGTCACGGATGCGGCATCCAATAAGGAGGGACAGGCATGATCCCATTACAACATGGCCTGATTCTGGCTGCGGTGCTCTTTGTTCTCGGCCTGACCTCGCTGGTGCTGCGCCGTAATCTGCTCTTTATGCTGATTGGTCTGGAGATCATGATCAATGCCGCAGCGCTGGCGCTGGTGGTAGCGGGCAGCTATTGGGGACAGGCAGATGGTCAGGTGATGTATATCCTGGCAATCAGCCTTGCGGCAGCGGAAGCGAGTATTGGCCTGGCTCTGCTGCTGCAGCTCTATCGTCGTCGTCAGACGCTGAACATTGACACAGTGAGCGAGATGCGCGGATGAATCTTCTCTATTTAACTGTACTGTTTCCGCTAATTGGCTTTTTGCTGTTAGCGTTTTCCCGGGGCCGCTGGTCGGAGAACCTGTCAGCCGCTGTCGGAATGGGGTCGGTCGGTCTTTCAGCCCTGACCACGCTCTATGCGGGCGTGGAGTTTTTCAGTCAGGGGCAACAGCCGTTTACGCAGGCATTGTGGACCTGGATGCAGGTTGGCAACTTTGACATTAAAGTGAACCTGGTGCTGGATGGCCTGTCGCTGACCATGCTCTCTGTCGTCACCGGCGTCGGCTTCTTTATCCATATGTTCGCCTCCTGGTATATGCGTGGTGAAGAGGGCTATTCGCGCTTCTTCGCCTATACCAACCTGTTTATCGCCAGCATGGTAGTACTGGTTCTGGCTGATAACCTGATGCTGATGTACCTCGGCTGGGAAGGGGTAGGGCTCTGCTCCTATCTGCTGATCGGCTTCTACTACAGCAATCCGGACAACGGCAAAGCGGCCATGAAAGCCTTTATCATCACCCGCGTGGGCGATGTGTTCCTGGCCTTTGCGCTGTTTATTCTCTACAACGAACTCGGCACGCTGAACTTCCGCGAGCTGATGGCGCTGGCACCGGCACACTTTGCCGCCGACAACAGCATGCTGCAGTGGGCGACCCTGATGCTGCTGGGTGGCGCGGTAGGTAAATCGGCTCAGCTGCCGCTGCAGACCTGGCTGGCGGATGCGATGGCGGGTCCGACGCCGGTTTCAGCGCTGATCCATGCGGCAACCATGGTAACGGCGGGCGTCTATCTGATCGCCCGTACCCACGGCCTGTTCCTGCTGACGCCTGACGTTCTGCACCTGGTGGGCATTGTCGGGGCTATCACGCTGGTACTGGCGGGCTTTGCTGCGCTGGTTCAGACCGATATCAAGCGCGTCCTGGCTTACTCAACCATGAGTCAGATTGGCTACATGTTTCTGGCGCTGGGCGTGCAGGCGTGGGATGCGGCGATTTTCCATCTGATGACGCACGCATTCTTTAAAGCGCTGCTGTTCCTCTCGTCTGGCTCCGTTATTCTGGCGTGCCATCATGAGCAGAACATCTTCAAAATGGGTGGCCTGCGCAAGAGCATTCCGCTGGTTTATGCCTGCTTCCTGGTGGGCGGTGCCGCGCTGGCTGCGCTGCCGCTTATTACCGCAGGCTTCTACAGTAAAGATGAGATCCTGTTTGGTGCGCTGGCTAATGGTCACATCAATCTGATGGTTGCCGGTCTGGTCGGGGCATTCCTTACCTCTATCTATACCTTCCGCATGATCTTTATCGTGTTCCACGGCGAAGAGAAGATCCACGCGCATGCCGGTAAAGGCATTACCCATCATCTGCCGCTGATTGTGCTGCTGATTCTCTCTACCTTCATTGGCGCGCTGATAACGCCTCCGCTGGCAGGCGTACTGCCGGAAAATGAATTTGGTGAAAACGGCAAAATGGCACTGGAGATCGCCTCAGGCTTGGTCGCTGTCAGCGGTATTCTGATTGCTGCTGCACTCTGGCTGGGCAAGCGTCAGCTGGTGACCCGCGTAGCCAACAGCGCACCGGGCCGCTTCTTCGGCACCTGGTGGTTTGCCGCGTGGGGCTTTGACTGGCTGTATGACAAAGTCTTTGTCAAACCCTATCTCGGTATCGCCTGGCTGCTGCAGCGCGATCCGCTGAACTCACTGATGAACCTGCCTGCGCTGCTGTCGCGTATTGGTAATAAAGGTCTGGTTGTCAGCGAGAACGGGTATCTGCGCTGGTATGTTGCCTCCATGAGTGTGGGTGCCGTTGTGGTGCTTGCCCTGATGCTGGTGATGTAAAGATTGATGGGCTTGGAAGAGAAGATGACAGAAACTGCTTCTCTTCCTGATAGCGAATGTGAAAATTGCCTGAATGACGAAGCGTAATCGGCGCAGCCCGTTTCGTTATCGCCAGCGCACAGCAACCGGAGCGTACTGATGTACGTAAGGATTGCAGGCACTGCCGGAAACGAAACGGGCAAGCAGGATAGCTCGAAACCAGGTTAAAAAAAGGGAAGTATGCCGTGCTATTACCTTGGCTAATAATAATACCTTTCGTCGGGGGCCTGCTCTGCTGGCTGGCTGAACGGCTTGGCGCAAAAGTACCACGCTGGATCGCCCTGATCACCATGGGGCTCACGCTGGCGCTTGGCCTGCAGCTGTGGCTGCAGGGGGGCTATTCGCTGACGCAGGCCAGCGGTCTGCCGCAGTGGCAATCAAGCTTTGATGTTGCGTGGATCCCGCGCTTTGGTATTCGCTTCCACCTGGCAATTGATGGTTTGTCACTGCTGATGGTGGTACTGACCGGTCTGCTGGGCCTGATGGCAGTCCTCTGCTCATGGAACGAGATTGAGAAGTATCAGGGCTTTTTCCACCTCAACCTGATGTGGATCCTGGGCGGCGTTATCGGCGTATTCCTTGCCATCGACATGTTCCTGTTCTTCTTCTTCTGGGAGATGATGCTGGTGCCGATGTATTTCCTCATCGCGCTCTGGGGACATAAAGCGTCGGATGGTAAAACCCGTATCACGGCGGCGACCAAGTTCTTTATTTACACCCAGGCGTCTGGTCTGGTGATGCTGATTGCGATTCTGGCGCTGGTGTTTGTGCACTACAATGCGACCGGCGTCTGGACCTTCAGCTATGAAGAACTGCTGAAAACGCCGATGTCACGCAATGTCGAATGGCTGCTGATGCTGGGCTTCTTCATCGCCTTTGCGGTGAAAATGCCGGTGGTGCCGCTTCATGGCTGGCTGCCCGATGCACACAGTCAGGCGCCGACTGCCGGCTCCGTCGATCTGGCCGGTATTCTGCTGAAAACAGCAGCCTATGGTCTGCTGCGCTTTAGCCTGCCGCTGTTTCCGAACGCTTCAGCTGAATTTGCACCGATTGCGATGTGGCTTGGCATTATCGGCATCTTCTATGGTGCCTGGATGGCGTTCTCGCAGACCGATATTAAACGTCTGATCGCCTATACCTCGATTTCGCACATGGGCTTTGTGCTGATCGCGATCTATACCGGCAGCCAGCTGGCCTTCCAGGGCGCGGTTATCCAGATGATTGCTCACGGTCTTTCAGCCGCGGCACTGTTTATTCTGTGCGGCCAGCTGTATGAACGTCTGCATACCCGCGATATGCGTCAGATGGGCGGTCTGTGGTCGCGAATCAAATGGATCCCGGGTCTGTCACTCTTTTTTGCGGTAGCGAATCTCGGCATGCCGGGGACCGGCAACTTTGTGGGCGAATTCATGATCCTGACCGGCAGCTTCCAGGTCGTGCCTGTGATTATCGTGATTGCCACCTTTGGGCTGGTGTTCGCCTCGGTCTACTCGCTGATCATGATGCAGCGTGCTTACTATGGCGAAGCGAAATCGAAAGAGCCGCTGCCGGGCATGTCAGTACGCGAATTTGCCACCATCGGCGTGCTGGTCGTGCTGCTGGTGCTGCTGGGTGTCTACCCGCAGCCGATTCTCGATACGTCCCATGCTGCGATGAGTAATATTCAGCAGTGGTTTACCGCTTCAATTTCAACTACAAGGCCGTAATTCGCCATGACAATAACTCCTCAACAATTGATCGCGCTACTGCCGCTGTTGATCGTCGGACTGACGGTGGTGGTGGTGATGCTGTCCATTGCGTGGCGACGCAACCACTTCGTTAATGCCACGCTGACCGTTATTGGCCTGAACCTTGCGCTGGTGTCGCTGTGGTTTGTTGGTCAGGCGGGCGCAATGGATGTCACGCCGCTGCTGCGCGTTGACGGCTACTCCATGTTTTATACCGCGCTGGTGATGCTGGCGAGTCTGGCGACCTGTACGTTCGCCTATCCCTGGCTGGCGGGCTTCCCGGATAACAAGGATGAGTTTTACCTGCTGGTGCTGATTGCCGCGCTGGGTGGCGTGGTGCTGGCAAGTGCCAACCATCTCGCCGCGCTGTTTATCGGTATTGAGCTGCTCTCCCTGCCGCTGTTTGGCCTGATTGGCTACGCCTTCCGGCAGAAACGTTCACTGGAAGCGGCGCTGAAATACACCATTCTTTCTGCGGCCGCCTCGTCGTTTCTGCTGTTTGGTATTGCGCTGGTCTACGCCGATTCCGGCAGCCTGAGCTTTGTTCAGCTGGGTAACAGCCTGACCGACAGCATGATCCAGCAGCCGCTGCTGCTGGTGGGACTGGGAATGATGATTATCGGCCTGGGCTTTAAGCTGTCGCTGGTGCCGTTTCACCTCTGGACGCCGGACGTTTACCAGGGCGCGCCTGCACCGGTATCGACCTTCCTGGCAACCGCCAGCAAGATCGCTATCTTTGGTGTCATTATGCGCCTGTTTATGTACGCGCCGCTGACCGACAGCGAAGCGGTACGCACCGTGCTGGGGATTATCGCCTTTGTCTCTATCCTGGTGGGTAACCTGATGGCGATTTCGCAGAGCAACATTAAGCGTCTGCTCGGCTACTCCTCTATCGCTCATCTCGGCTATCTGCTGGTCGCGCTGATTGCGGTGAAAACGCATCAGCTGTCGCTGGAAACGGCTGGCGTCTACCTGGCGGGTTATCTGTTCAGCAGCCTGGGTGCGTTTGGCGTGGTCAGCCTGATGTCCAGCCCGTATCGCGGTCCGGATGCTGACTCGCTCTATTCCTATCGCGGCCTGTTCTGGCATCGTCCGGTACTCTCAGCGGTCATGACGGTGATGATGCTGTCGCTGGCGGGTATTCCGATGACGCTGGGCTTTATCGGTAAGTTTTACGTTATCGCATCCGGTGTGAATGCGCATCTCTGGTGGCTGACTGCTGCAGTCGTTGCCGGCAGCGCCATCGGCCTGTACTACTATCTGCGCGTAACGGTGAGCCTCTATCTCACCCCGCCAGA
Organism: Pantoea eucrina; assembly: GCF_020079945.1. Taxonomy (NCBI): domain Bacteria; kingdom Pseudomonadati; phylum Pseudomonadota; class Gammaproteobacteria; order Enterobacterales; family Erwiniaceae; genus Pantoea; species Pantoea eucrina. Next base: position 2,231,150 of record NZ_CP083448.1, on the reverse strand, counting down.
GCTGCATACGCGTGATACGCCTGCTAACTGGGCGTTTACCGCGGGTGGTGTGGTTGTCCTGATCTCCGCCATTCTGGTGCTGCTGCTGGGTGTTTATCCGCAGCCGCTCATCAGGCTGGTGCAGATGGCGCAACCGCTGATGTAACGATGCATTCTGCTGACGAAAATCAGGCCTCCGGGCCTGATTTTTTTTATCTGTATCGATGGCCGCTACCATCATGGTGTTACTTCGGCCGGCGGAGTAGTCTCAGAATATTGTCATTTGAAGAGGAGGATATCTGTGGAAATAGCATGGCTTGATTGCCACCACCAGGAACTGACGGCACAGCAACTCTATACGCTGCTGGCGCTGCGTAACCGGGTTTTTATTGTGGAGCAGCAGTGCCCCTATCAGGATCTGGATGGCCAGGATCTGGCTGCAGAAAACCGTCATATCCTCGGTTTTCTTGAAGGGAAGCTGCTGGCCTGCGCGCGCATACTGACACCCGCGCAGCCGGATAAGGCAGTCGTTGTGGGGCGGGTGATTGTCTCTGAAGAGGCGCGCGGGCTGAAGCTGGGCTACCGGCTGATGGAACAGGTGCTGAACAGCTGTGAAACGCACTGGCCCGGGCAGGCAATTTATCTGTCGGCGCAGGCGCACCTTGAGGGGTTTTATGGCCGGCTCGGTTTTCAGGCGGTCACTGCTGTTTACCTTGAAGATGAGATTCCGCATATCGGCATGCAGAAAATATAACGGCGAGGGAAGCCTCGCCGTTATCGTTATCAGCCCGGCGTCATCTGCCGGTCATCGGTATATTTACGCTGATCGGGCGGTGGCGGAAAATACTGGTAGAGCCAGGTTTCGCTCAGCGTCTCATCTTTGGTGCGCAGGAACAGGCGCATCTCCACAGGCGTGGTCGCATCGCTGTTCGGATACCAGTCAAACAGAATGCGATAACCGTTAATCGGTTCAACGTAGAGGATCTCTACCTGTTTGAACGTGCCTGATGAAACGGTAATGACCGGCTCAATGCCCCTGGCAGCGGCTGCTTTCAGGTCGCCATCAATGAAATCTACGGCAAAGCGGCGGCACCAGGTCTCCGGGAAATGTTCACCCGGCGCCCAGCCTTCGGGAAAACCGCCAATGCCGGTACGGGTCGCATCCACGCGCGCCAGATCGCTGCGCACCGGCGGCAGCTGGCTCCAGTAGAGCTTATAGCCAAAGTTCAGCTCGCTGCCCGCCTGAATCGGCTCCTCTGGCTGCCAGAAGCAGACCACGTTATCCAGCGTTTCCCCGGTGGTAGGGATCTCCATCAGATTAATCGCGCCTTTACCCCATTTGCCGGTTGGCTCGACCCACAGGCTCGGGCGTTTGTCGTACCAGCCAATCACATCCTGATAATTTTTAAAGTCGTGATCCAGCTGCAGCAGACCAAAGCCGCGCGGGTTTTCATCTTTATAGGCGTTGAACTGCAGGCGCTGCGGGTTATTAAGCGGACGGGCGATCCATTCACCGCTGCCGCTCCACATCGCCAGGCGATCGGAGTCATGGATCTGCGGATGGTAGGTGTTGCACATGCGGCGTTCGTTGGTACCGCAGCTGAACATACTGGTCATCGGCGCAATGCCGAGCTGACGAATCGCTTTACGTGTATAGAGGTGGTTTTCCACTTCCATCACCACGCGTTTCTCTTCACAGTGAATGGTGAATTTGTAGGCACCGGTCAGGCTGGCACCATCCAGCAGGGCATACACGACAAAGGTAGTGTCGTCTGCTTTTGGCGTTTCAAACCAGAACGCGGTGAAATCAGGAAACTCCTCCTGACCGTTGCTGAACGTGTTAACAGCAACGCCGCGGGCGGAGAGGCCATACTGATAGGTTTCATCCACGGCGCGGAAGTAGCTGGCCCCGAGGAAAGAGACGATATCACGCCGCGCCAGCTCCGGCTTTTTAAACGCGCGGAAACCGGCAAAGCCGAGATCGTTTTTACCCGCCAGCTGCTGCGTGTCGACGCCGGCGTCATGATACTTAAACAGCTCCGGGCGAAAGTGGATTTCCCGTGCTTCGCGGCTGGCCGCATCAACAGAGAACATGCGGATACGCCGTTTAAATCCCATGCCGACGTGGAAAAACTGCACGTCCAGCTCGCGATCGGCGACGTTGTTCCACAGCGAGTGCTGAGCGTCATACTGAATTTCGTTGTACGCTTGCGGCGTAAGGGTCGCCAGCGTGTCAGGCAGCGCACCGGGCGCACCGCCCCAGGGCTTTTTCGCCAGCGCGGCGGCCTTCTGTTTCAATACATCAAAATCGAAGCGCACGGCTTTGCCGTCGGCGATGCCGTCATCGGCCCATGCAGATTGCGCAAACAGCGAGGAGAGCCCGGTCATGCCACTCAGGGCTGACAGAGCGACGGACGCTTTCACAAATTTTCTACGATTCATGCCGGAATTCTAATCCTTAGCTGCTCGGGTGTATTGTGTCTGTTTCCAGACGGTTAGCGTCGGGCTACAGGGGGTTACGACAGTGGCGCAATCAAAAAATTCACTCGCCGGAAAATTTATCAGATTAATCAAATAAACGAAGCAGATTCTCTGTCGCTCAGGGGGATCCGGCCTGTTTTTACAAAGCCGTCACGTTTTTACGGAGCGCACAGACGCAATTTCGGCCAGCAAAGTTATGATTTATGGCTATAGTTAATCGACACGTTATGAACACGGAGGAACCGCATAATGTCATCTTCAGACCAATTTGATAACCGTTATGAATCAGGTATTGACGACGATCTGGCGCTGTTAACTGAAACGCTTGAAGAAGTGCTGCGCGCGTCCGGCGATCCGGCCGATCAGAAGTATATTGAACTCAAACAAAAAGCTGAGCAGGCGCTGGAAGATGTGAAGAGCCGCGTCAGTCAGGCTTCGGACAGCTACTACTATCGTGCCAAACAGGCGGCCTATCGTGCCGATGATTACGTGCATGAAAAACCGTGGCAGGGCGTGGGTATTGGCGCCGCTGCAGGCCTGTTTGTAGGTTTACTGCTGGCCCGTCGTTAATACGCTGCCGGGCGCGCGCAACGCTGCGCCCGGCTTCGCCTGCCATACTTTCTTCGCTATTTACGATCTCTTTCCCGATTTCCCTTCCTGATGATTGTGTTTACCTCGCCTGCTTTCTACAGTAAAGCGTAACCAGGACAAGGAGAATGCAACGTGATACGTGTTGAGATGCTCGCCACGGGCGATGAAGTGCTGCATGGACAAATTGTGGATACCAACGCCGCCTGGCTGGCGGACGTGCTGTTTCAGCATGGCCTGCCGATGACCAGCCGCATGACCGTGGGTGATGCGCTGCCGTCGCTGATTGATGCATTACAGAGCCGTAGCCAGGTGGCAGATGTGCTGATTGTTAACGGGGGACTGGGGCCGACCTCTGATGATTTGAGCGCGCAGGCCGCCGCGGCCGCCAGCGGTTGCGAGCTGGTGCTGCAGACAGAATGGCTGGCAAAAATGGAAGCCTGGTTTGCCAGTCGCGGTCGCGTGATGGCCGCCAGCAATCGCAAACAGGCTGAAATCCCGGCTAACGCCACGCTTATCGATAACCCTGTGGGTACCGCCTGTGGTTTCGCACTCCAGCTCAACCGCTGCTTAATTTTCTTTACGCCGGGCGTGCCGTCAGAATTCAAAGTGATGGTGGAGCAAGAGATTATTCCGCGCCTGAAAGCACGTTTTACCCTGCCTGAACCCCCGCTCTGCCTGCGCCTGACGACCTTTGGTCGCGGCGAGAGTGATATTGCGGCTGAGCTGGAGCCGCTGGCGCTGCCCGAAGGGGTCGTAATGGGTTACCGCTCTTCAATGCCGATTATCGAAATCAAGCTTACCGGGCCTGCCAGTGCGCGCGTGGCGATGGAGCAGGTCTGGCAGCAGGTAAAGCTGCTGCTGGCCGAATGTACGATTTTCGAAGGCACCGAAGGGCTGCCCGCGCTGCTGGCGCGTGAGCTGCAGCAGCGTAAGTTTTACCTCGCCACCAGTGAGCAGTATACCGCGGGCTTTCTGCACTGGCAGCTGGCCGCTGCGGACGTGCCGCTAAGCGCTGGCGAGATCCTGGCGCCGCAGGCAGAAACACTTGAAGCACAGGTTGAGCGGACACGCATGCTGGCGGCAGAGCAGGGCAGCGCTCTGGCGCTCTCTGTCAGTGAACTGGCCGAAGGAGAAATTGCGATTGCGCTGCAGACGCCTGAAGCGGGCTGGGGCCAGCGGGTGAAGTTTTCACACGGCCGCCATAATCAGGAAACCCGGCAGAAAGTGGTGGCGATGATGGCAATGAACATGCTGCGTCGCTGGCTGCACGGCAGCGAAGTTTCAACCGGACACGGCTGGATCGACATCCTGGAAACGGTAAAGCACTGATTGCGTCTGTGGGCATACCGGATACGTCAGTGCGTAACCGGTATCGCTTGCAAAGGGAGCCTGGTTGCGGAAGTGACGGTGACTTGCCGCACCGGCATAAACCCCTCCCTGGGGCCTGACGCCGCGCCATCCATGGCGCGGAGGCTGCTGCAAATCACCGTCGCTTCCGCGCCCTGTGACTTCTGCATAGCTGTCAGATAACTCGCTCTTACAGCCGCACAGAAGCACAGGGGAAGAGGGGGCGTTGAATTGAGCCGGACGTCACGCGGCAGGGACGCCGCGTGCCGAGGCCCGCAGGGAGCGGGTGTTGCCGTTCCGGGCGTGTTCAGCGCCCCCTCTGACCAGAGTGGCTTTCTTGTCGCATGAACGATGTGAAAGAAAACAGACGGGGGTGGTTACAGCTCAATCTCAATCTCGCCGCGCGCTTTACAGCAGCAGGGCAGGATTTCACCCTGCTGAATAAAAGCCAGCGGGGTTTCAGCGTAATCGACTTCGCCCCGTACCAGGCGCATACGGCAGGAGCCGCAGTAGCCTTCACGGCACTGAAACTCCACGCAGAGATTATGTGCCTCAAGCGTGGTCAGCAGATTAGGATGTTCATCTGCGCACTCCAGGCGGGAGCCTGAACTGCGCAGGATAACAACAGCGCGGCTCATGCTCAGAGCTGGAAATCGTTGAAGTCGTCTTCGCCTACTTCGGAGTCGATCTGACCCACCAGATAGGAGCTAACTTCTACTTCCTGCGGTGCTACCTGCACGTTATCAGACACCAGCCAGGAGTTGATCCATGGAATCGGGTTGGAGCGGGTCTGGAAGGGCAGATCGAGACCCACCGCCTGCATACGGATATTAGTGATGTACTCAATGTACTGGCACAGAATATCTTTGTTCAGACCAATCATTGAGCCGCCGCTGAACAGATACTCTGCCCACTCTTTCTCCTGCAGTGCCGCCTTCTTAAACAGCTCGAAGCACTCTTCACGGCACTCGGCAGCAATCTCTTTCATCTCCGGATCGTCTTCACCGCTGCGCAGCAGGTTCAGCATATGCTGGGTGCCGGTCAGGTGCAGCGCTTCATCGCGCGCGATCAGCTTGATGATTTTGGCGTTGCCTTCCATCAGTTCACGTTCGGCAAAAGCGAATGAGCAGGCGAAGCTGACGTAAAAGCGAATCGCTTCCAGCGCGTTAACGCTCATCAGACAGATATAGAGCTGCTTTTTCAGCGCACGCAGGCTGACGGTGACTGATTTACCGGCAACCTGATGCGTGCCTTCGCCCAGCAGATGCCAGTAGTTGGTCATCTCAATCAGATCGTCGTAGTACTTTGAGATATCCTGCGCGCGCGCCAGAATCTGCTCGTTGGTGACGATATCATCAAACACCAGCGACGGATCGTTGACGATGTTGCGGATAATATGGGTGTAAGAGCGTGAGTGAATGGTCTCAGAAAACGCCCAGGTTTCAATCCAGGTTTCCAGCTCCGGGATAGAGATCAGCGGCAGCAGCGCGACGTTCGGGCTGCGGCCCTGGATAGAGTCGAGCAGCGTCTGATACTTCAGGTTGCTGATGAAGATATGCTTTTCGTGATCCGGCAGCGCCTGGTAGTCGATACGATCGCGTGAGACGTCGACCTCTTCCGGACGCCAGAAGAAAGAGAGCTGCTTCTCAATCAGCTTTTCAAAAATGTCATATTTCTGCTGATCGAAACGCGCCACGTTCACGGACTGGCCGAAGAACATCGGCTCTTTCAGCTGATCGTTTTTATTCTGTGAAAAAGTAGTATAAGCCATGACTAAGTCCAAAAAGTGAAGCGGGCTGGCAGCGCCAGCCCTGACATAAGTACGCGTCGCCGGTCAGATTTTGCAGGCGCCGCTTTCGCAGCCATCGTCCTGAATTGACGGGGCCAGATCGTCCTGTGCATCTTCTGCGCCATCGCGGGTGTTTTGATAGTAGAGCGTCTTCACACCAAACTTATAGGCGGTAAGCAGATCTTTCAGCAGCTGTTTCATCGGTACTTTACCGTTGGCAAAGCGGCCCGGATCGTAGTTCGTGTTTGAGGAGATCGCCTGATCGATAAACTTCTGCATCACGCCGACCAGCTGCAGATAACCATCATTAGAAGGCATTTCCCACAGCAGCTCATACTGATCTTTCAGACGCTCATACTCCGGTACCACCTGACGCAGGATGCCATCTTTAGACGCTTTAATACTGATGTGGCCGCGCGGCGGTTCAATACCGTTAGTGGCGTTAGAGATCTGCGAAGAGGTCTCTGACGGCATCAGGGCAGAGAGCGTGGAGTTACGCAGGCCGTGCGTGGTGATCGATTCACGCAGCGCTTCCCAGTCGAGATGCAGCGGCTCATTGCAGACGGCGTCCAGATCCTTTTTATAGGTATCAATCGGCAGAATACCCTGTGAATAGGTCGTCTCTTTAAACCACGGGCAGGCGCCTTGCTCTTTTGCCAGCTCATTTGATGCTTTCAGCAGATAGTACTGAATAGCCTCAAAGGTTTTGTGCGTCAGATTGTTGGCGCTGCCGTCAGAGTAGCGTACGCCGTGCTTCGCCAGGTAGTAAGCGTAGTTAATGACGCCAATACCCAGCGTACGGCGACCCATGGCACCACGCTGTGCTGCCGGAATCGGATAGTCCTGATAATCAAGCAGCGCATCGAGCGCGCGAACCGCCAGCACCGCCAGCTCTTCGAGGTCGTCGAGGCTGTTGATGGCACCGAGGTTGAAGGCGGAAAGCGTACAGAGCGCAATTTCGCCGTTCTCATCATTCACATCCTCAAGCGGCTTGGTTGGCAGCGCAATCTCAAGGCAGAGGTTAGACTGACGCACTGGCGCAATCGCCGGGTCAAACGGGCTGTGGGTATTGCAGTGATCGACGTTCTGGATGTAGATACGACCGGTTGAGGCGCGCTCCTGCATCATCAGCGAGAAGAGATCGACCGCTTTTACGCGCTGCTTACGGATGCTCTCATCTTTCTCATATTTGGTGTAGAGACGTTCAAACTCCTCCTGATCGGCGAAGAACGCATCATACAGACCCGGGACATCTGACGGGCTGAACAGGGTGATATCTTCGCCTTTCAGCAGGCGGGTATACATCAGCTTGTTGATCTGAACGCCGTAGTCCATGTGGCGCACGCGGTTACCTTCCACGCCACGGTTGTTTTTCAGCACCAGCAGGCTTTCCACTTCCAGATGCCACATCGGGTAGAACAGCGTCGCTGCACCGCCGCGCACGCCGCCCTGAGAGCACGATTTCACCGCCGTCTGGAAATGCTTATAGAACGGGATACAGCCGGTATGAAACGCTTCGCCGCCGCGGATCGGGCTGCCCAGCGCACGAATACGGCCTGCGTTAATACCGATGCCGGCGCGCTGTGACACATATTTCACGATAGCGCTGGAGGTGGCGTTGATAGAGTCCAGGCTGTCGCCGCACTCAATCAGGACGCAGGAGCTGAACTGACGGGTCGGGGTGCGCACGCCAGACATGATTGGCGTTGGCAGCGAGATCTTGAAGGTGGAGATCGCGTCATAAAAGCGCTTGATGTAGCTCATGCGCGTATCGCGTGGATAGTTTGAGAACAGGCAGGCTGCGACCAGGATATACAGGAACTGCGCGCTCTCATAGATCTCACCGCTGACGCGGTTCTGCACCAGATATTTTCCTTCCAGCTGCTTAACCGCAGCGTAAGAGAAGTTCATATCGCGCCAGTGATCGATGTAGCTGTCCATCAGCTCAAACTCTTCGGTGCTGTAATCTTCCAGCAGGTGGCGGTCATATTTGCCCAGCTCCACCATTTTCACGACCTGATCGTAAAGCTTCGGTGGCTCAAACTGGCCATAGGCTTTTTTACGCAGATGGAAGATAGCCAGACGTGCTGCCAGATACTGGTAATCTGGCGCATCGCGCGAAATCAGATCGGCTGCGGCTTTGATGATGGTTTCATGGATATCAGAGGTTCTGATGCCATCATAAAACTGAATGTGGGAGCGCAGTTCAACCTGAGAAACTGAAACATTGTTCAGTCCTTCAGCCGCCCAGTCGAGTACACGGTGAATTTTATCGAGATCAATGCGTTCCTGACGGCCATCGCGTTTGGTGACGAGCAGACTTTGGTTCATGTCGCGTGTTTACCTGTCCATGAAATAGGAAATTATCCCCTAACTATTCACAAGGTCTATGCACAAGCCGCTCGCTGTGAGTAAGCCTGTGGATAAACACTATATATAGGGGGTTCGGGAAGTTTTACTAACTATATGGTGAGTATTTTAGTCAGCATTCTTTGCTTAACAAGAGTTGATTTTTGGCAAAGAATCAGTCCTGGTAGCCGGGAAAAATCCTGGATCCGCGTGGCATAAGGCCTGGGCTAGCTGTCAACGGCTTCATACTTTTTTTTAATAGTATGACTGAGCGCGTAAATCTCAATCAAAGGCGCGGAACCCGTCATTAAGGCAGAGACGAAACGGAGAAGATCGGCTAGCGGGGATGAAGAAGAGAGGCGCGCTCCGCAGAGCGGGCCTCTGTTATCAGCGTGTTTCGCCTGCGGCATCAGCCTGAGCGTGGGTATGAATCATATAGTTCACGTCCACACCCGGTCCGAGACGGAACTTGTTGGTCAGCGGATTATAGTGCAGGCCAATCATGTGGCGTTCGCGCAGTGTGGTTTCGTCTACCCAGTCCAGTAATTCAGCCGGGCGGATAAACTTTTTGGCGTCATGCGTACCGCGCGGCAGCATGCGCAGCACATATTCGGCGCCGAAGATTGCCAGCAGCCAGGCTTTAGGATTGCGGTTTATCGTGGAGAAAAAGACCTCACCACCTGGTTTTACCAGACGGGCGCAGGCCATAACAACCGAGCGCGGATCGGGTACGTGCTCCAGCATCTCCATGCAGGTCACTACGTCATACTGGCCAGCATGGCTGTTCGCATGATCCTCTACCGTCTGCTGAATATAATCGACGCTGACGCCGTTCTCTTCAGCATGCAGACGCGCGACTGCCAGCGGTTCCGCGCCCATATCCAGCCCGGTTACGTCTGCGCCTTCACGCGCCATGCTCTCTGCCAGAATGCCGCCGCCGCAGCCGACATCGAGCACTTTTTTACCAAACAGGCCGTTGCTGTGCTGCGCAATCCAGCCCAGACGCAGCGGGTTAATACGGTGCAGCGGCTTAAATTCACCCTCCAGATCCCACCAGCGCGAAGCGACCGCTTCAAACTTGGCAATCTCGCTGTGATCGACGTTCTGACGGCTTTCCTGCGGTTGTTCACTCATTGAATAACGACTCCTGGCAAAATATCTTCTGAGTATAAACGCTTAAACGTCAGGTGGCATCTCTCAGCGTGAACGAAAAGCGCCAGAAAACCCCGCTTTACGTTCACCGTACGTAAGCAATGTGATATACTTTCGCACCTTTAAAATCCGGGATTAAGTAGAGGGATAGCGGCTCCATGAGCGACCTTGCGAGAGAAATTACACCGGTCAATATCGAAGAAGAGCTGAAAAACTCCTACCTCGATTACGCCATGTCGGTCATTGTTGGCCGAGCCTTACCCGATGTCCGTGATGGCCTGAAGCCGGTGCATCGCCGCGTGCTTTACGCCATGAGCGAACTGGGTAACGACTGGAATAAAGCCTATAAGAAATCTGCCCGTGTGGTAGGTGACGTTATCGGTAAGTATCACCCGCACGGTGACTCTGCTGTATACGAAAGTATTGTCCGTATGGCCCAGCCGTTCTCCCTGCGCTATATGTTGGTTGACGGTCAGGGTAACTTCGGTTCCGTTGATGGCGACTCCGCCGCAGCGATGCGTTATACCGAAGTCCGTATGGCGAAGATCTCCTCTGAGCTTCTGGCCGATCTGGAAAAAGAGACGGTCGACTTTGTGCCAAACTACGACGGCACCGAGCAGATCCCGGAAGTGCTGCCAACCAAAATTCCTAACCTGCTGGTAAACGGCTCCTCCGGTATCGCCGTGGGAATGGCAACTAACATTCCGCCGCATAACCTGACTGAAGTGATCAACGGCTGCCTCGCCTTTATCGATGATGAAAACATCAGCGTAGAAGGGCTGATGGAGCACATCACCGGTCCGGACTTCCCGACCGCAGCCTTTATCAATGGCCGTCGTGGTATTGAAGAGGCCTATCGTACCGGGCGCGGTAAAATCTACATTCGCGCGCGTGGCGAAATCGAAACCGATGCCAAAACCGGTCGCGAAACCATTATTGTCAATGAGATCCCGTATCAGGTTAACAAAGCGCGCCTGATTGAAAAAATTGCCGAGCTGGTTAAAGAGAAGCGCGTTGAAGGGATCAGCGGGCTGCGCGATGAGTCTGATAAAGACGGTATGCGCATTGTCATTGAAGTCAAACGCGACGCCGTGGGTGAAGTGGTTCTGAACAACCTCTATTCGCTGACGCAGCTGCAGGTCTCTTTCGGCATCAACATGGTGGCTCTGCATCAGGGTCAGCCGAAGATCATGCCGCTGAAAGATATCATCGAAGCCTTTGTGCGCCACCGTCGCGAAGTGGTGACGCGTCGCACCATCTTCGAACTGCGCAAAGCGCGCGATCGTGCCCATATCCTTGAAGGTCTGGCGATTGCGCTGGCGAATATCGATCCGATTATCGAGCAGATCCGTCGCGCGCCGACGCCAGCAGAAGCGAAGGGCGCTCTGCTGGCACAGGCGTGGGATCTCGGCAATGTTGCCGCCATGCTTGAGCGTGCCGGCGATGACGCTGCGCGGCCGGAGTGGCTGGAGCCTGAATTTGGTATTCGCGATGGCCGCTACTATCTTACCGAGCAGCAGGCTCAGGCGATTCTGGATCTGCGTCTGCAGAAACTGACCGGCCTTGAGCATGAGAAACTGCTTGATGAGTACAAAGAGCTGCTGGAGCAGATTGCCGGGCTGATTCACATTCTGCAGAGTGCTGACCGCCTGATGGAAGTGATCCGCGAAGAGCTGGAAGCGATGCGCGATCAGTTTGGCGATGCGCGCCGTACTGAGATCACCGCCAACAGCGCGGATATCAATATCGAAGATCTGATCAACCAGGAAGATGTGGTCGTCACCCTGTCGCATCAGGGCTACGTTAAGTATCAGCCGCTGTCAGATTATGAAGCGCAGCGCCGCGGCGGCAAGGGTAAATCAGCCGCACGTATCAAAGAAGAGGACTTCATTGATCGCCTGCTGGTGGCTAATACCCACGACACGATTCTCTGCTTCTCCAGCCGGGGTCGTCTCTACTGGATGAAGGTTTATCAGCTGCCGGAAGCGAGCCGTGGCGCACGCGGGCGTCCTATCGTCAACCTGCTGCCGCTGGAAGCTAACGAGCGCATTACCGCTATTCTGCCGGTGCGTGAGTATACCGAAGGCTTCAATATTTTTATGGCGACGGCCAGCGGCACGGTGAAGAAAACCGCGCTGCAGGAGTTCAGTCGTCCGCGCAGCGCCGGCATTATCGCCATCAACCTGCGTGAAGATGATGAGCTGATTGGCGTAGCGCTGACCAACGGCAATGATGAAGCGATGCTCTTCTCCGCTGGCGGTAAAGTCGTGCGCTTTGCTGAGAGTGCAGTGCGTGCCATGGGGCGTTCAGCCTCAGGCGTGCGCGGTATCAGGCTGGCAGAGAACGATAAAGTGGTGTCGCTGATTGTGCCGCGCGAAGAGGGCGCGATCCTCACCGTTACGCAGAATGGTTACGGTAAGCGTACGGCTAACAGCGAGTATCCGACGAAATCACGTGCCACTCAGGGCGTTATCTCGATCAAAGTTACCGAGCGTAACGGACCGGTTATCGGTGCGGTACAGGTGGTAGATGGCGATCAGATTATGATGATCACCGATGCCGGCACGCTGGTACGCACCCGCGTATCGGAAGTCAGCGTGGTCGGCCGTAACACGCAGGGCGTGATCCTGATCCGCACCGCGGAAGATGAGAACGTGGTTGGCCTGCAGCGCGTGGCGGAGCCGGTTGAAGAAGAGGAGCTGGATGCCATCGACGGCAGCGTGGCGGAAGGCGAAGAGGATATCGCGCCGGAAGTCGACAGCGATGACGAGGCACCGGACGCAGAAGACGACGCATAATCGTCTGATGCACCTTATCAGCGGCAGGTCAGGGCAACCGACCTGCCGTTTTATTATCTGAGTTTTCGCCCCGCACCTCTGCACCAACTGGCTTTTTCGCAGCGATAAAGCTAGTGTATGTGCACCTTTTTGGGTCCTGTTAACCGTTACCGCCAGTGAGCCTCTCTTGAAATATCTCGTCTCCTTTCGCACCACGCTTCGTATCTCGCGCTATCTTTTCCGGGCGCTGGCGCTGCTGCTCTGGTCGCTGGGTGCATTGCTGACCACCTTCTACATCATCAATGTGCTGCATGAAAAAGAGAACGGAATACGCCAGGAGTTTGCGACGAACTATGGTAAAGCAGAGTGGTACGTCCGGCACTCGGCTGACGTCATGCGGGAACTGAAGTACATCACGGAAAATCGTCTTAGCAGCAGCGCCAACGGGCTGGACATGCTCAACGGCCTGCCCGCCGGTAAAAGCACGCTGCCGCAGTTTACGCCGCTCTTTTCCGACGGTGACTGCACCTCAATGAGCAACACCTGGCGCAACTCGCTCGACTCGCTCAGCTACTATATCAACTACTGGAAAAGCAATTTTGCTGCGGCCTATGAGCTGAATCGCGTGTTTTTTATCGGCGGTGAGAGTCAGTGCCTGGCTGATTTCACCATCGGCAGCAGCAATCCGTTAGACCGGGAACGCAGCATGAAGGCGCTGCGCGAACATGTGCTGCACTATCGCAACAGCAATGAGGAAGATCGGCGCAATCCGATGTACTGGATCACCGACAGCACGCAGCCCGGAAGCGGCAACTTCTATATGGTCGTCCCGGTTTACGTCGCCAACAAACTTCAGGCGCTGCTGGGCGTTGAGCAGAATATCCGGCTGGATGAATTTGTTCAGCCCGGCGGACTGCCGCTGGTGGCGACCATTACCGATGAAAATTACCGCCCGCTGCTGAGCAGCCGCCGCAGCGGACCCGGTTACGCGCTGGACGATCTGCCCGATGAAAGCACCTGGTTTGGCTACCTCGACAACTACCGCCAGCTGGTGCTGAAAAAGCCGCTGCCGCCGTCAGATCTGAATATCATCTGGTCTCTGCCCACGTCGGTAATGGTGGATCAGCTGCGGCTGCTGCTGCTTAACGCGCTGCTGCTTAACATCTTCAGTGCGATTGTGCTTTTTACTCTGGCGTGGATATTTGAGCGCCGCATGTTCCTGCCGGCGGAAGATAACGCGCACCGGCTGGAGGAGCATGAGCAGTTCAACCGGAAAATTGTCGCGTCGGCACCGGTAGGGATTTGCATTCTGCGCACCAGCGATGGCACCAATATTCTGAGCAACGAACTGGCGCACAACTATCTTACGCTGCTGACGCAGGAGGATCGCCAGCGGCTTAATGAAATTATCAGCGGCCAGCAGGTGAATTTTGTTGATGTGCTGACCGGCAGCAATACCAACCTGCAGATCAGCTTTGTGCATTCGCGCTACCGCAATGAAAATGTGGCCATCTGCGTGCTGGTTGATGTCTCATCCCGCGTACGTATGGAGCAGTCGCTGCAGGAGATGGCGCACGCCGCTGAACAGGCGAGCCAGTCGAAATCGATGTTCCTCGCAACCGTCAGTCATGAACTGCGCACGCCACTTTACGGCATCATCGGTAACCTCGATCTGCTGCAGACCAAAAGCCTGCCCAAAGGGGTGGAATCGCTGGTTACCGCCATGAACAACTCCTCCAGCCTGCTGCTGAAAATTATCAGCGATATTCTCGACTTCTCGAAGATAGAGTCAGAGCAGCTGAAAATTGAGCCGCGTCCTTTCTCACCGCGCGAAGTGATTAACCATATCACCAGCAACTATTTATCGCTGGTGGTGCGCAAGCGTCTTACGCTCTATGTCTTTATGGAAAACAACGTGCCGCTGGCGCTGGATGGCGATCCGCTGCGGCTGCAGCAGGTGATCTCCAACCTGCTTAATAACGCCATCAAATTTACCCATACCGGCTGCATTATTCTGCACGCCTACGTTAAAGAGGGCTATCTTGCCTTCCGCGTGCGCGATACCGGGGTCGGCATTCCTGCCAGAGAGGTGACGCGGCTGTTCGATCCTTTCTTCCAGGTTGGCTCCGGCGTGCAGCGCAACTTTCAGGGCACCGGGCTGGGACTCGCAATCTGCGAAAAACTGATCAACATGATGGATGGCGATATTGAGGTTGATTCTGAACCGGGAATGGGCAGCCAGTTTATCGTGCGTATTCCGATCTACGCCGGGCAGCAGCCGGCGCCGCCGCTGCTGGATGGCCTGCAGGAGAAAGCGATCTGGCTTGACCTGCGCAACGACTATCTCGCTGCGTTTCTGCTGCGCCTGCTGCAGCAGCAGGGACTGAAAGCGGCAGCCTGGCAGGGACAGGCAGAAAGCGATGATGTGGTGATAAGCGATCACGACGATTCACTGGCGCAGGCGGTGCGCGCGCGCATTCTGATCTGCGGTGAGCATATCGATATGCCGCAGGAGCGCTCGCCGGGCGTCTGGGTGCAGAGCAGCGCAACGCTGCACGACCTGCCGCTGCTGCTGGGTCGTATCTATCGCATCACGATTGACAGTGATACCACCACGCCGCTGCCGCCGCCTGCAGCAGAGAATGCGAGCAGCAATGAAGATATTATGATTCTGATTGTGGATGATCATCCCATCAACCGTATGCTGCTGTCGGAGCAGCTCGGTACGCTGGGCTATCAGACCAAAACGGCGCAGGATGGCGTTGATGCGCTTAACGTGCTGAGTCGCAATCATATCGACATCGTACTGAGCGACGTAAACATGCCGAATATGGATGGTTATCGCCTGACGCAGCGGCTGCGCCAGCTGGGGCACGTGTTCCCGGTGATTGGCGTAACGGCGAACGCGCTGGCGGAAGAGAAGCAGCGCTGTATGGATGCCGGTATGGATAACTGCCTGTCGAAACCGGTGACGCTGGATGAGCTGAAAGTCACTCTGGCGCGCTACGCTGCCCGCGTGCGTACCGGTCGTCAGGCGTAGGGCAGGGGATTAAACGAACGGGCGGCCTGCGGGCCGCCTGCAAAGATTAATCTTTGTCGATCTGCGTGGCGCTGACCGAGGAGAGGTAGTTCAGCAGTGCGATATCGTTATCCACACCCAGCTTCATCATGGCTGATTTCTTCTGGCTGCTGATGGTTTTGATACTGCGGTTCAGCTTCTTGGCAATCTCAGTGACGAGGAAACCTTCAGCAAAGAGACGCAGTACTTCACTCTCTTTCGGCGACAGACGCTTGTCACCGTAACCACCTGCGCTGATCTTCTCCAGCAGTTTGGCAACGCTTTCCGGCGTATATTTTTTGCCTTTCTGCAGTGCGGCCAGCGCTTTTGGCAGATCGGTCGGAGCGCCCTGTTTCAGCACAATCCCTTCAATATCGAGATCCAGAACGGCACTCAGGATCGCCGGATTGTTATTCATGGTCAGAACAATGATCGAAAGATCGGGATAGTGACGCTTGATGTATTTGATCAGGGTAATGCCGTCGCCATACTTCTCGCCAGGCATTGAGAGATCGGTGATCAGAACATTCGCGTCCAGCTTGGAGAGGCTGTTGATCAGTGCTGTGGAGTCTTCAAACTCACCTACTACGTTAACCCATTCAATCTGTTCCAGAGACTTACGGATACCAAACAGAACAATGGGATGGTCGTCGGCAATAATTACGTTCAGGTTATTCATCTTATTGGTTACCTTGCTGCAGCAGTTGATTGACATAGGCGTCAATTTCACTGGTGGTATTTTTAATGGTTAAATCGTCGCACATTTTAATGTGCTGTTCTAACGCTTCACAAAGCTGTTTACCCGGCAGCAAATTGAGCATGGCAAAAACGCCTTTCAGGCGATGCGCTGTCTGAGCAAGAGAAGGATAGTCGCTATCCGACGCTTCAGTATACAGTCTCCTGACATCAGGCGGTACTGTCTCGGTAAACAGCTGGAAATAGCCGCCGCTTAACAGCGGTGTGCCAGCCTCATTTTCTTCACTCTCCTCCATCAAATCACTGGCCAGCTGCTTTTCAATCAGGGCCAGCAGTGCGTCAAGCAGGGCGTTGCTGAGGTTATAATTCACGCGATACTGTCTGTCGTTCAGGGCGTGATGCCCCAGCTCATCGCCCGCCAGCAGTAATGCCCAGCCGCTGAGACGTTCAGGGTCGTCCGTGATCAGGACGTCATGCTCCTGACCCGAGAGCCGTTCATCTGAGGTCAGGCACTTAGCGCCCCAGTTCTCCAGATGACGACAGACGATTTTCTGTACATCCTCCACTGCTATATCGACCAGAGCGGTCACGCCCTCCAGTAATTTTTCTTCCTGCTCCTCCAGCAGCAGCTGCAGCGTCAGCGGCAGCTGGATGTTATAGCGCGTGCCGATATCGGGTTTAGCGATAATGTCTAACTGGCCGCCCATCTGCTTGCAGAGCTGTTTACAGAGGAAAAAGGCCATTCCGGAGGCCTGACCAAAACGATCCTGCGACGTCTCACCAAGATAGGGGAAATCGGCGTTGGTCAGTTCATCCGCCGTTAGCCCGGAACCGGTATCGACCAGCTGCAGCTGCAGCACATCAGGCTTGTTCGCTGGCGTTTTCACTTCCAGCGTGATTTTTCCCCATTGCGTGGTGGTGAGCGCATAATGCATCAGGGTGGTCAGCACCTTACGCAGCGCGCGGCGATCGCCGCTGCGCATTTCATCATTCGCCAGCTGGTTGTTTACCACCAGCGTCAGGCCCTTGCGTCGCAGCAGCGGCAGGCTCTCCAGCGCAATCTCATCCAGCAGATCCTGCAGATTAAACGGGCTGGTTTCCGGCGACCAGTCATGCGCTTCCAGCCGGTTCAGCAGCACGATATCATCGACCAGGCGGGCCAGCCGCTGGCTCTCATCCAGCAGATCCAGCACGCTCTCATCGTCACTGCGCTGGCTGAGCTGCACCAGCCGCGTCACCATATCCTGCAGCGGGCGGTTCAGCGCATGGCCAAGCTGCTGCATCAGCTGCTGGCGCATCTGGTGATTGCGGTCCAGTACCTGCTGTGCTTTCTGCAGCTTCTTATTAACCAGCAGTTCGCGATCCTGATCGCGCATCATAAACAGCTGCGTGTGCGGCGACAGCACGCTGCGTGCGTGACGGATCTCATAGACTTCGTTATTGATAGTCGCCTGCAGCACGCCCTGATGCTGATCGGACATATTGATAATCTTCTGCAGGTTCAGGTGCGGCAGCAGGTGATCGGCAATCTTATTACTTAGCAGGGTGCGGTTAGTGGCGAAGTCATACACCAGCAGCCCGACCGGCAGGCTGGCGACGATCTCTTCGTTCAGCATACGCAGCGAATCGAGCTCTGCGCTCTGATTCTCATTCGGGCGCAGCGCCTGCTGACGCAGCAGGGTCACGCCGGCAATCGACAGCAGGAAGAGCAACAGGTTGATAAGCAGCGGCCACATCAGGTTATGCAGCATATCAAGCGCAAGGCTAACCAGCGGTACGCGATAAACCAGCTGCAGCGGCGTGCTGGGCAGCGAGGCAGCGATCTCCAGATCCGGGTTAACCAGCGTAACGCTGGTCGTGCCGTCGCTGTCGTCATCAGTGCTGCTGCCCGGGGTCGCATCCTGACGCAGCTGGAAATTCTCCAGCGGCAGGTTCTGCGGCACCAGATCGTTAACCGGCAGATCGAAAGCCACCACCGTTGCCAGATGACCCGGCTGGTTAAAGGTGGTGCGCAGCGTAAAGTAGTGATCGTTCTGCCAGGTAAAATGACGCAGTGGAGAGAAGCTCTCGCGCTCATCCAGGGCGTTAGCCTGCTGCAGCATCTCAGCCCGGCGGCTGTCGACCAGCGTATTTAGCGCGCTCTCTTTGTAGCGCGTTGCCATATCTTTCAGCGGCAGGGTAGAGATCATGATCAGGCTATTATCCTGACCGTTCAGAAAATACATCGACCACGCCGGGTTTTCCGCACCCCATAAAGTATCGAGATAGCCGGACATACGCATAGTCATATCCAGCGTGCTGCCGTCGTGCGAACCGAAAATCAGCGCTTCCGTTTTGCGGCGCGTTTTTTCCAGATAGTAAACATCCGGGCGCAGCCGGGTCTCCTGCAGCGTGCTGTTTGGCGCAGAGCCGGCCGCACTGGTGGCGAGATTTTCGTAAATCTGCCAGGTGGCGAAGCGGTAAGCGTCGATGCGTTTTTGCATATCACGCGCCAGGTCAGCCATGGCATAACGCTTTTCGGCAATCCAGGCGCTGACGCTATTGTGCACCACGGCGCCCAGCGCCAGCAGCAGCACCAGGTTAAACACGACAACAAAACGCGTAACGTTACCGGAAGTCAGTGGAAATTTATAAAGCATAGTGAGTCTCAGGATCCTGCAATCAACGCGTAACCCGGCGTGCGCTGGCGGCGACAGCCAGCAGCATCAGAGCAATCAGCAGGAATGCACCGCTTAGTGTGAGCCACTGGGAAATAAAGCCGATTAACGCCGGGCCTGAGAGAATACCCGCATAGCCTAACGTTGTCATGGCCGATATCGCCAGGTTGACAGGCATGGCCTGCTGGTTACCGGCGGCATTAAACAGCATCGGCACTGTATTCGCCAGCCCGAATCCGACCAGCAGAAACGCCAGCAGTGCGGTTTGCGGCCAGGGGACCAGCACGGCCAGCGTCATACCTGCACTGGCTGCCAGCGCGCCGGTAAGCATGACGTGATAGCGGCCAAAGCGCTGAATGATTTTGTCGCCGGTCAGCCGGCCAATCGTCATGGCAACCGAAAACACCGCATAGCCCAGTCCGGCATAGGCTACGCTGAGGCCCGGGCTCTGCAGCAGGAGCAGGGCGCTCCAGTCGAGCACGGCACCCTCGGCGAGGAACAGAATAAAGCAGAGGCAGCCGAGAAAAGCGACCCAGCCACGCGGGATCACCAGCCAGGGTTCATCAGCCTGACGCAGCCGCTCGCTCATCAGGGTTGGCAGACTGCAGCAGAGCAGCACGGCGATCAGCACCATCATAATCGCGATGGCCTGCAGCGGCGTCAGCCCGGCACCCAGCAGCAGACTCACCGCACCGGCGCCGATAATGCCGCCGAGGCTGAAGAAGCCGTGAAAGCCTGACATCATCGGCTTGCCCGCCGCTTTTTCCACGTGAACCGCCTGCACGTTCATCGCCACATCCAGCATGCCGAGTCCGGCGCCGAATAGCATCAGCGTAAACGCCATCGCCCAGAGATGATCCAGCGTGGCAAGCAGCGGCAACACCGCCAGAATCAGCAGCGCAGAGCAGGTCATAATCCGGCGGCAGCCAAAACGACCAATCAGCGCCCCCGTCACCGGCATAGCGGCCAGCGAACCGATGCCCAGACATAGTAAAAGCCCGCCGAGGGAGGCTCCGCTCAGCTGCAGACGCTGGCTGGCGTAAGGCACAAGCGGCGCCCAGGCAGACATACTCAACCCGGCGATAAGGAAAACAGTGCGCGTGCCGAAATTAACACGCTGATGCAGTTTGGCTGGCTGTGCGGCGTCCAGTGCAGTCATAGTCGTTATTTTGATCCGCTGTTAAAGCGTCGAAGTTTAGCATCAAAGCAGGCGGTGCAGCGGAATTAACGCGCAATTTGCGTTGCCTGCTGCTGCACAGGAATCGGACATCTTACCGATATTTGCCCGGGCCAGAATTTTTTCCAGATATTTCCTGGTACTGCCTGACAGATATTAAGTGACATAACGCAAATTAAGTCAGGTGATTGATGACATATACTGATGCAATAAGCGAGAGATCACTGGCTGACTATGGTTTTCGCTGGTTGCGCGTTTTACAGCCATTTTCCGGATTTTTGCCACCAGACAGCAGCCGGTAAAGCGCGCTAAGATAAAGCAGGCCACCGCTGAAGGGGCCGCTTATAGCAAGATCGCCACGCACGCCAGCCCGGCCGGGAGCGCGCATTTAACGTCATACCTTTAACCTTGTTACCTGCGGGTAACCCGTTTTCATCAGGTGAAACGGGCCATGCTGTTATGGCCTGTATGGCGCACCGATCTGCCTGAAACATTAATACAGGTAATCACTGGTGCAATGCATACTCCGTAACGAGGTTACCTATGTTTTCAGGCCAATCCACTTCATCGTTTGCGTCGTTATTTACCTCTGGCGCTGAACGTGTCAGCCCGATTATGACCAGCCGGCAGCACCGCGATACCACGCCACCGGCCGCGCTACATCCCTATGAACCGCTGGCGCAGGATGGCGTGATCGCCGCCTGGGAGAGCAATCGCGCCATTCACCTGCGCGGACGCGCGGAGCAGGAGCCAGGCGCAACGGTCACGCTCAGCTTTAATGGCGAAAGCTGGCACAGCACGGTCAACCACTGGGGCTACTGGCATGCAACCATGCCGCCTTCGATATTACAGGGTCTTGCGGATGGCAACTACAGCCTGACGCTGACCATCAGCGATAAAGCGGGTAACAGCACCGCCACCGAAGTCGGGTTTGGCGTCTATGTGGATAAAACGCTCCGTCCGGAGATCAGCGTGGCGCCCGTGAGTGGTGATAACGCGATTAGCGTAGCGGAGGGCATTTACGGCGTGGAGGTGAGCGGACTGGTGACGCATATGCCGCTTAACAGCCATGTCACGCTGACGCTGGGAAACAGAAGCACCACTGCTCTCGTTGATGAGCACGGCGCATGGCAGGCAACGTTTACGCCGGAGGATCTGCACGCGCTGCCGGATGGCGTTTATCAGATGCAGGTCAGCGCCCGCGATCCGAATGGCAAAACCAGCACGGTACAGCATGAGCTGACGCTGGTAACCCATCCGGAGAGCCTGCCGCATATCAGCTTTGACAGCGTTACCGCTGACAACGTCATTAACTTTGCTGAGAGCCAGCAGGATCTGATGCTGAGCGGTACGCTCTCGGCGCTGACTCCGGGCCAGAAGCTGGAGCTCTGCGTCGGGGATAACGTTTATCACGCCGCGATTGATGCACAGGGTCACTGGCAGGCGATCGTTCCTGCCGGCGAGGTCAGCAGCTTTATTTCGCTCGGTGAAGTCCGCGTTTACGCGCTCGACGCCGCCGGCAACAGCACCGACACCACGCTGGAGCTGAATGTCGTGACGACGTTGCCGGACATCTACTGTGAAATGAATATTGGCGGCGATACCTTCCTTAACGCACAGGAAGCGCAGCAGCCGCTGAGCTTTTATCTTGAGGGTGTCAACCAGCTTACGCTCAACGGTAAGGCCTATACGCCAGTCAATGGCATGGTAACGCTCAGCGTGGCCGACCTGCAGGCGCTGCCGGATGGACCGGTCAGCGCTATGGCCGAACGCTGGGACAGCTACGGTAATCACGACAGCCAGACGCTCAGCGATCTGTTCACCGTGGCGGTTCACCAGCTGCCATCGCTGACCCTGCAGCAGCCGTTTGGCGATGGCGTCATCGCGCCCGGCGACATGGATCACTGGCACCTTATTCAGGGTAGCTCTGACCATCTGACGCAGGGAAGCCTGGTCACCGTCACGCTGGGCGATCGGCACTACAGCGCCGCAGTGGATGAGAGCGGAGAGTGGTCGCTGACCATTCTGGCGGGTCAGCTGGCGACGCTGGAGCCGGGCAGCTATCAGATGAGCGTCAGCGCGCAGGATAAAGCGGGCAATCTGGCCAGCGCTGTCCGGACGGTAACGGTAGAGGACGCCGGCAGCACAGATTTCAGCGCGACCACTATCGATTCTCTGCTGGCGCACTACGGTGCCGGAGAGGCCATACCGGATGCCGCAGCGGCGGGGAGTGAGCCTGACCACCACTACGGCAGCAGCGATGCTGCCTGGACGCTGGCCGATCATCTGCAGCAGCAGCCGGTAGCGGCACTGATATAAATTATCTGCGCCACACGCAGGACATCACTCTTTTCTAAAAGGCGACCCAGGGATGCGTTCACCCTTGCATACGCGCGACGAAGCGATTGCCGCGCTAAACCGGGCTGCGGCCGCGCTGGGGATCGCCACCGATCGCCGTCGCCTGCAGCTTCAGTGGCTGGCCGCGGCGTCACCGCAGGCGCAGCTGACAGATCTGGCGCAGCATATGGGGCTGACGCTGCAGTTTGTCAGCGCCCGCAGGCTGCGCTGGCGGCAGGCCGTAATGCCGCTGCTGCTGCGCCTTAACGACGGCACGCTGGCGCTTGCAGAAGCGGCAGATGATGAGGGGAGGGTGCATTACTGGCTGAGCGCAGGCGGTGACGGCCTGCGCTCAGCTCCGCTGAGTGACCTGCTGGCACAGGCGCAGCCGGAAGTCGGCGTGATTACGCTGGCGACCCGCGCACGGGATGCGCGCATGGATGAGTTTGTTCGTCCCTGGCAGCCACACTGGTTATGGCAGCATTTTCGGCCAATGAAGCGACGCCTGGTGGAAATCAGTCTCGCCTCGCTGGTCAGCAATATGCTGGCGCTGGCGGGGATCCTGTTCTCAATGCAGGTGTACGATCGGGTGATACCAGCCCGGTCACAACCCACGCTATGGGTGCTGTTTGGCGGAGTGATGCTGGCGGCGCTGATGGAATATCTGATCCGGCTGGCGCGTACCCGGGTTGCTGACGGCATGGGAAAGCGGATCGATCTGGCTCTCTCTGCGCAACTCTTTGCCCGCGCACTGCGCATCCGCAATGAGGCGCGGCCGCGCTCCACCGGGGCTTTTATTGCTCAGCTGCGTGAGGTTGAG
This sequence comes from Pantoea eucrina, assembly GCF_020079945.1. Lineage (NCBI taxonomy): Bacteria > Pseudomonadati > Pseudomonadota > Gammaproteobacteria > Enterobacterales > Erwiniaceae > Pantoea > Pantoea eucrina. The sequence goes on along the minus strand of NZ_CP083448.1, from coordinate 2,207,940 downwards.
CAGGTACGTGAATTACTGACCTCTACGACGGTAAGTGCCGCAGCGGATATCCCTTTTGTGGTGCTGTTTCTGGTGATTTTATCCGCGATTGGCGGCTGGCTGGTGCTGGTGCCGCTTCTGGCGATCCCGCTGATCGTGATCCCGGGGCTGCTGGTACAGATCCCGATGGCGCGGCTGGCTAAAGAGGGCCAGCGCGAAAGTGCTCTGCGGCAGGCGCTGCTGGTGGAGACGCTGGAAGGGGTAGAGGATATCAAGGCGCTGCAGGCTGAGGCCGGGTTTCAGCGGCAGTGGGAACAGACCCACGAAGTCAGCGCCACGCTCGCCAGCCAGCAGCGGCTGTGGGGCGCGCGTCTTACCGGCTGGGCGGGCAGCGTGCAGCAGCTGACCTACGCGGGGATGCTGGTCGCCGGGGTCTATCTGATCCTGAACAATCAGATCACTACCGGTACGCTGGTGGCCAGCAGCCTGCTCTCCGCGCGTACGCTCGCTCCCCTGATGCAGCTGACGCTGGTATTTTCGCGCTGGCAGCATGCGCGCAGCGCCATGACCGGACTTAATGAACTGCTTAAAAAGCCGGTTGATCAGCCGCAGAGCGGCGTGCCGGCTTATGCGGCGGTGCTCCGCGGACACTATGAGCTGCAGCAGGTGCGCTATCACTATGATGAAAGCAGCCTGCGTGCGGTTGCTATCGGGAGCCTGACAATCCGTCCCGGTGAGCGCATCGCGATTGTCGGCGGAGCGGGAGCCGGTAAATCGACCCTGCTGAAAATCCTGGCCGGGCAGGCACTGCCCGACAGCGGGCGCATCATAATCGATGGCGTCAGCATGCAGCAGCTCGATCCGGCAGATTTGCGGCGGCAGCTCGGCTGGCTGTCGCAGGATTCGCGCCTGTTTTTCGGTACGCTGCGGCAGAACCTGCTGCTGGGCAATCCGCACGCCACTGAACAGGAGATGCTGCAGGCGCTGCGCATAAGCGGTGCGTTATCGCTGCTGCAGCAGGATGCTGCCGCGCTTGACCGCCTCATTCATGAAGGAGGGCGCGGGCTGTCTGGCGGCCAGCGACAGATGATTCTGCTCAGCAGAATGGTGCTGCGTCAGCCACAGATCGTGCTGCTGGATGAGCCGACGGCGGCGCTTGATGAACCGCTGGAGGCGCAGGTGATCCGTCAGCTGGCGCAGTGGCTGCCGGGGCGTACCCTGGTGCTGGTCACGCATCGTCCGGCGCTGCTGGGGCTGGTCGATCGCATCATTGTGATGAAGAACGGCGAGATTGTGGCTGATGGCCCGCGCGATGACATTCTGCAGCGCAGCGCTTCACGGACGGAGGTAGCAGATGAATAGAGATAACGAGGCGGCGTCGTCGCGCATTATCTGGCTCTGCGCGCTCACGCTATTGCTGCTGCTGATCTGGGCGCACGTTGCCGTGCTGGATGAGGTGACAACAGGCAGCGGCAAGGTCACGCCCTCCAGCCGGGCGCAGATTATCGATAATCTGGATGGCGGGATCCTCAAACAGCTCAGCGTGCGCGAAGGCGATATTGTCCGTAAGGGGGAGCTGCTGGCCACGCTCGATCCCGCCCGCTACCAGTCCAGCTACGGGGAAGCGAGCGCCAGGGTGCGGACACTGCGGGCGACAGCAGAGCGGCTGGATGCTGAGCTCAGCGATCGTCCCCTGCAGTTCAGCGCGGATATTCGCCGTTACCCGCAGCTGGTCGCCCGTGAAACTCAGCTCTATGAGTCGCGCCGGCAAAACCTGACGACAACGCTGCAAAACCTTCAGCAGTCGCTAAAGCTCGTACAGGCGGAACTCAATCTGACTGAACCGCTGGTGGCGCGCGGTGCGGCAGGTAAAGTTGAAGCGCTGCGGCTGCGGCGCCAGGTCAGCGATCTGCAGGGAAAAATCGACGAGGTGCATAATGACTACACTGTGCGAACGCATGAGGAGCAGGTCAAAAACAGCGCAGAGCTGGATGCGCAGCTGCAGGTTGCGGCAGGCAGAGAAGATCAGCTGACGCGCACCGCGCTGCTGTCACCGGTGTATGGCATCGTCAAAGCTATCGCTATTACCACGCCGGGCGGTGTGGTAGAGCCGGGCGGTAAACTGATGGAGATTGTCCCGCTAGAGGATCGGCTGCTGATCGAGACACGCGTTGCGCCACGCGATATCGCCTGGATCCGGGCCGGGTTGCCCGCAACGGTCAAAATTACCGCGTACGATACCGCGATTTATGGCGATCTGCCTGGCATCGTCGAGAGCGTTTCTCCGGATACGCTGCAGGATAGCGACCTGCGCGAGCCACCCTATTTTCGGGTCTATGTGCGGACACAGACGGCAACGCTTACCAGCCGGCGCGGTCAGCGCTTTCCTGTGCTGCCGGGTATGCTGGCAGATGTGGAGATAAAAACCGGACAAAAATCGGTGCTGGATTATCTGCTCAAGCCGCTGAATAAAGCGGCCGAAGCGCTGCGCGAGCGCTGAATGCATTATTATATTGGCGGGGAAATAGCGCAGATAAAAAAATGCCGGACAAATATGTCCGGCGGGAATCAGGGTAAAACACTCATTCGGGATGAATGAAGATAATAATAAAATAAATGATGATAGCGTGGATAATTGTAGAGGCTGGCAGCAACAAAGTTTTATCATTCAGTGCGGCATAAAATTAATGTAGCTATTTGAATGCCAAGGAATTTAATCCGGTTTGTTTATTCGTGCTTTATTTTTTATCAATATGTGCTGATTATTAGTTCCACGATATTTACATCTGGCAATAAATTTGTAATCAAATGAAACACTTTCGGAAATTTAGTATCATTTTCGTGATAGATTATTGCCTGCTATAAAACAACAATGAATTGCCGGCTGAATTTTTAACATTCAGTTTGCAGTGGCATAACTATAAAGGCACATAACCGAGGGTAAATAAATGAATCGTCGCGTTCTCTCCCTGATGATCCCGGCGCTGCTGGTGGCGGGTTCAGCAAGCGCAGCCGAAATCTATAATAAAGATGGCAACAAACTCGACCTCTACGGCAAAGTAGATGGTCTGCACTACTTCTCTGACAACGATGGCTCAGACGGTGACCAGTCTTACCTGCGCTTTGGTTTTAAAGGTGAAACTCAGGTGACCGATCAGCTGACGGGTTACGGTCAGTGGGAATACCAGGCCGCGCTGAACACGGCTGAAAGCGAAGGCACTAAAGACAGCTATACCCGCGTCGGCTTTGCCGGTCTGCGTTTTGGTGACGCTGGCTCTTTCGATTACGGTCGCAACTACGGCATTGCGTATGATATTGGCGCATGGACTGACGTTCTGCCGGAGTTTGGTGGCGATACCTATGGCGCGGACAACTTTATGTTCCAGCGCGGTAACGGTATGGCAACCTACCGCAATAATAATTTCTTTGGTCTGGTGGATGGCTGGAACGTGGCCGTTCAGTACCAGGGCAAAAATGATAACCCGACTGAATCCACCTCTGGCCGTGATGTGCTGGGCGAAAACGGCGACGGCTGGGGTCTGAGCACCACCTATGATCTGGGTAATGGTCTGGCACTGGGCGGTGCTATGTTCCAGTCCGATCGCACCAATAACCAGAATGCCGCAGGCGTACTGGGCCAGGGCGATAAAGCGGAAGCCTATACCGGCGGCCTGAAATATGACGCAAACAATATCTATCTGGCTGCGATGTATACCCGCTCTTACAACGCGACGCGTTTTGGCTCAGTTGATTCTGACGCTTTCGGTTATGCGAACAAAGCGGACAACTGGGAAGTGGTTGCGCAGTATCAGTTTGACTTCGGTCTGCGTCCGTCGCTGGCTTACGTCAATTCACGCGGTAAAGATATTGAAGGTTATGGCAGCCAGAACCTGAAAAAATATATCGACGTGGGCGCGACCTATTACTTCAATAAAAACATGTCGACCTATGTGGATTACCAGATCAATCTGCTGGATGACAACAACTTTACCAACAATGCCGGTATCAACACCGATGACATTGTGGCGCTGGGCCTGGTTTACCAGTTCTGAGCCTCTGGCGCGCGGCCCGGCGGGCTGCGCGCCACCTTTCCTGCCCGCTTCTTATCTGCAGCACCCGCCTCAGGCAGGCACAGCATCTGAACTACTGCACACTGCGCCAGCGCCGGGCTTTTGCCGCCGGACGCGGTTCAGCCTGCACTGCCGCAGCCGGCTGGCTGCCCTCCAGCGCAATACCTGCCAGGGTGAAAGCAGAAAAGCTCAGCCACCGCTGCCACTTTTCACTCTGCGTTTTTGACATCGCCATGCTGCACCTCGCTGAGAATAAACCTGCTCTCAACAATGCAGCATTTATGCCATGCTGCCGCTCTCAGCGTCACATGCTTCAGGCGGGGTTTGTTACACTGCGTCAGCCCTGAAGCAGTGCAGAGTGGGTAATAATGGTGCAGTACTTAACGTCGACGTGCGCTATAGCTCTCCAGTGAACGCTGACGCGCGTGCTGCCAGCTGCGATAACTGCCGTACAGGAACAGCGCGGCGGAGAGGGCGGCGATTAATACATACATCATCTGTGCTCCTTAAAGGTGGTATGCCTGGGGGTAAAGCCTGCAGCATGACCGGCGTTAATTCAATGAGATTTAGCGTAAATTACCCGCAGTTTATGCTTTGTAATACGCTGTATTTCCGTGTAACAGATGAGGAACCGATGCATTTCCGGAATATTTTGTTGACTGCTCTGATCGTGACCGGGCTGACGGCCTGCGACCGCGCACCGCAACGTGAACCCCTGGTCCTGCAGGGAAAAACCATGGGCACCGTATGGCGGGTTACGCTCGCCGGCGTTGATCCGCAGCGTAAAGAGGCGCTGCAGCAGGCGATTCAGCAGCAGCTCGATCGCGACGACGGTGAAATCTCTACCTGGAAAACCACCTCAGTGCTGTCGCGCTTCAACCAGTATCAGGGGACAGAGCCGCAGCCCGTTAGCGCGGATATGGCGGATATTGTGACTCTCTCACTGCGCATTGGTGCCAAAACCGCAGGTGCCATGGATATCACGGCAGGCAGACTGGTGAACTTATGGGGGTTCGGACCCGTCGGGCAGCCGGCGCATCAGCCTGATGTGGCAGCGATCGCGGCGGCCAGAGCTGAAACCGGCCTCTCGCATCTGCGGGTGATCCAGAACGTAAGCGGGCAGTGGCTGCAGAAAGATCTGCCGGGGCTGTATGTGGATCTCTCAACCGTGGGCGAGGGCTACGCCACCGATCATCTGGCGCGGCTGATGGAGCAGCAGGGAATAACCAACTATCTGGTGTCGGTCGGCGGAGCCGTGCTCAGCCGCGGTCGTAATGCCAGCCAGCAGCCGTGGCGGGTGGCGGTTCAGAAACCCACCGATCGAGAAAACGCGGTCGAGGCGCGCGTTGACCTGCAGGGGCACGGCATCAGCACCTCCGGCAGCTATCGCAACTATTATGAACTGGACGGGAAACGCATTTCACACGTCATCGATCCCGCAACCGGACGGCCCGTTCAGCATAAACTGGTTTCTGCCACGGTGATCGCCACTACGGCGCTGGAAGCGGATGGCTGGGATACCGGCCTGATGGTGCTGGGCACCGCGCGCGCAAAAGCGCTGGCGCTGAAAGAGCATCTGGCCGTTTATCTGATCACCAAAGAGGGCGACGGCTTCAGCCACTGGATGTCGCCCGGCTTTAAAACATTTCTTATCGATAAATCGTAACCGGAGGCCGTGATGCTGGATCTGTTTAGCGATGAAGCGCCGTGGCAGGAGCCACTGGCAGAAGGCGCGGTCATTCTGCGCCGCCGCGCCCGCGATGATGCACCTGCGCTGCTGGCAGCGATTGAAACCGTTGCGGCGCAGCATCCTTTTACGCACCGCATCACGCCGGGAGGCTATCGTATGTCCGTGGCGATGACCAACTGCGGCGATGTTGGCTGGTTCAGCGACGCGCGCGGCTATCGCTACAGCGAACAGGATGTCAGCAATGGCCAGCGCTGGCCCGCAATGCCGCCGCTGTTTCGTCAGCTGGCGCAGCAGTGCGCGCAGGAAGCGGGGTTTAGTCACTTTACGCCAGACGCCTGCCTGATCAACCGCTATACGCCCGGGGCAAAAATGTCGCTGCATCAGGACAAAGATGAGCGCGATCTGCGTCAGCCGATCGTCTCCGTCTCGCTGGGGCTGCCGGCGATATTTCAGTTTGGCGGTTTTGCGCGCGGCGACGCCACCCGGCGCGTGCTGCTGGAGCATGGTGATATCGTGGTGTGGGGCGGGCCGTCGCGGCTGCGCTATCACGGTATTCTGCCGCTTAAACCAGGCGTGCATCCCGCGGCGGGGGCCGTCCGCTATAATCTCACCTTCCGCCGGGCAAACTAACGTAACAGGGAATGAGAATTATTCTTGCTATCATCTGACGGGCCATTAAACTGCAGGCAGCATTTTTTGACCTTTGGAACAGATTGATGGCATTGCTTCAGGTGGTTTTTCGTCAGTATTGCTGGCCGTTTACCGGCGTTCTTTTTCTTACCCTGCTGAGTGCCGCACTCGGTATCGGCCTGATCGCTTATATCAATAATGAGCTGATTGTGGCGATCAATAGCGATGTAACGGTGCTGCCGATGTTTCTCGGTCAGCTGTTTCTGCTGATGGCGGTCACGCTCGCTTCGCAGCTGGCGCTGACGCAGCTGGGGCACCATTTTGTCTGGCGGCTGCGGGGCGAATTCATTAAGCGTATCCTCGATACTAACGTTGAGCGTATCGAACAGCTGGGCAGCGCTCAGCTGCTGGCCGGGCTGACCAGCGATGTGCGGGCCATTACCATCGCTTTTGTCCGGCTGCCGGAGCTGATCCAGGGCATTATTATCACGCTGGGATCGGCGATTTACCTTGCCTGGCTCTCGCCGGAAATGCTGCTGGTCACTATGCTGTGGCTGGCGATCACGCTGGTGGGCGGCTGGCTGCTGGTTTCGCGCGTCTATCAGCATCTGGCAAAGCTGCGCGATATCGAAGATGACCTCTATCGCGATTTCCAGACCATTATTGAGGGGCGCAAAGAGCTGCAGCTTAACCGCGATCGGGCGCGTCTGATCTACGATACGGTTTATCAGACGAATGCGGGTCGCTATCGCCATCATATTGTGCGCGCCGACACCTTCCATCTCAGCGCCGTTAACTGGTCTAACATCATGATGCTGGGCGGCATCGGTATCGTGTTCTTTATGGCAAACGGTCTCGGCTGGGCCAACACGGCCGTAGCGGCCACCTATTCGCTGACGCTGCTGTTCCTGCGCACGCCGCTGATCTCAGCCGTCGGCGCGCTGCCCACGCTGCTCAGCGCGCAGGTCGCGTTTCGCAAACTCAACCGCTTCGATCTGGCGCCTTATGAGCCTGCCTTCAGCGCCCCGGCACCGGCCAGCGCATGGCAGACGCTGGAGCTGCGCGACGTCTGCTTTCACTATGGCGAACAGGGCTTTGCGGTGGGGCCGATCAATCTGACGCTGCGACGCGGCGAACTGCTGTTCCTTATTGGCGGCAACGGCAGCGGGAAATCCACGCTGGCGATGCTGCTGACCGGCCTCTATCAGCCGCACGCCGGCAGCCTGCTGCTGGATGGTAAAGAGATAAGCAGTCAGCAATCCGATCTGTGGCGGCAGCACTTTTCAGCGGTATTTACCGACGTGCACCTGTTTGACCGCCTGATTGGCCGCGGCGGCGAACCGGCCGATCCGGCACTGGTTCAGCGCTGGCTGGAGCGGCTGAAAATGAGCGAGAAACTGCAGCTGGATGGCAACCGGGTGCTGAATCTGCAGCTGTCGAAAGGGCAGAGCAAGCGCCTGGCGCTGCTGCTGGCGGCCGCGGAAGAGCGGGATATTTTGCTGCTGGATGAATGGGCCGCCGACCAGGACCCTCATTTCCGCCGGATTTTCTACCGCGAGCTGCTGCCCTGGCTGCAGGCGTCAGGCAAAACGGTGTTTGCTATCAGCCATGACGATCACTACTTTACCCATGCCGACAGGCTGCTGGAGATGCGCAACGGACAGCTGGTGGAACTCAGCGGCCGCGAGCGCGATCTGGCCACGCTCAATGCGGTGGAGCGAACGGATACCGGTCGTTAACGTCAGCGGGTAACACTCATCATAACCGGCCATCAGGCCGGTCATGGCACACAGGCGGCATGCGGCAGCGTCAGTGATTGGGCGGGATGGCAAAGCTTTTCAGCTGAACAACAAAGTGCTGATGGCCGCGGGTGATGCGGGCGCCACGATCGCACCAGTGAGTCGCCAGACGAAAGAAGTCGTCGCTGCCGATATCATAGGCCAGCTCTACTTTGCTGATGCCTGAATGCAGAAGCTCCTCTGCATCCTGCAGGCTTTTTGCTTTGATGACCATAATCGATTTCCGGTAATGACTCCAACTTACTGATAGTGTTTTATGTTCAGATAATGCCCGATGACCTTGTCATGCAGCTCCACCGATTTTGAGAACGACAGTGACTTCCGTCCCAGCCTTGCCAGATGTTGTCTCAGATTCAGGTTATGCCGCTCAATTCGCTGAGTGTAACGCTTGCTGATTACGTGCAGCTTTCCCTTCAGGCGGGATTCATACAGCGGCCAGCCATCCGTCATCCATACCACGACCTCAAAGGCCGACAGCAGGCTCAGAAGACGCTCCAGTGTGGCCAGAGTGCGTTCACCGAAGACGTGCGCCACAACCGTCCTCCGTATCCTGTCATACGCGTAAAACAGCCAGCGCTGACGTGATTTAGCACCGACGTAGCCCCACTGTTCGTCCATTTCAGCGCAGACAATCACATCACTGCCCGGCTGTATGCGCGAGGTTACCGACTGCGGCCTGAGTTTTTTAAGTGACGTAAAATCGTGTTGAGGCCAACGCCCATAATGCGGGCGGTTGCCCGGCATCCAACACCATTCATGGCCATATCAATGATTTTCTGGTGCGTACCGGGTTGAGAAGCGGTGTAAGTGAACTGCAGTTGCCATGTTTTACGGCAGTGAGAGCAGAGATAGCGCTGATGTCCGGCAGTGCTTTTGCCGTTACGCACCACCCCGTCAGTAGCTGAACAGGAGGGACAGCTGATAGAAACAGAAGCCACGGGAGCACCTCAAAAACACCATCATACACTAAATCAGTAAGTTGGCAGCATCACCCGATTTCCCATCAAATAAATGAGAGCATCAGAGTAGAGGATCTTCATGACACTTTTGTTGCGCTTTGATGAAAGCCTGTTCCTGAAGAGGCAAAGTGTGATCTCGATCGGGTGCAGCAGCAACGCGCTGAAAGCCTGAGAATTTCCGGAATAACGGTATCGGCCGGTACTGCGAGATAAACAGGCATGCCAGCTCTGACAGGCATAAAAAAAGCAGCCATAAAGGCTGCTTTTTTCGGGATTATTTGGTCGGCACGAGAGGATTTGAACCTCCGACCCCTGACACCCCATGACAGTGCGCTACCAGGCTGCGCTACGTGCCGAACGTGGAAAACCATACTACTGATTCCCCAGCCGATTGCAAGATGCGTCAGCGTTAACTGCCTCATATTTAATCAGTTTGCCGTGAAGCGCTTCTCTTCCGTCAGCACCTGCAGCAGCAGCGCCAGCTGCGGCTTATGATCCTTCAGCTCGCGACCGCTGGCGTCCCACGCGGTATAACTGCCGCTGTTATTCAGCATCAGCGTCACCGATGGCGTGGTGATCACCAGTTTGCCATCTTCACTGCTGGCTACCCAGTTATGGCTGCGCTGGGCGGCGAACAGATCTTCACCCTGCGAATAGCTTACCGGGCTGGTGCGCACGTGCAGCAGACGCTGCATGAGCGTTGTCATCACATCCTGTTGATCGGTCAGGCGATCGATAGTCTGTGCTGGCGTATTGGGCCAGTGCACCACCAGCGGGATCTGCAGCATCGCACGGTTGCCCGGATTATCGCTGTTATTAAAGGTCACCGCACGCTGGGCAGTGATCACCACCACCGTATTTTTCAGCAGGTCGCGCTGCTGCAGCGTAGTCAGTACCGCAGCAATCTGCTCATCCACGCTGCCCGCCTGGCGCAGATAGCTGCGCTGACGCGCCTTCGTGCTGTCGCCGCTGGCGCTTATTCCGTTTAGCGCGACCCAGGAGAACCATGGAGAGCGGCTGCTTTTCTGACCATTGAGCCAGTTCTGCCACTGCGTGACGGTCTGGCTGTTAGGCTGCGAGGTCGCTTCCGGCAGCGTATAGTCCGCCAGCAGCGCCTGCCGGTAGAGCGGCTGATTAAACCCATCAGAGGAGAACAGGCCAAACTGGTAGCCCTGCGCGTTCAGCGCGTTCAGCAGCGCCGACGGCGTACGCGATGCCAGCACGCCATCCATATAGCTGGAAGAGATGCCGTAAAACAGGCCAAACACCCCTTTTTCAGGCTGCACCCCGGCGCTGTAGTGCCGGGTAAAGCGCACGTTCTCAGCGGCAAACTGCTTCAGCGACGGCAGTGCGCTGTCCAGCGTTGCGTTATTTACGCCATCGACCGTCAGCACCAGCAGGTTATGACCTGCTCCGCCGTCACGGAAGGTGATATCGCTTAACGGATACTGAACCGATAGCGCCTCAGGATTACCCTGCTGTACCAGACGGCGCTGATACTCCTGCGCATCCAGCAGCCCGTGACGCTCCAGGAAGCGGCGCGCGGTCATCGGATAGGAGAGCGGCAGATTGGCGCGCTGCATGGTGACAGGACGATAGAAATTGGCATCGGCCCAGATATAGAGCAGATGACTGGCAAAAAAGGCGCTGATAAACAGCGCGGCGAGCGGCTTGCCAAATGAGCGTCGGTTAAGACTGCGCAGCTTCTGCCAGCTCCAGGTGGCAAACAGCATCTCCACCAGAAAAATGCCCGGCACGCTGATAAACATCAGCTGCCAGTCACGCGCCATCTCGCTTTGATCGGGGTTAACCACCAGCTCCCAGACCACCGGATTAAGGTGCAGGTGGAAGCGGTTAAACACGGCGCCATCCACCATAATGAGCGTCAGCCCGGCGGTGGCAACAATCGCGGAGAGTACCCGCAGCAGACGCTGCGACATCACCACAAAGGTAAGCGGGAAAATAATCAGCAGATAGGCGGCAAAAACGATAAAGCTGAAATGGCCAATCCAGCTGGTAAAGGCGTAAATCCGGCCCGCCAGTGAGGAGGGCCAGTCAGCGACCAACAGGTAGCGGCTGCCGAGAGCCAGCGCAAACAGAATATTAAACAGCGCGAACCAGTGCCCCCAGCTAATCATCTGGGAGACTTTTTCACGGTAGCGCTGCCGGTTGGTTACCATATATAGGAGTCAGATCTGCAAATTAATGAGCGTTATCATCGCGCACGGAAGACTGCAACGCTTCCGCGAATGACCGGGCCAGGCTACGGCGCTGGGCTGGTGCGATGTCTGTGTTAATCAAATTGGTGACCATGTTTCCCAGAACCATCAGGGAAAGATCGAGAGGCGCTTTATCTTTTTCAAGAATCTGCGCCAGCTGTGCGAGAAGCTGCTCAACGCGCTCGTCGCTATAACGGGATGATTGTGGCATATCGTCGACTAATCAAGTGTGAAAAGGCGGTATAGTACCGTAACCATGCGATTTTTTCCGCACTTTTATCGCAAGCAAAGCGATCGGTTTGCGTACGCAGTTGAAAGCGACGGCGGGCAGTGATTGAATACGCGCCTGAGTTTAAAGGAGAGTCTATCATGAGTCTGGATATTGACCAGATTGCCCTGCATCAGTTAATCAAACGCGACGAGAATCAGCTGGAGCTGGTACTGCGGGATACGCTGCTGCCGGTAACGCAGGCGGTAAGCAGTATGGCCGAAGAGCTGCATCGCGTGTACAGCGCCAAAAGCAAAGCCTATGGCCTGTTCAATGAAGATAGCGAGCTGGCCGACGCGCTGCGCAACTGTCGTCGCGGGCAGGATGACTTCCTGGCGTTCAGCCGGGCTGCCACCGGACGCCTGCGCGATGAGCTGAGCAAATATCCGTTTGCTGACGGTGGCGTGGTGCTGTTTATGCACTACCGCTATCTGGCGGTAGAGTATCTGCTGGTTGCGGTGCTGAACAGCCAGTCGAGCATGCGCGTTAACGAACAGCTGGATATCAGCAGTACGCACTATCTCGATATCAATCACGCTGATATCGTCGCGCGTATCGATCTAACCGAGTGGGAAACCAGCCCGGAGTCAACGCGCTATCTGACTTTTCTGCGGGGTCGCGTCGGACGTAAAGTAGCTGACTTTTTCATGGATTTCCTCGGGGCCAGCGTCGGTCTCGACACCAAAGCGCAGAACCGCGGCCTGCTGCAGGCGGTCGATGATTACTGTGCTGAGTCAAATCTGGATAAGAACGAGCGGCAGAACTACCGTCAGCAGGTCTACAGCTACTGTAACGAACAGCTGCAGGCGGGAGAGGAGATTGCGCTGGACGATCTTTCGCAGGAGCTGCCACCGCTGGGTGAGAAAAGCTTTCAGGCGTTTACGCAGGAGCAGGGCTATGAGCTGGAGGAGCACTTTCCGGCCGACCGCAGCACGCTGCGCCAGCTGACAAAATTCTCCGGCAGCGGTGGCGGATTAACGCTTAATTTTGACGCACTGCTGCTTGGCGAGCGTATCTTCTGGGATCCGGCAACCGATACCCTGACCATCAAAGGCACGCCGCCTAACCTGCGCGATCAGCTACAGCGCCGCACCGGCGGGAAGTAAATTGCAGGCATAAAAAAACGCCGCAGAGGCGGCGTTTTTTCCGATTTCGTCTGCGATTACGCGCGAACGAAGTCGATGTGGTGCAGTTTTGGCTTGAACGGGTGACGCTGAACAGCCTGAACTTTAACTTTCGTTTCTTTACCGTCAACAACCAGCGTCAGCACATCGGTGTAGAACTCAGGCTTAACCTGCATGTTCATCACGGCGTCGTGATCCAGTTCGATAGAAACTGCAGCTTCATTTCCGCCATAGATGATAGCCGGGAACTTGTTAGCTGTGCGCAGGCGGCGGCTCGCACCCTTACCCTGCTCTTTACGTACTTCTGCGTTGATAGTGAACATCATTATTTCTCTTCAATAATTCCTGCTACAGGCGACCCAGCAACAGGACGGTTATTCAAACGCTTGTGCGGATGCAAAAGCGGGCGGGATTATAGCCGGATCGGGGCAGGGGGGCAAATGATTCTGCCATCTAGCGCAGCTCATTGGCGCGGCGGAAGCGCCCCTGGTAATCAAACACTTTCTCCCGCACCTGCCAGAACTGTCCCCGGGCACGCGCCACCACAAAGTCAGGATGCCGCAGCAGCGGCTGCAGCGCGACCACGTCGGCCGCCTGCTGCCAGCCCAGCTCTACGCCAGGCGCGCGCTGGTGCGGGCGCATAAACAGCTGCTCAAATGCTTTTCGCTGCGCGGGCGTCTGCAGCCGGAAGCGTTCGCTGACGTCGCTGCCATCCTCGTCGTAATAGGTCGCTTTCAGCCATTCGCCCTTGTCATCACGGCCATGCGCCAGCGTCATGCCGCTGCAGCGCAGCACCCGCGCATCTTTTAGCTTCAGCGCCGCTTTCAGCATATCATCGGGGTCGACCAAAATTTTGTCGCACTGCTGGCAGCGTCGTGCGGCGATATCATTTTCAGCGCCGCAGTCAGGGCAGCTTTTGAAGCGAAAGCGGAAATCGCACTGCTCACGACCGCCCTCATCATCCTCCAGAATACCCTGACAGCGGCGACCAAAGTGCTCAATCACATGCCCGTCTTCGGTGGCTTTTCCCCAGAAGGTATTCGCAAAGCCGCAGGCAGGGCAGAACACCTGTACCGGCTGGTTGTCACTGGCGCCTTTTGGCGTACCCACTTCCGGCGTAAAGAGATCGTGCGGATTACCGGCGTAGTCGAGGATCAGGCAGTCGCGTTTATCCGGAGCCAGGCGCAGTCCGCGTCCGACTATCTGCTGATAGAGGCTGACGGATTCAGTCGGGCGCAGAATCGCGATTAAATCCACGTGCGGTGCGTCGAAGCCGGTGGTCAGTACCGCCACGTTAACCAGAAACTTCAGCTGCTGCGCTTTGAACTGCTGAATTAGCCGGTCACGCTCTTTCACCGCGGTTTCTGCCGATACCAGCGCGCTGTTCTCCGGCAGCAGCGACAGAATTTCGCGCGCATGTTCAACCGTGGCGGCGAAGATCATTACGCCGCGCCGATCGTCGGCAAACTCAACGATCTGGCGGATAATCTGTGGCGTGACGCGCTGCTGCTGTTTCAGCTCACGGTTAAGATCCGCTTCCCTGAAGAGGCCGCTGTTCTGCGGCACCAGCCGGCTGAAGTCATACTGCACCACCGGCATATCAAGACGTTCCGGCGGCACCAGAAAACCGTGTTTGATCATGTAGCGTAGCGGCAGCTCGTAGATGCAGTCGCGAAACAGCGCTTTTTCATCGCCGCGTACCATGCCGTGATAGTGGAATTGATAGATCCAGCCTTTGCCCAGCCGGAACGGCGTGGCGGTCAGTCCCAGCAGGCGCAGCTGTGGATTATGCTGGCGCAGGTGGCTGAAGAGCTGCTGATACTGGCTCTCCTCATTGTCGCTGATGCGATGACACTCATCGACAATTACCAGTGAAAAGGCGCTGTCGAAGCGGTCAAGGTTGCGCGCCACGGACTGTACGCTGCCAAATACCACTTTGCCTTCGCTCTGCCTGCGCTGCAGCCCGGCCGCAAAAATATCCGCTTCCAGCCCGTAAGCCTGATACTTGCTGTGGTTCTGCTCGACCAGCTCTTTGACGTGCGCCAGCACCAGCACCCGGCCACGCGCCAGCCGCGCCAGTTCAGCAATGACCAGGCTCTTACCGGCACCGGTGGGCAGCACAATCATCGCCGGCGTGGTATGGCGCCGGAAGTGGGCAACGGTTGCATCAACCGCTTCCTGTTGATAGGGACGAAGTGTAAAGGCCATCAGCATAAACTTTTTTCTGGATCAGAGGCGTATTATGCCATGTAAGCGGATGAAACGCAGGATCGGCACTATTAGCAGGCAAAGCTTCAGGCTATACTGCCCGCACTTTTTTAACGGTTATCCTGGCGGACGTATTCTGCGCACTGGCACCGTTTCAGTTTTTCCCCCGCAGTAACAGGCAAAAGCGAATTCATGCGACTCGACAAATTCATATCTCAGCAACTGGAAGTTAGCCGTGCTATCGCTGGCCGCGAAATTCGCGCCAGAAAGATCACCATCAATGGCGAAATTGTGCGCGATACCGCGTACAAAGTGATGCCGGAAGATGATATTGCCTACGATGGCAACCCGCTGGTGGTACAGCAGGGGCCACGCTACTTTATGCTGAACAAGCCGCAGGGCTATGTCTGCTCCACAGACGATCCCGATCATCCCACTATCCTCTATTTTATTGAGGAGCCGTCAGCCTATAAGCTGCACGCCGCCGGCCGACTCGATATCGATACTACCGGTCTGGTGCTGCTGACGGATGATGGCCAGTGGTCGCATCGCATCACTTCACCACGTCACCATTTAGAAAAAACCTATCTGGTTGAGGTGGAAGCGCCGCTCGATCCGGCACTGGTGGAGACGTTTGCTGCCGGTATCCAGCTGCACAATGAGAAGACGCTGACCAGGCCAGCCCGACTGGAGATCCTCGATGAAAAAGCGGCGCGACTGACAATCGGCGAAGGGCGCTATCATCAGGTTAAGCGCATGTTTGCCGCGATGGGGAACCATGTGGTTGCGCTCCATCGTGAAAGTATTGGCTCGATTGTGCTGGATGAGGCGCTGGAAGAGGGGGAATATCGCGAACTGACCCCCGAAGAGGTTGACAGCATCGGTCTGCCAGACGAACTGAAACAGCACAAATAACGGAGTACAAGGTGCGCAAGGAGAAAAACTCCCCGGCAGGATTAGTGGTGATTCTGGGATTGCTGGCGATGCTGATGCCGCTCTCCATTGATATGTATCTGCCCGCCATGCCGCAGATTGCCCGCGAATTTGCCGTCTCCGCAGGCAGCGTGCAGATGACGCTGAACCTCTACATCCTGGGCTTCGCTATCGGGCAGCTGGTGTATGGTCCGCTGGCGGACAGCTATGGCCGCAAGCCGGTCATCGTGCTGGGTACGCTGATTTTCGCCTGTGCCGCCGCCGCCTGCGCACTCTCCGGCTCTATCGATCAGCTGATCCTGATGCGCTTTTTGCACGGTCTCTCTGCCGCTGCCGCCAGCGTGGTGATCAACGCCCTGATGCGCGACAGTTATTCAAAAGAGGACTTCTCGCGCATGATGTCCTTTGTGCTACTGATCACCACAATCGCGCCGCTGGTGGCCCCGGTGCTGGGCGGCTGGCTGCTGCTTATCTGGAGCTGGCACGCTATTTTCTGGGCGCTGGCGATTGCGGCACTGATCACGACCGTGCTGGTGGTGACACAGGTGCGTGAGACCCTGAAGCCGGAGCAGCGTCAGCGCTTTCATCTGCGTACGATGCTGGGCAATTTTGTGGCGCTGGTACGGCATAAGCGGGTGTTCGGCTATATGCTGGCCAGCGGCTTCTCGTTTGCCGGCTTATTTGCGTTTCTCAACGCTGGTCCCTTTGTTTATATCGAGGTCAACCACGTATCGCCGCAGGATTTTGGCTACTACTTCGGCCTGAATATCATCTTTCTTTTTGTGATGACGCTGATTAACAGCCGCGCGGTGCGCCGTTTTGGTCCGCTGAAGATGTTTCGCCTGGGGCTGACCATTCAGTTTGCTATGGGCATCTGGCTGCTGATTGTCAGCGCGCTGCAGCTCGGCTTTCTGCCGCTGGTGCTGGGCGTGGCGATGTTTATCGGCTGCGTTTCTATTGTCTCCTCTAACGCCATGGCAATTGTACTCGATGAGTTTCCGCACATGGCGGGGACCGCCTCGTCGCTGGCAGGCACGCTGCGCTTTGGCGTCGGCGGTCTGGTGGGCGCGCTGCTGTCGCTGGTCAGTATGAACAGCGCATGGCCAATGGTGGCAACAATCGCGCTGTGCGCCACCCTTTCCATTATCCTGTTCAGCTACGCTGCCCGCCCGCGTAAAACCACCTGATTCCCCCAGGGGCCGCAAAAATGCGGCCCTCTGCGTATATGCGGTGCTCAATTTCCCCAGGGCCGCATAAATGCGGCCCCTACGAACATGCGGTGCTTCATTCTCCGTAGGGGCCGCATTCATGCGGTCCCTGGATATATGTGGTGCCCTATCCCCCGTAGGGGCCGCATTTATGCGGCCCTGGCATATTTCCCCCCTCAGGCAAAAAAAGAGAACCATGCTCGCTAAACGCCAGCTATTCGTTATGCTTAATGTTTCCGTGATGTGAAAATTTTTAGACAAAAAAGTAACGCTAATGCGTATAAACTGGTTGTCTGCATCTGGCGATCGCGGTACACATAGGCTTAACTGCGAGAATGATCGCAAATAACGTATTTTTTCTATGATTTTGTATTTAAAACGCGAAGGTCATCACTGACATCCGTTTTTTGATTTGAGGTGGGATTTTCGGCTGCGGGCACAGGGTTCAGGCCGGAAACAGGATCAATATCTTTGGGGAACACCATGCTGCAGCTCTCTGTTGTGCATCGTCTGCCACAGCTCTATCGCTGGTCTGCAGATCAGTTAGGCGAGATTGAACTGCTGGAAACCACCAGCGGCATTAACGATGAAGATTTGGTGGCGTTGAGATTACTGAGCCATGAAGGCGCGCTGGCGCTGGATATTCTGCAGCAGCTGCGTGAAACGCTGGCGCAGATTCAGGTGGAGTGCAAAATCGCCCGTTGTGAAGGGCATCCCTGCCTGCTGATCCAGCGAATTAACGAAAGTGCTGCAAGCTGCTGCCTGAAAAATCAGGGCGTGGCCATTGCAGAAGATTTTAACGGACGCTGATCCCCGCCCCTTATTTGCTCATTTGCGCCGAGGCGAGCAGCTGGCGTGTATAAGCTGTCGCTGGCGCAGTGAACAGCACCGCACTTTCTCCCTGTTCAACGACCTCTCCCTGCTGCAGTACCAACAGCAGTTGCATAGCCCGGAGCAAATTAGCACAGTTATAGCCGCTGCCCCTCGAGTGCTACGGCGTATAGATTTCACTGAAGAGAGCAGGCGGTAGCTGCGCTTTCCACGGCGGCGCCAGCGCCATGCTGCTGCCTTTCGGGGCTGCGGCATCAGCACGCAGCAGAGCAGCAGAGCAGCAGAATTATCAGACGCAGCATAAGTGAAATACTCTCCCGAATAGTCTGTGCTTGAGATCGGCCGATAAGCGTGTTAAGCCACCTTACCCGAAACGCGGAAAGTTTTGATAGTAGCTGATCAACTTTTCCGGTCCCAGCGGCCGGCTGAACAGGTAGCCCTGCAAATGCGTCACGCCGCGGCTGATCAGCCAGCTGGCCTGTTCGCGCGTCTCTACGCCCTCAGCCACCGTTTTGAGATTGAGCTTTCTGGCCAGCAGCAGCACGGCGTCCAGAACCGGCGAGGTCAGCGTCTCGGTGCCGATGCTCTGAACAAATCCCCGATCTATCTTCAGATAATCAAACGGATACTTTTCCAGATAGATCAGCGCGCTGTGTCCGGTGCCGAAATCATCAATGGCAATGCTGAACTGGTTAGCGCGCAGCCAGGCAAACACCTCTCCGGCGTTGGCTTCTTTCACCATGGTACGCTCGGTGATCTCAAACACATAGCTGAAGTGGTCAGCAGGCATTGCGGCAATCCACGTCTGGACGTCGTGACGAAAGCTGTCGGCGGCAAGATGCAGCGGGGAGAGGTTCAGGCTCAGACGCGTACCGCGCGGCAGCTGCTGGCTCAGGCTAGGCGCATCGCGCGCGACCAGGCAAAACAGATGCCGGGTAAGCGGAATAATCAGATTCTGCGCTTCGGCATAGCTGATGAACACATCGGGCGGGATCGTACCCTCTATGGGATGCGCCCAGCGCAGCAGCGCTTCCACGCCGTAGGGTTGACCGTTATGTGCCATGATTAACGGCTGATATTCAACATAGAACTGCCCGCGCCGGATTGCCAGCATGATCTCGCGCGCCGGGCGCTGGTGGCGGTTAAGCAGCACGCCGGTCAGACAGCCGATCATCAGCGCAAACAGGACGCCGGTCAGCAGCGTCATTTGATAGTCGCGCGTTGCCAGCGTGCTGCCATAGAGAACAAAGCGGATATCACTTTGCGGCAGCGTAAGGGCGGTCAGTCCGGCTGGCAGGTCGCGGCGCGGAATAGCGTGGCTGACGTCACTCTTCAGCGCATTGTTGCCAATAACCAGCGCCATGCCGGTGATTTCAGGGTGATAAGAGGCGAGCAGCTGATAGGGCGCAAGAGAGAGATTAACCGTTGTCAGGATGCCGCTCTCTGCGCCGCCGGGATATTTGAGCCACAGCGCCAGCGCCGGACGCGACGGCAGCAGCGGGGTGCCCGGCAGCAGCCGTATATCGCGATCGCTCTCCAGTTCGGTGGCGGGTGAAATCTCACTGACAGGCAGCCTGAAGGCGCCGGTGGCCGATGAGCACCAGGCGAGGCCGTCCCGCACCAGCAGAATCGCGCGGATATTATCTGCAAAGGCGGCACGTGAGGTGAGCTCACGGCTGACGCTGTTGCAATCCAGCAGCGTATACTGCTGCAGCGGACGCAGCGTGTCGGTCAGCGTCGCGAGCATCTGCTGCAGGTCGTCCGCGCTGTGCTGCAGCAGCAGTTCATGCTGCTGCTGGCGTTTATGCCAGGTCAGCGTAAGCAGTATGGTGATAAAAAGAGTAAACGAAACCATGCCTGCCAGCGCACTCTTCCGGAACAGACGGCGCATGTGCGTAGCGTGCGGTTTCAGCGTCCGCGACAGTGGCATGGTGTCAATGTTCCTGATATTGCCATGTGAGTAAACCGTCTGAGGCTGCACCGGAGAGGCAGTGAGAATATAACGAGGATGCCAGAAAAGTCTTGTTATATTTCTGATTACCAACTGGATTTTAACGGAATATATATCCGCAATAAAAAAACGCTGCCGGGGCAGCGTTTCTGTTTTCTCTGGCTGAGAGAATCGTCGGAGAAAGGGATCAGCTTGGATTTTTCGCCAGAACCCGTCGTGCTTCGCGGTAGCGCGTCTTCCAGTAGCTGTCGTTGAGATTTGAAATCATGACGCCGCTGCTGGTAGAAGCGTGGACAAAATTATCATTGCCCAGATAGATGCCGACGTGTCGCCCGGTTGAGCCGACGCGGAACAGCACTAAATCACCCGCACGCAGTTTACCGCGTGAAATGCCTTTGCCCGTATCCTGCTGCTCATAGGTTGAGCGGGGCAGTTCCAGACCAAACTGGTCGCGAAAGGTGCGCTGAACAAAAGCAGAACAGTCAATGCCACGTTTGGTGTCACCGCCTAAGCGATAGCGAACACCTTTCCAGTCGCTGTACTGTTCCATGATGCGGGACTTGATGTCCACATTCTGCACCATTTGTTCAAATTCGTCCTGAGACGCCTGAAGTAAAAAACCATTGTGGTTGTTAACTTCATGATTCTCGTTTTTCGCATTCTGGCCGTTATGGCTGCTGCTACATGCTGATAAAAGTGTGGCTAATGCTACCGCGGGAATGATCCGCCTGAGGTATCTCAGAATTGGTTGAGACTTGACCATTATACGTGTGTTCCTTCGATGTCCTTACGACAGAATGTCGCCAGCCAGATGACAAAACGGGTTGAGATTAATAAGTACAGCGGTGTAAGACAAATCCTTAATTACTAAAATGTGTTAATGCACACATTTTTCGCTCAGTTTGCCACCACATTTTATGCTGCACCAGGGTAATCGAGCTTGAGGTTAACTGATTACAGACCCCGTTGCGAGTGGTTTTATATAAATTTCTATAGGTTTTTTTGATGTAAATTAAAACATTCACTGAACGGCTACTTTATCACCAGCCGGGCGTAATTAATGCGCAAATAAGCGGCGGCTTAAGCAGGTAATTCCGGCGTTAGCGCTGATTTTCAGCGCGTTCTGACTGGACAGGGGATAACAAGAGAAAATGTTAAGGCTTGTTTGCCATCATGTTTTCTTTTGATGGCAAACTGTTAGGTTGCTAATAGTTTTTTTAAACATTTTATAAGCGCAGGCGGGTCACTTTTTGCTCTCCGGTTACCTGCGCTAAACAATTACCCGCGTGGCTTATATTTGCCGGGCAGCGTGCGATATAGCCACGCTACCAGTTTGTCGCTGGCCGGCGTTAATAACCACCAGCTCAGTCCGACGAATATTACCGACAGCGAACCCACGGCAATATCGGTAAACCAGTGGGCGCCGGCCATTATGCGCGGCAGGGCAAACAGCACCGCAATCAGCACGCCGGTTAAAAATGCCCGGAAGCCGAAATAGCGCCACATAAAGCAGGCAAAAATAATCAGCATCATGCCATGGTCGCCAGGAAAACTGTCACGCGAGGCATCCTTCGCCGGAATACCGGTGAGTTCACTGACGCGATGGACGTTATCAAAAAACAGCGTCGGGCTGGCGTGTTTCACCGGCAGCAGATGTCCCAGCTGGTTAAGTAAAACCGCCGTCAGCAGCATAGTTATCCCGATAGCCAGCATACGACGACGGCCTTCGGGTGTTTCGCGTCGCCAGAAGGCGAGATAGAGCAGCCCCATTGTCAGCAGTGAAATCGCATCAAAACCGCGATAGTTGGTTATCGCGACCAGGACGGCAAACGCGTGGTGATCAACCATCAGATCGTTGAAGCTGAAAAAGATCCCCTTATCGATAGTGAACCAGAAACCGTGATTGGCCGGCAGATACCACGAGAGAAATAGCATTACACCCAGCGCGTTAAGCAGCAGGATGGTGACAAGACGTGTTGCGCGCATAAAAAGTAACACCCAAAAAGTGAAATAACGGGCAAACCTATCGCAATTAATTTAAACGAACCTTCAACAGCGAGGTCTGCAGAGCATTCCAGTCGGCTGGCTGATGATGGATCAGTTCAATACGGCTGTCGGGCGGCGCGACCGGACGGGTTTCAATAAACAGATCGTCCCCCTGTCGATTAACGTTCACCAGGCCATCTGGCGTACGCAGCACGCCTTTTACCCGATCGACCGGCGCACATCGCGCCCATTCCAGCAGCGGAATGGTATCAAACTGCGTCTCTTCATCGAAAATCCAGCCACACGAAGCATAGCCCTGACCTTCATTTAACGCACGCCGCCAGCGCGCCTGACCCTCCAGTTTCAGCGCCGCCAGTCCCTGCGGGCGAGTGCTGTGAGCGTGGTGGAGTGCGTCCGGAACCGGGCGATCGTCTCGTGCAGGGTGTGTCAGCAGCGCCGGGTCTATTTTCCCCCAGGCTGTCTCTGTCAGCAGGCGATCGCCCAGATTGTCCCGCTGCCAGTCCGCCAGACGCTGGCGATCTTCCGGCTGCCAGCGATCGCTTTTGCTGGCGACGATAATGTCAGCGGCAGTGAGCTGATCGCGAAAATTTTCGTTTGCGGCCACGCGCACATCGTCAAGCTGACGCGGATCGAGCAGGGTCAGCGTCGCATCCACCGTGATCCACGGCTGATAGACGGCGGCGCGCAGCATATTAAGTAACTGTTTGGGATGGCCAAGGCCGGTAGGTTCGATAATCAGACGATCGGGTCTGGCCTGTTTCAGCAGCATATTAAGTCCGACCTGCAGCGGCAGACCGTTAACGCAGCACATGCAGCCGCCGGGGATCTCTTTTAGCTCAGCGCCACGATTGGCCAGCAGGGCGCCGTCTATACCGACTTCGCCAAACTCATTGACCAGAATGGCCCATTTTTCATCGGCCGGTTTATGCGCAAGCAGATGCAGCAGCGTGGTGGTTTTACCGCTGCCGAGAAAGCCGGTAATGAGGTTGACGCGCGTCATAGTTTCTCCCTGTGGCCTGCTGCTGTCTGGCAGGCAGTGAAGTGAGCGCGCGGCCGGTAACGCAGGCCGCGCCCGATGTTGTTATAGTATAACAACCTGCCGGGCGCGAACAACGCAGCGATCAGTCGGCGCGGCTCATATAACGCCGTTCAGCTACGTGGATGCGAATACGGTCGCCGTTGCTGAGGTATTCAGGCACCTGCACCGAGAGGCCGGTACTCATCACCGCGGGTTTGGTGCGCGCGCTGGCAGATGCGCCTTTGATGCCGGGCGTGGTATCAGCAATCACCATATCTACCGTCTGCGGCAGCTCCAGCGCCAGTACCAGGCCCTCCATTGTCAGCACCTGCATACCGGGAATACCGCCTTCCGGGATAAACAGCAGCTCTTCGGCAATCTGCTCCTGTTTAAAGTTATAGGGTGTGTAATCTTCATCATCCATAAAGACATACTCGTCGCCGTCGATATAAGAGAAGGTTACCGGGCGACGGCTCAGCTGAATGGCATCGATAATATCGTCGCCTTTAAACCGCTCTTCGACCTTGAGGCCGGTACGCACATCGGTAAACCGCATTTTATAGAGCGTGGCTGCCCCGCGTGCGCTGGGACTCTGCACATCAATATCCTTCACCAGCAACAGCTTGCCGTTCCAGGTAACGGCCATTCCTTTTTTGATTTCGTTTGCCTTAGGCATGATGTTATCTACTCAGAAAAGAGAGGTGCGCGTCACGTTACGCGCGCGACCGGAAACAGGCAAGTAAGGCCCTGTAAAATTGTTATCTGCGCATAGCTTTCAGGGGGCGGGGCTGCTATTGTCGCCGCGAAATCTCTGCCGGAGCCCCTCATGTTATGCCGCGACCAGTGCGGTGCCTGCTGCACCGCGCCCTCAATTTCTTCGCCTATTCCGGGTATGCCTCATGGTAAGCCTGCCAATACGCCCTGCGTTCAGCTGGATGCGCAGCAGCGCTGCCAGCTATTTGGTTCGCCACTGCGTCCGGCTGTCTGTACGGGCCTGCAGCCTGAAGCGGAAATGTGTGGCCGCAGCCGGGACGACGCGATGATCTATCTGCTGCATCTTGAGGCAGAGACGGCGCCCTGAAAAGCTGTAAGCCTGCTGAAAATCTGCCCGGCCCGCCGCCTTCACTTTCAGCAAACTCATCAGCTGCGGCGTGCGAAAAATCTTAATTTCCCGGTGAAGTGTGCGTAGCGTCAAAGATCTGTTCTTTGGTTTACGCATTTTCTTGCCTCAGAGAGCCGCCTGTACCATATTCCCTGAAACGTTTCAGCGTTGTAGTTGCGGCTAAGTGGCTGTGATGCAGCGTGTTTTTTCGCCATTAAGCTGAAACGATTCAATTCAGCAAGCGAGGAGAGATATGTTCCAGCTCGAAGTTCAGGCCATCCATACCGGCGCCACGGCACAGACAAAAGAAGACGCTATTCGTCAGGTTGCCGCCGCGCTGACCGCAGCAGGCAACGTTGCTGAAGGCTATGTCAGCGGCATGCTGGCTCGCGAACAGCAGACCAGTACCTTTCTCGGCAACGGCATTGCTATTCCACACGGCACCACTGACACCCGTGACCTGGTGCTGAAAACCGGCGTACAGGTTTTTCAGTTTCCCCAGGGCGTAGAGTGGGGCGAAGGGCAGATTGCCTATGTGACTATCGGCATCGCCGCTAAATCAGATGAGCATCTGGCGCTGCTGCGTCAGTTGACGCATGTATTAAGCGATGACAGCGTGGCAGAGCAGCTGAAAACGGCCTCTGCTGAGGATCTGCGTGCGCTGCTGATGGGTGAGAAGCAGGGAGCTGAATTTACCTTTGATACCTCGCTGATTGCGGTGGATGTGGCGGCGAGCGATCTGATTACGCTACAGGCGCTGAATGCCGGTCGTCTGCAGGCGGCGGGCGCGGTTGACGCCGCATTTATCACCGACGTTATCTCCCGCACGCCGCTGAGTCTGGGGCAGGGGGTCTGGCTGAACGACAGCGCGCAGGGCAACCTGGGCAGCGCAGTCGCGGTAAGCCGCCCGGCGGTGCCGTTTGACCGGCAGGGCGAGCGCGTGGCGCTGCTGCTGACGGTTGCCGCAGTGGATGAGCGTCCGCTGGAGGTGCTGGGCTACCTGAGCAATCTGCTGCAGAACAATAAAGCTGAACGTCTGCTGAAAGCGGATGCCGCCGGCGTCCTGGCGCTGCTCACCAGCGAAGTGGATGAAGCCGCTGAAGTGCTGACCGCAGAATTTACTATTCGCAATGAGCATGGTTTGCATGCGCGTCCGGGAACGGCGCTGGTCAGCGTTATCAAGCAGTTTAACAGTGATGTCACGGTTACCAACCTCGACGGCAGCGGTAAGCCCGCTAACGGCCGCAGCCTGATGAAAGTGGTGGCGCTGGGCGTGAAGAAAGGCCACCGCCTGCGCTTTACCGCCAGCGGTGATGATGCGCCGCAGGCTATGCAGGCTATCGAAGAGGCCATTAATTCCGGTCTGGGCGAGGGGGCAGCATGAGCCGTCGCGTCGCCACCATTACGCTGAACCCGGCGTATGACCTGGTTGGCTTTACGCCGGAGATTGAGCGCGGTGAAGTCAATCTGGTCAAAACCACTGGCCTGCATGCGGCAGGCAAAGGGATCAACGTTGCCAAAGTGCTCAAAGATCTCGGCATCGACGTCACCGTCGGCGGCTTTCTCGGCCGGGAAAATCAGGATGGCTTCCAGCAGCTGTTCAGCGAGCTGGGAATAGCTAACCGCTTTCAGGTCGTACAGGGGCGTACCCGCATCAACGTAAAGCTTACGGAGAAAGATGGCGAGGTGACCGACCTCAACTTCTCCGGCTTTGAGGTAACAGCACAGGACTGGGAACGCTTTACCGCAGATTCACTCACCTGGCTTGGCCAGTTCGATATGGTCTGCGTCAGCGGCAGCCTGCCGGGCGGCGTGACGCCAGAGGCGTTTACCCGCTGGATGAGCGATCTGCGTACCCTCTGTCCGTGCATCATTTTTGACAGTAGCCGTGATGCGCTGGTTGCGGGTCTGAAAGCCGCCCCGTGGCTGGTTAAACCAAACCGGCGCGAGCTGGAGATCTGGGCTAACCGCAAGCTGCCTGAGCTGCAGGATGTGATCAACGCGGCGCATGAGCTGCGCGAGCAGGGCATTGCTCACGTGGTGATCTCGCTCGGCGCAGAAGGTGCACTCTGGGTCAACGCATCTGGCGAATGGCTGGCAAAACCGCCGGTCTGTGAGGTTGTCAGCACCGTCGGTGCCGGTGACTCCATGGTCGGCGGCCTGATTTATGGCCTGCTGATGCGTGAATCCAGCGAACACACGCTGCGACTGGCTACCGCCGTGGCGGCAATGGCTGTCAGCCAGAGCAACGTCGGCGTAGCCGATCGTACCCGGTTGGCCGCGATGATGGCGCGCGTCGACTTACAACCCGTTAACTAACAGCAGGAGAGCGATGATAATGAAAACGCTGCTGATAAAAGATTCTTCACTGGGACTGGCCTCCGCACATCTGGCTATCGAACGTCTGCGTGCTGCAGCAGCACAGGCCGGACTGGAGCTGGTCAGCACTGCCGCTGAAGCCGAACTGATCCTGGTTGCCGGCGATAATATTCCGGAAGATACGCAGCTGACGGGCAAATCCGTGGCGCGCGTTGATGTGCAGCAGGCGCTGCGCGATCCGCAGGCGGCGATAACACAGGCGCAGGCAAACGCGCAGCGCTGGCAGCCCGCAACCGCACCGGCAGCTGGCGCTGCGGCAGCACCGGTTACGGCTGGCGCGCAAAAGCGCATTGTCGCCGTGACCGCCTGTCCGACCGGCGTCGCACACACCTTTATGGCGGCAGAAGCGATTGACGCGGAAGCGAAAAAACGCGGCTGGTGGGTAAAAGTAGAAACCCGTGGTTCCGTCGGGGCGGGAAATCCGATTACTCCGGAAGAGGTGGCCGCCGCCGATCTGGTGATCGTGGCAGCGGATATCGATGTGGATCTGGCGAAATTTGCCGGCAAGCCAATGTACCGCACCTCCACCGGCCTGGCGCTGAAGAAAACGGCGCAGGAGCTGGATAAAGCACAGGCGGAAGCGAAAGTTTATCAGCCCTCCGGCAGTCAGAGCGCCAGCGCACAGGGCGACAGCAAAGAGAAAGCGGGCGCCTATCGTCACCTGCTGACCGGTGTCTCCTACATGCTGCCGATGGTGGTTGCAGGCGGCCTGAGCATTGCGCTGTCGTTTGCGTTCGGGATCACCGCATTTAAAGAGCCGGGCACGCTGGCTGCAGCGCTGATGCAGATCGGCGGCGGCAGCGCATTTGCGCTGATGGTGCCGGTACTGGCAGGCTTTATTGCGTTCTCTATCGCCGATCGTCCCGGCCTGACGCCTGGCCTGATTGGCGGCATGATTGCCACCAGCATTAATGCCGGTTTCCTGGGCGGTATTATCGCCGGCTTTATCGCCGGTTATGCGGCGAAGTTCCTGAGCAGCAAAGTGAAGCTTCCACAGAGTATGGAAGCCCTGAAGCCCATTCTCATAATTCCGCTGGTCGCAAGCCTGATCACCGGCCTGCTGATGATCTACGTTGTGGGTAAACCGGTTGCCGGTATCATGAGCGGCCTGACCAGCTGGCTGGCAAACATGGGCACCGCGAACGCCGTGCTGCTGGGCGCCATTCTTGGCGGTATGATGTGTACCGATATGGGCGGTCCGGTCAACAAAGTGGCCTACGCGTTTGGCGTCGGGCTGCTGAGTTCGCAAACCTATGCGCCAATGGCCGCAATTATGGCGGCGGGCATGGTGCCACCGCTGGCGATGGGTCTGGCGACGCTGGTTGCACGCCGCAAGTTCAATAAAGGGCAGCAGGAAGGCGGCAAAGCGGCGCTGGTGCTGGGTCTCTGCTTTATCTCTGAAGGGGCCATTCCGTTTGCGGCGCGCGATCCGATGCGCGTGCTGCCGTGCTGCATCATTGGCGGAGCCGTGACCGGCGCCATCTCAATGGCGATTGGCGCCAAGCTGATGGCACCTCACGGCGGTCTGTTTGTGCTGCTGATCCCGGGTGCGATTACGCCGGTGCTGGGCTATCTGCTGGCAATTATCATCGGTACCGCGATTGCCGGTCTCGGTTACGCTGTACTGAAGCGTCCGGAAGAGGAGCTGGCGAAAGCCGCGTAACGGGCTGCAGATAAAAAAAGGGAGCTGCGGCTCCCTTTTTTATTGTCTGCTATCCGGCGTGCTGCTCGGATTTAAGCCAGGCGATCTCATCTTTCCAGATATCGGGATTGATGGTTTCCAGGATCAGCGGAATGTTATCGAAGCGTGCATCTTTCATCAGCCAGCTGAACACGGTTTTGCCGATGTTACCTTCACCCAGACTGTGATGGCGATCGACGCGGCTGCCAAGTGCACTTTTGGCATCGTTCAGATGCATACCGCGCAGATAGTTAAAGCCCACCACGCGCTCAAATTCGGCAAAGGTTGCGACGCAGTCGGCTTCGGTGCGCAGATCGTATCCGCCGGCGAAGGTGTGACAGGTATCGATACAGACCCCTACGCGCGATTTATCCTCGACGTGCGCAATAATGGTCGCAAGATGCTCAAAGCGATAGCCGAGGTTACTGCCCTGGCCGGCGGTATTTTCAATCACCGCGACGACATTTTGCGTTTTATCCAGCGTGATGTTAATCGATTCGGCGATGCGCTTCAGACACGTCTCTTCATCAAGCTGCTGCAGATGGCTGCCGGGGTGGAAGTTCAGCAGCGTCAGGCCAAGCTGGTCAGCACGCTGCATCTCATCCAGAAAAGCGGCGCGTGATTTCTCCAGCGCTTCGGCCTCCGGGTGGCCCAGGTTGATCAGAAAGCTGTCGTGCGGCAGGATTTGCGCGGAAGAGTAGTTATACCGCGCGCAGGCGCTTTTGAACGCGTCAATGGTCTGCGCAGAGAGCGGTGCGGCTTTCCACTGACGCTGATTTTTTGTAAAGAGCGCAAAGGCGGTGGCCTCCAGCTCATGGGCGCGGATCACTGCCTGATCCACGCCGCCGGATGCGCTAACGTGTGCACCGATATATTTCATGCCGCTCTCCTGTATGGGCGTTAACTAAAGCAAGGCGCACATGATAGCGGAAGCGGCTATGCCATGAAATGTTGCACCAGCAAATTCAGCGCGCCGCCGCCGACGATGAGCCAGCAGAACATCATCAGCCCCAGCAGCAGCGGTTTCGCGCCCGCCTGTTTCAGCGCGGAGAAGCGCGTGGTCAGACCCAGCGCTGCCATCGCCATCGCCAGCAGCAGGTTGGCCAGCTGGTTCAGCGCGCTAACCACTCCGGCTGGCAGCAGCTGCAGTGAATTGACCAGCGCGACCGCGATAAACAGCAGTGCAAACCACGGAAAGCTGCGTGCAGACGTTGTCGTGCGCGGGCCGCGCTGCCGCAGCCAGCTGCCCAGCAGTAGCAGGAAAGGGGCCAGCATCATGACGCGCAGCATCTTGGTGATCACCGCCATATTCTCTGCTTCAGCGCCTATGGCGTGCCCGGCGGCTACTACCTGCGCCACCTCATGCAGCGTGGAGCCGGTAAAGATGCCAAACTGCGCGGCGCTGACAGCGGGCAGCAGTGCAAACAGCGCGGGATAAAGCAGGATCCCGGCGGTACCAAACAGCACCACGGTTGCCACCGCCACCGCTACTTTCGAGGCGTCAGCTTTGACCACGGGTTCCGTCGCCAGCACCGCTGCCGCCCCGCAGATGCTGCTGCCGGCACCAATCAGCCATACTGTCTCGCGATCCATCTTCAGCAGCCGGATGCCAGCCAGGCAGGTAAGCAGGAACGTTGTGCCGATAATCAGCGTATCGATAATCACGCCGCACAGGCCGACGCCGGCTATCTGCTGAACGGTGATGCGAAAACCAAAAAGAATAATGCCGAGGCGCAGCAGGCGCTGTTTTGCCAGCAGTACACCGCTGTCGCAGTGGCTGGCGATATGCGGGTAAAAAGTATTGCCTGCAATCATGCCGCCAACGATCGCCAGCGTCAGCGCGCCCAGACCGAGGTGAGACAGCCACGGCAGCGTGGTAAGCCAGGCGGCGCAGCCTGCCAGCGCCGCCGTGAGTGCCAGACCCGCTACCACCCGGCAGGGCGGGAGCACCGGTTTTATTATGCTAAATTCAGCCATTAACCACCTCCTGAGTATGGCAATAGCCTGCGCCTCTCTGATATAAAAGTGAAATTGATAATATCTTTATAATCGACCGGAATAAGTGATAAGGAGAAAGGCTATGTTTGTGCGTCTGCGCCGCTGGGCAAAGCTGATTAAGCGGGATGTCCTGACGCTGTGGTTTGCCTGTCGCGACCCGCGTACGGCATGGTGGTTCAAACTGATGGCGTTTGGGCTGGTAGCCTATGCGCTCAGCCCGATCGACCTTATTCCGGACTTCATCCCGATTATTGGTCTGCTGGATGACGCCATCATTGTACCGCTTGGCGTGATTATTTTGCTGCGCCTGCTGCCGCGCGATATTCGTATCAGCAGCGCTGAACGCGCGGAAGTACAGCGCGCGCGCGGAGTAAAAATTGTCAGTCGCGCCGGATTTGGCCTGATCCTGCTGATCTGGATCGGCATTATCGTCTGGCTGATACAGCGCTATATGGCCTGAGGAGCAAGCATGCATATTACGCTACGCCAGATTGAAGTGTTTACTGAGGTGCTGAAGAGCGGTTCCACCACCCAGGCCTCGCAGGTGCTGTCACTGTCGCAGTCGGCGGTGAGCTCGGCGCTGGCGGATCTCGAAAACCAGCTGGGAGTACAGCTGTTCGATCGCGTAGGCAAGCGGCTGGTGCTGAATGAGCATGGGCGGCTGCTCTATCCGCGCGCCGTCGGGCTACTGGAGCAGGCGGGTGAAATTGAGCAGCTCTTCCGGGAAGATAGCGGGGCGATCCGGCTGTTTGCCAGCAGTACCATCGGTAACTATTTGCTGCCGGGCATGATTGCCGCCTACCGGCGCGATTTTCCCGCACTTCCGCTGGAGCTGAGCGTCGGCAACAGCCAGGATGCGATTCAGGCCGTTGCAGATTTTCGCGTGGATATCGGCCTGATCGAGGGACCGTGTCACGAGCCGGATATCATCAGCACGCCGTGGCTGGAAGATGAGCTGGTGGTGTTTGCAGCACCCGACTCGGCGCTGCTGCAGCAGCCGGTGACGCTGGTAAGCCTGGCGGCGGCACCGTGGATCCTGCGTGAACGCGGCTCCGGTACGCGTGAAATTGTTGATTACCAGCTGCTGTCGCATCTGCCGCAGTTTCAGCTGGGTATGGAACTGGGTAACTCCGAAGCGATCAAACATGCGGTACGGCACGGCATGGGCATCAGCTGCCTGTCGCGCCGGGTCATTGCCGACCTGCTGGAAGCGGGCACGCTGGCAGAAGTGGCGGTTCCGCTGCCGCGCCTGACGCGCACGCTCTACCGCATTCACCACCGGCAAAAACATCTCTCAAACGCGCTCAACCGCTTTCTTGCCTACTGCTGTGAATAGCCGGCGGCGGCGGGTGCTGCTAATAATCGCCCGCCGATCATGAAGGTAACTAATAACCCGAGGTGAATGCTATACAGCGCAGGGTTAGCTGCTACAATCGCGCCTTATTTTTATCCGGCATAGCGTTTACACATGCATAATGACTCAAAAACAACACAACAACCTGGGCTGCGCCGTGAATTAAAAGCGCGCCACCTCACTATGATCGCCATCGGCGGCTCCATTGGTACCGGCCTGTTTGTCGCTTCCGGCGCCACCATTTCACAGGCCGGACCCGGCGGCGCGCTGCTCTCCTATGCCCTGATTGGGCTGATGGTCTACTTTCTGATGACCAGCCTCGGCGAACTGGCTGCCTTTATGCCGGTTTCCGGCTCCTTTGCCACCTATGGCGCAAAATATGTTGAAGAGGGCTTTGGCTTCGCGCTGGGCTGGAACTACTGGTACAACTGGGCGGTGACCATTGCTGTTGATCTGGTCGCCTCGCAGCTGGTGATGAACTACTGGTTCCCCGATACGCCAGGCTGGATCTGGAGCGCCACTTTTCTCTGCCTGATGTTCCTGATTAACTTTATCTCGGTTAAAGGTTTTGGCGAAACAGAGTACTGGTTCTCGCTGATTAAAGTCGCCACCGTCATTATTTTTATTGTGATAGGTATTCTGATGATCACCGGCATTATGCGCGGTGCAGAACATGCAGGCTGGCACAACTGGACCGTGGGCGATGCGCCTTTTGCCGGCGGGTTTTCTGCAATGATCGGCGTGGCGATGATTGTCGGTTTCTCCTTTCAGGGCACCGAGCTTATCGGCATCGCCGCCGGTGAATCTGAAGATCCGGCCAAAAATATTCCGCGCGCGGTGCGGCAGGTTTTCTGGCGTATTCTGCTGTTTTATGTGTTTGCGATTCTGATCATCAGCCTGATCCTGCCCTATACCGATCCGCAGTTGCTGCATAATGACGTGACCGATATCAGCGTCAGCCCGTTTACGCTGGTGTTCCAGAATGCCGGTCTGCTCTCAGCGGCGGCGATCATGAACGCAGTCATCCTGACGTCGGTGCTTTCAGCGGGTAACTCCGGTATGTACGCCTCAACGCGCATGCTGTTTAATCTCGCCCGTGAGGGCAAAGCGCCGCGCATCTTTGCAAAACTCTCCAGAGGCGGCGTGCCGCGCAATGCGCTGATTGCGACGACCGTAGTAGCTGGTCTCTGCTTCCTGACGTCAAAGTTTGGTAATCAGGAAGTTTACCTGTGGCTGCTTAATACCTCAGGTATGACCGGTTTTATCGCCTGGCTGGGCATTGCCATCAGCCACTATCGTTTCCGTCGCGGCTATGAAGCGCAGGGGCGCGATCTGGCCGATTTACCTTACCGCTCCGGCTTTTTCCCACTGGGTCCTGTCTTCGCCTTTGTGCTCTGCCTGATTATTACGCTGGGGCAGAACTATCAGGCGTTCCTCGCCGACACCATCGACTGGTACGGCGTGGCGGCAACTTATATCGGTATCCCGCTATTTCTGATTATCTGGATGGGCTACCGGCTGACACGCGGCAGCCGCGTAGTGAAATATAGCGAGATGGAGTTCCCGGTTTTTAAACAGTAAAACCTGGCGTGGCGGCATTCCAATCCAGACGTAGGGGGCGCATTTTTGCGCCCCTGGTTTCAGGCGATTCACCCAACCCAGGGCGGCATTAATGCCGCCCCTGTGATTGCACGATACGCAGGGGACGCATTCATGCGTCCCGGATTTCAAACGATACACCCGGACCAGGGCGGCATCAATGCCGCCCCTACGCATTTATGCGTCCCTGGCATATTGATGCATCCCTGCCGGTTTGAGCTTTGTTACAGAGATATAATTGATAATTATTATCACCTGCTCTATTGTGTCAGCCGTTATGAT
The DNA here is from genome assembly GCF_020079945.1 of Pantoea eucrina. Taxonomy (NCBI): domain Bacteria; kingdom Pseudomonadati; phylum Pseudomonadota; class Gammaproteobacteria; order Enterobacterales; family Erwiniaceae; genus Pantoea; species Pantoea eucrina. The sequence continues at coordinate 2,174,651 of NZ_CP083448.1, read as the reverse complement.
TACGGCTATACAGGTAGACTCATGCGTACGACGGATTCCGTGCTGATAGCGGAACACCCCCCTGAAGCTGACACCCTGACACGTTATCGTCAGGTGCTGCGTCAGCGACTGCTGCTGACTGGCGTACTGGTTGTTGCTATTCTCGCCTCGGTTATTCTCGATTTCACCCTTGGCCCGGCCGGGCTTACGCTGGAAACGCTCGGGCAGACCTTGCTGCATCCGGCCGCGATGGATGCCGGTACCCGCGTCATCGTCTGGGATATCCGTCTGCCCTATGCGCTGATGGCCGTGGTTGTCGGGCTGGCGCTGGGACTGGCGGGTGCCGAGATGCAAACCATTCTGAACAACCCGCTGGCGAGTCCCTTTACGCTGGGCGTCTCTTCCGCTGCAGCCTTTGGTGCCGCGCTGGCAATTATCCTCGGCGTCGGTTTTCCCGGCCTCTCCGATCAGTGGTTTATCTCCGCTAACGCCTTTGTGTTTGCGCTGTTTGCCGCGCTGATGCTGGATGGCATTACGCGCTGGAGCAAAGTCTCGACCTCCGGCGTGGTGCTGTTTGGTATTGCGCTGGTATTTACCTTCAACGCCCTGGTTTCCATGATGCAGTTTATCGCCAGCGAAGATACGCTGCAGGGACTGGTGTTCTGGACCATGGGTAGCCTGGCGCGCGCATCGTGGGAGAAGCTGGGCGTGCTGAGCGCTGCGTTTGCGCTGCTGGTACCGTTTTCCATGCTCAGCAGCTGGAAGCTGACCGCACTGCGGCTGGGGGAAGATCGCGCCATTAGTTTTGGTATCGACGTGCGCCGTCTGCGACTGGCAACGCTGTTACGCATCAGCATTCTCTCGGCGCTGGCAGTAGCCTTTGTCGGCCCGATTGGCTTTATCGGCCTCGTCGCCCCGCATATCGCCCGCATGATGTTTGGCGAAGATCATCGTTACTATCTGCCCGCCAGCGCGCTGGTGGGCGCATTGGTGCTGTCGCTGGCCTCGGTTGCGTCGAAAAACCTGATCCCGGGCGTGATTATTCCGGTGGGGATCGTGACCTCGCTGGTCGGCGTTCCCTTCTTTCTGAGTATTATTCTGCGTCACCGGGGGAGCGTGTAATGGATTCAGGCTTACGTATTGAGCAGTTCAGCGCCGGTTACCCTAAGCGTCAGGTGATCGACAATCTGGACGTTGCCACGCTGCCGCGCGGCAAAATCACCGTGCTGCTTGGCCCGAACGGCTGCGGTAAATCCACGCTGCTGCGCGCGCTGGCGGGCCTGGGTAAAGGCGAGGGCGCACTCTGGCTGAACGGCGTTGATTTAATGGCGCAGCCCTTCACGCAGCGAGCAAAGCGGGTGGTCTACCTGCCGCAGACGCTGCCGGCCGGGGTTCATCTGCACGTACTGGAATCGATTATCGTGGCGCAGCGCGCCTCGGGCGGCCTCCATAGTGCGGACAGTGAAGCAGAAATTATGGCGCTGCTTGAGCAGCTGGGTATCGCTCATCTGGCGATGCGCTACCTCGATCAGCTCTCAGGCGGGCAGAAACAGCTGGTAGGTCTGGCGCAGTCGCTGATCCGCCGGCCGGAGCTGCTGCTGCTGGATGAACCGCTGAGCGCGCTGGATCTCAACTATCAGTTTCACGTGATGGATCTGGTACGACGCGAAACCCGGCTGCGCAATATGGTCACGGTGGTGGTGGTGCACGATATCAATATTGCGCTGCGGCATGCTGACCACGCGCTAATGCTGAAGCAGGGCCGGCGTCTGGCGGATGGCATACCCGCAGAGGTGATTACGCCGCAGACGCTGGCGCAGGTGTATGGCGTGCGCGGCCGGATTGAGCACTGCTCGCATGGCATGCCGCAGGTAATGATTGACGGGCTGGTGGCAGAGTCGCTGATGTAGCTATATCTGCAATGCCAAATCTATAGTGTGATGGCTTGCCTGCCCACTGCTCGATCGGCCAGCCTGTCTCCTTCACCGGTATCAACACCTGTCAGGCCCCTTCGCCCTTTTAGCCCTGCAGTTAAGCGACAGGTGCACCATGAATGGCTATGAGGCCATGCAGGGGGCATGACCTCTTAAGGCCAGAGATATGCCAGCATGGCGTGAGAGGGACTTAACCTGCACGATTTTTTCATTTCAAAATATCGATGAGAGCTTATCAATATTAAGCTTTTTAAGCGCTGAATGTCGCTGAGAATAAAACGTTTTAATGCTGCAGCTCCAGTCAAGCTTCCTGGTTTTCGTTAGCAGCGTTGTCTTTAATGCTTCAAATTCCCTTGGCGTAATGATTTTTTTATTGCTGCTGCATTTATACAAATTGCCCATAGCGGCAGAGTAAATATTACCATTGTCAAATATAATGATTTTGCTGGAGCGGTAAGCCAGGCTGATAGCTAAAGGCATCATATCTCTGGACACCAGCAGTAAGATGATTTCATCAGCCCGCTCATTCTCTTCGCAAAAGCAGATGAAATCTTTTAGTGATGCTTTGTTAAGCAGGAAAACCGATGCTTTACTAAAATGAAAAAGAAAGCGCTCTTGCAGATAAAGTTCGCTAAATCCCCTCTCCAGAAAGTAGTTTTCTTTTTGAATTAAATTAACATCCATATTACATCCCGTTAACAGTATGGTTGATTTTATTTCCATTCTTTTGCTTTTAGCCGTAGCATATAATTCCCAAGGCCATAGGATCGGGAATTCTTATGAAAACAGGTGTAAAAGCAACTACAGTCAGAGATATCGAAAATTGCTATAGCAAAATAATGCAAAGCGAGAATTTTCATGCGGCTTTGATGACGCATGCAAATATGATCTGTAAAGAGTTCGCATCCAATAAGATGTTCTATAAATACATTTTCAAAAATAACAGGTTTCTTGCATCCGTGATTATCACATGTGTCTTCTTTAAAAAAGAGAAGCCTTGTCTGAATGATATAAAGTATCAGTGCATCAGAACCAATATGATCAGTCCTAATACTGTCTCTTCTCTGCTATTACTGTTAAAAACGGGTAGCTATATATCCACCAGAAAAGACACTATTGATAAGAGAAAAACGCATTTTTCAATTACTGACCGGGGATTAAAGTCAGCGATGTCGTTAACAAAGACGGTGGCTATTCCATTAGATGAAATGGGTATAACGGATTTCAAAGTCAATAACTTCTCAGTAGAGAATATGCAAAGCTTCTTTAAAAGATACTATGACATATTTCATCACGATATCCATCTTATTAATATTGCTGACAAAGCTGATATTTTTATCAACAAAGACTCCGGTCATATGATTATGACTCATCTATATCTTCACGGAACTACCGCACAAGACTGCGGTGAGGCATTAACCATCATCAGCCTGGCGAAGCGCTGCGGCGTATCACGCTCGCATCTTCGTAACATCATATTAGAAGCGAAAGAAAATTCCCTGGTGGACTACGATCCGAAATCAGGCCGCATACACATTCTGGAGTCTTATAATGCGATGTATCATAAATACATGGCGTATTATTTTTCTTTTGTCCTTTATGCCGCTGAGAATTTCAAAGATTAGTTGCTCTTCCTTTCTGCATTGCGGTAACACTGGTAATGCAGAAAGAGTAAGTAATCCTCCTGGCTTTGTAAATGTTAATGATTAGACCCAAAAAAAACACCTGATCTGGACAGGTGACTTCCCCTGAACGCAAAGAGCTGAATGAAAGATCGCATTTAGCAAGCATTCTTTCTTAGCAAGCAAGGCACGATACTAAAAGCGTTGCATTTCGGCGATAATGCCGAACTATGATTATAACTAATTGTTTTTGATCAATAATATGCAATGATAGTTGTCATGATAGACCCATCTGCTTTTGTGATTCAAATTTTTAATTCATAATAGCTAATGTAAATGATCAACGGTGATTATTATTACACAGGTAAACCGATCATTGTTTCTTAACTGAATCATTAAAGAAAACGTATTTTGCTATCCTGGTTAGCTGTTTATTCGAAATGCGAGTTAGGATTTTTCTCAATACCGGTCAGTATGCCTGGATACATATAGGAATATAATAAAATAGGATGATTTAAATAATCTTATTACCTGGTTTTTAATTTTACATAAACGTGCTCTGAACGGGCTGAAGCAGATATAAATTCTGTCTCTGCCGTTATGTCATTTTTTTATTTCAATTTATTCCGCTGCTTTTTTTTCAGGTTTACCGGGTTAGCTCGTAACTCTACTCTCTGGCTTCCCTGGTCAGGGATTGATAGTTAGGGCGATAGCTGTTTTTCGGCAGCATTCGGTTATCTTGAGACGAGGTATAATTATGAAAAAAACGACACTTATTGCTGTGCTGGCGGCTGCCGGCATGTGCCCGGCCGTATTTGCTGCCGATGGCACAATAAATTTCACCGGGAGTATCCGCGATACAGCCTGCACCGTTAATACCAGCTCTGCTACGCAGACCGTCAATCTGGGCACTGTAGCCGCCAGCTCTTTTGGCGCGGCCGGTACGCAGGCCTCGGCAACGCGTTTTACCATTAACCTTACCAGCTGTCCGACAGCGGTGACGTCAGCCAGCATCCGCTTTGACGGTCCGCTGGCGAGCGGCAACTCCAGCCTGCTCGGCCTGACGTCCGGAACCGGCGTGGCTACCGGCGTTGGTATCGGTATCTATGAACAGAACAGCACCACGCTGATTCCTGTCGGGCAGGCATCTGCGCCTGTCACGCTCTCTTCTACCGGCACCAATGCCCTTAATTTCATCGCCAAATATGTGTCAACTGCTGCCACCGTTGGCGCAGGTACGGCGAATGCGGCTGCCACGTTTACCGTTGCCTATAACTGATAATGCGAGCCGCTTGCGGCTCCTTCTCTTCAGGGAAGACTTCATGATTCGTTTTTGTATTCTATTGATAGTGCTGATCAATCCACTGATGAGCCTGGCAGGGGTTGAGATAGGGGGTTCACGGCTCATTTATGAGGGGAATGCGCGGCAGGCTGCGCTGAGCATCAGTAATCCGGATGATTATCCCTACCTGATTCAGGCATGGGTAGATAAAGATCCTACACAACGTCACAGTGACAACACGTTTATTGCCACGCCGCCCCTGTTCCGGCTGGAGCCGCATACGCAAAATTCTGTCCGCATTGTCTATACCGGCGCGGCGCTGCCTGCCGATCGGGAATCTCTGTACTGGCTGAGCATTAAGTCCGTGCCGGGCACGCCGAAAGAGGAGACCAATCGCCTGTTAATCACCGTAAAAAGCGTCTTCAAACTCTTTTACCGGCCGGCAGGGTTACCAGGCGATGCGGCGACAGCGTTTGAAAAAATCACTTTTCGTCGTCAGGGCGACCGTATTTACGCTTCTAATCCCACGCCGTTTTATATCTCCTTTTATGAACTGAAAATGGGCAACGCTAAGCTGAAATCGCTGCCTGTGCTCAGTCCATTATCAGAGCAGGCTATCGATTTTCCGCCGGGAACCGCAGGCACGCTATCCTGGCGGGCGATTAATGATTACGGCGGTATTACCGACGTCAGAACTGCAAAAATCTGATTAAGGCCTGACCATCAATGCGGACGACGCTTTTTACCCGCCAGTCAGGCCGGTCGGCGTCAGCGATGACAGGCTTCATGCTGGCAGCGCTGATGAGCCCTCCCGGATCTGCAACAGATTATTTTGATCCTGCCGCGCTCGAGCTGCGCGGGCAGGTGAGTGCTATCGACCTCTCGGCACTGGAACAGCCCGGCGGTCAGATCCCCGGACGATATCGGACGGAAATCTATCTGAACAGCCGCTATATGGCTGAAAGAATACTAAATTTCACGCTGGGTGAGCGTGGACTTATCCCGGAGATCACTAAAGAAGATCTGCTTTCCTGGGGCGTGCGCAGCCAGGCGACACCGGCATTTTCAGCGATGAGCAAGGGATCACTCCGCCAGCCGATCGATCGCGTCCTGCCCGACGGCCAGCTTAGCTATGACTTTGCTCAGCGGCGTCTGGATATCAGCATTCCTCAGGCGTTTATGCAGCAGAGTGTGCAGGGAGCGGTCTCCCCTGAAGAGTGGGATGACGGGCTGCCTGCTGCCTTTGTGAATTACGCCTACAGCGGTGCCAGCAGCCGCAGCGACGCTCGTCAGGGAACGGTTCAGAATAATTATCTGAATCTGCGCAGTGGCGTAAACCTGGGAGCATGGCGTCTCAGAAACTATTCATCCTGGTCTGATAACGGGCGCTCGCGCCAGTGGAACAGCATCAATACTTACCTGCAGCATGACGTTAAATCACTTAACGCGCAGTTTGTGGCGGGCGACAGCTATAGCCCGGCAGGCGTGTTCGATAGCGTCGCTTTTCGCGGCGTGCAGCTCTACTCTGATGACAATATGCTGCCGGAAAGCCGGCGTGGATTTGCCCCGGTCATTCGCGGCATCGCGCAGAGTAATGCGCGCGTTACCATTCGCCAGGATGGAAACATCATCTATCAGGCTTATGTTCCACCAGGACCTTTTGCAATTACCGATCTCTATCCTGTCTCCTCAGGCGGCGATCTCAGCGTCTCAATTCGCGAAGCAGATGGCACAGTGCGTCAGTTTGTTCAGGCATTCTCAGCAGTGCCGCTGATGCTGCGTGAAGGTCAGGCTAAATATGCACTGACGGCGGGTAAGTATCGGGTGGTTGCCGCTGATAATGCCGCCCGGTACGAACCACTCTTTTTGCAGACAACCGGGAGCTATGGTCTGACGAATGCCAGCACGCTCTACGGCGGAATAATTCTGTCCGGCGATTATATGAGCAGTAGTCTGGGATCGGCTAAAGGGCTGGGTTATCTGGGTTCGGTCTCGATAGACGGAACCTGGGCGCATGCGCAGTCAGGTGAGATCGAAAAACAGGGGGCATCGTTCCGTTTTCAGTATGCCAAAGATTTTACCGCCAGCGGAACCACGTTTAATCTGGCCGGCTATCGCTACTCAACATCCGGCTATATGGATTTTAATGAGGCAAATGGCTATTACAATACGCCCCCGCTTAATGCCAGCAATGATGAGCTGATTGGTTCAAAGCAGGCGCAACGCGTCTGGACGGAGTGGCGCAATCGCCACAATAAACGCAGCCGGGCCGAGCTAAACATCAATCAGAGGCTGGGCGATTTTGGCAGTCTCTATCTGTCTGCTTATCAGCAACAATACTGGGGCATAAGCGGCCGGGAAAATACGTTTAATCTCGGCTACAGCATCAGCCACAATGCGGTGAGCTATACGCTTAACTACATGCGTTCGTCCTCGCCCTGGCTAAGCCAGCAGAATAACGTATTTTCGCTGGCCGTTCAGATTCCGTTTGAACGCTTCATGCCGAAAAGCTGGCTTAACGTCTCAGCCAGCCAGACAAACAGTAGTGGATTGATGGCATCAGCCGGTATTGCGGGCGTGGCGCTGGCGGATAACACGCTTAGCTATAACATTCAGCAGGGTTATGCCAGCCGGGGAACCGGAGGGTCGGGCAGCGCAACCCTCGACTATAAAGGTTCTTCCGGTGAATATCTGGCGGGCTATAACGTAACCCGCCAGACGCGACAGCTTAATTATGGCGTCATGGGGGGGATCCTGGTTCACCCCTGGGGCCTTACTCTATCGCAGCCCTTAGGCGATACGATGGCGTTGGTAAGGGCAGACAAAGCGGCAAATGTGAAGGTAGAAAATAGCACTGGTGTTTATACCGATAGCCGGGGTTATGCCGTGGTGCCCTATCTCTCTCCCTACCAGCGAAACATCATCAAACTAGATTCCGGCACGCTGGCCGACGACATCGATCTTACTGCAGATACCCGTCGTGTTGTGCCAGGACAGGGCGCGCTGGTTCTGGCAGATTTCCCGACAGCGGCGGGGCAGAAAATAATGCTGACGCTGAATTCAGAAAAAACTATTCCTTATGGCGCGTCGGCCACGGTAACCAGCGGCAGCCAGACATCATCAGGTATCGTAGACGATCGTCATCAGGTTTATCTGAGCGGCGTGCCGTCGCGCGGCACGGTAAAGGTGGTCTGGCAGCACGACGGATGTCAGGCCGATTACGTCCTTCCCGGCGACAAGCCGGTTATACAACTTATTAGCCTGCAATGCCGGTAAAGGATTAACCATGCGAAAAATTCTGCTGCTTATTATTCTGGCTCTGCCCGGTGCCTTTACGGTGCAAACGGCTTACGCCTGGAACTGTTCCGTTGCGACAGCGACAAGCGTTATCACGCCGCCAACGCTGGTGGTACAGAGAGATCTACCGGTTGGCGCCATGATCGGAAGCGTGCTGACCTCAGATATGGCAGGAAGATTTAGCTGTTCAGATACGCCTGCGCCGGCGCTGACCTATCAGGAGTTTGGCATCAAGAGTCATGGCAAAAATGTCACGATTATTGACGGACGCAATATCTACAGTACCGGTATTGCAGGCATTGGCTACGCATTCGGCGGGCTGTCCGGGAATAACTGTGCCGGCACGTCAGGGTGGGTGGATAGTGTCTGGGGACCGAATGTTCAGCAGCTCTGCAAAAGCAGTGGCCTGCTGGCCAGTCAGCCGATGACGGGGCAGGCGCTGGTGCAGTTCTATAAGACGGCGCAAACCACCGGCAGCGGTAGCGTCGGCGCGCAGCTGATTGGCTCATTTATCCTGCGCAACAATCAGTCAGCCTGGATGTGGCCGGAGGCATATATCAACCTCGGTGCATTGACGGTAACGACGGTGGCCTGTTCGGTAACCAATAGCGCGCTTTCGGTCACAATGGGTACGGTGCAGAAGCGGGCCTTCAGGGGCGCGGGCACCGGACCGGGCGACAGTTTTACCCGCACGCTGACCATTCCGCTGAACTGCAATGCAGGTACGCGGGTAAACGTGCAGATCGATGGCAGCGTTCAGGATGCGGCAAATGGCGTACTCAATCTGACCGGCGGAACTGGCAGTGCAACAGGAGTGGGCATTCAGCTGCTCTACAACAATGTACCGTTAACGCTGCAAAAGCCAATTAACACCGGCAGTGCGGACACAGCCGGAACGTTCAGTATCCCGCTGCAGGCGCGCTATTATCAGACCGGAAGTGATATTACGCCCGGTACAGCAAATGCCACCGCCACCTTTACAATTACCTATCAGTAATGGTGCGACGCCTGCCGGGAAGGTCTAATCGCAGTGAACCGGTCAGAGATAAGCGGAAGGGGCAGCTGATAGCCAGCGCGGGCTGAGAAGCCCGCGGCTGGCAAAGGACTATACCAGCAGATGTTTCGCGTGAAAGCGCAGGTGATCTTCCACAAAAGTGGCGATAAAGAAGTAGCTGTGGTCGTAACCCGGCTGAATGCGCAGCTCCAGCGGGAATCCCTGTTCGCGCGCAATCGCCTCAAGGCGCTCCGGACGCAGCTGGTCCGCGAGAAACTGATCGCCGTCGCCCTGATCGATCAGCAGCGGCAGACGCTGCTCCGCCTCCTGCATCAGCAGGCAACTGTCCCATTCCCGCCACGCCTGGCGGTCGTCGCCGAGATAGGCAGTAAACGCCTTTTGCCCCCAGGGGACGTCGCAGGGATTCACAATCGGTGCAAAGGCTGAAGCGGAAGCAAAGCGTCCGCCGAGGCGCAGTGCCAGTACCAGCGCACCGTGTCCTCCCATTGAGTGGCCCATAATCGACTGCCGATCGCTCAGCTTGAAGTTATCCGCCAGCAGCGCCGGCAGCTCCTCGCTGAGGTAGTCAAACATACGATAGTGCGCCGCCCACGGCTGCTGCGTTGCGTTGAGATAGAAGCCGGCGCCCTGGCCGAGATCGTAACTCTCATCGTTAGCCACCGCGTCCCCGCGCGGGCTGGTGTCCGGCATAATCAGCACCAGACCCAGCTCTGTGGCCACGCGCTGCGCGCCCGCTTTGGTGGTGAAATTTTCGTCGCTGCAGGTCAGTCCGGCGAGAAACCAGACCGCAGGCGGCGGCGTATCAGCTTTGGGCGGCGGTAAAAAAATGCTGAACGTCATCGGGCAGTTCAGCACCGATGACTGATGTCGCCAGCGTTGTTGCCAGCCGCCAAAGATGCGGTGTTCTTCCAGCAGTTCCAGCGTGGATGCCATAACGCCTCCGGTTATTTGTTGAAGTGCACCACAGAGCGAATCGATTTCCCTTCGTGCATCAGATCAAAGGCGTCGTTGATCTCATCCAGCGCCATGGTATGGGTGATGAAATCGTTCAGCGCAAACTTGCCATCCAGATAATCCTGCACGATACCCGGCAGCTGGCTGCGGCCTTTCACGCCGCCAAACGCGGAACCCCGCCAGACGCGGCCCGTGACCAGCTGGAACGGGCGGGTGGAGATCTCTTCACCGGCACCGGCCACGCCGATGATGACCGACTCACCCCAGCCTTTATGACAGCACTCCAGCGCCGAACGCATGACGTTGACGTTACCGATACACTCAAATGAGAAATCGACGCCGCCATCGGTCAGCTCAACGATGACATCCTGAATAGGCTTATCGTAATCTTTCGGGTTGATCAGGTCGGTGGCACCCAGCTTGCGGGCCAAATCAAATTTGCTGGTATTGATATCGATAGCGATAATGCGGCCCGCTTTTGCCATCTGCGCACCGATGATCGCCGAGAGGCCAATACCGCCGAGACCAAAAATTGCCACGGTGTCGCCCGCTTTAACTTTAGCGGTATTCATCACCGCGCCCATGCCGGTGGTCACGCCGCAGCCCAGCAGGCACACCTCTTCCAGCGGAGCTTCTTTACTGATTTTCGCCAGCGAGATTTCCGGTACAACGGTGTACTCGGAAAAAGTAGAGGTGCCCATATAGTGGAAAATAGGCTGGCCATCTTTAAAGAAGCGCGTAGTGCCATCCGGCATCAGTCCCTTGCCCTGGGTGGCGCGGATCGCCTGGCAGAGGTTGGTTTTGCCGGAGAGACAGAACTTACATTTGCCGCACTCCGGAGTGTAGAGCGGGATAACGTGATCGCCCACGGCGACGCTGGTAACGCCTTCGCCCACCGCTTCCACCACGCCGCCACCTTCATGACCGAGAATGGCCGGGAAAACGCCTTCCGGATCTTTGCCGGAGAGCGTATAGGCGTCGGTATGGCAAACGCCGGTAGCAACGATGCGTACTAACACTTCGCCTTTCTGCGGCGGCATCAAATCCACTTCTTCGATTTTCAGCGGCTCGCCAGGTGCCCAGGCAACGGCGGCACGGGTTTTAATCATGTTCATGCAATCCCTCTTGCGGTAGATGCGGGCCAGTGGCCCTGGTGGTCATTACTTATTTCAGCAGCGTCTGCTCGCTGTCCGGCAGCGGATGCAGCAGGCCGTCGTGCTGTGGCCGGTCATCAAACATATCAATAATCAGGTATTTCAGCGCCTCGACGTTTGGCGTAAACGCATCGCGTCGCCACATCAGCCAGGTAGCGGTATCGCGATAGAGCGGCGGCAGCGCGTGCTCCTGTACCCGCTCGCGCGCCGGCATCTGCGCCAGCACGGAGGCGGGCAGCATTGCCACGCCGCCGCCGCCCGCCACGCAGGCAACCATCGCGTGATAGGACTGGATCTCCATGACGTTGCGCGGTGCGCTCTGGCTGTCGCGGTACCAGCTCTCCAGCCGGGTGCGGTAGGAGCAGCTGTTGCCAAAGGCAAACAGCGTATCCTGCTGGGTATCGCGTGCGCTGAGGATCGGCGGATGTTCAGGGCTGGAGATCAGCACCATCTCTTCGCTGAAGGCGATACAGCCGTTCAGGTCATCATAGGGAGCCGGACCATCAACCAGCGCCGCCGCCAGCGTGCCGGCGCGCACTTTGTCGATGATATCGCCCGATGTGCCGGTCACCAGGGAGAGCGCCACCGCCGGGTAGCGCTGATGATAGGCGGCCAGCAGCGCCGGCAGGCGGGTAGCTGCCGTGCTCTCCATTGAACCAAAAGCAAAATTGCCGCCTGGCTCACCGGCGCGGGCGATATTCAGCGCTTCATCGCTCAGCGCCAGAATACGGCGGGCGTAGTTGAGAAAATTATGCCCCATCGGTGACAGACGCATGCGCTGCTTCTCGCGGATAAACAGGTCAACCCCGATCTCCTCTTCCAGCTGGCGCAGGCGCGTAGTGAGATTAGAGGGCACGCGATGCAGCTGTTCAGCGGCACGCGCCAGAGAACCGGTATCGGCTACACAACAGAACATTCGCAGCTGAACTAAATCCATCTTCTCATCCCGTAAACAACAAGTGCAATGTTATTCATATTTTGTGAGTCTAAACTGCCCGCCGGCGGCTGGCAAGTGCGTTATTGCCGCTTTTGCAGTTTAGCCAGGCGCGCTGCTGATAAGTGTAGTGATAGCGACAGCAACAGCCGCTTTTTTGCGCCTTTTGGTGCCGCGCACGCGCACGTGCTGATTGCCAATCAGATTGATTACTGGATTAAGCCTGCGTTGTGTTTCACAATACGCGCTCAGAATTTCCCCCGCGGGCTATGTTCCGCGGGCGCATCACCTGCCGGAGAATGAGAACGATGAGCACCTTAAGTCAGGAAGCCGCCCTGGTTCATGAAGCGCTGCTGGCGCGCGGTCTGGAAACGCCGTTACGCGCCCCGGTGCGCGAAATGGATAGCGAAACGCGCAAGCGTGAAATTGCCGGTCACATGACGCAAATCATGCAGCTGCTGAATCTGGACCTGGAAGATGACAGCCTGATGGAGACGCCGCATCGCATCGCAAAAATGTATGTGGATGAGATTTTCTCAGGTCTCGATTACGCCAACTTCCCGAAAATCACCGTTATCGAAAACAAAATGAAAGTGGACGAGATGGTGACGGTGCGTGACATCACGCTGACCAGCACCTGCGAACACCATTTTGTGATCATCGATGGCAAGGCGACGGTGGCCTACATTCCCAAAGACAAAGTGATTGGCCTGTCGAAAATCAACCGCATCGTGCAGTTTTTCGCCCAGCGCCCGCAGGTGCAGGAGCGGCTGACGCAGCAGGTGCTGGTCGCGCTGCAGACGCTGCTTGGGACGACTAACGTGGCGGTGTCGATTGATGCAGTTCATTACTGCGTAAAAGCGCGCGGCGTGAAAGATGCGACCAGCGCAACCACGACCACGTCGCTGGGCGGGCTGTTTAAATCGAGCCAGAATACGCGTCAGGAGTTCCTGCGCGCGGTACGTCATATCTGATCCCCAGGCGGCCCCGGTGCCGCCTTTTTTGATGGCTGAGGGCCGCAATGCAACGCTACCAGGCGCTGGATTTTATTCGCGGATGCGCGGTTCTGGGCATTTTGCTGCTCAATATTACCGGCTTTGGCCTGCCGTCAGCCGCCTATCTTAATCCCGCCTGGCAGGGCAGCGTTACGCCGCAGGATGCCTGGACCTGGGCGATACTGGACGGGCTGGCGCAGCTGAAATTCCTCACGCTGTTTGCACTGCTGTTTGGCGCCGGACTGGCGCTGCAGATCCCCCGCGGTAAGCGCTGGATCAGCACGCGCCTGACGCTGCTGGTGCTGCTCGGGTTTATCCACGGCGTCTTCTTCTGGGAAGGGGATATTCTCCTCGACTATGGGCTTATCGGCCTGATTATCTGGCGTCTGCTGCGTGAAGTGCCCTCTGAGCGTGCGCTGTTTCAGACCGGCGTGCTGCTCTATCTGGTCGGCTGTGCGGTGCTGCTTATCTTCGGAGCGATCTCCGGCAATCAGAGCAGCAGCGGCTGGCAGCCGGGTGCCGCTGTGCTGGAGTATGAAAGTTACTGGAAGCTGGTGGGCGGCTGGGAAGCGGTACGCAACCGGCTCGATCTGCTCGCATCGGGCCTGATGGCGCTGGCATCCCAGTATGGCTGGCAGCTGGCGGGGCTGATGCTGATGGGTGCCGCGCTGCTGCGCTGCGGCTGGCTGACCGGTGAGTTCAGCCTGCAGCACTACCGGCGCGCCGCACTGCTGCTGCTGACGACCGGCTGGCTAATCGCGGTGCCGGGTATCGTTGCGCAGTGGCAGCTGCAGTGGGCGCAGCGCTGGACCAGCTTTTATCTGCAGGTGCCGCGCGATCTCGCCTCGCCTTTTATCAGCCTCGGCTATGCGGCGCTCTGTCTCGGCTTCTGGCCTGCGCTCGCGCGTAACCGGCTATGCAACCTGATTCAGGGAGTGGGGCGCATGGCGCTGAGCAACTATCTGTTACAGACGCTAATCTGTACCACGCTTTTCTACCGGTTTGATCTCTTCCTGCACTTTAACCGGTTACAGCTGCTGGCGCTGGTGCCCGTTATCTGGGTAGTCAATCTTCTCTTCTCAGCGCTCTGGCTGCGCTATTTTCGTCAGGGGCCGCTGGAGTGGCTGTGGCGCTGGCTGACGCAGCGTCTCTCTGCAACCGGCACCGCAGTGCCGCCTGTCAGATAATGACCTGCATCACAAAGATCGCATAAAGCAATGTAACCGTTTTCATTGATGTGAGCTGTTTCACGTAGCTGAAGTCTGCGGCCTGACACTATAGCGCTATTACGCGCCCGTCGCGTCTTTCAGCCTTTGTGGAACCGCTGCATGATAACGATTCGTGATGTCGCCCGACTGGCGGGAGTTTCTGTTGCCACCGTGTCGCGCGTGCTCAATAACAGCAGTGCCGTCACCTCTGATACCCGCGACGCCGTGCTGCAGGCGGTGGAATCGCTGGGCTATCGTCCGAACGCCAACGCACAGGCGCTCGCCACCCAGGTCAGCGACACGATTGGTGTCGTTGTCATGGATGTCTCCGATCCCTTTTTTGGCGCGCTGGTGAAAGCGGTGGATACCGTGGCGCAGCGGGTGCATAAGCATGTTCTCATCAGTAATTCCTGGCATCAGGAAGATAAAGAGCGGCACGCCATTGAGGTGCTGATCCGTCAGCGCTGCAATGCGCTGGTGGTACATGCGAAAACGCTTTCAGACGCTGAACTCACGCAGTTTATGGATCAGGTGCCGGGCATGGTGCTGGTTAACCGGGTGATCCGCGGCTACGAGCATCGCTGCGTCTGTCTCGACAATGTAACCGGTGCGCAGGTTGCCACCCGCATGCTGCTGCAGCAGGGGCATCAGCGTATCGGCTATCTCAGCTCCAGCCACCCGATTGAAGATGTGGCTCAGCGCCGCGATGGCTGGCTGCAGGCGCTGTCAGAGCAGGGTATCCAGCCGGCAGAGGCGTGGATCGCCCATGCTGAACCCGATATGCAGGGCGGTGAAGCCGCGATGGTGGAGCTGCTCGGGCGCAATTTGCATCTGACCGCCGTGTTTTCCTATAACGATGGCATGGCGGCTGGCGCCCTGACGGCGCTGAAAGATAACGGCATTCAGGTGCCGCAGCATTTTTCTGTCATCGGTTTTGATGACATTCCTATTTCCCGTTACACCGATCCCCAGCTGACAACCGTACGCTATCCCATTGTTTCTATGGCAAAACTGGCAACAGAGCTGGCGCTGAAAGGCGCAGCCGGTGAGCTGGATCCTCAGGCATCGCACTGCTTCATGCCTACGCTGGTGCGGCGTCACTCAGTGGCCCAGCGACAAATTGTGGAGTCGATCACTAATCCAGGCGATAGCGCCATGTAACCGTTTCCAATATGTGATTACATTCACAGTTAATTACCAGACCGCTCACTATGATGGCAGCGTCTTACCGGACTGAAACATCATGAAACGCCGGGTCACGCCTCTCCGGACAGGTTTCAGTAGCCGATTGAAATGGTTCACAACACTCTTCAGGAAGCGGTTACGTACAGGGAAGTCAGGATAGGGAGAGCGGTCCGGCCAATGCCTGCGCCTGCTCCAGAATGATAGCGTTTCAACCGACTGCGTTCGCTGCCCGCAGGCAGCAGGGCGCAATGAAATACCCTGCATAATTAAAACCGGAGATACCATGAATAAGAAGGTTTTCACGCTCACAGCACTGGTTGCCAGCATGATGTTTGGTGCAACTGCACACGCCGCCGATACCCGCATTGGCGTGACCATTTACAAATATGATGACAACTTCATGTCAATGGTGCGTAAGGATATCGAGAAAGAGGCGAAAACGCTGGGCGGCATTCAGCTGCTGATGAATGACTCGCAGAATGACCAGTCCAAACAGAACGATCAGATTGACGTGCTGATGGCCAAGGGCGTGAAAGCGCTGGCAATTAACCTGGTAGATCCGGCAGCGGCAGCGGTAGTCATCGACAAAGCAAAAGCCAATGACGTACCAATTGTGTTCTTCAACAAAGAGCCGAACGCCAAAGTGCTGGCCAGCTATCCGAAAGCCTATTATGTCGGTACAGACTCAAAAGAGTCAGGTATCAAACAGGGCGAGCTGATTGAGAAGCACTGGAAATCGACGCCAGCCTGGGATCTGAACAAAGATGGACAGATTCAGTTTGTCCTGCTGAAAGGCGAGCCAGGCCACCCGGATGCTGAAGCGCGTACCAAATATGTTATCGACACCCTGAACAAAGATGGCATCAAGACGCAGCAGCTGGCGATGGATACCGCAATGTGGGATACCGCTCAGGCGAAAGATAAAGTCGATGCGTGGCTCTCCGGTCCGAACGCTAACAAAATTGAAGTGATCATTGCCAACAATGATGCAATGGCAATGGGCGCGGTTGAAGCGCTGAAAGCACACAACAAATCAAGCATTCCGGTGTTTGGTGTTGATGCGCTGCCAGAAGCGCTGGCGCTGGTGAAATCGGGTGCGATGGCGGGTACCGTGCTGAACGATGCGGAAAACCAGGCGAAAGCCACGCTGGATATCGCGAAGAACCTGGCAGATGGCAAAGAGCCAACCGCGGGCACTAACTTCAAGATGGAAGATAAAGTGGTTCGCGTGCCTTATGTCGCCGTAGATAAAGAGAACCTCTCTCAGTTTGCGAAGTAATCTATTCCGGGCGCGGCAACTTGCCGCGCCTTATTGCATCTGCATACGCTTTTTTTAGCCAGGTAAATTATGGCCAGTGAGAATCCGACCACACAGCGTGAATATCTGCTGGAGATGACGAATGTCTCGAAATCATTTCCAGGGGTGAAAGCCTTAGATAATGTGAATTTGAAAGTGCGGCCGCACTCCGTCCATGCCTTAATGGGTGAAAACGGCGCCGGAAAATCGACATTGTTAAAGTGCTTATTTGGCATCTATAAAAAAGATACGGGGAGTATTCTTTTTCAGGGCCAGGAGATTGACTATAAAAGCTCTAAAGAAGCGCTGGAAAATGGCGTCTCAATGGTGCATCAGGAATTAAACCTCGTGCTGCAGCGCAGCGTGATGGATAATATGTGGCTGGGTCGCTACCCGCGTAAAGGGCCATTTGTCGATCAGGACAAAATGTATCGCGATACCAAAGCGATCTTTGATGAACTCGATATTGATATCGATCCGCGCGATAAAGTGGCAAATCTTTCTGTATCGCAGATGCAGATGATTGAAATTGCCAAAGCGTTCTCCTATGATGCCAAAATTGTCATTATGGATGAACCGACCTCTTCGCTGACGGAAAAAGAAGTTAACCACCTGTTTACTATTATTCGTAAACTAAAAGATCGCGGCTGCGGGTGATGCTGCCAACTTACTGATTTAGTGTATGATGGTGTTTTTGAGGTGCTCCCGTGGCTTCTGTTTCTATCAGCTGTCCCTCCTGTTCAGCTACTGACGGGGTGGTGCGTAACGGCAAAAGCACTGCCGGACATCAGCGCTATCTCTGCTCTCACTGCCGTAAAACATGGCAACTGCAGTTCACTTACACCGCTTCTCAACCCGGTACGCACCAGAAAATCATTGATATGGCCATGAATGGTGTTGGATGCCGGGCAACCGCCCGCATTATGGGCGTTGGCCTCAACACGATTTTACGTCACTTAAAAAACTCAGGCCGCAGTCGGTAACCTCGCGCATACAGCCGGGCAGTGATGTGATTGTCTGCGCTGAAATGGACGAACAGTGGGGCTACGTCGGTGCTAAATCACGTCAGCGCTGGCTGTTTTACGCGTATGACAGGATACGGAGGACGGTTGTGGCGCACGTCTTCGGTGAACGCACTCTGGCCACACTGGAGCGTCTTCTGAGCCTGCTGTCGGCCTTTGAGGTCGTGGTATGGATGACGGATGGCTGGCCGCTGTATGAATCCCGCCTGAAGGGAAAGCTGCACGTAATCAGCAAGCGTTACACTCAGCGAATTGAGCGGCATAACCTGAATCTGAGACAACATCTGGCAAGGCTGGGACGGAAGTCACTGTCGTTCTCAAAATCGGTGGAGCTGCATGACAAGGTCATCGGGCATTATCTGAACATAAAACACTATCAGTAAGTTGGAGTCATTACCCGGCTGCGGTATTGTCTATATCTCGCATAAGATGGAAGAGATCTTTCAGCTGTGCGACGAGATCACCATTCTGCGCGACGGACAGTGGATCGCCACTCAGTCGCTGGAAGGGCTGGATATGGATAAGATCATCGCCATGATGGTGGGTCGTTCGCTTAATCAGCGCTTCCCGGATAAGAGCAACGTGCCGGGCGAGGTGATTCTGGAAATCCGCAACCTCACTTCACTGCGTCAGCCCTCGATTCGTGATATCTCATTTGACCTGCATAAAGGAGAGATCCTCGGTATCGCCGGACTGGTGGGTGCCAAGCGTACCGATATCGTTGAGACGCTGTTTGGCATTCGTGAGAAGTCGGGCGGAACTATCCGGCTGCACGGCAAAGCGATCAACAACCACAGTGCAAACGAGGCGATCAACCACGGTTTTGCGCTGGTGACAGAAGAGCGTCGCTCCACCGGGATCTACGCCTATCTCGATATCGGCTTTAACTCGCTTATCTCCAATATTAAAAAATATAAATCCAGTATCGGCCTGCTTGATAATAAGCGTATGAAGAGCGATACCCAGTGGGTTATTGACTCGATGCGGGTAAAAACGCCAGGTCACCATACGCAGATTGGCTCGCTTTCAGGCGGTAACCAGCAGAAGGTCATTATTGGCCGCTGGCTGCTGACCCAGCCGGAAATATTAATGCTTGATGAACCTACGCGCGGTATTGACGTAGGGGCTAAATTTGAAATTTATCAGCTGATTTCAGAACTGGCCAAAAAAGAGAAGGGCATTATTATTATCTCCTCAGAAATGCCAGAGCTGCTGGGTATAACCGATCGTATTCTGGTAATGAGTAACGGTCAGGTAGCCGGTATTGTCGATACAAAAACGACCTCGCAGAATGAAATCCTGCGTTTAGCGTCATTACACCTTTAATGAAGCAAGGGCTTTAAAATGAAAGCGACTACTAAAAAGAATGCGCTAACCTGGTTAAAAGAGGGCGGTATTTACGTCGTCCTGTTTGTTCTGCTGGCGATTATTATTTTCCAGGATCCGACGTTTTTAAGTTTAATGAACCTGAGTAACATCCTGACGCAATCGTCGGTGCGTATTATTATCGCGCTGGGCGTGGCCGGGCTGATTGTGACTCAGGGTACTGACCTCTCCGCCGGGCGGCAGGTTGGCCTGGCGGCGGTAGTGGCGGCGACGCTGCTGCAGTCGATGGATAACGCGAACAAGGTTTTCCCGCATCTGGAAACCATGCCGATTCCGCTGGTTATTCTGGTAGTGTGCATTATCGGCGGCGTGATTGGCCTGGTAAACGGCGTGATCATCGCATACCTCAAGGTAACGCCGTTTATTACCACGCTGGGTACGATGATCATCGTGTATGGTATTAACTCCCTCTACTACGATTTTGTCGGTGCCTCGCCGATCGCCGGCTTTGACGCGGGCTTCTCCACCTTTACCCAGGGTTTCCTGCGCTTTGGTGACTTCAAGCTCTCGTTTATCACCTTTTACGCCATTATCGCTATCGTGTTTGTCTGGATCCTGTGGAATAAAACCCGCTTCGGTAAAAACATTTTTGCGATTGGCGGTAACCCGGAAGCGGCAAAAGTTTCAGGCGTTAACGTGCCGTTCAACCTGATTCTGGTCTATGCCCTGTCAGGTGTGTTCTATGCGTTTGGCGGTCTGCTGGAAGCGGGCCGTATTGGTAGCGCCACCAACAACCTCGGCTTTATGTATGAGCTGGATGCGATTGCCGCCTGCGTGGTGGGCGGCGTCTCCTTCGCCGGCGGTGTGGGTACGGTCGCAGGCGTCGTGACCGGGGTAATTATCTTTACCGTAATCAACTACGGCCTGACTTACATCGGCGTGAACCCTTACTGGCAATACATCATCAAGGGCGGCATCATTATCTTCGCCGTGGCGCTGGATTCACTGAAATACTCGCGCAAGAAATAAGCGTGAAGTAACGGAAAAAGGCTGCGCTGGCGCAGCCTTTTTTTATGGCTGCCGGCCGCAGCAAAGGCTACTTACGCAGCTTCTCTTCCAGCTCCAGCAGCTGTTCAGGCGTGACCGCCGGATAGCTCTGCGCATCTTCCGGCACCGTATGCACTGCCGGAATCGGCACCAGCGGTCCGAGAAAACGCGGCTCGCGCTTCATCAGATAGAGATCGGCCATCGCGCCCAGCCGGGCACCGACTTCGCGCGCGCGCACCGACAGCATATTTTTCGGCGAGGGTACGGCATAGCACTGTGCCTGAATGCCAAGGTGCAGCGCAATGTAGAGCGCCCGCTCGCAGTGAAAGCGCTGGGTGATAATAATGAAGTCGTTGGTGTCAAACACCTTGCGCGTGCGCACAATGGAGTCGAGCGTGCGAAAACCGGCATAATCCAGCACGATATCGGCTGGATCGATGCCAGCTTTAATCAGATCGCGTCGCATGGTGGCGGGCTCGTTATAGCTCTGCTGGGCGTTGTCGCCGCTCAACAGCAGGTAGTTAACTTTGCCGCTGTTATAAGCGTTGAGCGCGCCCTGCATGCGATAGAGGTAATACTGATTAATGACGCCGGCACGATAATATTTCGCGGTGCCCAGTACCACGCCAACCTGACGATGCGGCAGCGAGGCGACATCTTCATAGATAAACGGCGCGGTTTTCCAGCTGATCCAGCGATCAAGGCCGAGCGCGGTCGCCACCATCGCTAAGATGATGATGATCAGAGCAAAGAAAACGCGTTTCAGCATGCGCGCGGCAACTCAACAGGCAGGATTCAGGGTGCTTCAAGGCTACTTGAGCCGGGGCGGCTAAGCAAGCTCACCCCGGCTGGCTGATGTTTTTTTTGGCAGTGCCGGATCGAAATCCGGCGCTGAGGCGATCAGATAGAGGTACGGCGGTAGTGGCGATACTGCGGCAGCCAGAAGTTGTTGTGAACCGCTTTAGAGAGCACATCCTCCGACGTTACCACGGCAACGCCAGCCAGCTGTGCCGCTTTGCCCACTTCCATCGCAATCAGTTTAGAGACGCCCTGAATATCTTTGATCTCCGGCAGGACCGGACCTTCACCGTCGTTAACCAGCGGCGAGCAGTCAGCCAGCGCGCGGCTGGCGGTCATCAGCATGGAATCGGTCACGCGCGTTGCGCCCGCGGCAATCACGCCGAGTCCGATGCCCGGGAAGATATAGGAGTTGTTGCACTGGGCAATCGGATAGGTTTTGCCTTTCCAGGTCACCGGTGAGAACGGGCTGCCGGTGGCAACCAGCGCGGCACCGTCGGTCCAGGCGATGATATCCGCCGGCGTCGCTTCCACGCGTGACGTCGGGTTAGAGAGCGGCATCACGATAGGGCGTTTGCAGTGCTTATGCATCTCGCGAATGATCTCTTCGGTAAACAGGCCTGGCTGGCCCGATACGCCGATCAGAATATCGGGCTGCGCGTTGCGCACCACATCCAGCAGCGAAATCGTGTCGCTGGTGACGTCCCAGGCTTTCAGATTGTCACTTTTCTGCACCAGCCTGCTCTGGAAGTCGAGCAGGTTTGGCAGCTTGTCGGTGAGCAGACCAAAGCGGTCAACCATCATGACGCGCGAACGCGCTTCATCATCGCTCAGTCCTTCAGATTTCATCTGCGCAACGATCTGTTCAGCGATACCACAGCCTGCAGAACCGGCGCCGAGGAAGACCACTTTCTGCTCGCACAGGCGGCTGCCTGCGGCGCGGCTGGCGGCAATCAGGGTACCAACGGTAACGGCTGCGGTGCCCTGAATATCGTCGTTGAAGCAGCAGATTTCATCGCGATAGCGCTGCAGCAGCGGCATAGCGTTTTTCTGTGCAAAATCTTCGAACTGCAGCAGGACGTTTGGCCAGCGACGTTTCACCGCCTGAATAAATTCATTCACAAACGACTCATACTCTTCGCCGCTAATGCGCGGATGACGCCAGCCCATATAGAGCGGGTCGTTGAGCAGCTGCGGGTTATTGGTTCCGACATCCAGCACCACCGGCAGGGTATAAGCCGGACTAATGCCGCCGCAGGCGGTATAGAGCGACAGTTTACCAATCGGAATACCCATGCCGCCGATGCCGAGGTCGCCCAGGCCCAGAATGCGCTCGCCATCCGTGACCACAATAACCTTCACATTCTGCTTGGTGGCGTTCTGCAGCATGTCTTCGATGCGATCGCGATTGTTGTAGGAGATAAATACGCCGCGCGCGCGACGGTAAATTTCGGAGAAGTGCTCGCATGCCGCGCCCACGGTCGGGGTGTAGATAATCGGCATCATCTCTTCCAGATGATTATCCAGCAGGCGGTAGAACAGGGTTTCGTTGGTATCCTGGATATTGCGCAGATAGACGTGCTTGTCGTTGTTGTTTTTGAAATCCAGGAACTGACGCCAGGCGCGTTCCGCCTGCTCTTCAATAGTCTCAACCGCATCCGGCAGCAGGCCATTAAGATTAAATTCGTTTCGCTCTTCCAGAGAGAAGGCGCTGCCTTTATTCAGCAGCGGAAATTCCAGCAGAATCGGACCCGCATAGGGGATATAGAGCGGGCGTTTACTTTCGTACTCGAGTTCCATGCAATGTTTGCTCCGGTTGCAGTGTTTGCTGACGTATCGCTACGAAAAGGTCACGCCAGATCTGATTATTGTGAAGGTCTGGCGCCCGATCCTATGAAAATTCCGGCAGATGTACAGCTTTTGTTAACAGCAGGTCACAAAAGCGGTAAAAGGATCACTAAACGGATGTTTTTGAAACTAAAGTAATCGTCAGCTCACGGCAGCCGAGCGCGGCCAGCGTCGCCCGCGTGGCGTCCGCCTGCGTCAGCGTACCCTCTGCAGACTCGGCCAGCGCCGCGCGGCGAATAGTTTCCAGCGGTTCATGATGCATATTCATCAGGATCAGCGCGGCCTGCAGCGGCGGCAGGCTCGGGTTGAAGGCGGCATTCTCCGCATAGCGGCCGCTGTAAATGGCGCCGCTGTGGCTCTCCAGTGCCACGCCGCTGTAGCTGAAGCTATAAGGCGCGTGGCTCTGGCTGGCAGCCCGGATTGCCGCCTGCTGCAGCGCATCGCCGGCAGGAGCAAAGGCATGGTCAACCGGCGTCATCAGCCGTTCGGTAATATTGAGGTCGGCAGGACCAAATGCATCGGGCAGGTAGTGGGCCAGCGTGTTCACGTCACGGCCCGGCAGACTGATACGGATCGCCGTACCGCTGTTCAGCTCATTCATAAACTGACGGCAGTGGCCACACGGCGTGTAGTTTACGGTGATGGCCGCCAGCGCCGTTTCACCGCGCAGCCAGGCGTGGGTAATCGCGCTCTGCTCAGCGTGTACCGTCTGCTGCATCGTGGCGCCGCGAAACTCCATGTTTGCCCCAAAATACCAGTGGCCGCTGACGCCACGCGCGATAGCGCCAACGTTAAAGCGCGAGAGCGGCGCAACCGCACAGCAGGCGGCGAGCGGCAGGAGCGCCAGCGCCAGCGCATCCTCTTCCAGTCCGGTGACCTGCTGCAGCTGTATCAACTCGTCAGGGCGGAGCACGCCGTGAAAATCGGGCGCGTCCAGCAGCGGCTGCAGCGCCTGCTGCAGGGCAGCCGGCAGGTCGGAGAAAGCGGAAGAGAATCGTGGGTGCATGGTGTCAGGCCTCATTAACTCATCAGCGGCGGGGCGCCGCCTGCTGAGTTATATGTGATCCATGTCGCTATGACAATGCAAGCTCATTGAGTTGTTTCAACTTTGCGAGATCTCTCGCAAACTTTCAGCCAAACCACGCCAGCAGCAGCGGAAAGATAAACGGTGCCAGTAAAGAGGTAATGATGCCGCAGATCACCAGCGCCAGTGAACTGAACGCCCCTTCCTGATAGTCGATTTCCGCCGCGCGCGCCGTGCCCAGCGCATGTGACGCGTTGCCAATCGCCAGGCCGCGCGATGCTTTGCTGCGAATGCGCAGCAGGTTCAGCAGCATGTGCCCGAATACGGCACCAAATACGCCCGCGATCAGCACGCAGATAGCGCTGATGGCCGGAATACCGTGCAGCGAGGCAGAGACCGCCATCGCAATCGGGGTGGTGACTGACTTGGGCAGGAGCGTCGCGGCGATCTCCGGTGTGGCGCCCAGCCACAGCGCCATCGCCGTGCCGGATACCATGGCGGTCAGGCTGCCAATAAAGCAGACGCTGATGATGGTTTTCCAGCGTGCGCGGATCTGATGCATCTGCTCATAGAGCGGCAGCGCTAAGGCCACGACTGCCGGTTGCAGCAGCTGATTCAGCAGTGCGCTGCCGGCAAAATAGCGCGTATAGGGGGTATGCGTGAGCAGCAGCAGCGGGATAATGATGGCCATAGCCACCAGCAGCGGATTAATCAGCGAGATTTTGAGCTTTGCCGCCAGCCGGCGCGCCACAAAATAAGCAGCCAGCGTCAGCGGCAGAGACCACCAGGCGTCACTCATGCGGCTGCTCCTGTTTCGGGCGCTGCAGGCGTTCAGCGCTAAAACCCACCACCACCAGCACCATCAGCGTACTGGTGAGGCAGGAGACCACAATCGGCCCAAACTGCGCGGAAAGTACATCGGTATAGCTGATGACGCCGACGCTTATCGGTACAAACAGCAGCGCCATATAGCGGATCAGCAGATGGCAGCCGGGCTTTACCCAGCGGACCGGCAGAATTTGCAGCCCCAGTAGTAAAAACAGCAGCAGCATACCGATAATACTGCCGGGAATAGTAAAGGGAAGCAGGGCGGCGAGCGCGATACCGGCATAGAGCGCGGCATAGATAATCATAAAGGCGCGCAGATAGCGCCAGCAGGCAGTTAACACGTCAGACATCTCCGGCTTCGGTCATCTGTTTTACATCATACGCATTACGCGCTTAGCGTGCCAGAGTCCGGCCTGGCTGCGCTGCAGAACTGGCGCAGAGGGGCGTTCAGGAAAGGGACGGGAGCGGGAAAGCAGCCCTCTCCGGCACGGAGAGGGCTGTAAACAAAGAAAAGCGATTACTTAACCGGCATGCCTGGCTGTGCGCCGCTGTCCACCGAGAGCACGAACAGATCGCTGCCGCCAGAGCCGGCTGAGAGCACCATCCCTTCCGATACGCCAAAGCGCATCTTACGCGGTGCCAGGTTGGCCACGATAATGGTCATCTTGCCCACCAGTACCGAAGGATCGGGGTAGGCAGCACGAATGCCGGAGAAGATCTGACGCTTCTCACCGCCGAGATCGAGCTGCAGGCGCAGCAGCTTGTCTGAACCCTCAACCAGTTCCGCCTGCTCAATCAGCGCCACGCGCATATCGACTTTGGCGAAATCATCAATGGTGATGGTGTCGCCAATCGGCGCGTCAGCGAGCGGGCCGCTTACGGCAGGCTGACTGGCTGCCGCCGCATCCTCTTTCGATGCCTCAATCAGCGCCTCCACTTTTGCCATCTCAATGCGGCCATAGAGCGCTTTGAACGGTGCCACGCTGTGATTCAGCAGCGGCTGCGCGATGCCATCCCAGCTCAGTTCGCTCTGCAGAAACGCCTCAGCACGCTCGCTCAGCGACGGCAGTACCGGCTTCAGCCAGGTCATCAGCACGCGGAACAGGTTGATGCCCATTGAGCAGATCGCCTGCAGATCAGCGTCGCGGCCTTCCTGTTTCGCCACCACCCACGGTGCCTGCTCATCAACATAGCGGTTCGCCAGATCGGCCAGCGTCATGATCTCACGGATAGCGCGGTTATATTCACGGTTCGCCCACGCCTCGCCAATCTTCTCTGATGCGGCCACAAAGGTCTGATACAGCGCCGGATCGGCGAGTTCAGCGGCCAGCTCGCCGTTAAAGCGTTTGGTGATAAAACCAGCGTTGCGCGAAGCCAGGTTAACGACTTTGTTCACTACGTCAGCGTTAACGCGCTGCACGAAATCTTCCAGATTCAGGTCGATATCATCAATGCGCGAAGAGAGCTTGGCCGCGTAGTAGTAGCGCAGGCTGTCGGCATCAAGATGCTTCAGCCAGGTGCTGGCTTTGATAAAGGTGCCGCGCGATTTTGACATCTTCGCGCCGTTTACCGTGACATAGCCATGCACAAACAGGTTGGTCGGCTTGCGGAAACCGCTGCCTTCCAGCATTGCCGGCCAGAACAGGCTGTGGAAATAGACGATATCTTTACCGATAAAGTGATAAAGCTCGGTCGCGGAATCTTTCTGCCAGAATTCGCTGAAGTCGATATCGCCGCGCTTGTCGCACAGGTTCTTGAACGAGCCCATGTAGCCGATTGGCGCATCCAGCCAGACGTAGAAATATTTGCCCGGCGCGTCCGGGATCTCAAAGCCAAAGTAGGGCGCATCGCGGGAGATATCCCACTGCTGCAGTCCCGACTCAAACCACTCCTGCATCTTATTGGCGACCTGCTCCTGCAGCGCGCCGGAACGCGTCCACGCCTGCAGCATCTCGCTGAACGCCGGCAGATCAAAGAAGAAGTGCTCGGAGTCACGCAGTACCGGCGTAGCACCGGATACCACCGACTTTGGCTCAATCAGCTCGGTCGGGCTGTAGGTGGCGCTGCACACTTCGCAGTTATCGCCATACTGATCGGCCGCTTTACATTTCGGGCAGGTGCCTTTCACAAAGCGATCGGGCAGGAACATCCCTTTTTCCGGATCGTAGAGCTGCGAAATGGTGCGCTTCTTAATAAAGCCATTTTCATTCAGGCGCGTGTAGATCACCTCAGCCAGCTGACGATTCTCATCGGCATGCGTTGAGTGATAGTTGTCATAGCTGATATTAAAGCCGGCGAAGTCAGTTTCATGCTCCTGCTTCATATCGGCGATCATCTGCTCCGGCGTAACGCCCAGCTGCTGTGCTTTCAGCATAATCGGCGTGCCGTGCGCATCGTCTGCGCAGATGAAGTAAACCTGGTTGCCACGCATTCGCTGGTAACGGACCCATACATCAGCCTGGATGTGTTCCAGCATGTGACCAAGATGGATAGAGCCGTTTGCGTACGGCAGGGCGCACGTTACCAGTAATTTTTTAGCGACTTGAGTCATGATTTGCGTAGCTTTCCGTTAATGAAAAATCGGGGTTAGATGTTAACCGAAGCACCCTCCGGCGTAAACACAGGAGGCGCGTCGCGCTCTTTTTCGCGCTGCTCTGATATGATTGACCTTATACCGCTACATTCTGGCGTCATGATGAAATAAGGAGAGGGGATGAGCACACAATCCCGGGATTATCATTCACCTGAAGCGTTGCGTGCCGTGGTCAGCGGCGTGCTGAGCGCATTTACGCACCCCACGCTGCAGCAGAATCTCACTACGCTGAAAGCGCTGCGGCACGTGGCGCTGCTGGATGAAAAACTGCATATCGAGCTGGTTATGCCGTTTATCTGGCGCAGCGCGTTTGAGGATCTCAAAGCGCAGGTCAGCGCGGAGCTGCTGCGGCTGACGCAGGCGCGCGCCATCGACTGGCGTCTGCGTCACGATATCGCCACCCTGAAGCGGGTAAAAAATCAGCCGGGCGTGAACGGCGTGAAAAATATCATTGCGGTCAGCTCCGGCAAAGGCGGCGTCGGCAAGTCGAGTACGGCGGTTAACATGGCGCTGGCGCTGGCCGCCGAAGGGGCGCGCGTGGGGCTGCTGGATGCGGATATTTACGGTCCCTCCATTCCGAATATGCTGGGAACGGAAGCGGAGCGTCCGACATCGCCTGACGGCACGCACATGGCACCGATTATGGCGCACGGGCTCGCGACCAACTCAATTGGCTATCTGGTTACGGACGATAATGCGATGGTGTGGCGCGGACCGATGGCGAGCAAGGCGCTGCTGCAGCTGCTCAACGAGACGCTGTGGCCCGACCTCGACTATCTGGTTCTCGATATGCCGCCCGGCACCGGCGATATCCAGCTGACGCTGGCGCAGAGCGTACCCGTCACCGGCGCCGTGGTGGTGACCACCCCGCAGGATATCGCGCTGCTGGACGCGCGCAAAGGCATCGTGATGTTTGAAAAAGTAGCGGTGCCGGTGCTGGGAGTGGTGGAGAACATGAGCATGCATATCTGCAGTGAGTGTGGCCATCATGAGCCTGTTTTCGGCACCGGCGGGGCTGAGCGGCTGGTGCAGGATTACCACACCCGCCTGCTGGCACAGCTGCCGCTGCATATTCACCTGCGGGAGGATCTGGATGACGGGACGCCTACGGTGATCCGCCGGCCAGAGAGCGACTTTACCGCCCTCTATCGCCAGCTGGCGGGGCGCGTAGCCGCTCAGCTTTACTGGCAGGGTGAGGTGATCCCGGGCGATATCGCCTTCCGGGCGGTGTAGCTCACGCCGTTTCGCTGGCGCGCCCCGCCAGCGGATAGTGCATCAGCACATAGGTACCCTGTTCGCCTTCGCCGCTGGCGACGCGCTGCCAGCCGTGATGCTGGTAGAACGCCAGCGCGGCCCGGTTCGCAGCCAGACATTTCAGCGCGCCGGTTGAGGTAAAGCGTGCCGTAACCTGCTGCAGCAGCGCGCTGCCCACACCCTGACCCTGATACGCCGGGTCAACATAGAGGCTGTGCAGAAAATTGTCGTTATCGAGAATGCCGGCAAAACCCGCGCGTTCGCCGCCGATCTCCGCTACCAGCACCGTTTCACCCAGGATCACCGCATCAAAATCCTCCAGCTGCCACGCATCACCGTTAAGCCACGTCCAGCTGTGCCGGCGCGCGGCGAGAAACAGCGTGCGCAGAAACGGGCGATCGCTCTCCTGAAAAGGTCGGATATTCACGTGCGGGGTCTCCTGAATCGCAAGCATCGCTTATGGCACGCGGTCATGCGTGCCAGCCTGTAAAAAAAATAGCAGTTTAGCCGCATTCTGAGAAAGCCTGTTATCGCCGCCGCTTTTCTGTGTAGAATGCCGCGGCAAGCCGCACCGGATCTGGTCTCGCTGCATTGATAGCTTTTGTTTATCTGATTGATAACGTCTGCGTATTAGCACCTGGCCTGAAAAAACTGTAGCCTGCATCACATCTTTTTAACGGAGGTCACTATGTCAATCATTAACACCAAAATTAAACCGTTCAAAAACGCAGCGTTCAAAAACGGCGAATTCATCGACGTAACCGAGAAAGACGTTGAAGGTAAATGGAGTGTTTTCTTCTTCTACCCGGCTGACTTCACCTTCGTATGCCCGACCGAACTGGGTGACGTTGCAGACCACTACGAAGAGTTCCAGAAACTGGGCGTAGATATCTACTCCGTTTCTACTGACACGCACTTTACCCACAAAGCCTGGCACGGTTCTTCCGAGACCATCGGTAAGATTCAGTATGCCATGATCGGCGATCCAACCGGCGCGCTGACCCGCAACTTTGAAATTATGCGTGAGGCAGAAGGTCTGGCCGATCGCGGTACGTTCATCGTTGACCCGGAAGGCATCATCCAGGCGATCGAAATCACTGCTGAAGGTATTGGCCGCGATGCCTCTGACCTGCTGCGCAAAGTGAAAGCTGCACAGTACGTGGCTTCTCACCCAGGCGAAGTTTGCCCGGCTAAATGGAAAGAGGGCGACGCCACGCTGGCTCCGTCACTGGACCTGGTCGGTAAAATCTAAGTTACCTGACGCCATTCGGTCTCTTTTTTATCGGGTGCTGCGGCACCCGATTTTCTTCACAGGAACTCACTATGCTCGACACCAATTTAAAAACCCAGCTTAAGGCTTACCTTGAGAAACTAACGAAACCGGTTGAGTTGATTGCTACCCTGGATGAGGGCACCAAATCTGCTGAGATCCGTACGCTGTTAGCAGATATTGCCGCGCTCTCTGACAAAGTCAGCTTCCGTGAAGAGAACGATCGTCCGGTACGCAAACCGTCGTTTCTGATCACCAACCCAGGCAGCCAGAGCGGTCCGCGCTTTGCCGGCTCGCCGATGGGTCATGAATTTACGTCACTGGTGCTGGCGCTACTCCAGACCGGTGGACACCCCTCTAAAGAGGCGCAGAGTCTGCTGGATCAGGTGATGTCACTTGATACCGATCTGCACTTTGAAACCTACTACTCGCTCTCCTGCCATAACTGCCCGGATGTGGTGCAGGCGCTGAACCTGATGGCGGTACTGAATCCGCGTATCAGCCACACCGCCATTGATGGTGGCGTGTTCCAGAATGAAATTACCGAGCGCAACGTCATGGGCGTGCCGGCCGTCTATCTGAACGGCAAAGAGTTTGGACAGGGCCGCATGAGCCTGGCCGAAATCGTCGGAAAAGTTGATACCAACGCTGACAAGCGTGCGGCAGAAGAGCTGAATAAGCGTGATGCTTATGAAGTCCTGATTATCGGCAGCGGTCCGGCAGGCGCCGCAGCGGCTATCTACTCCGCGCGTAAAGGTATTCGCACCGGCCTGATGGGCGAGCGTTTTGGTGGTCAGGTACTGGATACGGTAGATATTGAAAACTACATCTCTGTATCAAAAACAGAAGGGGCGAAGCTGGCGGGTTCACTGCGCGCGCACGTCGATGATTACGCGGTAGATGTGATTGACACACAGAGCGCGATTAAACTGATTCCCGCCGCGCAGGAAGGGGGATTGCACGCCATTGAAACCGCTTCCGGCGCGGTGCTGAAATCACGCAGCATCATCATCGCCACCGGCGCGCGCTGGCGCAACATGGGCGTACCGGGCGAAGATCAGTATCGCACCAAAGGCGTGACCTATTGCCCGCACTGCGACGGCCCGCTGTTTAAAGGCAAGCGTACCGCGGTTATCGGCGGCGGTAACTCCGGCGTGGAAGCGGCCATCGATCTGGCCGGTATTGTTGAGCACGTTACGCTGCTGGAGTTTGCCGGCGAAATGCGCGCTGACAAAGTGCTGCAGGATAAACTGCGCAGCCTGAAAAACGTCGACGTGATCCTTAACGCCCAGACCACCGAAGTTAAAGGCGACGGCAGCAAAGTCACCGGGCTGGCGTATCTGGATCGCACCACCCAGACCACGCACGAGCTGGCGCTGAGCGGCATCTTTGTTCAGATTGGTCTGCTGCCTAATACCGGCTTCCTTGAAGGCGCAGTAGAGCGCAACCGCATGGGTGAAGTGATTATCGATGCGAAGTGCGAAACCAGCCTGAAAGGCGTATTTGCCGCCGGCGACTGCACCACGGTGCCGTATAAGCAGATTATCATCGCCAGCGGCGAGGGCGCTAAAGCGTCACTCAGCGCCTTTGATTATCTGATCCGCACCCAGCCAGCACAGTAAATCTCGCTGTCCGGCCCGCGCCCCGCACCTTGCTGCGGGGCTTTTTTTGCGCTAAATCAGCCGAGCCAGCGGCGCGCTTCGCTATCGCTGAGGTCGCGGTAGTAGAGCTTATGCAGCTGCACACCACAGCTGCGACAGCGCGCGGTGATAAAGGTAGCCTGACAGTAACGTCCGGCAGGATTCAAGACGCCGTGGCGGCTGATGGTAATCTGATGCCAGCGGTGAGCGTGCGGAATAAGATGGCGCAGCAGGTTAAGCATGGTGATATCCGGCAGGGTGATCCGGCAGCAGATTAAGCATGCTGCCGCGTTGTCGCGGCTTGCGCTGTATCAATAAACCGGTCACTCCAGCGGTCTGTCTGCTTCTGCTACCGCGCAGATCAAGCTTTCTGCTCTCTGCGGCTTGCTTCGTGCGATCGCTTCCCCTAAGCTGCCGGTGTGTCGTAACAGACACCATGACTCGGGGTGCCCTTCTTTGTGAAGGCTGAGAAATACCCGTATTACCTGATCTGGATAATGCCAGCGTAGGGAAGTCAGATGCCTGCGCGCATTCGCCTTCCTGTACGCCTGACAGGAGCGCTATGATGACCCACCCTTCCTCTGTTTTACCGCGCGGCTTGCCCCGTATAAATGCCCTGACCATTGCCGGCACCGATCCCAGCGGCGGCGCGGGCATTCAGGCCGATCTCAAAACCTTTTCTGCGCTCAGCGCCTACGGCACCAGCGTTATTACCGCGCTGGTGGCGCAAAACACCTGTGGCGTACAGTCGGTCTGTTACATTTCACCGGCGTTTGTCGCCGCCCAGCTGGATTCGGTGCTGAGCGATATCCGTATCGATACGGCAAAAATCGGCATGCTGGCAGAGAGCGCTATTGTGGCGGTGGTGGCAGAGAAACTGGCGCGTGCGCGGCTGCCGTTTGTGGTGCTGGATACGGTAATGATTGCCAAAAGCGGCGATGCGCTGCTGGCGCCAGAGGCGGTGGCGGCGATGCGTGAGCGGCTGCTGCCGCAGGTTTCGCTGATCACGCCTAATCTGCCGGAAGCCGCGGCGCTGCTGGAAACAACACCTGCCCGCGATGAGCGCACCATGCAGCAGCAGGGGGAGGGGCTGCTCGATCTCGGCTGTGCCGCGGTGCTGATGAAAGGGGGACATCTGGAGGATGCGGAAAGCCCGGACTGGCTGATTACCCGCAGCGGACGTTTCCGCTTTACGGCCCCGCGCGTAGCGACGCGCCATACTCACGGCACCGGCTGTACCCTCTCGGCGGCGCTGGCAGCGCTGCGGCCGCGTCATGAGAGCTGGGCTGATACGGTGACGGCGGCAAAAGGCTGGCTGCAGCAGGCGCTACTGCAGGCCGATTCGCTGGAGGCAGGAAAGGGCATCGGGCCGGTGCACCACTTTCATCACTGGTGGTAGGGCGGATAACACGCAGGCATAAAAAAAGCAGCCTTACAGGCTGCTTTTTTTAAGAATCTGGCTCCTCTGACTGGACTCGAACCAGTGACATACGGATTAACAGTCCGCCGTTCTACCGACTGAACTACAGAGGAATTGTGTGGAACGGGGCGCATAATATCGGGCAGCCTGCTGCGTGTCAAAGCCCTTTTGCAAAATTTTTACTGACTGCTGAATAAACCGCCACTGCCTGACTTAATGTGAGGAATATCACCAAAGTACTGCAAAATTACAGCGGGATTTGTTGATTTTGTCGTGTGCTCCACATCAATGATCACAGATATTTCATTTCGCCATTGTGGCGCTAAAAAATGAAACATATATTCCGCGAAACCTCCTCCACTTTTCACGGGTGCAGCATGAACAGAGTCAGAATCGGAATGATCGGCAGCGGATATATCGGGCGGTGTCACGCTATCGCCTATGCGCAGGCGCCCACGGTGTTTGCCCTGAAAGGTGAGATCGTGCGGGAGATGCTGGCTGAAGTCGATCCGGCACTGGCGGCAAAGCAGGCGGCCACGTTTGGCTTCGCCCGCTCCACCGGCGACTGGCGCGAGCTGGTCAGCGATCCGCAGATCGACGTTGTCGATATCTGCGCGCCCAACTTCCTGCATAAAGAGATGGCGCTGGAGGCGATCCGCCACGGCAAACATGTCTACTCGGAAAAGCCGCTGTCGCTGAGCGTGGCGGATGCAGAGGAGATGGTGCAGGCGGCAGAGCGGGCGGGTGTAAAAACGCTGGTGGGTTTTAATTACATGAAAAATCCGACCAGCCAGCTGGCGCGGGAGATCATCGCGCGCGGCGAGATTGGTGAAGTGGTGCACTTTTACGGCACGCATAATGAAGATTACCTCGCCAGCCCGCAGACGCCGCTGG
The DNA here is from genome assembly GCF_020079945.1 of Pantoea eucrina. Taxonomy (NCBI): domain Bacteria; kingdom Pseudomonadati; phylum Pseudomonadota; class Gammaproteobacteria; order Enterobacterales; family Erwiniaceae; genus Pantoea; species Pantoea eucrina. The sequence continues at coordinate 2,140,831 of NZ_CP083448.1, read as the reverse complement.
ACTGGCACTGTCAGAAAAAACTGGCAGGGCTGGGCGCACTCGGCGATCTGGCCGCGCACATCGTCAATATGGCGCACTATCTGGTGGGCGACATTGAGGAGGTCAGTGGCGACATGATGACGGTAATCGCGCAGCGCCCCGACCCTAAAAATCCTGCGCGTCTGCTGCCGGTAGAGAATGAGGATCAGGCCAGCGCGCTGCTGCGCTTCAGCAATGGCGCGCACGGCGTGATTGAGACTTCACGTATTGCCTGTGGCAGCAAGATGGGGCTGACCTATGTGGTCACCGGCACCCGGGGTACGCTGCGCTATACCCAGGAGCGTATGGCCGAGCTGGCGCTCTATATCCACGACGAACCAGCCGGACGGCAGGGCTTTAAAACACTGCTCACCGGACCGGCGCATCCCGACTACGCCAGCTTCTGCGTCTCCGCCGGGCACGGTATCGGGTTTAACGATCAGAAAACCGTGGAGATCCGCGATCTGATCAACGGCATTGCGGCAGGCGATCGCATGTGGCCAGACTTTGCCGAAGGGTTACAGGTACAGAAAGTGCTGGAAGCCATCGCAGTTTCGGCGGCTGAGCGGCGCTGGATGAAGGTGTAACGCGGGAGGTTAAGCCGTTTGCCGGGCAAACCACCGGGTGCGTATCAAAGCGCACCCGGCGATGCCTGCGCCGTCAGGCCAGCAGCGCGCACTGGGGCGGCAGGCGACAGCTGAGCGCGCTTGGCAGCACGTCGATAGTAAACTCGCTGCCGCTCAGCGGCTCACCGTCCAGATTAAACGTCATCTCATGCGGCGAACGAATAGTCAGCGAGTTGAGCTGAGCTGACACAATATTGGGGTTCTCATCATCGCGCGTCAGCGAATGCAGCAGCGTTGGCAGTAGCTCCTGCGCGGTAACGATGCTGAGGTTAAGCTGACCATCGTTGATCAGCGCATCGGGGCAGAGGCGCTGTCCGCCACCCGCCTGGCGACCGTTACCGATACCGATTACCAGCGCATCACCCTGCCAGCTGAAGCCAGGCCCGCTGATTTCACAGCTGTCAGGTTTGAGCGCATCCACGCGCATCAGGCCGTGAATAAAGTAGGAGACGCCACCCAGCGCGGATTTCAGTTTCTCCGGCGTTTCGGTGGTAATACGCGTACCAAAGCCGCCGGTCGCCATATTGATAAAATAGCGGTCGCCATTCACCCGCGCCAGATCGATAGCGGTGGCTTTGCCCACCACGGCAAGGCGCAGCGCCGGCTCCATCTCCGCCGGAATGCCCACGCTGGTGGCAAAATCGTTGGCGGTGCCGAGCGGCAGAATGCCGAGTACCGGACGTGAGGCCTCGGGTATAGCGGCCAGCGCGGTGGCAATCTCATTTATGGTGCCGTCGCCGCCGCCTGCAACAACGGTTTCCGCCTGCAGAGCAACCGCTTCCTGTACATAGCGATCGCCATCACCTTTTTCCCAGGTGACGCGCACGGCCAGATTAAAGCCCTCTTCGCGCAGCCTATTAACGGCCGCGCGCAGATCTTCATTGCCGGCGCCTTTTCCATTCAGGATCAGCAGCGTGAGCGGTGTAGTGTGCATCTTCAGTTCCTTGAAACGTGAGACAGGGATGTGGTTATAGCATAGCTGCGGCGGGAACTTTATCGGCAGGCGCTGAAAAAAGAAAACCCGCGCGGGGGAGCCGGGCGGGTAAATGAGGTGGTTCCTGGTCGTGCACGCTGGATATTGTTACTCATTAGCAGCAGGCGGGATTCTAAAGCGCGGCGCTGTAACCGTCTGTGATCCTGTTCTAACTTCGCCGCCTTTTTTTCATTTTGTGCGATTTTTGCCGTGCGGATCGCTGGTAGTATTGCCTTCAGTGAGGTTGCGCAGCAGCAGCGCAAAGCGGAGATCCACCTCTGCCGGCACCGGGATCCAGACCCGATGACCGTCGCCAGGAGCGACGGTGACCGCCTCGCCGCGATCGTTTTCCATCGCCTCCAGCGTGCAGGTCAGGTTGCCCTGCGGCGTCATGATCTCTGCCACATCGCCCTGCAGGAATTTGTTTTTCACCGCAATCTGCGCCCGGTCGCCGCGCCGCTCGCCAGTAAATTCGCCCACAAACTGCTGACGTTCAGAAACGGAAAAGCCCTGCTCATAGTTCTGGTAGCTGTCGTGGGTGTGACGCCGCAGGAAACCCTCGGTATAGCCACGATGCGCCAGACCTTCCAGCGTGGCGAGCAGTGAGGTATCAAAAGGTTTACCCGCTGCGGCGTCGTCAATCGCGCGGCGATAGACCTGTGCGGTGCGCGCGCAGTAGTAGAACGATTTGGTACGCCCTTCAATTTTCAGCGAATGAATGCCCATTGCGCTCAGCCGTTCCACATGCGCCACCGCACGCAAATCTTTTGAGTTCATGATGTAGGTACCGTGCTCATCTTCAAACGCGCTCATCACCTCGCCCGGTTTCATCTTCTCTTCCAGCAGAAACAACCGGTCGGTTGGCGCGTTGTGGCCGGGCACGGGAGCCTGCTGCTCTGCCGGTTCATGGATACCGGTAATATTGCCGACCTCATCCTGCTGGCCTTCTGAGACCTTATACGACCAGCGGCAGGCGTTGGTACAGGTGCCCTGGTTTGGATCGCGCTTGTTGAGATAGCCGGAGAGCAGGCAGCGACCAGAGTAGGCCATGCAGAGCGCGCCGTGGACAAAAATCTCCAGCTCCATCTCCGGCACCTGCGTGCGGATCTCCGCAATCTCCTCCAGCGACAGCTCGCGTGACAGAATGACGCGCGTCAGCCCCATCTGCTGCCAGAATTTCACCGTGGCCCAGTTGACGGCGTTGGCCTGCACGGAAAGGTGGATCGGCATCGCCGGAAACGCCTCGCGCACCAGCATAATCAGTCCCGGATCGGACATGATCAGCGCGTCGGGCTGCATCGCCACCACCGGTGTAAGGTCGCGAATAAAGGTTTTCAGTTTGGCGTTATGCGGCGCGATATTGACCACCACATAGAACTTTTTACCCAGCGCGTGCGCTTCGGCGATCCCCTGTGCCAGATTGTCATGCGTAAATTCATTATTGCGGACGCGCAGACTATAGCGCGGCTGGCCGGCATAAACGGCGTCAGCGCCGTAGGCAAAGGCGTAGCGCATATTTTTCAGCGTTCCCGCCGGGGAGAGCAGTTCAGGTTTAAACATGGAAGACTCACTGATGTCAGGTCAGCTGACCATCGCGGATGGCCATAGCAGAAGCCGCGGCGTGCGGCTCTGCAAAAGAGGCGGAAATTGTAGGCAGGGTGCGGAGTGAAGTAAATTGATCGGGATCAATAACAGGCTATGCCAGCCGGCACATATCCGCTTCCCAGCGATAGCCAATGCCATATACCGCACGAATAAACGGCTGATCGGCATCCAGCGCCTCAAGCTTGCGGCGCAGATTCTTGATATGGCTGTCTATGGTACGGTCAGTTACCACGCGGTAATCATCATAAAGCTGATTGAGCAGCTGCTCGCGGGAAAAGACTTTGCCTGGCTCCAGCGACAATGTTTTCAGCAGGCGGAACTCCGCCGGCGTCAGCTCCAGCGGCGCAGTACGCCAGCTGGCCTGAAAGCGGCCCTCATCAATCAGCAGCAGCGACGCCTGCTGCGTCTCTTCCGGCGATTTACGCGCGCGGCGCAGAATGGTTTTCACCCGCGCCACCACTTCGCGCGGGCTGAATGGCTTACAGATATAGTCATCCGCGCCGGTTTCCAGCCCCAGCAGGCGATCAATCTCTTCGGTACGGGCGGTGACCATAATAATCGGCAGATCGGAGTGGCGGCGTATCTCGCGGCACAGCGTCATGCCGTCGCAGCCTGGCAGCATCAGATCGAGCAGCATCAGCGCTGGCGTAGTGTGCTGCAGCCAGGCCTGTACCTCGCCGCCATTGGCAATATGGTGCGTGCGGTAGTTTGACGCCTGCAGATAATCGATCATCAGCTGCGCCAGTTTGGGTTCATCTTCAACAACAAGAATTAGTGGATCGCTATTTTCCGGGCTCATACGGGCTTTCTACTGGGGAACATAGGGCAAGTTTAGCCTGATTTGCACGCCACCTAAATCAGAGTGCTCCGCAGAAATCGTGCCGCCGTGCGCCTCGACGATATTTTTACAGATAGCCAGTCCCAGGCCGGACCCTCCGCTGGCACGATTGCGGGAGTTTTCCGCACGGAAAAAACGCTCAAACAGCTGCGCCCGCTGCGCCGCCGCTACGCCGGGCGCGCTGTCATCAATACAGAGCAGCCACTGATTCTCCTGCTGCCGCATGGTGATGCGGACTTCGCCGCCGGGATGGGTATAGCGCAGGCTGTTTTCCAGCAGATTCGTAAACAGCTGCATCAGGCGGTCAGGATCGCCAAAGCTGCTGGCTTCAGCAGGCAGCTGCAGCTGCAGCGTCAGCTGGTGCGTGCGATAGCGTCCGGCAAAGCTGCCAGCGATCACCTCCAGCAGGTTAACCAGATCCAGCGGCTGTTTGCGGTAGGCGAGGGCGCCCGCATCGGAGAGCGAAAGCTGATGCAGGTCATCCACCAGCTTGGTCAGTACCACCACTTCACTCTGCAGCGAACTTATCGCCTCGGGCGTGACCTGCCGGACGCCATCCTGAATCGCTTCCAGCTCACCACGCAGGATCGCCAGCGGCGTGCGCAGCTCATGGGAGATATCCGCCATGAACGCGCGGCGATTACTCTCATTTTTCTCCAGCGACTGCGCCAGCTGATTAAAGTCGCGCGCCAGCTGACCGATTTCATCACCGCTATCCACCTCAACCCGGGTAGCAAATTTTCCCGCAGCCAGCTGATGGGTGCCCTCTACCAGCCGTTTAACCGGCGCCAGCAGGCCGCGTGCCAGCAGCCAGGTGACCAGCGCCGCCAGCAGAGTGGAGAGTGTGACGATCATCCAGTTGGTCTGGCGCTGCTGCCGGTCAAAATTGATGTCGGTGCTGCGCGTCAGGTTTTCCGCCGGAGAGGCAATTACCCAGCCGACAATTTTACCGCTGCTGGTGGTGATGTTACGCCGCGGTCCTTTTGGCGGAATCGGCGCGCGCGGGCCTGACAGCACCTTATATTGCTGATCGATGATCCAGAACTGCGTGCGCCAGCCGTGCGGCGGCAGCGGATTGTGGCTGCCTGGGTTCTGCTCCAGCGAGCGCAGAATGGTGAAGATCAGCCGATCGTTCTGGCGCAGAAAATCCCAGCTGCCGTGCTGCTCATACTGATCTGCCAGCGCATCACTCAGCAGTGTCAGCCGCTGTTCGTTGCCTTTTTTGATGTAGTCAACAAAGCCATGCTCAAAGCTGAGCCGTACGCCCCAGTGCATCGTGATGATGACCAGCATGCAGGTACCAAAAATCGCCATAAAGAGTTTGGCGCCAATGCCGGGCCGGAAACGCGCCATCACTTTTTACTCCTGGTTCTGAGATCAACATTTTTACTGAGTGCTTCCGGTACCCGCCAGAACACCAGCGCCGGCAGGGCGATGACGACCACCATACAGAGCCAGGTCCAGGCAAACGTCTGCTGCGCCATGTCGCTGCCCGCGGCAGCCTGCTGGCCAAAAGCGCCGAGCAGCAGACCCGCCAGCGTGACGCCGATACTCATCGACAATTGCATAATCATCGACAGTAAGCTGTTGCCGCCGGAGGCGAGATCGTCCGGCAGATCTTTCAGCGTCAGGGTATTCATAGCGGAAAAGCGCAGGGCATTGACCATGCCGAGCAGCAGTAATACCAGCGGCAGGAGCCAGATCCAGCCAGCCAGCGCGACCACGGCAAACAGCGCCACCACCAGCGCCAGCGCGAGCGTGCTTCCCACCAGTACGCGGCGATAGCCAAACAGGTTAACAATGCGCACCACCACCCGCTTGATGCCCATATTTCCCAGCACCATCGGGATCATCATTAACCCGGCGTGAAACGGCGTAAAACCCAGACCTACCTGCAGAAATACCGGCGTCATAAACGGCAGCATGCCGCTGCCGATGCGCCCGGTAAAGCTGCCCAGCAGACCAATCGAATAGAGGCGGTTATCAAACAGTCGCAGGCTGAACAGCGCGTTGTCATTGTGGCGGCCGTGCATCAGATAAAACAGCAGCGACAGCACGCCCGCCAGAATCAGGAAGCCGGGCAGCAGCGCGCCATTGCCGCCGCCATCCAGCGCCAGCGTCAGCGCCGCCATGCCGGCCGCCAGCAGCAGAAAACCGGCAAAATCAAACCGGCGCGTCTGCATGGTGTAGTTCGGCATCAGCATCAGCGTGGCGACAGCGCCAATAATGCCGACCGGAATATTGATAAGGAAAATCCAGTGCCAGCTGGCGTACTCAACCAGCACGCCGCCGAGGGCCGGACCGAGCAGCGGGCCAATCTGGCCCGGCAGGGTAACAAAGGTCATGGCGGACATATATTGCTCACGCGGCACAATTTTCATGACCGTTAAGCGGCCCACCGGCACCATCATTGCACCACCGATACCCTGAACCACGCGCGCCACAACCAGCTGATTAAGCGTGGCAGCCAGCGCGCAGAACAGCGATCCGACGCTGAACAGCACAATCGCGCTGAAAAAGATGTTACGCACGCCAAAACGGTCAGCCAGCCAGCCGCTCAGCGGCAGCATCACCGCAACCGTCAGAACGTAAGAGACGATAACGGAATGCATATGCAGCGGGCTGACGCCAAGATCGCGCGCCATGGAAGGCAGCGCGGTATTGACAATGGTGGTATCCAGCGTTTGCATAAAAAAGCCAAACGCCACAATCCACAGCTGCCAGCGTACCGTGGTGGCAGGTTTGTTCATCTTCTCTCCTCCAGCATAAGGCGCGTTTGTTTACCCCGGGGTGCATTAATGCAGCAATCGTCCCCGCAGGGGCGCCATTAATGGTGCCCTGGTTTCGTACGTGTTGATTGCCCGGGGCGCATTAATGCGCCCCCTGTGAAACCGCATGGCGCCCGGGTTTCGTACGCGTTGTTTGCCAGGGGCGCATAAATGCGCCCCCTACGAAACCGGGTGGCATGTTCCCCTGTAGGGGCACCATTAATGGCGCCCGGGTTTCGTGTGCGTTGTTTTCCCGGGGCGCATTAATGCGCCCCCTACGAAATTCGGGTGGTTGCTGGCTCTGTGACGGCTTTGCGGCGGCGTAATTTATCCATCAGCAGATAGACCACCGGCGTGGTGTAGAGCGTCAGCAGCTGGCTTACCACCAGGCCGCCGGCGATGGTGATGCCCAGCGGCTGCCGCAGTTCAGCACCGTCGCCGCTGGTCAGCACCAGTGGCAGGGCGCCAAACAGCGCGGCCAGCGTGGTCATCAGAATCGGGCGAAAACGCAGCTGACACGCCTGGAAAATCGCCTCGCGCGGGCTCAGCTGCTGCTGTCGTTCCGCCTCCAGCGCAAAGTCGACCATCATGATGGCGTTCTTTTTCACAATCCCTATCAGCAGCAAAATGCCAATCAGCGCAATCAGGCTGAACGGCGTATCAAACAATTTAAGCGCCAGCAGCGCGCCGGTTCCGGCCGACGGCAGCGTCGACAGAATCGTGAGCGGATGCACATAGCTCTCATACAGAATGCCCAGCACGATATAGACCGCTGCGATGGCTGCCAGCATCAGCCAGAGCTGGCTGGACTGCGACTGCTGAAACACCTGCGCGGTACCGGCAAAGCTGCCGCGCACGCTGGAGGGCACCCCCAGCACCGTCATGGCGCGATCGATCGCCGCGGAGGCCTGCGACAGAGAGACGCCTTCCGGCAAATTAAACGAAATGGTTGTCGCTGCAGAAAGCCCCTCATGGTTGACGGAGAGCGGTGCGTTAGCGGGCTGCCAGTGGGCAAAACCGCTCAGCGGAATCGCTTTGCCGTCGCTGCTGACCACAAACATCTGGTCGAGCGCGCTGATATCCTGGGTATAGCGCGGATCCACCTCCATCACCACTTTGTACTGATTCAGCGGCTGATAAATGGTTGAGATCTGGCGCTGGCCAAAGGCGTTATTCAGCAGATCGTTGGCGGCTGAAACGTCTATGCCGAGGCGCGCCATGCTTTCACGATCGTAGGTGATGGCCATTTCGCTGCCTTTATCCTGCTGGTCGGAGTTAACGTCAGTGAGCTGCGGCAGGGCAGAGAAGGCCTTACGGATTTTGGGTTCCCACTCACGCAAATCGGCAAGGTTATCCGACAGCAGGCTGTACTGATAGCTGGCGTTCGACTCCCGTCCGCCGACGCGAATATCCTGTACGGCGTTGAGATAGAGGCTGGCCCCCGGCTCCTTAGCCAGTTTGGTGCGCAGGCGGGCGATCACCTGCTGGGCGCTTTCGCTGCGCTCAGAGAGAGGCTTCAGCGCCACAAACATCAGGCCGCTGTTGGTGCCGAGGCCGCCGGTAAAGCCGGTGACATTATCCACCGCCGGATCCATTTTGATGATATTCATAAAATCTTCCAGCTTGCCGCGCATCGCCTGAAACGAGATGCTCTGATCGGCAGACAGAAAACCGCTCAGGCGACCGGTATCCTGTTCCGGCATAAAGGTTTTGGGTATCGTAATAAACAGCCAGACGGTCATCGCTACCGTGCCGCCCAGCAGCAGCAGTACCCAGATGGCGTGGCGTAACACCCAGCGCAGCGAGCGGGCATAGCCATCCTGCGTCCGCTGCAGCAGCCGGCTGAACAGCCCGGGCGCGGCAGGCTGTGCCGGTTGCGGCTTCAGCAGATACGCGCACATCATCGGCGTCAGCGTGACGGAGATAAACAGCGAGATCAGAATCGCCACCGACAGCGTAATGGCAAATTCCGAAAAGAAGCGTCCGATAATGCCGCCAATCATCAGCAGCGGCAGAAACACCGCAATCAGCGACAGGCTCATCGACAGCACGGTAAAGCCCACTTCGCGGACGCCGGTCAGCGCCGCCTGCAGCGGCTTCATGCCAGCCTCAACGTGGCGGGCGATATTCTCCAGCACCACAATCGCATCATCCACCACAAACCCGGTGGCGATGGTTAGCGCCATCAGCGACAGGTTGTTAAGACTGAAGCCGCACAGATACATGGCAGCAAAGGTGCCAATCAGTGAGACCGGCACCGCCGCAGCAGGAATGAGCGTGGCCCGGCCGTCGCGCAGGAACAGAAACACCACCAGAATCACCAGCACCACGGCAATCACCAGCGACTGCTCGACTTCATGCAGCGAAGCGCGGATAGTCGGTGAGCGATCCTGGGCAATCTGCAGATCGATCGCCGCCGGAATGAAATCGTGCAGCACCGGCAGCTCAGCGCGAATGCGATCCACGGTATCGATAATATTGGCGTCCGGCGACTTACGGATCACCAGCAGCACCGCCGGCTTGCCGTTGGTCATCCCGGCGTTACGCACATCCTGCACCGAATCCTGCACGCTGGCGACATCGCTCAGGCGAACCGCCGCACCGTTGTTATAGTGCACCACCAGCGGCTGATAGGCGCTGGCGCTCTGCAGTTCATCATTGGTACGCAGCTGCCAGCGCTGCTGGCGATCGTCGATTGCGCCCTGCGGTCGCCGCTGGTTAGCGTTGCTGATGGCGCTGCGTACCGCATCCAGCGACACGCCCTGATTAAACAGCGCCTGCGGATTGAGATCGACGCGCACGGCGGGCAGCGAACTGCCGCCTACCGTGACGTCGCCGACGCCCTCAATCTGCGACAGTTTTTGCGCCAGCTGCGTCGAAGCGTAATCATAGAGCTGACCCGGATTATAGTCGTCCGAGGTCACCGTAAGGATCATAATCGGCGCATCCGAGGGGTTCGCTTTTCGATAAGAAGGCCGGCTCGGCATGCCCGACGGCAGCAGGCTCTGCGCCGCATTAATCGCGGCCTGCACATCGCGCGCGGCACCGTTAATATCGCGGTCAAAATCAAACACCAGAATGATGCGCGTGCTGCCCAGTGAGTTCGTCGAGGTCATTTCACTGACGCCGGCAATGCGCCCCAGCGAGCGCTCCAGCGGCGTGGCCACCGAGGCGGCCATGGTTTCCGGTGAGGCACCCGGCAGCGAGGCCGAAATCATAATCACCGGAAAGTCGAGCTGCGGTAGCGGGGCGACCGGCAGCAGACGAAAACCAAGCATCCCCGCCAGCGCAATCGCCAGCGTCAGCAGGATGGTGGCGACCGGGCGGTGAATGAAGAGGGCAAAAAACTTCACGACTGCGCCTCCGGACGACCGAAGCGCCTGCGGGTAGCGTGCGCCAGGCGATCAAACAGCAGATAGATGACCGGCGTGGTAAACAGCGTCAGGATCTGGCTGAGGATCAGGCCGCCCACCATGGCGATGCCGAGCGGATGGCGCAGCTCAGCGCCGACGCCGGTGCTGAGCATCAGCGGCAGCGCGCCCAGCAGCGCCGCCAGCGTGGTCATCAGGATCGGGCGAAAGCGCAGCAGGCAGGCCTGATAGATAGCGTCACGCGGCGCCATGCCCTGTTCACGCTCCGCCGCCAGCGCAAAGTCAATCATCATAATGGCGTTTTTCTTTACAATACCGATCAGCAGAATGATGCCGATAATGGCGATGATATCGAGTTCGTTACCGCTCAGCATCAGCGCCAGCAGCGCGCCGACGCCCGCGGTGGGCAGGGTAGAGAGAATGGTAATCGGATGAATAAAACTCTCATACAGCACGCCAAGAACGATATACATTGCGACCACGGCCGCCACAATCAGCCAGACGGTGCTGCTCAGCGCGGCTTCAAACGCCAGCGTACTGCCCTGGAACTGCGTGACGATATCCGCCGGCATACCCAGCGCCCCTTCTGCGGCGGTAATGGCCTGCAGCGCTTCCTCAAGTGAATAGCCATCGGCCACGTCAAAAGAGAAGGTTGCGGACGGGAACTGATCGAGATGATTAATACTGAGAGCGGTATGCCGCTCCTCTGTGCTGGCGATAGCGCTGAGCGGTACGCTGCCGCCGTCGCTGCTTTTAAGCCGGATCCCCTCCAGGCTCGCCAGTCCCGGCGTCTGCGCATTATGCTGCTCCAGCACCACGCGATACTGGTTTGCCTGCGTGTAAATCGTTGAGATCAGCCGCTGACCAAACGCGTTATACAGCGCATTATCGACGTCAGCCATGGTGATCCCGAGCCGGCTGGCGCTGTCGCGGTCGACGCGCACATACGCTTCCAGCCCCTGATCCTGCCAGTCGCTGCTGACGTTGCGCAGCTGCGGTGCCTTTTCCAGCTGGCCGATCAGCGCCGGGACCCAGCTGCTCAGGGCGTCAAGCGAGCCAGACTGCAGCGTAAACTGATAGGGGGTACGGCTGCTCTGCGTCTCAATGGTGAGATCCTGCACCGGCTGCAGCCAGAGCGAGACGCCCGGGATCTGCGCCACCGCCTGCTGCAGCCGCGCCTGCACCACCGGAATGCGGTCGTCGCGCTCATCCAGCGGCTTGAGGTTGATCTGCAGCCGGGCGCTGTTAAGCGCAGGATTGGTGCCATCCACCCCGACAAAAGAGGTCAGACTTTCAACCGCCGGATCCTTCATCACCGCTGAGGCAACATCGCGCGTGCGCTGCGCCATGCTGGCGTAAGAGACCGACTGCGGCGCCTGCAGGGTGCCCTGAATAATGCCGTTATCCTGCTGCGGGAAGAAGCCTTTCGGGATCGCCACCCACAGCAGCACCGTCATCAGCAGCGTGCCGAGCGCCACGCTGAGCGTCAGCCACGGATGCTGCAGCACGCGCGTCAGTCCACGTCCGTAACCGGCAATGACCCGCTCAAACAGCGCCTCGCTGGCGCGTGAGAAGCGGTTCTGCCGGCGCAGCGACTCCGCGCTCAGCATGCGCGCGCACATCATCGGCGTCAGCGTCAGCGACACCACGGCTGAGATCAGAATGGCGATAGCCAGCGTGACGGCGAACTCGCGAAACAGCCGGCCAATCACATCGCCCATAAACAGCAGCGGGATCAGCACCGCAATCAGCGAAAAGGTGAGCGAGATAATGGTAAAACCGATCTCTCCCGCCCCTTTCAGCGCGGCGGTGAGCGGCTTCTCGCCTTTCTCGATATAGCGTGAAATATTCTCGATCACCACAATGGCGTCATCCACCACAAAGCCGGTGGCGATAGTCAGCGCCATCAGCGTGAGGTTGTTGATCGAGAAGCCCATAAAATAGATGGCCGCAAACGTACCAATCAGCGAAAGCGGTACCGCCACGGCAGGAATGATCGTAGCCGGTACGTTGCGCAGAAACAGGTAGATGATCATGACCACGAGCGCCATGGCCAGCATCAGCTCATGCTGCGTATCAGATACCGAGGCGCGAATATTGGTCGTGCGATCGGTCAGCAGTTTCATGTCGACCGATTTGGGCAGCGTGGCGGTAAGCGATGGCAGCAGCGCCCGGATATTATCAGCGGTGTTGATAATATTGGCGCCGGGCTGACGCTGGACGTTCAGCACAATCGCCTGCTGGCGGTTAGCCCAGGCGCCCAGCCAGCTGTTCTCTGCGCCCGATTCAATGGTCGCAACGTCGCCCAGTCGCACCGGCGCGCCGTTGCTGTAGCTGATAATCAGGCGACGGTAATCCTCAGCCGATGTCATCTGATCGTTTGCTGACAGCGTGATAGATCGCGCCGGACCATCAAGGCTGCCTTTCGCTGAGTTGACGTTGGCGTTGCTGATAGCCGTGCGCACATCTTCGCTGGTCAGTCCTAACGCTGCCAGCGCCTGCGCATTCATTTTGACCCGCACCGCCGGACGCTGTCCGCCGGAAAGGGTAACCAGGCCTACGCCGGAGACCTGCGCAATCTTCTGCGCCACGCGCGTTTCCACCATATCCTGCACCTGCGTCAGCGGCAGGCTGGTCGTGGTGACCGCCAGCGTCATGATAGGCGGATCGGCCGGGTTGACTTTGCTGTAGGCGGGCGGATTAGGCAGATCGCCAGGCAGCAGGTTAGTGGCGGAGTTTATCGCCGCCTGAACCTCCTGCTCCGCCACATCCAGCGCCAGCGACAGCTGAAACTGCAGCGTGATCACCGAGGCGCCGCCGGAACTTTGCGATGCCATCTGTTTCAGCCCGGACATCTGGCCAAACTGGCGTTCCAGCGGTGCGGTAATCGACGAGGTGACCACATCCGGACTGGCTCCGGGATAGAGCGTGACAACCTGAATAGTGGGGTAGTCCACTTCCGGCAGGGCGGAGACCGGCAGAAAGCGGTAGCCAAGCAGGCCAGCCAGCAGAATCGCAATCATCAGCAGCGTGGTGGCGACCGGGCGTAAAATGAACTGACGTGACGGACCGCCGCCAGCGTCAGGAGGCAGCACCTGCATTATTGACGCTCTCCCCGGGCTGGCTGCGCGGCACGCGTGGTCTCTGTTGCCGTACTCTGCGGCGCCACGACGTCAACCGTTGCGCCGTCAGTGAGGCGATCGATGCCGTCGGTAATGACCCGCTCGCCCGCCTCCAGTCCGGCACTGATCACCACTTTCTGGCTATCCTGCAGGCCGGCGGTGACGCGTTTCTTGCTGACCTTATTCTCGCTGTTAACCACCCAGACAAAGTGGCCCTCATTGCTCATCTGCAGCGCGGCGGCCGGAATAGTCACGGCGTTCTGCAGCGTATCTGCTTTCAGACGTGCGTTAACAAACTGGTTGGGAAACAGGGTGTCATCTTCATTGCTGAAGCGTGCTTTCAGCTTAATGGTGCCGGTAGTGGTGTCGATCTGGTTGTCCAGGCTCAGCAGCGTGCCCTGCGTCAGCAGCGTGGTGTTGCTGCGATCCCAGGCCTCCACCACCAGCGGCTGACCGCTTTTCTGCGCTTTCAGGATCTGGCTGATATAGCTCTCAGCCACGCTGAATACCACATCAATCGGATGCGTCTGGGTGATCACGACCAGGCCATCGGTGTCGCCGGTGGTAATGTAGTTGCCGATGTCGACCTTGCGTAACCCGATACGTCCGGCAATCGGCGCGGTGATGCGGCTGTAGGTCAGATTCAGCTGCGCGCTCGCGACGTTGCCCTCATCCGCTTTAATGGTGCCCAGCGTTTCGCTCACCAGCGCGCGCTGGGTGTCGAGATCCTGCTGCGATACCAGGGACGTTTTCGACAGCTTCTCATAGCGGCTGAGATCGCGGCGGGCATTCGCCAGCGTGGCCTGATCCCGGGCCAGCTGGCCCTGCGCCTGCGTGAGAGCAACCTGATACGGGCGCGGATCGATCTCAGCCAGCAGCGTGCCGGCAGCCACCTGCTCGCCTTCTGTAAAGTGCAGCGCCATCAGCTGCCCCTCAACACGGCTGCGCACCGTAACCGTATTTGCAGCGGTGACGGTGCCGAGGCCGTTCAGATAGTAGGGCACGCTTTGCAGTTCAGCCGTTGCCGCCTGTACCGGCGCGGCTGGCCGGTTTGCTCCACCGCGCTTCTCTTTAGCCTGCGCCGGCTGTGCTGGCGTGGCGCGCGAGTGCCAGGCGTAATAACCGCCAGCCGCTACCGCCAGCGCGATAAGAATTAACAGACCTGTTTTGGTTCGACTCTTCATTACTCTGCGTGCTCTCCAGCCATGTCGCTTTCCTGATACGCTTGCCCGACATCCGGACAGCGCAAACGAAAATAAGTGTAGCCGCCTGCGCCAGGCGAAAATTGAAGGAATTAAGAATATCTGCTCAGCGCGGCGTAAAGGATTTCCCGGTTCTGACACTATTCTGGCATGAATAGACCCCGGTGCGACTTTTTCATTTGCTACGCTTAAAGACAAACCTATCTCGTTTAACCAGGGAGAGCGCAATGAAACAACCTGCAACCCGTCAGCTGGGCGACAGCGGTATTACCGTTCCGCGCCTGACTTTTGGTGGTAACGTTTTTGGCTGGACAGTCGATGAGAAGACCTCCTTTTCACTGCTGGATGCGCTGGTCGAAAATGGCCTGTTTTTTATCGATACCGCGGATGTCTATTCCCGCTGGGTGCCGGGCAATCAGGGAGGTGAATCGGAAGCGATCATCGGCAAATGGTTAAAGCAGAGCGGCAAACGCGATCGCATCGTGCTGGCGACTAAAGTCGGCATGGAGCTGTCGCCGGAAAAAACCGGGCTGAAGCCTGCGTATATCCGCCAGGCGATAGAGGATTCCCTGCGCCGGCTGCAGACGGATGTGATCGATCTCTATCAGGCGCATCGCGATGATGAGCAGACGCCGCTGGCAGATACCCTGAAAGCGTTTGATTCCCTGATCAAAGAGGGCAAGGTACGCGCTATCGGCGCCTCAAATTACTCCGCAGCGCGTCTGCAGGAGGCGCTGGATGTCAGCAGCAAAGAGGGGCTGGCGCGCTATGAAACGCTGCAGCCGGAATATAACCTTTACGATCGCGAAGGGTATGAGAACGGCCTGGAGCAGGTGGCGGTGAAAAACGGTCTTGGCGTGATCAACTACTACTCGCTGGCGAGCGGCTTTCTCAGCGGCAAATATAAAAAGCCGCAGGATGCGGGTAAAAGCCCGCGCGGTCAGGCGATAGTGGAAAAATATCTCAATGAGCGCGGCAGCCGCATTATTGAGGCGCTGGAGGATATCGCTGCCTCACACGATGCGTCAGCCACGCAGGTGGCGCTGGCGTGGCAGATTGCGCGTCCCAGCATTACCGCGCCGATTGTCAGCGCAACATCGCTGGCGCAGCTGGATGAGCTGGTAAAAGCCACCCAGCTGGAGCTGAGCAAACAGGAAATTGAGGAGCTGGCGCGCGCCAGTCACCTCTGATCCCGCCCGGGGTGCTGCGGCACCCCGTATATTGATACAGAGCAATCAATAGTCACTGTCACACTTTGAATGTTTAAATCTTAGATATTCATCACAAATGCGCTAATCCACTGACTGAGCAGGCGTAAATCCACACGAAATTGCAAAACCCTGCTGCTGCCCGGCACTATCCTCTGCGCGGTTTTCCTTATAACTTTGCAGAAGATAACAACGATGAAAAAAATTTTTGCTTTGCACCCGCTGCCGCAACTGGCTGCGGGCATGCTGATGCTGGCTATGTTCAGTTCTGCCGCCGTCGCGGCAGATGCATTCAGCTACGATTCGCCCTGGATGCTGGGTGACTGGAACGGCAGCCGCACGCAGCTGGAGAGTGCCGGCGTGAAGTTTGACGTAAATTACACCATGGAGAGCGCCGCTAATCTCGGCGGCGGAGCAGACAGCCACACCTCAATGCGCTATAGCGATCAGTGGGCGTTTGGTGCGAATTTCGATCTGCAAAAGCTGCTCGACTGGCAGGATGCGCAGTTCCAGGTCACCGTCACTAATCGCGACGGGCGCAACATCTCCGATCAGGTAGCCGATCGCCGCACCGGCATGCTCTCCTCCGTGCAGGAGGTCTATGGCCGCGGCCAGACGTGGCGTCTGACACAGTTCTGGCTGAGCAAGGGGCTGTTTGACAACCGGGTTAATCTCAAGGCCGGACGGGTCACCGTGGGTGAAGATTTTGACAGCCTCGACAGCAGGTTTCAGAACCTTGCCTTTGGCAGCGGTCAGGCAGGCAACTGGCGCGGCGACCGCTGGTTTAACTGGCCGGTTTCACAGTGGGGCGGACGCCTGAAAGCGAATATCACGCCCGAACTCTTCTTCCAGGTCGGCTTTTACAACCAGAATCGCGCCAACTACGATCGCGGCGACGGTTTCCGCCTGGATACCCGTCATTCAGAAGGCAATCTGGTGCCGGTCGAGCTGGGCTGGAAACCGACCCTGGGCGCAGCGGGGCTGCCGGGCAACTATCGACTCGGCTATTACTACTCATCCGTAAACGGGGATAATTACGGCAGCTGGCGGGATGGGGGCTATCAGCGTCAGGATCACGCTTATGGCGGCTACCTGCTGCTGCAGCAGCAGCTGACCGCGCAGGGCGGAGACGCCAGCCGCGGACTGGGGGTAACGGTGCAGGCGGTCATGAACGATCGTAAGACGTCGAAAACCGATAATTATCAGTCCATCAGTTTTACCTGGAAGGGGCCGCTTGATGCGCGTCCGCAGGATGAAATCGGTATTGGTGCCGCGCGTATTCACGTTAACAGCGCCTACAGCCGCGCCCTGCGCCAGCAGAACGCAGCCAGTGGTGAAACGCGCTTTGACAGCCCGGCTTATCTGCCGCTGCAGGCGGGATCGGAATACAACTATGAGATTTACTACAATGCGCAGCTGGCGAAGTGGCTGCAGCTGCGGCCTAACCTGCAGTATGTCGTGGCGCCGGGCGCGGTCGGAGAGGTGAAAGATGCCTTTGTCGGCGGCATCTCAGCCAATATCAACTTCTGACGGGCAGGGAGGAGGCGCAGGCTGCGCCTCCTGTTACGATCCGCTAGCGGAACATCACCTCTGCCCAGCGCGCCAGTCCGGCGGTCACCGAACCAAAGTCGTCGCCGCCGGCAATCGGGGTATCGGGCAGCGCCTGCTGCAGCGCCGCACGCAGCAGCGGCGAGCGTGCGCTGCCGCCAGTAAGATAGATCACGTCCGGTCGGGTCTCGCTGGTGGTCAGCGCCAGCTGTACCTGCTCCAGCATCCGCTCCAGCGGCTGGCTGATCGCCTCTTCCAGCTGCGCCGCGCTGATCTTCGCCTGCAGCGACTGCGCAATAAACGCCAGCGACGCATCCGTTTCCGCCTGCGCTGAGAGCGCAATTTTGCTCTCTTCAGCCGCGCGCACCAGCCGGTAGCTTAGCTTCTGCTGCCATACTTTGAGCAGATGTGCCACGCGGTTTCCCTCTTCTGCATCGCGCACCAGATCCTGCAGCAGCTTGCCGCAGGCGGCGGAGTAGAACTCGCTCTGTGCCGGAACGTCGTTAATTGCGACGGCGTTCCACCACGGCAGGGCGGGGAGCGCCGTGCCCTTGCGGGTGCTGCCGCCCAGACCCAGCAGCGGCATCAGCGTTTTAAACGCCAGCATGATATCGAGATCGTTACCGCCGACGCGGCAGCCGCTGTGCCCCAGCAGGCTGGCGTGGCGGTCAGCTTTCTGGCGCCACTCCGGCCCCATCAGCAGCATGGAGCAGTCGGTGGTGCCGCCGCCGATATCGACCACCAGCACGCGCGTCTCTTTGTCCAGCGTGGCTTCAAAGTCCAGCCCGGCGGCCACCGGCTCAAACTGAAACTCAACGTCACGAAAGCCGGCGCGCTGTGCCGCACGCAGCAGGATCCCCTGCGCCTGCTGGTTGGCATCGTCACCGCCCAGCCCCTGAAAGTTGACCGGGCGACCGATAACCGCCTGGTTGATCTGCTGCCCGAGCTGCGCTTCACCCTGCTGTCGGATATGCAGCATCATGGCGCACACCAGATCTTCAAAAAATGCGATCTGCTGCGGCTTCAGGCCAGAGGCGCCCAAAAAGGATTTCGGTGATTTGACGAACCAGACATCTTCCGGCTCTGTCATATATTGCTGCAGCGCGGTCAGGCCAAACTGCACGCTGCCAGGGGTTATCTCGATATCTTCTTCGCGGTTGTAGCGCAGCGCGCGCTGCAGCAGGGCGGTGTTTTCGCTCGCGGGCGTGGGCACCTGATGGTGGCGATGCAGCCATTCGCTGATCGCCTCGCGCGCCGGGGCGCAGATCATCGAGGGCAGCAGCGGCTGGTCATTTTCCAGCGCCAGCATCCGCGGCGTGCCGTTATCGCTTACTGCAATAGCGCAGTTCGCTGTGCCGTAGTCAAAACCGATATACATCTTATGCCCCATGCCAGAAAAAAAGGGGGCGACTTTAGCGCAGGCTGGTCATGCTGGCAATATGCAGTGCTTTATCTCTCTGCATCCTGATAAACCTGATACTGACCGCGCCCGGCATGTTTGGCGCTGTAGCAGGCGACATCGGCCTGCGACATCACCACATTGCTGAGGCAGTTGCGCGCATCAATCTGCGTGATGCCGGCGCTGGCACCCACCTGGTAAGGATGCGTTTTCCAGTAAAATGTATAGTTATTGACGACATTCACGATGCCCTGCACCAGATCGCGGATCTGATCGACCTCGCAGTGCGGCAGCAGGATGCCAAACTCATCGCCGCCGAGGCGCGCCAGCATATCGCTGCTGCGCAGCTGCTGCTGCATCAGCACCGCCAGCTCGCGCAGCAGCGCGTCCCCCGCCGCATGGCCGGCGGTATCGTTGACCGCTTTAAATTTATCCAGGTCGATAAACACCAACACATGCGGCGTGCCGGTGACGGCCGCATCATTCACCAGCCGTTTCAGCCGATCTTCAAAGCTGGGCCGGTTAGGCAGCTGCGTCAGCATGTCGTGTGACGCGCTATAGCTCAGACGCTTCATGATCTGGCGCGACTCGCTGACATCCTGAATGACCATCACCACCCCAATGGTGCTGCCGGTCAGGGTTTTCAGCGGCGTAATACTGTAGTGGATCTCTATCTGCGCGCCTGCCAGCGTATGCAGCACCAGCCCCTCATCCAGTGCCGGAGAGATTTTTTCATCCGGCAGCGTGCAGAGCAGCAGATTGTCGATGCGCGGGCCGTCAGCGCCGCGCGTGATGTTCAGCAGCTCACCAAGCGGCGTACCGGCCGCCTGTTCCTGCGGCCAGCCGCTCAGGCTTTCAGCAACCGGGTTCATAAAGGTCACGCACATCTCATCGTCGGTGCTGATCACCGCTTCACCAATCGAATCCAGGGTGATCGCCATACGCTCTTTTTCCTGGAACAGCGCGTCATTAAGGGTACGCAGTGAGGTGATATCCTGGCAGATCCCGAGCATACGTTCGATCTGTCCATCCTGGCTCAGGATACGATTCGCTTCTGAGCGAATGAACTGTACGCCGTGCGGCAGGTTGAGACGATACTCAAGATGAAAGGCCGAACGGCGCTCAATCGCCTGCTGCACAATCAGCGCCAGGCTTTCGCGCTCGGCAGGATCGACCAGATGCAGCCAGAGGTCATACGTGGGTTTCTGCTGCGGATCCAGTGCAAACAGCTCATACATGCGCTTGTCCCAGAGCATCTCCCCGGTTTTCAGGTTCCACTCCCAGACGCCGATGCCGCCCGCTTCATTGGCCAGCGTAATGCGCTCCATCAGCTGGCGGTTGCGCTGCTCGCTCTGCCGCAGCTCGGAGATATCGACAATCTGCGCGATAAAATAGAGCGGCTGCTGCTGCGCGTCGCGCACCATAGAGACGGTCAGACGCGACCAGACTATCTCGCCATCTTTGCGGAAATAGCGCTTTTCAAAGGTATAGGACATCAGGTCGCCCGCCAGCAGACGCTCCATCAGCTGCAGATCGCTGTGCAGATCGTCCGGATGGGTGATCTCCTGAAAGGTCAGCTGCGTCAGTTCATAGGCGCGATAACCCAGCGTACGGCAAAGTGACTGGTTCACCTGCTGCCACTTTCCGTTGGTGCCGACCAGCGCCATACCGATAGCAGAGTACTCCATCGCATTGCGGAAGCGCGCTTCGCTCTCGGTGATATGGTTTTTCTCGCGCCGGAAGGCGTCCATGATCAGCGCCATGACATGGCTGGGCAGCAGCACCAGCAGAAAGGGCAGCCAGGCAGAGACCAGACCGGGCGGAGCGCCACTCTGTACCGGGTTGACCCAGTCCAGCGCCAGCAGCAGCGAAATGAAACTGGCATTAATAAAGCAGAGCAGGAACGCTTCAAATTTTGGCAGCCGGACCGCACACCAGAACAGGATCACCACAATAAAGGTAAACGGCCACGGCAGAAAGCGCAGGGAGAGATAGCTGGCGAGCAGGGTAACCATCAGCGTCAGCAGGGTTTCCAGCTGACGGCCCGGCGCGATCAGTTCACGCAGCGGTTTAGCGGGCCACAGCAGTACCACCGGACCAAAAGCCAGTACGCCGATCACTTCCGAAATCACCCAGGTTGAGAAGAAGGGCAGCAGCGCCTGCTTATCCACCTGCAGCAGCCAGAGCGCAATCAGCCCGCCCAGCAGGGGAGCCAGCAGGCCGGCGCAGAGCGCAAAGCGGATCCAGTCAGGCAGGGCGTTAAGTGGCGCGCGGCGGTTCAGCAGCAGACGCAGCATGCCGCCTGCCAGCAGCGCCTGTATCAGATTCAGAATGGCAAATTTAGCATTGCTGAGTGCGGGACCAATAACCAGCAGATTCGCCAGCGCGGTGCCCGCGACGCAGCCCGCCAGCAGCAGCGGAATATGTTTTAGCGGCGCACGGAAAACGACGCCGGTCATCAGCGCCGTTGAGTACCACAGCGGCGAAATACGACCGCTGACCACAATCAGCTCCAGACAAAACAGCGTAAGCAGAAAAGCCAGTATGCTCAGCGTAACGGCAGTCAGCCAGCGGCCTGGCGATTTATCCTGCGCGGTGACTATCTCAACAATCATGTACCAGTCCAGCAGCGCGCAACCCGGTATGGGGAAAATACGCCAGTCAGTTTCTGCCCTGCATGCTAGCACATTCAGACAGGATCTTTACGCTGAATTGGCTTAAGTCATGGTGCTGTCAGCGAAAAAGGTCGGCACGCTTAAACGGTTTTTCCAGGCCGGCGAGCTTGACCGACAGACGCTCCAGAAACTGCTGCGTGGTGGCGACGCGCCCGTGGCCCATCAGCAGCAGCGGCACCAGGAAGGCGACGCCAACCTGCAGGGCGCTAAAGCCCTTCAATACCGTGCGGCGCTGGCTGATGAGAAACGCGCTGCTCAGGGTAAAGCCGAGCAGCAGGCCCGCCAGCACTTCACTGACGGAGTGCGCATGAATAACCAGGCGGGAGAAACCCACCATCAGCGGGATCGCGTACCCGATGGCAATCGTCACGGCGCGCCAGAAAGTGGACCAGCGCCCGGAGATAAGCCACATCATCACTGGCCAGAGCGTGGAGGACATCGCGCTGTGGCCGCTGAAGCCGGTAAAGTTAAAGCGTGCGCTGCCGATGCCAAAGCCAAGAAACATAATTTTAGACAGGCTGACCAGCAGACCGGCGAGACCAAACGCCAGCAGCCAGTACCAGACGGTACGCTGGCTGCTGCTTTTCCACGGCAGCACCAGGGCGATGATCACCGCGGTGGGGATCAGCAGCATGCTGTCGCCAAAATAGGTCAGTGTTCTCCAGCTCATATTTTTCCTTGCAGGGCTAACGGGCGACCCGCACAAACCGGGCGCGGGCAGCCCGACAGTCTATCGGTTCAGCGGCTGCCTGCCAAAAGGAGATTTTCTGAAAAAGGGCGCCGCCGCATTTACTCTGGCGTCAAACCGGCGAAATACCTATAATTGCCGCCACCAAACCCTCTCATTTGGCCCGTTGCTGCTTCGGCAGAGGCGTGCTCCCAGTTATCAGGTCTTAAAAAAGTATGACTGACAAGTCCCATCAGTGCGTGATCGTTGGCATCGCAGGTGCATCTGCATCCGGAAAAAGCCTTATTGCCAGCACGCTCTTTCGTGAAATCCGTGACCAGGTCGGTGACGAGCATATCGGTGTGATCCCCGAAGATGCCTACTATAAAGATCAAAGCCACCTCACCATGGAAGAGAGGGTAAAAACCAACTATGACCATCCGAGCGCGATGGATCACGATCTGCTGCTGCAGCATCTGCGTGCGATCAAGTCAGGACAGGATATCGATCTGCCGGTTTACAGCTACGTTGAACACACCCGTACCAGCGAAAGTATTCATCTGAAGCCAAAAAAAGTGATTATCCTTGAGGGCATTCTGCTGCTCACTGACGCGCGCCTGCGTCAGGAGATGAACTTCTCTATTTTTGTCGACACCCCGCTGGATATCTGTCTGATGCGCCGCATGAAGCGCGACGTGAATGAACGCGGTCGCTCTATGGATTCCGTCATGAATCAGTATCAGAAAACGGTCCGTCCGATGTTCCTGCAGTTTATCGAGCCTTCCAAACAGTACGCCGACATTATTGTGCCGCGCGGCGGTAAGAACCGTATCGCTATCGATATTCTCAAAGCGAAAATTAATCAGTATCTTTAATACGCTGTTTCGGCATGGATCGAATGCGTCAGGGCTGTCACCGTGCTGGCGGCCTTTCGCTACACTTTAATTAGGGAGTTACTGCGATGAGATTATGCGATCGCGATATTGAAGCCTGGCTTGACAGCGGCAAGCTGGCCATTGAGCCGCGTCCGCCGGTGGAACGCATTAACGGCGCCACGGTAGATGTGCGGCTGGGTAACGGGTTTCGTACCTTCAGCGGCCATACTGCCGCCTTTATCGATCTGAGCGGACCCAAGCAGGCGGTAAGCGCCGCGCTGGATCGGGTGATGAGTGACGAGATTGTATTACCGGATGGCGAAGCGTTTTTCCTGCATCCGGGTGAGCTGGCGCTGGCGGTGACGCTGGAGTCGGTGACCATTCCGGACGATCTGGTTGGCTGGCTGGATGGACGTTCTTCCCTGGCACGACTAGGGTTAATGGTTCACGTTACGGCACACCGCATCGATCCGGGCTGGCAGGGGCGTATCGTGCTGGAGTTTTACAACTCCGGCAAGCTGCCGCTGGCGCTGCGTCCCGGTATGCTGATTGGAGCGCTGAGCTTTGAACCGCTGTCGGGCCCGGCCGCACGTCCCTATAACCGGCGTGAAGATGCAAAATATCGCGGTCAGCAGGGTGCTGACGCCAGCCGTATCGATAAAGATTAATCGCTGTACCCGCGCCCGGGCAGGGCTGACGAGGCGCGGATCATCACATTGAGGATGCAATGAGAAGATTGATAACCACGCTGGCCATCCTGTTAGTGGTAGTGGTGGCAGGGATGGCCGCACTGGTACTACTGGTTAACCCCAATGACTTTCGCGCCTACATGGTAAAACAGGTAGAGCAGCGCAGTGGTTATCAGCTGGTCACGGGCAGCGATTTGCGCTGGCACGTCTGGCCTCAGCTCAGCATTCTTTCCGGACGTATGAGCCTCACCGCACCCGGTGCCAGCCAGCCGCTGGTGACCGCCGAAAATATGCGGCTGGACGTCGACCTCTGGCCGCTGCTCACGCATCAGCTCAGCGTCAGTCAGGTAATGCTGAAAAACGCGATTATCCGCGCCACGCCGGAGAGCGCGCCGCAGAAGCCTGGCGGCGCCCCCATCGGCCCTGGCGACAGCGAGCCGGCATTAGCCGCCTCACAGAGCTGGAGCCTGGCAATTGCGAAACTGCGCGTGGCTGACAGCCTGCTTATCTGGCAGCAGCCGGGCGGGGAAGAGTACAACTTCCGCAATCTTAATCTGAGCCTGGATCAGGACAGCCGCAAACAGAACCACATTGAGCTGAGCACGCGCCTGTCGCGTAACCAGCGCAATCTCAGCGTTAATCTGCAGGGCGAGATGGATGTCTCACGCTATCCGCATCAGGTCAGCGGCGAGCTGGCGCAGCTTGATTATGCGCTGGATGGCGCGAACCTGCCGGTACAGGGCATTAAAGGCGCGCTGAGCGGAAAAGCGATATGGAACGCCGATAAACAGCAGTTCTCGCTGGCCGATTTGCAGCTTACCGCCAATGACAGTACGCTGCAGGGCAGCGCGGAAGGACGCATTGCGATGCCGCAGCAGCTGCGCCTGGCGCTGCATGCAACCTCGCTGAACATCGATAACCTCGCCGTCAGTACCCCGGTCAGCAGCGGCAGCGGGACCGTGCAGGCCGCGCCGGTGCAGCCGCCGGTCATTGCGGAACCGGTACTGCGCAATAACGCCGATTCACCGCTCAATACGCTCAATCTGCAGCTTGCCCTGAAGGCGGACCAGAGCCAGTGGCGCGGGCTGACGCTCAGTAACCTGCAGATCGACGCCAGCAATCAGCAGGGTCTGATGACGCTTAGCCGGTTACAGGGCCGGCTGGGTGACGGTCATTTCTCGCTGCCGGGTCAGATTGATATCCGGCAGCCGGTTACCCGGGCTGCGTTTCAGCCTGAACTGGAGAATATTGCGATTGCCCCTCTGCTGAAAGCGCTGGCGCTGCCCGCTGCGCTTGAGGGGACGCTATCGCTGCAGGGTAAGGTGAGTGGAGCCGGGCTGAGTGTAGAAGAGGCGAAGCAGAACTGGCAGGGCAGTGCCGATCTGGAGGCCACCAATCTGCAGCTTACGCAGCTTAATCTGCAACAGATGGTACGCCGCGCCGTCGCGCGCGCCAGTAGTGAGGTCACCAACGATCAGCCTGATAGCCAGGGCATACAGCAGCTGGCGGGCCATATCAGCCTGCAGCAGGGAAAAGTAGCGTTTACCGATCTGCAGGGCGGCAGCAGCCAGCTGGCACTTCAGACGCGCGGAACCGTTGACGTTGTGCAACAGCAGCTGGATGTCACCATCAATATGATGCTGCGCGGCTGGAAAGGGGACGAGCGTCTGGCAAAAGTCCTGAATCAGCAGCCCATTCCGCTCCGTATGTATGGTCGCTGGGACAAACTGCAATATTCGCTGCCGATAGATGATGTTGTGCGCCAGCAGCTGCAGAGCGAAGCGAAATCGCGTCTTAATCAGTGGCTCGATCGCCACCCGTCAGGGGCGCATTAATACGGCAGGTGCGCGTTAACCACCAGGGGCGCATCAACACGGCTGGGTCGCATAAACACGCCAGGGGCGCCTTAATGCGCCCCCTACGTTTACAGGGACGCTGCTACGGCGCTTCTGATAAAGGATGCGGCATAATTTCCACTTTCTGTACCCGATGATTCTCCACCTGCAGCGCGCGCAGCAGGTAATCTCCTATCCGCAGCTCTTCACCCTCTTCGGGGACATGCTGCAGCGTGTCCATCAGCAGGCCGGCCAGCGTGTGATAATCGCGTTTATCATTTACCGGCAGCGCGACATAGAGCGCCAGATCGTCCAATGGCATATGCCCGTTTGCGATCCAGCCTCCCTGCGGGCCGGGTTCAATATCGTAGCGCGCATCCAGCTCCTCTCCTTCATTAGGCAGATTACCGGCGATAGTCTCCATCACGTCGCTCAGCGTCACCACGCCTTCGACGGAGCCAAACTCATCGACAATAAAGGCAAAATGCGTGCGCGCCTGGCGAAACTGCTCCAGCGCCTGCAGCAGCGTTACCCGTTCCGGAAACACCAGCGGCTGACGGATCAGCGCGCGCAGATCAAGGGAATCACTGTGCAGCGACTGATGCAGCAGATCGATAACGTGCACCACCCCCAGCGGATCGCGGCCATTTTCCGTCACCAGAATACGCGTGTGCTGATTGCGATCGAGCTTCGCCATAATCTCTTCAGGCGCTTCACTTAAATCAACCGATTCCACATCGTGCCGGGAGGTCATAATGGTGTTGATCTGCCGCTGCGCCAGCCCCAGCACCCGGGCGATCATCAGCCGCTCCTGACGATTAAACAGAGCGCCTTCATCGCTATGGCTCAGCAGCGAGGCCGTATCCGCATCCAGTTCAGCACGCTGCGCCTCTCCGCGCAGAATGCGCAGGACCGCTTCGGCCGTGCGCTGGCGTAGCGGACGGCCGGCTGACAAAAAGCGGCGGCGATTAAAGCTCGCCAGCTGATTGAGCATTTCAATCAGAATAGAGAAACCGATAGCGGCGTAGAGATACCCTTTGGGAATAACAAAGCCAAACCCCTCTGCAACCAGGCTGAAGCCAATCATCAGCAGAAAGCTCAGGCAGAGGATCACAATCGTGGGATGACTATTCACAAAACGCGTCAGCGGCTTGCTGGCGAGCAGCATAAGCAGAATAGCGATGGTGACCGCGGCCATCATTACCGGCAGCTCATTGACCATGCCCACTGCTGTGATGACAGCGTCGAGGGAGAAAATAGCATCCAGCACCACGATCTGCGCCACCACCGGCCAGAATTTAGCGCCGTTCTTATTTTGACCACCCTCATCGTCACCCCCTTCGAGTCGCGCATTTAGCTCAGTGGTCGCTTTATAGAGCAGGAAAATACCGCCCAGCAGCAGCAGCAGATCGCGTGCGCTGAAGCTATGCTGCCAGAGGGTGAGCAGAGGCTGTGTCAGCGTGACCAGCCATGAAAGCGAGGCCAGCAGCCCGAGGCGGGTCAGCAGCGCCAGCATCAGGCCAATCACGCGCGCCCGGTCGCGCAGCAGCGGCGGCAGCTTTTCGACCAGAATGGCAATAAACACCAGGTTATCAATGCCCAGCACCAGCTCCAGAATGATTAGCGTTACTAATCCCGCCCAGAGCGACGGATCAACGATCCACTCCCACATACTCATGTCACCGTAATGTCTCAAAATGGGTTTAATCTGATGATAGTGAATGGCCGGAAACAGGGCAAAACCCTGCCGACCCTGCTGGTATAAGGTTATACGCGCTGGTCAGGGAAATGTTCAAAGCGCAGCGGGCAAAATAAGCAAAATGTATGGATTAAGAATGCAGGAGAAGGAGAGCGGCGCACAATTAATTGTTATGCGAGATGGTGAGGTTTGCCGCGTACATTTTACCAATCGTATATCCGAATAATTCTGAATTTTCACTGCTGATTGCACGGCAGATGTGGCGTCATTACTAATGGCTGGTAGTCTTTTTCCTAAAATAGCACAGGGGGCACGGGCCCTACTTGTAAACAAGCCAGTAATAACTAGTATAGCAACGTGTCAGTAAATGTCTGCGCCAATCTGGTTAATAGCGCAGGGTAATGCATTTTAAAGTTGTGAATTGTGAACCTGCACGATCCTGCCAGGAGTTATCCTGGAAAAATGGTTAAAAAAGCGCAAAACAGGATGAGCAGGCGGTATTGGCAGCGACAGCCAGGGGCGGTAGCGTGCCTGAACCGGCTTAAACAGGAAATGAACTGTCTGGTGTAGCGGCAATGGAACTCAGACTAATCCGTTGGTATTTATCACAATTTTCTGGCGAAAAGCAATAGAGAATTGACCTAAATACCGGGGAGTTCGCCGCAGTTTGCTCAACAGGCTCCGACTGAGTATCGCTCATTTATTACACAGGCCTGTAGCGTTAGGGATTAGGGAAATAAAATAAAAGAGTTAAATATGCGCGATAACGAATTTACATATAAAAGTCTTCTGACCAAATTTTTACTGGCGTGCTCAGATTTAATTTGTTTTAACGCGGCGTTGTTTATTGCACTCGCCCTGATTAATTCATTATCTGACTCGCCACTGGCTGATATCTCTGAAAAAGATCTCAATTTAAAAATTGCTACTCACATCTGTCTGTCAATTATCTGTACGGGCTGGTTCTGGGTTCGTCTGCGCCATTACACTTACCGCAAACCTTTCTGGTTTGAGCTGAAAGAGATATTTCGTACCGTGTTTATTTTCTCGGTTATCGATTTGTCTATTTCTGCATTATCGCAGTGGCAGATGTCGCGTTTTGTCTGGGTACTCACCTGGATTCTGGCGCTGATCCTGATCCCGGTGGCGCGTGCCGTTTCCAAACGGGTACTGAACCATTTTGGTATGTGGAAAAAGCAGACCATCATCATTGGCAGCAGCCGTAACGCACAGGAAGCCTGGCAGGCGCTGCAGAGTGAAGAGGTGATGGGCTTTGACGTTATCGCCTTCTTTGATGTCGACGGCAGCTGTCCGCAGGCCAGCATTTCCGGCGTACCTGTGCTGCATAACGAAGCTGAGCTCTGGCAGTTAACCAACAGCGAAACGCAGTTTATCGTTGCGGTTGAGTCTGAGCAGAGTCAGCATCGCGATCTGTGGCTGAAAAACCTGGCTATGCACAATTGCCGTTCAGTCTCCGTTATTCCGACGCTGCGTGGTGTACCGCTCTATGGTACGGATATGGCCTATATCTTCAGCCACGAAGTGATGATTCTGCGTGTAAACAATAACCTGGCGAAGCGTACCTCGCGCTTCCTCAAGCGCGCGTTCGATATCGTTGGTGCGCTCGGTATTATCGTGGCGCTGTCGCCGGCGCTGCTGGTCCTCGGCTTTATGGTTGGCCGCGATGGCGGACCGCCGATTTACGGTCACGAACGCGTCGGTATGAACGGACGTAAGTTTAAATGCCTGAAGTTCCGCTCAATGGTGATTAACTCCAAAGAAGTGCTGGAGGAGGTGCTGCGCACCGATCCGGTTGCGCGAGCGGAGTGGGATAAAGATTTCAAACTGAAAAACGACCCGCGTATTACCAAAGTCGGCCATTTCATCCGTAAAACCAGTCTGGATGAGCTGCCGCAGCTGTGGAACGTGGTGCGTGGTGACATGAGCCTTGTCGGGCCGCGTCCGGTGATTGAAGATGAACTCTGCCGTTATGCCGGGGATGTAGATTACTACCTGATGGCGAAGCCAGGCATGACGGGATTGTGGCAGGTCAGCGGTCGTAACGACGTTGACTACGAAACACGCGTCTATTTCGACTCGTGGTATGTCAAAAACTGGTCGCTGTGGAATGACATCGCGATTCTGTTTAAGACAGTCGGCGTAGTGCTTAAGCGCGACGGCGCATATTGATAGACAGCGAAGGCGGGGGAGGGTATCTCTCTCGCTGAATAACTGCCGGTGCTGGGAGTCTTGTTATCTGAACACTGCCATTATCGAGCCTGATTAAAGCGGAGAGGTTGTTGAGCTGCACTATTCCGCTTTAATTGATGTCGTCCGGGGGCACGGTGACAACATAAAAACCAAGGGAGCAATGATAATGACCCACAGTTTCAGTGTTTAACCCGTTAAATTAAATTTTTGTAAGACGCTTACACAGCGGCGTTTTCGCCTCTATCAATCATTAACTGATAGCGAATAACCAGATGATAATGAAAACTAAATTGATACCTTTACTGGTATCCGCAACTTTTCTCTCCGGGTGCACCATTGAACCAGGTTCGCACCTTACGACCAGCGGAAAAGATGTCATTGAGCAACAGGATAGCAACTTTGACATCGATAAATACGTAAACGTCTTCCCGATGACTCCTCGTCTGGTTGAACAGATGCGTCCTAAGCCACTGGTTGCACAGGCTAACCCACAGCTGCAGAACGAGATTCAGAGCTACGAATACCGCATCGGCGTGGGCGACGTGCTGAATGTCACCGTCTGGGATCACCCGGAGCTGACGACCCCGGCCGGCCAGTATCGCAGCGCCAGCGACACCGGCAACTGGGTACAGGCTGACGGCACGATTTTCTATCCGTACATCGGCAAGGTACGCGTTGCGGGTCGCACCGTAACGGAAGTGCGTGCGGAGATTGCGCGTCGTCTGGCGCAGTACATTGAAAGCCCGCAGGTAGATGTCAACCTGGCGGCTTTCCGCTCGCAGAAAGCGTATATCACCGGGTCGGTGACCACATCTGGTCAGCAGCCGATTACCAACGTGCCGCTTACCGTTCTGGATGCGGTCAACGCCGCGGGCGGCCTGGCCGCTGATGCTGACTGGCGCAACGTCGTGCTGACGCACAACGGCCGCGAGCAGCGTATTTCGCTGCAGGCGCTGATGCAAAATGGCGACCTCAGCCAGAACCATCTGCTCTATCCGGGCGACATTCTTTACGTTCCGCGTAATGACGACCTGAAAGTCTTTGTGATGGGTGAAGTGCGTCAGCAGGCTACGCTGAAGATGGATCGCAGCGGCATGACGCTGGCAGAAGCACTGGGCAACGCGCAGGGTATGGATCAGACCACCTCTGATGCAACCGGCGTGTTCGTTATCCGTCCGATTCGCGGCGCGAACCGCACCAAAATCGCCAACATCTATCAGTTGAATACCAAGGATGCGGCGTCAATGGTGATGGGTACGGAGTTCCAGCTGGAACCGTATGACATCGTCTACGTCACCGCGACACCGATTACCCGCTGGAACCGCGTTATCTCCGGACTGCTGCCGACCATCGTAGGTATCGACGATGCAAGCTCGTCAGCGCTGCGCTTCCGCAACTGGTCGAACTAAGGTTTTACCATGATTAAGTCAGTGTTAGTGGTCTGTGTGGGTAACATCTGCCGTTCGCCAACCGCCGAGCGGCTGCTGAAGCGTGCACTGCCGCAAACGCGCGTGGCCTCGGCGGGCCTGGGTGCCCTGGAAGGGTACCCGGCCGATAAGATGGCCAGTGAGGTTGCCGCTGAACATGGCCTCTCGCTCGACGGACATCAGGCGCAGCAGTTAACGGCAGAGATGTGCCGTGACTTCGACCTGATTCTGGTGATGGAGAAGCGCCACATTGAGCAGGTCAACCGCATCGATCCCGCCGCGCGCGGAAAAACGATGCTGCTGGGGCACTGGCTTAATCAACAGGAAATTGCGGACCCGTACCGAAAGAGCCGTGAGGCCTTCGACGCTGTGTACGGGTTACTGGACAACGCAACCCAGAAATGGGTCAACGTATTAAGCCGATAGTTGGGATTATCCATGAATATTAAAAACAAGGTCATGACCGCGCCAAAAGAAGATTCGAATGGATGGGATCTGGCGCATCTTGTGGGACAGCTGGTTGATCACCGCTGGATCATTGTTGCCGTTACCGCCTTCTTTATGCTGGTGGCAACGCTCTACACACTGTTTGCGACGCCAATCTATAGCGCAGACGCCATGGTTCAGGTTGAGCAGAAGAACACCGCTTCGGTGCTGAACGACCTGACCGACGTTCTGCCAGCCATGCCGGCATCCGATACCGAGATTCAGATCCTTGAATCCCGTATGGTTATCGGTAAAACCGTTCAGGACCTGGGCCTGGACAGCGTGGTGCAGCAGCACTACTTCCCGGTTATCGGTAAAGGCCTGTCGCGCCTGATGGGTAACAAGCCGGGTCAGATCGCTATCTCACGCCTGGAAATCCCGCGCAGCATCGATAAGCGTACCGTTGAGCTGGAAGTAACCGGTGCAGATACCTATACCGTAAGCAGCGACGGCGACGAGCTGTTCAAGGGCCGCGTGGGTCAGCTGGAGCAGCATGGCGAAGTCACTATGCTGGTCAGCGGTATTCAGGCGGATGAAGGCACAACCTTCAGCGTCACGAAACTGACCGACCTGCAGGCGATTAAAACCGTTCTGGGCGCGCTGACCGTAGCCGATAAAGGCAAAAGCACCGGCGTACTGGGCCTTGAGTATCGTGATGAAGATCCGGAGCAGGCGAGTCGTGTCCTGAACCAGATCGTCAACAACTACCTGCTGCAGAACGTTGAGCGTAAATCTGAACAGGCGGAAAAGAGCCTGCAGTTCCTGCGCAATCAGCTGCCTCAGGTGCGCGCCAAGCTGGATGATGCGGAAGATAAGCTGAACACCTTCCGTCGTCAGAACGCGTCAGTGGATATGTCGCTGGAAGCCAAATCCGCTCTGGATACCTCTGTCAGCGTGCAGAGCCAGCTGAACGAGCTGACCTTCCGTGAAGCGGAAGTATCGCAGCTGTTCACCAAAGATCACCCGACCTACCGCGCGCTGCTGGATAAACGCAAAACGCTGGAAGCGGAGCAGGCTCAGCTGAACAAGCGCATCTCCTCGATGCCGCAGACGCAGCAGGAGATCCTGCGACTGACGCGTGACGTACAGTCCGGTCAGGAGATCTACATGCAGCTGCTGAACCGTCAGCAGGAGCTGGGGATCAGCAAGGCGAGCACCGTAGGTGATGTGCGTATCATCGATAACGCTGAAACGGCCGGTAGCCCGGTTGCACCGAAGAAAACGCTGATTGTACTGGCTGGTCTGATTCTCGGTCTGGTGCTCTCGGTTGGTCTGGTGCTGCTGAAAGCGCTGTTCCATCACGGTATCGACAATCCTGAGCAGCTGGAAGAGCTGGGCATGAACGTCTACGCCAGCGTCCCGCTCTCTGAGTGGCAGCGCAAGAAAGATACCGAAGCCCTGGCGCGTCGTGGTCACAAAGAGAAGAGCGATCCGCACAATACGCTGCTGGCGCTGGGTAACCCGACTGACCTCTCCATCGAAGCGATTCGCAGCCTGCGTACCAGCCTGCACTTTGCGATGATGGAAGCGAAGAACAACATCCTGATGATCACCGGCGCCAGCCCGGGCATTGGTAAAACCTTTGTCTGTGCCAACCTGGCAACCCTGGTTGCCAAAGCGGGTCAGCGCGTACTGTTTATCGATGGTGATATGCGTCGCGGCTATACCCATGAGCTGCTGGGTGCGGATAACAAGCAGGGCCTCTCTAACGTCCTTTCCGGCAAGACTGAGTTCTCTCCG
Source organism: Pantoea eucrina (assembly GCF_020079945.1). Taxonomy (NCBI): domain Bacteria; kingdom Pseudomonadati; phylum Pseudomonadota; class Gammaproteobacteria; order Enterobacterales; family Erwiniaceae; genus Pantoea; species Pantoea eucrina. The sequence goes on along the minus strand of NZ_CP083448.1, from coordinate 2,107,849 downwards.
GCGATGATTCAGCGCGGCGTCTACGGCTTTGATTTCCTGCCACGCGGTCAGGTGCCACCTAACCCGTCTGAACTGCTGATGCATCGTCGTATGGGTGAGCTGCTGGAGTGGGCGAGCAAGAACTATGATCTGGTGCTGATCGATACCCCACCAATTCTGGCGGTTACCGATGCATCCATCATTGGTAAGCTGGCTGGAACGTCGCTGATGGTTGCGCGCTTTGAGACTAACACCACCAAAGAACTGGATGTCAGCTACAAGCGCTTTGCGCAGAACGGCATCGAGATCAAGGGTGTGATCCTCAACGCCGTGGTACGTAAAGCGTCAAACGCCTACGGTTATGGCTACGACTACTACAACTACGAGTACGGCAAAGAAGCCAAAAGCTAAATAACACCTTCACGGGGCGGTTTATCCGCCCCGTTTTTATGGTGAAGAATAGCGGCTTACCGCAGGGCAGGGGCTTTTCAGCCTCACCCTCTTTTTGGTGCGTTTTGCACCGCAAAACAGACACACAGCACAATCTTTGGTATTTCCGTAATGGTACGCGGCATCCTCAGAAGAAAGAGTAATAACGGTTTGATTTTTCGGAATAAAACCGATTTCTTTCCATGGCCTGCTCGCGCTACCGTTGGATCTGGAACAGCTGTTTAAGAGGTGCTGGCAATGCAGGACATTCGCTTCTCAATCGTTATTCCGGCGTATAACGCGTCGAAATCGATTATCACCACGCTCGACTGCGTTAAAGCGCAAAGCTATCGTAATTTTGAAGTCATCATTGTGGATGACAAATCAGCTGATGCGGCCGAGCTGGCGCAGGTGGTGCAGGGTGAGCGCTATCAGGAGCTGACAATTAAGCTGGAGCTCTCTGAGGTCAAACTCAACGGCGCCGGCGCCCGTAACAAAGGTATTGAACTGGCTGAAGGCGACTTTATCAGCTTCCTCGATGCGGATGATGAGTGGCACCCGAATAAACTTGCAGAGGTACGCGACACCATTGCGCGTCTGGAAGCGCAGGGGCGGTCACGCTACGTCATTTTCAGCCAGGTCAATATCCACCAGGATGGCCACTTTCTGAAAGTGATGCCGATGCAGGCGCCGGGCAAAAATGAGACCGTCGCTGAATATCTGTTTGGCTGCTACGGCTTTATCCAGACCAGTACCATCGTGCTGAAGCGCGAGGATGCGCTGAAAATCCAGTTCGATACGCGCTACATCCGCCATCAGGATTACGATTTCTGTATCCGCGCCGATCGCATGGGCTATGAGTTTGTGATGATTGCCAGACCGCTGGCGACCTATCACCTGGTGACCAAATTTGGCTCCAAGCATAAAGGGGAGTCGGTGAAATACTCCTACTTCTGGCTGGATAGCATGAAGCCTCATCTGACCACGCGAGACGTCCATACCTATAAGGCATTTAAACTGCCGCTGCGCTACAAGATGGACGGTAAATCGCTGCAGGCGAGCCTGAGTTTTGCCCGCTACTTTTTTCTGACCAACCGCGACAACCGCGCCTACTTTATGAATCGCCTGAAGGATAAGGTGAAATCGCGGTTTGGCGGCAGAAAAGCGGTCTCCTGACACACATTCACTTGCTCCCTGCGCGGGAGCAATTTTTTTGGTTCCTGACACTCCGGGCAATAAAAATGACAAATCATGTTGGCACCATCGGTATTGTGATGCCGATGTATAACGCACGTAAAACGGTATTGCGCGCGGTCGAGTCGATTGTTAAACAGACCTACAGCGACTGGCATCTCTATCTGGTTAACGACACCTCCACGGATGACTCTCTGGCCCTGGTGCGTGAGCACTGCCAGGATCCGCGCATTACTATCCTCAGCAATGAGGTTAATCAGGGCGCTGCAGAAACGCGCAACGTCGGACTGCGTGCTGCCAGCGAAGAGATCATCGCGTTTCTCGACAGCGATGATGAGTGGCACGCTGAGAAGCTGGCTGAGCAGGTTGCCGCCATTGCCGCCGGCGATGACTTCGTTATCACCCACTATCACTATAAAACGCAGAGCGCCGAACACGATATCACCTGGGGCAAGCCATATCTGCAGCAGGATAATTTCGTGAAGAAGCAGTATCGCGTCTGCTTTTCATCCGTCTGCTTCCGTCGTCCGCCCCAGGGGATCTTCTTCCAGCGTAAAGGGCATGAAGACTTTCTTTTCCTGTATGAGCTCTTCTCCCGCTACAAACAGGCGCGGGTGATCCGCAAAACGCTGGTGAACTATTACGAGCTGGGAGATTCGCTGTCGCGCAACAAAAACAAGGCGGCGAAATGGCATCTGGAATTATTAAGAATTATCTACAAAAACAACCCATTAAAAGTCTATTACTATTACACCTGGTATATGGTGAATGGCGTCCTTTTCGCCCTGAAGCATCGCTGAAATCCGCATGTTTGCGTGCAGTCATGCAGCCAGTAGGGGTTTTACGTTCACTATTTTTGAGGTGGAAAGCGTTAAATGAAAAAAGTCGTTTTGGTGATCAAAGATGCCTACTCCTATGCGGGCACCGAGAACATCTGTAACTTCATGTCAGAGTGCCTGGGTGAAGAGCACGCCGTCACTGTTTACTCCCTTGAGGGCCATGGCGAAACCTTTTACCCCTTTACGCATGTAAAAGAGATCGTCAGTTTTGAAGGCCACAGCAACCCGATCAAAAGTGCCGTAGCACGTATCCATCAGGAAGGTTTCGACAGCGTTTTCCTCATCAGTATGGGCCGTCTGAGCGTTATGTTTGCGTTCTGGAACCTGATGATGCTGAACAAAAAAACCTTTAAGGCCTACGCCTGCGAGCATATCGCTATCAACTCCTTCAGTAAGCCGATCAAACTCATGAAGTGGCTGCTGCTGCGCTACTACGATCGCGTGATTGTCCTGACGGATAAAGATCAGCAGGTCTTCAGCCGCTGGCATATCCGCAGCCAGCAGATCCCCAATCCGGTGGTGTACAAAGGCTTTGAACGGCGTCAGCGCAGTCGCCAGGCGCTGGCGGTCGGGCGGCTTGATCACCAGAAAGGGTTCGATCTGCTGCTGGATATCTGGGCAGATTTCAGCAAAAAGCATCCGGAGTGGACGCTGGCGATTGCCGGCGATGGCGAGCTGCGCCAGCAGCTGCATGAGCAGGCGGCCGCACTCGGCATTACCAACAGCGTGAACTTTGTCGGTAAGGTCAGCAACATCAATGACTACTACCGCGACAGCGATATGGCGCTGATGACGTCCCGCTATGAAGGGCTGCCGCTGGTGCTGCTGGAGGCGAAATCCTGGTCCCTGCCGGTGGTGGCCTATGACTGCCCGACCGGCCCGCAGGAGATCATCAACCACGGCGCAGATGGTTTCCTGGTGCTGATGAACGATAAAGCCGCTTTTCTGGCGCGGATGGAGCAGCTTGCCAGCGATGACGCCCTGTTCTTTGCCATGAGCGATAAGACAAAAGAGACCGCACTCAAGTTTGACGGTAATCAGATCAAACAGAGCTGGCTGGCGCTGGTATAAGCGTCACGCCTTTTTATGCCTGCCGGGACACACTGACTTTGACCACGGGATTATCAGCATGAAAAGAAGAGAAGTGTTGCAGGCAGCCGCCTCCTCCATTGTCACCGCGCTTTCCGTAAGCGCGTTTTCCAGCTATGCGGCGAAAAGCGGCCAGCCCGCGCTGAAGCCGGTCGATCCGGCCAGCGTGCCGCAGGGCGATGTGCCCATCCTTACGCCGGAAAATGTCTACACCATGCCGCCGCAGTTCTGGCAGAACTTTGAAGGCAGGCTGTGGATCGGTAAAGCGGGCAGCGACGCCAGCCAGAAAGGCAATCAGATACCGGTGTACCTGCGCGACGCCAGCGGTAAAGTCGCGCAAATCACTCAGCCAATCGCGCTGAACAAAGGCAATTTTGCGCAGTTTATTCATGATAACGCTGCGCTGATTGCCAGTCCGGCGCACTCCATGGCGGTGGAAGACAGCGAAGGAAACACGCTCTTCTCCATCACCGATGTCTCACGCCCCGGCCAGAATAATTTCAGCCAGCGTCTGGCCCAGCCAAACGGCTATCAGCTGATTGGCGAGATCCCCTCCGTTGAGGAGCTGCGTAAAACCCGCCCGCTGTTTGCCGGCGCCAAGATCAAGCTCAAGAGCTGGCATGAAGGGCTGGAAGTGGGTGGCGGTGAATTTGTCGGGACGTACGGCGACGCGCGCGATGATGATGGCGTCATCTTCAGCGGCAGCGGTTTTTACTGGCGGCGTGTGGTGGAAGATTTTAACCGCCTGACGCTGTTTGAATTCGGCGCTATCGCCGACGGCAAAACGGATGCGGCGCCGGCCATCAAAGCGATGTATCAGTGGTCGCTCGATAACAGTCAGCCAATCTGCGTGCAGTTTCCGGCCGGTAAGTTCTTTGTCACCGGCTGTGACTTCGGCGAGGAGGAGCAACGCTTTTTCCGCATCTCCGGCGCGATGGTTAACTTCGGCTATTTTCCGGCGACCACGCTGGTCTCTGATGGACGCTCCGACTTTGTGTTTAAAGTCAAAGCGCGCTGGACTGAGATCTCCAACCTCAACTTCAACGGCCAGAATGACAAGCGGCCCAACCGGCAGGGACTGTTCAGCAATACCTGTCCGGGCGGCCAGTTCTTTCGCGGCGCCTGCCTGCGCTTCAACCGCGTGGGAGGCACCTCAATCAGCCTGCTCGATACGCTCGACTGCAAAATTGACCAGTGGTATGCCGATACCTGTACCGGTGATGTTATCAAAGCGGGCTGGTCAGGTCAGAAAGCGGGCGCCTGGGATCACAGCACGGCGATAGAGCTCTCTAACTTCAACGCCCAGCGCTGTACCGGCGGGATGGTGCTGAACCTGCCGCGCTGCAGTCAGTCGATTATTCATAACGGCTGGATTGAGCACAGCGAGCATCCTGGCGATATCTCTAACGGACAGTGGATCATCGACGCGCTGAGCCTGGAAGATTGCAAAAACCCGCTTAATGCGCGCAACTCACGTCTCAATATGCGCCAGACGAATCTGCAGTCAGGCAGCTGGATCGACAACTCGCTGCAGGGTGAGCGCTGGCTGAGCATCTGGGAGATGGGCTCTACCCGCGTGGAGTCTTATGGCGTCGCCATCGACGGCAGCCTTAAATATAACTACATCACCTCGCGCTTCCGCCTGAGTAATAACACCAACCAGGCGACGTGGTTTGAGCTGGGCAACTTCTACTCGCCGGACGTGGGCGATAGCTGGGAGATTGAGCTGTTTGGCCAGTCACAGTTCAGCCCCGGCACCGATAATGCGCCGATGATGGAGGTGACCGGCGGCAAGCAGACCGGCGGACGGGCGGTGATCCAGCTGCAGCGCAAAACGCAGAAAGCGGAGGCGAGCTGGTCAGCCGAAGGCAGCTCCCCGGTGCTGGAGGTGCGGCTGGTGGCACGCTCTGACACCGATACCAAAGTCTGGGTCAGGCTGGCAGGCTGGACGCCGGCCACCGTGGTGCTGATAAAAAGCACCGCCAAAGATCGCTTTATGACCGGACGCTGCGCGCGCGTTGACGCCACGATGGTTAAAGGTACGCCAGGCAACGGCAGCCAGCAGGCGCCGCAGCGCTTTAGTCTGCATAACGGTAAAGCGGGCATCGGCGGCAATGAGCAGGGCGATCTGCTGATGGCGTCACGCGAGCTGAAACCGGAGCAGGTGGATACGCGTCAGCCAAAAGGGTTTGTGTCGGTAGTGATTAACGGCGAGCAGGTTGCGATGCCCTATTTTGCCCTTAAGGGATAAATAAACGCCGCCGGGGGCGCATTAATGCGCCCCTGAAATCACGTAAAAAGCTTTAGGTTAGATAACAGGCAGTTGGCATCACTTTTCGGGCGTTGTCCCATTGCAGTTTTTTTTGCCAGAGTTCACTTTGCTGCTCAGGACAGGAGCAGCGGCTTGTAAGAATTACAAAAAATACATCTGGAGTGTGTATGAGGATTTTATTGGCGGGTAATTATACCTGCGGGAACGGCGGTGATGGCGCAATTTTGCACGGGATGACTGACTCACTGCAGGCAACCCAGGCTGACGACGGCACTGTAAAACTGAACGTAAATATCGCGGTCGCGCAGGCGCGTGAAACAGGCAACCGCATCACCGAAGAACTTCTGACTGTACTGGGGTAAGTGATGAAGTTAACCTTTTTCACCATGCGTTTTCCGGTTGCCTCTGAGACGTTTGTCCTCAACCAGGTAACTCACTTTATTGATGCCGGCTATGACGTTGAAATCATCTCGGTGTTTCCGGGTGACATGATCAACCGTCACGCCGCGTTCGACGACTATAACCTGGCGGCAAAAACACACTATCTGCTGCCGGAAGAGAAGGTATCGAACCTCGACAAGCTCACGCAGCGTATCGGCCTGATGCTGCCGAAGATTGCCAAACCGGCGCTGATCAAATCGCTCAACGTGGGCCGCTACGGTGCACAGGCGAAGAAGCTGCTGCTGCCGGCGATTGTCGCTAATGCGAAACAGACCTTCACCGCCGATGTCTTTCTGGTGCATTTTGGCTACGCCGGCGCGCTGGCTAACAAGCTGCGCGAACTGGGCGTGCTGAAAGGCAAGCAGGCGACCGTATTCCACGGTGCAGATATCTCACGTCGCCATATTCTGGAAGAGCACAAGCAGGATTACGTCAATCTGTTTAAGCAGAGCGAGCTGATGCTGCCTATCAGTCACCTGTGGGAGAACAAGCTGATTGAGATGGGCTGTCCGCGCGAAAAAGTGCACGTGACGCGAATGGGCATCGAACCGGAGAAATTTAACTTCCGGCCGCGCGAAGCGTTTCACCAGCCGCTGCGCATCGTCTCTGTGGCGCGCCTGACCGAGAAAAAAGGGCTGGACGTTGCCGTCAAAGCCAGTGAAATTCTGCGCGACAAAGGCGGCCAGTTTGAATTCACCATTATCGGCAATGGCGAGCAGGAAGGGATGATGCGCGAACATATCGCCCGTGCCGGCCTGAAAGAGATGGTCAGCATGCCGGGCTTTAAGCCGCAGGAGGAGATTCGCCAGGCGCTCAACGACGCTGACATTTTTCTCCTGCCCTCAAAAACGGCCGCCGACGGTGATATGGAAGGGATCCCTGTTGCGCTGATGGAAGCCATGGCGGTAGGGCTGCCGGTGGTATCCACCTACCACAGCGGCATTCCGGAGCTGATCCAGAACAACGTCAGCGGCTGGCTGGTCTCTGAGAACGATGCTGATGAGCTGGCTGCCACGCTGCTGCGTCTGTCGCGCGGGGACATAGATGTGGCACCGGTCGTCGCTGCCGCGCGTCATAAAGTGGAAACAGAGTTTAACCAGCACATTGCCTACGGGGAACTGGCGAAAATTCTGGAGCAGATGGTGTAAGCAGAATGAACGTCCGGGCAGGCTATCGGCAGGGTCATTTGCGTGACAATGCCGGGCACCTGCGCGCTGGCTCAGAATCTAACCGGCAGGGGCGCTCTTCATGACGCCCCTGTTTATTGTCTGACCACCCTATGCGCGTCGTATCATTCTGAAAAACGCCGGTCTCAACCCCATGCCCGAATGTTTTTTACGTCACGCTTTTGACCGGCTTTAGCGCTTGAATTTGCCCGAAAAATTACCGCTGCTCACCGCCTGAAATAACTAATTTTTGATGCTGTGACAGAGAGTTAGTGTCGGCTTTTCAGATAAAGATTATACTTGCCCGAGCGGCCATTCCTGCATAATCGATGCATGTCTACACTTCATAAAATGGAACAAATATGACCAAGCTTAAAGCAGTAATCCCGGTTGCGGGCCTCGGTATGCATATGCTCCCTGCGACTAAAGCCATTCCAAAAGAGATGCTGCCTATCGTCGACAAACCAATGATCCAGTATATCGTTGACGAGTGCGTGGCGGCAGGCATCAAGGAGATTGTGCTGGTCACCCATGCTTCCAAAAATGCGGTGGAAAACCACTTCGATACAACCTACGAACTGGAAGCCCTGCTGGAAGCGCGCGTTAAGCGTCAGCTGCTGAGCGAAGTGCAGTCCATCTGCCCGCCGGGCGTCACCATCATGAACGTCCGTCAGGCCGATCCGCTGGGTCTGGGTCACTCCGTACTCTGCGCGCGTCCGATGATTGGCGACAACCCGTTTGTAGTTGTGCTGCCAGACGTACTGCTGGATGACTCAACTGCCGATCACCTGCGCTATAACCTGGCCGCCATGGTCGCGCGTTTTGAAGAGACCGGCCGCAGCCAGGTTCTGGCAAAACATATGCCGAATGAAGATCTCTCTGAGTATGGCGTGCTGACCACCGAGCAGCCTGTCGACAACCCGGGCGATATCAGTACGATCACCAGCATCGTTGAAAAGCCGGAGCATGCTGCTGAGCTGAACTCTGACCTGACGGCAGTGGGTCGCTATGTTCTTTCTGCGGACATCTGGGCTGAGCTTGAGAAAACCGAGCCAGGCGCATGGGGCCGTATTCAGCTGACTGACGCCATCGCGTCGCTGAGCAAGAGCAAACCGGTTGATGCGCAGCTGCTGACCGGTACCAGCTTCGACTGCGGCCGTAAACTCGGCTACATGCAGGCGTTTGTCTCTTACGGTCTGCGCAACAACGCTCAGGGCCGCGACTTCCGCGAAGCGATTCACAAGATTCTGGATAAGTAAGCATTTCCATACCGCGCAGCCTGCGCGGTTTCCAAGGAGTAGACATGGCTATTTTGGTAACGGGCGGGGCAGGGTATATCGGATCCCATACGGTACTGGCGCTGCTGGAGCGCGGTGACGATGTGGTGGTTCTGGATAACCTTTGCAATGCATCACGCGAAGCGATTAACCGCGTTGAAAAACTGGCCGGTAAAAAAGCAGTGTTCGTCGAAGGCGATATTCGCGACCGCGCCTGCCTGCGCGATCTGTTTGCCAGCCACAGCATCTCTGCGGTGATCCACTTCGCTGCGCTGAAAGCCGTCGGGGAATCCACGCGCAAGCCGCTGGAATACTACGAAAACAACGTAGCCGGCACCGTGGTTCTGCTGGAAGAGATGCGTGACGCGGGCGTCTGGAACTTTATCTTCAGTTCATCAGCCACCGTATATGGCGCTGACGCCCCGGTTCCTTATGTGGAAACCACGCCGATTGGCGGCACCACCAGTCCTTATGGCACTTCCAAGCTGATGACCGAATTCGTGATGCGCGATTTCGCTAAAGCGGAACCCAAATTTAAAGCCATCGCGCTGCGCTACTTTAATCCGGTAGGCGCGCATGAGTCTGGCGAGATTGGCGAAGACCCGACCGGCATCCCGAACAACCTGCTGCCCTACATTGCGCAGGTGGCGATTGGCCGCCTCGACAAGCTCGGCGTGTTTGGTAACGACTACGAAACGCCAGACGGTACTGCGCAGCGCGACTATATTCATGTTGTCGATCTGGCAGAAGGGCACCTGAAAGCGCTGGATCACCTCAGCAAGGTTGAAGGCTATAAAGCCTATAACCTCGGCGGCGGCGTCGGCTTCTCCGTGCTGGAGATGATTAAAGCGTTTGAAGCGGCTTCCGGCAAAGCGATCCCGTTTGAGTTCAAACCGCGCCGCGACGGCGACCTGCCCGCCTTCTGGGCCGACGCAACGCTTGCGAACAATGAACTCGACTGGCGCGTCACGCGCGGCATTGACGCGATGATGCGCGATACGTGGAACTGGCAGTCGAAGAATCCGAATGGATTCAGATAACTCTATAAGCCGATAAGGCATATACAGTTAACAGGGATTTATGAATGGGGTAACTGCGGGTTCAGACTAACTCAGCCGTTATCCCATTTTGCGTTTCAGAGATGTTCAAAGCCTGAACCTGGAATCGGTACATAGTTTTATTCACATGCAGTAAAAAAGCTGTTTAATAAATGGTCTGTTAACGCGTTCTGGCTCAGTTTTTATTCAGCCATCTGTCAAACTAACTCTTTAGCGCTTGTAACTCGTGTATCAACATACGAAAATCGGATCGCTATTTTTGAGCTGCACCTTAACAATCGATATTTGTTGAATATCTTCTGTGTCTTTTGCCAGCTATGTCGAAAGCAAAAGCGTATGAGTATTCTGGTAGCTGTAAGCCAGGGGCGGTAGCGTGGTTTTTTTCAGGATCGGCCAGGAGAGACGACAAGCGTGAAAATATTAGTTACAGGCGGTGCAGGCTTTATTGGTTCTGCCGTAGTGCGTCACATCATTGATGCTACGCAGGATTCTGTCGTCAACGTCGACAAGCTGACCTATGCCGGCAATCTGGAGTCGCTGGTCACCGTGGCAGATTCAGCGCGTTACGCTTTTGAGCAGGCCGATATCTGTGATGCACAGGCAATGGCAGCTATCTTTGCAAAACATCAGCCAGATGCGGTCATGCACCTCGCGGCTGAAAGTCATGTTGACCGCTCAATTACTGGTCCAGCAGCGTTTATCGAAACCAACGTCGTCGGAACTTACACGCTGCTTGAAGCTGCGCGTCAGTACTGGAACGCGCTGAGCGCAGAACGCAAAGCGGCTTTCCGCTTTCACCATATTTCGACTGACGAAGTCTACGGGGACCTGCCGCATCCGGACGAATGGCAACAGGATGCACCGCTGCCGCTGTTTACTGAAACCACTCCGTATACGCCAAGCAGTCCTTACTCTGCGTCTAAAGCCTCCAGTGATCATCTGGTCCGCGCCTGGCAGCGCACCTATGGCCTGCCAGTACTGGTAACCAACTGCTCAAACAATTACGGCCCTTATCACTTCCCGGAAAAGCTTATTCCGCTGGTTATTCTCAATGCGCTGGAAGGTAAAACGCTCCCGGTTTACGGCAAAGGTGACCAGATCCGCGACTGGCTCTATGTAGAAGATCATGCGCGCGCGCTTTACACCGTAGTGACGGCGGGTAAAGTGGGTGAAACCTATAACATCGGTGGTTATAACGAAAAGAAAAATATCGATGTGGTATTAACCATCTGCCAGCTGCTGGATGAGCTGATGCCCAAAAAAGGCTCGTACAGAGACCAGATTAGCTACGTCACCGATCGTCCGGGTCATGACAGGCGCTATGCAATCGATGCCAGTAAGATCACCCGTGAACTCAACTGGAAACCGGCAGAGACGTTTGAGAGTGGCATCAGGAAAACGGTGGCGTGGTATCTGGCGAACAGCGAGTGGGTTGATAATGTTAAAAGCGGGAACCATCGCGAATGGTTGTCAGAGAACTATAAGGATCGCAACTAATGCACATCCTGCTTTTTGGTAAAACCGGACAGGTAGGCTGGGAGCTGCAACGTGCACTTGCGCCACTGGGAAAAATCACAGCATTAAGTACCCGTTCAACAGAGTGGTGCGGTGACTTGACGCAACCGGAAGAAATCCGCAAAAGCATACAAAACCTGCGTCCCGATATCATTGTCAATGCTGCTGCTTATACCGCAGTTGATAAAGCTGAATCTGAACCCGATCTAGCTGAACTCATTAACAGCACCAGTGTTAAAGTCATGGCTGAAGAAGCGAAAAAGCTTAATGCTATTCTGATTCATTACTCTACTGATTATGTCTATTCAGGAGAAGGACACAACCGGTGGCGAGAGAGTGATAAACCAGAACCACGTAATGTGTATGGTAAAACAAAACTATCCGGTGAGCAGGCTATAACCGCAGCAGATATACAATACCTGATTTTTCGCACCAGCTGGGTATATGCGTCACGAAGCAATAACTTTATTAAAACGATGTTGCGACTGGGCAGTGAAAAAGAAGCGCTTAGTATCATCAACGACCAGATTGGTGCGCCTACTGGCGCTGCGCTTATAGCTGACATTACGGCTCATGCATTACGCAAGGTTCAGGCTAATCCGGACCTGAGGGGAATATACAACCTCGCTGCAGCCGGTGAAACGTCCTGGTTTGATTATGCATCATTAATTTTTGCAGAGTCAGAAAAGTATAGCGCCGGGCTGAAAATAAAAAAATTAAGCCCTGTCAAAACTGCTGAATATATGACTCCGGCGAAAAGGCCGCTCAACTCTCGCTTAAACTTAACGAAGATTGAGAGAAGCTTTAATTTGACTTTGCCACATTGGCAAAGTGGCGTTCGCTACGTTATTGAAGAGATTCTTACGTAAGATACGTAATTATTAAATAGATCACATTGATACTCTGAGAAAAAATATGGCTCGTAAAGGTATTATCCTCGCTGGCGGCTCCGGCACGCGTCTGTATCCCGTAACAATGGCCGTGAGTAAACAGCTGTTGCCTATCTATGACAAGCCTATGATTTACTATCCGCTTACCACACTGATGCTGGCCGATATCAGAGAGATATTGATTATCAGCACCCCGCAGGATACACCACGCTTTGAACAGCTACTTGGCGATGGCAGTCAATGGGGATTGAATCTTCAATATAAGGTGCAGGAGAGCCCGGATGGTCTTGCACAGGCATTTATCATCGGTGAAGAGTTCATTGGCGATGACAGTTGTGCGCTGGTCCTGGGCGATAACATATTTTACGGACACGACCTTCCAAAAGAGCTGATGAAAGCAGTTGATCAAACTTCAGGAGCAACCGTATTTGCTTACCATGTCAACGACCCGGAACGTTATGGGGTTGTTGAGTTTGATGAAAACGGCAAAGCCATGTCTCTTGAAGAGAAACCCAAAGCACCAAAAAGCAATTATGCAGTAACAGGTCTCTATTTTTACGACAACGATGTTGTCAGGCTGGCTAAGAGTCTTAAGCCATCATCTCGCGGTGAACTGGAAATTACAGATATCAATAATCTTTACATGCAACAAGGTAAACTTTCAGTTGCGATGATGGGGCGGGGCTTTGCATGGCTGGATACGGGTACGCATCACAGCCTGATAGAAGCGAGTAATTTTATTCAGACGATTGAACAGCGTCAGGGTTTGAAAGTCTCCTGTCCAGAAGAAATTGCCTATCGTAAAGGTTTTATTGATGCGGAACAAGTCAGGAAACTGGCTACTCCTTTATCGAAGAATGAGTATGGGCAGTATCTGCTCAAGATGGTGAAAGGATACTGATATCATGAAAGCAATTAAAACTGATATCCCTGATGTACTGATTTTCGAACCCAAAGTTTTTGGTGATGAGCGCGGCTTTTTCTTTGAAAGCTTTAGTCAAAAAGTGTTTGAAGAAGCGATAGGGCGCAAAGTTGTTTTTGTCCAGGATAACCATTCCAAATCTGCCAAAGGTGTCTTGCGCGGATTACATTATCAGCAGGCTCCTCATGCACAGGGTAAATTAGTTCGCTGCATTGCTGGCGAAGTGTTTGATGTAGCAGTTGACCTTCGTAAGGATTCTACGATGTATGGCAAGTGGGTTGGTGTAAATCTGTCAGCTGAAAACAAACGTCAATTATGGATTCCTGAAGGTTTTGCACATGGATTTCTGGTGTTGAGCGAAAATGCAGAGTTTGTTTATAAGACTACTCATTTTTATGAACCAAAGAGTGAAAGGTCAATCCGATGGAATGACGAATACTTAGCAATTGAATGGCCAATTAAAGATCTAAACTTAACACTTTCTTCAAAAGATCTCGCGGCTCAAAATTTTTTAGATAGTCTTCTTACTGCAGATTAACGTTAAGGATAGCATGACTTAGCTATGTTAGATAAAAAGTTATTTAAAAACATTTTTTCGATGTTTAGTATTCAAGGCTTAAATTATCTAATTCCTCTAGTAACTATACCTTATTTAGTGAGAGTTTTAGGAATTAGTGAATTTGGCACTTATAGTTTGATTCTTGCAGTTATACAGTATTTTGTTATTTTTGCGGATTATGGGTTTAATTTATCTGCAAGCAGGCAAATATCAATAAATATAAAAAACATTCGCGAAGTATCCAAGGTTTTTTTCTCTGTAATTTTTTGCAAGATAGCAATTGCATCATTAGGTTTTATAATTCTTCTTATAAGTTCAATATTTTACGAAGTTGTACATGAGCATATCTTTTTATTTGTCATGGGATATACCATTGTTATTGGCACTACGTTTTATCCAGTATGGCTTTTCCAGGGCTATGAAATGATGCAGTGGATTGCTATAAGTAATTTTATAGCTAAAATAATAGGTGTAATCCTTGTTTTTACTTTGGTGGGATCTAAACAAGATATTTGGATAGCTCTTTTGAGTCAAGGAATTGTCGGAATATTTGCTTCAGTAATTGCTTTGTTTAAAGCTTATCAGGAAAATTTGCTTGTCCGTATTTTCCCTAGTTATATTGATATCAAAGAGCAATTAAGGCTCGGATGGAATATTTTCATTTCTTCCTTTTTTGTTAGCTTGTACACTACAAGTGTGCCAATAATATTAGGGTTTACCTCCGGAGCAGAAAGTGTAGGTATTTATACTGCAGCAGACAAATTAAAACAAGGTTTACAGGGATTAATAGGTCCTGTATCACAAGCAGTATATCCGAGAAGCAATAGGATTATGATCGAGTCACGAGAAAGAGCATTGAGGTTTGTTAAAAATCTTGGCTTTATTCTTGTTACCCCAATTATAATTTTAAGCTTTATTGCGACCATGATGTCTAATAATATTATTGATTTTGCTTTCGGATCTGGGCATTCGAGCTCATCAATCGTTTTCGCAATAATAATATGGATTCCGCCAGTTGTAGCTATTGCTAATTTACTAGGTGTTCAACTACTGTTACCTATGGGATTAAGTAAGAAGTTTAGTTACTGTTATATAATAGTTGGTTTAGTGGGGCTTCCCTGCTTACTAATCTTTTCTAAATTATATTCATATGTCGGAGTGGCATATGTGGCCTTATGTGTCGAAATTGCCATAGCCATTTTATTTGCGATTATTCTCATATTTGAATGTAAGAGATTTAACAAAGGACGATCTGATGACACTGTTATCAATATGCATACCAACAAGAAATAGGATTAACTATCTAAAAGAAACTATTGGGTCCATTATTGATGATGGTGTTGAGCCGAGTCTTTATGAGATTATTATATCTGACAACTCGGATAATGATGAAGTCGAAGAATACGTTAAAAGGCTTAGCATCAAAAAAATAAACATCCGTTACTACAAGAATGAAGTGAAAGGATTTTATAATTCTATTAATTCTTTATCATATGGCAATGGTGATTTTCTAAAGCTGCATAACGATTATAGTAAATTTAAGAAAGGTTCCTTAAAATATCTTGTTAATCTTATTGAAGAAAATAAAAATTCTAAGCCTATGATGTTTTTTTCAAACGGTGAGCTTAAAGCGGAAAAGGTAATAACAACAGCAAGTTCATTCAATGATTTCATAGCATGCACAAGTTATTTAAATACTTGGAGTTCTGCCTTTTCTATTTGGAAAACCGACTTTATTAACACTAAACATGATGTTCAATCAGTAGACTCTATGTTCCCTCATACCTCGTTAATATTCAACTGCGCTAAAAATAACTATCTTATTTGCAATGAAGTAATCATGGAAAATATTTCAGTGGAAAAAAAAGGTGGATATAACATATTTTATAACTTTTGCGTTGTCTATATTGAAATGCTGCAGGAGCAAGTAGATATGAATAATTTATCAACCAAGGTATTTAAAAAACTTAAGGCTGATATGCTTTCAAATTTCATTGCGCCATGGTATTTCAAAACTATAACAACTGACAAGGGATATACATTTGACAATAAAAATGCTGATTTAAATATAAAGAAAAAATATGGAATGTTGGGGGTGGTTAAAGTAAAGGTTTTGGCATACCTCAGGTTATTTAAAGAAAAGCTCCGTGTTTTTTTTTGATAAGCAAATAGATAATGCAGGTATTTATTTTAAAGATGGAAATAATTCCATAACCCTAAATAATCGAGGTTACTTTGAGTAAAAGCTTCTCATTGAGCAATATTGCACGATATGGCGGGATATGGCTGGCTCTAGCAATTGTTTTTGGCGGTGCTTATAAAAGCCCGTTAGGAAATATTAGTACAGCACATATTATTGTAGTATGGGCTATACTATTGCTTGTTTGTTTTTTAATGTCGCCATCTCGACAGTGGGCGAGACTTTATATTTTAAATACAAAAAAATATAGGTTGTATTACCTTATTATGTCGTTAATGTTCATCGTATCTGCATTCAATTATTTAATAATGAACGTAGGGGATGAGTTTTTTTTTAGCATGCAAATCAAACGTCTTCTTTTAGCTTTTATTTCATTTCTTTTATTTCCGCTGATTCTAAATGCATTGATATATAGCTTAACACCAAAGCAAATTTTTTTTAGTGTTTTTACTTTCATGTTTATTTTGGCCATTTTTAGCCTTTTCCAGCTAGGTAATAGCGAATTTAGATTATGGTTTTTAGATAGGACTGCAATTGATGGATATTGGCTTGAATGGGCAAAGCAAAGTAATCGAGCTATAGGTTTAAAAGCAATGTCAATATGGGACACATCTGTCGCATATTCAATTTTCATTTTCATCTGCTTTGGTGTTATTAGATCAAAAAAAGATAATGTTTCTAATTTTTCCCTATACATATTTATCGCGACAATTTTTGTTTTAGTTGCTTTAAGTGGTAGGACTGGTTTGCTGTTCCTCTTTTCCTTTTTATTTCTTTTGTGTATTTTATATGAAAAGAAAAAATTAATTTTATTTTTTTCTTCATCATTGGTTGTAATCATATTGATGATTATAACTTTATCTGAAAATGAAGTGATCGTCAGGGTGATTAATTTTGCGCTTGAACTTTTTGTTAATGCTTTAAGTGGCAATTTCCATACCAATTCTACTGACGACCTTATCAATAATCACTTATTTATACCGGATATGAAAAACATTGTATTTGGTGATAATACCTTTATTGGCGATGGAGAAGAAGTTCAGTCTGAGCTTTCTCGTTCCTCAGACTCATCCTTTGTAATTAATTATGTAGCCTATGGTGTATTTGGCGTTATTTGCACTACGTTGTTAATGCTAATAAATACAACATTGTTTTTCGATTTTTTTATGCTCACCAAAAAAAACATGTTTTACTATATTGTTTTATTGTTCTGTTTTTTATTATGTTTTGGTCTTTATATCAAAGCGTTAGTTTACATAAGCGCTACTCTTTTAAAAGCAATGATGTTCGTTTCAGTTGTTATCAATCGAGTTAAAAGCTTTGATGATGATAATATAAGGTTGTTTCTAGATGAAAAAAATTAAAAGAGAAAGAATGGGAATGATTTGGTTAAGGGTTATTCCATTTTTTTATAATTTGTTGCGGAACCGTATTTATAGCATTATTTTTAGTTCAAAAAACATAAAGGTAGGTAATGGGCTGTCAATATCAGGAAGTAAAAACATATTTATAGGTAATAATGTTTATTTAGGTAACAATTCGTGGATTGACTCTATTGGTGATGGAGTAATATATATAGGTGATGATGTATCTTTTAGTCAAAACGTTCACATTGCTGCACAGTCAAAAGTAAAAATTGGTAATGGTGCGTTGATAGGTAGTGATGTGCTAATTACTGACCATGACCATAAGTTTGGTGAGATATTTAATGACATTTTACCGAAAAATAGAGGGCTCACTGTAAAAGGTAACACTATAATTGGTGATAATGTCTGGCTTGGCGATAACGTCAAGATCTTATCAGGTGTGACTTTAGGTGCGAATGTAGTCGTAGCTGCAAATTCTGTAGTGACTAAAAGTTTTTCTGCAGGCTTAGTGGTAGGTGGTATTCCAGCCCGCATTTTAGAAAAAAAATCTGATCATTTTACGGTTTAATATGAATATTGATGTAATAATAGCTACATATAATGGTAAAAATTATATTGAAGAGCAAATAAACTCTATCCTCAATCAGACCTATAAAGATATAACCGTTTATATTCGAGATGATGGTTCCACTGATGGTACTACAGCTTTACTAAAAAAAATAGCGCTAAAAGATTCTCGCATAAAAATTGTGGAGGATAATATTCCGGCTAAAGGAGTAGGGGAAAATTTCAAACAGTTATTAAAAAATTGTAACTCCGATTTTGTTTTTATTGCAGATCAAGATGATTATTGGCAAAAAGATAAAATTGAAAAGTTGTTATCCTTTATTAAGAGTTGCGATGAAGATCAACCTCTTATTGCATATGCGCCCGGTATAGTTGTGGATTCAACACTGAAGCCAACAGGAAAGTTGACTGATTATAAATTAAAAGTTGAAAAAGTTCAGGATATGTATCTTATGAATGGAGGTGTTCAGGGGTGCGCAATGGTGATCAATAAGCATCTTTATAATTTAGCCTTAAAAACAGACTTTCATTGGCATATGCATGATCAGGTTTTGAGTATTTATGCAGTCTGTTTTGGAAAGATCTATTTTTTTGAATCACCACTTTTCTTGTATAGACAGCATGGAAGTAATGTTCTTGGTTTTAATAGCTCTACGGTTAAAGACAAGTTAAATCGTTATATTAACTATAACAAAAATAGCTTTTTGATTGATAAATCTTCTTGCTTAATGTTTGCTGAATTCAGTAATCTTCTTGGAAATAATTTGAATAGTGAAATAAAAACTAACATCGAGTTTTTTTTGGCTGCAATAAAAAAAGGTAAAATCAGTACTTTTATATTTATTGTAAAAAATAAATTGAAACTGCAGCATAGTCTAATTAAAGCATGTATAAAATCACTGATTGTTAGAAATACAATCGAGCGATAATTGGCTTGATCTTATAAATAAAAAATAATTAGGTGGGTTTAATGAAGATTGCTTATATTATCTCAGGGCTTGGTATGGGAGGCGCAGAAAATCAAGTTTGTAATATGGCAGATATAATGCATGATTATGGCCATGTGGTTGAGGTAATATGTCTGTCTGGCGACATGGTTGTTTCGCCAGCTGCCAAAGACATTAAAATCCATAACCTTGGCATAAAAAAAAATATTTTTGGTTTTATTAAAGCGCTTATAAAAACAAAAATTATTTTGTTTAAAATGAAACCTGATGTCGTGCATAGTCATATGTTCCATGCTAATATTTTCTCAAGAATAATTAGATTTTTTCCTCCATTTAATAACACCGTCTTGATATCCACTGTACATAATAGCTATGAAGGTGGGAAAATGAGGATGTTATGCTATAGGTTTACAGACTTTCTGACAGATATAACTACAAATGTAAGTGAAGAAGCAGTCAATTCGTATTTGGAAAAAAAAGCTGTAAAGCATGGGAAAATTATTCCTTTCAAAAATGCAATCAATACGGATCGATATATTTTCAGTGAGATAGATAGAAAGAATTTAAGATCAAGCTTAAATATCAATAATGAAACTAAAGTAATTCTTTCAATCGGCAGGCTCACTAAACAAAAAGACTATCCAAATTTATTTCATGCCATTGGTGGTATAAATAATGACAAAATAGTAGTAGTCATCATTGGTGACGGAGAACTTTTTGCAGATCTGCAGGCCTTGGCCAAAAATCTGAATATTGATCATAAATTAAGGTGGATAGGAATTCAGCATAATGTTCAAAAATGGCTTAGCACTGCAGATGTATTCGTACTTTCGTCCGAATGGGAAGGATTTGGCTTGGTCGTTGCCGAAGCAATGTCATGCCAACGAGTTGTGGTAGCAACTGATTCAGGAGGTGTAGCTGAAGTGTTAGGCGATTGCGGGTATCTTGTACCTGTAAAAAATCACCATGAGCTAGGTTCAGCTATTGAAAGTTCATTAGCACTTTCAACGGAAGAAGCACACGAGTTGGGAGCTAGGGCTAGAAATCGTGTTAGAAAGCTATTTTCTATTGAAAAAAGAATGCTTGAATGGCTTGAATTATATAAATCTTTGAAGTCAAAAAAATGGAAACCATAGAAAGGATTTCATAATGAAAATTGTCATTTCAGCTAACACTTCTTGGTATATTTATAATTTTAGACGTAACACGATATCGAGTCTTTTAGAAAATGGATATCAAGTTATAGTTGTTGCCCCTAAAGATGAATATTCAGATAAGATAATTGATCTTGGTGCTTGCTTTAAAGATATAAATATTCAACGCGACGGTACAAATCCTATTAAGGACTTATTCACCTGCATTAATTTTTATTTTTTATATAAAGAGATATCACCGAATTTAGTTCTGAATTTCACGCCAAAAAATAACATATATAGTACTATTTCTGCAAAGTTGCTTCGTATCAAAGTTATTAACAATATTGCAGGTCTGGGGACAGTATTTGTAAATGAGACCATTGTTTCTAAGGTTACCAGACTCCTTTACAAAATAAGCCAGCCTCATGCTGATATGATTTTTTTCCAAAATGACGATGATAGAAATATTTTCCTCGAAAATAGAATAACTAGTAAAGATAAAAGTGAACGCCTACGAGGGTCGGGGGTTGATCTGACTAGATTTAAAATTCAAGAAGCCAAAAACGATGGGGTAACTCGTTTTCTGCTTGTGGCTCGAATGCTTTATGAGAAAGGCATCACTTACTACGCAGATGCTGCTAAAATTTTGAAAAAAGAGCATGGAGATTCTGTAGAGTTTTTTCTGCTTGGTTTTATAGACGATCATAATCCAAAAGGTATTTCATCCAAGGTAATCGACGAATGGGTAAAAGGTGGATGGATAATATATCAAGGTATTTCTGATGCTGTAGAAAAAGAAATGGCTTTAGTTGATTGTGTTGTTTTACCTTCATTTTATCGCGAAGGTGTGCCTAAGTCACTTCTTGAAGCTGGTGCAATGGGAAAACCTATCATTACGACAGACAATGTGGGATGCCGTGAAACTGTAGATGATTATGTTAATGGTTTTGTATGCCAACCACGTTCTCTGGAAAGCCTTCTTAAAGCCATGAAACTTATTATTGGTATGACACACGATGAACGTCTTGCTATGGGTGCTAAGAGTCGACAAAAAATGGAAGAAAATTTTGATGAGAAAGTGGTGATCTCGAGATACATGTTAGCTATTGACAAACTGACTTCCTAGATTTCTATGCTTTTTAACTTCGTTTTAAATGTTACCCAAAAGTCCTTTTTCTTTCAGTCTTAGGTTTGTATAATTAGCGATGTATTATTTTATTATCCAAATACAAATACTATAGCACCAATCACTACCATCCCCGCTTAAACCTGAGTTAATATGTTCAGAACATTGGCCGCAGTCATATAACTGCTGGTTTTCTCACCTAGACAGGAGTAGGTATGTCCAAGCAACAGATCGGCGTTGTAGGTATGGCAGTAATGGGCCGTAATCTGGCTCTCAACATCGAAAGCCGTGGTTACACTGTTTCTATCTTCAACCGCTCACGCGAAAAGACCGATGAAGTCATTGCTGAGAATCCGGGTAAGAAACTTGCTCCGTTTTACACCGTAGAAGAGTTTGTTGAGTCACTGGAAAAACCGCGCCGTATTCTGCTGATGGTGCAGGCGGGTGAAGCGACAGATAAAACCATTGCATCGCTGACGCCGCATCTGGATAAAGGCGACATTCTGATTGATGGCGGTAACACCTTCTATAAAGACACAATCCGTCGTAATCAGGAGCTCAGCGAGCAGGGCTTTAACTTCATCGGTACCGGCGTCTCCGGCGGTGAAGAGGGCGCGCTGAAAGGTCCTTCTATCATGCCTGGCGGTCAGAAAGAAGCGTATGAGCTGGTTGCCCCTATCTTCGATAAGATTGCTGCCCGTGCAGAAGATGGCGACGCCTGCGTGGCGTACATCGGCCCGAATGGCGCGGGTCACTATGTGAAGATGGTGCATAACGGTATCGAATATGGCGATATGCAGCTGATTGCTGAAGCTTATGCACTGCTGAAAGGTGCGCTGGGTCTGAGCAATGAAGAGCTGGCTGAAACCTTCACCGACTGGAACAACGGCGAGCTGAGCAGCTACCTGATCGACATCACCAAAGATATCTTCACTAAAAAAGATGAAGAGGGTAACTACCTGGTTGATGTGATCCTGGATGAAGCGGCAAACAAAGGCACCGGTAAGTGGACCAGCCAGAGCTCGCTGGATCTGGGTGAGCCGCTGTCGCTGATCACTGAATCCGTCTTTGCCCGCTACCTCTCTTCACTGAAAACGCAGCGCGTTGCTGCCTCTAAAGTCCTGAGCGGTCCGCAGGCGCAGGCAGTCAGCGGCGATAAAGCGGAGTTCGTCGAGAAAGTGCGTCGCGCGCTCTATCTGGGCAAAATTGTCTCCTATGCGCAGGGCTTCTCACAGCTGCGTGCGGCATCAGAGCAGTACAGCTGGGATCTGCAGTATGGTGAGATCGCGAAGATCTTCCGTGCGGGCTGCATCATTCGTGCCCAGTTCCTGCAGAAAATCACCGACGCCTATGCGGCCGATGCCAATATCGCCAACCTGCTGTTAGCGCCATACTTCAAAGATATCGCTGACCAGTATCAGCAGGCGCTGCGCGATGTGGTGGCTTATGCAGTCCAGAACGGCATCCCGACTCCGACCTTCTCTGCTGCTATCGCGTACTATGACAGCTACCGTTCAGCGGTGCTGCCTGCCAACCTGATCCAGGCGCAGCGTGACTACTTTGGTGCGCATACTTACAAGCGTACCGATAAAGAAGGCGTATTCCACACCGAGTGGTTAGAGTAACTGTTCTTAACACCTCCCGTCCGGGAGGTGTTTTTCTATGCTGACAATGATTGGCGAGTACTGAATTTATGAATGCAAACAATAAGCCCGGACTGAATAACGATCCGGGCGTTCTGGCTTCAAACAATAATGATGAAATAGATTTGCTCGACATAATTGTCCAGCTGTGGAAAGGCAAGTGGATAATTATTGCGACGATGGTAGTGACAATGTTGTTAAGCATTGTCTATTTAAGCGTGGCGAAGGAAAAATGGACGTCTGAGGCCATTGTGACGCAGCCTTCAGCGGGACAGGTTGCCAGCTATAACGCCACGCTGAGCGTGCTGTATGCGCAAAACATTCAGGAAAAGCCGTCAGTTACCGATCTGCAAAACCAGCTGTTTGGCCGCTTTAGCGCCTCAATGAATGCGCTCGCTAGCGCTCTGGCAAATCAGGAAGAGCCTGAAACATTAAAAATCAGCCAGGTAAATAAAGGCAGTAATGATGCGCTGACTATCTCTTTTGTCGCGCAGAGTGCCAAAGAGGCGCAGGCGCAGCTGAAAAAGTATCTTACGACTGTCAATAATGAAGTTGTCAGCGATTATGGTCAGGATATAAAACATAGCCTGGGCGTGAAAGCCAAAGAGCTGAAAGAAATTCTGGATGCGCACAAGCAGATCGCCATTAACAAAAAACAGCATCGTCTTGATGTGATTAATCAGGCGCTGAAGGTGGCGGAAGCGGCCGGCCTCGCAAAATCGCAGCTGAGTCAGGCAGAGTATCTTTCTGATGACACGCTCTATCTGCTGGGCAGTGAACCGTTACGCGCGATGGTGACCAATGAAGCGACCAAGCCGCTCGATTTTGATGATGACTATTACAGTGCTGAGCGCGCGCTGCTCTCTATTACGCACGTCACCATCCAGGCAGACAACCTGCAGTCGTTCCGCTACATCGCTGAAGCTGACCTGCCGATTCGTCGTGACAGTCCGAAAAAGACCCTTACCATATTGTTAGCCCTGATCCTGGGCGGCGTGCTGGGTTCGGCTATCGTGATTGGCCGCAGCATCGTCAGCAACTACCGCAGTCGTCACTAAAATAAAAAAAACCGGCCTCTGAGCCGGTTTTTTTATGCCGTCACATCACCAGCAGCTCACCGCTGCGTCCTGCACTTTCCCCCGCCAGCCGCACCGCCAGCATCCCGGACGTGACAAACTTGGTCAGGTTTCTGGCGTAGAGCACGCCGCCATACTCAGCCACCAGTGGCGTAATGTGGTCGCTGACCGGATCGATCACTTCTGCCACCACTTCCCCCGGTTTAATCCACTCACCCAGCTTACGCCGGTTCAGCAGCAGGCCGGAGTAGGGCGCATGAATATATTCACAGCCCGCCAGCGGCGTGGGCGGATGGCGCAGGGCAGGAGAGACGCCCGGATCGCCGCTGATATAGCCGCTTTCGGTGAGCGCATTAATGATTGCATCGGCATCTTTTTCCGCCTGTTCCGCAGAGACATCGGCGACGCCGCGCAGCTCCAGCGTCACCGGCAGCAGACCGCGCGGCATCGGGTAGTCATCGCCAAAGCGTTTTGCCAGCGTCAGCCAGGGTTCGCAGCACGCTTCGTCGAACGGCTCACCGCCGGAAATCTGCGCCAGCAGCTGCACCTCACTGCCGAGCCAGCGCGCCAGCGGTTCCACTTCAGACCAGGCGTGAGGCGTTGTATAGAGATGCGGCAGCGCATCCCAGTCGCAGTGCAGGTCGATCATCAGATCGGCCTGACTTGCCATACGCATCAGGGTATAGCGCTGCGACTCCAGCTCGGTTCTGGCTATCTGATCGCGGTAGTAAAGGTCGATGGCATCGCGGATCAGGCGTCTGTTTTCATATTCACTCTGCGTCAAAGACCCCGCCAGTTCAGCGGCCAGCTTCTCACCCAGCGCCGGAAAGCGCCGGTTAAAATCCTGGCCAGAGAGAGTATGAAAACGCCCCAGATGCGTGCCGTGCCAGTGCTGACCCAGCGCCAGCGGATTGGCTACCGGGACCAGCGTGATTTTCGCTTTCAGCTTGCCGGCGGACTCCAGCGCCAGCAGCTTCTGTTTAAGATACCAGGCAACCGCCATACCCGGCAGCTCATCGCCATGCAGGGCGGCCTGAATATAGACGCGCTTTTGCGAGTCGGTACCGAAATGAAAGCTGACTATCTCTCGCTGGGTGCCCAGCGAGGCGCTCAGTAATGGATGATGTTGTTGTTGCATAGGGCGGCCGGTGTCCTGTTTCTGAGGCTGCAGTAGCGCGCATGCCTGTTAAGGTGACTGAACAGAGTATAGTTCCGTTAAAAAAGCGGCGGCAAACGCGCCGCCGGAGATTCACGGCTGGACAGAGATATCTGTCGCGAAGTAGCGCTTCTGGATAGTGTCAAATGTGCCGTTTTTCTTCAGCTCATCAAACGCGCCGTTGAGCGCCGCTTTGAGTTCAGTGTCGCCTTTACGCAGGCCGATAGCGGTGCCAGGGCCAATCAGCGGGTCCTGCACAATCGGGCCGGCCAGCGCAAAATCTTTCCCCTGTGGATGTTTCAGAAAACCGATAGCCGCCTGCGCAGCGTCGGTAAACACCGCGTCCAGACGGCCGGAGATGAGGTCGCTTTCTACCTGTGCCTGGTCGCCATACGGCACCACATTGACGCCGTGCGGCTGCCATTTAGCGCGCGCATAACGCTCCTGCACCGTACCCTGTTCCACGCCCACGCTTTTGCCCTTCAGCGACTCTGCGGTCGGCAGCAGGCCGGAGCCTTTACGCGCTATCAGCTGCACGTGCGTGTCATACATCGGTTCGGTAAAGTCGATCTGCTTCAGGCGCTCTTCGGTCACGCCCATATCGGAGAGGATAGCGTCAAACTTGCGCGCCTTCAGCGCCGGGATCATGCCGTCAAACTGGCTTTCCACCCAGACGCATTTGGCCTGCATCTGCGCGCACAGCGCGTTGCCCAGATCGATATCAAACCCCACCAGCTTGCCCTGCGGGGTTTTGGACTCAAACGGCGGATAGGTCGGATCAACCGCGAAACGCACCTGATCAATCTTTGCCTGCGCGCCAAAAGCGCAGCCAGCCAGCAGCGCCAGCGCTGCGGTATTGCGCAGACGCGCGGTAAAACGGGAGTGTGCCATAAACGGGTTCTTCTGTTGTAAAAGCGGGTATTCCGAGAGTACCCCCCGCGGTGGCGGATGGCAATTAGAGGATTATTTTCATCACGTTACCATTATGCAGCCGCTGGTAATCGTTAATATTCAGCACTACGGATCTCTCCAGCACTCCGGCATTAAACGCGATTTCGCCATAGCGTTCAAACAACAGCGGATCGACTACCAGCCGTAAATCTTCATGAAAGCTAAACGGTGGAATCGCCCCAAATACACAGGCGGTCAGGGCATCCACTTCTGCCGGGGAGGCCAGCGAGGCACGACGTCCACCCACCGCAGCCGCCACTTTACTCAGGTCCGCCTGCCGATCGGCTGGCAGCACCGCCAGTACATATTGCTTGATACCGTTACCTTTGACATGGCACACCAGCGCTTTCGCACCCTGGCCCACCTCTGTACCTCGCAAAGCCGCCACTGCTTCACACTTCCCGTTCGCTGCATGCTCCAGCAGGCGATATTGAGCGCCGTGCTGGTCGAGCAGGGCGATAAGTTTTTCATGGGTGGTCATGGGATGCGCCCTGTTGAGCCAGCAGCGCAATCAGCGTTTGCCGCATGTGAGATTGTTGTGGCAACAAACCCATTTCCAGCCCCAGCGGCCTGAAAGCGCGATTCAGCACATTCAGGGTTACGCTCTCTTTATCCTGTTCGATATCTGACAGGGTACGCCGGCTGATGCCAGCCAGCGCCGCATAGCGATCCTGTGAAAATCCCAGCACCTGTTTGCGGAGTTGCATAAGTAACTTGCCGTGGCTGGCTTTTTCTTCAATCGACTGACGTAATAACGCCAGGAATAACGCTTCACGTTCAAACGGCGTCATGGTTTTCATCATAATTTCCACCCTGCGATGCGCTCATCCAGAAAATTGAAGCCAACGCCGGGCATTTCGAGAATTGACGCAGGCACACCGCGTTGCGCCAGGCGCACCTTAAGACCAGTCAGCTTTTTCGCTAGTATACGTAGCGCCTCCAGTAACCTTTTCTCAGAGACCAGATAGTTCAGACGTTGTGCAATCAGATGCCAGTTGTAATGACCGCCTTCTTCATACGGTGAGCCCCATTGTGTAGTACGAACCACACCTTCAGGATCGGCTTTCATGGGCGCAAAGTCGTAAACGGGGGCAAGCCACATACCGCTGGGTTTTTTCAAAATAGCACTGTTACGGCCATGATTATCGGAGTTGCCAAAGGCAATGTTCAGCATGTCGCGTTTAACCCATTCAATAACCAGTAATTCGCGTTCTGCCTCTGCCAAATTCAACTTTTCTATCAGACAGTGAATGATGTCGAAATGGTTGAGATAGCTTCCCGGCGCTTTTTGCATCAGTGAGTAGACGGATTCCAGTCCATACAGGACTTTTCTGTTTTCAACGAACGCTATATCAAATCGTGGTAGCCATAGCGATGGGTAACGTGTGCCTTCGCACAACAGCATTTGCCTGGTATCAATAGTGTCTATGCCCAGTGCCTGAAGTTCATGATAGAAGTGATACTCGGCGCGCAGAATATCGCAATCAATCGGGCTGCGAGCACCACGCGGATATTTAACGAGATAAGAGGTATCCTGATTCAAAGGATCGTCTTGCCAGGTATCTATCCACACTTCCTGTTGTGCATTCCGGCGTAACAATAATTTTGGCGCTTCCCCGCCTGCACCCGTTGCACCGCCGCTGGCCGCGCCCATCTGCTGTGCGTATTCAAGAAAATCACTGTCGCGCTCAATAGCCCATTCTGCGGAAAAACGCCGGGTTGGCAGAGTGCTATTCACAGGAAGCTGTGGCAGAGACTCTTTAATACGCAGATTACCCACGGGGGCGATGGTACCCGCTTTCAGTAGTGCGTAATCCTGCTCACCTGCGGATTTGCCCTGCAGTCCCAGTTGGCTGATCCAATAACGACGGCTGGCACCGGCCGGAATAATATCATCCAGAAACCCAAACCAGGGCTGCGCAAAATGGCTACCGATTAGCATGACAGGATAATTCAGGCTACAACTGGCAATATCATTGCGCTCCAGGTGTTCTGCTGCATAGGTAAAGTCATAAGCCAGTAATGCTTCGCTGCCACGACCAAGCTGGGGG
Source organism: Pantoea eucrina (assembly GCF_020079945.1). NCBI lineage: Bacteria > Pseudomonadati > Pseudomonadota > Gammaproteobacteria > Enterobacterales > Erwiniaceae > Pantoea > Pantoea eucrina. Next base: position 2,079,999 of record NZ_CP083448.1, on the reverse strand, counting down.
GCTTTAACATTGAGCATGGCAGCATCATGCCAGACTCCGTCAAGGCAAAGTTGTAAGGTCAGCATAACCAGCCCTCTTTGAGCAATATATTGCTCAATATTAGCTGGAGTTGCTTTTTTTGAGAAGAATGCTGCTCAAAATAATTCCTGGTTACTAATTTTGAGCAGCATGTTGCACAATTGGTTACTTATGACGGATGCGCAAATTGTTAACGATCGCGCTTAAATCCAGATCCTGGTCCTGCAACAGTACCATCAGGTGATAGAGCAGGTCGGAGGCTTCGTTGGTCAGTTCATGACGATCGTTCACCGTGGCCGCCAGCGCGGTCTCCACGCCCTCTTCGCCAACCTTCTGCGCAATACGCTTGGTGCCGCTGGCGTAGAGGCTGGCGGTATAGGAGCTGGCGGGATCGGCATCTTTCCGCGACGCCAGCAGCTGCTCCAGTTGATAGAGGAACGTCCACTCCGGGGCGGCAGGCGAGAAGCAGCTGGAGGTGCCAAGATGGCACGTCGGTCCGATGGGGTTCGCCAGCACCAGCAGCGTATCGTTATCACAGTCTGGCGTAATGCTCACCACTTGCAGAAAGTGGCCGGAGGATTCGCCTTTGGTCCAGAGCCGCTCTTTGGTGCGCGAGAAAAAGGTGACGTTGCCTTCCGCCAGCGTTTTTTCCAGCGCCGCCTCATTCATATAACCGTGCATCAGCACTTCGCCGGAGACGTTGTGCTGCACGATAACGGGCATCATGCCCGCGGTTTTGACCCAGTCCAGGCGGGCCAGTTGGTCTGCTGTTAACACGCGCGAATCTCCACACCGTTGTCGATCAGAAAGTTTTTCAGCTCACTGATATTAATAATCTGCTTATGGAACACCGACGCCGCCAGGGCACCATCAACGTTTGCCTGCGTAAAGGCGTCAAGGAAGTGCGGCATGGTGCCGGCACCGCCGGACGCGATTAGCGGCACGCTGCACACTTCGCGGACCTTCTGCAGCTGAACCAGATCGTAGCCGTTACGTACGCCATCCTGATTCATCATATTCAGCACGATCTCGCCCGCGCCGAGCTTCTGCACTTCCCGCACCCAGTCAAGGGTTTCCCACTGCGTTACCCGGGTACGCGCTTCATCACCGGTATACTGGTTAACGTGATATTTACCGCTCGCCTCATCAAACCAAGTATCGATACCCACTACTATGCACTGCACGCCAAAACGGTCGGCGAGACGGGTGATCAGCGTCGGATCGGCCAGCGCCGGGGAGTTGACAGATATTTTGTCAGCGCCAAACTGCAGAATGCGCGCGGCATCCTCCTCGCTTCTGATGCCGCCCGCGACGCAGAACGGAATGTCGATCACTTCCGCTACGCGGGAGACCCAGCTTTTGTCGACCACGCGGCCATCCGATGAGGCGGTGATGTCATAAAACACCAGCTCGTCGGCCCCTTCCTGCGCGTAGCGCTGCGCCAGCGGCACAATGTCGCCGATGATTTCGTGATTGCGGAACTGCACGCCTTTTACAACCTGTCCGTCACGCACGTCCAGACAGGGGATTATCCGTTTTGCCAGCATGAAATCGCCTCCGCTACCGTAAATTTATCTTCCAGCAGGGCACGACCGACGATCACACCCTGCGCACCGCTGCCGCGCAGCGCGGCGATATCCGCCAGCGAGCCGATGCCGCCGGAACTCTGAAAGGCGATGTCCGGAAAAGCAGCAGACACCTCTTTATAGAGCGCTACGTTAGAGCCGCTCAGCGTGCCGTCGCGTGAAATGTCAGTGCAGAGCACATGCTTCAGGCCCACCGGCTGATACCAGCTAATCACCTCTTCCAGCGTAACGCCCGCCGCTTCCTGCCAGCCGCTGATCGCCACTTCTTTACGGTTAGCCGCGTCGATGCGCACATCCAGCGCCAGCACGATGGCGTCGGCACCGAATTCGCTGAACCAGCTTTTCACTTCTTCTGGCTGTTTGACTGCCGTTGAGCCGACCACCACGCGCGTGGCCCCGGCGGCAAGCAGGGCGGCCACATCATCACGCTGGCGAATGCCGCCGCCAACCTGCACCGGTACGCTGACGCCGCGCAGCAGCGTGGTCAGCAGCGGGATCTGGCGCTTAGCCGGATCTTTTGCACCGGTCAAATCCACCAGGTGCAGCACACCGGCGCCCTGGCGTTCATACTCCTGCAGGCGCGGCAGCGGATCGCTGCCGTAGTCGCGCTGCTGACCGTAGTCACCCTGATGCAGGCGCACCACCTTGCCATCAATCAAATCTAACGCGGGGATAATCATTACATCTCCAGAAAGTTTTTCAGCAGCTGCGCGCCCGCTTTGCCGGAGCGCTCGGGGTGAAACTGCACGCCAAAGAAGTTATCTTTCTGCAGTGCGGCGGTAAAAGGCAGGCCGTAGTCACACTGCGCAATCGTGGCGGCGTTAACCGGCATCGCGTAGCTGTGCACAAAGTAGAAGTAGCTGCCATCCGGAATATCGCGGAACAGATGGTGTCCCGCTTTGGCGGTGATCTGATTCCAGCCCATGTGCGGCAGCGGCAGGCCCTGCGTATCCATCAGCGCCACCGGCTCATCAACGATACCCAGCGTGCTGATGCCGCCATTCTCATCGCTGCCGCGTCCCAGCAACTGCATACCGAGGCAGATCCCCAGCACCGGCTGCGTACAGGCTTTGATCAGATCAATCAGCTCGCGTTCTGCCAGCTGGTTCATCGCCGCCTGTGCGGTGCCGACGCCCGGCAGCAGCAGTTTATCGGCGCGCAGTACCACATCGGCATCGCGGCTCACTTCAGGCGTATAGCCGAGGCGCTCAATCGCCCATCTGACCGACGAGAGGTTGGCGCAGCCGGTGTCGAGAATGACCACGTTCATCACAGCACTCCTTTTGAGCTCGGCAGGGTATTCCCCTCGACGCGGATCGCCTGGCGCAGCGTGCGGCCAAAGGCTTTGAACAAACTCTCCACGCGGTGGTGATCGTTACGGCCTTTGGTTTTCAGATGCAGCGTGCTCATCATGGCGTAGGAGAGCGAGCGGAAGAAGTGCTCGACCATCTCAGTGCTGAGATCGCCTACGCGCTGGTAGCTGAACTCCGCTTTGTATTCAAGATGCGGCCGGCCGGAGATATCGAGCGCGCAGCGCGCCAGACACTCATCCATCGGCAGCACAAAGCCGAAACGGCCAATGCCGCGCTTGTCGCCCAGCGCCCTGAGCAGCGCTTCGCCCAGCGCCAGGCCGGTATCCTCCACCGTGTGGTGATCGTCAATATAGAGGTCGCCTTTGACGTCGATATTCATGCGAAAGCCGCCGTGTACCGCGATCTGGTCCAGCATGTGGTCAAAAAAGCCGACGCCGGTGTTGATTTTGCTGCCGCCTTCACGGTCGAGCCACACTTCCACTTTGATCTGCGTCTCTTTGGTGTTGCGGTTGACCAGCGCATAGCGGTCGCGTTTGGTGAGCTGCGCCTGAATGGAGGCCCAGCTCTCGCCTTCGGCGCCGTAGCGCAGGCCCTGAATGCCCATGTTTTCCGCCAGCTGCAGATCGGTCTGACGGTCGCCAATCACATAGCTGCTGGTTTTATCCAGCGCGCCCTCTGCCAGCCACGCCTCAACCAGCCGGGTTTTGGGTTTACGGCAGTCGCAGTTATCGGCGGGCAGGTGAGGGCAGATCAGCACATCGCTGAAGTTGATTCCCTGCGAGGTAAAGATCTGCATCATCAGCGTATGCGGCGCATCGAAATCGGCCTGCGGGAAGCTTTCGGTACCCAGACCATCCTGATTGGTGATCATCACCAGCTGGTAGCCCGCTTCCTGCAGCGCCAGCAGCGCGGGGATCACATCTTTCTCCAGCGCCAGCTTATCCAGGCGATCTACCTGAAAGTCAGACGGCGGCTCGGCAATCAGCGTGCCGTCACGGTCAATAAAAAGGATCTTCTGGCTCATGCTTGCTCCACGGAAAAGGCTTGCAGCGCGGCGATCAGGCGCTCGCACTCGGTTCGGGTACCAATTGAGATGCGCAGGCATCCGGCAAGACCGGGATTTTTGTTCTGGTCACGCAGAATAATGCCCCGATCCCACAGCGATTTAAACACGGCTGGCGAGTCGGTGAAGCGCGCGAGAATGTAGTTGGTCTCGCTCGGAAACACCTGCTCCACCACGGGCAGCTGCGGAAGCTGTTCATACAGCCATGCGCGGTTCGCGTTGAGTTCAGCGACATGCTGACGCATCAGCGCAATGCCCGCCTCGCTCAGCGCCTGCGCCGCAACGTCAGCGACCGGCGTGGCAAGCGGATAAGGTGCGATCACCTTCATCAGCAGATCGATAACCGGCTTGTTAGCCAGGGTGAAACCGCAGCGCAGACCCGCCAGCGCGAACGCCTTTGAGAGCGTGCGCAGGATCACCAGATGCGGATACGCCTGCAGCCACGCCGCAAGCGTTGCGGCCGGGCAGAACTCAATATACGCCTCGTCTGCTACCACCAGCGCTTTACCGGCGGTCATGTCCAGCAGCGCCCGGATATCATCCTGATTGATCAGGTTACCGGTCGGATTGTTCGGGCTGCAGAGGTAAACCACTTTTACGCCATCGAGCTTACCGGCAATGGCCGGCAGGTTAAGCTGCCAGTTGTCCAGCGCCGGCACGGTACGGTACTCAATACCGATGGTTTCGGCGCTGACGCTGTACATACCATATGTCGGCGGACAGAACAGAATGGCATCTTTGCCCGGCTCGCAGAACGCGCGCATCAGCAACTCGATGCCCTCATCAGCGCCGCGGCTGACCAGAACCTGCTCCGGGGTTAAACCGGCGTAGGCGGCATAGCGCTCAATCACCAGCCGCGGCTGGCACTCCGGATAGCGATTCAGCGTCTGCTGTGACAGCTCAAACGGCACCGGCAGCGGAAATTCGTTAGCGTTCAGCCAGACATCCCCGTTGCCACCCAGGCGACGCGCTGACTGGTAGGGCGTCAGGGCGCGGACGTTAGCACGCGCTAACGCTTCAATTTCAGTGCTCATGCTTGCTCCTTCAGGGCGGCAACGCGCAGGGTAACGGCGTTTTTGTGCGCATCAAGCTGCTCGGCGGCGGCCAGGGTTTCAATGGTGGCGGCCAGGTTCATAAAGCCCTGCGGTGTCAGTTCCTGCACCGTCATCCGCTTCTGGAAATCTGCCAGTCCGAGGCTGGAACTGGTGGCGGTATAGCCATAGGTTGGCAGGACGTGGTTAGTGCCCGAGGCGTAGTCACCGGCAGATTCCGGTGACCAGTCGCCGAGAAATACCGAACCGGCACTGGTGATAGCATCGACCAGATCGCGCGGCTGGCGCGTCTGAATGATCAGGTGCTCCGGACCATACTGGTTTGAAATCGCCACGCACTGCGCCAGATCCTGCGCCACGATCAGGCGGCTGCTCGCCAGCGCCTGACGCGCGGTGGCGGCGCGCGGCAGTGCGGCCAGCTGCGCCTCAACGGCCTGTGCCACCTCTTCGGCCAGCCTCTGCGACGGCGTCAGCAGGATCACCTGAGAGTCAGGACCGTGTTCCGCCTGCGACAGCAGGTCAGAGGCGACAAACGCGGGCGTCGCCCCTTCATCTGCGATCACCAGCACTTCAGAGGGGCCGGCAGGCATATCGATAGCCGCGCCGTCGAGCCGCTGGCTGACCTGACGCTTCGCCTCCGTCACCCAGGCGTTGCCCGGGCCAAAGATTTTGTCCACTTTCGGCACCGATTCGGTGCCGAAAGCCAGTGCAGCAATCGCCTGCGCGCCGCCGACCTGAAACACCTCCTGCACGCCGCACAGCTGTGCGGCATAGAGAATTTCATCGGCAACCGGTGGCGGCGAGCAGAGCACTACGCGGCCGCAGCAAGCGATGCGCGCCGGCGTTGCCAGCATCAGCACGGTGGAAAAGAGAGGCGCAGAGCCGCCCGGAATATAGAGGCCTACCGACTGCACCGGCCGCGTAATCTGCTGACAGCGCACGCCGGGCTGCGTTTCGACATCCACCGCGGCCAGAATCTGGGCGTTGTGGAAGGTCTCAATATTGCGCACGGCAACCGCCATCGCCTGTTTAAGCTCGTCGCTCAGGCGTGCGCTGGCGGCCTGCATCTCTGCCGCAGAGACGCGCAGCTGGCTGACCTGCGCCTTATCAAACTGCGCGCTGAAGTCGCGCAGTGCCGCGTCGCCGCGCGATTTCACTTCCGCCAGCACGTTCTGCACGGTGGCGCTGACGGTGGCAGAAGCGGCAATGGCCGGACGCTGCAGCAGCGCCTGCTGCTGTGCGGCGTCGCACTGCTGCCAGCTGATTGGGGTCATCAGGGTGCTCATCGGTTACTCCAGCATTTTTTCAATCGGCAGCACCAGGATCGAGCTGGCGCCCAGCGCTTTCAGTTTTTCCATGGTTTCCCAGAACAGCGTCTCGCTGCTGACCATGTGCATCGCCACGCGGCTCACTTCGCCCGCCAGCGGCAGCACGGTCGGGCGCTCGGCGCCAGGCAGCAGGGCGATAACCTCTTCCAGCCGCTCGCTCGGCGCGTGCAGCATGATATATTTTGATTCGCGCGCTTTGATCACGCCCTGGATGCGCGTCATCATGGTGTCGACCAGCGCCTGCTTGGCAGCCGGCAGCTCGCCGTCGCGCTGGATCAGTACCGCTTTGGAGCGGTAGATCACCTCGACCTCACGCAGGCCGTTGGCCTCCAGCGTGGCGCCGGTAGAGACCAGATCGCAGATCGCATCAGCCAGGCCTGCGCGCGGCGCGACTTCTACTGAACCATTCAGCAGGCAGGATTTAAACGGGATACCCTGTTTGTCGAGATACTGTTTCAGCAGATGTGGATAGGAGGTGGCGATACGGGCGTTGTTCAGGCACTGCGGACCGGTATAGTCGGCATCTACCGGCATCGCCAGCGACAGGCGGCAGCCGCCGAAATCCAGACGACGCAGCGTAAAGTAGCGCGGATCCTCACCCTGCGAGCGGCGGGTCAGCAGCTCCTCTTCCAGCACGTTCTCACCGACAATGCCGAGATCGACCACGCCATCCATCACCAGACCGGGAATATCGTCATCGCGCACGCGCAGGATATCGATAGGCATGTTCTCCGCAAACGCAATCAGACGCTGCTGCTGAAGGTTGATTTTGATGCCGCAGCGCGCCAGCAATTCGCGTGATTCATCACTTAAACGGCCAGATTTCTGCATAGCTATGCGTAAACGGGTGTTATCTAACATGGTTCCTGTCCTCTTATTTGATCCTGTCTGAACGTGTTGCGTTTGCGTTCGCCCATAAAAAAACCCCCGGAAGATGATCTTCCGGGGGCTCTCTTTGCGCTCGCACCACTGGAAGATCCTGAACGTCTCCCAGCACACATCGCCTGAAAGACTAGTCAGGGTGATGGTGGTGATGATGGTTGAACTGAACGCGTGTCATAATAAATTCCGTTGCTGAATGAGTATTCATTTGCGTGCTGATTAACCTAGCGAAGATGGCGCGGCTTGGCAACCCTTTTTTAACGTCAGTTTACGGAACCTTCCGCAACACTTTGCGCTGGTTTGCCGGGCGGCGCCGCTCTAAGATGAGATAACGATGGCGCGCAACAGCAGGAGCAGAGATGAAACGAGTCGCGATTACGGGTCTGGGCTGGCTGGGGATGCCGCTGGCAATGGCGCTGACGGCGCGGGGCTGGGAAGTGACCGGCACAAAAACCACGCCGGATGGCGTTGAAGCCGCGCGGCGCTGCGGCATTGAGGCGTATCAGCTGAAACTGACGCCGGAAATTGAGTGTGATGCTGACGAACTTGAGGCGCTGATGCAGGTGGATGCGCTGGTGGTTACGCTGCCGGCCAGCCGCACCGTGCAGGGGGCTGACGCCTATATGCAGGCGGTACAAAACGTGGTGGACACGGCGCTGGCAAGCCGGGTGCCGCGCATTATTTTCACCAGCTCCACCTCGGTCTACGGCGCAGGTGAGGGGATCATGAAAGAGCAGAGCGCGCTCCAGCCGGAGACAGTCGCCGGCAAAACACTGGTCGAGCTGGAGCACTGGCTGCACGGCCTGCCGGGCACCAGCGTGGATATTCTGCGGCTCGCCGGTCTGGTGGGGCCGGATCGCCATCCTGGTCGCTTTCTGGCCGGGAAAACCGGGCTGGAACAGGGCAGTCACGGCGTGAACCTGGTGCATCTGGATGATGTGGTAGAGGCGATTATGCTGCTGCTGCAGCGGCCAAAAGGCGGGCACACCTACAACCTCTGCGCGCCGCATCATCCGTCGCGGGATACGTTTTACCCTGACGTGACAAAGAAGCTGGGCCTGGTGCCGCCCACGTTCAGTGCGCAGTCCGGCCGCCCGACCGGCAAACTGATTGATGGCACAAAAATCTGCGATGAGCTCGGCTTTGAGTATCGCTACCCCGATCCGGCACGCATGCCGCTGGCATAAACCCGGCGGGAGATCTGCGTCTCCCGCTGCGGCTCAGACGCCCAGCCGATCGCGCAGCGCATACCATACGGCGCCCATTGCCGTCAGAGGAACTTTAAACCGGCGTCCGCCAGGGAATGGCAGATGCGGCAGCCGGGCAAAGGCATCAAACCGCTCCGCCTGACCGCGCAGCACCTCGGCAATCAGCCTGCCGGCGAGATGCGTGCAGGTTACGCCATGGCCGCTGTCGCCCTGCATAAAATAGGCGTTCCGCTCCAGCTGACCAAACTGCGGCATCCGCGACAGCGTCAGCAGAAAATTACCGCTCCAGCGGTGGCTGATTTTGATATTGCGCAGCTGCGGAAATGTGCGCTGCAGCTTGGGCAGGATCAGAGCGTCAATGTCAGCTGGTTCGCGCGCGCCATATACCACGCCTCCGCCATACAGCAGACGGTTATCCGCGGTAAGACGAAAGTAATCGAGCAGATAGTTACAATCTTCCACGCAGTAGTTGTTAGGCAGCAGCCCGAGCGCCTGGTCGCGGCTCAGCGGTTCAGTGGTCACAATCTGCGAGCCGCACGGCATGCTTTTGCGGCTCAGGCGCGGCTCCAGCTGCGCCGGCAGATAGGCGTTGCCGGCAAAGATCACAAAGGTAGCATGCACCTCCCCGTGCGCGGTGGTAATGCGGTGCGGTGCGCCGTAGTGCACGGCGAGGGCGGCGGAGTGTTCATAAATACGCCCGCCGTGGCGGCGGATCGCCTCCGCTTCTCCCAGCGCCAGGTTCAGCGGATGCAGATGCGCACCGCGCTTATCCAGCAGACCGCCGACATAGCGATCGGTAGCGATTTCCCGCCGGATGCCGCGCTCATCCAGCAGCTCCAGGCTCTGATTGCCGTAGCGCGCCCAGCTCGCCTGCTGACGATGCAGGTGGCCCATCTGCCGCGGGTTGAGGGCAGCGAAAATACCGCCCGGCCGGTAGTCGCAGCTGATGGCGTAGCGATCGATACGGTCGCGGATAATATCGGCACCCTCAAACATCATGCTGCCGAGCATCGCGGCGGTTTCTTTACCGTAGCGCTGCTCGATCACATCCACGTCGCGGCTATAGGAATTAACCACCTGACCGCCGTTACGTCCGCTGGCACCAAAGCCGATGGTGGCCGCCTCCAGCACGACCACGTCGTAGCCCGCTTCGGTCAGAAACAGCGCCGAGGAGAGACCGGTAAAGCCGCCGCCGATAATACAGACGTCGCACTGAATACTCTCCTGCAGCGCAGGCCAGGGGGCGTGCGGATTAGCGCTGGCTGCGTAATAGCTCTCCACATGGTGCATCACATTCTCCTCAGGGTCGTGCCCGGTGATAATCGCTGGCGGCCTGAATAAAAGCAGCAAACAGCTGGCGTGAAACCGGGTTCTGCTCAGACTGCCACTCCGGATGCCACTGTACCGCCAGCGCAAAAGGGTGATGACGCAGGCTCACCGCCTCAATCACGCCATCTGCGGCGCGTGCTTCTATGCGCAGCTGCGGACCCGGCGTGCGTACGCCCTGCGCATGCAGTGAGTTAACGGCGAAGGGGGCCTGGCAGTCAGGCAGCTGACTCAGCAGCCCGCCCGGTTCCGGCGTGACCAGATGCGCCGCAGCGTACTGTTGCGACAGCGGCCGGGCGGGGTCTTCACGGTGATCCTGAAACCCGTCAACCTGATGCAGCTGACGATAGAGCGCGCCGCCATTGGCGACCACCAGCTCCTGCAGGCCACGACAGATACCCAGCAGCGGCATCTGCCGGCTGGTGGCCCAGGTAATGGCCGCAAAGGCCAGGCGATCGCGCCCCGGATCGCTGTGCGCTTCACTGCCCGCTTCGCCATAGTGCCAGGGTTCAATATTGCTGGGGCTGCCGGGCAGCAGCAGGCCGTCCAGCAGCGCCATGCTTTGCGCCAGCAGCTTTGGTGCCTGCAGCAGCTGATGCGGCAGCGGCAGCGGTATGCCACCGGCCGCGACCACCGCATCCGGATATTTATTGTGCAGCGTCTGAGCGGGGTGGGGACCGGCCATGTTCTGGCACATCACTATTCCGATCAGCGGTTTTACAGCATCTGTCATCATCGGGTTACCACGCTGAGAGTGCTGACGCTCTGCCGGCAAATTCAGGCAGGCGTTTAAGCGAGCCTGTTATTCTCAATCTAATCTGCCCGCGCCGAACTGCAAACCAGATTGTTACATTTGCACACTATTTGTGTTGGCGCTATGTTAGAGCTGTAGTTCGGAATTAAAGCATCGCGCAAACCTCATTAACGGTAACTGGCGGGTGGTATATGACGAATATCGTGGAAGTAGAAGATTTCACGCGGCACAGTGAAGAGAAGCGAACAAGCGCGTTCCAGCTGGAGGTGAAAACCTGGCTGGAACGCCATCCCGAAACGCAGTATGTTGATATCCTGTTAAATGATTTAAATGGTGTTTTTCGCGGTAAGCGCATTCCGGTTGCCGCGCTGCCAAAGCTGGAAAAAGGGTGTTACTTTCCCGCCTCTGTTTTTGCCATGGATATTCTCGGCAACACCGTTGAGGAAGCCGGTCTCGGACAGGCACTTGGCGAACCCGACAACCTCTGTATTCCTGTTCCTGGCACGCTTATCCCTTCTGCTTCCGATCCGCAACGCATTGCCCAGCTGCTGCTGACGATGTGCAACCAAGATGGCACTCCCTTTGACGTTGAACCCCGAAACGTGCTGAACCGGCTGTGGCAGCAGCTGCGCAATCGCGGGCTGTTTCCGGTGGTAGCGGTAGAGCTGGAGTTCTATCTGGTTGATAAGCAGCGCGATGCCGGCGGCTTTATTCAGCCACCGTGTTCGCCGGGCAGCGCAGAGCGCAACATGCACTGTCAGGTTTACTCCGTGGACAATCTCGACCATTTTGCTGACGTGCTGCGCGATATCGACGCGCTGGCGCAGCGGCAGGGTATCCCGGCAGATGGCGCCTTGGCAGAAGCCTCACCGGGCCAGTTTGAGATCAACCTGCATCACACGCAGGACATCCTTAAAGCGTGCGACGACGCGGTGCTGCTGAAGCGACTGGTGCGGCAGGTAGCGGAAAATCACGGTATGACCGCCACGTTTATGGCGAAGCCCTATGAAGAGTATGCCGGCAGCGGTATGCACGTACATATCAGCATGCTCGACGCGGCGGATCATAACGCTTTCTCTCTCGATGATGGCAGCAACTCGCCGCTGCTGAAGCGCGCGCTGGCGGGCATGATTGACCTGATGCCGGCGTCAATGGCGCTGCTGGCGCCCAACGTCAATGCTTACCGGCGCTTCTCGCCAGAGTCGTTTGTGCCGCTGCAGGCGTCGTGGGGACATAACAATCGCACCGTGGCGCTGCGCATTCCGTGCGGCGACAAAGAGAACCATCGCGTGGAGTATCGCGTAGCGGGTGCGGATGCAAATCCCTATCTGGTCGTGTCAACAATTCTTGCCGGTATTTTGCACGGTCTGGATAATCAGCTACCTTTACCTCATGCGGTGACCGGAAACGGACATGCGGCGGAAGGGCTGGCACTGCCGATTCGCCAGAGCGACGCACTCTATGAGTTTGAGAGCAGCTACCCGCTGCAGAAGCTGCTGGGAGAGCGTTTCAGCCGCGTGTGGCATAGCTGCAAGCAGTGTGAGCTGCGCGAGTTTGAGCGATTGATCACCGCTACAGAGATTGACTGGATGCTAAAGAACGCCTGACGCACAGAAGAATTGCGTTAACGTCTTGTGTCGATGGTATAAGTTGGGGCAAAATATGCCCCCTGCAAAAGACAGAACATAGCCGACGCATTGAGCGTCGGTTATTTTTTTGCATAATGTTTTTAATACATACATAACCGAGGCCGGACACGTATCCGGATAGATAGACACCGAAACACGCTTCTGCGTGAGATTTGAGGAACAAAGATGGGACTGTTTACAATTGCACCAGCACTGGCTGGTTCTCGCTTTCGTGATGATTACGGCGCGGCGACAATCGCAAACACTAATATCACTTCTCACTGCAGCACGTTGCGCAGTATCCCTGTGGTACAACTGACATCAGTTGCTGCTGTAGGGGGTCTGAACAATGGCGCTTAATACCTCTGCCGCACCTCAGCGTGCACATCTGAAAAAAACTCTGACCCTGCTTCCGGTCGTCATGATGGGCCTGGCGTATATGCAGCCAATGACCCTGTTTGATACCTTCGGCATTGTGTCAGGTTTAACCGACGGCCACGTCGCCACCGCCTATGCTTTCGCCCTGATTGCGATTCTGTTTACGGCTGTGAGTTACGGTAAGCTGGTACGCCGCTTCCCATCTGCGGGCTCCGCTTATACCTATGCTCAGAAAGCCATCAGTCCGCACGTCGGCTTTATGGTGGGCTGGTCATCGCTGCTGGACTATCTGTTCATGCCGATGATCAACATCCTACTGGCAAAAAGCTACTTTGAGTCGCTGGTGCCGGGCATTCCGTCGTGGATTTTCGTTGTGCTGCTGGTGGCCTTTATGACCATCTCCAACCTGCGTGGTATCAAAACCGTGGCCAACTTTAACAGCGTCATCGTGGTGCTGCAGGTTGTAGTCATGGCCGTGATCACCGGTATGGTGGTTTACGGTGTGGCGCACGGTATTGGCTCCGGTACGCTGGTGAGCACGAAGCCGTTCTGGTCTGAGCATGCTCAGGTGGTGCCGATGATCACCGGTGCGACGATTCTCTGCTTCTCGTTCCTCGGCTTTGACGGCATCAGCTCGCTGTCGGAAGAGACCAAAGATGCTGAACGCACCATTCCGCGCGCCATTTTCCTGACGGCGCTGATTGGTGGTGTGATCTTTATCGCGGTCTCCTACTTCCTGCAGCTCTACTTCCCGGATATCTCGCGTTTCCAGAATCCGGACTCGTCACAGCCTGAAATCATGCTATTTGTGGCCGGTAAAGCGCTGCAGATCGGGATCCTGATCTTCTCCGTAGTGACCGTGCTGGCGTCAGGCATGGCAGCACACGCAGGCGTTTCACGTCTGATGTACGTGATGGGCCGCGATGGCGTCTTCCCGCAGCGTATCTTTGGCTTCGTGCATCCAAAATATCGCACGCCGTCACTGAACGTACTGCTGGTCGGTGCGGTGGCACTGCTGGCTATCAACTTTGATCTGGTGACCGCTACGGCGCTGATCAACTTTGGTGCGCTGGTCGCGTTTACCTTTGTTAACCTCTCTGTGATCGCGCAGTTCTGGATCCGTGAGAAGCGTAACAAGACGCTGAAAGACCATCTCAACTATCTGGTGCTGCCTGTGATGGGCGCGCTGACGGTGGGTGCACTCTGGATCAATCTCGAAGAGACTTCCATGGTGCTGGGTCTGGTATGGGGCGCAATTGGTATCATCTACCTGGCGTTCGTGACCCGTACTTTCCGTAATCCGGTCCCGCAGTTCAGCGAAGAAGTGTGATGTTCGTGACCGGGTGCGCAGCGATGCGCACCCGGTCTGCTCTCTGCAGTACCTGCCTCCTGATATCCGTTACCTGCGCCTGCCGTTTCCTCTCTGTGCTTCCAACTCTTTGTTCATCATTACTCGTCCCTCAGCAGCAGCATAATGACGCCACTATCCCGGCGGGCCGGGCGATGGTGAAACCTAACGCTCACTGCTACATCATCGATAACACGCCACACAGCTTTATTAAGCCACTGAGCCGCGTAATGAAGTCTGCTAACACCTTTTCGCGAATAAATAACAGTTTTTTATTTTATTCACAACTTAATGAAATAAAAAATATCAATAAGAATATCTGCCCGCGTGCTTCTGCTAATTCATAAACTGACTTATGTAAAGTTGCTTTATTTTTTGACTAAATTGATTGTGCTTTATTTAGCAGGATTGAATAATTATCAATATTACTCTCTGGGTAATGACTCCAACTTACTGATAGTGTTTTATGTTCAGATAATGCCCGATGACCTTGTCATGCAGCTCCACCGATTTTGAGAACGACAGTGACTTCCGTCCCAGCCTTGCCAGATGTTGTCTCAGATTCAGGTTATGCCGCTCAATTCGCTGAGTGTAACGCTTGCTGATTACGTGCAGCTTTCCCTTCAGGCGGGATTCATACAGCGGCCAGCCATCCGTCATCCATACCACGACCTCAAAGGCCGACAGCAGGCTCAGAAGACGCTCCAGTGTGGCCAGAGTGCGTTCACCGAAGACGTGCGCCACAACCGTCCTCCGTATCCTGTCATACGCGTAAAACAGCCAGCGCTGACGTGATTTAGCACCGACGTAGCCCCACTGTTCGTCCATTTCAGCGCAGACAATCACATCACTGCCCGGCTGTATGCGCGAGGTTACCGACTGCGGCCTGAGTTTTTTAAGTGACGTAAAATCGTGTTGAGGCCAACGCCCATAATGCGGGCGGTTGCCCGGCATCCAACACCATTCATGGCCATATCAATGATTTTCTGGTGCGTACCGGGTTGAGAAGCGGTGTAAGTGAACTGCAGTTGCCATGTTTTACGGCAGTGAGAGCAGAGATAGCGCTGATGTCCGGCAGTGCTTTTGCCGTTACGCACCACCCCGTCAGTAGCTGAACAGGAGGGACAGCTGATAGAAACAGAAGCCACGGGAGCACCTCAAAAACACCATCATACACTAAATCAGTAAGTTGGCAGCATCACCTACTCTCTGTGTCCTTTTAAAAGGAATATTAAATGGCGCTTCTCAGGCTCGTTACAGCGAGCAGCTGTCAATTCATCCTCGGGGCTGCTCTCTGCAGCGTGCCTGTCTCCCGGGCTCAGGTTTCTAACTCAGGCGATTCATCTCTCACCTGTCAGCCATCGGGAGGCTGTTCAGGCAATATTGGTATTTCAGCCACGGGAACGGCAACCCTCTCTGATGGATCGTTTTCCAGCCTTTCAGACATTATCAGAGTAGGCCGGTTTGGCACGTTTTTGCTGACTGGCGCGACTACTCATCTCACTTCTTTTGACATGAGCCTCGGTGACAGCAGCGCGCCGGGCGCAGGTTCAGTGCTGGTGAGCAATGGCGGCCGTCTCTATCTACAGCGAAGTGAGATCTATGGCACCGTGACGGCCAGAGGCAGCGGTTCACACTTTAACTTGTATAATTTCGATAATAATTATTCATTAGATAAGGGATCGGTGCTCAATATACTGGATGGTGCAACAGGCAATGTTGCGCAAATAAACGGTTTAATCAGTGACGGCAGCACAATTAACGTTTCTGGTAAAGGTTCATACCTGAGGATGCATTCAAGCATACTCGTGGATGACCAGCGGTTAACAAACAGTACTATTAATATAGACAATGGCGGCCTGCTCGATATACGGGAGGGAACCAGTAGTAATGCCCCTCCAAAAAATATAATAGCGAACGGGAGTTTAATAAGCGTCAACGGCGCGAACTCAACTCTGCAGGTGGCTGACCTGATTGCCACTGGAACCAACCTGCAGGTTCTGAACGGTGGATTAGCCGATCTGACGGGCAATATGGTTCAGACCGGGGGGCGCCTGCTGCTTGCCGGAGGCGGCACTCTGACGGCAAATACCTTCAGCTTAACCGGAGGCTCAGGCTCAGCCCCGGCAACCCTCCAGATTGGTGATGCCACAAATGGAATAAATGGGCCAGGCGTGATCAATACCCGTTTAACCCGTTCAATTGCCCTGGCTTCAACGTCATCATCGCGTGCAGGCGTGGTATTTGATCACACCGGTTCAGATTATGTTTTTACCCATGCTCTCACAGGCAACGGGGATGTCGCCGTGTTATCCGGCACCACTACTTTGGCTAATCAGAACAGCTATTCAGGCACCACCTCTGTAACCGGCGGAGTGCTGCGCGCGGGAGCGGCCAACGCCTTAAGCAGAAACTCCCGCTATCGCCTGTCAGGCACAGGTACGCTGGACCTGAATGGCCTAAGCCAGGATCTGGGGCAGGTAACCAACGACGGCACCGTCATCGTAAGCGGTTCAGCATCACCAACCGTTGTGAATATGAATGCAGGATATACAGGCAGCGGACGGCTGTCAGTGGCTGGCGAGAATACAACGCTTAATATTACCGGACCGTTTACAAATGTGGGCGCTGTTGAGGCGGCATCCGGCGCAAAAATCACTGCAGCTGCGCTGACTAATAATGGCCGGGTCATGCTCAGAGATACCGGGACCACGCTCACGCTCGCAGACGGGCTGACCAGCAATGCTGACTTCAGCGTCACTGGCGGCGCAGCAATTACCACCCGGCGCGTGACGAACGGCGGCACTATGCTGCTGAGTGGCGCAGGCAGCAGCATGCGTCTCTCCGGCCAGTATGACAACGCCGGCATCCTGCAGCTTGAAGAGGGTGCTGGCTTTACGTCAGGCACTTTCGTTAACGACGGCACCGTGCTGATTACCGGCAGCGGTACGCAGCTTCACACTGACACCCTGACAAACAACAGCACCGGTCTTATTGACCTTAACGGCTTTAGCCGGACGCTGGGCGACATCATCAACGCCGGTACCATCAACCTTGCCGGGAGCAGCGCCGGTGCGGTGCTGACCGTAAACGGCAACTACACCGGCTATAACGGCCTGCTGCTGTTTGGTACTGAACTGGGCGACGACAGCGCCACTTCAGATCGGCTGGTCGTGACCGGTGATGTAACCGGCACTACCCGGGTCCGGGTGAATAATCTGGGCGGTAGCGGCGCAGAGACGCTGAACGGTATTACGTTGATTGAGGTAGAGGGCAGCGCGGACAGCAGCGCCTTTACGCAAGAGGGCCGCATCGTGGCGGGCGCCTACGACTACCGTCTGGTGCGCGGGAGCCGGGACTGGTATCTCACCAACCGTACGGATCTTGAAACCGGGCTTCCCATTATTCCGGATGAAGAAGAGGGCAACGGCAGCGGTGGCGATAATGGTGGCGGTGATGGTGATAGCGGCAGCGGTGATAACAGCGGTGGTGATAACGGCAGTGGCAGCGGGGGCAGCAGCGGTAGCGACGGCAGCGGCAAAGGCGTCATGGTGCTGCGTCCGGAGGGGGCGCCTATGCGGCAAACCTGGCCACGGCTTCGACGCTGTTCGACACACGCATGAACGACCGCCAGGGCACCTGGTACCTTGATCCGGTCACGGGGGAAGAGAAGCATACTTCGCTGTGGCTGCGCACATCGGGCGATCATAACCGCCTGAACGCGGGCGGCGGACAGCTTTCAACCCGCGCTAACAGCAGCGTGACGATGCTGGGCGGTGATGTGGCGGCGACGGAAACGGCGCGTTTTGGTCTGATGGCGGGCTACGGCAACAGCAAAAGCAACACCGCATCAACCATCACCGGCTACCGGGCCCGGGGGCAGGTTAACGGGTACACTACCGGCCTTTACGGGACCTGGTTCGCGCAGGGCACGGACGAAAAGGGCCTGTGGGCAGACAGCACGCTGCAGTACAGCTGGTTTAACAATAGCGTGGATGGTGAGGACGAGGCGGGCGAGTCCTACAGATCAAAAGGGCTGAGCGCATCACTCTCCACCGGCTATGTGATCCCGCTGGGCGCAAATGCGCGCACGGCATTCTTTCTGCAGCCGCAGGCGCGGGTGGGCTGGTCAGGAATTAAGGCGAATGATCACACCGAACGTAACGGTACGCTGGTGCAGGGCTCGGGCCAGGACAACGTGAGCAGCGGCTTGGGGGTAAAGGCGTTCATGAAAGGCCATTCGCAGCTGGATGAGAATACCGGCCGGCAGTTTGGCATGTTTACCGAACTGAACTGGATCCATAACACGCGCGAGTACGTGGTGCGGATGGATGGCGTCAGCGTTTCGCAGAACGGCAGCCGCAACATCGCGGAGGCGCGCGTCGGAATCGATGGGGCGCTGGGCGGCGGCTTGGGCGTAAAAGGCACCATCGGACAGCAGGTGGGTGATAAAGGCTGGTCAGATACGGCGGCGGCGATAAGCATCAGTTACCGGTTCTGAGCCTGTGCGGCCTGATACGGGCCTGCGGCGGCAGGCAACACCCTGCCGCCGCAGCGCCTCTCCTCAGGAGACCAGCGCCTGAGCGTAGTGATAGAGCGCTTTCAGCTGCGCCATCTTATCCGCATCCTCTTCGTGCAGGCTGGCGAGCGACTCCAGCTCCAGCAGAAACGCCTGTACCCGCTCTGGATTTAACGCTTCGCGGCGATGCTGCAGCCAGCGCTGCTGCTCGCGATCGTCGAGGGTGCCGGGGAAATTACGCGCCCGGTAGCGGAACAGCAGCGGATTGACGCGCGCGTCGTTAAACGTAAGATCCAGCGCGGGCAGGTTCTGCGGCGCCGTCTGACGCAGAATATTCATGCCGGCGCGATCGGCATCGCTGAAGAAGCCGTCATAGAGCTGCGCATCAACATCCTCCGACGGCGTAAACGGCTCCGCTTCAGCAAACAGCGTCACCACTTTTTCGCGTACGGCGACGTGCTGGCGCAGCAGGGCGAGGTTCGCCAGACAGTGCTGGCGATCGATCCCGAGCCGCTCCGCATCCTCCGGGCGCAGCGTACTGGCCGGGGCCAGCACCGGGCATTTATTGATGTGCACCAGCTTGATCGGCACCGGAGCCGCATCGCCCAGTTCGCTCTGCCGCGTATAGAGGCGCTCGCGCAGCGCATCCGGCTCCAGCTCCAGCAGCGGCGTCATATCGCCCGCCAGGTCCGCCACAATCAGCGCATTTTTATTATCAGGATGCCACGCCAGCGGCACGATCCAGCTGGTATTGCCCCGCGCGGCGCCAAACATACCGGAGACGTGAACCAGCGGCTTCATCTGCGGAATATCAATCAGGGTCATCAGCTTCTGCTTATTACGATGCGCAAACAGAAACGCATACAGCTTTGGCTGCTTCTCTTTGACCAGTTTTGCCATCGCCAGCGTCGCCCATACATCCGACATCGCATCGTGCGCCTGTTCGTGCGCCACGCCGTTGGCTTGCGTGAGATGCTCCAGCTTAAAGCTGGGAAAGCCCTCATCATTTTCCGGCCAGACAATCCCTTCCGGGCGCAGCGCATAGCAGGCGCGCATCACATCCAGCAGATCCCAGCGCGAATTGCCGTTCTGCCAGCTCCAGCCGTAGGGATCAAAAAAGTTGCGGTAGAAGATGTTGCGCGTGACTTCGTCGTCAAAGCGCACGTTGTTATAGCCGATCACGCAGGTATTGGGCTGGGTAAACAGCGCGTGGATACGTGCAGCAAACTCCGCTTCCGTAACGCCGCGCGCGCGCGCAACCTGCGGCGTAATGCCAGTGATCATCACCGCTTCCGGCTGCGGCAGATAGTCATCTGCAGGCTGACAGTAGAACACTTGCGGTTCACCCACCGGGTTAAAGTCGGCATCGGTGCGCAGGCCGGCAAACTGGGCCGGACGATCCAGCGACGGGCTCTTCCCGAAGGTTTCATAATCATGGAACAGAAAGGTGAACTCAGAGGCGGGCACGGCGTTATCCTGGATTGAAAAATCAACCCACAGAATAGTCGGGCGTTTTAGTCAGTACAACCCTCATCCGCTGTACTGCGGGCGGACCTGAGTTTTTTCTGTACGGGACATACTTTTTTTCAATTTATTCAGATATCAAAGCGCTATTTGCCGTACAACGTGCGGCGGTAAATTCATTTTTAAACTGAGGACGATGTGTTGAAAAGGCGTGTGTGGGTAACTCTTTCTGGATTAGTGTTTGTGGCATCAATAGCGCAGGCGGATGACAGCCTGGCGTTTCCCGTGACGGCGCCGGGTATTGATGCCGCATCATGGGTATTAATGGACGCTACCACCGGGCAGATCCTCACTGCCGGCAATCCGGATGCGGAGCGTAATCCCGCCAGCCTGACTAAACTGATGACCGGCTATGTGGTTGATCGCGCCGTCGATCAGGGAAAAATTACCCGGGATGATGTTGTGACCGTAGGCAAAGATGCCTGGGCGGCCGGAAACCCGGTGTTTAAAGGCTCTTCGCTGATGTTCCTCAAGCCAGGCGATAAAGTCACGGTACGCGATCTGATGCGCGGGGTCATTATCGACTCCGGCAACGACGCCTGCGTGGCGCTGGCAGACTATGTCGCCGGCAGCCAGGAAAGTTTCGTCACCATGATGAACCACTATGTACAGAAGCTCGGTCTGACGCATACCCATTTTGAAACCGTGCACGGCCTCGATGCGCCGGGTCAGCACACCACGGCGCGCGATCTGGCGGTGCTGTCGCGCGCCATTATTAATGGCGAGCGGGACTTTTACGCCATGTACAGCGAAAAGACCCTGAGCTACAACGGCATTACGCAGAACAACCGTAACGGCCTGCTGTGGGATCAGCATCTGCATGTCGACGGCATGAAAACCGGGCATACCGAGAGCGCCGGGTTCAATATCGTCGCCTCCAGTGTTGAAGGGCGTCACCGGCTGATTGCGGTGATCATGGGCGGCAAAAGTTCCAAAGGACGCGAAGAGCAGGCGCGCAAGCTGCTGACGTGGGGGCAGAGCAACTTCGATACCGTGCAGCTGTTCCATGCCGGTAAGAAGATCGGCAACGAAAACGTCTGGTACGGCAATCCGCATAAAGTCGAGGTAGGCACCACGCAGGATATCTATCTGTCTCTGCCGCGCAGCGAAGTGGCTAACGTGATGGCGAAATATGTTATCGATCGCAAAGATCTTACCGCGCCGCTGAAAGCGGGCGAGCAGATTGGTGAGATTCAGGTACTGGATAAAGACAAACAGCTGGCGAGCTATCCGCTCTATGCGCTGCAGACGGTTGAAGAGGCGGGCATTCTTACCCGTATCAGCGACTACGTGAAGCGTAAACTCTGACAGGTTTAACCGTGGCGTTATCGCTGCGTTTCTTTATTGAAAGCAGAATGTAACGCCACGGTTACCTGATACGTACGGATAGAAAAAAAGCGGGAAAAAGCGGCGGCAGGGGCTGAAGCCAGCTGCCATGCCAGGGTAACATAGCGCGCAAATTTTTCCCGTTTCCGGATCACCATGTTACGCGCTGACAAGCCTGTCTCGTCGATTGAATTCTGGTTCTACCGCCACTACCGCGCCGTACACGGCGTGCGTATCGCAATCGCCTTTGTGCTCTGCTTTCTGTTTGTCAGGCTGACAAATATTCCCGAAGGTACCTGGCCACTGATTACGCTGGTGGTGGTAATGGGACCTATCTCAACCTGGGGAAACGTGCTGCCACGCGTGATTCAGCGCATCAGCGGAACCTTTGCCGGGCTGATTT
The DNA here is from genome assembly GCF_020079945.1 of Pantoea eucrina. Classification (NCBI taxonomy): domain Bacteria; kingdom Pseudomonadati; phylum Pseudomonadota; class Gammaproteobacteria; order Enterobacterales; family Erwiniaceae; genus Pantoea; species Pantoea eucrina. The sequence continues at coordinate 2,058,343 of NZ_CP083448.1, read as the reverse complement.
CCGGACTGATTGCGCTGAAGCTGGAGCTGATCTCGCTGCCGCTGATGCTGGTCTGGTGCTTTGCGGTAATGATTGTCTGTGGCTATCTGACGCTGGGCAAACATCCCTACATGGCGCTGCTGATTGGCATCACGCTCGGCGTGGTAGTAGGGGCGCCAGCCGGTGATTTCACCGTGGCGCTGTGGCGCGGCGGCGATGTGATTTTAGGCTCGCTGATGGCGCTGCTGTTCAGTGCCATCTGGGCGCAGCGCGCCTATATCCACTGGCGTATACAGCTTTCAGATGCGTTTGTCAGCATGGCAAAGATCCATCACGCCGGCTTTTCCCCTAATCTGGTCGAGAAGCCGCGTCTCAATACGCGCTTTCAGAAGCTGCTCAGCAGCGTGATCAGAATGCGCGCGCTGCTTGAGCCCGCCAGTAAAGAGACGCGTATTCCAAAATCGGTGTTTGAAGCGATCCAGACCATCAACCGTAACATGGTCAATACCATGCAGATGCAGATTGAAGCCTGGTGGGCCTCACGCGAGAGTCATCTGCTGCTGCTCAGTGCACCTGCGCTGCGGCGTACCCAGCAGATGACTGAAGAGACGCTGAACGCGCTGGCGCTGCTGCTGCAAAAAGGCGAGACGGAACAGGTTATCGCAAACAGCCACGCCCTGGAGGAGATAGTGCAGGAGCTGGAGGCGCTGATCGCCAGCGGCAGCGCGCAGCTTGAAACCACGGCGATTTACGGCTACGTCTGGCTGAGCCTGGAGCAGGCGCGGCAGCTGGAGCGCATGACCGATCTGGTCCGGCTGGCGCTGCGTAAATAGTTTTCTCCGGCAACCACTTAGTGCGAATCGCCCTTTCTTTGCGCTAAGATAAGAGCCAGTCTGAAATTTGCTGTGAGAATTGCTAACCCGGCTCAACAGCCGCTAAGCTACAACTCTTGACGTTATATGACTATTCCGCCTGCTGCTGCAGGCCTTAAGAAAGGTGCCAACATGGAAAATGCCAAGCAATCATTTCAGGACGTGCTGGAGTTTGTGCGTATGTTTCGTCGTAAAAACAAACTGCAGCGCGAAATTCACGATAACGAAAAGAAAATCCGTGATAACCAGAAACGTGTGTTGCTGCTGGATAACCTGAGTGAATATATCAAACCCGGCATGAGCGTGGAGGCGATCCAGGAGATTATCGCCTCTATGCGCGTGGACTATGAAGATCGCGTGGATGAGTACATCATTAAAAACGCCGATCTGTCGAAAGAGCGTCGCGACCTGTCGAAAAAACTGAAAAGCATGGGTGAGCCGAAAGGACACTAAGTGCGGCAGTAAGGTTTCACTGTGACGAGGTCGCCATTATGGCGACCTTTTTAATGCCTGCGCCAGGACCTGCAGCTGGCGGGCAATTTCGCTGTTATCCAGGCCATCCTGCTGCGGAGCGGCCGTGGTTTCGCGCAGAATCAGCCCGGTCTCGAGCAACGGCGCAGGCAGCGTCTCTCCGGCCAGCTGCGCCAGGATCCGGTCCACGCTGATACGCCCAAGCTGCTGCAGATCCTGCCGGATAGTGGTCAGCGGTGGCTGATACCAGGCGCTCTCTGCGGTGTCATCGTAACCAATCAGCGAGATATCCGCCGGGATCGCCACGCCGTGTTGGTGTAGCGCGCGCATCGCACCCAGCGCCATCTGATCGTTAGCCACCAACAGCGCCTGCGGCAGCCGATCCGGCAGCAGGGTGAGCAGTGCCTGATAGCCGGACGCCGCGCTCCAGTCACCCTCCAGAACACAATAAGGCTGCAGCTGATGCTGTGCCAGCGCCCGCTGCCAGTCCGCAAAACGTGCGCGGGCAGAGGCTGAGCGCGCCGGACCGTTCAGCACGCCAATTTCACGATGCCCCAGCGCCACCAGATGATCCACAGCCTGCCGCGCCCCGCAGCTACTCTGATACTGACACTGCGGCACCGGCGCGCAGGTTTCGACATCAAGAAACAGGGCGGGTTTACTGCCGCACTGCTGCTGAATCTGCGCCGCCTGTGCGGCATCCAGCGGCAGGTTAATCAGCAGGGCATCAACGCGCTGCGCCAGCAGCTCATTGACCGTATCGGATGCGGCGCTCTGCGCGTTAGCCATGGCGATCACCAGGTGATACCCCGCCGCCGCGGCCCGCTGCTGAATCGCAGAGGCGATCTGCGCCGGCGCCATCAGCGCCAGATCGCTGGTGGCCAGTCCCAGCGTGCGCGTTGCCTTTCCCGCCAGCTGCTGCGCCACCCGGTTGGGTACGTAGCTGAGTTCTGCCATCGCCGCCTCTACCCGGGCGCGCGTGCGTGCCGAGACCTGCGACGAATGGTTCAGTACCCGGGAAACCGTTTGATAAGAGACGCCGGCCAGGCGGGCGACATCATCCAGCGTTACAGAGCGCGCGGTCATTACATTCTCCTGAATTGACTGCGGCGAGTGTAACAAATTTTCCCGTTAGTCACCTGTTCCCGCGTTGTTCAGAGCCGGGTAACGCCCATGGCTGCCGCCTGCTGCTCCCACGCGAGCACCTCATCATAGTAGCTGCGGCGGGGCACGGAGAAACCGGCCAGCAGGTTAGCCTGCATCAGCGGTTTAAAATCCTCAACGTTGGCCAGTTCAAATAAGGCGCTGCGCAGTTTTTCCAGCAGCAGGCTATCGGTGCGGGAAGAGGTAATAAGCGGCAGGGCCGGGCAGAGCGGCGTCTCGCCAATAATTGTCACATCGGCCAGCGCCTGCGGCTGATACTTCTGCAGCAGCGCCCAGGTAATGCAGTCAATGGCGGCGATATCCGCTTCATTGCGGCGCAGCGCCGCCAGCGACTGCTGATGGCTGCCGCTGAAGTGCGTTTCGGCAAAAAATTTACCGTTCTCTGCAAGCGGTGCGATCGCATAGCGCAGGGCGTTGTAACCGGAGTGTGAGTCAGCGCTGTTGCATACGGCACGGCGTCCGCGAAAATCTTCCAGCATGCGGGCGTTCTCCGCCTGGCGCACCACCAGCCAGCTGCGATAACGCAGATCCTGGCAGCCCGCTGCGCACGACTGCATCGTACCAACCAGCTGTACCTCCGGCAGCTGACTGACCAGCGCATAGCCGCAGGTCTGGCTCAGCAGCAGATTGTCGTCGCGCCAGTGGGTAAGCAGATCGTCCGGGGCGACCACCTCTGCTGTCACATCGCGTTTTGCCAGCAGTTTCAGCAGCGCGCTGGTTGTCGCCGCCGTCGTCGCGCTGTCGATGTCATACATAGGTAAAGAGATAAGGTGCATAGGGCATCCCTGAGTGCATCAGCCTGTTCGGCAAATCAGTGTTTAAGGATAGCTGAGATTGATAAGCGAGAGGGTGGCTGCGGTTGTACAAAAAAGTTGAAGATGCGCACGAAAACTATTGGATATCACTGCCTGCCGCGCTGGCGTACCCTCTGTTTATCGATTTATGCACACGTAACGCCAGGCGGTCCTGTCGCCGGCGGGGAGCACTGAAACATGAAAAAAATTGGCTTTCTCTCATTTGGTCACTGGACGCCGTCACCCCATTCTGCCACCCGTTCGGCGCAGGATGTGCTGCTGCAGTCTATCGACCTTGCGGTGGCGGCAGAAGAGCTGGGGGCCGACGGCGCCTACTTCCGCGTCCACCATTTTGCCCGTCAGCTGAGTTCGCCGTTTCCGCTGCTGGCGGCGGTGGGGGCGAAAACCCGCCGCATTGAAATCGGGACTGGCGTTATCGATATGCGTTATGAAAATCCGCTCTATATGGCAGAAGATGCGGGCGCAGCCGATCTGATCTCTAACGGCCGTCTGCAGCTCGGACTGAGCCGCGGTTCACCGGAGCAGGTGATTGAGGGTTATCGCTACTTTGGCTTTGATCCCCGCGCCGGCGAGAGCGATGCAGATATGGGACGCCGGCATACCGAGGCGCTGCTGGACGTGCTGCGCGGTGAGGGGTTTGCAAAGCCAAATCCGCAGCCGATGTTCCCGAACCCGCCAGGGCTGCTGCGCCTGGAGCCGTTCTCTGAAGGGCTGCGCGAGCGTATCTGGTGGGGCTCCGGCTCAAACGCCACTGCCGTCTGGGCCGCAGAGCAGGGGATGAACCTGCAGAGTTCTACCCTGAAAGATGATGAAACCGGCGAACCCTTCCATGTGCAGCAGGCGCAGCAGATCCGTGCCTACCGTGCAGCCTGGGCTGCCGCAGGCCATCAGCGCACGCCGCGCGTGTCGGTGAGCCGCAGTATTTTTGCGCTGATGAATGATACCGATCGCGCCTATTTTGGCCGCGGTGGTCAGGATCAGGATTCAGTAGGTTTTCTGGATGAGAAGACGCGCGCCATCTTCGGCCGCAGCTATGCAGCCGAGCCGGATCGCCTGATAAAGATGCTGGCAGAAGATGAAGGCATCGCAGAGGCAGATACGCTGCTGCTGACAATTCCAAATCAGCTCGGCGTTGATTACTGCGCGCACGTTATCGACAGCATCCTCACCCACGTCGCCCCGGCGCTCGGCTGGCGTTAACCGGCCGTTTGAAACCAGGGCCGCATAAATGCGGCCCCTACGTTGCATTATCATTCATGGCGCCCTGGCCGCCGATGAAAACCGGCGCCGCTATGCGGTACCGCGCTCCCACCACAGCTTGTCCAGCGCATAATAGCGGTCGCGCTCTTCTTCTGGCTGATTGAGATCGCGCTTCCACGGCTTGGCGAGGATATAGTGCAGGTTTTTAACTTTATCCTGCTGCCACATAGCGCTGTGCTGAAATGGCAGCGTCTTCAGCGCGTTATAGATATAAGAGAGCGGCAGCCAGCGTCCGGCAAACACCTCATTCAGCAGATCCTGCTCGGAGAAGGGATAGCGCTTAAGATCGTCAATCTCCTGCACTTTCTGCTGCAGCCAGCTGAACACAGCGTTATCCGGTTTCAGCACCAGGAAACCGCCATTGAGATAAGCATCAAGCGTGGCGGGCGCCGTTTCACCCCGGTCATGCCAGGTATAGTGACAGTTTTCCGGATGCCAGCTGGCCGGATAGCTCGCAATCTGGTTTGGATTACAGCGGCAGGCGTGGCAGGCGGCCAGCGCATACTTACCCATATCCAGCGTAAACAGCTCATCCATATTCTGCAGGACCAGCATATCGGCATCCAGAAAGACCACGCGCTCATAGTCGGTCAGCTCCCACGCGCGTAGTTTACTCCACACCTCGCCAAACTGTGCCGAGGCGTAGTGCTGCTCCAGCGCGCTGTCAGGCATCAGCGGTGCGACCGGATGGATCACGCAGCCCGCAGCCTGCAGCGCAGCGCGCGTGTCAGCATCGATTGCATCCGTTACCATCACAACCAGCGGCCAGCGGGTTTCACTGCGCTGAAGCGAACGGTGCAGCGCTTTCACGCCAATAACATAATCGGGCTGCGTCAGCAGCGTTACCCAGGCGAACATACTCTCTCCCTGTACAAACATCAGTCAAAAAGCGCGGTGGTATAGTCGTTACTGAAACGACGGGCAGGATCCAGCGTCTCACGCACCGCGCGGAACGCATCCCACTGTGGATAGATATCGCGCCACTGATAGCGCTGCGGATCGTAATATTTCCCCCAGTGCGGACGTCCGCCTTCGGCAGCCAGCAGCTTCTCCACCTCCGTCAGAAAATGCAGGCCCTCCTGCGACAGCGAGCCATCATCCGCGTAGTAGACCACAAAGCCAAAGAAGCAGGAGGGCTGCTGATGTGACGGGCTCAGCCAGCCCTCCGAGGCGCCGGTGCAGCGCAGGATAATCGGGTAGTGCATATGCGGCTGATGCTCAGCGTACCAGGCTTTGATTTTGCTGATAACCTGCGGCGTTCTATCGAGCGGCACGGCAATTTCTACGTTGATCTGCGGCACCGCAATACCGCGACAAAAAAGCTGATAAATATCGCCGCTGACATCGGTGAAATCGCGGAACCGGGTGACGGTGCGGAACTGTTTACCGCCTTTACCGTGGATTTGCGTATCGCGGTGCATTTGCGCCAGCGTCTGATCGATCGTATGGTTCAGGCTGCTGTCGGCGTTATCGCCATGCTCAATCACCTGACGTCCGTTGGCGTGCCAGGCCTGCGTATCCTCATCGCTCGCCTGTTCAGCGTTCCAGACGTGCATCAGGTTGTCATCGACAAACCACCAGGCTTTGCTCAGCTCATAGTCGCTATTCCACTTCAGCAGATCCTGCTCCAGTCCATCGGCACTGACGGCAAACTTGTAGCAGGTAAATAAGCGAAACGGCTGGGTGCGCAGCGTAACCGCCGTCACGACGCCAAGCGAACCCAGTGCAACCTGCGCTGCCGGAAACTCGGGCTCACCGCGCGTAAACTCGCGTATGCTGCCATCAGCCAGCACCATACGGATGCGCAGCGCTTCATCGGCCAGTGAACTCTGCTGTAACCCCTGACCGTGGGTGCCGGTGGCCAGCGCGCCTGCCAGCGTCTGAACGGCAATCACACCCGGCGAAGAGGCGAGCATACGATCGCGTGCGGTTAAGGTGTCATAAACTTCCTGCAGCAACGTACCGGCCGCGAAAGTAATGGAATTGTCATCTTCAGCCACGACGCCGGTAAAGGCGCTCAGGTCGAGCAGCAGGTCGTCGGGCTGCACGCAGAGCATCCGGCCTGGCGACAGCCGGCTGCCCACCAGACGCACTTTGCCGCGCGTATCGCGCAGCAGCTGCTGCAGCTCAGCTTCCGTTTGCGGCTGGTGCAGCTGCTGACGCTGGCCTACGACAGAGTTCTGCGCCCAGTTCCACAGGGCCGTATCATGTTCAGTATCCTGGGTGTTGCGTAACGGATAGAGAAGGGCATCTTTGTTCACTTCAGTGTTCCTTAGTCTCAGGTCTGTGACGGTCCCGTTGATGAGATCAAGCGTAGACCATCATAGCGAACCCGCAGACGACGGGGCCTGGCGAATGTAACGCAGCGTTGCCGCCACGGCCAGCTGACGGTTGCGGCGGATGGTTTCCGCTTCGCTGTCGTCAGGCGTGAACAGCGTATGGAAGGTGTAGCGGTTCGACACATGGTGCACGCAGATACTGCTGATCAAGCGGTGCACATCCACGCTATTAAGGTCGCGGTAAAACAGCCCCTGCTGCTGGCCACGCGTCAGTATCGCTTCAAGCAGATCGAGCGCGCTGCGGTTAAGCGTTTTGATCCGCTCAGACTGCATGATATAGCGCCCGCGCAGCAGGTTTTCGCTGCAGACCAGCCGCATAAAGTCCGGGTGCGCCACATGGTAATCAAAGCTCGCCTCAACCAGTTTGATCATCGCCTGCTCCGGTTCGAGCGTGGCAAGCTGCAGGCTGGTTTCATGCTCGCGCATGGCGCGATACACCTGCTCCAGCACGTCAATGTAGAGCGCTTCTTTGCTGGTGAAGTGATAAACCACCATGCGTTTCGTGGTTTGCGCCAGCGCTGCAATCTGCTCCATGCGGGCGCCCGGCAGGCCATATTCAGCGAAAACAGAGAGCGCAGCCGCAATGATTCGGCGTTTTAATCCTTCCGGATCGTTTTTGCGTTTTGCGGTGGTTTCAGACATAGCGTGACAATCAATCCCATTAAAACGGCAGGGTAACATAGCCCGTCAGACAGCAAAAAGCCCGCTCAGGTTTCCCTGAGCGGGCTTTTCTAATTCTGGCTCCTCTGACTGGACTCGAACCAGTGACATACGGATTAACAGTCCGCCGTTCTACCGACTGAACTACAGAGGAATCGTGTGAACGAGGCGAATAGTAGCGAGCCCGATCCCGCTTGTCAAAGCCGTACTGCACACTTTTGGTTTAAGTGCGCGCAAAAGCACCATTCTGCTGCTTTTCTGCCTGATATGGTGGCAAAGCAAACTGCCAACAGGATCTCACTTCAGAGGCATTTCCGCTGAGATGTTAGAGGCGTGTCAAATTTTTGCGGTTTGCTGATTTTAAAACAACTGTTTCAGTGCTTTTATGATGAAAATTTCATATGAAGCAAGTATGAAACAAATGAACTGCTTATCATCACGCCGGAAACTATTTTTTACCCGGCGGCGGTGACAGCAAAATTAACCTGTTGATAAGGAGCGCGTTCTTCAGAACAACATCAGCTGGCTTCAGCGCGAAAAGTGCAACTATCCAAAATCTGTACCCATAAATAACGCCAGCCGCGGTGCGCAAAGGCAAAAAATTTTTTTCATTTACCTGATGCATCATGCTGTGCGTGCGTTAACCAACAATAAGAAGGTAGAAGGTGCCCTATGAAATTTAAAAAAGCGTTAGTCACTTCCCTGTTGGCCTGCATGTTGCCCGCTGCGGTTATGGCGAAAGATCTGCAGGTTGGCGTCTCAATGGCGCTGTTTGACGACAATTTCCTGACCATTCTGCGCACGGCCATGCAGAAAGAGATGCAGAAAGATAACGTAAAAGGCCAGCTGGAAGATGCCAAAGGGGATGTGTCACAGCAGCTGCAGCAGGTACAGAACTTTATCGGACAGGGCGTGGACGCCATCATCGTCAACCCGGTGGATACCAACGCCGTGAAACCGATTATGGACGCGGCGAAAAAAGCCAACATTCCGCTGATCTTCGTTAACCGTAAACCTGCCGGTGAACTCACGGACAAGATGGCGTATGTCGGCTCAGACTCCGAGCTGGCGGGTCGCCTGCAGATGGAAGCGCTGGCTAAAGCGATGAACGGCAAAGGCAATGTGGCGATCCTGATGGGCGATTTAGCGAACGAATCAACGCGCGACCGCACCAAAGGGGTGGAAGCGGTGGTCGCGAAATATCCCGATATCAAAGTGGTGCAGAAACAGACCGCAAAATTCACCCGTAACGACGCGGTGGATGTGGTCAGCAACTGGATGACCGCCGGCGATGACATCCAGGCTATCGCCTCTAACAACGATGAAATGGCGATTGGCGCACTGCAGGCGCTGGGTAAAAACCCGAACCATATCCTGATCGCCGGCGTGGATGGCACCCCGGATGCGCTGCAGATGCTGAAAAACGGCAAAATGGTCGCCACGGTTTTCCAGGATGCCAGCGGGCAGGGTGCAGGCGCAGTGCGGGCTGCGGTGAGCCTCGCAAAAGGGGAGAAAGTTGAGAAAGTGATCAACATCCCTTACCAGCTGATCACCAAAGAGAACATGGCGCAGTTTGAGAATCGTAACCAGAAATAACCGCTCTCCCCTTAAGCCGTATGGAGGTGATGTATGACCGCTTTTGCGCTTGAAGCCGAAGGCATCAGCAAGTTCTTCCCCGGAGTGAAGGCGCTCGATAACGTCTCACTGCGAATCAGGCCGGGGTCGGTACATGCCCTGATGGGCGAGAATGGCGCAGGCAAATCCACGCTGATGAAATGCCTTATCGGGATTTACCGTCCCGATAAGGGCACTATTCGCATCAAAGGGGAACCCGTGCAGTTTCAGGACACCATGGACGCGCTGCGTTCCGGCATCTCGATGATCCATCAGGAGCTGAACCTGGTGCCGCATATGACCGTGGCGGAGAACATCTGGCTCGGGCGTGAACCGATGAAGTTTGGCTTCGTCGATCACGCCCTGCTAAACCGCCAGACGCAGGAGTTGCTCAACAAACTCAATATTCGCCTCAAAGCGGATCGCATGGTGGGCGAGCTGAGCATTGCGGCGCAGCAGATGGTGGAGATTGCCAAAGCGGTATCGTGGAACTCTGACGTGGTGATCATGGATGAACCCACCTCCGCGCTGACCGAAACTGAAGTGGCGCACCTGTTCACTATCATTCGCGACCTGCGGGCGCAGGGCAAGGCGATTATCTATATCAGCCATAAGATGGATGAGATTTTTACCATTACCGATGAGATCAGCATCTTCCGCGACGGCACCTGGGTCGGCAGCAACGATACCAGCGCGTTTACGCGGCAGTCGCTGATCACCCAGATGGTAGGGCGTGAGCTGACCCAGCTGTTCCCTAAATTCAACGGCACCATCGGCGACGATGTGCTGACGGTGCGCGGCCTGAGCAGCAAAGAGCGCTTTAGCGATATCAGCTTCAGCGTGCGCAGGGGAGAAATTCTGGGCGTGGCCGGGCTGGTGGGCGCAGGGCGCAGTGAGGTGATGGAGAGCCTGTTTGGCATGGAGAGCTACGACAGCGGTGAAGTGCTGATTGACGGCGTGCCGGTCAGCATCGATTCGCCCTCCACGGCCATCGAGAAAGGCATGGCGTTTCTGACTGAGGATCGCAAGAAGTCAGGGCTGTTTCTGGTTCTCTCAGTAATGGAGAACATGAGCATCGTTAACATGCCCGGTTACACCGGCAAAAGCGGCTTTGTCAGCCATGTGAAAATGGCGCAGGACTGTATGGAGCAGATCCGCAAGCTCAATATCAAAACCCCGACCATGGATCAGATCATCAATAACCTCAGCGGCGGTAACCAGCAGAAAGTGCTGATTGCGCGCTGGCTGCTGGCACAGCCGAAGATCCTGATTCTGGACGAACCGACCCGCGGCATCGATGTGGGAGCCAAAGCAGAGATCTACCGCCTGATCAGCGAACTCGCTAATCGCGGCGTCGCTATCATCATGGTCTCCTCTGAGCTGCCGGAAATTCTCGGCATGAGTGACCGCATCATGGTGATGCACGGCGGGCGCATAACCGGCATCCTCAGTAAAGAAGAGGCCGATCAGGAAACCATTTTGTCGCTGGCATCTGAGTGAGGCTTGAGATCCCTATGAATAATGTAAAAGCTACGGCCCCGCAGGCCACTGAACAAAGCTCCTTCTTCAGTAATCTGCGCCACAAGCTGCCGAAAGATACCGGCATTTTTGTGGTGATGTTAGGCATTGCGCTGATCTTTGAAATTGCCGGCTGGTACGTACGCGACCAGTCTTTTCTGCTCAACACCAACCGTTTAGTTCTGATTGTGCTGCAGGTCGCCATCATCGGTATTATCGCGGTCGGCGTTACGCAGGTCATTATCACCACCGGTATCGATCTCTCCTCCGGCTCCGTTATCGCCCTGACGGCGGTGGTGGCGGCAAGCCTGGCGCAAACCTCAGAAAGCCTGTCGCCGATGTTTCCCTCGCTGGTTAACCTGCCTGCGGCTATCCCTATCGGCGCCGGTATTGGCGTCGGGCTGCTGTGCGGCGTCATCAACGGCGTGCTGATCACCCGCACCGGTATTCCGCCCTTTATCGCCACGCTGGGGATGATGGTGTCCGCGCGCGGTCTGGCGCAGTACTATACGCAGGGTAATCCGATCAGCTTTCTGTCAGACGGCTTTACCTCGATTGGTCAGGGCGCCATGCCGGTTATCATCTTCCTGGTGGTGGCGTTCCTGTTCCACATCGCGCTGAAACATACCCGCTACGGCAAATATGTCTATGCGATTGGCGGCAACATGACGTCAGCTAAAGTGTCCGGCATCAACGTTAACAAGTATCTGATCATTGTCTACACCATCGCCGGCGCGCTCTCGGGCCTGGCAGGCGTCGTACTGGCAGCACGCGTCAGCAGCGGCCAGTCAAGCATGGGGATGGCGTATGAGCTGGATGCTATCGCCGCAGCGGTTATCGGCGGCAGCAGCCTGATGGGTGGCGTGGGGCGTATCACCGGCACGCTGATCGGCGCCGTGATCCTGGGACTTATCAAAAGCGGCTTTACCTTCGTGGGCGTGGACGCCTATGTACAGGACATCATCAAAGGCATGATCATTGTGGCTGCGGTTTCCATTGATATGCATCGCAACCGCAAAAAACGCTGAGTCACCTCGCTCTGCGACACGGCTGACCCCGGCATAAACGGGGTCAGGCCGGAGGCGGCACGGGACGCTACCACCTCTCCGTCATCACTTTTTTGCACGTCTGCCTTGCAGGTTTTGCACCAGCAGAGTGCATGCCATCCTCCGCTTTACCCGCCCGCTGCGGCATCAGCACGCTCTGTTTCCTTTCAGGTAATCACAAAAGCTTATTTTCCAGTCTCTTAATTACCACTGCCCGCCGTTTTTTTCCGCGATGAAATAACTGGCCTGCTTATTGCAAAACTCTGTTTATCGGCCAGCAGGCTACGCGCCCTTCAGGGGTTAACCGGATTGACGGAGGCAACATGAACTTAAGACGGCTGAAATATTTTGTGAACATCGTCGATATCGGCAGCCTGACCCGCGCCGCCGAAGTGCTGCACATTGCGCAACCGGCGCTCAGTCAGCAGGTGGCGACGCTGGAGAGCGAGCTGGATCAGCAGCTGCTGATCCGCACCAAGCGCGGCGTAACGCCCACCGACGCGGGTAAAATCCTCTATGCGCACGCCCGCACTATATTGCGCCAGTGTGAACAGGCTCAGGCCGCCGTCAGCAAAGCGGGCCAGACGCTGAGCGGACAGGTTTCTATTGGTCTCGCACCCGGCACGGCCGCCTCTTCTCTGACCATGCCGCTGCTGCAGACCGTGCGCGAGCAATATCCGGACGTGCTGGTGTATCTGCATGAAAACAGCGGCAGTTCGCTAAATGATAAAGTGCTGAACGGTCAGCTCGATATGGCCGTGCTCTACGATCGCTCGCCGGCGGCGGGTGTAACCAGTCTGCCGCTGCTGAAAGAGGAGCTCTATCTGGTCGGCGCCACCGCCTGTCCGGGATCGGCTGTGGATCTGGCCGATGTGGCGCAGATGAACCTGTTCCTGCCGCGCGACTACAGCGCGGTGCGCAAGCGGGTAGACGAAGCGTTTTCGCTGCGCCGCCTGAGCGCGCGCATCATCGGCGAAATTGAATCGATCGCCACCCTGACCGCCGCGGTCTCCAGCGGGCTGGGCGTGACCGTGCTGCCTGAATCCGCGGCCCGGGCGCTGGTCAGCTCAACGCACGCCTGGATGGCGCGCATTACCTCACCGTCGCTGACGCTGCCGCTGTCGCTGAATATGTCTGCGCAGCTGCCGCTCTCACCTGCGGCGCAGGCGGTCAAAACCATCCTGCTGTCGCTGCTGAATAAGCCAGCGGTTACCGATCGCGAGCTGATGCTGGTGGGCTGAAAACCACGGGATCTCAGCAACGCTCCTTATTACTAAACCGCATAACAGGCGGTTTTTTATTATTTGTTGTATTGGCGCCTGCTCCCTACCATGGCGAAAACCGTGCCAGAAGGGAGAGAGGGTGTGAATTTCCAGCAGCTTAAAATTATACGGGAAGCCGCCCGCTGCGACTTCAATCTGACTGAAGTCGCCAACACGCTGTTTACCTCGCAGTCCGGGGTCAGCCGGCATATCCGCGATCTGGAAGATGAGCTGGGCGTGGAGATATTTATCCGGCGCGGAAAACGTCTGCTGGGCATGACGGAGCCGGGTAAAGCGCTGCTGACCATAGCCGAACGCATTCTCGATGAGGCGGGCAAGGTGCGGCGTCTGGCCGATGTGTTTACCAACGAGACCAGCGGCGTGCTGACAATTGCCACCACCCATACGCAGGCGCGTTACAGCCTGCCACGCGTCATCAAAGCGTTCCGTCAGCTCTATCCCAACGTGCGGCTGGAGCTGAATCAGGGCTCGCCGCAGGAGATTGTCGCCATGCTGCTGGCCGGGGAAGCGGATGTCGGTATCGCCTCCGAACAGCTGGTTAACCATGCCAGCCTGGTGGCTTTCCCCTGGTTCAGCTGGCATCACTCGCTGCTGGTGCCGCCCGGGCATGAACTGCTGCTGCAGCAGCCGGTGTCGCTTGAAAACCTGAGCGCCTGGCCGTTAATCACCTACCGACAGGGGATCACCGGTCGTTCACGCGTGGATCGGGCGTTTCAGGCGGCCAGCCTGCGGCCCGATATTGTGCTGAGCGCGCAGGATTCTGATGTGGTGAAAACCTATGTTGAGCTGGGGCTGGGTGTTGGCGTACTCGCCGATCAGGCGTGTGATATCTATCAGGGCGAAAACCTGGTCAAGATTGATGCCCGTCACCTGTTTGAAGCTAACACCGTCTGGCTTGGTCTGAAGCGCGGACAGCTGCAGCGCAACTATGTCTGGCAGTTTCTGGAGCTCTGCAACGCTAATTTGTCGCTGGAGGAGATCAAGCGACAGGCGCTCTCCTATGAGAGTGAAGAAGAGCCGGCGCTCGATTTTCAGATCTGAGGCTGTCAGGCTCGGCAGCGGTGTGGCACTCTTCTTCTGCATTCACTAAGGGAGAACCGCATGAGCATGACGTTGCGTGATATTACGGCGGCCGACGCCGCAGCGGGCCATGCCCTGACGCAGCAGGCGGGCTGGCCACACCGTCCTGAGGACTGGCAGCAGCTGATTGCGCTGGGTGAAGGCGTGGTGATGGAGGAGGCGGGACGACTCTCCGGCTGCGCGCTTGGCTGGCGCTGGGGAAGCAGCGCAGCCACCATCGGCCTGGTGGTGGTGGATCAGCAGGCGCGCGGACGCGGTATCGGCCGCAAGTTAATGCAGGCGCTGATTACGCGCTTCGCCGGCTGCACGCTGCGCCTGCATGCAACGGAAATGGGTAAAGGGCTTTATGCACAGCTGGGATTCAGGGAGTGCGGTCAGGTATGGCAGTACCAGACGGCGGCATTAGCCGCGCCTCCCGCTATAGCGCTGCCGCCAGCGGTAAGCCTGGAGCCGGCATGCAGCGCAGCCTGTGCGGAACTCTGCACGCCCGACTGGCAGGCGACCGGCCTGCAGCGTGCGCGTCTGCTGCAGCAGTTGCTGCCCGGCAGCGTGCTGGCACGCGATGCGCAGGGAGTACAGGGCTTTGCCAGCCTGCGTCGCTTTGGCCGCGGCTGGACCATCGGCCCGGTTAACGCCCGTGACGGCACCGTGGCGCAGGCGCTCGTTGCCGCGCTGCTGCAGACGCTGACCGGTCAGTTTGTCCGGCTGGACACGCCAGACGCCGGGCTGGCAGAGTGGCTGGCAACGCTGGGTCTGCAGCAGGTCGATGCGCCGCACATTATGGTGCACGGCACCCCCTGGCGCCCGACAGAGGAGATGCACTGTTTTGCGCTGGTCTCCCCGGCGCTGGGTTAGGCAGCCAGCGGGCGCAGTCAGGCCATAATCCGGCAGATCCTCTGCACGCCCGTTTCTGTCAGCTACCCTTAAAAGCTGACAACAGCCTTTAAGGGAGCAGCGGGATGAGTAAAAAAACCAGCGATTTTTTTGTCGAGCGCCTGCAGGCGTGGGGCGTCACGCGCATTTATGGCTATCCGGGCGATGGCATCAACGGCGTGCTGGGCGCTATCCAGCGCGCCAATAAAGCGGGTGCCGGCATTGAGTTTATCCAGGTGCGGCATGAAGAGATGGCAGCATTTATGGCTGCCGGCCACGCCAAATTTACCGGTGAGCTTGGCGTCTGCCTCTCCACCGGCGGGCCGGGCGCTACCCACCTGCTGACTGGTCTTTACGATGCGAAAATGGATCATGCACCGGTGCTGGCGATCGCCGGACAGGCTGAAGTGACCGCGCGCGGCGCCAGCTATCAGCAGGAGATGAACCTCGATCGTGTGTTTGCTGATGTCGCTAATTTTGTTCAGGAAGCGGCCGCACCGGCGCAGATCCAGCATCTGGTCGATCGCGGCGTGCGCATTGCGAAAGCGCAGAACGGCGTAGCGGTGCTGATCCTGCCGAAAGATATTCAGGATGAAACCTGGCAGCCACCGCAGCACGCGCACGGTTTTACCCACTCCGGTCCTGGCTATCAGCGTCCGAAAATCGTGCCGTATGAAGCAGATCTGCAGCGTGCGGCAGAGGTTCTCAATGCCGGCAGCAAGGTGGCGATCCTGATCGGTGCAGGTGCGCGCGGCGCGGCAGTGGAAGTGGTGCAGGTTGCGAATCTGCTCGGCGCGGGCGTCGCCAAAGCGCTGCTGGGTAAAGATGTGCTGCCGGACGATGCGCCGTTTGTCACCGGATCAATCGGCCTGCTCGGCACTAAACCGTCGTGGGATCTGATGCAGGAGTGCGACACGCTGCTGATGATCGGCACCGGCTTCCCGTGGACCGAGTTTTTACCTGCCGAGGGCAAAGTGCGGGCGGTACAGATTGATATCGATCCGGCGATGCTGGGCCTGCGCTACCCCTGTGAAGTCAACCTGCACGGGGATAGCGCCGAAACGCTGCGGGCGCTGATCCCGCTGCTGCAGCACAAAAGCGATCGCCACTGGCAGGAGCAGATTGCGCTGCAGGTGCGCGACTGGTGGCAGCTGATGGAGGAGCGGGCGCTGGCGCCGGCTAATCCGGTTAATCCACAGCGGGTAGTGTGGGAGATGTCGCCGCAGCTGCCGGATAACGCTATTGTCACCTCAGATTCCGGCTCCTGTGCCAACTGGTTTGCGCGCGACTATCGCGTGAAGCAGGGGCAGCGCGCCACGCTCTCCGGCGGTCTTGCCTGTATGGGTGCCGCCGTACCGTTCGCTATCGCCGCTAAATTTGCTTATCCCGATAAACCGGTTGTGGCGCTGGTCGGAGACGGGGCGATGCAGATGAATAATATGGCTGAGCTGATCACTATTCAGAAATACTGGCAGCAGTGGGACGATCCACGGCTGATCGTCTGCGTGTTTAACAATCAGGATCTTAATCAGGTGACCTGGGAGCAGCGCGTGATGGAAGGCAATCCGCGCTTCGAGGCGTCACAGCAGCTGCCCGATGTGCCCTACGCGCGTTTTGCCGAGAGTCTTGGCCTGCAGGGGATCGTGGTGGATAATCCGGATGAGTTAGCCGCCGCCTGGCAGCAGGCGCTGAGCGCAAACCGCCCGGTGGTGCTGGAGGTGAAAACCGATCCGGAAGTCGCACCGCTGCCGCCGCATATCACCTTTAAGCAGGCGAAATCCTTTATGGCCTCCATGGTTAAAGGCGATCGCGGCGTGGCACAGATTATCGGTGACACCGCCAGTCAGCTTATCCGCCCCAAACGCTGATTCCGTCGTAGGGGACGCATTCATGCGTCCCTGGCGTCATTTATGCGTCCCTGACGTCGTTAATGTACCGTGTCCAATTGTTGCCAGGGCGCCATAAATGGCGCCCCTACGGGGTTTTATCCTGTCGTTTCCTATACCATTTTTTCAATCTCGGTCAGCGGGACGGCGTGGCTGAACAGATAGCCCTGCAGCTGGTTACAGCCGGCGTTGGCGAGGGCGTGCATCTGTCCTTCGGTTTCTACGCCTTCGGCGGTGACGGTCAGGCCCATGGCGTGCCCCAGCCGAACGACGGATTCAATAATCGCGGTTGAGTTATCTGCCACGCCGAGCGACTGGGTAAAAGAACGGTCGATTTTTATCTTATCGACCGGGAAACTGCTCAGATAGTTAAGGCTGGAGTAGCCGGTGCCAAAATCATCCAGCGCGATACGGAAGCCCGCTTCACGCAGCGCAATGATAGAGCTGCGGGCCGCATGCTCATCCTCAATCAGCACGCCTTCGGTGATCTCCAGCTCCAGGCGCTGCGGATCGGCGCCTTCGCTCGCAACAATCTCCAGCAGCCGGGAGACAAAGCCGCTGCTGCGAAACTGCACCGGTGAAACGTTCACCGCCACCACCACCTGCGGCAGCTTCAGCGACGTCTTACACGCTTCGCGCAGCACCCACTCGCCCAGCGGCAGGATCAGCCCGGTCTCTTCGGCGATAGCGATAAAGTCAGCCGGTGAGATATCGCCACGGGTCGGATGGTGCCAGCGCAGCAGCGCCTCAACGCCGACAACGCGCTCACCGTTAATCTCCATCAGCGGCTGATACCAGACGGCCAGCCCGGTAAAATTAACCAGCGCCTGACGCAGCTCTGCCGCCAGCTCCTGCCGGGTACGCAGCGACTCATCCATCGCTTTCTCAAACTGGCGAAACTGACCGCGCCCGTGATTTTTGGCGTCATACAGCGCGATATCCGCCTTACGCATCAGCTCCAGCCGGTCCACGCCATCTTTCGGTGCCAGCGCCAGGCCGATACTGACGCCAACCCACAGCTCATTGCCCAGCAGATGATAAGGAGCGCTGAGCGCGCTGATAATGCGCTGCGCCAGCGTATGCACCTGGCCGATAGTCTCCGTATCCGGCATCACGATAATAAACTCATCGCCGCCGATGCGTCCCACGGTATCGCTGGTGCGCACAATCTCGCTCAGGCGCCGCGCCACTTCGCGGATCAGTTCATCGCCGGCGTGATGGCCCCAGGTGTCATTGATATTTTTAAACCGATCAAGATCGAGCAGCAGCAGCGCCACGCGGCGATCGTGCCGCAGCGCCGCGGCCAGCGCCTGGGTCAGGCGATCTTCCACCAGCGCGCGGTTGGGCAGGCCGGTCAGCACGTCATGAAACGCAAGGTGCTGCGCCTGCGCCTCGCTGGCACCCAGCCGGACCAGCGACTGCGACAGGCTGAGCGAGGAGGTCCAGATGCGCCGTACCATAAACAGGCAGAGCAGGGTGATAATCAGCACCGACAGCAGCGTTGAGGGCACGATCGTGCGCAGCATCTGCGCGCCGGGCTTATCGGGTTGCCAGCTCAGATAGCCTACCCGCTGGCCGCTCTGCGATGAGAGGGGCCAGAAAGCCATCTCCTTATCAGTGGGTGGCGCGTTGCTAAAGTGCAGCTGCGCCAGCTGGCTGCGATCGGAAAGGTGACGCAGATAGCCGTCGTCAAGAAACGCGACGCTCACCAGGCTAAACCGGTTTGTCGTGTCAGGCGTGCTAATTTCACCCACGGCCAGCGCGGCAGCGCGACCGGCGATGCGCACAAAATCGGCCCGATCTTCTGCGCCCGCCGCGCTGGCTACCAGCGGCGTGGCGAGCAGATCGCGCAGCCACGGACCGACTGCCTGCAGGCTGACCGGCTCACCATTGCGCCAGGCGGCAACCGGCTGCTGCCTGCTGTCCAGCAGCAGAATCAGCTGATGGGCAAACATCTCATAAAGCCAGCTGCCGACGTTCTGATCCAGCCACGCCCGGTCGGCGTCACGCAGCGTCAGGTGGCTGGCGAGCGGCGACCAGCGCGTCAGGCTGCGCAGCTGGCGCAAATGCTCGCTGAGGCTCTGGTCGAATGAGGCGGCAATCATCCGCTGCTGCTGCTCACGCGCTTCACTGTTGGTCACGGATGTCCCCCAGTAAAGTCCGCTACCGGCCCCGGCAAACGACAGCACCAGAATTGCGATCAGCGGCGCGACCACCTGACGCAAAAAACTGTGCCGGAATTGACGGGATGTTCTGATTGAATTCATTATTTTTCTTCATATAAACAGGCGGCCGTATTGAATAAGTTAGCAGAAAGACGGGTTTGTGCCTGGCGGAGAGCGGCGCGGCGCGAGATGCACTTATTAATCATCCTGATGCGTTAGCTGCTCATTGGCCGCGGCTGATTCATCGCGCCGTCACGCCATCGTCACCGCACTGTCATCTGCTGCGCGCATCCTGAGCGTTCATTAAAACGGGCGGGGCAGCCGGACACGGCGCTGAAAGCGCCCGGCTATTTATTGTTTATTCCGGTATCCGGAGAGGACCCATGACTTTACTGGCCAGTTTTCATTATTCCGTCGCGGATGCTCAGCAGGCGTCCCGTCGCGTACACAAAGCTATAAGCGAGCCAGGCGTTATCGTGTCGCTGCCGCTGATGCCAGGCCAGCGCGAACTCTCCTCTGCTGCCAGCGCGCTGCTGCTGACGCGGGAAGAGGGGGCAGATACGCTGTGGCTCGATCCGCAGATTGACAGTGCGGCGCTGCGCAGCACGCTGCATTTTTGTACCGGCATGCCGCTTGTCTCCGCCTGCAACGCCTCGCTGGCCCTGAGTCACGCCCGTGCGAATCCTGATCCCGCTACTTTGATGGCCCGGCAGGCTGCCGCCGGGCATAACCGCACGCTGATTATTGAGCTGCCAGGTCTGAACGGCGGCCTGACGCTGCGTCTCAGCGGCGACGGGCTGCGTGAAACGCGCGCGGTTGCACCGCAGCTGCCGCCGGCGGTGCTCGCTTATCTGCGTGAGCATCCGCATCCCGGCCGGCAGCGGTCAGATCTCATTTTTACCTGCGGTGAAACGCTCATGGCGCTGCCGCATACTGTCCGGGTGGCGGTGTGCTGAGCGCAGGCTATCAGCGGGAAAGCGGTGTGGCAGCAGCCTGCCGCGTGCGGTTAAGCCGTGCGCTGCGCTGCCAGGCCCGCTCCAGCGCCTGAACCAGCTGCGCCTGCTGCCACGGCTTCGCCAGCCGTTCACACAGCGGTAACGTCACCTGCGACCGGCGCAGATCCTGCCCGCTGACCAGCAGCGTGGCGAGCTGCGGCCACTGCTGCTGCGCCTGGCGTATCACATCGGCGCCGTTGAGCGCACCGGGCAGCATCAGATCGCTGATCAGCAGATCGATATCGGGTGTCTGCTGCAGCAGCGCCAGCGCGCTGGCACCGTCGGCGCACTCCAGCGTCAGATAGCCAAGCTGATGCAGATGGTCACACAGCGTCTGCCGTACGGCGGGTTCATCATCCAGCACCAGCACCAGCCGATCGCGGCTCGCACCGGGCTGCGCGGGTGGAGGAGCCGCCACCGGCTGTACCGCCTCCGCCGCGCGCGGCAGCAGCAGGCGTACCGTGGTACCCTGGCCCGGTGCGGTCTCCAGCGCAATTTCACCGCCCGACTGCCGCACAAAGCCATACACCATCGATAGCCCCAGACCGCTGCCGCTGCCGGTGGGCTTGGTGGTGAAGAAGGGTTCAAACACCTGCTGACGCACCTCCGCTGACATGCCGCAGCCGCGATCGATCACCTCCACCACGACCCACTCGCGTTTACCCGCCGCGGACGCTTTGCGCTGGTTCCAGACGCGCAGCACTATCTCACCGGGCTGCTGCTGCAGCGCGTCGCGCGCGTTAACCACCAGGTTCATCAGCGCATTTTCAAGCTGACCGGCATCGATCCATGCCGGCCAGCCCGGGCGTGCTGCTTCTGTTACCAGCTGCTGACCGGGCAGCAGGGCGTGCTGCAGCAGCGAATGCAGATCCTCTACCAGATCCACGACCGCGACCGCCCGTGGATAGAGCGCCTGTTTACGGGAAAACGCGAGCAGTCGCTGGGTGAGCTGCGCGGCGCGGTCCGCCGCCTGGCGGGCGCGTTCGATACGGGTTGCCAGCGTGCCAGCCGGCAGCTGATCGGCGGTGAGCGCCAGGCTGCCGATGATCACCGCCAGCAGATTATTAAAATCGTGCGCCAGTCCGCCGGTCAGCTGGCCCACCGCTTTCATTTTCTGGCTGTGCAGCAGCGCCTCCTCCAGCGCTTTTCGCGAGGTGCGCTCCAGCACGGTGTTGACCATGCCGCGACGCGGCACCGGACTGAAGCGCAGCTCCAGCGTCCGCCCGTCCGGCAGCCGCACTTCCTGCGCATCCTGCAGGCTGAGCAGCTGCAGATCCAGCCGTGCCAGCAGCTGCTGATAGTGCAGGCCACGCTGCAGCTCATGCGGCGCAATACCGAGCAGCTGCGCATACTGCGCGTTCCAGACCACCAGCTGACCGCTGTTATCAAACAGCGCAAAGCCGTCGCGCATGGCGAGAAAGGTTGACTCCAGCTGGGTGCTTTTCTCTTTCAGCAGTGAAGAGGTGTGCGCCAGTGAAGCGGTGTTGCGGGCAAAAACGTTAAACGCCCGCGCCAGATCGCCCAGTTCGTCGCGCCGCGTCTGGCCGGGTACGCTGACGCCTTTCTCCCCCTGCGCCAGCTGCGTCATCGCGCGGGCGATAGCGGTAAGGCCGGAGCCAAGATTGCGGTAGATGTAGTAGCCGGCGTAACCGGTGATCAGCAGCGCCAGCAGCATAAACAGCGCGATAAAACCGATGACCGAGTTGAGTTCACGGTGGGTGCTGGCGCTGCGCGCATCGCTCTGCTGCGCCACCTGCTGTACATAGCGGGTGATATCCTCATTGAGCATCGCCACCAGCGCCTTGATACGGTAGGTCGCCCAGGCGATGCCGGTATCGCTCTCCTCAAGCCCGGCGGCGACCGGCTCCAGCGCACGGAGGGCATGGACAAAGCGCGCCCGCTGCAGCGCCAGCACGCCTTCCAGCGGCAGGGCTGACCAGACCGGAAGAATGGATGAGAGCTGCTGCACCGCAGCCTGCGGCGCGGCAGAGCGGATCGCTACCGCCAGCAGGCTCTCGCTCTGCTGGCGCAGCGGCAGAAAAGCGGCGTCGCTCGCAAGCGTTGAGATCCGGTTCAGCAGCAGCTGCGCCTGCCACAGCCCGCTTAGCATGGTGTTGCGCTGCAGGTGGCGCTGATGCCCCCGCTGCAGCAGCAGCGTGATGCTCTGCTCCAGCATCTGGCTGCGCTCACGAATACGGCTGAGCAGGGCGGGCTGCTGCCTGGCCACGGGGGCCGCCGCCAGCTGCGTCAGCGCCTGCTGCAGCGCCTGCTGCGTCTGCTGCAGGCGGGCCGACTCACTCTGATACTCCAGCGCACCCACCACCTGCGACAGGCGTACCGCCGCCGTCGCCACGTTGGCCGTATCACGCGCCAGCGCCAGGCTGCCATTCATATCGGCCAGCGTCTGCGCCTGCGCCTGTTCCTGAATCGTGCCGGCGTGGCGGAATCCGGTAATCGCCACCAGGCTGACCGCCAGCGTCACGCCGACCACCAGCAGATTAAACAGCAGCAGGCGTCCACGGGCACCGGCATACCACGGCAGAGTCTGACTCATGCGCCACCCCTCGCAATGCGGAACGTCAGCCGAGTATAAAAGTGGCGCGCAGAGGCAATATGACAAATATGAACGGGCGCTGACATTTTCCATTTATGTTGCGCGGCGACACTGCTCAGCACTATCCGGCAGCAGGAGCGCGGCAATGACAGCACCGATACTGGAGATGCGCGGTATTACCCGGCGCTTCGGCAGCTTTTACGCCCTGAAGGGCGTGGATCTCACTATCTGGCCGGGCGAAGTACACGCGCTGATGGGCGAAAACGGGGCCGGTAAGAGCACCCTGATGAAAATCCTGGCCGGTGCCTACAGCGCCAGCAGCGGGGAGATCCTGATTGAGGGCAAGCCGTACGCCATCCGCGGCCCTAAAGAGGCGCTGGCGGCGGGCATTACGCTGATCTATCAGGAGATCAATCTGGCACCCAACCTCACGGTGGCAGAGAACATTTTTCTCGGCAGTGAGATTGCGCGCGGCGGGCTGGTGAAACGCCGGCAGATGGCGGAAGAGGCGCAGCAGGTGATTGCGCGGCTTGGCGCGCGCTTCAGCGCCACCGATCTGGTCGGCCGTCTGAGCATCGCCGAACAGCAGCAGGTGGAGATCGCCCGCGCGCTGCACCGCAACAGCCGCATTCTGGTGATGGATGAACCTACCGCCGCGCTCTCCAGCCGGGAAACAGAGCAGCTGTTTGCGCTGATCAAGCGGCTGCGCAGCGAAGGCATGGCGATTATCTACATCAGTCACCGCATGGCTGAAGTGTATGAGCTGTCAGATCGCGTCAGCGTGCTGCGCGACGGTGAGTATGTCGGCAGCCTGACGCGTGAGCAGCTCAACGCCAGCGAACTGGTGCGCATGATGGTCGGGCGTCCGCTCAGCGATCTGTTTAACAAAGCGCGCGACATTCCGTTTGGCGCTATCCGCCTGGCGGTCAATCACCTGACTGACCGCAACAAGGTTCACCCCAGCAGCCTGGCGGGCGCCGGACGCAGCGAGCTGGCGCAGCTGATATTTGGCGTGCAGCAGCCCGCCGGCGGCGAAATCTGGATTGACGGAGAAAAAGTGCACATCCGCTCCCCGCGCGAGGCGATCGCGCGCGGCATCGGCTTTCTCACTGAAAACCGCAAAGAGCAGGGGCTGTTTCTGGAACTGGCCGCCCGGGAAAACATTGTGATGGCGACGCTGGAGCGCGACGCCAGCTACGGCCTGCTGAACCGGCGTAAGGGGCAGAAGATCGCCACTGACGCTATCGCCTCGCTCAATATTCGCGTGCCGCATGCGCAGGTTCGCGCGGGCGGGCTATCGGGCGGCAACCAGCAGAAGCTGCTGATCTCCCGCTGGGTATCTATTGCGCCGCGCATTCTGATTCTGGACGAACCGACGCGCGGTGTGGACGTCGGTGCGAAGAGTGAAATTTACCGCATGATGAATCAGCTGGCGCAGCAGGGCGTGGCGATTCTGATGATCTCCAGCGAACTGCCGGAGGTGGTGGGCATGAGCGATCGCGTCTACGTCATGCGTGAAGGCACCATTGCCGGCGAGCTGAGCGGTGACGCCATCAGCCAGGAAAATATCATGACACTGGCCACCGGCGCTCAGCCGGTTACAGCCTGAGGAGAAAGGAATGACCAGCGAAACCGCACGCGTAACCAGCCCGACGCTGAAACGGGCGTTAATGAGCGATCTGCTGCAGACGATCGGGATCCTGCCGATTCTGATCCTGATTGTGGCGGTGTTTGGCTTTATCGCACCTAACTTCTTCACCGAGGCGAACCTGCTGAACATTACCCGGCAGGCCTCTATCAATATCGTGCTGGCGGCGGGGATGACGTTTGTCATTCTGACCGGCGGTATCGATCTGTCTGTGGGCTCCATGCTCGGCACCACGGCAGTGGTCGCGATGGTGGTGTCGCTCGATCCCGCCTTTGCCGACCTGACGATCCCTGCTGCACTGGGTGCCGGGCTGATCATGGGACTGTTCAACGGCATCCTGGTCGCCTGGGCCGGGCTGCCACCGTTTATCGTCACGCTTGGCACCTATACCGCCCTGCGCGGGGCCGCCTATCTGCTGGCTGACGGCACAACGGTCATTAACTCCAGCATCAATTTTGAGTGGATAGGCAACGGCTATCTCGGGCCGGTGCCGTGGCTGATCATCATCGCCTTTGCGGTTATCGCGCTCTGCTGGTTCATTCTGCGCCGTACCACTTTAGGCATCCATATCTATGCGGTGGGCGGCAATATGCAGGCGGCCCGTCTGACCGGGATCAAAGTCGGCGCGGTGCTGATTTTTGTCTACGCCATGAGCGGCCTGCTCTCCGGGCTGGGGGGGCTGATGAGCGCCTCACGACTCTACAGCGCCAACGGCAACCTTGGCGTGGGCTATGAGCTGGATGCGATTGCTGCGGTGATCCTCGGCGGCACCAGCTTTGTCGGCGGTATCGGCACCATCACCGGCACGCTGATTGGCGCACTGATTATCGCCACGCTCAACAACGGCATGACGCTGATGGGCGTCTCCTACTTCTGGCAACTGGTGATCAAAGGCGGCGTGATCATCGTCGCCGTGTTAATCGATAAATACCGTACCCGTCATCACGTCAGCTGAAGGCCGGCAGAACATTTCCAGGTGGCGATCCCGCGGACCGCTGACAATAAAAAAAGCAGGAGAACATCAACTATGCGTTTTAATCCGATTGTAACCGGACTGCTGGCCGCCACGCTGCTGAGCGCGCCGCTGGTACAGGCAAAAGAGCTGAAATCGATAGGGGTGACCGTAGGCGATCTGGCCAACCCGTTCTTTGTGCAGATCACCAAAGGTGCCGAGCTGAAAGCCCGCGAGCTGGCAGGTGACAAGGTCAACGTGACGCTGGTCTCCAGCGGCTACGATCTCGGTCAGCAGGTGGGACAGATCGATAACTTTATCGCCGCCAAAGTCGATATGATCATTCTCAACGCCGCCGACTCCAAAGGCATTGCGCCAGCGGTGAAGCGGGCGCGCGACGCCGGCATCGTCGTGGTGGCGGTGGACGTGGCCGCAGATGGCGCTAACGCCACCATTACCTCGGATAACACCCAGGCAGGCGCGATGGCGTGTAAATATATCTCTGACCGGCTGAAGGCGAAGGGCAACGTGGTGATCATCAACGGACCGCCGGTTTCGGCGGTGCAGAACCGTGTCGAAGGCTGCATGAGCGAGCTGAAGACGCACCCCGATATTAAGCTGCTCTCTTACAACCAGAACGCTAAAGGCAGCCGCGAAGGCGGGCTGGAGGTGATGACCGGTCTGCTCTCCGCTAATCCGAAAATCGACGCCGTGTTTGCTATCAACGATCCGACCGCAATCGGCGCCGACCTGGCGGCCAAACAGGCGCAGCGCAGCGAATTCTTTATTGTAGGGGTCGATGGTTCACCGGACGGGGAAGAGGCGCTGAAGCGTAAAGGCTCGCTGTTTGTGGCGACCCCGGCGCAGGACCCGCAGGTGATGGCGGAGAAAGCGGTGGAAATTGGTTACAACATACTGCAAGGCAAGTCTGCTCCCGACAAACCGGTGCTGATTCCGGTGACGATGATCGATCGCGACAACGTGAGCAGTTACAAAGGCTGGACAGTGAAATAACGCGGCAGATTTTCCGGTCGTCATCCCTTTCCTGCCTGCAGGAGAGGGCTGCGGCGGCAGGTATGTTGCCTGGCCGCCGCAGCCTCCATTACCCCTCACGTGACGGGAGCACTTCATGGCACTGATATCTCTGGCGCAGGGGCTGGCCCATGCGCAGCAGCACGGCTACGCGCTGGGCGCATTTAACGTCCTCGATACCCACTTTCTGCGCGCGCTGTTTCAGGCAGCGGAGCAGCAGCGTTCACCCTTTATCATCAACCTTGCAGAGGTGCACTTTAAGTATGTCAGCCTCGATCACCTGGTCGCGGCGATTCGCTGCGAGGCGGCGCGGCACGCGATTCCGGTGGTGCTCAATCTCGATCATGGTCTGCATTTCGAGGCGGTGGTGCAGGCGGTGCGCCTGGGCTTTACCTCGGTGATGTTTGACGGCTCCGGGCTGAGCTATGACGAGAATGTGCGTCAGACGCAGGAGGTCGTAAAACTCTGTCATGCGGTGGGCGTCTCGGTCGAAGCGGAGCTAGGCGCGGTGGGAGGCGACGAGGGCGGGGCGCTGACCGGTGAAGCGGACAGCGCAAAATTTACCGATCCGGCGCTGGCGGCTGACTTTGTGCAGAGTACCGGCATCGACTGCCTGGCGGTGGCGATCGGTAACGCACACGGTAAATATAAAGGCGAACCGCGCCTCGATTTTGACCGGCTGGCAGCGATCCGCAGCGCGGCAGATATTCCGCTGGTGCTGCACGGCGGCTCAGGGATTAGCGACGCCGATTTCCGCCGCGCCATTACGCTCGGCATTCATAAAATCAACTTCTACACCGGCATGTCCCAGGCGGCGCTGGACGCAATAGAAACGCAGATGGATCAGCGCGACGCCCGCTATGACAGCTTTGCTGAGCTGCTTATGGCGGTGGAGCGCAATATCAGCCGCGTGGTCGCGCAGCAGATGCAGATTTTCGGCAGCAGCGGACGCGCCTGAGATGACGGCACGCAGCGGCATTCTGGCCGCCGGTACTCTGCTGGTCGATCATGTCCAGCGCATTACGCACTGGCCGGATCAGGGCTGGCTGACCGAAATCGTGGCGCGCGAGCGCTGCAGCGGCGGCGCGGTGCCGAATGTGCTCCTGACGCTGGCGCGCATGCAGTCAGGTTTACCGCTGGCGGCTGCCGGTATCACGGGCGAGGATGCGGACGGTGACTATCTGCTGCAGCGACTGCGCGAGGAGGGGGTGGATTGCCGCGGCGTAACGCGCACCCGCGCGGCGGCCACTGCCATGACGCAGGTAATGACCGCGCCGGATGGTCAGCGCACCTTTTTTCACGCGCGCGGCGCCAGCGCGCTGCTTGATGTGGCGCATTTCCGCGACCTTACTACTCCGCACCGCATTTTTCACCTCGGCTATCTGCTGCTGCTCGACCAGCTTGACCGGCCCGACGCGCAGTTCGGCACGCGCAGCGCGCGGCTGCTGGCGCAGATGCAGCAGCGCGGCTATCTGACCTCGCTCGATCTGGTCTCGCGCGCCGGCGATCACCGCAGCCTGGTGCTGCCGGCGCTGCGCTGGCTCGACTATTTAATCATTAATGAGCTGGAGGCGGCGGCGCTGACCGGTATCCCGCTGCGGCACGGCGCCGGGCTGGCATCGCCGGAGACGTTTGCTGCCGCGGGCGCGTGGCTGCTGCAGCAGGGGGTGCGTCAGCGCGTGGTGATCCACGCGCCGGAAGGGGCGTGGGGGACAGAAAGGGGCGGTGAGGCGTGCTGGCAGCCGGCGTGGCGGCTGAATGCCAGCGACATTGTCGGCAGCGTGGGAGCGGGTGACGCTTTCTGCGCCGGCGTGCTGTACGCCAGCCACGAGGGCTTTACGCTGTCAGCCACGCTGCAGCTGGCGCACACCTGCGCCTGCTTTAACCTGCGCGCGGCGAACGCGCTGGATGGGATCCGGCCGCTGCCGGAGATGCAGCGCTGGATGGATCATGCGATCTGCGATACGCGCGCTGCCGGACGCACCACGTCAGCTGAAAATACATAGCCGAGGCCGCGAATGGTGCGGATAAGGTTTGGCTGATGCGGGTTAGCTTCGATTTTGCGCCGCAGCCGCATGATCAGCACGTCGATAGTACGGTCAAAGACATCCAGCGTTTCGCTGTGCGTCAGCTCCAGCAGCTGGTCGCGGGTTAACACTTTGCGGGCGTGTGCGACCAGCGCGCGCAGCAGCGTATATTCCCCCTGCGTCAGCGGTACGCTTTCACGCTGCGGATTCAGCAGCTGGCAGCGCACCTCATCCAGCTGCCAGCCGTTGAACTGCCAGCCCGCAGGGATAACAGCGTCTGGTTCATCCTGCCTGCCGCTGCGGCGCAGTGCGGCGCGCGCGCGCGCCACGACCACGCGCGGATTAAAGGGTTTAGCGATATAGTCATCGGCACCCATTTCCAGGCCCACCACCATCTCCGCTTCCGAGCCCATTCCGGTCAGCATGATCACCAGCACATCCGGCCGCTCACGCTGGATCTGCTGCAGAACCAGCAGCCCGTTCGTATCCGGCAGCATCATATCGAGCATCACCAGCGAAATATCCGGATGCTGCGTCAGCAGCGCCTGAACATCGCGCCCGAGGTGGCAGCGATACACGGCGGAAACGTGCTCACTTAAGACATCGTGCAGCAGTTCGCAGATGGCACGATCATCGTCAACGATCAGTATCGCGGGCTTCATGGCGCGGCCTCGTTATCATGCAGAGAGTAAAGGCACTATAACCTGCTGTTTTTAGCCTGCTGAATCGTGCAGCAGAAACGTGAGCGATATCGCCAGGCAGAACGCGAAAGCGTGCGGCACCGCAAAATTATCGCGCTTTATAGGGCAGCAAGGAAAACGATTGCGCAGCAGCGGGGCAATGCACCATAATCGCGCCTCTTTCTGGTTCAGACTTTTCTTAACCGGATGCGCAACGGAAAACGTAAACGATTGCGCAGGAGATGGCACAGCAATTGCTATCAGGACAGGGGAAAGCGGAGGGGGCACCTCACGTCCGGCAGGCTCGCTTTCAGCAACAACGATCAGCTGTTAACCACTTTGGCCAGTGAGAACGCGCAGCCGCTGCGTCTCCGCTCATGAGAGAAAATGATGTTAGAGAAACTGTTTAAGCTTAAAGCGCACAACACCACCGTGCGCACGGAGATCGTGGCGGGGATCACCACTTTCCTCGCCATGGCCTATATCCTGTTTGTTAACCCCTCTATTCTGGGCGCGACCGGCATGGATAAAGGGGCGGTGTTTGTGGCGACCTGCCTGGCGGCGGCGATCGGCTCAATTCTGATGGGACTGATTGCTAACTATCCGATTGCGCTGGCACCCGGCATGGGGCTGAACGCGTTCTTTACCTACACCGTGGTGCTGCATATGGGCTACACCTGGCAGATTGCGCTGGGCGCGGTGTTTCTGTCGGCGGTGATCTTCTTTGCGCTCTCGATCTTTAAAATCCGCGAGTGGATTATTGCCAGCATCCCGCTGCCGCTGCGCGCCGGCATCGCCGCCGGTATCGGCCTGTTCCTGGCGCTGATTGCGCTGGAAGGGGCCGGCATTGTGGTGGATAACCCGGCGACGCTGGTCGGGCTGGGCGATCTGACCAAACCAGGGCCGCTGCTGGCGCTGCTCGGCTTTTTTATCATCGTGGTACTGGAAGCGCGCCGCGTGACCGGCGCGGTGCTGATTGGCATTCTGGTGGTGACCTTTATCTCTATGGGCATCGGCCTGACGCCGTTTGGCGGCGTCTTCTCCGCGCCGCCTTCAATCGCGCCTACCTTTATGCAGCTCGATATTGCCGGCGCCTTTAATGTGGGGCTGGTAAGCGTTATTTTTGCCTTTCTGTTTGTTGATGTGTTTGATAATACCGGCACCCTGCTGGGCGTAACCAAACGCGCAGGTCTGGCGGATGAGCAGGGCAACGTGCCAAAAATGGGGCGCGCACTGATTGCTGACAGCGCGGCTGCGCTGTTTGGCTCACTGCTCGGTACCTCAACCACCACCAGCTATGTGGAATCTGCGGCTGGCGTCAGCGCCGGCGGACGCACCGGCCTGACGGCCATTGTGGTGGCCGTGCTGTTTCTGCTGAGCCTGTTCTTCTCGCCGCTGGCGGGTAGCGTACCGGTCTGGGCCACCGCCCCGGCGCTGCTGTTCGTCGCCGTGCTGATGGCATCGGGCCTGGCGGAAATCGACTGGAAAGATGTGACGACGGCGGCACCGGTAACGGTAACGGCGCTGACCATGCCGCTGACCTACTCAATTGCGAACGGCATCGCCTTTGGTTTCATTACCTGGACCGTTGTTAAGCTGCTGAGCGGCCGCGCCCGTGAAGTGAATAGCGCACTGGTGATCCTCTCGCTGCTGTTTGTCATCAAGCTGGGCTGGCTCAGCGCCTGATGAAAAAAGGGAAGCCCGGACGGGCTTCCCTGCTGATAATGGCTGGCCGGTGCGTTAGCGGAACGGCGGCTCATTAAAGGTGCGCAGCTTGCGGGAGTGCAGCTTATCGCCCTCGGCGCGCAGCAGCTCTACCGCACAGATGCCAATCTGCAGATGCTCAGAGATGGCCCCTTCATAAAAGCGATTCGCCTGACCCGGCAGCTTGATCTCACCGTGCAGCGGTTTATCCGATACGCACAGCAGCGTGCCGTAAGGCACGCGGAAGCGGTAGCCCTGCGCCGCGATGGTCGCGCTCTCCATATCCACCGCCACGGCGCGGCTCAGGTTGAAACGCAGCGCGGAAGCGGCGTAGCGCAGCTCCCAGTTACGATCGTCTGTGGTCACCACCGTACCGGTACGCAGCCGCTGTTTAACCTCTTCACCCGGCATGCCGCTCACTGACTTGGTTGCGTCATAGAGCGCACGCTGCACTTCGGCGATGCTGGGTACCGGAATATCCGGCGGCAGCACGCTGTCGAGCACATGGTCATCACGCAGGTAGGCGTGCGCCAGCACATAGTCGCCAATGTTCTGACTTTCGCGCAGGCCGCCGCAGTGGCCAATCATCAGCCAGGCGTGCGGACGCGTTACCGCCAGGTGATCGCAGATCGTTTTGGCATTCGAAGGGCCCACACCAATATTGACCAGCGTAATCCCGCGCCGGTTAGGCGAGGTAAGATGCCAGGCGGGCATCTGGTGCTTTTTCCACGCCAGATCGGACATCATCGCCGCAGGATCGGCCGTTTCCGCCGTGATCACCACATCACCGGCGCAGGCGAGGCTGTCATACGGCGTGGCGGGATCCTGCACCTGTTCTATCGCCCAGCGCACAAACTCATCGACGTACCGGGTGTAGTTGGTAAACAGCACGAAAGGCTGGAAGTGTTCCACTGCCGTACCGGTGTAGTGGCGCAGACGCGCCAGCGAGAAGTCGGTGCGCAGCGCGTCAAAGTGGGAGAGCGGGAAGCGGGCATCGGCGTTGAACAGGCCATCAGCGGTTTCATCGCCAATCTGCGACAGCTCGGTAGTCGGAAAGTGGCGGGCAATACTGGCGCTCATTGAGCGGTCCAGCGACAGATCCGAGCCGTCAATCACGTAAGGGTAGGGGATCTCCTGCTGCGACGGCCCCACTTCAATCAGCACCTCATACTCTT
The DNA here is from genome assembly GCF_020079945.1 of Pantoea eucrina. NCBI lineage: Bacteria > Pseudomonadati > Pseudomonadota > Gammaproteobacteria > Enterobacterales > Erwiniaceae > Pantoea > Pantoea eucrina. The sequence goes on along the minus strand of NZ_CP083448.1, from coordinate 2,026,551 downwards.
TCTCAATCATCTGCAGCTGCTCGCTGAGATAGTGGCGCAGCAGCGCAGGACGGGTGATGGTGGTGCTGTAGCGGCCGGTATGGGTAAAGCGGCCCCAGGCGCGGGTGCGGTTCTGCTGCGGACCCTCTCCCTGCCAGGTCAGGCGCAGCTCCGGATAGACAAACAGCCCCTGCTGCCGCTGCTCTGCGTCGGGCAGCGTACCCTGTTCAGTGAAGTCGCGGATAGCGTTGCGCAGCGCCTCAACCGCCGCATCGTAGCAGCGCTCCAGTTCATCCAGTGCCTGATGGGCAGTCAATCCGTTCCGTTGTGTTTGCATAGATTCTCCTTCAGGAAAATGGATCAGGTTGAGCAGAGCATAGCGGATAAACCGGCTGATATAATTAAGAATCTGTGACGCTATGCCAGCGTAATTATTGCGTACAGAAATTAACGTGGCTGCGCAAAGCGGGCAGAAATAAAAAGTTTGTAATAATGATTAAATGGCCGCTGCAAAGACTTTGCATAATCGCTGGGCGCCTATCATCATTACCTCTCCTCTCTTATCCAAAGTGATTTGGTACTCTCTTGCAAAATCCCGGTGTGGCAGTAATGCGGGCGGTGCGTAATACGGCGTGGTATCCGCGGCGCCGGATGTACCGCACGCTGTTGTGGCGTGAGATCGCGCCGCTGGCGATCCCTATCTTTATTGAAAACCTCTGCGTAATGCTGATGGGCGTGCTGAGCACGTTTCTGGTCAGCTGGCTGGGCAAAGAGGCGATGGCGGGTGTCGGGCTGGCAGACAGCTTCAACATGGTGATCATCTCCTTTTTTGCCGCTATCGATCTCGGCACCACGGTGGTGGTGGCGTTTAGCCTGGCGCGCCGTAACGGTAAACGCGCCCGCGCCGCCACCCGGCAGTCGCTGGGGCTGATGACCGTGCTGGCGCTGGTACTGGCGCTGGCGATAGAGTTCTGGGGACACCTGATTATCGACGTTATCGCCGGCAGCGCCGATCCGCAGGTCAAACAGCTGGCGCTGAGCTACCTGCAGACCTCCGCCTGGAGCTACCCGGCGGCGGCGATTGCGCTGATCGGCAGCGGCGCCCTGCGCGGGGCGGGCAACACCAAAATCCCGATGCTGATCAACGGCGGCATGAATATCCTGAACATCATGATCAGTAGCGTGCTGATTTATGGCGCGCTGGGCTGGGAAGGGATGGGCTTCGTCGGGGCGGGCCTCGGGCTGACGATTTCGCGCTATATCGGGGCGCTGGCGGTGCTCTATGCGCTCTGGCGCGGTATCAGCCCGGCGCTAAAGCTTACGCTCAGCAGCTACTTCCGCCGCTGGGATCGCGCCATTCTGATGGAGGTGCTGGGCATCGGGGTGCCGGCGAGTATTGAGTCCGTGCTGTTTAACGGCGGTAAGCTGCTGACGCAGATCTTTGTCGCCGGTATGGGCACCAATGAAATCGCCGGCAACTTTATCGCCTTTTCTATCGCCACGCTGATTAACCTGCCGGGCAACGCGCTGGGTTCGGCCTCTACCATTATTACCGGCAAGCGTCTGGGCCGGAATCAGGTGATGCAGGCGGAGCGGCAGATCAGGCATGTGTTCTGGCTGGCGATGATCGGGCTTTGTACGCTGGCGCTGATCACCGTGCCGCTGGCGGGTACGCTGGCGCGCTTCTATACCCGCGACCCGGAAGTGATTGAAGTCACGAAACATCTGATCTGGCTCAACGCCGCGTTTATGCCGATCTGGACCGCCTCCTGGGTGCTGCCTGCCGGACTGAAAGGCGCCCGCGATGCGCGCTATACCATGTTTGTGTCGATGTTCAGCATGTGGGGCGCTCGCGTGGTGGCAGGCTACCTGCTGGGCATCGAACTGGGCATGGGGGTGATCGGCGTGTGGCTTGGCATGTTCCTGGACTGGACGGTGCGCGGTCTCTGCTTCTGGTGGCGGCTTAATAGCGGCAAGTGGCTGCATAACTACCGGCGTATGGTGGCAAAAGCGGCTGGCTCAGCACCATAACTCACGCAAAGGCGTCTGCGGCGGAAAATGGTGGGCACACTGCGCCTGCAGCAGCTCGGCACAGCCCAGCGCATCCGTCAGCGCGTTATGGGCCGGGTAGTGCGGCAGATGATAGCGCGCCCGGCTCTCCGGCAGGCAGAGCGAGGGGCGTGACCTGCCGCGCCAGAGTCTCTTCAGCCGGCTGAGCGGCGCGTGCTGACAGAGCAGCCCCTCCAGCGCCAGCGTGTCGATACAGGGGAAAATAATGCCCTCTCCGATGCGCCGCTGCAGCGCCGCGTTCAGAAAATGCTGCTCAATGCCGCGATGGTGCACCACCATGACGCGACCCGCCATCATCGTCAGCAGCTTCAGCAGCCGCTCGCTCAGGTCGGGCGCCTGCGCGACCGTCGCGTGGGTGATGCCGTGGATCACCACTGATTCATGGCGCAAGTCGGCCCGCGGGTTGAGGATCCAGTGTGCGCTTTCACTCAGCCGGATACGCGTCAGGCTGAAAGGGATAAGGCCGATACTGACAATATCGTCGCGCCGGGTATTCAGCCCGGTGGTTTCAAAATCCATTGCCAGCAGCGGCACCTCGCCGATCGGCGTCGCCGCGTCCGGTACGCCCGCCCGGTAGTAGTGCTGCAGCGCCGGATGGCGTGCCGTCGCGGCCTGCTGCGCCAGCAGCGCGGGCCACGCGGGCGCGACTCCCGCATGCGGCGCGGGCGCGGGGGCGGAACGCAGCAGCTGTTTACTGATGTGCAGCATGTTTACCTCACACTTTCCGGCCTGGCTGATAGCGGTATTTGAGAAATTTTTGTGCGTTGCTCAGGATCTGAAACGCATCTTTGAGATTTTTGCGTTCGAACTCAGAAAGATTAAGCGGTTCAATGCGGTTATCCGGCTCCTGACCGCTCTCCACGTCCTGCGCCTGATGGCGGATACGCACCATTGAGATAAACTCCAGCGCATCGCGCAGATCCTGACCGCGTCCGTGCGGCAGCAGGTCGGTTTGCATAATATCCTGCAGCCGATCAAACGAGTTGCGAGCGGCCGAACCGGCCGCCAGCGCGTGCACGCGGATCAGATCCGCCAGCGGCGCGGTGCCGCGCCGTTTCATATCGATAGACTGCGTATGCTGACCGGAAGGCTCCATGACAAAATTTTTAAAGAACCCCAGCGGCGGTTTGCGCAGCAGCGCGTTGCGCGCCATGCAGGCGAGAAAGCGCGAGTTGTGCCGGACTTTATGCGTAATGCGTTTATTCAGCTGCTCGCCCCACGCCAGCTGGCCCCAGACGGCATCAAGATCGAAGAAGATTGCGCTGTCGAGCAATGTCTGCGGGGAAGGGGTGTCGATCCACTCATCAAAGTATCCTTCCCAGACGGCCAGTGGCTGCCGCCAGCGGCCGTTAGTGGCCATGATGTTGCCGCTGCAGTAGTGATAGCCGCACGCCGCCAGGCCGTCACAGACGCGGCGCGCCAGCGCCATAAAATAGGCTTCATGGCGGGATGCATCATACCGGTTGTCGAGGATCAGTGCGTTATCCTGGTCGGTGACCAGCAGCTGCTCCTGGCGCGCCATCGACCCCAGCGTGATAAAGCAGTAGGGCACCGGCGGCGGCCCCAGCTCCGCTTCAGCCAGCGCCAGCAGCCGCTGCGTAAAACTGCGTCCAATCACCGCCATGGCGCGGCCCGTCATCTGCGAATTGGCGTCTTCACGCACGATGCGGCTAAAGCAGGCGCGTACCTCATTTTTCAGCGTGCTCAGCTCACTGATGCTGTTGCAGTGAAAAATGCGGCTGACGAGAAACAGGCTGTTTTGTGACTCATAGCGGATAATATCTGACTGGGAAATCACTCCTACCGGCAGATCCTGCTTCAGCACCGGCAGATGATGTATGTTGTGCTGCATCATGATGAGCATCGCTTCAAACACCAGCTGGTGGTGACTGACGTGGGTCAGCTGCCCGGTCATAATTGTCGCGACTGGCGTATCGAAGCTCAGGCCGCGGGCAATTACCCGGTCGCGCAGATCTTTATCCGTGACGATCCCAGCCAGCGTTTGGGAACGCTCCCCATCCGCCTCCGGGGTCACAATCAGCAGGGATGAGACGCCCTCTTTACTCATTTTCTGTGCGGCTTCACACACCGTGGCGCGGCTGTCGATGGTCACCGGTGGCCGGCTGATTAGCGCCTCGATGCGCGACGTCATCAGGCCGCTCGCCTCTTCGGTACGCGCCACGGTCTGCCGCAGCCGGGTGCGATCTTCCACCTCTACCAGGTCGGCAAACTCTTCATATTTGCTGAACAGCTCATTAAAAATCGGGGCGGGAATCAGATAGGTCAGCGTATCTTCCAGGGCGGTAACCGGAAAGCGCACGCTGTTCTCGCGCAATAAGCCGAACTCACCAAAATAGCCGCCGGCGCTGAGGCGATTATAGAGGTCGCCGTTGCGGCGATAGATCTCCACTGCGCCGCTGCGGATGAGATACCAGGCGTCAACCTGCTGACCAAAGGTGAGGATCGGCGTGCCGGCTTTGTAATAGCTCACCTCAAGGGTGGCTGCGATCCGCGCCAGCGCCGTCAGCGGCAGGGTGTTAAACGGCGGGTAGCGCTGAATAAAATCGATGATTTCCTGATGTCCGGCCTGCATAGCGATCTCCCTTCCTGCACCTGCAGCGGCGGATAGCCTGGCCGGCTATCCGCCTGCGTGCGTGCTATTGATTGCGCACAGCGGGAGCCGGGCGCGTCGGGCGTGGCTCAGAGAGCAATCCCTTTACAACGGCGACCGATGCGACCAGCAGCACCAGTGCAAAAGGCAATCCGGTGGAGACCACCATTGCCTGCAGGGCATCCAGCCCGCCGCCGAGGATCAGTACGATGGCGACCAGCGCTTCAAACACGCACCAGAATACGCGTTGCGCAGTCGGGGATTCAATTTTACCGCCGGAGGCGATGATATCGATCACCAGCGTGCCGGAGTCAGCTGAGGTGACAAAGAACACCACCACCAGAATGATGGCGACCACGCAGGTGATTTTTGCCAGCGGCAGCGTGTCGAGCATGGTAAAGAGCTGCAGCGGCAGAATGGCATCAGCAATACTCTGATATCCCTCAGTAAAATATTGATGGATAGTGGTGCCGCCCAGTACCGTCATCCACAGTACACACGCCAGTGACGGGACCAGCAGCACGGAGATGATAAACTCCCGTACCGTGCGACCACGTGAAATACGCGCGATAAACATGCCGACAAACGGTGACCAGGAGATCCACCACGCCCAGTAGAAGGAGGTCCAGCCGGCGGCAAAATTGCTGTCTGGACGGGAGACCGGATTGGAGAGCGCGGGCAGGAACTCAATATAGGAGACGAGGTTAGAGAAAAAGCCGCTAAACAGCAGCATGGTCGGGCCGACCACGATAATAAACAGCAGCAGCAGACCGGCGAGGATCATGTTCGCTTCTGATAAGCGCCGCACCCCGGCGTCCAGCCCGGCGACCACAGAAAAGGTGGCAATAGCGGTAATCGCGATCACCAGTACAATCTGCGTGGTTTGTCCCAGCGGTACATCAAACAGGAAATTCAGTCCGGACGCCGCCTGCGAGGCACCCAGCCCGAGCGAGGTAGCGAGGCCAAACAGCGTGGCCAGCACGGCAAGGATATCGATCAGATGACCGGGCCAGCCCCATACGGCGTCACCCAGCAGCGGATAAAAGAGCGAGCGGATAGTCAGCGGCAGGCCTTTGTTAAAGGTGAAGAGGGCCAGTCCCAGGGCAAGAACCGCATAGATCGCCCACGGATGGAGCGCCCAGTGGAAAATCGTAGCCGCCATGGCCAGCCGCGTAGCCTCTTCTGCTGATCCACTCGCACCGCCCAGCGGCGCCCAGTCGGTACGCACGCCATTTTCAGTGGCCGTGCCGCCTATCGCGCTGGAGAAATGCGACAGCGGCTCAGAGACGCCGTAAAACATCAGGCCGATACCCATGCCGGCGGCAAACAGCATCGAGAACCAGGTGACGTAGTTGTAATCGGGACGGGCGAGGGTGCCGCCGAGCCGAACCTTGCCCAGCGGTGAGAAAACCAGTCCCAGACAGATGATGACAAAAATATTGCCTGCGCCAATGAAAAACCAGTCGAGTTTAGTGGTAAGCCAGCTCAGCATGCCTTTGAACAGCGGGGCAACATCACTCTGAAACGCCAGAGTTAATATAACGAATAGAATTACGGCGATGCCGGATATCGCAAATACCCGGTTGTGAATATCCAGACCAAAGGGTCCGACATTCACGATAATATTATCCTGGCCTACCTGATAGTCAGTATCATAGGGCGATACTTCGCCATCAGGCGTCATCGGATCTCTGGAATCCGCCATAGTGATTTCCTCGCGACTTACGTGTTGTTGTTAAAAACCGGCGCTGCTATCAGGCCAGGTTCTGTTTTATTTAACGCTGAAGGTCGTGATCAATCCCTGATTACCCTGTTTTCCGCAAAAAGATAAAAGCGTGCAGCCTGCGGGTGCATTGGCTGCACATTTATATTCAACACTGCACCGGCTAACTAAATACCACCGTGCGCTTGCCGCTTAAAAATACGCGTTTCTCGACGTGATAACGCACCGCGTTAAATAGCGTGACGCGTTCAATATCCTGGCCGCGGCTGATAAGATCGTCGGGATAGAGCGCGTGATCCACGCTCTGAATACCCTGCGTAATAATGGGTCCCTCATCCAGATCATTATTAACGTAGTGCGCCGTGGCACCGACCATTTTGACCCCTTTCTCCCACGCCTGATGGTAGGGGCGTGCGCCTTTAAATCCCGGCAGCAGAGAGTGATGAATATTAATGGCTTTACCGTCGAGCTTTTCACACATCCGCGGTGAAAGAACTTGCATGTAACGTGCCAGAACCACCAGGTCGATATTATATTGTTCCAGCAGAGCGAGAATCTGCGCTTCCTGTTCTGCGCGATTCGCATTATTTACCGGCAGGTGGTACCAGGGGATGCCGTGCCATTCCGCCAGGGAGCAGAGATCGGGATGGTTGGAAATAATCAGCGGCACATCAATAGATAATTGTCCGGTGCGATGCCGGAATAACAGATCGTTCAGGCAGTGATCAAATTTAGAGACCAGAATAGCCACGCGTTCACGATGCTGCGGCGGGGTAAGCTGCCACTGCATCTCAAACGGAGTGACGCGCGGCGTAAAATTATCGCGAAATATATCGGTACTGAAGTGCGCGGCTGGTGAGAAAGCGACGCGGATAAAAAAGTGGTGGCTGACGCGGTCGTCGAACGAATGGATCTCATTAATATAGTGACCCGATTCCGCCATAAACCGGGTCACGACATCCACCGTGCCTAATTTACTCGGGCAGCTGGCGGTAAAAATCCATGAATCGGGCAGCACGCTCATGGGCGACTCCTGATAATAAGGGAAAGGCGTGCCGGTGGAGAGAGAGCCGGCACGGCCGGATATTACGCGGTGATCTTCAGCCCATATTCGCGGCTGGCATCCCGCAGCCAGAGCCAGATGTACTCTGCAAAGCTGCGGCGGATCACCAGCTCCCAGCTTTCCGGACCGGTGCGGCGGATCAGCGCGCTGCTCTTCGCAAACACCGATCCGGCAACTTTGCCGACGGGAAACTGTGACGGATGCAGGTCAAGCACCGTGCTCTTTTTCAGTACATCGACCGCGTGTTTACCGGAGAGCGCCAGAATGGTCTGTCCGCCGCTGACGTTCACCACCGAAAAGTGACCAGTAATTTCAGCGCGCAGCGCTTTCTCCACCGGGAACAGCTGATCCATCGGCAGTACCACCAGCCACTCATCGGGGCTCAGCCAGCGCACGGAGATATCGCCATCTTCGGCGGAGGTCAGCGGCGCGGTGGGCAGCGGCAGGCCTAATACCGTCAGGCAGCCCTGCATAAAGCTCGCGCTGTTTTGCGAACCGCGCAGCACCAGATGCCCGCGCAGCGCCAGCTCACGCAGTTCAACGCCCGCCTGCTGCGACTGGCTGGCAGTGACGTTACCGCGATCGGCATGGTGCAGCGGCGATTCAGCGCGTACCTGCGGCGCACTCTGGTTCATTACCGCGACCTGTCTGACGGCCTCTGCGGGTTTGGTTTCAGGTAAGAGGGTTTCAGACATGTTGACGTTCTCCTTTCGGATCGATAAAGACCGGGCTGCAGATTTCCGCTTCCACCACGCGGCCATCTGCCAGCGGATAAAACACGGTTTCGCCCATACGCTGCAGTCCGCCTTTGATAAAGCCCATTGCGATACTGCGGTTCAGGTTGGCGCTCCAGTAGCTGGAGCTGACGTGGCCCAGCAGATCCATCGGCACCGGCTGCTGCGGATTAGCGACCGCCTGCGCGCCTTCCGGCAGGACCACCAGCGGATCGCGCGTTTTCAGGCCGACCAGCTGTTTACGCTGCTCGCGCACGCAGTCTGCCCGCGCCATACCGCGCTTGCCGATATAGCTGAACGGCTTTGAATCGGCGACGCACCAGCCCATATTGAGATCGTGCGGCGTCACCGAGCCATCCGTATCCTGACCTGCAATAATAAAACCTTTCTCCGCCCGCAGAATGTGCATGGTCTCCGTGCCGTACGGCGTCAGATCATATTTCGCGCCGTGCTCAAACAGCTTCTCCCAGACCGCAAGGCCGTAGTTTGCCTGCACGTTGATCTCAAACGAGAGCTCACCGGTAAACGAGATGCGGAAGATACGCGCCGGTACGCCAGCGACCGTGCCTTCCTGCCAGTCCATGAACTTAAAGGTCTCTTTATCCAGCGACACATCGCTGCAGAGTTCCGCCAGCAGGTTGCGGCTCTCCGGACCGGAAATGGTCATGGTCGCCCAGTGATCGGTTACGCTGGTGAAGAACACCTCCAGCTCCGGCCACTCGGTCTGGTGGTAGAGTTCCAGCCATTCCATAACGTGCGCCGCGCCGCCGGTGGTGGTGGTCATCAGAAAGTGGTTCTCTGCGAGACAGGAGGTTACGCCGTCATCAAACACCATGCCGCTTTCACCGCACATCAGGCCGTAGCGGCACTTGCCGACGCCGAGTTTAGCCCAGGCGTTGGTATAGACGCGGCTGATGAATTCGCGCGCATCTTTGCCCTGAATATCAATTTTGCCGAGGGTAGAGGCATCGAGGATGCCGACGCCGCTGCGCACCGCGCGGCATTCGCGATCCAGCGACTGCTGCATGGTTTCACCCGGACGCGGGTAGTACCACGGACGCTTCCACTGGCCAACATCTTCAAATTTCGCCCCCTGCTGCACGTGCCACTTATGCATCGCGGTAAAGCGTTTGGGATCGAACAGCTCGCCGCAGTTACGCCCCGCGATAGCGCCAAAAGCGATCGGGGTATAGTTCGGACGGAACACCGTGGTCCCGGTCTCGGGAATGGTTTTGCCCGTTACTTTGGCGGCAATCGCCATACCGTTGATGTTGCCGAGCTTTCCCTGATCGGTACCAAACCCCATCGCCGTATAGCGCTTGATATGCTCAATCGCCTCAAATCCTTCGCGCGTTGCCAGCGCAATGCCGGCCGCTGTGACATCATTCTGATAGTCAACAAACTGCTTTGGCGCGCGGCTGATCGGTTTGGTGTGCGGAATATGAAACAGCGCGGCGGGCGGATGCTCAATCCACTTTTTCACTTCGGGCAGGGCGACCTCAACCGGCGTCAGGCCGAGTTGCAGTACGGCATCCTGACCCGCTTTGATCCCTTCCTGCAGCACATTGTCGAGCGCGTAGCGGCCGTTGATGCCGCCCGCCGTCAGCTGCTGCTGCGCGGTCGGGCCGGGCAGAAAGCCAATCACTTCATTGTTCCAGACCGGACGGCTGCCGGTATGTCCGGCGAGGTGGATCACCGGGCTCCAGCCACCGGAGCTGGCGACGGTATCGCAGGAGAGGGTAAAGGGCTTACCGGTGAGGGCGTCGCCTTTTTTATCGATGGCGGCAATAGTGACGCCGCTGACGCGCTTTTTACCCTGCACGTCGATCACCGCGCTGCCGCTAATTACCCGAATGCCGCGGCGGCGCACGGCGGCGGCCAGCTCGCCTTTGGTGGCGGCGCGGGTATCCACTACGGCCACCACTTCGCGCCCGGCATCGGCCCAGTCCAGCGCGGTCTGATAGGCGCTGTCGTTCGTGGTCATCAGCACCAGCTGATTGCCGGGCACCACGCCGTAGCGGTTGATATAGACGGAGATGGCGGAGGGGATCATGCAGCCGGGCACATCGTTATGGCTGAAGACCAGCGGGCGCTCCTGCGCGCCGGTGGCAAGCACCACCCAGTGCGCCCGCACGCGGTGCATGCGCTGGCGTACCTGTCCGGCTGCCGCGCGGTCGCCGTGGTAATCGGTGCGGTTCTCATTAATGGTGAGGAAATTATGGTCGTGATAGCCGTTTACCGTCGCGCGCATCAGCAGCGTCACTTCCGGCATAGTGGCCAGTTCAGCCACCACCTCAGCCACCCAGTCAGCGGCAGGCTTGCCCTCAATCAGTTCGCGGCTGGCGAGCAGATGCCCGCCCGGTTCGCTCTGCTCATCCGCGAGGATCACGCGTGCGCCGCTGCGGCCGGCGGTCAGCGCCGCCATCAGGCCCGCCGGACCGGCGCCGACAATCATCACATCGCAGTGCTGATTCATGGCGTCGTAGATGTCAGGGTCTTTCTCGCGCGGCGCGCGGCCCAGCCCGGCGGCCTTGCGGATAAATTTCTCGTAGGTGGGCCACATTGACTGCGGATACATAAAGGTCTTGTAGTAAAAGCCGGGCGGCATCACTTTACCGCCGAGATTTCCCACCAGCCCCATCAGATCGGATTCCACGCTGGGCCAGCCGTTGGTGGCGGAGCAGACCAGGCCCTCATAGAGCGTCTGCTGCGTGGCGCGCACGTTGGGCACCTGCGTCGCCTCTGAGGCCCCAAGCTGCAGCACCGCATTAGGCTCTTCCGCGCCCGCGGCAACGATGCCGCGCGGGCGGCTGTATTTAAAACTGCGTCCGACTATATCGATACCGTTGGCGAGCAGGGCAGAGGCGACGGTATCGCCTTCGTAGCCCTGATACTGACGGCCGTTCCAGGTAAAGTTCAGCGTGGTGGAACGGTTGATTCTGCCGCCGGACGGCAGGCGATTTTTCTGGCTCATGCTCTGCGCTCCTTACCCTTGCTCGCCGGCTTCAGGCTGTTCATTGAGTGTATAAACACGTTTGATTTCATACGTCTGTGTGTCGCGCGTCAGGTTGAAAAACTTGCGGCAACCGGCGCTGTGCACCCAGAGTTCGTTATGCATGCCGCGCGGGTTTTTACGAAAGTAGAGAAAGGTTCCCCACTCCTCGTCGCTGCAGGCATCCGGACTGGCGGGCCGGGCGATATGCGCCTGACCGCGCGGATGAAACTCTTCTTCTTCGCGATACTCACCGCAGTGAGGACAGTAAATGTGCAGCATGCTAAAAGTCCTTAGTGGGCCACGCCCGCAGCGCCATGTTCGTCAACCAGAGCCCCGGTATAAAAGCGGGAGAGGGCAAAAGGTTCAGCTATCGGATGCGGCGTGCCGTGCGCCAGCTGGTGGGCAAACAGGTTGCCGGAGCCGGGGGTGCCTTTGAAGCCGCCGGTGCCCCAGCCGCAGTTGAAAAACAGGTTGCGTACCGGGGTCGCGGAAAGGATAGGGCTGGCGTCAGGGCAGGTATCAACAATGCCGCCCCACTGGCGGTTCATGCGTACGCGGCTGGTGCAGGGGAAAAGCTCAACAATCGCCTGGATCGTGTGCTCAATCACGCTGTAGGATCCGCGCTGACCATAACCGACCCAGCCGTCAATGCCGGCACCAATCACCAGGTCGCCTTTATCAGACTGGCTCATATAGCCGTGTACATGGTTGGACATCACAACCGTATCCAGGAAAGGTTTAATCGGCTCTGAAACCAGCGCCTGCAGCGGATGCGACTCCACCGGCAGTTCAAAGCCCGCCATTTTCGCCATCACGCCGGAGTTGCCGGCGGTCACGCAGCCCACGCGGTCGGCTTTGATTACGCCATGGTTGCGGGTTTTCACGCCGGTGATCTTGCCATCGCTGATCTCCATATCGATCACTTCACAGTTCTGGATCAGATCCACACCCAGACTGTCGGCTGCGCGGGCATACCCCCAGGCCACCGCATCATGACGGGCGTTGCCGCCGCGCCGCTGCACCGAGGCGCCCAGCACCGGATAACGCGCATCTTTACTGCAGTCGAGCGCCGGGATCTCACGCTGCAGCTGGTCGCCATAGACCATTTCGTTGTCGACGCCCTGCAGGCGGTTGGCGTTAGCCAGCCGCTCATTGGTGCGCAGATCCTGCAGCGTATGGCAGGTGTGATAGACACCACGCTGCGAAAACATCTGGTTGTAGTTCAGCTCCTGCGACAGGCCTTCCCACAGCTTCATGGAGTGCTCATAGAGCGCGGCGGACTCATCCCACAGGTAGTTGGAGCGGACGATGGTGGTGTTGCGGCAGATATTGCCGCCGCCGAGATGGCCCTTTTCCAGCACCGCCACATTGGTGATGCCGTGCTCCTTCGCCAGATAGTAAGCGGTAGCCAGACCGTGACCGCCGCCGCCGATGATAATCACGTCATAGCGTTTCTGCGGTGTCGGGTTGCGCCAGACCTTCTGCCAGTTCTCATGAAAGCTCAGACTGTGTCTGAGCAGGCCAAATCCTGAATAGCGTTGCATGTTTATCTACTCCCGTAACGATACCGCGTGTGCGAATGGACAGAGGGTAAGACGGCGCCCCGCGGCAGGCCGGGGGCGTTCTGGCTTAGCGGTAAACCGGGAAATCTGCACACAGCGACAGCACCTGCTGCTTCACCTGCGCAATTTTCACTTCCAGCTGCTCCTCGTTGTGCATGACGTCGAGGATGTCTGCGATCCAGCCTGCCAGCGTGCGGCAGTTCTCCTCACTGAAGCCGCGCGTGGTGATCACCGGTGCACCGATGCGCAGGCCGGAGGTCACAAACGGCGACTGCGGATCGCCCGGTACAGCATTTTTATTGACGGTGATATTGGCGCGCCCCAGCGCGGCGTCCGCCGCTTTGCCGGTCAGGCCCTGTTTGATCAGGCTCAGCAGAAACAGGTGGTTATCGGTACCGCCCGAGACCACATCGTACTGACGCGCAATAAAGACCTCCGCCATCGCCTGCGCATTTTTCACTACCTGGCGCTGATAGTTTGCGTAGTCAGGCTGCATCGCCTCTTTAAAGGCTACCGCTTTGGCGGCGATAACATGCATCAGCGGACCGCCCTGGCCGCCGGGGAATACGGCGGCATTCAGTTTCTTCTCCAGCTCCGGATTGGCTTTCGCCAGGATCAGACCGCCGCGCGGACCGCGCAGGGTTTTATGCGTGGTGGTGGTGACCACGTCAGCGAACGGCAGCGGATTAGGATAGATACCGGCGGCGACGAGGCCTGCGACGTGTGCCATATCAACAAACAGCCATGCGCCCGTTTTATCGGCGATAGCGCGAAAGCGCGCCCAGTCAACCACGCGTGAATAGGCGGAGAAGCCAGCCACAATCATTTTCGGCTTATGCTCCAGCGCCAGCGCTTCCACCTGGTCGTAGTCGATCTCGCCCGTTGCTTCGTTCAGGCCATACTGCACGGCGTGATAGATCTTGCCGGAGAAGTTGACGTGTGCGCCGTGCGTCAGATGGCCGCCGTGCGCCAGACTCATGCCCAGCACAGTGTCACCCGGCTGGCACAGTGCCATATAGACCGCCGCGTTAGCCTGCGAGCCGGAGTGCGGCTGCACGTTGGCGTAATCGGCCCCGAACAGCGTACAGGCGCGTTCAATGGCCAGTTTCTCCACGATGTCGACATATTCACAGCCGCCGTAGTAGCGTTTGGCCGGATAGCCCTCCGCATATTTATTGGTCAGTACCGTGCCCTGCGCCTGCATAACGCGCGGGCTGGTGTAGTTCTCTGAAGCGATAAGCTCAATGTGCTCTTCCTGACGCACTGCTTCCTGCTCTATCGCCTGCCACAGTTCACTGTCAAAGCTCTGAATGGTGTCGCTTTTCGCAAACATGCTCTCTCCTTGCCCGGATAATCGCGCGGCGCCTGCTCCGGAACTGAGCCATTCAGGGCAGCGATGAATTGAGTGTGAGTTGATAATACCCAGCGCCACTGCGGCCAGGATGTTTGGTAACGCCGGGGCTATGTCAATTTGCGACATAGGGCGCTGCCCGCCACCGTGCGGCAGGGTAAGGCGGCTACGCCGGGCGGAAAATGGCGAGTTCACGGTGAAATGCGTCGTTCTCCGGCATCCATCGATTTTTTACGCCATCGATAATGCGGCAGGTAAACACTACATGGCCGTGAGCCCGGGAGAGCAGAATGAGTATTAGCGTCTTCGATTTATTTAAGGTCGGAATTGGCCCCTCCAGTTCGCACACCGTCGGGCCCATGCGCGCGGCGCAGCGCTTTGTTGAGCAGCTGAGCCAGAGTGCCAGGCGGCAGGCGCTCTGCCGCATTAAAATTGAACTGTTTGGCTCGCTGAGCGCAACCGGACGCGGCCACAGCACCGACAAAGCGGTGCTGCTCGGGCTGATGGGCGCTTCACCGGATACCATCGATCCGCACATCATTGACGCCACGGTGCAGGCGATCTGCGAAACCGGTTCGGTGACGCTGCCGTGGGGGGAAAACATTGAATTTGACTGGCATCAGGATCTGCTGTTTGTGGATGACGTGCTCGCTTATCACCCGAACGCCATGCGGCTGAACGCCTATTTCCGCACCGGCGACAGCCTCTCGGTGGTCTATTACTCCATCGGCGGCGGCTTTGTGCTGGATGAAGAGGAGGCCACGGCCACTGCACATCTGGTGCCGCAGTGCACGCTGCCCTATGACTTTAACAGCGGAGCGGAGCTGCTGGCCCACTGCCGCGAAAAGGGGCTGCGTATCAGCGCGCTGATGCTGGAAAATGAAAAGGTATGGCGTGACGAAGCGGCGATCCGCAGCGGGCTGGCGCAGATCTGGCAGGTGATGCAGCAGTGCATCGCTAACGGGCTGGCCCAGGAGGGCATCCTGCCGGGTGGCCTGCAGGTGCGCCGCCGTGCGCCAGCGCTCTATCAGTCTCTGCGCCGCGCCTCAGCGGAGAATGTCATCAGCTCGACGCTCTCCGCCATGGACTGGATCAATCTCTATGCGCTGGCGGTCAACGAAGAGAACGCCGCGGGCGGGCGGATGGTGACGGCACCGACCAACGGCGCCGCCGGCATTGTCCCGGCCGTGCTGATGTACTACATGCAGTTTGAACCCCGCGCGCGCGAAGAGGATGTGGTGGACTTTCTGCTGGCGGCGGCCGCGGTCGGGGCGCTGTGCAAAAAGAATGCGTCTATATCCGGCGCTGAGGTGGGCTGTCAGGGCGAGGTCGGCTCCGCCTGTGCCATGGCGGCGGCTGGCCTCACAGACGTGCTGGGCGGCACGCCGGAACAGGTTGAGAACGCGGCGGAAATTGCGCTGGAACACAATCTTGGCCTGACCTGCGATCCGGTGGGCGGGCTGGTGCAGGTGCCCTGTATTGAACGCAACGCGATTGCGGCAATGAAAGCGATTAATGCCGCGCAGATGGCGCTGCGCGGCGATGGTCAGCACTTTATTTCGCTGGATAAAGTGATCCGTACCATGCGCGATACCGGCCGCGATATGCAGGATAAATATAAAGAGACGTCGAAAGGGGGTCTGGCAGTCAACGCGATTGAATGTTAATTCTGTGTAACTAATTGGTTACGATAGCTTATGCGGATCGCCATACGGGCAGGCAGCGGACAGTGATGTAAAAGAGTGCAAAATGCGCTGACTTAACCAAAACGGGTCAGCGTCTGCACTGTTTTGAGGCTAAAGGGAGCAGTTCGTGCAGCAATGATCAAATCTGTGAAGCTGAACAAACATTTGTTTCGCTTATGTTAACTGTGTGTCATTTTCCGCAGGGCCATCCTGGTGACGAATGGCATGTCTGTTGCTTACTCTATAGGTGATGGAAAGCGATTGGGGGAGATGCCCCCGGGTAATGTTTCTGTTTAGCCTAATAGAGGTCAGCGCACATGTTCGACACAGACGCAATTTTGAAAAGTCCCTCTACTGATATTAAAAAGCGCAGCGTAGGCTTTTTACTGGTCAATAATTTCACCATGATGGCTCTGGCAACCGCAGTTGAACCTTTACGCATGGCGAACCAGCTAAGCGGCAAGGAACTGTATAGCTGGTGTACCGTCAGTGAAGAGGGTGCGCCCGTTGTGGCAAGTGATGGTATTTCAATTACGCCCGATCATTCGATGGCTAACGTGGCAGCACTGGATGTGCTGATCGTGGTCGGGGGTGTCAACATTACCCGCAGTTATACCAGCCGTCAGGTGAGCTGGCTGCAGAGCATGGCGCGCCGCAAAATCCTGATTGGCGGCATCTGTACCGGACCCTATCTGCTGGCGGAAGCCGGGCTGCTGGATGGGTATCACTGCAGCGCGCACTGGGAGTGCATTGCGTCCATGCAGGAGGCGTACCCCAAAGTCATCTGTACCAACCAGCTGTTTGTGATTGAGCACGATCGCATGACCAGCAGCGGCGGCACCGTGCCGATGGATATGATGCTGACCATGATCCAGCGCCACTTTGGCCACCAGCTCACCGCCGGCATTTCAGAGATGTTTATCTGCGACCGCGTACGCAATGAATCAGACTATCAGCGTATCCCGCTGCGTCACGTGCTCGGCACGGCGCAGCCAAGCCTGGTGGAGGCAGTATCGCTGATGGAGGCCAACATTGAGGAGGCGATCGATCTGGATGAGCTGGCAGGTTACGTCGGCCTGTCGCGCCGTCAGCTGGAGCGGCTGTTTCAGAAATACCTGCGCTGCTCGCCCTCACGTTACTATCTGAAACTGCGGCTGTTCCGCGCCCGCCAGCTGCTGAAGCAGACCTCCATGTCGATTATTGAAATCGCCCTGGCGTGCGGCTTTGTCTCTACGCCGCACTTCAGCAAATGCTATCGCGAACATCTTGGCGTGCCGCCGCGCGAAGAGCGGCGGGGCGTACACAGTCAGGGAGGCGGCAAGACGCTGACGCAGTTCTTTATGGCGGAAATGCCCGGCCTGACAAACTGGCAGCAGGAGAGCACGGTATCCGCCTCTCTGCGCATCCTGAATGAGGCGCGCTTTGAGCCAACCTTTGGCTCAGTGGCACTGTCAACGGATCTCTGACGCCACCCGCCACCTGTAATGCGTGCCGGCTGAAAACGCTGCCTTCAGGGCAGCTTTTTTATGTCCGCTCATCGGTTTAAACCATCCGTTCACTTTCCGGGGCTGCGCCAGCTGTCAGGCAAGTGACGTTTTCAGAACAATTCATCCGCAGCGTAAACCCTATTCTGTTTTCATTCGGCCGCACCCGGTTATGAATCAAACCAGAGAGGAAGATATGAACGCTACTGAATTGCACGATTCTGCGATTGTCATCGATGGGCTGGTAATTGCGAAATGGGACAGAGAGCTGTTTGAGGATATGCGCCGCGGCGGGCTGACGGCTGCCAACTGCACGGTCTCCGTCTGGGAAGGGTTTCAGGGCACGGTTAATAATATCGTGGAAATGAATAACCTGATTGCGCAGAACGCCGATCTGGTCACCAAAGTAACCAACACCCGCGATATCCGGCGCGCCAAAGATGAAGGCAAAACCGGCATCCTGATGGGCTTCCAGAACGCGCACGCGTTTGAAGATCAGCTGGGCTACATTCAGGTGTTCAAAGAGCTGGGCGTGGGCGTGGTGCAGATGGCCTATAACACGCAGAATCTGGTCGGCACCGGCTGCTATGAGCGTGATGGCGGCCTCTCCGGTTATGGTCATGAAGTCGTGGCGGAGATGAACCGCGTCGGCATGCTGTGCGACCTTTCGCACGTGGGCGCGCAGACCTCAAAAGAGGTGATCCTCGCGTCGAAAAAACCGGTCTGTTACTCCCACTGCCTTCCCTCTGGCCTGAAAGATCACCCGCGTAATAAATCTGATGAAGAGCTGAAATTTATTGCGGACCACGGCGGATTTGTGGGCGTCACCATGTTTACCCCGTTCCTGAAAAATGGCATTCACTCCACGATTGAAGATTACGTGGAAGCGATCGACTACATCTTCAACCTGGTGGGTGAAGATCAGATCGGCATCGGCACCGACTTCACGCAGGGCCACGGTCAGGCATTTTTCGAGTGGCTGACGCACGACAAGGGCTACGCCCGCCAGCTCACCGACTTCGGCAAAATCATCAACCCGGAAGGCATTCGCACGCTGGGTGAATTCCCGAACTTAACGGCTGCGCTGCTGCGCCACGGCTTTACCGAGAAGCAGGTGCGCAAATTTATGGGCGAGAACTGGCTCAACCTGCTGGCAAATGTCTGGCATGAGTGATCGTCTGGCCTGTTCACACCACTAAGCGAGGTAAACCATGGCACATGCGCCTGAAATGCCAATCAGCGTCGATGATGAAACCGGCGTCTGGACCACCGATGCGTTACCGATGTTGTACGTGCCCCGGCACTTCTTCGTGAACAACCATATGGGCATTGAAGAGGAGATTGGCGCTGAACGCTACGCCGCCATCCTCTACAAAGCGGGCTATAAATCGGCCTGGCACTGGTGCGAAAAAGAGGCTGCGCTGCACGGCCTCTCCGGTGACGCCGTATTTGAGCACTACATGAAACGTCTTTCTCAGCGCGGCTGGGGCTTCTTTTCCACCGAAGCGCTCGATCTGAAACAGGGCACGGCGCGGATCCGACTCGATCACTCTGCGTTTGTCTATCAGTACGGCAAGGTCAACCGCAAGGTGGACTACATGTTTACCGGCTGGTTTGCCGGCGCGATGGATCAGATTGCGCAGAGCCTCGGCTACAGCGTGAAAACCCGGGCGGTGCAGACGCAGAGCGCGGCCGAAGAGGGATGTGAGTACGGCATTTTTACCGTTTCGCCAGTATAAAACCGGGTACGCAGCGCCGGCTGCGTACCCTGCACAACAACTGAACCGCAGGCTGGCGGGCCGGATATCAGAACGGAATTAAGGTGAAGCTATGTCACAGTTTGATCTGCTGTTTGAGCCATTAAAGATAAATAAACTGACTATCCGCAACCGTATTGTCAGCACCGCCCACGCCGAGGTGTATGCCACTGACGGCGGGATGACCACCGATCGCTATGTGCGCTATTACGAAGAGAAAGCCAAAGGCGGCTGCGGGCTCTGTATCTGTGGCGGCTCAAGCGTGGTCTCGATCGACAGTCCCCAGAGCTGGTGGAGTTCGGTTAACCTGAGTACCGACCGGATTATTCCCCACTTTCAGAATCTCGCCGATGCCGTGCACCAGCACGGCGGCAAAATCATGATCCAGATCTCCCACATGGGGCGGCGCTCGCGCTGGGATGGCGAGAACTGGCCTAACCTGATGTCACCCTCCGGCATCCGTGAGCCGGTGCACCGCGCCACCTGCAAAACCATTGAGGAAGAGGAGATCTGGCGCGTTATCGGCGACTTCGCTAAAGCGGCGCAGCGCGCCAAAGCGGGTGGCCTCGATGGCGTGGAGCTCTCCGCCGTGCATCAGCATATGATCGACCAGTTCTGGTCACCACGCGTCAATAAGCGTACCGATGAGTGGGGCGGCAGTTTTGAAAAACGGATGCGCTTTGGCATTGAAGTACTGAAAGCGGTGCGTGACGCGGTCGGCCCCGATTTTGTCGTCGGCATGCGCATTACCGGTGATGAGTTTCATCCCGACGGGCTCAGCCATGAAGATATGCGGCAGATCGCCGCCTACTACGATAAAACCGGCATGGTCGATTATTTTGGCGTGGTCGGCTCCGGCTGCGACACCCATAACACGCTGGCGAACGTTATTCCGAATATGAGCTATCCGCCCGAGCCGTTTCTGCATCTGGCGGCGGGTATCAAAGAGGTGGTCACGGTGCCGGTGATCCACGCGCAGAATATTAAAGATCCCAATCAGGCGCAGCGTATCCTCGAAGCGGGCTACGTTGACTTTGTCGGGATGACGCGTGCGCATATCGCCGATCCGCACCTCATCGCCAAGATCAAAATGAATCAGGTCGATCAGATCCGCCAGTGCGTCGGCGCCAACTACTGCATAGACCGGCAATATATGGGGCTGGATGTGCTGTGCATTCAGAACGCGGCCACCTCGCGCGAATATATGGGGCTGCCGCATATCATCACCAAAACCGAAGGGCCGGTGCGCAACGTCGTAGTGATTGGCGGCGGACCGGGCGGGCTGGAGGCAGCGCGCGTGGCGGCAGAGCGCGGGCATAAGGTCACGCTGATTGAGCGCGCCAGCGAGCTGGGCGGGCAGGTTACGATTGCGGCAAAAGCGCCGCAGCGCGATCAGATGGCCGGTATCACGCGCTGGCTGGCGATGGAAACTGAGCGTCTCGGCGTCAAGGTAATGACCGACACCACAGCGGATATGACGATGATCCGCGATCTCACCCCCGACGTCTGCATCCTTGCTACCGGCGGAGAGCCCTTCCTGGAGCAGAACCCGGAGTGGGGAGCGGCGGAAGGGCTGGTGGTCTCCAGCTGGGATGTGCTGAACGGCATGGTGGAGCCCGGCAAAAACGTACTGGTGTATGACGCTATCTGTGAATTTTCCGGGATGTCCGTCTCCGATTTCCTCGCCGCGCGCGGTGCGCTGGTGGAGCTGGTAACCGGCGATATCAAACCCGGCGTGGGCATTGGCGGCACCACCTTCCCGACCTACTATCGCAGCCTGTATGAAAAAGCGGTGGTGATGACCTCCGATCTGGCGCTGGAGAAGGTCTATCGCGAAGGCGAGAAGCTGGTGGCGGTGCTGGAAAATGAATACACCGGGCAGAAAGAGGAGCGGGTGGTGGATCAGATTGTGGTGGAAAACGGCACCCGTCCTAATGAGGAACTCTACTACGCGCTGAAAGCGGAATCGCGCAACAAGGGGCAGATTGACGTGGAAGCGCTGTTTGATGTCCGTCCGCAGCCGGTGCTGGCGCAGGCGGGCAGCGGCATGATCCTGTGGCGGCTCGGCGACTGCGTCTCGCAGCGTAACGTTCACGCCGCGATCTACGACGCGCTGCGTCTCTGCAAGGATCTGTAGCTTCGCCGTCGCTGACGTAAAGCGTGCGGTATCCGGAAGCGGTACCGCACGCCGCATCTAACAGAAATTGTCTGGAAAGGGCACATCATGGTACTTGATCGGATACTCCCCTGGTTACTTCTTGGCGCGGTGATTCTGGCCATCGTGGGTATGGTCAGGCGCGTCCTGCTCTGGCGGCGCGGACAACCGGAACAGGTTGCGCTGCTGAGCGGCCTGATGGCGATGCCTCGCCGCTATCTGGTTGACCTGCATCACGTGGTGGCGCGTGATAAATATATGTCGCGCAGCCATGTGGCCACCGCCGGCGGCTTTGTGCTGTCGATGCTGCTGATCCTCGTGGTTCATCTGGCGGGCGTCAGCGGCACGCTGGTGGATGGCGTGCTGGCGGGCGCGCTGCTGGTGATGTTCAGCGGCGCGCTGTTTATCTGGTATCGCCGTCGCAATCCGCCAGCCCGTCTTTCACGCGGGCCGTGGATGCGGTTGCCAAAGAGCCTGCTGGTGTTTGCGGCAACGTTCTTTATCACCACGCTGCCGGTCTCCGATCTGTTTGGCGAGGCGGGGCGCTGGGTGATGGCGGTCCTGCTGCTGGCAGGGATCTGCTGGGGTCTGGGCGAGATGGTGTTTGGCATGGCGTGGGGCGGGCCGATGAAACACGCATTCGCCGGTGCGCTGCATCTTGCCTTTCATCGTCGTCCCGCCCGCTTTGGCGGCGGCCGATCCGTGGGCCTGAAGCCGGTGGATCTGGCTGCCCCAACGCTCGGCGTTGAAAAACCGGCCGATTTCAAATGGAACCAGCTGCTGGGCTTTGACGCCTGCGTGCAGTGCGGCAAGTGTGAAGCGATGTGCCCGGCGTTTGCGGCGGGTCAGCCGCTCAATCCCAAAAAGCTGATTCAGGATATGGTTATCGGGATGGCGGGCGGCAGCGACGCGCGCTTTGCCGGCAGCCCCTATCCGGGCGTGCCGGTGGGCGAAGCGTGCGGAGCGCCGCATCAGCCGATTGTCGGAGGGCTGATCAAAGAAGAGACGCTCTGGTCCTGCACCACCTGCCGCGCCTGCGTGGAGGAGTGTCCGATGATGATTGAGCATGTCGATGCCATTGTGGACATGCGCCGCTTTATGACGCTGGAGAAGGGGCAAACGCCCGGCAAAGGCGCGGAGGTGCTGGATAACCTCAGCCAGACAGATAATCCTGGCGGCTTTAACCCGCGCAGCCGCACGCACTGGTCAGCCGATCAGAACCTGCCGCTGATGCGGGATGTCGGGCAGGCCGACGTGCTGTTCTGGGTCTCCGACGGGGCGTTTGATATGCGCAGCCAGCGTATTCTGCGCGCGTTTGTCAAAGTGCTCAGGGCCGCCGGCGTAAACTTTGCGGTGCTGGGCGATGAGGAGCTCGATAGCGGAGACGTGGCGCGACGCCTGGGTGATGACGCCACGTTTCAGCGGCTGGCGCGCAGCAATATCGCCACGCTGCAAAAATATCGTTTTAACCGCATCGTGACCACCGATCCGCACGCCTTTCACTGCCTGAAAAATGAGTATCCCGATTTCTACCCGGCAGACACGCAGCCTGACTATGAGGTGCTGCATCACACCACCTTTATTAATGAGCTGGTTAAGGCGCAGCTGCTGGATCTGAAAGATTACAAAGGCGGCAGCGTGACCTGGCACGATCCCTGCTACCTCGGCCGCTACAACGGTGAATATGCATCACCGCGTGAACTGCTGGCGGAGCTGGGGATCAAACTCAGCGAAATGGACCGCTCCGGTTTCCGCTCACGCTGCTGCGGCGGCGGTGGCGGTGCGCCGATTACGGATATTCCGGGGGAGCGGCGCATCGCTGACATGCGGATGGAGGATGCAAAACAGACCGGCGCAGAGCTGATTGCCGTTGGCTGCCAGCAGTGTACCGCGATGCTGGAAGGTGTCGTCGGGCCGCGTCCGGAGGTCAAAGATATCGCTGAACTGGTGGCGGAAGCCCTCAGCGAACCGAAAAAACCGCTGCCGGCGAAGCTGCGCGAGCGCCAAATTGCTGTGGAGGTGATCTGATGGAAACCACTGTACGCCGCGATCCGCGTCTTGAGTGGATTGCCCGCAACCGGCTGCATCCGCAGCATGCAGAGCTGATGCAGCCGGTGCAGGAGAGCCGCGGCCCGTCCGGGCTGCTGCGTAAAAATCCGCACGCCGTCGGCTTTACCGGACCCAACGGACTGAAGCGCATCGATCGCGAGAACGTTAACGCGTTTTCCCAGCTCTCCGGCCGGCGCAGCGCCGGCACGCCGCACGTCGCTGAGCTGCCGCTGCACCGCGTGGCGCAGCCGGATTACTGCGTGGCGGCGGTGCTGGATATGACCGGCGGCCGCCTGACCAGCCACGATCGCGACGTGCTGGGGCAGGCGCATCAGCTGGTGCGTGATGCTGGCGGTGCTGGCGTGGTCGTGGCCGTGGTATTTGGTGAGCATCGTGAAGAGAACTTTGCCACCGCGGGCGCTGACCGGCTGCTCCACTTCAGCGGCGAACGCTATGAGGGTTACAGCCCGGAGCAGCGCATCCATGCGCTGATGGCGGCAGAAAACGAACTGGCACCGCGCTTCTGGCTGTTTCCGGACAGTGTTGCCGGAGGCTTTGAGCTGGGCTGTCGCTTTGCCGCACGCTGCGGGGAGCGACCCGCCACGCAGGTGTGGCGCATAGAGGGCGACAGCTGTATCAGCCGGGCGGCGGGCGGCAGCGCCGATATTACGCGTCCGGTTGCGCGCGTCATGCTGCTGACCGCAGAGTGCGCCGATCCGGTGGATGAGACCCGCCATGAAGCGCTGCCGGTGAGCGTCGGGCTGCGAAGCATTGGCGCTGCGCGCATTACCGACTGCGGACTGATGCCGGTCGATCCGGCAGCGGTGCCGCTGGGCGAGGCGGAGTTTATTTTGTCTGCCGGTAACGGCGTCAGCGACTGGGCGCAGTTTCACGCTACCGCAGAGAGTCTGGGAGCGACCGAAGGCGCCAGCCGCGTGGCCGTGGATAATGGCCATATGCCGCGTTTCCGGCAGGTGGGTGCTACCGGCACCTGGGTGACGGCGCGGGTCTATCTGGCGGTGGGCATCTCCGGCGCGGTGCAGCATCTGCAGGGGATTGCGCAGTGCGACCGGGTGATCGCCATTAATACCGATCCCGGCTGCGATATGGTCAGCCGCGCGTCGCTGAGCGTGATTGGCGACAGCGATGCGATCCTGGCTGAACTGGCGCGTCTGGCGCGCGCCTGGCGTAATAAGGAGCTTAACCATGCAGCATAAAGCACACCACAGCGGCTGCCGCATTACGGCGCTGATATCCGTCGGACTCCATCCCGAGTCGGGCAGGGCACGCCGCGCCGGGCAGGATGCGCGTGCGGTAGAGATGGGGCTGGCGCTGGCTTCCGGCGATCTGGAGCTTCTTCACGCCGGCGATCCGCACAACGCGGCGCTGCGCAGCTATGCGGGCATGGGCGTTGAGACGCTGCGCGTGCTGCCGATGACGGAGCAGGGCGATGCGGTGGCGGTGCTGAGTCACTATCTTAAGCAGGATCACCCGGATGTGATCCTCACCGGCGGCCGGGCGGAGCGCGGCGAGTCATCCGGTATGCTGCCTTTTCTGCTGGCAGAAGCGCTGGAGATCCCGGTTGTGGTCGGCGTGGCGGAGATTGTCAGCCTGAACGGCACCGATGCTGAAGTGCTGCAGGCGCTGCCGCGCGGTCAGCGGCGTCTGCTGCGTGTGGCGCTGCCGTTTATCGCCAGCGTGGACATGGCCGCCGCCGCGCCGCGCCAGAGCGCGTTTGGCCCGGCAAACCGGGCAGAGATCACCACCGCTGCGGGCGTGGACGTGCCGGATACAGCGATGGCAGCCTGGGAGATAGCGCCGGCGCGTAAGCGGCCGAAGCGCCTGAAAAAAGTAAAAGCGAAAACGGCGGCGGATCGCTTTAAAGCGGCCACGGCGAAGTCACAGAATGAAGGTGGCAAAGTGGTGCAGAATAAACCGGTGAATGAGATGGCGCAGGCGGTCTTTGATCTGCTGCTGGAGGAGGGCGTGATCCGCTAGCTGCGTGCCTGAACGATAAAAAACCCGGCTGGCGGTTAACGACGCCAGCCGGGTTTTCTGTTATCAGGTCAGCCTTTTACGTTTTTAAGCACGGTTTCACTGTACCAGTCGATAAAATTAATCACGCCAAACTCATAGGTTTCTGAATAGGGGCCTGGCTGATAGCCAATGGAGTTGATGCCGCGCTGATTCTCTTCGCCCAGAACGCGATCCTGCTCGTTGGTGGCGTCCCAGACGGTGCGCAGACGCTCCGGATCGTAATCGATACCGGCCACCGCGTCTTTATGCACAAACCATTTTGTCGTTACCATCGTCTCCTGCGCGGAGATTGGCAGCACGCGGAACACGATAAAGTGATCGCTTTGCATATGGTTCCACGAGTTGGGCAGGTGCAGAATACGCATCGATCCCTGATAGTGGCTGGTAAAACGGCCCAGCAGCCGGGTGCAGCCCTCACGACCATCAATGGTCATGACTTTGGTGCCCTCTTTCAGCGGCATACGCACAATCCGGTTGCGCAGACCAAAGCTCTGATGGCGATGCGGAATACCCTGCTCATCCCACAGCGCCGCCTGCTTGTTGTAGTAGTCATGGAAACTCTGCGGCGCGCGCGGATCGTTGGTGTCGTCCCACTCCAGCAGGCTGTTCAGCAGTTCCGGATGGCTGCCGGCGCAGTGGTAGCACTCGCGGTTATTCTCCAGCACCAGTTTCCAGTTGGCTTTTTCATACATATGGGACTCTGCCGCCAGCTTGGTGTTGTCCACATCATAGGGTTCCATATACTCCGCCAGCGTGGCCAGAAACTCATCGAAGTCAGACTGCGGCGGCGTCTCTGCGAGGCAGATAAAGATAAACCCGCCGGCGGTTTTACAGTGCGCTTTTTTCAGGCCGTGCTGCTTCATGTCAAATGACTGATTCATCTCTGAACCGGCGAAGAGCAGGTTGCCCTTTAAATCGTACGTCCACTGGTGGTAGGGACAGACCAGATTGGCCACCTTGCCGCGCTCCTTTGAGCAGAGGCGCGAGCCGCGATGGCGACAGGTGTTATGAAACGCGTTGATGTTGCCCTCTGCATCGCGCAGAACCAGCACCGGGTTCTGTCCGACCTCAAGCGTGAAGTAGTCACCCTTTTTCGGGATTTCGCTGCTCATGCCGGCAAACAGCCACTCTTTCTGAAACACCTCCTCCATATCAATGCGAAACAGAGTCGGGTCGTTATAGAGCGCCTGCGGCAGCGAATAGTTGGGCTGGCGTTTTTCGAGCAGATCCTGCATGCGGTCGCTCGCATCGACAAGGCTTGTACAGGTGATATTCAGCAGATCGTTGTGGCTCATAATGTTGCTCTTCTCGCGCGGTTGAAAAGGGAGTGGTTCGCGCCCGACAGGCGCAGCCGGATATCAACAAAACCGGACTTCCGCGTTACCGGAAGCCTATAAGATCGCTACGGATTACGGATATGCTGCACCGGTCCGGCGCCCGTCAATGTTCTGCCAGCGACATAAATCCCCTCTATTAAAGACGCGCGTGCAGAATTTCCTGCGGATGTGGTTTTTTCAGGCATTTCCGTGTCGCGCATAACTAAATGCTGTGGCGGGGTTACACGGAGAATCGCAGTTTCTGGCTCAAAAGCCTGTGGTTATCCATGCGTCGATACAGGCAATTGATCACTCCAATCCTGACGGGAATGAAATGTATGACAGAGAGAAATATCACGGTACTGAATACCAATGCTTTTGAGCCTGTCACCACGCAGACCTGGACCAATGGCCGTCATGCGGTGCGGTGCGTTAAGGTCATACAGGAAACCTGGGACGTGAAAACCTTCTGCTTTATGGCGGAGCAGCCGGTGATGTTCTTCTTTAAGCCGGGGCAGTTTGTCACGCTGGAGCTGATGATTGAGGAGCAGACCGTGTTTCGCTCCTACACCATCTCCAGCTCTCCCTCGGTGCCGTATAGCTTTTCGATCACGGTAAAACAGGTGCCGGGCGGCGTGGTATCTAACTGGCTGCACGCGAATATGCGCGAAGGCATGGATCTGGCGGTGCACGGCCCGGTAGGGCAGTTTAACTGCATCGATTATCCCGGCGATAAGGCGCTGTTTCTCTCCGGCGGCGTTGGCATTACGCCGATGATGTCGATGGCGCGCTGGTATTTTGACACTAACGCTGATGTAGACATGGTGTTTGTGCACAGCGCCCGCACGCCGGAAGATATTATTTTCCGCCGCGATCTGGAGAATATGACGGCGCGTATTCCTAACTTCAAACTGAGCATCATCTGCGAACGCTATGAATCAGGACAATACTGGGCAGGCTTTCGCGGCTTTCTGAACCACGCCATGCTGCAGATGATCGCGCCTGATTTTATGGAGCGGGAGATCTTCTGCTGCGGACCGACGCCCTATATGCGCGCGGTGAAAGCGATTCTGGAAAACGTCGGCTACGATATGGCGCACTACCATGAAGAGTCGTTTGGTGCCACGCCGGAGGTGGTACAGGAGCAGGTGGTGCAGGAGGCGGAAGAGGCGGCCGAACTGGCCGACGCACTCTGCAGTTCCGAGCTGCTGACCGTGGCGTTTACGCAGAGTGATAAGAGCGTGAAAATTGCGCCGGGTGAAACCGTTCACGCCGCCGCTGCCAAGCTGGGCCTGCATATCCCGAAAGCGTGCGGCATGGGGATCTGCGGCACCTGCAAGGTGAAGTGCCTGGAAGGTGAGGTTGAGATGAACCACAACGGCGGCATTACCGACGAGGATGCCGAAGAGGGCTATATCCTCTCCTGCTGCAGCGTGCCGAAAGGCAATGTGGTCGTGGAATTCTGACCCGCCGCGCACCGCCGGAAAGCAAAAAGCCAGATGTCAGCTGACATCTGGCTTTTTTAATCTGGCTCCTCTGACTGGACTCGAACCAGTGACATACGGATTAACAGTCCGCCGTTCTACCGACTGAACTACAGAGGAATTGTGTTTCGGCGCGCATAATAATCAACTCTCCTGCGGCTGTCAAAACGTGATTTAGCGCCCGCCGGTTGTTTGCTGCTTCCTGCAGCAACCTGCTGATTTTGTCAGCATCTGCCGCTGCCTGATACCCTGCGAAAAGGCCGTTTTTTGCAGAAATAGGCTTATCTCTCAAGCCGTTACGCTTATCACTCCGCCTTGCATTCTGGTTATGGCTGCTACACTTGATGCTGTTCACCTGAGCCAGATTACCCTTCGCTGAAAAAGGAACGTGTTATGACCGATCGTCCAGAAAATCCGCAACAGGCGCAGCAGCAGCAGTGGCCCGGCAGCTTTCGCGAGATGCAGCCGGTGCCCGATCACGGCGAAACCAGCTATCAGGGCAGCGGCCGGCTGAAAGGCAAAACCGCGATTATCACCGGCGGCGACTCCGGTATTGGCCGCGCAGTGGCCATCGCTTACGCCCGTGAAGGCGCCGACGTGGTCATCTCCTACCTGGATGAACACGAAGATGCAAAAGATACCGCGCAGCTGGTGGAAGCTGCCGGGCAGCAGGCGCTGCTGATCGCGGGTGATATTATGCAGGCGGAACACTGCCGCAGCATCGTGGCGCAGACGGCGGACCGTTTTGGCAAAATTGATATTGTGGTCAACAACGCCGCTTTCCAGATGACGCGCGACTCGCTGGATGAGATTGATGATGATGAGTTTGACCGCACGATGAAAACCAATCTCTATGCGATGTTCTACATCTGTAAAGCCGCGGTACCGCATATGCCAGCCGGCAGCTCCATTATTAACACCGCGTCAGTCAACGCCGATCAGCCAAAACCAAAACTGATTGCCTACTCGGCCACCAAAGCCGCCATCATTAACTTTTCCGGCAGCCTTGCCGCGCTGCTGGCGGATAAGGGCATTCGTGCCAACGCGGTCGCACCGGGACCTATCTGGACGCCGCTGATCCCGGCCACTATGCCGCCGCAGCAGATCGAAAGTTTTGGCAGCCAGGTGCCGCTGCAGCGTATGGGGCAGCCCGCTGAGCTGGCCTCTTCTTATGTCATGCTGGCCAGCGACGAAGCCAGCTATATCTCAGGGGCAACCATTGCCGTAACCGGCGGGGTAGCGGTGATTTAACGCCGGCGCAGACAGCAAAAAGCCCGCTCAGGTTTCCCTGAGCGGGCTTTTCTAATTCTGGCTCCTCTGACTGGACTCGAACCAGTGACATACGGATTAACAGTCCGCCGTTCTACCGACTGAACTACAGAGGAATCGTGTGAACGAGGCGAATAGTAGTGGCCCCGGACGAGCCTGTCAACAGCTTAAAACACAATTGCATTCAACTGGCTAGCAAAGATACAGCCCGCGCAGGGATCAGGCAGATTCCGCCGCCAGCGTCGCAAGCCGGGCAGCAGGATCCTGACGGTAAAACAGCTGCAGGTGTCGATACATCGCCGGAAAGCGCTGAAGGAGCAGGTCGGGCGCAGTGAAGAAATATTCTGACAGCACAGCAAAACATTCGGCCGGATCGCTGGCTGCGTAGGGATCAAAGGTCGCGGCCTCTTCACCCGCGAGTGCCACTTCATCGTCAATTTCCTGCATCACCTGCAGCAAATCTTTCTCCCAGCCAGCGACCTCGCGCAGCGGAATAGCGGGGATGCCGCTGGTGTAGCCGCTGCCGCGCGCGTCCAGCTTATGCGCCACTTCATGGATCACCAGGTTATAGCCTGAGAGATCGAACGCGTCGGAAATATCCAGCGCGTTGAGCACCACCGGCCCCTGCGTCCAGCTCTGCCCGGCGTGTACAGCGGGCGCCTGATGCACCAGCCCGCTCTCATCTTCCCAGCGATCATCAACCGCAAAGGGTTCAGGATAGATAAGCACGTCGTGAAAGCCATCCAGCCACTCCACGCCCAGCTTCAGCACCGGCAGGCAAAACAGCAGCGCCAGACGGGCGCTGTGCAGCGCATCCAGTTCAGTGCCCTGCAGCAGGACAAATTTTTTCTGCTGCAGAAAGCGCTGCGCCATGCCGATCAGAACGGCGTGCTCGTCATGATTAAGCAGAGAAAACACTGGCTGCCGCAGCGCCTGCGTCCAGGGCAGTTCAGCGACAGCATCGGATTTATGCGCGTTCCGGGACCATTTAAACATCGCAGCGCCTGTAGAAGGAGAGAAGGAGTGCCGACGGGACAGAATGTGCCAGACGTCAAACCCGTTATTCAACCTGTTAGCCGGGACGGTGTCTGTGATTGCGCTTGCAAAGTGAAAAGCAAAAATAAGCGGGGTGGGGCGTAAGCGCCTCTTCCGGTGGGCAGAAGAGGCGCAGGGCGCTCGCTCAGAGCGATCGGCTTTCGCGCAGAACGCGCTCAAATTCAATGACCCAGACCCAGGGGTTAACCTCCCAGCTGGTCGCGCCATACTGTTTTTGCCACGCTTTGCGATACGCCTCTTTGGGCGACTCTGAATTCATATTCATGGTAAAGAAGTTGTTCAGGAAGTGCGAGTCCGTCTGAACGCCCTCTGCCATGATGTCATCCTCGCTGATATCCTGGATTTTTTCAGCCCGGATCGCGGTGATGGTCAGATCGATGCGGCTTGCCCAGCGCGGCATGTGAATGGCCGTCTGCCAGCCAAACTGCTCCGCGTCCTGCAGATCGTCCTCCAGCTGACCAAACTCGTTGCTGTCAGCACGATACTGGCAGAAGTCGGGATGGCGAAATAGCTGGGGATCGCGATCGTACTCTGCCAGCTGCGCTTCCGGCACAATCGGGCCGCGCCAGGTTTCGCGCACCCACAGGCGATCGCCAACCTGCCCGAAGGGACAGTGCGCGCTGATATCGGACATCGACATCAGTTTGTAGCCGTGAAGATGATTCGCACTGACATCAAACGCATGAACGCCTTCATGGTGGTCCTGTCCTGGACCAAATGCCTGCGTTTTCATAATGCGTCGGGTCTGTGTTTGCTGACCAACCAGCAGGGCGCGAACCCGCTGTTCGGAAAAAAGAATCGGCCGTTCTTTCATTTTTTACCTCTTGTTATATCACGAACCCGGAAAGCGTTGACGTTACATCCTGTACAGGACGAGACCCTTAGCATAAAGGTTTCAAACAAATTTGCTTAATAATTTGTCACCTGATAATCAGGCGTTCCCTTCCTGTTCCGGTATTAAAAAAACATCCAGGCAAAAAGTGGGGTGCAGATCGCTTAACGTACCGGCGAAATGCGGAAATTTCCCCTATACAGTACGTTATAACGGCCAAAATAGAAATATTTTCAGACTATTTCACCTTTTTCTCCGCTAATAACTGGCTATCTGTCAGCGAGGAGTGACCGCTTAAATTCCCCGCGCACTGGCATCGCGGTTAAGCGCGACACATAAACTATGTTAACTAAATCTGACGATAGTGAAACGTCATAAGGAAAAGCTGAAAACAAAAAGGCTACTGGGCAAGCGGGCTTAACAACGCTATAACATGATCAGGATCGCAGATTTTTCCCTCTCACCCCAAAAATGCTGTAAGAAAAGTGTCATGACCTGCCCGCTAAGATAGGGCTGAGTCTGAAGAGCTCCCGCCGCGCACCACATGTCATAACAGGAGAAGCATCATGTCCATTACACACTGGCAACAACGTTATGAACACTGGCTGCGGCTGAACTGGCAGCATGACGATAAGGCGCACGACACAGGGCATCTGCGTCGGGTCTGGATGAGCGCGGCGCGTATCATGCAGGAGACGCCTGCCGATGCCATGGTGGTACTGACCGCCAGCTACTTTCACGACGTGGTGAATCTGCCGAAGAACCATCCGCAGCGTCATCTTGCCTCTACGTTTGCCGCTGAAGAGACGCGCCGTATTCTGCAGCAGGATTTTCCCGATTTTCCCGCTGAACTTATAGATAGCGTGGCGCACGCGGTGCAGGCGCACAGTTTTAGTGCTGCCATTACGCCGCTGACCGCAGAAGCAAAAATTGTGCAGGATGCCGATCGTCTGGAGTCGCTGGGGGCTATCGGACTGGCACGCGTATTCTACACGGCTGGCGCACTGGGCCGGCCGCTGTTTGACAGTGACGATCCGCTGGGGCGCGATCGCGAGCTCGACGATGTGAAGTGGACACTGGATCACTTTCAGAAAAAGCTGCTGCGCCTGCCTGAAACCATGCAAACGGCAGCGGGACGTCGTCTGGCTGAATATAACGCCGATTTTCTGGTGCACTATATGGCCAAACTCTGTGCGGAGCTGCAGGGGAACCTGGCGGGGGTTGATGAATCCGTGCTGCGCGACTTCTGCTGCACGTTACAGGAATATTAAATTTTTATGACAGACTGTTAACTGGCCTCATCTTCCGCTACGTTTGTGAAAAAAATAGCAGGGAGTGTGGAAATGACTGAAACCGTGAACATTACGATTAAAATTGATCCGGCACTGAAAGAGGAGATTAAGCAGCTGGCTGCTGACAATCAGCTTTCAATGAGTCAGGAGATTGTTAACCGGCTGCAGGCGAGCCTGCAGAGTGCCCTGCAGCAGGAGACGGCGGTAGATAATCTGCACTCCGATGAGACGCCGGACGACCGGTTAAGCGCTACGGAACTGCGCCAGATCCGTGCGCTACTGAAAAAGAGCAAGAAGAAGAAGTAATCTCTGCCACCCGCCGCCCGGCGGGTGAGCTATTTCTTATGCGCGATCAGCTATTAGCCTGCTCTGGCGCGTTCAGCCTGTAGTATTCAATCAGCGGCAGCAGTAATT
Organism: Pantoea eucrina; assembly: GCF_020079945.1. Classification (NCBI taxonomy): domain Bacteria; kingdom Pseudomonadati; phylum Pseudomonadota; class Gammaproteobacteria; order Enterobacterales; family Erwiniaceae; genus Pantoea; species Pantoea eucrina. Next base: position 1,993,633 of record NZ_CP083448.1, on the reverse strand, counting down.
TCGCTACCGCAGCAAATACCGGCACCACCACGGAATTGCCAAACTGACGATAGGCCTGGGTATCGGAGACCGGGATGCGGAACCGCGCTTCACCCGGCGCTTCAAACCCCATCAGGCGCGCGCACTCGCGCGGGCTCAGCCGGCGCGGTCGCCGCGCCATGTTCTCAGCAGCGGTAAAGTTCTGTTCACCCAGCGCGCGATCCCAGCCGCGATCGATCAGGATCTCCGAGCCATCTTTGTAGTAGCGCGCTGAAAGCGTGCGCACGCAGCAGTGCGGATTCTGCGGATCGTTCAGGCCAAAGCCAAAGCCGTTGCCCTTCGCCTTGTGCTTTTGCGCATAGCGATAGAGGTAGTGCCAGAGCGTTGGCGACAGGGTATATTTTTCACCCGGATCTGCGTCCAGCAAACTCTGCAGTGGCGGCACCTGCGGCGGATAGAGCGCCGGCAACGCGCGCAGTGAAAAGGGCTGCTTAACGCCGCTATCGCGCCGGATGCCCACCAGCACAATGCGCTCACGGTGCTGCGGCAGAAAATAGCGCGCGTCGATCACTTTGGCGTCCGGTGTGCCTTTATCATCCGCATCCGCCACGTCATAACCCAGCTCATCCAGCGTTGCCATAATAATGGCGAAGGTGCGGCCCTTATCGTGGCTCTTCAGATTCTTGACATTTTCCAGCACAAAAAACGCGGGCTTTTTAGCCGCGAGAATGCGCGCCACGTCAAAAAACAGCGTGCCCTGCGCCTCACACTCAAAGCCGTGCGCCCGGCCGAGCGCGTTCTTTTTACTGACGCCCGCCAGTGAAAAAGGCTGACAGGGAAAGCCGGCCAGCAGCACCTGGTGATCGGGGATAGCGCGATCGATATGCTGATAGATAGCCGCCTCCTCAGTGAGGCCGGCTGGCTGCGTGACGAGACGAATATCGGTATTGAACCGGTGGCGCAGCGGATCGCAGTAGTGGTTCGCTTTATAGGTGCGGACCGCCTCTTTATTCCATTCGCTGGTAAAAACGCACTCGCCGCCGGCCTGCTCAAAGCCGCGCCGGATGCCGCCGATACCGGCAAAGAGATCGATAAACTGAAAGGCGGGCCTATCATAGTGGGCCGGTCGCGATGGCAGCAGGGCACGCAGGCTGGCGATCTCAGACGGCAGAAGCATTGCCGACGCGGCTTTGCCACTGCGCAGACGGTTCAGCTTCGCCACGCTCCAGTGGCCTGTGCCGGCGGCGTTGAGGGTCTGCATCACATCGCGCGCCGCGTAGATATCCAGTACCTGCAGTAACAGCGCTAAATCATCCTGCGCAGCGGTTAATGAAGAGGGGGTAGCCGGTGCGGCGGGATCGGGAGCGAGCATGCGTTTTTCCTTAACAGTTGAGCGGCTATGCTACCACTCATCTGTCAGGGTTGAAATTAGCGCGTCGTGTGGCGCTGCGCGCCGTGCCGCACTCTTTTACGCCGCCGCTTTCGCTTTTGCCGTAAAACGCTAAAGTTGAATAGGCCCGCAGGAAAAGGAAACGGCATGGCTGACGTTCACTCACAAGAGATCCGCAGTAAAAATATGCGCGCGATCCGCAATCAGGATACGGCGATTGAACAGCGCGTGGCCGCGATATTGAAAGATCGCGGCTTCAGCTTTCGCGTGCAGGATAAAGCGCTGCCGGGGCGGCCCGATTTCGTGCTGCCTGAGCAGCAGGCCATTATCTTTGTGCACGGCTGTTTCTGGCATCGTCATCACTGCTATCTGTTTAAAATGCCCGCCACGCGCACCAGTTTCTGGAACGGCAAAATCAACAGTAACGTTGAGCGTGACCGGCGCTATGTGCAGCAGCTGCAGGAGACCGGCTGGAAGGTTCTGATTGTCTGGGAGTGCGCGCTGCGCGGTAAGCTGCGGCTGAATGACAATCAGCTGATTGAGCGCCTTGAGGAGTGGCTGCTGGCCGCCGGGCAGAGCGCGGAGCTGGATCATCAGGGATTGCATCATTACCATCCGCTCTAGCCGGCGATGATTGCTTTTCGCGGCAATAATCGTTTAGATCACGTTTTTCTCTGGGACGCGGAGCACTACCATGAGCAGTATTAAACTGACGGTCAGACGGCTCTATCAGCTGCGTGACGAGCGGCTGGTGGCGACACAGGCCACGGCACGCATCTGGCTCGACGATCGGCTGATTGCCACAGAGGAGATCAGCGGCATGACCGAAAGTCCGGTGAGTAAATATCTGCACGCAGCGGATACGCAGGGAAAAACGTTACGCGTTGAATGGGACTGTGAGGGCATCGCCGACATGTCGGTGACGTGGGTTGAGCGCTGCCCCTGTTGTCAGGAACACTAACCGGAATAAGGATTACCATTTTGGCAGGAACCAGTTTACTTACGCTTCTGGATGATATTGCAACGCTGCTGGATGACATTTCAGTCATGGGCAAGGTTGCGGCAAAAAAAACCGCTGGCGTGCTGGGCGACGATTTGTCGCTTAATGCGCAGCAGGTCACGGGCGTCAAAGCCAATCGCGAATTGCCGGTGGTCTGGGGCGTTGCGAAAGGCTCATTTCTGAATAAGCTGATCCTGGTGCCGCTGGCGCTGGTGATTTCAGCGTTTGCTCCCTGGCTTATCACGCCGTTGCTGATGCTGGGAGGCGCCTACCTCTGCTATGAAGGGGTGGAAAAGGTGTTACACAGCCTGCAGCACGATAAAGAGGAAAAGAGCCCGGAAGCGCGTCAGCAGCGGCTCGACAGCCTGGCACAGCAGGATCCGCGCGCGTATGAAAAGAGCAAGGTCAAAGGTGCGGTACGCACTGACTTTATTCTTTCGGCGGAGATCGTGGCGATTACGCTGGGCATCGTTTCAGAGGCGCCGCTGCTTAACCAGGTGCTGATCCTCGCCGGTATCGCCATTCTGGTGACCATCGGTGTTTATGGCATTGTGGCGATGATTGTAAAGATCGATGACCTCGGCTACTGGCTGCGGGAAAAGTCCTCTTCACTGGCGCAGGCGGTGGGCGGTTTTCTGCTGGCGATGGCGCCGTGGCTGATGAAAATTCTTACCGTCGTCGGCACGCTGGCGATGTTTCTGGTGGGCGGTGGCATTATTGTGCATGGTATCACGCCGCTGCATCACGCTATCAGCGAGTACAGCAGCGGCTTTAACGGTCTGGTTTCCGGCCTGCTGAGCAACGGGGCCAATCTGGTGCTTGGGTTTATCGTCGGCGCGATTGTGCTGCTGGTGGTTAACCTGATCGCCAAAGTTCGCGGTAAGTCGGCATAACAGGCCAGCGCGGTAAGCGGCGCACAAGCCGCTTACCGCTTATCTCTGGCAATGCGATATAACGCGCGGCACACTAATTTTCAGGAGAGTGATGATGAACGACGATATGTTTGAATTTGATATCGATGCCCAGCTGGAACAGGCTGAAGCGAAAGCGGCGGAAAAAGCCAGCGAAGTGCCGGCTGAACTCAGTGATGATGCTGAGTGCGAAGGCTGCAAAATCTGACGGTCGCAGCTAAAAATTTCAAAGCCGGTAATAAACATTACCGGCTTTGTTTATGAACCAGATTTTGCACTGCTTATTCCTCTTTTATCACACTAATAACATTATCCTATAGGCAAATTGTCTGTCCGGCTGCTATACCTTTAAGCGTTCAATCAACGGTAAAAGGGAGGGCGCGGTATGACCTTTGCAGTGAGTGATGAAGTTCAGCACAAACAGGGCGGACCCACGATGGTGGTAACCGGCTATGCCAGCGGAATGGTTGAGTGTCGTTGGTATGATGGCTATAGCGTGCGCCGCGAGGCATTCCATAGTGATGAACTGAGTCACATGACTACGGAATCCCGGCTCGCCAGCTGAATCTGATCGGGACGGTTTCGCCGTCCCGTATCCCGTTACACTTTTCCCTCGTTATCTTCTTCCACCGCCTGATAAATCCGCTGCAGAATATCCGGAAACGCCGACTGAACGCGACTCCAGCTCGGAATAAAGGGCTTATCGTTGGGGCGTTCAATAAACGACTGACCGGCGTCGAGAATGGCCTGGGTAAACATCTCCACCGCCGCTTCCTCTTTGTGCTGATCGAACGACAGGCCGTTCATGGTTGCTTCATGCCGGTAGATCTCCATCATATCCAGCGCGTTACGGTAATAAGTCGCCTTCAGCACGCGAAACGAATCGCTGGTCAGCGGCACGCCCATGGTCGCCAGCTTGCGCAGCAGCGACTGGACAATATCGCTGCTCATGCGCTTCAGCCCCCCGGTACCATCCTCTTCGGCCAGCGGCTGATGCTTGTGGTCATAGTGATCGGCGATCTCGACCTGACAGCTCTGTCGGGTCGTATAGTTGCGATAGATCTCAGACAGCACGCCGATCTCCAGCCCCCAGTCGCCAGGGATCTTAATGCCGTTAAGCACATGGGTGCGCATGGCAAACTCGCCGGAGAGGGGATAGCGAAAGCTGCTGAGGTAGTCGAGATACTCGGAGTGGCCATACACCTGCTGCAGCGAACGCAGCATCGGTCCGACCAGCAGACGGCCGACGCGGCCATTGAGCTTGCCATCCGCGACGCGCGCATAAAACCCTTTGCAAAACTCATACTGAAACGCCGGGTTGGCCAGCGGATAGAGCAGACGCGCCAGCATGCCGCGCTCATAGGTCACAATGTCGCAGTCGTGCAGCGCCACGCACTGGGTGCGATCGGACGCCAGGGTGTAACCGGTACAGAACCAGACGTTGCGTCCTTTGCCCGGCTGGCTGGGTGAGAGACCCTCTTTATCCAGCTCTGCATCAATCGCTTTCAGGCGCGGCCCGTCATTCCACAGAATGCGGTGCCGCTGGGGCAGGCGTGAGAAGAAGTCGCGGGCAAACAGAAACTGATCGCGATCGGCTCGATCGAGACCAATCACAATCTCTTCCAGATAGGGCACCTGCGCCAGTTCATTAACAATATTATCCAGCGCCGGGCCCTCCAGTTCGGAGAACAGCGAGGGCAGGATCAGGCCCATCTTGCGCCGGCGGGCAAACTGCACCATCTCTTTTTCCAGCGACTCCACGCGGCGATGGGTGAGGTTATGGAAATTCGTAATCACGCCATTCTGATAAAAATCACTCATCGTCTCATCCTCTGATTACGGCTTATGGGGGGCCAGAAAGTGTTCTATGCCTTCGCTCCAGCCTTCCGGTCCGGTTTGCGCTGTGCGATAGATATGGTCGCTATCGGTACGGCTGAGTGTAACCGGCGACTTGCTGAAACCTTTGATAATGACCGCGTAGTCCGCCTGCTCCAGCATCGGGATATCATTGGGGCCGTCACCCAGACCCAGCGTTATCCGGCTTACGCCATCCTGCTGCATCAGCTGCTGCTGCAGCTGCGTCAGCGCGATACCTTTGCCGCAGTTTTCCGGCATCACGTGCCAGAAGCGGCCGCCCTGCGTCAGCGCAAGCTGATGCCGGGCCAGCGCGGCGCGAAATGCCTCCAGCTTATCGCTCTCGTCGCGCCACAAAATCACCTCCGAGGCGTCCCGCAGGCGGCTTAGCCGGGCGTCACTCAGCGCCAGACCGGTAAAGCTCGCCACGTCGCTGTCACTGAGATCGTGAAAACCGGTAAAGCGAAATTCCGTTTTCAGCGCGGCCAGCATGTCGCACAGCGCCAGATAGTCAGCGCCTGGCTCATCATTAACCGTAACGTCGTCGCCAAAGCTGATGCGGGCACCATTTTCAGCGATAAACGGCGCTCCGCCTAAACCCAGGCGCTTCTGCAGCGGGATAATCTCTGCAGCGGTTTTACTGGAGCAGAGCACTACCGGGATCTGGCGTGCGGCAAAATAGTCCAGCCACGGGCGGGCAGCTTCCCAGTTGTAATCGTGGTGATCCAGCAGCGAGCCGTCCAGGTCGGTTACCACCAGCAGGGGGGAATCGGGATCAATCATCGTCATACTCCTTACACCACAGAGGTGAGTAAAGCAGAGAGTAATCAGTATAATAGCGTTATGACGATTGCACGTTTTTCCGGCGTACCGAACGCGACAACCAGGAATAATCTTAAAAGGCAGCGCGACGCCGGCTACCGGTGCATGAAGTGTGCAGGGTGAAGCGCAGACGGCGCGGCTCTCTGGCCGGTTTAACGCCAGAAGATATGCATATTTCTGCACTTTATATGCACAAATGCCGGTTGCCTTCATACACAGTGAGCGTAATCTGAAACGGCATTACCGTTTCCTGGTGTAACGAATCCATTGATAAATTTAACCCGGCCTGAGCCGGGTTTTTTTTAAATCACTCTCAGCGATTCGCTTCGCAAAAGCTGCAATCGTGAATATCCACTTCGCACTGTTCAGAAAGGCAGCGCGCCTGATCCACGGTTTTACCCGATGAATCAAACCACTCCGGGTCGCGCTCTTTTTCCTGTTCCGGATTGCCTGCCGGAAGGGAGCGAGGGCGGGTTTCTTCTGCACGCATACGGGGACTCCGTAAAGCCAGGGTGAGTCTTGAGTATAGTGCGGCACGCGCATACGCGCATACGCGCGCAGCGCGACAGGCAAAAAAAAAGCCCGCGCTGCGCGGGCAAAAATCCTTGTTACTTTTAGGTTGGCTGCTTCTTTGGGGTTGATGCAGCGAAATGATGATAGGCGTTTTCTCCGTCAGGGTTCTCGCTGCAAAACGTTAAGAGAGTGAAAAAGCGGCTTTTGACAGTTCTTTACCTGACGTCGCTCCTGTTTTTACCAGAAGCAGCTATGCTTAACGCTGTTTGATTATTATTGATAACAAGGAGTTAGTATGGATTTGCTGCGCATTATTATCGCTATTTTGCTGCCACCGCTGGGCGTATTCATGCAGGTAGGTTTTGGCGGAGCGTTCTGGCTGAACATTCTGCTGACGCTGTGTGGCTATATTCCCGGCATCGTCCACGCTGTCTGGGTTATCGCCCGTCGCTGATCGCGATCACTATTTCGCCGCCTGTTTACGGTACACTGGCGCAAAACAGTCGCTGAGAGGTCGCAATGCAGGCAGGTGAACGCGTAACGGTGAAAACAGACGGCGGCCCGCGCCGCGCAGGTAAACTGCTGGCGGTGGAGCCGTTTAACGAAGGGACCATGTATCTGGTGGCGCTGGAGGATTATCCGCTGGGCATCTGGTTTTTTAACGAAAGCGACCACGCCGAAGGCGTATTTGTTGAGCCTGAAAGCACCGGCTGAGCAAACCAAACCGCGCGCCCCGTCTGACGCTTCAGCGGGGCGCGTGCTGTCAGAAGGTCTCCCAGTTATCGCTGCCTGATACCGCCAGTGCCGGACGCACCGTGCGCTGAGCCGCTGGCGCCGCGTGGACCGGCGCCGCAACTTTCGTTGTGGCGTAAGCGCTGTCGCTGAGGCGGAATGCCGCCACCGCCTGCGTCAGTTTACCCGCCTGATCTTCCAGCGAGGCCGCTGCAGAAGAGGCTTCTTCAACCAGCGAGGCGTTTTGCTGCGTCACGTTATCCATTTCCGTCACCGCCAGGCTGACCTGCTGGATACCGCGGCTCTGCTCATCTGAGGCTGCGGCGATCTCTGCCATAATATCGGTAACGCGCCGTACGGCTTCAACGATGTCACTCATGGTGGTTCCCGCTTCGCCCACCTGATGCGATCCGTCACCAATCAGCGCGACCGACTCGGCAATCAGCGTTTCGATCTCTTTCGCCGCCTGAGCGCTGCGCTGTGCCAGGCTGCGTACTTCGCTGGCGACAACGGCGAAACCGCGGCCCTGTTCTCCCGCCCGGGCAGCTTCTACCGCAGCGTTCAGCGCCAGAATATTTGTCTGAAAAGCGATGCTGTTAATCACGTTGGTGATTTCAGCAATTTTTTTCGAGCTGCCGGAGATGTTGTTCATGGTTTTCACTACGCCGCTGACCAGATCGCCACCGTTGCGCGCTTTGTCAGAGGCGTCAGCCGCCAGCTGACTGGCGTGATGGGCATTTTCCGCATTCTGCTTCACCGTTGCGGTGAGCTGTTCCATACTGGCCGCGGTCTGTTCCAGTGCTGATGCCTGCTGCTCGGTGCGGGAAGAGAGGTCGGTGTTCCCGGCGGAGATTTCGCTGGTTCCCTGATAAATAGCCTCCGCCCCTTCGCGCACGCTGCCCACGGTGCGTACCAGCGCGGCCTGCATCAGCTGCAGATTATGCAACAGCATGCCGATTTCGTTACGCCCGCACGGCACATCGGCGGCGGTCAAATCACCCCGGGCAATTCGCTCAATGCGGACCACCGACTGGCGCAGAGGATTAATAATGATCCGCCGCAGAAAAATAAAGGTCAGCCCGACCAGCACTAATGCAGCCGCAAACGCCGCTGCCATGGCGATAAAGCCGAGGCGCGCCTGGTGAGCTGCCCCGGCGTTAATCGCCTCGGCCCGCTCGGTACGGATTTTAATGGCCTTCAGCAGCAGCGCGTTATAGGCGTCATCCAGTTTACGGGTGACATCGGTCTCCTGTGCCACAATGCCTTCGAAGCTACCCTGACGCGCTGACTCAATCATCGGCTTCACGCCTTTATCGATATATTGATTGAAGCTGGCGGTCAGCGGCGCATCCAGGGCCAGATCGGCGGGCGTTTTAACATCGCGCGCCATATAAAGCGTAAATCCTTCACGCGCCTGTTTAATGCGCGTTTCTGTCCGCGCCAGATCGGCGCGATAGCTATCCATCTCGCCAATACGCGTTGCCGCGCCCGCCTGCAGTATATTAAGGCGGGCAGTGCGCAGATGGTTAGAGCTGTTGGAAATGCCCATGCGCACCTGAATCTCTTCGGTGGCATCGTTCAGCGAATTATTACTCTGAATGAGAAAATAGCTGGCGAGACCAATACACAGGGCAAAAAGCAGCAGAATGCCGCCGAATATCACGCTGAATAGCGGCATCAGGCGCAGGTTTTGCCAGAGGCTGAGCTTATTATCTACATCGATCGATGCTGTTTTCATTTCCTTGCTCTCATAGTGGTAAGGGTTCTGAAAGCAAACATCGGCAGGGCAGGGGAAAGGCTTAGGTGAGAATATGGGATCGCGATCGCAAAAGCGTTAAAAAACAACAGGGCTGGTCATCAGACCAGCCCTGTGGCAGCATAAATTATGTAGCAGACAGCTTATCGCACGTTAACATAAATGCCGGAGGTTACATTATCTGTCAGACGTACTACATGATAGATAACCTGTTTATTATGCGTTTTGATTTTACGCTTAATATTGCCTTTATGTGACGAAACGGTTTTAGCCTTAATCTGCATTTTGTCTGAAATCTGAATGGTGTCATGGCCTGACATCCACATTTTCAGCATATTTGATTCGGTCTGGCTCAGCGTCAGTGGATGAATGTCCATCCCGGCGGAAATACGCGGTGACGCATTGAGTTTCTTTTGCAGGTAAGTACCCAGCAGTGAATCCAGAGTCGATGTCTTGATCGATTTTGATGTAATAATCAGGTTCTTACGAACGTAGAGATATTCCTCAAAATGGATATTTGAGATCGCCATAAAGATAAAGAAAAGAGTATCCGGGTGCTGTGTGATAATAGCACGAATGCGATCGCTGGAATCGGCTTCGTGAATAAAGCAATCTTCGTTAATAAATACTACGCCAGGTTTTAATTGCTCGCATTTTTGTTGTAGCTGTTCGATATCCGTGGCTGCAGTAATGTTTTTCTTTTTAACTCCTTTTGCCGACATATAGTCCGACAGTCCCAGGCGTGTGTAGTTACATGAATCCATAATAATCGTTGGCATTATAGCGACCCTCACCAATTTGTTATCCGTTTAAATCAACGATGAATACGCGTTTGCGGTACGAGAGAAATTTTCAAAGACACTTTTTTATTCTGCTTTGCAGTCTGGCAAATTATATCCCTGCGCCATCATGACTCTTCCCTGACCCGTTCTGCGAAGTTTTTTGTGTTCCATCCACGTCATTCTTTCCCCGGCGATAGCGGGAATCACCAGGAATTTGCTTTAAGTATACCTTCCGCCCTGTTTTTGAGAGCTGTGTCACTATCGCGCATGTTACAGGCAATTCTGATAGGACAAATCTTAAAAACATTTGTTTCGCGAAAGTGTGACGCTTCAGCGAGTGTTGACAATGCCGGAAAAAGGGAAATTAGACAAGAAAAATCGCTTTTAAATTTTTTTTGTTTAAAAACATACCTTTGAGCATTTTGCCAACCGATTCGTCAGGGAAACCACCTTAAGAATCGTCTGACTAAAATACTCCACGGACCGTTTAATAAGAATGTTTTTCACGATAAATATCGATTTATCAGATTTTCCTCAGTTGATTTCTGAAAAAAATGGTTTGAAAAGTATACGGAATGATTTTGACTGCTTAACTATCACTTCAGAATGGTAACAGTATCGTTAACTAACGTGCAGGGGAAAGTTCTGAGGCAAATCGGGCGAGTAAATCAAAGACTTCGCTGAACAGATGTTCGCAGAATGGGGCAAGAAGCGGCATCAGCATACCCATAGAGAGGATACCGACCGTTAAGGTCACAGGAAAGCCGATAGCGAAAACCGACAGTTGAGGTGAAACACGGTTTAACAAACCCAGTGCCAGGTTTAGCGTGAGGAGCAAAATGATTAAGGGCAGCGCTAACATCATGCCATTAAGGAAAATTAGCCCGGCACCTTTGACCAGTCCTATAAAGGCATCAGCACTCAGCGGCTCTGCACTGACGGGCAAGGTCTGAAAACTGTCTGCCAGCAGTGAGATCAGCCACAGATGTCCGTTAAAGGTCAGAAACAGCAGCATCGCCAGCATATCGAGAAAACGCGCCAGCAGCGGCATGTTAACCCGCGTGTTCGGGTCCAGCAGCGTAGCGAAAGATAATCCCATCTGTAAACCAATGATTTCACCCGCCAGCTTTACGGCTGAAAACGCCAGTTGCATGGTCAGACCGATACCGGCACCAATCAGCAGCTGCTGGATCAGCATCCAGAAACCGGCAGGTGAGAACAGGGTAACGTCGACCGGTGGCAACAGCGGCAGCAAAATCCAGGTGATCACAAACGCAAGCGCCACCTTTACCCGCTTGGGTATATTGCGCTCGTTCAGCACCGGCGCGCTGGCAAACAGCGCCAGCAGGCGCGCCATCGGCCAGAAAAACTGCGCCACCCAGTGGATAAGCTGACTGCTGTCGAGGGTAACCATCAGCCAATGATATAAGGCAGGTTGCTGAACAGAGTGCGAATGTAATCCAGCATCAGATTCAGCATCCACGGTCCTGCGATTACGCCGGTAGCCGCCACCGCCAGAATCTTGGGAATAAAAGAGAGCGTCTGTTCGTTAATCTGCGTTGCCGCCTGCAGAATACTGATGATAAGCCCGCTTACCATCGCGACCAGCAGTAGCGGAGCCGCCATCATCAGCGCGACGCGCATCGCCTCCTGGCCCATTACCATTACCGATTCCGGGGTCATACTGTGCTCCTGTCAGGGAAAGATTAATGAAGGGTCAGGAATAAAAGCTTTGGGCCAGCGACCCCACCAGCAGCTGCCAGCCGTCGACCAGCACAAACAGCATCAGCTTAAACGGCAGCGCAATCGTCGCCGGCGGTACCATCATCATACCTAATGCCATCAGTACACTGGCGACCACCAGGTCGATAATCAGAAAAGGGATAAAGACCGTAAAGCCAATCTGGAATGCGGTTTTCAGCTCGCTGGTCACGTACGCCGGCAGCAGAATACGCATCGGTACCGCTTCCGGGCCGTCGATAGGCGCGGTATTGGCCAGGCGGGCAAACAGGGCCAGATCGGCTTCGCGCGTCTGGCGCAGCATAAACTCACGCAGCGGCTGGGCACCTTTATCCAGCGCCACTTCCATACTGATTTTGTCCTGACTGAAGGGCAGGTAGGCATCCGCGTAGATTTTATCGAACGTGGGCGCCATGATGAAAAAGGTCAGGAACAGCGCCAGGCCGAGCATCACCTGATTAGGCGGGGCCGAAGGGGTACCCAGCGCGTTACGCAGCAGGCCAAATACAATAATGATGCGTGTAAAGCTGGTCATCATCAGCAGTACGGCCGGGATAAAGGTCAGCGAGGTGATAAACACCAGCGTCTGTACCGGCAGCGACCAGCTCTGCCCGCCATTAGCCAGCGGCTGGCTGACCAGACCAGGCAACTGCGCGTGCGCAGCCGGTGCCAGCAGCATCAGCAGCGGCAGCAGAGAGAGTAATCGACGCATCATTAAGGTTTTCCGGGACGTTTAACCAGGTTGTGGAGGATCTGACGAAAATCCTGCGGTACAGGCTGAGCCTGCGGGTGTTCTTCAGGCGGCAGCGGCGGCAGCGAGTGCAGATGGGTGATCTGCTGCGCTGTTACCCCCAGCACCAGGCGCGCATCGGCGGTTTCAACGATCACCACCCGCTCCTGACGCCCGACCTGTACGCTGGCGCTGACTTTCAGCGCCTGTGCATTAACCGTTTTTGGCGCAAAGCCCATGCGCTTCGCCAGCCAGCCGCAGGCCAGAATCAGCAGAACAATCACCGCCAGCATAGTGCCGACCTGACTCACTACGGAGCCGGTGGAGACCACCGGCTGCGCGTGCGCTGGCTGCAGGGTTTGTGCGCTGTTTTGCATGATCAGCGGCTCAGACGACGCATGCGTTCAGAAGGCGTAATGATATCGGTGATACGCACGCCATATTTATCATTCACGACCACGACTTCACCCTGCGCAATCAGATAGCCGTTGATCAGAATATCCAGCGGTTCACCGGCGAGACCATCCAGCGACACCACAGAACCCTGCGTCAGACGCAGCAGCTCTTTGATCGTCATTTTGGTACGGCCCAGTTCAACGGTGAGTTTGACCGGGATATCCATGATCAGATCGATATCCTGCATGGCACCGCTGGCGCCAGCACTCTCAAACGCTTTAAACACGTTTTCACTGGCGGCCGGTGCGCTGCCGCTGCTGGTCTGCTCGTTCATTGCTTCAGCCCACAGATCGTCCGCGGAGATATCGTCGGACGGGTTTTTGCTGTCACTCATTGGGCTGTTCCTCATTCAGCGAATTCAAAATCGGGTTAATCAGATGTTCAACGCGCAGCGCATACTGGCCATTCAGCATGCCGTACTGGCTGGTCAGCACCGGAACGCCATCCACATGGGCAATGATGCGATCCGGCTTTTCAATTGGCAGTACATCGCCGGGTTTAAGCTGCAAAATGCGCGACAGGCGCATTGAGGTTTCGGCAAAATGTGCAATCAGCTCCAGCTCAGAGTGCTGCACCTGCTTCACCAGATTATCGCGCCAGTGCGTATCCTCCTGGCGGGAGTTCTCCAGCGGTGGATTGACCAGCAGCTCGCGCAGCGGCTCAATCATGGAAAACGGAATACAGATGTTAAACTCACCGACCAGGTTGCCAATCTCCACCTGAAAAGGGGTGTTAACGACAATATCGTTAGGTGAGGTGGTGATGTTGGTAAACTTCACCTGCATCTCTGAACGGACATACTCCACTTCCAGCGGGTAGATCGCTTTCCACGCGTCGCTGTAGCCATCCAGCGCCAGCTTCAGCATGCGGCGGATCACGCGCTGTTCAGTATGGGTAAACTCGCGCCCCTCAACTTTGGTCGGAAAGCGCCCGTCGCCACCAAACAGGTTATCCACGGCGATAAACACCAGGCTTGGCGAGAACACGACCAGCGCCGTGCCGCGCAGCGGCTGCAGATGGATCAGGTTCAGGTTGGTTGGCACCGGCAGATTGCGGGCAAACTCGTGGTAGGGCTGAATTTTTATCGCCCCTACGCTGATATCCGGGCTGCGGCGCAGCAGGTTAAACAGCGCCATACGAAAATGGCGCGCAAAACGTTCATTGATGATCTCCAGCGCCTGCAGCCGCTCACGTACCACACGACGCTGGGTATTGGGGTCGTAAGGGCGAATGTCGCCATCGCTCCCGGTGGAAATTTTCTCTACTTCCGCGCTGTCACTGTCGCCGTTAAGCAGCGCGTCAATTTCAGCCTGGGAGAGAATGCTATCGCCCATTAAATCACCTCAAAATGAAGGCGGTAAACAGCACATCACTGACCACCTGTGCAGGTTGTCCGGTTACCAGCGGCGGCGCCATCACCTGTTTAATCTGTCCGACCAGGGCCTGTTTGCCCTGTTCGGTTGCCAGCTGCGCCGCGTTCTGACGCGACAGCAGCAGCAGCAGACGGCTGCGCACTTCCGGCAGGTAATCGTTCAACCGGCGACGGGTATCCTCATCCGGCAGACGCAGGGTAAAGCCTACGTACAGCACGCGATCGGGATCGTTGTCAGGATTGACCAGGTTAACCGTAAACGTATCCATTGCAAAAAAGACGGGGGCGGGCGGTGGCTCAACTTTCGCGGCTTCCGGTTTGTCACCCTCGTGTTTATTCATCATTCGCCAGACTGCATAGCCTGCTACGCTGCAAGCGGCCAGCGTTACAATCAGTAACACCGGAATCAGTAATGAACGTTTGCGGCCTTTTGCTTTCGCGTTATCAGACATGTTTGCAGTACTTCCTGTGAATTATGGGCAAGCCTCTCGGCTTGCCTGAACAGATTATCCCGCGTCTTAAGTCAAACAATGGGAAGAAAAGACGCGGGTTTTACGCTTACCTTCAGCGTTTAGCTGCTGTCAGGCAAAAATATCGACGCCACCGCTGCCGGCGGCGCGCGCCTGCAGGGCCGCCGGAACGGCCACAGGCGTTATCTCACTGTCACTCTCCAGCGCCTGAGTAAAGCGGCCATACTGACCATCGCGCTGATTCTCCTGCTGTCCGGCGTGCTGCTGCTGGCTCTGGGCAAATGCGTCGCTGCTCACCTGGCTCTGGCCCAGGTTGATGCCGCTCTCCGCCAGGGCACTGCGCAGCTGCGGCAGGGCAGCTTCCAGCGCCGCCCTGACATGGCTGTGGCCTGAGACCAGCGTCAGCTGCGCCTGGTCCTTATCCATGGTGAGGCTGATCTGCAGCGCGCCTAAATCCTCCGGATGCAGCCGCAGTTCAGCATTCTGCTGCCCGTTGCGGCTGAACATTACAATCTGCTGCCCCAGCGCCTGCTGCCACTCCTGACTGCCAAGCTGCGCATTCAGCATCGGCGTTGACGGGGTGCCCTGCAGGCTGGCGCTGGCGGTATTAACCGGCGCGCTGCTGCTGAACATAGCGCTGAGATGGGCTGCTGGCTGTTCCTGCCCGACTGACAGCGCCTGCCGCTCATCGCTTTTACTGAGTCCCCCCAGCATCTGCCGGAAACTCTCATCCAGCGTCAGTGCAGCGCTGCTGGCGGGCGCCGTGCTGCCGTGGCTGCCGGCGGCCAGGCCATCAGCGCGCGCGGTAAGCGCTGACGTATCCTGACTGCGGGTGTGTGGTGTCGCCGCCTCTGCCTGCTCAGTTGCCGGTGCGCTGCCCGTCAGCAGCGCACCGCTCAGCGCTGCGTTCAGCGGCGTGCCTGCGGCTGCATCAGTTGCTGCCTGTGGCGGCGTGCCCGAAGCCAGCGGCGGCCGGTTTTCCACCATCGCCGGCAGCATGGCAAACAGCGCCTGCACATTCTGTAAGTCGCTGGCGCTTAACGGCGTTACGGCATGTTCATCACTATCATCGGCGGATTTAAGCCCGGCTTTAGATCCCGCCGGCTGGAAAAGTGCATTTAAAGCGTCTGGTTTGTCCAGTGCCTGCAGCAGGTTACTCAGTGACGCTTTATCGTCATTACCGGCAACGTCGCCTGCGTCACGGGTTTCACCCGGCTGCAGTTTTCCCTGCTGTTTAGCCAGCGCCAGCAGCTGATTTCCCAGCTCGGTGATAAAGTGGGACGGCAGGCCGTCACCCATTGCCTGGCTCTCTGGCGCTGCATCAGTTGCGGCAGCTGTTTTAGCGACTTTTGCAGTATGCGTAAGCAGGGCTTGCAGCGTAGTCATTCGCTTTTCCTCAGTGCGGCCCGTTGGGCAAATTCATCCATTCGTTTCTGATCGAGACGGTTTTCCTGACGCAATGCACTCTCCTCAGCGCGGGTAATCAGCATCTGATAGGCATTGAGTTTCTTGTGCTTTTCCCGCCAGCTGCCCAGCGCCTGTTCAGTACGCTGATCCCACTGGCTCAGCTGCTGGCGATGCTGGTCAATCGCTTTTTCCAGCGTCTGGATAAACTGGTGATAGTTACTCCAGCGCATGCTGGTAATACCGCCGGACATATCCTGATTGAGCTTGTTGCGATACTCATCCAGATAGTCCAGCAGCATGCTGAGCTGCTCATTGGCCTGCTGCTGGCCGCGCCGCATGTTGCCCAGATGGAGCACAGCGTCATCCAGATCCTGTTCTGCCAGGTCGCGCAGGGTGTCAATTGCACTGGCGGTTTTCATCGGCTAGCCTCGTCTGATAACCACGTTAACCAAACAGCGTCTGCAGGTGCAGGCAGGCGTCATCGTATTCACTGCGTTCAAAAATTCCCTGATGCAGAAACGCTTCCATCTGCGGATAGAGCGTAATGGCCCGATCCAGCATCGGATCGCTGCCGGCGGCATAGGCGCCGACGCTCACCAGATCGCGGTTACGCTGATAGCTTGACAGCAGCTGCTTAAACTGCCGCACCCGGGCGTAATGCGTTTCATCAATCAGCGACGTCATTACGCGACTGATTGACGCTTCGATATCGATTGCCGGGTAGTGGCCCGCTTCCGCCAGCCGGCGCGACAGAACGATGTGGCCGTCCAGAATGGCGCGCGCGGAGTCAGCGATCGGATCCTGCTGGTCGTCACCCTCGGTCAGTACGGTGTAAAACGCCGTGATTGAACCGCCGCCGTCGATGCCATTACCCGCCCGTTCCACCAGCGCCGGCAGCTTGGCGAATACGGAAGGGGGATAACCTTTGGTTGCCGGTGGCTCACCAATGGCCAGCGCAATTTCACGCTGCGCCATCGCATAGCGCGTCAGCGAGTCCATGATCAGCAGCACGTGCTGACCGCGATCGCGGAAATCTTCCGCAATGCGCGTGGCGTAGGCGGCACCCTGCATGCGCAGCAGCGGAGAGACATCGGCCGGCGCGGCGATCACCACCGAGCGGGCGCGGCCTTCGGCACCCAGAATGTTTTCGATAAACTCTTTAACTTCGCGGCCGCGCTCGCCAATCAGGCCAACCACAATGACATCGGCTTTGGTATAGCGCGCCATCATGCCGAGCAGCACCGATTTGCCCACGCCGGAACCGGCAAACAGGCCCATACGCTGACCGCGTCCCACCGTCAGCAGGGCGTTAATGGCACGCACCCCGGTGTCGAGCACGTCATGAATAGGCGTGCGCTGCAGCGGGTTAAAGTGCGGGGTGATCAGCGGTGCGCGATAGCCGGTTTCCGGTGCGGGCAGTCCATCCAGCGGCTTGCCGCTGCCGTCCAGCACGCGACCCAGCAGCTCCGGTCCCAGCAGCAGCTGTTTGCCGCTGTGATCGCCGTTCATTCGCGCATAGACGCGAGCGCCGGGTAAAATGCCGTCAACTTCTTCCAGCGGCATCAGAAACAGCTTTTGTCCGTTAAAACCCACCACTTCACTCTCTACTTCAGTGATATGGCCATTATCATGGCGTTCGATAATGCAGGTTGCGCCCAGCGGCAGCTGCAGCCCGGTCGCTTCCAGCACCAGGCCGGTGGCCCGCGTCAGGCGCCCATAGCGCCGTACGGACTGCACCTGGCTGATACGCTGTTCAAAAGAGTCGAGTGCGCCAAGCCAGCGCGACAGGCGAGACGTCATCAGAGTGCTCCCGGTGCCGCCAGGCGGCACAGCTCCTGCCAGCGGGTGGCCACGCTGGCGTCGAGATCGCCATCCTCAGCGCTGAGCTTGCAGCCGCCGGGGTGCAGCGTGCTGTCAGCCAGCAGCCGCCAGCCATGCAGATCCAGCGTGGGGCCGAGCGTCTGCTCCACGCGCTGCAGATCGTCCGGATGCACGCGCAGCTGCGGTTTGCCGCTGAACATCGGCTCCTGCTGGATCAGCTGCTGGATTTGCCGCAGCAGGGCGCTGCCATCCACCTGCGTCGCCTGACCGATAACGGTACGGGCGGCCTCGAGCGCCAGCTGCATCAGCCGTGAGGCGATGACGCTATCCAGCGCTTCCAGCGTATGGTGGAACTCCGTCACCAGCTGCTGCATGCGCGCCTGCAGCGGCGCCTGCTGCTGCTGTGCGTCAGCCAGACCCTGCTGAAAGCCGGCGTCGTAGCCATTCTGCTGCGCTTCCGCAAATCCTTTCTGATAGCCTTCGCTGTAGCCCTGCGTCTGCGCATCTTTGCGCATCTGCTGCTGCATCCGCTCCAGCTGCTGCCGCTGCTCATCCTCTTCGCTGAACGCCACGGCGTCAGCGTCATGTTCAGCAGGCGGCAGGTCGGGCACGCTGCTCAGCGGCGCAGCCAGATCGTCAGGCAGCCAGCGCTGCCACGGGCGGGCAGAAAATGCATCAGACATAGGTTTCCTCGCCGGCACCGATGACCATTTCGCCCGCTTCTGCCAGACGGCGCACTACCAGCAGAATCGCTTTCTGTTCGTTCTCTACCGCAGACATACGTACCGGACCGCGGTTGGCCAGGTCGTCGCGCAGAATATCGGCTGCACGCGCAGACATGTTCTTGAGGAACTTCTCGCGCAGCGGCTGCTCGGAACCTTTCAGCGCAATCAGCAGCTGCTCGGACTCCACTTCCTGCAGCAGACGCTGGATGCTGCGGTCGTCCACTTCCACCAGGTTCTCGAACAGGAACATCTCGTCGATGATTTTCTGCGCCAGCTCGCCGTCGAAGTCGCGTACGGCTTCGATGACCGCCTCTTCCTGCTGCGTTTTCATCAGGTTGATAATCTCGGCCGCGGTTCTCACGCCGCCCATCTTCGCGCGCTTGAGGTTGGTGCCATCCAGCAGGCTGTTCAGCACTTCGGTCAGCTCCGCCAGCGCCGCTGGCTGAACGCCGCCAAAGGTGGCGATGCGCAGCATCACATCGTGACGCAGGCGTTCATCAAACAGCGCCAGAATATCGGCCGCCTGACCACGCTTCAGGTGCACCAGGATAGTGGCGATAATCTGCGGATGTTCGTCGCGGATAAGATCGGCGGCCGCCTGCGGCTCCATAAAGTTGAGCGTTTCCATGCCGCTGGTGGTTTCGCGCGTTTCCAGAATATCTTCCAGCAGGCTGGAGGCACGCTCCTCGCCCAGCGCCTTGACCAGTACCGAACGCAGGTAATCGTTGGAGTTCAGGCTCAGCGCCGCAAACTGCTCAGCGTCGGCCTCGAATTCGCGCAGGACTTCCGTCAGCTGCTTGTGCGATATCTGCTTCATATTGGCCATCGCCGCGCTGAGGTGCTGCACTTCGCGCTGGTTCAGGTGTTTGAACACTTCAGCTGCGCGCTCTTCACCGATAGTCATCATCAGGATGGCGCTTTTTTCTGTACCGGTCAGACTCATAGTTCGTTACTCATCCATTCACGGATAACCAGCGCCACGACGCGCGGATCGTTTTCAGACATATCGCGGATGCGCTGACTCATCACTTCGGCACTCATGCGGTTAGAAGACTTCCGCTCCTGATCCAGCTCATCTTTATTAATCTGCACGCTGTAAGCGGCTTGCTCTTCCTGCGCAGCGGCGCGGGCGGCAACGGCTTCTGCAGCGGCCTGTTCCACTTCGCGTTTGCGCAGCAGCTGCGGACGCACCAGCTTGCGGTAGAGGATGAATGCGACCAGCGCCACCAGCAGCCAGCGACCGGCACTCATTAGCTGATCGAAGAACGACTGCTGCTGCCAGAACGGCAGATCGCCACCCGCAGGCTCGGTGGTATTGAAGACCGAGTTCACCACATTGATGCTGTCGCCGCGCGTCTGTGAATAGCCCATCGCTTCGCGGGTTAAATCTTCAATCTGTTTGATCTGCTGATCGTTCAGCGCGACCGCTTTGCCTTTACCGTCATCGCGGTAGTTCACGACCACGGCGACCGACAGACGCTGCACGTCGCCAACGTTGAGTTTGGTGTGGCGGATTGAGCGATCGAGCTCATAGTTCACCGTATCATTACGGCTGGAGCTGCTCGGGCCACTGCTCTGGCCAGCGCTGCTGGTAGTGGTACCGGCATTCTGCGCCGCATTGTTCTGGGCATTAGCCGCATTCTGCTGCGGTGGATTCGTCACCGGTGCGTTGTTAGCGGGCGCCGGCTGATTAGAGAGCGCACCAGGCACGCCACCCGGATAGGCGCTGCCGTTCTGATCGCTGGTGCTGGTCTGACGCGAGCGCACCGCCGAGTTGTTCGGATTGGCGTTTGGCTGATACTTCTCATCCGTCTGTTCGCTGCGGTCGAAGTTAATCTGCGCGGTAACCTGTGCATGGACGTTACCCTGGCCGACAATCGGATTCAGGATCGCTTCAATACGCTGCTGATAACGCGCTTCAACCTCAGCGGCATATTTCAGCTGGGCGTCGTTGAGATCGCGTCCTTCGCTGTCGGAGCGGGTCAGCAGACGACCGGTCTGATCGACCACGGTGACGTTGCCTGGCGGCAGGCCCGCGACGCTGCTGGAGACCATATGCTGAATCGCCTGGATCTGACCTTCATCCAGTGCCCGGCCTGGCTGCAGCGTCAGCGTCACTGAAGCCGACGGCGCTTTCTGTTCGCGGACGAAGAGGGTAGGTTTCGGCATCGCCAGATGCACGCGCACGCCCTTGACCGGACCCAGTGTTTCGATAGTGCGTGCCAGCTCACCTTCCAGCGCACGCTGGTAGTTGATCTGCTCGCTGAACTGGCTGATACCGAACTTCTCTTTATCCATCAGCTCAAAACCTACCGATCCACCTTTTGGCAGACCCTGCTGCGCGAGGCGCAGGCGCAGTTCATGCACTTTATCGGCCGGCACCATCAGGGCACCGCCGTTTTCGGCGAACTGGTAGGGGATGTTCATCTGCGTCAGCTGGGTGACAATGGCGCCACCATCTTCATCAGAGAGGTTGTTATAGAGCACGCGGTAGTCGGGCGCTTTGGCCCAGAGCACCAGCGCCAGCACAACCGCAATGGCTGCGGCCGCGGCGATGATTAAGGGAATTCGCGGATTAGCGCGCAGGCGGGCGAAAAGGTCTGACATGCCTTTCTTTGCTGATTCCTGTGTAGCGGCTGCACTCGCATTCATGACCGATTCCTGCCTGACATAATTGACCGGGTAAGTTGTGGTAACAAAACAGACTCCCTGATACGTCTACCCGGTATTTGCGCTGCTGGCCTGCAGAGTGCCGGCGGTAGCTGACGGAGTGAGCTCCCCGCACGGGCGTTCCCCTTCGGACCGCGGCGCAAAAACTTTAGGGTAAAAATGAAATTCCAATCTTATGGCAGGCATTATTGATGAATCGCATCACTTCGATGGCTGAATAAGCCGGGGTTTTAGGGGCTATTTAGCGCCTTTGTCCTATTGACACTGTGCTAACTTTGCAGGCGTAAAAAATTCACTCCCTTTTTCTGCGAGGTATAAAGATGTCAATTCAGGCAATAGATGGCGTACTGCAGCAGCTGCAGATGACCTCACTGCAGGCGGCCGGCAAGGATACTCACTCTTCCAGCCAGCTCGATTTTGGTGCCACCATGAAAGCGGCGCTCGATAAGATCAGTGAAACCCAGACTACCGCCCGCGCGCAGGCGCAGGATTTTGAGCTCGGTAAACCTGGCGTGCAGCTCAACGACGTCATGGTTGATCTGCAGAAGTCCTCTATCTCTATGCAGATGGGCATCCAGGTACGCAACAAGCTGGTGAGTGCGTACAGCGATATTATGAATATGCAGGTTTAGTCAGGTTAACTATATAATTTAAATGTGGTTATTTGTTGCATGGTTCTAAGGTAGGACAAGGATGGGACATACCCGGGCTTCAGCTTTCTACCGAGTTGCAGCTTATGCTCCTGAATATATCAGGCGTGATTAAAAATTGAATAGGATAGCAAATTACGTCAGATCTACAGGGGGCAATAAAGAGCGGCGCAGTGAAGCGAGAAAATGTTATTCACACTGTCAGTCTGGGACAGAAAGATGACGAGGATGATTATATTAACGTTTTAATGTCCTGCACGGCACGCGGTTAAGAGCAGATAACTGATTCAGTTTTACCGAAGATGCCAAATACAAAAAAGCCCGGTTAAATATCTGCAATATTTGCCGGCTAAAAGCTCTTTCATCAAAAATGAACGAATCTACATTAGAGAATCACTTATAAAGGGTAGCGCACAGAATACCGGCCATCAGTCAGCAAAGGCCGCTGCTGACTAACTTGTCTGATAGCGTGAGAGTTGCTGAATAATGTTGTTGTGGTGAGGCGCGCCCAAAACCCGCCGGTAAGCGGGTTTTCAGGCTTTGCGATTACGCGGCCATCTGACGGCACAGCTCTGCACAGTGATGACACGCTTTTGCGCATGCCTGGCAGTGATCGTGCTGATGCTGGCCGCACTCATCGCCGCATTTCTGGCAGATCTCTGCACAAAGCTGGCAGAGCGCGGGTGCAAATTCGCTCTTCAGCGTCATAAATTGTGCCGCGAGACGACAGATATTCGCGCACTGCATATCCATGCGGATGCACTCGCGCATCATCTCCAGATTTTCCTCTTCAAGGCATGAAGCGGCACAGTTATCGCAGGCGGCTGCACACAGGTAGCAGGCTTCAATGCACTGTTTGTATTGATCCGGCATATCTTCTCCTTAGTCATCAGGGTTACCTGTTAAGCCTGGAAAAAATATCCGATTATGCAAATTGTGAATACGTTAATAATTTTTTCAGCACTGCGCTTATTTTATGATTCTGCCTGCGCGCCAGATAGCCAGCTGCGTGAACATTCATCGATTAACGCCTGTAATTCACTCAATTTGTCTTATCCGCTCAGGCTTTACAAAAACATCAGGCGTATTTGCTTGATCGTTTACGGGATCTGCTATTACTGTATTTATATACAGTAATCATTTTGAGACCATGGATATGGAGCTTTTACACCCGGCGGACATCCGCGCCATCCTTGAATTACCGCTTTACGTCAGCCGCGTTCCGTGCGGTTTTCCTTCACCGGCTCAGGATTACGTTGAGCAGCGAATCGACCTGAACCGGCTGCTGGTGCAGCATCCCAGCGCGACATATTTCATTAAGGTCAGCGGTGACTCAATGATTGAAGGGGGCATCAACGACGGCGATATGCTGGTGGTAGACAGCTCAATCAAAGCCGGACACGGTGATGTGGTAGTCGCTTCGGTCTGTGGCGAATTTACGGTTAAGCAGCTTATGCTGCGCCCGTTCCTGCATCTCAGACCCATGAATGCGGCGCACGCGATTATTGCAATTGAGGACGCCGATCAGTTTGAGATTTTTGGTGTGGTCAGACACGCTATCAAGACGATAGGCACATAGATGTTTGCGTTGGTGGACGTTAACGCGTTCTATGCGTCGTGTGAAAAGATATTCCGGCCAGATTTGAAAGGCGAGCCGGTTGTGGTGCTGAGTAACAACGATGGTTGCGTGATCGCCCGGTCGGCTGAGGCCAGAAAGCTTGGCATCAAAATGGGCGCGCCCTATTTTAAAATGAAAGATGAACTGACGCGGCACAATGTGCGGGTGTTCAGCTCGAACTATGCGCTCTAGTAAGTTAAATGGAATGCAACATCTTCGGTATAAACTTTAATCAGTTGTTATGAACTGAAAGGGGAAGGCCGTGAACACTTCCATGCATTCCGCATCTGCTCTTCTGCTGACTGAGCAGTGGCTTACAATTCTTTCGAATTTAGGAAGAGCCAGCGCAACTATTAAAGCCTATCGAAGTGCCCTGACGCATTTTTTTGCCTTCTGTGAAATACACGACATTGCTCCTGAAAGAGCTTCCTTTGAAGACATTGCAGGATATATCCGACCTCAGCTCCCTGATATGCCGTCGTCCGTTGCAAGCGCCACGCTCCAGTTGCGCCTTTCAGCTCTTCGTCTCTGGTATGACTTTCTGGTTTATCAGGATATTTGCAGTCTCAACCCGTTACCCCGTTCGGGTTTGCCTGGTGCCATTTATACCGGACGCGGCCTGATCCCACGTATCAACCGACTCCCCGTTATTCCCGATGACGGGGAGTGGCTCAGGTTCCTGAAACACGTTTCTGCAGCGCCTCTGCGTGACCGACTGATGCTTGCTCTGGCTTATTATGGGGCGCTCCGACGTACTGAAGTGACGGCTCTGAGGCTTGAGGACATTGACCTGGCTCATCGCCTGATACGCATCCGGGCAGAAACGACGAAAAACAGACGGGAAAGAATGGTCTGCTATAGCGCCGACGTTGCGCCGGTACTGGCAAACCATTTCCAACAGCTACGGCTGGAAGGCTGGTCAGGCGGTGCTTTGTTCCGTTCCGTCTCTGACCGTAATTACGGCGCTCCTCTCTCTTTCTGGAGCTGGAGTAAAACCGTACGGAAATGGGCGGCAGAGACTGATCAGCCAGACATCACCACGCATACTTTTCGTCACCTCCGGCTGACGCATCTGGCACGGGCCGGATGGAAACTGCATGAACTGGCTACTTATGCAGGGCACAGGGACCCACGTACAACACAAATTTATATTCATCTGTCGGGAACGGATATGGCTGCCCGCATGGCTGCTGCCGTCGCTGAAACCGACCGTAAGATTGCAGGGCTTATCTTTCAGGCGGGAGCCGTGTGATGAAAGCAGAAACAGGAATTCATAAAATTTATGTCCCCTTCAGGCGTTCAGATTATCAGCTGAATAATGTGTTAAGCATTGAAGAGCTTGAGGCATTAAGCACAGGGCACAAACGTATCTCTGCTTTGAGCAAGCAAGGTCCGCTGTCATCTTTACTGCGGCCACTTCAGGATATTGCCGCCCGCAGCGGTACGAGTGACAGACTCGTCAGGATTATCATTCCTGTCGTGCTGGCGGAAATACACCGGACAAGGAAACCCTGCTGGCTGTGGGATTCGGAAAAGTGGCTGACGTTGTGCCTGCAGCACCGTTCCGGCAGGCCCCTTATTGCGGCATTTGCCTTCCATCTTGGCCCGTTTCCCTCACCGTTCGACCTGCCGCATCATGGTGCTCCGTCGTTGTACGCCTGTGCCATCTATGGCCGGGACATTTTCATTCAGGAACTCAACCGGCTGACTGATACGCTTGTCTCGCTGGGATACAAACGACAGAACCAGAAAAACGCCCTGTCAGCCCTGCTGGGCATACTGATGATGATGAACAATAATCCTGAGCTTGAAAGCTTCACAACTGAACTCCTGTGGCGCGCGCAGAATTATCACGATCGGGGAATCGCACGAACAGTAGGCAGAGTTTCACATGCGCTGGCCGCAATGGGCATCCTCAAAAGTGCCGTACGTATGCGCAATTACCGTGAGTGGCACGAAAAACCCACAGAAAATATTGCCACAGAGTGGGTAACGTGGTGCCGGCGCTGGAGAGAAACGTCGGTGCTTCGGCCCCGGTCCAGAGAGAGCCAGTACAGCTTTATCCTCCGCTGCGGTCTGTGGCTCGCCCGCGAGCATCCGGAAATTCGCTCGCCGTCCGACTGGACAATGGAGATCTGCGCCAGCTTCATTGCTGCAATCGGAAGAATGAAGGTTGATGAACTTTCACTGGGTACAGAACGTGGGGTGCGCCGCTCTCCACGTTCCGGAGAGCCCATGCTGCCAAATTCCCGTGCCGGTTTCGTGTATGCCGTTCGTCGTTTTATGTTTGACTACGAACTCTGGGGATGGGGACGTCTGAAATTCAGTCCGGCCCGCCATCTCTCCACACCTGATACACCGCTCTTTCGTCAGGGCGTCAATCCGCGTGTTATTGATGATCCTGTATGGCTGAAACTGGTCTGGGCAAGCCTGAATCTGCGTCAGGAAGATTTGCTCAGTGAAATTCACTACCCCCTCTCTATGCTGCAGGCTATGGCAGTCATCTGGACGCATGCAGGGCTGCGTCAGAATGAGCTGATGCGCCTGACCGCTGGCTGCATCATTCCACAATCGGAAGATATTAACCGGGACGACGGCAGTACCATTCCTGCCGGGACTCTTTGCTATCTGAACGTGCCGGCCGGCAAGACATCTAAAGCCTTTGTTAAGCCGGTTTCTGCAGTGGTGAAAAAGTATGTCGATATCTGGCTGGCAGAACGACCAGAAGAACAGGCAGCTCTGACGGATGAACGCACCGGTGAAAAAGTCCGTTTTCTGTTTCAGTACCGGGGCAAACCGGTGGGAAGAGACATAATAAACCGCACCGTTATTCCGGTTCTCTGTGCCCGGGCAGGAGTGCCTGAGGAAGACAGCCGGGGCCCCATTACCAGCCACAGGGGACGCGCATCGGCCGTAACTGCCCTGGCCAGTGTTCCTCAGGGCATGTCTTTATACGAGCTGATGCAGTGGTCAGGACACTCTTCGCCGCAATCCACCATGCATTATATTCGAATACGCCCGACGCAGCTTGCTGCCTCTTTTGTTAAAGCTGACCGGGTAGCGCACATGATAAGCGTGCTGATTGATCATGACCCCGCAGCAACCAGCCTCACGGGACCTGCGACATATTATGATCTGGGCGACTCTTTCTGTACTAATCCCTTCTGGAGCAGTTGCCCGCACCGTATGGCATGCATCGGATGTGATTTTAATCTGCCAAAGAGAAGTGCAAGAGGACTGTTACTGGAAAGTAAGGCATCGGTAAAACATTATCTTGAAGAAGTGCCACTGACGCCCGATGAGAAAGAAGTAATAGAAGGTGATGTGGAAAAACTGAACGCCGCTCTTATGAAAACAGATATCCCACGTATTCTGTAGCAGGCCCTGACCGGAATTCACTTTATGTGTGTGAAGGACGGCGTAGTAAGGAGCTGCTACGCCGTAACGAAAGTAATAAAAAAGAGCTTATTTACTGAGCCATACTTCCATCTGCCGTATTTCTTCTTTCTAGGCGCTGATAATGCTTTCAGCCATCTTCCGCATTGCCGGTGATTTACCATAACGGAGTTCCGTTTCGGCCATGGCAATGGCTCCTTTGTGATGTTCAATCATGCTCCTGGCAAATGCCCTGTCTGCATCCGGGTCCTGTACGGCCTTTATCATTCCTTCGTGCATATTATTCATGCCGTCCATATAGGCCTCAGAAGACGGTGACATTCCGGCATGGTTTCCGTGTACTGCCTGCGCAGCCGTTGCCGGAAACACGACTGCGAGCATCAGCAATAAAATCATGTTACGCGGTTTCATACTCTCTTCCTTTATCGGAGTGCAGATTAGCGGCTATTTTCAGGTGCCTGTCTTTACCGGAAGAGCAGCCAGACAGGTTACTTACGCAACAGGCGCAGACCGTTTGCCACGACAAGCAGGCTTGCCCCCACATCCGCGAATACGGCCATCCACATGGTCCCCATACCTGCAATGGTCAGGGCCAGGAACACTGCCTTGATCCCAATAGCCATAACGATATTCTGAACCAGAATGTTATACGTCTGCCGGGAGAGTCGGACAAAAGCCGGAATTTTACGCAAATCATCATCCATGAGGGCCACATCGGCAGTCTCGATGGCGGTATCCGTGCCCATTGCACCCATGGCAAAGCCGATATCGGCGCGGGCCAGCGCCGGTGCATCATTGATGCCGTCGCCCACCATGCCGGTCGTGCCCTGCGCCGTAAATGTTTCTACAGCACGCAGTTTATCTTCCGGCAGTTGATCCCCCCGCGCCTCATCGATACCAACCTGACCGGCAATGGCCTGCGCAGTGTGCGCATTGTCTCCGGTCAGCATGAGCGTTTTAACACCCAGACTATGCAACTGACTTATCGCCTCGCGGCTGCTTTCCTTCACCGTATCAGCCACCGCAAACAGCCCTAGCACCTGATGAGTGTCACAGAGGATGATGACCGTTTTACCCCCGGTCTCCAGTTCCGTTAGTGCAGCCCTGACCGCTTCCGGACAGCGCACCGTTTCTTCAGCCAGCCTCAGATTGCCCAGACTGTAGGTTTGACCGTTGATGACGCCGCGCACGCCGCGGCCTGGCAGAGCCTCAAAGTTTTCCACTTCATAACGCTGAATGCCATCTGATGCCGCCGATACAGCCTGCGAAACCGGATGATCGGAGTAACCTGCCAGGCTCACAGCCAGACTGCGCCCCTCATCTTCTGCCACCCCGGTATAGATAATCGCATCCGTCTGTACCGGCTTACCGTGCGTCAGGGTGCCGGTCTTGTCGAGCGCCAGCCACTTCAGCTTTCGGCCTTCTTCAAGATAAACGCCGCCCTTGATCAATATCCCCCGGCGGGCTGCTGCCGTCAGGCCACTGACAATGGTCACTGGCGTGGAAATGACCAGCGCACAGGGGCAGGCGATAACCAGCATCACCAGCGCCTTGTAAATCCACTCCTGCCAGCTTTCACCTGCAATCAGCGGTGGGAGAACGGCAACTGCGACGGCAATAGCAAACACCACAGGGGTATAAATTTGTGCAAAGCGATCAACAAAGCGCTGCGTAGGGGCTTTTGCCCCCTGCGCTTCCTCCACGGCATGAATGATACGCGCCAGCGTGGTATTTCCGGCAGCGGCCGTTACACGGTACTCAAAGCCACCGGAGCCGTTGACCGTCCCGGCGAAGACCGGGTCACCTTCCCCTTTATCCACCGGCAGACTTTCGCCGGTAATAGGTGCCTGATTAATGGCGGTCCTGCCCCGGACCACCGTGCCGTCGAGAGCGATACGCTCGCCCGGTTTTACCCTGACCACGCTGTTAAGGGATACAGACCTGGCCTCAGTTTCTTTCCAGGAGCCGTCCGGTTGCTGAACCGTGGCCGTTTCAGGCGTCAGCTTCATCAGAGAGCCGATGGCATTGCGGGCGCGATCAAGAGATTTCGCTTCAATCAGTTCCGCAATCGTGAACAGCACCATTACCATGGCGGCTTCAGGCCACTGTCCGAGCGCCAGCGCCCCGGTGACGGCAATACTCATCAGGGCGTTGATATTCAGGTTGCCGTTGCGAAGAGCAATCCAGCCTTTTTTGTACGTGGACAGGCCACAGGCCGCAACGGCAGCCAGAGCAAGAGCCGCTTCCAGCCATTCCGGCATGCCCGCCCAGTGCATGGCTTCGGCGGCGATTGCCGCCACACCGGCAAGCGCGAGCGGCCACCAGTGTTTTTTCTTTTCCTCAGTGACCGCGTGCCGGCCATTACTGTCAGGAAGTTCAGGTTCAAAGCCCAGAGAACGAATGGCGGCCAGAACCGGCTCCAGCGTATCCGGTGCGTGAACCACCGTCAGTACACGCTGCATAAGATTGAAATCCAGTTCCTTGACGGCTGACATGCCGTCCAGCTTTTTACGGATCATGCCCTCTTCAACCGGGCAGTCCATCTGCATGATCCTGATACTGGTACGCACCCCGTCAGCGGTCACCTGCTGCGTCTGCAGCTCACCGAATGTGACAGGGGCAGGCGAGCAGCAGGAACCGCCGGTATTTTCCGCCTCACGGCCTGAGCAGCAGCTGCCTTCAGGCTGCATTGCTTTATCAATCGGTTCCGGGTCAAAACCCAGCGAGCGCACCGCCTGCAGAACCGGTTCCAGCGCCTGCGGTGTATGGGTCACGGTAAGCACCCTCTGTATCAGATTGAATTCAAGATTGCTGACGGCAGGTAATTTTGCCAGTTTTTTTCGGAGGAGCGTCTCCTCCGTCGGGCAGTCCATCTGCATGATGCGCAGACGCGTCTGAACGTCATCGTTGCGGGGAAGCTCTGCAACCGGTTCGGACATCTGGCTCAGGCCGTCCGTTGAGCAGCAGCTCCCGGTGCTGCAACAGGCCGGTGTGGTCTGAGTCGTTTTTGGTGGCATTTTCCCTGAAGCCTCAGTCGGGGCAGTGGCGGTATTTTTAACAGACGCCTCCTCTCCGGTTGCGGCTGATCCACATTTTTTATTACTGCAGCAGTCACTCATTTTTTTATCCCGTTCATAACGTATACTGGCATTAAAGACCCTGATGTAACTACAGGGTCAAGCTCAGAAGAGGTGTGATATGAAAATTGGTGAACTGGCCCGCCAGGCGGGATGTCCTGTAGAGACGGTACGTTATTATGAGCGAGAGGGGCTTCTGCAGGCCGCATTGCGGGACCAGACTAATAACTACCGCCATTACGATAGCGCACATCTCGAAAGGCTTATGTTTATCCGGCGCTGCCGGGCGCTCGATATGACCCATGAAGAAATCCGGGTGTTGCTGCAGGCGCGCAGCCAGCCAGACGCAGACTGCGGTACGGTTAATGCCCTGATAAATGAACATCTGAACCACGTTCAGGCCCGTATTCGTGAACTAAATATGCTGGAAAAACAACTATTTGAGCTCCACAGCCACTGCAATGCCAACCGGGCAACACGGGACTGCGGTATTCTGCGCGAACTGGAGCAGGCAGAAGAGCCTGAGGATATCGTGCCGGTTATCACTGCAGGTCATCTGGCCGGAAGCCACTCTTACTGATGCTGCTTTCTGCCATAAGTAGAACGGTTCACTAAAGAAACAGGCTTTTTTTGTGATGTTACTTCGTCATGCCCGACCATTAAGGCAGCTGAAAGTGTGCTGCCGTTAAAATCTGTGTGATATCGTTTAACCGCTATTCCCTCATTAAGCTGTACTGAAAAGCCTGTAAGCACGTCAAAACATATATGAATTTATAAATATAAAGTTGACCTTTCGTCTGCAGCAGACGAGACTTGTTGCTGTCCGCCACGAAGGAGAAATTATGCCGTCACTTCTGCCCCTGCAACTTTTTAAGAATCTTTCTGACGAAACCCGGCTCAGCCTGGTGCTGTTGTTGCGCGAAAAAGGGGAGCTTTGCGTCTGCGAGCTTGTATCTATCCTGAAAGAAACACAGCCAAAAATATCGCGGCACCTGGCCCTGCTCAGAGAGAGTGGACTGCTTATCGACAGGCGCGACGGCAAGTGGATCCATTACCGGTTATCGCCACACATGCCTGCGTGGGCAGCAGCGGTCATTGAGCAGGCATATCTGTGTCAGCGGGATGAAATTCTTCATCTCAGTCAGCAGGCTGAGCGTGATAACGCAACCACCAACGGCAAAGCTGTCTGCATGTAAAAATTTTATCTAAACACATTCGATTAAACGCATATATTTACAGGGTACAGTTAGCAGCCCGCTTCAACGGGCAGTTATAATTAAGAAGGAGAGGGTATGTTTCTGGCGGGTGCGATTTTTATTCTGACGCTGGTACTGGTTATCTGGCAGCCGAAAGGACTCAGTATTGGCTGGAGTGCCGTTATCGGCGCCGCGCTGGCGCTGCTGACCGGCGTAGTACAAATCGGGGATATTCCGGTGGTCTGGCAGATTGTCTGGAACGCCACGGCCACGTTTATTGCGGTCATCATTATCAGCCTGCTGCTCGATGAGTCCGGCTTTTTTGAATGGGCCGCGCTGCACGTTTCCCGCTGGGGAGGCGGCAGGGGCCGGCTGCTGTTCACGTATATCGTTCTGCTGGGTGCGGCAGTGGCGGCGCTGTTTGCCAATGACGGAGCCGCGCTAATTCTGACGCCGATCGTTATCGCCATGCTGCTGGCGCTGGGCTTCAGCCCCGGGGCCACGCTGGCGTTTGTGATGGCGGCCGGGTTTATCGCCGATACCTCCAGCCTGCCGCTCATCGTGTCAAACCTGGTCAACATCGTCACGGCAGACTTCTTTAAACTGGGTTTCAGCGAGTATGCCTCGGTGATGGTGCCGGTGAATATCGCGTCCGTGGCCGCCACGCTGGTGATGCTGCACCTGTTTTTCCGCAGGGACATCCCGGACACTTACGACCTGGCGAAGCTGAAGGCGCCGCGTGAGGCCATTCGCGATGCGCGTACCTTTAAAACCGGCTGGATTGTTCTCATCCTGCTGCTGATCGGCTTCTTTGCCCTCGAACCACTCGGCGTGCCGGTCAGCCTTGTGGCCGCGGTGGCGGCGTTTATTCTCTGGCTGGTAGCCCGGAAAGGCAATGTGATTGATACCGGAAAGGTACTGAAAGGTGCGCCCTGGCAGATCGTTATCTTCTCGCTGGGCATGTACCTGGTGGTATACGGACTACGCAATGCCGGGCTAACTGATTACCTTTCTGCCGCCCTGAACCGGTTTGCCGAGCATGGCGTCTGGGGCGCAACGCTCGGCACCGGCTTTCTGACGGCGGCGCTTTCATCAGTCATGAACAACATGCCTACCGTGCTGGTTGGCGCGCTCTCCATTGACGGCAGCACCGCTCAGGGCGTGGTGAAGGAGGCGATGATTTACGCCAACATCATCGGCTGCGACCTCGGTCCGAAAATCACCCCTATCGGTAGCCTCGCTACCCTGCTGTGGCTGCACGTCCTGGCACAGAAAAACATAACCGTCAGCTGGGGCTACTACTTCCGCGTGGGCATCGTGATGACCCTGCCGGTACTGTTTGTGACGCTGGCTGCGCTGGCCCTGCGCCTGTCTGTTTAACCTTAACCCCGGAGCTGTGCCTGTGCAGCGCCTTTATGGAGTAACGCTCATGACTGACATTACCATTTATCACAATCCGGCCTGCGGGACGTCCCGCAATACCCTGGCGCTTATCCGCAACAGCGGCACCGAGCCCACGGTGATTCTGTATCTGGAAACACCGCCGTCGCGCGACGAGCTGAAAAAGCTGATTACGGACATGGACATTAGCGTGCGTGCCCTGCTGCGTAAAAATACCGATCCCTACGAGCAGCTCGGCCTGGCTGAAGACCGGTTCAGCGATGAAGAACTGCTCGATGCGATGCTGGCTCATCCGATCCTCATTAATCGTCCGGTGGTGGTGACGCCGCTGGGAACGAAGCTCTGCCGCCCCTCCGAAGTGGTTCTGGGCATACTGCCGGACCCGCAGAAGGGAGCGTTTACCAAAGAGGACGGCGAAGCAGTCATTGATGAGCAAGGGAATCGCGTCAGCCACTGATGTTTCCCTTGGCTGTGACAGGGAAAATGTGAAAAAGCCGGCAGATGCCGGCTTTTTTATATGCTGCGCTGGTTTACCCGCTCAGAGAGCTGCGCAGCACTCTCCTTCCTTTCGCTGTAGCGGTCGGTGAGATAACCACTACGACCGCGCGTCAGCAGGGTGAACTTCATCAGTTCCTCCATGACGTCCACTATGCGGTCATAATACGGAGAAGGCTTCATGCGGCCGTCCTCATCAAACTCGGCCCAGGCTTTTGCAACGGATGACTGGTTCGGGATAGTGATCATCCGCATCCAGCGCCCAAGAATACGCATCTGGTTTACGGCGTTGAAAGACTGTGAGCCTCCGCTGACCTGCATGACAGCAAGGGTTTTCCCCTGCGAGGGCCGGACCGCCCCGGACGTCAGCGGTATCCAGTCAATCTGCGTCTTCATGATGCCGGTCATGGCACCGTGACGCTCAGGAGAGCACCAGACCATCCCTTCAGACCAGAGCACTAGCTGGCGCAGCTCTGCGACCTTCGGATGCGTCTCAGGTACATCATCCGGCAGCGGCAGGCCGGACGGATTGAATAACTTCACCTCCGCGCCCATGGCCGTCAGCAGCCGTGCGGCCTCTTCCGTGGTGAGTCGGCTGTAAGAGCGCTCCCGAAGCGAACCGTAGAGCATCAGTATGCGGGGCGGATGCGCCACCTCTTCGGCCTTTAATTTCTCTTCCGAAAGGGGCGTATCCAGGAGTGTCAGATCGATATTGTTCAGGGCATCATTCACGTTATTCACAATGGAGTCTCTTTATGGGAAATCTCGGTAGACAGGCTGCAGCTACTGCCACCGGCGCAGCACTCTTCAGTGAGAAAAGCCATCAGCTGCTCAAGCTGCGCATAGCAAGGTCTGCAGAACAAGGTACGACTCTGCCGTTCCTGGCTTATGAGTCCAGCGGACATCAGCGCTGAAAGATGATGGCTGAGCGTGGAGGCAGGAATCTCAAGGTGCTTCTGCAGTTCGCCAACCGGCAGGCCTTCATGACCAGCCCTGACCAGCTCCCGGTATATGCGGAGACGTGTCGGGTGGCCCAGTTCTCGAAGTGCGTTTGCTGCGGTGTGTAAATCCATGCGGCCTCCTTTAACTATATTTCCAGAATAATAGAAATATGGAAGCCGTCAAACATTTTTTTCGTGAAGGGTAGATGCTCCATGGTCCCGGTTCTGCACAACAGAGCCAGAATGACGCTGCCAGAGGACCACAGAAATCGCCGTAATGATCAGGGTCAGGATGAAGGAAAAAAGCAGCGTGCCGGGTATACCGTAGCGCTCCAGCAGTATGGCATACGCAGACGGAGCCAGTGCCGCGAGAAAAAATGCCGGCGACAACAGTATTCCTGTTTTGCGGGCGTACTGCTGCGGATCAAACAGCACAAGAGGAAGTACGGCCTTCACGATCGTATTCAGTCCGTTTACGGCCCCATAGCCCAGAACGAAAAAGGCTGTAGCCACAGGAGTAATGCTGCCTGCAAGGCCGGTCAGAAAACAGAGGGGAAGCAGGATACCGGTTATAAGGTTCAGGCGTATCGCGGAGATTCGTGCACCTGAAACTACACCCAGCAGACGGGCACCTAACTGCCCCACTCCCCACAGCATGCCAGCCAGAGCAGGCACGCCATAAGAGGCCAGTATCCGGGGAAAATGTGTGGACACGCCGGTGGAGACAAAGCTTATCAACGCTATCAGAGTGGCATACCACAGGCCGCTGATGAGTGCTTTTGTGTCCTCTGATGTTGCTGTTGCGTCAGCCGAATGGCCGGATCGCCCTGTTACGGGAAGTTTTACCCGACTGCCTGCCGGAACGGCAGTTAAAAAAAACAGGCTCAGCAGGCCCGCACAGCCATAAATGATGACGGCATGCCGCCAGTCGGTGACGTGAAGAAGCGCTGCGCCAGCAGGCCAGAAAGCGGCCGACGCGAGACCGCCCAGCAGGGTGACCAGAGAGATTGCCTTGCGAGCCTCTGCGCCTGCGGTTTCCACAAGCATGGCAAAAGCGGCGTCATACAGAGCAAGCCGCATGCCCGCGCCTGTCAGGATCCAGACGGCATCCCACGCTAATGTTGAATAGGTAAACGCCATCAGAAAACACCCGATGGTTATAGCCAAAGTTCCCGCCATCATCAGGGTGCGTCCACCGGTACGGGCCATTACGGGACCGATAAGCGGTGAAACCAGCCCCATAACGAGCATGGCAACGCTCAGGCCGGAGAATGTCTCACCGGAAGACCAGCCTGTTTCCGCCATGATGGCGGCTCCGAAGACACCCGGCATGTAGAACGTAATACCCCAGTTGATAAGCTGCGTCATGCCGATGCAGAAAATGGTGCGGCCTGTCAGATATCCTTGTGTCATTCTGTACTTTCCGGAAGCGTAGCGTCGCCATGCCCGAGCGTACGC
This sequence comes from Pantoea eucrina, assembly GCF_020079945.1. Lineage (NCBI taxonomy): Bacteria > Pseudomonadati > Pseudomonadota > Gammaproteobacteria > Enterobacterales > Erwiniaceae > Pantoea > Pantoea eucrina. Next base: position 1,958,271 of record NZ_CP083448.1, on the reverse strand, counting down.
TGCAGGATAACCGTATCGAGCCAGCGCCCATGCTTGAATCCTACAGACCTGAGGGTGCCAGTGATGCTGAAGCCTGCAGCGCGGTGAAGAGCAAGGGAGGCAGTATTTTCACTGTTCCCCACCACCGCTACAAGTTGCCGAAAACCACGGGCTTCTGCCCATCCTACTGCACGGGATAGCAGCATTTTTCCAATGCCCCGCCCCTGATACGTGGCATCAACATATACAGAGTCTTCCAGAGTAAAGCGATAGGCGCACCGTTCCCGGTATAGAGACAAATAGCAGTATCCTCGAACAATTCCTCCGTCAACCGCCACCAACCAGGGCAGTCCGGTGATGCTGCCAACTTACTGATTTAGTGTATGATGGTGTTTTTGAGGTGCTCCCGTGGCTTCTGTTTCTATCAGCTGTCCCTCCTGTTCAGCTACTGACGGGGTGGTGCGTAACGGCAAAAGCACTGCCGGACATCAGCGCTATCTCTGCTCTCACTGCCGTAAAACATGGCAACTGCAGTTCACTTACACCGCTTCTCAACCCGGTACGCACCAGAAAATCATTGATATGGCCATGAATGGTGTTGGATGCCGGGCAACCGCCCGCATTATGGGCGTTGGCCTCAACACGATTTTACGTCACTTAAAAAACTCAGGCCGCAGTCGGTAACCTCGCGCATACAGCCGGGCAGTGATGTGATTGTCTGCGCTGAAATGGACGAACAGTGGGGCTACGTCGGTGCTAAATCACGTCAGCGCTGGCTGTTTTACGCGTATGACAGGATACGGAGGACGGTTGTGGCGCACGTCTTCGGTGAACGCACTCTGGCCACACTGGAGCGTCTTCTGAGCCTGCTGTCGGCCTTTGAGGTCGTGGTATGGATGACGGATGGCTGGCCGCTGTATGAATCCCGCCTGAAGGGAAAGCTGCACGTAATCAGCAAGCGTTACACTCAGCGAATTGAGCGGCATAACCTGAATCTGAGACAACATCTGGCAAGGCTGGGACGGAAGTCACTGTCGTTCTCAAAATCGGTGGAGCTGCATGACAAGGTCATCGGGCATTATCTGAACATAAAACACTATCAGTAAGTTGGAGTCATTACCGAAACCGCCATTATCAGGGCCATTTAATGGTTCACTGTCAGCAGAATTTACATTTCTTAACAATTTGCGCAGGCCGATAATTTCATAAATCACCGTTTGGTCTATGCTTTATAACTATTACGGTAAGTTATCGGTAAACAACCAGATAACTCAGGCAAACTCTGACACGGCGCTATATTTGGAGGAGCATTAATGGAAAAGAAAATCGCGCCGCAACAGCAACAGGCGGAACAGCATGAAGCCATTCCGTTGGCAGAAGAGCAGGCGGAGGTAAGCACCACACGGGTTGTTGACCGCCGTATCCGTATTAATCGCTCTACGACGACATCAGAAAAGCTGCTGGAAACAGAGCTTTGGCATGAAGAAGTAGAGATAACACACGTTGAAAAGAATGAGCCGATTGAGGAAGGATATTTCCCCCAGGTTCGTCAGGAAGGCGATGTGTTAATTGTGCCGGTAATTGAAGAGCAGGTAGAAATTATTCGGCGCCATGTATTAAAGGAAGAGCTACATATTCATAAGCTGAAGAAATCCGAACAGTTTCAGCAGAAAGTAACATTGCGTAGCCAGGAGATAGAGATCAACAAGGAAGATACTTAACCGTAAACCTAAGCACGAGGATACTATTATATGGCACATGAAAAAATCGTTACTGCTTTTAATCAGCTACAGCAGGCGGAAGCGGCTAAAGAGAAACTGATTGCCGAAGGTATCGCGGAAAATCATATTGATATTATTTCAGGTGAAAGATTACGCGTAGAAGGTAAAGAAATCCGTCATCCGAGTTTCTGGCAGCGCCTGTTTGGCGATGACGTTGATGATGATTACGCGACAGAATATAACAAAGCGATTCAGGGCGGCGGCGTATTGCTGACGGTTCGCGCGCCGAAAGACGATGCAGACCGCATCGAAGCGCTGCTGGATCAATATTCATCTGATTATTCCGCTTCTTATAATCGTGCTGGCACCGGCGCAGCCGTGACCGGCAGCGACAACCGCGAAGCGCTGAAGCTGGCGGAAGAAGAAGTAGCGATCGGTAAACGTCAGGTCAGCGATGGCGTGGTTCGCCTGCGTCGTTATACCGTTGAAGATGAAGTGGCTGAAGATGTCTCGCTGTTTGAACAGCACGCAGATGTGTTCCGCACCGCCGTTGACGAGCCAGCTTACCTGAGCGACGTTGACTGGTCTGAAAAAACCATTGAAGTAGAAGAGTCTCATGAAGTGCCGACGGTGAGTAAAACTGCCCGCATCAAAGAAGAGGTTGGCGTACGTAACGAAACCTCAGAGCGTGTGGAAACGGTGAAAGATACCGTGCGTCGTCAGGAAGTGGAAGTGGAGCAAACTGGCGCCACCGGCCTTGAGAAAGATGGCCTGACCGGTACAACCGATCTTGAAAAAGATCGCCTGTCCGGCCTGAAGAAGTAATCCCCTCCGCCCGCGCTGCGCTATTGCCACAGCGCGGGCAGCTGCGTTATCAACCACAGCAGCAGTCCAATACAACCACCCACCAGCGTTCCGTTAATGCGAATAAACTGCAAATCCTTGCCGATATTCAGCTCAATTTGTTGTGACATTTCACGGGTGATGCTGCCAACTTACTGATTTAGTGTATGATGGTGTTTTTGAGGTGCTCCCGTGGCTTCTGTTTCTATCAGCTGTCCCTCCTGTTCAGCTACTGACGGGGTGGTGCGTAACGGCAAAAGCACTGCCGGACATCAGCGCTATCTCTGCTCTCACTGCCGTAAAACATGGCAACTGCAGTTCACTTACACCGCTTCTCAACCCGGTACGCACCAGAAAATCATTGATATGGCCATGAATGGTGTTGGATGCCGGGCAACCGCCCGCATTATGGGCGTTGGCCTCAACACGATTTTACGTCACTTAAAAAACTCAGGCCGCAGTCGGTAACCTCGCGCATACAGCCGGGCAGTGATGTGATTGTCTGCGCTGAAATGGACGAACAGTGGGGCTACGTCGGTGCTAAATCACGTCAGCGCTGGCTGTTTTACGCGTATGACAGGATACGGAGGACGGTTGTGGCGCACGTCTTCGGTGAACGCACTCTGGCCACACTGGAGCGTCTTCTGAGCCTGCTGTCGGCCTTTGAGGTCGTGGTATGGATGACGGATGGCTGGCCGCTGTATGAATCCCGCCTGAAGGGAAAGCTGCACGTAATCAGCAAGCGTTACACTCAGCGAATTGAGCGGCATAACCTGAATCTGAGACAACATCTGGCAAGGCTGGGACGGAAGTCACTGTCGTTCTCAAAATCGGTGGAGCTGCATGACAAGGTCATCGGGCATTATCTGAACATAAAACACTATCAGTAAGTTGGAGTCATTACCCCCGTGACCTTAGGTAATACCTCAACAGAAGAAATTTAATATTGAATCGCGTCGATAAGGTTTTAGTTAATTTTAATCACACTGATTTATGCGGAATATCCTTGACAAGCAAACAGTAACAGCACGAAATCTTGTGTAATTGAGCTGGATGTATAAAATCAGAAAAAATCAGCAAAATTCAATTTTCTTGGCTGTCATATTTTTTGAAGTAATACTGGAATTATTTCAAAGCCTCGTCAGTTTCTGTGATTCCTGTAAAATGTATAAGCTTGGGTTCAACGCAACTTAGGAAATCAACACACCTGACATACGAGCCCCGGCAAGGGTGCCGGGGCCTGCGGTTTCATCAGAAAGTATGTTCCTGATTAATCAGACTTCTGTCCGCCGCCGTGGCTGTTTTGGCCACCTTTTTTACCAGCTTCAGAAGCTTTTTCGCGGTCATTAGCGAAATTACCGCCGCTGTTCTGCCCGCCTTTTTTACCTGCTTCTGATGCTTTTTCAGGGTTTTCTGCAAAATTACCTGAACCACCACGATGTTCGGCCATAATATCCTCCTGGATATATATTGCTATGAATTAATGGCAACCGGCACAAATCAGTTATGCCAGCCGTTTTCGTGTTGCGATATTTATTCTAGAAGAGGTTTTAATGTTTGCAAGTAACCCAAACCAATGCTTACGATAAAATTTAAAAAGCGAGGCGAATTGCCAGCGCTATTAAGCCAGGCGACAGTGACGCAAATTCAAAAAGAAACATGCTGTTAAGCCGCCGGCGCAAGGAGCATATCTCTCAGGGGGCGTTAATAAAATTTTACGATTCGTTAAACTTTCCAGGAAATATAACGCTGATATACCTGTTAAGGGCGGGCGTTCAATATCAGATGTCAAGCAAATGGTATGGTTTTTAGTTGCGTCAGGTCATAGCAGGCAGCCCTTAACGCACACAGATAGGCCGCCTCTCCTGATGTAACTAAAAGCAGGTGCGCCCTGAGCATCGGGCATTTTTGTATGCTCAAATCCGGAAAGCAACATGCCTGAAAACAACTTCTTCAGAAGCCCTGACGCAAAAAGAAGTGAAAAACCGCGTCCTGACTCACACGCAGACGTATGCAGGAGCCAGCCACTGCCTGACCCGTAGAGATATAGATATACCTCTGGCACCGTAGCGCAGCATTAGCCGCTGCTGTCTGGACAGCGCGTGCATACTGAACATACCACTATCAGGCGCGGTAGTCAGTCAATGCACCGCGCCGGAGGACGGTGATTCGGCTGCCCGGCATCCAAATCCATCTGAATGGCAACCCGCTGCCTGAGCCCTGGCCCCCTCCATAGCCAGCGGCCAGAACTGCTGCCGATTTACAAGACGTGCCATCACTGACAGCAGAGTTTCATAGCTCATCAGTTGAACGACTGCAGTTGTACATTTTTTATCATCAGCTAACAGTTCAATATAACAACATGCGGAGCGCTTTTAGTTCATGGCGGACTCTGGTCTTCAAAGCTGCCCACTTTCTCAACAGTGTGAGTTGTCCCCCCTGAATTTCAAGGACTGCTTGCCTGTGACACTTCCGGAATCAGATATTCGGCACCAGGCACAACCGTCTAATCCCTGCGTTTGTACCGCCGTACAGGCGTCTTTTCACGGATTTTACAGGTCACGGACCCGTTTCATTTCCCGGCGGGTCTGATAATGCGCGACACATCTGCTGACAGGGGATGCCCGAAATCAGACAAGCGCCCTTTATCATGAGCGCCTGATTTCTTTACCGATGCGGCGAGAGAATTCGCTGAATTTTTCAGAGGGCTGCCATCCTTAACACATCAGGAGCTTATCAGCTGCAGGTTCTGCAGCATTGGCGGCTGGGAGGATTAAAAGCATGCAATGAGGAGTTACACGGAAATAGCATGCAGAAAGCATCGATACTTTTACCCGTAAAATACATCCACAACGGAAAAATCAAAGGCCGCATGAACTACAGCGGCCTGATTCAGAAGACACGAGTTTATTTTATTCAGTCGAAGCCGTCGTCAGGCGGTCTGCCTGAGCTCTGGTGCGGTAAGCTTCCTGCTAAGCAGTTTATAGCCAGCCGCTTCAAACTGAGGCATGGTGAGAGGAACCGAATCCATAGGCCCGTAAAAACCGAAATCCTGATACCAGAACCAAACCTGGGGCCTTGTTGTGGCACTTCCCACCCAGTAGAAACCAGTTTCCATAATGGGCGTCCGGTTGTGAGTGAAATTTAAACATAGCACTCACAAGCGGCATAACCCAAAAAGATTGACAGCTACAAGACACCTTATCTGAGTTATAAAACTGCGAAATAAATCAGCATGGTTCAAAGCTGATTGGTCCGCAGACAACGCTATGACCTAACCGGATAAATTCGCTGTGTGTCACAGGTTTGCCCACAGTAGGTTCAAACCATCCTTCAGGCGTTGCTTTGTTATAAAACCATACTTCCTTGATACCGCGATAATCCCGGACCCAGTAATATCCTTCTTCCATAGGTGCTACCTCTGCTTTAAGAATAAGCGCAGCCGTGGAATGTAGCTATCCCGGAGAAGATAAAATCAGGCTATTTTTGGTAACCCCTTAAACAAACACTCAGGCAAGCAAATTTTGCTTTAAATTTCATTATCTTAACCAATGCTTTTTACGGTATTTTCAACAAGCTCGCATAATTCTTCAGCATTTTCCGGACATATATGTCGGTATTTGCCACCTTCGCCCGTTTCACGACGTACATCGCTAACCAGACCATTCAGGTTCAGCCCTGCATCTCTGTTAAGGGACAGGATCACAATCAGTGTTTGTTTAAGCAAATCCTGTTGGGCACTTTCCACATTTCACCTCACTGGAAACAGACGAAACTTTAAATGTAGCCTGATTTTTTTGCATTGTTGAAAACGTACTGCTGCAGGCATTTAACCGGGACGGGGTTCTGCGAATTACGGATCTTTTATCGGGAACCTTTACTCAGGCACCTGCTTAGGGGTCGGTAGTCATGGCCCTGCGCACGCCACCGGCGGTAGCGAATTGCAAATTATTCTCAAATGCAATTTGCACCCGTTGATCATTAACCTGATTAGCGTAAAGCCCGTCGATATCGTCCCGGGCACCTGCTGATTCCTTTGTGCGCCTGTCATTGAGCATGGTGAAAACGGGTTATGAGGCCTGCATATGACTGCTGCCCTCAGGCACCCTTAAAATCCAGGCTATGGAATTGCGCCGTTTGCGGTCTTTCCTGAATGACGGTCCGCATATCGCTCACATAAGACATCAGGCAAGCTGTTAAGGCTAATCTGGCCGTTGTCATCAACCGCCAGGCAACAGGCCTAAAACCCGGAGGGATTCGGCGGAGCTTACCGGGCACCCCAGGGCCTGACAACCCGGCCATGCCGGGAAGCCGGAAGAGGCCATAAGCTTTCATAATTAATATCCGCCATGTGGCAGATGCGGATACAGGCGTACCGGGTAACTACAAAGGCGCACCGCAAGTCAGTCATGAGAAATTTTGAAGCGGTTATCAGTTAATACCAGAGTTGCATAATCTGCTACCTCTTCCATGCTTAATACATAACCACAGCTGAGGAGAGACCATGTCAGACGAATACAAAAAATGTATTGAAGCCTGTTATCTGTGCGCAGCTGCATGCGATAACTGTGCCGCTTCGTGCTTTGAAGAAGAGAACCTGGATGTGATGCGCGCGTGCATAAAACTGGATATGCAGTGTGCAAATATGTGCCGGCTTGCAGCTTAATTCATGACGCTTAACAGCGAGTCCGCCCGGGAGCTCTGCCAACTTTGCGCTGATGTTTGTCAGAAGTGTGGCGATGAGTGTGGAAAGCATGAGCATGACCATTGCCAGGATTGATCCAGAGCTTGTCATGACTGCGCCGAACAATGCAGAAAGATGATCGCCTGAGGAAAAACCTGATTGATTAAGCCCGTTTCTGCGGATTTTTACCCGGTTGTAAGCCGCAGGGGGAAAAAGGATGAGCTTAAGGATACGGCGGGAAAAGGATCTATCCGGGAGTACCAGCTTTAATGGCAAGTTCTGCAACAGATTATTTTGATGGCCGGATATTCATGTTCGCTCTAAGCGGCCCTTGTGCACAGGTCAGGCCGCTTAGGCCATGAGCAGAATCTGCCATGGGTTATTTCAGGTCAAGCTGCCGGCAACTTCTGCAATGTCAGGGGCTGACAGAGGGCGGAGAGGGCGGGGGAGACAGTCTGCCTCTGCCAGCCCAGGCACGCCTGCAGCCACCATCACGCGGATGCTGCCGCCGTATCGGCGAAACAGCGTCCAGAACGGGCTCAGGCGCTCGCCCAGCTGCATCACGCGTTCGCGCTCGCCGCGGGCTGAAGCGTCAGTAATCTTTTTCGCCACGTGCGGAAACAGGCTGCCGCAGACTGAATACCATACCTGACAGCCCGCATTGAGACCGATGGCCGCGCTGGCATCGCCGCTGATGCTAACGTTCACTCTGGCGGGAAACTTCGCTTTTATGCTGTATCAGTTTGTAAAACACGGGTTGCCCGCTATGAACGCCTCCTGCTTTTTTACCCTTCATTGCTATGCATCTATGCTTTTCATTTAACCCTGAAGGGACAGTAAGATGACGACGACCTCCGATCCGCAAATGTTGCTTTTGCTCTACTTCGTTTTGCCTGTCTGGCTTATTGCTGGCTTCGCTGACTGGCTTTGCCACAGAGCCAGTGATATAGAAACAACCACAGGCCTGAAAGAAACCTATATTCATATTCTGATGTTTCTGGAGATGGGGCTGCCCTTACTCGCCGCCCTCTTTTTAGAGGTAAACGCGTTAGTTATTGCGTTTATGATTGTGCTGTTTTTCTGTCATGAGGCTACAGCTTTATGGGATGTAAGTTATGCGGTGACCGCAAGGCGGGTATCGCCAGTTGAGCAGCACGTACACAGCTTTCTGGAAATGGTCCCCTTAATGGCACTTCTGCTGGTAATTTCACGTCACTGGCCGCAATTTCTGGCACTGTTTGGTTTCGGAGAGGAATCTGCCCGTTTTGAGCTCAAACTACGCGCAGACCCGTTACCCGGTAACTATATCGTGGCTGTGCTGACAGGCATCTTTGTGCTTGAACTGCTGCCTTACCTGGAAGAGTACTGGCGTGGCAAAAAAGCTAAAAAGCGCGCACGGGACAACTAACCGGCTTCCTGTCACTGGATATATCACTGGCAAAATACACGCTGATCCCGGGCTGCCAGGTCATGTATCCTTGAAACAGCACTCACTCTTGTAATGTACAGGCTGCCTCTCAGGCAATACTGAACAATACGGGCACTGGCCATGAGTATTGCCGCCAGTCAACAAAGGAAACGGGTACGTGATGCCGCGCTTAAGGCAAATATTTATTTCATTTATGCCTGGTATGGCCTGCTTTTCGAAGCAGTTTTGCTGCGTCCTGCGTAATCGCTTTGACGGCGAGTTCATCAGATGTTTCTTTCATACGTTCCAGTTCATAGAGAATGTTATCCCGGTTCAACGGAACATTTTTAGTCAGCAGCTCAACGACCGCCGTGCCAATCGCACAGCCAGTCAGGCCGGTTCGTTCTATTTCAGGCTTTTTCATATAAGTGCATCCTGAAAGTGGAATAATAAAAAAAAGCTTAGAACAAAACGAAAAAATAGCCTGTTGCCAGACTCACTGGTATGCAGGCCATCTCGTTCCAGGTAAGTACCGAATTTCCGCTTTTCGCTCATAGCAGCCATTCCAATGCAAACTAATCCTGTAGATTTTCCATTCCACATAAATCACAGCCTCAGCCAGAGAGTAATGACCGCGCTTGAAGAGATAACGCCACGCGTCGAGCAGTACAGCATTGATGAGATGTTTCTGGATCTCACCGGTATTGACGGCTGTGAGAACTTCGAAACTTTTGGCCGTCGCCTGCGTGCGCATGTCTTTACCACAACGGGTCTCACCGTCGGTATCGGCATGGGGCCGACCAAAACACTGGCAAAATCGGCCCAGTGGGCGGGCAAGGAGTGGAAGCAGTTTCGCGGCGTACTGGCGCTTACGCCAGGTAATCCGAAACGTACTGAAACCCTGCTGGCTAACCAGCCCGTTGAGGAAATATGGGGCGTGGGACGGCGTATCGGTAAACGACTCAACCTTATGGGCATCGAAACTGCTCTGCAGCTATCACGCGCGCGTCCGAAGTTCATTCGCGATAACTTTTCCGTGGTGCTGGAGCGCACCGTACGCGAGCTGAACGGTGAATCATGTATTCCGCTCGAAGAGCTGCCACCGGCAAAACAGCAGATTGTCTGTAGCCGCAGCTTCGGCGAGCGAATTACCTCAAAAGTCGCTATGCAGCAGGCGCTGTGTCAGTACGCTGCGCGCGCAGCGGAAAAACTGCGCGGGGAACGTCAGTACTGTCGCAACATCGGTGTGTTTATCCGGACGTCGCCACACGCAAACGGTGAGGTTTTTTACGGGAACAGCGCTGGTGAGAAACTGACGCTGCCAACACAGGACACGCGTGACATTATTGAATCTGCGATGCGATCACTTGACCGTATCTGGCTTGAGGGTCGAAGGTACATGAAAGCAGGTATCATGCTTGATAACTTCACTCCAAACGGTGTAAGCCAGCTCAATCTGTTTGAAGATAACCAGCCGCGGGCCAATAGCGCACAGCTGATGAAGGTACTGGATGATATCAACCAGTCCGGAATGGGAAATGTATGGTTTGCGGGCCAGGGCATTAATACCGAATGGAAAATGAAACGTGAAATGCTAAGCCCTGCTTGGACCACGCGCTGGTCTGACATACCTAAAGCGCGCGTGCTTTGAGTCGGTTACTAATTAAGCTGTTGAAATTGTATTCCACATAAATGCCGATATGAGTGACCGGGTCATGACCACGCTTGAGGAGATGGCAACCGCTGTTGAAATCTACTCAATTGATGAAGCGTTCATGGACCTGACCGGTTTTGGACGTTATAAGCCGCTGGAAGCGTATGGCAGAGAGATCCAGCAGCGGATATACCGGGAAATGCATCTGCTGACCGGGGTGGGTATTGCCCAGACTAAAACGCTGGCAAAACTGGCTAACTATGCGGCCAAAAAGTGGACCAAAACCGGCGGGGTGGTGGATCTTTCAGATGCAGAGCGACAGCGCAAGCTTATGGCGCTGGTGCCGGTAGAGGAGGTGTGGGGCGTAGGCGGCCGGCTCAGTAAAAAGCTGAACGCCATGGGCGTGATGACGGCTAAAGATCTGGCTGACCAGAGTCCCTGGGTTATCCGCAGGCACTTCAGCGTGGTGCTGGAGCGAACGGTCAGGGAGCTGCGCGGTGAATCTTGTCTGGAGCTGGAAGCGTTAGCGCCTGGCAAACAGCAAATAGTGTGCTCGCGCTCTTTCGGCTCACGCATCACTGATTATCGCGATATGCGCGAGGCTGTCTGCAACTTTGCGGTGCGGGCCGCAGAGAAGCTGAGAACAGAGCGCCAGTACTGCCGGCAGATAGCGGTGTTTATCCGTACCAGTCCGCACGCCAGCGATGAGATATTTTACGGCAATCAGGCGCTCGGCAGGCTGGCGATCCCGACCAGCGACAGCCGGGATATTATCCGTGTCGCGACAGACGCCCTGGATCGTATCTGGCTGGATGGCCGGAGATATATGAAAGCGGGCGTGATGCTGGGCGATTTTTTCAGTCAGGGCGTGGCGCAGCTCAACCTGTTTGATGAGTTTCAGCCGCGTGCAAATAGCGCAGCCCTGATGCAGGTGATGGATAAGGTAAACCAGGAAGGCAGGGGGCAACTGTGGTTTGCAGGGCAGGGGATCGCGAAACCCTGGGCGATGAAGCGGGAAATGCTGTCTCCGTTTTACACGACGCGCTATGGCGATCTGCCGGTCGCGAAATAACGTCCCTGTTCATCTATCCTGCGCTGGCTTTCAGTTGCCCATATCTTCGGGCGTACGCTGGATCACAATCTCCAGCGCGTTGCGGTAGATATCCTGCTTCACAACATCCTGTTCCGCCTCAAGCCGCATGATCAGTGCCAGAATGATATCTTTGTTAGTCACGCGGATTTTGCGCGTGGTCAGCTCAAGTCGGATTTCAGAGATGATGACGCGTTCACTCAGATACTGTTCACCGGTAGTTTTAAAATAGTCGCTGAGCTGAGACTCCGGGGTAGCAAGCTGTTTCATATTAAGCCTCACAAAAAAGGGGAAATCGCCTGTGTTATTGTCTGACAGTGGCAGCCATGCATGACCGCCGCGTTGCAATAAAGTTATACAAGATTTCTGTAGTTGTACAACTATCTCGCCGCTCTTTTGTGTGGTCGTACGTGTAGATGATATGCATCAAAACAGTTGCGCTATTTTTTAGAACGATCATTTCCTTTATAAGCAGCAGGTTAGCCGGGGGCGAAGCAAAACGCGCAGCCTTCACGCGAGCCGGGCTGAAAGAAAAATTTTACGAGCTGGTCACCAGGCAGGAGCAGGCAACGATTATGCGCCCATTTTATTTTGCTAAACGCAGCGCGAAATCTGCAAGTCAGGCTACTTTTAATGCTCAGACCAATAATCAACAGAGGTGCGCATGCACTCACAACAGGTCAGTATCAACGTGTACGCTTTGGCAATCCGTAAACTTGCTGCCGCTCACCAGACAGGGGAAGATCTTAGCGACGTAAAACATCAGGTCGATGCAGTTATTCAGGCGATGAAAGAGGAGATGGCCGTTGATAAAATGGTGCAAATCGAAATGTGGGGTGAGCTGCTGACGATCCTCGATAGCTGCAGCCGCAATACGGCTCATCCTTCGTGGATCACGGTTATCAACCACGCGCGTTACCGGGTCAAGAGCAGAAAAAACACCGCAGTACAGTATTACCGGCAAATCAGCGCCTGATAAAACACTGCCGATCGCGACGATCGGCAGTTATTTTTCAGCCTGGTATCAGGGTTCATCAATGCGGGCGACTTTCAGGTGCGCGCTCTCGCCTTTGCCATAAACTTTACCGCTGACGCGGATTTTGTCCGTGGCGTCATAGGTTTTACCTTTGAAGGTTTCAGCAGGAGCATCGATACGTACGGTGCCTGAGCTGTCGCGGAACTGATAGCTGTGATCGCCCACTTTTTTGATAATGTAACCTTCAAGCGTTACATACCCGCCCTGACGGAAATCGCGGATCAGCGACACGCGCGTCTGACCGGTATCTTCCGATCCTTTATAGCCTGCATCTTCTTTATGCTGCGGCGGTGGCGTTTCACCCGCTTCAAATCCCCCTTTTTCAGCGTAAGCGCCAAAGCTCAGACACAGCATTACAGCAGCCCATGTAGTTTTGTTCATGTCACTCTCCTTGAAGTCAATCGACCCGTTAAGCCTGGCACAGGTTTCGCCAGGGAGCAGGGGCGCAGTGAAATTAATAGAGCAGCAGAACAAAAGGTATACAGCAGAGGGGGAAGCGTTATAGGGCTGCTTTTGCGCGGCCATAAAAAAGCCAGACCGGGTGCTGGCTTTTTTATGGCGCTGAGCAGCCGTCTGGTTATGCTCAGAGCGTTCAGGTCAGCGAGAGCCGGTTACTGATAACCCGATAACCTGAACTGGTAAATGCATCAGCATCGAGCGGCTCATTTTTGCCTGGCCCAAACCATTGCCGTTTATGCTCTCCCGCGTAATACCACACTTCCGGTTCCGTTGTGGCTGACTCCACCCAGTAATAGCCTTCCTGCATCGTCTTATCCTCCTGCGAGGAATATAGTCCAGCTGCGCTGCGCTTAACAGCATTGCGCGCCGTTCTGCACAGAAAAATGTGCCGTCAGCGCTCTTCAGGAGGCGTCAGTTTCTCGCTGAGAAGAACAAAGCCCGCGGATTTAAAGCGCGCCAGAGAGAGAGGTATCGGCTCCATCGGCCGGTAAAAGCCGCGCCCCGCATCCCAGAACCATACTTCTGGCTCAGTTGTTCTGCTACCCACCCAGTAAAAACCCGTTTCCATTAGTGCTCTCCAGAAATGAATGAAGGCACGCCTTCTTAAATTTCCGCAAAATGATGTATCAGGTAAAGTCGATAATCAATCTTGTTTACCGCTTCGCTTATTTTACAACTTACCTTTTGAGGCGCCGAATATCCTCTGCCTCTGCGCAACATACGTATCTGCATTAATCGAAACCGGGCTCCTGTTCATTATGAATCTGAATTTCATTTATCAGGCACGGCACAGCAGAAACCTGTCATCCGGCTTTTATGGCCACTTGCATAGGCTGCCCGATTAACGGCAACGCAGCACCAGAACAGCGCGAACGTTATCTGGCAGACCTGAATTTAGCGGCCGAAATCGATTTCACACTTTACACAAAGTCAGGCTAAGTTGTACAGTTTTTCAAAGTTGTACAAGTTTGCACTGGCTGTATAGAAGCGTCTGGCATCCTGCTTCTCTCAGCAAAAATGTATTGCCTTTCGTCTTATTTTTATACAAAAGAGAATGCTCTGCGCAGAGTAAGCTCATGACGGGCAGAACAAATTCGGGCTTTTTGAAAACAGATGAGTTTAAAATAAAAATACAGGGTCTCATCCGACCACATGAAATGTCAAAATATAACTTATACAGATAGAAGATGACTGTATAAGTTAGAGGGTCAGGCGTGACGCTATCTCAGACGCCTTGTTATCGTGCGGGCTCAGCCTGAGCAGGGCGCTGAACCAGTAAATAAGCGATGAAGATAAATAATTAACAGCGTAATAATTTACGAAGAACTGCAGGAATAAAACGTTGCAGGGTTGAAGGTAATTTATAACAGCCTATTACCGCAGTAGATTATCCTCTGCGCTTTAAAATTAAATCTATTTTGCAGATAGCTGGCAGGACGACGAGCAGAGTATCAATATATCCCGTCCGGAGTGACAGCTGCTACACTTAACGATGTCGCGAACGGCGGCAGTGAATGTCAGTTCTGCAACAGAGGCGATCAGGCTTATGAAAGATGGATATTACTGGGTGAAAGATGGCGAGCGCTATCCGGAGGTATGGTTCTATCAGCGGCAGTTTGGCTGGTTTCGTCCCTGCAGCGCGGTGCCGATGACGCAGCGCACCTTTGAAATGATGAAATATGTCATTCTGAGCGAGCCGCTTGATGCGCCTGCAAAGCAGCTGCAGGCGCAGTGAATTGTTGCCAGAGATGCACTTCAGACTGAGGCTATCTGATTTCAGGCCACGCAATTGACGGGAATCCATTCAGCGCCGGTCGCGCAAACAGGTAGCCCTGGAACTGATTAATACCGGCTGCCTCAAGCCACATCCACTCTTCCGCTTTTTCCACGCCCTCGGCAACCACGGCAATTTCCAGTGAGGCGCAGCATTTAATAATCGCGTGGACGATTGCCTGTTTTGGTCCGCTTTTATGGACGTCGCAGATAATTTCACGATCGATTTTTATTTTATCAGGCTGAAACTTTGCCAGCAGGGAGAGGCCGGCAAAGCCGGCACCGAAATCATCCAGCGCCAGACTGATACCGGCAGCTTTTAACTTCCGCACTTCTGCCGTGAACGCATCAGCGCGCGAAATAATTTCATTCTCCGTGACTTCAACCACGATCTGTTCAGGAATAAGGCCGCTGGCGTGGATCTCTGCGAGCAGAAAATCCACGGCATCAGGCACGGTGACCAGCGACATCGGCAGCAGATTGATGGTGAGCGTATGCTGCCCCAGGCCGAGCTTGCTGGCGAGATTGAAGGCCAGGCTTTTTGACTGAATATCTGCCCGGTAAATAGCATCACCGCCGAAAGCAGCAAAATACTCTTCTGGCGCACCGCCGGTAGGCGTGCGGATCAGCGCTTCATAGGCAGCAATACGGCGTGAAAAGGGATCAACAATAGGCTGGAAAGCAAAGCGGCAATCCTGAATCGAGTGCTGAAAATCGTTCAGCTCACACAGCGTCGACTCATCCGCGACAAACTCCCACGTGTTCGCCGGCGGGATTTCAAAATAGTTCTCTTTTTCACGCGCCTCTACAAAGGTGCGTAAAAACCGCAGCGCACGATCGTCGTAAGTCAGCTGGTGACGCGAGGTGCCTTTATCGAGTACGGCCTGCAGCACGCGGCTTCTCTCATGCTGACGCAGATCAAACAGCTCCATACCGGTATTACCAAAGCGGCGCGCCGGCGCGAAATCATGCATCAGCTCGACCAGATTATGATGACGGGCATCCTGGCGAATACGATCATAGATATGCCTGACAGTGCGATCGGGTCCTTCCAGAAGCTGAAAGAAATGCCGGCCGTCGAATAACAGAATGCCGGTAATGTCCGACAGCGCATTTTTGGTGTTTGCGCGGGCCACGATATCTTCAAGAACTCTGACGGGAACGTGTTCATCGAGATGGCTGCGGTAAAGAATAGTGGTCAGCATGCAATTGTCCTGCCGGAACGTTATTTAAGCTCTTACATTAACCGTCGAACGGGCCGGGATGTCCAGCGCACAGAGGCTAAATCAGCATAATATTTACCGATTTATCTGATAAACGTAGCGGCAAAACAGGGGTCAATTCAATTTATCAATCGGTCGAAATGAATCTGCATCAACGATAAATATTTTCGATTGAATGGATTAATAAAAAGCGTATCTTAAGCCACTTTAGCCGGAGGAATAAAATGTTACGTGATTACCTGAAACTGGAATCAGAAGATCGTCTTGTTGAGCAGGATAAACAGACAGCCCGGAACGATCGGGAAGCCATTACCCGCTGGCAGATCACAGACAGCCAGGGCAGGGCAAAAGGGAGCGTCGTGCTGAGCGACAAATTCAACACCCGCCGCTCATGGAACGTGAACTACCGTATTACCCAGATGGATGCATCCGGCCGCATCGTTATCGATCGCCTGACCGATACGCTGTAGCGGGCCGGTGTGGGGTTTTACTGGCCGCCAGCGTGATAGTGCCGGCGCATTTCAGCCAGTACACCGATAATCTGCACCTCATGTTTGTCCGTACTGAGTACGGGATAATCTTCATTCACCGGGCGCAATAAAAAATGCTCTTCATTTTGTGAAGGGGAACGCACGCGCAGCGTTCTGACCAGCGCCTGCCCGGCATACAGCGCCAGCACCACCTCACCGGGCGCTGCAGAGCGTTGTGGTTCGAATATCAGCAGATCGCCGGGCAGAAAAGCTGGCTGCATGGAACGATCGTCCAGCTGAACGGCGACGGCGACGGCGCTGTCGCTTACCGCACTGTCACAGTAGAGAAAGCGATCGGCTTCCCGCTGCAGCTGCAGGCGGGTTTCATCCAGCCAGCCGGTAACCTGCTGCAGTGTCAGCAGCGGCACAGCCCGCACGCTGCTGTGGCTGCTGACAACCGCAAAGGGTTCCCCCTCACCATCAAACAGCCATGCCGCCGGGCACTGCAGCAGCTCTGCCAGCCGGAGCAGATGCTCGCCACGCGGCAGCGTCTCATTTTTTTCCCATTGTGAAATAGCCACGTGCGAGACGCCGACGTCTGCCGCCAGCTGCTGCTGGGTCAGTTTCAGCATTTTACGGCGTTCGCGAATGCGCTGGCCTGGCGTTTCCTGATTTTTCATCTTGACAACTCCTGAAAGGTTTACTTAAGTATACTTAAATTAAATGATTAAAGTAAACTTAAAATACACTGATCGTATGACTGGCAAGGGGAGGCCAGTGTATTCCGGGCGGAGCCCTTGCCAGTACTGAGAGGTAAGGCATGGAGAGTAGTCTCATCACCAGCGTTGGCGCACTGCTTCTCGGCGGTGGTGCAGCAGCGGTGTTCTGGAAACCATTACTGGCCGGGATTGCAACCATCGTAACCAGCAATCGTGCAGGCGGGGAGATTATCACCAGTTACAAAGAGCAGGTGATGTTACTGAAAGAGAGTCATGCGCTGATGCGGCAGGAGAATGATGAGTTGCGCATTCGCCACGATCGCAATTTGCGTCGCATCTCTTCGCTGGAGACCGATCTGCGCCTGATAAAAAATGCGCTGGGCATTTTGCTGGCAACGACTGAGACCGATCACAGCGATAAATTTCGCAGTCAGATCAATCAACTGATTACCACGCTTGAGGAGAACCGTGATGGTGCAGATAAACAGTGAATTCACGATCAGAAATCACCGGCGTCAGCTGCTGCTGGGGGGAATGATGCTGCTGTTATCGCTGATATGCATTGCCATGACCGCGATGTTTATCTACGTCAGCAATGAAGCCAACCAGCGCGTCGAAAATATCCGGGAAGAGTACCGGCAAATCTCTGACCGCCGCGAAGCGCGGGTGGCCGAACTGACAGAACAGCTGGCAGACCTGCAGCTAAAAATTGACGGAATAGTGGTGCGTGAAAAGGCCAGACCGGCTAAACGCAGCAGCTAGCGGCAGGGAAGCAGTGATGAATATTACCCGTCAGATCGCGGTATGGCTACGGCAGCGGCGGTCGTTAACCCGAAAGAAGGAGAGTACCATGAGCGAACAACAGAGCGTTAACCCGGCAGCAGCAGCGGATCCACACGATGTTTCTCCGCTGGAGAACTTTGCTAACGAGACGGCACCGGCCAGCCCGGCGGTAACGGAAGAGGTGGCGACGAGCGCAGAGGCGGCCGCGACACCAGAGGAGAGCGTACCGGCTGATGCAACACCACAACCTGTGGCAGGCGATCCCCTGACGACGGCCTCTGCCCGCGCGGATGCTGCGCCGGCAGAGGTGGCAGCACCTTCTCAGACAGAGGGAGCGTCACCCGCCGCAGCGGCGCTGGATGCCGGGGTGAAAGATTTTGTCCAGGCGTTTACGTTTGTTGAACATGGCGTGAGCCAGCTGGGAGAGGCTGCCAAAGCGGAACTGATGACGCTGGCGCGCAAATATCTCTGATGCGTAGCTATCTGTACTGACAGGGATGTCAGCCCCGGCCTGAAACCCACTTCCGACTATTCTTAATGCGGCTTCGCTATTATCGACTATCTTTAATCACTCAGACGTTATTTTAACGGGCAAAACAAGCAAAAAGGAAAATAGCATGAGCGATTCAGAAGCGATTAAAACCAAACCTGAGTACCTGCGTGATGTTACCTCACAGCTTAAAGAGATGCGTCACTACGCGCAGACCAACACTGAAACGCTCTCTGCACACTGGCTGGCCTTTGATGCCGGCGAGTACAAAGATAAAGAGTATGCGGGGCGATTTGAGCAGCTGATCAATGAGCAGAGTAAACTGCTGGAGAATATTGACCAGACTATTCAGGATTTAGAGATTGCGGTTAACCATATTGAGCAGGAGAGCTAACCGCACACGGCAGGGTGGCCTAGTCGGCCACCAGCCACATATCCGCCTCATCAAACATCTCTTCGACAATGCGCGCAACGGTCGCTTTATCGTTTTTGCTTAAATCGGTATCGATTCCGTTGCGCTCCATCGGTTTTACCCGCACTTCAGCCTCCGGAAACACGCGCTGTACCCGCTTTTCGAGCTCAGCCTGAATCATCTCGCGCGCGCCGGGCAGGCCAGCGACGTTACGCTTGTCATAAATCAGCTCTACAAACATCAGAACCATCCATCAAATAAGGTCAGGGCATCATATTACTGTAAATAAAAACAGTAGCAAGGGGTGCGGACGGCACAGGCGGAAAAAAGTGTACGCATCAACGGAGTGAGGAAAAGCGCCGGAAAAAGCCGGGGAAAAAATGAACCTCTGGAAGTGGAAAACCAGCACCACTTCCAGAGGTGGCGCAAACGCACCATTCGTTAAGGGACAATCCCTGACGGTTGTCATGCTGCGTAACTTATACAAAAACATGTCTTTGTACAACTATATTTTTCGTCTTGTACAACTTTACCGGCTATAACTCAGCGTTACAGCTCATTCTTTATACAAAACTCTTCCCACGTCATACCCAGCGCCTCAGCGTGCGTCTTCAGATAGGCTTCAATCGCTTCTGCGGCCACTGCCTTATCCGGCTCGGCGAGCTGAATAGAGAACAGGATGCCATCCAGCTTTTTCTGCCGGATAAAGGCCGCGTAGATCCGTTCGGCATGCCAGTCGCGCAGTTCACGCAGTGACATATTCGCCGCGCGGGCATCGCTTTCGCTCAGCTCATCCAGCGCGGCCTGAAAGGTGGGGTGGGCGGTGAAAAACAGGCTGCGCGCCAGGCTATAGTACTCTTCAGGGGTTTTCATGCTCGGTTCCGGGTCATTAACTCGGCGCATAGTGTAACTGCAACCTGCCGCGTTGTCAGGCGCGCCGGGTTTTGCTGCAGATCGCTTGCCTTACGCCTGAGAAAAATTATACCGTAGCCGCCATTAACGCGAGGACAGGGAATCAAAATGAAAAAGTGGATCGTGCTGGCCGCCGTCGCACTCAGCGGGTGCGCGCAGATTAACAGCTACAGTGATGCGGTAAAAACCCCGGCGCCGGCCGCGCTGCAGGGTAACTGGCAGACCGTGGGGCCGCAGAGCAAGCTGATCAGCGGCCAGGCGCTGGGCAGTCTGATTATCACTGCCGACGGCGACACGCTGGATTGCCGCCAGTGGCAGCGCGTCATTGCCAAACCGGGCAAGCTGACCCGCCTGAGCGACCGCTGGGTTAACGTCAACCGTCAGTCGCGCGTGATGCCGCTGGTGCTGGAAAACGGTGGGCTGCAGTATGATGGTCTGCGCCTGCGCAAAGTGGAACAGCCGACCGTAGAGTGTCAGCAGGCGCTGGCGGAAGTGGCGCAGCGGCCCGATGAGGCGGTGATTCAGGATATTGAGCCAGAGCTGATGAAACCGGTTGCGGCGCATACCGCGCAGTAATGCAGTAAGAGACCCTCTCCCGGCGGGAGAGGGCTGGCATTCAGCCCTGCGGCAGCCAGACGTCACCCTGCTGACCGTAAGCGCGCATCACCGACTTCTGTACGGAGGACTGGCTGACCAGCCGCGTCAGCTCATCCATCCGCGCCTGCAGCAGGCGTTTGACTTCGCTCTCATTATCCAGAATATGACGCAACACCGGACGCAGCTGCTCCTGTAGCTGGCCTGACGGCGGCGCGGTTTCCGTACTCTGCGCCAGACGCTCCACCGCACTGACGTAATCCATTTCGTGAGTAATTAAATCGTCCCACTCGCCGCGGCTGGCGTGGCGCAGCATGCCGTGGCTGAGGGTGAGGATCTGCTGATAAGCCAGCATCAGGTGCGGGGCAGTATTCATAACATAGCGTCCTAAGAATTAAGATTAAGCGACTTCTTTCCAGGCATCAGCGATATTGCGCAGCAGGGTTTCCACCTCTTCCAGCGCTGCCACGTCGTTGCGGATGTTTGCCTCCACCAGACGGCGCACCATATAGGAGTAGAGGCCGATAAGGTTCAGCGTCAGCGCATCGCCCGACGCTTCATCCAGGCCCTGTTTTAGGCCGGCCTCGATAATATTGATCGCTTTCGAAATGGCGCTGCCTTTGCCCGCGATGTTGCCATCCTGCATAAACAGACGCGCGCGCACCACGGCGCTGACGGCGCCATCAAACAGCAGCGTCAGCAGCTGCGGCTGAGTGGCGCTCATTACGGCGCTCTCAACGCCAATTTTTGCATAGGCCTGCGTGCCATTTGCCCCGTACATGGTCACTCCTTATTTGTTCGAGCTGCTGGTCATGTTGTCAAACTGCTGCGTCAGGTAGTCGCTGGTGCTGTTGAGCTTGCTGACGGCGAGATCCAGCTGGGTAAACTGGGTTTTGTAGCGTGCTACTAAATCGTCAATACGTGTGTTCATGTCGTTATATTTCTGCGTCAGCTCATTCAGCGTTTTGCTGACGCCATCTTTGGCGCTCTGGATTGGCCCTTTACTTGAGAGCCAGGTCGTAAGATTACCGGCCAGGCGCGTGGTGATGCCGGTTTTTTTCCCGTCGCCAACGATCATCTCTTTGATACCGTCCGGATCTTTCGCCAGCTCGGTTTTCAGCTTGCTGTCATCCAGCGTGAGCTTGCCGGAGGTGGGATCGGAGGTAATACCAATCTGCGCCAGCGTTTTATAGGCGGAAGCGCTGGCGGAGTTGGTCAGCAGCCCCTTGATCTGCGTCTGAATGCTGCGCAGGGTGCTGTCGCCGACCAGCGCGCCGTTGCTGCTATCCTGCGCGTCGGCGCCTTTTTCCACCGCGGTATATTTGGTCAGCGTGCTGAACTGATCGAGCAGCGTGTTGTAGGCGTTAACAAAGTTGGTCACCGCAGTGGTGGCTTTTGACGTGTCCTGCGCCACGGTCAGCGTCTGGCTGCCGCTGGTGGTCGCGGTCAGATTCAGTGAGATCCCCTCCAGCGCGTCGCTGATGCTGTTGCTGCTATTAGTGATCGGAATATTGTTTACGGTGAGCTCTGCGTTCTGCGCCGCGACGCTGACGCTGAGCTTGTTGTTCGCTGCGATATCGTTCTCATCAAAGCCGACCACTGCCTGCAGCGTGTCGTCGCCGCTGACGCTGACCGCCGAGACGGCATTTGCCTCACCGGTTTTGGTCGCGGTCAGCGACAGGCGGTATTCGCCCTCGTTGCTCTTAATAATGCTGGCAGAGACGCCGGCGTTCGCTTTATTGATCGCATCGCGCATGCCGGTGAGCGAGGTCTGGTCGCTGGTGAGTGCAATATCTTTGCTGCTGCCGTCGGCAAGCTTAAGGGTCAGGGTGCGGCTGGCGGCGCTGTCGCCGAGCACGCTGCTGTTACTGCTCTGCGACGCAGAAGTCAGCGTCTGCGCCTGCGCCAGCTGCGTCACGTTAATCGTGTATTTACCTGCCACTACGCTGCCGGAGGTGGTGGCGCTGAACGCCGTACTGCTGCTGGTTGCGGTGGTGGCGCTGAAGACGTCGGCGCTGTTGAGCGCGCTGTTAGCGGTCTGAAACGCGGTCAGCGCGCTGGAGAGCGTGCCGTAGGCGCTGAGCTTTGCGGTATAGGCGCTCTGCTGGGTGCTAATCGGCTTTAAGCTCGCTTTTTCGGCGGTGGTTAAGCTATCGAGAATATCGCTAAGCTTCAGGCCTGAGCCGACGCCGAGGGAAGAGATGCTGGCCATATAGTGTCCTTTTCCTGTCGCTGCAAAGAGTGAATAGCGCAATTATCGGCGTCAACGCGGCAAAGTTTAGAATTAATCACCGCTGAGTGATAAACGGAATAGAGGGGCGTAACCGAGGTAATTCCGGCGCTAAAAAAAAGGTTAAGCGGGGCTAAAGAAGTGCAGGCGGGTGGCGATAACCAGAAGCATGGCAGGTGAAGCGAAAAAAATTCACCCGGTCCTAAAAAAAATCTAAAGGTTGTTCAGGGGCAGACGATAACAACTTTGACGGCGATGAAGCCGACGGGTTGAAGCCCACACCTTAACCGAAAGACTTGATTAAACAGGAAACTTTATCATGGCCCAGGTCATTAACACTAACAGCCTCTCGCTGATCACTCAGAACAACATCAACAAAAACCAGTCTGCTCTCTCTTCTTCTATGGAGCGTCTGTCATCGGGTCTGCGTATCAACAGCGCGAAAGATGACGCAGCAGGCCAGGCTATCGCTAACCGTTTTCAGTCCAACATCAAAGGTCTGACGCAGGCAGCCCGTAACGCCAACGACGGTATCTCAGCCGCGCAGACTACTGAAGGCGCGCTGTCTGAAATCAACAACAACCTGCAGCGTATCCGTGAGCTGACCGTGCAGGCGCAGAACGGCACCAACTCCGATTCTGATAAATCCTCTATCCAGGACGAAATCAAATCGCGTCTGGATGAAATTGACCGCGTATCGCAGCAGACCCAGTTCAACGGCGTAAACGTGCTGGCGAAAGATGGCAACATGAAAATTCAGGTGGGTGCTAACGATGGCCAGACCATCTCAATTGACCTGAAAAAAATTGATTCAAACACGCTGAAATTAGACAACTTCAACGTGACCAACATGGCAACTACCGTTAAGAATGGCTCCACCGGAAATGTACAGATCGCGGTTACAAGCGCCGTATCTGACGATGATAATGCTGCTCCAGAAACTGTAACCAGTTTGGCAAAAAATTCTAACGGTGATTATTTCGCAACTACCAGTTCAGGTACTTACGCAGCAACCGTAGATAATAAAACCGGTACTATCAGCTTCGATTCAAGTGGTACCAGCTTAAGTCCAACTGGCACTACTGCAGTTACCACCATCGGCAAAGATGTAACTTTAGATACTACTGCTGTTGATGCTGCCAATAAATCATTGGTTACTTATAAAGATGAAGCAGGTAATGATAATTATCTGGTCCAGACCACTGATGCTAACGGAGATTCAACGTACGAAGCAGCAACAATTAATGCAACTACAGGCGCAGTAACTGCTGGTGCATCTGTTGCTACACCTGCTAATTTTAATGCTAACCCACTGGCTAAACTGGACTCTGCCATTGCTGATATCGACAAGTTCCGCTCTTCACTGGGTGCGGTACAGAACCGTCTGAACTCAGCGGTAACGAATCTGAGCAACACCACCACTAACCTGACGGCTGCTCAGTCCCGTATCCAGGATGCGGACTACGCCACTGAAGTGTCAAACATGTCTAAAGCGCAGATCGTTCAGCAGGCGGGTAACTCCGTGCTGGCGAAAGCGAACCAGGTTCCACAGCAGGTTCTCTCTCTGCTGCAGGGCTAATCGCTCACTGCGTAAGTATCAAAACCCCGCTCCGGCGGGGTTTTTTTTACCTATAAAACCGCAGCTGTCCGCTACAGCCTGCCGCCGCGCAGCCGATAATCTGTTACAGAACCATTCCGCTATAGGTCACGTTTTCCACTCAGGGAGGGGCGATGCGCTTCAACTACGATCTGTTACCGGGTGAGCTGCTCACGTTTGATGAGATCGCGCTGCGTTATGCGCAGCAGCATCCCGGCGAGAAGGCGCTCACCGCACGCGGCCTGCTGAGCCCCCCGGTGAGCTATCGCCATCTGACGATCCGCGCGCTGTTTGCGCAGCAGGCGCTGAACAGTCCGCTCGACGAGCTGCTGTTTATCAGCGATGACAACGAGCACAAAAATTATCTGCGCCGCTTTGAGCGCTATCTGAAAACGCAGCAGGCGTTTCTCTATTTTCGCCGCAGCGACGATGCCAGCCAGGCGGGGCGCTGGAAAGTGATGGGCGAGAGCCGGGTCTATGCGATGCTCGATCCGCATTCGGCGGCGGCGCAGAACCTGCTCACCAGCCGGGGCTACCGGCTGGTGCTGATGCGTCAGCAGGAAGAGGAAGCGTACTGGCAGCTGTTTGACGCGCAGGCGCACCCCTGTTTTCCGCTGTCGCGCGCGGTGCAGTTTATCGTGGTGCTGAGCACGCCGCAGCAGCCGGCACCCGCCGCCGTCATGCCTGGCACCGAAGTCGGGCGGCGGGTGAAAACCCGCGTGCTGCAGCACGCCAGCCAGGCGGCGTTTCTGGCGGCGGTAAAAGCGCGCTACGGCGCCTGCGTCATCACCGGCTCGCCGCTCACTGAACCACACGGCTGGCCGTGGGTGGAGGCGTGCCATATCAACACCGACGAGAGCGAGGCGGGGCTGCTGGCGGATAACAG
Source organism: Pantoea eucrina (assembly GCF_020079945.1). Classification (NCBI taxonomy): domain Bacteria; kingdom Pseudomonadati; phylum Pseudomonadota; class Gammaproteobacteria; order Enterobacterales; family Erwiniaceae; genus Pantoea; species Pantoea eucrina. The sequence goes on along the minus strand of NZ_CP083448.1, from coordinate 1,933,308 downwards.
CGTCGATAACGGCCTGTTTTTACGCAGCGATCTGCAGCGCCTGTTCCGCAATAAACTGATTAGCATTGATGGTGAAACCGGACAGGTGATGCTCAGCACGGCGCTGGAGAGTGAAGCGGCGGACGGCTTCGCTTATCAGCTGCTGGCGGGCAAAATCTGCGCGCTGTGGCCCGCGGTGCCGCCTGCCACAAGGCAGCGGCTGCAGCAGCGCAACGGGTAGCGTCCGTAACGGCGGTGTTCGCCACCGCCATCCATCACTAATTTGAAATAACCTCGCTTTTGCCCGCCTATTCTGCCAATCGAAACCGCTACAGAATTGGATAATCATGCCGATAACTTAATTAACGCAGGGTAGTCAACGTGAACGATCTCTATACCGCCGGCGGCGTGATGGATAAACATTCGCTCTGGCAGCGCTACGTTCCCCTCGTGCGGCATGAAGCGCTGCGTCTGCAGGTGCGCCTGCCGGCCAGCGTGGAGCTTGACGATCTGCTGCAGGCTGGGGGCATCGGACTGCTGAATGCCGTGGAGCGCTACGACGCGCTGCAGGGCACCGCCTTTACCACCTACGCCGTGCAGCGTATTCGCGGCGCCATGCTGGACGAACTGCGCAGCCGCGACTGGGCACCGCGCAGCGTGCGGCGCAACGCGCGCGAGGTAGCCGGTGCCATGCACCAGGTGGAGCAGGCGCTCGGCCGCTCAGCCTCGGAGCAGGAGGTGGCGCAGCAGCTGAACGTGTCGCTGGAGGAGTACCGGCAGATCCTGCTGGATACCAACAATAGCCAGCTCTTCTCCTATGACGAGTATCGGGAAGAGCACGGTGACAGCGCAGAGCTGGTGACAGAGGGCCATGAAGAGGCGAATCCGCTGCATCAGCTGATGGAAGGGAATCTGCGTGAACGCGTGATTGACGCAATCGAGGCGCTGCCCGAACGCGAAAAGCTCGTGCTCACACTGTACTACCAGGAAGAACTGAACCTGAAAGAGATTGGCGCGGTGCTGGAGGTGGGAGAATCCCGCGTCAGTCAGCTGCACAGTCAGGCGATTAAACGCCTGCGTGCCCGGTTAGCGGGAGCGCGCTGACAGACTCAGTCCTGGGGAAACAAAAATAAAAAAACCGGGGACTCAGCGATGGGAGCCAAAATTAAAGTCAGGCCATTAAGTCGTTATCTTAAAGACTATAAACATAGCCAAAGCAACTGTTCACACTGTGGCAAAGTATTAGATCGTATGGCGCTGGTGTTTCGTGGCCAGATCATCAATAAAGAGGCGATAGCCCGCATGGACCAGATGATTGACGATCAGGTCTGGACGAAGCTGCAGCCCGAACTGACAGCGCTATGCCGTTTCTGCAGCGATATTTTTTGTAATACCCATCCGAACTACTTCGACATCATGGCGTTTAAACAGTATCTGTTTGAACAGACCGAGATGAACCACAGTACGATTCGAGAGTATGTGGTGCGCCTGCGTCGACTTGATGACATGCTGAAAGCGAGAAATTTCCCGGCAGAAAATCTATCCGGCAACAGCTGGCATGAGTGTCTGCAGCACGATCTGCCCGATGCCGGTAATAACAACTACCGTATTGCGCTGCGTAAATACGATCAGTTCCTCGGCTGGCAGCGCGGCTGATCAATGATTAATGTCCGCTGCGGCGATCTGTGCCGCAGCGGGCTGCTGCTACCCCGCAATTCCGGATGCGCCTCAGCGCATCTTCTGCAACACTACAGGGATATCTTCACACTGCCCTGGAGGCCTGCATTGTCCCTACATCTTCTGCACCAGTTTCCGCGTCTTGAGCTGCTTGGCGCACCTACGCCGCTGGAGCATCTGCCGCGTCTGTCCGATTACCTTGGCCGCGATATTTTTATTAAACGCGATGACGTTACGCCGGTCGCGCTGGGCGGCAACAAGCTGCGCAAGCTGGAGTTTCTGGCCGCGGACGCGCTCCGCCAGGGCGCGGATGTGCTGCTGACCGCCGGTGCGATCCAGTCCAATCATGTACGCCAGACGGCCGCAGTGGCGGCGCGGCTTGGCCTGAAGTGCGTGGCGCTGCTGGAAAACCCGATTGGCACCACGGCAGAAAATTATCTCTCCAACGGCAACCGCCTGCTGCTTGATCTGATGGAGGTGGAGACGGAGATGGTGGCGGCGCTGGATAATCCGCCGCAGCAGCTCAGCGACTACGCAGAGCGTCTCGAAGCGCAGGGGTATCGCCCCTATATCGTGCCGGTCGGCGGCTCGAATGCGCTGGGCGCGCTGGGATACGTAGAGTGCGCCCAGGAGATCGCCCATCAGAGCGAGGGCGTAGTGGATTTCGCGGCGGTGGTGGTGGCATCCGGCAGCGCCGGTACCCATGCCGGTCTGGCGGTAGGGCTGGAGCAGCTGCTGCCGGAAAGCGAGCTGGTTGGCGTGACAGTGTCACGTAGCGTGGCCGCGCAGCTGCCGGTGGTAGAGCGGCTGCGCAGCGCGCTGGCAGAGCAGCTTGAGCTGAAGCCGCAGGCGACGATCACGCTCTGGGATGAGTACTACGCGCCGCGCTATGGCGAACCCAGCGAAGAGGGCATGGAGGCAGTGCGCCTGCTGGCACGGCTGGAAGGTATCATGCTGGATCCGGTCTATACCGGCAAAGCGATGGCCGGTCTGATTGACGGTATCAGCCAGAAGCGCTTCCGGCGCGAAGGGCCGCTGCTGTTTGTACATACCGGCGGCGCACCGGCGTTATTTGCTTATCATCCTTCGGTATGAGACAGGCTGACGAAACGCTCTATAATCGCTGCCACAGACAGGCGTAACGTCACCACGGAGATGCAATTTCTGTGGCGTTCATAATAAGACTACGCTATCTGTTACAGGGTGCGTCACGCGACGCACCTGCACTGACACACACAACAGATAATAACGGGGTAAACATGGCTTTCTCTCTGATTCGTCGCCCGCTGGCGATGGGAATGATGGCGGTGGCGCTGCTCGCAGGCATCAACGCAAAAACCTTTGCCGCTGAAGATTTGCTGGCACAGATTAAAAATAAAGGCGAGCTGCGCGTGGGCCTTGAAGGCACCTATCCGCCGTTTAGTTTCCAGGATGAGCGCGGCAAACTGACCGGCTTTGAGGTGGAGTTTGCGCAGGAGCTGGCACAGCATCTCGGCGTAAAAGCGGCGCTGAAGCCGACCAAATGGGACGGTATGCTGGCGTCTCTGGATTCAAAACGTATTGATGTGGTGATAAATCAGGTCACTATCTCCGATGAGCGTAAAAAGAAGTATGACTTCTCCACGCCGTACACCATCTCGGGCGTGCAGGCGCTGACGCTGAAGAAAAACGCCGGCACCATCACCAAACCTGAGGACCTGGCAGGGAAAAAAGTGGGCGTGGGCCTCGGCTCCAACTATGAGCAGTGGCTGCGTGATAACGTCAAAGGCGTCGATATCCGCACCTATGATGATGACCCGACAAAATATCAGGATCTGCGCTCCGGCCGCCTGAACGCCATTCTGGTCGATCGCCTGGCCGCGCTCGATCTGGTGAAGAAAACCGGTGACACCATGGCCGTAGCGGGCCCGGCGTTCTCGCGCCTGGAGGCTGGCGTGGCGGTGCGTAAGGGTAACGACGATCTGCTGAAAGCGATCGATCAGGCGATGGCAGAGATGCAGAAAGATGGCTCGCTGAAAAAACTCTCTGATAAATGGTTTGGCACGGACGTGACGAAATAATGCTGGAGAGCGTACATCTGGTGCTGGATTCAGCACCTTTTTTACTTAAAGGGGCACTGTTTACGCTGCAGCTAAGCATCGGCGGGATGTTCTTTGGCCTGCTGCTGGGCTTTATTCTTGCCCTGATGCGTCTGTCCCGCTTCTGGCCGGTGAACTGGCTGGCGCGCATCTATGTCTCGATTTTCCGCGGCACACCGCTGATCGCCCAGCTGTTTATGATCTACTACGGTCTGCCACAGTTTGGCATCGAACTCGATCCCATTCCCTCCGCGATGATTGGCCTGTCGCTGAACACGGCAGCCTATGCGTCAGAGTCGCTGCGCGGCGCCATCGCCTCTATCGAGCGCGGGCAGTGGGAAGCGGCAGCCAGCATCGGCATGACTCCATGGCAGACGCTGCGCCGGGTGATCCTGCCGCAGGCGGCGCGTACTGCGCTGCCGCCGCTCGGCAACAGCTTTATCAGCCTGGTCAAGGATACCTCACTGGCAGCCACTATCCAGGTGCCGGAGCTGTTTCGTCAGGCGCAGTTAATCACCTCACGCACGCTTGAGGTGTTTACCATGTATCTGGCCGCCTCGCTGATCTACTGGATCATGGCGACCGTGCTCTCCGCGCTGCAGAACCGCCTTGAGGCGCACGTTAATCGTCAGGATCGGGAGGAGAAATGAGTGCAATTGAAGTCCGCCAGCTGGTGAAAAAATTTCACGGGCAAACGGTGCTGCACGGCATCGATCTCGACGTGGCTGCCGGAGAGGTGGTGGCGATTATCGGCCCCAGCGGCTCGGGAAAAACCACGCTGCTGCGCAGTATCAATCTGCTGGAGGTGCCGGATCAGGGCACTGTGACGGTAGGCGGCATCACCATTGACGCCAGCCTGAGTCTTAACAAACAGAAAGAGAAGGTGCGTCAGCTGCGCCAGCAGGTCGGGTTTGTGTTCCAGAACTTCAATCTGTTCCCGCATCGTTCAGTGCTGGAAAATATTATTGAAGGGCCGGTGATCGTTAAAGGTGAGCCGAAAGCAGAATCGCAGGCGCGGGCACGTCAGCTGCTGGAGAAGGTCGGGCTGACGGGTAAAGAGGCGAGCTTTCCGCGCCGGCTTTCCGGCGGGCAGCAGCAGCGGGTAGCGATTGCCCGCGCGCTGGCGATGCGCCCGGAGGTGATTCTGTTTGATGAGCCGACATCCGCGCTCGACCCGGAGCTGGTCGGCGAGGTGCTGAATACCATTCGCGCCCTGGCGCAGGAGAAACGGACGATGGTGATCGTCACGCATGAGATGAGTTTTGCGCGCGACGTGGCTGACCGCGCTATTTTCATGGACCAGGGGCGCATTGTGGAGCAGGGGGAGGCCAGAACCCTGTTCAGCAATCCGCAGCAGGCACGTACCCGACAATTCCTGGATAAATTTCTTAATCAGTAATATTCAGGGCCGGTTCGCTGGCCCTTATTTATTACGCTGCTATCATATCCCTTCGCGTTTCTCTTATCCTTTTGGTGCATAGTCATATAATTGTCTTATTGCTAAATTATTAACTGGCTTCTCTGTTTGCAGATTGCTCTTAATTAAACAGCAGCTTTTCTTACTGATTATTTTTCCTGAATCACGGTTTATAACTCTCTGCGCTGCCTCAGACAGATGTAAATGCATTTTGATTAACGTAAAGTCTTGTTACATCAGGGCCAGTAAAGACAATTTAGGACTTTCGCCAGATACACTCCCCGCAGTGCTGTTGAATAATCGTTTAATAACCATAACTCGCGAACTGATTATTAATGCGTTTATCTCTTACAGACCTACACAGCTTTAGGAGTCAAACTGATGAAAGATAACGGGAAAAATGATATAGGCTGGATAAATACACTAAAAGGTGCCTGTATTTTGCTGGTGGTTCTCTACCACACCGTATTACCGGGATTTGAAACAACGATAAAATATTTGAGTGCCGGCTGGTTTCCGGCAGAAATATGGGTGCAGTTTAACACGGTACTGTCGCCATTACGTATGCCGGCATTCTTTTTTGTTTCCGGCCTGCTGGCGACCAACGGCATTTTAAATCGTTCATGGAAACAGGTATTTACCAGCCGTATTACCAATCTGTTTTATCTCTATATTTTGTGGGGCTTTATTCAGTGGTGGTCAATTGTCGGGATTTCCACAGAAATCACCGGGCAACGCATTTCGCAAAATCTTAATGCGGCCTATGCCGGTTCACTGCTGGAGTTTCTCAAGCTGACGTTTATGGCGATGAGTACCTCCTGGTATTTGTATGGTCTGGCGATCTACTTCCTGTGTGCGAAAATTTTCCATCAGCAGAAAATCGCGCTGCTGGTTGTGGCGGTGGTACTGAATTATCTGGCGGTGGAAAAAATCATTCCTTACTGGGGGCCGCAGAGCGTCGCACAATATTTCCTGTTCTTCCTGCTGGGTGCATTCTGGAGCCCAATGATGCTGCGCCTGAGCGAGCTGCGCCGTGAAAACCTGCTGCCGTGGGCGGCACTGGCCGCGCTGACGGGACTGCATGTCATTATGGGCCTCGATAAGAGCCTGTTTATGTGTGTCATCGCCGTGCTGGTGAGCGTGGCGGCCTGCCGCTGGCTCAATCAGCATTTCAGCATGCGTTTTTTCAACTGGGTAGGACGCAATACGCTGCAAATCTACGTTATTCACCGCATCTTTATTGAGTTTTTTGGGATGTCGGCAATTCTGTTTGCCCAGCGCCATCACCTGTTTGAGCAGGCGTGGTTCTCTGTGCTGTGGGCCTGTTTCTATCCGCTGGCCATCGTCGGGATCTGTTCGCTCTGTTCAGTAGCCGTCTGGTCACTGACCAACCGCGGCCTGGGCCAGTCGCTGTTCCTGTTCCCGACGCTGATCGGCATGAAGCGTCGCAAAGCAGCGTAGGTAAATCCAGAGGCAACAATGCCAACCCCTGGGGACGCATTTATGCGTCCCTGATGCGTTTATGCTTCCCTGGCGTCCCTGGCAAACCCGCAATAAAAAAGGGCCCGCAGGGGGCCCTTTACTGTGATGAACCGGGGGTTTAACCGATGGTCATCAGACTGGCGTTGCCGCCTGCTGCTGCGGTGTTGACGCTCAGCGAGCGTTCAATCAGCAACCGCTCCAGCAGCAGATTGGTTTCTCCGCGGGCAAAGCCCTGGACGGAAACAATGGCGCCCTCGCGTGCAGCAATATCGGCACACAGCGTACGCAGCTGATCGGCATCACCGTGATAGATCACCGCATCAAACTCACCGGACAGGGCATCTTTGGCCAGCCGGATGCGCTGCTGTACTGCCGGCGGCAGCGCTTTCAGCAGGGCACGATGCAGCTCATCATCCTGCCATAGCGCCTGACTGCCGACGCTGGTTACCGCGGCCAGCTGGATCAGTGCATCCTGCTCATTATCGGCCAGGCAGAGCACGCGTTCGCGCGGCAGCAGGCTGAAGGTGTTGCGCTCGCCCGTCGGGCCCGGCAGCAGACGCACCGTGCCCGCCTGCGACAGCTCATCGTAACGCTGACACAGCGCCTGCAATGCTGGCTTATCCTGCGCCCAGTTCTGCAGCGCCTGGTGCGCGCCCATCAGCGTTGTACGCACGCTGCTGTCGACCGGCTGCTCAGCATCCTGACGATCGAAGGTCAGGCGCAGCGCGCCATCCGGACGATGTGCCAGCAGGCGATAGAGATAGAGCGGGCCACCCGCTTTCGGGCCGGTACCGGAGAGGCCTTCGCCGCCAAACGGCTGCACGCCTACTACGGCACCGACCATATTACGGTTTACATACAGGTTGCCAACGTGCGCATTCGCAGTAACCTGAGCGATGGTTTCATCAATACGCGTATGGACGCCAAGCGTCAGGCCATAGCCGGTGGCGTTGATCTGCTCAATCAGCTGCGGCAGGCTGCTGCGTGAGAAGCGCACCACGTGCAGCACCGGTCCGAAGATCTCTTTATCGAGATCGCTGACCTGATCCAGCTCAATCAGCGTAGGTTTGATAAAGGTGCCGCTCTCCCACTCTTTACGGTCCTGCGCATTCTCCTGCACCGCCTGATAAACGGTAAAGCCTTTGTTGCGCATTGCCTGAATGTGACGCTCAATGCCCGCTTTCGCTTCCTGGTCGATAACCGGACCGATATCAGTTGAAAGGCGTTCCGGATTGCCCATGCGGCACTCCGCCATCGCGCCGCGCAGCATTTTAATGGTGTGATCGGCGGCATCTTCCTGAATACAGAGCAGACGCAGTGCCGAACAGCGCTGGCCGGCGCTGTCAAACGCTGAGGCAACGATATCCACCACCACCTGTTCGGTGAGGGCAGAGGAGTCAACGATCATGGCGTTCATGCCGCCGGTTTCTGCGATCAGCGGCGTCGGACGCCCCTGCGGATCGAGACGGCCGGCAAGATTACGCTGCAGCAGCGTCGCCACGGCGGTTGAGCCGGTGAACATGACGCCGCGCACGCGCTCATCGCCGGTGAGCTGTGCGCCCACGGTTTCACCCTGGCCGGGCAGCAGCTGCAGCACGCCGGCGGGAACGCCTGCATCCAGCAGGATCTGCACCGCCTGCGCCGCGATAAGTGGCGTCTGCTCAGCCGGTTTTGCCAGCACGCTGTTACCGGCAGCAAGCGCGGCGGCAATCTGGCCGGTAAAGATCGCCAGCGGGAAGTTCCACGGGCTGATACAGACTACCGGACCCAGCGGACGATGCGTTTCGTTGTCGAAATCATCGCGTACCATACCGGCGTAGTAGTAGAGGAAATCGACCGCTTCGCGCACTTCGGCGATGGCATTGTTGTACGTTTTGCCCGCTTCGCGCACCAGCAGACCAATCAGCTGCTGCATCTGCGCTTCCATCGCCTGACCGGCACGCTCAAGGATCGCCGCGCGCTCGGCTGGCGGGGTCGCAAACCAGATCGGTCCGGCGCTGACCGCGGCATCCAGCGCGGCAGAGACTTCGGTTTCGGTGGCTTCACGCACGCTGCCGACCACGTCAGCCGGCGCCGCCGGGTTCAGTACTGGCTGGCTGACACCCGTTTCCAGGGTGCCCTCGATCATCGGCTGGGCCACCCATGGCTGGCTCGCGCTGTTCAGCAGGGCGCTGGAGAGTGAGGCGAGGCGATGTTCATTTGCGAGGTCGAGACCCGCTGAGTTCGGACGCTTGTCGCCATAGAGATCGCGCGGCAGCGGGATCTTCGGATGTGGCAGACCCACGGCGCCTTCGGCTGCACCCATTTTTTCCACCGCTACCACCGGGTCGGCAACCAGCTCATCTATCGGCAGGCTCTTATCGGCAATCCGGTTGACAAAGGAGGTGTTGGCACCGTTTTCCAGCAGACGACGTACCAGGTAAGCCAGCAGCGTTTCATGCGTGCCCACCGGCGCGTAGATACGGCAGGGGCGGCTGAGTTTGCCATCGGCCACTTTGCCTACCACCTGTTCATAGAGCGGCTCGCCCATGCCGTGCAGGCACTGGAACTCATACTGACCCGGATAGTAGTTATTACCCGCCAGATTATAGATAGCGGCCAGCGTGTGGGCGTTGTGCGTGGCAAACTGCGGGTAGATCTGGCTCGGTACCGCCAGCAGTTTGCGGGCGCAGGCGAGATAAGAGATATCGGTATATACCTTGCGGGTATAAACCGGATAGCCTTCAAGGCCTTCCATCTGCGCGCGCTTGATTTCGCTGTCCCAGTAGGCGCCTTTCACCAGACGGATCATCAGGCGGCGACGGCTGCGCTGTGCCAGATCGACCAGCGAGTCGATCAGCATCGGGCAGCGTTTCTGGTAAGCCTGAATCACGAAGCCAATCCCGTTCCAGCCTTCCAGTTCAGGCTCAAAGCAGAGTTTTTCCAGCAGATCCAGCGACAGCTCAAGGCGATCGGCTTCTTCGGCATCGATATTGATGCCGATGTCATAGGAACGCGCCAGCAGCGTCAGCGATTTCAGGATCGGATAGAGCTCTTCCATAACGCGATCGTACTGGGCGCGACTGTAGCGTGGATGCAGTGCAGAGAGTTTGATCGAGATCCCCGGGCCTTCATAGATGCCGCGGCCGTTGGAGGCTTTACCAATCGCATGGATCGCCTGCTGATAAGAGAGCAGATAGGCTTTCGCATCGGCGGCGGTCAGGGCCGCTTCACCGAGCATATCGTAGGAGTAGCGGAAGCCTTTCTCTTCCAGCTTGCGGGCGTTGGCCAGCGCCTCAGCGATGGTCTCGCCGGTAACGAACTGCTCGCCCATCAGGCGCATCGCCATATCCACGCCTTTGCGCACCAGCGGCTCGCCGCTTTTACCGATAATACGGTTCAGCGAGCGGGACATGCTCGCTTCGTTATGGGTTGAGACCAGGCGTCCGGTAAACAGCAGGCCCCAGGTCGCGGCGTTCACAAACATGGATGAGCTGCGGCCCAGGTGCGACTGCCAGTTGCCGTTGCTGATTTTGTCGCGGATCAGCGCGTCACGGGTAGGTTTATCCGGAATACGCAGCAGCGCTTCTGCCAGGCACATCAGCGCCACGCCCTCCTGCGAGGAGAGGGAGAACTCCTGTAGCAGGCTTTGCACCATTCCGGCGCGTCCGGTTGCACCTTTCTGGTGACGCAGTTTGTCGGCAAGGCTATAAGCCAGCTGATGGGTTTTCTCTGCCAGCGGAGCGGGCAGGCGTGCCTGCTCCAATAGCATCGGCACCGCTTCCGTCTCGGGCCGGCGCCATGCAGCGGTGATCGCGGAGCGGGTAACCGACTGCGGCAGAATGTGTTCAGCAAAGTCGAGGAACGGCTGCAGACTCTCTTCGGGCAGGCTCTCTTCCGCCGTGGTTTCGCTGGCCTGCAGGGGAATTTCCGGCAGGGTTTCGCCCGCTTCAAGCTGGGTTAAGTAATTGAAAATAGCCTGCTTAATCAGCCAGTGAGATGTGCGATCGACCTTCTGTGCTGCCAGCTTAATGCGCTCGCGGGTGGCTTCATCCAGCTTCACCCCCATGGTAGTTGTTCCCATGAATTCCTCGTCTTGAAAAATAAATCAACATCAGCGTGGGCTGCACTATCACTCATGTTGCAACTTTGTGCAACCGTGTTAAATGTGACCCAGGTTGCATGCCTGAAAGCCGTTTGTTTGTTAACTGTAAAGAAACGGCACGTTTCTTGCTGCAAGAATCTCGCCAGAGTTGCAACCGGGTTCACTAAACCGCAAAAAGCCGCGTTTCTGGTGCAACCAAAAGTTTGAACGGGCGCAACCTTTGAGCAAAGAAATGAGAAAGAGAGGTGAAACCCAGGTAACAGCTGTGTTAAATCCATTGTGCGCATCGCACCTTTGCGGCAGGATACCGCGCCTTAAGAGAAATTCGCTTCTCTGGCGGCGGTAACGCGCAGTGGCCACCCCGTTCCGGTGCTGCCGCGCTGATTCGACTGCCGTGACAAAGAGGGTAAGTGATACGTCGCGCCAGGGAGACGCCCGGCTAATGCTGCTGAGGCAGGGCGGGCAAAGAATTTCTCTTAAGCAATTACATAATAAGTGGAGAGAGTATGAGTATAAGTACACCAATGCTGGTGACCTTTATTATCTATATCCTTGGGATGGTGTTGATAGGGTTTATCGCTTACCGGTCAACAAAAAACTTTGATGATTATATTCTGGGCGGCCGCAGCCTGGGCAGTTTTGTTACGGCGCTCTCAGCCGGTGCCTCCGATATGAGTGGCTGGCTGCTGATGGGCCTGCCTGGTGCCATCTTTCTGTCCGGCATCTCTGAAAGCTGGATCGCTATCGGCCTGACAATTGGCGCCTGGCTGAACTGGAAAATTGTGGCGGGTCGTCTGCGCGTGCAGACCGAGCATCACGATAATGCGCTGACGCTGCCTGACTTCTTTACCAGCCGCTTCGAAGACAAAAGCAAGCTGCTGCGCGTGATCTCCGCGGTGGTTATCCTGATTTTCTTCACCATTTACTGCGCTTCAGGCGTGGTGGCCGGTGCGCGCCTGTTTGAAAGCACCTTTGGTATGGATTACCAGACCGCTATCTGGGCGGGCGCAGCGGCCACCATACTCTATACGCTGGTGGGCGGCTTCCTGGCCGTGAGCTGGACCGATACGGTGCAGGCGACGCTGATGATTTTTGCGCTGATCCTGACGCCGGTGATTGTCATTATCGCCGTAGGCGGCTTTGATGATTCACTGACGGTGATCCGCGAGAAGAGCATCGAGAACCTCGATATGCTCAAGGGGCTCAATTTTGTCGCGGTCATCTCGCTGCTGGGCTGGGGGCTGGGCTACTTCGGGCAGCCGCATATCCTGGCACGCTTTATGGCGGCAGACTCTCATCGCTCCATCCGTACTGCGCGTCGCATCGGCATGGCATGGATGATCTTCTGCCTGGCGGGCGCGGTTGCCGTAGGCTTCTTTGGTATCGCCTACTTCCAGAATAACCCGGCGCAGGCCGCAGGCGTCACGCAGAATGGAGAACGTATCTTTATTGAGCTGACGCGTATTCTGTTTAACCCGTGGATCGCCGGTATTCTGCTTTCGGCCATTCTTGCTGCGGTCATGTCCACTCTGAGCTGCCAGCTGCTGGTCTGTTCAAGTGCGCTGACGGAAGATCTCTATAAGGGCTTCCTGCGTAAAAATGCCAGCCAGCAGGAGCTGGTATGGGTCGGACGTGCCATGGTGCTGCTGATTGCACTGATTGCTATTGCCCTGGCATCCAATCCGGATAACCGGGTGCTGGGCCTGGTGAGCTATGCATGGGCTGGCTTTGGCGCGGCGTTTGGTCCGGTGGTGCTGTTTGGTGTCTGCTGGAAGCGCATGACGCGTAACGGCGCGCTGGCGGGAATGGTAATTGGTGCCGCGACGGTGCTGCTGTGGAAACAGTACGGTTACGCTGAGCTGTATGAAATCATTCCAGGCTTCATCTTTGCCAGCATCGCGATTGTGGTCTTCAGCCTGACGGGCAAAGCACCTTCCGCCGCCGCGCAGCAGCGTTTTGCCGCTGCGGAAGCGGAATACCAGGCAGATTAAGGTATTCGCGCGGTGCGTTGCGGCACCGCCATCAAAAAGGAGGCACAGTAATGTGCCTCCTTTTTACGTTGAGGCGTCAGGCAACGTGATCCTGCCGACCTTTCTGAACAGTCATCCCCTGACTTCTCCCCCCTGTGCAGCAAAATAATTTCCCGCAGTGACTTGTTTTTTCTGCAGCGATAATGATAATCGATATCGTTCGCGCTTTACGTTTTTTTACGACAGATTTACCCTGCTAAACACTTAAGAGGCAAACGATGTTTGTTCCGTTTCTCATTATGCTCCGTGAAGGTCTGGAAGCGGCGCTGATTGTCAGCCTGATCGCCAGCTATCTGAAGCGCACCGGACGCACCCGGTGGTTCCCGGCGATGTGGGGCGGGGTGATAGCGGCCATTGTGCTCTGCGCGGGACTGGGTATCGCCATCAATGCCACTACCGGTGAGTTTCCGCAGAAGCAGCAGGAGCTGTTTGAAGGCGTGGTAGCGCTGATTGCGGTCGTGATGCTGACCACCATGGTGTTCTGGATGCGCAAAGTTGCGCGCAGCATGCGCCTGACGCTGGAGAAGTCAGTGGATCAGGCGCTGGCAAAGCGGGGCGGCAGCGGCCTGCCGCTGGTGATTATGGTGTTTCTCGCCGTAGCGCGCGAAGGGCTGGAGTCGGTGTTCTTTCTGCTGGCGGCCTTTACGCAGGATGTGGGCTATGCCCCACCTGCGGGCGCGCTGCTTGGCCTGCTGACCGCAGCGCTGCTCGGTACGCTGATCTACTACGGCGGCGTCCGGCTTAATCTGGCCCATTTTTTCCGCTGGAGCAGCCTGTTCATTCTGTTTGTAGCCGCCGGGCTTGCGGCCGGCGCAATCCGCGCTTTCCATGAGGCGGGATTGTGGAACCACTTCCAGGCAACGGCGTTTGATATAAGCAGCGTGCTCTCTGTGCACTCTCTGGCCGGTACGCTGCTTGAAGGCCTGCTCGGCTATCAGGAAGCGCCCAGCGTCAGTGAGGTTGCAGCCTGGCTGCTCTATCTGGTGCCGGCGCTGCTGCTGTTTTTTTTCCCGGCGCCTTCTGCTCCGGCTGCCGCACGCAGCCTGCGCTAATCCCGATTGTTTTAACCTGACTCTTTAACACGGATACCATCATGAATACCACGTTACGCGCTACCGCCTCTGTCGTCGCGCTGCTGCTTTCCGGGGCTGCAGTCGCTGCAGAGATCCCGCAGTTCACCGTCACCGTTACGGATAAACAGTGTGAGCCCATGACGCTGAACGTGCCGGCGGGTAAAAGCCAGTTCATTATCAAAAACCATAGCCAGAAAGCGCTGGAGTGGGAGATCCTGAAAGGGGTCATGGTGGTCGAGGAGCGGGAAAATATCGCGCCGGGCTTTACGCAAAAGCTGACGGCAAATCTGGAAGCGGGTGAGTATGAGATGACCTGCGGCCTGCTGAGCAATCCAAAAGGCAAACTGACGGTGGCCGGATCGGGACAGTCATCAACGCCAGAGCAGAAAGCGCTGCTGCAGCTGGCTCAGCCTATCGCCGACTACAAAGCGTATGTCCTGAATGAAGTTAACGCGCTGGTAAGCAGCACCAAAGCGTTTACGGCAGCCATTAATGCAGGCGACGGTGACAAGGCGAGAGCGCTCTATGCACCAACCCGCGCCCACTACGAGCGTATTGAGCCTGTTGCTGAACTCTTCTCCGATCTGGATGGCAGTATCGACGCACGCGAAGATGATTTTGAGCAGAAAGCGGCAGATCCTAAATTCACCGGTTTTCACCGGCTGGAGAAACTGCTGTTTGCCGATCGCACCACGACCGGTGCCACGCCTTTCGCCAGTCAGCTTAATGATGATGTTAAAGCGCTGCAGGCGCGCATCAGCGCACTGGCATTTGCGCCGGTTAAAGTCGTGGGTGGCGCAGCGGGTCTGATCGAAGAGGTGGCTGCGAGCAAAATCTCCGGAGAGGAGGATCGTTACAGCCGCACTGACCTGTCTGATTTCCGGGCAAACGTCGACGGCGCGCAGAAAATTGTGTCGCTGCTGCGCCCGCTATTGCAGCAGCGGAATCCGCAGCTTCTGACAAAAATCGATACCAACTTCAGCAAAGTTGACGCAATTCTGGATAAATACCGTACGGCTGAGGGCTACGCATCCTATGAGAAGCTGACCGCGGCCGATCGCAATGCGTTGAAAGCACCGATCACCGTACTGGCTGAAGATCTCTCTCTGCTGCGCGGTACGCTGGGCCTCGATTAACGATGAGTAAACAGCATGATGCTATGCAGCCGGCACGTCGTCGGTTACTGCAGGGATTGGGTGTACTGGGCGGTGCAGCCGCGCTCGGGGGTAGCTGTCCGTTCCACGCAGACGCAGCAGCAGAGCATTTTTCTCCGGGCACGGTTGCACCTGATGCGCGTCAGCAGGTGCAACCATTTTACGGCGCGCACCAGGCGGGCATCCTGACGCCGCAGCAGGCCGCCATGATGCTGGTGGCCTTTGACGTGCTGGCCGACGGGAAAGCGGAGCTGAGGCGTCTGTTGCGGCTGCTGACGGAGAGGTTCGCATTTCTGACGCAGGGTGGACCCGCACCTGCAGTGAAAAATGCGCAGCTGCCGCCGGCTGACTCCGGTATTCTCGGTGCCACTATTGCACCGGATAACCTGACGCTGACGCTGTCCGTGGGCAGTTCGCTGTTTGACGAACGCTTTGGGCTGGGCGCGCACAAGCCTGCACAGCTGCAGGCAATGACGCGCTTCCCCAATGATTCGCTTGACGCCAGTCAGTGCCACGGGGATTTATTGATTCAGATCTGCGCCAATAGTCAGGACACCGTGATCCATGCGCTGCGCGATATCATCAAACACGCTCCCGATCTGCTGGCGGTCCGCTGGCGGCGCGAAGGGTTTATTCCTGAGCACGCAGCGCGCAGTAACGGGCAGGAAACCCCGATTAATCTGCTGGGTTTTAAAGATGGCACGGCGAATCCGGATGCGCAAAACGGCGCGCTGATGAATAAAATGCTGTGGGTCACGGCCGATCAGCAGGAGCCTGCCTGGACATATGGCGGCAGCTATCAGGCGGTGCGGATTATTCGTTTCCGCGTTGAGCAGTGGGATCGCACGCCACTGGGTGAGCAGCAGACTATTTTTGGCCGGGAAAAGCTCAGCGGAGCGCCGCTTGGCGGGCATCATGAGCATGATGAGCCGGATTATGCCAGCGATCCGGACGGGGATGTGATAGCGCTGGATGCCCATATCCGGCTCGCTAACCCGCGTACGCCTGAGACGGCAGACAGCCTGATACTGCGGCGTGGCTACAGCTACTCAGCCGGGATCACCGGAGCAGGGCAGCTGGATATGGGGCTGCTGTTTATCTGCTATCAGCACGATCTCAGTAAAGGCTTTATCACCGTGCAGCAGCGGCTTAACGGTGAAGCGCTGGAAGAGTATGTCCGGCCCACCGGCGGCGGCTACTTTTTTGCGCTGCCGGGCGTCGCCGATGCCACGCACTATCTTGGCCAATCGCTGATTGAAGCCTGAACCCTGCTCCCGGCAAGGCTTATTGCGCCTGATAAGCGTTCTGCATCATAAAAGGATCCGCAAAGGATCCTTTTTATATTTTATATAGCTATTGTTTTACTTGCATTTTTTACGGACTACGCCTGATGCGATCGCCACCATAAATCTTAATTTGCATCGGAAAGTAAAAATAGTGTTGCAAATTTTCGGCGCTATGTTTCACTTTACTCATAAGCGTTGTCAGTTTTGTGGCATCAGCCACTGGAGTTCGCGCATGAGGCGTTCCATCCCGGAACCAGCAGGTGTAACACAGCAAGCGCAGTTCTCTGCGGGAGCGAGCCTCCTGTCAGCGTTTTACTCTTCTTTCATCCACTATCTTCATCATCCCGTTTGTTTTTATCCGGTACGCTGCGGCGTTTCGGCGCTGTTGTACACCCCGTTTTGTGTATCAGTACGGCTAAAAGGAAGCCAACGTAACCTCTAAAGCGTTCAAGTCATCGCCGCGGGTGATCCGTCGCGATTCATGAAACCAACTGTAAGGTGCCACTATGGGAAGACAGAAAGCAGTGATCAAAGCGCGTCGTGAAGCTCGTCGTGTGCTTCGTAGTGACTCCCGGAGTCATCGTCAGCGCGAAGAAGAATCGGTCACTTCGCTGGTGCAGATGGGCGGGTTAGATGCTATTGGCATGGCGCGCGACGTGCGCGACCGGGCACCAATTGCAGCCCGGAATGAAGCTCAGGCGCACTATCTTAACGCCATAGAAACGAAACAGCTGATATTCGCAACCGGTGAAGCTGGCTGCGGTAAAACCTGGATTAGCGCTGCAAAAGCAGCTGAGGCCCTGATCAATAAGGATATCGAAAGGATAATCGTGACGCGCCCGGTACTGCAGGCGGATGAAGATCTCGGTTTCCTGCCCGGAGACATTTCCGAGAAATTCGCCCCCTATTTTCGTCCGGTTTATGACGTTCTGGTTAAACGTCTCGGCGCTTCCTTTATGCAGTACTGCCTGCGGCCTGAAATCGCCAAGGTAGAGATTGCGCCCTTCGCCTATATGCGTGGACGTACTTTTGAGAACGCAGTGGTTATCCTCGACGAGGCACAAAACGTCACCGCTGCACAGATGAAGATGTTTCTGACCCGCCTGGGGGAAAATGTCACGGTTATCGTTAACGGTGATATTACCCAGTGCGATCTGCCCGCCAGCGTCCAGTCCGGTCTTGCCGATGCGCTGGCACGCTTTGAAGAGGATGAGATGGTGGGCGTGGTGCGCTTTGCGAAAGAGGACTGCGTTCGCTCAGCACTCTGCCAGCGCACGCTGCACGCCTACGGCTGATAGCATCCTGTTACGTTGACAAACCCGGCCCCGGCCGGGTTTTTTCTGTCCGTAATCTCACCTGCAGAGCCTGACGACCTTTCAGAGTGATAGGGTTGCAGCGGTTCGCTAACGCGGTAAGATTGATCTTTTTTCAGGGAGCACAACCAGTGAAAAACGTCGTCCTGAGTATGCTGGCAAAAATATCGCACATTGATGCGGACATGAAACAGCTGACCGCCCGGGTTGAAGCACAGTCGCTGCTGATTAGCGCGCTGGTACTGGCTGTCAGCAGGCAGGGTGGAGTGACGGAGATGATCGATGCGGCAAATAAAGCGATCAATACGGTTATCGACTCCGCTGAAAACGATGAGGTGCTGAGGTCCGATGCCGCTATTCTGCTCAGCGAACTGCAGAATCTGCTGACTATCTCTCAGGCCGTGGATAAAGCCGATGGTGAAATTAACCATGCAGGTCTGAGCGAACTGACCGGCGTTGCGGCTGCTGAACCCGCGCTACCCGCCAAAAATTAAGGTAGTCAGACACAGCAGATAATCAAGCCTGAACGCGCGTTCAGGCTTTTTTCAGGCATAAATTCATGCCGCGGCTGGCTTATTCGCCGTTAATACGCTGTTTCATTTCACGCTGGTGCTTGTGATAGTCCTCTCCGCACTCTGCAGAGCAAAATGCAGTATCGGCGACAACGCGTTCATCTCTGCACCAGATACAGTTGCCCGTTGCGCTCACCAGACGTGGTTTACGCGCAAACAGGGCGCTCTCCAGATGAGCGGCTTCTCGTTCCTGTGCCAGATCTACATCATCCATAACTTTTTCCTTAATAAAACATATGTTTCTTCAGGCCCCACGGCCCTGACCACGTTGATGACAATCCACAAGGTGTCTGCAACATGGCGTCTCCTTCAGCAGGTTTGAGCGAAAGAGGTAGCTGATACCCGCATCCGGTTTATGCCTGCTGAATGTTGCTGCCGGGTCAGTTTAGCAGAGGTGGAGCAGAGCTGCGGTCTGAGTTTGCTGATGATGGCGCATTGCGGTCAGGAGTGGGCACCTGAATCCGATAATATGCATTGCACAAATTGGCAGGGGACGCAACCTTACAGGGGCGCCATTTATGGCGCCCTGGCATTATGCGTAAAACGCATAGCATGGCACAAAACAGCTTGAGGTAAACCAAACCAGGCTAATGTTTTCACATTAGATTTTATGAAAATAATGCGGCAGGTACAAAAAAGCCCGCATAACGCGAGCCTGGTTGAAAAGAGGGCGGTTATCCGTGACGTCGGAACTGCTGGGACTGACTGAGCATTACCCTGCCAGCAACATGGAGCATAGAGAGTTCTTCTTCTGAGATAGACCATTCACGATAACGGGGATTGTCAGAGATAACGATAATTTCGCGCTTAACTTTTTGCAGGCGCTTAACAAACATATCGCCGTTGAAGTCAAAGACGTAAATTCCATCCCCATCAAACGTGCTGACAGCTACGTCTACAAAGATGAGATCACCGGGCTCAATGGTTCCCTCCATGCTGTCACCGCGGACGTTGATCAGCTTAACAGAGGTTTCCGGCCGGTTGCCGAATATCACGCGCGCCTGATCCGGAACATATTCAATAGACCTTATGACTTCAACTACATCTTTAGACGGCGACCCGTCTCCGGCACTTGCAGAAACGTCAAGAACATCAATCCTGTACACATCTTTTCTCCCCTTTTTTATAATGGAACTTACACTGTATGAATCTACAGTATCATTAGCCTCATTAGAAGAGAATAGCTCAGAAACAGGAACTGACAGGGCTGCTGCAATTTTGTGTAGCAGACCATCACTGTATCCCTGTATGCCGCGTTCCAGGCGTGACAGATTGCCCACATCGCTATCTGTACGCAGGGCAAGTTCACTCAGGGTCATCTTATTCGCTTTGCGAATCTGTCTGATTTTATCGCCTATTTTCATAGCGGATAGTTAACCTTTTTTATGCGTTACACGCAAAGCGCCTTGCGCATATTTGATTATACTCATAATATGCGTGATACGCATTATTTAAATGCATTGCCACAATGCCATCGCGGAAAGTGCGTGTATAGAAAAAAGTGAAAATTTATGACGCTAATCAGGCCCGGACTGCGGGCCGTGGAGACAAGTATGGCAGATACCGAAGAGGGATTTACACGTCTGGCAAACGCGCTGTATGAGGAGCTGATAGGGGCCAGCCTGACGCGAAATCAGGCCAAAGTCGCACACGCCGTTTGCCGGAAAACCTGCGGCTTTAATAAAAGCATGGACCGTATTGCTGACAGCCAGATAAGCCAGTTAACCGGGCTGCCAAGACAGAAGGTTAACAAGGCAAAAAATGAGCTGATTCAGATGGGTGTGCTTATCCGGGAAGGGACGATGATCGGCCCAAATAAACACCTTTCACAGTGGCAAATACCGGGGTGTCACCGGGAGGGTATCACTGTCACCAAATCCGCGACAGCGCTGTCACCAAAACAGAGGCATACAAAAGACACTGTGACAAAAGACAATAATTCTGCGTCAGAGAATCCTGGTGAATCCCCTGACACATCCTCTGCAACGCTTTCTGCATCGCGTCCTGAAGCCGCGGTCCGGACTCCCAGGGGGGACAAGTGGGGAACCGAAGAGGATCTCAAAACAGCCAGGTGGATGTTCAGCAGGGTGCAGATTGTCGCTCCGCATGCCCGGCAGCCCGCCTGGCCCGCCTGGTCAAACGACATCAGACTGCTGCGCTCGGCCCTGCAGGTTACGCACCGCGATATCTGTGAGGTATTTCTCTGGGCCAGCCGCGATCGCTTCTGGCAGTCAAACGTGCTCAGCCCTGCGAAGCTGCGGGAAAAGTGGGACACACTGAAAATTCAGATGAACCAGCCAGACCGTAACCGGGCGGCACCAGCGGGGCAGCAGCCTGCCGTCCACTGGAACAGCCAGGAAGCATGGGAGAACTTCATATGAGAGATCTCGTCACGGCAGTTAATCATCGTGACAGCAGCGCGCTGGCGCGCATGGCCGGTGACGTCCCGCAGCCGGCGGATCGACGCCTGCATCAGGCGATCGAAAAAGTGATAGATGAGTTCTTCAGCGGGCTGAAGCAGGTTTTCCCCGCCTCAGTCAGCACGGTCTGGCGGGATCCGGCAGACGAAGCCGCCGCTAAACGTCAGTGGATAGCCGCCTTAGCGGAGAACGGCGTGACCAGCAAACAGCAGCTTTCAGCCGGCATGCGCCAGGCGCGCGCCAGCGGCTCGCCATTTCTTCCATCACCGGGCCAGTTCATCAGCTGGTGTAAACAGGACGCTTTCGCCGCTGCGGGCCTGCCGGATGAAGAGACGCTCTATAGCAGGGTGATGACCTACTGCGCGCAGCGTGGCGACTATGCCTCTCCGGAGCACTATCCGTGGAAGAGCAACGCCGATTACTGGATGGTTACCAGCCTCTGCAGCCTGATGCGCGCTAACAACCTGAGCGAGTCTGAGCTGCGCATTAAATGCCGCTCAGAGCTGCGCAAAATGTCTGCGCGGATCGAGGCCGGTGAAACAATTCCTGAGCCGCGCAGGCAGCTGCTGAAGGCTGCAATGCCCTCCACCCCGGAAAAGGCGAGGGAGGGCGTGGCCCTGCTGCGCGCTACGCTGAAAGCAAAACGCACTACAGCATGATGCAAAGGATTCAGCACGACATCGATATCCCGCTGTGGCGGCAGATGTACTGCCGGGATAAAACAGGCGAACTGATTAAGCAAAGAGAGGCAGTATGAGCTTAGAAGCAACGGTTAAGTATCATTTTCCGAAGGGGCAGAACTTCAGCGGAACAGCACCGCAGACGTCGCCTGATACGCTTACCGGCATCGACTATATCGCCGCCATAGGTATGACGCAGAGCCGCGTTCAGCTCGGTTACAGCGCTTTCATGGGGAAGATGGGCGTCAGTGAAATCGACGCAGCACGGGCCGTCTCCCTGCTAACTGATTTTGCACTGGAGAGCTGCGATAAGGTTGCCGCCTTTCGCAAGCTTGATGCCGGTGTCAGAACGGCAGTTATGCAAACGCTCGCCGCTTATGCCTGGCTCGATTACTGCCGCAGCGCCGCCAGCGTGAAGCCGTGCGAATGCTGTCAGGCCACCGGATTCATCGAGGCAGAGGTGTTTTCAATGAAATCGCCTCTGCACGGCGGCCTCACCAGAAACGTCAAAGAGGCCGTACGCGTGCTCTGCAGGGCGTGCAAAGGCAAGGGCGTCGTATCAACTGCATGCCGCGACTGTAACGGACGCGGACAGGCAGTGCTAAAAGCGGCAACGGAAAAGCAGGGGGTGCCGGTGAAGGGTGAGTGCAGGCGCTGCTACGAGCGCATACCCTCAACCGGGGCGTATAAGGCAATTTCAGAATTCACCGGCGCTATCAGCCTGGACACATGGAAGAAGAGCGGTAAGCCATTTTACGATCGGCTTATTACTAAGCTGGAAGCTGAGGAAACCCGCGCAGATGCCGCGCTGAAAAGCGCCACTGCATAGCGACCTAAAAAATAGTGTATTAAATTATCGCAGGCTATTTACTTTTCCCGAACCCGGGGGTATACTTTTCAACAGTTGAAGTTGCGTGATGATGTTCAGCCCGCAAACTAAATCAGCTTTCATCACTCTGTGATAATAAAAGAGCCCTGCAGATTCACACGCTGCGAGGGCTTTTTTTATGGGCATCTGAAATATATGATGCCGGTTTCAGGGAGAAATAATGAGAATTCTGTGCGCCCTTTTAATCGTGCTGTGTGCGCCATCTTTTGCTGTGATATCGGATGCGCAACGCGCAGCTAACGATCTGTGCGAAATGGAATGGCGTATAACTGACCGATCAATGTCGACCCATCTCAGCACCAGGCAAATAGTGTCAGAAGAAGTTCAGGCGTTTGAAGCGGATGGGCACGCTCTTTCCGACTACGCTATTGAAAAAGATGACTTCATAAGCGTCTCTGTAAAAGGCGCAGAAACCTACAGAAAGATGGCTAAGGGTGTCAGCTATCCCTATGCAGATACAAGAGATTTTTTGAGGGGAAGAATGATGCCGCTGTGTATCAAAAACGTTCTGGAAACGCTTAAAAAATAATCCTGAATAGTTTATTTCCTTTTCTAAAGGCACTGCTTCGGCGGTGCCTTTTTCGTTTCCGCCCCCGCCACTCAATGCGACATCAATGCTATCCGTTGTGGCGGAGGGCCTCTTTTCTTCTGTTGATCAACAGCACCTGTCCGATCGGACGGCGTCTGCGAGCACTCAAACTATGAGCAAACTTGTTACTGGTGTTGCCCTGGGCACGTCCGGGGGCACCATTCTTAACGGTGTACTCACCAGCCTGAGTCCTGATGAGTGGTCTGCCATCGGCGTACTGGCAGGTATTGCCGGCATCATCATTACAGGGCTCATCAACTGGTACTTCAAACGCAAGGTCGCCAACGCTCAGGTAAAAGCACTTGAGAAATATGGTCCGGCCGTAAAAGTGGAGGAGGATTGATATGACTATGTCCGGCAGCGTGCGCAGAAAACTGATCGCCGCCGCAGGTGGCGGCTCCATGCTGATTGCCACCCTGTTTCTTGGCGGAAAGGAGGGAGCGGAAGGGCGTACTTATAAAGCTTATCAGGATGTGGCCGGCGTCCGGACCGTCTGTGACGGGCATACCGGCAGCGATATCATCAGCGGCAGGCAGTATAGCGATAGCGACTGCGATCGGCTGCTGCAAAACGATCTCCGGTCCGTTAAAAAGGTGGTCGATGGCGTAGTAAAGGTTCCCCTGAGTGAATATCAGCGCGCATCGCTATACAGCTTTGCCTATAACATCGGCCCGTCTGCTTTCACCCGCTCCACTCTGCTCAAAAAACTCAACGCTGGCGATCGGGCTCAGGCCTGCGAAGAGCTGCGCCGCTGGGTCTATGCCGGTGGCATAAAATGGCGCGGGCTGATGCATCGTCGCGACATGGAACGCGCTTTGTGCCTGGCGGAGAGTAGTGATGATTTGGCTGATAAATAACGGGCATCTGGTACTCAGGCTCTTCCTTATGGCGACGGTTGTGATATCTGCCGCCGTTGCCAGTCACTATCACTCGCGAATGTTGCAGGCGCAGGAGGAGATCTCCCGGGCAGTCCAGGCCCGGAAAAAGGCGGAGTCAGTAACCAGCAACCTCATTACCGCAGTAATGCTCTTTAACGATATCGCAAAGGCTGCTCATCATGATCGATATCAAAACGACGCTGAAAGCGAGAGGCGCGTTGTCTACATCAGGCAGGCGGTTAAAGAGGATGCGTGTTCCGCTCACTCTGTTCCTGCTGATGTGGCTGACAGCCTGCGCAGACACAGAGAAAGAATACGTTCAGCTTCCGGCAATGCCCGTTCCGGCAGAGCTGCTGGCTGACTGCGAAATCCCTCCCGTACCCGATCCTATGACCTGGGGCGACAGCCTCGAACTTAACGAAAGGCTTATGACGTCGGTTGAAAACTGCAACCGGGATAAGCGCGCCATAAGAAAAATTGAATCGCTCCGGTAACTCATCAGGCGATTTTCTCACTATCTGCATTTTGCAGGTTATTTACCTTAACCGAAAAATAAAGCTTCTCCACGAGCAAACAGGCTCAATAAACCCTAAAAGGAAATATCATGATCGAAGTAAATTCATTTGCTGAACTCCGCACCACCAAACCTTCTGCATCAGGTGAAATTGCATTTCTTAAGCGCTATTACGACAGGGACTCAACCTTTAATGGTGGTGGCCGCTTTGTAGGCTTTGTCGACACAAAGGGTAAAGCCCCTGCGGATGACAGTGGCACCGTTGCGGTCTCTTCTGCCGGCGATTATTACTGGCAGCGTATTATTGATGATGTATCCGCTATTAATATTTTCCATTTTGGCGGCAAGCGCTTACGCGGCTCGGTTTCATTTGATGCCGATAACGGCGCAGTTAACCACGATGCCTGTATCAACATGTACCGCTGGGCCAGAGGCTTTGTATCACCGGTTGATGATCCGAACAAAAACCCTATCCGCGATATCGGAATACGTTTTCCTGCCGGTAAGTTTATTATTAATCCTGTCGATTTAACCGGTGAAGGCGAGCTGCCATTCTTCAATCTCTATGGCGACGACTGCGAATATGGTGTTGCACCCAGAACGATTATTACCTCGGATAAGTCAGCTAACACCGTTTTCAAAATTAAAGCGCGCCGGACGGCTATTCGCGGTATTTTCTGGGATGGTCAGGCGACCGCCGATACCACGGCAAACACCGGCGCGATTACCACTGCAATGGTAAGTAACCAGCAGCCATTTTTTGAAAATATTACCATTGAAGGCCAGTACATCAACGTCACCTGTTTTCGTGTGGAAAACAATGGTAACTCGGTGTTCAGGTTTATCGATACGCTTGATACGCGACTGGATCAGATTTACTCCAGCAATACCTATGGTCGGGTATTTGACATTACCTGGTCCGATTCACCCCAGGGTAACTGGGACCACTCAACGGCCGTGGAGCTAACCAACTCCAATTTCCAGCACGGTTATGGTGATGCCACGCTGTTTATGCCGCGCGTGGGGCAGGGCCTGATCCGTAATGTATGGATTGAACATACGCGCTTCCCTGGCGATCTGAGTAATGGTCAGTGGATCATTGATGCGCTGAGCATCGAATCCTCCATTAACCCGCTGAAGCTTAACTACTCACGTGTTCTGATGCGCCAGCTAAGCCTGCAGTCCGGTTCCAGCATTGATACCGAGCGCACCGGCTTTGCGCTGCTTTCAAACTATGAACAGGGCTGGCGCCGTGATGAGAACTTTGGCACCCAGATGACGGGTTCGATGAAGGCGGGCTGGTACTCGGGATATCGCGTCTCCAATACCAGCACGGAAGATAAGTGGTTCCGCCTTGGCAAGTTCTTTTTCCCTCGTGCTAATCAGCACTGGAACATCGACATGTTGGGCAAAGCGCTGCGTGATACTCAGACACAGCCAGCTACCGCACCACTGCTTACCAACGTCTGCGGTAAAACATTGCTCAATATTTATCGCGGAGAAAGTTCGGTCGGCGGCAATCTGCATTATGAAGGTGATTCCGGTGTCATCGACTGCATTGTTCGCACCACTGATGATAAAGGAAAATATGCTGAAGTCTGGATCAAGCTTAAAGCACAGTGTGGTGATGTAGTCATCAACCTTACTACTGATGGCCCGTCGCGGTTCGATGGCGGTGAATGTTCACTGTTTAATCCTGATTTGTCTGAAGTGACCAATCTGAATACGGATAACCGCGTTAACCTGTCAACGGTGATGAACTATCACAACGGCACCGCCGGCGTGGGTTATGACGGCAAAGTGGTTACGCTGACGTCCGATCCGGCATCGGCACCGGCCGCATCAGCCACGGCGGCGGGTTACATTACCGTCAGGATTAACGGCGTTAACCGCAAGCTCGCCTATTTTTAACTGCCTGAGAGAGTATTGCGGCAGGTAAAAAAGAGCCTGAACGAGAGTTCAGGCTCTTTTCACTCTCTGTTTTGATCTCAGGTCTCGACAGGTGCCCATCGTATCAGCTTGGGCAGCACGGCGGCGTTCTTGTGCGTTTATAGTTATTCTCCTGTCAGTTAGCTTTGATTGAGCGTTGCCGCGCACCAAAGCTTACTGCTTTGTATGTTTGCACTTTTTCAGCGCCTGATGTTAAGGAGCGGCGGGACTCAGTTCCGTGCCCCTGCGTTGCTTCAGCGTGCTGCTGATGAGATTAAATGCATCTGATATGTGATTTTATTTTTTTTCAGACGTAAAAAAACCCGCGTTACACGGGCGTAAATTCGTTCAATAAGGGCAAATCATTTGTCAGCGTTAGCTGACGACAGTAAGGATATGCGTTCAGTGTTACTTAAGGAAACAACCATTCGACAAATTACTCTGCGTGGCACGCATTGCATAAAAAAGCCCGCTTAGCGCCGGCTTTAAGAGGAAGCATAGTAGCTCAATAGAAGAAAAAGCCCGATAAACCGACATCCCGACCCCGCAAGTGTTAATGTGGTTAGCAGTTACAGATGGGGGATTATGGAAAATGACAATGACAGAGTGGAATTGATAGCTAATGCCATTTTGAAAGCAGCACTCGAACTCGCTGACACCGGGGCTGAAACCACAATCGAAGAGTTGCTGGGCAGGCTTGAGGCCTACCGGCGAGCAACCAATGATGTCTTCATGGCAGATGTATACCGCGATGCCATAGTGATCATTAAGAAAGGCAAGTTATAAGCATAAAAAGTCCGCTCAGTGGCAGGCTTATGGGTGAGGGAGCATGAAAAACCAGGATGCGATCCGGATATTTTTTACAGTTCAGGCTTCATTTTCCCAAATACTTTCTCAATATCAGCTTCATATTCTTCTTTGTTATCACTCATGGCCGCCACGCCCGGGAGCTTAACGATGTGCTGCCTGAAAGATTTGACGCCGATTTCGGAAAGAAACAAGTGTAAATTATTGATCGCTAAGCTGTATCGATGTAAATGCCTTAGCGTGTGCAATGCCGCATTTCTGCGGCCTTATCTTATCTAAACGCTCTTTCCGGCTACTAACCCGTAGTAAACGCTATCACGACATTCACAAAGCCAGCAGCTAACAGAACAAAGCCCGGAACGAGGTAATTTTTGTCCCGCTTATTGCGCGCCAAATAGAACATTGCGAACGCAATGCAAAACATCGGAATTGATATCTTCGCAAAAACTGACATGCCATCTCCTTAGCTAAAATTTTCTTCCTGCTATCAAACAGTAAACCAGACGCATTTTCGTACCGATCGCCAGGCCCGGCACCTTACATTTTAGTTACCGTTAACCGGCACCACAGCTTATTGGTTATCTTGGCGGTACAGTGCCCACTCCTCGATACGCTCCCCACCCGGAAGGGTGCAGTAACCTGAATCACCATCAGGACCTTTAACTATGTCCGGTTTACCCCCCATTTTTTCACAATAAACTGAGGCAGGGTTAGACATGCCTGTTTGCTGAGGCTTGTCTGTCATTCATCAGCTTCATCATGCGCGAGCCATCAGGCCGCAGCACCGTTGCCACTTCTGACTTCGTAGAGGAGCTGGAGCGCGTTAACTGGCACTTTACGCTCAAGGCAGCCAATGACTGGATCCGGAGCCATACAACCACCTTCCGCGACGCTTCAACGCAGGAGGGCGAGAACATGACGTGGTTCCGGTTCAACCTTAACGGTGGCCTCTGAGGGGTTCCCTTCACCGGCGCAGGACTACACAGAGCCGCGGCTTAACTTTGCCAGGCTATCGATAACCGCGAGGCTATAACCTTCCGTTAACGCGCTGGTTATCTCTCAGAACATCAATAGCGGTCTGCATTGCTATTTTATTATCGCGTAACTTCTGTTTGTTTTGCTGTATCTGGAGGTATTCAAGAAGTGTGCGTGTATTGACTGGCCGTCCGGTTCTGCCGACTTCGATCACAGCATCACCGAGTATGGTTTTTACAGGAGGAAGCTGGGCAGGGTACCAGTCCAGCGTGTCTTCAGATTTCATATCAAATTTCTCAGGGACGGGCAGTATATCACATGACAGGGGATATAGCGCCCGACTATAAAAACAACCATTCCTGTTATGGTTCCTTCTCATCATTATTGTTAGAAACCTGTGAGGCAATCTTAACCAGCGCGACACTACCTGCGCCGGCGAATGCAATCATTAGAATGATAGCGATCCAGCATGGAAAATTCATTTTGTACTGTCGCTTATGGCCTCCTGTATGAAGGCGCCATTAAGCCTGACATTGCCTGAGCAAATAGTAATCACATCAATTAGCCGTACCATGTGTTAGCGCAGGCAGTCACGAAGCATGAAGATATAGGGAAAATGATCACGGAAGGGCTGAGTTGGTCGCTTGCGCCATCTCAAAAGCTGTATGTGAGCTCATGTCTGAAGGTCATGATGTCACTGTCGAACCCGGTCGGAGGTTCTCATACCCCTCTCACTGTGCAATATGCAAAAAAAAAGCCTGAACGTGAGTTCAGGCTCTTCTTCAAATTTGTGGCGGTGAGAGGGGGATTCGAACCCCCGATACGTTGCCGTATACACACTTTCCAGGCGTGCTCCTTCAGCCACTCGGACACCTCACCACATATTTTTTTTGCTAACCGCACTGGGTCAACGGGGCGCTACTATAGGGAGTTAGCTGAAAAGGGTCAAGCGCTATTTTCTCCTTTTTTTCTATCTGCTTAAGCTCTGCGCAGATTGTATTAACCCTGTTCGCTTCGCGGCGATTGTCATAGAAACGTTGCGCGTCTGACACAAAAATGTCATCCCGCTGACGCAGACTTGGCAGCGAAAATAACCGGGTGGTCTCACTGATAAGGATGCTGAAGAATGAAACACTTACCTCTGCTGACGGTTTCACTGCTGGCTTCGCTGATTGCCACCTCCGCGGTGGCAGATGTTACAACATACAATAGAGCAGCAACTGGCGATTTGACGCAGCATGGTGGCGCGCGTCGGCTGAGCAGCGATCAGACTGAGGCGCTGAAAGCCTCGCTGAGTAATCAGACGGCGAAAAATGTCATTTTACTGATCGGCGACGGCATGGGTGACTCTGAGATCACCGCGGCACGTAACCTTGCAGTGGGAGCGGGCGGCTTTTTTGCCGGTATTGATGCGCTTCCGCTTACCGGGCAGTACACGCACTATTCGCTGGATAAAAAAACGCATAAACCCTCTTACGTCACTGACTCTGCCGCGTCCGCCACCGCGTGGGCTACAGGCACCAAATCCTATAACGGGGCGATTGGCGTCGACGTCAATGGCAAGGATCAAATCACGCTGCTTGAGCTGGCTAAAGCGGCCGGCAAAGCAACGGGTAATGTCTCTACTGCCGAACTGCAGGATGCTACGCCAGCGGCACTGATGGCGCATGTTACCTCACGCAAATGCTACGGCCCGGAGAAAACCAGCGAACTCTGCCCGGGCAACGCCTTAGAGCAGGGCGGCCGCGGCTCAATTACCGAGCAAATGCTGCTGACCCGGCCGGATGTGGTCCTGGGCGGCGGTGCAAAGAGCTTTAACGAGGTGGCTAAAGCAGGCGACTATAAAGGCAAAACGCTGTATGAGCAGGCGCAGGCGCGCGGCTATCAGCTGGTAGAAAACCTGGACGCAATGAACGCGGTACAGCAGGCCACCCAGCAGCAGCCTCTGCTGGGGCTGTTTGCGCCGGGCAATATGCCGGTGCGCTGGCAGGGTCCCAAAGCCAGTTATCATGGCAACATCGATAAACCGGTGGTGACCTGTAAGGTTAATCAGGATCGTCCGGCATCGGTGCCGACGCTGGCGCAGATGACAACAAAAGCGATCGACCTGCTGAGCAAAAATGAGAAAGGGTTCTTCCTGCAGGTCGAGGGCGCTTCAATCGATAAACAGGATCACGCGGCTAATCCGTGCGGCCAGATTGGCGAAACGGTCGATCTCGACGAAGCGGTCCAGGTGGCGCTGGCCTATGCCCGCGAACATGGCGATACGCTGGTGGTGGTCACCGCCGACCACGCGCACAGCAGTCAGATTGTTGAGAACGGCACCAAAGCCCCGGGCCTGACCCAGGCGCTGAACACGAAAGATGGTGCGGTAATGACCATCAGCTACGGCAACTCGGAAGAGGATTCGCAGGAGCATACCGGTGCTCAGCTGCGCATTGCTGCTTACGGACCGCACGCGGCAAACGTGGTGGGGCTGACCGATCAGACCGATCTGTTCTTCACACTAAAAAATGCGCTGGCGCTTAAATAAGCGGATAGCAGACAGAAAAAATCCACGCTGCGGCGTGGATTTTTGTTATTACCGGAGCAGTATCACCCCAGCACTTTGCTGAGAAACGCCTGAGTACGCGGATTTTGCGGCCGGGTGAACAGCACATCCGGCGTGTCCAGCTCCTGAATGATCCCCTGATCCATAAACATCACGCGATCTGCCACTTCGCGCGCAAACCCCATTTCATGCGTGACAATCACCATGGTCATGCCTTCCTGCGCCAGCATTTTCATGACGCTCAGCACCTCGCCGACCAGCTCAGGGTCGAGCGCGGAGGTCGGCTCATCGAACAGCATGATCTCCGGCTCCATCGCCAGCGCCCGTGCAATAGCAACGCGCTGCTGCTGGCCGCCGGATAAGCTGTTTGGCCAGGCGTGCATCTTATCGGTTAAGCCCACCTTCTCCAGCAGCGCTTTAGCCTGCTCTGTGGCCTGCTGGCGCGACAGTTTGCGCACATCCATCGGCGCCATAGTCAGGTTTTCCAGCACGGTCATGTGCGGGAACAGATTGAAGCGCTGAAACACCATACCCACGTGTTGACGCAGCGTATTGATGCGGATTTTGGGATCCTGTACCTCAAATCCGTTCACCACCACGCGACCGCCGTCAATGCTTTCAAGCCCGTTCAGGCAGCGCAGGAAGGTGCTTTTACCGGAGCCGGACGGACCGATAACGCACAATACTTCCTGCGCCGGAATGTCACAGCTGATGCCGTTCAGCACCTGGTTTTCACCAAAGTTTTTCTGCAAGTTTTCAACGTGGATCACTTTTGCCAAACCTCTTTTCCATGTAACGAACCAGCAGCGACAGCAGGAAGGTGAATACCCAGTACACCAGCGAAATCACCAGATAGGGCTCCCAGTAAGTCGCATAGGCGCCTGAAACCGTACGGGCAGCATACGCCAGATCGGCGAGGCCGATCGCTGACGCCAGCGATGAATCCTTAACAATAGCGATCGCGTTGTTGCCGAGCGGCGGCAGCATGCGGCGAAACGCCTGCGGCAGGATCACTCTGCGCATAGTGCGACCATATGGCATGCCGAGCGATCGCGACGCTTCCATCTGGCCGCGATCGATCGACTGGATCCCGGCGCGAAAAATCTCTGATACGTAAGCGCCTGCATTAAGAGTGATGGCCACAACGCAGGAAAGAAAAGCGCCATAGTTGGCGCGCAGCTCGCGGGCAAACTCTGCCGGCATAATGCCGTTCGCCACCAGCACGCCGTCGCGCGGATTGATAAATAGCGGGATCAGCGCAAAGTGCACGACCATAATCTGCACGAACAGCGGCGTGCCGCGAAAAGCACTGATATAGATGCGCACCGGCCACTGAATGCCGTAATGCAGTATATATTTCCACGGGCCGTGCGGCGCCGACGCCAGGCGGCCTAAGCCGAGCGTCAGGCCCCACAGGGTGCCCGTGATCACACAGATAAGCGTGCATTTGAGGGTCATCATCGCGCCGTCGATAAACAGCGGCATATATTCCCCGATGATTTCCCAGCGGAAGCCAGTCATAAAAACGTCCTTATTGTGCCGCGCGAGCGCGCGGCGACGGGAAAATTACTGCGCGGGAAGAGCAGGAACGTTGCTGTCGAACCAGGTCGCGTAAATTTTCGCATAGGTGCCGTCGGCAATGATTTTCTGCAGGCCGGCGTTGATTTTGCTGCGTAATTCATTGTTGCCTTTCGCTACCGCGATGCCAAAATACTGGCGCTCAAACTTGTTATCAGAAACCAGTTTAAACTGCTTTTCCGGATGCGTTTTTATGTAGTATTTCACCACGCCAACATCCCCCACGGCGGCGCCAATACCATCTTCATACAGCTCCTGCAGCATCAGCGGCGTATTATCAAAACGTTTAATCGCCGTGCTGTTTTTGCCCAGCACATCGGAGACAACGATGTCGCCGGTACTGGAGTTCACCACGCCTACGTTCAGGTTCTTCAGTGAAGCCAGTGACGATACGCTGGCGGTTTCCGGTACCACAATAGCCTGTTCAGCCGGGAAGTAGGGCGCGGAGAAATCCACCATCTGTTTGCGCTTATCGGTGATGGTAATGCCGGAGATAATGATGTCGCGATCGCCTGAATTGAGTGTGGCAAAGATGCCTTCCCACGGGGTATTGACCAGCTTAATATCAAAATTTTCCGCTTTGGCAACGGCCTTGATAATGTCGATATCAAACCCTTCCAGCTGCTTCTGCGCGTTTTCAAATTCGAATGGACGGTAAGTACCGCCAGAGCCGACAACATAGGTAACGGCCTGCGCCGCCGTGGCTGACAGTGCCAGCACTAAGCCCAGCAGGGCTGAACGGGTAAACATAGTGATTCTCCTGGAGAAGGGACAAGATGCGTAATTTATGCAAATTTAATGCATAAAAATACACATTGCTGCATGCTCTGGCAAGCGGAATAGTCAGCGCTGAGGACAATATTCATCAAAGCGTGAAGGGGGTCGTGCGCCAGTTGTGGCGCAGTGTGGAACGCAGAAGAGCAGCACGCCTGGCCGCAGGTCACGCTTTGCGCAATGGCGCACAGATAATGCGCATGGCAATCGCGCTGGCAAGAGGAAACAGCGCCAGCACTAGCCACGGCAGCCGTGCCGCCTCTGAGGGGGCACGCGCCTGTTCCAGCACGCCTCCCAGCAGGATGTTACCCAGCAGCACCGCCACGCCACCGGCAGTGGCCAGGGCGCCATAGTGCGCGCCGAGCGATGACGGCTCCGCAAACCACGGCACCAGGTCTTTTGCAGCGGGCACCAGCAGCATCTGTCCCAGCGTCAGCAGCGTGACAAACGCTGCTGCGGGCAGCAGACGCATCCAGCCCGCAGCGGGAGCGGCATCAGCACACAGCGCCACGCTGAGAAATGCCACGGCAATCAGCGCAAAGCCCCACGGCACAACCCGCGCCGCGCCGGTGTGGCGGGCGAGACGCGCCAGCGGCAGCTGCAGCGTAATGATCAGCAGCGAGGCCAGCATAAACAGCGGCGCCAGATCGCTCTCCTGACCGCCGGCGCGCTGGATCTCCACCGGCAAGGCCAGATAGAGCTGGTTATAGCTCAGCAGCCAGCTGCTGTAAGCGATAATAAATGCCACAAAGCGCGGCTGGTGAAAGGTGCGCCACCACGGCACGATCTGCAGCGAAGCGCGGCGCACTGGCGCGGCGGGCAGGGTAAAAAACAGCACAATCATCGCCAGAACAAATACCGCCGCGCCGGCAAAGGCGATCTGGCGAAAACCGTAGCCGGTCAGCAGCGCGCCAGCCGCCGGACCGATAACGGCACCCAGTTCACCGCAGACGGCAAACAGGGCAAACCACTCCGCCCGGCTGCGTTTACCTTCAGCTTCACTCTGCGTACCCGCCTTCGCCAGCAGCGCTTCAATAGAGGGCGAAAACAGCGCGCCGCCAATACCGGTCAGGCAGGCACCCATGATAACCGGCGTTAAAGATTCACCGCCTGCCAGCAGCAGATAGCCGCTGATACGCACCATGCAGCCTGCCAGCACCACGCGCCGGGCGCCAAAGCGATCGGAGAGCGCGCCGCCGAGCAGAAACATACCCTGCTGACAGAAGGTGCGCAGTCCCAGTATCAGCCCGACAAGCGTGCCGGAGAGCGCCAGATCGTCGCGCAAAAAAATGGCCAGGAAAGGCACCACGGCGTAAAAGCCAAGGTTGAAAATAAACTGGCAGCCCGGCAGCAGAGGCAGCCAGAGCCGCGTGGCGGGCCGGGGCACAGACATGAATGTTTCCGTCAGGCGATATAGTGAATGTGTTTACCGCTGTGGTAAGGGGAGTTTTCAATTTTTGCCCGCACGCGGAATACATCCCACAGCAGATCCTCATTCAGAATCGCCTGCGGCGTGCCGGTGGCAACAATCTCTCCCTGCTGCATCACAATCAGCGTATCGCAAAACATCGAGGCGTGATTGAGATCGTGTATTGCCACGATGCTGGTCACCGGCAGTTCGCTGATCAGTTTCATTAACTGCATCTGGTGATGAATATCGAGGTGGTTGGTCGGCTCGTCCAGCAGAATTTCGCTCGGCATCTGCGCCAGCGCCCGCGCAATATGCACCCGCTGCCGTTCACCCCCGGAGAGGCTCTGCCAGCCCTGTTCACTTTTCTCTACCATATCCACGCGCTGCAGCGCCGCCAGCACCGCGGCGTCATCCTGCGCACTCCAGCTGGAGAAAGGGGAGTGATGTGGAATACGTCCCAGTTTCACCACGTCGCGCACGCGCATATTGGCCTCCGTCATCCCGTGCTGCTCAACAAAGGCCACCCGGCGCGCCAGCGCTTTTTTGGCGATAAAGCGGATATCGTTGCCATCCAGCGTGACCTGTCCTGCATGCGGACGCCGCAGGCCCGCCAGCACGCGCAGCAGCGACGATTTACCGGAGCCGTTTGGCCCCAGCAGGCCCACGGTCTCTCCGCGCGCTACGTTCAGCGAGACATCATTAACAATGACTTTCCTGCCCACTTTCCACGTAATATTTTCAGCGCAAATACTCATAGTTTATTTCCTGAGCGGTAAATGATGATGGCGAAGAAAGGAACGCCGACCAGCGCAGTAACCACGCCTACCGGCAGGCTTTGCGGCGCAATCAGCAGGCGCGAGGCGATATCCGCCAGCACCATCAGAATCGCTCCCGCCAGCGCGCACGCGAGCAGCAGGGTGCGATGCAGCGGGCCGAAGAAAAAGCGCATCACGTGCGGCACAACCAGGCCGACAAAGCCGATCGAGCCGGCCATGCTGACAATGGTGGCGGTGATCAGTGCGGTAGTGGTAAACAGGATCAGGCGCACCCGCGGTACGGCGATACCCAGCGACGCGGCGGCATCATCACCAAAGGTAAACGCATCCAGTGCGCGCGCGTACCAGAGACAGATCGCCAGCCCCAGCAGCACCACAATCAGCACCAGCTGAAATTCCGGCCAGCGCACGCCGCTAAAACTGCCCAGTAACCAGAACATCACGTCACGCGCCTGCTGGGCGCTGGCTGACGTGCTGATGGTGTAGGCGGTCACGGCATTAAACAGCTGAGAGGCCGCGACGCCGGCGAGGATGGTGCGTTCATTGCCGCTGCGCGCGCCCTTAGTGAGAAAAGCGACAAACGCAAACGCGGCAAAGGCGCCGGCAAACGCCCCCGCCGAGAGCGAAACAGCGCCGGTGCCGAGACCCAGAATAACAATGGCCACCGCGCCGGTAGAGGCGCCCGCCGATACGCCCAGCACGTAAGGCTCCGCCAGCGCGTTTTTCAGCAGGCTCTGCAGCACTGCGCCGCAGATGGCGAGACCCGCGCCGCAGCAGGCGGCAACCAGCGCCCGGCTAAGCCGGAAGTCCCAGATCACGCTCTCATAAATTCGATTGAGCGGCTCTGCCGTCAGGCCCAGACGGTTGCTGAACGCGTAAAACACGCTTCTGAGCGGCACCGGGAGTTCGCCCACGCTGATCCCCAGCGCAATGACCAGGGTCAGAAGCAGCAGCGCCGCTGCTGTGGTCACGCTGAGCATCAGCGTCTGCCGCACGGCGGTAACAGCGGAGGGCATTAATTCAGCCCCAGCTTACGCAGCTGCTCTGCCACCTGCTCCGCGCCGTAGATGGTGCGGATAGTCGGGTTCATCGCCTGGCCATCCATGACCACGATATGCCCTTTTTTCACCGCATCCAGCTGGCTTACCGCCGGGTCGCTCTTAAGGAATTTAATCTTCTCTTCGGCGCTGTCCAGCGTCCAGCGGTTACGATCGAGGCTGGAGACAACAATCACATCCGGGTTGGCAGCAATAATGCTCTCCCAGCCCACGGTAGGCCACTCGGTCTCGGTAGTAATGGCGTTATGCCCGCCCAGCACGCTGGCAATGAAACCGGAAGCGCTGTTTTTGCCGCCCACATAGGCGTCTGCCGCAGGGGAGGAGCTGGAGAACCAGAAGACAAAAGAGAGGTTACGCTTGTTTTTACTGAAGGTTTCACGCAGTGCGGCTTCACGCTGTCTGAAATCCGCAATCAGCGCCTGACCGCGATCTTCCACATTGAAGATACGTGAGAAATCGTCAATCTCTTGATACAGATAAGTCATGTCCCACAATTTCTGACGACTGCCGTACATATCACCCGCGCCTTTTTTGGTGGCGCACATGCCGGGCGACATATAGCTGTTCAGCCCCAGCGTGGCAAAATCTTCACGCTTTGCGACCTTGCTTTCCGGACCGAGCAGCAGCGGCGCCTGCGCCGGTACAAAGTCCGGGTTCTGCGCCAGAATCGATTCCAGCGTCGGGATCTCCACGGTCAGCGTTTTGATTCCGGCGTTCTGCTTCGCCAGCTGCGGCAGCACTTTTGTCGGCCAGAAAGCGCTGGCAACAATCTTATCCTGAAGCCCGAGCAGCAGCAGGATCTCCGTGGTGTTCTGTCCCAGCGCAACCACGCGCTCCGGCGCCTTGGTAAACGTCTCTTTATAGCCACAGTTTTCGATGGTCAGCGGGTAGGGGGCAGCAGCGACTTGACTGGCGGCAGTAAACAGTAAAGCAAATGCACAAATGACGTTTTTCATCTAACCCTTTCTCGTTTAAAAACGCTGATCCGTAAAGTTTATGCCCGCGATAATAATGATAATGAATTACATTATCAATGGTTGGCTATCGCCGGTGACTGCCTGACGGTAATGGCATAAGCCGCCATAAAAAAATCCACGCCGGAGCGTGGATTTGAAAGCAGTTGCTTAGCTTCGCGAGATTAACGGTGATCCCGCGAACCAGCCGGGGTCATCAGACGTTGAACAGGAAGTTCATCACATCGCCATCTTTAACGATGTACTCTTTGCCTTCGGAACGCATTTTGCCCGCTTCTTTGGCACCCTGTTCACCTTTATAAGTGATGAAGTCATCAAAGGCGATGGTCTGCGCGCGGATAAAACCTTTTTCAAAATCGGTGTGAATTTTACCGGCGGCCTGCGGTGCCGTTGCGCCCACCGGGATGGTCCATGCACGCACTTCTTTAACGCCAGCGGTGAAGTAAGTCTGCAGGTTCAGCAGCGCGTAACCGGCGCGGATCACGCGGTTCAGACCTGGCTCTTCCAGACCCAGCTCAGCCATAAACTCATCGCGCTCTTCATCATCCAGCTCAGCGATGTCAGATTCAACGGCAGCACACACCGGCACCACTACCGAGCCTTCTGCTTCAGCAATAGCGCGTACCTGGTCAAGGTACGGGTTGTTCTCAAAGCCATCTTCATTGACGTTGGCGATGTACATGGTGGGCTTCAGCGTCAGGAAGCTCAGGTAGCGAATAGCGGCTTTTTCATCAGCGTCCAGCTTCAGGGCACGCAGCATACCGGCGTTTTCCAGGTGTGGCAGGCACTTCTCCAGCGCAGCCAGCTCCGCTTTCGCGTCTTTATCACCGCCTTTGGCTTTTTTCTGGCAGCGCTGGATGGCGCGCTCACAGGTATCAAGGTCAGAAAGCGCCAGCTCAGTATTGATGATATCAATATCCTCCGCCGGGTTAACTTTGCCTGAGACGTGAATAATGTTCTCATTCTCAAAGCAGCGCACTACGTGACCAATCGCTTCAGTTTCACGGATGTTGGTCAGGAACTGGTTGCCGAGGCCTTCGCCTTTCGATGCGCCTTTTACCAGTCCGGCAATATCCACGAACTCCATGGTGGTAGGCACCACGCGCTGGGGTTTAACAATCTCGCTCAGCTGATCGAGGCGCAGATCGGGCATCGGTACTACGCCAGTGTTTGGCTCGATGGTGCAGAACGGAAAGTTCGCTGCTTCGATACCCGCTTTGGTCAGCGCGTTAAACAGGGTAGATTTACCAACGTTTGGCAGGCCCACGATACCGCATTTAAATCCCATGATCTGATTACCTTTCTCACTGAGGGTGGCACACCGCCGGGCGGTACGCCTGATTCAAAAAATTTCGCGCATTATACACAGAATTGCCCGGCGCGGCGCGGGAATTGCCTTAGCCCGCTTTGAAAGCGTGCAGACGATTCATCGCTTTAATCTTATCCTCTTTCAGCCATAGCTCCGTGCAGCGCACCGCTTCATCAACCGCGTCATCAATCAGCTTCTGCTCGCTGGCCGGCGGTTTCCCCAGCACAAATCCGGTCACCTTGTTGCGATCGCCAGGATGACCGATACCTACGCGTAAACGGTGAAAATTATTGTTGTTACCCAGCTTGCTGATAATGTCTTTCAGGCCGTTATGCCCGCCGTGCCCGCCGCCCTGTTTAAATTTGGCAACGCCCGGCGGCAGATCCATCTCATCATGCGCCACCAGAATCTCTTCAGGCGTAATGCGGTAAAACGTGGCCATTGCCGCCACCGCTTTACCACTGAGATTCATATAGGTGGTCGGCACCAGCAGCCGCACATCATTCCCGGCCAGAGCCAGGCGCGCCGTATAGCCAAAGAATTTAGGCTCCTCTTTTAGCGCCTGATTATGGCGGCTGGCCAGCAGATCCAGATACCACGCGCCGGCGTTATGACGCGTCGCCGCATATTCGGCACCGGGATTTGCCAGTCCCACAATCAGTTTAATGCTGCTCACAATAGTTATCCTGTTCTCCTGCAGAAAGGTGGCTAGTTTACTGTCTGCTGAGAGGGATGACAAAGATTGTCAGGCAAAAGTAGTGTCAGAGTGTGATTAGTCAATTTCTATATAAAACAAGGTGCTGCAGGTAAATTTTTGTCATTTGCACATTGTGTTGTGTGATCCTGGGCGCAAAATGTCCCGCTATCATTGCCTAAACTTATGACAGGTTAACGTTATGTGCGGTTTTTTACTTTGCTCATAAGGATGGAGGTGATTCATGAAACGTCATCAATGCCGCGTTATAGGCAA
This sequence comes from Pantoea eucrina, assembly GCF_020079945.1. Taxonomy (NCBI): domain Bacteria; kingdom Pseudomonadati; phylum Pseudomonadota; class Gammaproteobacteria; order Enterobacterales; family Erwiniaceae; genus Pantoea; species Pantoea eucrina. The sequence continues at coordinate 1,894,081 of NZ_CP083448.1, read as the reverse complement.
TAGCCTGATGTGTCTGGGACTGCTGACCATGGTTGCAGGCGTCGCCTCATCCGTGATCAATCAGCTGCCGTCAGTGAATATGCCGCCTCTGCTGGCCAGTGGAGCCATGTTTGGCATCTTTATCGGGGCGCTGTTGTGGCTGGCGGGCGCCCGCGTCAGTGGCCGGGAGAAGATTGAAGATCGCTATTACTGGCATCGTCACCATGGTGACGTCCGCTGTCGCCGTAACCATATGCCACATTAAATCGCCACTTCAGTAACCGGCTGTGGCCGGGCAATGTAGCACTCTGTCCGGTTGCGGCCGTGGGCTTTGGCGCGATAGAGCGCTTCATCAGCCAGCGCCAGCAGTGCCGGAAACTGGCTGACAGCCGGATCGGCCGGGGCATAGCCAATGCTGACGGTATAACCAATGCCGGCCGGCTGCGACCGCTGCGTTGCCACGCGAATAGCTTCGCACACGCGCTGCACCTGTGCACTGTCGCCTGTCACCAGCGCGGCAAACTCCTCGCCGCCAAGTCGGGCGAAATAGCTCTCTGCCGGCATTTGCGCCTCAGCTATCTGACAAAAGTCGATTAACACCCGGTCACCCTGCAGGTGGCCGTAGCGGTCGTTAATACTCTTAAAATGGTCAAGATCGAACAGCACCGCGCTAAACCCGGCGGCAGAGGAGATTCTGACCCGCCGCCGCAGCACATTATCCGCCTGCTCAAACAGCGCGCGCCGGTTCCATGTGCCGGTCAGCGGATCGCGCAGTGACGCCAGCCTGTGCGCCACCTGCGACCGTTCATTAACCATGGCCAGCAGGGTAAAGGTCAGGCCAATCACAAACAGAATCGACTCAAGGATCACGTAAATCGAGAAACCCGAGCCGCCAATGGCGCCCGGCAGGCGGCTGGCCACGGCGTCATCGAGAAAAATTCGCGCAAGATGAAAGCCGAGATGGATCCACAGCAGCGTCTGCGCAGGCCAGAACGTCACTTTCAGCATGCTGCGCGCGCGCCACAGCAGAGTGATAAACGCTGCGGTGTAGAGTATGCAGAGCAGGCAGAGCACCAGCACCCGCAGTGGCTGACTGTGATAGAAATCGGGCAGCAGGCAAAGCAGCGCCCAGAGCAGCGCGCCACCGGGCCACAGCAGGCCAGCGGGTCGTTTACAGAAAGTACGAAATGCGCACAGCAGCGTACCATAAGCCAGCATAACTATGACATTGCCCAGCGCAACCGGAAGAAACTGCAGGCCGGCACTGCGCAGGCTGCTGAGAAACACCGCGCACAGCGTCAGGATCAGGGTCAGCGTGGTAAAGCCCAGCACGCGATCGTACTGAGCGCCGACCCAGGCAAATATCATAATGATGCTCAGAAACCCCAGCACATAAAGCTCGCAAACAAACAGCGTATAAATATCGAGCATCATGGCAGTGGGCGTTCCCGGAAAAAAGTGGCGCTGAAAATAGCACTATTTCCGGGGCTGCTGAAGTGCCGGACAGCGCGAAAGTGAAAAAGAGCAGAAGGCAGGGGAAATAGTGCACAGACTAAAAATTTATAGGGCGAAGCGCGCGGGAAAAAGCAGCTTCAGCAAGGCAGGAGGAAGCGGATAAGCATAAAAAACCGGGCGCGAGGCCCGGTTAAGCGTGAACAATTAATGTTCAAACATAGCAGAGATAGATTCTTCGTTACTGATACGACGAATAGCTTCAGCCAGCATGCCGGAAAGCGTCAGCGTGCGCACGTTTGGCAGCGCTTTCATCTCTTCCGAGAGCGGGATGGTATCGCAAACAATTACTTCATCAATCACGGACTTGCGCAGATTTTCAACCGCGTTGCCTGAGAAGATAGGGTGGGTGGCATACGCGAATACGCGCTTGGCACCACGCTCTTTCAGTGCTTCAGCCGCTTTGCACAGCGTACCGCCGGTGTCGATCATATCGTCGACCAGCACGCAGTCACGGCCTGCGACATCACCAATAATATGCATAACCTGAGAAACATTCGCGCGCGGGCGACGTTTGTCGATGATAGCCATATCCGTGTCATTAAGCAGTTTGGCAATTGCGCGGGCGCGCACCACACCACCAATATCCGGGGAAACCACGATAGGGTTTTCCAGGCCAAGCTGCAGCATATCTTCCAGCAGAATCGGGCTGCCGAAGACGTTGTCTACCGGCACATCAAAGAAGCCCTGGATCTGTTCGGCATGCAGATCAACGGTCAGCACGCGATCCACGCCGACGCTGGAGAGGAAGTCAGCCACCACTTTAGCGGTGATCGGTACACGCGCTGAGCGCACGCGGCGATCCTGACGGGCATAACCGAAATAGGGGATAACAGCGGTAATTCGACCAGCAGAAGCCCGACGCAGCGCGTCGACCATCACAACCAGCTCCATCAGATTATCGTTGGTGGGGGCACAGGTGGACTGGATGATGAAAATATCGCCACCGCGTACATTTTCGTTAATCTGTACACTTACTTCGCCGTCGCTGAAACGACCGACAGCGGCGTCTCCGAGGCTGGTGTAAAGGCGGTTGGCAATACGTTGTGCTAGTTCCGGGGTGGCGTTACCAGCAAATAGCTTCATATCAGGCACGAGAAGAACCTCAGGCTTGGACGTCCAGAGAATGAACCGCTCAAACATAACCGGCGAATATGTTTGAGCCTGTTCATACGGTGTGTTAATGCGCAACGTGCCATATCTGGAACGGGTAATACGGTCACGTAAACGCTTAAAGCCCGGAAAGGATTTGCTGCAACGGCGAGAGGTTAAGCCCGCGCGCCACAAATCCGCGAATCCATTTCGGGGCAAGCTCCAGCACCTGACGAGCGTCGGACTCGGTGTCAAATTCAGCAAACACGCAAGCGCCGGTCCCGGTCAGGCGCGACGGCGCGTATTCTAGCAGCCAGGAAAGCAGCGCATCAACCTCACGAAAACGTTTTCTTGCCACAGCTTCACAATCATTGTGAAAAGGCAGGCTTAACAGTTCATCTAATGTGCGTATCGGTGAATTGCGCGTCAGATCGGGATCGCGGAAGATATCGGGCGTAGCGATACTTACGCCCGGATGCGCCACCAGATACCACTTTTCTGGCGGCGAGGCGGGCTGCAGCAGCTCCCCGACGCCTTCGGCAAACGCAGCGTGGCCGCGCACAAACACCGGCACATCGGCACCCAGCGTGACGCCAAGCGCAGCCAGTTCATCTGTGCTCAGCCTGCACTGCCACAGGTGGTTCAGCGCCACCAGCACCGTGGCGGCATCCGAGGAGCCGCCGCCCAGCCCGCCGCCCATCGGCAGTTTTTTTTCCAGCGCAATCTGCGCGCCCGCGCGATCGTCAAGCGTGCCTTTTGCCACCGCCGCCTGCTTCAGCGCCAGCGCCGCGCGTACAATCAGATTGTCAGCGTCCGCCACGCCGGCCAGCGGCGTCAGCAGGCTGATGCGCCCGCTGCGGTCCGGCGTCATCTCCAGCGTATCGCCGGCATCAAGAAACTGAAACAGCGTTTGCAGATTGTGGTAGCCGTCAGCGCGCTGGCCGGTAATGTAGAGAAACAGATTAAGTTTTGCCGGAGCGGGCCAGGTGGTCATCATTGCAGGGTCCAGCTATCCATACGCAGTTTGATACGCTGGTCACCTTCGGTCAGCTCCAGATTAGCGGGCAGAGAGGGCGTGACTTTCGTGTCGTAGTCGCCGATAGCGACGTGCCACTGCTGGCCGTTGCGGCTGTAGCTCAGGCTTTTCAGCTGGTAGCTATTATTGAGCTGATAATCGGTGGCATCGCCCGGCAGACCCATCATCCACTGCCGCAGGTTGGCCAGCGGAATATCCATGCCGGTGAGCTGCGAAATCATTTTCTCAGCATCGTTGCTGGTGTAGCGCTTGCCCTTGTTGTCAACAATCTGCACCACGGAGCCCTGCGCATCCAGCTGCAGTTCGGTGCTGCCCAGCGGGTTGGTCAGCAGCAGACGATAGCGGTCAGGGGCGGTCTGCTGCCAGTTGAAGCGGGCGTAGACCTTCTGTTTATCGGACAGATAAGCAAAGGCGCCGCGCGTCTGATAATGGCTGATACCGGCTACCTGCTGCTGGTGCTGTTGCCACTGCGGTGCGGTGGTAGCGGGCCCTGCGCCCTGCTGCGGTTTGTTGATGCTGCAGGCCGCCAGCAGAACGCTGGCAAGGGGTAAAAGGCGCAACAGTTTGCGCGTGGGCAATGGCATCACGTGGTCATCTCCTCAGACACGTTTTTAATTCGTAACCGATAACGCTAACTGCCCGCCTGAGAACCGTCAATGCCGGCCAGCGGAAAATTGCGCACGATCAGTTTAATCTTATCACTGTCATAGTCTTTGTATGGCTTTCCATGATCTGCCGCATCTTGTAGAATGCGCTTCACAAAACCAGACAATCAATGGGACTTCCCAGCCGCAATCACATGACGCTCCTGGCACTCGGAATCAATCACAAAACTGCTCCTGTCGCTCTGCGTGAACGCGTGTCGTTTACGCCGGACACGCTTGACCAGGCGCTGAACAGCCTGCTGTCGCAGCCAATGGTACAGAGCGGGGTGGTACTCTCGACCTGTAACCGCACCGAACTCTACCTCAGTGTAGAGCAGCAGGCGGATTTGCAGGAGAAGCTGGTGCGCTGGCTATGTGATTATCATAATTTGCCGGAAGCGGACGTACGCAACAGCCTTTACTGGCACCAGGATAACGCTGCGGTCAGCCATCTGATGCGCGTAGCCAGCGGCCTCGATTCGCTGGTACTGGGTGAGCCGCAAATCCTCGGTCAGGTGAAAAAGGCGCATGCCGACTCCTCACGCGACCGGGCGCTGACCAGCGAGCTGGAGCGTATGTTCCAGAAAACCTTCTCCGTGGCCAAGCGCGTGCGGACCGAAACCGAAATCGGCGCCAGCGCGGTCTCTGTTGCGTTTGCCGCCTGCTCGCTGGCGCGGCAGATATTTGAGTCGCTCAGCACCGTTAATGTGCTGCTGGTCGGGGCGGGCGAAACCATTGAGCTGGTCGCACGCCATTTGCGCGAGCACAGCGTAAAAAAACTGATGATCGCGAACCGCACCCGCGAACGTGCTCAGCTGCTGGCTGACGAGGTGGGTGCCGAGGTGATCAACCTCGCTGAGATTGAAACCCGTCTTTCTGAAGCTGATATCATTATCTCCTCTACCGCCAGCCAGCTGCCAATTATTGGTAAAGGCATGGTGGAGCGTGCGCTGAAAGCGCGACGTAATCAGCCGATGCTGCTGGTGGATATCGCCGTACCGCGCGACGTTGAGCCTGAAGTGGGCAAGCTGCCCAACGCCTACCTCTACAGCGTCGACGATCTGCAGGCGATCATTGAGCAGAATATGGCGCAGCGTAAAGCGGCAGCCCTGCAGGCGGAAAGCATTGTCGTGCAGGAGAGCGGAGAGTTTATGGCGTGGCTGCGCGCGCAAAGCGCCGGCGAATCGATCCGTGAATACCGCATGCAGGCAGAGCAGGTGCGCGCTGAACTGCAGGAGCGCGCGATGGCTGCGCTGCGGCAGGGAGCAGACGCAGAAAAAGTGCTGCAGGAGCTGGCACATAAACTCACCAACCGCCTGATCCATGCGCCAACCAAATCACTTCAGCAGGCCGCCCGCGATGGCGATGGCGAACGCCTGCAGATCTTACGCGACAGCCTCGGTTTAGAGTAATCTCCGCTGTCACGACCTATCACCGGGATACCTACAATTAGATGAAAAGCTCGATTATTGCCAAGCTGGAAGCGTTACAGGAACGCCATGAAGAAGTGGAAGCGTTACTGGGCGATGCCGGCGTGATTGGCAATCAGGAACGTTTCCGCGCGCTGTCACGCGAATATGCCCAGCTGAGCGATGTGACCCGCTGCTTCCGCAACTGGCAGCAGGTGCAGGATGATGTGGATACCGCTGAAATGCTGCTTGAGGACCCGGAAATGCGCGAAATGGCGCAGGACGAACTCAGAGTGGCGCGCGACAAACGCGAGGTGCTTGAGCAGCAGCTGCAGGTGCTGCTGCTGCCGAAAGATCCGGATGACGAACGCCCCTGCTTTATTGAAGTGCGTGCCGGAACCGGCGGCGACGAAGCGGCGATTTTTGCCGGCGATCTGTTCCGGATGTACAGCCGTTACGCTGAAGGGCGGCGCTGGCAGGTAGAGATCATGAGCGCCAATGAAGGCGAGCATGGCGGCTATAAAGAGGTGATCGCGCGGGTGACGGGCGAGGGCGCTTACGGGCGGATGAAGTTTGAGTCGGGTGGTCATCGCGTTCAGCGCGTGCCGGAAACTGAATCGCAGGGGCGTATCCACACCTCGGCCTGTACCGTGGCCGTTATGCCGGAGCTGCCGGAAGCGGAACTGCCGGACATTAATCCGTCCGATCTGAAAATCGATACCTTCCGCTCCTCAGGCGCGGGCGGACAGCACGTCAACACCACCGACTCGGCTATCCGCATCACCCACCTGCCTACCGGCATTGTGGTTGAGTGTCAGGATGAGCGTTCACAGCATAAAAACAAAGCCAAAGCGCTGGCGGTGCTGGGTGCGCGTATTCACGCGGCTGAGATGGCAAAACGCCATGCGGCTGAGGCATCAACCCGGCGCAACCTGCTTGGCAGCGGCGATCGCTCCGACCGTATCCGCACCTATAATTTCCCGCAGGGACGCGTGACCGATCACCGCATTAACCTCACGCTTTACCGGCTGGATGAAACCATGGAAGGCAAGCTGGATACGCTGATCGAGCCGATCGTTCAGGAGTATCAGGCCGATCAGCTCGCCGCGCTGGCCGGACAGGATTGATGGAGATCCGCCGCTGGCGTCAGCTGGCTATGACGGCGCTGAGCGGAGGCGAAAGTCCGAAGCGGGACGCCGAGATCCTGCTCAGCTTTGTGACCGGCAAAACGCGCAGCTGGCTGCTGGCCTTTGATGAGCACCCGCTGAGCGACGCACAGCTGGCACAGCTGGAGCAGCTGCTGGCGCGCCGTCAGCGGGGTGAACCGATCGCTCACCTGACGGGCGAGCGGGAGTTCTGGTCGCTGCCGCTGCGCGTCAGTGACGCCACGCTGATCCCGCGTCCGGATACTGAAGTGCTGGTGGAACAGGCGCTGCTGCGTCTGCCTGCGGGACCCTGTCACGTGCTTGATCTGGGCACCGGCACCGGTGCTATTGCGCTGGCGCTCGCCAGTGAACGACCTGACGCGCAGATCACCGGCTGCGATCGCATTCCCGCTGCCGTTGCGCTGGCGCAGGAGAATGCGGCACGGCTGGGTCTCACCAACGCCCGCTTTCAGCTCAGCCACTGGTTTGACAGCCTGCCTGCGACCCGTTATCACCTCATCGCCAGCAACCCACCTTATATCGACATGGACGATGCGCATCTGCTGCAGGGCGACGTGCGTTTTGAGCCGCGCAGCGCGCTGGTAGCCGATGACGCCGGACTGGCTGATATTCGTTTTATCATTCACAGCGCCCCGGCGTGGCTGCAGCCGCAGGGCTGGCTGCTGCTGGAACACGGCTGGCAGCAGGATGCCGCCGTGCGCACCCTGATGCTTGAGCAGGGCTATCAGCAGGTTACCACTCTCAACGACTACGGCGGCAATCCGCGCGTGACGCTTGGGCAATATGCATAAAGGGGCACTGGATGGCCAGCTGGTATCCGCAGATTAAGCAGTTTCATATTTTTATCGTGATAGTCAGCGTCAGCCTGTTTCTGCTGCGCTTTTACTGGCTGACGACCGCTTCAGGCTTGCTGCAGCAGCGCTGGGTGCGGATTGTGCCGCACCTGTGCGACACGTTTTTACTGCTGAGCGGCGCGCTGCTGGTGATAATTACTCACTTTTATCCTTTCACACCACAAGGAAGCTGGCTGACGGAGAAGCTGTTAGCGGTTATTATCTACGTCGCCTTGGGTTTTGTGGCACTGAGTCGTCGTCCGCGGAAGCTGAGCACGCGCTGGATCGCCTGCCTGCTTGCGCTGGTTGCTCTGCTGTTTGCAGGCAAACTGGCGATGACCAAAATGCCGATTTTGGGGATAGTATGACCTCATCAGTAGAATTTGATTTTAATGAATCACCGTTAAGTGAAGCGGTCATCGGCGCAACCTGCGCTATCCGCGACGATTTTTCCGCGCCTTCGGTTCAGCAGCAGCTGTCAAAACTGGTGGAAGAAGCGCGCGATTATATCAGCAGCGCCACAGATGCCGATCTGCGGCTGGAAAAGCTGCTGGAGCTGTTCTATCGCGAATGGGGCTTTGGCGGCGCCAGCGGTGTCTACAACCTGTCAGATGCACTCTGGATTGATAAAGTGCTGAAAAGCCGTCAGGGCACGGCGGTGTCGCTCGGCGTGATACTGCTGCATATCGCCGAGCAGCTGGAGCTGCCGCTGATGCCGGTGATTTTTCCGACTCAGCTGATTCTGCGCGCAGACTGGCTGGATGGCGAAATGTGGCTGATCAATCCGTTTAACGGTGAAACGCTCGATACCCATACGCTTGAGGTCTGGCTGAAGGGCAATATCAGCCCCACGGCCAAACTCTATACCGACGATCTGGATGAAGCCAAAACGCTCAGCGTAATGCGGAAAATGCTCGACACGCTGAAAGCGGCGCTGATGGAAGAGAAGCAGATGGAGCTGGCGCTGAATGTCAGTAAAGTACTGCTGGAGATCGATCCTGACGACCCCTATGAAATCCGCGATCGCGGTCTCATCTACGCCCAGCTGGAGTGCGAGCATATTGCGCTCACTGACTTAACCTATTTTGTTGAGCAGTGCCCGGAAGATCCGGTGAGTGAAATGATTAAAGTACAGATCCACGCAATCGAACAGAAACAGGTCACGCTACACTAAGCGTTGCCGGCATAAGGAAAGGTCATGACAGAGAAAGTAGTTAAAATTGGCGATATCGATGTCGCAAACGATCTGCCGTTTGTGCTGTTTGGCGGCATGAACGTACTGGAATCACGCGAGCTGGCGATGCGCATCTGTGAGCACTACGTGACGGTTACCGACAAGCTGGGTATCCCTTACGTTTTCAAAGCCTCTTTTGACAAGGCAAACCGCTCCTCGATTAAATCGTATCGCGGTCCGGGTCTGGACGAGGGGATGAAGATTTTTCAGGAGCTGAAGCAGACGTTTGGCGTGAAAATCATCACCGACGTCCATGAATCCTGGCAGGCGCAGCCGGTTGCCGATGTGGTTGATGTTATTCAGCTGCCAGCGTTTCTGGCACGCCAGACGGACCTGGTAGAGGCGATGGCAAAAACCGGCGCGGTAATTAACGTTAAAAAACCGCAGTTTGTCAGCCCGGGCCAGATGGGTAATATCGTGGATAAGTTTGCGGAAGGCGGTAACGATAAAGTTATCCTGTGCGATCGCGGCAGCAACTTCGGTTATGACAACCTGGTTGTGGATATGCTGGGCTTTAACGTGATGAAGAAAGTCACCAACAACAGCCCGGTCATTTTCGACGTGACGCATGCGCTGCAGACGCGCGATCCGTTTGGTGCCGCATCGGGCGGTCGCCGTGCTCAGGTTGCCGAGCTGGCGCGTGCCGGTATGGCCGTGGGTATTGCCGGCCTCTTCATCGAAGCGCATCCGGAGCCAAACAGTGCAAAATGCGACGGTCCTTCCGCGCTGCCGCTGGATAAGCTGGAGCCGTTCCTGGCTCAGATGAAAGCGATTGACGATCTGGTCAAGAGCTTCCCGGCGCTGGACACCAGCAGCTGACAGCCTCTGGCAAATAAAAAGGCACCCGTAAGGGTGCCTTTTTTGTTTTCGCGGTGTATCCGGTCAGAGCATTATTGTCAGCAGATAACCGGCGAACAGCGCCAGATGTGCCGCACCGTTAAGCACATTCGTTCGGCCGGTTGAAAACGAAATATGGCACAGGATCAGAACGGCGATGAGCATGACCATATGCGGTGGCTCCAGGCCAAAAATCAGCGTCTGACCCGTCAGCGTGGCGATGATACTGACCGCGGGCACGGTAAGTGAGATTGTCGCCAGCACGGAGCCGAAAAACAGGTTCATGGCGCGCTGCACCTGGTTGGTCAGTACCGCCCGGATGGCACCCAGCCCTTCCGGTGAAAGGATCAGCAGCGCGACGAGGAAGCCGGTAAACTGTTCCGGAGCGTTAAGCTCTGTGAGCAGCAGCTCAAGCGGGTTAGCGTTCATTTTAGTCACGCTGATAACCGCAATCAGATGGACGATCAGCCAGATTGTATGCCACAGCGAGCTGTGTGCTGAAGGCTTACCGTGATGCGGATCGTCCCCCTCATCCTCATGCTCATAGACAAACAGGCTCTGGTGCGTTTTGGTTTGAATCAGCAGGAAAACGCCATACATCGCCGCAGAGATAGCCGCGATAATCAGCGCCTGTGCGGTGGTGAAATTGCCGCCCGGCAGGGCGTTCGGGAATACCAGTACCAGAATGGCAAGCGGGAAGATGGCAATCATATACTGTTTGACGCCGGCCAGATTGACGTACTGAGTAGCGAATTTTCTGCCTCCCAGCAGCAGCGCGCAGCCTACCAGCCCGGATGTGACGATCATAATGATGGAATAGAGTGTGTCGCGCATCAGTGCCGGTGCGGCGTCGCCCGTTGCCATCAGCGCAGAGATCAGGCTTACCTCCAGAATCACCACGGAGAGGCTGAGGATCAGCGAGCCGTAAGGTTCGCCCAGCCGGTGAGCCAGCACGTCAGCATGGCGCACAACGCTGAAAGCGCTGCTCAGAATAGCCACCAGTGCCAGCAGGTTGATACCGATAACCGGCAGAAGCGCTGTCTGATCGCCAAAAAAGGTCAGCACCGTCAGCGCAGCAACGGGAAGAATCAGCGAAAACTCGCTGTGTCGTGTTTTCTCATGTCCAGGCATTCACCATCCCCATTAGCAAAATGTTTAAAAACCGGCGTCATTGCCTGTTAACTATACGCATTAATTACACTGGCGCAGTGTAGCTTTTCATCACTCGCTGAACAGTTTTTTTACGCGACTTTACTTTTTGCACTTTATTGCTCCTGGTGGCTTAAACAGGAAGTTATTTTCATATTTATATTTCAATTCAGCTAAATATAAACTGCGGTTAAGCAGACAGAGCACAGAAAATGTTGTTTAACGGCTGCAATGACAGGCTTTTTTTTGCCTTATGCAGGTCACTTCAGCTATGAGCGGCAAAAGACAGCATTTGCATTTTAGCTAAGCTGTTCCAGACTTTAAGTGATACCTGATACCGGAGGAGCTATGCCTTATTCATCAACCAGCGAACTGCCGGACAGCGTGCGTCATGTGCTGCCGGCTCATGCACAAACCATTTACCAGAACGCGTTTAACAGCGCCTGGGATCAGTACAAGGATAAAGAGGATCGGCGGGGCGACGCATCACGGGAAGAGGTCGCACACAAGGTCGCCTGGGCGGCAGTAAAGCATGACTACGTGAAAGGTGACGACGACAAGTGGCATCCGAAAAAGTAGTTGCTGCTGCGGGCCTGAAGAGCCCGCATCATCCCCGGTTTTAATCCTCTCATTATTTTTTCCCGCCCGCCGATACTCTGAAACAGTTCTTTATGTGAAAAGCGTCAGGACAATCTTGAAACCGCAGCAATGAATGCATTACTGTTTCTGACTGTGCCGACGCGCGTCGTTTTCGGGATACCGGTTCGGGATCCAGGCGTGCGGGATGCCAGGGCAGTAGAGGAGATCGCAGTGTTAACCCGGGAATTCTTACTTAAAGCCGATTGCAAAACATCCTTTGGTGATATCGATGAAGCACTGCTGTGGAGCTGTGAAAAGCGCGCCGCTTCGCTTTCTGCCACGCTCGCCTGTCGGCCCGATCAAAGTCCGGTGTGGATCTTTGGTTATGGTTCGCTGATGTGGAACCCGGTGTTTGACGCGGAGGAGGTGGCTTCGGGGCGCCTGGAAGGGTGGCATCGTGCGTTCTGCCTGCGGCTCACCGCCGGACGGGGCACCGAGGCCGCACCCGGACGCATGCTGGCGCTGAAAGAGGGCGGCAGCACCAGCGGCCTGGCCTTTCGTCTGCCGGAGGCGCGCCTGCATGAAGAACTGGAGCTGCTCTGGAAGCGCGAGATGATCACCGGCTGCTATCTGCCCACCTGGTGTGAGCTGCAGCTGGAGGATGGACGCTGCGTTACCGCGCTGGTGTTCATCATGGATCCGCGTCATCCGCTATATGAGGATGACTCCTGCCGCAGTACCATTGCACCCCTGATTGCGCAGGCGAGCGGGCCGCTCGGAACCAATGCGCAGTATCTTTTCTCGCTTGAGCAGGAGCTGGTCAGACGCGGCATGCAGGAAGCCGCGCTGACGCGTCTTGCCGCTGAGGTAAGAGCGCTGCAGCAGCGCAGCGCACCTCAGGCTTAATTACCGGGGTTAATGAGCCAGGTACCAGGCTGCTTAATCGTCAGGGCCTGGCTGCGCACCTGGTCGCCATGCCGCACCTCAAGACGATAGCTGCCGGCAGCGAGATTGAGTGACGCAAAACCGCTGCTGGCGGCTTTCACATCCTGCACTTCACCATTCAGCACGACGCTTTCGCCTGAATGCAGCTGCAGATAGATCGTGGCAATGGCAGGCGTACTGGCCGCCGCCGCCGGTACCTTCGTTGCTGCCGGCGCAGCGGCTTCCGGCGCGGCTGCGACCGGCGGCGTCTCACTGTGACGCACCGTCTGCCACACGACCAGACCCACAGCCAGCAGCGCCACAGCAGCCAGCGCCACTATACCCGGCGAGACGCGCCGGCCTGCTGCACTGCCAGCGATCGGCTCAGCGGCGGCGGCGGGATTCACCGCCACCAGCGGAGGTTCCGGTTCAGCGGCGGTCTCCGGCAGCCCGGCGGGCAGGGCAACAACCGGCAGCGGCGTGCTGAGCGCTTCGGCATCGCTCACCGGCAGATCGATAAGTTGCGCAAAGGCGTCGATGGTCTGCGGACGATCCTGAGGCTTCATCGCCAGCGCACAGTCGATGGCGTGCAGCAGCGGCAGGGAATAGCCTTCAGGCCGGGTGACGGCAAGCGGCTGGTAATTATCCTCAATGCAGCGCACTACGCTGACCGGCGGCGCATGGCCGGTAATCAGCGTGTGTAATACCGCCCCCAGCGCGTAGATATCGGTCCACGGACCCTGTTCAACCTCACCCTCTTCGCTATATTGCTCGATCGGCGCAAAGCCCGGCTTCAGCATGATTTCAGTTTCATCTGACAGATTGCCGATCTCTTTACGCGCTGAACCAAAATCGAGCAGTACCGGCAGCTGGTTATCCTGAATCTGAATATTATCCAGCGAGATGTCGCGATGCAGATAGCCGGCAGTATGAATGGTGTTGATGGCACCAAACAGCGGCGGAAGCAGGCGACGGATCCAGGCTTCATCAACGGCGTCAGACTGGCTCGCCTGCCACGCTTTCAGCGTCATACCGCTATAGAACAGCGTGCCCATATAGGCGGTGCCGTTCTCTTCCCAGAAGCGCAGCACGTGCAGCAGCCCCGGATGATTAAAGCGTGCCAGCAGGCGTGCTTCCTGAATAAAGCTGTTGCGGCCCGCGTTGAACAGTTTCTGAAAGCGCTCACCACGCAGTTCAAGCGACATGTCGGCAGCGCGCACGGCCAGCGACTGCGGCATATACTCCTTGATGGCGATAAACCGTTCCAGCTGGTGATCCCAGGCGCGGTAGACGATGCCAAAGCCGCCCCCGCCCACGACGTCCCTGATTTCAAACTCGTTAAACCGGTAGCCCGCAGGCAGGGCATTAGGGATATGATTTTCGTTTGCCGACATAGTGAGTTCTCTGAACACATCCTGTAGTGCCTGTTGCCGCGGGGCAGCAGGCAGCGATCGCTGATTAATTAATGTTACGCCAGGCACCGATAGCCGGATCGGCGAGATCCGCATGCAGGGTGTCAATCAGTAACACTGTCACTTTTTGCTGTGGCATAAACTGCGGCGACCAGATGCCGCGTAAACGATCGACCTGCGCTTTCACCGTGCTGCTGTCACTGCCAGCTTTTTTATCCATCTGAATCAGCAGGATACCGCCAAAGCGCCAGACATGCTCCCGCGCATCAAACGGCAACACCAGCCAGCTCCCGGCAGCGTCCGGCCGGGTCACAATCATTCGCTGTTTATTGACCGCGACAATCTCCAGCGGTTTGCTGCCGGTCGCGAGGCTGGCGACCGGATACCCCTGATAAAAGGTCACCGGCAGCGTTGCAGGTTCACCTTTACTCAGCAGCGTTATGCTGGCTGCGCCTTCCAGCCAGCCTTCCGTTGAGCAGCGCTGCGCCGGCGCATCAGGAATAAACAGCGAAGCACCTTTGTCGTCCCACCAGGTGCGGAAATGACAGCCGCCCGGCAGCGCAAAGTGCTGCAGCGGCGTGTTGTCCGCCGGACGGGAGAGATCCAGCGGTGCGGCGGTGGTGGCGCTGGCGCTGGCGGTTGCATCATTCAGGATAATCGGGCGCCAGTTCTGCAGTTTTGCTGCGCTGCCGTTAGCCAGCACGCTGCCTTCTTTGGTCATCATCTGCCACGGCAGCTCGTCAAGGCTGCCGCACTGGTTCGCCAGCAGCGTGCCTACCCGGGGCAGGAAGCTGGTGAGAATGCGCGTGTCGCTGCTTTTACCGGAGACAATACGTAACGGCAGCGTCTCTTTGCACCAGTCGTCGGGCGCTTTACTGGCAACGTTGTCGATCCAGACCTCGAGCGCCAGGCTGGGCGAATAGACCACCCGATAATCTTCTGCCTGTGCATTCTGGGCCAGCAGCAGGGCGGCAATGCCCGACAACCACACTTTCATAGGGATCCTTGCAAATCAATAGTGAGGCGGCACAAAGCGCGCCGCATCAGCCTGAGAATAGAGCAGCGTGGCATCCTGCGGTTCGCCAATCCAGATTGCCAGCGCGCTCAGGTTGTCCCGCTTGTCGCTGCGATTGACCGCCTGTTCCATCAGCGTCAGCCACTCTTCACAGGCGTTAACCATGCGTAACGCCTGTTCCATCTCCTGCGTGGTCAGGTTAAGCCAGAAGCCATCCGTGCAGACCAGAAACGCATCGCCGTCCTGGAGGTCAATCGCGCTGCTGAAGGTCACCGGGCGTACCGGCTCAGTGCCGAGGGCATTATAAAGTAAATTACTGTTAATGCCGGAATTTTCATAGCCTGCCTCTTGCAGATGTTGGGTCAGACTATGGTCCCGGGTTACCTCACATAGCGTACCATGACGAAAGTGATAAACCCGGCTATCACCGGCGTGCGCCCACCATGCACGCTGTTTTTCACGGTCAATAAACAGAGCCGCGAGCGTGGTGCTCATGCGGGAAAATTTCGGATTCTTCCCCTGCTCAGCCGCCAGCGTTTGCTGACAAAGAGTGATAGCCGCCTGGGTAGTGGCAGGCGTAAAGCTGCGGCTGTTTTGCACCGCGCTGAGGAGCGTATCGCGCACCAGCTGCGCTGCATAGTCGCCACCGGGTAATCCGGCTACGCCATCACACACCAGAAAGCAGGCGCGCTCGTCGTCGAGTTGCGCACCAGTGCGATCCTGATTTTCGTCACGCCGGCCCTGCTGACAGCGGCTGGCAAACATCATTTTCATGTCTCATCCGTCCGCGTCTGTGAATCTTTATACTGATTAACTTCCATGTCATACGCGTTGAGAAACGCTTCGCCAAACAGCGTATGGAAGTCATCTTCAATCTCGCCGGCAGTGCGCTGATAGTGTCGCGTAAAGGCGTCCCACAGGGCGGCCTTGCGCCCGCTGCTGAAGGCGATTTTAGGCAGAGCGCCATCCTCGCGCGCGCGATCTTCCAGCCGCTGCGGATTAAACGATTGCAACATGGCAGCAATGATCGCCCGGATACCGGCAATCATGCCCAGCTGATGCGCCTGCAAATCTACCAGCGCATCGCGCACTGCGGCTTCAGGCGGCATAAAACCCGGCATCTGGCTCTGATACATCTGCATCAGCACGGTTTTGCCGGAAGGCAGGATCTTAAACGGATTATTGGCTTCGTTCAGAATCATGGTCATATCCGCTTTCACGCCGCGCTTAAGAATTGAACGCGAGGAGAGCAGGGCAACGGTTCCCTGAGAAAACAGGCTGAGCATACGACCGGTAACGCGCATCTGCTCTTCACCGAGCGATGTCTGATGACCATTATTGAGTCCCATTCCCTCCAGCAGAGCGGCGATAAGCTTCTCCTCGCCGGCTTCTGCAGGCAGGCGGGTTTGCGGTGCGCTGTCTCGGGCGGGATCGATGGCCAGCCGCGGATCGGGCCGCCGCTCCTGACGTACCGGAGCAGGGGGTTCCGGCATCAGCTCAGCACTCAGGACGGCCTCCTGCTGCATGCCAAGTGGATCGCTGGCGTCCTCGCTAAAAAACGACAGCGGATCGTCCTGTAGCGCAGGCTGATGCGCAGGATCGGTAATTTCCAGCATATATTGACCAATCTGCAGCCGATCGCCATGCTGCAGCAGGGCCTGGGCACCCCGCTGCACCACCTGACCATTGAGCTCAATCGCCGTCACGCTGCCCTGTGCGGTCAGACGGCATTCCCCTTCGGCAGAGAGATGGACAAGCGCCTGCAGGCGTGAGATGGCGCGCGTCTCATCAGGCAGGATCAGATCGTTATCCTGACTGCGGCCAATGGTGCCGCCAGGCGGCATAAAGGTGACGCTTCTGGCGGGCACATCCGTATCGCACTGCACAAAGGTAAATTGCATGAGTCATCCCGTTAACAAGGCAAACGTGCCGGCTTATTCAAACATGGGTGGATAGAGGCCATTACGTCCCGGCTGCGCACCCGCCGCCGGGTTAAATAACAGTGAAAAAAGCTCTGCGGTCAGCGGGCCGCTGTGTTTATGGGTGGCGTGGGCAAAGCCGTCACTGCGATTGCTCCACCAGTAGCTGATATGCTGCTGCGGTTCAAACCGTTCTGCCACTTCCTGCCAGCTCAGGGTGCAGGGAAGATCCGCAAAACCGATGACATCCATAATATCGCTGCGCTGATTGCCGGGCACCAGCAGGGGTGAGAGCTGCTGCATCTCTGCTTCCAGGCTCTCCGGCAGGGTGCGAGCGCGCACCGCTGACCAGAGCAGCCCGCCCAGTTCGCGAAACCAGTCGCCGGAGATAGTCAGCTGCGCCGGGTGCCACTCATTCAGCGTAAAGGTGCGCAGGGCCAGCAGCGGCCAGGCGCGTCCTACGCGATCGCACGAGGGCAGCAGGCAGCCCATCTGCACCTGCTGACGCAGCGGCGACAGCGGCAGAACAAAGTTCCACACCGGCGCGCGCAAAAAGAGCTGCGTGCTGGCATGCTGCTGCTGATGCCAGTGGGTGAGTCCCTGCTGAAACCAGTGACTCCAGGGGGAGACCGTGGCCTCGCTCAGGCGCTGCCGCAAAAAATCGCCGGTAGCGGGGAGTTTGCCATACCAGCCCGGCACGCTGTGGTTCGCCATGTTTACCTCACCGTCACTCACTATAGCGGGTCAGCTGTCCGGCAGAGGCCTCTGGCGCGGTCGCCAGCACGCTGCTCTCCTGACCCGCCCGTTTCAGGTTTTCTGCAAGCTTGCGCATCATCAGCGCGTTATCACGTGCATAGGGTGAAGATTGTATCTGCTGATCGAGCAGCTGACTGAGATGCCAGTCGAGCTGCTGCAGATCGCGCACGCTGACATCGGCCGGCAGCGTGCGCTGCAGATTTTCGATCAGCCAGCTGCGCAGAAACGTGCCGTCGTAATTTCGCGGCTGATAAAGCATCTGATAGGCGCGCAGCGCGTTGCGGCTGTAAGCGTTATCGGTGCCAGGATCGTCGCGCAGCAAATGCGTGATCTGCTGCGCCACCCGCGGCAGCAGCAGAGACTTAAGCGCATTTTGATAAAGCACCCAGGCCGCGTCGCTGACCTGTGTGCCGCGATAGAGTCCGGCGCGCATAGTAAGCGGCGGATTATCCAGCGAAAAGCGCTCGGACAGCGGCAGCTTTACCAGGTTATTTAAGAAGGGTAGCAGATCAAAAATATTATCGACGGGCTGATGTGTGACCTGCTGACTCTGCTGCGTCAGGGGCGCAATACGGCTCGCCACCTGATCAAGATAGCGCTGGTTTTGCACATAGCTGGTAAGCCATAAGCCGCACAGCAGAAGCAGCGCACCCGCCAGCGCGCCATAGCCGATCCAGTGCAGCAGACGGTTGCGGTATTCCCAATGGCGGTTGCTGCCGGCAAGGCCGCTTTCGCGAAACACCAGTTCGCTGAGCAGATCGCGGATAAAGTAGCTCTGGCCTTTATTGCCCGGAATAGGATTACTGCGGTTAACGCTGTCCCAGGCTGCCAGGGTGTGGTCACCGCTCTGCGGCAGCTGCAGCTTGCGATTAAGGGCGCCCATAATGCGGTCAAACGGCAGGCCTTCCTGGGTCCCGCTGGTAAAAAACAGCCCGCGGGCAGACCAGGCAATATCCTCCTCATGACGGGAGAAGATCACGTCCAGATACTCATTAAGCAGCGGGCGCAGGGAACCAAACTCCTGCGGAAAGAGAAAGCTGTCAGCGCGCTGCATCAGATCGCGGTCGGCCGCCATGCGCTCCGCCAGCTGCTGCTTAAGCTGCTGCTCAAGCCGCTGAAAACGTGCCGTAAAACTGCTCTGCCACTCGTCTTTGTGAGGTTTGCCCGGCTCCCAGGGAAAGGTAAATCCCCAGATGGCATCCCGCTGCGGCTTGCTGAGGCCCGCATGAAAGCTCAGAAATCCCTTCAGCAGATCCGTTTTGGTTACCATGATATAGACCGGAAAATGGATACCGGTTTGCTGATGCAGCTCAGCCATACGGCAGCGCAGCGCCGTGGCCTGCGCATGCCGCGCCTCTGCGGTGTCGGTCAGCAGGTCGGCCACGCTGATGGTGAGGATCACGCCATTAATTGGCTGACGCGTGCGGTAGCGCTTGAGCAGGTTGATAAAGCTCTGCCACTCGGCGCTGTCGCGCGCGCGCTGGCTCTCCTGCAGCGCATAGCGCCCGGCGGTGTCGATCAGCACGGCGCTGTCGGTAAACCACCAGTCGCAGTGACGGGTGCCGCCTACGCCACGCACTGCGCTATTGCCGTGCGTATCCGTAAGGGGAAAAGAGAGGCCGGCGTTCAGCAGCGCGGTGGTTTTGCCCGCGCCCGGTGCGCCGACAATCAGATACCACGGAAGCTCATAAAGATAGTGACTCTGAAAACGCGCCAGCCAGCTTTTTTGATGATGGCGACCAAACTGCGTGCGTTTCAGACGCAGCGCGGCTTCGCTAAAGCGCTGTGCCAGCACCTGTTCGGTGGAGTGACGATCGGAGAGCTCTTCCTGACTCATGCTCTGGAGACGATTCAGCAGCTTGCTATTGAACCAGCCGCGCCATATTGCCGGAATAAGCTGAAACAGCGTCCAGCAAAAAAAGAGCAGGGCCACGGCCAGCTGCCGGGAGAAAACCGGCTCCAGCGGTCGGGTCTCACCCCATACCCAGAGCGGGCCAAGCATCCACACCAGGCAGCTGAGGGCGGTAACACCAATCAGACTCCAGAGCAGGCGATGAGTCAGCAGGTGACGAACAGATGTGCGCATCAGCGTTGGCCCTCCGGGGTAGCCGCTGCTTCCGGCGCAGCGAAGAGTGTGATCTCAACCCGGCGGTTGCGGGCGCGGTTTTCATTGCTGTCGTTAGGCAGCAGCGGATTACTGTCGCCGCGCCCCTCAGCTTTAACGCTCTGCCCCGACGCCAGCTGCGTCGTCAGCAGCTGCGTAATAGCGCGCGCGCGGGCCAGTGAAAATTCATAGCTGGAGGCGAAACGTCCATCGACGGCGCGGTTATCGGTATAGACCGAGACCAGAACGGTTCCTTTAACGCTTTTCATAGCGCTGGCGACGTGCGCCAGCAGCGCGCGGCCGACCGGGTTTACAACGGTGCCGTCCGGAACAAAAAGTTTATCGGCGGGAATAATGACTTTGCTGCCAAACGCGCCATCGCTGACCTCCAGCTGGCCGGCGGCAATCACATCATTCAGACGCTGGCGCAGATCGAGCAGCGCCTGCGGTGAAGCGGGGCGTCGTCCGGGCATGATCTGCGGCAGGGGAGTCTGATAGATATCGCGCAGCAGCGGTTCAGCCGCATTGCCGAGCCGCCAGTTCAGCATGCTGTAGACCATGCAGGCGATAAGCGCCGCCACGGTGGCACAGGCCCAGAGCGGGACCATCGGCCGCGTCAGGCTGTTCACTAACGGATGCACCTCGACCAGCGGCGTTGCGGTGTTACTCTCTGCAGCGCGCGCGTCGTGGATCAGCTGCGCCAGACGTTTGCGGATCCCTTCACACTGCGTGCGACCGCTTTCGCTGCCGCGGTAGCGACCTTCATATCCCAGCAGCAGACAGTAGTGGATGACTTCCAGCAGCCAGAGATGCTGCTGCGGACTTTGCGAAACGCGGGAGAGAAGCTGAAAGAATTTTTCACCCCCCCAGCTCTCATTGTGAAAACTCACCAGCATGCCGTTGCCTGACCAGACGCCGCGCGTCCCCCACGGCGTCTGTGCCGCCGCCTCATCCAGCACGCTGCAAAGACAGTAGCGTGCGCCGATGATCATCTCAAACGGCAGGCCAGCCTGCTTGCAGCGCTGTTCAAACAGCCGGATTTCATCAATCAGCAGCTGGCGCAACCCGGCCGGATCGTCATGCGTGGCAGCCTGCCGGATGCGGACAACAGCATTCAGCACCGGGGCGGCGGCGTTCAGCAAAAGGTTATCGTTGCCCGCGCTGATATCCTCGCGGGCAATGGGATCCTGCATCATTAACTCTCGTTTTTCCTGGCGATGACGGCGCTATTTTGCCATAAACTGCGGTATGACTGTCGCCAATATGCGCCAGATTGTTGACTCAATCCAGGATCCAGGTCGCGGTATCAGTGGTGCGGCACGCCTTACTGGCACCGCCTACTGCCACGCACACCTGTTTAGCGCGACGCGGTTTCGGGCGATCGCTGCGCAACGTGGCGTCATAGCGGCTGGTCTCAACGGCCGCTTTAGGGGGGATATAGCCTATCAGCTGGCCTTCAGGCTCTTCAGCAATCGCCAGCCAGTTATGCTCCACCCGGCCAAGCACTTCAAAGCGCTGGGCGTTATCAAGGTAGCGCACGACTTTACCGCCGTAGTCAGGGGTGGTCATAACGGAAGCGGCGTAGAGTGCGCGCCAGGATGCGTTGACGGGGGTGAACTCTGCCGGTGCGGCAACCGCATAACGATGCGTCAGGGTAACGCCGTTAACCGTACTGGTTACCAGCGTATCCTCTGTCACTGCCGGCGGCGGGGTTTTGCACCCGGCCAGCGTCAGGGTCGCCAGCAGCGTAAGCATAAGCGTTTTTTTCACCATCATCCTTATCATTCCATCAGATTAATTGCAGAGTAACAGTGGGCGTACCCGGCGAGTATGAACATAGTGTGTTGCGAAAAAACCACGAAAAACAGCCAGATCTCTTCAGGACAACGTGCGTCTCAGTCTACCTAAGACTTTTGAGAATTCAAACTATTGCATCGCGGTAAATTGCGTGTTAGCACCATAACATCACGCCTGAAGCCGCAGAGGAGGTCTGCAGAAGGCTGCAACAGTTAAGCGACTTTTACGGTTCACCCGGCATCGGGCAGGCCGGGTAGCGAAGAATCTTTTCAGGCAAACGTCTGTCCGGGATAAAACATTATAAAAGTTTATGTTTTACAGTGAAATTAATAATGTGATCTCTTTGCAGAAAATTCTCATTTTAAGATTTTCTGCGCCTGTTCAGATCCCCAAAACCCCGATCGCGTCACGTCTTTTGTGCGCTGTTTCTGCTGAGAAAACGGACAGGGCACGACAACGATTTTACTTATGACGCAATAAGCAGGTTATTTCGTCGTTTAATCCGCGCTTCACTCCCGGGTAAGTTTGTCATCCTGTACTCAGAATTTCTGCCAGCTGAGGTGTGCTGTGTCTGAAGAGAGTAGCAGCGAGGACAAAACAGAATCGCCCACCCCCCACCGACTTGAGAAAGCGCGGGAAGAGGGGCAGATCCCGCGATCGCGCGAGCTGACATCGGTGCTGATGCTGCTGACCGGGCTGATGATCCTCTGGCTTGGCGGTTCCCACATGGCCACGCAGCTTGCCCGTATGGTGGCAACCGGTTTTCGCTTCGATCACGGTATGGTGAACGATGACAAAATTATTGTGGCGCATATCGGCAATCTGGTCATGCAGGCAGTGGTGGCGCTGCTGCCGCTGATGGGCGGGCTGGTAATTGTTGCCATGGCGGCCCCGATGGCGCTGGGCGGCATTCATATCAGCGGTAAGTCGATCAAACTCGATTTTAAGAAGCTCAACCCGCTGCCAGGCATAAAACGCCTCTTTTCCGGCCAGAGCGCGGCTGAACTGGTGAAGGCGATCCTCAAGGCGGTGCTGGTAGGGGTGGTAGCGGGCTGGTATCTCTGGAGCCACTGGCAGGAGATGCTGCGGCTGATCGCGGAATCGCCGGTTAACGCGCTGCACCATGGCCTGAGTATGGTCGCCACCAGCTGCGGGCTGGTGATGCTGGGTCTGTTTCCGATGGTCGGTTTTGATGTGTTCTGGCAGCTCTACAGCTATTTCAAAAAGCTGCGCATGACGCGTCAGGAGATCCGCGACGAACATAAACAGAATGAGGGCGATCCGCACGTGAAGGGGCGGATCCGTCAGGCGATGCGCGCGGCAGCCCGCCGCCGCATGATGGCTGATGTACCGAAAGCTGACGTGATTGTGACGAACCCGACGCACTACTCGGTGGCGCTGCAGTATCAGGAAGGCAAGATGAATGCGCCAAAAGTGGTGGCGAAAGGCGCAGGTGACATCGCGCTGCGCATCCGTGAAGTGGCAAAAGAGCACCGTGTGCCGATCCTTGAAGCGCCGCCGCTGGCGCGAGCGCTCTATCGGCATACTGAAATTGGTCAGTTTATCCCCGGTGCGCTGTACGCTGCCGTAGCGGAAGTGCTGGCCTGGGTCTGGCAGCTGCGGCGCTGGAAGCGTGAAGGCGGCCTGATCCCGACCAAACCTAAGCATCTGCCGGTCCCGGCAGAGATGGACTTTGCAGGAGAGAACAGAGACGATGGCTAATCTGGCCGAAAAGCTGCGTTTACCGGGCAGTTTTAAAGAGACGCAATGGCAGGTGCTGGCAGGACCGGTGCTGATAATGTTGATCCTGTCGATGATGGTGCTGCCGCTGCCCGCCTTCATTCTCGATCTGCTGTTTACCTTTAATATCGCACTATCGATCATGGTGCTGCTGGTGGCGATGTTCACCCAGCGCACCCTGGAGTTTGCGGCATTCCCCACCATACTGCTGTTCTCAACGCTATTACGCCTGGCGCTGAACGTCGCCTCCACCCGTATCATTCTGCTGGAAGGGCATACCGGGGCCGACGCAGCGGGCCGCGTCGTGGAAGCGTTTGGCCACTTTCTGGTCGGTGGAAACTTTGCCATCGGTATCGTGGTGTTTATCATTCTGGTGATCATCAACTTCATGGTCATCACCAAAGGCGCTGGCCGTATTGCGGAAGTCGGCGCCCGCTTTGTACTGGACGGAATGCCCGGCAAGCAGATGGCGATCGATGCCGATCTTAACGCCGGTCTGATTGGCGAAGATGAGGCCAAGCGTCGCCGTTCCGAAGTGACGCAGGAGGCCGATTTCTACGGCTCAATGGATGGTGCCAGT
Source organism: Pantoea eucrina (assembly GCF_020079945.1). Lineage (NCBI taxonomy): Bacteria > Pseudomonadati > Pseudomonadota > Gammaproteobacteria > Enterobacterales > Erwiniaceae > Pantoea > Pantoea eucrina. The sequence goes on along the minus strand of NZ_CP083448.1, from coordinate 1,870,364 downwards.
AAGTTTGTGCGCGGGGATGCCGTCGCCGGTATTCTCATCATGGTGATCAACGTCATCGGCGGCCTGCTGGTGGGCGTTGTGCAGCATGGGATGGATGTTGGCCACGCCGGTGAGACCTATACGCTGCTGACTATCGGTGATGGCCTGGTGGCGCAGATCCCGGCGCTGGTGATCTCCACGGCAGCAGGCGTCATCGTCACCCGCGTCGCCACTGACCAGGATGTCGGTGAGCAGATGGTCGGGCAGCTGTTTAATAATCCACGCGTGCTGATGCTCAGCGCCGGGGTAATCGGCCTGCTTGGTCTGGTGCCCGGCATGCCTAACTTTGTCTTTCTGCTGTTTACCGGCGCGCTGCTCGGGCTTGCCTGGTGGCTGCGCGGCCGTGAGATGCAGCCGAAGAAGCAGCCTGAATCAGCCAGCCTGATGAAAACCCAGGAGACGCCCGCCACGGTTGAGGCCTCCTGGACCGACGTTCAGCTGGAGGATTCGCTGGGTATGGAAGTGGGCTATCGCCTCATTCCGATGGTTGATCATACCCAGAATGGCGAGCTGCTGGGCCGTATCCGCAGCATCCGTAAAAAAGTGGCGCAGGAGGTTGGTTTTCTGCCGCCGGTGGTACATATCCGCGACAACATGGAGCTGCCGCCCGCACGCTATCGTATTCTGATGAAAGGCGTGGAGATTGGCAGCGGTGACGCCTACCCTGGCCGCTGGATGGCCATTAATCCCGGCACCGCAGCCGGCAGCCTGCCAGGCGAGCCTACCGTTGATCCGGCGTTTGGCCTGGCGGCGATCTGGATCGACAGCGCCCTGAAAGAGCAGGCGCAGATTCAGGGTTATACCGTGGTTGAGGCAAGCACCGTGGTGGCAACGCACCTCAACCACCTGATTGGACAGTATGCCAGCGAGCTGTTTGGCCGGCAGGAGGCGCAGCAGCTGCTGGATCGCGTTACTCAGGAGATGCCGAAGCTGACGGAAGATCTGGTGCCGGGGGTAATCAGCCTGACCACGCTGCATAAAGTGCTGCAGAACCTGCTTACCGAGCGGGTATCAATCAGGGATATGCGCACCATCATCGAAACGCTGGCGGAGCACGCGCCGGTGCAGAGCGACCCACAGGAGCTGACCAGCGTAGTACGCGTGGCGCTGGGGCGGGCGATCACCCAGCAGTGGTTCCCGGGCAGCGGAGAGGTGCAGGTTATTGGCCTGGATGCCATGCTGGAGCGTCTGCTGCTGCAGGCGCTGCAGGGCGGCGGTGGCCTGGAGCCAGGGCTGGCCGATCGTCTGCTGATGCAGGCACAGGCGGCGCTGCAGCAGCAGGAGATGAGCGGTGCGCCGCCTGTCCTGCTGGTGAACCATCCGCTGCGTGCGCTGCTGGCGCGCTTCCTGCGGCGTAACCTGCCGCAGCTGGTGGTACTTTCCAATCTGGAGCTGAGTGACAATCGCCAGATCCGCATGACCGCCACGATTGGAGGCAAATAATGCGGCGCTGCTATCCGTTAATGTTGCTGCTGCTGTTCACACCGCTGGCGGGCATAGCCGCTACCGGTGCGTGGAGCGCCAGCGTCAGCGGTCCCGGACTTGGGGCACGCGGCAGCTGGCTGTTATCGCCAGCGCTCAGGGCGCCTTCTGCGGCACCCGGCAACATCGCCGTGGTGAACTGGCGCTATCAGCTCAGCCGTCCGGCACCGTCCGGGCTGGTGGTGCGCCTCTGCGCCAGCCAGCGCTGCGTGGAGCTGGATGGTGCCAGCGGATCCACGCGCGGTCTGGCGCTGATCCCGGCCGAAGAGCCGCTCTATCTGGCGTTTGGCTTTCAGGGGCAGGGAGCGCTGCCGCCGGGTCTGCGGGTGCTCAGCAGTGAAGTGACCGTAAACTATCGGTAATAACAAAAAACCCGCACAAGGCGGGTTTTTTATCAGCTGCCGTCATTACATCCGTTCGACGGTTTTAATCCCCAGCGTATCCAGCCCCTGTTTCAGGGTCTTCGCGGTGAGAGCCGCCAGCTGCAGGCGGCTGTTGCGTACAGACGCCTCTTCAGCCGCCAGAATCGGGCAGTGCTCATAGAAGCCGGAGAAGAGTCCGGCCAGGTCATACAGATAAGCACACATAACATGCGGCGTGCCATCACGCGCAACCTGCGTGATCACCTCTTCAAACTGCAGCAGGCGCGTGGCCAGCAGCGCTTCGCGCTCATCCGTCAGCGTAATCTCACCGCTCAGGGTCTCTGCATCCAGACCCGCTTTACGGAACACCGACAGGACGCGGGTATAGGCATACTGCATATAAGGCGCGGTATTGCCCTCAAATGCCAGCATGTTGTCCCAGTCGAAAATGTAATCTGTGGTACGGCTCTTGGAGAGATCGGCATATTTAACCGCGCCGATGCCAACAATTTCCGCCAGATCGGCCAGTTCCTGCGGCGACATCTCCGGATTTTTAGCGCTGACCAGCGTATGGGCACGTTCAACGGCTTCATCCAGCAGATCCGCCAGCTTGATGGTGCCGCCGCTGCGGGTTTTAAACGGACGGCCATCTTTGCCCAGCATCATGCCGAAGGCGTGGTGCTCAAGCGGCACGGAGGCTGGCACATAGCCCGCTTTACGTACGATGGTCCATGCCTGCTGCAGGTGCTGATGCTGGCGCGAGTCGATATAGTAGAGCACGCGATCGGCGTGCAGCGTTTCATAGCGATATTTCGCGCAGGCGATATCGGTAGTGGTATAGAGATAGCCGCCATCCTTTTTCTGGATGATAACGCCCATCGGCTCGCCTTCCTTGTTTTTATACTCATCAAGGAAAACCACCGTCGCGCCTTCGCTGGTGACCGCCAGACCCTTTTCACGCAGGTCAGCGACAATGCCTGGCAGCATATCGTTGTAGAGGCTCTCTCCCATGACATCATTACGCGTCAGGGTGACATTCAGACGGTCATAGACCAGCTGATTCTGACTCATGGTGATATCAACCAGCTTTTTCCACATGACGCGACAATACTCATCGCCGCCCTGCAGCTTGACGACATAGCTGCGCGCGCGCGCGGCGAACGCTTCATCTTCATCGTAAGTACGCTTTGCTTCGCGATAAAATGCTTCCAGATCGGCGAGAGCAATATCAGCATGATCTTCATTCTGCTGCTTTTCCAGATAGGCGATAAGCATGCCAAACTGCGTACCCCAGTCGCCGACGTGATTAGCCCGGATCACATTGTGACCCAGAAACTCCAGCGTCCGCACCGCCGCATCGCCGATGATGGTGGAGCGCACGTGGCCCACGTGCATCTCTTTCGCCACGTTAGGTGCCGAGTAGTCGATAACAATGGTTTGCGGTTCAGGTTTGCTGACGCCGAGATCGGGCTGCTGCAGCGCCTGCGCGGCCTGCTGTGCCAGCCACTGGCGCTCGAGGAAAATATTGATAAAGCCAGGCCCTGCAATCTCGGTATGACTGGCAATGCCGGTCAGATCCAGATGCTTCACCACCTGTTCAGCCAGCTGACGCGGTGCCTGGCCCAGCCGTTTTGCCGCGCCCATGATGCCGTTCGCCTGATAATCACCAAACTGGACTTTAGCTGACTGACGAACCAGCGGTTCGCAATCGTCGGGCGCACCCGCTGCACGCATCGCCTGACTGACTTTATCGGAAAGAAGAGCCTGAATATTCACCGCGTTACCTTCATATGCTGAAAAGGCCCGTCAGCAGAGGACGAGCCGATACCATCATCCCGCGCTTGTGTCGGGACGGAAAAAAAGAGAGGGGAAGTATACGTGAAATGTTAGGATGCGTCAGCAACAGCAGTCGGCCCGGACCGGTAAGCTGACGGCAAAACCGCGCGCCGATTAACGGCGGCGCGGGTGACGACGAGGGTTTTTGACGCTTTTGTCTTCACGCACTTTCCAGTGGCGGGAAATGGCGAATCCCGTTAAGGCAATGAGAGCCGCGACAACAATGAGCATAGACATAGAGCCGTTCCTTGTGAGGTAGAAACTCAAATTTATAAGAAAGGGGGGTTATCTGCAATTCATTGGCGGCCAAATAAGAGTTATCTCATTGTGTAAAGATTCGTCAATATAATCATAAGGTTATCTTGTTTTTATAAAGTTAAGCCTGGTCCTGATTGAAAGAATAATCTGAATGTAAGCCTGTTTTTATCTGGTTTTGACGGTTTTTATTGACTAAATCGGATGAATCCGAAGCTTTTGTCAGGCTGCAAAAGCTGGCATATTGATTTTAATGATTAATTTCACTGAACAGACGTTGAGGTTTCAGGCAATGAAGCTGGATTTTCCCCCGGAGTTAGACGATTTAACAGAAGATTTTTGCCGTTTTGAGCAGGCGCTGCAGGCTTTTGCTGCGCGACTCGGACTTTCACCGCAGGCACATGAGATTGATCATCTGGCCGTGCGCTGTCACCAGTTTGCTACCGCCGAACGCTGGAAGCGCGGCTTTTTGCAGATTGGTGAGCTCTTTTCAGAAGCGATGATTAACGGTCGACCGATCTGTCTGTTTAAACTCCGGCAGCCGGTTACGCTGGCAGGGCAGCAGGTTGATGTCATCGAGTTGCCCTGGCCGGGCGCGAAGCTTTACCGGCACGAGGGCTGGGAACATATTGAAATCGTCCTGCGCGGTGAGCCGGAAACGCTGGGCATGCGCGCTATGGCGCTGCTCTCTGATACGGCGTTGACGCAGCCCGGCATCTCTTTTAAAACCAGCGCGCCGCAGGGCGAAAATGAACGCCTGCCTAATCCTGTGCTGGCCGTCACCGATGGTGAAACCACGATCAAGTTTCACCCCTGGCGACTTGAGGAAATTGTCGCCAGCGAGCGCGATTAACGCCGGGCTTCCGCCGCCTGCTCCAGACGCGCTGCCGCTTCCTGCAGGGTGGCGCGCGTACAGCCAAAATTGAAGCGGACAAAGCGGTCATCGCCAAAATCGCCTCCGGGCGAGAAGCCGAGCCCGTACTGCTCAAAATAGCGCGCCGGGTTTTCACTCTGCAGGCCGCTGGCGTCAATCCAGCCGAGATAGGTCGCGTCCGGCACGACCATATCGAGGCCGGGCAGTGCATCAATGCGGCTCGCCAGCCAGTCGCGGTTTGCGCGCAGATAGGCAATTTGCGCCTGCAGCCACGCATCACCCTCGCGCCACGCCGCCTCGGCGGCAACCAGCGCCAGAATATCCACGCCCGGCACGATCCCCTCACGCACCTGCTTAAAGCGCCGGCGCAACGTATCATCGGGAATAATGGCCATAGAGGCGCCCAGCCCGGCGATATTGAAACTTTTAGAGGGAGAGATAAGCGTTATGCTGCGCTGTGCGGCATCCTCACTCAGCGCGGCAAACGGCGTGTGCTGCACGCCCGGCGTAAGCACCAGATCGGCATGGATCTCATCTGAACAGACGATAAGATCGTGACGCTGCGCAAATGCGAGCTGGCGGGAGAGTTCATCGCGCCGGTATACCGTGCCGCCGGGGTTTTGCGGGTTGCACAGCATCAGCAGTCGCTCGTTGCCCGTCATCTCCGCCCGATCTATGTCCATGACCCAGCGATCTTTTGTCCGCTGCAGCGGCAGACTGAGCTGCGCGCGATCGGCCAGCCGGGAAGCGCCGCGAAACGGCGGATAGATGGGCGCAGGCGCCACGGTACGTTCTCCGGCTGCGGTAAAAGCACGCACGGCAATGTTAAGTCCGCTTACCACACCCGGCAATATCACTATCCATTCCGGCCTGATAATCCAGTCATAACGCTCCGCCATGCGCTGCACGATAATCTCTGTCAGTCCGGCAGGCGTGACACCGTAACCAAATACGCCGTGTGCGACTCGTTTTTGAATGGCCTCAATAATACAGGGTGGCGAGCGAAAATCGGTATCTGCAATCCAGAGTGGCAGCACATCACGGTCACGATATTTGTGCCATTTAAGACTATCACTGTGACCGCGGTCTATCCGTTGATCAAAATCGAATACCATAGTGCGCTTTCCACGTAAAATGAGTGAGTAACAGACTAACCGAAGCTACCCCCTCTGAGCCAGCAGTCGTGATAAGGAGAAACCGATGACGAAACTGGAAATTTGTTGCTACGGCATTGATTGCGCAGTGACCGCCCAGCGCGCCGGTGCCGATCGCGTAGAGCTTTGCAGCGCCCCGCGCGAGGGCGGGCTGACGCCATCAGCGGGCATGCTGCAGGCCGCGCTGCGCGAGCTGACTATTCCGGTGCATCCCATCATCCGGCCGCGCGGCGGCGATTTTTGCTACTCCCGTCTGGAGTTTGACATCATGAAATCGGATATCGCGCAGATACGCGAATGGGGCTTTCCCGGCATCGTCGTGGGCGTTCTGGATGAAGATGCGCATATCGATGTGCCGCGTATGCAGCAGATTATGCAACTGTGCGATGGCCTGGCCGTGACGTTTCACCGGGCGTTTGATCTGTGCCACAGCCCCAGGCGGGCGCTGGAGGTGCTGACCGATCTGGGTGTCGCGCGCATTCTGACGTCAGGCCAGCAGCAGAGTGCAGAAACAGGAATTGCACTACTCAGGGAACTTAATCAATTAAGCACGGGTCCAATCATTATGGCCGGTGCTGGTGTACGCCTGAGCAATCTGCAGAAGTTTCTGGATTGCGGCTTGCAGGAGGTCCACAGCTCAGCCAGTCGCGCCATCGCTTCCCCTATGCGCTATCGCAAAGCGGGTGTTTCGATGTGCGCCGAAGCAGAAACCGATGAATTCAGCCGTTCCTGCGTTGATGGTGACGTAATAGAAGCCATGAAAAGTATGATGCAGATGAACGTTAACCGGGTCGCCTGATCCGCTATCGATTTTGCCGCACAGCACGCCACCAACCCTGACGTGATGTTTGCAAGTACCACGCCCCAGTCATTTGCTGGGGTTTTTTTTATGCCGTTAAAAACGCGCAGGTGAGCCGGCTGCCGGCAAACATAGCCTGTTCTGCGGTTGATTCAGCCCCTTGTATATTCGCTATACCCGGCATAATTTTCTTCTCCGCCCGCCATCTGCATAGCGATTTGCCCGAAAAGGTGCTTTGCTTAACAGATGGCTCCATGCGGATAACCCTATGAAATGCCACCTTTGTGCAACGCTGTTGCTGACATATTTAGCTGCCTGCCCGACGCAGGCGGCCACCGCTCCCTGTCCGCCGCTCAGCCATAACATCAGCAGCAGCAATCTCTGGATCCTGCTGGGCGGCGCGGCAAAAGGCGCGGTGCGGCAGGTTATTGCCGGGGAGTTTGGTAAAGACGTTGACTCCCAGAAACGCGTGCTGGGCCAGTTTGACCGCTGCGGCGACCTGATGGTGGCTGATATCAGCTACGATAAGCGCGAAGGGAATATTGTGCTGAGCATGGAGCAGCATATTGCCCGCGTACAGCGCGGCTGGGTAGCGGAGTACGCCTGGCGGGTTACCGCGATTAAGTCGGGGCGTGAAGAAGTGGTGGATCAGCGACAGGGTACGCTGAGCTGGCGCAAAGGGCCGCAGGGAAACATCATCAGCGCCACCGATAAATTCGTGAATATGGGCAGTGAGGGTTCTGCAGCGATCGCCTATCATTACGACCCGCGATTACGGGTGCAGAAGAGCGTCACGCGCGGCAGCGATAAACAGAATAACGGTGAAAACCGCTGGCGCTGGAATGCGCAGGATCGGGTGGTTGAGACGCAAAGCGCGCGCAGCCGGGAGATCTGGCGTTATGATAAGCAGTGGCGCGAGCTGGGATTAAGCGGGCTGGCGACCACGCCGGTCAGCACGCTGCACTCTACGGACACCTGTCAGCTCTGGGATGAAGCCGGCAACTGTACGCTGAGTTTTCTGCACGAAAAAGAGGTGTTTGCCAAAGGCACTATCGAGCGTCATCTTACTTCCGCCTATAAATATCAGTACTGGGATCGGTCAGCAGATGAGCAGTAGCAGGATAATACCTGACGCGCCGCGATGCCGTCGCGGCGCGTATTTTCAGGGCTTGCGGGCAACCAGTACGGCGCGCAGCGGCGCGGGGTAACCCTCAACAGTTTTGCTGCTATCGGCCGGATCGAGAAACTCTGCCAGCGACTCGCTGGTCATCCAGCTGGTGCGACGCTGCTCTTCCACGGACGTGACCGCATAGTCGGCAATGCGTACATCAACAAAACCGCACTTCTCCAGCCAGCCTTTCAGCGCTGCCGCTGACGGAATAAAGTAGACGTTGCGCATCTGCGCATAGCGCTCACCCGGTACCAGGACGGCATGTTCATCGCCCTCAATCACCAGCGTTTCCAGCACCAGCTCACCCTCGCTCACCAGCTGATTTTTCAGCTGCAGCAGATGATCGAGCGGTGAACGGCGGTGGTAGAGCACGCCCATTGAGAATACGGTATCAAACGCCTGCAGCGCGGGCAGCTGTTCAATGCCGAGCGGCAGCAGATGCGCGCGGCGATCGTCACCCAGCAGCTTACGTACCGCTTCGAACTGGCAGAGAAACAGCTGCATCGGGTCGATGCCCACCACCATCTGCGCGCCAGCGCCCAGCATACGCCACATGTGATAGCCGCTGCCGCAGCCAACGTCCAGAATCGTCCGCCCGGCGAGCGGAGAGATATGGGGTAACACCCGATCCCATTTCCAGTCAGAGCGCCATTCCGTGTCGATCTCCGTACCGTAAAGCGCATAGGGGCCTTTACGCCACGGCATCAGATTACGCAGCAGCTTTTCAATACCGGCGCGCTGGCGATCGGTCAGATCGTCACGCTGCGCGCTGACGCTGTGCACCAGATCCAGCGTTTGCGGCGTCAGCAGCGGCAGATACTCCACCGCTTTTTCCCAGTTGCGAAAATGTCCGTGCAGATTGTCACGCTGCCAGGCCGCGATTTGCGCCGGCAGAACTTCCAGCCAGCTCGCCAGCGGGCCGGTGGCGATTTGCTGATAAAAACGGCCAAAGTCGATCATTTCAGCGCCACCAGTGAACCAAAGTTGAAGCACTGGAACCAGAGTTCTGCATGAGCAAAGCCCGCCGCTTTAAGGCGGGCTTTGTGCGTTTCCACGCTGTCGGTCAGCATGACATTCTCCAGCATGCTGCGCTTCTGGCTAATCTCCAGTTCGCTGTAGCCGTTGGCACGCTTGAAATCGTGATGCATGTTAAACAGCAGTTCGCCCACCTCAGCATCTTCAAAGCTGAACTTTTCTGACAGCACCAGGGCGCCGCCGGGATTCAGGCCGCGGGCAATTTTTTCCAGCAGCGCAATGCGGGCGTCAGGCGCCAGAAACTGCAGCGTAAAGTTGAGCACCACCAGCGAAGCGTTCTCAATTTCGATATCGCGGATATCGGCCTCCAGCACTTGTACCGGCGTATCGGCACGAAAGGCGTCGATATGGCGGCGGCAGCGCTCAACCATCGCCGGCGAATTATCCACGGCAATAATCTGGCAGCCGGGTACGCGGATGTTACGGCGCACCGAAAGAGTGGCGGCCCCCAGTGAACACCCGAGGTCATACACCTGGCTGTCGGGCTGTACAAAGCGTTCTGCCAGCATACCAATCATTGAAATGATGTTGGAGTAGCCGGGCACCGAGCGCTGAATCATATCGGGGAAGACTTCAGCCACGCGCTCGTCAAAGGTCCAGTCACCCAGCTTATCGATAGGTGCGGAAAATAGCGTATCGCGGTCAGACATAATGGAAAATCCGAAGAGAAAAACGGAAAGGGCGCTATTCTGGCAGAAAGTCGCCTCTGCTGCACCCGTTTCCCTGCTCAGAACAGCGCGCTCTGCTGCGGCCACGCTGGCAGGTCGCGCAGGCCGGGTTCCAGCGCCTGCAGCTGTGGCCAGAGCGCCTGCACCAGCGGAAACACCTCTCCCATATCCGGCGTATGAATAAACAGCAGCGGATCGCTCTCTATCTGCCACGCTGCCAGCTTGCTGCGCCACGGCGGAAAGAGAGCTTCGCTCTCTGCCACGCTATCGCTGCCGATAAACCGGACCATCGGCTGAGTGCCGGTGCGCACCGCATGTGGCGGCACGCGCGGTTTTTTCGCCCGCGCGTCGATAGCGGCAGCCGATTGTGAGGCAGAAGCGTGCACCGGCCGGCTGTCGAGTACCACCCGGTTAACGCCGCGCGCGTGCAGGCCACGGTTTAGCTGGCGCTCCGCCTCGCCACGGGCAAAAAATGCCTGATGACGCACTTCAACGCCATAGCTGAAGCTGCGCGGCAGGCTATCCAGAAAGCGCCACAGATCGTCAAGCTGTGCCGGTGAAAAACTGGCGGGCAGCTGCAGCCAGTATTGCCCCAGGCGCGTGCTGAGCGGATCCAGCAGGCGAAAAAAATCGCTGACTAAATCATCACAATTACGCAGAGCAGCCTGATGAGAGATGGTTGCGGGAAATTTAAAGCAGAAGCGGAAATCGTCATGCGTCATGTCGCGCCAGCGCTGCACCACCTCAGGTTTTGGCAGCGCATACAGCGTTGTATTCCCTTCTACGCAGCTAAACAGACGCGCATAATCCTCCAGCGTGTGCAGACCAAACTGTTTCCACTGCGGGTGATGCCATTGTGGTAGACCAATACGAAGCGTCAAAACGGACTCCGGATGCCGGTTGTAAGAGAAAGCGGGCAGAAGATAACGCATAAATGCCGATGAATTAGCTGCTTTGCAGCAGCTCTACTTATCCTGCCTGGCTTTTTCCATTATAATAGCTGCCTTTTTTGCGGCAGCATCTTCAGAGGTTACGCGCCCTGATGCTGCCTGGCAGCAGCGGCGAAGTTAAAAGGATACGTTATGCGTACAGAATATTGCGGACAGCTCAACCTGTCTCATGTGGGTCAGCAAGTTACTCTCTGCGGCTGGGTTAATCGCCGTCGCGATCTCGGCAGCCTGATTTTTATCGATATGCGTGACCGCGAAGGGATCGCTCAGGTGTTTTTTGATGCCGATTATCAGGAGGCTTTCCAGCTGGCGTCTGAGCTGCGCAACGAATTCTGCATCCAGATCACCGGTACGGTGCGCGCGCGTGAAGAGAAAAACCGCAACAGCGATATGGCGACCGGCGATATCGAAGTGTTTGCCCACGCGCTGACCATCATTAATCGCGCGGAGCCGCTGCCGCTGGACTCCAACCAGGTCAATAGCGAAGAAGCGCGTCTGACCTATCGTTACCTCGATCTGCGTCGCCCGGAGATGGCACAGCGCCTGAAAACGCGCGCCAGAATTACCAGCTTTGTTCGCCGCTTTATGGACAGTGAAGGTTTCCTGGATATTGAAACGCCGATGCTGACCAAAGCAACGCCGGAAGGCGCGCGCGACTATCTGGTGCCAAGCCGCGTGCATAAAGGCAAGTTCTATGCGCTGCCGCAGTCGCCACAGCTGTTTAAGCAGCTGCTGATGATGTCCGGCTTCGATCGCTACTATCAGATTGTAAAATGCTTCCGCGATGAAGATCTGCGGGCCGATCGCCAGCCTGAATTTACGCAAATCGACGTTGAAACCTCCTTTATGAGCGCGGAAGAGGTGCGGGAGAAGATGGAGCGCCTGATCCGCGAGCTCTGGCTTGAGATCAAAGGCGTTGATCTGGGTGATTTCCCGCTGATGACGTTTGCAGAAGCGATGAACCGCTACGGCTCTGATAAACCCGATCTGCGTAATCCGATGGAACTGGTGGACGTTGCCGATCTGCTGAAAGACGTAGAGTTTAAGGTGTTCTCTGGTCCGGCGAACGACGCCAAAGGACGGGTTGCTGCGCTGCGCGTGCCGGGCGGTGCGACGCTGACGCGTAAGCAGATTGATGAATATACGAAGTTTGTTGAGATTTATGGTGCACGTGGCCTGGCATGGATGAAAATCAACGCCCGCGCCAGTGGCGCTGAAGGCGTGCAGAGTCCGGTGGCTAAATTCCTGACGCCTGAGATCGTGGAAGCGATTCTGGATCGCACCGGCGCGCAGGATGGCGATCTGATCTTCTTTGGCGCCGATCGCGCTAAAGTTGTGGCGGATGCGCTGGGTGCACTGCGCCTGAAAGCTGGCCGCGACCTGAAGATCACCGACGAGAAAGCCTGGGCACCGCTCTGGGTCATCGACTTTCCGATGTTTGAAGAGGATGACGAAGGCGGTCTGGCAGCGATGCACCATCCGTTTACCTCACCTAAGTCGCTTACGGCGGAGCAGCTGGCAGCCGAGCCGACGCAGGCAGTGGCTAATGCCTACGATATGGTGATCAACGGCTACGAAGTGGGCGGCGGCTCTGTGCGTATCCACAACGGGACGATGCAGCAGACCGTGTTCAGCATTCTCGGCATTACGGCTGAAGAACAGCAGGAGAAGTTTGGCTTCCTGCTGAACGCGCTCAAATATGGTACGCCGCCGCACGCCGGTCTGGCGTTTGGCCTTGATCGTCTGACTATGCTGCTCACCGGCACCGATAATATTCGTGACGTGATCGCTTTCCCGAAAACCACGGCGGCAGCCTGTATGATGACGGAAGCACCAAGCCTGGCAAATCCAGCTGCGCTGAGCGATCTGGGCATTCAGATTGTCGCGAAGAAAGAAAAGCCAGAGCAGCAGTAATGGGCTTTAAACATCCGGTATCGGTGCTGGTGGTGATCTTTGCGCGAGATACCGGCCGGGTGTTGATGCTGCAGCGGCGCGATGATCACGGCTTCTGGCAGTCGGTCACCGGCAGTCTGGAGCCGGGTGAAACGCCGGCTCAGGCTGCAGCACGCGAAGTGGCGGAAGAGCTGGCGATCGATATCTGTGGCGAAGGGCTGCAGCTTGAAGATTGCCAGCGGCAGATTGAATTTGAGATCTTCCCTCATTTTCGTCACCGCTATGCGCCAGGCATAACGCACAATCGCGAGCACTGGTTCCGGCTGGCGCTGCCGGCTGAACGGATGCCGCTGCTGAGTGAGCACCTGGCTGCCCGCTGGCTGATCGCTGAAGAGGCTGCGGCGTTAACCAAATCCTGGAGCAATCGCCAGGCGATTGAAGAGTTTATCTGAGCGAGCGCCGCCGCGTGTTTTCCGGTGGCAACCAGGGTAAATTCCACACATTCGACGAAGCGTATTCCCTTCGTCCAACTATCGTGTGCTGTTTTATCAAACCGCACCGCTAACATTGAGCAGTCAGGCGTTATCGGCGCAGCGCAATTGTTCATCGTCAGCGCCACCACCGCCGCGCAGATCTCTGCGTGCGGATGGCGTGGATGCTGCCGGGGATAAGAGCGCAGGCAAGATAGCCTGCACCCTGTAAAAGATCGGAGAAAATGTAAGATGGCTGGTCACAGTAAATGGGCGAACACAAAACATCGTAAGGCGGCGCAGGACGCCAAGCGCGGCAAGATCTTTACTAAAATCATTCGCGAGCTGGTCACTGCCGCGAAGCTGGGCGGCGGCGATGCAGGTTCTAACCCGCGTCTGCGCGCAGCGATGGATAAAGCGCTCTCAAATAACATGACGCGCGACACCATGAACCGCGCCATTGCACGCGGCGTCGGCGGCGAAGATGATTCCAATATGGAAACCATTATTTATGAAGGCTACGGTCCGGGCGGCTCTGCGGTAATGATCGAATGCCTGAGTGACAACCGTAACCGTACCGTCGGAGAAGTGCGCCACGCCTTCACCAAAACCGGCGGTAATCTGGGCACTGACGGCTCTGTCTCCTATCTCTTCAGCAAAAAAGGAGTGATCTCCTTTGCTCCGGGTCAGGATGAAGATGCGGTGATGGAAGCAGCACTGGAAGCGGGTGCGGAAGATGTGGTGAGCTATGATGACGGTGCCATCGATGTCTTCACAGCGTGGGAAGAGCTGGGCAACGTGCGTGATACGCTGGAAGCGGGCGGTCTGAAAGCTGACAGCGCTGAAGTCTCCATGATCCCGTCAACCAAAGCAGAACTGGATGCAGAAACGGCACCAAAACTGCTGCGGCTGATCGATATGCTGGAAGATTGCGACGACGTGCAAGAGGTTTATCACAACGGTGAGATCTCTGACGAGGTGGCGGAAACGCTGTAATGGCGTGGTTATTTTTCCGGCAACCGGAGGCGTGCTGTGGCGATTATTCTCGGGATTGACCCCGGCTCGCGCATTACCGGCTACGGCGTTATCCGTCAGACCGGCCGTCAGCTGAGCTACCTGGGCAGCGGCTGTATCCGCACCAACGTGACCGATTTACCGGGACGCCTGAAGCTGATTTATGCCGGCGTCTGCGAAATCATCACGCAGTTTTCGCCTGACTACTTTGCGATTGAGCAGGTGTTTATGGCGAAAAATGCGGATTCGGCACTGAAACTTGGCCAGGCTCGCGGCGCAGCGATTGTGGCCGCGGTCAATGCCGATTTGCCGGTGTTTGAATATGCGGCGCGGCAGGTCAAACAGACGGTTACCGGAACCGGCGGGGCGGAGAAGAGCCAGGTGCAGCATATGGTCCGCACGCTGCTGAAACTGCCGGCCAACCCGCAGGCGGATGCGGCAGATGCGCTGGCTATCGCCATCACCCACTGCCACGTTAGCCAGAATGCGGCGCGCATGAGCGACAGCAAACTGGTGATGACGCGCGGGCGGCTGCGCTCGGGTTAAGCTGCCATCAGACGCGCTAACAGGCTGGATATGCATCCAGCCTTTTTTATGTTATACATAGCCGCTATCACACCGCCAGCGGCTGCGCTGGTCACAGGGAATACCCTGCACCGCTTACTCACAGATTAAGGAATTGCTCAGGTGATTGGTCGTTTACGAGGCAACATTCTGGAAAAACAGCCGCCGCTGGTGCTGCTTGAAGCGCACGGCGTCGGTTATGAAGTGCATATGCCAATGACCTGCTTCTACGAGCTGCCGGAGATCGCCCAGGAGGCGGTCATTTTCACCCATTTCGTGGTGCGTGAAGATGCCCAGCTGCTGTTTGGTTTCAACAGCAAACAGGAGCGCGCGCTCTTTCGCGAGCTGATCAAAGTCAACGGCGTTGGCCCCAAGCTGGCGCTGGCGATCCTATCGGGCATGTCAGCGCAGCAGTTTGTGACCGCTGTTGAGCGTGAAGAGGTCGCCTCGCTGGTGAAGCTGCCGGGTGTCGGCAAAAAAACCGCTGAGCGCCTGGTGGTTGAGATGAAAGATCGCTTTAAAGGCATGCATGGCGACCTCTTTGGCGGCGACTCAGCCTTCACGCTGACGACCCCAGCGGTCGCGCCGGAGAGCAACGACGCTGAAGCAGAAGCGGCGGCTGCACTGGTGGCACTGGGATATAAACCGCAGGAAGCCAGCCGCATGATCAGCAAAGTGGGCAAACCTGACGCAGACTGCGAAACCCTGATCCGCGAAGCGCTGCGTGCAGCTATCTGAGGTAACACATGATTGAAGCCGATCGCCTGGTCTCGGGCAGTTCATATAATGAAGAAGAGAGCCTGGATCGTGCTATTCGCCCGAAGCTGCTCGCGGAGTATGTCGGTCAGCCGCAGGTGCGCGAACAGATGGAGATTTTTATCCAGGCGGCGAAGCTGCGCGGCGATGCACTTGACCATTTGCTGATTTTCGGCCCGCCGGGGCTGGGAAAAACCACGCTGGCGAATATCGTGGCGAATGAGATGGGCGTTAATCTGCGCACGACGTCAGGGCCGGTGCTGGAGAAAGCGGGCGATCTGGCGGCGATGCTCACCAATCTCGAACCGCACGACGTCCTGTTTATTGATGAGATCCACCGTCTCTCCCCGGTAGTGGAAGAGATGCTCTATCCGGCAATGGAAGATTATCAGCTGGATATCATGATCGGTGAGGGGCCGGCCGCCCGCTCAATCAAGCTCGATCTGCCGCCGTTTACCCTGATTGGCGCGACGACGCGCGCCGGGTCGCTGACCTCCCCGCTGCGCGATCGTTTCGGCATTGTCCAGCGGCTTGAGTTCTATAACGTGCCGGATCTGCAGCACATTGTCAGCCGCAGCGCGGCCTGTCTCGGCCTGACGCTGAGTGAAGAGGGCGCGCTGGAAGTGGCCCGTCGCGCACGTGGTACCCCGCGTATCGCCAATCGTCTGCTGCGCCGCGTGCGTGATTTTGCCGATGTCCGTGCCGCAGGCAACATGAGCGGTGACGTGGCGGCCAGCGCGCTGGATATGCTGAATGTCGATACGCAGGGTTTTGATTACATGGACCGCAAGCTGCTACTGGCGATTATCGATAAGTTTATGGGTGGCCCGGTAGGGCTGGATAACCTGGCGGCAGCAATAGGCGAAGAGCGCGAAACGATCGAGGATGTCATAGAGCCTTTCCTGATCCAGCAGGGATTTATTCAGCGTACGCCGCGCGGCCGTATGGCAACGCAGCACGCTTACCGGCACTTTGATATCGTGCGCGAAGAGTAGGGTGCAGCACGCAGGCAGACAAAAAACGGGCACCTCAGGTGCCCGTTTTGCATCGCGAAAACGGAGGGCTCAGACAGCCGGTTTTTTTATCATGCTGAGTATAAACAGCACGGCGGCGCAGAGCACGACAGAGGGGCCGGCAGGGGTATCATAGGTGGCGGAGAACGTCAGGCCACCGGTCACGGCGATCAGTCCGGCGAGCGTTGCACAGCCCGCCATCTGTTCCGGAGAGCGCGAAAAGCGGCGCGCCGTTGCGGCAGGGATAATCAGCAGTGAGGTAATAATCAGCGCGCCGACAAACTTCATTGCGACGCCGATCGTCAGGGCGGTCACCAGCATCAGCATCAGCCGGGTACGCTGAATATTCACGCCGTCAACCTGCGCCAGCTCCGGACTGATGGTCATAGAGAGCAGGGCGCGCCACTGCCACGCCATTACCACCAGTACAATGGCAACGCCGCCGCCCATCAGCCAGAGATCGTCTGGCGTAATCGCCAGCAGGTCACCAAACAGGTAGGCCATAAGATCAACGCGGACTCCCTGCATCAGGCTGACCACCACCAGACCAAGTGAAAGCGCGCTGTGCGCCATAATCCCTAACAGCGTATCAATGGCCAGATGCGGGCGACGTTCCAGCCATACCAGGCCGAGCGCCAGACAGATTGTCACCAGGATAACCGCGTAGTAAGGGTTAACGTTCAGCAGCAGGCCAAAAGCCACCCCCAGCAGCGAGGCGTGCGCCAGGGTATCGCCAAAGTAGGACATACGGCGCCAGACCACAAATGAGCCGAGCGGTCCGGCCGCCAGCGCCAGCAGCGCGCCGCCGAGCCAGCCGGGAAGTAATAATTCAATCATGACGGGCTGTTTCCTTTGCGTAAAACGATACGTCCCTGTAGGTCGTGACGATGGTTATGCTGATGCCGGTAAATGGCCAGCTGCTGTGCGCCGCGCGGACCAAACATGGCGATAAACTCAGGATGCTGCGACACCGCTTCCGGCGTACCGGAACAGCAAATATGGTGGTTAAGGCACAGCACTTCGTCGGTTTTCGCCATCACCAGATGCAGATCGTGTGAGACCATCAGCACGCCGCAGTTAAGTTCGCGTCGCAGCTGATCGATTAAATCGTAAAGCGCCACCTGACCGTTTACATCAACGCCTTGGGTCGGTTCATCCAGCACCAGCAGCTGCGGCTGGTTCAGCAGGGCGCGCGCCAGCAATACGCGCTGCGTTTCACCACCGGAGAGTTTCTGCAGCGGCGCCTGCAGCAGATGCCCGGCCTGTACGCGCTTCAGCGCCGGCAGGATATCGGCACGCCTGCTGCCGCCTGTCAGACGCATAAAGCGTTCTACGGTAACCGGCAGCGTGGGATCGATATGCAATTTTTGTGGCACGTAGCCAATACGCAGACCCGGCGCGCGCTGTACACTGCCGCGGTCCGGCGTCAGCAGACCTAAAACCGTTCGCACCAGCGTTGACTTGCCGGCGCCGTTAGGGCCCAGCAGGGTCAGAATTTTACCAGGCTGAAGCGTCAGCGAGATACCTGCCAGCACACGGCGCTGGGCAAAGGTCACTGAAATATCGTCAAGTGTAACAAGTGAAGACATATAATTTACGGGTTGCATTGAAATTAGAATGTTATAATATCACATTCCATCACCCAGTCACGATGGAATGACGCATTATGTTACACAATAAGCAGCGCCTGTTTTTTAACCTTTCTGCCACTGCCATTTTAGCCGCGCTTGCGCTTCCGGCCCACTCAGCGGTCGTCACGTCAATCAAACCGTTAGGATTTATCGCAGCTGCGATCTCAGAAGGCATTACGCCGGTTGAAGTATTGCTGCCGGATGGCGCCTCGGAACACGATTACGCACTCCGTCCTTCTGATGTAAAACGCATTAAAAACGCGGACTTAGTCATCTGGGTCGGGCCTGAAATGGAGGCTTTCCTGACCAAACCTGCCGCCGCTCTGCCCGCCAGCAGGAACCTGGAAATCGCCGCGCTGCCGGCGGTGAAATCTCAGCTGATTCGGGGCGGAGAAGATGAGGATGGGCACGAAGAAGGGCACGCCTCAGATAAGTCCGAAGATCAGGACTCATCTCATACTCACCATCATCATGGTGAATATAACATGCACCTGTGGATGTCACCGAAGATTGCACAAGAATCCGCTGTTGCAATCCACGGAAAATTATTGGAACTTATGCCCGAAAGCAAAGCCAAACTTGACGCCAATCTGCAGCAGTTTGAAGCAGCACTGGCCGAGACGGACAAACACATTGGCGCGCAGCTTGCGCCGGTGCGGAACAAGGGTTATTTCGTTTTTCACGACGCGTATAGCTATTTTGAGAAACACTACGGTTTGTCCCCCGCGGGGCATTTTACCGTCAATCCTGAAATCCAGCCTGGCGCTCAGCGTTTACATCAAATACGAACACAGTTGGTTGAGCAAAAAGCCGTATGCGTTTTTGCTGAGCCACAATTCAGGCCGGCGGTCATCGATGCCGTGTCACGTGGCACCAGCGTACGCAAAGGCACGCTGGATCCATTAGGCATGGGGATCAGCTTAACCAAAGACAGTTATGTGAAATTCCTCTCACAGCTGTCGAGCCAGTATGCGAGCTGCCTGAATGGAGCATAGAGGAAAAGATAAAAGTGCAGCAGATAGCCCGCTCTGTCGCCCTCGCATTTAATAATTTGCCGCGCCCCCACCGCGTTATGCTGGGGTCATTAACCGTTGTCACACTGGCCGTCGCTGTCTGGCGGCCGTATGTCTATCATCCCCATGACGTTGCGCCGATTGTCAAAGAGATTGCGCTGGATAAAAACGCATTGCGCACTCTGCTGCCGGAAGCCAGCGAGCCTATCGATCAAACCACGGCCGAACCTGAAGAGGATTTGCCGGCGGACGATATCGACAAAGATGTGCCTGACAATCCCGATCAGCATGACTACACCATTTCATCTGGCGATACATTAAGCAGCGCGCTGAATCAGTATGGCATCGATCTCAGCGACATCAATGCGCTGGTCGCCAGTGATAAAGCGCTGCGCAATCTGCAGGTGGGCCAGCAGCTGAGCTGGACGCTGGATGCAGAAGGGCAGCTGCAGGCGTTTAGCTGGGAAATCAACCGCCGTGAAACCCGTACCTATGCGCGTCAGCCAAATGGCAGCTTCAGCATGCAGCAGGAGATGCAAAAAGGCGAATGGCAAAACAGCGTGCTGAAAGGGGAAGTGCGCGGCAGCTTTGCTGCCAGTGCGCAGCGTGCCGGTCTGAGCAGCGCTGAAACCAGCAACGTCATTAAAGCGATGCAGTGGCAGATGGATTTTCGCAAACTGCGTTCGGGCGATGAGTTCAGCGTGCTGATGTCGCGCGAGATGCTGGATGGCAAAAGTGCCCAGAGCCAGCTGCTGGGCGTGCGCGTGCACAGCGGCGGCAAAGATTACTACGCCTTCCGCGCGGAAGATGGCAAGTTCTACGATCGCAGCGGTTCGGGTCTGGCGCGGGGCTTTATGCGCTTTCCAACGGTTAAGCAGTATCGCGTCTCTTCAAACTTTAACCCGCGCCGCCTCAACCCGGTAACCGGGCGCATCTCACCGCATAAAGGCGTCGACTTTGCGCTGCCGGTGGGGACGCCGGTGCTGGCCGTCGGTGATGGCGAAGTGGTGGTGGCTAAAAATGGCGGAGCTGCGGGCAACTACGTGGCGATTCGTCACGGCCGTCAGTATATGACGCGCTATATGCACCTGAGCCGTGCGCTGGTAAAGCCGGGGCAGAAAGTTAAACGCGGCGATCGCATCGCGCTCTCGGGTAATACCGGGCGCTCAACCGGTCCTCACCTGCATTACGAGGTGTGGATTAATAATCAGGCTGTTAACCCGCTGACGGCGAAAATGCCGCGTATGGAAGGGCTGACCGGGAAAGATCGCAGTACCTACCTTGCACAGGTTAAAACCTGGCTGCCGCAGCTGGCGCTGTAAAAGTCCGGCGGCGAATAAACGTAAAACCGACGATTAATTCGTCGGTTTTTTGCTTTCAGGCGCGTGAAGATTGCAAAAATAGCTGCCGTCACTATTATTGAGCCGTCATTGTCAGAGGCGAGTGCATGGAAACCCGAAAAAAAAATAACAGCGAGTTTATTCCCGTTTTTCAACGTTCTTTTTTAAAACCTAAATACTGGGGAAGCTGGCTGGCGGTTGGTGCGCTGGCGGGCATGGCAATGCTGCCGCCACGCCTGCGCGATCCGGTCCTTGGTAGCTTAGGCACCTTTGCCGGTAAGCTGGCAAAAAGTGCGCGGCGTCGTGCGCTGATCAATCTCTATTACTGCTTGCCGGAACTGAGTGAAGCGCAGCGCGAAGAGATTGCTGACCGCATGTTTGCTACCGCGCCGCAGGCGATGGCGATGATGGCAGAACTCGGCATGCGCAACCCGGAGCGGGTGCGCCAGCGGGTAGAGTGGCACGGCCGTGAAATTATTACTGACTTACAGAATAACAATGAGAATGTGATCTTCCTGGTGCCGCACGGCTGGGGCGTGGATATCCCCGCCATGCTGCTGGCGTCGGAAGGGCAGAAGATGGCAGCGATGTTTCACAATCAGAGCGATCCGCTAATGGATTATCTGTGGAACACCGTACGCCGCCGGTTTGGTGGCCGTATGCATGCGCGCAACGACGGGATTAAGCCCTTTATCGCCTCAGTGCGTCAGGGCTACTACGGCTACTATCTGCCGGATCAGGATCACGGTGCTGAGCACAGCGAGTTTGTCGATTTCTTTGCAACCTACAAGGCTACGCTGCCGGCAGTGGGACGACTGATGAAAGTCTGCCGGGCGCGGGTAGTGCCGCTGTTTCCGGTATACAACAGTAAAACGCACCGCCTGGAGATCTACGTGCGGCCGCCGATGGACGATCTGGTGGATGCGGATGACACCAGGCTGGCACGCCGTATGAATGAAGAAGTGGAGATTTTTGTGCGGCCGCATCCGGAGCAATACACCTGGATCCTGAAGCTGCTGAAAACGCGTAAAGAGGGGGATATCGAGCCTTACCGGCGTAAAGATCTCTATCCGCGTAAGTGATTCTGTATGCTGCCGCTACCCGCAGTGCGTAGCGGCAGCGCACGGTTATACGACCTCTTCGACCCTGCTCAGTCGTCTGCGCTCACGCAGAAACAGCGTAACCAGCACAAACCACAGCAGACCCGCAGCAAAATTCAGCGTACTGAACCACGGCGTACCGCCGTGAAAATAGCCCGCTTTAGCCAGCTCAATGCCCGCTGCCAGCGTCAGGATGCTGATCATTCCCAGCATGGCGGCAATACTGCCTTTGCCTTCACTGCTGGCGTAAAGCGTCAGGCGATAGAGACCGGCATTCACCATGCCAGTCCCGAACGCGTAGAGACTGAGTCCGGCGGTTAACAGCAGGTAGGTGTGGCTGTTCATCAGGTTGGCAATCAGCGCTATGCCGAGTCCGATTAAGATGGGCCAGGCGGCCAGTTTTACCGGCTGTTCAATCGGTACGCGGCCTGCCAGTTTGCCCAGCGTCAGATTGCCGGCAATCATAGCCAGAAACACCGGCAGCTGGAGCAGGGCATAATGCATGCGCGACAGGCCCTCATCGTGCATGAGGATCACCGGAGACAGCGCCACCCACGTCAGAATGGGAATAAACACCAGGCCGATAGCAAAGGAACCGTACATCACCTGTTTATCGCGCGCCAGCCGGCCATAGCCGCGCGCCAGCACCGGCAGCGCTACGGAGCGACTGCGATCGCCTGCCGTTTCCGGCATGATGCGCCACAGTAAAATAAACGCTATCACGCTGCAGATCGCAAACAGCCAGAACATACTGCGCCAGCTGCCTGCGGTAAGCCATGCCGCCCCGGCCAGCGGACCGGCCAGCGGCGCCAGCAGCGCCACATTCGCCATCAGAGCCATTACCCGCACCGCGAGCGCCTCTTCAAACGCTTCCTGCACCGCCGCATAGCTGACGGCGCCAATAAAGCAGAGGCTGATGCCCTGAACAAAGCGCAGCGTGACAAACTGCTCAATTGTGCTGACCCAGGTGGTAAGGATGCAGGCCAGCACAAAAAACAGGATGCCGGAAAGCAATACCGGACGCCGGCCATACTTATCTGATAGCGGGCCCAGCAGCCACTGCAGCACCACGCCGCCCATCAGATAGGCAGTCAGAGAGGTGGAGACCCACTGCGGGCCGACGGCAAACTCCTGCGTGACCAGCAGCATGCCGGGCTGGATCATGTCATGAGCGATATAAGTCGCGAACTCAAACAGGACCAGCGCCAGTGGAAACAGCAGCGTACGTCCGGTTAAGCGGGCAATAGGTTGGTAGCGGGCCATCAAGCCTCCCTGAAAATGCAAAATAAAACGCGACCGCCAGAGCAGTCGCGTTTGTCCATTTTTACAGCCGCTACGCGTAACGCGTCGGCGTTAGTCGACGCGCAGCACGCGGCTGGTGTTGGTGGTACCGGTTGCGCCCATCACATCACCCTGGGTGACAATCACCAGGTCGCCGGAGACGAGGAAACCTTTATCGCGCAGCAGATTTACCGCGTCGTGGGCGGCAGCCACACCGTCGTTGTTGCTGTCAAAATAGACCGGCGTCACGCCGCGATAGAGAGCGGTCAGGTTCAGCGTACGCTCATGGCGCGACATCGCAAAAATCGGCAAACCTGACGTGATACGTGACGTCATCAGCGCGGTACGGCCTGATTCGGTCATGGTAATAATGGCAGAAACACCCTGCAGATGGTTTGCCGCATACATAGCTGACATCGCGATCGCTTCTTCGACGTTGTCAAACTGCACGTCCAGGCGATGTTTGGAGACGTTTACGCTTGGGATCTTTTCAGCGCCGAGGCAGACTTTCGCCATCGCAGAAACGGTTTCCGCCGGATATTGCCCGGCTGCGGTTTCCGCTGACAGCATCACGGCGTCAGTACCATCCAGCACGGCG
Organism: Pantoea eucrina; assembly: GCF_020079945.1. Classification (NCBI taxonomy): domain Bacteria; kingdom Pseudomonadati; phylum Pseudomonadota; class Gammaproteobacteria; order Enterobacterales; family Erwiniaceae; genus Pantoea; species Pantoea eucrina. Next base: position 1,847,066 of record NZ_CP083448.1, on the reverse strand, counting down.
TTGGCCACATCCATCACTTCCGCACGGGTTGGCATGGGATTGGTGATCATCGATTCCATCATCTGCGTGGCGGTAATGATGGTGCGGTTCAGCTGACGGGCGCGACGGATCAGCGCTTTCTGAATACCAACCAGTTCCGGATCGCCGATTTCAACGCCCAGATCGCCGCGCGCTACCATGACGACGTCAGACGCGAGGATAATATCATCCATTGCTTCCTGTGTCGCAACCGCTTCTGCGCGCTCCACTTTGGCCACCAGCTTTGCATCACAGCCGGCGTCGCGAGCCAGACGACGGGCGTAATTCATATCTTCGCCATTGCGCGGGAATGACACCGCCAGATAATCAACGCCGATTTTTGCCGCCGTGACGATATCCAGCTTATCTTTTTCAGTCAGCGCTTCGGCAGAGAGGCCGCCGCCCAGCTTGTTGATACCTTTGTTATTAGAGAGCGGACCACCGACGGTAACTTCAGTGAAGACTTTCACATCCTGCACCTCCAGCACCTTCAGCTGTACGCGGCCATCATCGAGCAGCAGAATATCGCCCGGCACGACATCTTCCGGCAATCCTTTGTAATCGATGCCGACTTTTTCTTTGTCGCCTTCACCTTTGCTCAGGTTCGCATCAAGCAGAAAACGATCGCCGACGCTGAGAAATACTTTCCCTTCTTTAAACGTAGAGACGCGGATTTTTGGCCCCTGCAGGTCGCCGAGAATCGCCACGTGACGCCCCAGCTTGGCGGCTATCTGACGTACGCGATCGGCGCGCTGCTGGTGATCTTCGGGCGTGCCGTGGGAGAAATTAAGGCGTACTACGTTAGCGCCTGCCGCGATGATTTTTTCAAGGTTATTGTCGCGGTCGGTTGCCGGGCCGAGGGTAGTAACAATCTTGGTTCTTCTGAGACGACGTGACGGGGATTTTGAGATGAAAGCTGTAGGGCTGGTCATTCGGTGATCCTTTTATTCTATCTGATTGATTGGCATTAAATTTACAATGCGCGTGTCTCTGTTTGGCTATTGATACTGCTTCCAGGGTGTTGACGCAAAAGGGCTTGAAGTATTAACGCCAGGTAAACGCTTACACCTAAGGTACACCAAATGTCTGACCCTGTTAAGATGGGTCTGCTTTGTCAAAGTGCGGAGCGATCTATCACGCTAAAACGCGGCACAGGATAACCCCGGTTTTGCTTGCGCATTTTTAGCATCGGTATAACACGGCTGCATAGCAGAGCTAAAATGCGCCCGAACGGCACCGCACAGACATGAAAGCGCTTACATCACCATGATTTAGTAAAATTTGCTCTGTGAAGCACGCCTTCGCGCAGCGGCAGATAAATGCGAAGCTGAATTCTTTGTCATACTTCTGCAGGCCCCGTCTGTAATGACTGACGTAAACCCTGGTCAGGGACGCCGGCCTGTTGGTTACGCGACGTCGCGATGAACAGCGGGACGCTCGCTTGTCCTGGCGCGGCGAAAAAAGTACATTGTGCCGTAAGAACATGACAATAAAGGTCCGGGATGGTGAGGATGCACATCCGGGAGATCCTGCAACGAGGAGAGGAAAATGGCGGTAACACAAACAGCCCAGGCATGCGATCTGGTGATTTTCGGTGCCAAAGGCGATCTTGCACGCCGTAAACTGTTGCCTTCGCTGTATCAGCTGGAGAAAGCTGGTCAGATCCACGAAACCACCCGTATTATCGGAGTAGGACGTGCGGAGTGGGATAAAGCGGCTTATACCAAAGTGGTACGCGAGGCGCTGGAAACCTTCATGAAAGAGAAGATTGATGAAGCGCTGTGGGATAAGCTTAGCGGCCGTCTCGACTTCTGTAACCTCGATGTGAACGATACAACGCATTTCACCAAACTGGGTAAAATGCTCGATCAAAAAGAGCGCGTAACCATTAACTACTTTGCTATGCCACCGAGCACGTTCGGTGCCATTTGTGAAGGGCTTGGCGCAGCGAAGCTGAACGCAAAACCTGCCCGCGTGGTAATGGAAAAGCCGCTGGGTACCTCGCTGGAAACCTCGCGTGGAATCAACGACAGCGTGGGTAAATTCTTTGACGAGAGCCAGGTGTTCCGTATTGACCACTATCTGGGCAAAGAGACGGTGCTGAATCTGCTGGCGCTGCGCTTTGCTAACTCAATCTTTGTGAATAACTGGGACAACCGCACCATCGACCACGTGCAGATCACCGTGGCAGAGGAGGTGGGGATTGAAGGCCGCTGGGGTTATTTTGATAAAGCGGGCCAGATGCGCGACATGATTCAGAACCACCTGCTGCAGGTACTGACCATGATTGCTATGTCACCGCCCTCCGATCTCAGTGCAGATGCAATCCGCGATGAGAAAGTAAAAGTACTGCGTTCACTGCGCCGGATCGATCAAACCAACGTGCGTGAAAAAACCGTACGCGGTCAGTACACGGCAGGATTTGTACAGGGTAAAAAAGTACCGGGCTATCTGGAAGAGGAGGGCGCTAACAAGCAGAGCGCAACCGAGACTTTCGTGGCTATTCGCGTTGATATTGATAACTGGCGCTGGGCGGGTGTACCTTTCTACCTGCGCACCGGCAAACGTCTGCCTTCCAAATGCTCTGAGGTCGTCGTCTATTTCAAGAACCCGGAGATGAACCTGTTCAAAGACTCCTATTCTGAACTGCCGCAGAACAAACTCACTATTCGTCTGCAGCCGGATGAAGGTGTGGATATCGAGATCCTTAACAAAGTACCAGGGCTGGATCACAAGCATAAGCTGCAGACCACTAAGCTGGATCTGAGCTATTCAGAAACCTTTAATCAGTCACATCTGGCGGATGCCTATGAGCGTCTGCTGCTGGAATCGATGCGCGGCATTCAGGCGCTGTTTGTCCGTCGCGATGAGGTAGAAGCAGCATGGGGCTGGGTGGATTCGATTATCGAGGCCTGGAATGCGGATGGCGATGCCTCTAAACCGTATCAGGCAGGCACCTGGGGCCCGGTGGCTTCCGTTGCGATGATCACCCGCGACGGCCGTTCATGGAACGAATTTAGCGAGTAATCGCCCGTCGTACGGATGCGCTATTCAGACTCAACCAATACCTCTGCCATGCAGGGGTATTTTTTTGCGCAGCGCGTGCCAACGCCCATAGCAGAGAGAGTCTACAGCAGCATCACCACGTGGTGTTGCATAGACGCAAAGCCGTTTTATCTTGTATGGTAAAGTGCTAATGATGAGAACGCAGCCGTCGGGGCTGCGGTGACCAGGGAAACCTCATGAAGAACTGGAAGATAAGTGCAGAGCAGGTGCTGAGCACCGGACCGGTCGTGCCGGTCATTGTGGTGAAGCAGCCTGAGCACGCTGTGCCGATGGCAAAAGCGCTGGTCGCAGGCGGTATCCGGGTGCTGGAGGTGACGCTGCGTACGCCGGTTGCGATGGATGCGCTGCGCGCCATTATTCGTGAGGTGCCGGAAGCGATTGTGGGCGCCGGTACGGTTATCAATACGCAGCAGCTGAAAGAGGTCACGGATGCAGGCGCGCAGTTTGTGATAAGCCCGGGACTGACCGAGTCGCTGCTGCGGGCCGCAACAGAGGGGCCGGTACCGCTGATCCCGGGGATCAGCACCGTGTCAGAGCTGATGATGGGTATGGATCATGGCCTGCGCGAATTCAAGTTCTTCCCGGCTGAAGCCAGCGGCGGCGTAAAGGCGCTTTCAGCACTTGCCGGACCTTTTCCGCAGGTACGGTTTTGCCCGACCGGCGGCATTACACCGGCAAACTATCGTGACTATCTGGCGCTGAAAAGCGTGCTGTGTATCGGCGGCTCGTGGCTGGTGCCGGATGAGGCGCTGCAGCAGGGTGACTGGGAGCGGATCACGCAACTGGCGCGTGAGGCGATAGCGGGCGCGCGGTAGCTCAGGAAGCAGATATCTGGCAGCAGGCGCGTTGACCTGCTGCCAGCGCTGTCAGCCTTCGGCAGTTATCGCGGCCGCGCTGGCGACGGCGCGCGCCACCGCTTCTTCCGTGTTCTCTCCGGTTGCCAGCGCCACGCCCAGGCGCCGCTGTCCGCTGATCTCCGGTTTACCAAACAGACGCAGCTGCAGACCCGCGCCCAGCGCGGCATCAACGTGCGCAAAGCGCACATCCTGACTCTCCAGCTGCGGCAGGATCACGGCTGACGCCGCCGGTCCATACTGGCGAATACTGCCGATCGGCAGCCCGAGAAACGCCCGCACGTGCAGAGCGAACTCAGAGAGATCCTGAGAAATCAGCGTCACCATGCCGGTATCATGCGGGCGGGGCGACACTTCGCTGAACACCACCTCATCACCACAAACGAACAGCTCAACGCCAAACAGGCCATATCCACCCAGCGCGTTTACCACGCTGGCCGCAATCTCCTGCGCCCGTGCGAGGGCAGCGGCGCTCATCTGCTGCGGCTGCCAGGATTCGCGGTAATCTCCCTCCTCCTGGCGATGGCCGAGCGGGGCGCAGAAGTGGATGCCGTCAACGGCGCTGACCGTCAGCAGCGTAATTTCGAAATCGAATCTGACCACGCCTTCAACAATCACCCGGCCGGCACCGGCACGGCCACCCTGCTGGGCATAATCCCACGCCTGCTGCAGCGCGTCCGCGCTGCGAATAAAGCTCTGACCTTTGCCGGATGAACTCATCACCGGCTTCACGATGCAGGGAAACCCTATCGCTTCCGCTGCGGTAAAAAAGTGCGCCTGGCTGTCGGCAAACTGATAGCGTGAGGTGGGCAGGTTCAGTTCTTCAGCGGCCAGACGACGGATCCCCTCCCGGTTCATGGTCAGGCGTGCGGCGCGTGCGGTCGGCACCACTTTCTGCCCCCGGGCTTCAAGCTCAACCAGCGTATCGGTGGCAATCGCCTCAATTTCCGGCACCACAAAGTGCGGCTGTTCACGGGCAATCAGTGCAGCCAGCGCCTCGCCATCCAGCATATTGATTACGTGGCTGCGATGCGCAACCTGCATCGCCGGCGCATCGGCATAGCGATCGACGGCGATCACTTCCACACCTAAACGCTGGCACTCCAGCGCGACCTCTTTACCCAGCTCGCCTGAGCCCAGCAGCATAACGCGCGTGGCACCGGGTCGCAGTGCCGTTCCGAGAGTTGTCATACCTGTCACCTTAGCAGTCAAAAAAGCGCCAGCAGTATATACGAAAACGTTTGCGCGCTCACGTTTTACGCCGGTAAAGATTTTCCGTACTTTGCCCGCTCTGACATTTTCTGACGCAGGTTGCGCCAGGATAAAGCGGGCTAACTTAAACGGGAGTTAAACAATGAATCAGTGGCTGCAGCAGCTTCAGACGGTTCTGGCAAAGAAAAAGGGCGGGACTTCCGGGTTGGGTGACCTCCTGGGGCCCGGGGCACTGGGTGGGCTGGCAGGCGTGCTGGCGGGCAGCAAATCGTCACGTAAGCTGCTGACAAAATTTGGCGGCAAGGCGCTACTGCTGGGCGGCGGTGCGGCAGCCGGTGCGCTGTTATGGAATAAATATAAAGATCGTATCCGCACAGCGTATCCGTCCGCATCCGGCACTGACGGGCAGCAAACGCCGCCTGACCAGCGCGCAGAACGGCTGATCGCTGCGCTGGTATTTGCTGCCAAAAGTGATGGTCATATCGATGAGGCTGAACAGGCTGCAATTGAGAAACAGATTCAGCAGGCGGGCTATGGCGCGCAGGCGGAAAGCCTGATTAAGCAGGCGATGGCGCGTCCGCTCGATCCGCAGTGGCTGGCGGCCGGGGTAAAAAACGAAGAGGAGGCGCTGGAGCTCTACGTGCTCAGCTGTGCAGCTGTCGATATCGACCACTTTATGGAGCGCAGTTATCTCACCGCGCTGGGCGATGCGCTGAAAATTCCGCAGGATGTGCGTGACGGGATCCAGCGAGATATCGCCGCAGAATCTGCTGGCTGAGAGGTCTGAAACAGCTGCGCCTGCGGCAGTTCTGGCATTCCCGCCTGATTGGTGCCACGCTTGCATAAAACGATTTCTCCGGGAGAAACCGCGTTATGAAACAGCCGCAGGCAAAAAAAATTCCGCATGTCATGACGTTGCATGGCGATACGCGCACTGATGATTACTTCTGGCTGCGCGATGACGATCGTGAAGACCCCAGCGTGCTTGCCTATCTGCAGGAGGAGAACCGCTACGGCAGGGCGATGATGGCGTCGCAGAATGCACTGCAGAAGAAGGTGCTGAAAGAGATTGTCGATCGTATTCCGGGTCAGGACTATTCTGTGCCCTATACGAAAAACGGCTTTCGCTATCAGCGCCGCTATGAGGCTGGCAACGAATATGCAGCGTTTTATCGGCAGCCGGTTGAGGGCGGAGCGGACGCACCCTGGCAGCTGCTGCTTGACGGCAACCGGCGCGCTGCGCACAGCGACTTCTACACCATGGGAGCGCTGGATATCAGCCCGGACAATCAGGTTATGGCACTGGCGGAAGATTTTTTATCGCGCCGTCAGTATGGTATCCGCTTTCGTAACCTGCAGAGCGGCAGCTGGTATCCTGAAGTATTACATAACGCCTCATCCAGCGTAGCCTGGGCAAACGACTCGCGTACGCTTTACTATGTGCGCAAACATCCGAAAACGCTGCTGGCGTATCAGATATGGCGCCATGAGCTGGGCCATCCGCAGAGTGATGACCAGCTGGTATATGAAGAGAAGGATGAGAGCTTTCATCTTAGCGTGCATAAAACCACGTCAGAGCACTTTATTCTGATTGCGCTCTTCAGCACCACCACCAGTGAGATCCTGCTGCTGGACGCGGAGTATCCTGACGCGCAGCCGCAGGTATTCTGCCCGCGCCGGCGCGATCACGAATACAGCATCGACCACTATAACCACAATTTTTATATCCGCTCGAACCGCGACGGCAAGAACTTCGGTCTCTACCGCAGCGCCTGGCTGGCGGAGCAGCGCTGGGAGACGCTGATACCGGCGCGCGAGCACGTCGTTCTGGAGGATTTCCAGCTGTTTCGCAGCTGGCTGGTAGTAGAAGAGCGCCAGCGCGGCGTCAGTACTTTGCGGCAGATTAACCGCGCCAGCGGCGAGAGCTATGGTATCGCGTTTGACGATCCCGCCTATGTGACCTGGCTGGCGTTTAACCCCACGCCGGAGAGCGATACGCTGCGCTACGGCTACTCCTCGATGACCACGCCCGATACGCTGTTTGAACTGAATATGGAGACCGGGGAGCGGCGCATCCTCAAACAGACGCCGATACCAGGCTTTGATCCGGATGAGTACAGAAGTGAGCACCAGTGGATCAAAACGCGCGACGGTACCGAAGTGCCGGTATCGCTGGTTTATCATCGGAAATATTTTCAGCGCGGTAAAAATCCGCTGCTGGTCTATGGCTATGGTGCCTACGGCAGCACAATGGAGGCGAACTTTAGCGCCAGCCGCGTCAGCCTGCTGCAGCGCGGTTTTATCTATGCCATTGTGCATGTCCGCGGCGGGGGCGAGCTGGGCCAGCAGTGGTATGACAGCGGCCGTCTGATGCATAAGATGAACAGCTTCACCGATTTTATCGACGTGACGCAGGGGCTGGTGGCCAAAGGCTATGGCGATCCGCAGCGTCTCTACGCCATGGGCGGTAGCGCGGGCGGGCTGCTGATGGGCGCGGTTGTCAATATGGCACCGACCCTGTTCCACGGCGTGGTAGCGCAGGTGCCGTTTGTGGATGTGGTGACAACCATGCTCGATCCCACTATCCCGTTAACCACCGGCGAGTATGATGAGTGGGGCAATCCGGAACAGCCCGACGCCTATCACTACATCAGCCGTTACAGCCCCTATGATAATGTGACCGCGCAGGCGTATCCGCATCTGCTGATCACCACGGGGTTGCACGATTCACAGGTGCAGTACTGGGAGCCCGCTAAGTGGGTGGCAAAGCTGCGCGAATATAAAACCAGTGACGCGCTGCTGCTGCTCTGTACCGACATGGATTCCGGCCACGGCGGTAAGTCGGGACGCTTCAAATCCTATGAGGGCGTTGCGCAGGAATTTACGTTCCTGATTGCGCTGGCGCAGGGCAGCCTGCCGGATCGGGTGGATTACTGATCGTCTTTGACATATTTACGCAGCGCCTGCCGCAGCGGCGGGCGCAGATCGCGGACATTGTCCAGTACCCAGCGCAGATAACCCGGATCGCGGCGCGCAATAGCGCTGATACTCTGTCCGCGATATTTGCCAAATGGAAAGATATCGCCGGAGAGCGCAGCCGGTTCAGTCCGGCTTACCATCTCCGCCGGATTCCAGCCGGAGATCTCCATAATACGGATCAGCAGCGCGGCGGTAACGTAGCAGTCATAAAGCGCGCGGTGTGCATGCAGGTCTGCAGGCGGCGTCACCTCAAGTTTCAGGCTGTGCCGCAGCGCCTGATTACCATATTTAATGCCGGGCCACAGTTTGCGCGCCAGCGTCATGGTACAGATCCATTCACCCGGCATGGCGGGCAGCATGCGGCGGTCAAAGCTGGCGTTATGAGCCACATAGTGCGGACTGCCGTGATAGCGGCTGATGATCGCTTCTATCGGAGGTTTATCCGCCACCATCGCTTCTGTGATGCGATGCACCATCATTGCCTGACGACTGATAGGGCGATCCGGGCAGACCAGATCGCTCATCGGATTGACAATCTGCCCGTCAATGACATCCACCGAGGCGATCTCTACCACGCCGCCCTGCAGGCCGCAGGTTTCTGTATCTATCACGCGTAACATAGACTATTTCTGCTTAGGTTCGTAGGGCAGGCGGGAGAGGCTGAGCGAAGCCTGGCGATAGTGCATCAGGCGCTGACGGAACCAGTCGCGCAGCGCTTCCGGCTGCTCGCGTTCAACCATCTCCGCCACGACCGGCATATTGTAGCGCTCTTTAAACGCGACGCCTGCCGCCGCCAGCTCAACGTTGACTTTGTCTTTCTCTTCCTGCGACAGCTGTGCAAGATTATAACGCATGCTTTTCTCCTGATAATCAGCGGCAAAAATAATGGTTTCATGCAGCAGGATCAAGGGCAACCGGATCGCACTGCAGGTCTCGACACGCTGAATCGGGCGGCGTATCCTGCTGCCACATCAGCGGCAGCGCCGGAAAACCCGCCGGGTAATCTGTCTGCCTGCCGTGTCAGTGAAGATGAAATGAGGTCAATATTTTGCTGAAAAAAGTGATTCCTGCCTGCCTGCTGCTGGCGCTCTGCAGCCAGGCGCTGGCGGGCGAAATTATTACGGTCAGTCGTTTTGAAATCGGTAAGGCAAAGTGGCCCTTCACGCGTGAAGAGGTGATGCTGACCTGTGAAAAGGATGGCGCACTGTTTGCCATTAACCCCAGCACGCTACTGCAGTACCCGCTGAATGAAAAAGCGCTGGCGCGTGCCGATGCGGGGCAGGGCACGCTGCAGTCGATTAATACTATCCTGGCAGATGATAAGGCGCATCCCGGCAGTAAAATGTCGCTGCAGCCGATTATCGATCGCGCGCAGCAGCTGTGCGTTAAGTAAAAGCCGGCAGACGCCGCCGTCAAAAAGCGTTGCAGGCGTCTGGTAGTGCCAGCGCGATCACAGAGTTGGCAGCTTTCCGGCTCGCCTCAGGCTGCTTGCTGGACAATGTTCGCCGTTGGACTACCTTTAAAAGGCAAGGCACCTCGCCTTCAAAAATGCCAACTTTTAGCGCACGGCTCACTACGAGCCATTTCCCTGGACCCGATACAGGAATCGTATTGGGTCTTTTTTTAACTGGTTGTTATTGAAAGATAAATCAGGGGTTTCCCAGCATTTACCCGACATCTCACTCCGGACGGCACTCGCACTGGTTCTGAACAGGTAAATCCAGGCGTTAGCGGATAGTCAGTCAGCTACCTGACAGAACAGAAGCGTTATCCCTTTCCCTGATCCACTATTTTATAAAACAGTGGAACGATCGCTCGCCGGAAACGGTGTTTTAACCTGGCTTTTAACGGTCGTGATGACATAAGTTGATTCCAGATAACCTTTTTTTGCCGGGCAATCTCACTCATATCATTATTACTGTTTATTGTAGACTGGCTGGCCTCTTCGGAGAGCTGAACCGGATGCGGGACCACTGAAAAAACGCTTACAAACGCGTGCTCTGCAAAAAGTGTCCATTTATCTGCAGTGATCCAGACAGGATGCAGGTTTTTTAAGAGAGATTGCGCGGCTTTGTGGTTAATTACGTATGAGTGAGTGGTGGTGGCCTGCAGCGTTTTATGCAGAGCATGTTTATGGGTTAAATGAGAGACAGGCGATAATAAATAACTGTTTGCACGGCTAAAAAGGATCACTTCTGGTCTGTGGCTGGCGGGCTTTATTTTTTCCAGTACGTCCCTGGCTTCGCGAGTGAAAATAATGTCATCTTCCAGAATCATTGCCGCTTCAATATTGCTGTCGACGATTTTCTGGTAAATTTTTTGATGACTTAATGCGCACCCAATCTCTCCGGGTAAAAATGCGTAATTAATCGGTGCACTTGCGGCAGCTCTTTCATCGGCTGTCATGAGTGTGCCATCGACCGCTTCGACAAATTCGTAATCAAGATTAAGTGCATCAAGCTGGGATGCAATTTTATTCCGTCTTTCGACCGATCTTTTTAAGTTTACAATAAAAATTTTCATTATCTGCCGTGCGCGATGTGCGGTTCCTTTACATTCCTGACCTGAATAATGCAGATATTATCACATAAACAATCTTGCTGAGTATAAGGCCTCAGCCGGTAACTGGCTCCGTTCTGTAGTTTATAAACCGGACAAAACAAGTTAAAAGTTTGCCTTATTGCTGAAACAGGCTACGCTTAAAGGGTGACAACTCAATGCGCCGTATCTAACGACGGACTGTTTGCTAATCAATGATGATCAACAGGCGCACCAATTCAGGGCTCTGCTTCGGCAGGGCCTTTCCTTTGCCCGCTGCTGCCCGCTGCTGCCCGCAAAGCGCGCGCAGCAGCGGGTAAAGCGCTCACTCCAGCAGATAAATACCTGCAACGAGTGTGCCTACAGAAATAATGTGCAGTAGCTCAGTCATGGTTCGCCCTCCCGGATATGTACAGACAAAGTCAAGGACGGATATCACACTTCGTCAAATTTAATCATGGCGGGTGATTATTCTGAAATAGCATTATCGCCCTGCGTTTTGTCTGAATTCAGCGTGACGGCGGTGACGCTGACAGACCGCTAACTGATTAAGTTCAGAGAATAAAGTGGTTTACCTGCCGCACTAACTTCAGGTTGCGCTGTCTCAGTTACAGATGTTTTAGTCCGTATCGATCTTAAAAACACAGCAAAACTCTTTTTTTGTACTATATTGTTATAGCAAAGGGTGAGTTTTGTAAAAAAGAGTCATGCTGTACCCTTAACAATAAACAGACAGGCCGCGAAAGGCCGTTTTAAACCAAAGGATATAAAAATTATTTCAGTTTCAATTTCTATGCGTTGCCCTCACTGTCTGGGCTCGCAGTATCGCAAATCCGCATTTGACGTTTCTGAGAAGAATCCGGCGGGTGCTAAGTGCATATTCTGTAAAACAGCGATGGTTGCTCTTAACCCTGCGGCGATGAATACGTTAGCTAAGCTTAAAATGAATAACGATATGCTTCACAGATAACCGATCTCTGCCACGCAAAAGGCCACCTCAGGGTGGCCTTTTTACTTTTTGCTGACGACAGCATCTATCCCGATGGCTACAGAATAATCCAGCGCCTGGCAGGCGCTCAGGCTTCAGGCTGGCCTGCCGGGCCTTTACTCATCGGCCCGCCGGGCACCGGATGCTCCATCGGCGGAGCAGGGCGGCCATCCGGACCCAGCGGGCGTTCCGGCTGCTGACAACCGGCCAGCATCAGCAGGCTGGCAGAGATAATTAATCCACTAAAAAACAGCTTCATCAGAGACTCCTTGATTAACAGGCAACCCGGCGTTGCACATTAACCCTAGCTGATAAATCTGTGCGCTGACGGCAGCGGCTGGCTTAATTTTATCGTCCTGATTAAAACAGCTGTAAGGCCAGATTTTTATCTCAGACGTCGCCATTCATGGCGTCATTGCTTCTGTTGCCTATACTTAGGTTCTTGATGACAGGAGGCGAACATGTTCAAACATAACAGTAATGAAGAGCGTAAACATGAGGGCGATGTAGCCAAAGGATTGCCTGAAGCGGCCCCCTCTGCCGGAAATGCGTATGAAGAGGATGACCATCCGGTTCAGGACGCGCCGGATGAGCATGGCGAAATTCCCCGTACGCGTGACAGCAGTGAAGATGAAAAGAAAGATCCCTGGGAAGATAAAGGGAAATAACGCGTAGACGCTAAATAAGAGTGGTGTGACATTTATCTTTTTTTCTGCGGCTGGCGCACATATCCCTCAGGCTGCCGCAGAGCGTCAGACAGCAGTGCCTATACTGAAAATACCCAACCCAGGGTCAGGAGGTAAATATGTCAGAACGTCCAGAAGATATTCAGCCTATCCCCGATGATGGACAGGCACCCGGTGCAGATGAAGATTTGCCCATGGATGACGGTGCTGTGCCCAAAGATGACGCGCTTCCTGTGGATGACACGCGCAGAATCTGATCGGGATGTATTTACCACTCAGTTAACCCGTATGGCCTGACGCTATACGGGTTTTTTAATGAGCGCTTCTCTGGCTGTACCTGAGATCGGCAAAGAGTAAAGCAGCGTTATACTGCCTGAAATGGTATAAAATGCCCTGGTTTCGTATATTTCAGGACAGATCATTAATGGCAGATACACACTATTTACTTTGGGTAATGACAGGGACGCTGACCATCCTCAGCCTGTTTATTGGTGCAATTGTCGGACAGGCAAAAACCCGCCGGCTGGGTATGATGACCTTTACCGGTCTCTGGGCATTTTTTATGCTGGCAATATTTTTGATAACCCGCTAACCCACTATCAGCAGATGCACCAGCCGGGCCAGCGATTCCAGCAGCAGCAGGCTGCCGGTCACCAGCATAATCAACACAATGATAAACTGCTTACGGCCTTTCATGCTGTGCTCTCCATGGCGACGCCATACCGGCATTACACTATGCCGGTTGGGTTAAACTAACGCTCAACCATCAGATTATGAGCCGCAGCCTGCTAGCGAAACAGCCGGCCGTCACGCACCAGCTCGCGCGGATAGCTGTTTTTAATGCGGTTGCCCACTTTTTTAGCCAGTCCAAGCGGCTGCTGCTGCCAGGTGACGATGACTTCATCCCGGTCAGGCAGTGTCTCCGGATGGATATCCTGTCCGCGATACCAGCTTTCCGCTTCCGCTTCATTCAGCGCAAACGCCAGCGATGCATCAGGCCTGGCCAGTGCCATCACCGCCTCATGCTGCCAGCGGTAGCCTTTGGGAAAGGTTTCAGCCAGTTTCAGACCAATGCGTGAGAAGCGTACCTTATTCAGCCACTGCTCTGCGCTGGCCGGAAACAGCCACAGCTCTTTATCGCGCTGCCAGAGCGTCAGGCTCTCATCCCACTGCAGGCCCACCTTAGCCGCTGCCTGCATCACCTCCGCGCTGAGTTTTCGGCTGGCGGGCGCAAACGGCAGTTTCCCGAGTTTATAGCCCGGCGCCGGCAGTGCCGGCACGCTGGCGGTTTTACGCAGACGCGCGACGAAAAATCCTTCGCTGTCGAAGCAGTGAGGAAACACGTGCAGATAGCCTTCCGGCGTCAGGGCAGCCTCTGCGCCGGCAAACAAATCCTGCAGCGACAAGATCTCAATGGCGTCGGGATAGCGTGTCAGCAACCAGGCTATGACCTGCTGATTCTCGATGGTGTTAAGGGTACAGGTTGAGTAGATCAGCACGCCACCGGGCCTGAGCGCGTGAAAAGCGCTGTCGATAAGATCGCGCTGGGTGGCCGCAATCGCCTCGGTGCTGGCCAGCGTCCAGTTGCGCAGCGCATCTGCATCTTTACGCACCACGCCTTCGCCTGAGCAGGGGGCATCAAGCAGGATGGCGTCGAACTGTTCCGGCAGCGCTGCGCCAAACACCCGGCCATCGAAATGCGTCAGCGCCACGTTGCTGACGCCGCAGCGGCTGATATTGGCATGAAGGACTTTGACCCGGCTGGCGGAGTATTCATTGGCGAGGATCGCGCCGCGATTATGCATCAGCGCCGCCAGCTGCGTGGTTTTGGATCCCGGTGCCGCCGCCATATCCATAACCTGCTGTGCGTCCGGCGCGGCGGCAAACAGCGCCGTCACCGGCAGCATCGAGCTCGCTTCCTGAATGTAGAACAGACCGCTGAGATGTTCAGCCACGCTGCCAAGCGGCAGGCTCTCATCATCGCGCTCGATCCAGAATCCCTCTGCGCACCAGGGAACCGGCGTCAGCCGCCAGCCATACTGCGCCGTGCGGGTAAGAAAATCAGCCACGCTGATCTTCAGCGTGTTGACGCGTACACTTTTGCGCAGCGGCTGCTGGCTGATAGCAAGAAAGCGTTGCAGTTCAGCCTCATCAGGGAGGCTGGCACGCATGAGGGTAATGAACTCTTCAGGAAAACGACTGGACACAACAATTTACCGCGCTGACAAATGATGGGCGCAGTGTAACACGCGCAAAGAGAACGGGCAGCCTGCTGGCTGCCCGGTTGTTTAGCGCGGAGCAGGGATAGCGGTACCCCAGTCACGCCACGCTTTCGGCGCTTCATCCTGCAGCAGGAAATGTTTGTTGGCGCCTGCCTGCGGTGCCAGCGGCACGGTTGGCGGCGTAGCGAACTGAATGCCGCCGCGAATAAACTGCTGGAAGGTGCCGGTTTTCACCACGCCGCCAATCAGGCCAAAATCGAGGTTATAGCCGGATGCCAGCCAGAATACTGAGTTATTCCGCACCAGATGCTGATACTTTTTACTGATGCGCAGCGCAATCTGCACCCGATCGGCCATATTACCCAGCGAGGTGCCGGTGACCGTACCGACCTCAACGCCGCGGAACAGAACCGGCGTACCCAGGGAGAGCGATCCCGCCTCGGCGGCATCGACATAAATGTTCAGGCCGTTCAGGTAACGCGAGTCGGTGATTGTGCTTTCCTGCAGCTCAAAGCTGCGCGCCATCGCACCTTTGCCGGGATCGACGTTGACATAGGGCTGCAGAATCGTCTCCAGATGGTTGACGCCTGCCGCAGAAATTTCCGGCGATACCACTGAGAAACGGCTGCCCGTGCGGGCAAAGTCCTGCACATACTCCGGATAGAGCACGGCTTTAGCGACCACCTGATTGTTATCCTGACTCAGCGCCAGCGACTCCACCTGACCGACATTAATACCGAGATAGCGCACCGGCATGCCTGCCGCCAGCTTGCTGCCGTCGTAGGTGTGCAGGGTGATCTGGCTGCCGACGGCGCGCGCTGCGGTTTCTGACGCATAGAGCACGCGCTTAACGCCTTTTTTCGCCTGTGCACCGGTCAGATTGTCAAAGCTGATGGCGCCTTTCAGCGCCCGGTTAATCGGCGACGCCTGCACGGTCAGACCGCTGCCGTTGAGCTGCACTTTTGCGCCACCTTCGGCCCAGAATACGCTTTCGCTGGTCAGCAGCTTGCGATACTGCGGCTGGATATGCACTAAGATATCAAACGCATCCGCACGCGGCACCACGTCGACCACTTCACCGACTTCAAACTTACGGTAGAGCACTACTGAACCTGCCTGTACGTCCGGCAGGCTGGTTGCCGTCAGCGTCAGCGTGGCAGGCGGCTGATCGCCGGTGATCCCTTCAGCAGCACGCTCGGCGTCTGCATAGAGTGGGTAGCGGCTGGAGGCTTTCCCTTTTGCGCCGGGATCGAGACGAATACCGCCATCCACCCATTCACGTGCGCTGGCACCCAGCACCTGCATACCATCAAGGCCAAATTTTACGTTCAGGCGACTGTTGACGATAAACTTGCTGTCAGCGTGCACCAGCTGACGATATTCAGGGTTAATCGCGACCACGAAATTGATGCCGTTCTCATCCAGTTTGCGCGAGATCACCTGACCAATCTTCATGCCATAGATCACCAGGGGCTGGCCGGCATCGATACCGTAGGTTTCCGGCGCGCTAAGCTGTACCGTCAGGACATCCGGTTTCTGCAGCAGCGTTTCGCTGGCGGGCAGCACGCTGAAATGGTCCTGCGGTTCGCCCTCACCGGGCACCAGCTCCAGCGTGTTACCGGTGAGCAGGCTGCTCAGGCTGGTGTCAGTGAGGCTGAGTTTCGGTGCGCGCATCTCAATACGTGTTCCGCTGCGCATCAGGCCGGTCACTGAGGGATCAATCGTCAGTTCGCCAGAGACTTTGCCGTCAGGCAGCAGCGTAAGTTTTGTCAGGGTGCCTACTTCCAGCCCCTGATACATCAGAGGCGTACTGTTGGCTTTGAGGTTGTTACCATCAGGCAGATCGAGGTTAATCAGCACGCCGCGTTGGCTGTGTGCCAGATCCGGATAGAGCTGATAGTTCTGCTCGCTCTCAGCCGGTTCGCCTTTATCGGGTGAATCAAACGCGATAGCGCCGTTTACCAGCGCGGCCAGACTCTCCAGCTTCACTTTCGCGCCGCTCAGGCTGACATCTGCATCAATACCGGAAACATTCCAGAAGCGGCTCTGCTTTTTGATGAGATTGATAAAGCGCCGCTCGATCAGCACATCAATGGTGACGCCATCAGTATTGCTATTAAGGCTGTAGTCATAGACGTGACCCACCGGAATTTTCCGGTAGTAGACCAGCGAGCCAGTATTAAGCGAGCCGAGATCGGGCGCATGCAGATGGATGAGCAGCTCGCCGGTATTGACCCGGTATTTAGGCTGCGTATCAAGCGCGGTGAAATGGTCGCGCTCTTTACCATCGCCAGGCATCATACCGATGTAGTTACCGCCCACGAGCGCATCAAGCCCGGAGACGCCGGCCAGGGAGGCTTTTGGCGTCACCAGCCAGAATTGCGTATTCTCGCGCAGGGCGTCGCGCATATCGCTTTTGATGCTCGCTTTGATACGAATGCTGCGATAATCATCACTCAGCTCAATACCCTGCACAGTACCGACCTCCACGCCCTGATAACGAATCGGCGTGCGGCCCGGCACTATGCCGTCCGCCGTCTGGAAGTTGATGGTAATGGTGGTACCGCGCTCCTGATAATTGGTCCATAAAAGCCAGCCGGCAATCAGCAGGGCGATAATGGGCAAAAGCCAGAATGGCGACAACTTGCGTTTGTTACGCACGGTTGCGCTAGTCGGTGTAGTCGGCGTTTCCTGTTGCATGTGCATCCCAGATCAGGCGGCTATCCAGCCACTCAACAGCCATAATAGTCAGGATTACCGCTGCGCCGAAGTAAAGCGCGGCAGGTCCCATGGTAAAAGCCAGCAGCTGATCGCGATTGACCAGCGACATGGTTAAAGCAATAACAAACAGATCCAGCATCGACCAGCGTCCCACCCAGGTCACCACGCGCAGCAGCCGGATGCGGGTTTTCAGCCCCTGTTCACATTTGAAGTGAATACTGAGCAGCAGCGTCAGCATCACCAGCACTTTAGTGAAAGGCACCAGGATACTGGCGATAAACACCACCGTAGCAATGGGAATATTGCCTGAGCCCAGCCCGAGGATACCGGAAAAGATAGTGTCTTCACGCCGCGAACCGTTTACAAACACCACGGAAATCGGCAGCAGGTTGGCGGGTATCAGCATCACGATCGACGCAATTAACGCCGCCCAGGATTTTTGCAGGCTGTGGCGACGGCGAAAATTAAGCGGCGTGTGGCAGCGGGTACAGCGACCACGCTCATCGGGCATGCCGGTGTGATGACAGTTGAGGCACACCTGCCAGCGCTCTGGCGGCGCGGTTGGGATGGACTGGGGATAGTAATGCTCCCAGAGCTCTTCCACATTAAGATGAATAATAGTGAGCAGGCTTAACAGGGTCAGAGCTACGTAAGCGACCAGACCATAACCCAACGCCAGCGAGGCGTAATCCTGAACTTTGATAGAGGCGACGCCAATACCTACCAGGTAGATATCCAGCATCACCCACTCTTTCAGCCGCTCAAGCATTAGCAGCACCGGTCGCAGATTCATGCCCAGCCGGTTGCCAATCCACAGATAGCTGATGCCGGCAACCAGCGTCACCGGAGCCCCGATTGTACAAAACGCGACCATGGCGGCCGTCAGCACGTTGCCCTGCTGCGCCATCTGCAATACGCCTTCCAGCAGACTGGCGTTTATGCGCATGCCAAGTAAGCGAATTTCAACCAGTGGCAGGCTGAAAGCAAAGGGCATCAGCACCAGCATTGTCACTGCCATCGCGGTCAGACGACGCATTGACCAGTCACGGCCATTCTGGATTTTGGCATGACAGCGCGGGCAATAAGCCGTTTGATGCGATTTCACATCCGGTAAGGAAAAAAGGGTATCGCATTGGGGGCAACGCTGATAACGTGCGTGGGGCAAGCTCTGGCTGATAGCGTGAATTTTCATAAGTGACGCGAGTGGCCCATCATTCGTTACGGTTGCCGGCAGTCTGAACAGAACGTGCAGCCTGCACTATCTTGTGGTACGAGATCAGTCTCAATCATAGCGTGCTAAGGGTATAGCAACTTATTCAATGATTCACCTTGTTGGGCTGGATTATTAGTGCTTATTTTAACAACTGAGGGAAAACTGATACCTCTCAGTGATGAATTATGGTTGATCAATGAACAAAAAAGCCTTTTACGAGGAATTAAATCGTGATGCCCGGGCGCTGCTGGCGGGCGAAACCTCTTTTCTTGCCGCGCTGGCTAACTGCAGTGCGCTGCTGTTTGAGCGTCTGGAGGGGGTTAACTGGGCAGGCTTCTATCTGCTGATTGAAGAGAATACGCTGGTCCTGGGTCCGTTCCAGGGCAAGATTGCCTGCGTGCGTATTCCGGCAGGTAAAGGCGTTTGCGGTACGGCAGTGGCTGAAGAGCGCGTGCAGCGCGTGGATGACGTTCATGCGTTTCCCGGTCATATCGCCTGCGACGCCGCCAGTAACGCAGAAATCGTGATTCCTCTGAAAGTGAACGGCCTGCTGGCAGGCGTTCTTGATATCGACAGTACGCTTTATTCCCGCTTTGACAGTGAGGATGAAGCAGGGCTGGTAGCCCTTGCCGACGGGCTTTGTGAGGTGCTGGCGAACAGCAACATCGAAAAATTTATTGCGCTGTCGCATAGCTAATCGTCTGGATTGCATGGCATTTGGCGATGTTGTCATTATAATGTCGCCTGTTCATGCCCGCTCTGGTCGGCAAATCCGTTGTAATCAGGAAATTTCATGGAAAATCAACCTAAGTTGAATAGCAGTAAAGAAGTCATCGCCTTTCTGGCGGAACGTTTTCCGCACTGCTTTAGCGCCGAAGGTGAAGCGCGTCCGCTCAAAATCGGTATCTTTCAGGATCTGGTCGAGCGCGTTCAGGGCGAAAATAGTCCGAGCAAAACGCAGCTGCGTTCAGCTCTGCGTCTTTATACCTCCAGCTGGCGTTATCTTTACGGTATCAAAGCCGGCGCAACGCGTGTCGATCTCGATGGCAACGCCTGTGGCGTACTGGATGAGCAGCACGTAGAGCATGCGCGGAAGCAGCTGGAAGAGGCAAAGGCACGCGTTCAGGCGCAGCGTGAGCAGCAGCGGGCGAAGAAGCGCGAGGCAGGAGAGGAGAGTGCAGAGCGTCGTCCGCGTAAGCCAGCACCGCGTAAAGCGGCTGAAGGTGATACGCCGCGCAAGCCGCGCCCTCAGACGCCACGCACCGGTGCTGCAGAACGCAACGCCGCACCACGTCCGCCGCGGGCAAAACCCGTTACCGACACCTCAGCTTTGCAGCCAGGCCAGAATATTAAAGTCAAAGCAGGCAAAAGTGCTATGGACGCCACCATTCTTGAAATCACTAAAGATGGCGTTCGGGTACAGCTTGCTTCAGGCCTGGCAATGATTGTGCGCGCAGAACACTTGCAGTTCTGAAACGGAGGCCCGACCCTGGCATGAACAGCTTTTTTAAGATCGGTATGATCGCGGGCCTGCTGCTGGCAGGCCCCTCCGTTGCCGCAGACAATATCACGCGTGCAGACCAGATCCCGCAGTTACATGAAGAAGCGCAGCATCCCACGGTCAGTGAGCGGGTTACATCGCGCTTTACCCGCTCTCACTACCGTCAGTTCGATCTGAATCAGGATTTCTCAGCAAAGATTTTTGATCGCTATCTGAACCTGCTGGATTACAGCCATAACGTGCTGCTGGCATCAGACGTTGCGCAATATGCGGACAAAAAAACCACGCTCGGCGACGAGCTGCGCAGCGGCAAGCTGGATCTGTTTTACGCGCTCTATAACCTGGCACAAAAACGCCGTTTTGAGCGCTATCAATATGCGCTGACGGTGCTGGATCGTCCGATGGATTTCAGTGGCAATGACACCATTGATATTGACCGGGCGAAAGCACCATGGCCAAAGAGCACCGCAGAGCTGAACGCGCTCTGGGACGCCAAAGTTAAATATGATGAGCTCAGCCTGAAGCTGGCGGGCAAAGATGACAAAGAGATCCGTGAAACGCTGACCAAGCGCTACAACTTTGCCATCCGTCGCCTGGCTCAGAGCAACAGTGAAGATGTCTTCCAGCTGGCAATGACCGCCTTCGCTCATGAGATCGATCCCCACACCAACTACCTTTCCCCACGCAATACTGAGCAGTTCAACACCGAGATGAGCCTGTCGCTTGAGGGGATTGGTGCCGTGCTGCAGATGGATGATGACTACACGGTCATCAACTCTATGGTCGCTGGCGGTCCGGCAGCAAAAAGCAAATCGATTACCGTTGGCGATCGCATTGTCGGCGTGGGTCAGCCAGGCAAGCCTGTTGAGGATGTTATCGGCTGGCGGCTGGATGATGTGGTATCGAAAATCAAAGGACCTAAAGGCAGCAAAGTGCGTCTTGAGATCCTGCCTGCCGGTAAAGGCACCAAAACCCGGACCGTAACGCTCACGCGTGAAAAGATCCGTCTGGAAGATCGGGCAGTTAAAGGCACGGTGCATAACGTCGGCAAAGAAAAAGTGGGCGTGCTGGATATTCCGGGCTTCTATGTCGGTCTGACTGACGATGTCAAAGTGCAGCTGCAGAAACTGCAAAAGCAAAATGTGGACAGCGTCGTTATCGACCTTCGAACCAACGGCGGCGGTGCACTGACTGAAGCGGTCTCTCTCTCCGGACTCTTTATTCCGGGTGGCCCGGTGGTTCAGGTCAGGGATAACAATGGACGGGTGCGTGAAGACAGCGATACCGACGGCATTGTTTACTACAAAGGTCCGCTGGTAGTGCTGGTCGACCGGTTCAGCGCGTCAGCTTCGGAAATCTTTGCCGCGGCGATGCAGGACTATGGCCGGGCTCTGATTGTTGGCGAACCGACCTTCGGCAAGGGAACCGTACAGCAGTATCGTTCTCTGAACCGCATTTACGATCAGATGCTGCGTCCGGAGTGGCCTGCGCTGGGTTCCGTACAATATACCATTCAGAAATTTTATCGTATCAACGGCGGCAGCACGCAGCGTAAAGGGGTAACCCCCGATCTGCTGATGCCAACCGGCGTTGAAGCGGCAGAGACCGGCGAAAAATTTGAAGATAACGCGCTGCCGTGGGACAGCATTAATGCGGCAACCTATACCAAAACCGGTGATATCACCGCGCTGGTGCCGAAGCTGACGCAGTCTCATGCCGATCGCATTGCGCAGGATCGTGAGTTTCAGTACATCATGAAAGATATTGCGCGTTTCAATGCGATGAAAGATAAACGCAATATCGTGTCGCTCAATCTTGCCCAGCGTGAGAAAGAGAGTCACGAAGAGGACGCGCTTCGTCTGGAGCGTATTAACGCGCGTTATCAGATGGAAGGTAAAAAGCCGCTTAAGAATCTTGAGGCGCTGCCAAAAGATTATAAAGAGCCCGATCCCTATCTGGATGAGACGGTGAAGATCGCTAACGATCTGGCTCAGCTGGCCTCTTCTCAGCCCGCTGCCACTCCGGCGAAGTAATCCTGAAGCCGGTCACAAAACACCGCTACGGCGGTGTTTTTTTTTACACTATACTCGCTAAATAAGTGGTCTGAGCAGTTTGCAATCGATCGCCAGAGTGGAATGTAAAGTTTTGTTTTTTTAGGCACTTAAAGATTAAGGTCGCTTGAAAAGCCGCGCAATGAACATAGGATATATATCCGCGTACAAGCGCGTGAACAACTGAGGAAGATTAACATTTATGATGCGTATTGCTCTTTTCCTGATCACCAACCTGGCGGTGATGTTGGTATTCGGACTCATTCTGAGTCTGACAGGAATCCAGTCAAGCAGTGTTCAGGGCCTGATGATTATGGCGGGTCTGTTTGGCTTTGGCGGTGCGTTCGTTTCACTGCTGATGTCCAAATGGATGGCGCTACGCTCCGTTGGCGGGGAGGTGATTGCACAGCCCCGTAATGAAACCGAGCGCTGGCTGATGGAGACCGTGGGTCGCCAGGCGCAGCAGGCTGGCATTGCGATGCCGCAGGTCGCGATTTATCATGCGCCCGATATCAATGCCTTTGCGACCGGTGCGCGCCGTGATGCGTCCCTTGTCGCTGTCTCAACCGGTCTGCTGCAAAACATGAGCCGCGATGAGGCTGAAGCCGTGCTGGCGCATGAGATCGCGCATATCGCCAACGGAGATATGGTCACCATGACCCTGATTCAGGGCATTGTGAACACCTTTGTTATCTTTATCTCGCGCATTATTGCGCAGGTTGCGTCGGGCTTTCTGTCCGGCAACCGCGATGGTGAAGAGAGCAGCAACGGTAATCCGCTGGTCTATTTTGCGGTTGCAACGGTGCTGGAACTGCTTTTTGGTATCCTCGCCAGCATCATTACCATGTGGTTCTCACGCCACCGTGAGTTTCACGCTGATGCAGGATCGGCAAAACTGGTTGGCCGTGAAAAAATGATCGCCGCGCTGCAACGTCTGAAAACCAGCTACGAGCCGCAGGAGCCAGGCAGCATGATGGCGTTCTGCATCAACGGTAAAAACAAGTCGTTCAGCGAGCTGTTTATGTCTCACCCGCCGCTTGATAAGCGCATCGAAGCGCTGCGCAGCGGGCAGTATCTGAAATAATCCGCTCAGGCGACGAAAAAAAAAGGCATCACCCTGGTGATGCCTTTTTTATTTGCGTGCGGATAGCGTCAGGCTGGCGCGCGTGACTGGGTCATCCGCACCAGACTTATCGCAGCAGCAGCGGAAGCAAAGCCACCGGCAAGGATCAAAGAAGCGTGCGTGCCGCTGTCGCTGAACAGGTTAAACATCAGAGCCACCAGCGCGGCACCGGCACTCTGTCCTGTCAGCCGGGCGGTGCCCAGCATGCCGCTGGCTCCGCCGCTGCGGTTGCGCGGGGCAGCAGAGATAATGGTGTGATTATTGGGTGACTGAAACAGGCCAAAACCGGCACCGCACAGCATCATACGCCAGATGATATCTGCATCAGCAGGCTGCGCCGGGAGCATGGCCAGCAGAAACAGCCCGGCGGCAAACAGCGCCAGCCCCAGTCCACCCAGCAGGCCGGCGTGATACTTCTCAATCAGACGTCCGGCAATCGGCGCCATCACCATTGTTGCCAGCGGCCACGGCGTCAGCAGCAGCCCGGTTGCCACTTCATCCCGGCCAAGCACGTTCTGCAGGTAAAACGGCAGCGATACCATCGCCAGCATCTGCGCGCAGAAAGAGCAGACGGAGGTGCCAATGGAGAGCGAGAACAGCGGCAGACGTAGCAGATCAACCGGTAACAAGGGCACCGGCAGGGTTAGCTGACGCCGCACAAAGATAATACCGGTAACGATCAGCGCCGCCAGTTCGGCCACGATAAGGCTGGCTGGCTGCCCCTGCGAAAAGCCGCTCAGTGCAGTGATGAGTAACCCAAAAAAGAGCGCGTTCATCACCGCACTTGGAATATCAAACTTCTGCTGGCGCGCTTTTTGCGGATTGTCAGGCAGGAAGCGCAGTGCCAGCCAGAGTGCGGCAAGGCCAAACGGGATATTGATTAAAAAGAGCCACTGCCAGCTGGCCACGGCCAGAATAGCCGCGGCAATAGTGGGGCCGGCGGCGCTGGAGACCGCCACAATGAGTGAGTTGATTGCCATGCCGCGTCCAAGAAAGCGCTGCGGATAAATAATCCGGATTAGCGCGGTGTTGACGCTCATCAGCGCGGCGCCGCCAAATCCCTGCAGTACGCGCGCCACGGTTAGCGTCGTCAGCGTGGAGGAGAGGGCGCAGAACAGCGATGTCGCGATAAACAGGATCAGGCCGGCCTGAAAGATACGGCGGTATCCCAGCATATCTCCCAGAAAGGAGAGCGACAGCAGCGAGATCACGATTGCGATCTGATACGCGTTAACTATCCAGATTGATTCAGCCGGGCTGGCGCTGAGATCGCGGGCTATCGTCGGCAGCGCTACGTTAGCGATAGCGCCATCGAGTACCGCCATCATAATACCCAGCGCAATCGTGATGATTGCGCCATAGCGCTGCGGTAGCGGAAGTCCATCCTGAGGGGCAATTGAAGGCATAATAGTGGTAAGTAAAGGGAGTAAATATCATCATGCTAATCAATTTAGCGCCGGAAAGCATCGCCGCAGGCGTGAAAAACCTCTATTTCGCTGATGCCGGCATAGCGAAAATCAAAATGGGCTCACGCTGAGCCCGGAAGGGTTACTGGTTATCAATGACATCGCCGCTTTTTTTCAGCAGCGGGCAGGCCGTTACACCGACAATTCCGCTGTCGCTATGCAGATAACGGGCGGTCATCATGCCGCGTGCGGTCAGGTAGTTACACTCCAGGCCAAGACCGGCTGCTTTCTCAGCGCTGCCGGTCAGAACACCATAGCCGGTGAAGAGCAGCGCCAGCCACAGCAGGGCGAACAGCATCACCAGACGAATAAAATATTTCATTATTATCTCCCGAAATTGAAAACGCGCCGCATCCGTTTGGCAATAAGCGCGACAGGCGTACCATGCCGTGCTTTACACGTTAATACGATCGGAGATAGCTGAAAGCGCTGCGGCAGGCAACTGCTTTGGTTGCAGAAGATATCTTTTCCTGGCGCAACAGGTAGAATTAGCGCCGTTAAATCCTTACTGATAGTTACCCGAGGCAGTTATGAACGAATTAGCCGCAAACTCCAGCCCGCTGCTGCACTATGGTATCGTGGCGCTCATTATTCTTGTGGCCTTTATCGTCTGGTTTTTTGTTAATCGCGCCAGCGTGCGTGCCAGCGAGCATCTGCAGCTGCTGGAAATGCTGGTGGAAGAGCAGAAAAAACAGACCGCGCTGCTGCGCCGTATTGCGGAGGCGCAGGGAGAAATGTCATCCGCTGTGCAGGATGACGAAGGCACGGCTTCACGCGATTTTATCCGGCTGATCCCGGAGCGCTGAAAGTAAAAATGGAGAGGGCATGAGCCGCAGAAGTCCC
This sequence comes from Pantoea eucrina, assembly GCF_020079945.1. Taxonomy (NCBI): domain Bacteria; kingdom Pseudomonadati; phylum Pseudomonadota; class Gammaproteobacteria; order Enterobacterales; family Erwiniaceae; genus Pantoea; species Pantoea eucrina. Next base: position 1,821,585 of record NZ_CP083448.1, on the reverse strand, counting down.
TGGTACGACGCTTCAAAAGCACACCATACCCCTGACGGGTTTTGCAATCCTGAAGGGGAACAGCGCAAGCCGGGTGATTTACAGCGCTGGCGTCGTGAACGTAAAGCGCAGCATCTCCCGCTGCCGCCTGCCAGCGGCTATGCTGATTTCAGCGCTCGCTGGTATCAGCCCGCCGACCTGAGCGGCAGTGACGATCGCATCTGGTGGCTGGGTCACGCCGCGCTGCTGCTGCGCCTTAAGCAGCGCTATATCCTGATTGACCCGGCTTTATCACCGCGCGCTTCGCCGCTGCCCTTTGCCGGTCCTGAACGCCGGGTACCCTCACCGCTTGATGTGACCCGGCTGCCGCAGCTCGACTATGTACTGATTTCACATAACCACTACGATCATCTTGACCGGGGCACGATAAAGCGCCTGCTGCGCTGTTTTCCGGAGGTAAAGATGATAGTACCGCTTGGCCTGGGCGCATGGTGCCGGAAGCGGGGGGCCCGCAACGTCACCGAGATGGACTGGTGGGAGTCAGCGGATAGTCAGGATTTGAGCATTACCGCTGTGCCGGCGCGCCACTGGAGTATGCGCACGCTGTGGGATCGCAATCGCTCGCTATGGTGTGGCTGGGTAGTGCGCTGCGGCACGCTCAACTTCTGGTTTTCCGGCGACAGCGGTTACAGCGATAACCTGCTGCAGATTGTGCAACGGCTGGGGCCGTTTAATCTGGCCGCCCTGCCGGTTGGCGCGTATGCACCAGAATGGTTCATGGGCAGCCAGCACATGAACCCGCAGCACGCCGCAGACTTATGGCAGTATGCCGGGCATCCATTAACAATACCTATACACTGGGGTGTTTATGAACTGGCTGATGAGTCGCTGGATGCGCCTCCTGCTGAACTGCAGCGTGTGCTGGACGCAGCCGGGACGCCTCTGGCCGGACGGTTCAGCCCGTGGCGAATAGGGGAGAGCCGGACGCTGGCGGATATTGAATGAGATTTTTCTCACCGGTAATGAATAAGGTGTACAGTTTTCTTAACCTGTCCGGATTAGCGTGCTTATAAAAATAACAGATAAGTTCAGCAGGTTAATGATTATATCCGGAGCAGCCGGATAATAATTTTCCCGGTTTTGGTGCAAAAGCGTTTTATAACCTGTACTCCGCGGGTTTAATTGTACACCTTGTGCATTAAGAGAAGCAGGCGCTGTTATTTTACACTGCAGAGAGAAATAATCTTTGTCTGCCATAATAGTGCAACACGTTTAACGTAGCGTCTGGCACTTAACGCAAATTCATGTCCTGCCGCTGCGCTTGACGTTGCTGCAGAAAAACGCTGGTCATCAAGGATTTTGTGCGCCATCAGGTGTTTGCAGTTCCTGTTTCACCACGAAGGAGCAGGGGTCCCGGATAATAATGTGCGACAAGTCGACCACTGTTTAAAAATGGCTTGCCATTATTTAGCGGATATGTGATAACCATCAGCGGGTCAAACGAGGTACAGTTCTGTTTATGCATGGCATCTTCAGTAAAGAAGTTTTGAGTAAAGACGTTGACGTTGAATACCGCTTCCTTGCCGAACCTTAAATTAGTGCCTCATTCAGTAACGTCTCTGTTTCTCTGCAATACTGCCTTCGGGCAAAATAAACATTTAAAGGAATTTGCAAAATGGCAAAGATTAAAGGTCAGGTTAAGTGGTTCAACGAGTCTAAAGGTTTTGGTTTCATTACTCCTGCTGACGGCAGCAAAGATGTGTTCGTACACTTCTCTGCTATCCAGGGTAACGGCTTCAAAACTCTGGCTGAAGGCCAGCAGGTAGAGTTTGAAATTCAGGATGGCCAGAAAGGTCCTGCAGCGGTTAACGTTACCGCTATCTGATTTTCCGCTCAGCCCGGGTCACTGTACCTGCTGAAACGAATCGTAAGCCCTGCTCTCTGAGCGGGGCTTTTCTTTATGCTTTTTGTTACTCCTGCTTCAGGGTAAACTGCGCCGCTTATCGTTGAACCGGAGTCCGCTATGTCCCTGATCTGTCCCCTGTGCCGCCAGCCATTAACCCAGCAGCCGGGCGTGTTTCGCTGTGACGCTGGTCATCAGTTTGATCGGGCCAGAGAAGGGTATGTCAATCTTCTGCCGGTGCAGCACAAGGGGTCGCGAGAGCCGGGTGACAGCCTGGAGATGCTGCAGGCGCGCCGTGCTTTCCTGGATGCCGGGCACTATCAGCCGCTGCGCGATCGCGCGGCGGCGATACTGGCGCAACGCCTGACGCAGCCTGCGGCTCAGGTTCTGGATATCGGCTGCGGTGAGGGGTATTACACCAGCGCCCTGACCAGCGCGCTGCCTGACGCCGAAATCTATGGGCTTGATGTTGCCAAACCGGCTATCCGGATGGCGGCAAAACGCTATACGCAGGTACGCTTTTGCGTTGCCTCCAGCCAGCGGCTGCCGTTTGCCAGCGCGGTGCTGGATGCGGTGGTACGCATCTATGCGCCCTGTAATGAAGAGGAGCTTAGCCGGGTGGTAAAGTCAGGCGGTTATCTGCTGACCGTTACGCCGGGTCCGCACCATCTGCAGCAGTTCAAGGCGCTAATCTATTCGCAGGTGCAGCTGCATGCTGCAGAAGAGAAAACCTATACCGGCTTTACGCTCTGCGAGTCGCAGTCTCTCAGCTATGACCTGACGCTAAGCGGCGCTGAAGCGGTAAGCCTGCTGCAGATGACACCCTTTGCCTGGCGTGCATCGGAAGCGGTATGGCAGACGCTGGCAGCGGCAGAGCAGTTCCGCTGTGACGCGGACTTTACCCTCTCTCTGTGGCAGCGCGATTAGCGAGCGGTGAGGAGCGTATGCCAGATACGCTCCAGGTCATCCAGCGTATGAACAGCAATAAGCAGCCGGCGCCGCTCCAGCTGCATCATTAAAACCCCCTCCGGCGAGAGGTTAATCGCGGCAATGCGCGCATAGCGGATCCAGATCCCGTTATCAAACAGGCCCTCCTGCTTCATCAGCAGCACCGGACGGCGCAGCCAGAATACCCAGAGCGTCAGGGCGCACAGCACCATGATAAGCGTTGTCGTCAGCACCGGCCCTGCATTGCTGATATTTTTCCACAGCAGAATCAGCAGCAGTCCGATAAAAATCGCGCTATCGGGCAGGTGACGTCGTCGCAGTGCGACCCGCAGCAGGGTGACGCCTTTACGGCGCGGCAACACTACATCATGGTAAATAGCAAACAGCAGCAAAGCGGCGATGCAGAACATCAGCAGCAGATCGGTCAGCGCCATTATCGCTCCTTTTAACACTCTGCCCATATTACGCGTCCGGCCGGAAAGCGGCTTACAGTCCCAGCAGGCCAATCGAGTAACCAATAATCCCGATCGCAAAGAAACCGATGATGATCCACAGCGCGTTAACTTTACGACGCAGCAGCCACATACAGCCAAATGTCAGCAGCAGCGGGATCAGGCCGGGCATAAGCTGGTCAAGAATAGACTGAACGGTGGTTATCGTGGTTTTACCGGTCTGGTCGGTAATACTCGATACCACCAGCGGCACGTTAACGTGGGTCCATTTATTGACCAGTGCGCCCATCACAAACAGGCCGAGGATCGAGGCGCCTTCGGTGAGCTTCTGCAGAAAACCGCCGCCCATATCGCTGACGATATCAACGCCTTTGCGATAGCCGTAAGCAACGCCGTAATAGCGGGTCAGCAGGCGCACAACGTTAAACAGCACAAAAAACAGCAGCGGGCCCAGCAGGCTGCCGCTCATGGCGATCCCTGCACCAAGCGCGGCAAATACCGGCCGTACGGTGCCCCAGAAGATGGGATCGCCTACGCCTGCCAGCGGCCCCATCAGACCTACTTTAATGCCGTTAATAGCACCATCATCAATGGCGGCGCCGTTTGCCCGCTGCTCCTCCATTGCCATAGTGACGCCCAGTACCGGCGCGGCGACATAGGGCTGCGTGTTGAAAAACTCCAGATGACGCCGGATCGCCTGTTTACGTGCGTCGTCGTTTTCCGGGTAGAGGCGACGAATCACCGGCACCATGGAAAAACAGAAACCGAGCGCCTGCATACGTTCAAAGTTCCATGACCCCTGAAGCAGGTTAGATCGTATGAACACGGCGCGGACATCACCGGAGGTGAGCTTTTTAGCCATTCGCGTGCTGTCAACCATAGTGGCACCTGCTCCTAGTCAAGTTCATTATCAAGGTCGTTTTGCGAGGCACCTGCCGGCGCTGCGCCTGCGACCCGGTTATATTTCGGGGCGAGCTGGATATAGAGAATCGCCATCACGACGCCGATAACGCCCAGCGCAACCAGATTGAAGTCAGTAAACGCGGCGGTGACAAACCCGAGATAGAAGAACGGCATCAGATAACCGGCGCGCATCATATTGATGACCATTGCGTATCCCACTACCACAATCATGCCGCCGGCGATGTTAAGGCCGTTGGTGACTACCTCCGGAATGGAACTCAGTAGCGTATGCACGGCGCTGGTGCCGACAGAGATAGCGACAATCAGCGCCGGGATGGCAATGCGCATCGCCTGCAGCAGCAGGGCAGAGACATGGATCCAGGAGATAGCGGTGAGGTTACCTTTCGCGGCCGCGTTATCTGCCGCATGCTGAAACGCCACGGTCAGCACCTGACCCGCTGCGGCCAGCGGGATCGCCAGAGCGATACCGGCACCGACGCTCTGTCCGCCGGCAATCACCAGGATGGTGGATATAATGGAGGCGAGAGCCGCATCGGGTGCTACCGCCGCCCCGATATTCATCCAGCCCAGCGCGATCATCTCCAGCGTGCCGCCGATAATAATGCCGGTTTTCATGTCACCCAGCACGGCACCAATCAGGGTACAGGCCACCAGCGGACGGTGAAACTGAAATTCATCCAGGATAGAACCCATACCGGCAACACAGGCCACGATAAATATCAGCACAATCTGTAACGTGGTTATTTCCATTTTGCATCTCCTCAGCACGCCCGCCATTATTGCCGGGCGGCAACAAGTCAGGCGGTGGCCTTCGCAATCAGGTCCATCATATTAAGCTTTTGATCGGTGGAGACTTTGCGTACCTCAAGCTCAATCCCGTGGGCGTTGAGCTGACGAAAAACGGCAATATCTTTTTCATCTACTGAAACCGCATTATTGACCTGCGTCTTACCCTGACGAAACGCCATGCCGCCGATATTCACAGAGGTAATATTGACGCCCTGCGCAACCACGCGCTCAACGTCGGTGGGATTAGTAAACAGCAGCATGACGCGTTCGCCCGCATATTTGGGGTTATTCCAGACGCGGATCATTTTTGCGATATCGACCACGTGTGCGGTTACGCCCGGCGGCGCCACCTGGGTCAGCAGGGTTTTACGCACGTGATCGTTTGCCACTTCATCACTGATCACAATAATGCGACTGACGCCGGTCTCTTTAGTCCAGCGGGTCGCTACCTGGCCATGGATCAGACGATCGTCTATGCGCGCCAGCCCGATTTTCATATGCTGGCCCGGCGCCAGCGGTGGCGGCGGCGGCGCAGCAGATTTAGCCGGCGCTGCGGCAGCGGAAACCGGGTTCGCCTTTAGCGCTTTAATGCCCTCACGGCCGGCATCGGTTGCGACCTGCACCAGCGCCGCCAGTTCAGGATTGTCATCGCGGGCCATCAGCGTTTCGACCAGCATCGGAATATTCACGCCAGCAATGACCTCCTGATCCGGGCGATCCGTGACGAGACGGCTGGCGGCATTAAACGGGCTGCCTCCCCATGTATCGACCAGAAACAGGACTCCCTGAGCGGTATCAAGCTCTGCCAGCCGGGCACGATACTTATCCATCAGGGTTTCGGCGTTTTCACCGGGTGCAAAATCGATACAGGCGACATTGTGCTGTTCGCCCAGCAGCATCTCTGCTGTTTTCAGGAGCGGCTCTGCTGCCCAGCCGTGTGTACCAATGACTAATGCGATGGTCACCTGCTACCTCCGTTTATGACGAAACCCTGTCATTAAAGGACGTTGACAGGAATAAAGGATGCGGCCGGGCCCGTCAGGCAATATAAGCCTGAGCCGCTACGATGGAGCCCCCATCGGTTTGCGTTAAGGTCGCCGTTTATTTTAGTTAGCGAAAGAAGAAAGAGTGTGACGCCTGTCGGTTATCTGGTGTAACGGCGGTTCAGCGGACTTTTTTATGCCGTTTTTATGCGCCAGCGCAGCTATGTGTAAATGTAAGAAAATTTTTTGATCTTGTTGAGGTAACTGATACATTAACTTTCTGTTTATTACTCAGGAGTACCGGGCTCAAGCTCACCTTTATGGACCGTCACCGACGTCGCTTCTTATCCTTACTGTGCCAGCCGGCGCAGATCGCCACGCCATTCAGCGTTATTTCGCCTTCGACTCTTCAGCTGTCTCACTTACCGGTGCAGGCTGATTTTCGTGCGTCTACTTTCTTAGCAAGGAGTCACTAATGGAGTTTCTCTTGGATCCCTCGATCTGGGCGGGGCTGTTAACGCTGATCGTGCTGGAAATTGTGCTGGGTATCGATAACCTGGTCTTTATCGCCATTCTTGCTGACAAACTGCCGCCAAAGCAGCGCGATAAAGCGCGACTGATCGGTCTGTCGCTGGCGCTGGTGATGCGCCTCGGCCTGCTCTCCCTGATCTCGTGGATGGTCACGCTGACCCGTCCGCTGTTCAGCGTGATGGATTTCAGCTTTTCCGGTCGCGATCTGATCCTGCTGTTTGGTGGCCTGTTCCTGCTTTTCAAGGCCACGATGGAGCTGCATGAGCGTCTGGAAAATAAAGGCATGGAGCAGCAGGGTAATCGCAACTATGCCAGCTTCTGGGCAGTGGTCGCACAAATCGTGGTGCTGGATGCCGTCTTCTCACTGGATGCCGTGATTACCGCAGTGGGTATGGTTAACCACCTGCCGGTGATGATGACTGCGGTGGTGATCGCAATGGGCGTAATGCTGCTGGCATCGAAGCCGCTGACTAATTTTGTCAACGCTCATCCGACGGTTGTCGTGCTCTGCCTGAGCTTCCTGCTGATGATCGGTTTGTCGCTGGTAGCGGAAGGGTTCGGTTTCCATATTCCGAAAGGTTATCTCTATGCGGCGATCGGCTTCTCAATTTTGATTGAGCTGTTTAATCAGATCGCGCGCCGTAATTTTATGCGCCATCAGGCGCGCCGGCCAATGCGTGAGCGCACGGCAGAAGCTATTTTACGCCTGATGGGCGGGCGCAATCGTCAGCAGCAGCCTTCAACGGATGAGCATACGCTGAATAACGCTATGCCGCAGGAAGCGTTTAAGGATGAAGAGCGCTATATGATTAACGGCGTACTGACGCTGTCGCAGCGCTCTATTCGCAGCATCATGACGCCGCGTGGCGATATCTCATGGGTTGATGTAACGCGTCCGCTGGATGAGATCCGTATGCAGCTGCTGGATACGCCACACAGTCTGTTTCCGGTGTGCCGCGGTGAGCTGGATGAGATTATTGGCGTGGTGCGCGCAAAAGAGCTGCTGGTGGCGCTGGAGCACGGTATGGATGTGACCACGTTCGCATCAGGCTCGCCGGCGATTGTTGTCCCTGAGACGCTGGATCCTATTAATCTGCTGGGCGTGCTGCGCCGGGCGAAAGGCAGCTTTGTTATCGTAACCAACGAATTTGGTATGGTGCAGGGTCTGATTACGCCGCTGGACGTGCTGGAAGCGATTGCCGGTGAGTTCCCGGATGAAGATGAGACGCCGGATGTGATCGCCGATGGTGATGGCTGGCTGGTCAAAGGCGGCACCGACCTGCATTCGCTTCAGCAGCTGCTCGACTACCATGAACTGGTTAAACAGGAGGACGATCACGCTTCGCTGGCGGGCCTGCTGATTGAGCAGAAAGGTCAGCTGCCGCAGCCTGGTGAGGTAATCGATCTGCCGCCGCTGCACTTTGAAATTGTTGAGGCGACAGATTACCGTATCGACCTGGTACGGGTGACCAAAGATGCGCCTCACGATGAAGATGAAGAAAACGCGTAATCGCGCGTAGCTGTTCAATCAGGGCCGTCGTGAAGACGGCCCTTTTTTTAACCCGCTGTTTCCTGATGCTGAGCCAGCCATGCCGGAAAATCTTCGATCGGCATGGGGCGCGCATAGAAGTAACCCTGCAGATGATCTACCCCGCGCTCGCGCAGATAGGAGGCCTGTTCAGCGGTCTCCACGCCTTCGGCCACCAGCGCAATCTTCAGCCGCTGCGCCAGTGAAATCACCATATCGGTTACCGTGGCGTTGATCGCGTCAGTGCCGATCGCCGCGGTAAAAATCTTGTCAATTTTCAGCACATCCGGCTGCAGATCTTTCAGGTAGGCCAGCGAACTGTGCCCGGTGCCGAAATCGTCTATCGCCAGGCGTACGCCAATGTTATGCAGCTGCGCCACGACCGACTGATCGATAACCGGCAAGGCGTCACGCTCTGTCAGCTCCACAACCAGCTGCGGATGGGGGTTAGCAGGCCACCAGATCTGCTGCAGATCTTCCACAATGGCGCGATCGTGAAAATGGCTGGCGGCGACGTTAATCGCAATATGGAACGCGCTGCTTTGCGGCAGCTGCGGCAGCGCCTCTACGGCCCGGGCAATCACGAAGCGGGTAAGGGGAGCGATCAGGTTTTGCCGTTCCGCCAGAGGGATAAAGACGTCAGGTGCAATCCATCCCTGACGCGGATTATGCCAGCGCAGCAGAAGCTCAATACCCTCACACTGTTCGCTGCGGGCATTGATCAGCGGCTGACAATAAACCATAAACTCACTGGCGGTGATGCCGTAGCTGATTTGCCAGCTGAGGCTCATGCGATTGGCCGTTGCCAGCCAGACAATATAGCCAATCAGCAGGCTCAGCATCACCGCCAGCGGCAGCTGGGAAGGCAGCGTATTTAACGCCAGGCGCGCCGGAGAAGGGCCGTAGAGCGTAATGGTGAACGGGTAGCGTAAAGATGCCTGATCGTAAGCGACCTCGTCATCCGAGGGCACCGTGTGTTCAATCATCGGATTACCATACTCAAGGCTCTGACCGCCCACGTTGAAAATAGCCCGCTCTACCCACGGCAGCTGAGGCTCAAGCAGATAATTGCTCATCAGTTCAACATTCACCACCTGCAGCAAGCCATCGCGATTATCCAGCGACTTTGGCGTCCAGAGCAGCAGCACCGGCGAGCCTTTAAGCAGATAATCATCTGTGGTCAGCAGCATGCGCTGATTATTGAGCGCCAGCTCCGGATAGGTCTGACTAAAAGAGATATCGCGGGCGCCATAGATGCTGGAGCAGTAGATAGTGTCATTTTGCACCAGCAGCACGGTGCGTACCGTCTGCAGCGCAGCGATCTTTTCAATCAGCGGATAACGCACCAGCGAACAGGGCAGGCCCACCAGGCCCAGCGTGTTATTGGCGGAGACGTCCAGCGGCGAGAACATACGGTCAAAGCGCTCAATGGCGCGGCTGGCAAAGTTAAGAGACTGCTGCTCAATACGTGACTTCTCTTCGATATAACGAAAAGTCAGGGTAAGGATCAAAACCAGCGTCGCGATCACTAACGCAATAAGCAGCCGCTTACGGCGAAATTGACCCACAAATTGCTGGGGAATGAGCATCAGTAACCACCTTGTTAAGACACAGACCAGGAGCAAATTAACGTGAAGGTTATCGGCATCGGGACGGCCAGGTTTAGCGCTGCCCGTTAAAAAAGCAGGCAATAAAAATTGCGTCCTGCCGGATCCGCGCAGGAAAATTACAATATCTGGTTTGGCAACGCCGAGGTAGGTAAAAAAGCAGAAATCAGTATGAGTGCGCTGATTTTAACCAGCGCACTCCGGACAGGTATCAGTCACACTGAACTTTGATGGCCAGACCGCCACGCGAGGTTTCGCGATATTTAGCGTTCATATCTTTACCGGTCTCATACATGGTCTCAATGACTTTATCCAGCGAGACGCGCGGGGCGCTGGTCCGGCGCAGCGCCATGCGCGCTGAGTTGATGGCTTTGACCGATGCAATAGCATTGCGCTCAATGCAGGGCACCTGCACCTGACCGGCAACCGGATCGCAGGTCAGACCCAGGTTATGCTCCATACCAATTTCCGCGGCCACGCAGACCTGCTCCGGGCTGGCGCCCAGCAGCTCCGCCAGACCCGCCGCCGCCATAGAGCAGGCCACGCCCACTTCACCCTGACAGCCTACTTCGGCACCGGAGATAGAGGCGTTCATTTTATAGAGAATACCGATAGCGCCTGACGCGAGAAAATAACGGATAAAGATATCGGGCGTGACGCTTTCGATAAAGTGATCGTAATAGGCAAGCACCGCCGGCACGATGCCGCAGGCTCCGTTAGTCGGGGCCGTTACCACGCGTCCGCCTGCCGCATTCTCTTCGTTTACCGCCAGGGCAAACATATTGACCCAGTCGATAACGTTCATTGGATCATTGGAGTGCTTGGTCGATGAGACCAGCAGGCGACGCAAAGAGGCGGCACGGCGCGGAACGCGCAGCGGCCCCGGCAGCACGCCTTCGGTGTTCAGACCGCGGTCAATACACGCCTGCATGGTCTGCCAGACATCGGTAAAATAGCGGGTGATCTCTTCACGGCTGTGCAGCGCCAGCTCATTTTGCATCACCAGTCCTGAAAGCGACATGCCGGTCTCGCTGCAGTGGCTGAGCAGCTCTTTTGCCGAGTGAAACGCATAAGGTACCGCGACTTCATCCAGCACCGGCTGGCCAAAATGCGCTTCATCCACGATAAACCCGCCGCCAATTGAGTAGTAGGTTTTCGTCAGAATCAGCAGATCGCCGGCAAACGCATACAGCGTCATACCGTTTTCATGCAGCGAAAGATTCTCACTGCGGAACACCATGCCGCCTTCGCGTGGAAAGTCGACCTCATGCGCGCCCTTAGCCAGCAGCAGGCGCTCACGCGTTTCCGTATCTTTAATAAATGCCGGGATCGCATCAATATCCACGGTGGCAGGTTCATAACCCGCCAGACCCATAATGATAGCGATATCCGTATGGTGACCTTTGCCGGTCAGCGAGAGAGAGCCATACACATCCACCGCTACGCGCGTGACATCCTGCAGTTTGCCCTGCTCAGCCAGCAGATCCACAAACTGTTTGCCCGCTTTCATCGGACCTACGGTATGTGAACTGGATGGGCCGATGCCCACTTTGAACATGTCAAAAACACTAATCAACGGTAACGCTCCTCACAAATACGGGGTTCTGCGGCCTGAGCCGTAATTGCGGCTAATAGTAATCGCCACGGCGGGCGAAAGAACAGCTTTTCGCATGAAATAATCTAATTATAAACCGCAGAAATAGTTATCAATCCATACCTTTGTGAAGTGGATCGATTTTTCAGCTATGAGTTTACACACGGCATTCAGGGCAGCGCGATCTGCTGACCAAGCGCACGAATAATTCCGGCCGTCATGCCCCAGATAAAATAATCGTTATACCAGGAGAGCCATATCCGGTGCTGACGCTGGCCGCGATATAACGTCAGCGGATGATAGCGGGCCAGATGCAGTGCTTCACGCAGCGGCATGGTAAAGGCGCTTTCGACTTCATCCGGGTTCAGACGGAGCGGCATGGCTGGCAGGATCCCCACCACCGGCGTGACGGCAAAACCGGTACTGCTGGTGACCGCCGGCAGTACACCGGCTATCTGCACCTGACGGGGATCGATCCCGATCTCTTCCTGCGCTTCACGCAGCGCGGTATCGATCAATGACGTATCGCTGGCATCCTGCATGCCGCCCGGAAAAGCGACCTGGCCGGCATGTTTACGCAGCAGCGCCGAGCGCCGCGTCAGCAGCAGTGCCGGCTCGGCGCTGTTGATAATCGGCACCAGCACTGCCGCATGACGTCCGGCAGGGGCCGGCAGGCGTGCGGGTGGCGGAGGCTGCAGCATAAAACGCGTCAGAAACTGGCTGAGTTCGGCAGTCATATTACTTCTCATCGCTGAGGCAGGGCAGAATGCGGTTAACCTTATGGAAGGTCTCTTCATATTCAGATTGCAGATCGCTGTCAGCCACCAGTCCGCCACCGGCGGCGCAGTAGAGGGTATTGTTTTCAGCGATCAGCGTACGAATGGTAATACTGCTGTCCATACGGCCACACAGGCTGACATAGCCTATGCTGCCGCACCAGGCGTTGCGACGATGCGGCTCCAGCTCTTCGATAATCTCCATCGCACGGATTTTTGGCGCTCCGGTGATTGAGCCGCCCGGAAAGCAGGCGCGCAGCAGATCGGTGGCGCGCAGCCTGTCGGGCAGACGGGCCCGCACGGTGCTCACCAGATGATGCACTGCCGGAAAGGGTTCAACCACAAACAGCTCAGGCACGCTCACGCTGCCGGGTTCAGCCACCCGACCAATATCATTACGCATCAGATCAACAATCATCAGATTCTCCGCACGATCTTTTGCGGAGTGCGCCAGCTTTTCCGCCTGCAGACGATCGGCCTCTGCATCGGCCAGACGCGGCAGCGTGCCTTTGATCGGACGCGTTTCAATAACGTTTTGCTGCAGAGAGAGAAAACGTTCCGGCGACAGGCTGAGCAGCGCGCTGTCCGGCAGACGCAGAAAGGCGCTAAAGGGCGCGCGATTGGCGCGCGTAAGGCGCAGAAACGCCTGCCACTCATCCCCGCTATAGCGCGCCTCGAAACGCTGAGCAAGATTGACCTGATAGCAGTCACCTGCCTGAATATACGCCTGTACAGCATTGAAGCGTGCTGCATAGGCTTCGCGCGTCAGGTCAGAGCGCCACGCGCTGGTTAAGTGAAACGCCCGCGGCAGCGGAACCGCCTGCGCCTGCAGCCAGCGCCAGCGCGCGTCAGCATCGCTGAGAGAGACCAGCGTAAGCCGCTGCAGGTGATGATCGGCAATCAGCGCCCAGTCATAAAGGCCCACTGCCATATCAGGCGTCTGCAGATCCTGCTGCGCTACCGCCGGCAGCTGTTCAAACCGGCGGCCGAGATCGTAGCCAAACAGGCCCAGCGCACCGCCCTGAAAAGGCAGATCGGGATGGGAGGCGGGCTGCAGGCCCAGCCGGTCAATCTGCCGCTGCAGCAGCTGCAGCGGATCCTCCCCGGAGCGCTGAATGCCGGTGCCATCATCGGTTTCGGTATACCCGCCGCGCGTGGTGAGCGTGATGCGCGGATCGGCAGTCAGAATATCAAAGCGGTTATCGGCGTGATCGGCCTGACCCGAGGTCAGCAGCATGGCCCACGGGCGATGCGCCAGCGTGGCAAAGCGGTTCAGCAGTGCATCGGGACTATAGGTAAGCGTGAGGGTTTTCGCGATCATGGGTTCAGCAGCATTCAACAGGCAGAGGCGTAGCCTGGCATATTTTTTTGCCACTGGCACCTGTTTGTTCCGCGTGGGATAATGCCCGTCCGATTTAATCTGGAGTAACGTATGTTTACAGGGCTTCCGGCACTATCTCATGAGCAGCAGCAGCAGGCGGTTGAGCGAATTCAGGAACTGATGGCGGGCGGCATGGCCAGCGGCCAGGCGATTGCGCAGGTGGCGCAGGAAATTCGTGAAACCTTTACCGGAGAGGCAATCAGGGCACGCTTCGAAGATGAAGATGAAAACGAATAGTGCCCGTGCCGCTTAACGTGCGGCGATAATTTTTATTTCTACTTTATATTTCGGGTTCATCAGTCCGGCCTGTACGGTGCAGCGTACCGGCGCGTTGCCCGGTGATACCCATGCGTCCCAGGCGCGATTCATCGCCGCAAAATCCGCTTTATCCACCAAAAAAATCGTGGCGTCGAGAATATTGCTCTTGTCCGATCCGGCGCACGCCAGAATACGATCGATGACTGCCAGCGCGTTAGCCGTCTGCGCCTCCGCATCGGCATCCAGATTTTCCGGGACGCTGGTGTAGTAGATCGTATTGCCGTGTATCACGGCTTCGGACATACGATGTTCGGGATCGATACGCGTAATAGACATGCTGTTCTCCTCTGTTTTTTGCTGCGCCAGCCTGGCATAACCGGGCTGCGATGTCATCTGTTGTGGTCGCGTCTGCGGAATCCTGACATAATTACAGTGTTTTTCAGGTTACAGGTGAGGATGTGTGGCAGACGATTTTGCAGCAGATGGCGCGTTAGCGCAGGCAATTCCGGGTTTTAAACCGCGTGCGGCCCAGCATGAGATGGCACAGGCGGTCACGGCAGCGGTAACGCACGGCGGTGAGCTGGTGGTGGAGGCGGGCACCGGAACCGGTAAAACCTACGCCTATCTGGCGCCTGCACTGCGCGCAAAAAAGAAAGTCATTGTCTCTACCGGCTCCAAAGCGCTGCAGGATCAGCTCTACAATCGCGATTTGCCCACCATTGCCCGGGCGCTCAAATTCAGCGGAAAAACTGCGCTGCTGAAAGGCCGCTCTAACTATCTTTGTCTCGAACGTATGGAGCAGCAAAACCAGAGCGGCGGCGATCTTACTGTACAGGCGCTGGGCGATCTTATCCACGTGCGCAGCTGGTCATCGGAAACCAAAGATGGCGATATCAGCAACTGCGCCGGTGTCGCTGAAGATAGCCCTGTCTGGCCTTACGTCACCAGCACCAATGACAACTGTCTTGGCAGCGACTGCCCGCTCTATAAAGAGTGTTTTGTCGTAAAAGCGCGTAAAAAAGCGATGGATGCTGACGTTGTGGTGGTCAACCATCATCTGTTTCTGGCTGACCTGGTGGTCAAAGAGGGCGGGTTTGGCGAGCTGATCCCGGAAGCGGACGTAATGATCTTCGATGAGGCACATCAGCTGCCCGACATCGCCAGCCAGTACTTTGGCCAGCAGCTCTCCAGCCGTCAGCTGCAGGATCTCGCCAAAGATATCATTCTTGCCTATCGCACCGAGGTGCGTGATGTGCAGCAGCTGCAGAAATCTGCCGATCGGCTGGCGCAGTGTGCGCAGGATTTTCGCCTGACGCTTGGCGAACCCGGCTTTCGCGGTAATCTGCGTGATCTGCTCAGCGATAACAACGTCATGCGCATGTTTACTCTGCTGGATGATGCGCTGGAACTCTGTTACGACGTCATTAAACTCTCCCTGGGACGCTCAGCGCTGCTTGACGCGGCCTTTGAGCGCGCGGCGCTCTATCGCACCCGCCTGAAGCGTTTACGTGCCATCAGCGAACCCGGTTTCAGCTACTGGTATGAATGTACCAGCCGGCACTTTACGCTGGCGCTGACGCCGCTTTCAGTTGCGGAGCGCTTTCGCGAAGTGATGGATACGCGTAAAGCGGCCTGGGTGTTTACGTCCGCCACGCTGGCGGTGAATGAACAGGTCGGGCATTTCGCCAGTCGGCTCGGGGTTGAGCAGGCGCAGACGCTGATCCTCGACAGTCCGTTTGACTACGCCCGGCAGGCGCTCCTGTGCGTGCCGCGCAACATGCCGGAGCCGAATGCGCCTGGCGGGGCCCGGCAGCTGGCGCGGATGATGAAGCCGCTGATTGATGCCAATAAAGGACGCTGCTTTTTTCTCTGCACCTCACACAAGATGATGCGTGAGCTGGCGGCCGAGTTTCGTGCATCAATGACTCTGCCGGTGCTGCTGCAGGGCGAGACCAGCAAAGGGCAGCTGCTGAAGCAGTTCCTGGAGGCGGGTAATGCGCTGCTGGTTGCCACCAGCAGCTTCTGGGAAGGTGTCGACGTGCGCGGCGATGCCCTGTCGCTGGTCATTATTGATAAACTGCCGTTTACCTCGCCAGACGATCCGCTGCTGAAGGCGCGCATGGAGGATTGCCGGCTGCGCGGCGGCGATCCGTTCAGTGATGTGCAGCTGCCGGATGCAGTAATCACCCTCAAACAGGGGGTGGGGCGTTTGATCCGCGACACCGCCGATCGCGGCGTACTGGTGATTTGCGATCAGCGTCTGGTCTCCCGCCCCTACGGCGAACTCTTTCTCAACAGCCTGCCACCCACGCCGCGGACCCGCGATCTGGCGCGTGCGATCGACTTTGTCCGGCAGGCTGAGGAACACTAATTTATGCCGCTTTGTGATAAGATGCGCGCCATTTTGATTCTCTGAGGTTGTTATGTCCGCCCGAATTTTAGCACTGGACACGGCGACAGAAGCCTGTTCTGCCGCGCTGCTGAATCAGCAGCAGATCGATGCCCGTTTTGAAATTGCTCCGCGCGATCACACGCAGCGCATTCTGCCGCTGGTGCAGTCGCTGCTGCAGGCGCAGCAGCTGGACCTGACCGCGCTGGATGCGCTGGCGTTTGGGCGCGGGCCGGGCAGTTTTACCGGCGTTCGCATTGGTATTGGCATTGCGCAGGGGCTGGCGCTGGGCGCAAACTTACCCATGATTGGCGTCTCTTCGCTGGCAACGATGGCGCAGGGGGCCTGGCGGCTGACCGGTGCCACTCGTGTGCTGGTGGCGATTGATGCACGCATGGGTGAAGTCTACTGGGCTGAATATCAGCGCGATGATGCGGGTCACTGGCACGGCGCCGACAGCGAAGCGGTGCTGAAGCCTGAGGCTGCTGCTGCCCGCATCGCGGCGCTGAGCGGCGAGTGGGCGACCGCAGGCACCGGCTGGCAGGCATGGCCTGAGCTGATGACCACGCCGGGCGCAACGCTACTGGCCACCCCGGTTACGCTGCCCGCGGCTGAAGATATGCTGCCGCTGGCGCTGCAGGCGTGGCAGCGAGGCGACACCGTAGCGGTGGAGCATGCAGAGCCGGTTTATCTGCGTAACGAAGTGGCGTGGAAAAAGTTGCCCGGACGCTGAGCCGCCACGCAACTTATTTTTGCACCTCCAGTCTAAATTAAAAATTACAGGAGATGTGCTTATGCCAGGTTATCGTGCTGGAATCGCTGGTGGCGTACTGGCGTGTGTATTGCTGCTGAGCGGCTGCGTCAGCGTACCCGATTCTATTAAAGGAAGCTCGGCGCTTCCGCAGCAGGATTTATTGCGCGTGATGAACGCTCCCCAGCTCTATACCGGGCAGGAGTCACGCTTTGGCGGTAAAGTGGTTCGCGTTACAAACCTCAACGGACTGACGCGGCTGGAGATAGCCACGCAGCCGCTGGATGAGAGCGCACGGCCCCGGCTGGGGGCTGCCTCAATCGGACGGATATATGCCGATCTCAAAGGATTTGTCGATCCGGTTGATGTGAATAACCAATATGTTACGGTGCTGGGTACCATCAAAGGCACCGAAAAAGGTGAAATTGGCAAGGCCAGTTATAACTTTGTTGTGATTGATGTGCGCGGCTATCAGCGCTGGCATCTGACTCAGCAGGTAATGACGCCGCCGCAGCCAATCGATCCCTGGATCGGATATGGCCCGACGCGGCATCATCCGGGTTACTGGGGGCCAAACCCTTACTGGGGGATTAACCTGGGGGGGCCGGCTCAGGTACAGACTATTCTGACCGAGTAGCCGCCACATACTTTTCCGGCCCGGTTGCGGTGCACGCAGCCGGGCTTTTTTATTGGGCGCGTAACCGGCGCGCGAAATTTAGTGATGGGCTTCGCAACCTGAAAATGCCGTAACCGGCAAACTGGTACAATCAGTTAAAGTATTGTTAATAACACTGATTGCAGAGGCGGCGATGGCTACGCAACAAGAATATCGGGGTGACTCTTTGACCAAAGTTTGGCTGAAACGCTATCCGCCAGATGTGCCAGCAGAAATAAATGCCGACCGTTATCCCTCTCTGGTCGATCTCTTTGAACATGCGGTGTTGCACTATGCCGACAACGTTGCCTTTATCAATATGGGGCAGCCGCTGACCTATCGCCAGCTCGACGCGCAGAGCCGCGACTTTGCCGCCTGGCTGCAGCAGGGGCTGGGACTGCAGCAGGGCGATCGCGTGGCGCTGATGATGCCTAATCTGCTGCAGTATCCGGTGGCGCTGTTTGGCGTACTGCGTGCCGGTATGGTGGTGGTAAATGTTAACCCGCTCTATACCCCGCGCGAGCTGAAACATCAGCTCAATGACAGCGGTGCCAGCGCCATTGTTATCGTTTCCAATTTTGCTCACACGCTGGAAAAAGTTGTGGCAGAGACGGCGGTAAAGCACGTGATGCTGACGCGGATGGGCGATCACCTGGCACCGGTCAAAGCGACGCTGGTGAACTTTGTGGTCAAATATGTCAAAAAGCTGGTGCCGAAATACCATTTGCCCGGAGCTGTACCGCTGCGGCATGCGCTGCAGCAGGGCGCACGCATGGCTTATCAGCGTCCGGCGCTCAGCAATGACGATCTGGCATTTCTGCAGTATACCGGAGGCACCACCGGCGTCGCCAAAGGCGCGATGCTCACCCATGGCAACATGCAGGCAAACCTGGAGCAGACAAAAGCCACCTACGGCAAACTGCTGCGCGCCGGGCAGGAGCAGGTGGTAACGGCGCTGCCGCTCTACCATATTTTTGCGCTGACGGTTAACTGTCTGCTGTTCCTCGATCTGGGCGGCACTAATCTGCTGATTACCAATCCGCGCGACATACCCGGATTCGTTAAAGAGCTGGCTAAGTTTCCTTTTACCGCCATTACCGGCGTAAACACGCTGTTCAATGCGCTGCTGAATGATGAAAACTTTAATAAACTCGATTTCTCCACGCTGCGGCTCTCCGCTGGCGGAGGCATGTCGGTTCAGAAAGCGGTAGCGGAGCGCTGGGAAAAGCTTACCGGGCATTACCTGCTTGAAGGCTACGGCCTCACCGAATGCTCCCCGCTGGTATCGGTTAACCCTTACGATATTACCTGCCATACCGGCAGTATCGGCCTGCCGGTGCCCTCTACTGATATCCGGGTTATTGACGATCAGGATAATGATGTGACGCCGGGTGAGCCGGGTGAGCTCTGTATCCGCGGCCCGCAGGTGATGGCGGGCTACTGGCAGCGTCCTGATGCCACGCTGGAAGTGCTGAAAAATGGCTGGCTGCATACCGGCGATATTGTTACCGTGGACAGTGAAGGGTTTATCCGGATTGTCGATCGTAAAAAAGATATGATTCTGGTATCCGGCTTCAACGTCTATCCTAACGAAATTGAAGATGTGCTGATGCAGCATCCAAAAATTCGTGAAGCTGCAGCGATTGGCGTGCCAAGCGAACTCTCGGGTGAAGCGGTGAAGGTCTGTATCGTTAAAAAGGATCCCGGGCTGACTAAAGAAGAGGTGCTGGATCACTGCCGTCGTCAGCTGACCGGCTACAAGGTGCCGAAAATTATCGAGTTTCGTGAAGAGCTGCCAAAGACAAACGTGGGCAAAATTTTACGCCGCGAACTGCGCGATGAGGCGAAGCGGGAAGGGCAGTAGTGTCGCCATGCTTCCCCAGGTTAACGCCGGCTACGACCGGCGTTTTTATTGTTTTTAACATGGAGCGCTGCGCGGGGTTTGCGCAGCGGGAATAAATACGTGAATTACACCCTGATCGACCAAGACCACCAGCTGGCTGACGTGTGCCGCCTGGCTCGCCAGCATGATGCTGTTGCTCTGGATACTGAATTTGTACGTACCCGGACCTACTATCCTCAGCTCGGGCTGATTCAGCTGTTTGATGGCGAACAGCTGGTTCTGATCGATCCACTGCCGATTGGTGACTGGACGCCGTTTATCGGCCTGCTGCAGGATACGCAGGTGACTAAATTCCTGCACGCCGGAGGCGAAGATCTGGAAGTCTTTCTGCATCGCTTTGGTTGCCTGCCGCAGCCGATGATCGATACGCAGATTCTGGCCGCCTTTTCCGGCCAGCCGCTCTCCTGGGGATTTGCAGCGATGGTTAATCACTTTAACCAGATTGAACTGGATAAAAGTGAGGCCCGCACCGACTGGCTTGCGCGCCCGCTGACCGAGCGTCAGTGCCAGTATGCCGCAGCGGATGTCGCCTACCTGCTGCCTATTGCCCGTGAGCTGATGGCG
The DNA here is from genome assembly GCF_020079945.1 of Pantoea eucrina. Classification (NCBI taxonomy): domain Bacteria; kingdom Pseudomonadati; phylum Pseudomonadota; class Gammaproteobacteria; order Enterobacterales; family Erwiniaceae; genus Pantoea; species Pantoea eucrina. The sequence goes on along the minus strand of NZ_CP083448.1, from coordinate 1,801,670 downwards.
CAGACTGAAGCCGCCGGCAACATGAAAGCCGCCCTGAGCGAGTGCGACATGCTGTGTCAGCGCCGGCTCGATATATTGCAGCCTGAAGAGGCGTGGCGCGATATTACCAACGCCTGGCAGCTGCGTCCGCGCCAGCTGGCCGCACTGCAGCGCCTGGCGGCCTGGCGCCTGAAGGTCGCGCGTCAGAAAGATATGGCGGTTAATTTTGTGGTACGTGAAGAAAATTTGTGGAAGGTCGCTCGCTATCTGCCCGGCAGCCTCGGTGAACTGGATCACCTTGGACTCAACGGCCATGAAATCCGTTTTCACGGTAAAGCGATGATTGATCAGGTCGCTGAGGCGCAGGCACAGGATGAGGCAACGCTACCGGCACCGCTGCCCAATCTTATTGAGCATCCGCACTATAAGCAGGTCTTTAAAGCGATTAAAGCGCTGGTACAGCAGGTAAGCGAAGAAACGGGATATGGTCAGGAACTGCTGGCTTCACGCCGTCAGATTAATCAGGTTCTCAGCGTGTTCTGGGGGCTGAAATCAGCAAACCGTCCACCCGAACTGCTGAACGGCTGGCGTGGCGAGCTGCTGAAGCCGGGAATCGACAAGATTCTGCAGGCACTTTAAGCGCGCTGTTTTCCCCTGCGCTATTACGCAGGGGAAACGCTGCGATCCGCTACACTCATTTCGGCGCGTCTTCCGTTTCCGGCAGCGTCACGTTCAGCTCCAGAATCGAAATATCGTCGCCTTTCTGATCGAGCTGTACTGTCACCATATCGGGATCGATTTTGACATATTTGCAGATCACTTCCAGGATATCGCGTTTAAGCTGAGGCAAATAGTGGGGCTCACTGTCGCCCCTCCTGCGTTCAGCAACGATGATCTGCAGCCGCTCCTTGGCTATATTGGCTGTGCTCTTTTTACGGGATAAAAAGAAATCGAGTAAGGCCATTGGTTATCCCCCGAACAGGCGTTTCAGGAAACCCTTCTTCTCTTCTTCAATAAAGCGGAAGGGGCGTTCTTCGCCAAGCAGGCGTTCTACGGTATCAGCATAAGCTTTACCGGCGTCAGAATTGATGTCGAGGATCACCGGTTCGCCCTGGTTTGAGGCGCGCAGCACAGACTGATCTTCCGGAATAACACCGACCAGCGGAATACGCAGGATTTCCAGCACATCTTCCATGCTGAGCATATCGCCACGGGTCACACGGCCTGGGTTGTAACGGGTCAGCAGCAGATGCTCTTTGACCGGGTCCTGGCTGTTTTCAGCACGGCGCGATTTAGAGGAGATAATGCCCAGAATACGGTCAGAGTCGCGTACGGATGAGACTTCCGGGTTGGTTGTGATGATCGCTTCATCAGCGAAGTAAAGCGCCATCAGCGCGCCGGTTTCGATACCCGCCGGGGAGTCACAGACGATAAAATCGAACTCCATAGCGGCTAAATCGTTCAGCACTTTCTCTACGCCTTCGCGCGTCAGAGCGTCTTTATCACGCGTCTGCGATGCCGGCAGAATGTAGAGCTGCTCGGTGCGTTTATCGCGGATCAGCGCCTGATTCAGGGTGGCATCACCCTGAATAACATTCACAAAGTCATACACGACGCGACGTTCACAGCCCATAATCAAATCGAGATTACGCAGACCGATATCGAAGTCGATAACAACGGTTTTTTTGCCCTTTTGCGCTAACCCTGTCGCGATGGCCGCGCTTGACGTGGTCTTGCCAACGCCCCCTTTGCCCGATGTTACTACAATAATGCGTGCCATAAATGTTGATTTCCTTAACGAAAGAAAAGGGGCCTAATTAAGTGTCTGGATGGTAAGCGCGCCCTCTTTCAGACAGAGGCGCGCCGCTTTACCAAAAAATTCCGCCGGAATCTGATCCATGATCCAGTACTCACCGGCGATTGAGACCAGCTCAGCGGCAAGGTGAGTACAAAAAATCTGGCAGTCACGATCGCCACTGGCGCCTGCCAGCGCCCGGCCGCGCATCATGCCGTAAATATGTATATTGCCATCGGCAACCAGTTCTGCTCCGGCGCTAACGCTGCTGGTCACAATCAGGTCGGCGTTACGGGCATAAATCTGCTGACCGGAACGCACTGGCGTATTCACCACGCGCGTTTTGTTGATGCTCTCGGTAACAACAGCGGGTGCAGCAGCTTCTTCCGCAGGCGGCGCTTCAGCCGTTTTGCGGTTCTCTTTGCCTTCAGAGAGCACCGGTAAGCCCGCGCGGGCCACCATTTTTTTCTGGGCGTCATCTTTGCAACCGCTGACGCCAACGATACGCAGTCCGGTGGCGCTGATCGCCTGCTGCATCTGCTTCCAGTTAATATCTCCGGATAGCGCTGAGATGTTCAGGACGACCGGAGCGTTCTGTAAAAAGGCCGGCGCCTGATCGATCTTCTCCTGCAGCGCCTGACGAATCACATCGGGTTGTGAATGGTGCAGATGAACAACTGACAGGGTAAAACTGCTTCCCTTGAATTCGATTGGCGATTGCGGCATCTGTCCTGGCTCAGTCCTGTTTTTTTTGACCCGGAGATGAACGTCGATAAAATCGCCATTAACATCATCGGGTCAATATTCGAAGTTCTGCAAGCATGTTATAGTTACTGTAATATTCAGGCAAGTGACGCTAACAGTTAATTCGAGTAAAAAATATGTTTTGTGTGATCTATAGAAGCCCGCAACGCGACCAGACTTATCTTTATGTAGAAAAAAAGGACGATTTCTCCCGCGTGCCGGAAGCGCTGCTTAAAGGTTTTGGCAAGCCGCAGTTAGCGATGGTGCTGTCGCTGGACAAGCGTGAGAGACTGGCCAACGCAGACATTGAAAAGGTAAAGCAGGGACTGCGCGAGCAGGGTTTTTATTTGCAGATCCCGCCGCCTGTAGAAAGTTTGCTCAACGTCCATCTTGAGCAGGGTAAAGAAGTTTAATTCAGATTCATCTGTAAAAAATATAGCCTGTAAATATATTCAGTGTTCAGTGATTAATTAATTGCCCATGTTCCATCCTGTCGTGGGCAATTAATATTTGTTTGCCCGCCGTCGTAAGAAAGATAAATCTCTTTTGACAATTTCTGTTACACCTGTCGCGATAACCGTTAATATTATCTTTACTGGCGCCCCGTTCCGGCCGCTACTCACAGAGCCTCTGTCATCCCGACAGAGCGCAGACATAACTCAGGCAGGTGAAAAATATGTATCAGCATCGTAACTGGCAGGGTGCTCTGCTGGATTTTCCGGTCAGCAAAGTGGTATGCGTAGGCAGTAATTATGCAAAACATATTAAAGAAATGGGAAGCGCAACGCCGGATGAGCCGGTGCTGTTTATCAAACCTGAGACAGCCTTATGCGATTTGCGGCAGCCGCTCTCTATCCCGACCGCGTTAGGCGACGTACATCATGAAGTGGAACTCGCTGTCCTGATCGGCGCCACGTTAAAGCAGGCCAGCGAAGAGCATGTGGCAAAAGCGATTGCGGGTTACGGCGTAGCGCTGGACCTTACGCTGCGCGATCTGCAGGCGGGGTTCAAAAAAGCGGGTCAGCCCTGGGAGCGCGCGAAAGGGTTCGACAACGCCTGTCCGCTTTCCGGCTTTATTCCGGTCGGTGAGTACACGGGCGATCCGCAAAACAGCGAGCTGCAGCTGGTGGTGAACGGAGAGCGGCGTCAGCATGGTTCTACGTCCGATATGATCCACAAAATCAAGCCGCTCATCGCCTATATGAGCCAGTTTTTTACGCTGCGCGCGGGCGATGTGATCCTGACCGGCACGCCAGAGGGCGTAGGCCCGCTGCGCTCAGGGGATAAACTTGAGATATCGCTTGCGGGTCACGGTATCAGCACGCGCGTGCTGTAATACTTGCATCACCGCATCTTAACCTTTATAAGGTGCGGTTTTGCTGAACAACCCGGACCGCAATGATGAGTGACCAACCTTTCTGGCAGACCAAACGTCTGGAACAAATGGACGACGCTGAGTGGGAATCGCTGTGTGACGGCTGCGGACAGTGCTGTCTGAATAAGCTGCAGGACGCCGATACGGATGAGATCTATTTCACCAATGTCGCCTGCAACCAGCTGAATATTAAAACCTGCCAGTGCCGCAACTACGAACGCCGGTTTGAGTATGAAGAAGATTGTATCAAGCTCACGCGTGAAAACCTCACAACCTTTAACTGGCTGCCGCGCACCTGCGCCTACCGGCTGCTTGGCGAAGGCAAAGCGCTGCCCGCCTGGCATCCGCTGCTGGCGGGATCAAAAAAAGCGATGCATGCCCAGCGGATCTCGGTGCGCTACATCGCTGTACGCGAAAGTGAAGTACGCGACTGGGAAGATCACATTATTGACCGACCCGATCGGAATGGCTGATTCTGCGTCCCTCAGCGGCCAAACAGGTTGCGCTGACGCGGCCTGAATATCTGAGCGACAAGTACCACTATCGCCACCAGCAGGTAGGCGGCAAAAATGGCGATCATCCACTGCGGCATGCTCCAGCCGAGGAGCGTCCAGCCGCGCTCAGCGCAGTCGCCGCTGGCAACAAATACCGCGGGCAGCCATTTGTCCAGCGGCAGCCATGCCGGAAAGCGTGCGGCAAAGTCGCAGGTGACAAACGGGTTAGGGTGCAGCTGCAGCATGGTATGCTCCCAGGATAAGCGCAAGCCCTCAGCGGCGCTGTAGATCCAAATGGCCAGGCTGGCCCAGCGCAGCGGAGTCTGCGGCGCAATAGCGCCCACCACGCCTGCCGCCATTACGCCAAACAGCGCACACCGCTCGTAGATACACATCACGCAGGGCTTAAGCCCCATACCGTGCTGGAAGAACAGCGCCACCAGCTCCAGCGCCAGCGCGGTCAATGCCAGCAGCAGCCAGGCGCCACGCCCGCGCGAGCAGAGATTCAGATATCGCAACATAGTGGATTTCCCTTAGCTATCAGTGCCTGGCAGTGTAAACCAAAAGCCCGACGCTGCCAGCCTGCAATCAGGAATTCAGCGATAAAAATGACGCAGATCGTTTATGTGGCAGGTTGTCTGACCCGATAGCCACTTGCCCGGCCCGGGCCAGGTGAAAGCATTCAGCCCGCATGCTGAAATTTGCGCCAGGCCATGCTTTTAATCCGCCGGCAGACTATTTCCGCTATAGCCCCTCTGGTATGATGAGTGTAATGACGATTAAGAACGCAATGAGAACGTAACGCTATGGTTATCAAGGCGCAGAGCCCTGCAGGATTCGCAGAAGAGTACATAATTGAGAGTATCTGGAACAGTCGTTTCCCCCCCGGGTCGATTCTGCCTGCTGAACGTGAATTGTCTGAACTGATTGGCGTTACCCGCACCACCCTGCGCGAAGTGCTGCAGCGTCTGGCGCGTGATGGCTGGCTCACTATTCAGCACGGCAAGCCGACGCGCGTAAATGATTTCTGGGAAACCTCAGGTCTCAACATCCTTGAGACGCTGGCCCGGCTCGATCACGACAGCGTGCCGCAGCTGATTGATAATTTGCTCTCAGTACGCAGCAACATCGCCTCTATTTTTATCAGCCGTGCGCTGCGTCACCATCCGGAAAAAGCCCGCGAAGTGCTGGAGAGCGCGCTGCATGAGCAGGATCAGGCTGATGCCTATGCTGAGCTTGATTACCGGGTATTCCGCGGTCTGGCGTTTGCTTCCGGTAATCCGATTTACGGTCTGATCCTCAACGGACTGAAAGGGCTCTATACGCGGGTCGGACGCCACTATTTCTCTGATTCCGAAGCGCGCGAGCTGGCACGCAGCTTTTATCAGCAGCTGGCGGATATGTGTTCGCAGCAGCCGACGCAGGAGCAGGTGGTTGAGTGCGTGCGGGTGTATGGACGCCGCAGCGGGGAGATCTGGCACAGTATGCAGAAAAATCTGCCGGACGATCTCGGTAACAAGCGCTAAAGAAAACCGGACTCTTCAGTCCGGTTTTTTATGCTCAGAGTCCGGGCGCACGCGGCGGACATCGGTCGAGCAGTTCTATGCTGCCATCTTCGTTTTGCTGCTCCAGATGAATATCAAATCCCCAGAGCCGGTGAACATGTTTCAGCACATCGCGCCGGCTTTTATCCAGCGGCGCACGCTGCTGAGGAACATAGCGCAGCGTCAGCGAGCGGTCGCCGCGCAGATCCACGTTATAGACCTGAATATTGGGTTCCAGATTGCTGAGATTATACTGGGCAGAGAGCTGCTGGCGAATGGCGCGATAGCCAGCCTCATCATGAATCGCCGCAATTTCCAGATAGTTATTGCGATCGTCATCCATCACGGTGAACAGACGGAAATCGCGCATCACTTTCGGCGACAGGAACTGGCTGATAAAGCTCTCATCTTTAAACTCGCGCATCGCAAAATGCAGCGTTTTAAGCCAGTCGGAGCCGGCAATATCGGGGAACCAGTGGCGATCTTCTTCTGTCGGCGCCTGACAGATGCGTTTGATATCCTGGAACATAGCGAACCCCAGGGCATAGGGGTTAATACCGTTATACCACTGGCTGTTATAAGGCGGCTGATAGATAACGTTGGTATGACTGTGCAAAAACTCCATCATAAAGCGTTCTGATACTTTGCCCTCGTCATAGAGATGATTGAGGATCGTGTAGTGCCAGAAGGTTGCCCAGCCCTCATTCATCACCTGCGTCTGTTTCTGCGGATAGAAATACTGGCTTACTTTACGCACGATGCGCAGCACTTCGCGCTGCCACGGCTCCAGTAAAGGGGCATTTTTTTCCATAAAGTAGAGCAGATTCTCCTGCGGTTCAGAGGGATAGCGCGCGGCTTCTATGTGCGACGCCTCTTTCTCTTTACGCGGCAGCGTACGCCATAGCGTATTTACCTGACTCTGCAGATACTCTTCGCGGCTCTTTTGCCGCGCTTTCTCCTCCTGCAGTGAAATTTTCTGCGGGCGCTTATAGCGGTCAACGCCGTAGTTCATCAGGGCGTGGCAGGAGTCAACCAGACGCTCAACCTCTTCGACACCAAAGCGCTCCTCACAGTCGGCAATATAGTTACGGGCAAACAGCAGGTAATCGACGATTGAACTCGCATCCGTCCAGCTGCGGAACAGATAATTATTTTTAAAGAAAGAGTTGTGTCCGTAGCAGGCGTGGGCCATCACCAGCGCCTGCATGGTCATCGTATTCTCTTCCATCAGATAGGCGATACAGGGGTTAGAGTTGATGACGATCTCATAGGCGAGCCCCTGCTGCCCATGCTTATAGCGCTGCTCGGTTTCGATAAACTTTTTACCGAACGACCAGTGCGCATAATTGATCGGCATCCCCACGCTGGAGTAGGCATCCATCATCTGTTCGGAGGTAATAACTTCAATCTGATGCGGGTAGGTATCAAGCCCGTAGCTTTTCGCCACGCGGTCGATTTCAGCCAGGTAGACATCAAGCAGTTCAAATGTCCAGTCGGGCCCGTCACTGAGTCGTTTACTGCTGCGGGTTGGCTCGTCAAACATTGTCGTCATAGCGCACCTCTGTTTTGCAGGCGGCAGGAAGACCCTGCCACACGGGTGAAGGCTTCGTCCTGAGAAAGAGCGCCCAAAAACTGAGCGAACAGATCAAGGATAGTTCACTGTCTCGCATCCGATAACGGAACTCAAACGAATTCTTTTGGCAGAAAATCATCCGGATAGCGCGATTACACCATGCTATGAGATATTAATCCGGCTGCAAATCAAAAGGCAGAATAATAAACTGGAGAAACCGCAGTCAGGCAGCAGCGGGTGATTCTGCTGAAAAAGGGAAAAAGCCCTGATTTTTTTCTGACAAAGCGCTCCGGTCAGCGCTTCAGAAGCGGTAAAACTCTGATCTTTGCTATCAGGAAGGATTTAAGTGTGCAGAATGTTAAAAAAGATGTGAAATAGCCGGGTCAATTCTAAGATAAACAGAGCAGCCTGATTATTCTGACTCAGGTGCTCATACCAGTTAATTATGCTTTTGTCTCGAGGGGCCTATGCGTGTCGTGATTCTGGGTAGTGGGGTGGTGGGAGTGGCAAGTGCCTGGTATCTGGCGCAGGCCGGACATGAGGTTACCGTCATCGATCGACAGCCTGACGCCGCGCTGGAAACCAGTGCCGGTAACGCCGGTCAGATCTCGCCTGGCTATGCGGCGCCGTGGGCCGCGCCTGGCGTGCCGCTGAAAGCGATTAAATGGATGTTTCAGCGCCACGCACCGCTGGCGATGCGGCCAGACGGCAGCCGGTTTCAGCTTGAGTGGATGTGGCAGATGCTGCGTAACTGCGATATGCGCCACTATCAGGAAAACAAAGCCCGCATGGTACGTATCGCTGAATACAGTCGCGACTGCCTGAAAACGCTGCGGGCGGAAACCGGAATTGCCTATGAAGAGCGGCAGGGCGGAACGCTGCAGCTGTTTCGTACTCAGCAGCAGTTCGACAGCGCCAGTAAAGATATCGCCGTGTTGAAAGAGGCGGGCGTGCCCTATGAGCTGCTGCAGGCTCATGAGCTGCAGCGTGCCGAGCCGGCGCTGGCAGCTACCGCGCACAAGCTGACCGGTGGCCTGCGGTTGCCTAATGATGAAACCGGTGATTGTCAGCTCTTTACCCAACGCCTGGCAGAAATGGCTATGGCGGCAGGCGTCACGTTTCGCTTCAATACGCCGGTTGATCGGTTACTGCGTGAAGGCAACCGCATCTATGGTGTGAAGTGCGGAGATGAAGTGATTAAAGCGGATGCTTACGTCGTGGCATTTGGCTCCTATTCGACCGCGCTGCTGAAAGATATCCTCGCCATTCCGGTTTATCCGCTGAAAGGCTATTCGCTGACTATTCCGGTAAAAGATGCTGACGCTGCGCCACGCTCTACGATCCTTGATGAGACCTATAAAGTCGCTGTGACCCGCTTTGATAACCGTATCCGGGTAGGCGGCATGGCTGAAATTGTTGGTTTTAACACCAAACTGTTGCCGGCACGGCGGGAAACGCTGGAGATGGTGGTGCGCGATCTCTATCCTGAAGGCGGGTTTATCGAACAGGCCTCTTTCTGGACGGGGCTGCGTCCGATGACGCCAGACGGTACGCCAATTGTGGGACGTACCCCGCTGACAAATCTCTATCTCAATACCGGACACGGTACGCTGGGATGGACCATGGCCTGTGGTTCCGGCCAGCTACTGGCTGATATTGTATCGGGTCAGAAACCCGCGATTGCCGCAGACGATCTCTCTGTATTGCGCTATCTGCCGGGTTTTGCCTCGCACGCATCGCCTTTACGCCGCGCGGATATCGCACGCTAACACTCACGGAGAGTTAACACTATGTCACGTCCTGTGCGCGCGTCGGTTAACCGACAGGCGCTGCGTCATAATCTGTCTGTGGTGCGTCAGGCCGCGCCGCAGTCACACGTATGGTCAGTGGTCAAAGCTAACGCCTATGGACACGGCATTGCCCGCGTCTGGCAGGCGCTGGAGAGCACCGACGGTTTTGCGTTACTCAATCTCGAAGAGGCTATTCTGCTGCGCGAGCAGGGATGGAAAAAACCGATTCTGCTGCTGGAAGGTTTTTTCCACGCAGACGATCTGAAGCTTATCGATCGCTACCGGCTGACCACCAGCGTGCACAGTAACTGGCAAATCAAAGCGCTGGCGACCGCACAGCTCTCTGCTCCCGTGGATGTTTACCTGAAAATGAACAGCGGTATGAACCGGCTCGGTTTTCGCCCTGAACAGGTGCATAACGCCTGGCAAAAACTGCGTGCGCTGCCGGGGGTAGGTGAGATCACGCTGATGGCACATTTCGCTGATGCCGATAATCCCGAGGGGGTAGCCGGGCCACTGCAGCGCATTGAGCAGGCAGCTGAAGGCCTGAACTGTCCGCGTTCGCTCGCTAACTCCGCCGCCACGTTGTGGCACCCGCTTACGCATTATGACTGGGTTCGCCCCGGCATCGTGCTGTATGGCGCCTCACCCAGCGGTCGCTGGCAGGATATCGCCGGTACCGGGCTGCAGCCAGCTATGACGCTGAGCAGTGAAATTATCGGCGTGCAGCAGCTGACAGCGGGCGACGGCGTCGGCTACGGCTATCGCTACCGGGCCAGCGGAGCGCAGCGGATTGGTATTGTGGCCTGCGGCTATGCAGATGGTTATCCGCGCCATGCACCTACCGGCACACCGGTATCCGTTGGCGGCGTACGCACCCGCACCCTGGGAACGGTGTCGATGGATATGATGATGATCGATCTCGAACCCTGTCCGCAGGCGGGTATCGGCACCGCCGTTGAGCTGTGGGGTAATGACGTGAAGATTGATGACGTTGCTGCAGCGGCCGGCACGGTCGGGTACGAGCTGATGTGCGCGCTTGCCCCGCGCGTGCCGGTTGAGGTTATTTAAGCGCGGTCACGCTGCCGCGTATTTTACGGCTGCAGCGCCAGGCAATCAGTGCCAGCGCTGCGCCAGTCAGCATCATCAGGGCCAGTGACGATTTTTCCGCGACCGGCAGGGCAACAATCAGCATGCTGCCGCCAGCGCCTCCCGCCATCTGAATAAAGCCCTGCAGCGCTGCGGCTACACCCGCCTGCTGCTGATAGGGTTCCAGCGCATAGCTGGTGGCCGGGCCAACGGTAAAGGCAAGGCCTGCCACCGAGACCGCCACAGGGATCATATAGAGCGCCCAGTGAGGCTGCCATTCAGCAGGCAGAAGGTGAGCGCCCGCCAGCAGCAGTATTGCCCCCAGCAGCATCGTAATAAAGCCCATCGCCAGACAAAATGGCCGGCCCGCTTTGCGGATCGTTTTATTCACAAAGGCGCTGACCAGCATGATCCAGAAGCCGTTGGCCCCAAAGGCAAATGAGAATTGCAGCGGCGTCAGGCCGCCTTCAGTCATCAGCACATGCGGAGCCAGAGAGACGTAGGTCAGCACCATGCCCAGCGCGCCTGCATTGGCAAACGCAAAAGCGAGAAAGCGCGGCTGGCGCAGAATCGCGCCATATTGCGCCAGCGGCAATCCCTTCACCCGCAGCGTATCCGCCGGCCGGGTTTCCGGTAAGGCCACGATCACCAGCAGGCCAATCGCCAGCGCATAGCTGCACAGGAACCAGAAAGGTGCACGCCAGCCATAGGCTTCCGCCAGAAGGCCGCCCAGCAGCGGTGCCAGAGCCGGAACGATGTTTAGCGCGCCATTCAGAAATCCGTAAGCGCGTGCCGCCTCATCGCCGCTCAGGCGATCGCGTACGCCGCTGAATGCCACCACCGCGCTGCAGCAGACGCCGCAGCCCTGAATAATGCGGGCCAGGAAAAATACCGGCCAGAGCGTGGCGGTTGCCGCAACGGCGCTGCCCACGATATAGAGCAGCAGGCCAGCCAGCGCCACGGGCTTGCGGCCAAAGTTGTCCACCAGCGGCCCCGTCACCAGCTGACCTATGCCCATCACCAGCAGGAACAGCGGGATGGTAAGCTGGATCAGGCTCACCGGGGCGTTAAGGCCATCGGCAATCTGCGGCAGAACAGGCAGGTAGAGATCAATACCGAGCGGAGCCAGCAGCACCAGACTCAGCAGAATAAGCGTAAATTTTTGCATGAAGAACCAGAAACGTCCTGTTAAACAGGCGAGAAGGGTAATGAGTCTGCGGATAAAAAGAAAGCGCTAAAGTGAAAAGGCGATGCCTGCCGGACGGCAGGCATCGCACAGAGAGCGGTCAGTAGGCACCGTCGCGGCGCAGTACCACGCCAGCGGTTTTAAACAGAATGGCAATATCGGTCCACAGCGCCCAGTTTTTTACATACCAGGAATCAAAATAGACGCGGGTGTCATAATCGATATCATTACGACCGCTTACCTGCCATAAACCGGTCATACCCGGTTTGGCCATCAGGTAGTAATCAACGTCACCGGCATAGCGCTCCAGTTCAGCTTCGATAACCGGACGCGGCCCCACCAGGCTCATCTCTCCGCGGATCACGTTCCAGAGCTGCGGCAGCTCATCGAGGCTGGTTTTACGCAGGAAGCCGCCGATGCGGGTAACGCGCGGATCGTTTTTCAGCTTAAAGTCACGATCCCATTCGGCCCGCGCCTCTTCGCTGGTGGCCAGCAGCGCCTGCAGGACGTCCTGCGAATTGGTAACCATAGAGCGAAACTTCAGGCATTTAAACTTTGCGCCATCCTGACCTACGCGCTCATGACCGTAGATAGCGTTACCGCCATCGCGTTTCACCATCCAGCAGAGCAGGCCAAATATCGGTGCGAGAAACAGCAGCAGCAGCGACGCTACCACAATATCAAAGGTGCGCTTCAGGAAGCGCGATGAGCGCTTGGCCAGATTATTGCTGACGCGCAGAATCATCACTTCATGACTGAAGATAAATGACATATCGGTACCGTAAAGCGGTACGCCACGCAGCGTCGGGATCACTGAGACAGAGCGGCATTTCATTCTGGAGAGAAACTTCAGCCAGTGATCGCGCACCGCCTGCTGTTCATATTCGGTCGCCACGATAAACTGCGTGTTATCGCGATCCATGGTCTGCCAGTTAATATCCTTGCGGGTGATAACCGGCACGCCGTTGAGTTTATCCGGGGTGTTTTCATCATCCAGTGAGATAAACGCCTGCACGTTATAACCAAGGATCTCTTCACTCTGCAGCGCGGCATAGGCTTCCAGGGCATTTTTGCCTGAGCCGATAATAATGGTCTCTTTCTGCCACTGTCCTGCACGGCTGATCGCCCGTTTTACCATTGCGCGCATCAGCGGCAGCAGCAGCAGCGCCCAGCTCCAGCTGAACACCCAGACCATGCGTGAAAAGTCCCATTTTGAAAAGGCAATCAGCGCCAGATCCAGCAGTGAAAAAACAAACAGCGTTTTAACCACTTCTTTCAGCTCAAACCAGAAAGGTTTGCGGTAGGTGTAGTGCCGCATCCGGACCCAGAACCAGGCGGTGCAGAGTACCGAGAGGCCAAGCTGCGCGATAAACCGGTACTCAATCTGCTGCGGCGGAATAAAGCTGTCCAGCTCTCCCCAGATCCCCTGGACGGTAGCCGCGGATAAAAACAGCGCCAGATTAAGTGCAATAAGATCGGAAAGACTTAATGCGACTTTAGCAATGAGATTTTTGCGCAGGCCGCTCCATGAGCGGCTTGCGTCATTCATTACAATTGTACTTGCCATAACACCCGCTCTCTTTTCTTAAGTAAAAGATGGCCTGACCAGAATCAAGTACGCGCTCAGGGTTAATGGCTGACAGGAAAATAACTTTTGTTATCAGCACACTAACCATTAGTGATCACTCAAGCGCTGCACGGCAAGGGCCGGATAAGACGTGATACAAGTCACGAAAACAGCAGCAACGTTTACGAGTATGCAAGAGGAATCTGACGGAGTTAATATGGAATTACTCTTAAAAGGAAATTATTGACCTGAGGGACTATCAGCTATGTTATTGAAAACAGAGAGATGGTGATGAAAAAGAGGACAAAAAAAGCGTTTTTTTTCAGCAATTTTTAGGAATCACCGCCATACGCAGGCATGACGGTGTGGTGAGATCAGGCGGGGCGATTGAGTACCCAGCGATCCTGCTCTTTATCGTAGTGGCCAATTTTCAAATCGACAGGCTCGCCATCAATCCACGCCGGCACGCTGGTCTCATGATCCCAGCCATCAAGCTGATAGCTCAGGCCCGGGTTAGTCTGGCAGGGGATAGAGACGGTATCAGGTTTATCGCCTCCCATCTCCGCATCAACAATTTCATAGCGACCAATTTTGACTACCGTTCCCATTTTTTGCTCCCGTTTGCTGACTGATAAGTAAAATCATAGTCGCTGCTGACCGCTTCAGGGGCGCTAAAACCTCAGATTATTCTCGCTCTTCGCTGACGCGCACGCCGACTTTCATGATTTTATTATCCTCTTTTTCCGCGACGGTCCAGGTCAGCTGCTTCCACTCCACCTGGTCGCCTACCACCGGCGTGCTGCCGAGCAGGCTCATCACCAGCTGCCCCAGCGACTGTTGATCGCTGGTTTCATCATCCAGCTCCAGGCCATAAATCTGTGCCACGTCCCGCAGGCGTGCATCAGCGTCGAGGATAAAGTCGCCGAAAAAGCGCTGGTCAAGGGCCACCGGCGGCGTCTGACTGAACATTTTACCCAGCGCCGGTAAATCGCGCTCGCGGCCTATGACGCACAGTACATCACCCTCTTTTAGCCGGGTAGCGCCGCTGGGATGCATCAGCGTGTTATCGCGGAACAGCGCCGCAATGCGCGTTTCACGCGGCATTTTGAGATCGCGCAGCGCCGCGCCCACACACCATTTGTCGGCATTGAGCTGGTAGACAAACTGCTCCCACGGATTTTCCGGATGGATATCAAGCCCGATACGGCTGACAGGCGAGGCGAGCGGCGGAACAACCACTCTGGCGCGTTTCGCTGCGTAACCCAGCGACGTTCCCTGCAGCATCAGTGATACCAGCACCACAAAGAAAGCGATATTAAAATAGAGTCTGGCATTCTCCAGTCCCGCCATCATCGGAAACACGGCCAGGATGATCGGCACGGCGCCGCGCAGGCCGACCCAGCTGATAAAAATACGTTCCCGACCGGTGAATCCTTTGAAAGGCAGCAGTCCGACCAGTACCGAAAGCGGGCGGGCCACCAGAATCAGCCAGAGTGAGAGGATCATGGCCGGCAGGGCGATGTGCCACAAATCGGATGGCGTCACCAGCAGCCCCAGCACAATAAACATGCCGATCTGGCTGAGCCAGGCCATGCCATCAAACGTTTGCAGAATGCCGTGGCGGTTGCGGATAGGGCTGTTGCCCAGTAAAAAGCCACACAGATAGACCGCGAGGATCCCGCTGCCCTCCATCACCGTAGTCAGCGCGAATACGATAATGCCACCGCTAAGCGCCAGCAGCGGATAAAGCCCCTGAGCCAGGCTGATACGGTTAACCAGCTGCTGCAGCGCCCACCCGCCGCCGAGGCCAAAGACGATGCCCAGACCAAACTGCTGTACCAGATGTACTACAAACATCCAGCTCAGGCCGCTCTGACCCTGCTGGATCATATCAATCAGCGTGATGGTCAGAAATACCGCCATCGGGTCGTTGCTGCCCGATTCAATCTCCAGCGTAGAGCTGACGCGTTCGTTGAGGCCTTTATCACCCAGCAGAGAAAAAACCGCTGCTGCGTCCGTTGAGCCGATAATGGCGCCAATCAAAAATCCCTGCATCAGGTCGAGTTTAAACAGCCAGGCTGCAATCAAACCGGTCAGGCCGGCGGTGATCATGACGCCGACTGTTGCCAGCGACAGCGCCGGACCGAGCGCGACTTTCAGCGAGCTGGCTTTCGTGCGCATGCCGCCGTCCAGCAGAATAACCGCCAGCGCAAGGTTGGAGACCAGATAGGCTACCGGGTAGTTATCGAAGGCGATACCGCCGATGCCATCCACACCGGTCAGCATACCGAGCGCGAGAAAGATCACCAGAATGGGGATGCCAAGACGCGAGGAAAATGAGCTCAGTAAAATGCTTGCAGCGACCAGCACGGAACCAATAATAAAAAGACTGTAAATCATGCTGGTATTCAATAGCATTCTCCTGCAACCGGGGCAAAACTGACAAGCACGAACAATTCGTACAAATAAGTTCAAAAGATAATGCCTTATCAACGGCTTGTCAGCGCTTAATTTCCTGTTTTTTGTTTATGCGAGCTATGATGACATTAAACAGGAAAATCCTGCAACAGGCGGGTCGTTTTGCGGGTAAACAGGTCGTAATCAGATATAAAAAAGCCGGTCAGTGACCGGCTTACGATTCAGGCCTCGGCAGCCTGCTTGTGGAAAAGCTCCCGGAATACCGGGTAGATATCTTCAGGTTCACGAATATGCTGGATAGCAAAATTGTCAAACATAGCCTGTAAGTGTTCATATTCGCGCCACAGAGTCTGGTGGGCCCGCCGGGTGATCTCGATATAGCTGTAATAGCGTACCACCGGCAAAATATGCTTCGCCAGGATCTCGTGGCATAGCGGCGAATCATCTGCCCAGTTATCTCCGTCTGATGCCTGCGCCGCATAAATATTCCACTGGGACGGGTCATAACGTTCTTTGACCACCTCATCCATCAGCTTCAGCGCGCTGGAAACAATGGTGCCGCCGGTTTCCTGCGAGTAGAAGAACTCCTGTTCATCCACCTCTTTTGCCTGCGTATGGTGACGGATATACACCACTTCAACGTTTTTATAGGTACGACTCAGGAACAGGTAAAGCAGAATATAGAACCGTTTGGCCATATCTTTGGTGGCCTGATCCATAGAGCCGGAGACGTCCATCAGGCAGAACATCACCGCCTGACTGGAGGGTTCAGGACGTTTTTCAAAGTTTTTGTAGCGCAGATCGAAGGTGTCAATAAACGGCACCCGTTCAATACGCGCGCGCAGTTCAGCAATCTCATGACGCAGTCGATCTTCTTCAAGCAGCTGCGCCGGCTCGCTGTTTTCTACCTCATGCAGGGCAGCTTCCAGCTCATGCAGCATACGGCGCTTGCCTGCTGTCATAGCTGTACGCCGGGCGAGCGAGTTCTGTAATGAGCGTACCACGCTGATATTGGCCGGGACGCCGTTTGAGGTAAAACCGGCACGGTGCGTTTTAAACTCATTGAGCTGGCGATGCTGATTTTTGCGCAGGTTCGGCAGCGCCAGGTCTTCAAACAGTAAGTCGAGATACTCATCTTTCGATATCTGAAAGACAAACTCATCCTGCCCCTCACCATCCTGGCTGGCGTTGCCCTGACCACTGCCGCTGCCGCCCGCGCCGCCCTGAGGCCGCTCGACACGGTCATTTTGTACAAAGTGATCGTTGCCGGGATGAACACGATGGCGGCTTCCGCCGCGACCCTGATGAAATACGGGTTCATTGATGTCATCAATCGGGATCGACACCGACTCACCACTCTCTGTATCGGTTACCGAACGCTTGTTGATGGCCTCGGAAATCGACTGCTTGATTTGCGACTTATAACGGCGCAGAAAGCGCTGCCGGTTGACCGCACTCTTGTTTTTACCGTTGAGACGCCGATCGATAAAATAGGCCATGGTTTCCCCTCAACTGCAGTGTAAGCCAGGCCGGAAAGGGTTCTCCGGCCTGATTAACGGCACGCAAGGCGCCGGGCTTACAGATCGATTATGACGATTTACGCACGCGGAGATACCACTCGCAGAGCAGACGCACCTGTTTGCGGGTATAGCCTTTCTCCATCATACGGTCGACAAAATCATCATGTTTTTTCTGCTCATCGGTAGACGTTTTAGTATTGAACGAGATAACCGGCAGCAGCTCCTCAGTATTGGAGAACATTTTTTTCTCAATGACCGTGCGCAGTTTCTCATAGCTGGTCCAGTTTGGATTACGGCCGCTATTTTGCGCCCGGGCGCGAAGAACAAAGTTGACGATTTCATTACGGAAATCTTTTGGATTACTGATACCGGCTGGTTTCTCAATCTTCTCCAGTTCCGCATTAAGCGACTCACGGTCAAACAGTTGCCCGGTATCCGGATCGCGATACTCCTGATCCTGGATCCAGAAGTCGGCATAAGTGACATAGCGGTCAAAGATATTCTGACCATATTCAGAATAGGACTCCAGATAAGCGGTCTGGATCTCTTTACCGATAAACTCCGCATATTTCGGAATTAAATAACCCTTCAGATGCTCCAGATATTTCTCTGCCTGATCCTGCGGAAACTGCTCCCGCTCAATCTGCTGCTCCAGCACGTAAAAGAGGTGAACCGGGTTAGCCGCCACTTCAGTGTGATCAAAGTTGAACACGCGCGACAGAATTTTGAAGGCAAAACGGGTTGAGAGGCCATTCATCCCTTCGTCGACGCCCGCGTAGTCGTGATACTCCTGCCAGGATTTTGCTTTGGGATCGGTATCCTTCAGGCTTTCACCGTCATACACCCGCATTTTCGAGTAGATGCTGGAGTTTTCCGGCTCTTTCATGCGCGACAGGATAGTGAAACGGGCCAGCGTTTCAAGTGTGCCAGGGGCGCAGGGCGCAGTGGTGAGATCGCTATGGTTAAGCAGCTTCTCGTAAATCTTGATCTCTTCTGAAACGCGCAGGCAGTAGGGCACCTTAACGATATAGACACGGTCGAGGAAGGCTTCATTATTCTTATTGTTGCGGAAGGTGACCCACTCCGATTCGTTGGAGTGCGCCAGAATAATGCCGTTAAAAGGCAGAGCGGAAATGCCTTCAGTACCGTTGTAGTTGCCTTCCTGCGTAGCAGTCAGCAGCGGGTGCAGCACCTTAATCGGCGCTTTGAACATCTCTACGAATTCCATGATGCCCTGGTTCGCGCGGCAGAGCGCACCAGAGTAACCATAGGCATCCGGATCGTTTTGCGCATGATTCTCAAGCTTGCGAATATCAACCTTACCTACCAGCGCGGAGATATCCTGGTTGTTTTCATCACCGGGTTCAGTTTTAGCGATAGCCAGCTGTTCCAGAATTGATGGCCACACTTTTACCACTTTGAAGCGGGTGATATCGCCACCAAATTCATGCAGGCGTTTTGCTGCCCACGGCGACATAATGGTGCCAAGGTAGCGCCGCGGTACGCCATACTCTTTCTCCAGAATATTGGCATCTTCCTGCGGGTTAAACAGGCACAGCGGATGATCGTTAACCGGGCTGCGTTCGCCATCGGCACTCAGTACATAAATAGGCACGCGCTGCATCAGCGCTTTTAAACGTTCAGCGAGAGAGGATTTACCGCCGCCCACCGGACCGAGTAAATAGAGGATCTGCTTCTTCTCCTCCAGCCCCTGCGCCGCATGTTTCAGGTAGGAGACGATCTGTTCAATCGCTTCCTCCATACCGTAGAACTCTTCAAACGCCGGGTAACGGCCAATAACACGATTCGAGAAGATACGGGAAAGGCGTGGCTCCTGAGCGGTATCAACCATAACGGGCTCACCAATAGCCGTTAACAGTCGTTCTGCCGCATTGGCGTATGCACTGCGATCCTGCTTACAGATAGTAAGAAATTCCTGCAGTGTGAACTCTTCGTCCTTGGCAGCTTCATAACGCTGACGATAGTGATCGAATATATTCATAGCGATGCCCGTCCTGTTAGAATTGTTGGGAACAATAAGCGTAACCTTACAAACAGTGGTGCCAACCTCTCAATTTTAAGGATATAAATCTCTCTGCTTCTCTATTGTTATGAGCGTGTATCGGATAAAGATCAAGTAGTAAGTGGCGCAGGATTAAACGATTAGCGCACAAAAAACGCGCAAATTTCCGCATATTGTTTTAAGCCACGAGCGTTTTGCGAAATATTCGCCTGTGAGGATGGGAGACGGCCTGTAAAGATGCCAACAACTCTGTTCGGTATAAGCTGCGTAAATTTCTGCAAGATGTGAAGAGCGGCAGAATTAGCCATTACGGTTAACAGCAGATTGCCTCTGTTGCAAAATATTCGCTAGACTGCAAAAGCAATTAGTGACTTAACAGGCAAAATATATAGTGAACACCTTTAAACTTTCTGCGTTTATGCTGCTGTCTCCCGCGCTGGTGACCGCATTTACTGCTCATGCTGACCCGCTGTCGCTGGGCGCCTCTGTTATCTATGCTCAATCGCCTTATCGTGGCGGACAGGATCGCTATCTGCCCGTACCGGTTATCAACTATGAAGGCGAAAACTTCTGGTTTCGCAGCCTGCAGGGCGGCTATTACCTGTGGAAAGACCCGCAGAATCAGCTGTCGCTGACGCTGCTCGGTTCGCCACAGCAGTATGACCCGGATGATAACGATCTTGGCGATATGAAATCTCTGGATAAGCGCCGGATGACGCTAATGGCGGGTGGCACTTATCGTCATGTTGCAGAGTGGGGCATCCTGCGCACGGCATTACTGGGTGATGTGCTGAATAACAGTAATGGCATCATCTGGGATCTGACGTATCTCTACCGCTTTGAGTTTGGCGCATTCAGCCTGACGCCCGGTATCGGGGCCCTGTGGAACAGCGCAAATCAAAACCGTTACTACTACGGCGTTTCTTCGCATGAGAGTGCCCGTAGCGGTATCGCCACCTACCGGCCCGATGACAGCTGGTCGCCCTATGTCGAGCTGAACGCCAGCTACCAGCTTACCCAAAACTGGAACGCCAGTTTTTCCGGGCGCTACACCCGCTTTGATGATGAGGTTAAAGACAGCCCGATGGTCGATAAAAACGGCCAGGTCACGCTCTGGACCGGCCTCAGCTACAGCTTCTGATGCACTATCGCAACGCCTGATATCAGGCGTTGTTTTTTTATAGCCGTACCGCGCAGGAGGGATGATGCAAAACGTCTGGATCAATGGTGCTTCGCTGCCCGCTATCGGGCAGGGAACCTGGTATATGGGGGAAAACCCCGCGCTGCGTGCTCAGGAGATCGCTGCGCTGCAGGCGGGGCTTGCTGCCGGATTACAGGTGATAGATACGGCCGAAATGTACGCTGACGGGGAAGCTGAGAGAGTGGTGGGTGAAGCGCTGCAGGGACGACGTGATAGCGCCTGGCTGGTTTCCAAAGTCTATCCGTGGAACGCCAGCGAAGCTGATATCACCGGAGCCTGTGAGCGCAGCCTGCAGCGACTTAAAACCGACTACCTCGATCTTTATCTGCTGCACTGGCGCGGTAATATCCCGCTGGAGGAGACCCTTCGCGGCATGGAGAAACTGGTGGCGCAGGGAAAGATACGCAGCTGGGGCGTATCAAATTTTGACAGCGATGATATGGAAGAGCTGTGGGCAGAAGAGGGCGGCTTCTCCTGCGCGACGAACCAGGTGCTGTATCATCTTGCATCCCGCGGCATTGAGCATACGCTGCTGCCGCTCTGCCAGCAGCGCGCCATGCCGGTAATGGCTTATTGCCCGCTGGCCCAGGCGGGGCGGCTGCGACAGGCGCTGTTTGATAATGCGCAGCTGCTGGCGCTGGCACGGGATAAGCAGATTAGTGTGGCGCAGCTGCTGCTGAGCTGGGCGATCCGGCATGAGGGTCTCATAGCGATACCTAAAGCAGGCAGCGTCGCGCACGTTCAGGAAAACGCTGCGGCGCTGAACATCACGCTCAGCGCCGAAGAGATCGCGTTGCTCGACCAGCTGTTTCCTGCTCCGCAGCAGCGCATGCCGCTGGATGTGGTTTAAGCTGGCTTAGCGCTGCGCACGCGTAAGGTTGTCCCCAGGCGGGCAGGTGTTTCGCCCGCGCTTTTTAGCGGCTTAGTGATGCGCGCCGTCTCGACGCAGACCATGCGCTTGTAGCCGTCATTCGGCATATCCGCCATGCTGCAGGAGAGTTCAGGACCCGGGTTCCAGGTGACAACGTCACTTTGATAGTGATGATAAACTTCAATCTGCCTGCCGCCGCTGCTGTCTTTGATCACGCTGCACTCGTCAGGCGCAGTATAAATACGGTCAATCCGTCCCGGGTAGCGCTGTACGCCGCTACTGTTTTCACCCGGTGAGTTATCCGCCACTTTATCGATAAACGTCTTACCCAGCCCGCTGACTGCGGTCTCAGCGATATCCGCTACGCTAAAATAAGCATGCAGCGCGGCTGTCGCGTCGAAATCGCCCCAGGCTTCAAGTTCAATCTCGCACTGATCGGCCAGCCGGAAACGGGCCAGCAGCGTAAAGTCGTGAGGCCAGAGCTTTTTCGTCTGGCTGTTACTTTCCAGCGTAAAGGTCAGCATGACGGCATCGTCATTTTCATCGTGTGCTGTCAGCGTCCATGGCTGGGTGCGGGCAAATCCGTGAGCCGGTTCACCGGCAGGGCCAAACCACGGCCAGCAGATCGGCACGCCGCCGCGAATCGCTTTACCTGCTTTAAACGCACTTTTATCACTCAGCCAGAGAACAGGCTGCTGACCGCTGGGCTGCCAGGCGAGCAGATGCGCGCCCTGAAGCGCGATAGCCGCACGAACTTTCGGATGACTGATAATCACGACCGGCAGGTCATCCTGCTGACGCAGCGACAGGTAAGGGGTTATCTGCTCTGTCACAGGCAGTGTAAAAAGCGTATTTGGCATCGTTCAGCCTCTGTTTATCTGGTCGAAAAAAAAAGGGCGACCGAAGTCACCCTTATTGATATAGCCTGGTCGCTTATTTAGCAGCAACCAGAGCAATCAGGTCGAGAACCTTGTTGGAATAACCGGTTTCGTTATCGTACCAGGAAACCAGTTTCACAAAGTTATCATTCAGCGCGATACCTGCTTTGGCATCGAATACTGAAGTCAGTACTTCGCCGTTGAAGTCAGTAGAAACCACGTCATCTTCAACATAGCCCAGTACATCTTTCATTTCGCCTTCTGAAGCCGCTTTGATAGCTTCACAGATCTCTTTGTAGGTCGCTGCTTTTTCCAGACGAACGGTCAGGTCAACCACAGAGACGTTAGGCGTAGGAACGCGGAAAGCCATACCGGTCAGTTTACCGTTCAGCTCTGGCAGTACTTTACCAACCGCTTTTGCTGCGCCAGTAGACGATGGGATGATGTTCTGTGCTGCACCGCGGCCGCCGCGCCAGTCTTTATGTGACGGACCATCAACGGTTTTCTGGGTAGCAGTGGTGGCGTGAACGGTGGTCATCAGGCCTTCAACGATACCGAATTTATCGTTGATGACTTTTGCCAGCGGTGCCAGGCAGTTGGTGGTGCAGGATGCGTTAGACACGATATCCTGGCCAGCATATTTATCAAAGTTGGCACCGCGTACAAACATCGGGGTGTCATCTTTAGATGGACCGGTCAGAACCACTTTCTTTGCACCGGCAGAGATATGCTTACGTGCGGTTTCGTCAGTCAGGAAGATCCCGGTTGCTTCAGCAACAACGTCAACGCCTGCTTCGTCCCACTTGAGGTTAGCCGGGTCTCTCTCAGCGGTAACACGGATTTTTTTGCCGTTAACAATCAGCGCGCCATCCTGTACTTCTACGGTGCCGTCAAAACGACCATGGGTAGAATCGTACTTCAGCATGTAAGCCATGTAATCGGCGTCGAGCAGATCGTTGATCGCGACGATTTCGATGTCTGAACGCTGCTGAGCAGCACGGAAAACGATGCGACCGATACGGCCAAAACCGTTGATACCTACTTTGATAGTCATATATTCCACCAGCTATTTGTTAGTGAATAAAAGGTTGGCTGTAAAATTACAAAAACCTTACCAGGCGTCAAGCGGAATCGTGTCAATTGTTGCGACAGGTCAATTCCAACGCCAGGAATAATCTGTATTGCAACCGCTTGCGCGCCGATTTTACAGCGCGTCTATCTTACGCTGATTAGCGTGTGAAAAGGGAAGTTTGTCACAAAGAGTGATCGTCATCACAAAACCACGCTGCAGCGACCAGGGCAGAAAAGTTCGCACAAAAAAAACGTCGGGCAATGTTGTCCGTTTGTTAGAATAGTAGCTGATTTCTACAGAAAGATACTCTGGAAGCAAAAATGGCAAAAGATACCGCATCTGAAGCAAAAATCGGCCAGCTGTCGGAAATGCAGCGCTACGTCACGCAGCATCGGGGTACCGAACCACCCTTTACCGGCGCGCTGTTGCACAACAAGCAGGATGGCATTTATCACTGTCTGGTCTGTCAGGCACCGCTGTTTCTGTCAGAAAGCAAATATGATTCAGGCTGTGGCTGGCCCAGTTTCTACCAGCCGGTCAGCGATGAGGCGATACGCTACCTTGAAGACGACTCGCACGGCATGCACCGGGTTGAGATCCGCTGCGGCAGCTGTGACGCGCATCTGGGGCATGTTTTTCCGGATGGCCCGCAGCCTACCGGTGAGCGCTATTGCGTTAACTCCGCCTCGCTGAGCTTTACTGACGAACAGGGCAAACAGCAGGAGGGATAGAATGAATCAGGAACTGAATGCGATGCTGGATGCGATGACGCCTGAGATCTATGCACGTCTGGCAACCGCCGTTGAGACGGGTAAATGGCCTGATGGTGTTGCATTAACGCAGGAGCAGCGCGAGCACTGTCTGCAGCTGGTCATGCTGTGGCAGGCGCGTCATAACGACTCACCTCAGCATATGAGCATTGCCAAAGGGGGAGATATTGTGACGAAATCTAAAAAGCAGCTGAAAGAAGAGTTTGGCATCGAGCCGGATGTCACGCGCATCAATCTGCACTAAGAAAACAGGCTGGAATACCCAGCCTGTTTTTCAGATTATTTCCGCACCCTGCGCCTGCATTTGCGCCAGCGCAATGTCACTGTCTTCCGGATTGAGATTCACGCCGCGGCAGCCCTCTTTAACGACCTGAACGTGATACCCGAGCTCCAGCGCATCCAGCACGCTATATTTCACACAGTAGTCAGTCGCAATCCCCAGCATAACCAGATGCGTGATATCGCGTTCGCGCAACCAGTTATCCAGTTCAGTTTTGCGCCGGTGTCCGTTATCGAAAAAGGCGCTGTAACTGTCGACATCAACGTCTCCACCTTTGTGAAATACGGCGTCAATCAGGGAGCGATCGAGGTCGGGATGAAAATCTGCGCCCGGGCTGTTTTCGATACCGTGGTCCGGCCACCAGATTTGCGCCAGCCCGTTAAGCTCACCCAGCGTGTAGACAGGCTCACCGGACACTGAGGCAAAGCTGCCATGATTTGCCGGATGCCAGTCCTGCAGGGCCACAACACATTCGCCGCGCTGGCGAAACTCACGCGCATAGCGATTCGCTACCGCCACAGTCTGATCACCTTCGCGCACGGCCATCGGACCGCCGGGGCAAAAGTCATTCTGGATATCGATAATTACCAATGCCCGCTTCATATCATTTTGCTCCGTTCAATCTTCAGTCAGTTCGCCACGTAAGTTCTGCTGCATTCTGGCACGAATTTCATCGGGGCTAAGGTCCTGACTCAATAAATAGTGCAGTTT
This sequence comes from Pantoea eucrina, assembly GCF_020079945.1. NCBI lineage: Bacteria > Pseudomonadati > Pseudomonadota > Gammaproteobacteria > Enterobacterales > Erwiniaceae > Pantoea > Pantoea eucrina. The sequence continues at coordinate 1,776,790 of NZ_CP083448.1, read as the reverse complement.
TGTTAACGTGGCCTCAACGGTGAGGTCAAAACCGCTGATCACGCCAGCATGCTCCAGCGCATTGCCAGTGGCATAGCCGCCCATATTCACTTTGCCGGACATGCACTGCGTCAGGTTAACCACGATAATCCCGCGTTCGCTCGCCTGCTGCAGCTCATGCAGGAACTCCGCATTTTGCGGCGCATTGCCCACGCCATAAGAGCGCAGAATCAGCGCCTTAACCGGCTGGCGCAGGAAGTTGCGCACCACGTCTGCAGAGATGCCCGGATAAATGGTGACCACGCCAATAGGCTGCGGGGTAATGGGATGAACCACCAGCTCGCCCGTCTGCTGTGGCGCGGGAGAGGTGTTCAGACGGCGGATATGGATACCCGCTTCCAGCAGCGGCGACAGATTTGGCGAGGCGAAGGCGTTAAAGCCGTCGGCGTGCGCTTTGGTGGTACGGTTGCCGCGGAACAGGGTGTTATTGAAAAACAGTGCCACTTCATTGATCGGATAGTTAGCCGCCACGTAGAGGGAGTTCAGCAGATTTTGCTGACCGTCAGAGCGCAGTTCCGCCAGCGGGATCTGCGATCCGGTGACGATGACCGGTTTTGCCAGATTTTCCAGCATGAAGGAGAGAGCCGATGCGGTGAAAGCCATGGTATCGGTTCCATGCAGAATAACAAAACCGTCATAGGCGTCATAATTCTGGCGGATATCATCTGCGATTGCCTGCCAGTCCTGCGGCGTCATATCAGAGGAGTCGATAAGCGGGGCGTATTCATGAATCGTAAAATCCGGCATCTCCGGCCGGTGAAACTCAGGCATATTGGCCAGCTGCTGCTGAAGGTGGCCTGATACCGGTACATAGCCCTGCGCAGAGCGCTGCATCCCGATAGTACCGCCCGTGTAGGCTACATAGATATTTTTCTTTTGCATGAGTGTACTCAGACTTGCCGTAAAACGCGCAGTATAAGGGGATTGACAGGGAAAAGCAGCCCGACCAGCGGCCGGGCTGTAAAATTAGCGAACGCTGCCGCAATTCAGACAAAAGGCGTAACGATTTTGCGGATCGTTAAGCTTACCGAGCAGGCCCGGCTGCGACTGCATGGCGCTGACAACATCCTGCACCGGTGCGGGCAGCCAGATTTTCAGCGCGTCGGGCAGTACCGCCTGCGCCGAGGCGCTCATCTGATTAAGCAGCAGATCAAGCATACCGGGTTCATCCTGATACCAGTTCAGCGCAGGCTGTTTCACGCTGGCCAGCGAGGCAGCTTTCGCCACGGCGTCATCAAAATCACCCAGCGCGTCAACCAGACCATTACCTTTGGCATCGCTGCCGGTCCAGACATGGCCCTGTGCAATCGCATCAATCTGCTCAGGCGTCTTATGGCGCGACGCAGCAACCAGACCGATGAAATTGCGATAGCCATTCTCAATCGTCAGCTGCATCAGCTGCTGTACCTCTGCAGGCAGCGTTTTGGTGGTAGCCACATCAGCGAGCGGTGAGGTGGCTACGCCATCCGTATGTACACCGATTGCGTCCAGGCTGTTTTCGACCGTATTAATCACGCCAAAAATGCCAATTGAACCGGTCAGCGTAGAAGGCGCGGCGATGATGTAATCTGCCGGCGTTGAAATCCAGTAACCTCCCGATGCGGCCATGCCTCCCATGGAGACCACCACCGGCTTACCGGCTTCATGCGCGGCGGCCAGCTCTTCACGAATCGCTTCCGATGCGGTGACGCTGCCGCCCGGGCTGTTTACCCGCAGCACGATAGCTTTAATGGCGGGATCGAGGCGTGCTTCACGGATCTGTGCGGCCGTCGTATCACCGCCGACATTGCCTGCGCTCTCTTCTCCATCCATGATCGCACCGCTGGCGAGGATCACCGCGATGTTGCCTTTTTGCTGCGCTGGCTGTTTCAGACGGTAGTCATAAATGCTGACATAGCGGTAGTCATTATTTGCTTTGTCCCAGCCAAAGGTTTTCGCCAGCGCCTGGTCAGCCGCCGCGCGTGAGCTCAGCGTATCCACCAGTTTGTTATTCAGCGCATATTTAGCGGTGTCACCCTGTACCGCCTCCAGTCCGCTGATCACGCCTGCCGCACCGGGAAAGAGCTGCTCTGGCGTAATCTGACGGTTGGCCGACACCGTATTGAGATAATTTTGCCATAGCTGAGTGATCCAGCGGCTGTCCGCATCGCGTGCATCCGGTGACATATTGTCGCGCAGGAACGGTTCAACGGCTGACTTATAGGTGCCTACGCGGAAAACGTGGGAAGAGACCTTCAGCTTTTCCAGCAGCGTTTTGTAATAGAGGCCGTTGGTCGCAAAGCCGTGCAGGTCAACCGTACCCTGAGGGGAGAGCCAGATTTTATTCGCGAAGCTGGCCAGGTAATACTGCGCCTGACTGTAGCTGTCACCCAGCGCATAAACCGGTTTACCGCTGTCGCGAAACTCCCGCAGCGCTTTACCGACATACTGCAGAGAGGGCTGATCGCCACCGGCAAAATCGCGCAGATCCAGCACGATACCGATGATATTGCTGTCAGTTTTAGCCTGACGAATCGCATCAACCACATCAAACAAGGAGTTTTCCTGCAGGCGATCGCTGTTCGCGCCCAGCAGCTGACGGCTGATGCGGCTCAGACGGTTACTCACTGAAGGTTTATCCACCAGCATACCGCTAAGATCGACTTTTAATGCTCCCTGCTGGACCGGTTCACTGTTGCCGGCGCTCGACAGCTGCAGCCAGATGCCGACACCGGCCAGGATCAGGACAATCAGAAACAGGTTAAGGATAAATTCCCGGATAAAATTCAGAACCCGCCAGCTCCAGCGGAACAGACCGGTAATCATTCGCCACAATGTGCGCATAAACTCTCCATATTCACGTAGCCAGAGCCGGCAGCAGGCGTGCGGACCCCGATATCGGCATCATCCTAAAGAGCAGCGGCTGAAAAGTCAGCAGGAATTCGCACCAGACTGTTACAAAAGATCGCGCTGTGCCAGGATTAGCACATCATCAAAAGGCACAGGAGAACCCTTATGGATGCACTGGAGTTATTAACCAATCGCCGCTCAGCTTCGCGACTGACTGAACCCGCTCCGGCAGGTGAGGTGCTGCAAAATATTCTGCATGCCGGTATGCGGGCACCCGACCACGGTACGCTGCGCCCGTGGCGTTTCGTTATTGCGGAGAATGAGGGACGGGACCGGCTAAGCCGCGTGCTGGAGCAGGCCGCCCGCGAGAGCGCGCTGGATGAAAAAGCCATCGCGAAAGCGGCGGCGGCGCCGTTTCGTGCGCCCATGGTGATAACGGTAATTGCAGACTACAAGCCCTCTGAAAAAGTGCCGCAGTGGGAGCAGGTTGTCTCTGCGGGCTGTGCCGTTATGGCGATGCAGATGGCCGCGCTGGCTCAGGGGTATAACGGCATCTGGCGCAGTGGCCCCTGGACCGACCATCCTCACGTGCGGGCGGCGTTCAACTGCAAAGAAAAAGATGCCATTGTGGGCTTTCTCTATCTCGGCACGCCGCAGCTTAAAGCCAGCACCACAGTTGTCGCACCGGATACCACAGAGTTTGTCTCCTGGTTTTGATTCTCTCGCCTGCAATCTGGCAGAATTGCAGGCGTCGTGCGCAAAAGCGCCGCATCCGTGCAGAGAAAGCTTACCTCCAGCAGGCCGCCAGGCTACCATCGCTTCACTGTTTTCGTTAAAGCTAAAAGAAAGGATTTGCGCCTTCCATGCGTCTATTTATTGCTGAAAAACCGAGCCTGGCGCGCGCCATCGCAGATGTTTTGCCAAAGCCGCATCGCCGCGGAGAGGGCTATATCGCCTGCGGCAACGATCAGGTGGTGACCTGGTGCGTCGGGCATTTGTTGGAGCAGGCGCAGCCTGATAGCTACGACAGCCGCTATGCCCGCTGGAACCTGGCCGATCTGCCTATTATTCCTGAAAAGTGGCGTCTGCAGCCGCGCCCCTCGGTAGCGAAACAGTTGAAAGCCATAGAAGGCTTACTGCAGCAGGCCAGCGAAATCGTGCACGCCGGCGATCCGGATCGCGAAGGTCAGCTGCTGGTGGATGAGGTGCTGGACTATCTGCAGCTGCCGGCCGGTAAGCGCCAGCGGGTGCAGCGCTGCCTGATCAACGATCTTAATCCGGCGGCCGTTGAGCGTGCGGTGAGCCGGCTGCGCGAAAACCGCGAATTCATCCCGCTTTGCGTCTCAGCGCTGGCGCGTTCACGCGCTGACTGGCTGTATGGCATCAATATGACGCGCGCCTGGACCCTGCTGGGGCGTAACGCCGGCTATGATGGCGTTCTGTCGGTGGGGCGCGTGCAGACGCCGGTGCTCGGACTGGTCGTGCGACGTGATGAAGAGATCGAGCACTTTGTGCCCAAAGACTATTTTGAAGTAAAAGCGCATGTCGTCACGCCAAAAGAGGAGCGCTTCGTTGCCAGCTGGGTGCCAAGCGACGCCTGCGAACCCTGGCAGGATGAAGAGGGGCGCGTCCTGCACCGGCCGCTGGCAGAGCATGTGCTGGCGCGTATTCAGGGACAGCCCGCGCAGGTGACCGGCTATAACGACAGGCGTGAATCGGAAACCGCACCGCTGCCGTTTTCGCTCTCCAGCCTGCAGATTGAAGCCGCAAAGCGTTACGGGCTGAGCGCGCAGAGCGTGCTGGACTGCTGTCAGCGCCTCTATGAGACGCATAAGCTTATTACTTATCCGCGTTCGGATAGCCGCTATCTCCCTGATGAGCACTACGCCGGTCGTCATGCCGTGCTGAAAGCGATCGCTGTGCATCAGCCCGATCTCACGCCACCTGCTGACTTCAATACGGAACAGAAAAACCGCTGCTGGGACGATAAAAAGGTCGATGCGCATCACGCTATCATTCCCACCGCGCGTACCGGCAAAGTCGCACTCAGCGACAATGAGGCCCGGATCTATGCGCTGATTGCCCGGCAATATCTGATGCAGTTCTGCCCGGATGCGCAGTTCCGCAAATGCGTTATCGATCTGGAGATCGGTGGTGGCCGGTTTGTTGCAAAAGCGCGGTTTCTGGCGGAAGCGGGGTGGCGCGCGCTGCTCGGGAATAAAGAGCGTGACGAAGAGAATGACGGCACGCCGCTGCCGGTCGTCGCTAAAGGCGATACCCTGCTGTGCGAGCGCGGTGAACTGCTGGAGAAGCAGACCCAGCCGCCGCGGCCGTTTACTGATGCCACGCTGTTATCCGCCATGACCGGCATTGCGCGCTTTGTGCAGGATAAAGAATTAAAGAAAGTGCTGCGTGCGACCGATGGTTTAGGAACGGAGGCGACGCGGGCCGGCATTATTGAACTGCTGTTTCGCCGCACCTTCCTGGTTAAAAAAGGGCGCTATATCCACTCAACGGAGGCGGGCAGAGCCCTGATCCATGCGCTGCCGGAAATGGCGGCGCGGCCGGATATGACGGCGCAGTGGGAGTCAACCCTGACGCGCATCAGCGAAAAAAGCTGCCGCTATGATGAGTTTATGCAGCCGCTGGTGTCAACGCTGACCACGCTGATTGGCGAGGCGCGGCAGCGGCCTTCTTTGCAGGCGTTCAAAGGGCTGGCGGCCGCTTCGCCAGCGCGCGCGAAAGCCAAAAAACAGCGGCGAAAGCCAAAGGAGACGCAATGAGCGGGTATACAACAGGGGTGGCGCTGGCGCTGCTGATCTGCAGCACTACAGCGCTGGCAAACCGGATGCCGGAGCCGGGGCGGACGGGTAATACGGATGTGGTGGTGGATATGCCGGCGGAAGTCTGGACGCAGGGCCAGAATCGTCAGCAAAACAGCTGCCTTCAGTGCTGCATTTATGAAAACCGCAGCTATTCAGAAGGCGCAGTGGTTAAGGCCGAAGGGGTACTGCTGCAGTGCTCGCGGGATGAAAAGGTGCTGGGGACCAATCCGCTGCTGTGGAAAATCATTAAATAGTTAAGCGTGGCGCGCCGGCGCCACGCCTGACGTTTACAGATCGAACGTCGCCCAGACGGGAGCATGGTCAGAAGGTTTTTCCATGCCGCGAATGGCGTAATCGATACCGGCATCGACGCAGCGCGCGGCCAGCGGCTGACTGGCCAGCAGCAGATCGATGCGCAGTCCGCGGTTGTCATCAAATCCGCGCGAGCGGTAGTCGAACCAGGAAAAGCGATCGTTTTTCGTCGGGTTTCTGGCGCGCCAGGTATCGGTAAGACCCCACTGCAGCAGCCGATCCATCCACTCACGCTCTTCCGGCAGAAACGAGCATTTTCCGGTACGCAGCCAGCGCTTGCGGCTCTCCTCACCAATCCCGATATCCAGGTCAGTGGCGCTGATATTCATGTCGCCCATGATCAGCACCGGCTTGTCAGCGGCAGCGTGCTCCATCAGATAGCTCTGCAGATCGCGGTAGAATTTCTCTTTAGCCGGGAATTTAAGCGGGTGGTCGCGGCTTTCACCCTGCGGGAAATAGCCGTTGATAACGGTGATGTTACCTGCCGGGCTCGGTATCTCCGCCATAATCAGGCGTCGCTGGGCGTCAGCGTCATCGCCCGGAAAACCGCGCATGACCCGTACCGGTGCGTTTTTGGTAAGTAGCGCGACGCCGTAGTGACCTTTTTGCCCATGATAGAAGACGTGGTAGCCGAGCTGGCTGACCTCTTCCAGTGGGAACATCTCATCGTGAACCTTGGTTTCCTGCAGGCCGATAACCTCAGGCTGATGCTGTTCCACCAGCGCGGCCAGCTGATGAGGGCGGGCGCGCAACCCGTTGATGTTGAATGAAACAAATTTCATATCGCTGCCATTTTAATAACCTGTATGCGGCGCGATGGTAACGGCTTTTTGGCAAAAAGTCATGCCCGAAGCGGAGCAGGCAGCACAGTATCAGAGGGGAAGAGCAAACTGAGTTTTTTCAGGATGTAGCGAACGGAACAGGAGATGGTGGCGGGAGAAGGATTCGAACCTTCGAAGTCGATGACGGCAGATTTACAGTCTGCTCCCTTTGGCCGCTCGGGAATCCCGCCTGGGATATAAAGCTCAGATTCAGGCACTGCAGAGTGATTCAGATGGTGGCGGGAGAAGGATTCGAACCTTCGAAGTCGATGACGGCAGATTTACAGTCTGCTCCCTTTGGCCGCTCGGGAATCCCGCCACTTGCCTGAATCTTTGTGCCTGAAGGCGGGGCGCATCATATCAAATGCGTTCCGCCTGTAAAGCACCGGATGTAAAAATAAAACCTGTTTGCCCGTTTTTTACGCGTAGCGCTGAAGAGTTAGACAATTCAGCGCCCTGGCGCCAAAACGCCGCGCTTAAAGAATAATCGTGCGGTTGCCATAAACAAACACGCGCTGGCCGAGCACTTTATAGAGCGCGCGACTCAGCACGTTTTTTTCCACATCGCGTCCGGCGCGCATCATCTCTTCAGCGGTATAGCTGTGATCCACGTTAATGACATCCTGCATAATGATTGGACCTTCGTCCAGGTTGTCATTGACGTAATGCGCCGTTGCGCCAATGATTTTAACGCCGCGTTCATACGCCTGATGATAAGGACGCGCGCCGATAAAAGCTGGCAGGAACGAGTGGTGAATATTGATGATCTGGTTAGGGTAGCGCTGCACAAAAGCAGGCGTCAGCACGCGCATATATTTTGCCAGCACCACGTAATCAGGCTGATAGCGATCGATCTCTTCCGCCATGCGGTTGTCATGCTCTTCGCGCGTTTTGCCTTCATGGCTGACCAGCACAAAAGGAATATCAAAACGTTCTACCAGCGAGCGCAGCGTATCGTGATTGCCGATCACCGCAGCGATCTCCATATCCAGACCGCCAAACGCGCTTTTCATCAGCAGGTCACCCAGGCAGTGCGCCTCTTTTGTGACCAGAATAACGACGCGGCGGCGACCGGCAGTGTGCAACTCACGCACCGAACCGGTCGGCAGAGCGCTATCCAGATCGGCCAGCAGCGTATTGTCGTTAAAAATGCCTTCCAGCTCGGTGCGCATAAAAAAGCGGCCGGTGCGGTGATCGACAAACTCATTGTTTTGCACAATGTTGAGTTCATGCTTGTAGCAAATGTTGGTGATCTTGGCGATCAGACCTTTAGCATCAGGGCAAATGGTCCGTAAAACTTTTCGTTGCAGTGTTTGCGCTTGCATCTCAGTCAAGGTCCTGTCAAAGCGATAAGGGTATTACCATTGCGGCGAAGCGGATATCAGCCACAACATTTTTTGTATTTTTTGCCAGAGCCGCAGGGGCAGCGATCGTTACGCCCGATTGCTGGCGCTGTTCCATCCACATAGTACCAGCGACCCTCCTCCCGAAGAAAGCGTGAACGTTCAGCGATCGCTGACTCGCGCTCTTTTTCGCGGTAGCGCGCAAAAAAGGTCACAAAGGCTTCGTTCTCATGGATGCCATGATTACAACAGGTTACATTTAGTCCGAGCCACGTTGTACCGGCAAAACTTTCAGATAAACGCGCCGTCAGATCGACGCTGCGCTGGCTGGCGTGCCAGGTTTCTGTCAGATAAACTGCATTACCCGTGGCGTAGGCCGTATAGCGAGATCGCATCAGCTGTTCAGCACTTAGCGGGATGGCCTCGCCGTTTAAAAAGGGCTGACAACATACGCTATACTGCTTCCCGCTGCAGCAGGGGCACTTTTCGGACACATCATCTCCTGAGAGTGGTTAACGTTATCATAGGCGTGCGCTATGGTAGCCGACTGCGTGGCATGATGCTACGTACCAGCAGCATCACGAGGTAAGATGAGAAAGGTCAAGATTGGACTGGCTCTGGGATCGGGCGCCGCGAAGGGCTGGGCGCATATCGGCGTCATCAATGCGCTGGAGCGTGCCGGTATTGAAATTGATGTGGTAGCGGGCTGCTCAGTCGGCGCGCTGGTTGGTGCCGCCTACACCAATGGTCACCTGGCAAAGATGGAGAAGTGGGTCAGCGCGTTTCGCTACTGGGATGTTATACGCCTGATGGATCTCTCCTGGCAGCGCGGGGGACTGTTACGCGGCGATCGCGTTTTCAGTCATATTCGCCAGCTGATCCCGCATGACCAGATTGACGGCGGCCTGAAACCGTTTGGCGTGGTTGCCACCAACCTGAGTACCGGCCGTGAGCTCTGGCTGACTGAAGGCGATCTGCATCAGGCCGTGCGCGCTTCCTGTAGTATGCCAGGCTTATTACCACCTGTTGGCTACAATGGATACTGGCTGGTGGATGGCGCGGTGGTAAACCCGGTGCCCATCTCCCTGACGCGCGCACTTGGCGCCGACATTGTTATTGCGGTCGATCTTCAGCATGATGCGCATCTGATGCAGCAGGATCTGCTGTCGGTAACGCCGGAAAACGGCGATGACGCGGCAGAGGCGCTCTCGTGGGGTAAAAAATTACGTCAGCGTCTGATGGGATTTTCCCGCCAGCGCGCGGCGCAGTCACCTGGCGCAATGGAGATCATGTCGACCTCAATTCAGGTGCTGGAAAACCGCCTGAAACGTAACCGTATGGCGGGCGATCCGCCGGATGTGCTGATTCAGCCGTTTTGTCCGCAGATTTCAACGCTGGATTTTCATCGTGCTGAAGAGGCGATGGCTGCCGGTAAGGCGGCCGTAGAGAAAAAAATGGATGAACTATTACCACTGGTCCGTAGCAGATAGTCAGTTGTTCATTCAGGGGGGTTGTCGCTGATGACAATAATTAAAGGCGCAACTGCATTTTATGAACCACTATTGCAATATCTGGTACGCAGGGGGAGAGAATGGAAAAACCACTACTCGGCAAAAAGATACTCATTGTCGAAGATGAGGTCGTTTTCCGTTCATTGCTGGAAAATGTACTGACCAGTCTGGGGGCAACAGCCCTGCAGGCCGGCGATGGGCTGGAAGGCCTCGACATTCTGTCGTCGCACAGCGCCGATCTGGTGATTTGCGATCTGGAAATGCCCCGGATGGGCGGTATTGCGTTTGTTGAGCATCTGCGCAGTCAGGGGAATACGGTGCCTGTACTGGTCATATCTGCTACCCAGAATATGGCTGATATCGCGCATGCGCTGCGGCTTGGCGTGCAGGATGTATTACTGAAACCCCTGAAAAATATCGAACGCTTCCGCGAGGCTGTTTTTGAGTGTCTTTATCCCTCGATGTTCACCTCGAAAGTGGAGGAGGATGAGCAGCTGTTTCAGGACTGGGATGCGCTGGCCCGCGATCCGATCGCCGCGGCAAAACTGCTGAAGCAGCTGCAGCCGCCGGTGCAGCAAACCATTGCGCACTGCCGCATCAACTACCGACAGCTCACCATGGCGGAACAGCCAGGGCTGGTTCTGGATATCGCTGCGCTCTCCGATAAAGATCTCGCCTTTTACTGTCTCGATGTTACCCGGGCGGGCGACAACGGCGTGCTGGCCGCGCTGCTGCTGCGGGCGCTATTCAACGGTTTACTGCAGGAGCAGCTGTCCGGACAGCATCATCGGCTGCCGGAACTCAACGGCCTGCTGCGTCAGGTGAATATGCTGCTGCGCCAGGCAAACCTTACCGGGCAGTTCCCGCTTCTGGTGGGATATTATCATCGCGAACTGCGTAAATTAATTCTGGTTTCAGCAGGGCTTAATGCCACGCTGCACCTGGAAACGCAGCAGCTGCAGTTAAACAGCGGTGTACCGCTGGGTACGATGGGGGGGACCCATCTTAATCAGATTTCTCAGCATACCGGTGCCTGGCAGTGCCACGTCTGGGGTGCCGGCGGCAGGCTACGTCTGATGTTATCGGGTGAAGAATAAGCAGTTAAACAGCGGGTTAAATCAGTTAAGCGACAGCGCCAGACCTATCCTTTACACTTGGGTAAAAGTCTTAAATTCCATGGATTAACTTTATCCAGGATAATTCCGCCTGATACTAACTGATATACTCATTTCGTTTTTTAAACCGACATATCAAGTATTAACTTGAGCGGCCTATTAAGAGAGGTATTTGATGTCTGCCTATAAGTCAAAAGTAAAAAAAGCGGTAATCCCGGTTGCAGGTTTAGGTACGCGTATGCTGCCAGCGACCAAAGCTATTCCAAAAGAGATGTTACCGCTGGTCGATAAGCCGTTGATCCAGTATGTCGTAAATGAGTGTATTGCTGCGGGCATTAACGAAATTGTGCTGGTTACGCACTCTTCTAAAAACTCAATCGAAAACCACTTTGATACCAGCTTCGAACTGGAAGCCATGCTGGAGAAGCGTGTTAAGCGTCAGCTGCTGGATGAAATCCAGTCTATCTGTCCGCCACACGTCACCATTATGCAGGTGCGTCAGGGTATCGCTAAAGGTCTGGGCCATGCAGTCATGTGTGCACATCCGCTGGTAGGCGATGAGCCGGTAGCAGTCATTCTGCCAGACGTTATCATCGACGAATATGAGTCAAACCCGACCAAAGACAACCTGGCAGAGATGCTGGCGCGTTTTGAAGAAACCGGTCACAGCCAGATCATGGTTGAGCCAGTAGCAGACGTAACCGCATACGGTGTGGTTGACTGCAAAGGCGCCGAGCTGAGCGCGGGCCAGAGTGCACCGATGGTGGGCGTTGTTGAGAAGCCAAAAGCGAATGAAGCGCCTTCAAACCTCGCGGTAGTAGGTCGTTATGTTCTTTCTGCTGATATCTGGCCTCTGCTGGCTAAAACCCCTCCGGGTGCAGGCGGCGAAGTTCAGCTGACCGACTCTATCGCTATGCTGATGGAAAAAGAGACTGTAGAAGCTTATCACCTGACTGGCGTCAGCCACGACTGTGGTAACAAGCTGGGTTACATGCAGGCTTTTGTTGAGTACGGCGTACGTCACCCGGTGCTGGGCAAAGATTTTGCACAGTGGCTGGACAACGCGGTAGGCAATAAAAAGTAATTCATTAAGCACAGGATAATTTAATGAAAGTCACTGTATTTGGTATCGGCTATGTCGGTCTGGTTCAGGCTGCGGTGTTGGCCGAAGTCGGACATGACGTTCTCTGCATTGATGTCGACGCGAACAAAGTCGAAAACCTGAAAAAGGGTGTTATCCCGATTTTTGAACCGGGTCTGACGCCGTTGGTGATGTCCAATTATGAATCGGGCCGCCTGAAATTCAGTACTGACGCCAAAGAGGGCGTTAATCACGGGGTGATGCAGTTTATTGCTGTTGGCACACCGCCTGACGAAGATGGTTCTGCCGATCTGAAATATGTGACCGCGGTTGCGCGCACGATTGCAGAACATATGAACGATCACAAAGTCGTTATCGATAAATCAACGGTGCCAGTCGGCACAGCCGACCGCGTACGCAATGTGATGCAGGAGACGCTGAAACAGCGTGGCGCCAGCGTTTCTTTCGATGTGGTTTCCAACCCGGAATTCCTCAAAGAGGGTGCGGCCGTTAACGACTGCATGCGACCAGAGCGTATCGTTGTCGGTACTGACAATGATGATGTGGTGGAACTGCTGCGCGAGCTCTATGAGCCGTTCAACCGTAACCACGATCGCATGATCCTGATGGATATCCGCAGTGCAGAGCTGACAAAATATGCGGCAAACTGCATGCTGGCGACCAAAATCAGCTTTATGAACGAGATCTCTAATCTCGCTGAGCTGCTGGGCGCTGACGTGGAGAAAGTCCGTCAGGGTATCGGTTCTGATCCCCGTATCGGCTATCACTTCATCTATCCGGGCTGCGGCTACGGCGGTTCCTGCTTCCCGAAAGATGTGCAGGCGCTGATCCGTACAGCAGAGTCTATTGGCTATAAACCGCGCCTGCTGCAGGCGGTGGAAGAGGTCAATGACGCGCAGAAAAACAAACTGCCTGCCTTTATCAAGCGCCATTTTGGTGACGATCTGCGCGGCAAGACGTTTGCGCTGTGGGGCCTGGCGTTTAAACCCAACACCGACGATATGCGTGAAGCCTCCAGCCGTGTGCTGATGGAAGCGTTATGGGAAGCGGGTGCTACGGTTCAGGCTTACGATCCGGAAGCGATGGAAGAAGCGCAGCGCATCTATGGTCACCGTGACGATCTGAAACTCACAGGGACTAAAGAAGCGGCACTGCAGGGCGCTGATGGTCTGGTTATCTGTACCGAATGGCAGAATTTCCGGGCGCCTGATTTTGACGTAATTAAAAATGCGTTAAAACAACCCGTGATTTTTGATGGTCGTAACCTGTATGATCCAGAGCGTATCAGCAAACGCGGTTTCGTTTATTATGCAATCGGCCGCGGAGCGTCTATTCAAATTGCGTAATAAATGAGGGATGTATGAATTTTCTGGTAACCGGCGCAGCAGGATTTATCGGTTTTCACGTAAGCCAGCGTTTGCTCGCTGCCGGTCACCAGGTTGTTGGTATCGACAACCTGAATGACTATTATGATGTCAGCCTGAAACAGGCTCGCCTCGATCAGATTTCACCGCATCCCGCATTTACTTTTATTAAAATGGACCTGGCCGATCGCCAGGCCATTTCCTCTCTGTTTGAACAGCACGCGTTTGAGCGCGTTATCCATCTCGCCGCGCAGGCGGGTGTGCGTTACTCAATCGATAACCCGCACGCTTATGCAGATGCTAACCTCACCGGCCATCTGAATATTCTGGAAGGCTGCCGTCACCATAAGATTGGCCACCTTCTTTATGCATCTTCAAGCTCAGTTTATGGGCTGAACCGCAAAATGCCGTTCTCCACCGATGACAGCGTTGATCACCCGGTTTCCCTCTATGCGGCGACGAAAAAAGCCAACGAACTGATGTCGCATACTTATTCGCACCTTTATCAGCTGCCGACAACCGGACTGCGTTTCTTTACCGTGTATGGCCCATGGGGCCGGCCCGATATGGCGCTGTTTAAATTTACCCGTGCAATGCTGGCAGGCGAGGCGATCGACGTTTATAACCGCGGTGAGATGACGCGCGACTTTACCTATATCGATGATATCGCTGAGGCGATTGTTCGCCTGCAGGCGGTGGTACCACAACCTGACAGCGCATGGAGCGTGGAGCACGGCTCCCCCGCCAGCAGCTCTGCGCCTTATCGGGTATATAACATTGGCAACAGTCAGCCAACGCGCCTGATGACCTATATAGAGTCGCTGGAGAAAGCTTTGGGCATTGAGGCAGTGAAGAACATGCTGCCGATGCAGCCCGGCGATGTACTGGGCACCAGCGCAGATACGCAGCCTCTCTATGACGCCATCAATTTCCGGCCGCAGACCAGCGTTGAGCAGGGCGTACAGCAGTTTGTCGACTGGTATCGCGACTTTTATCAGAAATAAGCGCATAAAAAAAGGAAGCCGCGGGCTTCCTTTTTTTTACCTGGCGAAACGAATATTGCAGTAAAAGTGCAGACAGTTAAAACGAAGCGCGCGGATTACAGCAGGAAATCGTCCAGCTGTTTACCATCTTCTTCAATCGCTTTTTTAATTACGGCAGGCGTGCGGCCCTGACCGGTCCAGGTGCGGCTTTCACCGTTTTCATCTACATAGCTGTACTTGGCGGGACGGGCAGCGCGACGCGCTTTGGTCACCGTTTTGTTTTCTGATAATGCGTTCAGCAGTTCATTAGGATCGATGCCGTCAGCCAGCAGCATTTCGCGATACTGCTCCAGTTTGCGGCTGCGTTCAGCATTTTCAGCCTGAGCATGACTCTCTTCTTCACGACGCTCATTAACCACTACGTCAAGTTTTTCAAGCATCTCTTCCAGGGTTTCCAGAGAGCATTCGCGAGCCTGAGCACGCAATGTACGGATATTATTAAGGATTTTAAGTGCTTCGCTCATTGTTCTTATCTCAGAATATAAAAAGGAGTGGTTAAGCTGTTCCATAATAGTGGCGGGAATATATAACTGCAATAGTGAAACCTGAGTGAGGAGATTTATTTATTTTTTTAGTTATGTCAGCAGAGTTAATTATCAATCGCTGTGCTGCATAAATTATCCGCGATATGTCTCGTTGCGTGACGGCTATTCCATTTGGCTGAGATTAAATTAACCGCTATTAGTGATTTAACCGCAGCGTGCCGGCATTGATTTTCAGCGTCCAGCAGCGTGGCTTTCTGCTACGGTAAACCTGTCGTTTGTGAGGTGCTCTGCGGCAATACATTTGTGTTAAACTGCCGCCTTCTGAATTTAGTATCCCCGGAGAGACTGGTAAGTGGCTCAACTCTATTTCTATTACTCGGCGATGAATGCGGGTAAATCCACCGCGCTGCTGCAATCTTCCTATAACTATCAGGAGCGCGGCATGCGCACCCTGGTCTATACCGCAGAGATAGACGATAGATTTGGTGCCGGCGTGGTCAGCTCACGAATCGGGCTCTCTTCGCCTGCCTGTCTGTATAATGATAAAACAGAACTGGCCGAAGCCATTGCGGAAGAACATGCGCGCCAGCCCGTACACTGCGTGCTGGTTGACGAAAGTCAGTTTCTGACGCGTGAGCAGGTTTATGCGCTCTCTGACGTGGCGGACAATCTTGATATTCCGGTTCTCTGCTACGGTCTGCGTACTGACTTCCGCGGTGAGCTGTTCACCGGCAGCCAGTATCTTCTTGCCTGGGCCGATAAACTGGTCGAGCTTAAAACAATTTGCCACTGCGGCCGTAAGGCGAGCATGGTACTGCGCCTTGACGGGGAGGGCAGACCGTTCAGCGAAGGTGAGCAGGTCGTAATTGGCGGTAATGAGCGCTATATATCCGTATGCCGGAAACATTACAAGCAGGCGATTAATCTGGGTACGCGTGAGGCGATATATGGCGCTAATCCGCCACCGGTTTAATCAGCCAGCCATAAAAAAACCCGCCGCGGCGGGTTTTTTATTTTCAGCGGACTACGCTTTCTTTACTTTTTTTTCACGGGCAGCGGACTGCAGCTCGCAGATTTCTGCAGAGGGTATGTCCGTTTCTGAATAATCACGTCCGTAGAACGTATCCAGCATAATCTGTTTTAGCTCAGCGATTAATGGATAGCGCGGATTGGCGCCAGTGCACTGATCGTCAAAAGCGTCTTCAGCCAGCTTATCTACTTTCGCCAGGAAATCCGCCTCCTGCACGCCTGCTTCCCGAATAGAAGCGGGAATACCGAGCTGCGTTTTTATTTCATCCAGCCACGCCAGCAGTTTTTCGATTTTCTGCGCCGTGCGATCCCCGGGCTGAGTCAGGCCGAGATGGTCAGCAATTTCCCCATAGCGGCGCCGTGCCTGCGGCCGGTCATACTGGCTGAACGCCGTCTGTTTCGTCGGGTTATCATTGGCGTTATAGCGGATGACGTTACCGATAAGCAGCGCGTTTGCCAGCCCGTGCGGGATATGAAACTCTGAGCCAAGTTTATGGGCCATAGAGTGGCACACCCCGAGGAAAGCGTTGGCAAAGGCAATGCCGGCGATAGTCGCCGCGTTGTGTACGCGTTCACGCGCAACCGGATTTTTCGCACCATCGCGATAGCTGGCAGGCAGGTTCTCTTTAAGCAGCTTCAGCGCCTGTAGTGCCTGTCCATCTGAGTACTCACTGGCAAGCACCGAAACGTAAGCCTCCAGCGCATGCGTCACCGCATCAAGACCGCCAAAGGCGCAGAGCGAGCGCGGCATATCCATCACCAGGTCGGCATCGACAATCGCCATATCCGGCGTTAGGGCGTAGTCCGCCAGCGGATATTTTTGCCCGGTGGCGTCATCGGTGACAACGGCAAACGGGGTGACTTCTGAGCCGGTGCCTGACGTGGTAGCGATCGCGACCATGCGCGCTTTCACACCCATTTTCGGGAATTTGTAGATACGTTTACGGATATCCATAAAGCGCAGCGCCAGCTCTTCAAAATGCGTTTCCGGATGCTCATACATGACCCACATGATTTTCGCTGCGTCCATCGGTGAACCACCACCCAGGGCGATAATCACGTCAGGCCGGAAACTGTGCATCTGCTCTGCACCCTTACGCACAATGCTCAGGGTCGGATCGGCTTCCACTTCAAAAAATATCTCGGTTTCGATACCCTGTGATTTCAGCACCCGCGTAACGCGCTCGGCATAGCCGTTATTAAACAGAAAGCGATCGGTAACGATAAACGCGCGTTTCGCTCCCTCAGCAGCAACCTCTTCCAGCGCAATCGGAAGAGAGCCGCGGCGGAAGTAGATAGACTTCGGTAACTTATGCCACAACATATTTTCTGCTCGCTTAGCCACGGTTTTCTTATTGATCAAGTGTTTAGGGCCCACGTTTTCAGAGATAGAGTTGCCCCCCCAGGAGCCGCAGCCCAGCGTCAAGGAAGGGGCAAGTTTGAAGTTGTAAAGATCGCCAATGCCGCCCTGTGAAGCCGGGGTGTTGATCAGGATGCGGGCCGTTTTCATTTTGTCGCCAAAATAGTGGATCCGCCCGGCCTCGTTATCCTGATCGGTGTAGAGACAGGATGTGTGACCAATGCCGCCCATCGCGACCAGCTTCTCTGCTTTTGCTACCGCGTCCGCATAATCTTTTGCCCGATACATCGCCAGCGTCGGCGAGAGCTTTTCATGTGCAAAAGGCTCCGATTCATCAACGGCTGACACCTCGCCAATTAAAATTTTGGTGCCCGGCGGGACACTAATGCCGGCAAGCGCAGCAATATTGCAGGCGGGCTGGCCCACAATTGCCGCGTTCAGTGCGCCGTTTTTCAGCAGGATATTCTGAACCGCGCTCAGCTCATGGCCCTGCAGCAGATAGCCGCCGTGGCTGGCAAACCGTTCGCGGACCGCGTCATAGACGGCATCAACGATAATGACCGATTGCTCAGAGGCACAGATCACGCCGTTATCGAACGTTTTAGACATTAAAATGGAAGCGACCGCGCGTTTGATGTCAGCCGTTTCATCAATCACCACCGGCGTATTGCCCGCGCCAACGCCAATCGCCGGTTTACCTGAGCTATAGGCCGCTTTAACCATGCCCGGGCCGCCGGTCGCCAGAATCAGGTTGATATCCGGATGATGCATGAGCTGACTGGAAAGCTCGACCGAAGGCGCATCGATCCAGCCGATGATATCTTTGGGAGCGCCCGCAGCAATAGCCGCCTGCAGCACGATATCGGCTGCTTTATTGGTGGCATTTTTTGCGCGCGGATGAGGAGAAAAAATAATGCCGTTGCGGGTTTTCAGGCTGATAAGCGCCTTGAAAATAGCCGTGGAGGTAGGGTTGGTGGTAGGGACGATACCGCAGATGAGGCCAATGGGTTCGGCAATGGTAATGGTGCCAAAGGTATCATCGCTTGCCAGCACGCCACAGGTTTTTTCATCTTTGTACGCGTTGTAGATATATTCTGAAGCGAAATGATTTTTGATCACTTTATCTTCAACAATACCCATGCCCGATTCCGCTACCGCCATCTTAGCCAGCGGAATGCGGGCGTCAGCTGCCGCCAGCGCCGCGGCGCGAAAAATTGCATCAACCTGCTCCTGGCTAAAACTGGCAAACTCGCGCTGCGCGCGTTTTACACGTTCAACCAGTGCATTGAGTTCGGCAACATTGGTTACGGCCATAATACTCTCCTGAGGAAGTTAAACTTTTTTAATAAACAGGCCAGCGCAGAGAAAGAAATCAGCTAAGGTTTGACAGGGCAGGCCCGTCTGTTTAGTAAAAAGGTCTGACGTGAATGATTTACTGCACCCAGCGTAGCGCTGGTGGAGAGACGTAATCATGATGCAGATCAAGAGAGGCTGCAGCGGTGAGCGGTCAGCCAGATCGTTTACGACTAAAGGCGCCGTTTTTTAGACGCTGCTGTTCTGCAGGCATATATGAAAACAGCCAGATTTTTATGCCATCTCTGTGGTGGACATATAGCAGATATTTCTGCCATATACGCTGTTTTTCAGCAGACATATGCACTACATTAAGCGCGTTTTTTTGACTTTTTCAGGAGCCTGTTGTGACCCCCGTGCTACTCGATCTTTCCGGCTATATAAAATTTTTTGTCGGCCTGTTTGCGCTGGTGAATCCGGTAGGCATCATTCCGGTTTTTATCAGCATGACCCGCTATCAGGCGGTGGCTGAACGCAACAAAACCAATCTTACAGCCAACCTTGCGGTCGCGATTATTCTCTGGACCTCGCTGTTTCTTGGCGATGGGATCCTGCATCTGTTTGGTATCTCAATCGACTCTTTCCGAATCGCAGGCGGCATACTGGTTGTGACCATTGCGATGTCGATGATTAGCGGCAAGCTGGGTGAGGATAAGCAAAACAAGCAGGAAAAATCAGAAACGGCTATTCGTGAAAGCATCGGTGTTGTCCCGCTGGCGCTGCCGCTCATGGCAGGGCCGGGGGCTATCAGTTCCACTATCGTCTGGAGTTCGCGCTATCACAGCTGGCTTAATTTGCTGGGTTTTACGCTGGCGATTGCGGTTTTCGCCTTTTGCTGCTGGTTACTGTTCAGAGCGGCGCCGTTAATGGTACGGATATTGGGTCAGACCGGAATTAACGTCATTACCCGTATTATGGGGTTGTTATTAATGGCGTTAGGGATTGAATTTGTCGTCACCGGCATAAAAGCAATCTTTCCAGGATTACTGAATTAGACCTGACCTGTTTTTTGCTGAAAAACATCTTCATGAACCAAAAGGGTGCATCGCGACGTGCAGATGCACCTTTTTGGTGAAATTAGTTATCGGGCTACTTTCAGGCTCGCTTTTATCACTTTTACTACTCAGTCAGCCATCCCTGCTTAATATCCGCTTATTAATGTGATTATTGTCACAGATTTACCTGCTGCTAAATCCGCGCTGAAAGTGATTAGCTGTGCCTCTCTTGTAAAGTAGTCGCTGAATATTCCGCTTTGAAGTAAAAACTCAATAGATTTGCGCAGAATGAGTTTTGCATAAAATAAGTGCGCACATAATCGCCAGAATTGATTAAATAATCATATTTATCAATGTATTAACTGATATTTAGCGGAGATAATTAACGCTTTCAACGTTATCCCGGACATGATAAAAGAGAAATAGCTAACATTTTTCTGCATTGGCTTTGGCGCAACGGGATAGCTTCTGATAATTTCTGGCACTCTCAGGATTTTTATCGCTCTCTCAGCAGATGTGTACGATTTTTGCTTATTAGCACGCGGGCGTAGTTATACCGGCAACGCGTATCAGAAACCGGCAGCTGAACGCTTTCTTTATCAAAAGAACAGTGAGTGAGTCGTCAGCAAATATCATTACCCGCTGGCGGCTTGCTGAAGTCACCCGGAAGGGGACAGGGATCTTTGCTCGAACGAGACGAAGATCGCCCGGTAAACGGGATACGTCAGGCGCGATAGCGCACCGACGACAATAATAAAACTGGAGCATAACAATGAACAACATCACAAAAAAAAGTCTGATTGCGGCCGGCGTTCTGGCCGCAATTGCCTCTCTGACAGGGAACGCTGCGCTGGCTGCAACGGTACCGGCTGGCGTTGAGCTGGCCGCCAAACAGGAGCTGGTGCGCGGTAACGGTGACGAAGTTCAGTCGCTCGATCCGCATAAAATTGAGGGCGTACCAGAAGATAATATTGCCCGCGATCTCTATGAAGGGCTTATCGTCAGCGATGCCAGCGGCAAACCGGTTCCGGGCGTTGCAGAGAGCTGGGAAAACAAAGATTTTAAAGTCTGGACTTTCCATCTGCGTAAAAATGCCAAATGGTCTAATGGCGAGCCGGTTACCGCACAGGATTTCGTCTACAGCTGGCAGCGTCTGGTTGACCCGAAAACGGCGTCACCTTATGCCAGCTATCCGCAGTATGGCCATATCGCTAACGTTGATGAAATTATTGCCGGTAAAAAGCCGACCTCTGAACTGGGCGTAAAAGCGCTGGACGATCATACGCTGGAAGTTACGCTAAGCCAGCCGGTACCTTACTTTTATAAGCTGCTGATCAATGCCGTGATGTCACCGGTCTATAAGCCTGCAATCGAAAAATCGGGCGATCAGTGGACGCAGCCGCAGAACTGGGTAGGAAACGGCGCGTTTAAACTGGAAGCGCACGTCATCAACGAGCGCGTCACGCTGGTACGCAACCCGCAATACTGGGATAACGAACATACGGTACTGAACAAAGTCACCTTCCTGCCCATCAACTCAGAAGTGAGCGATGTGAACCGCTACTTCTCTGAAAATGGCAGCGACATCACCTATAACAATATGCCGATTGAGCTGTTCAAAAAGCTGCAGCGCGATAATGGCAAAGAGCTGATGGTAAAACCGTATCTCTGCACCTACTACTACGAGATCAATAACCAGAAAGCGCCTTTCACTGATGCCCGCGTGCGCACCGCGCTGAAGCTGGGTCTGGATCGCGACATCATGGTGAATAAGGTACTGGCGCAGGGTCAGCTGCCCGCCTACAGCTATACACCGCCGGCAACCGATGGCATGGAACTGCTGCCGCCGGACTGGTTTAAATGGGATCAGAACAAGCGTAACGCAGAAGCGAAAAAACTGCTGGCTGAAGCAGGCTATACCGCAGATAAGCCACTGACGTTTAACCTGCTGTATAACACCTCAGATCTGCACAAAAAGCTGGCAATCGCGGCGTCCTCTATCTGGAAAAAGAACCTCGGCGTTAATATCAAGCTGGAGAATCAGGAGTGGAAAACGTTCCTGGATACCCGTCATCAGGGCAACTACGACGTTTCACGTGCGGCCTGGTGCGCGGACTATAACGAACCGACCTCCTTCCTGAACACCATGCTGTCCGACAGCAGCAGTAATACAGCGCACTACAAGAGCGCTGATTTTGACAAAGTGATCCACGATGCTGTGAAAGCTGCCGATGAAAAAGCGCGCGTGGCTGACTACCAGCAGGCAGAGCAGATTCTGGATAAAGACAGTGCCATCGTGCCGGTCTATTACTACGTCAACGCCCGTCTGGTTAAGCCTTATGTCGGCGGCTATACCGGTAACGATCCGCTGGATAAAACGCTGGATAAGAACCTATACATCATTAAGCACTAATAGCACACAGGCTATCGACAGTGGCGGTGCTGCGGCACCGCTTTTTTGATTTTGTGAAGCAACAGCCTGGCAGGTACGGCAATGTTAAAATTTATTCTGCGTCGGCTTCTGGAAGCGATTCCGACGCTCTTTATTCTGATCACCATCTCGTTTTTTATGATGCGTTTAGCGCCGGGCAGCCCGTTTACCGGCGAGCGCACGCTCTCCCCTGAGGTGATGGCCAATATTGAAGCCAAATACCATCTCAACGATCCGATTGGCAAACAGTACCTGAGTTATCTGGGGCAGCTGGCGCACGGCGATTTTGGTCCTTCGTTCAAATATAAGGACTATTCGGTTAACTATCTGGTAGGGCACGCCTTCCCGGTCTCCGCGAAGCTGGGACTGGCGGCCTTTTTCCTGGCGGTGATCCTGGGCGTAACCGCTGGCGTTATCGCGGCGCTGAAGCAGAACAGCCTGTGGGACTACGCCGTCATGGGGGTGGCGATGACCGGCATTGTTATCCCGAGCTTTGTTGTGGCGCCGCTGCTGGTATTAATTTTTGCCATTACGCTGCGCTGGCTGCCGGGCGGCGGCTGGAACGGCGGGCAGTGGAACTACATGCTGCTGCCGATGGTGGCGCTCTCGCTGGCTTATATCGCCAGCATCGCCCGTATTACGCGCGGTTCCATGATTGAGGTCATGCACTCAAACTTCATTCGTACGGCTCGGGCAAAAGGGTTGCCGCTGCGCCGTATCGTGCTGCGCCATGCGCTCAAGCCTGCGCTTTTGCCGGTGCTCTCCTATCTGGGGCCTGCCTTTGTCGGCATCATTACCGGTTCGATGGTAATTGAGTCGATCTATGGCCTGCCCGGTATCGGCCAGCTGTTTGTTAACGGTGCGCTAAACCGTGACTATTCGCTGGTAATGAGCCTGACGATTCTGGTCGGCGTGCTGACTATTCTGTTTAATGCGATCGTTGATGTGCTTTACGCCGTTATTGATCCCAAGATTCGCTATTAAGGGTGGAGCACGCTCATGATGTTAAGCAAAAAAAACAGTGACGTGGTGGATGCCTTCAGCGAAAAGCTCGAGGTGGAGGGGCGCAGCCTGTGGCAGGATGCACGCCGCCGCTTTATTCACAACCGTGCGGCGCTGATCAGCCTGCTGGTGCTGCTGCTGATTGCCCTGTTTGTGGTGTTTGCGCCGATGCTGGCGCAGTTTAACTATGATGATACGGACTGGGCGATGATGTCGTCGCCGCCGGATACGGTTTCAGGCCACTGGTTTGGAACGGACTCCTCCGGGCGCGATCTGCTGGTGCGGGTGGCGATTGGCGGACGTATCTCACTGATGGTGGGCATCGCCTCTGCACTGATTGCGGTGCTGGTGGGAACGCTCTATGGCTCGCTGGCGGGCTATCTCGGTGGCAAAATCGACTCGGTGATGATGCGTATTCTGGAGATCCTTAACTCCTTTCCGTTTATGTTTTTTGTGATCCTGCTGGTGACCTTTTTCGGCCGCAATATTCTGCTGATCTTTGTCGCCATCGGCATGGTCTCCTGGCTCGATATGGCGCGTATTGTGCGCGGTCAGACGCTGGGACTAAAACGCAAAGAGTTTATCGAAGCGGCTCAGGTAGGGGGCGTCTCCACGGCCAGTATCGTGCTGCGCCACATTGTGCCTAACGTACTGGGCGTCGTAGTGGTCTACGCCTCGCTGCTGGTGCCCAGCATGATTCTGTTTGAATCTTTCCTGAGCTTCCTGGGTCTGGGGACGCAGGAGCCGCTCAGTAGCTGGGGCGCGCTGCTGAGTGACGGAGCGAACTCGATGGAGGTTTCTCCGTGGCTCCTGATGTTCCCGGCCGGCTTTCTGGTGGTCACGCTATTCTGCTTTAACTTTATCGGCGATGGTCTGCGTGATGCCCTCGATCCGAAAGATCGCTAAGGAGTTTCCCGATGAGTTTTGAAACCACAACGCCAGCGCGTGCTGTGCCGGCGGGAAGCCCGGAGCTGCTGCTGAATGTGCAGGATCTGCGCGTAACCTTTACCACGCACGACGGCGACGTTACCGCCGTCAACGATCTCAATTTTTCACTGCGTGCCGGGGAAACCCTTGGCATTGTAGGTGAGTCAGGCTCCGGCAAATCGCAGACGGCGTTTGCGCTGATGGGGCTGCTGGCAAAGAACGGCCGCATTGACGGATCGGCACGTTTTAACGGGCAGGAGATCCTGAACCTGCCCGAAGGCAAGCTGAACAAGCTGCGTGCGGAGCAGATTGCCATGATATTTCAGGACCCCATGACCTCGCTCAATCCCTATATGCGGGTAGGGGAGCAGCTGATGGAAGTTCTGCAACTGCACAAAGGCATGAACAGCGCGCAGGCTTTTGAAGAGTCGGTACGCATGCTGGATGCGGTAAAGATGCCGGAAGCGCGGAAGCGGATGAAGATGTATCCGCATGAATTTTCGGGCGGGATGCGCCAGCGCGTGATGATTGCCATGGCGCTGCTGTGTCGTCCTAAGCTGCTGATTGCCGATGAGCCCACCACTGCACTGGATGTAACGGTTCAGGCGCAGATCATGACGCTGCTTAATGAGCTGAAACGCGAATTTAACACCGCCATCATTATGATCACGCACGATCTTGGCGTCGTAGCCGGGATCTGCGACAAAGTACTGGTGATGTATGCCGGGCGCACCATGGAGTATGGCCGTGCCCGCGATGTGTTTTATCAGCCGGCGCATCCATACTCTATCGGGCTGCTGAATGCGGTACCGCGACTCGATGCAGAGGGTGAGTCTCTGACGACCATTCCCGGCAATCCGCCAAACCTGCTGCGGTTGCCGCAGGGCTGTCCGTTCCAGCCACGCTGCGCTTATGCAATGGAGATATGTGCCGCTTCGCCGCCGCTGGAGCCGTTTGCCGACGGACGCCTGCGCGCCTGCTTCAAACCGGTGGAGGAGTTAGTATGAGCACCGTTGTGGAAGAGAAAAAAGTACTGCTGGAGATAGCCGATCTTAAAGTGCATTTTGAGATCAAAGATGGCAAACAGTGGTTCTGGCAGCCGCCGAAGACGCTGAAAGCGGTGGATGGTGTCAGCCTGCGGCTGTATGAGGGCGAGACGCTGGGTGTGGTAGGCGAATCGGGCTGCGGTAAATCGACGCTGGCGCGCGCTATCATCGGGCTGGTGAAAGCGACCGAAGGGCGTGTCGCCTGGCTGGGACGCGATCTGCTGGGGCAGAGCGCGGAAGAGTGGCGTCAGGCCCGCAGCGATATTCAGATGATTTTTCAGGACCCGCTGGCGTCACTGAACCCGCGTATGACCATTGGCGACATTATTGCTGAACCGCTGCGCACCTATTATCCAAAAATGCCGCGTCAGGAAGTCAGAGACAAGGTCAAAGCGATGATGATGAAAGTCGGCCTGCTGCCGAATCTTATCAACCGCTATCCGCACGAGTTCTCTGGCGGCCAGTGTCAGCGTATCGGTATTGCGCGCGCGCTGATCCTGGAGCCGAAGCTGATTATCTGTGATGAGCCAGTCTCGGCTCTGGATGTCTCTATCCAGGCGCAGGTGGTGAATCTGCTGCAGAAACTGCAGCGCGAGATGGGGCTGTCGCTGATATTTATTGCGCACGATCTGGCGGTGGTGAAACATATCTCCGATCGCGTGCTGGTGATGTATCTGGGCCATGCCGTTGAGCTGGGTACTTATGATGCGGTGTACAACGATCCGCAGCATCCCTATACCCGGGCGCTGATGTCGGCGGTGCCGATCCCCGATCCTGACCTGGAGAAGAATAAACAGATCCAGCTGCTGGACGGAGAGCTGCCTTCGCCAATCAATCCGCCTTCAGGCTGCGTGTTTCGTACCCGCTGTCCGATTGCCGGGCCGGAATGTGCCAAAACCCGTCCGCTGCTGGAGGGCAGTTTCCGCCATGCGGTATCCTGCCTGAAGGTAGATCCGCTCTGACGTCAGTCAGCAGGCTCTGAATAGCAAAACGCCCGGCAAAGGCCCGGCGTTTTTATGGCTGACTTATTCGCGCCAGAGAATATGGCAGAGCTTATGATCCTTCTCACGGCAGAGCAGCACGCGGGCAAACACATCCGTGATAGGTTCGCCATCGGCCTCACCCAGACCAATCACAACCTCTGAGAAAAAGTCGGGATTTAAGTCAAAATCAACATGTTCCTGCCAGTCTTCCGACGGGTCAAACAGCTCTGCGCCGCCACGCTCTTCAAACTGCAGGTTAAACAGAATAATATCAGCCGGATCGAGGTTATCGCCCGCCAGCTCCAGAAAAATATCGTAGGCCTGCTCCAGCGTTTCATCATCGGTCAGGCGGTTGTCTAAATCCATGGTCATGTGCTTATCCTGCGGCGGTAATCTTTCCGCTCGTTTTACAGTAATGGACTAAAGAAGTAAAACAGTCGTTCAACGATGCGCTGCCACCAGGCACGTTTCGCCCAGCGGGCGTTGTCCAGCAGGCGCGAACGGGCAATATAGTCATCCTGCACGGTAGCGAGATCGCTGCCAAAACCATCATCATCTACCACCAGGGTGATCTCAAAATTGAGCCACAGGCTGCGCATATCAAGGTTCACCGTGCCCACCAGGCTGAGCTGCCCGTCAACCAGCACGCTTTTGGTATGCAGCAGGCCATCTTCAAACTGGTAGATTTTTACGCCCGCTTCCAGCAGTTCCGTAAAGAATGCCCGGCTGGCCCAGCCAACCAGCAGTGAATCGTTGTGACGCGGGACAATAATACTGACCTCTACGCCGCGCAGCGCAGCCGTGCAGATAGCGTGCAGCAGATCGTCGCTGGGAACAAAATAGGGGGTAGTCATGATCAGCTGCTCGCGCGCGGAGTAAACCGCGGTCAGCAGCGCCTGATGGATCATATCCTCGGGGAAACCCGGCCCGGAAGCGATAACCTGAATAGTGTGGCCGCTCTCCTGTTCAAACGGCATGATGTTGCCGTCTGGTGCCGGAGGCAGAATACGCTTACCGGTCTCAATCTCCCAGTCGCAGGCGTAAACGATCCCCATTGTGGTGGCAACAGGCCCCTCCATCCGCGCCATCAGATCGATCCACTGCCCGACACCGGCATCCTGCTTAAAGAAACGCGGATCGACCAGGTTCATGCTGCCGGTGTAGGCGATGTAGTTGTCGATGAGCACGACTTTGCGGTGCTGCCGCAGATCCATACGCCGCAGGAAGACACGCAGCAGGCTGACCTGCAGCGCCTCAACCACATCGATCCCGGCGTTACGCATCATATTTGCCCATGGGCTACGGAAAAAGGCGACGCTGCCGGCAGAATCGAGCATCAGACGACAGTGCACGCCCCGGCGTGAGGCTGCCATCAGCGACTCCGCCACATCGTCAGCCAGGCCGCCTGGCTGCCAGATATAGAACACCATCTCGATATTATGACGCGCCAGCTGAATATCACGGATTAGCGCCTGCATCACCTCATCGCTGCTGGTCAGCAGCTGCAGCTGATTGCCTTTGACGCCAGCGATCCCCTGCCGGTGCCGGCAGAGATCAAAAAGCGAGCGTGCAACGTCGCTGTGCTCGGTGGCAAAGATATGCCGGCACTGCCTGAGGTCGGTGAGCCACTTAGCCGTAGAGGGCCACATGGTGCGGGCGCGCTCGGCCCGGCGCTTGCCAAGATGCAGCTCCCCGAACGAGAGATAGGCGATAATCCCTACCAGCGGCAGAATATAGATGATCAGCAGCCAGGCCATAGCTGAGGTCACTGCGCGACGTTTCATCAGAATACGCAGCGTTACACCCGCAATCAGCAGCCAGTAGCCAAACAGCAGTAACCAACTGATCAGGGTATAAAAGGTGGTCATTGAGTGGACATCCTGTTCGCGCATTTATAGGCAAAGTTTACGTGCTGATGCGCTGTAGCGAAACCTTAATCTGCCCTGAGATTTATCGATAAAGGTTTCGAATTGGCATTTCTGTGCAGATCACTATAATGCGTGCCGAAATATGCCGGACTGAGAGAGTGTCATGAGACGAAGCAGAAATGAAGTGGCCCGCTGGAGAATGTTACGCCAGGTGCATCGCCGTCGTGCCCGCTGGCTGGAGGGCCAGTCGCGTCGCTATAAGCGCATCCATGCCATTCGTCACCAGGTTGCGCAGCAGCAGCGCCGTTCAATTCTGTTTATTACGCAGAATATGTGAGACCGGCGCGGCTGGGTTCGTTAATGGCCGCGCAGCATCAGCGTAATGTTGACGATCTGCGCCGCCGCCGCCAGGACTATCAGCATGACAATCTGCTGGCGCGCCTGAAGCCAGCCCTGACGGCGCCAGATCCAGAGCGCACGACCGGTAAGCAGCAGTGCCACCAGTAGCAGCAGCAGTGATAACATCACGAATTAAAATACCCGCTTAAACGGCTTAACGGTAACTTTTTCGTAAACGCCAGCGGCGATATAGGGATCGTCCTGAGCCCAGGATTGCGCCGCCTCCAGCGAATCAAACTCTGCGACAATTGCCGAGCCGCTAAAGCCAGCGGGGCCTGGATCGTTGCTGTCGACCACCGGTAGCGGGCCGGCAACAATCAGTCGTCCCTCATCCTGCAGCAGCTGCAGACGAGCAAGGTGCGCAGGGCGCACGCTGTTGCGTTTTTCCAGTGAATCTGCGGTATCTTCCGCGTAGATGAGGTAAAGCACGATGGGATACTCCCGTTAGACTGGCCGAAATTGCGAGACACGTTAAGGGATCGCCCGGCAGAGTGCAAACGAAACCTCAGGGCAATCGGCGCCAGCGCAAGCGGGGTTAAAAAAAAGAGGAAACGGAGCACTTTTACGCTGCTTATTGAAACTGATTGCTATTTGCATTTAAAATCATCTTCTCACTCAATGACCACAGCTGCTATGACGACATTGACTACGCCTTTTCCGACCCGTACGCCTGTTTCACTGATCCTCTCCGTGGTACTGCACGGGTCCGTTATTGCCGGCATTCTCTATGCCTCGTGGCATCAGTCCCGTGAGCTGCCTGCCGCGTCTCAGCCTATCGCCATCACCATGGTCGCGCCTGAGGTGCAGCCGGAACCTGCGCCGGCTGTGGTAGCACCGGCACCGCAACCTGAGCCTGAACCCGAGCCGCAGGCCGCCCCGGAGCCGCCAAAAACGGAGCCGGTTCCTATTGCAAAACCGGAGCCAAAGCCGAAACCTAAGCCGAAGCCAAAACCAAAAGCAGAAAAAAAACCGGCGCCAGCCCCCCGTCAGCCGGCACCGGACCGGGCCGATCCGTTCAGGCAGGAGACCGCAGCAGCTCAGCCCCGGCCCGCCACTGCACCAAAAGCGGCCACTGCTCCGGCACCGGTTAAAGCGAGCGGACCGAAAGCGCTCAGCATCAGCAAACCAGCCTATCCGGCACGCGCGGCCGCGCTGCGTATTGAGGGTAATGTACGGGTGAAATTTGATGTCGACAGTGACGGCCGGGTTGGCAACGTCACTATTCTTTCGGCACAGCCGCGCAATATGTTCGAGCGCAGCGTCAGGGATCAGGTTAAAAAGTGGCGCTACCAGCCGGGCCAGCCGGGCCAGGGCATCACCATGAATATTGTTTTCCGTATTAACGGCGGCGCGAAGATCGAGTAGGGCGCAGAGCAGAGCGGCCGAAAAAGCCGCTCTGCTTTTCATCACTCAGTGGCTGCGGTTAGCGCGATCTGCCGGCAGCGGACGCGACTTGCCGCTGTTGTCTACTGCGACGTAAACGAACACCGCTTCGGTGGCGCAGTAGGTCTGGCCTATCGGCTCAGATGAAACCTTTTTAATCCACACCTCAACGTTGATAGTCATTGAGCTGTTTCCGGTGCGCAGGCAGTGCGCATGGCAGCTGACCACATCGCCTACCGCGACCGGCTTCAGAAAACTCATGCCGTCGACCCGAACCGTGACCACGCGACCTTCAGCGATCTCTTTTGCCAGAATTGCACCGCCCATGTCCATCTGCGACATCAGCCAGCCGCCAAAAATATCGCCGTTGGCATTGGTGTCGGCTGGCATAGCCAGCGTACGCAAAACCATTTCGCCCGTGGGCTGCTTATGCTTCTCGTTCATTGCTCAGTTCTTCTGCAGGTGAAAAAAAGCCCGGCTGGCCGGGCGATGGAAAGACTATTTTGATTCCTGCTGGGGCATCTGCCGCCAGATATAGAGCCCGCTCAGCAGGGTAAACAGCAGCGTCAGCCCTGTCAGGCCAAACACTTTAAAGTTCACCCATACCGGCTGTGGCAACCAGAACGCAACATAGATGTTGGCAAGGCCGCATAGCAGAAAGAACAGCGCCCAGGCGATGTTGAGCCGGCGCCAGACCGTGGCAGGCAGCTGCAGCTCTTTTCCCAGCATGGTCTGGATCAGGGGCTGCTGCATGAACCACTGGCTGTAGAGCAGTGCGAGCGCAAACAGCGAATAGATTACGGTGACCTTCCACTTGATGAATTCATCATTATGAAACACCAGCGTTAGGGTGCCGAACACCGCCACCAGGACAAAGGTAAACAGGGTCATCTTTTCCAGCTTGCGATAGAGCACCCAGCTCACTACCAGCGCCAGGCCGGTAGCCACCACCAGCGCGCCCGATGCAACGTAGATGTCGTAGAGTTTGTAAAAAACAAAGAAAACGACCAGGGGGAGAAAGTCGAGTAACTGCTTCATAGCGTTTCCAGTCCGGACAGTAGCCTGTGGTTATAGCGCTCAGCGGAGCGCCGTAACCCTTAACGTAACAGCATATAGAGCCGATACAAATAAATAATCAAAACGGCAGAAACCAGATTGCCCAGCGCGTTAAGCACCACGGAGGCAATATTGGCGGGCAATACCGTCAGCGAAGAGAAAAAGAACATCAGAATAATTTTTGCCAGCAGCCACAGCAGAATAGCGGGTGCAATCAGGCGAATATTTTTCCACGCCAGGCGCAGGCTGGCGCGCATGGCACCGATTACGCCCATTTTTTCACTGACCAGCATCACCGGCGCCAGAGAGAGCAAGATAGCGAGCACGATGCCAGGCACCATCAGCACCATAAAGCCAAGCTGCACCAGCAGCGTGATCAAAAAGGTCTGCAGCAGCAGCTTAGGCAGCAGCGGTGCAGCGGTACCGATAGCGCGCAGGGCACTGACGCGCTGACCGCTGGAGACCAGCGGGATCAGGCAAAGCATGCCGCCGAGCAGCAGCGTATTACCAATCAGCGCCGCCAGGGTTCCTGCTGCGGAAGCGCGCAGCAGTATACGCTGCTGATCCGGAGACATATTCTGTACCAGTTCAAACAGGGAGGATGCGCTGCTGTCACTCTGACTCAGCAGCGACAGCTGCTCATCATCAGGCGTTAACGCATGCCCGATAATCACGGTAATGAATGAGGTCAGCAGCGCCATCAGCATTATAGTGACCAGCTGATGGCGCAAAAAATTTCCTGTGTCACGGTATAACGAGCTTGCCGTGATAGACATGTACACTCCTTGAAAAAAACCGGGTTAATTAACCCGGCGATTGTACATGCTAAGCGGTCAGGCTGGCACCCGGAATACCATAACTTTCTGTCATGTCAGGTAAAGAAGGGTGAAAAAGGGCAGGTAATCCATGGCGGGCGCGGGCACGGTCGCAGGCTTCGTTAACGACGCCATTTTCCCCGGACATCGCAAATTCACGGCAGGGAGAGGGGCGCTGCTCATAGATACCGCAGGAGACGCAGCTACCGGGCTCGCCCTGCAGAGCAACGCAGCGCGGTGTGCGATCGCCGGTGCCGCGCATATTGCGCATCAGCAGGTTTAGCGGCTCGGTGAGTTCGGCTGGCACTGCGCCACCGGCATCATCGGCTTCAGCCCAGTAAAAGGAAACGCGAAAATAGGCGCAGCAGGCGCCACAGGTCATACAAGGGTTAGTTATATCGCTCATCTGATCGCCCGCCACTCCTGAGGCATCGAACCAAAATCACTCGGGATCAGCAAAGTAATCACGTTATGAAACTTCAGCAACCTGTTTTTGATCTTTTTTCGCGCTGGCAAATTTGATCTGTGTCAATTCATTGTTAACTAAGCATTTATTCTGCCAGCCAGTTAATGAAATCTGCGCTGAAAACCGTTACATCTGTGCCGCGAAAAATTTTAATTCAGGCAAAGGAGTGATGATGAAACTGGCAAAATGCGCACTGTTCCTGGCGATGGCGATACCACAGCTGGCGCTGGCTCATCAGGCGGGTGACTTTTTTATGCGCGCCGGTACGGCAACGGTCCGTCCGACAGAGGGGTCAGATAATGTGCTGAACATGGGTGAATTCAGCGTCGATAATGATACGCAGCTGGGGCTGACATTCACCTGGATGGCAACCGACCATATCGGAATTGAGCTGCTGGCTGCCACGCCGTTTCGTCATAAAGTCGGTCTTGGTCCGACCGGTAACCTGGCCACGGTGCGTCAGCTGCCGCCCACGCTGATGGCGCAATACTATTTCCTCGACAGTAACAGTGCGGTACGTCCTTATGCGGGCGTTGGCATCAATTACACCACCTTTTTTGACGCAAAGCTGAATCAGACCGCCAGGGATGCACAGCTCAGCGATTTGAGCGTTAAAGACTCCTGGGGCATTGCGGGTCAGGTGGGGCTCGATTATCAGATTAACCGTGACTGGATGCTGAATGCTTCGCTGTGGTACATGGATATTGATACTGAAGTGAAATTCAGACATCAGGGCGTACAGCAGAATATTAATACGCGTATCGATCCGTTTGTCTTTTTCTTTGGTGCAGGCTATCGCTTCTGAGGCAGAAGAAGGGCGACCTGCCGGCCGCCCTTTTGGTATTACTTGATCTGCATATTATTAACAACAGACTTCACGCCTGCCACGCTGCGCGTAACGGAAACGGCGCGGTTAGCCATCTGTGGCGAGCTGACAAACCCGCTCAGCTGAACCTTACCTTTGAACGTTTCAACATTGATTTCTGTAGATTTCAGCGCTTCATCATTCAGCAGCTGCGCTTTTACTTTCGTGGTGATGACGGTGTCATCAATATAACCGCCGGTGCCTTCTTTGGTTGGCGTTGGCGCACAGGCGCTCAGTGTCAGTGCCACAAATGCAGCCATAAAAATTCCCGCAACGACCTTGAACAATTTCATTTGGTTATCTCCCTGTCATAGATGGATTCACACCGTAACGCAACGGCGCATTTAAGTGTGGGTCGGCCCTGAATAATCGGCAACCTGCTGGCAGAGAAAAAGTGAAAAAAGCTGGCGCTCAGGCAGAAAGGATGGGGGTGGCGGAAAAAAGAGTGTGGCCCCGTCGGAGTGACGGAGCCACAGCGATTAGCGGGTGGCCGCTTTCAGGCCGCTGACAAAGGCTTTCAGCTCACGCAGCAGCGTTGCCGGGTCGCGCTGATTTTTCTCAATGATGCGTACAATGGCGGAACCGGAGATCGCTCCCGCTGCGCCTGCAGCAATCGCTTCACGTACCTGCTCCGGCTCGGAGATGCCGAACCCCTGCAGGGCAGGCGGCGCCTGAAACTCACGCAGTTTATCAATCAGATGGTGAAGCGGCTGACTGGCGCGGTTTTCAGCACCGGTCACCCCTGCGCGCGACAGCAGATAAGTGTAACCGCGGCCATGCTGAGCCAGTTCACGCAGCAGGTCATCGCTGGCATTAGGCGGGCAGATAAAAATCGGCGCAATGTTGTGACGCAGCGCAGCCTGGCGGAAGGGGGCTGACTCTTCAACTGGCACATCAGCGACCAGTACCGAGTCGACGCCCGCGGCGGCACACTGCGCATAGAACGTATCGATGCCGCGGCTGAACACCAGATTAGCGTACATCAGTAAACCAATGGGCAGATCGGGGTATTTCTGCCGCACTACCTGCAGCATTTCAAAGCATTGCGCCACCGTGGTGCCGGCCGCAAAAGCCCGCAGCGTGGCGCTCTGAATGGTGGGTCCATCTGCCAGCGGATCGGAGAAAGGGATCCCCAGCTCCAGCGCATCAGCGCCGCCTTCAACCAGCGTATCGATAATCTGCAGTGAGAGCTCCGGAGAGGGATCGCCCAGCGTAACAAAAGGGACAAACGCGCCTTCCTGACGCGCTGACAGGCGTGAAAACAGCTGATTATAACGCTCCATCAAATCTCTCCTTTCGCTTTAAGCAGATCGTGAACCGTGAAAATATCTTTATCGCCGCGACCGGAAAGGTTAACCACCAGCAGCTGCTCTTTTTCCGGATTTGCCCGCATCATTTTCAGCGCATGGGCCAGCGCATGAGACGATTCCAGGGCCGGAATAATCCCTTCTGCGCGGCACAGCGTTTTAAACGCGTCGAGCGCTTCATCATCGGTAATGGAGACATACTCTGCGCGCCCGATGCTGTTCAGATGCGCGTGCTGCGGACCAACTGACGGAAAGTCGAGGCCGGCGGAGATAGAATAAGACTCTTCAATCTGGCCCTCTTCGGTCTGCATCATTGGCGCTTTCATACCAAAATAGATACCAACCCGGCCGTGCTTCAGTGGCGCGCCGTGCTCGCCGCTTTCAATACCGTGGCCAGCGGGTTCAATACCAATCAGGCCCACGCTGCTCTCTTCAATGAAATCAGCAAACATGCCAATCGCATTGGAGCCGCCGCCTACGCACGCCAGCACGGCATCGGGCAGGCGGCCTTCCGCTTCGAGGATCTGCGCTTTGGTCTCTTCGCCGATCATACGCTGGAATTCGCGCACGATGGTCGGGAAGGGGTGCGGACCTGCTGCGGTTCCCAGCATATAGTGTGCGGTCTCATAGCTGCCTGACCAGTCGCGCAGCGCCTCGTTACAGGCATCTTTCAGCGTAGCTGAGCCGCTGTGAACCGGGATCACTTCCGCGCCCATCAACCGCATCCGGAACACATTGGGAGACTGACGCTCAACATCTTTCGCCCCCATATAAATACGGCACTTCATGCCGAGCAGCGCGCAGGCGAGCGCGGAGGCGACACCATGCTGGCCGGCGCCGGTTTCCGCAATGATCTCATTTTTCCCCATTCGCTTTGCCAGCAGCGCCTGACCCAGTACCTGATTGGTTTTATGCGCGCCGCCATGCAGCAGATCTTCGCGCTTCAGATAGAGGCGGGTTTTCGTCCCCTGAGTCAGATTACGGCACAGGGTCAGCGCCGTCGGACGACCAGCGTAATTTTTCAGCAGATCGGTAAACTCCTGCTGAAACTCAGGATCGCGCTGCGCTTCAACAAAAGCAGCTTCCAGCTGGCGCAGAGCCGGCATCAGGATTTGCGGAACGTACTGGCCGCCAAATTCACCAAAATAGGGATTCAATAACGTCGACATAATTGATCTTTCCTCAACGGCCCGCACTGGCGGGCCAGCAACATTAGTAAGCGCGTAATGTGGTAAATACCGCAGCAATTTTGCCGGCATCTTTTATGCCAGGGGCGGACTCCACGCCGGAGTTAAAATCAAGACCAGCGCAGCCCAGCTGGGCTGCCGTCACGCAGTTATCAGCGGCGAGACCGCCAGCCAGCAGCACGTTGTCCAGCGACTTTCCCTGCAGCAGCGACCAGTCAAACTGCTGCCCGCTGCCGCCCTGGCCATTATCAAACACGTAGCGATCAACGTGCGGCCAGTCGCGCGCCGGCAGGCTCTCTTTGACACTCAGCGCTTTCCAGATTTGCGTCTGTGGCGGCAGCGCCTGACGCAGCGTGGCAACATAGTCGCGATCTTCGGCGCCATGCAACTGCACTGCTGCCAGATTCAGCTCTACCGCCAACGTGACAACGTCACCAACCGGCGCATTACGAAACACGCCCACATAGCGCAGCGGCGCTGCGGCCATCACGCGGTGTGCCTGGACAGTATCGATTTTGCGCGGTGAGCCTTCAGCAAAAATCAGGCCGCCATACAGGGCTCCCGCTTCACTGGCGGCGCGCGCCGCTTCCGGCTGCGTCAGGCCGCACACTTTATTATCACCCAGCAGCACGCGACGTACCGCAGCTGCCAGGTCAGCCTCTTCCATCAGCGCCGAGCCGATGAGAAAACCGTTAGCAAAGCGGCTCAGCTCACGCACCTGCGCATAATTATGAATACCGGATTCACTGATGACCGTGACGCCGTGACTGAGGCGCGGTGCCAGCTCGCGGGTGCGGTTAAGATCGATCGAAAGATCGCGCAGGTCGCGGTTGTTGATGCCCACCACCTGAGCGTCGAGGGCAATCGCCCGTTCCAGCTCCGCCTCATTGCTGACTTCGGTCAGGATGCCCATGTTCAGGCTGTGAGCCACTGCGGCGAGCTGCCGGTACTGTTCATCATCCAGTACGGAGAGCATCAGCAGGATGGCGTCCGCCTGGTAGTGGCGCGCCAGGTAGATCTGATAGGGGTCGATGATAAAATCTTTGCACAGCACGGGCTGGGTCACCGCCGCGCTGACAATCGGCAGAAAAGCGAAGTCACCCTGAAAATATTTCTCATCCGTCAGTACCGAAATGGCAGACGCGTGATGACGATAGACGGCGGCGATGGCGGCAGGATCGAAATCCTCGCGGATCACCCCTTTTGACGGTGACGCTTTTTTACACTCAAGGATAAAAACGGTGCGGGTGCCGCGCAGGGCGTCATAAAAAGAGCGCGTTGCCGGCTGCAGTTCCGGGTGGAATGTCTCCAGCGGCTGCTGCTGCTGACGCTCTGCTATCCAGATCGCCTTATCCTGCACAATTTTCTCTAATACGGTGCCTTTAATACTCATCTCATCCTCTCGCTGCCAGTGCAACCACGCGCTCATAAGCCTGTCCGCTGCGAATCGCGGCAATGGCCCGCTCCGCGTTGTCGCGCAGGTCTTCATGACCAAACACTTTCAGCAGCATCGCCACGTTAACGGCGACCGCCTGCTCATGCGCGGGCTCTCCTTTACCCTGAAGTAAACGGGTCAGAATGTCACGGTTTTCTTCCGGCGTCCCGCCCGCCAGCGCCTCTTTGTCATGCATGCCAAAACCAAAGTCATCCGGCGTCAGCTGATAGCAGGTAATTTCCCCTTCGCGCAGCTCAGCCACCTGCGTGGCGCTGTGCAGAGCGACCTCATCCATTCCGCCGCCGTGGACCACAGCGGCCCGCTGATAGCCGAGCACCTTCAGCGTTTGCGCGATGGGCAGCACCAGCTCCGGGCTGTACACGCCAATCACCGCCAGCGGCGGTCGGGCCGGATTGATCAGCGGGCCGAGCACGTTGAACAGCGTGCGCGATTTCAGCTGCTGACGCACCGGCATTGCGTGACGAAAGCCGGTATGGTACTGCGGCGCAAACAGGAAACAGACATTAAGATCGTCCAGCGCCTGGCGCGCCTGCTGCGCGGGCATGTCCAGATTAATACCAAACGCTGCCAGCAGATCGGAGGAGCCGGATTTGCTGGAGACGCTGCGATTACCATGTTTGGCCACTTTAAGGCCGCAGGTTGCGGCCACAAACGCGCTGGCGGTCGAGATATTAATGCTGTTACTGCCGTCGCCTCCGGTGCCGACGATATCAGCAAACGCATAGTCAGGACGCGGGAAAGGTTTGGCATCAGCCAGCAGCGCCGATGCGGCGCCGGCTATCTCCTGTGGCTGCTCGCCGCGCACTTTCATGGCAATCAGCGCTGCGGCCAGCTGAGTGGGCTCCAGCTGACCGGTAATAATGGCGCTGAACAGCTGGTGGCTCTCCGCCTGGCTCAGCGTTTGCGCCTGATACAGTTTTTCCAGAATAGTTTGCATCTTTATCTCCCTGTTACTGCGCCAGCGCCCAGGCCAGCGTCTGCTCAAGCAGGCGTGCGCCCTGGGTGGTGAGAATCGATTCAGGATGGAACTGAAAGCCGCAGACGCGATCGGCATCATGCCGCACGGCCATGACCATGCCGTTGTAGCTGGCGTTAACCGTCAGCTCAGCGGGCGTATTACTCCCCACCAGCGAGTGATAGCGTGCCACCGGCAGCGGATTACTCAGGCCGCTGAACATCGCGCTGCCGTCATGCTCTACCGCAGACGCCTTACCATGCAGAATTTCACCCGCCTGGCCCACGTGGCCGCCATACGCTTCAACGATAGCCTGATGACCCAGACAGATACCGATAATGGGCAGCTGGCCGCGCAGCGCCTGCAGCAGGGCTGGCATACAGCCCGCATCAGCCGGCGCGCCAGGACCGGGTGACAGCATCAGCACCGGATTTTCCATCTGCTGCAGCCGCGCAATCAGCGTCTCAGCCGGCACGCTGTTGCGGTAGATCACTACGTTGTGACCAAAGCTGCGCAGCTGATCCACCAGGTTATAGGTAAACGAGTCGATATTATCGAGCAGCAGGATATCAGCCATCAGAACATCTCCTTGCAGTGGTGCGCGGTTGCGATAGCGCGCAGAACTGCGCGTGCTTTGTTGCGGCTTTCATCCGCTTCAGCCTGCGGGACAGAATCCAGCACCACGCCGGCACCCGCCTGCACTGTAGCCACACCTTCTTCGACCCAGGCGGAACGGATCACGATGCAGGTATCGAGATCGCCGGTCGCCGTGAAGTAGCCTACGGCACCGCCGTAACTGCCGCGCCGCGTGCCCTCTTTTTCAGCAATCAGCTGCATGGCGCGTACTTTAGGCGCGCCGCTCAGCGTGCCCATATTCATACAGGCGCGGTAGGCGTGCAGGACATCCAGATCGTCACGCAGCGTGCCGACCACGCGGGAGACCAGATGCATAACAAAAGAGTAGCGGTCAACTTTGGTCAGATCGGCAACGTAACGACTGCCGGGTTTGCAGATACGGGCAAGGTCGTTACGCGCCAGATCCACCAGCATCAGATGTTCGGCCAGCTCTTTATGATCGGTACGCATCTCCAGCTCGATACGGCTGTCGAGATCGCGATCCAGCGAGCCGTCGGCATGGCGGCCGCGCGGGCGGGTGCCGGCAATGGGGTAGATCTCAATCTGGCGCGACTGCGCGTCATACTTCAGCGAGCTTTCCGGTGAGGCACCAAACAGGGCGAATTCCCGATCCTGCATAAAGAACATATAGGGGCTGGGATTGCTGTTCTTCAGCGTTTCATAAGCGGCAAGCGGTGACGGACAGGGTAGCGAGAAGCGGCGCGACGGCACGACCTGGAAAATTTCACCGATGCGGATAGCCTGCTGCAGCGACGCCACCACCTCGCAGTAAGCATCATCGCTCTGGCTGGTGCTGAGCGTCATCTGTTCCACGCGCTGCACCGGCAGGGCGGGCGCCGGCTGTGTCATCTGGCCGTGCAGCTGCTCAATACGGCTCTGCAGACGCTGAAACTCACTGGTTGACGGCGTAAACAGGCTCGCCTGCAGGCGGGCTGAACCCTGCTGGTGGTCGATAATCAGCAGCGTTTCCGCCAGATAGAAGCAGTAGTCGGGACAGCGCTGGTCGTTGCGCAGCGCCGGCAGCGCTTCAAAGCCGGCGACCAGGTCGTAAGCAAACAGTCCGCCCAGCAGCATCGCTTCACGCTCATCGGCAGGTGTATTAACCAGTTGCGGAATCAGACGCAGCGCATCAAACACCGAGAAGGCTTTTAGCCGCGAATCTTCATCCTGTACATCATTCGCCGTAGCAAAATGCAGCTCACGACCATCCGGACGAACGTCGATTTTTACGCTCTCAGGCAGAGCGGCATCCAGCAACGGCAGCAGGGCACGGCCATTTTCAGAGAGCGCCTGTAAAGTCACGGTCTGACCAAGGGCGCTGATGCGCAGTGCACTATCAACAATCAGCAGGCTTTTCAGATTTTTTTTGCTGTCGATGTCCGCAGACTCAAGCAGCAGAGTGGCCGGACGTGCGCCGCACAGTTGATGAAACACCGCGGCCGGATCTTCGCGATAGGGTGCGTTTCCGGTAATCAACTTCAATGTAGGTTTCGCATTTGCCATGATAATTTCTCTGAAATTCGCTCAAAAAAAAGCCCGCATGGTGGCGGGCTCAGGTATCTGCACAGCAATCAGGCTTGTGCACAATAACGCCACCCGTTACAGGAAGACGTACGCCAGCTATCTGTTAACCGCATTGCTACCTGACTCATGGCAGATACCCACTGTGTGTGAACTTGTGTACTAGTTAACTGGTTCGGGTGAAAAATGTCAATACCCTTTCTCAGTTAACAACAAAATCGCTATCATGCCCGCTGATTTTTAGCCGTGCTCCGGAGTTACTTTGTCAGATATCAGCCGTTTCCCGCTTTACGATCTTCACAGCCATACCCGCGCCTCCGATGGATTGCTGACCCCAGCGGCCCTGGTTCAGCGCGCGGTTGATAAGCAAGTTGGCGTGCTGGCCATTACCGATCACGATACGGTCGCGGGCGTTGCTGAGGCGCAGGCGTTTGCACAGGAGCAGAAACTGCCGATAAAAGTGCTGGCCGGTCTGGAAGCGTCCACGCTGTGGGAAAATCACGAAATTCATATCGCAGGCCTGAATATCGATTGCGATCATCCGGCACTTAAGGCCTTTCTGGCAGCGCAGCACCAGTGTCGTTATGAGCGGGCGCTGCAGATTGCTGAACGGCTGGAGCGGGCCCGCATCCCCGACGCACTGGCGGGCGCACAGCGGCTGGCACAGGGTGGGGTGATTACGCGCGGTCATTTTGCCCGTTATCTGATTGAACAGGGTAAAGCTGAGAATATGGCCCAGGTGTTCAAACACTATCTGGCGCGTGGCAAAACCGGCTATGTGCCACCACAATGGTGTACAATTGAACAAGCTATTGAAGCTATTCATCATTCCGGCGGCGTCGCGGTGCTGGCGCATCCGGGACGCTACGGCCTGTCGGCAAAATGGCTGAAGCGGCTGATTGCCTTTTTCGCACAAGCGGGAGGCGACGCGATCGAGGTGGCGCAGTGTCAGCAGCCGCCTAACGAACGCACCCAGCTGGCAGGCTATGCGCGCGATAATCAACTGGCAGCATCGCAGGGGTCCGACTTTCACCAACCCTGTCCCTGGATTGAGCTGGGGCGTAAACTCTGGCTGCCGGGTGGCGTTGAACCCGTCTGGGAACGCTTTCCCGCTCTGGCCCCCGCTTCAACTGCCTGAGACAGATGACAAGAGGTTTTTATGAGTCAACGTTTTCACATTCATCCTGATAACCCGCAGCCGCGCCTGATTAATCAGGCGGTGGATTATCTCAATAAAGGCAGCGTCATTGTCTATCCCACCGACTCCGGCTATGCGCTGGGGTGCCGGCTGGAAGAAAAAAACGCGATGGAACGTATCTGCCGTATCCGTCAGCTGGATGGTAACCACAACTTTACGCTGATGTGTCGCGACCTCTCAGAGCTTTCGGTTTACTCTCAGGTCGACAACTCAGCCTTTCGTATCCTGAAAAACAACACCCCAGGTAATTACACTTTTATTCTCAAGGCGACGAAAGAGGTGCCGCGCCGCCTGATGAATGACAAACGCAAAACCATCGGGCTGCGCGTGCCTTCGCATCCGGTTGCGCTGGCGCTGCTTGAGCGACTGAATGAGCCGATGATGTCGACATCACTGATGCTGCCCGGTAATGACTTTACGGAATCCGATCCGGAAGAGATCCAGCACAGCATCGGAAAACTGGTCGATCTGATCCTCGATGGCGGCACGCTGGGGCAACAGCCGACGACGGTTGTCGACCTGACGGAAGACACGCCGGTCGTGGTGCGCGCAGGTGCCGGAGATACGCGGCCATTTAGCTAATCGCCCGGCCAGGCCAGGTGTCGCTACGTGACAGGCGCCTGGCTGAGATTGCGCTCAAGCCAGCGCTTAAAATCGCCATAGGGAATATAGAGTGACACATCTTTAAGGATCACTTTTCTGCTACGTCTGTTCGCAATTTCATGACTGTATCCCACAATCACTCCGGCAATGGTTTCATCACTGTTATAGACCGCGCCGCCTGACATTCCCTGAGTCACACCCGCATTAGATGCCATTGCCATACAGGGTTTTTTATTCCAGCGATTAGTAATAGCCGTGCGCGCCAAATTAACGCCGCTCGATTCAACCGGCATGGCAGAAATAAAACTGTAGCCATACATTTTAATCGCTTCTCCGGGCGCGCTGGTACGAAACCTGGCCAGCGTATCAGGACTATTTTTGTGATAAATAATCGCAACGTCGCAATAAGGATGATAGGCCTTAACGCGCTGCACAGACGTTTTAGCAACGTGCGCCGCTGTCAGGCTGTACTCCGGCGTAAGGGGAATAGTTGTACCGAGAACACCCAAACCCAGCACTGTCGGCACGCCTGTTACGCTCATATCAACATGTTCAAGCGCCGCTTTGCTGTATTCAGTCTGTCCAACGGAACAACCGGTCAGCGCCAGCGCGAACAGCGCCGGGCAAAGTACGGTTATTTTCATTGTTACGATCTTCTTTAAGGCGCGTCAGTAACATCCCTGGTGAGGAGAGCAGACACGCTAATTAATTATGTCAGCATGTGCGGGCTTATAAACGGAATACTCTCCGTTAAAACAGCCGTCATGCAGAGTAACGTTAATAATTTGTTATAAACAGCTTCAGGCTTAATAAATAATATTTCTGCGAATCTAAATCGGCCCTGCTGCTTTATTTTACACCGCTTTTATTTATGCACAAATTAAGCGCGCTAATAGATAGCAATAAAACAGAATATAGAGCCTTAAACCAACCTGTAGTGCGAATCATGCGCGCAACCGGCTCAGGGCAAGGTGAAGTTTTGTTTTAAGATGGTTGGGTAGATGATTGTGTGGTTTTCGTAAGCGATAGCAATATTTTGCCGCGCAGGCGGGATTCAGACTGGTTTAGCGGGCTCATCGCTTTAGAGCGATTTCCCCGGTCGGGTTCATCAGGCAGCAATATAATGCGGGCTTCTCCATCGCCAGGTCATTGACCAGCCTATAAA
This sequence comes from Pantoea eucrina, assembly GCF_020079945.1. Classification (NCBI taxonomy): domain Bacteria; kingdom Pseudomonadati; phylum Pseudomonadota; class Gammaproteobacteria; order Enterobacterales; family Erwiniaceae; genus Pantoea; species Pantoea eucrina. Next base: position 1,733,995 of record NZ_CP083448.1, on the reverse strand, counting down.
CAGGAGAGTGCCATAGATAAAAACGCCTGTCGTCATGAACGGCAAAACCGGCAGAGGCGGGAAAACGCCGGCCGGCTATTATCGGCAGCAAAGTTAAAGGTGTTAACGCAACCTTAGCTGGTGTAAAATCGCAGGCCGTTTGCATCCGATCAGATTGATGCGCAACGTTAACAGTTTCTGACAGAGGACGTGGTAATCCCGCTGTCATACCCATTCTTACCACGACGCCTGGGAAGGCGACAACGAGGCAGCTCCATGAGCGAAAAATTACAGAAAGTATTAGCGCGTGCCGGTCACGGCTCGCGCCGCGAAATCGAAACCATGATTTCCGCCGGACGCGTCAGCGTAGATGGTAAACTGGCCACGCTGGGCGATCGCATTGAAAATGACAAAAGCCTGAAAATTCGTATTGATGGTCACCTGGTTTCCATTGCCGAGTCCACTACGGAAGTGTGCCGCGTGCTGGCTTATTACAAGCCGGAAGGGGAGCTTTGTACCCGTAACGATCCGGAAGGGCGCCCAACTGTGTTTGACCGCCTGCCGCGCCTGCACGGATCGCGCTGGGTGGCCGTGGGTCGTCTGGACGTTAACACCTGCGGTCTGCTGCTATTTACTACCGATGGTGAACTGGCTAACCGCCTGATGCATCCAAGTCGCGAAGTTGAACGCGAATATGCGGTACGTGTTTTTGGCGAAGTGGGTGACGATAAAGTGCGTCTGCTGAGCAAGGGCGTTCAGCTGGAAGATGGCCCGGCTGCCTTTAAAACCATTAAGTTTGCTGGCGGTGAAGGGATTAATCAGTGGTACAACGTTACCCTTACCGAAGGACGCAACCGCGAAGTGCGTCGTTTATGGGAAGCGGTAGGCGTGCAGGTTAGCCGCCTGATGCGCGTGCGTTACGGTGATATTCAGCTGCCAAAAGGTCTGCCCCGCGGCGGCTGGATGGAGATGGAGCTGCCCGCGGTAAACTATCTGCGTAAGCTGGTGGGCATGCCGGAAGAGACCGTCACCAAAGTTGCCGTTGAGAAAGATCGCCGTCGCACCAAAGCGAATCAGATCCGCCGCGCAGTGAAGCGTCACAGCAGCGCCGGCAACACCAGTCAGCGCCGCAGCAGCAAACGCGGCGCCTGATGCCTGTGTGCCGCTGCCCCGGCAGCGGCTACCAGTCAATTCCCTGTTGTGCCTGGATGCCGGCATCAAAGGCATGTTTTACCGGGCGCATCTCAGTCACGGTATCTGCCAGCTCCAGCAGGCGCCGGTGACAGCCGCGTCCGGTAATAATCACGCTTTGCGCAGACGGACGCTGTTGCAGAGCAAGCATTAGCGCCTCCAGATCCAGATAATCCATGCTCACCATATAGGTGATTTCATCGAGGATCACCAGGTCGACATCGCTATCAGCCAGCATGCGTTGTGCCTGCTGCCAGACCTGCTGGCAGGCGATGGTATCCGTGCTGCGGCTCTGGGTCTCCCAGGTAAATCCGGTGGCCATTACCTGAAACTCAACCCCGTGCTGCGCCAGCAGATTACGCTCGCCGTTGGGCCACTCCCCCTTAATGAACTGTACCACCGCCACCTTTTTTCCGTGGCCGCAGGCGCGCAGCGCCGTACCGAAAGCCGCCGTGGTTTTTCCCTTACCGTTACCGGTAAATACCATAACGATACCGCGATGTTCTGTCGCCGCAGCGATGCGCGCGTCAACCTGCTCTTTCAGGCGCTGCTGACGTTGCTGATGGCGATCGCTCATGCGCTGGCCGGACCCGCTTTACGTCCGGGCTGAGCATCGAAGCTCATGCCCGTTTTACGCCGGCTATCATCGCCCATCAGGTAGAGATAAAGCGGCATTAAATCGGCCGGAGTTTTCAGCAGGTTTGCATCCTCCTCCGGAAACGCGCTGGCGCGCATCTTCGTACGCGTGCCGCCGGGATTGATACAGTTTACGCGCAGGGCGTGGTTTTTATACTCATCGGCGAGCACCTGCATCATGCCTTCAGTGGCAAATTTAGAGACGGCGTAAGCGCCCCAGCCGGCGCGCCCGGTGCGGCCTACGCTGGAGGTAGTGAATACCAGCGATCCCGCCTCTGATTTCAGCAACAGCGGCAGCAGAGCCTGCGTCAGATAAAAGGTGGCATCGAGGTTGATCTGCATCACCTCGCGCCAGAGGGCCGGCTCAAGATCGGCCAGCGGAACAATTTCACCCAGAATACCGGCGTTATGCAGCACGCCGTCCAGACGCGGCACGCGCTCAGCAATCTGCGCGGCCAGCTGCTGACATGATTCAGGCGTGGCGGTCGCGAGATCCAGCAGGTATGAGCTGGCGGGCTGCTTATTAAGCTGGTTAATCGCCGCTTCTGTCTGCTGCAGGGTAACGGCGTTACGTCCGAGCAGGATAACGCGGGCGCCGTAGCGGGCATAGGTCAGCGCCGCTTCCCGGCCAATGCCGTCTGATGCGCCGGTAACCAGAATAATGCGGTTTTCGAGTAGATCGCCTTTAGGCTGATAGTGCACAGCAATCTCCTTCAGTCAGTGGTAGAGGTTTCTGGCTTTATGCCTGAATTCGCCAGCCGGTGCAATGCTACAGAGGAGCATTCTGTGCCGCCTGCGGGCTTTTCAGGCGACGAACCGGGTTAAAGCAGTTACACTCAGCTGTTAATTGTAATTCACTGTTTAATAAGGCGGCAGAATGGATTTTTTCTCCAGCTATGGGCTCTTCCTGGCCAAGGCTGTCACGGTAGTGATCGCCATTGCGGCCGTAGTATTTATCATACTGAATGCTGCGTTGCGCAAACGTCATCACGCCGGTCAGCTGCAGGTGACGCATCTGGATGATGAGTATCGTCAGATAAAAGAGGATCTGCAGCTGGCTAAAATGAAGCCGCAGGTACAAAAAGTCTGGCTGAAACAGCATAAAAAAGAAGAGAAGCTGAAAGCGAAAACAGAGAAGCGCAACGCAAAAAACGGCGTCACTGAAACCGCGAAGCCGGTACTCTATGTGCTTGGCTTTAAAGGCAGCATGGACGCGGGTGAAGTCGCCTCCCTGCGTGAAGAAGTATCCGCTGTACTGGCCGTAGCGCAACCGGGTGATGAAGTCCTGCTGCGGCTTGAAAGCCCGGGCGGGGTGGTGCATGGCTACGGTCTGGCAGCGTCGCAGCTGCAGCGCCTGCGCGACGCGGGTCTGCGCCTGACCGCCGCCGTAGATAAAGTGGCCGCCAGCGGCGGATATATGATGGCCTGTGTGGCAGATCGCATTGTCGCCGCGCCGTTCTCCATTATCGGTTCAATCGGCGTTGTGGCGCAGATCCCCAACTTCAACCGGCTGCTGAAGCGCAATGATATTGACGTGGAGCTGCATACTGCAGGCCAGTACAAACGTACCCTGACGCTGTTTGGTGAAAATACCGAAGAGGGGCGTGAGAAGTTCCAGCACGATCTGGATGAAACGCATCAGCTGTTTAAGGGCTTTGTGCAGCAAATGCGTCCGTCGCTGGATATGAACCGGGTAGCGACCGGCGAACACTGGTATGGGCAGCAGGCGCTTGAACTGGGTCTGATTGATGAAATCGGCACCAGTGATGCCCTGATTATCCGGCATATGGAGCGCTTCACCGTGCTGGGCGTACAGTATGCGCGTAAGAAAAAGATGATGGATCGTTTTACCGGCAGCGCCAGCCAGGCGGCAGAACGGCTGTTGCTAAAAATCTGGCAGCGTGGCGAAAAGCCTCTGCTGTAACAGAAACCCGGCTCCGGCCGGGTTTTTTATGCTTAGCAACGGGTGAGTCCCATTTACTTCGGCCGGGTTGTGAAATGAATTCCATTTTTGTCCCGAATTATCCGACTTTTTTTGACAGCGCATTTTCTCCTTCTATATTACCTGCCATTCTGTTGCCACTTATCCGTGTTCACGCCTGCAGCTGGCGCAAAATTAAACAGAGTGCTATTTAAGTTGCGTATCAGATTTTATCAGGTAGAGTGTGGGCGATTCAGCTTTCAGGGAGTTCACACCAGGATGTGTGATGATGTCAGGCGGAAAAAGTGTAGTTAATCATAAGGTTGCGCACACCGTTTTAAACTGAATAGTGGCAGTCCCCGCCAGCTTGAAAATCAGATTGCTGGCAGCAATATTAAACCCACTGGGTTTTGGGGCATTAATCCTCTCCCGTTTATCAGGACGTTTCAATCAGGTAAAGGTACATATGGGTAAAGCACTCGTTATCGTTGAGTCCCCGGCAAAGGCCAAAACAATCAATAAATACCTCGGTAATGACTACGTGGTGAAATCCAGCGTCGGTCATATCCGCGATTTGCCGACCAGTGGTTCAACGACCCGTAAAAGTACTGACGGTGAGAAGGTAAAAACCGGGAAAAAAGTTAAAAAAGATGAAAAGGCGGCGCTGGTCAACCGAATGGGTGTTGATCCGTGGCATGGCTGGGAAGCTGATTATCAGATCCTGCCAGGCAAAGAGAAGGTTGTGTCTGAACTTAAGAGCCTGGCCGCTGACGCCGATCATATCTATCTCGCAACCGACCTTGACCGCGAAGGAGAAGCCATTGCCTGGCACCTGCGTGAAGTCATTGGTGGCGACGACAAGCGTTTCAGCCGGGTGGTGTTTAATGAAATCACCAAAAATGCGATTCGCCAGGCGTTTGAAAAGCCGGGTGAACTGAATATCGAGCGGGTTAATGCCCAGCAGGCGCGCCGTTTTATGGATCGCGTTGTGGGGTATATGGTTTCGCCTCTGCTGTGGAAAAAGATCGCCCGCGGTCTCTCTGCCGGACGCGTTCAGTCGGTAGCGGTACGTCTGGTGGTTGAGCGCGAGCGCGAAATCAAAGCGTTTGTGCCAGAAGAGTACTGGGAGATCGACGCAGATTTTGCTACGCCAAAAGGCGATGCGCTGGCGATGCAGGTGACGCATCAGGGCGACAAAGCGTTTCGTCCGGTTAACCGCGAGCAGACGCACGCGGCGGTCGCGATACTGGAAAAAGCGCGTTATGAAGTGCTGGATCGTGAAGATAAACCGACCAGCAGCAAACCTTCTGCACCTTTTATTACCTCAACGCTGCAGCAGGCTGCGAGCACACGTCTCGGCTTTGGCGTGAAGAAAACCATGATGATGGCGCAGCGGCTTTATGAAGCGGGTCACATCACCTACATGCGTACTGACTCCACGAACCTGAGCCAGGATGCAGTGGCCATGGCGCGCGACTATGTCGCCAGCGAGTTCGGCAAAAAATACCTGCCGGAAGCGCCGGTGACCTATACCAGCAAAGATAATTCGCAGGAAGCGCACGAAGCGATTCGCCCGTCAGATGTCAACGTAAGCGCTGAGCAGCTGAAAGATATGGAAGCGGATGCGCAAAAACTTTACCAGCTTATCTGGCGCCAGTTTGTGGCGTGTCAGATGGTCCCGGCTAAATATGACTCCACCACGCTGACCGTAGGCGCAGCCGAATTCAGGCTCAAGGCAAAAGGCCGCACGCTGCGTTTTGATGGCTGGACGCGCGTTATGCCGGCGCTGCGTAAAAACGATGAAGACAGGACGCTGCCGCCAGTAGCGGTAGGGGAAATACTGGATCTGACTGCGCTGCAGCCGAGCCAGCATTTTACCAAGCCTCCGGCGCGATTCAGCGAGGCGTCGCTGGTGCGCGAGCTGGAGAAGCGCGGTATTGGCCGTCCCTCAACCTACGCGTCTATTATTTCCACTATCCAGGATCGTGGTTATGTACGCGTTGAGAACCGTCGTTTTTATGCTGAGAAGATGGGTGAGATCGTCACCGACCGGCTGGAAGAAAATTTCCGCGAGCTGATGAATTACGATTTCACCGCTCATATGGAAAACAGCCTCGATCAGGTAGCCAACAATCAGGCGCAGTGGAAAGGCGTTCTCGACTCCTTCTTCAGTGACTTCAGCCAGCAGCTGGAGCAGGCTGAAAAAGATCCGGAAGAGGGCGGCATGCAGCCGAATCAGATGGTGCTGACCTCAATCGACTGCCCGACATGCGGTCGCAAAATGGGCATTCGTACGGCCAGCACCGGCGTATTCCTCGGCTGTTCGGGCTACGCCCTGCCGCCAAAAGAGCGCTGCAAGCAGACCATCAATCTGATCCCGGAAAACGAAGTGCTGAACGTGCTAGAGGGTGACGACGCGGAAACCAACGCGTTACGTGCCCGCCGCCGCTGCGTTAAGTGCGGCACCGCGATGGACAGCTATCTGATTGATAACAGCCGCAAGCTGCACGTCTGTGGTAACAATCCAGAGTGCGATGGCTATGAAATTGAGCAGGGCGAGTTTCGCATCAAGGGCTATGATGGCCCTATAGTCGAGTGCGAGAAATGCGGGTCGGAAATGCACCTTAAGATGGGACGCTTTGGCAAGTATATGGCGTGTACCAACGAAGAGTGTAAAAACACCCGTAAAATCCTGCGCAATGGCGAAGTCGCGCCGCCGAAAGAGGATCCGGTACCGCTGCCTGAGCTGCCGTGCGAGAAGTCAGATGCCTATTTTGTGCTGCGTGACGGAGCAGCCGGCGTCTTCCTTGCGGCTAATACGTTCCCGAAATCGCGCGAGACCCGCGCGCCGCTGGTGGAAGAGCTGAAGCGCTTCGCTGACCGTCTGCCGGAAAAGCTTAAATATCTGGCAGAGGCACCGGCAGCCGATCCGGAAGGAAATAAAACCCTGGTGCGTTTTAGCCGCAAGACAAAACAGCAGTACGTTTCGTCTGAAAAAGAGGGTAAAGCAACCGGCTGGTCAATGTTCTATATTGACGGTAAATGGCAGGAAGCGAAAAAATAACTCTCCGGGGCTGGCATCTGCCAGCCCCGTTTACTTTCCCCGCCTTATAACCTAACGTTCTTTATTCGGTTAAAAACTGATATAGTTGTTATAGTTTTTCTATTCTCAATTCGCTCTGTTCCTCACATCTGCATCATGGGCGGCTGCCGGCACGTACGTTAGTCGCTAACGGGAAGATATAACTATGAAACTGCAGCAGTTGCGCTATATCGTGGAAGTGGTCAATCACAATCTCAACGTCTCATCAACCGCTGAAGGTCTCTATACCTCACAGCCTGGCATCAGCAAACAGGTACGTATGCTTGAAGATGAGCTGGGGGTGCAGATATTTGCCCGCAGCGGCAAACATCTGACGCAGGTTACGCCAGCCGGTGAAGAGATTATCCGCATAGCACGTGAAGTATTATCAAAAGTTGATGCGATTAAATCCGTAGCGGGCGAACACACCTGGCCTGACAAGGGATCGCTTTATGTCGCCACCACGCATACGCAGGCGCGCTATGCGCTGCCGGGCGTAATCAAAGGATTTATCGAGCGCTACCCTCGCGTTTCACTGCATATGCATCAGGGCTCCCCTACGCAGATTGCTGAAGCGGTATCCAAGGGCAACGCTGACTTTGCCATTGCTACTGAAGCCCTGCACCTCTACGACGATCTCATCATGCTGCCCTGTTACCACTGGAATCGTGCGATTGTGGTAACGCCCGACCATCCGCTGGCAGGCAAAGACAACGTGACTATAGAGGAGCTGGCCGATTTCCCACTGGTAACCTACACCTTTGGTTTTACCGGCCGCTCCGAGCTCGATACAGCGTTTAATCGTGCAGGTCTGACCCCGCGTATCGTGTTTACCGCAACTGACGCAGATGTAATTAAAACTTATGTACGGCTTGGCTTAGGTGTGGGTGTGATTGCCAGTATGGCGGTTGACCCGGTAGCCGATCCGGATCTGGTTCGCATTGAAGCTTCAGAGATTTTCACCAATAGTACGACCAAAATAGGCTTCCGCCGCAGCACCTTCCTGCGCAGCTATATGTATGATTTTATTCAGCGATTTGCACCGCATCTCACGCGTGATGTGGTAGACACCGCTGTTGCTCTGCGCTCCAATGACGACATTGAAGCGATGTTCCGCGATATCAAACTCCCTTTCAAATAATTCGCCAAATCATGAATTTACCGGGGTGTCCAGTGGGCACCTTCAGGTTTCCCCTCGCTTAGCGCCATCAGTAGTTCAACAAAAGCTGACATTTTTCTGTAAATAAAACATGCATCACAGGTTTTTTCATTGTTATTAATTAATTGAGAAACAGTACACATTTTTCGGTTCACTTCTTTGCACACTGCCAGGATTATTCCCATACTCCAGTTAACACCTGATGAAGAAGGGCTTTATTACTGAGGTTTCTTATTTAACTCAAATTTAAAGTGGTACTAATTGTTGTTTAACCCAAATTTCGGTCGCCGTTTTTTTAATAGTTCTGAGGTCTGTGTTTCAATAAGGCTAATCAGTTTTCGAAGCTTTGATTAATAGCGTTAATCGTTGTGCTCAATAAAAATAACTGGATTTTTGGACTTAAGAAGTTTAGGATTCATCCTAAATCTTAATCGTTGTTATCAATCGTTTTGTTGAGAGTGATTATCAAAAACTATGGCTACGAGAATAACTGTACAACCCGACTTCCGGGCTAAGAGCACCAAGGTTCAGCGTACCGGTAACACCCGTCGCAAAGCCTGGTTGGCTGTCTTCGCTGCTTCAGCGCTGTTCTGGGTAGTGGTGGCATTAATGATTTGGCGTTTATGGGGCTAAGCCATGTGGGCAAACTCACTCAGTCGTAAATATCCGGTCACTGCACGGCAGCCAAATACACCTGCGTGCAAAGCAAAAGAAGCTCCTGCTGCTGAGCAGTCTGTAGCGATTCCTGCTTCCTGGGATCTGAGTGACAAGCAGCGCAGCTTTATCGAATCTTTTATGGATCCAAAACTCAAATAATTGTTGTTGCACTTATTTTTAGCATCTGATGTTGCTTTGATTTTTTTCCGGTTATTCCGGCGGGCCAGCAAAAAGCCCATGACCTTACACTGCAAATAAGCGTCGACAGTAGATTACTGAAGATTAAAGAAAATTTAGCCCGAGAACCGGGAAGGAGTGACGAATGAATACAACCACTTTTTCATGGCTTAGCGTTTATGCTTTCTCATTTGCCTTCTGGGCAGCGGCAGCCTGGGCTCTTATGTAACCGACGCTTCTTATCACCGAATTTATGGAAATGCCCCGACTCAGGTCGGGGCATTTTTGTTTGTAGCACCCAGTGCCCTTTCGGGTTGTTATCAAAACGTTAACGAAAATGTGGTCTATCTTTAAGCTAAACCTTGCACTCTCTGAGGTTTAGCCTAAGGAATTAAAGGAGGAGACATGTCGTTAACATTACGCGAGCAAAGTCAGGATACGCTGGCGGTCGGGGCACACACCTATCATTATTACAGTCTGGCTAAAGCCGCACAGCATACCGGCAATATTGATCGCTTACCGAAATCGATGAAAGTGCTGCTGGAAAACCTGCTGCGCTGGCAGGATGGCGAGTCCGTTACCCTTGAAGATATTCAGGCGCTGGCAGACTGGCAGCAAACCGCCCACGCTGACCGGGAGATTGCATATCGTCCGGCACGCGTGCTGATGCAGGATTTTACCGGCGTACCCGCCGTGGTCGATCTTGCCGCTATGCGCGAAGCAGTCGCACGACTGGGCGGAGATGTGGCAAAAGTTAACCCTTTGTCCCCGGTGGATCTGGTTATTGACCACTCCGTAACCGTCGATCGCTTCGGTAACGATGACGCCTTTGGCGAAAACGTCAGGCTGGAGATGGAACGTAATCACGAGCGCTACGTTTTCCTGCGCTGGGGACAGAAAGCGTTCAACCGGTTCCGCGTGGTGCCGCCGGGTACCGGCATCTGTCATCAGGTTAATCTGGAATATCTGGGTAAATCCGTCTGGCATGAAGAGCTGGAGGGCAAAAACGTTGCCTGGCCTGATACGCTGGTGGGTACCGACTCGCATACCACGATGATCAATGCGCTGGGCGTGCTGGGCTGGGGCGTTGGCGGCATCGAAGCGGAAGCGGCTATGCTGGGTCAGCCGGTTTCAATGCTTATTCCCGATGTGGTTGGCTTTAAGCTGACTGGCAAACTGCGTCCGGGCATTACCGCGACCGATCTGGTGCTGACCGTTACCCAGATGCTGCGTAAGCATGGCGTTGTCGGCAAATTTGTCGAATTCTACGGTGACGGGCTGGCCGATCTGCCGCTGGCCGATCGCGCAACGATCGCTAACATGGCACCCGAATATGGTGCCACCTGCGGTTTCTTCCCGATTGATGACGTCACCCTGAGCTATATGACGCTGACCGGGCGCGATGAGCAGCAGGTTAAATTGACGGAAGCGTATGCGAAGCAGCAGGGCCTGTGGCGAAATGCGGGCGACGAGCCGATCTTTACCAGCACGCTGGCGCTGGATATGGCTGACGTCGAATCGAGTATCGCAGGACCTAAGCGCCCGCAGGATCGGGTGGCGCTGGGCGATGTGCCCGCCGCGTTTGCCGCCAGTAATGAGCTGGAGATCAACCAAGCACAAAAGCCGCATAAAGCGGTCAGTTACCGCGACAGTGAAACCCGCCAGTCGCATCAGCTTGATGATGGTGCGGTAGTTATTGCCGCGATTACTTCCTGTACCAATACGTCAAACCCCAGCGTGCTGATGGCCGCCGGCCTGCTGGCAAAAAAAGCGGTTGAGCGCGGGCTGAAGCGCCAGCCGTGGGTAAAAGCTTCCCTGGCCCCCGGATCAAAAGTGGTATCTGACTATCTGGCCACAGCCCGTCTCACGCCTTACCTGGACAAACTCGGTTTCAACCTGGTGGGGTATGGCTGTACAACCTGTATTGGTAACTCAGGGCCACTGCCGGATGAGATCGAAAGCGTTATAAAAGAGGGCGATCTGACCGTTGGCGCCGTGCTCTCCGGGAACCGTAATTTTGAAGGCCGTATACATCCGCTGATTAAAACTAACTGGCTGGCTTCACCCCCGCTGGTGGTGGCCTATGCGCTGGCCGGCAATATGAACATCAATCTGCAGAGCGAGCCTATCGGTCAGGATCAGACCGGCAAAGATGTTTATCTCAAAGATATCTGGCCATCACCGGAAGAGATCGCCGCCTCGGTGCAGCTGGTTAACAGCAGCATGTTCCGCAAAGAGTATGCGGAAGTGTTTGACGGGACGCCGGACTGGCAGCAAATCTCCGTGAGTGAAGCGGCAACCTACGACTGGGATGAAGGATCGACCTATATCCGCCTTTCACCTTTCTTTGATGACATGGAGAAAACGCCAAAGCCGGTTGAAGATATTCGCGGCGCCCGTATTCTGGCGATGCTGGGTGACTCAGTCACCACTGACCACATTTCGCCTGCGGGGAGTATTAAGGCTGAGAGTCCGGCGGGACGCTATCTGCTGGCGAAAGGCATAGAGCGTAACGACTTTAACTCCTACGGGTCGCGCCGTGGTAACCATGAAGTAATGATGCGCGGTACCTTTGCCAATATTCGTATCCGCAATGAAATGGTGCCCGGTACGGAAGGCGGCTACACCCGGCATTTTCCGGGTAATGAAACGCTGGCTATTTATGATGCCGCAATGAAATATAAAGAAGAGGGCGTGCCGCTCGCCGTGGTGGCCGGGAAAGAGTACGGTTCAGGTTCCAGCCGCGACTGGGCTGCTAAAGGACCGCGCCTGCAGGGAGTACGCGTCGTGATCGCTGAGTCTTTTGAGCGTATTCACCGTTCAAACCTGATTGGTATGGGGATCCTGCCGCTGGAGTTCCCGGCGGGCGTTACCCGTAAGACGCTGCAGTTAACCGGTGAGGAGCGGATAGATATTGCTGACCTGACGCAGCTGACGCCGGGCTGCACGGTCAATGTTACTCTGACCCGCGCAGACGGCAGTGAGGAGCAGGTGGCCGCACGCTGCCGTATCGATACGGCAACGGAACTGACTTACTACCGCAATGACGGCATACTGCACTATGTTATCCGCAATATGCTGAACTAAAAAAAAGCCGGGCTTGCCCGGCTTCTTTTCTCTCAGGATTTCGGTAGCAGATGCCCCATCTTTTCCGCTTTGGTATCGAGATAGTGGGCATTTTTTGGATTGCGCCCGACGATCAGCGGCACGCGCTCAACAATATTAATGCCCGCTTCGCTGAGGATCTCAACCTTGCGCGGATTATTTGTCAGCAGGCGCACTTCATCGATACCCAGTAATTTGAACATATCAGCGCACAGGGTGAAATCACGCTCATCAGCGGCAAAGCCCAGCTGATGGTTCGCCTCGACGGTGTCATAGCCTTTATCCTGCAGCGCATAGGCGCGGATTTTGTTCAGTAAACCGATATTACGGCCTTCCTGACGGTGATACAGCAGCACCCCGCGCCCCTCTTCAGCAATCGCTGTTAACGCCGCTTCAAGCTGAAAGCCGCAGTCGCAGCGCAGACTGAACAGCGCATCACCGGTCAGACACTCAGAGTGGACACGCGCCAGCACCGGCGTATGATCGCTGATATCACCGTAAACCAGCGCCACATGATCGTGGCCGGTTGCCAGTTCTTCAAAACCTACCATCAGGAAATCTCCCCATGGCGTGGGCAGTTTAGCTTCTGCTACCCGTTTAAGCTGCATGTGATTCTCCAGAACCTTCAGAGGATGCGCTATCATCTTGATAACGCACGGGCCGACTGACCCGAAAATTGTGTCTATTGTGCCATATCCACAAGCAGGCCCGCTAATCAGTCAGAAAGATTGTAGTGATAAAGCACGATTATCCAAGCCGCTTTAGGTATGTTATTCTTTTTTCAGCTAAAGTTATTCAGCAAACGCATTATAACCCGCAGGAAAAGCCAAAGTATGTTGAAAATAGTGCAGCGCACGACTCTGGGTGCCTTCTTATTAATTGCGATGCCACTCTGCGTCTGGCTGTCGGGCTGGCAATGGCAGCCGGGTGAAAGCGGGGGAGTGCTGCGCTTTTTGTTCTGGATGACGGAAACCGTCACCAGCCCGTGGGGGATTATCACCAGCAGCGTGCTGAGCGCCTGGATGCTGTGGTGTCTGCGCTTCCGCCTTAAGCCTGCTATCCTGCTGCTGATTATCATGAATGGCGCGATTCTCGCCGGGCAGTACACGAAGTCATGGATTAAAGAGCAGGTGCAGGAGCCGCGACCCTATGTGGTCTGGCTGGAGCAGCAGCATGGCATCAGCAACGATGAATTTTATCAGCTGAAACGGCAACAGCGGGGCGAGATGGTTAATGGGCTGCTGGCCAGCGATACGCAAATTCCCCGCTGGTTAAAGCAGCACTGGGCATTTGAAACAGGATTTGCTTTTCCTTCCGGCCATACTATGTTTGCTGCCAGCTGGGCGCTGCTGGCAATGGGCCTGCTCTGGCCGCGTCGCCGGGTGGTGACGCTGGTGGTGCTGTTCAGCTGGGCCATTATGGTGATGGGCAGCCGGCTGGTGCTGGGTATGCACTGGCCGCGCGACCTGATTGTCGCAACCCTTATCTCCTGGCTGCTGGTGACCGTCGCGACCTGGCTGGCGCAGCGCTTTTGCGGTCCGCTTACGCTTCCGCCTGATGAGCAGCGCGAAGTCAAAGCGCGCGACGACGGATTGTAATCAGCCGAACTGCCCCCATATAGCTGATTACGCTTGCGCAAAGCCAGCTAACTGATAACGTGAAAGCAGCATGGTACACGCTTTTTTGGCATACTCTATTGGAAACTCTACGACAGGACGCATTGTGAAATATTTGCTGATTTTTCTGGTGGTACTGGTCATTTTTATCATTTCAGTGACGCTGGGTGCTCACAATGATCAGGTGGTGACGTTCAACTATCTGCTGGCGCAGGGTGAATTTCGTATCTCCACGCTGCTTGCGGTGCTGTTTGGCGCCGGTTTTTTACTGGGCTGGGCAATCTGCGGACTATTCTGGTTACGCATCCGCGTTTCACTGGCACATGCTCAGCGTAAACTGAAGCGTATGCAGGCGCAAAACGAACACGCTTCGGCAGCCACCACCGTATCGACTACAGGTCGTCGGGATTAATGTTCAATGCATGAATTGCTGTTTCTGCTTCTCCCGGTCGCAGCGGCCTATGGCTGGTATATGGGACGACGCAGCGCGTACCAGAATAAGCAACAGGAAGCGAACCGCCTGTCACGAGAGTATGTGGCCGGGGTAAACTTTCTGCTTTCAAATCAGCAGGATAAAGCCGTCGATCTATTCCTCGACATGCTGAAAGAAGACAGTGGTACGGTTGAGGCGCACCTGACGCTCGGTAATCTGTTTCGCTCACGCGGCGAGGTAGATCGCGCTATACGTATTCACCAGTCGCTGATGGAAAGCGCCTCGCTTACCTACGACCAGCGACTGCTGGCGATTCAGCAGCTTGGCCGCGACTATATGGCGGCGGGCCTCTACGATCGCGCAGAAGATATGTTCAGTCAGCTAACGGATGAAACCGATTTTCGCATTGCCGCTCTGCAGCAGCTGCTGCTGATTCATCAGGCAACCAGCGACTGGCAGAAAGCGATCGACGTTGCTGAGAAGCTGGTAAAACTGGGAAAAGAGAAGCAAAAAGGCGAGATTGCGCACTTCTATTGTGAGCTGGCGCTGCAGGCGATGAGCAGTGACGATCTCGATCGCGCAATGTCGCTGCTGAAAAAAGGTGAATCGGCCGATCATCAGAGCGCGCGCGTTTCCATCATGATGGGACGCATCCTGATGGAGCAGGGGGAGTATGCGAAAGCAGCACAGCGTCTGCAGCGGGTGCTGGATCAGGATAAAGAACTGGTCAGCGAAACGCTGCCGATGCTGGAAACCTGCTATCAGCGGCTGGCGCAGCCAGAGGTGTGGGCCGGTTATCTGCAGCGCTGTACCGAAGAGAATACCGGTGCCGCCGCTGAGCTCTATCTGTCAGATATTCTGGAGCAGCAGCAGGGGCCGGAAGCGGCACAGCTCTATATTAATCGCCAGCTGCAGCGTCATCCGACCATGCGTGTCTTCCACCGGCTAATGGACTTTCACCTGCATGAAGCGGAAGATGGCCGGGCAAAAGAGAGTCTGATGGTTCTGCGCGATATGGTTGGTGAACAGATCCGCACCAAACCGCGCTATCGTTGCCATAAATGCGGTTTTACCGCCTACGCACTTTACTGGCACTGCCCATCCTGCCGGGCATGGTCTTCAATAAAACCGATCAGAGGACTTGACGGGCAGTAACAGCTATTTTTAAAAAAACAGGAAAAATAGTTACAACGTATTTTTTTAATAATCGCCTTATCGCGCATCAGACACCGGCATATGGCTCAACAGGTCACGTATCCCGGGCGTAAGATTGTTCTGCCGCAGCATGGCAGGTAGAATGCAGGCCGTTTGTTGCCCCTGTGCCTGCTTATGAGGAAACGTTATGTCTGTAACCCCTTCACCCATTCTGGTGGCGCTCGACTATAGTAATCTGGATGACGCACTGCGATTTGTGGACCGTATTGATCCTGCTCAGTGTCGCCTCAAAGTAGGCAAAGAGATGTTCACGCTGTTTGGTCCGTCAGTGGTCCGGACATTGCAGGCACGCGGATTCGATCTCTTTCTCGATCTGAAATTTCACGATATCCCCAACACCACCGCACATGCCGTAGCCGCTGCCGCAGAGCTGGGCGTCTGGATGGTGAACGTGCACGCCAGCGGGGGAGCACGCATGATGCAGGCTGCACGCGAGGCGCTGCTGCCTTTTGGAAAAGATGCACCGCTGCTGATTGCTGTAACCGTGCTGACCAGCATGGATGAAGAGGATCTGCGCGGACTGGGCATCACCCTGTCACCGGCGCAACAGGCAGAGCGGCTGGCGCGCCTCACGCAACAGTGTGGCCTGGATGGTGTCGTCTGCTCAGCCCATGAAGCGGCTGCATTCAAACAGGCGTTCGGCAGCGAATTTGCGCTGGTCACGCCCGGTATCCGACCGGCAGGCAGCGACGCTGGCGATCAGCGCCGTATTATGACGCCTCTGCAGGCGAAGCAGGCCGGGGTTGATTATATGGTTATCGGCCGTCCGGTTACGCAGTCAGCCGATCCGGCTGCCACGCTGCAGCAGATTATTACATCGTTACAGGAGGCGTAATGGCGCAGGACAATCCACTGGTTTACTCCACCGACAGCGGGCGTATTGTGCCGGCAGAGGAGAAGCCACAGCGACCGCGCGGCGACGGTATTGTACGCATTCAGCGTCAGACCAGCGGACGTAAAGGCAAGGGCGTCTGTCTGATCACCGGTATCGATCTGGACGACAGCGCGCTGGCTACTCTTGCCGCAGAACTGAAGAAAAAGTGCGGCTGCGGGGGGGCGGTAAAAGAGGGCGTGATTGAGATTCAGGGGGATAAACGTGACCTGCTCAAAACGCTGCTCGAAGCCAAAGGCATGAAGGTTAAGCTGGCGGGCGGTTAATGAAAGCGGGCCACGCATTGTGGCCCGGACAAAAGGGTGTCTGCTGTGTAGCCTGCAAAAAATTAACGGTCGATTTGATGGCCGATAATACCGCCCACCGCCGCGCCGCCCACGGTACCCAGGCCACTGCCGTTGGTCAGGACTGAACCACCAATAGCACCGGCACCGGCACCAATTGCCGTGTTGCGATCGCGTTTAGACCAGTTTGAACAGCCGCTCAGCGCAACAACTAATGTTGCTGCCAGCACGGCAACGGATACACGTTTCACTGTTGTAGTCATAGATATCTCCTTGATGATTGGCTCAGAGGCAACAGCAATAAGTATAGATGCCCGACGGCAAAGTTCTTTATTCCCGGATGGAAAAGTTGGGCCAGGCCGCCGGGTTTATGCTGTCTGCCAGCGTAAATATCCTGAAACCGAATGGTCCTGTTTAATTTTAAACGCTGCGGCGCAGTCGTCAGACAGAAAACGCTGAATCTGCGCCGCATTTATGACGAGACAGCGACTTTCCACTGAGCATTCAGCCATTCTTTCCATAACATCCGATCCCCTCTCTGCGCACAATCTCTCTATCACAGACTGGTGGAGAACAATGATGCTGGAAGCGCTAAAGCAGCAGGTACTGGAAGCGAATCTCGATTTACCGCGCTACAACCTGGTCACGTTCACCTGGGGCAACGTCAGCGCCATTGACAGAGAGCAGGGTGTACTGGTGATCAAGCCTTCAGGGGTGCGATATGAAAAGATGCAGCGGGATGACATGGTAGTGGTAGATCTGGAGAGTGGTGCGGTGATCGAAGGCGCGCTACGACCCTCATCGGACACGGCCACGCATCGTGCGCTTTATCAGGCGTGGCCCGATATTGGCGGTATCGTTCATACGCACTCGCGGCATGCAACCATCTGGGCACAGGCAGGACGCGACATACCCGCCTGGGGCACGACCCACGCGGATGATTTCTACGGCACGATCCCCTGCACCCGCGCCATGCTGCGCATGGAGATCGAGCAGGAGTATGAGTGGAATACCGGACAGGTCATCATCGAAACTTTTGCCCATCGTAATATTCAGCCCGCCGCAATTCCCGCAGCGCTGGTTAACTCTCACGGGCCTTTCGCATGGGGCAGCGATGCGGCGGCGGCAGTACACAGTGCGGTGGTCCTGGAGGAGGTCGCCTATATGGCGCTGCATACCGAACAGCTGCGAGCTGAACTCCCGCCTATCTCGCAAAATCTGCTGGATCTGCACTACCTGCGCAAACACGGTAAAAATGCGTGGTATGGATAATAAGGCTGTTCTTACAGCCTCAGGCGCCTGCGGGCGCTTTTTTTATCGCTGCATCAGTAAATTCCTGGCTAACGATGCGTGATTCACGCGCGTGCAGTGTGCTAAATCGTCTTTATTCACAACGCGTTAGGCGATCTCATGTACTCTGGCTTTCGCTCTGCTCTATCCTGAAATGGCGCTAATGATTTTTCACCCCCCTGTTCAGGGATACTTCTGGATTTTGCTTTATAAATCAATCTCTCATTTGGTCTGGCCTCACTCTGCATTACGCTGATGTGGCGTTAAACGCATCACATAAATATTAGAGGATGAGACTATGACCGTTATTAACCAACCAACCTGCCGCCTGTTTACCGAAGCGGGACAGACCACCCAACTTGTTGCTTACTACGAGGAAGGGCGTCGCACCATGTGGATGATGTTGCGGGCTCAGCCACGCCCAAGCTTCAACCATGAATTAATCGAGGAGATCATGAACCTGAGCTATACGGCTCAGCGCTCCGGACTGCCGATCGATTTCTGGGTAACCGGCTCTTTAGTCCCACAGATGTTCAACGCCGGTGGCGATCTGCGCTTTTTTGTTGAGTGCATTCGCAACAACCGTCGCGAAGCGCTGCGTGCCTATGCCCGGGCCTGCGTCGACTGCATTCACTCGGCGGCTCGCGGGTTTGATACTGGCGCGGTAACGCTGGCGATGATTGAAGGCAGCGCTCTGGGCGGAGGCTTTGAGGCCGCGCTGGCGCACCATTTCATTCTGGCACAGAACAGCGCGCGTCTCGGTTTCCCGGAGATTGCGTTTAATCTGTTCCCGGGAATGGGTGGCTATTCGCTGGTCGCGCGTCGTTCCGGTATGAAGCTGGCAGAAGAGCTGATCTGTGAAGGGGAGTCGCACAGTGCGGAGTGGTATGAGACGCGCGGCCTGGTCGATAAAGTGTTCCAGCCGGGTGAAGCGTACCGCGCGACGCGCACCTTTATCGATACCTTACGGCCGAAGCTGAATGGCGTGCGTGCCATGCTGAAAGCGCGCCAGCGCGTACTGCAGCTGTCACGTGCTGAACTGATGGATATTACGGAGGACTGGGTAGATTATGCCTTTACGCTTGAACCCAAGGATATCGCCTATATGGAGCGCCTGGTGCAGTTACAAAATCGCCACAGTGCTTCATTACGTAAAGCCGGATAACACTTCCGCGCAGCGTTAAACACGGGCAGGATGCTTCAGCCAATGCCCGAGCTGTTCTGCGGGCATTGGTTTGGCGTAAAAATAGCCCTGGCGCCCATCCACACCGTTAGTGAGAACAAATTTCTCTTCCGCTTTGGTTTCAATACCCTCTGCAATCACCTGCAGCTCAAGGGCTTTGGCAACCGCCACAATCGCGCGCACTAAAGATTGCGAAACCGGTTGTTTGTTGATATCCCGGACAAAACTCTGATCCAGCTTAATGGCATCAATGGGTACCCGTGCCAGCTGAGAAAGGGAGGAGTAGCCGGTGCCAAAGTCATCAAGATGTACCTGCGCCCCAAGCTCCTGAAACTGTTTCATGAGCTTAAGCGCACCCGCTTCATTCTCAATCAGGCAGCTTTCAGTTAATTCAATATCGATCGGGGATTCCGTCAGCCCCGCTTCGCCCAGCGCATTTTTCAGATCGCTGTAGATGCTCTGATCGATAAGCTGTTTCGCGGAGACGTTGACGGCAACGCGCAGAAAAATGCCTTCACTGCGCCACTTTATAATCTGCTGCAGCACATTAAGCATGACCCAGCGGCCCAGCGGGACAATGAGACCGGACTCTTCGGCATAGGGGATAAAGTCGCCGGGCGAGACCATGCCGCGTTCCGGAGAGTTCCAGCGTACCAGCGCTTCGGCGCTGCGCACCTCGCCGTCGCGATCGACCTTAGGCTGGTAATAGACCACCAGGTGATCCTGCTCCAGCGCTTTACGCAGATTGGTATCGAGCCAGAGGTATTCAAAGACCCGCTTGTTCATTTCGCTGGTGAAGATGCAGAACTTGCCGCGGCCATTCTCTTTGGCATGATACATGGCCGTATCCGCATTGCGGATCAGGCTTTCGCGATCTTCGCCATGCAGGGGAGCCAGTGAGATCCCGATAGAACAGCCGCTGTAAACCTCAATAAGCCCGATGCGAAAGGGCTGCCGCAGCCGCTCAAGGATACGCGACGACATCGCCTCCAGCGCCGCCTGACTGGTATGCTCAGCCAGCACCACAAATTCATCGCCGCCAAGACGCGCCAGCGTCTGATCTTTGCCCAGGCAGCTGAGGATAGCCAGCGATACCGCCTGCAGCAGCTGATCGCCGAACATATGACCGTAAGCGTCATTTACCTTTTTAAAATTGTCGAGATCGAGGTAGACCACGCCGGTCTGAGAACCGTTCGCCAGCTCCAGTGCCAGGCTAATTTGCTGGTGAATAGCGTTACGATTAGGCAAACCCGTGACCGTATCGGTATTTGCCAGCACCCGAAGCCGCTCCTGTGCCCGTCGCTCTTCGGTGATATCCGTACCGGAACAGATGAGGAAAATTTCATTTTTCCCGCTGCCGCTGTGAACGAACTTATTACGGAACAGAAACAGTCGCTGACCCTTTTTGGTTTTGACCCAGCGCTCAACTTCATACGAATTTCCGTCGCGGAAAAAACCGGTGATATTACGGCGTGAAGCCTGCGCCTCCTGCCGGGTCATAAATAGCTGAAAGACGTTACGACCGATAACTTCCTGCTCTTTCAGGCCGGTATACTCTTCACTCAAACGATTAAAGCGCTGAATGTTACCGCGCTGGTCGAGGATAACGATAACCGAGTTAGCTTCAGATACCACCTGTTCGGCGAAAGAGAGTCCCTGGGTGAGATCGCGGGCAACCGACGACGTATCACCCCATGCAGAGGCGGTGCCGGCCCAGGTAGACTGGTTCACTTTACGTCCGACAAAGTGCATTGGCACCGGGGTTCCGTGCAGCGGCAGAGTAAGATTAATGCTGGAGGTGATCACCGTCATCGCCCGTAACAGACTGGCCTGCGCCGGAGTAAGCGAAACGGCCAGATTGGTATTGGCATTTTCATCTTCGGCAAAATGCAGTGCGTCACTGTCAGAGGTTAACCGCCAATGGGGGCTGGTGGTGCCAAACAAGGCATACAGCAAGGTTTGCCCCTGTTCATCGGTCATTTAAACTTCCTCCGGCCATGTCTCTAAGACTCTATCTCATTATTTTAGCAACAGTATTCAACCTCCTGCGTAAGCACAAGATGCAAACCGAATATATTTTTGTTTTTATTAAAGAATGGCACGAAAAAGCCCCGAAAACGGGGCTTATAATCATCAGCAGGGACATCTGCCGGGGTTTCCAGCCTGGCTCGGAAAGCGGGCATTGAGACAGTGCCGGTGAAAAGTGCGCTCATCCATGGGCGGCGTTTCAGGATGATGGAGGCGCATATGCTTCAGATAAGTTTGATAATCGTGCACGCCAACCATTAAACGAAAGCTCTGCTGCAATCCGCGCCAGATTTGCTGCCAGCGGGAGAGCGGCGGGGTATCAGCGGCACTCACTATCAGTAAGCAGCGCTTTATCTGCCAGCCTGCGCCGGGAGGCGTCCAGCGATAGATGGACTCAGACATGGCGTACCTCCTTACGCAGTGAAACCTCGGCTTCGCGCACGGTCGGTGCGGTGCTGCGGAGCGCACGACGAATAACAAAGAAGGCGGCAACCAGCATGGTGACTGCAACCAGCATAAAGAAGCCGCACAGCGCCGCGTTGATCTGATTGCTGAAGATAATGGTCTGCATATCCGCCACGCTTTTGGCCGGGGCGATCACGATGCCATTGTCGATGCCCTGCTGAAATTTGCGCGCCTGAGCCAGAAAGCCGATGGCGGGTTTTTCATGAAAAATCTTTTGCCAGCCCGCGGTCATCGAGGTGATAAATAACCATGCGGTAGGGAGAATAGTGACCCACGCGTAGCGCTGTTTTTTCATCTTAAACAGCACCACTGTCCCGAGGATCAGCGCCATTGAGGCGAGCATCTGGTTACCAATGCCGAACAGCGGCCACAGCGTATTGATCCCGCCCAGCGGATCGACCACCCCCTGATAGACAAAAAAGCCCCAGCCGGCAACGGCAACGGTGGTGCCGGCCATATTCCCCAGCCAGGAGCGGTTGCTGCCCATTGCCGGAACCACGGTACCCACTAAGTCCTGCACCATAAAACGGCAGGCGCGGGTGCCGGCATCCACGGCGGTCAGGATAAATAAGGCCTCAAACAGAATGGCAAAGTGATACCAGAACGCCATCATCGCGCGACTGTTGAATACCTCGGTGATGATGTGTGCCATACCCACGGCGAAGGTGGGTGCGCCACCGGCGCGTGAGAGCACCGTACTTTCACCGACGTCACGTGCAATGCCGCTCAGCATCTCCGGCGTGACAACAAAGCCCCAGCCATTAATCACCTGCGACGCGTTCTCGACGGTGGTTCCAATCAGCGCAGCCGGGGAGTTCATGGCGAAGTAGACGCCCGGGTCCAGTACCGAGGCGCAGATCAGCGCCATAATAGCCACGAACGACTCCATCAGCATGGCGCCGTAACCGATAAACCGGATATGGCTTTCGCGCTCTACCAGTTTAGGCGTGGTGCCGCTGGAGACCAGCGCATGAAACCCGGAGATAGCCCCGCAGGCAATAGTGATAAACAAAAACGGGAAGAGCGCACCGGAGAACACCGGGCCGGTGCCATCAATGAATTTTGTGACCGCCGGCATTTTCAGCTCCGGCATAGCAAACAGAATTCCTATTGCCAGCCCGACAATAACGCCAATCTTCAGGAAGGTGGAGAGGTAGTCGCGCGGTGCCAGCAGCAGCCAGACCGGCAGCGAAGAGGCGACGAAACCGTAGATCACCAGCACCCACGTCAGCTCTGTGCCTTTAAGGGTAAAGAAGGGGCCCCAGTAAGGATCGGCGGCCACATCGCCTCCATAGATAATCGCTGCCATCATCAGTACAAAACCGATAAGGGAAACCTCAGCAATTTTTCCCGGACGCAGAAAGCGCATATAGACGCCCATAAACAGCGCAATGGGAATGGTAGCTGCGATGGTGAAGAGTCCCCACGGGCTGTTAGCGAGTGCTTTAACCACCACCAGCGCCAGCGCAGAGAGAATAATGATCATCACGCCCAGCGCACCGAGCATCGTCACCACGCCGGCAAAAGAGCCCAGCTCCTGGCGCGCCATTTCACCCAGCGAGCGCCCGTCACGGCGGGTAGAGATAAACAGGATCAGGAAGTCCTGCACCGCGCCGGCGAGCATCACCCCTACCAGGATCCAGATAGTGCCCGGCAGAAAGCCCATCTGTGCGGCCAGAATCGGTCCGACCAGCGGTCCTGCACCGGCAATGGCGGCAAAGTGATGACCAAACAGCACCCATTTGTTGGTCGGAACATAATCCAGACCATCGCTGAGGCGCTCTGCCGGCGTACGGCGGCGATCGTCAAGTTCGAAGATGCGGCGGGCGATAAACAGGCTATAGAAGCGGTAGGCGATGCTGTAGCAGGCGACCGATGCAATAACCAGCCAGACCGCATTGACATGTTCGCCGCGACTGAGCGCAAGCATGGCAAATGCGCCAGCACCGATTAACGCCACTGCTAACCAGACGATGCCGGTTTTGACGTTGTTCATGAGTTAACTCCTTGTAGAGGCCGGAAAAAAAGCAAGCGAAATACAACGAGTTAAAAGTAAGGTAAAAAAATGTTAACGAAAGGTAGTAAAAGCAGAAGTGTGAAGCGCGATACAAATTTTAAAGCAGAGCAGAAAAGAAGAGGCGGGATAACATCTGTTATCCCGCACTATGAGCGCCGTCAGGCTGCCGGGCGGGCAACCACGCTGCGGGTCTCCATGCGCACTTCGGCGATGGTGACATCAATAATATCGGTGACGCGATACACCACTTCACCTTGAACCTGCACCGTGCCGCTCTCCTGCGAGCAGACCAGCTCATCGCGTACCGCATGAATAAACGGCGCCGGAATAAAGGCCACCGCACCGTTCTCCTGCAGGCGTACGCGCATACCGCCGCGCGATACATCAATGATCTCGGCGCTGAATTTGCGCTCGCTGCCGGCGAAAGGCGTCAGGAAACGCGCATAAAG
This sequence comes from Pantoea eucrina, assembly GCF_020079945.1. Classification (NCBI taxonomy): domain Bacteria; kingdom Pseudomonadati; phylum Pseudomonadota; class Gammaproteobacteria; order Enterobacterales; family Erwiniaceae; genus Pantoea; species Pantoea eucrina. Next base: position 1,710,216 of record NZ_CP083448.1, on the reverse strand, counting down.
CCAGTCACCCACATCGCGCTCAGCCATCCGGTTAAGGCGACGACGCTCACCCATAATAACCGTAACGTCACTCTGCGGACGGGCAATGCTCTCACCGCGCACAATAGCTTTCAGCAGGCGATGGTTGATCATATCGCCAAACTTACGGATCGGTGAGGTCCACGTCGCATAGGCATCCAGACCCAGACCAAAGTGCGGGCCGGGTTCGGTGCCAATCTCAGCAAAGCTCTGGAAACGGCGAATGCGGCTGTCGAGATACTGTGTCGGCTGCGCGTCGAGTTCGCGACGCATCTGACGGAACCCTTCCAGTGTCGTAATGGCCTGCGGATCGACGGTAATGCCGTGACCAGCCAGCACGCCGGCTACCTGTTCAGCGTTGGCCAGATCGAAGCCGGTGTGCAGGTTGTAGATGCCAAAACCCAGTTTTTTCTGCAGCACGTTCGCCGCGCAGATGTTGGCCAGAATCATCGCCTCTTCAACCATGCGGTTAGCGATACGACGATGTTCAGCGATAATATCCAGCACTTCGCCTTTCTCTCCCAGCAGGAAGCGGAAATCGGGGCGATCTTTAAATACCAGCGCATGGGTCTGACGCCATTCACTGCGCGCCAGGCAGAGACGATGCAGCAGACGGATCTGCTCAGCAATCGCCTCATTTTCCGGCTGCCAGCTGCCGCTGTTTTCCAGCCAGTCTGAGACGTTGTCGTAAACCAGTTTGGCTTTGGATTCAATCCAGGCTGCAAAGAAATGCACGTCGTCAGCGAGTGCGCCATCCGGCTGGACCGTCACCCGGCAGGCGAGCACCGGACGTTTCTCATGCGGGCGCAGCGAACAGATATTATCGGAGAGCTCGCGCGGCAGCATAGGAATGTTAAAGCCGGGAAGGTAGTTGGTAAACGCGCGCCGGGCGGCCAGCTTATCAAGCTCGCTGCCTTCCGCTACGTAAGCGGTCGGATCGGCAATAGCGATGGTCAGCAGCAGGCTGCCATCCGCCTGCGCTTCCGCATAGAGCGCATCGTCCATATCCTGCGTACTGGCGCTGTCGATGGTGACAAAGTTCAGCGCGGTGAGATCTTCACGCGTCAGCTGCTCATCCAGCATTCCGCCGCATTCACTCTCTGGCGCTTCGCGCTCCAGGTTATGGCGCGACAGCGTGACCCACCACGGCGCCAGGTGGTCGTCTGCGGTAACGATAAATTCAGTCAGCTCAGCATAAAAGCCGCGATCGCCTTTCAGCGGATGGCGACGCATTTCAGCCACAGCCCAGTCACCGTTCTGGAAATCGTGCGTCAGACCGCGCACGGCGCGACACTGAATGGCATCTTTCAGCAGCGGATGATCCGGCACGATGGCGAGACGATCGTCTTTTTTCTGCACCCGGCCGACGAAGCGCGTCAGAAACGGCTCAATCAGGGTATCCGGCTCTGCACTTTCACGATCTTTATCGGTGTGGATTACCGCGGTGATACGATCGCCGTGCATCACTTTCTTCATTTGCGGTGGCGGAATGAAGTAGCTTTTCTGAGCATCAACTTCAAGGAAGCCAAAGCCTTTTTCTGTGCCTTTCACAACGCCTTCGGCGCGCGGAGTCTGCGCGTGAAGCTTCTCTTTCAGCTGCGCGAGCAGCGGGTTATCCTGGAACATAATTTAGTCAGTTTCGTGGCCTAAGAGCGGTGGACAGTTTTACGCGAATCAGGGGCGCGCGGCAAGGTTAAAACGGGTTAAAAAGCCGCAGAGCGCGGCTTTTGTTTCAGAGAATAACGCGTAATCAGGCGATACGCTGCGTGGGCAGGGCGGCGCTAAGCGTGAGCTTCACCGGCACCGATTTAGAGGTCGGCGTTCCGCTGATATCGCCGTAGCTTGAGAGCGGTACCAGCGGGTTGGTTTCCGGATAGTAGGCTGCGAGATTCCCGCGCGGAATGTTGTAAGGCACCAGTTTAAAGCCGCTGACGCGACGGGTCAGGCCATCATTCCAGAGAGTTTCAATATCCACCTGCTGGCCTTCGGTAAAGCCCAGCGCCGCCATATCCTCAGGATGAATAAACACCACTTCACGCTGACCATAGACGCCGCGATAGCGATCGTCGAGACCGTAAATCGTGGTGTTGTACTGATCGTGTGAACGCAGCGTCTGTAGCGTAAACGGCACGGTCACGTCGCTGCCGAGCTGAGGAAACAGCGAGTCGGGCAGGGCGGACGCGCTGAATTCAGCACGCTGCGATGGCGTATTAAAGCGCAGCTCTGCCGCCGCGTTGCCGAGATAAAAACCGCCAGGCTGGTCGCACTTTGTATTGAAATCAGCAAAGCCCGGGATCGTTGCGGCGATATGATCGCGGATAATATTGTAGTCCGCCGCCATGCCGAGCCAGTCGATATGATCGCTGCCCAGCGTCGCGTGGGCGATACCTGCCACAATGGCGGTTTCTGAACGCTGCGTCTCCGCCAGCGGGATGCCCACGCCTTCTGAAGCGTGAACCATACTGAATGAGTCCTCAACGGTAATGAACTGATTACCACCAGCCTGACGATCGCGCTCGGTGCGGCCCAGCGTAGGCAGGATCAGCCCTTCATGACCCGGCACCAGATGACTGCGGTTGAGCTTGGTGCTGATATGCACCGTCAGACCACAGTGCTGCAGCGCGGCTTCCGTAACCGGAGAGTCGGGCGCTGCCGCCGCCAGATTGCCACCGAGAGCAATCAGCACTTTCACTTCATCACGCAGCATGGCGCCCAGCGCTTCAACGGTATTGTGACCGGCATTACGCGGGGGTTCAAAACCAAAATGGGCGCCCATGGCATCAAGGAAAGGCTTAGAAGGCTTTTCATCGATACCCATGGTGCGGTTGCCCTGCACGTTGCTGTGGCCACGTACCGGGCAAAGGCCGGCACCTTTTTTACCCAGCTGACCAAACAGCAGCTGCAGGTTGACGATTTCGCGTACGGTGTCGACGGAGTGCTTATGCTGCGTGATCCCCATCGCCCAGGTGATAATCACCCGTTCCGCGCTCTGATAAATGGCCGCCGCTTCGCGGATCTGCGCTTCGCTCAGGCCTGACTGCTGCACAATCTGCTGCCACGAGGTGTTATCTACCGCGTCCAGATAGGCCTCAACGCCCTGCGTGTTTGCGGCGATAAACGTCCGATCGAAAATGCCCGGCTCACCGGCGGCAAGGCGCGCGCGCTCCACTTCCAGCAGCGCTTTCACCATGCCGCGCAGGGCAGCCATATCGCCACCGAGGTTGGGCTGATAGTAGGCAGAGCTAATGGTACCAGCTTTTGATGTGACCACTTCCAGCGGCTTTTGCGGATCGGCAAAGCGCTCCAGACCACGTTCACGCAGGGTATTAAATGTCACAATTTTTGCGCCGTGATCGGCAGCGTGACGCAGGCTGTGCAGCATGCGCGGATGGTTGGTCCCCGGGTTTTGCCCGAGCACAAAAATGGCGTTAGCGTGATCGAAATCGTCGAGACGAATGGTGCCTTTTCCGACACCGATGCTGCGTTTCAGGCCGCTGCCGCTGGCTTCATGGCACATGTTGGAACAGTCAGGGAAGTTATTGGTGCCCATCACACGACCAAACAGCTGATAGAGCCAGGAGGCTTCATTGCTGGCGCGCCCGGAAGTGTAGAGTTCCAGCTGATCGGGATGGTCCATCGCTTTCAGGTGCTGAGCAATCAGCGCAAACGCCGCATCCCAGCTGATGGGTTCATAGTGATCGGTGGTGCTGTTATAGCGCATCGGGTGCGTCAGACGCCCCTGATACTCGAGAAAATAGTCGCTCTGCTGATAGAGCGTGCTGACGCTGTGCTGAGCAAAAAACTCAGGCTCGACCACGCGTCGCGTCGCTTCCCAGGTCACCGCTTTGGCGCCGTTCTCACAGAAGCTAAACGTACTTTTATTATCATCGCCCCAGGCACAGCCGGGGCAGTCGAAGCCGCGCGCTTTGTTCATGCGCATCAGATTACGCATATTTTTCAGGGCAGCTTTGCTGTCAAATACGAAACGGGTGGTCGCTTCCAGTGAACCCCAGCCGCCGGCAGCAGCGCGGTAAGGCTGAATTTTACGTTTAAATTTCATGGTAGTCGCAGGCTTATTGTTTATGAGTTGTTATCAGAATATGTCTTCTGTTGAAAAGAAGTGTGCGACTGAGAACAGAGGTTGTCTAATTGATTGACTTAATTGAGCGATAGGCGGCGTTTATCGCCATGGCGGCAAACTGTGATCTACTTCAAATTACCTCAGCTCTGAGAGACACGCGGCTGCGTAAGCAGCGTAATAGTGGCTAATAATTGCTCTTTCACCGTGTGAAGGAGCGCGTCATGAAACAACTCACCAGCCAGATCCACGCGTTTGGTAAAGCGCTGATGATGCCTATCTCGGTTATCGCCGCCGCTGGCATATTTCTCGGACTGGCCGCTGCGCTGCAGAACCCGGCGATCACCGGTGAAGCCTTTGCACAGATGCAGGTGCCACAGCTGATCATCGGCTTTATCCGCAAGGTTGCCGGTGCACTTTTTGCCAACCTGCCGCTGTTCTTTGCCGTTGCCAGCGCAATCGGGCTGGCGAAAGCGGAGAAACCCACGGCCGCTTTTGCCGCCGTCATTGGTTATCTGATGATGAACACAGGCATCAGCGCCACCCTGGCAGCCAAAGGGCTGACCGCCGCAACCACCACGCCGCAGGCGCTGCAGCAGGCGGGGATGGATCAAACCAGCGCGATGATGCTGTCGGCAGAATATATCCAGATGCTGGGCATTTTTACCTACAACATGAGCGTACTGGGCGGGGTGATTGCCGGGCTGCTTACGGTAGTACTGCACAACCGCTTTTATACTCAGCAGCTTCCGGTGGCGATCAGCTTTTTTGGCGGACGCCGTTTTGTGCCGATTATTACCGTGGTTGTGCTGCCGCTGGCGGGCGTGCTGCTGGCGCTCATCTGGCCAACTATCGGAGCCGGTATTGCCTGGGTCGGAGAGATGATTGGTAAAAGCGGGCAATATGGCGCCTTTCTGCTGGGAGCGTGCGAACGGCTACTGATCCCGACCGGCCTGCACCATATTCTGAACGAGACGGTGCGCTTTACTCCGATTGGCGGGATGGCCACCGTCGAGGGACAGAGCGTCGTCGGCGCGCTCAATATCTTTAACAGTTCGCTGACGCATCCGGGGGCGATTCCGGATGACACCGTACGCACCGCCACGCAGTTTCTGGCGCAGGGCAAAATCCCGGTCATGATGTTTGGTCTGCCGGCCGCCGCCCTGGCGATCTACCATACGGCCCGTCCGGAGCATAAGCAGCGGGTAAAAGCGCTGGTGCTGGCGGGGGCGCTGACCTCATTTACCACCGGTATTACTGAGCCGCTGGAGTTCTGTTTTATCTTTGTCTCACCGGTACTTTATGTGCTGCATGCGCTGCTGACCGGCCTCTCGTTTATGCTGATGTCGATGCTGCACCTGATGATTGGCAACGTGCAGGGCGGCGCTATCGATCTGGTGGTATTCGGCATTCTCGGCGGCAGTAAGACCCACTGGTGGTGGACGCTGGTGCTGGGTGCCTGTTACGCGCCGCTTTATTACTATCTGTTTCGCCTGGTCATCACGCGTATGGGGGTAGAGACGCCGGGACGCGAGAGTGAAGATGAGCAGAAAGCGCCGCAGGTCACGGCAGACGAGCGTACCAGAGTCATTATCAGCGGTCTGGGCGGCGAAGCGAATATAGAGGAAGTCGATTGCTGCTTTACCCGCCTGCGGGTACGCGTCAAGGCAATGAATGAGGTAGTTGATCAGACGCTGCTTTCCACCGGAGCTAACGGCGTTAACCGCGTGACGGAACATGATGTGCAGGTGATCTATGGCCCGCAGGTTGAAAAAATTGCGAATGAAGTCAAACAGGCGCTCGGGGTAAGCTGATTTGTAAGCCTGCTAATAGTGAGGATCGCAATCATTGTTAAAAGCGTCGGGCGGATATTTGCGATAGTAACGCTGCCCTTTCAAGAGCTAAGCCATTGCGAGTGCCGGAGATAAGCGCCGGGTAGGGCATTACCCTGAAGCTGCCTGCGGGCAGCTTTTTTGTGCGCAGCGCTTACCGGTTATGAAGCGCAGAGTGCATAAAAAAACCCACCTGTCGGTGGGCTGGCTGAGAACAACGCTGGCTCTTTATCCTGTAAACGCACTTACAGGAATCAGTAACACGTACCGCCAGCATGGTGCGAGCCGGTACCGCCGTGAGGGTGGGTCCCTTTAGGACAGGCAACCGCTGCCGTTGAAAAAACAAATGCTGCAGTTAAAACCAGAAGCGTGGCGACTTTTTTCATTTTTATAGTCCTTTTGCTGTGTGCAATCTTTGCACACCTAATGTATCAGAATAATCCTATAAGTAAATGTTTATTTATCATTAATGCTTATGAGTTATCCCCCAGCCCGTATCGCTTACCGGCTCAGGCAGAGCCAGCTGACAGCTGGCCAGACCGCGCTTGCCCCTCTATTTTGCTCTGTCCCGGCATCGTCGGGTAACCAATATGTTATAATCAGGTCATACGTTAAATTGCCTTCGCGGGCAGTATCAGTTTGCCATCGGGTAAGGCTCACCAGCTGCTTTAACAGCAATCTGAAAACGTCTGGCACCGCAGTTATCCGCCGTTAGCTCATTGGACAGAGCGCTGGCTACTTAGGGCAGAGAGCGGGGTTAAAATCCCCGACGGCGGTCCAGCCCGATTCGTTGATCACCGAAGCTCTGCATCAGCCGCGCTTTTATATTGCCGCCGGCAACGTCTTCAAAGTTTGCGCTCATTACCTCAAACAGATGATCACTTCGGGTCGTACATAAACGTTATAACGAAGGATTTGGCCCTGCATAAGTTATTGACAGGTGAAAAAGAGGTATAAAAGAACAAATTTACCTCTGTAGTCATTAATTTAATAACAGGCTCTCTTTATTATCCCTTAATATCCCGGGCACTAAGGGCTTAAGCCTTATTTATTGCCCTGACCTGCCCCTCATAATGCCGGCAATTCGCACCTGAATCCCTGAAATCAGTACATAACATCGGGTACTTTGAGTAATTAAAATCTATGTACTAACCGTAAAAAATAGCACTTACAGATACTTAATCATGGTCGTTCATGGGTAAAGAGCATGAAAAGGTTTCTGAGAAAACCGATCGTGACGAGCTATCCGTACGGATTTGCAAAAAGGGCAAAGTGGTTTTTCACATGCACTACCGGTTACTGATAAACAGCGGCAAGTTGACGCGGGCGGCTATCCGGCACTCAGCCTTAAAGGGGCCCGTGAAGAATCAATCAACATCGGGCGTGAACCGGAAGAGGGCATGGATATTTATACGTACCCTGCTGCGCGCTATAAAAAAATGTCACAGCTATGACTGCTGAAAAGCTTATACGGGGATGGGACAGGGTTTACGCGCGGGCTAACCTGAAAGATGCTGCCGGAATTCTCCGTTCGTTTAAAATTCGTATGTCTCTGAAAACCGGCCATTTACCTCATGAGTCTGCTGGCAGGCATACATGGAATGAGTTAATCAGGGAGATACCCAGGAACGTTCCGGGTATTACCAGGCGAATAGTGACATTTCATGAACCGGCACATTCATGAGTTGTGCGCCAGGATGGCAGAAGCGACCCCGGTACAATCCCTGAAAGCGAACGATTTTGGTATAAAGAAGCTTACGAAGCGTGTTCCTGATGATGACGAAATCCGGACCATTTATGGAGCGTTTGACAATACTGCAATGCGGCGTAAACCAAAGCGCCCTCAAAGTCATACCCAAAAGCATGTGCGTAATCGAGGATGCGGATAACGGCATCAGCCAGTTTAACCTCTGCTATCTTGCGATACGGCAGGTGGCCATCCATAAGATTTTTACGCTCTCCCTCTATGGCTTCACTCATTTCTGAATGAACTAAACACAGCAGCGTGCCTTTCTCTCGTGGGTTATCACAGTAACCGGCCTCTCCATTCTGCTGATGAGTTACTTCTGAAACGCTTTTATAGCCGTAACACCTTCTCACGCAGAGCGTGATAAAGATTAATGAGTGGGTAGTCCGATTTGGGCTAACAGGTACGAAAGATAAAAGTGGTATTTCTAATGCAATATATTTGCTTTTGATTTTTTTTGGCCTACAGTTGATAGGCTTTACTTTATCCTCCAAAGATATACGGCGGTCTTTTAACCTTTCAGGAACAGAGTGGACACACACACAGCCGTATCAGCTCAATTGTCCGAGCTAATTCAATTCCTTACGACTAGCGAGAGAGTAACAGCTAGTGCAGAAAATAATGAAGAGATGATGGAAATGTACCTCGTTTTGGGTGCACTTCTGCAATGGACATATCAGGTGAAAATTAAAGCCTAATTTTCGAACCACTCGACACAATGTTGAACGCAGCAGGCCCACCAGGTGCGGGTCTGCTGGACGTTTCACATATTCCTCTCCGGCTCGTCTTTGGTCAGATAACTTCATGCTCTTCTCTGCATTCCCGGCTGCGGTAGCTGTATCCATCGCGGGAAGGTTCCCCGCAGTCCCCATTACGGCAGAAGGGGGACCGCGGCTCCGGGCGTGGCCGGTTAGCCATAGCAATTTCTGCATTGACTATCTCAGGGTCTGACGCATCATCTGCAATGTCGGATATTATGATTCTCCGGATATCAGATATAAAAAAAACCGCCTCAGGGACGGTTGGTTAAATCTTATCCGGTGTTATGCAGGCCTTACTGAAGCCTTTGCTGGATGTCCATCAGGGCCATCATCATGAGTGTGGTCTGGGTCAGGCCCGATGATAACTATAAAATCTTCTCCTTTCCCATTACGCATCAGCGTCACCAGATCCCCGGCGCAGGGTTTGGTATCAAAATCATGTACCTCTTCAGCGCCGGTATCCTCGAAAACCACGTTAATTTTCATCATTCAGCTTCCTCTTGATAAACCGCCTTAGCGAGCAGCTTCTGCGGCTTTTTTAGCGTCATATTTTCGTCGTATATCAATCATTCTGATATAGAAGTCATACAACTCTTTGCGCATATGCTGCTTCATTTCATCAGGCAATGGCTCTTGCAACTTCATCCACTCATTAAGTTCAGGCTTGCATTGTGCGTAAGCATCATCAACGACTTTCTTCGGCGGGATACGGGTCTCAATGAAGGGGATGGTGTGGTCATTCAGGCATCGAACCTCTGGAGTATAGAAGCTTTGACCGTCCGCCATGACTGCGCTCGAAACTAAAATTCCTGATAGTAAAATCCATTTCACAACTTATTTCTCCTCGTTCTGATAAACCGGGTCCGTACTGCGCGGGAACTGCAGGGCGGCGTTCCTGTAATGCTGCAGGCATTAGTGATTTGATTAATGTGCTCTGACACAGGTCAGCCTTGATTAATCTGGCGCGGCGTTATGCCGCAACTATGTGTATGCACTGGCTGTCATTGGTCGTCATGCCGGAAAGCAGCATTGAAGAATATACCTCTGACGTATCCTGATCAGATCCACCGTTCGATACTGCTGTGTCTATACACAGTTATCATCAGAGCAGGATTTGATCATGCTACCGGGTAGCAGATTAAAGAAGCATTCATCAGTTTCATGAAGCGCGCGCCATCAGACCGCTGCATCGTCATCACTGGCGACGTTGCAGAGAGGCTGGGGCGCGTTAACTGGCACCTCACAAAGCAGCCAATGACCGGGTACGGAGCGACACGACGACCTTCCGCGACGCTTCAACGCAGGAGGGTGAGCATATGACGTGGTTCCGGTTCAACGCTGACGGTGGCCTCTGATGGGATTCACTTCACCGGCACACGACTCCATAGAGCCGCGGCTCAGCCTCAACCCGGTATTCATCTCCAACCCGGCGACCACGTTCCGCGTGGATATCCCGGATGGTTTTCTGCTGGTTGACTCAGCCGCGAAGGTAAAACCGGGAAACAGGATTGCGTATTAGTGGAACGGCTACTCCGGGCTGGGGAAAATATACCGCAACAGTCTGGTGACAGAAGAGGTCGAGGTGATCGAAAGTGAGCCGCTGAATGATGTCATCGTAATGAGAAGGTAACGTGCGAGATGCGGAACAGAGATGTTTCATTTTGACATTCATGCTGAGCTACCTGATGATCCGCACTCTGTATCTGAGCAATTTTTTATTTATTACGCAGGTTAGTACATAATAATTTTATCAGATGTTTTATAGTTCATAAGTCATTGATAGGTAATCAAAATAGACATAAAACAATTAATTTACCTGTGTAATCTTGAGCGGGAGCGCCATTTTGGTCGGGCGGCAGAAGCGAGTTTTGTCAGCCAGCCCACGCTCTCAATGCGGCTCAAAAACCTCGAGCGTGAGCTGGGGTTATCGCTGATTAACCGCAGTAATAACTTTGACGGCTTTACCCCGGAAGGTGAACGGGTGCTGACCTGGGCGCGGGAAATTGTTTCCGTCTATCAGGGACTGAAGCTGGAGGTTGAATCTCTCAAACATGGCGTAAACGGCACGCTGCGGCTGGGCGTGATGCCGCAGTGCAGCGTGGCGCTGCCGGCGCTGCTTAAAGCGGTCGAGACGCGCTATCCTCAGCTGGACTATCGCGTCGCGGCGATGAGCGCCGATCAGCTACTGGAAGCGCTAAACAGCCATACCGTCGACGGCGGGATCGGCTTTTTTGAGCTCACCGCTCTGCGCGAACTGCATTTTCAGACGGCACTGCTGAACGACGGCGGGGTGGAAGCGATTTTTAACCCGCAGCACTTTCCGGCGCTGCTGAAGCAGCAGCGGCTCTCACTGCATACCCTGGCGGCGCAGCCGCTCTGTCTGGCTGAACCCACGCGCTATTTCCGGCGCTATCTGGACGGGCAGCTGCGCGAAACCGGCCTGCTGCCGCGTGTAATAGTTGAGAGCGCATCCATTATGCAGCTGCTGCAGAGCGCGCAGGTTGGCCTCGGCGTGATGGTTTCACCGTGCGGGCATCTGCTGCCCGAACTGTTGCAGAACCTGGCGCGGCGCCCGATCGATATGGCACCAATGGGACGACAGGCTGCGCTGGTAATCGCAGAGCCGGGACGTGCCTCACCGCTGGCGCAGCACTTTTTTGATGAGGCGCGCCGCCATCTTCATGACTGACGCGTCTCTGCCAGCGCCATAGTAAGCCGGTCTTCCCAGCTGGCCAGCGCCACTCTCTGCAACAGCGTAAACAGGGCGGTATGATCCCAGCCGCTGTTGATCAGCGGCTGCAGGTGGGCGGCACTAAACCGATCGGGCTGACGCGTCAGCTGCCCGCTCAGCGCAGCCACCGCGTCGCGATTATGCGCAGCGTCAGCCAGTAACACTTCCCGCCGCTCACCGGCGTAGCGTGTAAAACGCTGACGACAGCCGTGAATACGCGCGCTGACCGCCAGCGCCAGCGCCTCCGCCTCAGGGTTAACCGGCATCAGCTGCTGTTTCAGGCGCTGCAGGCCGCTCAGAACCGGCGCATCATACATCAGCAGCCAGCTCAGCGGCTCCAGATCGCTATCGTTCAGACAGTCAGCCTGCGCGCTCAGCTGCTGCGGGCTGGCGTAACGTCGTTCCAGCGGCTTCAGCCCGGGCGAGCAGAGATTATCTTCAGCAAACAGCGTGGCGCAGGCGTCGGGCGGCACTGATGCGCCGGGGATCCAGCGTACCGGCTGTGCCAGCAGCGCCTGCACGCCAGCCACCATCCGCGCCTGGAATCCTGTGAAACCGATAATCTGGGTCAGCGTAATGATATCGGGCTCTGTCAGTCCCACCGCCTCCAGCGCGCCGAGGCTGTGAGCGTTAATCAGCGCCGGCTGCATCGCCAGCTGACGAGCATACTGCGTCATCTGCGTCAGGCGATTGTTGCTCTCGCGGGAAGAGTCGGGACCGGGGAGCGGGTTGAGGCGCGCTGAGTAGTGATTGCACAGGCGCTGAACGCCCGCTACCTGGGCGACCGTCAGGGCCGCGCTCAGCCGGTCGTAGAGTGTCAGCGTATGCGTGTGCGATGCCGTCAGGCTGTCAGGAAACAGCAGCTGGCTTACATCGCGAGCCGCCAGCAGCGCCGGCTGAAAATGGCGAAACAGCGGCTGTAAAACCGTTGCTTCCTGCTGCAGGCCGAGCAGGAATCGATCGTTAACCAGGGCGGCCTCGGGGACCAGCGGGGCGGTGGTGGAGGTGTATGGGCGAGCCTGGCTTTCATACAGCCAGAGGTTATGGCCGGTAAAACGGCGTTGTTCCATAATCCATCCTTTCGCTAAATTCGGGCTGAGCGTACGACGGGAAATTCTGAAAAGCGTGTCGCCACTCGGGGGCAGGCTTATCGTCGCTGATGGTCATGCGCAGGCAAAAGAATGAAGGGGAATAATTAATATCGAATGGGTATATAGTGCGGTCAGAGAGGGAGTGGGGCGAGTCAGGCTCGCCCCTGCAGAACTTATTTCAGTTCCAGCTCGTTCATTGCAGCGATGCTAAAGCCGCCATCAACGTGAACAACTTCACCGGTGATACCACCTGCCAGGTCGGAGCACAGGAAGGCCGCAGAGTTACCTACGTCTTCAATGGTCACCGTACGGCGAATCGGGGTAACCGCTTCACAGTGGGAGAGCATTTTACGGAAATCTTTGATGCCGGAGGCAGCCAGGGTACGGATTGGACCCGCAGATACGGCGTTGACGCGCACGCCTTCCGGACCCATTGCGTTAGCCATGTAGCGTACGTTAGCTTCCAGCGACGCTTTCGCCAGACCCATAACGTTGTAGTTTGGAATAGCACGCTCTGCGCCCAGATAAGAGAGGGTCAGCAGGGCTGCATTCGGGTTCAGCATCGCGCGGCACTCTTTGGCCATCGCCACGAAGCTGTAAGCGCTGATGTCGTGCGCGATTTTAAAACCTTCGCGGGTCACGGCATTGACGTAGTCACCATCCAGCTGATCGCCCGGGGCAAAGCCGATAGAGTGCACGAAACCGTCAAATTTTGGCCAGGTTTTTGCCAGCTCAGTGAACAGGGCAGTGATGCTCTCATCTTCTGCCACATCGCAAGGCAGAACAATGTCTGAACCCAATTCTTTAGCGAACTCTTCCACACGACCTTTCAGTTTGTCGTTCTGGTAGGTGAAAGCCAGTTCTGCGCCCTGCTTATGCATCGCCTGCGCAATACCGTAGGCGATGGAGAGTTTACTGGCAACGCCAGTAATCAGAATGCGCTTACCGGAAAGAAAACCCATAGCTGTAATCCTTATGGTCATTGTTGTTGGCGGTCGTGATGATTAAAAAGTATACGACCGACGTTAATCGACGTGCGGATTCTAGCACGTCTGTGTCAAATACGGTAAACCGCACCGCGTTTTCCGCGAGACGGGCGGCATTCAGAGCGCGCGCCGCCAGGCTTCAGCGGTCAGCGCTTCACCAAAGTGGCTGGCGATGAGCCTTTTGGTCAGCTCATGCAGCGGCGAGGCTAAAACATCTGCGGTGCCGCCGCGCTCAACCACTTCACCCTGATGCATCACCAGCACCTGATCGCTGATATGTTTCATCATGCCAAGATGCTGCGTGACGTAGATATAGGCGATGCCATGTTTCTCCTGCAGCTCCAGCATCAGGTTAACCAGCTGAGAGCGCATGGTCATATCCAGCGAGGCGAGCGCCTCATCGGCCACGATCACCTTGGGCTGCAGAATCAGCGCACGCGCCAGCGCCAGGCGCTGCTTCTGGCCCGGCGCCAGCATATGCGGATAGTATCCTGCATGGTCGCGCAGCAGCCCGACCTGACGCAGCGTGCTGATAATACGCTGCTCGCGCGCCTCATCATCCAGCTCCGTGTTCAGACGCAGCGGCAGGTCGAGGATCTGACTGACGCGCTGGCGCGGATTCAGCGAGGTCGACGGGTCCTGAAAAATCATCCGGATGCGCTGGCTGCGATAGCCGTAGTCGCCATAGCTCAGCGGATGATCGTCAATCAGCATTTCACCGGCACTGGGAGCCACCATGCCGCTCAGCATCTTGGCCAGCGTGGATTTGCCGGAGCCGTTCTCGCCAATGATTGCCAGCGTCTGCTTTTCACGCAGCGTAAAACTGACATTTTTTACCGCCTCGACGTGCTGGCGACGAAACAGCCCGGTGCGATAGCGATAGGTTTTGCTCAGGTTGCGTACTTCCAGCAGGGTTTCCATTACTGACGCTCCCGGTTAAGCGGAAAGTGACAGGCAAACAGATGCGATTTACTGCCGGTCAGGCGCGGCGTTTCAACGCATTTGCGCTGCGCGTAGGGGCAGCGCGGGCCGAGCCGGCAGCCAATCGGCAGATGCTCCAGCGACGGAATCGCGCCGGAGAGCGTGTTCAGACGGCTTTTGTGCGGTAGCGCGCTGCCAAAATCGGGCATCGCGCGGATCAGCGCCTGCGTGTAGGGGTGGTGCGGCGTGCTCATCAGCTCTTCGCTCTGCGCGGTCTCCACCGTCTGTCCGCAATACATCACGTTAATGCGGTCAGCCCATTTGCTCATGGTGCGCAGATCGTGGCTGATCAGCAGAATCGTGGTGTTGTTATTCTGGTTCAGGCGGCTCAGCAGGCGAAATATCTGCGCCTGGGTGGTAGGCTCCATGGCGTTAGTCGGCTCATCGGCAATCAGCAGGCGCGGCTGATTTGCCAGCGCAATCGCTATCATCACTTTCTGACACTCACCCTCGGTAAGTTCGTAGGGAAAGCTGCGCATAATATCTTTGTGATCGCGAATACCTACCCGGTGCAGTAATTCAATAGCGCGTGCTTTGCGCCAGAACCACAGGCGCTGATACCAGCGGCCCTTATGCGTCCAGCGTGGGATCGCCTGCATCAGCTGGCGGCCGACGCTCTCCGAGGGATCGAGACAGGATTGCGGCTCCTGAAAAATCATCGAGACATTGTGCCCCATGATTTTACGCCGTTCGCGCGGCGAAAGACGCTGCAGATCGATGTCGTCAAACACCATACGATCGGCGGTAACGCGCCAGTTATCTTTCGTTACGCCGCAGATCGCTTTAGCCACCAGGCTTTTTCCGGAGCCTGATTCCCCCACCAGCCCGCGGATCTCTCCCTCGCTCAGCGTCAGGTTAATGCGGTCCACCGCCTTGACCGGCCCTTCGGGCGTCATAAACTCAATCGTCAGATTGCGGATATCCAGTAGCGGCATTATTCAGCTCCCGCCTCAACCGCGCGACGGATACCGTCGCCCAGCAGGTTAACAATCAGGACGCTTATCATTAGCGCCGCACCCGGCAGCATCACCGTCCAGGGCGCAACATAGATCAGCTCCAGCGCATCTCCCAGCATCGCTCCCCATTCCGGCGAAGGAAGCTGTGCGCCCAGGTCCAGGAAGCCCAGCGCGGCGATATCCAGGATTGCCATCGACAGTGAGCGGGTAAACTCACCAATCAGCAGCGGCAGGATATTGGGCAGCACCGCGTTCCAGAGAATGCTGAGATTGCGGGCGCCGTCCAGACGCAGCGCCACAACATACTCTTTCTCCAGCTCATCGTGCACGGCGGTGTAGATCTCCCGTACCAGCCGCGGGATCAGCGCCAGCAGCACCGCCAGCATGGCGTGCGCCAGCTGCGGCCCGAGAAAAGCAACCACGATAATCGCCAGCAGCAGTGACGGAATTGACAGCAGCGTATCCAGAACGTGGTTCATCACGGCGGAACGCACGCCGCGCGTCATGCCCGCCAGAATACCCAGCAGCAGCGCGGCCAGCGCGGCCAGCAGCGTCACCACCAGCGCGGAACCCACCGTCGGCGCCACGCCGCTCAGCAGACGGCTCAGCACATCACGGCCCAGGTCGTCAGTGCCGAGGAAAAATGAGACGTCGCCGTAGCGTGACCAGGAGGGCGGCAGCAGCTGATAGCCCAGAAACTGCTGATCGATGCCATACGGCGCGATCAGCCGGCCAAACAGGCAGAGCAGCAGCAGCGTGCCAAAGCCATACAGGCCGATCATCGCGCCCGTATCGCGGTAGAAGTGATGCCAGCTGAGGCGCAGCGTGCTTGGCAGCCGCTTCTCGGCGTAAACGTTATCGATGGGCATACCACTCCTTGTGCTTTAGCGGGTTCAGGGCGGCGCCAAGAATATCAGAGAGAACGCTGACGATAATCACCAGCCCGCCCGCCACCATTACGCCGGCGGAAATGGCCGCATAATCCTGCTGGCGGATGGCGTTAATCAGCCAGCGTCCCAGACCCGGCCAGTTGAAAACGACTTCGGTGATCATCGCCAGCGTCAGCATGGTCGAAAATTGCAGTCCCAGCCGCGGGATCACCGGTGGCAGGGCGTTATGCAGCACGTGACGGCGGATTACGGTGAAGCGCGACAGGCCGCGGGTAGCCGCCGCTTTAACATAATTTTTATCCATCACTTCACTGGTACTGATGCGCAGCAGCCGGATCACTTCGGTGGTGGGTGCCACGGCGAGCACGATCACCGGCAGCACCATATGTGACAGCGCGCTCAGCAGCATCTCATGACGCCAGCGCGACGGACTCAGCCAGGCGTCGATCAGCGCAAACCCGGTGACATTCTGCACCGGATAAAGCAGGTCGAATCGACCCGATACCGGCAGCCAGCCGAGCGTTAGTGAAAAAAACAGGGTAAACAGCAGCGCCAGCCAGAATACCGGCATGGAAAAGCCCAGCAGCGCCAGCGCGCTGATCGCTCTGTCCGGCCATTTTTTACGCATGACCCCGGCACAGATACCGAGCGGAATACCGGCCAGCAGCGCGAGCATAAACGCGAGCACGCACAGCTCCAGCGTGGCGGGGAAGACTTCACGCAGCTGCAGATCAACCGGCAGCCCGTTAATGCTGGAGACGCCAAAATCAAACTGCAGCAAACCCTGGGTCCAGAACCACCACGCATCGAGAAGCGACGCGCCTTCGAGCGGCGCGTTTGGGGTGAAATAGCTCAGGCTGAAGCTCACCAGCGACAGCAGAAACAGGGTGATCACCAGCAGCAGCAAACGGCGCAGTAAATAGATAATCATCGGTTACTCTCCGCTCTGCTCATCACGATGTACGCCGGCGAAAGAGGCGTTGCCAAACGGACTCAGTACCAGCCCCTGAATATCGTGCCGGTACGCCTGCACGCGCAGTGAAGAGGCGAGCGGCAATACCGGCAGCTCCTGAGCAAGCAGCTGCTGTGCACGGTCATAGCTTTCAATCCGCGCGGAGAGCTGCTGAGAGAGCAGGGCGCGCTGCAGAGACTCATCGAACGCCGGGGAACACCAGTGAGCATAGTTGGTCTGGGAACGGATCGCCGCACAGCTGAGCAGCGGACGGAAGAAGCTATCAGGATCGTTGCTGTCGGTGGCCCAGCCGCTCAGGGTTAAATCGTGGTTCATCGCCATCAGCTGCGCTTCCTGAAAGCGGCCCTCAACCGGGGTGATAATAACGTTAACGCCGACCTGCGCCAGATCCGCCTGCAGCAGCTCGGCGGTTTTAAGCGGGCTGGGGTTCCAGGACATGGAGGTGGTTGGCACCACCAGACGCAGCGTCAGGTTTTCGATGCCGAGGGCTTTCAGCGCCGCGCGCGATTTGTCCGGATTATATTCCGTTACGCGGGCGTCGCTGTCATAGGCCCACGAGGCGCGCGGCAGGATAGACGCTGCAGTTTCCGCCGTGCCGTAATAAATGGACTCCATCAGGCGCTCATTATTGATTGCCAGCGCCAGCGCGTGCCGCACTTCAGGCCGGTCCAGCGGCGCTTTACGGGTGTTAAACGCCAGATAAGCGATATTCATGCCGGGGCGCAGCGTCATGCGCAAACGCGGATCGTCGCGCAGGATCGAGAGCTGGCTCGCCGCCGGATAAGCCAGTACGTCACACTCGCCGGTCAGCAGTTTTGACAGACGGCCGGTGCCGCCAACGCCCAGGTCAATCACCACCTGCTGCAGGCGCGGTACGCCCTTCCAGTACCAGGGATTACGCGCCAGGCGCAGATACTGCCCGGTACGATACTCGCTCAGCTGATAGGGACCGGTGCCCACCGGTTCGCGATCCAGCTTCTCCTGCTGCCCTTTGGCATCCAGCTGCGCGGCATACTCCTGTGACAGTACCGGCGCGTAGTGGGTAGCGATATGCCATAAAAAAGAGGCGTCAGGCGCGTTCAGGCGGATCTCCACGGTATAGCGATCCAGCTTTTTGACGCTCTGGACGGAGTCGGAAAACTGCAGGCTGTCAAAATAGGGATAGCTGCCGCCGTTAACATTATGCCACGGATGATGCCGGTCAAACATCCGCGCAAAACTGAATACCACATCATCGGCGTTCAGCGTGCGGCGGGGCGTAAAGCTGGCGGTATGCTGGAAAGAGACATTCCGCCGCAGATGAAACCGGTAGGTTGCGCCGTTATCGCGCACTTCCCAACTCTGCGCCAGATCGGGTATTAAACGATAAGTGTAAGGGTCAACGTCCAGCAGTCTGTCGTAGAGCTGCGCGGCCAGGGTATCAACCACCAGGCCGCTGCTGACCATCTGCGGGTTAAAAGTGTTAACGCTGCCGTTTACACAATAGACAAAGCCGGTCTGACGGATCGATTCCGCAGGCGCAGCAGACGCGCTCAAAGCGCTGAAACTCAGCAGCAGCGAGAAGAGAATTTTTAGCATAGAACTCAACGATTCTGAGGCAATAGCCAGAGTGTATCGCAAACCGGTAAGAGTTCCCAAACTCCCCGGCACGCCAGCAGCAATAACAGCCATATCGCCCAAAAAACAGGCGCAATAACTGTGTGGGAATGAGAAAAATTCTCAATAAAGCTTTACAGATGATAATAGGAATGATTATTATTCACCTGCGCTTCACCGGTGGCTCTGCCGGAGAAGAGCACGACATTGCTCACATTGCTTCCAGTATTATGTTGCCCGCCCTGTGCGGGCTTTTTTTTTCTTCCTGACTGGCGCGGCAGCGGCGTTGGCTGCGTTCAGCAGAACCGGTCACATACTGATGTATGCTCCCGGTCTCCGCTTCACTTGCCGCCTTGCTGCCACGCCAGTCAGTTTGAAAAAAAGGGACTGTTTTGTCTGCGCCACGCTCCTGCGGAAAGATAATATCAGGTCAGGCAGAACAGGATGGAAATAAAACAGCAGGTCAAAATAAAACCGATCGTTAAAATAAATTTCATAGGGTATGACGGTTATTAAAAATCATGTACGGCAGAAAGCAATCAGCCTGCTATATAGTAAGGCTGACTGCTAAAATAGCGCTCCGAAAAACAGCGACTGCGCCGGATATAACCTGATTCTTCAAGACGTAAACGGATTATTTCCCGGCAGAAGATCTCCTGCGCGCCGGCACGCCAGACCGAAATAGCTTTCAGGTAGGCCGCATTATTTTTGATGCCCAGTCGGCTGAATGCGGCGTTTTTAAAATTAAACCAGGTTTTATAATCTACTCCCATTCTGCAGCGTGACATCTCCTCACTCATTCCACGGCCGGTATCAAGCAGAACGCGTTTCTGACCGGTAGAAACTGAAATGTGCCAGAAAGCTCCGCGCTGAAATTTTTGTAGCAAATCACGCAGGCGCTCAATATCCGTATTACGCGGTACAACAATTTTCAGGCGCTCCAGAAACAGTGCAACCGCATCTCCCGTCAGAGAGTGACCGCCGCTGTTAGGTCTTGCATCAAGAAAGTAAAGGTTACTGATACCATCATCCATAATAAGCAGTGGGAAATGGCTCAGATAATCATTATCGCGGTAGAGTTGTTCAAACCCCCATTGAAAGAAAATATCATCCGTAATCAGAATCATCGCTCAGGCTCGCTATCAACTTATGCCCGACGTGCAATTCAGGGCATGAAAAATGAATAATCTGCTTGAAATGAATGATGGCGTACGGTGCACGACTTCGGAATAAAGGTAAGGTATTTACCTTTTATTACACATTAAACTCTAACTGAATCATCTTCTGAAGCATTTAAGTCTGCGCGCAAACTTTGTATCACATTTTCAGCGCGTAAATTAGCGTCGGAAAACGATCGGCTTAGTGCGGCTCAGAGACCCTGCAGGCATAAAGCGGGAAAGCGAGACCAGAGAATAACCAGACGCCGGGAGCCACCTGCTCGATTCGGGTGATGTGCGTTTGCCTTCCCGTTTCAGGACGCAGGCGATGCATTATTGCATCGGGCACGGCATCATCGAATGATTTATTGCCCGAGGCGAGAGTAAGTCTGAAAGTATCTCCTTCTACTGCTGCCAGAGTAAAAGTATAAAAGCGATTATAGCGCCACTGCTTACCGTTTGCGGTTACTGTCCCGGTATCGTGAGCAAACCCCTGCTGATGCAGAATCGTTACCACGCGTGAAAAACGCGCCTGTACAGAAGCTGAAGCCATACTTTCTGTAATCGTGGCAGTGCACTGCTTCATCTCCGGAAATGTATTCGCACTGATAATAAGCCTGACCACAACGCCGGTGGTCAGCAGGAGAAACAGAGCCAGCAGGCTGAGATGCAGAGGGGAGCGCATTATTTTTCGATATAGTTGATACATTGCCGATCATCCTGCGGACAAACCGCAATCATAGAATAGCGCTGGCCAGACAGTTTGCTGTCGCGGATACCATCAATAGTCACTGCGGGACGCTGGCAGGGCGCAAAGTCCTCCAGTTTCTCTCTGAGGCTGCTGAGGCTGCCCCGATCGCCACGCTCAATAGTAATGCAGCCCGGTCTGGTCGTTAAAAATGAAGCAATGACGGCTGTAATTATTATCAGCAGGAGAATCGAGGCCGGCAGCAGAAACCGGCATCTGTGCAGCGCTGGCGGTCTCTTTGCTGACGCAAGTGAATCGGTTGCCGACGCGGGATATTCTGTTACTGCAGCGCTGAAAATAATGCCCTGATGCGGCACGGTGGCAAGCACCTCTCGTTCAGCGCCCAGGTCGCTGAGATAACGCCGCAGCAGGCTCAGGCTTTTGTTCACATTGGCTTCTGAGCCGGAATAAGGAGAGTGATCGAGTGCCCGCTGACCGAGCTCTGATTTGGTCCATATCTGATCCGGATATGAGATGAAAAAATCGAGTAAAATAGCGACAGAGCCGGGTGTAAGGCTTATTCTGTTATCAGCATCATCGCGGTGAGACAGGGTTTTCGCCTTAGCGTCATAAATTATGGTGTGGTTAATAATGTAGCGCATGAACAGCGAATAAGATCCTATGAGGCGGAAAGCGGTGACTGCTTATGATAGCGCATAGAGATCATACAATGCCACTACCTGAAAAGAAAGGCGGCCGGCTGAACCAGGAATAATCTGTCAGCAGAAGGAATATGAGGTTTCCGTTTTTTAATATCAAGAAACTAGTTCGTTGTGAGCCGATTTAAATTTTTTCTAAACTGCGTTAAATATTTAATAAATCGCTTTTTTCTTAAATTGCGTTGAGGTGTTTATCCTGTTTATGTCAGATGATAAAGTTGCGTTTTCCCTCCTGAGTATTTAAAGGAATAATGACAGCAATTAATGATAACTGTTGCTGCTATTTAATACGTTTCATGCTTAAACCTGTAAAGTATTTTGTCAGCGATCATGCGCTGAGTGGATTTTTGTTGCATCGCGCTGATTGCCTGCATTTGCCTGCGGCCGACGCGCGCACTTTTATTGGCAGTTGTTATTCAAAAGAGCAGGCACTTTCCGTTTCACAGACAAATTATCGTGGCGTTAAATTGTGCCTGGAGTGCCTGATTCCGGCGGAAACAGCGTCATTTCTGCCGCTGGTAGTAAAATCCGGCAGCAGAAAAAAGCAGAAGACTTCGCCTGAAGAGAAAGCTGAAATGATCTATCTGCCTGCAGAACGCAAAAGCCGTAAGCGAATAATGAAAGTGAAAGCGGTCAGACATCTGCCGCAAACGTCCTGAGCCTCCGTATAGGAGACTCAGGGTAGCTCTTTCACTTCAACATCATGCTTTTTCATCATTGCCCGCAGCTGATGATAGGTCACACCCAGCAGCCCGGCCGCACGCCGCTGGTTAAACTTTGCCTGCTGCAGGCTCATTTCCAGCAGCGCACGCTCCTGCTGATACTGCCACTGGCGCAAATCGAGCGGCAGCGCGGGCAGGGCTGCTGATTCGGCAGGGCGCTGCGGCTCTGCTGAATCAGCAGCACGTGAAGCAAACGGATTGATGATGATCATGTCCAGTGGCTCTTCGGTGCTGCGGTGACGATACACGGAACGCTCCACAACATTCTTCAGTTCGCGCACATTGCCGGGCCAGCGGTGATCCAGCAGCTCCCGCTGCGCACGTTCGCTGAAGCCGGGAAACAGCGGCAGACGCAGCTCGCGACACATCTGAATAGCAAAATGCTCTGCCATAAGCAGAATATCGCTGCGTCGCTGGCGCAGCGGCGGTAACTGCACCACATCAAAGGCGAGACGATCCAGCAGGTCCGCCCGGAATTTTCCGGCAGCAGCGAGCGCGGGCAGATCTTCATTGGTGGCGCAGACCAGGCGTACATTAACCTGCAGCGCGTGATTACCGCCAACGCGCTCCAGCTGGCCATATTCGATTACGCGCAGCAGCTTCTCCTGAACCAGCATCGGTGCGGTCGCCAGTTCATCAAGAAACAGCGTGCCGCCGTCGGCGCGCTCAAAGCGGCCAAGATGACGCTTCTGCGCGCCGGTAAAAGCGCCCGCCTCATGCCCGAAGAGCTCAGAGTCGAGCAGGCTCTCATTAAGCGCCGCACAGTTAAGCGAGATAAAAGGGCCCTGCCAGCGTTCAGACAGATAGTGCAGCCGGCTGGCGATCAGCTCTTTACCGGTGCCGCGCTCACCTACCACCAGCACCGGTTTTTCCAGCGGTGCCAGCTGAGACACCTGCTCCAGCATCTCAAGAAAATTATTCGACTCACCCAGCAGGTTATCGTTGCCATTAGCCATGATGAATTTCACCAATAGTTATGTAATTTAATCATTCTGGCCTTTCGCAGCAGGAATGTAAACCCAGCGCAGTCAATAAAATCAGCCACTTAAAAGTTGGCACGCATCTTGTAAGCAGTACAGGCGTCCCGACCATATACATGACAATATTGAGGAACATCATTATGGGTATTTTTTCTCGTTTCGCTGACATCGTAAACGCTAACATTAACTCGCTGCTTGAGCGCGCAGAAGATCCGCAGAAACTGGTACGCCTGATGATTCAGGAAATGGAAGACACGCTGGTTGAG
Source organism: Pantoea eucrina (assembly GCF_020079945.1). Lineage (NCBI taxonomy): Bacteria > Pseudomonadati > Pseudomonadota > Gammaproteobacteria > Enterobacterales > Erwiniaceae > Pantoea > Pantoea eucrina. The sequence goes on along the minus strand of NZ_CP083448.1, from coordinate 1,687,044 downwards.
GTACGTTCAACTTCTGCACGCGCGCTGGCTGAGAAAAAGCAGCTGCTGCGCCGTATTGAACAGGCTGAAGTCCAGCAGTCGGAGTGGCAGGAAAAAGCGGAGCTGGCTATCAGCAAAGAGAAAGAGGATCTGGCACGCTCTGCGCTGATTGAAAAACAGAAACTTACCGATCTGATTAGCCTGCTGCAGCAGGAGTCAACGCAGGTGGATGAGACGCTGGAGCGTATGAAAGGCGAGATCGGTGAGCTGGAAAACAAGCTCAGCGAAACCCGCGCCCGCCAGCAGGCGCTGACGCTGCGCCATCAGGCTGCTTCCTCATCACGCGATGTTCGTCGTCAGCTCGACAGCGGCAAAATTGATGATGCGATGGCGCGCTTTGAATCCTTTGAGCGTCGTATCGACCATATGGAAGCTGAAGCGGAAAGCCAGCGCTTTGGTAAATCAAAAACGCTGGATCAGCAGTTTGCGGAGCTGAAAGCTGATGATGAAATCAGCCAGCAGCTCGCCGCACTGAAAGCCAGAATGAACCGCGGTGAGTGATCGCGTCCGGGCCCGTTTTCGGGCCCGGCTGAAACGGTGTAGATGATTAAGGAGAGTCAATGAGCGCACTTTTTCTTGCCATACCCCTGACAATTTTTGTGCTGTTTGTCGCACCCATCTGGTTATGGCTGCATTACAGCAACCGGCGCAGCGCAGGTGAACTGTCGAATAATGATATGCAGCGGCTGCAGCAGCTGACGCAGGAAGCGCAACGTATGCGCGAACGCGTTCAGGCGCTGGAAGCGATTCTTGATGCGGAGCATCCAAACTGGAGGCAGCCATGACAGGCGATCGCAAACTCTGGCGCATTCCGCAGCAGGGCAAAGTACGCGGCGTGTGTGCCGGCGTAGCGGAATATCTCGACATACCGGTGCGTCTGCTGCGCGTCATCGTCGTGCTGTCACTGTTCTTTGGCCTGTTTATGATCACCGTGACCGCCTATTTTATTCTCGGCTATGTGCTGGATGAGAAACCGGCCACGCTGCCGGATCAGAAGCAGCCAACGGCCCGTGAACTGCTGGATGAGCTGGCGCTGACCCTGAGCCAGGATGAGCGCAGCGTTCGCGATGTAGAGCGTTACGTGACCTCTGAAACCTTCAGCGTGCGCAGCCGTTTTCGTCAGCTCTGATCCCCGGACCCTCGCGGGTCCGCATCTCAACTCATAAGGGGATTTATGCACACTCAGCGAATGACTGCTCTGCGCCGTCGCGCAACGCCTGCGTTGAAGTCGGCCGGAAAATTCATCATTATCAGTGCGGTAACATATGGTCCCGGCGGGCTCGCCGGCTGGGCTGTTAAATCGGTGGCGCGCCGTCCGCTGCGCCTGTTGCTGGCGGCCGCCCTGGAACCGCTGCTGAGCAGGGCGTTTCGCCGTCTGTCAGCGCGATTCATCAGGGAGAACGATGAAAAAACTGCAAAATGAACTTGTCGCGTTGATGAACCGCGGCGTGGATCGTCATCTGCGCCTGGCGGTCACCGGACTGAGCCGCAGCGGCAAGACCGCGTTTATTACCTCGCTGGTCAATCAGCTGCTGAACGTCCATCACGGCGCGCGCCTGCCGCTGTTTTCAGTGGTACGCGAAGAGCGTTTACTTGGCGTCAAGCGCGTGCCGCAGCGCGAGCTCGGTACGCCGCGCTTTACCTATGATGAAGGGCTGGCTCAGCTCTACGGCGCGCCACCCGCATGGCCCACCCCAACGCGCGGCGTCAGCGAAATGTGCCTCGCGCTGCGCTACCGGCCTGATAACTCACTGCTGCGTCACTTCAAAGATACCGCCACGCTCTATCTTGAGATCGTTGACTATCCCGGTGAATGGCTGCTCGATCTGCCCATGCTGGCGCAGGATTATGTCAGCTGGTCGCGGCAGATGCGCGGACTGCTGCAGGGCGACAGAGAGAAATGGTCAGCCCGCTGGCGTGAGCTCTGCCATAACCTCGATCCGCTGGCACCCGCTAATGAAAACCAGCTGGCAGAGATTGCCGCCGCCTGGACAGATTATCTGCACCACTGCAAAAGCCAGGGGCTGCACTTTATTCAGCCGGGCCGCTTTGTGCTGCCGGGCGAGATGGCGGGCGCACCGGCGCTGCAGTTTTTCCCGTGGCCCGATGCGGATGAGCAGGCTGTGAGCAAACTGGCACAGGCGCCGGCCGGCAGTAATTTTGCCGTACTGCAGCAGCGGTATAACTACTACTGTTCGCACGTGGTGAAAGGCTTCTATAAAAATTATTTTCTGCGTTTTGACCGGCAAATTGTGCTGGTGGACTGTCTGCAGCCGCTGAACAGCGGGCCGCAGGCGTTTAATGATATGCGTCTGGCGCTGACTCAGCTCATGCAGAGTTTTCATTACGGTCAGCGGACCCTGTTCCGGCGCCTCTTCTCCCCGGTGATAGACAAGCTGCTGTTTGCCGCGACGAAAGCCGATCACATCACCGCCGATCAGCACGCCAATATGGTGTCGCTGCTGCAGCAGCTGGTACAGGATGCCTGGCAGAACGCCGCATTTGAAGGTATCAGCATGGATTGCCTCGGACTGGCCGCTATACAGGCTACCGAAAGCGGCCTGGTGGATCACCGGGGCGAGAAGCTGCCGGCACTGCGCGGTGAGCGGCTGACAGATGGTGAGCCGCTCACCGTTTATCCGGGTGAGGTGCCGCCCCGTTTGCCGGGGAACAGCTTCTGGCAGCAGCAGGGGTTTCAGTTTGAGCAATTCCGGCCGCAATCGCTGGATATAGATCGGCCTCTGCCGCATATCCGCATGGATGCCGCGCTGGAATTTTTACTGGGAGATAAATTGCGATGAGTGATGAGACGCCGTTAAAAGCGCGAATCGATTTTGCCCGTCCGCTCAGCAGCGATGCGCAGCCACCGCTGCGTGCTGCGCAGACTTTTGACGTAAAAACCGCCGATTTTGTCGCAGCGACCGGGGCAGATCCGCTGCCTGAAGGCGCCGGTGAAAAGATGGTGGAGGCGGCGCTGCGACCTAAACGCAGCCTGTGGCGTAAAATAGCCGCTGCGGGCGTGGCGGTGTTCACCGTGAGCGTGCTGGCTCAGGGCGTACAGTTTATGCACGATGCGTGGCAGGCGCGCGACTGGTTTGCCCTGGGCAGCGGGGCGGCAGGCGGGCTGATTGTGCTGGCTGGCGCCGGCGCACTGATTGCGGAGTGGCGGCGTCTGTGGCGGCTGCGCCAGCGCGCAGAATCGCGCGATGTGGCGCGTGACCTGCTGCAGAGTCACGGCATCGGCAAAGCACGCGCCTTTTGTGAAAATCTCGCGCAGCAGGCGCGGCTCGATCAGGCGCATCCGGCGCTGCAGCGCTGGTATGCCGCGCTGCATGAGACGCATAACGATCGCGAGATTGTCACGCTCTACGCACAGCTGGTGCAGCCGGTACTCGATCGCCAGGCGCGCAGTGAAATCAGCCGCCACGCCGCGGAATCGACCCTGATGATTGCCGTCAGCCCGCTGGCGCTGGTGGATATGGCGTTTATCGCCTGGCGTAATCTGCGGCTGGTGAATCGTATCGCCGCGATTTACGGCATCGAACTGGGTTATTTCAGCCGTATCCGTCTGTTTCGTCTGGTGCTGCTCAATATGGCCTTTGCCGGCGCGTCCGAACTGGTGCGCGAAGTGGGGATGGACTGGATGTCGCAGGATATCGCGGCGCGTCTTTCAGCCCGTGCCGCACAGGGTATCGGTGCCGGGTTGCTGACCGCGCGGCTGGGCATAAAAGCGATGGAGCTGTGCCGTCCGCTGCCGTGGCTGGAAGAGGATAAACCCCGCCTTGGCGACTTCCGCCGCGACCTGGTGAGCCAGCTTAAAACCTCGCTGGCAAAAGGCAGCTCCGCCTCAGAGCAGAGTGCTAAATAATCAACGTTCCTGTCACTTTCATTCTGCTCCCATGCTAAAAGGCAACGTAAACGTTGCCTTTTTCGTTTCTTCCCGGCATAAGCAGCTCTGTCTGACCCGGCGAAAAGGGGAATCTGTGCTGCACTGTCAACTTTTCATGACACAGCCCTTCTGGGGTGCTGCAAGTTAGCGTATTATCTCTGAAATCAAAACCTGACTAAGGCTTACTGCCATGCGTTTGGAAGTTTTTTGTCATGACCGAATCGGTCTGGCGCGTGAACTGCTCGACCTGCTGGTCGCCCGCAATATCGATTTACGCGGCATCGAAATTGCCCCGCAGGGCCGCATCTATCTCAGCTTTTCTGCGCTGGAGTTTGACGCTTTCAGCAATTTGATGGCAGAGATCCGGCGCACGCCCGGCGTCACCGACGTGCGTACCGTGGCATATCTGCCCTCTGAGCGCGAACATCGCGCGCTCAGCGCGCTGCTGGTGGCGATGCCGGAGCCGGTCTTCTCTATCGATCTTAAAGGCAAAATTGAGCTGGCCAATCCGGCGGTGCAGCATCTGTTTGCGCTGGATGAGCAGAAAATCCGCAATCACAGCGTGGCGTCACTGATTGGCGGCGTTAATTTTCAGCGCTGGCTGGAGAGCGAACGGGTAGAGGCGCAGACCCAGCATGTGGTGATTCAGGGGCGTGACTTTCTGCTGGAAGCGCGACCCATCTACCTTGCAGACAGCGATGAGCAGGGCGATAACCCGGTGGGCGCAATGATCACGCTGAAGTCCACGGCGCGTATGGGACGTCAGCTGCAGAATCTCAGCGTCACGGATGAGTCCGAGTTTGACCATATCGTGGCGGTGACGCCTAAAATGCGTCAGGTCATTGAGCAGGCGCGTAAACTGGCGATGCACGATGCGCCGCTGCTGATTGTGGGCGATACCGGCACCGGCAAAGATATGCTGGCGCGCGCCTGCCACCTGCGCAGCGCACGCGGTAAAAAACCGTTTCTCGCGCTCAACTGCGGTTCGATTCCGGACGACGTGGCGGAGAGCGAGCTGTTTGGCCACGCGGCCGGCGCCTATCCCAACGCGCTGGAGGGGAAAAAGGGCTTTTTTGAGCAGGCCAGCGGCGGCTCGGTGCTGCTGGACGAAATCGGTGAGATGTCGCCGCGTATGCAGACCAAGCTGCTGCGTTTTCTCAACGACGGGACCTTTCGCCGCGTAGGCGAAGATCATGAAGTGCATGTTGATGTCCGGGTGATCTGCGCCACGCAAAAGAACCTGATTGAGATGGTACAGCGCGGGGAGTTCCGCGAGGATCTCTTTTACCGGCTCAACGTGCTGACGCTGAATCTGCCGCCGCTGCGCGAGCGTCCGCTTGATATTCTGCCGCTGACAGAGATGTTTGTGGCGCGTTTTGCCGATGAGCAGGGGCTGCCGCGCCCGCGCCTGTCACCGCAGCTGCTGCCGTTCCTGACGCGCTACAGCTGGCCGGGCAATGTCCGGCAGCTGAAAAACACGCTCTATCGGGCCATGACGCAGCTGGAAGGTTATGAGCTGCGTCCGCAGGATATCGTGCTGCCGGAGCAGGCGCTGGATGTGTCGCTGGGTGAAGAGGCGCTGGAGGGATCGCTGGATGAGATCACCGGCCGCTTTGAGCGTTCGGTACTGACCCGGCTCTATCTCTCCTATCCCAGCACGCGTAAGCTGGCCAAACGTCTGGGCGTATCGCACACGGCGATTGCCAATAAACTGCGTGAATATGGATTAGGGCAGAAGCGCGGAGAGAGCGAGTAGCTGCGCTGGCCTGTTCTGAACAGTAAAAACCGTCCCATAAGGACGGTTTTTTTATGAGCAACTTACTTCAGCGCGGCCAGCGCTGCATCGTAATCGGGCTCTTCGGTGATCTCATTGACCAGCTGGCTGTAAAGCACCTTGTCATTCTCATCAAGCACCACTACCGCACGGGCGGTCAGGCCTTTTAGCGGGCCGTCAGAGATAGCGACGCCATAATTCTCTTTGAACTCAGAGCCGCGCATAGCGGAAAGCGTGACCACATTGGCGACGTTCTCCGCGCCGCAGAAGCGTGACTGGGCAAACGGCAGGTCAGCTGAAATGCAGAGCACCACGGTGTTGCTGGTATCACCGGAGCGCTCGTTAAACTTGCGAACCGAGGCGGCGCAGACGCCGGTATCGATACTCGGGAAGATGTTCAGCACTTTGCGCTTTCCTGCATAGTCTGCCAGCGAAACATCAGCCAGATCTTTAGTGACCAGCGTAAAAGGCTGCGCCTGCTCGCCTGCCTGCGGGAAGTGGCCGGCAACCGGAACAGGATTACCCTGAAAGTGAACGTTCTGTGACATACAATCTCCTTTTTAAATGAAAAGTCAGCGCAGCGCGCGACTTTACGAAAACCGTTAAAGTTTATGCCATAATTTTTAGGGGTTTACGATTACCTTTCTTACAATAATCGCTCAGCTTCACATCAGGCGCACAATTTTAAGGTGTAAAAATGAGAACAGTGAAGAGTTATCCTGAAGCCTGGCCACTGCATTCGCCGTTCGTTATCTCGCGCGGCAGCCGGACGGAAGCGCAGGTTGTGGTGGTGGAAATTGAAGAGAATGGTATTAAAGGCACCGGAGAAGCGACCCCGTATGCCCGTTATGGTGAGAGCGAGGCCTCAGTGCTGGCGCAGATTGCCGCTCAGCTGCCCGCGCTGCAGCAGGGCTTAACCCGAAGCGCGCTGCAGCAGGCGATGCCGGCGGGTGCGGCGCGCAATGCCATTGATTGTGCGCTCTGGGATCTGGAACGCCAGCAGCATGGGCAGACGCTGGCCGCGCTGTGCGATCGCCCTCTGGCCGGGCAGGTAGCCACGGCGCGCACCATCAGTATCGATACGCCGGAAGCGATGGCCAGCAGCGCGCTGGCGCTGTGGCAGCATGGTGCAAAGCTGCTCAAAGTGAAAATGGATAATCATCTGATCAGTGAGCGGCTGGTAGCGATCCGCAGCGCGGTGCCGGAAGCGACCCTGATTATCGACGCAAATGAATCCTGGGAAGCGGAAGGGCTGGCGGCACGCTGTCAGCTGCTGGCGGATCTCAATATTGCGATGCTGGAGCAGCCGCTGCCCGCCGGGCAGGATGCTGCGCTGGCAAATTTTGTCCATCCGCTGCCGATCTGCGCAGATGAGAGTTGCCATACGCGCGACAGCCTGGCGGAACTGGCGGGGCGCTACGAGATGATCAATATCAAGCTGGATAAAACCGGCGGCCTGACAGAGGCGCTGGCGCTGGCCGCTACCGCGCGTGAGCAGGGATTTACGCTGATGCTGGGCTGTATGCTCTGTACCTCGCGCGCTATCCGGGCCGCGCTGCCGCTGGTTTCACAGGCCGCCTTCACCGATCTGGATGGCCCGACCTGGCTGGCAGCAGATGTCGATCCCGCGCTCTCATTCAGCTATGGCACACTTAATGCGGCGCCTGCCAGCGCAGCAGATTAATCATCGCCTCAAGATAGCGTTCGGTCGCCTCATCAACGGAAATCGGCGGCATTTCCGCCGTAATGCAGAGTAGCCCCAGATCGGCGCACCAGCTGCCAAAAGAACCCGGCGTGGCGTATCCCACGCTGCTTACCACCGGCAATGCGGTCTGCTCACCCAGCCAGCGCGCCAGCGCGCTGTGATGGGGATCGTCGATACAGGCCAGCGGTTCATGCCATGAGACCACCCAGCGCGGCTGCAGCTGATGGATCAGCTGGCACAGCGCGCTGGTTTCGGGTTCGGAAGCGGGCTTCTCACCAGTAGAGAGCACCACATCGCGTGCGTCAGCGGCGCTGTTCCAGCGGTAGTGCGTATCGCCCCGCTGCCAGTTAGCGGCGGGAAAGTTACGGTTGAGATCGACGCCGCGCGCGTTGGCGCGCAGCCCGAGCTGACAGCCGTCCGGATTCACGGCCAGAATGACATGATGGCGGCGCAGGGAGGCTGGCAGCGTCCGCAGCGCGGCGGAAAGCGTGGCGATTGCGGCGTTCTCATCGCCGTGAGTGCCGGCGATGATCAGTCCGCTCTCTTCATCAGCTGACTGCGCCGGAAACCAGAGCAGCGGGGCGCCGAGCGCCGAGCGACCATACTGCTGCCAGACCGCATCAAGCTGACCGCGCTGCGGTCGCGGGTGATGAAATGACATATCAGGCTCTCCTGTGAGCGGCTCTGCAAACGAGCGGGGCGCGCGCCTGTCCGGCACTACATTAACGGTAAACAGCAAACCGGGAAATAGCTACATACCAATCAGCAATTTGCGTTACAGTTGCCGGAGTTGCTGGCGACATTACGCACTTCAGGTCGCCCTTTTTTCTGTTAAGGAGTGATGATGAAGCCTCTGTTTTTCCCCACGGCGCTGGCGCTGATCGTCAGCAGCACGTTTTTCCCGGCTACTGCTGCTGAGATACCGGCGGGCGCGCAGCTCGCCAGCCAGCAGACAATTGTTCGCCACATCAAAGATGAACCCGCCTCGCTTGATCCCATGAAAGCCGTGGGATTGCCGGAAATTCAGGTCATGCGCGACCTGTTTGAAGGCCTCACCAGTCAGGATGCAAAAGGCCAGATTGTGCCCGGCGTCGCTGAGAGCTGGAGCAGTAATGACAATAAAATCTGGCTGTTTACGCTGCGCAAAGATGCGCGCTGGTCAGATGGCAGCCCGGTCACTGCGCAGGATTTTGTCTACAGCTGGCAGCGTCTGGTCAATCCGAAAAACAGTTCGCCTTTTGCCTGGTTTGCGGCGCTGAGCGGTATTGAAAATGCGGAAGCGATTACCAAAGGCAGCATGAGTCCGGAGAAACTGGGCGTAACGGCCACCGATGCCACCCATCTGAAAGTGACGCTGTCACGACCGGTGCCGTGGCTGCCAGCCATGATGGCTAATGCCGCGCTGTTTCCCGTGCCGCAAAAAGTTATCCAGGCTGAAGGTGACGCGTGGACCGCGCCGGGCAAGCTGGTGGGAAATGGCGCCTATCAGTTACAAACGCGGGTCGTAAACGAAAAGATTGTTCTGGTGCGCAATAAACATTACTGGGACGACAAACATTCAGTGCTGACGCAGGTGACCTTTCTGCCCATCAATGAGGAGTCCAGCGCCACCAAGCGCTATCGCGCCGGGGATATCGATATCACCGAATCATTCCCGAAAAATATGTTTGCGCTATTGAAAAAGAGTCTGCCGGGTGAGGTCTATACCCCTGACCAGCTCGGGACCTACTACTACGCCTTTAATACGCAGAAAGGACCGACGGCTGATGTGCGCGTGCGTAAAGCGCTTTCGTGGAGTATCGATCGCCGCATTATTGCGGAGAAGGTGCTGGGGACCGGCGAGAAGCCGGCGTGGCATTTCACTCCCGATGTGACGGCCGGTTTTACGTCACAGCAGAGCTATCTGCAGCAGCATAGCCAGCAGGAGCTGAATGCGCAGGCGAAAGCGCTGCTCGCGGCAGCGGGCTACGGTCCAGCTAAGCCGCTGCATCTGACGCTGCTCTATAACACCTCAGAAAGCCATCAGAAAATTGCTATCGCCGTCGCCTCGATGTGGAAAAAGACTCTGGGCGCAGAGGTTACGCTGCAAAACCAGGAGTGGAAAACCTATATCGACAGCCGCAACAGCGGAAATTTTGATGTGATCCGCGCCTCGTGGGTCGGTGATTATAACGAACCCTCTACCTTTCTCAGTCTGCTGACGGCCAGCCACAGCGGGAATATTGCGCGTTTCAACAGCGCGGAGTATGACGCGCTACTGGCGAAAGCGAGTACCGAAACCAGCGTGCAGGCGCGCAATGCAGATTACAACAAAGCGGAGCAGATCATTGCCGACCAGGCACCCATCGCACCGCTATATCAATATACAAACGGCCGCCTGATAAAACCGTGGGTAAAAGGCTATCCCATCACCAACCCGGAAGATGTGGCTTACAGCCGCGAGTTGTGGATTGAAAAGCACTGAGTACCTTGCGTCACGTTTGCATACACCGGCGCGATTGCAACTGAAAGGCGCGGCGCTAGACTGTAGCCTGTTGATTGAGAGCGTGGAGTGGGGACGTGAACGTTATTGAAGGGAAAGCATTACAGGTATCAGATGCCATTATTGCCTGTCAGTTTGATGGCAAAGGTGGCGTTATCGCGATTAAAGATGACGATATCATCCACTGCGAGCGCCACTGCTGGCTGCATCTGAATTACGCGCAGCGCCAGAGCGCGGAGTGGCTGCAGAATACGCCGCTGATCCCCGATGCCGTGCGCGATGCGCTGGCAGGCGACAGTATGCGGCCGCGCGTCACGCGGCTTGGCGACGGCTTTATGATTGTGCTGCGCAGCGTGAACCACAACGCCGACTCGCGTCCCGATCAGCTGGTGGCGATGCGCGTATTCATCAATGACAAACTGATCGTCTCTACGCGCCGCCGCAAAGTCAACGCGATAGATGAAGTGCTCAATGAGCTGCAGCATGGTAATGGCCCGGCAGACGGCGGCAGCTGGCTGGTGGATGTCTGCGACGCGCTGACCGATCACGCCAGCGAATTCATTGAAGATATGCATGACAAGATTATTGAGCTGGAAGATGCGCTGATGGATCAGCAGGTGCCGGCCAGAGGCGAGCTGGCGCTGCTGCGCAAGCAGCTGATCGTCATGCGCCGCTATATGGCACCGCAGCGTGATGTCTATGCGCGACTGGCCAGCGAGAAACTCCCGTGGATGAGTGACGACGACCGGCGACGCATGCAGGACGTGGCGGACCGTCTGGGCCGCGGCCTGGACGATCTCAACGCCGGCGTGGCGCGCACCGGCATCCTCGCTGACGAGGTCGCCTCGCTGCTGGCGGAGTCGATGAACCGCCGGACGTATACCATGTCACTGATGGCGATGATTTTTCTGCCTGCGACCTTTCTTACCGGACTGTTTGGCGTCAACCTCGGTGGCATTCCGGGCGGTAACTGGCAGCACGGTTTTCTGCTGTTTTGTCTGATCCTGCTGCTGATGGTCGGGGGCGTGGCGGTATGGCTGAAAAAACGCAAATGGCTATAGCAAAAGCGGGAAAAGCTGATCGATATCAACTCACCCTGCGGAAAATCGCGGCACACTCTCTTTCGCAGGTGAATGCAACGTCAGGCGATGGGCGTTGTACTCCATATTGTCTTACTTCCTGTTTGCGAATTACTGCATAGCACAGTTAATTCCTCTGACACCGGCCCCAGGGCCGGTTTTTTTTATGCTGGCTTGTTCAGCAAAGCTTTCCTACGCTTAAAGTACGTTCCGCAACAGGAGAAAGCGATGCAAGCTATCCACGCCAGTGAACCGATCCCAACCGACCCGGTGCCGATTCCGGAGCCTGTTCCGCAGCCGCAGCCCATTCCGGAGCCGGAGCCGCCGCACGATCCCGATGTGCCACCCATCAGCGATCCGCCGCCGCATCAATAAAAAAAGGCGCGTTCCCGCCGGGATACGCGCCTTTGTAGTTCTCAGCAGAACTACTTTATCTCTAATACATCCAGCCGCAGCTCCGCGGTGGCTGCTGCATCCTCATCCGGCTGCCAGCCCGCGGGCTGCATCGGCAGCGTTTCGCGATCGAAGCCAATATCACCACCATCAACCACTTCATCGCCATGGCGGATGCCTTTGAAATCGAACAGGCTGATATCCGCCATATGCGAAGGCACAATGTTCTGCATGGCGCTGAACATGGTTTCAATGCGGCCCGGAAAACGTTTATCCCAGTCGCGCAGCATATCGGCCACCACCTGACGCTGCAGGTTGGGTTGCGAACCGCACAGGTTGCAGGGGATAATCGGGTACTGGCGCGCTTCAGCAAAGCGGATAATATCTTTTTCACGGCAGTAGGCGAGAGGGCGGATAACAATATGCTTGCCGTCATCACTCATCAGCTTGGGCGGCATGCCTTTCATTTTGCCGCCGTAGAACATATTAAGAAACAGCGTCTGCAGGATATCGTCGCGATGATGGCCGAGCGCAATTTTAGTACAGCCCAGTTCGCTGGCGGTGCGATAGAGAATACCGCGACGCAGACGCGAGCAGAGTGAGCAGGTGGTTTTGCCTTCCGGGATCTTCTCTTTAACAATAGAGTAAGTATCTTCGGTGACAATTTTATACTCCACGCCCAGCGTCTCAAGATAAGCGGGCAGAATATGCGCCGGGAAGCCGGGCTGCTTCTGATCGAGATTGACCGCCACCAGCGAAAAATTCACCGGCGCGCTCTGCTGCAGGCTGCGCAGGATCTCCAGCATGGTATAGCTGTCTTTACCGCCTGAGAGACAGACCATGATGCGGTCGCCTTCTTCAATCATGTTGAAGTCAGCAATCGCTTCGCCGACGTTGCGGCGCAGGCGCTTCTGCAGTTTATTGAAGTTGTATTGCTCTTTTTTTGTTACGTCTTGATTTTCTGACATTATTTTCACGCTTGAGAGTGCCGGCGAACAGAACAGGCGGCTGAAACCCGCATTGGCGGTCATAAACCTGTAGTTATGGATGCGTATGGTACGGATTGCGCGCGCGAATACCAGCCTCGCGTGAACGCTTTTAATCTGTTGCCGCATCCGTGGCTAATAATTTTGCTCTGTCTGCGCCTCTATACCATCTCCAGTGACTGCACCCCTTTAATATCCATGACCTTCTCATAAAGGCTGTGGCGCGGTGCCCGGCGGGAGAGTGTGACCTCTACGCTGAGTTCACACAGGCCGCTCTCTTCGTCACGGTTGACCACCGCGATATGCCCGTAGCGGATCCCTTCACGCTGCAGCACCAGTAACACCAGCGGGACGCTTTTGGCTTTCAGATGCACGATCAGCGTATGATGGCGGCCAATCAGCCAGTGGCTGAGGCGGCGAAAAACCTCCAGCACGACCAGCGCCAGCAGCGTGCCATAAATGCCAATTTCATACATGCCGCTACCGATAACCAGACCGATGGCGGCGGTAACCCAGAGGCCCGCTGCGGTAGTCAGGCCTTTCACGATCTGCTTCTGAATAATGATGGTACCGGCCCCGAGAAAGCCCATACCGCTGACGACCTGCGCCGCGATGCGGCTGGGATCAAGACCCACATGGTCGCTGCTGAGCATATCGGCAAAGCCATATTTCGAGACCAGCATAAACAGGGCGCTGCCGATCCCCACCAGAATATGGGTACGCAGACCCGCCTCTTTTGCCCGCATCTGACGCTCAAGTCCGATAAGCCCGCCGAGAACGCCGGCCAGCGCGATGCGTAACAGCATATCGGTTAACATAATTTCCCCTGAGCAATTGAAATAACGGATTATTTTAGAAGATAACCGGCAAAAATCTTCTCTTCAGGATAATTCTGCTTGCAATGAAAGGTCTGAAATTTTGTAAAAAGCTATGTCCGCACTCGATTCGCAGTAGAGGCTGTCATATGCTGTGAGCACTTTTCGTCCCCTGTCCCCGGAGTCCGACTAATGAAAGCTGCCTCTTTACTGCTGGCTGGTGCAGCACTGCTGCTCTCCGCCTGCAGCAGTACCCCTGATAACGAACCGCCGCAGCAGGCGACCGCGGCTCACGTCCAGCCGCACGTCGTGATGTCCGCGATGGCAGAAAGCAGCTGCAGCGGTGCCGGGGGCACGCTGGCATTTTCCCGCCAGCTGGATGGTTCACGTATCGGCATGTGTCAGCTGTCAAACGGCCGCCGCTGCGATGAACAGGCGCTGATGGGTGGCACGTGCGCCCGCTGATGCGGGCGCACCATTTCAGGGCTTAACCCGGTTCGGGCACGCTTCGCCTTTATCGAGCTGCTGCAGATTACCCAGCGTGGTTTCTGAGATGGCGGTCAGGGCTTCTGCGGTCAGAAACGCCTGATGTCCGGTAAACAGCACGTTGTGGCAGGCAGAGAGGCGGCGGAAAATGTCGTCCTGAATAACGTCGTTCGATTTGTCCTCAAAAAACAGATCGCGTTCATTTTCATAGACGTCCATTCCCAGCGACCCGATCTTCTGCTGTTTTAGCGCTTCAATAGCCGCCTGCGAATCGATCAGGCCGCCGCGGCTGGTATTGATGATCATCACGCCATCTTTCATTTCGCTGAACGCCTGCGCGTTAAGCATATGATGATTTTCCGGCGTCATCGGGCAGTGCAGCGTAATCACATCCGAGCGGGCAAACAGCGTTTTCAGATCGACATATTCTGCACCCAGCTCAAGCGCAGCGTCGCTCGGGTAGGGATCACAGGCCAGCAGCTTCATGCCAAATCCTTTCAGGATCCGCAGCGTAGCCACACCGATTTTCCCCGTACCGACCACGCCTGCGGTTTTATTGTGCATGTTGAAGCCGGTCAGGCCATCAAGCGAAAAGTTTGCGTCACGGGTGCGCTGATAAGCGCGATGAATGCGGCGATTCAGCGCCAACATCATACCCACCGTGTGTTCCGCCACCGCTTCCGGGGAGTAGGCGGGCACGCGTACGACCTCCATGCCCAGCTCAGCAGCCGCCTGCAGATCGACGTTATTGAATCCGGCACAGCGCAGGGCAATATACTTAATGCCCAATGCCGCCAGCTCTTCCAGTACCGCTCTGCCGCACTCGTCATTTACGAAAATACAGACCGCGTCACAGCCGGCGGCATTTTTTGCCGTATCCTCGCTGAGCAGGAAATCAAAGAACACCAGCTCAAATCCAAAACGGGCATTGACCTGTTCAAAATATTTCTGGTCATAGTGCTTGGTGCTGTAAACCGCAACTTTCATTGTTTCGCTCCTGAAAAATGCCATGTCGGTATCATTAAAGGATAACGGTTTCTGCGCGACTTTGCTTTTCTTCACGCAGCAGGCCAGGCTAACACCTTCATTTGCGAATGATTACGTGCCATCATTTCGGCAGGAAAATATAAACAACAGGATAGTTACCCGCCATGACGCGTGGCCTTCGCCGACTACTTGCCGCCTTGCTGGCGCTGATTCTGCTGCTGCTGGGCCTGCTGCTGACGCTGACGCAGTGGCTGCCACGGCTGGCCGGTATCTGGCTGCCGGATGAGACGCGCATCGAAATTGAGGGCAGGCCGGGCTGGCAGCAGGGCGCAGTGACGTTGCCGCAGCTGCGTTACCTGACGGGCAGCTGTACGCTGGCTAAGGTTGAGCAGGTGGCGCTGGGCCGCTCACAGCAGCGCTGGCAGCTTAGCGCACAGCGCGTCACGCTTAACAGCGCCTGCTGGCAGTCGCTGCCGCCGCAGCCAGCTTCTGCCGTACCGCGTACGCTGGCCGACTGGCAGCAGCGCCTGCCGGGGGCCGATGTGCATATCGGCAGGCTGGCCGTCCTGCCGTGGCAGCACTATGCCGGTGAACTCGATCTCACGCTTGCACCGGAACAGCAGCAGCTGCGCTATCGCGGCGATAATCTCAGCCTGAACGCACGCCTGCAGGGCCAGACGCTGACGGTCGACTCTCTTAAGTTACAACATCCTTTTCTGACACAACCGCTGGCGTTACATGGCAGCGTAGCGCTGCCCACATTTGCGGATGGCTTGCCAGTAACCGGCGCGCTGCAGAGTGAGCTAAGCGTGGCTCAGTGGCCGCAGCCGCTGACGCTGGATCTGCAGTGGCAGCAGCAGCAGGGTAAGCTGATCGTTCAGGAGCAGGGCGATGAGACACCGCTGCTTGAGCTGCCGTGGCAGAGCGACCGCGATACGTTTCAGATCGCCGACGGGCGCTGGCGCTGGCCTCTGGCCAGTCAGATGCTGTCAGGCGGCGTGGGGCTGACCCTGACCGGATGGCAGCAGGGGATGGACAACCTGCGCGTGCAGGGGCGGCTGAATCTGCTGACGCAGGGGCGCGGCGGTAAAGGCAATGTGGTACTGAGCGTCGGGCCGGGACCGCTGCGCGTAACGGATAACGCGCTGCCGCTGCGCATTACCGGCGAGAGTAAATTTGCCGGGCTGCAGCTCTATGGCAGCCTGCCCGGCGAGCTGCGCGGTGCACTCAGCGCGCCGACGCTGACGTTCCAGCCAGGCGCACTGCTGCGCCTGCGCGGCCAGCTGCTGGATCTCCCTGAAGTGGATGAAGCGCGCTGGCCCCTGGCGGGTGTTTCACTTTCAGCGCAGGGCATTAATGGCCGGCTGCAGGCGATTCTGACGGCGCGTAAGCGCGACTATGGTCACTTTACGCTGCATCTGGATGGCCGCGCTGCCGCGTTCTGGCCAGACAGCGGCAGCTGGCGCTGGCGCTACTGGGGCGACGGCAAACTGCAGCCGTTTAACGCAGAGTGGGATGTTACAGGCACCGGCAGCTGGCTGGATCAGCGTATTACGCTGGATACGCTCAATACCGGCCTGAATCAGCTGGCGTGGGGGCCGGTGCAGATTGACCGGCCGCGTATCCGGCTCACTGCGCCGCTGCGCTGGCAGCGGGATAGCACGCAGCCCGGTTTTGCAGGCAGTTTTCGTCTTGATGCGGGGCAAACGCACTTCAGCTACGGCGGCTGGCTGCCGCCTGCAGAGCTGACATTTGATGTAAAAGGCCGCGATCCGGCACGGTTTTTATGGCGCGGTGAACTGCGCGCTGAAGATATCGGCCCGCTGCGCGTGCACGGGCGCTGGGATGGTGAGCGGCTACGCGGGGAGGCCTGGTGGCCGGCACAGTCGCTGCGCGTGTTCCAGCCGCTGCTCAGCAGCGACTTAAAAATGCGTATCCGCAGCGGTGAGCTGCGGGCGCAGGTCGCGTTTTCAGCCGGAGCCAGTCAGGCATTTCAGGCTGGCGGCTTCTTTGCGGTTCAGCAGGGTAGCCTGCAGCTGCCGGACAGTGACATCAACGGCATCGACTTTGCGCTGCCGTTTCGCTATCGCGCTCAGCAGTGGCAGCTGGGACGGCGCGGACCGGTTTCGCTGCGTATCCGCGAGGTTAACAATCAGTTTGCGCTGCAGAATATCACGGCCGATCTGCAGGGTTACTATCCCTGGCAGGAGAGACAGCCGCTTACCCTGAGTAACGTGACGCTCGATTTACTGGGCGGGCACGTCAGTATGCCGGCGCTGCGCATGCCGCAGCGCGAAGCGGCCAGGATTTCGCTGCGCCAGATCGATCTCAGCCGGCTGGTGACGGCACTCAAGCCCAAACAGTTTGCTATGTCGGGTAAGGTTAACGGTGAGCTGCCGCTCTGGCTCAGTAATCCGCAGTGGCTGATCAGAAATGGCTGGATCGCTAACAGCGGGCCGCTCACGTTTCGGCTGGATAAGGATACGGCAGACGCGATTGTAAAAGACAATGTCGCCGCCGGGGCAGCGCTGAGCTGGCTGCGTTATCTGGAGATTTCACGCTCCTGGGCCACACTCGATCTGGATAATACCGGTAATCTGGTGATGCAGTCGCAGGTCACCGGCGTCAGCCAGTTCAGCAACCGGCGCCAGACAATCAATCTCAACTATCGTCATCAGGAGAATCTGTTCCAGCTATGGCGCAGCCTGCGCTTTGGCGATAATTTACAATCCTGGGTGGAGCAGAACGCCACCCTGCCATCAAAGAGGGATCCCTGATGATGAGGTTAAGAGGTGCGCTGCTGGCAGGCAGCGTTGTGCTGGCAGGATGCGTACCGCGGATTGAAGTGGCCGCTCCTGATGCGCCGATTACGATAAATATGAACGTGAAAATTGAACATGAGATCCACATCAAGGTGGATAAAGATGTCGAGGCGCTGCTGCAGAATCAGAGCGGGCTGTTCTGATGGCCCGCAACCGAACAATACGCGCCGTTGCGCTGCTGCTGGTTTTGCTGGCCGGGTCTGCCCATGCGCTGACGCTTGATGAGGCGCGGCAGCAAGGGCGGGTCGGGGAAACGCTGAGCGGCTATGTTGCTGCACGGCAGCAGGATGAGGTCACGCTGGCGCTGGTGAGTCGTATCAATGAGGGCCGCCGGATGGCGTATCAGCGCATTGCCGGAGAAAACAAACTCACAACCAGCGACGTCGCGCGGATTGCCGGAGAGAAGCTGGTGAGCCGGGCCAGCGCAGGGGAATATGTGCGCGGCATCAACGGCCAGTGGCTGCAGAAGTAACCGGCGACGGGAGAGCGACAATGCTGCCGTCACCGGGCCTGACTGCAGAAAGGATCGGTGCCGTCAGGCGTTATGTCGCATTGTGGCCTGCCAGCGCCGGCTGGCCTTTAAGCAGCGCGGCGCGCATTTCGTTTCGGTCGAAAGAGTGGCGCGTACCATAAATATTTTTTGGATCACATGCTATATCATTAAACAGCTTTGCATAGGCATTAGCGATCATTTCCTGTGCGCTGGTCTGCACCGAGTTGGCGCGTTGACGCCCTGTCGCATGTTGTGAAGAACGGCGCAGCGCGGTAGACCCGTTAAATGCCTTGCGAATCTCTGTTTCAAGTTTTTCCTGTTTTTGTGTTGAGGTTTCTGACATATAATTTATAGCGGGTACAATGTTATTATTTTCAGTCAGAGTAAAAAAATGGCGTTAGCGCCCGAGCTCACTGCATATTGATTGGCCTGCTCGCAAAGTTTTCGCATATCGACTGTCAGATTGTTTTGATTTGCCTTGCTTAAGATTTTCTGAATTTCACCAAGTATGCGTGACTGTTTTTCTGCATTGTATATACGCAGGGCATTAAGGGGGTTGTTATAATAAGCATGAGAAATTTCTTTTAGCGTGTCATAATTTTTTTGTTTGTCTCTGAAGCTATTTTTATCACGCATCAATGTTTCCTGCTGATGTAAGCGCGAGGTTTCGGTAAATGATGAAAAATAGCGCTGTAGCGACGACCAGATTTGCCTGAATTGCTGCTTAACGCGAGTCAGCAAAGAAGGCGCGGTTTTACGTGTGGATTGGCTGTGTGTCTGAGCCACCGCAGGTTCAGGTTTTGCCTCTGCCTGAGAGGGCGCAGGAGTAACGGAAGCTGCTCGCGGGACAGAAACTTCATGTACTGCCGCTGCGGGCGGCGAAATCCATGATGCAGTCACCGTGGCAGCTGTGGGGGGCGCGGCACAAGCAGACGGCATGCGATTGCCGGTGCTGCAGACCTTGCCAAAAGCTGACGCCTGCAGAAAAACTTTTCTCTCTGCTTTTACGGCAGCGATTTCCTGCGCGTACGCACTCTCTTTCTTAAGCTGTGGCCCGTCATTGCCTGTTTTTTTCAGTAACAAATTAAACATTTTAATCGTATCGCTAACGCTCCGCAAAGAATTCATCGCGGGAACTGTTCCTGGCGCATTATTGCACACAGGAATAAAGCTTAGCAGCAGAGTCATATTATTCTCCTGGCAGAGTATTTTATCAGTTTTCAGGTAAGGCCGGAGGGTAATTCCAGCCTGTATGGCTGAGATCAATTGCGAGCTGATCGTGCCATTTTGTTGTACGGAAAACTTTCTTATTTCGATTTTTATTAATAGGGCAGGCAGTACTGCGAGGATAATAATGTCAGTGAAACTGTCAGCAATAATATCTGGATGTTCAAAAAAAGTAGAATATCTTGCTGTACTGTAAATATAAAGAGAGGCTGGCGTCTAAAATGCGAATGTATATTTACGTTAAAATAAAAAACCGGGCGCTCAGGCCCGGTAAAAAATAAATCAGCAAATCATTTTTCTAATCAGGCAGAGACGCACTGTTTAATTGCATCTTTCGCATCAGCGGTCGCTTTGGTCGCTACTTCCGGCCCGTAGGCGATACCTTCCGCGAATACAAACTCAACGTCAGTGATACCGATAAAGCCAAGGAACAGCTTCACATACGGAGTCAGCAGATCGGTTGGGGTATCTTTGTGGATACCGCCACGGCTGCTCAGGATCACCGCACGTTTACCTTTAACCAGACCTTCCGGACCCGCTTCGGTGTAGCGGAAAGTCACGCCCGCGCGGGCAATCAGGTCAAAGTAGTTTTTCAGCTGCGTCGGGATGTTGAAATTGTACATCGGTGCCGCAATAACAATCGTGTCATGCGCCTGCAGCTCAGCAATCAGCGCATCGGAGAGCGCCAGCGCCTCCTGCTGACGCGGAGAAAGCGGCGCATCTGAAGGACGCAGCGCACCCACCAGTTCACCATCCAGTACCGGTACCGGATCGGCAGCCAGGTCGCGTACAGTTACGCTGTCGCCGTTGGCACGCGCTTCTTCAGCGTAAAAATCAGCCAGCTGGCCTGACTGTGAATAACCGGCAAGGATACTGGACTTCAGAATTAATACGTGGCTCATAATAGGTTCCTGTGGGTTATGCGGCGGGCTTCCCGCTCAATGCGTCATACTCTACGGCGTTCACCGGCAGCGTAAAAGCGTAATAATTCGAGGCCAATGTTCGAATTAATTGAATAAGCCAGCCGGAGCGGCTCAGCCAGCAGGCTGAGAATATGCTATTATGGCGTCCGGTAATTGATTGAATCTGCCGGGAAAGCGTCCCGGCGCCGCGCGTGTTTCCGCCGTGCTGCACTAACAGGTAATCCATCTCTATGTCATCATCCATTGAATCACCTTTAGCACCACTCTGGGCCCGGCTTGATGCGCTGACGCTGCGCGATCGCCAGCGCCTGCAGCGACGTCTGCAGGGTGCGGCAAAGGTGAAAAACAGCGCCGCACAACAGACCATTGCCGCAGAGCTGGCGGACGAATTCAGCGTGGCCGAACAGCGTGTCGCCCGGCGCGTGGCCGGCACCCCGCGCATCACCTTTCCTGAGAATCTGCCGGTCAGCCAGAAGCAGCAGGCGATTTCAGACGCGATTCGCGATCATCAGGTAGTAATTGTTGCCGGTGAAACCGGATCGGGTAAAACCACCCAGCTGCCGAAAATCTGCCTCGCGCTGGGACGCGGCGTTAAAGGCCTGATCGGGCACACGCAGCCGCGTCGTCTGGCAGCCCGCACCGTAGCGAACCGTATCGCGGAAGAGCTGGCGACCGTGCCGGGAAGTACCATCGGCTATAAAGTCCGTTTTACCGATCAGGTCAGCGACAGCACGCAGGTCAAACTGATGACCGACGGTATCCTGCTGGCGGAGATCCGGCAGGACCGGCTGCTGCTGCAGTACGACACCATCATTATTGATGAGGCGCATGAGCGCAGCCTTAACATCGATTTTCTGCTGGGATACCTGCGTGAGCTGCTGCCGCGCCGCCCCGATCTCAAAGTGATCATCACCTCCGCCACCATCGATCCGCAGCGCTTCTCGCGTCACTTTAATAATGCGCCGGTTATTGAAGTGTCAGGTCGTACCTACCCGGTAGAGGTGCGCTACCGGCCTATCGCGGAAGAAGCGGATGAGAGCGATCGCGATCAGCTGCAGGCCATTTTTGACGCCGTGGATGAGCTGGGGCAGGAGAGCCGTGGCGATATATTGATCTTCATGAGCGGAGAGCGTGAGATCCGCGACACGGCTGATGCGCTGATGAAGCGCGATTTACCGCATACCGAGATCCTGCCGCTCTATGCGCGTCTCTCCAATGCCGAGCAGAATCGCGTGTTTCAGTCCCACAGCGGGCGGCGCATTGTCCTGGCCACGAACGTGGCAGAGACCTCGCTCACCGTGCCGGGCATTAAATATGTCATCGATCCCGGTACCGCGCGAATCAGCCGCTACAGCTATCGCACCAAGGTGCAGCGCCTGCCGATTGAGCCGGTTTCACAGGCTTCGGCAAACCAGCGTAAAGGGCGCTGCGGCCGCGTTTCGGAAGGGATCTGTATCCGGCTCTACTCCGAGGCTGATTTCCTCAGCCGGCCCGCTTTTACCGATCCGGAGATCCTGCGGACCAATCTCGCGTCGGTGATCCTGCAGATGACCGCCCTGGGGCTGGGCGATATTGCGGCGTTCCCGTTTGTGGAAGCGCCTGACAAACGAAATATTCAGGATGGCGTGCGGCTGCTGGAAGAGCTGGGCGCCATTACTCTTAATGAAAATGAGCACTACCGGCTGACGCCGTCCGGTCGTACCCTGGCGCAGCTGCCGGTGGATCCGCGGCTGGCGCGGATGGTGCTGGAGGCGCAGCGCTTTGGCTGCGTGCGCGAGGTGATGATTATCGCGGCGGCACTCTCGATTCAGGACCCGCGCGAGCGGCCGGTCGAGAAACAGCAGGCGTCCGATGAGAAACATCGCCGCTTTGCTGATAAAGAGTCTGACTTTCTCACCTTTGTTAATCTCTGGAACTATATCCAGGAGCAGCAGAAAGCGCTGTCGGGCAACCAGTTCCGCCGCCAGTGTAAAAGTGACTATCTCAACTATCTGCGCGTGCGCGAATGGCAGGATATCTACACGCAGCTGCGTCAGGTCGTGCGTGAACAGGGGATGCCCGTCAACAGCGAGCCGGCACCTTATCGTGAGGTGCACTGTGCGCTGCTGACCGGCCTGCTGTCGCATATCGGACAGAAAGATGCGGAGAAGCAGGAGTTTACCGGTGCGCGCAACGCCCGCTTTGCCATATTCCCTGGCTCCGGTTTGTTTAAAAAACCGCCGAAATGGACCGTGGTGGCAGAACTGGTAGAAACCAGCCGCCTGTGGGGCCGGGTGGCGGCACGCATCGATCCGGAGTGGATTGAGCCGCTGGCTCAGCACCTTATCAAGCGCAGCTACAGCGAACCGCACTGGGAGAAAGCACAGGGCGCGGTGATGGCTACGGAAAAGGTAACGCTCTACGGGCTGCCCATCGTGCAGGCGCGTAAAGTGAATTACAGCCGCATCGATCCGCAGCTGAGCCGCGAGCTGTTTATTCGCCATGCGCTGGTTGAGGGCGACTGGCAGACGCGCCACGCCTTTTTCCGCACCAACCTGAAGCTGCGCAGTGAAGTTGAGGATCTGGAGCATAAATCACGCCGCCGCGACATTCTGGTGGATGACGAAACGCTGTCTGCTTTTTACGATCGCCGTCTGGGCAAAGAGGTGGTCTCTGCCCGTCACTTTGACAGCTGGTGGAAGCAGGCCAGTAAAGAGAATCCGGACCTGCTCAACTTCGACAAGCAGATGCTGATCAAAGAGGGAGCAGATAAGGTCAGCCAGCTCGACTACCCTAATGTCTGGCAGCAGGGCAACCTGAAGCTGCGGCTCACCTATCAGTTTGAGCCAGGCGCCGATGCGGATGGCGTGACCGTTCATATCCCGCTGCCGCTGCTGAACCAGGTGGATGAAGCGGGTTTTGAGTGGCAGATCCCCGGCGTGCGGCGTGAGCTTATCATCGCGCTGATTAAATCGCTGCCCAAACCGCTGCGCCGCAATTTTGTGCCGGCCCCCAATTACGCGGAAGCGTTTCTCGGTCGCGTTCAGCCGCTGGCACAGCCGCTGCTGGATGCGCTGGAGCGTGAGTTCCGGCGCATGTCAGGCGTGACGATTGAGCGCGATGCCTGGCACTGGGATCAGGTGCCCGATCACCTTAAAATGACGTTCCGCATTGTGGATGAGCACAACCGCAAGCTGCAGGAAGGTAAAGATCTGCATCAGCTGAAACAGGCGCTGAAAGGCAAAGTGCAGGAGACGCTGTCGAAGGTTGCCGATGATGGTCTGGAGCAGAGCGGCCTGCACATCTGGAGTTTTGGCGACCTGCCACAGAGTTATGAGCAGAAGCGCGGCAGCTATCAGGTCAAAGCCTGGCCGGCGCTGGTAGATGAAAAAGATAGCGTGGCGATCCGCCTGTTTGACAGTGAAGAGGAGCAGCAGAAGATGATGTGGCGCGGTCAGCGTCGCCTGCTGCTGCTGAACATTCCGTCACCGGTTAAATATCTGCATGAAAAGCTGCCGAATAAAGCCAAGCTCGGGCTCTACTTTAATCCGTATGGCAAAGTGCTGGAGCTGATAGACGACTGTATTGCCTGCGGCGTGGATAAGCTAATGGCGGAGGCGGGCGGCCCCGCGTGGCAGCAGCAGAATTTTGAGCAGCTGCGCGATAAAGTGCGGGCGGAGCTGAACGACACCGTGGTGACGATTGCGCAGCAGGTTGAGCAGATCCTCACCTGCGTGTTCAATATCAACAAATTTCTGAAAGGCCGCGTGGATATGACGCTGGCGCTGGCGCTGGCAGATATCAAACAGCAGATGAGCGGTCTGGTCTATCGCGGATTTGTCACCGGCAACGGCTACGATCGGCTGGGAGATACGCTGCGCTATCTGCAGGGAATCGAGCGCCGTCTGGAGAAGCTGCCCGCCGATCCGCACAGCGATCGCGCCCGCATGCTGAAGGTACAGGCGGTGGAACAGGCGTGGAACGTCTGGCGCAGCAAGCTGCCGCCGCAGCGCCGGGATGATGCCGATGTAGTGGCGATCCGCTGGATGATTGAAGAGCTGCGCATCAGCTACTTTGCTCAGCAGCTGGGTACTCCCTATCCGGTTTCAGATAAGCGGGTGCTGCAGGCGATGGAGCAGCTGAGCTGAATGCATAATGCGCGCAGGTGTGCGTGATCGCGCGCCTGCCTGCTTATTCAGCCAGCTCTTCGAGTTTATCTTTAAACGAGGTCACGGCAATGGCCCGGTTGTCAGCGCGATAGCGATCGACCGGCGCCGGTGCCGAACTCTGTACGGCGATGAGCTGCCAGCCATCATCTTTTTTCAGCAGCAGCGGGGAGCCGCTGTCGCCAGGCAGCGTATCGCACTGGTGCGAAAGCACGGCGCGCTGCGCCCAGCCGGTGACTATACAGTCGCTATGCGAATAGAGTGAATCGAGGTGATCGGCCGGATAACCCGCCTGCGTGACTTTGCGTCCGCTCTCTTTGAGCGCGGCGGTGAGATCGCTGCGAGAGCCATCAAACAGCGGGATCGGCACAATACCTGAAGGGGGGTTGTGCAGGATCACCAGACCATAATCGTAAGGCGCGGCGGCAGAGGGCACAATCCAGCCCTCGCCATCGGCCTGCAGGCGCCGCGCCAGCGACGGCTCAACCCGGGCATCTATATCGTGAATTTCGTAACGCCAGCCTTTTTCACCCGCCATAAAGCGCAGCGCAACCGGCTTATCGAACCGGCCTGGCGGTGTCAGCAGGCAGTGGCCGGCGGTCAGGGCCAGATGAGCAGAGATCAGCGTGGCGGTGCAGAGGTTGCCGCTTTCCGTCTCCAGCTGACCAATGGCATCCCAGGGCGCAGCGGCCACGTCGCTTATTGCCTGGCGATGGTCTTTACCAAAAAACAGCGTCTTGATCTCTTCGGGACTCAGCCCGTCTTCATCATCGGCGTGTGCTGTGAGGGTAAAGCCGAAAATACCAATAAATAACAGAATTGCCAGGCGCATAGTTCTCTCGACAGGGAGAATAAAAGGGAGTTTTTGTTATCACGCTTAGGCGATAACTATAGTCGGTGAGCGGTAAAAAAGGGAGAAATATTGGAGTAATCAGCGCGCTACAGCCATCAAATAAAAAAACTGGCCGCGACAATGCCGCAGAGAATCATCACAAAGAGAATAATTTCGAAGCGATAGCGACGCACCATTTTTCGCTACTCCAGTAAATAAACACCCGGCATAACCGGGTGTTTTAAACAACATCGTGGTGTTGGCGCGAACTTATTTCGCTGATTTTTTCATTTTGTGATGCTTTTTAGCTGCCTGCGCTTTCTGCGCAACTTTAGCGTGGTGCTTTTTAGCCGCCTGCGCTTTCTGTGCAGCAGGTTTAGCGGATTTCACGTGGTGCTTTTTGGCAGCCTGCGCTTTCTGTGCAGCGGGCTGAGTTGATTTTTTGTGATGCTTTTTAGCGGCCTGCGCTTTCTGTTCAGCAGGCTTGGTTGCTTTTTTATGATGCTTTTTCGCAGCCTGGGCTTTCTGCGCAGCAGCTTTATGTTTGTGATGCACCATTTTATGTTTAGCTGGCGCAGCGGTAGTGGAGCTGGTGGTGGCAGTTGCCGCCGGAGCAGCGGTTGTCTCAGCAGCAAAAGCAGCAGAAGAGAGACCCATAGCAGCGGCGATTACCAGTGCACATAATTTTTTCATCGCTTAATCCTCGGACTATTTTTTCATATGTAGCCCACTGCGGGGCCGGTGAAAACACTATATGAAAAAGCGATTTCGCTTTCCGTGAGGGATTGGTATCGGCGTGTAACGGATTGTACAAGGCGGGAAAGTGGCGGCCGTTGCGGCCGCCTGCGGGGTCAATCGGCGAGGTAGCGCTGCTCAAGGTGCTGACGGAAATAGTCCGGATTCAGCGCTTCACCGGTGGCGTTGCGCAGCAGCTGTTCAGTCGGGAAGCGACTGCCGTGCTGCCAGATATTCTGCTGCAGCCAGTCAAATACCGGCTGCAGCTCGCCGTTGAGGATCAGCGTCTCCAGCTGCGGGATCGCGCGCTTAACTGCCTGATAAAGCTGTGCCGCATACATCGCGCCCAGCGTATAGGTCGGGAAATAGCCGAACGCGCCGTCGGTCCAGTGGATATCCTGCATACAGCCATCGCGATAGTTGCCACGGGTATCAATGCCGAGCGACTGCTGCATTTTTTCATCCCACAGCGCCGGAATATCCTCTACCTCAATCTCACCTTCAATCAGCGCGCGCTCAATCTCATAGCGCAGAATAACGTGTGCCGGATAGCTCAGCTCATCGGCATCGACGCGGATAAAGCCAGGCTTGACGCGCTGCGCCAGACGAATAAAGTTAGGCGTCTCCAGCGCAGGCTGCTCACCCATCAGCGCGACGACCTGCGGCTGAATATGCTGCAAAAAGGCGCGGCTGCGGCCCAGCTGCATCTCCATAAACAGGCTCTGCGACTCATGAATCGCGGTAGAGCGCGCCAGGGCCACTGGCTGACCGCGCCACTGCTGTGGCAGATTCTGTTCGTAGCGCGCGTGCCCGGTCTCATGGATCACACCCATCATGGCGCTGAGAAACTCGCTTTCGTTGTAGCGCGTGGTGATGCGCACGTCGTCCGGCACACCGCCGCAAAAAGGGTGGGCGCTGACATCCAGACGACCATGATTGAAATCGAAGCCGAGCAGCTTCATTACGCTCAGCCCCAGCTGCTTCTGTGACTCAACGGCAAAGGGTCCCAGCGGCTGAAGCGGCGCCTGCGCCTGCTTTGCCACCGCCCGCTGCAGTAAATCAGGCAGCCAGCTTTTCAGCGCGCCAAAAGTGGCGTCAAGCCGGGCGCTGGTCATGCCTGGCTCATACAGATCCAGCAGCGCGTCATAGCGCGACGTGCTGGCCGCAGCGGCGCGCAGCTGCGCCTCTTCCCGGCTCAGCCGGACAACCTCTTTGAGGTTAGCGCTGAAGCCCTGCCAGTCATTCGCCGGGCGCTGCGATCGCCACGCATGCTCGCAGCGCGAGCCCGCCAGCGATTTTGCTTCGACCAGCGCGGCGGGAAGCAGCGTTGCCTGACGCCAGGCGCGCTGCATCTCCGCCACGTTTGCCTGCTCAACATCGTTCAGCGACTCCTGCTCAGCAGCAGAGAAAAGCCCTTCCAGCGCCGGCGCGGTCAGCAGCTCATGCATAAACACGCTGAGTTCGGCCAGCGCTTCGCCACGCGCCTGACTGCCGCCGGGCGGCATGGTAGTCTGCATATCAACCCCGGCAATCGCACCGAGGTGACCGAAACGGGAAAGGCGCTGAAACGTGCGGGTAAGTTCCTGATAAGCTGATGTCACAGCCAGATCTCCTTAAGCGGGTAAGCGGGGGGGTGTCTCACGCAAGGGTAAATCAACCGGCCAGCAAAAGCGAACGCTGGCGCCGCCGAGCGGCGAGCTCTCGATCACCACCTGACCCTGCAGCGCCTGGGCAATCGAATGGACGATAGCCAGCCCGAGGCCGCAGCCGCCGGTCGCGCGATCGCGGCTGGGATCGAGACGAACGAAAGGCTCAAAAACCCGCTGGCGCTCTTCGGCCGGAATGCCGGGACCATCATCCTCTACCTGCAAAATGCCGGTTGTGCCGTCAAACCAGAGGCTGACGCGCAGCCGCTCAGTAGCGTAGCGCAACGCATTATTGACGAGGTTATCCAGCACCCGCTCCATCAGCCGCATGTCGGCGCTGCCGGTATTCTGCAGCTGCGGAATATCCAGCGCGATCTGCGTGTGCGGCTGCATACTCTGTACATCAGCAATATAGAGCCGCAGCCACTGCGCCAGGTCGAACGACTGCAGATGCAGGTCGACCCGCGGACGGTCCAGCCGGGCATAGGTCAGCAGTTCTTCAATCAGGCTCTCCAGCTGGCCCACATCGCGATTCAGCGCGGCGGACTCCGCCTCTGTCAGGTTATCGCTCATCTCCAGCCGGTAGCGCAGGCGCACGAGCGGCGTGCGCAGCTCGTGGGCGATGCCATCAATCAGCTGTTTTTTGCTGGCCACCAGCGTATTGATGTTATCCGCCATCTGGTTAAACGCCACGCCGAGACTGTGAAGGCTGGAGGTGCTTTCAAAATGGGTGCGCACGTCCAGCTCACCGCGGCCAAAGCGCTCCGCGGCTTTCTCCAGCCGCTGCATCTCCTGCCAGTGCGGACGCAGCCAGATAAATACCGGCAGTGCCAGCGACATACCGATAAACGCCACCAGCGCAATATCCAGCAGCCGCATCTGATGCAGATAAAACAGATAGGGGATAGGCCCGACAGAGAGCACGTAGTGGCTGCGGGGAATATGCTGCAGAAAGGTGTATTGATCGTCGAGTGCGACAATTTCGCCGGCGCGCAGACGTTTCATATCCCTCTCATCCAGCTGGTATTTGCTCATAGGTTCGATATTGAGATCGAATGAGAGGTCAAGATCGAGACTGCGGATAGTTTTGTTCCAGTCGCGCGGCGGGATCTCGCGCAGCTCGCTGCGCATCAGAAACAGCGAGCTGGCCATCAGGTCATTCATCGACTGCCGGCCAGCCCGCTCGGCGGTAAACTTATACACCAGGCCCACCAGCAGGGTCATCACCAGAAAGCAGACAAACAGCAGCAGGTAAAACTGAATAAAGAGCTTTCTCATCAGCTGCGGGTATCCCAGGCCTGAGGCGCAAACAGGTAGCCTTTGTTGCGGATGGTTTTGATGCGAAACGGCTCAGTCGCGCTGTCATAGAGCTTTTTGCGCAGCCGCGAGATAGCCACATCAATACTGCGATCCATGCCGTCATAGCTCACGCCGCGCAGCGTCATCAGCAGCGCGTCGCGATCGAGGATCTCGCCGGCGTGGCTCGCCAGCTGCCACAGCAGATCGAAGTCGGCCGTTGAAAGCGTAATGTTCTCATCAAACAGCAGCACCTGACGGTTCAGCGCATCGATGGTCAGCGAACCAAACCGCAGCACTTTCTGCGACTGCTGCTGTGCCGGCGTGCTCTCCGGCTTGTTGACCACCGCCTGACGCAGATGCAGCCGCAGCCGCGCCAGCAGCACGGCAGGGGGCGTGGTCTTGAGAATGTAGTCATTGGCGCCCATTTCAAGCGCGAGAATATGGTTCATATCGCTGTCGAGTGAGGTCAGCAGGACAATGGGACCACTCCAGTGCGCCCGCAGGTCGCGGCAGAGCGTCATGCCATCTTTACCCGGCAGCATAATATCCAGCAGGACCAGATCCGGCTGGACGTTAAGAATCGTCGCCTCGGCGCGATCGCCGCGCGTTTCGACAACCACGTCAATATCATGGCGGCCCAGATAGGCGGCGATCAGCTCGCCGACTTCCGGCTCATCTTCAACATAGACAATTTTGTTCATAGGTAAGCGCGCTGAAAAAGAATGGCAGCAGCATAGCTTTTCCTGGTCCTGAGCACTACGCTACCGCACGAAATATCCCTGTCTTACTGGTATGTATACTGTGAAATGTGCCATTATTAGCGGCGCGTTAAGGCGCAAGGTTCGGAACCGCATTGAAAAACAGGAGGAGTGCGAGGGTGTCTGATAAAGAGCTGGCTTCAGCCGGATACAGTGATCGCATCTGCTTCAATTACAGTGACTTTCTCTCCGCTTCCTGCAAAAAACGCTGGAGCTTTGTTGACGCCATTTACGGTGTCATGCCCATTTTTGGCATGGTAACCCGCAAGTCCGCTCACAGCTTACAGGCCAGCGACGATCATCTGAAAGAATTAGCGTTGCAAATCATTTCAACGCAGGTCAGCGATGAGATCAATATCGCCCGGCTGATCACGCTGGCGGAGCAGCAGCATATCAGCCGGTTTGATATTCAGCTGCCTTATCCGCTCTCTGCGGAACAGCTTGATGGGATCCACCTCGAATACAGCAAACCCCTGAATCTTACACAGCAGAACGATCTGCTGTGCGTCTCCATTCCGGCACTCGCGCATTGATTACTGCGTAAGCTGCCACAGCGCGGGCAGCGATGCCGCCATCAACAGCACAATCGCCATGCGCTCCAGCTGCAGCAGCGGCTTGTCACCGCGTCCGCCGCGGCGCGCGTAGAGAAACAGCAGCAGTCCCGGCGCGTAAAGCACCACGGAGAGC
Organism: Pantoea eucrina; assembly: GCF_020079945.1. NCBI lineage: Bacteria > Pseudomonadati > Pseudomonadota > Gammaproteobacteria > Enterobacterales > Erwiniaceae > Pantoea > Pantoea eucrina. The sequence goes on along the minus strand of NZ_CP083448.1, from coordinate 1,656,842 downwards.
AGCAGATGCAACGGGCCTGAGGCGTAGAGCAGCCAGAGGCCATACAGCGTGGCACCCAGCCCGATGCTCATCGCCAGCGGTTTCTGCTGGCCGCGCACCACCTTCATCAGATAGAGTCCCACCAGCAGGTAAGGCACCAGAATCATCTCTGAGGCGATTGTCAGCAGGGTATTGTAGTCAGCGCCGGTCAGCGCGATGGCGATCAGGCAAACCTGTACGCTGCCGTTGGTCAGCCACAGCGACGCCGCAGGCGAATTGTGACGATTCTGCCGGGCGAGGCTGCGCGGAAATGCACCCTGCCGGGCAGCGATAAAGGGAACTTCAGCCGCCATAATGGTCCAGCTGAGATAGGCGCCGCAGACCGAGACAATCAGCCCCGCGGCTATCACCGCATCGCCCCAGTGACCCAGCAGATGCGTCATCAGCCCGGCCATTGACGGGTTGCGCAGCTGCGCCAGCTCAGCGCGCGGGATCACACCCAGCGAGAGCAGCGTGACCAGCAGATAAACCAGCAGCGCCGCCAGCACCGCCAGCAGCGTGGCACGCCCCACATCCTGTTTATTGCGCGCGCGCGCCGATACCACCACGGCACCCTCAACGCCGATAAAGACCCACAGCGTGATAAGCATGGTCTGCTTGATTTGCTGCCACAGCGGCTGACCCAGCTCAGCGCCGCTGAAATCAAAGCTGAACCGGTCATAATTAAATGCCAGCAGCGCCAGCACCACAAACAGCAGCAGCGGGACCAGCTTGCCAAGCGTGGCCAGCATATTAATGCTCGCTGCGGTCTGCACGCCGCGCAGCACCAGCCAGTGTACCAGCCAGAGCAGCACCGAAGCGCCCAGCATCGCCTGCCAGGTGTTACCGTCGCCAAACACCACGTGCTGCGGCGTATCGGTAAAAAAGCTCAGCGCAGAGAACACAATCACCAGATAAGAGACGTTGGCGATCACGGCGCAGAGCCAGTAGCCCCACGCCGAGCAGAACCCCGTTAGCTCACCAAACCCGGCGCGGGCATAGGTAAAGATACCGCCGTCGAGCTCCGGTTTGAGCCGCATCAGCAGCAGCATTGCGAGGGAGAGAAAAATAATACCCACGCCGGTGATGAGCCAGCCGATGAGCAGCGCCGCCGGACCCGCGACGGCCGCCATATTCTGCGGCAGGCTAAACACGCCCGCGCCAAGCATGGAGCTGAGCACCAGAGCCGTCAACGCGCTAAGACCTAATTTTTTATCCAAAATGCCTTTCCTGAACAGCAGAGTATGCTGGGTCGTGAACTTTCCGTAGAAGTGTAGTGCACCATCAGGCGCAGATTAAAACGGAATCCCCTGAAAACAGGCGGCAGATTTTACGAGGAGGAGAGAGGGATGGCAATGCAAGAGTATGCAGATTTGTGCAGGAACTATGCAAACAGCAGGGCAGTCTGGCTGCCCCGCTGCATCATTATTTAAACAGGTCGGCGGTAACGGTAAGGTTGCCACCGCTCTGGTTCTGCCACTGGCGCGTGATGTGGTAATACTTCGCGCCTTTCGCGATAGCCCGCTTGCCGACGGCCTCTGAAATCTCAGTCGGCGTGCCGAAATGATCGGAGAAGGTGATGGTATCAAACGGCTGCATCTGCGCGGCGGTAATCGCATTGACTTCCTGCACGCTGCGGCCGTCTGACTGCTTCACCGTATAGCGTTTGCCGGTTGAACTCTGCGTCTCAAAGAAGCGACCTACATTGGTGCTCGGCGTATCAGAAGAGGCTACACCCGGCAGCGCCACGCGCGACGCCGCTGCGCCGCCAGCGGCCAGCGCGGCTTTTCCGGCTTCAGAATCAGCAGGAATCGAGTTTGATGTATCCTGGACGATACGCGCTTTGGCGTCAGCTTTATAGACATAGGCGGTGACATACTGATTGCCGCCGTTATTGGCATCAACCTGGCGCACAATAAAGAATGAGGCGGCGCCTTTTTTCTGAGCGGCTCTGGAGATTGCATCATTTACCGCGGGCTGGCTGGAGAAGAAACCACTGACTGAAACCGTGTCGAACGGTTCAAGGCGGTACGCTTCCGCTTTCGGCAGCTCTTTAACGCCGTTGATCACGCGATACTGCGTATCGGTCGATGCTTTAGCGGCGTCCGCTTTGTATAAATCAGCGGTCACGCGCCAGTTGCCGCCGTTACCGTTGGTATCATTGATGCCCTGAACGTAAAACGAGTCAGCGCCTTTTTCATCTGCTGCTCTCGAGACTGCGCTGGTGGCATCACCGATTGCGTTGAAACGGCCGTTGATATTAATACGTTCGAATGGTTTCAGGCCGGCCGCTTGTTCCGGCGTCAGCTCTTTGGCAGCAAACGCGTTAGCTGCCAGCAGCGATAACAGAGTAGACGCCAGAATGGTGTTCTTCAGCTTCATAAAAATGATCCTTCGCCTTACGCAAAATGAGTACGAAAACGTGCTGGACTCTTGATGTATAACAGATTAGCCGCTGATTATTGCATGTAATAATCAGCCTGTCTCAGCCAATTTAGCGTGAATGCCGTACGGATGCATGTCTCTTTTTGCGGCAATATTTTTTCTAAAATCACGGACGCGTCTGTCGGGCAGTTAAGCGCGTAGCCTGTCAGGCTACGCGCTGGTCTGTCGATGCTGTTGTTAAGCGGGGCAATGGATCAGGATGGGCGTAATCATGCAGGGGCGCCGCAGCGCCCGTGACGATTAATCCTCTTCATCTTCCTCATCATCACGATCGACCGGCGATTTAAAATCATCCGGCTTGATGGCCAGTAAATCACAGCGCAGATGATCAATAACCTGCTCAGCGGTGTTGCCCAGAAAGGCCGCCGAGAGCCCGGTACGGCCTATCGTACCGAGCACGACAACACCGGCATCCAGCTGTGAAGCGATATCAGGGATCACCTCTTCCGGCAGGCCTTTAGCGACGTGAGTAAACTCTTCACCGATGGAGAATTTCTGTCGCAGCGCTTTCATCGCCACCAGATGCTGACCGCGGATAGCGTCGTTATAGACGCTGGGATCAAAATCGGGCAGCTCAATGGCGATATTAATTGGCGTAACCGGATAAGCGCCCACCAGATGGACCTCGGTGTGATTTACCATCTCCGCCAGACGCGCGGTTTCGCGGATCAGTTTCTGATTTAGCTCATCGTGATGCGGCTCTTCACTGGCAAGGTTTACCGCCACCACCGCTTTGCCGCCTTCCGGCCACGGCTGATCTTTTACCATCCATACCGGGCAGGGGCATTTACGCAGCAGATGCCAGTCGGTGGGGGTAAAAATAACTGACTCCAGCCGGTCATGCTGATGTGCCATTTTCAGCACGAGGTCATGATTGTGCGCCAGCACTTCCTGAATAATCGCTTCAAAAGGACGGTTGTGCCAGACCACTTTGATTTCGATATCCACGCCGGCATCCAGATAGGCCTGCGCCTGCTCACGGATCCACTCGGTGCGCTGGCTAATTACCCCTTTACGCATATTCGTGCGCTCATCAGGCGAAAGCAGGGTGGTCATTTCATAGGAGAAATCATAGATAGGCAGAAACGCTTTAATTTTTCCGCCGATGCGTTGATTCAGATAAACCGCGCGACGCAGCGCCGGCTGATCGTCCTGCTGAGGATCGATCGCGACCAGAACATGTTGGTAACGGGACATAGCGCACTCTCCTTAGAACCAGGCCATTTGGAATAAAGATAGCCTAAGTTCCGGGCGTGCAGAAGCGGAAAAGGTGTAGCCGGATCAATAAAATAACAATTACTGACCCGGCAGCGCCTCAGGCGGGTTGCTCCGCCTGACCCGCCAGCTCAGAGAGCAGGGCGTGATCCTCGATTGTGATATATTTGCCTTTAACGGCCAGCATGCCGCTTTTCTGAAAGCGCCCCAGCAGGCGGCTGATGGTTTCAACCGTCAATCCCAGATAGTTACCGATATCGCCACGCGTCATGGTCAGCCGGAACTCGCGCTGCGAAAAGCCGCGCTGACCAAAGCGTCGCGAAAGATTCCAGATAAAGGCAGCCAGCCGCTCTTCAGCATTTTTTCTGGAGAGCAGCATAATCATGTCCTGATCGCCTTTGATCTCTCCGCTCATCAGCCGCATCATTTGCTGACGTAGGGCGGGCATTTTGCCTGACAGATCGTCCAGCGTCTCAAAAGGAATTTCACAGACCATGGCCGTTTCCAGCGCCTGTGCAAAGCCCGGGTGCTTAGCGTTAACGATAGCGTCAAACCCGACCAGGTCGCCCGCCAGATGAAAGCCGGTGATCTGCTCGTCGCCCTGTTCGGTAATGGTATAACTCTTGATAGTGCCGGAGCGAATGGCATACAGCGACTTCAGCTCGTCACCCGCCTTGAATAATGTCTGGCCTTTCTGAATCGGCTTTTTACGTTCGATGATGTTGTCCAGCTGATCAAGCTCATGCTCATTCAGTGTGAAAGGAATACACAACTGGCTGATACTGCAATCCTGACAGTGGATCGCACATCCGCCAGACTGAATACGTCGAATGCTGCGTTTTTCCTGGATCATATCTGTACGCTCGATGATTATTGACTGCCGTCAATTTTACCATTTTTCTCCCTGCTGTGAATGCATGCAGGCTGAATCTGGCACAAAAACCTTACAAATATTGGGTATTCGCCCGATTGATTTCACCCGCGCGGCGTAACAGCATCCGCCCTGTGCGGTTCAGACCTTTTACCCCGTACGGCAACCTTTGCTATTCTTCAGTTTTATCAGTATGCCGTGCGCATATGCTTAATCGGGTATGGGGAAACATGATGAACCTTGATGATGAAGACCTGTTCCGCGATGCCATGGGGGATGTCACGCCCCTGAAAGATTGTGCTAATACGCAGTGGCTGCGTGCGCCCTCCACTAAAGCGCCACGGGCTGTGCCGCCGGAGAGTGAAGAGAACTTTCTTACGCGCGGTTTTCTGGAGATTGTTCCGCTCACGTCACCGCTGGAGTACCGGGCAGAGGGCCTGCAGCAGGGCGTCGCGGATAAAGTGCGGCTGGGCAAATATCCGCTGGAAGCCAGCCTGAATCTGCTGCGTCAGCCGGTGGAGACCTGCCGCCAGTCGCTGTTCAGTTTTATACAGGAAGCGCGCAGGCAGGGGCTGCGTAATTTACTGATTATTCACGGCAAAGGACGTGATGACGAGTCGCATGCCAACATTGTGCGCAGTTATCTGGCGCGCTGGCTGCAGCAGTTTGATGAGGTGCAGAGCTTCTGTACCGCACAGCCGCAGCACGGCGGTGCGGGCGCGCTTTATGTGAGTTTGCGTAAAACTGAGCAGGCGCGGCTCGACAACCGTGAGCGGCATGCAAAACGCAGCCGCTAATGGTGAAACTTGCGGATCGTGGCGATCAGCACTTCGGCGCTGAGGCTGAGCGGATAGCCGCTGCGGGTGATGATCCCTACCGGTTCGCCCGGCCCGGGTGAAGCGAGCGGCAGCGCATGCAGAGCATGGTGTTCAAGATCCTCCTTGACCGCGCCAGAAGGAACAAACCAGACGTAGTCGTAGCGCAGCGCCAGCTGACGGGCAAGGGAGGTAGAGGAGGTTTCAACGCAGTCCGGCGGCAAGCGGCAGCTCTGTTCATCCAGCATATGCTGAGCGAGGCGGCGCGGCGCGGTGCCTTCCGGCGAGATCACCACTGGCCACTGCATGGCGCGGGACAATGTGACGTTGTCACTTAAAAGCGGATGTTCCGGTCTGACGACCAGCTTCAGCGACTCCAGAAACAGCAGCTCATAACTTAACCCCGCCATCATTTCACTGCTTGCCATACGGCCAATGCCGACATCAAATTCACCGGCGCGCAGCCCGGCCAGCAGCACGTTATTATGCAGCGTAGCCACCTGCACCGTGGTGTTGGGCTGCTGCTCATGAAAGCGGTCCAGGATCTGCGGTAACATGCCCATTGCCGCCGTGGTCAGCGCCCCCAGCCGGATAATAACCGGCCGTCCCGGTGCCGGCGCGTTAAAGCTTTGCGCAGCATGATTCAGCGCGTCCAGCACTTTTACTGCGTAAACCAGAAACTGTTCGCCCGCCGTGGTCAGCTGCGCGCCCGAACGCCCGCGATCCAGCAGGCGCGCGCCTGCCAGCTCTTCAAGCTCATTGAGGGTCTTGGAGAGCGCAGGCTGGCTCAGGCTGAGCGTCTCTGCCGCGCGCCCCAGCGTTCCCTGTTGCGCGACGGCGACGAAAGCGTGCAGATGGCGCAGGCGAATGCGCTGGCTGAAAACCGTGTTTTTATCCATAGGGTCAACGTAATCCGTAAGGGCTGGCGAGAGCAACCAGCAAAAATGCGTTCTGTTAACTTAATTGCAAAATGAATTTAACAAAAGTCTTTTCATCCACCGCCTTCTTTAACCCCTTGTTTTTGCAACCTTGCTTCGACTGGCTGAGAGGTGGTTTTAGCAAAACTATTTTTTATCAGAGGGTTAAATTGTTCTGTTTTCGAGTGAAACAGGTGCGATGTAAAAAAAATGTGCAGTGCAGGGTTAACGATGGGCTATCATATCCGCCGTTTTTTTTACCAAAACTGATGACCTTTTTGCTGAACAGCAGGAGTTAAACCGTGACCAGCGCCGAAGCCGTAGATGTTCGCCAGTTAATCAATCGTCATGCGCTGAGCCGCTGGCAGAAACGGCTTATCGCGCTCTGCTTTGTCATCGTGGCACTGGACGGTATGGATATTGCGCTGATGGGGTTCATTGCGCCCGCGCTTAAAGCAGGCTGGGGCGTAACAAACCATCAGCTGGGCATGGTGATCAGCGCCGCGCTGATTGGTCTGGCGCTGGGGGCGATGGTGGCCGGGCCGCTGGCCGATCGCTACGGGCGCCGCATCATGATCCTGCTCAGCGTGCTCTTTTTTGGGCTCTGGACACTGGCCACCGCGCTGGCGCAAAACATTGAGCAGATGATGCTGTTTCGCTTCCTGACCGGACTGGGTCTGGGCGCCGCCATGCCCAACGTGGGCACGCTGGTGGCGGAATATGCTCCTGAACGTCGCCGATCTTTTATTATCACCGTGGTCTTTTGCGGCTTCACCTTTGGCGCAGCGGCTGGCGGATTTGCAGCGTCCTGGCTGCTGCCGCGCTACAGCTGGCACGCGGTGTTACTCATGGGCGGTATTTTGCCGCTGCTGGTGCTGCCCTGGCTGATGTATGGCCTGCCGGAGTCGGTGCGTTTTCTTATTCACCAGCGCGCGCCGGCGGCGCGTATACACGCGATCCTCGAGCGTATGCTGCCCGGCGAGGTGGCGCCAGACAGCCGCTATCATGCCAGTGAAGCCCTGAATGCGCAGCGCGGCGCGATAGCTACCGTGGTATCAGAATCCTATCTGTTTGGCAGCCTGATGCTCTGGGGCGGCTATTTTATGGGACTGTTTCTGGTCTACCTTATTGGCAGCTGGCTGCCGTCGCTCATCAATACGCTGGGGATGTCGCTCACCGGGGCCGCCATTGTCACGGCCATGTATCAGGCGGGCGGCACGCTGGGCTCGCTGTTTGCCGGCTGGCTGATGGACCGCATGAACGCCAGTCTTGCGCTGGCGACCATCTACTTCTGTGGCGGCATTGCGATAGTTGCGCTCGGCTTCTCTCCGGCGCAGGTCGGATTGATGAGCGCTATCGCTTTCTGCAGCGGCTTCTGTTTTAACGGCGCCAATACCGGCATGAATGCGCTTTCCGCACACTTCTATCCCACGCACGCCCGCGCCACCGGCTCAAGCTGGATGCACGGCGTGGGCCGTATCGGTGCGATTCTCAGCGCATTTGCCGGCGCAGAGTTGCTGACGCTGGGCTGGGCGTTCAGCCAGATTTTCCTGCTGCTGGCGATACCGGCCGCCCTGACAACCCTGATGCTGGTGCTCAAGTACCGCTTTGCCGATCCAAAACCGGGCGAGGAGTGACAGGGCGATCACACTTCAGGGAAAATTTTACCTGTGCTGCGTGCCTTGATTTAGAGTAACAGCACTGTTCCGGCTCAGGACCCCTGTTATGGAAAATTTTCTCAGCTCTGATGCGATCCGTACGCTATTTTCACAGGCCATGTCGGCCATGTATCAGCAGGAAGTGCCGCAGTATGGCGCGCTGACGCAGCTGGTCAGCGCGGTCAATGAACGCACGCTGGAAGCGACCCCCGCGTTGAAAGATCGGCTGGCAGCGGCGGATGAGCTGGCGCGGCTGAGCGTTGAACGCCATGGCGCTATCCGGGTCGGGACGGCCGCCGAGCTCTCTCTGCTGCGGGAGATGTTTGCAGTGATGGGCATGGAGCCGGTGGGCTATTACGACCTGTCGCAGGCGGGCGTACCGGTTCACTCCACGGCTTTCCGGCCCGTGAGCGAGGCCGCGCTGCGCCGCAATCCGTTTCGCGTTTTCACGTCGCTGCTGCGTCCTGAGCTGATTGACGATCCGGCGCTGCACGCCCGTGCGATGGCGATACTCGACGCGCGTGACATCTTTACGCCCGGCTGCCGCAGGCTTATCCGGCGTCATCAGGAGCAGGGCGGCCTCAATGCCAGAGACGCAGCCGCGTTTGTCAGCGAGGCGCTGGAAACGTTCCGCTGGCACGCGCAGACCACGGTGGACAGCACAACCTATCATGCGCTGAGCCAGCAGCACCGGCTGATCGCTGACGTTGTCTGCTTCCGCGGCTGCCATATCAACCATCTGACGCCGCGTACGCTGGATATCGATCGCGTGCAGGCGCTGATGCCGTCGCGCGGTATCGAGCCAAAAGTGCTGATTGAAGGCCCGCCGCGGCGCCAGGTTCCGATCCTGCTGCGGCAGACCAGCTTTAAAGCGCTGGAAGAGGCGGTGCATTTCAGTGACGGTACGCCGGGCACGCACACGGCGCGCTTCGGCGAGATAGAGCAGCGCGGTGCGGCGCTGACCCCGGCCGGCCGGGCCCTCTATGACCGGCTGCTGGCTGCCGCGGGCTCCGGCAGCGATAATGCGCAGCATCAGCAGCGCCTCAGTGAGGTATTTCGTGATTTCCCCGATGATGAAGAGACGCTGCGCGAGCATCAGCTCGCCTGGTTCCGCTATCGTCTGACGGAGCGCGGCGAACAGCAGCCTCCGCGCGCCGGAGAGAGCGTGTCAGCCCTGCTGCAGGCTGGCCGGCTGCAGGCAGAACCTATCGTGTATGAAGATTTTCTGCCGGTCAGCGCGGCGGGCATATTTCAGTCTAATCTGGGTAATGCGGTAACAACGCGCGAGGCGGGTCACGCCAGTCAGGCAGCGTTTGAAGCGGCGCTGGGCGCGTCAGTACAGGATGAGATGGCGCTCTATGCGCAGATGCAGCAGCGCAGTCTGATTCGCTGCGGCATTCACGAGGGATAACAGAGAGCCGGTCAGCGAAATCAGCGATGATTTCAGCAGCCGGCGATTTTTTATCATTATAATGGCAGGCGCATATGCAAATACGCTTCTGCTCAGCGGCACCGTTCAAAACGGTTACGCTTTTTCCCCGATGTAAGCATGGTATTCGATCAAATCCGCCCGTTCAGGATGAAACTCATCTGACCTGCCGGATTCAGCCCCGCCACAATAGACTAAACAGCCTGCCGACAGTAAGCCAAAATATTTGATGATCTCATTCAGCGATCCGGGTCATGTTTCGGCATAATCTGCAAATGCTTTAAGAACATAGACATTTATCAGGTCGCTGCAAATAATGAGGCACGCTTTATCAGGGAACCCGATATGAAAAATGAACCGCGTCTGAGGATCAAGACAGCAGAAGGCGAGCTCAGCGGCCTGATGGATGATGACATCTATGTTTTCAAAGGGATACCTTATGCTGCGCCGCCGACGGGCGCGCTACGCTGGCGGCCGCCTCAGCCGGTTACCCCCTGGCAAACCGCACGCGACGCGACCGCGTGGGGAGCAGCGAGCTGGCAAAATCGCGAATACTGCATCGGCATCGGTGGTGGCGATCCGGGCACTTTCAGTGAAGATTGCTTATATCTCAATATCTGGACCCCCGATCCTGAGCCTGGCGCACCGCTGCCGGTGATGGTCTGGCTGCACGGTGGTGGTTTCACCCTCGGTGCCGGCAGCCTGGATCCTTATCAGGGTAAAGCGCTGGCCGCACAGGGCGTGGTAGTGGTCACCCTTAACTACCGGCTGGGCCATCTTGGTTTTTTCTCACATCCCGCGCTGGATGCGCAGTATAAGGCGGGCGCAACCGTCAATAACTTTGCGCTGCTCGACCAGATAGCCGCACTGCAGTGGATCCAGCGCAATATTCCCGCCTTTGGCGGCAACCGTCGCAATATCACGCTATTTGGTGAATCGTCCGGCGCCCGCAGCGTACTCTCTCTCTGCTGTTCACCGCTGGCAGAAGGGCTGTTTCACAAAGGCATCGTCCAGAGCAGCTACAGTCTGCCCGATCTGACGCAGCCGCAGGCGCGGCAGAAGGGAATAGAGGTCGCCGCCCATTTCGGACTGCCGGAGAACGCAACGGCAGAACAGCTGCGCGCGCTGCCCGGCGATGCATTCTGGTCGCTGGCGCAGCCGCTGGCACCGGGACCGGTGGCGATCAGCGGGGATGCCGTGCTGCCAAAGCCGATGCTCGACACCTTTATCGCCGGCCGGCAGCATCGCGTGCCGCTGATGATTGGCAGCAACAGCGATGAAGCCAGCGTACTCAACTATTTTGGGGTCGACGCGCGCGGCGTGCTGCTGCAGATGCGCGAGAAGAACCGCTTCACTTATCGCCTGCTGAAATGGTTATACGACATTCATGATGATGCGCTGCTGGGACGTGCGGTGGCACGCGATATGGCGTTTACCGTCATGCCGCTGCTGGTCGCGCAGTCGCAGTCCGGTACCGGCATGCCCGTCTGGCGCTACTGGTTTGACTATGTTTCTGAAAATGCGCGCGATCTCTACCCGCACGGCGCCTGGCACGGTAATGAAATCCCCTATGTGTTTAACGCGCTGGAGACGCTGCCGCCGCCCGATAACCGGCCTTATACTGCCGCGGACAAAACCCTAGCGGCAGAGGTAAGCGCATACTGGGTGGCGTTTGCCAGGGATGCCACTGAATTCAGCTATCGCCTGCGCGGTCGCAATGAAACGGAGTGGCCCGTCTGGCGCACCGGAGAGGATGTCACGCTCGCGTTTGGTGAACAGGGCCGTGCGGTTACCACTTTAAAAAAGCGCTTTATGCGCCGCCGTTTGCGCCTGTTCCGGCTGATGATGCGCAGCCACGTGCAGCTGTAATGCCGGTAGCAGACTGGCGCACGATTGCGTTGTTCCCCCCCGCTGCGCTGGCGCTTATTTAGCTTACAAAACGGTTACATTTTCCCTGCCTGCTGCCGATAACCGCAATATGCCCGATTTTATCGGGCGATAACGCGTATCAATCCAGGGGAACAGGTATGGGTATCTTTAAAAATTTTACGATTCGCGCGGTTTTACTGGCGCTGCTCGGGCTGTTTTGCCTGCTGTGGTGCGGCGTCGGTCTGTTCAGCGTTTATGCGCTGAATGCGCTGGGGAAAGGCAATGAGGTCGATCGCCAGCTGGTGAATCAGATGACGGTGCTGAGCAAAGGCAACGATCAATATTTTCGGGTAGTAACGCGTCTGTCGCGCGTGATGGAGAGCCGTACCGCCGGCGCGGCAATCAGCACAGAAGCCTTTGCCCCCGTTGAGCAGGCGCTCAGCAGCATGAAAGCGCAGCTGGATCAGTTTAAAGCGATGGCACCCGGTCCGATGGATCCGGCAACAGCGCAGAGCGTAATCAACAGCTGGCAGAAACTGCTGGATGAGGGCATTGCGCCGCAGGTCGCGCTGGCGCGCCAGGGCACGCCTGAAGCGTACAAAGCGCAGGCGACCGGCGTGACGCCGGCGCTGAGCCGCGCGTTTGGCGCCACTGCCGAAACCTTTAATCAGTCCGCGGGCAGCAAACTGGATGCAACACGGGTCACGGTAGACCGGCTGACAGGCATGACCAAAGTCATCATCGTGATGGCGGTGGCGGCAGGTCTGCTGATCCTGCTGTTTACGGACAGGTATCTGGTGAGCATGCTGGTCAGGCCGCTGGCGCGGATCCGCGAGCACTTTACGCTGATCGCGCAGGGCGATCTCAGCCAGCCAATGGAGGATGCAGGCCGCAACTGCGTGGGCAAACTGATACCGCTGCTGCGCGCCATGCAGGAGAGCCTGCGCGATGCCGTCAGCGCTATCCGCAGCGGGACAGATAATATCTACCGCGGCGCGTCGGAAATCTCCGCCGGCAACAATGACCTCTCTTCACGCACCGAAGAGCAGGCGGCCGCGCTGGAACAGACCGCGGCCAGCATGGAGCAACTCACCGCGACGGTGAAACTCAACGCCGATAACGCCCGTCAGGCCAGCGCGCTGGCTGATACCGCGACCGGCACCGCGCAGCAGGGTGGTCAGCTGGTAGGCGAAGTGGTTGCCACGATGCAGGGCATTTCCGGCAGCTCGAAGAAAATTGCTGAAATTACCAGCGTCATCAACAGCATCGCTTTCCAGACCAATATCCTGGCGCTCAATGCGGCAGTTGAAGCGGCGCGTGCCGGTGAGCAGGGGCGCGGCTTTGCCGTAGTGGCCAGCGAGGTGCGCAATCTGGCACAGCGCAGCGCCGGAGCCGCAAAAGAGATTGCCAGCCTGATTGCCGACTCGGTGGAGCGGGTGGACAAAGGCTCCGTGCTGGTAAGCAGCGCCGGCACCACGATGGATCAGATCCTGACGTCCGTGCAGGATGTCAGCGAAATTATGAAGCAGATCGCCGCGGCCTCCGAAGAGCAGAGTAAAGGGATCTCGCAGGTTGGCACCGCAGTCACGGAGATGGACAGCGTGACGCAGCAGAACGCCTCGCTGGTTGAGCAGGTCTCTGCGGCGGCGAGCGCGCTGGAGCGGCAGACGGAAGCGCTGCAGCTCTCCGTCGCGCGTTTCCGCCTCTCTGCCGCCGCGCCGGTTCATCATGCGCCGCCGGTTTCCGCTGCTCCGCTGCGTCGTCCGGCGCTGGCTGGCGCTACGCCGGCGGCGAAACCCGCAGCCAGTGAGGAGTGGGTCGCTTTTTAGGCACGGCTGAGCCACGACACCAGCTCAGCGAGCAGCGGCGGGGCGCGCTTATCCTGACGCTGCAGTAAACTGTACGCCGCCCCGGTTGCCACGCTGCCGGGGAACGGCGTCACCAGGCGCTGCGCCAGCAGATCGTTTTCAATCAGCGTGATATCCGCCACCGTAATACCAAACCCCTGTATTGCCGCACTGATAGCGAGATCCATCGTGGCAAAATGCTGATTACGCTGCATCACCAGCTCAATCCGCTGCTGCTGCAGCCAGTGCTGCCAGTCACGCCGGTCTGGCGTCGGATGCAGAAACGTCAGCGCGCTCATCTCTTCAATTCGCTGCGGGATCGCCATCCCGGCGGCCAGCACCGGCGTCAGACGCTCATCAAACAGCCGCAGCGCATCGGGTGGCGGCAGACCATAAACAATCGCCGCATCGAACTCCTCCAGCTGAGAGAGATGCTCCTGGGTCGTGGTCAGCGCGACATGCGTTGCCGGGTAGCGCTGTTCAAACGCAATCAGGCGCGGGAGCAGCCAGCGCATAATGCAGCTGGGCGCTTTCAGCCGCAGCGTCTGCGACGGCTGGCGCGCCCGTTCCGTTACCGCCAGCAGCTGCTGATAGCTCTGCTGCAGCTCCGGCAGCAGCGCCGCGCCGCGTTCAGTCAGCCGCAGGCCACGCGCATGGCGCTGAAACAGCGCAAAGCCCAGCCAGTTTTCCAGCGTGGCAACTTTGCGGCTTACCGCACTCTGCGTCAGGTACAGCTCGCGCGCCGCATGCGTCAGATTGAGACAGCGCGCCGTCACCAGAAACGCGTTAATCGCTGTCAGGGGAGGAGCAGAACAGGCCATAACATCCTCAGCTATGCAATTTTCTCATGGCTATTATGACGACAATTCGCTTGTCGTCTCAAGGCGCTATGCGTTGAATAACGATCTGATCTTTCAATCTTACTCTGTCAGTCAGCGAGGCCGCAGCAATGAGCATCACCACGCCAGTTTCTCTCTGTTCAAAACAGCCCGATGTGGGCACCACGATCTTTAGCGTGATCGGTCAGCTCTCGGCCCGCCATCAGGCGATTAACCTGTCGCAGGGCGCCCCCAATTTTCCCTGCGATCCGCTGCTGGTGGAGCTGGTGGCGCAGGCGATGCACGACGGCCAGAATCAGTACGCGCCGATGACAGGCCTGCCGGCGCTGAAAAACGCGCTGGCGGAAAAAGTGCGCACGCTTTATGGCCAGCATTATGATGCTGACAGCGAAGTGCTGATCACCGGCAGCGCCAGCCAGGGGCTCTATATGGCGATTTCAGCCCTGGTGCACGCAGGCGATGAAGTGATTTTTTTTGAGCCAGCCTTCGACAGCTATGCGCCGGTGGTGCGCCTGCAGGGCGCCACGCCGGTAGGGATCAAGCTGCAGCAGCCCGATTTTGCCATTAACTGGGATGAGGTACGCGCCCGTCTCTCACCGCGTACCCGCATGATCATTATTAATACGCCGCATAATCCGACCGGACAGGTGCTGACGCCGGCAGACCTGAGCGCGCTGGCGCAGCTGACGCGCAACACCGATATTATTGTGCTGTCAGATGAGGTGTATGAGCATATTCTGTTTGATGGCCGTCAGCATTGCGGTATGGCGACCCATCCGGAACTGGCGCAGCGCAGCGTTATCGTCTCGTCATTTGGCAAAACCTTTCACGTCACCGGCTGGCGGGTTGGCTACGCGCTGGCACCGGCTGCTATCATGGCAGAAATCGTCAAGATCCATCAGTTCATGATGTACGCGGCAGACACGCCGATGCAGGCGGGGTTTGCCTGCTATCTCGCGCAGCCGGAGCACTATCTGCAGCTCGCTGCGCTCTATCAGGCAAAGCGCGACCGGCTGGCCACGCTGCTGCAGGCGTCACCGTTCAGGCTGCTGCCCGCCAGCGGATCCTTTTTTATGCTGGCGAGCTTTCGCGATTTCAGTGACGAGAGCGACAGCGAAATGGTAAAACGTCTTATCGTTGATTACGGCGTGGCGACCATTCCGCTCTCAGCGTTTTATTCAGATGGCACCGATAACCGATTAATCCGTCTTTCGTTTGCTAAAGATGACGCCACACTTGAGGCGGGCGCAGCTGCGCTCTGCCGGGTTACAGGGTAAAAGAGGACATATAATGAAAAAACTGAACGCGCTGTTTATTGCACTGGGCATGATCGCATCGGCACAGACGCTGGCGCAGACCAGCCTGCGCTATGGCGTAGAGTCACAATACCCGCCGTTTGAGAGCCGCAACGCCCACGGCGAGCTGGAAGGCTTTGATATTGAGCTGGGTAACGCCATCTGTAAAACCGGCAACTTCAATTGCAGCTGGGTGGAGAGCAGCTTTGATGCGCTGATCCCGGCGCTGCAGGCGAAAAAGTTTGATGCGATTAACTCCGCGATGAACATCACCGAGGCGCGGGCAAAAAGCATCGATTTCACCAAACCGATTTACCGTATTCCCAGCATGCTGATTGTGAAAGCGGGCGAGAAGCTGCAGCCTTCAGCAGACGCGCTGAAAGGCAAATCGGTCGGCGTGCTGCAGGGCTCTATTCAGGAGACCTATGCGAAGAAACACTGGGAGCCTCAGGGCGTGACGGTAACGTCCTATCAGGATCAGAACCAGGTTTATAACGATATGGTCGCCGGTCGTCTGGACGGCACGCTGGTGATGTCGGCGGCCGGGCAGTCCGGCTTCCTGGATAAGCCGCAGGGGAAAGGTTTTGCCTTTGCCGGCGGACCGGTTGAGGATGACGCTATCCTGGGCACCGGCATCGGTTATGGACTGCGCAAAGGCGACAGCCAGCTGAAAACGGCGCTGGATGAAGCTATCAGCAAGGTTCAGGCGGACGGCACCGTGACCCGGCTGGCAGCCAAATATTTTCCGGGCATTGACGTGACCGCCAGCAAACAGCCCTGATAAAGAGCGGGCAGGCGCAACGCCTGCCCTCTGTCAGGCTGGCCTGGCAGCCAGCGCGCACAGCGCCTCCGCCACCTGATACGACTTCACAAACGAGGGGATCGGCAGAAACTCAAAGCGCGAATGAAAATTGTGCGCGCCGGTAAAAAAGTTAGGCGTCAGCAGACCTTTCGCTGACAGCGCAGAGCCATCGGTGCCACCGCGCATCGGGATCACTTTCGGCGTCACGCCAGCCTGCGCCAGCGCGGCAAACAGCAGATCGATGGCGCGGCGATCTTCACCAATCGCATTGCTGATATTGCTGTAAACGTCGCCGATCGTCAGCGCCACCTTGCCGGTGGGATAGCGGGCGGCAATCTGTTCGGCAACCGTTGCCAGCTGCTGTTTCTTCGCGGCAAAACCCTGCAGATCGAAATCACGAATGGAGGCTTTCAGCACCGCCTGGCTGGCGTTCGCCTGCATCTCATTAAACCAGATATAGCCTTCGCGGCCCTCGGTCTGTTCCGGCGTCGCCTGGCGATCAAAACAGCTGATAAAATCATGCGCCATCAGCAGCGGATTGACCAGCACCCCTTTCCCTGACATCGGATGCGCCGGCACGCCGCTAAACACCAGCTCAGCGCTGGCGCCGTTGAAGCATTCATAGACCACCTCTCCCAGCTCACAGCAGTCGATGGTCCAGGCGAAATCGACGTTAAAACGCCGCTCAAGGTCCAGCGCTTTGGCACCGCGCAGCCCAATCTCTTCGTCCGGCACAAACGCGACCACGACATCGCCGTGCGCGCCCTGCAGATTCGCCATGAGCGTCATCACCACGCTTACCGCAGCTTTGTTATCGGCACCCAGCACGCTGGTGCCGTCGCTGAAAATAATCTCCTGACCGCGGTAAGGCAGGATCTCCGGATGTTCCGCCACGCGCAGCCAGATTTGCTGCTCAGCATCAAGACAGAGGTCGTCGCCGGTAAAGGTCAGCTTTTGCGGATGGATATCGGGCGAGAGGCCAACGTCCACGGTATCGATATGGGTAATAAAACCGATACGGGGTGCGCCAGGCGTGTTGCCGGGCTTAACGGCGGTTACGGTGGCGTGCTGGTCAATCTCGACCTGCTGCAGCCCCAGGTCTCGCAGCTCCTGTGCCAGCAGCGCAGCCATCTCATGCTGAGAGGGCGTACTGGGCAGGGTGGTGGACTTTGCATCACTCTGGCTGGAGACCGCCAGATAACGATAAAACCGCCGGGTCAGTTCCCGGGCAAGCTGGTCTGTCATCACAATTCCTTATCAGTAAGGGTCCGCAGGTGATACGCCTGGCGGTGAAAACATGTTATCAATGAAATAAATAGCGATGCAGACCAACATAAGTCAATAAAAAGCGAGAAACAGTATGAAAATGATGATGAGCAAACTGGCGCTAAGCCTGCTGGGCGTGGCTGTGGCGGGCAGCGTATCCGCGAAGACGCTGGTTTACTGTTCTGAAGGCTCCCCGGAAAACTTTAACCCGCAGCTTTATACCTCCGGCACCAGTGTGGATGCCAGCGCCGTACCGCTGTTTGACCGGTTGGTGGACTTCCGTCCCGGCACGACCGATTTACAGCCTGCGCTGGCAGAACGCTGGGAGATCAGCCCCGATGGCAGGGTTTACACCTTCCATCTGCGCAAAGGCGTAAAATTCCACAGCAATAAACTCTTCACGCCGGGACGCGACTTCAATGCGGACGACGTGATTTTTTCTTTTATGCGGCAGATGGATGCAAAAAATCCCTATCACACCGTATCCGGCGGCAACTACGCGAACTTTGAGAGCCTGGAGCTGGCAAAACTCATCACCGCCATTGACCGCGTAGATGATCACACCGTGCGTATCACGCTGGCGCACCCGGAAGCGCCTTTTCTCGCCGATCTGGCGTGGTATTTCGCCTCCATTCATTCCGCCGAGTATGCGGACAAAATGCTGAAGGCGGGCACGCCGGAAAAGGTTGATATGCAGCCGATTGGCACCGGCCCGTTTGAGCTGGTGCAGTATCAGAAAGATTCACGCATTCTGTATAAGGCGTTCCCGGCTTACTGGCAGGGCAAAGCAAAACTGGATCGGCTGATATTTTCAATCACGCCGGACGCCTCGGTGCGACTGGCGAAGCTGGAGAAAAATGAGTGCCAGGTTATGCCGTTCCCGAATCCGGCCGATCTCGATAAGATGCGCAACAATCCCGATCTGACGCTGGAGCAGAAGTCGGGCCTGAACACCGGTTTTCTCTCGTTTAACACCACCAAAGCGCCGCTGGATAATGTGAAGGTGCGCCAGGCGCTCGCAATGGCCATCAATAAACAGGCGATTATCGACGCAATCTTCAAAGGCACCGGCACGGTAGCGAAAAACATTCTGCCGCCGGGCGTCTGGAGCGCGGATCAGCAGCTGAAAGATTACGCCTACGATCCGCAACAGGCCAAAGCGCTGCTGCAGGAGGCGGGCATCAAACCCGGTACCGAAATCGCACTCTGGGCGATGCCGGTGCAGCGCCCCTATAATCCCAACGCGCGCCGGATGGCTGAGATGATTCAGGCGGACTGGGCGCAGGTGGGCATCAAAGCCAGCATCGTCAGCTATGAGTGGGGCGAATACCTTAAGCGGGTCAAGAGCGGCGAGCATCAGGCGGCGCTGATGGGCTGGACCACCGCCACCGGCGATCCGGATAACTTCTTTGGTCCGCTCTACAGCTGCACATCAGCGAATGGCGGCTCCAACTCGTCAAAGTGGTGCTATCAGCCGTTTGAGAAAATCATTACCGCCGCGCGCGCCGAGCAGGATCATGATCGGCGCGTTGCGCTCTATCAGGAAGCGCAGCAGATGATGCATGACCAGATGCCGGCGGTCATGATCGCACACTCCACTATTTTTGAACCGGTGCGCAAGTCGGTCAGCGGCTATCAGGTTGATCCGTTTGGCAAGCACAACTTCTATCCAGTCGATATTAAGCAGTAAGCGCTGGATCTTCTGCGCTCAGCTGCTGCTGCAGGAACGCGAGGAACAGCGTCAGGGCGGCGCTGCGGGGCCGCCCTGACTGCGCCTGCAGCTGGAGTGTACGCTGACTGAGCTGTTCGATATTAATGCTCCGCAGGGCGAGCTGATGCTGTCCGGTCTGGCCGCGTACGGTAAAGGCGCTGCAGATTGTCACCGCCTGCGGCGTCTGCAGCAGAAAGTTAAACAGCGCCGAGAAGTTGTCGCAGGTTAACACCGGCTCAATCAGCTGGCCGCTCATGTGGCTCGCCAGTTCAAACAGCTGGCGTACGGTCGTATTTTGCTGCGGCAGCGCCAGCGGATAGTGGCTGAGCTGCGCCAGCGTAATAGCGGATGCTGCGGCCAGCGGGTGCTGCTGCTGCATCAGGAGCAACACCGGCGCAGGCCAGGAGCCGATAACCTCCACTCCCTGTTCAGCACGCAGGCTGAACTGCAGCGCAATATCGCACGCGCCCTGACGCAGCTGCTCTGCCACACCCTGTGCGTCTGCCACCTGTACCTCAAACAGCGTGGCCGGGTGGTCAGCGCGAAACGCGGCGATCAGAGCCGGTAGCAGGCTGAACGCCAGACCATCGGTACAGGCCACGCGGATCAGCGTGCGCCGCATCGCACGTAATCCGTTGATTTCCGCCAGGGCATACTCCATATCGAGCTGCGTTTTTCGCACGTGATGCGCAAAGATTTCCCCCGCCTCCGTCAGCACCATCCCGCGCGCGTGGCGCTGAAACAGCGGCGTGCCAACCTGCGTCTCCAGCCGCTGTATCTGACGACTGATAGCGGAAACGGCTACGTAGAGCTGCGCGCTGGCCGCGCTGAGCGATCCTTCCCGGGCAACCACCAGAAAATAGCGAAGTTCAGTGCTTAACATCGACGTGCCTCATGATAGTGCATGCCTCAGAAACGGGCAGGGAAGCTTTGCTGTAAAAGCAAAGCATACTCGATAAATTGATAATTGTGGCAAAGCAGTGATTTCGTAACTATGTCAGCACAATAACGCAAACAGAGATGCAAACATGACACGAGATCGGGCGATATCAGCCGCGCTGCGCTACTTCGACAGCGGTGAGTTTCAGCAGCTGCTGGCGAGACGCGTGGCGCTGCGCACGGAGAGTCAGCGACCAGATCGTGCGCCGCAGCTGGCGCATTACCTGCGCGAGGAGATCGGCCCGCAGCTGAGCGCGCTCGGTTTTGAGCTGCACTTTATCGCCAACCCGCTGGCGGATAAGCCGCCGTTCCTGGTTGCCATCCGTATGGAAGCGGCGACGCTGCCCACGCTGCTGAGCTATGGTCACGGCGATGTGGTCTTTGGTGACGATGAAAACTGGCGCGCCGATCTGGATCCCTGGCAGCTGACGGCAGAGGGCGATCGCTGGTATGCGCGCGGCAGCGCGGATAATAAAGGCCAGCACTGCATAAATCTGGCGGCGCTGGAGCAGGTCTGGCACGCGCGGGGCGGCCGGCTCGGCTTTAACTGCAAACTGCTGTTTGAAATGGGTGAGGAGATTAGCTCGCCGGGCCTGGCGGAACTCTGCCGGGAACATGCTGCGCTGCTGAAGGCCGATCTCTTTATCGCGTCAGACGGACCGCGCGTCAGCGCACCCCGTCCGACCCTGTTTCTCGGCTCACGCGGCGCGGTAAATTTTCGTCTCACCATCAACGCGCGCGACAACGCCTGTCACTCCGGCAACTGGGGCGGCCTGTTGAGTAACCCCGGTACCCGGCTGGCCCATGCGATCGCAGCACTGATAAGCGCCCGCGGTGAGCTGCAGGTCGCCGCGCTGAAACCTGACTCTCTGACGCCCGCGGTGCGTGCGATCCTGAGCAGCATCCGCGTGGGCGGCATGCCGGGCGATCCTGCGCTTGCCTGCAACTGGGGGGAGCCGGGGCTGACGCCTGCCGAACGCCTTTATGGCTGGAACACGCTGGAAGTGCTGACCTTTATCACCGGCAATCCGGCACGCCCGATGAATGCTATCCCCGCCAGCGCCACGGCGGTATGCCAGCTGCGCTTCGTGGTGGGAACCGACTGGCAGCGGCTGGGCGAGCACGTTACGGCTCACCTTGCCGCCGCAGGCTTTACTGACGTTGAGGTTGAGGTGCTGCACGGATCGCCGGCAACGCGTTTTGATCCGACCGATCCGCTGGTGGAGTGGATCATGCATACCATGACGGCGCTGTGTGAGCAGCCTCCGGCGCTGCTGCCGAATCTGGGCGGATCGCTGCCGAACGATGTGTTTGCGGACATTCTGGGATTACCGACGCTCTGGGTGCCGCACTCCTATCCGGCCTGCGGGCAGCATGGCGTCAATGAGCATCTGCTGACGCCGGTGGCGCGCGAAGGGCTGCAGATCATGACCGCGCTGCTGTGGGATCTGGGCGAGCGGGGTGACGCGCTTATTGCACAGCATCGTGCCAGAGCAGGAGGTGCACAATGAGCAGCCTGAACCCGGCCGCCACGCTCGCGGGGAGTAAACCTGCGCTGCATAAAACGCTGTTTGCCACCTGCATCGGCAACGCCCTGGAGTGGTTTGATATTGCGGTATATGGATTTTTTGCCAGCTATATTGCCCACGCCTTTTTCCCGGTCAGCGATCCGGCGGTCTCGCTGCTGCTGACCTTTGGCAGTTTTGGCGTCTCATTTCTGATCCGTCCGCTGGGGGCAATCGTGCTGGGTAACTACGCCGATCGCCACGGACGCAAGCGGGCGCTGCTGCTCTCAATCAATCTGATGATGCTGGGCGGGGCGATCATCACTTTTATGCCGGGCTATGCGCACATCGGGCTGCTGGCGCCGCTGCTGATTCTGGTAGCGCGGCTGATTCAGGGATTTTCAGCTGGCGGCGAGTTTGGCAGCTCGACGGCCTTTCTGGTGGAGCACTATCCCGAGCGCAAAGCCTTTATTGCCAGCTGGCAGTTCGCGACCCAGGGAGCCAGTACGCTGATGGCCTCTGCGTTTGGGCTGGGGCTGACGCAGCTGCTGAGCGAAAGTGAAATGCAGGCGTGGGGCTGGCGCATTCCGTTTGCCTTTGGGCTGCTGATTGGTCCGCTGGGTCTCTATATCCGCCGCCATGTGCATGAGCCCGCAAGCTTTGCCGCCCGCCCGCCGGAGCCCGCGCCGCTGAAGCGTCTGTTCGGGCGCCAGAAGCAGCTGATGCTGCTGGCGATTGGCCTGATGGTAACCTCGACGGCGGTTAACTACATGCTGAACTATGTGCCGACCTGGGCGACCAAAAATCTCCACCTTTCAGGCAGCGCGGCCTTTACCGCTACGCTGCTGGGCGGGGTGATCCTGACGCTGGTGACGCCGCTGATGGGCCTGTGGGCGGAGCGCGTTGGCCGCGCACCGCTGATGTGGGGATCGCTGATACTGTTAATGGTTACCATCTGGCCGGCGTTCCGGCTGTTAGCGAACCATACCACGCCGGTGACGCTGATTTTGCTGGTCTGCTGGATGGCGCTGCTGAAGTCGGTCTACTTCTCCGTGGTGCCTTCAGTGATGGCCGATCTCTTTCCGATGGGCACGCGCGCCAGCGGCATGGCGATCAGCTATAACGTCGCCGTTACCCTCTTTGGCGGCTTTGCGCCCCTGATTTGCACGCTGCTGATTAGCTGGACGGGAAGTAGCCTGGCACCGGGCTATTATCTGATGGCGATGTCGCTGCTGAGCGGCGCGGCGTTGCTCTTTAGCCAGAAGCATATCCGTTAAGGCGCAGACGTCGGCTGCTGCCGCCGCAGCGGTGCCGCTTTACGACCCCGGCACCGCTGCACCGCTGGCGATAAACCAGGCCAGAAACGTTACGCCGGCAACAATAATGGCAATGGGAAACAGCAAACCAATCTTCATAGCAATCCTTATTAAGCGAGCCGGAGCAGCGCGCGATGCGTTTTCATCATGCTGAACAGTTCAAACTGCGTGGCATCCGCGATCTGCCGCAGGCGATCGCCTTTATGGTAGTCAATGTGCTGAATCTGCCCGAGCTGACGCCAGACCACAATAGCGGAGGCGAGCAGCGCACAGTTCTCTTCGCTCTGCAGGCACTCAACCGTGGCGTAGCGGGTTTCATCCAGGGTATTGATAAAAACGCTCAGCGCAGCGGCTGGCACAATCGCCCGGATATCCTCAAGCATGACGTGGCTGACGGCGCGCGACAGAATCAGCGTTACTCGTTTACTGTTCATAACGGTCCCTGCGGAGAGAGTCAGTGGGATTATAAAGGGCAAAACGGACAGGATGCGAGGCGTAATACAAAAAGCGGGATCCGGCAGCGTGCATCCCTGCAGCTGCCGGTCAGTCAGTCAGCCATTAGAGCGTAACTGCGGATAGCGGCGGAAAATCGCCACGCACCAGAACAGCGAGAAAAGCCCTATCAGCGCCCCGACGTTACCCACGTCTGAGAGCTGCAGATGCTGGCTGACCTGGCTGCCGAGCAGTGCGCCGGCTCCGATACCGATATTATAAATACCGGAGAAGAGCGACATCGCCACATCGGTGGCATCCGGGGCCAGTGACAGCACGCGAACCTGCATCGCCAGTCCGATCATCATCATCGCCATGCCCCAGATAATACAGAGGGTAATAATGGCGGTCGGGCGCACCGCTGCAAAAATCAGCAGTCCCATACAGAGCGTGATCAGCGCAATAGCAGCGATTAACATCGCAGACGGGAAGCGGTTACCCAGCGTACTGAACAGAATACTGCCGAGAATGCCCGCAGAGCCGAACAGCAGCAGCAGCAGGGTGGTAAAATTGGCATCCGCGTTCGCTACCACCTGCATAAAGGGCTCAATATAGCTATAAGCGGTGTAGTGCGCCGTGACCACCAGCGTCACCAGCAGATACATCGTCACCAGCGCCGGACGGCGGAACAGCATCGGCACGCTGCTGAGTGAGCCGGTATGCTCGCTGGGCAGACGCGGTAACACACGCACCAGCAGGATCATCAGCACCAGCGCCGAGAGGCCAATCATGCCAAACGTGGTGCGCCAGCCGAGATACTGCCCGATTACGCGCCCGATAGGCACCCCCAGAACCATTGCCAGTGCGGTTCCGGTGGCAAGCATACTCAGCGCCTGCGTTTTTTTACCTGCCGGTGCCACGCGAATAGCCAGCGAGGCAGTAATCGACCAGAACACGGCGTGTGAGAGTGCAATCCCGATACGGGACACCACCAGAGAGCGGAAATCCCAGGCAAACGCTGAGAGCACGTGGCTGCCGGTAAAGAGAATAAACAGCACCGCCAGCAGCAGACGCCGCTCAACGTTGCGCGTCAGCAGCATCAGCGGCAGCGACAGCAGCGCCACCACCCAGGCATAAATGGTGAGCATGATCCCCACATCTGCCGTTTTCATCGTAAAGCTTGCTGCAATATCAGAAAGCAGGCCGACCGGGACAAATTCAGTGGTATTAAAGACAAACGCCGCAATGGCCAGCAGGACAACGCGTAGCCAGGCTGTTTTACGGGAAACGGTAGATGTTTGCATGAAGTTCAAATTAGTCAGACAGCAGGTTAACGGGAGCAGAGACGCCTCAAAGGTGATCTGCGTCACAAATTATCCCTATTGTGGCTGATGAACCGGCAGATGGAAACCTGCTAAGGCTTTTTTATTCCTCTGTTTATTACCGGCATCAGCCGCTGACGGGGAAAAGCGCGGAATTCAGGGCTGACAGAGTGGCGACGTAACCCTTATTTATAACAGTGTGACTTCAGACCAGAATTATCAGAGTCACACCATATGTTTCAGGGCCACGCTATTGCAGGGGGTCAGGTTTTTTTTACACCCACCGGGCAGCAGTGCTCACAGCCCATGGCGCCCGGATAGAATTTACGCGCCTGCTGGATCGCCGCGTTCGGCGCATAAAAAGTGCCAAGAAAGCGCCGCGCAGGGTCGGCAGGGAGGAACGGGCAGCCTTTTGCGTGCACCACATGATTATTGTTATACCCGGCATGTTTATCAACATAGTAAAAAAGCGCCATTAACCACCTCATTGCTGTAAAAAAAAACGTCTGACTATTATTGGAATAGAAAAGATTATAACGATGAATTGCAGTTTTGTTTCAGGTGGACCTGGAGAAAGGTGGCAGAAGCGGAGCCGGGGCGCTCCGCCTGGCCATAAGCGCGGGTCAGAGGCGGCGGCGCAGCAGCAGAAAACCGGTGAGCAGTGCCAGCAGCAGCAGCAGCGTAATAAATAACGTGACGCCCGGCCAGCCGTAACTATGCCAGAACAGGCCGCCCGCCGTACCAGCCAGGCTGGATCCGGCATAGTAGCTGAACAGATAGAGTGAAGAGGCCTGGCCTCGGGCGCGCCGGGCGCGGGTTCCCACCCAACCGCTGGCAACGGCGTGAGCGGCAAAAAAACCGGCGGTAAAGAGCAGCATGCCGGGAACGATCAGCCACAGGGTGGGCGCCAGCGTCAGCAGCAGTCCGGCCAGCATAATAGCGATAGCGCTCAGCATCACCGGCGCGCGCCCAAAGCGGCCGGTCAGGGCTCCTGCTTTTGGCGAACTCCATGAGCCGGTGAGATAGACCAGCGACAGTAATCCTACTACCGCCTGGCTGAGAGTCCACGGCGCACTCATCAGCCGGTAACCAATATAGTTAAACAGGGTGACAAACGCGCCCATCAGCAGAAAGGCTTCGGCAAACAGCAGCGGCAGCCCGCCGTCGCGCCAGTGCAGGCGGAAGTTGATCAGCAGATGGCGCGGGCGGATCGAGGCGGGGCGGAAGTGACGCGATGCGGGCAGGATTTTCCAGAACATCAGCGCCGCCGCCAGCGAGCAGCAGCCGGTGACGCCAATGGCGATTCGCCAGGAAAAGAGATCGGTGATCACCCCGGTGAGCAGACGGCCGCTCATGCCGCCAATGGAGTTACCGCTGATATAGAGTCCCATCGAAAAAGCCACCACCCGGGGATGCATCTCTTCGCTCAGATAGGTCATGCCAACGGCGGCCACGCCGCTGAGCGACAGGCCGATCAGCGCACGCATCAGCAGAATGGCGTGCCAGCTCTGCATCATCGCCGACAGCAGCGTACACAGCGCCCCCAGCATCAGCGCCGTTACCATCACCGGCTTACGGCCAATAGCGTCTGAAAGCGGACCGGTAAACAGCAGCCCCAGCGCCATCAATCCGGTAGAGAGCGAGAGCGAGATGCTGCTTTGCGCCGGCGTAATGCCAAACTGCTGCGACAGCACCGGCAGAATAGGCTGGACGCAGTAGAGCAGAGCAAAAGTGGCAAGGCCGGCAGAAAACAGCGCCAGCGTCACCGGCAGGAACTGCGGTGAGTCGCGCCCGATGCGGGACGGGGTGGCGTCAGCAGTGACGTCGATAGGGTTACGCCATATCAGCGAGGTAAGGCGGCTCACAGGATATCCTTATTGAGAGAGAGTGATTTACTGTAGAAAGGCGTTAATGAGATGTACAATATATTAATCATCTCAACTGATATGTTAAAAATATGGCTATCGAGCTGCGTCACCTGCGCTATTTCATTGCTGTCGCTGAGGAGCTGCATTTTGGCCGCGCGGCGCGGCGCCTCAATATTTCTCAGCCGCCGCTCAGCCAGCAGATCCAGCAGCTGGAGCAGAGCATTCAGGCCCGACTGCTGGTGCGCACCAATCGCAGCGTACAGCTGACGCCGGCCGGTGCCGCTTTTCTGCAGGATGCGCGCGCTATTCTGCTGCAGGTAAACCAGAGCGCTGACCGGGCGGCACGCATTCATCAGGGGCAGCAGGGCGAACTGCGCATCGGTTTTACCTCATCAGCCCCGTTTACCGGACTGGTTTCCGATGCGCTGTTTCGTTTTCGCCAGCGCTGGCCGGAAGTGCATATTCATATGCAGGAGCACAACACCCGCCAGCAGCTGACGCCGCTGCTTGATGGCCAGCTCGATCTGGGTGTGATGCGCAATACGCCGCTGCCGGCAGATCTGCATTACCAGCTGCTGCTGCGGGAGCCGTTATATGCGGTGATGCACCGCGATCATCCGCTGGCGCAGCACCGCAGCCTCTCCGTTCGCGCCCTGACCGGGGAGCCGTTTATCTTCTTTGACGCGCAGAGCGGTACGGCGCTCTACGGTGACATTCTGGCCCTGCTGCATCGCTATCACGTCAGCCCGGTTATCACGCAGGAGGCGGGTGAGGCGATGACGATTCTGGGACTGGTAGCGACCGGGCTGGGGATCTCGGTATTGCCCGCTGCGTTTGCCCGGGCGCGGCTCGCCGATCTGATCTGGATCCCGCTGGAGGAGAGCGATGCGCGCTCGGAAGTGTGGCTGGTCTGGTCAGCGCTGCGGGAACCCACCGCCCAGATGCGCAACATGCAGGCGCTGATGCTGGAAAACGCTGAAATCTGACGCAATCAGGGCAGACGGAGCCGAACAATCTGTGCGACCAGTCACATTTCCAGCCAAATAGTTAACGCTCTCCGGCAAAGTGCCTCACCATAGCGAATGTTTATTTAGAAGCGCGAAAATATCCGGGAGCAGGGTGTGAATCGGGAGAGTCAGCCTGGTCATATTGACCACATCAAACAGACTAACGCAGGCGTAGTCTACCGTCTGATTGACCAGCATGGGCCGATATCACGTATTGAACTCTCCAGGCGGGCGCAGCTGGCACCCGCCAGCATTACTAAAATTGTACGCGAAATGCTGGATGCGCATCTGGTGCAGGAAACGGAGTTTCAGGAGCCGGGCAGCCGCGGTCGTCCGGCGATTGGTCTCGTGCTCGATACCCTGGCGTGGCACTATCTGGCGATACGTATTCAGCCCGGCGCAATCACGCTGACGCTGCGCGATTTAAGCAGCCGCGCACTGGAAGAGGATCGCCTGCCGCTGCCCGTGACGTCTGACGTGCCGCTGCTGCAGACGCTGCAGACGCTGGTGGATGCGTTCTTTATCCGGCATCAGCAGCGGCTGGAGCGTCTGACAGCTATCGCTATCACCACCCCGGGTCTTATCAACGCCGCCTCCGGCGTGGTTCATCGCATGCCGGGCTATGATGTAGAGGATATGCCGCTGGGCGAAACGCTGGCGCAGCGTTCCGGCCTGCCGGTGTTTGTGCAGCATGACATCTCAGCGTGGACGCTGGCAGAGGCGCAGTCTGGCGCATCGCACGGCGCGCAGGATGTTATTCAGATTGTTATTGATGAGACCGTAGGCGCAGGGGTCATCAGTGGCGGTCAGCTGCTGCATAAAAGCGGCCGTGCGCTGGTGGAGATAGGGCATACCCAGATCGATCCCTGGGGCCAGCAGTGCTATTGCGGTAATCACGGCTGCCTGGAGACCGTGGCCAGCACTTCCAGTCTGCTGCAGCTGGCGCAGCAGCGGCTGGCGCTACAGCCTGACAGCCCGCTGCATCAGCAGCCGCTGACGCTGGAAAACCTCTGCCGCGCTGCGCAGCAGGGTGACCGGCTGGCGCACGATGCGATTGCCGGCGTGGGGCATCACGTCGGGCGTATGCTGGCGATGATGGTGAATATTTTCAACCCGCAAAAAATTCTTATCGGTTCGCCACTCAATCAGGCGGCAGACGTACTTTTCCCCGCCATAAACAGCACTATCCGGCAGCAGGCGCTGCCCGCTTACAGCCGCGATCTGGAGCTGGTGCCTGCGTTAATGAGCGATCCCGGTACGCTGGGGGCGGCAGCGCTGATCAAAGATGCCCTCTATAACGGTCATCTGCTGATTAAACTGCTGCAGGGATAACTACAGCCCACCTTAAGTTTGCGCTAACGCAAGCATCCGGCGGCGTCAATTACCTACACTGCCTTCTTCGCAGGCTATCCATGCTGCTTACTGGAAGGAGTGGAACAGGTGAAAACGCTATTTGTCACAGGTACCGATACCGGAGCAGGAAAAACAGTGGTTGCATGCGCGCTGCTGCAATTGCTGGCACAGGCAAACATCTGCGCCGCAGGTTTTAAACCTGTGGCAAAAGAGGCGCGCGCCACGCCGGAAGGATTACGCAACCGCGATGCAGAACTGCTGCAGCAGGCGTCAGGGCTGACGCTCAGCTATCCGGCGGTTAATCCGGTTATTCTGACCGATGATGCGTCCGGAACGGGGGCACGGCAGCATATCGATTACGCGCTGCTGGATCGTCATCTGGCCGATCTGCAGACGCAGGCGGGATATGTGATCGTGGAGGGCACAGGCGGCTGGCGCAGCCTGATAAACGATCGGCAGCCGCTCGCCGGCTGGGTACAGCAGCAGCAGCTGCCGGTCGTGCTGGTCGTGGGGATAAAAACGGGGTGTATTAATCATGCGCTGCTGACAGCGGAGGCGATTGCGCACGATGGCCTGACGCTGGCAGGCTGGGTCGCAAACCGCATCAATCCGGGTTTGGCTCACTATGCGGAGATTGTCAGCGTGCTGCGCGACCGGCTTGCCGCGCCGCTGCTGGGAGAGCTGCCTTATCTGCCGCGCGCTGAGCAGCGCGATCTCACGCGCTATATCGATCCGGAGGCGTTAACCGGGCCGGCGTTTTCCTTTACCAGGGCACAACCCGCAGCCGTCAGCGTGTCAGAACACGATTAACGAGCCACGCGTGCGCCGCTTCCGGCGCACGCAGCGTTCAGGGGTTCAGACGGCGGCGGGTCCGGCCAGAACTGAGATAATCCGCTATGTAATCCTGCGAAATTTCGCCGCTGTAGCGACCATCTTCATCGACAATCGGCATCCAGACGGTATTGTGCTCATACAGCTTTGACAGCACCACGCGCAGGTTCTCTTCAGCTTTACCGGTGACGCGAAAGTGGTGCAGCAGCTCTCCGCACTGGCCGGCAGCGCCGCGCGCTTCGCGCCGCTTCACAAATCCGAGCGGCCTGCCATCCTCATCGACAACCGTAACGGAACGCATATCGTTGTCATCCATGGTGGCAAAGGCCTCTGTAAGCGGCGTGCTGCGGCGTACGGTAATGGTGGGCTGCTGGTCAGTGACGTCGCCCGCCTGTACCAGCAGCAGGCGCTTAAGGGTGCGATCCTGACCAACGAAGGATCCGACAAAGTCATTAGCAGGTTTTGCCAGCAGCTCATCCGGGCTGGCGCACTGCACAATTTTTCCCTGACCAAACACCGCAATGCGATCGCCGAGCTTCAGCGCTTCATCAATATCGTGGCTGACCAGCATGACCGTTTTTTTCAGCTGTCGCTGCATCTCCAGAAACTCGTTCTGGATTACTTCGCGGTTTATCGGATCGACGGCGCCAAACGGCTCATCCATCAGCAATACCGGTGGATCGGCGGCCAGGGCGCGGATAACGCCAATACGCTGCTGCTGACCACCGGACATTTCACGCGGATAGCGATGCAAAAATTTAGTCGGGTCCAGCGCCACCATGCTCATCAGCTCCGTAGCCCGTTCGCGGCAGCGCTTTTTATCCCAGCCCAGCATACGCGGCACCACCGTAATATTCTCCTCAATCGTCATGTTCGGAAACAGGCCAATCTGCTGGATCACATAGCCGATGTTGCGGCGCAGCGTTACCGTATCCTGGCCGCTGGTATCCTCTCCGTTGATATAAATCTGGCCGCCGCTGGCCGGTATCAGCCGGTTAATCATCTTCAGCGTGGTGGTTTTGCCGCAGCCGGAAGGGCCGAGCAGCACGCACATTTCGCCTGCCGGTACATTCAGGCTGACGTTATCAACCGCATTGAAGGCCGCGCCACTCTTCTGGGTAAAGGTTTTCGTCAGGTTTTCCAGTTTAATCATTAGCGAATCCCCCTCGGGGTCAGTGCCAGCTGCAGCCGGTGCAGCAGCCAGTCAAGAAAGATAGCCAGCAGACATATCATCAGCGCGCCGGCAATAAGCATGCGTACATCGCTACCGCCGATGCCATCCAGCAGCTGCAGTCCGAGACCGCCTGCACCGATAACGGCGGCGATCGCCATAACGCCGACGTTCATCACCACCGCCGTGCGGATGCCGCCGAAAATCACCGGCAGCGCCATCGGGATCTCTACCCAGCGCAGCCGCTGCCAGAACGTCATACCGATGCCGCGTCCCGCTTCGCGCAGTCCGGAGGGCAGGTTTTCCAGCGCCGTATGGGTGTTACGCACAATAGGCAGCAGCGAATAGAGAAACACTGCCGTGATGGCGGGCAGGGCGCCGATGCCCTGGCCGATCTGCGAAAACAACGGGATCATCAGCCCGAACAGCGCAATAGTCGGAATGGTCAGTACAATAGTGGCGACGCCCAGCACCGGTGTCGCCAGCCACTTAAAGCGGACAATTAAAATGCCCAGCGGTACGCCAGCCAGGATGGCAAAACCAACCGCCACCAGCACCAGCCAGGTGTGCTGCCAGGTCAGGCCGAGCAGCATCTGCCAGTTATCAGTGATGTAATAGAGGGTATCCATGGTGTCTCCTTACAGCATGTTACGGGTCTGGAGGAAATCGCGTGCAACCTGAGCGGGTGACTGATGATCGATATCCACCCGCTTGTTCATTTCTGAAATAGCGTCATCAGTAATCAATGCTGACAGCTGATTCAGCGCTTTCTCCAGGCCAGGATGTGCAGCGAGCACCTCTTTACGCACCACTGGCGTGACGTTGTAACTGGGGAAGAAGTGCTTATCATCTTTTAATACCAGCAGGTCAAAGCCTTTGACGCGACCATCGGTGGTATAGATCAGGCCGGCGTCCACAAACCCGTCACGGACCGCGTTATAGACCAGGCCGGGATCCATCTGACGGATTTGCGGGCGATCGAGCGGCAGTTGATAAACTTTTTGCAGCGGCTTCAGGCCATCGGAGCGACCAGCGAACTCCAGGTCGAGTCCCAGCCGCCAGTTATGCTCCGGCTCGCTGGCGCGCACCTGCTCCATTTTGCTGACCAGCTGCGACAGGGTGGTAATACCCTCCTGCTCTGCGCGACGTCGCTGCATGGCAAAGGCGTAAGTGTTGTTCATCGGTGCCGGTTCAAGCCAGACCAGGCCCAGTTTCGCATCCAGCTTTTTTACTGTTTCCCACGCCTGTTCAGGAGACATAGGCTTACTGATGTGGTTAAAAATAATGAGCGAGGTGCCGGTATATTCCCATGTCATATCGATCTGTTTGTTGATCATGGCATTACGGCTGATGGTGGTCGCAATATTGGTCTTAGGGACGATCGTAAACCCGTTTTTCTGCAGCCATAAAACGGACAGGGCAGACAAAATATGCTGTTCAGTAAAGCTTTTGGTTGAGAGCGTAATAGGCGCAGCCGCCAGCGCTGACTGATTAAGCAGTAGCGCAGCGCTCAGGGCCAGCACAGCGCCGCGCAGCCGGTTGAAAAACAGCCTGGTGGGGGTCATCAAAACGTGCTCCATGAGTTAAGTTGCAGCGTGTGGCGAAAGAATGCGGCCCAGCGCGGCCAGCAGCATGTCCAGGATCAGGGCAATCAGCGCGGTAGCGGCCGCACCCAGAATCAGCGTCGGGAAATCGTTCAGATAGATCCCGGGGAAAATCAGCTCGCCGTAGCTGCTGGCGCCTATCAAAAAGGCCAGCGGCGCGGTGCCGACGTTAATCGCGGTGGCGATGCGCACGCCAGCTAATATCACCGGCAGCGCGTCCGGCAGCTCAACCTGGCGCAGCCGCTGCAGGCGGGTCATGCCAATGCCTTTAGCCGCCTCGGTCAGCGCCGGTGGAACTGCGCACAGGCCGGCATAGGTATTGCGCACAATGGGCAGCAGCGAGGCAAGAAACAGCGCAATCAGCGCCGGTCGCTCACCGATGCCCACCACGACCATAGCCAGCGCCAGCACGGCCAGAGGCGGGAGGGTATTGCCGACGTTGAAGATCTGCATAACATATTCAGCCTGACTTCGCGCAAAAGGACGGCTCAGCACAATCCCGGCAGGGATCCCCACCAGCAGGGCGCAGAGCATGGACCAGAAAACCAGCCAGAGATGCTGCTGGCCAAGATAGATCAGATCGGTCTGGCGGGCGCGCAGCGTATCCGGACCAATGCCCCAGATCAGAAGCGCAACGAGTAGCGTAAGAGTGAGAAGAGCCAATCCGGTGCGCCGGATCAGCGATGCGTGAGGCATAACCGTTTTCTCCCTGAATAAACAGAACTATCAGCTATGATTGCTCTGCTGAGCGGCAGGATAAGAGGCCGCGTTCGATAGCAAAATTTTATGGTTAAGGTGCGGGTTGCCTGCGTTAATTCGGCATAAATTCACAGATAATTAACCTGACGGCTAAAAGTCTATAGCAATCTCTGATCGGCAACGCCAGCATTTAACGCAAAAAACAGCTGACAGTGAGGGGGCAAAACCGCCTGCAGCCCGCACCGGGTACGGGATGGTATGACAATAAAAAAAATTCATCGAAAAAGGTTACCCTGTCACATAAGCACGGGCTGTGTGGCGGGATAAGAGAGAGTAAAACGGGATAAGGAGCGTTATGTCAGAGCACGCTGAAGTTTTGCGCAGCCATCGTCCATGGATTTTGTTTGCCTGTATGCTGGCTATGTTTATGGCCGCAATTGAGGTGACGATTGTGGCGACGGCGATGCCTACGATCATTGCCGATCTGGGCGGCTTCGCGCAGTTTGGCTGGGTATTTTCTATTTATCTCCTGACGCAGGCGGTGAGCGTGCCGCTTTATGGCCGTTTAGCCGATATATGGGGACGTAAGCGGCTCTTTTTTGTCGGGGTATCGCTGTTTTTGTTTGGCTCAGTGCTGTGCGGCTTTGCTCATACCAT
Organism: Pantoea eucrina; assembly: GCF_020079945.1. NCBI lineage: Bacteria > Pseudomonadati > Pseudomonadota > Gammaproteobacteria > Enterobacterales > Erwiniaceae > Pantoea > Pantoea eucrina. Next base: position 1,623,141 of record NZ_CP083448.1, on the reverse strand, counting down.
GATATGGCTCATTCTGTTTCGCGCCTTTCAGGGGCTGGGAGCGGGTGCCATTATGCCGCTGACCACTACCATTGTGGCGGATATCTACTCCCCGCGTGAACGCGCCACCGTTCAGGGCTGGCTCTCCAGCGTCTGGGGCGTGGCGGCAATTATCGGACCGCTTAGCGGTGCGTGGCTGGTGCAGCACTTTAGCTGGGCGGTGATCTTTTGGGTCAACGTGCCGATAGGGCTGATCTCTATGCTGCTGCTGGCGCGTTTCCTGCCCGCCCGCCCGGTCTCCGCCGCAGGTGCGCTGAATATTACCGGCAGCTGCTGGCTGATGATCAGCGTCACTGCGCTGCTGGTGGCGCTGCTGCAGGCGGAAGCGCTCGGCTACTGGCTGCTGCCGTTTCTGCTGCTGGCAGGCGTGGCAGGCTGGCGTCTCAAACGGCACGAACAGCAGACGGCGGCACCGCTTTTCCCGCTTGCGCTGTGGCGCAGCCGTCTGATTGTGGCAGGCAACGCCGGTAATCTGATTATCGGCGCCACCATGATGGGCATCAGCGCGTTTCTGCCCACCTGGATCCAGGGGATCACCGGCGGTACGCCGCTGCAGGCGGGCAGCGCGCTGGCGATGATGTCAATTGGCTGGCCGATTGCCAGTACGCTCAGCGGTCGCCTGATGCTCGTGACCTCTTATCGCTTCACCGCTCAGCTTGGCGCACTGTTACTGATCGCCGGCAGCGCGCTGCTGCTGCTGCTCCACGCGGAAAGCTCCGTGCTGCAGGCGGGCTTTACGGCCTTTGTTATCGGCACCGGCATGGGCATGACCAGCACCACGTTTCTGGTTTCCGTGCAGAACCATGCGCAGTATGAGATCCGCGGTATCTGTACCGCCTCTATTATGTTCAGCCGGATGCTGGGTTCAGCGCTGGGAACCGCACTGATGGGGGCGGTTTTAAACATCAATCTGGCGCAGCGGCTGCCGCAGGCGGAGGATCCGATGCAAAAAATCATGTCGCCGGAAAGCCGGGAGGCGCTGCCGGTTGCAGAACTGCAGCTCTGGACGACCCAGATTGCCGCATCGCTGCACTGGGTATTTATCGTGGCCTTGCTGATCGCGCTGCTGACGGTGTGGATCGCCTGGCTGATGCCGCGTCAGCGACCGGAGATGGAATAGAAGAGAAGAAGCGGGGCAGCGGCGGCTGCCCCGGTTGCAGGTTACTGCGCTGACATATCCTGAGAGCTGCCGGCGCTGTCGGGTGCGCTACCCTCTGCATCCCGCATATTCTTTTTATAAACAATTTTTTGCGTATCATTTTCACAGTGGCCGACCACCTGACCGCCCGCCTGGTCGGCCTGATCGTTTGGCACGATATCCAGCGTAAAATCTGACTCCGCCACGCCATTACTGACAATTTTTTTACTGATATCGGCGCGAACGCTGTCGCAGGAGGCCTGAGCCATCAGCGGCAGCGTCATCACACCCAGCAGCAGTACCAGAGAACCCTTTTTCATCGCAAACTCCTTGTTGACTGTCTCTCTGAACACTATAGCAGCAGCGCCGCGTTACGGCGCGACCGGACGACCGGTGCGGCGATCGAGGCAGCGCAGGGTATTCTCTTCCCAGTAAGCGTTGACGTTATAGCTCTTGTCGCAGGCGTCGCGGGTATCAAACGCGCGGTCCGCTTTGTCGAACTCTTTCTCTGTCCGGGTATTAATCTTGCTGCGCAGATTACGCGTATCGTTCCACTGCTCTTTACTCTGGCGGGCGGCTTCATTGCTGGCCGCGCTATTGCCATCTTCCACGATCAGGCGATCGGTACGGGCAGCGGCAAAGGGAGCGCTCAGCAGCACGCTGGCCGTCAGCAGCGCCGTAAACAGAACGGAAGCATAGTTTTTCATGATGTTGTCCTTTAGTCAGACCCGGTCAGCCGTGCGAGGCTGTTGCCGTAACAGCGGCTAGTATATCATCCTGCTTTTGCTGCTCACCAGCGGTGTGCAGCGCGTTGAGGGAACAGAGAGCAGAGTTATGCTGATCAAGACCGCACTATTATTTTTCATTACGGCTGTCGCAGAGATTGCGGGCTGTTTCTTGCCCTGGCTCTGGCTGCGTAAGGGGATGAGCGCCTGGCTGCTGTTGCCGGCTGCGGCGAGTCTGGCGCTATTTGTCTGGCTGCTCACGCTGCATCCGGCGGCGAGCGGGCGGGTGTACGCGGCGTATGGTGGTGTCTATGTGTTTACGGCTCTGATCTGGCTGCGCGTGGTGGATGGGGTACGGCTGAGCGCATGGGACTGGGCGGGCGCGCTGATAGCGCTGTGCGGAATGCTGATTATTGTCACCGGCTGGGGAAAAGCGTAACAGCGTCACCCGGTGCTATCAGGTGACGTTGTCACACACGGTTATGCGTCTTTATGCACTTTCAGCCCGGCGGTGGTCTGGCTGACCGGCATAATCTCCAGCGTGTTGATATTGACGTGCGCTGGCAGCGTGGTTACCCAGTAAACGGCCTCGGTGACATCCTCTGCTGTCAGCGCCGTTGTACCTTCATACACCGCGCCGGCGCGATCGTCATCGCCTTTAAAGCGCACGTTGGAAAATTCCGTTCCGCCTACCAGACCCGGCTCGATATCGGTCACGCGCAGCGCGGTGCCGTGGAGATCGGTACGCAGATTCAGGCTGAACTGGCGCACAAACGCTTTGGTTGCGCCATAGACGTTGCCGCCCGCATAGGGCCAGCTGCCGGCAATGGAACCGATATTGACGATATGCCCGACGTTGCGCTCTACCATGGCAGGCAGCAGCGCCCGGGTCATGAAAACCAGGCCTTTGGTATTGGTGTCGATCATATTCTCCCAGTCATCGACGCTGGCTTTATGGGCTGGCTCAGTGCCCAGCGCCAGGCCGGCGTTGTTGACCAGTACATCAATGTTGCGCCACTCTGCCGGCAGCGCAGCAATGACCTCCTCGATAACGGCACGATTACGCACATCGAGCTGAACGGTATAGAGGTTTTCACCCAGCTCATCCTTCAGCGCCTGCAGCCGTTCGGCGCGCCGCCCGCTGGCGATCACTTTATGGCCTGTGGCAATGAAGCGACGGGTAATACTTTCACCAAACCCAGCAGTAGCACCGGTAACAAAAATAATCATCTCACTGTTCCTTAACTGTTTTCAGGTAGTCCGCGTTTAACCATATCACCATCATTCTTCGCCTGCTGAAAAAAAGCGGCCGGCAAACTCTCTGTCGCCGGCATGCGTTAACAGGGTGCAGGCGTGCACCGCGCTGATGCATCATGGTGCAGCGTGAGCGGTCGCCAGCAGATCTTAACGCCGGTGCAGATGCACGTAATCGTTTGCGCATCCGGTTGCCTCTCTTTTAGCCTAACCTTATGATTTAGCAGGTAAATAACCCTGAACTGGCACGGCTTTTGCACACTCATTTTATCTTACTGAGAGGATGAGTTATGAATGCTGACAACGAGACGCTGCTGCGCGCCAGTTTTTTTGATTTTACCCGCACGGTAGATCAGCCAGAGGCGCTGAGTGACGCCGCACGCTATTTCGCTGATGGTCTGCTCACGCTGCGTGCAGGAAAAATTGTCAGCCTGGAAAGCTGGAGCAGCGCGGCGCTACGGGTGGATAGCCGGCGGGTCACGGACCTGCGCGGCAAGCTGATTGTGCCGGGGTTTATCGATACCCACATTCACTATCCGCAGACGGAAATGATGGGCGCGTTTGGCGAACAGCTGCTGACCTGGCTGAATAACTATACCTTTCCGGTTGAGCAGCAGTATCACTGTGCAACCCATGCGGCAAAGATGTCCGATTTTTTCCTGCAGCAGCTGCTGGCTAACGGTACCACTACCGCACTGGTGTTTGGCACGGTGCATCCGCAGTCGGTTGACGCGCTCTTCAGCGCGGCGGAGCGGCTCAGCATGCGGCTCATTGCCGGTAAAGTGATGATGGACCGCAACGCGCCGGACTACCTGACTGAAACCCCCGAAACGAGCTATCAGCAGACGCGGGCGCTGATTGAGCGCTGGCACCGGCGCGGCCGTCTTGGCTATGCGCTGACCCCACGCTTTGCGCCGACCTCTTCGCCACAGCTGCTGGAACGGGTAGGTCAGCTGCGGAGAGAGTTTCCCGATACCTGGCTGCATACGCACCTGAGTGAAAATCCGCAGGAGGTGGCGTGGGTCAGAGAGCTTTTTCCCGAGCGCAACGGCTATCTCGATGTCTATCACCACTATCAGCTCACTGGCGCACGCAGCGTATTTGCCCACTGCCTGCATCTGCAGGACCATGAGTGGCAGTGCCTGCACGACACCGGTTCAGCCATCGCATTTTGCCCTACTTCAAATCTGTTTCTTGGCAGCGGGCTGTTTGATCTCAAACGCTGCTGGCAGGAGAACGTGCGCATGGGGATCGGCACCGACGTTGGCGCTGGTACCACCTTCAACCTGCTGCAGACGCTGGGCGAGGCGTATAAAGTCGGGCAGCTGCAGCACTATAAGCTGACCGCCTGCGAAGCGCTTTATCGCGCCACGCTGGGCGGGGCGCAGGCGCTGGATCTCGACGATAAAATTGGCAACTTTGCGCCCGGCAAAGAGGCGGATTTTGTGGTGCTGGATCCGGCCGTATCGCCGCTGCAGCAGCTGCGTCATGGCAACAGTAAAGATATCTTCGAGCAGCTGTTTGTTCTGATGACGCTGGGTGACGATCGCAACATTGCGCAGACCTGGGTAAATGGCCAGCCGGTGTGGCAAAAAGAGAGGGCGGGCAGCACGCCGGGTTGTTGCCCGCACACCGGCGTGCCAGGATAAAGGCTCTCTGCCGCAGGCTATTGCGGCGTTGCTGATTATCAGGAGCGATAATGAACCGATCCGCCAATCCCTTTTTTAGCGCCAGCACGCTGCCGTATCAGGCGCCGCCGTTCGATCAGATAAGCGAAGACGATTTTCTGCCGGCGCTGGAAGCGGGCATCGAAGAGAAGCGCCGCGAAGTCGCCGCGATTATCGCAAACCCTGCGCCACCGGACTTTGCTAATACGTTTGAAGCGCTGGAGCGCAGCGGCCTCTTACTGAGCCGGGTGTGGCAGGTCTTTTCAGCCATGACGGCAGCGAATACGTCGCCACGCCTGCAGGAGGTGGAAGAGATCATTACGCCCGCCCTGGCGGCGCTGCACGATGAGATCTACCTCAATAGCGCGCTCTTCGCCCGGCTGGAGGCAGTCTGGCAGCAGCGCAGTACCGCCTGCCCGGACGCAGAGGCGGTGCGGCTGACGGAGGTTACCCGGCAGGCGTTTCAGCTGGCCGGAGCCAGCCTGAGTGATGATGAAAAACAGCGGCTGCGCGACATCAATCAGGAGCTGGCAGGCCTCAGCACCCGCTTTGGTAACCGTCTGCTGGCGGCGACGCAGTCAGCCGCTTACACCGTCAGCAGCCCGGAGGCGCTGGCGGGACTCGACGATGCAGCGCTGGAGCAGGCGCGTGCCGCTGCGGCCGCACGTGGTCTGGATAATCAGTGGCTGATCCCGCTGCAAAACACCACGCAGCAGCCAGCGCTGAGCCGGTTAACCATCCGCGCCACGCGGGAAGCGCTGTTTGAGCAGGCGCTGAAGCGCTGTGAGCGTAACGATGTTAACGATACGCGGCCGCTGGTTTCGCGTATGGCGCAGCTGCGGGCGGAGCAGGCCGCGCTACTGGGCTATAGCAGCTATGCGGCGTGGAACCTGCAGGATCAGATGGCGAAAACGCCGGAGGCCGCGCTGGACTTTATGCGCAATATTGTGCCGGCAGCCTGCGAGCGCGCCGGGCGCGAGGCCGCAGAAATAGAACAGCTGATGGCTGAGCAGCAGCAGAGATTTGACCTGCGCGCCTGGGACTGGAATTTTTACGCAGAGCAGGTGCGCCAGGCGAAATATGACTTTGATGAAGACGCTATTCGCCCCTGGTTCGCGCTGGATAGCGTGCTGGAGCGCGGCGCGTTCTGGGCCGCCACGCAGCTTTACGGTATTCGGTTCAGCCGGCGCCACGATCTGCCGGTCTATCATCCGGATGTGTGCGTCTATGAGATTTTCGACGCCGATGAGACGCCGCTGGCGCTGTTTTATACCGACTTTTTCGCTCGTGATAATAAAAGCGGCGGAGCATGGATGGGCAACTTTGTTGACCAGTCTGCGCTGCTGGATCAGAAACCGGTGATCTACAACGTCTGCAACTATACCAAACCGCAGCCTGGCCAGCCGGCGCTGCTGAGCTGGGATGATGTTATCACGCTGTTCCACGAATTTGGTCATGCGCTGCACGGCCTGTTTGCCAGCCAGCGCTACGCCAGCCTCTCCGGTACGGCCACGCCGCGCGATTTTGTGGAGTTTCCGTCGCAGATTAACGAACACTGGGCCAGTCATGAGGCGGTGTTCGCCAGCTATGCGCGCCACTGGGAAACCGGGGAGCCGATGCCCGCTGCGCTGCGCGAAAAAATGGTACAGGCCGCAACCTTTAATAAAGGTTATGACATGACCGAACTGCTGGCCGCGGCGCTGCTGGATCTGCAGTGGCACTCCCTCTCCGCGCACGATAAGCCACAGGATGTGGAACATTTTGAACGGCAGGCGCTGCAGGCAGAAAACATTGCGCTGTCAGCAGTGCCGCCGCGCTATCGCTCCAGCTATTTTCGTCACATCTGGGGAGGAGGATATGCGGCAGGCTATTACGCCTATATCTGGACGCAGATGCTGGCTGACGATGGTTATCAGGCGTTCACTGAACAGGGTGGCCTGACGCGGGAAAACGGGCAGCGCTTCCGGGATCTGGTCTTGTCACGCGGAAACAGCAGCGATCTGCAGCACGTCTGGCTGAGCTGGCGCGGTAAAGCGCCAGCGCCAGAGCCGATGCTGCGCCATCGCGGATTAAGCGCAGAGTAGGGCAGAAGCGGTGGCGCGCTATCCCATCGGGCCACCGCAGATTGTGTCGCACATGCCAGCCAGCACCCGCTCGCCGCTTTCGGTTTTTAGCTCTTCATACCAGGCTGCCGTCAGCGCGGGCTCTTTACCGTGCGTCACGTCGCAGCGCTTGCGTGCCTTCAGCACCAGGTCGCGGGTGCGGTCCAGCCGGCGCGCCTGATAGCGCAGCAGCGCATCTTCCACCCCCAGCGAATGTGTCGCCAGCGTTTGTGCCAGCACCACGGCATCTTCCATTGCCGCGCAGCCGCCCTGACCAATATCGGGGGTGGTGCTATGGGCTGCATCGCCCAGCAGCGCCACGCGTCCGCGCACAAAGCGGGTAAGGGGTTCGGTATCGTGTATTTCGACCCGGTTAGTGGTGAGCGGATCGAGCTGCGCTATCAGCCGCTGCACCGGTTCGGCCCAGCCGGCGAAATAGCCGCTGAGATCGGCGCGCAGCGTGGTGCGATCCTGAGCGAGGCCGGCAGGTAGCGGCACATCAAAGAAGAAGTAGAAGCGGTTGCCGGCAACCGGCATCAGCGACACGCGCTTGCCGTCGCCGACAAAAGTGGTCCACTGATCGGCGGGTGCAATCGCTTCATCCACGCTAATCAGCCCGTTCCAGTTTACATAGCCCGCATAGCGACGCGCCACGCGCTCGCCCAGAACCGCCTCGCGCAGTACAGAGTGCGTGCCGTCCGCAGCGATCAGCAGGTCGCCTGTGGCTTCGCTGCCGTCGGCAAAGAAAGCGGTAACGCCCTGCGAGGTTTGTTCAGCATGCGTGACGCGCCTGCCAAAGCGAACGCGCGTCCGGCCATAAGTATCAAGCAGCATCGCCTGCAGCCCGGCGCGTGATACCGGCGCAGGATATTCACCGGTGCGCTGCACCAGCGGATCCAGGCTGAAGCGGGTCAGGGGGGCACCGCTTCGCGCATCGTGATAAGCCATCCAGGCCATATTGCCGCTCAGCGCGCGCAGCGGCTGTTTCAGACCGAGGGCATTCAGGCATTTCACGCCGTTAGGCCAGACGGAAATGGCTGCGCCAACCGGTTTCATCTCCGCAACGGCCTCATAGACTTCCGTCTCAAAGCCCGCCCGTTCCAGGGCGATAGCAGCACTCATTCCGCCGATACCGGCGCCAATAACAATCACTTTCATCATGCTCTCCTGTGCTCAGACAGGGAGATACTGCAACTTCTGTACCAGATGCGCGCCAACAGACAGCGTGTTGATAACTATGGTTTTTTATAAAAGAGACATAATGATGAAACGATTGTTGCAGTGCGTTCGCACTTTTATAGTGCAACTCTATGCGCATGAATCTTTTGTTTCATGCGGCATTCTGACCAGATTTTGCGCATACTTAAAGCTTCAGAGCGGAGGATTAATCATGAAGTGGATAATTGCGTTAATGATGGCGTGCAGCGTAAACGCGATGGCGCAGAGCAGCTGGCAGCCGTCGCCCAAATCGCCGTCTGCTATGTTTACTCCGATCGCGTCAAAATGCGATCTGTCGGCCTGTCAGCAAAACTGCTACGTACAGCAGTCACAGTGCAAAAATGATAGCGGCGGCGGATGTGGCTCGCTGGCGCAAATTTGTGTACAGAACTGCACCAGCCAGTGTCGCTGAGTATCAGCGGGTCTCGCGCCAGATGTCGCGCATCGCCAGCTCCAGTTTTTTAAACTGGTGATAGCGCGCGTCGTGGAAGCTGACCCACTCCGGCCGCGGCTGCCGCTCTTCCGGCTGCAGACGCACCGCATGCTGCACCGCATCCGTCAGATCCCGCCACACGCCCACGCCAACGCCTGCACAGAGCGCGGCGCCCAGCGCGCCGGTTTCCGTACACTCTGCCACCCGCACCGGAATATTCAAAACATCGGCAAACATCTGCGGCCAGATGACGCTGCGCGCGGCGCCGCCTGAGAGCGTGGCACGGGTAAATGGGAGGCCGGCAGCGTGCAGCCGGTCAATATGCGCCCGGTGAGCAAAGGTCACGCCCTCAAACAGGGCAAACAGCATATCTGCACGGGTATGCCAGCCGCCCAGCCCGTAAAAGCCGGCGCGGGCCGGTTCCGGTTTGCGGCCGGAGTAGAGGTAGGGGTGATAAAACGGCAGATGCGGATCCTGACGGATCTGCGCCACGCACTCGCTGCTCTGCACCGCGCCTTTTCCTCCGCGCCGGTCGTCAAATTCCCGCAGAAACCAGTTGAGGTTGGCCGCCGAGGTTGCGCTGGCCTCAATCGCCATAAAGCGATCCCGCTCTATCATTGAACTCATGGAAACCGGGCGAAGATAGTCAGGTTTATCCACCACAACCTGATTGATACTCCACGTACCCGCTACGATTGAGGCGTCACCGCAGCTGACGACCCCCGATCCCGCTGCGCTGGCCACCACATCAAACAGACCCGCCACCACCGGTATACCCGCCGGCAAACCGGTGCGTGCCGCCGCCAGCGCGGTAACATAACCGCTGACAGCGCTCGATTCACGCAGCGGCGGCAGCCAGGCTGCTGCCTCCTCAATGTCATAGAGTGCCAGCAGTTCACTGCTGTAATCGCGAACGCGATAGTCAATCAGCCCGGCACCCGCCGCATCTGAATAGTCGCTGCTGAGCGCGTCGCTGAGAAAATGGACGATAACATCTTTAGCGCTCAGTACCGCACCGATCTGCTGCCATATCTGAGGCTGGTGCTGTTTAACCCAGCTCAGCAGCACCGGCGTGGAGGCTGCCCACGGCGTCTGGCGGGAGAGGGTATAAATGGCGTGCTGTTTTTCAGCCTGCTCCAGCGCAGCGACAATATCGTCCGCCCGCCGATCGATCGACTGAATGCCAAGCTGCGGCTGCAGCGCCCGGTCCAGCGTATAGAGGCCATTGCCGTGTCCGGCGGCGCCCACTGCAATGATATCCTGTGCGTCCGTGCCCGCCTGCAGCAGGCAGTGACGGATCGCCTGTTCAGTACCGTGCCGGATGGCGGCTATCGAACGCTCGGCGTAGCCCTCCTGCGGCTGCAGCGTTTCGCCGCTATGCTCAGCCACGGCCAGTATCGTCCCGCTGAGATCAAACAGCACCGCCTTGATCATCGTATTACCGGCATCAATACCCAGGATTTTCATATCCGGCTCCGTAAAACCGCAGAGGAGAGCGCGCACAGAACGTGCGCCAGGTCAGGCGTCAGCCTGCTGATAAAGGGCCAGCGCATCCTCGCCGCTAGCACCCTGATGAATAATGGCCATCAGGGCGGCGACGACCCGGGCAGGAGAGGCGTGCTGATAAACATTGCGCCCATACACCATGCCGCTGGCACCCTGCGCCATCAGCAGCGCGCTTTTGTGCAGTACCGCACCGATCTCGCCTTTACCCCCACCGCGCACCAGCGTCGGACAGCGCGCCGCCTCTACCACGCGGTGAAAATCAGCCGGGTTATCGGTTGGATCCGCTTTAATAATATCGGCGCCCAGTTCGCGCGCCAGCCGCACCAGCGGAACAATCTGCTCTGCATCGCCCAGTGAACCGTAGGCGGCCCCCTGACCGGCGGGTGCCATCACCAGCGGCTCAATCATCAGCGGCATGCCGTAGCGGTCGCACGCATGGCGCAGCCGGCCAATATTTTCGATGCACATGCGAAAAATCGCGGGTTCATCGGGGATAAGATAAAGATTGACCACCACGGCGGCCGCATCCAGCTGCAGCGCCGCCAGAACCGGCTCATCGGGATTATGCAGCACTGCCCACATCTCGCGATGGCGCACGGCGTTATAGGCGTTGCCGACGTCGGTGCGCAGCACCAGAGCGGGTTTCACTCCTTCCGCGCACTGCAGCAGATCTGCCTGTCCGTAATTGAGCTGAATCGCATCGGGCTGCGCGGCAATCAGGTTCTGCATCACCGCGTCAATATTCTCAAGCCCCTGCAGAAAATCGGGTTCATTGGCAATACCGTGATCGACCGCTACGTCCAGACAGCGGCCGTGACGGAATAACCGCTTCATGCGTGCCTTACTGCTCGCTGACATGCTGTGCCTCCTGCTGCATCACCGTAGGGTAGAGGCCATGCAGACCGTGAAAACGCGCCAGCGACGCGCAGCAGCGCTGCAGCTGCTGTACCCGCTGACGCTCGCTCCAGCCCAGCGTCTGCGCCATCAGCAGCGAGATCTCCTGAATGAGCGGCGGGGTCAGCTCGCCGCCGATCGCCAGCGACGTGCGGCGCACCAGCAGATCTTCCAGCTGGCACACCTGCTCATGCTCTGTCAGATAGCGCAGTTCCGTGGCGCTGTAATCGGCGTGGTGATGCAGCGGACGGTCGTCATCGCGCAGCAGCGACAGCAGGGGTAAGGCGCGGCTGCCGTAACGTTTTACCAGCTGCGTGACGCGCGGCAGCGGCAGCGCATGCTGCTGCGCCAGCTGGGCGATCCAGGCGGGCTGGGCCGCCGGAGCAGGGAAGTCGCGCCCGCCGCCAATCGCTAAATCAGTGGTGGAAACATGGCGCTTTTCGCCCAGCAGCCGCAGAACGCGATCGGCCGCCTCTTCACCGAAGCGGCGAAAAGTGGTCCACTTACCACCTACCAGACAGAGCGTGCTCCAGGCGCGGGTGGGATCGGGCGGCAGCATCACCAGCGAGTGGTTACGTGATATCTGACCGCTCAGCTTTGCATCACTGGCAGGCAGCGGACGTACGCCGCAAAAGGTGTAGACCACGGCGGACTCCGGCACCACCACCTCAGGAAAGACAAAGCGCAGCGACTCAAGAATATACGCTTTCTCGGCTGCCTCGCAGACCACGTTATCGGGATCGTCAACGCGGATATCCGTTGAGCCGGCCAGGACTTTACCTCCCCACGGATAGAGGATGCAGACGCGCCCCTCCTGATTCTCGAAGTAGACCATTTCACCATCAAGCATGCGCAGCAGCTCCGGATGATCGAGGATCAGATGTGACCCTTTGGTGCCGCCAATCAGTTTCTGCCGGGCGCTTTTGGGCGCGATCTGCTGGTTAAGCCGATCAATCCATGCGCCGCCGGCATTGACCAGCACGTGTGGCTGCAGGCGAAACTGCTCTCCGCTCAGCGTATCTTTCAGCGTGACGCTCTCACCGTCGCTGCTGATTAACTGCATATAATTCAGCGCCAGCGCGTCGCTGCAGGCGCGCTCCGCATCCTCCACCAGCTCAAGCCCCAGCCGTTCAGGGGCGCTGATCCACGCATCATAGTAGCTGGCGCTATATTTCACCCACGGCGCAAAGCCCGGCCAGCGATCGCGGGTTGCCGCCTCGCTTCGTACCTGATGTTTAGGCATGGAGCCATACTGGCGCGTATAAAGGTCATACAGGCTGAGGCCGGTTTTGATCAGCAGCGCACCGCGCCGGGCAGGTTTGTCACTGAGGCGCAGAAACCGTCGCGTGGCGTTGACCATGCCGCCGCCGAAGGTTTCCACCGGCACCGTCGTCCGCAGCGGGAAAACATAGTGCGACGCGTTTTTCAGCAGCCGGTCGCGCTCGATCACAGACTCTTTAACCAGACCAAACTCACCGGTTTCAAGATAGCGCAGGCCGCCATGGATCATGCGCGACAGGGCACCACTTGCCGCCTGACACCAGTCATCGCGCTCCACCAGAATAGCCGGGATGCCCTGAAGGGCCAGTTCGCGAAAGGTACTGATGCCGTTTATGCCGCCTCCGGCAATCAGGACCGGTGTAATCTGACGCTGGCGCAGCCTGTCGAGACGCTCATTACGGGTTAACACAGTAGCCATAGCACGCTCCCTGACGGTGAAGGCTTATCCGTCAAAGGTATAGGAGTGCGCAGCCAAAACGGCAAACCCGCTTACTCAGGATGTGACTCTGTTCACTTACACCACGAATGGGCATGTGGGGTGGGCCGGGGGCGGATATACTATGCGCACCGCTTTTGGTTCTGACAGGAATAAGGATTATTCATGCGACGCCGCGTTATGGCTACATTTTTGCTGTTTATCGCCAGTTCTGCTGCTGCCCGGGCACCGGATGAGATTATTGAGCCGCTGATGGCGCGCTTTGCGATCCCTGGCATGGCGGTTGCCGTGCTGAACAAAGGCCAGACGACCTTTTATAGTTACGGTGTCACTTCAACCGATCTCGGAGAGCCGGTCACCCCCCGCACGCTGTTTGAGATCGGCTCGCTGAGCAAAACCTTCACCGCCACGCTCGCCAGCTACGCCGTACAGCAGCATAAAATGCAGCTTCGCGACAGCGCCAGCCAGTGGCTGCCTGCTCTGCAGGGCAGCGCGCTCGATCGCGTTACGCTGCTGAACCTGGCGACGCATACCAGCGGCATGCCGCTGTTTGTGCCGGAGGAGGTCACGGATAGCGCGCAGCTGATGCAATGGTATAAGGCGTGGCAGCCTGAGGCAGAGCCGGGAACAGAGCGCGTCTATTCAAACCTCGGTATTGGTATGCTCGGCATGATAGCGGCGAAGAGCCTGAATATGTCATTTATGCGCGCAATGGAGTCGATGCTGCTGCCGGCGATGGGAATGCATCGTACTTTTCTTCAGGTGCCGCCGCGCGCCATGCCGGATTACGCGCAGGGCTACGATAAACAGAACCGGCCGGTACGCGTGACGCCCGGGCCGCTGGATGCAGAAGCGTATGGGCTGAAATCAACGTCAGAAGATCTGATTCGCTGGATCGGCATTCAGATGGGAGAGGTTAACGTGGTACCTGCCTGGCGGCAGGCGGTGGCTGCCACCCATCAGGGCTATTTTCGCACGGCGGCATTTACGCAGGCGATGATGTGGGAGTACTACCCGCTGCCTGTTACTCAGCAGCAGCTGGTGGCGGGGAACAGCAGCAAAATCATACTTAACGGTATGCGGGCCACGCCGGTTTCTCCTTCTGCGCCGGCGCCGCTGCGCGCCTGGTATAACAAAACCGGCTCAACCAATGGCTTTTCAGCCTATGCGGTGTTTATCCCTTCCCAAAGGGTGGGGCTGATTATGCTGGCCAACAAATGGATACCCAATGACGATCGCGTTATTGCTGCAGATGAGATTATCCGTGCGCTGGCAAAGTGAGGAGAGACGATGAATATACGGGCATTGCGGGCTGAGGATTATGTGGCCTGGCTGCGGTTATGGCAGGGCTACCAGCAGTTTTATCAGACAGAGATTGATGAGGCGACGACCGGCGAAACGTTCCGGCGCATGCTCTCCCGTGCGGAACCGATGTATTGTCTGGTGCTGGAGCAGGGTGGCAGCATGGTGGGGCTGGTGCATTTTCTGACGCATCGCTCCACCTGGACGCGCGGTGACTACTGTTATCTGCAGGACCTGTTTGTCGCAGAAGCGGCGCGCGGTAACGGTGCGGGCGAAGCGCTGATACTGGCCGTCTATGAGCAGGCCAGAGCGCGCGGCTGTTCACGGGTCTACTGGAACACGCAGGAGGGAAACGTCGCCGCACGAGCGCTGTACGACCGGCTGGCAACGAAAACGGAATTTATTCAGTATCGCTATCTGGTAGCACCTTAGTAGTTACAACAAACAATTTTTTCCATGATAGAAAGGGTTAACCTCCTCTGCAAAAAATTTCCTGACAGAAAATATAAGCAGCGGGCAGGGCGGCCCGCAGGAGCTGAGCGCTCTGTTACCGCACACTTTCAAATGAAACCTTCTGCCAGCTGTGACCGCGTCCGGATTTCCGCCACGGCTGACTTGCTATACGCCAGCTGCATGTTATGAATGAAATTCAGTTAACTTTCATTTGAAACCAGAGCGAGAGGTGATTTCTGTGACCACTTTATTGTCTTCAGCGCAGCAGCCCGACGATTTCAGAAAAAGCATTCGTCAGATGAAGCAGCAGCTGCGCCAGCAGATCGGAGATGTGGAGGCGCTGTATAAGCAGGTGCGGGAGAGCGTGGTGACGGAGCTTGCCGCGGCCAGAAATGAAGAGGCGCAGTCTGGTTCCGCCTGGCCCCAGCTGAGCTGTGAGGCGATAGCCGCAGGTGAAATCAGTGAGGCGCAGAAAGCACATATCCGGCGGCGCGGCTGTGTTGTGGTAAAAGGTAATTTCAGCCGCGAATGCGCGCTGGGATGGGATGCATCGATGATGCGTTATCTGGACGATAACGATTTTATGACCGGCTACCGGGGACCGGGAGATGATTTCTTTGGCAATCTTGCGGCGTCGCGGCCGGAAATCTATCCGATTTACTGGAGTCAGGCGCAAATGGCCGCGCGGCAGAGTGAGGCGATGGCTGCCACCCAGCGATTCCTCAATCACCTGTGGCGGTTTGATTCTCAGGGTAAACGCTGGTTTGACCCTGATGTCAGCATTATCTATCCCGACCGCATCCGCCGGCGGCTGCCCGGCACAACCTCTAAAGGGCTCGGTGCGCATACCGATTCCGGTGCGCTGGAGCGCTGGCTGCTGCCGGCTTATCAGCAGGTATTCAGACATATCTTTAATAACCGCTTTGCACAGTACGACCCGTGGGATGCGGCATACCGCACAGAGGTAAATGAATACCAGTCCGGTACTACCACAAAATGTTCGGTATTCCGTACGTTTCAGGGCTGGACGGCGCTCTCTGATATGCAGCCGGGTCAGGGTTTGCTGCACGTTGTGCCGGTGCCGCAGGCAATGGCGTTACTGCTGCTGCGTCCTCTGCTCAGCGATGTACCGGAAGAGGAGCTATGCGGGGTTGAGCCGGGTAAAGTCCTGCCGGTATCGGAGCGCTGGCATCCTGAACTGATTGCCGGACTCTGCTCCATTCCGGCGCTGGAAGCGGGCGATTCCGTATGGTGGCATTGCGATGTGATACATTCTGTCGCGCCGGTAGAAGATCAGCAGGGCTGGGGTAATGTGATGTATATTCCGGCCGCGCCGATGTGCGACAAAAATCGCGCTTACGCGCATCAGGTGGCGCAGGCGCTGACAGAGGGTGTTTCACCCGGTGATTTCCCGCGTGAAGATTATGAGGTTAACTGGCAGGATCGCTTTACGCCCCAGCATCTGAACGCCCGCGGCCGTCAGGCGCTGGGCCTTACTGACTAACTGCAGGACACTATGAACGCACGTCATCAGTCAATTATCGAGCTGCTCAGCGCGCGCGGCAGCGTCAGCGTCAGCGAGCTGGCGCTGACCACCGGCGTCTCTGAAGTCACGATGCGCCAGGATCTTAACCAGCTGGAAAAAGAGGGGCTGTTGCGTCGGGTGCATGGCTCCGCCGTTGCTGCGGGCGGTGACGACGTCAGCGCCCGGATGCAAACCCGCCTTGCCGTAAAAAAACGGCTGGCCGATTATGCCGCCTCTCTGGTGAATGCAGGGGAAACGGTATTTATTGAGGGGGGCAGCACCAATGCGCTGCTGGCACAGGCGCTGAGCGAGCGGCATGACGTTACGCTGGTCACGGTAAGCCACTATATTGCCGGCCTGCTGCGTGAAAAGGGCGGCGACGTCATTATTCTCGGCGGTCTGTTTCAGAAAAGCAGTGAGTCGGTGGTCGGTCCGCTGACCCGGCTCTGTATTCAGCAGCTCAGCTTTCATAAAGTCTTTATCGGCATTGATGGCTGGGATCGCGCCACCGGCTTTACCGGGCGCAACATGCTGCGCTGCGATGTGGTTCATGCGCTGCTGGAAAAGCCTGCGCACACTATTGCGCTGACCGACTCCTCTAAATTTGGTCAGATCCACCCTTATGCGCTGGCGCCGCATCAGCCGTTCAGGCAGCTGATTACCGACAGCGAGCTTGATCCGGCCGCTCAGGCGCTGCTGACGGCGCAGGGAACGGAGGTCACGCAGATTTAACCTGGCGGTGCAGAGCGCTATTTTACTGACCGGTCAGCGTTATATCAGTAGCGCCTGTGCCGTGACCTCATCAGTGATCAGCCCGGAGAGCTGACCGCTGCTCAGCACGGCACGAATAGCCGCCACTTTACTCAGGCCACCCGTCAGCGCCACAATCTCACTGCGGTTCTGGCTGAGCGGCACGGAAAGTGTCCGCGCCGTCAGTGAGTTGTGGATCAGCGTGCCGTCGGCGGCAAAAAAGTGGCCCAGCAATTCTCCCACCGCGCCGGCTGCAGAGAGGGCGTTGATCTCCGCCTCTTCGAGCATGCCGGCTTCAACCAGCTGAGCCGCCGGCTCTACCGTCCCGATACCGACCAGCTTGACCTCACTGCGCGCGGCCATATCAAAAATCTCGCTGACGCCGCGCTGCGCCAGCAGAACATCGCGATCTTCTTCAGTGTTCGCAAAGAACGGCACCGGCATCATGTAAGACTGCGCGCCGGTTTTGGCGGCGATGCGGTGCATAACATCATGCGGGTTGAGCGCATAGTTGCGCGTCAGGCAGCCCAGCAGCGACACAAAACGCGCCTGTGGTGCCTCAAGGCGCGCCAGCTGATGGATCGCCGCGGAGAGGGTACGGCCATGCCCCAGCCCGAGCGTAATCGCGGGCGCGCCGAGCAGCAGCTGGCGCAGATAGTCCGCGCCAGCCATCCCCAGCGCCCGCACCGGCAGCCCGGTCTCACCCAGATCGGGCGCAACCTGACAAAACCGCAGGCCAAAGTGCTGACGCAGCTTATCCTCCAGCGCCACGCAGTCGAGAATATCGCCATCAATGGTGATTTTTACTGCGCCTTCCGCCACCATGCGCGCAATCAGGCGGTGCGTTTTTACCGAAGGCAGCCCCAGTCGTTTAGCGACCTCAGCCTGAGTCAGGCCGCCTACGTAGTGCAGCCAGGCCGCACGCAGCGCCAGAGAGTCATCACGATCGGCAGAAGCAGGTGCGGATTTCATGTCTTTGTCCATTCAGAGTAGAAGACGACGCGGGCTCCGGCCCGCGTGTTTAGCTGTGCGCTCCGGCGGGCCGGTGCGTCGCCAGATGCAGGTCCGCCACGCCGGTTTCAATATGGCTGGCCCAGAAAGCCACGCTCTCTGCGATCTCCGCCACGGCGCGACTGTCGGTGGGCTCGCGCTCTTTGAAACTCAGCTCCAGGCAGATTTCATTATCCTGCGCGCCACCACGCGCCAGCGCCTCCAGCAGCGGCTGCGGCTGAATACGGCCGCCGTCATTGTACTGCATTGTAAACGGACGATGCCCGCCTTTATCCATCATGCTCTGCTTGATATGAATGATCGGTGAGCAGCGCGGCACCGCTTCGGCCCAGGCGTAAGGATCGTAATCCTGCGGATCGGCCGAGGTCACATCACCGTGATCAATATCCGCCATCATCCACATTGGCAGGGCAAAATCGCGCTGGCTCAGGCGCTGCTGCAGTGCCAGCGCGGCGGGAATGGTTTCGCCAAACTCGCGCGCCACACTCATCGGCTCCCAGAAAAGATATTTCAGCCCCGCCGCGCGCGCATGTTCAGCGACCTCCTGCCAGCAGTCAGTGGCGATATCGATAAGCGTTTCGCGGCGCTCTGCGTCCCGGAAGTCGCGCTGCGTAAAAATGGCAAATTGCGAGCCGATAGCCACACCGCCCAGTTCAGCGGTGATATCCGCAAAGGTTTTGAACCAGTCAATATAGTAGCGGCGCACCGCAGCATCGGGATGACCAAAGTGGTTCAGTCGCCCGTAGGGGCCGGTCATACCGGAGGTGACGCGCACGCCGGTGGCGTTCAGCGCCTGCTGCATACGACGCGTCATTGCGGTTATCGTCGCGGCAGGCCAGCCCGGATTGATAAATTCATGGGTCAGCTGCAGGTCGCGAATGCGGATCTGTTCCGCCACCGTGATAATTAAGTCGTGCGGATCGGCAAAGCGGTTAACCAGCGGATTCGTATTAAGCGAAAGAGTCAGGGCCATATCAGTTCTCCTGTCCGGCACGGGCGCGCAGCGGGATCACGCGCGCGGAAGCCGATTCAAACCAGGTGATGAACGCATCGCGCTGCGCCGGGGTAAGGTGCAGCTGATGTTTAGTGCGCCGCCACAGAATATCCTCCGCCTGCTGCGCCCACTCGTGGTCAGCCAGATAGCGTGCTTCTGCTTCATACAGCAGTCCGCCAAAATGGCGTCCCAGATCGCTCAGCGCCGTTGCATCTGCCAGCAGCTGTGCGATGCGCGTTCCATAAAGACGGGCGTAGTGTTTACGCAGCGGCTGCGGCAGCCATGGCCAGCGCGCTTTGCACTGTTCAAGAAAGGTTTCAAAGTCGGCGTCAGCCATATCGCCTCCCGGCAGCGTGGCCGCACGCGTCCAGTCAGCGCCCATCTGCGGAAAGAAGGGGGCTAGCTTCTGCAGGGCGTGCTCTGCCAGCTTGCGGAATGTAGTGATTTTCCCGCCGAAGACGTGCAGCAGCGGCGCATCCTGCTGGTTATCGAGGTCAAACACGTAGTCGCGCGTCACCGCGGAGGGGTTGCCTTTGCCGTCGTCAAACAGCGGACGCACGCCGGAGAAGCGGGTAATAACGTCAGCCGGGCGCAGCTTAACTTTGAAGTAGCGGTTAACGACGTCTAACAGATACTGTTGTTCCGTATCGTCGGCGGTCACCGCTTCCGCTTTGCCTTCCCACGGAATATCCGTCGTGCCAATCAGCGCTTTATCGCCTTCATAAGGATTGATAAAAATCACGCGCTTATCGGTGTTCTGCACCAGATACGCCTGCTGACCCTCCCAGAATTTAGGCACGATAAGGTGTGAGCCTTTCACCAGACGCACCCGGCGCTGGCTGTGGCTCTGCGTCACGTCGCTGACAATGTCCAGCACCCAGGGTCCCGCCGCGTTGACGATTGCCCGCGCAAACAGCGTGCGGCGCTCGCCGCTGCTGACATCTTCAAGGGTTATCTGCCACTTGCCGGCCAGGCGCTGTGCGGCAACGCAGCGCGTGCGCGGCAGAATGGTTGCGCCACGCTCAGCGGCATCCAGCGCGTTCAGCACCACCAGCCGCGCGTCATCGACCCAGCAGTCGGAGTACTCAAACCCTTTTTTATAGCTGTCGAGCAGCGGGGCGCCTTCGGGATCGCGCGTCAGATCGAGTGAGCGCGTACCGGGCAGTTTCTTACGGCCGCCCAGATGGTCATAGAAGAAGAGGCCGAGCCGTACCAGCCAGGCAGAGCGATCGGAGGGGCTGTGCGGCAGCACAAAGCGCATCGGCCAGATAATATGCGGGGCAGCATTCAGCAGCACTTCCCGCTCAATCAGCGCTTCGCGCACCAGCCGGAACTCATAATACTCCAGGTAGCGCAGGCCGCCGTGCACCAGCTTCCCGGAGCGGGAGGAGGTGCCCTGCGCCAGATCGTCTTTTTCACACATCGCCACCGACAGGCCGCGACCGGCGGCATCGCGGGCGATACCGGCGCCGTTAATGCCGCCGCCAATAACAAACAGATCCAGCATAGTGTCACTCATGATTGACTCCGTTACAGGTATTCAGCGCCTGCCAGCAGGCCGGCAGATCGCTGCGGATCTGCTGATAATGAGGAAACAGCGCGTCATAGCGCTGCATCAGATCGGGCTGCGGCGTTTCCGGCGCGTCAAGCAGCGGGCGGACCCAGGTTTCGGCACACGCGGCCATAGAAGAGAACGCGCCCACTGCAACCGCGGCCATCATTGCCGCGCCGGCCGCGCCCGCTTCTTCACGCTGACTGATACGCACCGGGGCACCGATAGCCGCCGCGAGGATCTGCCGCAGCGGTGCTGAACGCACCGCACCGCCGGTCAGACGGATCTCGCCGGGCCGATCCTGACCCATCGCCTGGTAGCAGTCGCGCGCCGCCATACCAATTCCCTCTACCACGCCGCGCACCAGGTCTCCAAAAGTGTGCTGATAGTGCAGGCCGGTAAAACCGGCACGCGCGCTGGCATTCACGAAGGGACCGCGTTCGCCCGCCAGTGAAATATAGGGATGAAACAGCAGCGTGCCGGGTGTGGTGTGCGTCAGCCAGCTATCAATCTGCGCCACCAGCCGGGCGTGATCGGTTTCGCAGCCAAAGCTCTGCAGCAGGTCTCCGGCGACATTCAGCAGCCAGTCCAGATTCAGCGTCGAGGCCATATTGGTCTGAACCTGCGTGACATAACCGGGCCACGGCAGCGGGATCACGTAGCCGGTCTGCGCCGGATTGAGCCAGACATCATCAACAGTAACGCTGCGCAGATGGACGCCGGTTGAACCCACAATCGAACAGGCGGTATTGGCCTCGCCGGTGTGGACGCCCGCGCCCAGCGCCGTCATCGCCATATCCACATAGCCCAGCACTATCGGGGTCCCGGCCCGCAGGCCCGTCAGCGCTGCCGCCTCGCGGGTCAGGGGATGCGTGGTCTCTGTGCCCTCAACAATCTCCGGCAGCAGATGACGCCGGTGCGTCAGCCCCAGCGCGTCAATCACGGTGTCGTCATAGCCGGCGTGACGAAAGTTGCCAAAGGTAAAACTCGCCTCAGACGGGTCGGTGGCGCGTACACCGGTCAGGTTAAGATAGAGCCAGTCTTTGCAGTGCAGCGCGACGTCAGCCTTTGCCAGCAGTTCAGGAAAGTGCCTGTCCATGTGTGCCAGCTGCGCCCCCTGCTGGCAGGTATTGAGTCCGGTGCCGGTTGCGCTAAAGCGCGCCTGCGCCAGCGGGTGCTGATTCAGCGTGGCCACCGTGGGGGCCGCCCGGGCATCGAGCCAGATCCAGGCGTCACCCACTGGCCGATCTTCCGCATCCACCAGCCAGCTGCCGTCCCCCTGAGCCGTCACGGCTAACGCCACTACGCGGGCGGCCAGGTTGTCGATATGGTCGCCGAGCTGACGCAGGGCGCTGGCCGCATCCTGCCAGGTTTGTGACATCGACTGCTGCGCTGCGCCACCTGCTGCGCGATAATAGCGGTTACGTACCGACGCGCAGGCCAGCTGTTTGCCGGTCAAATCAAAGGCTACCGCCTTGACCACCGAGGTACCTGAATCCAGGCCCACAATGATATCGCCACTCTCCACCGACACCTCCACCTGGTATGTGCTGCGGGCTGCCTGCGATCCCGCCGTATGCCGTGTTAACGGCGTGTGATTATTATGCTGCTGCTAGTGATACTTCTTTTCTCACTTAGATAACATATCTTTCGTATTAAATTTCAATCCAGGTAAAATATTTCATCCCACTTAGCGAGCAGGATCACGAAATCACCGCCCAACTGAGTCACCTCCAGACAACTTATCCTCGCCAGCATCCCTGACATAAGGGAATTTAAACCTTTATCAGCGGTTGCGGTTCAAACAGCGATCCAGATCGCTCTCCTGAAAAAATCGCCGCCGGGCTGTTGACATTTTAGTCACATCAGCACAATTCTCATCACATTAGTTATCACATATATAACACAGCCAGCGTTAATTCCGGGCTGTTAACCCGATGAGGTGTCGTTATGTCTGATGTTTCAGTGCTCGCACACCAGCTTGACCGGCAGCGCAGGCGTCGCCTGCTGCTGACCGCCGTGCTGAGCTGTGCCGTCATAGCCGGCATTGCTCTGGATACCCACGTTGTCAGAACCGACGCCGCCGGGCAGACGCAGCAGGGCTTTTCACCAGACAGCTGGGCGGAACAGCACTTTCCTGAGGTGAAGCAGAGCGTGGAGCGTCGCGCCGTTGCGGCGCAAACGCTGGCCGCAGCGCTGCAGGCGAACCAGCAGGCCGCCGCCGCGCAGTATGGTGTCGGCTCGCCGCTGCCGGTGATCCCGGTCAGGCTGGAGGGCGTGGTGCAGCCGGGAGAGAAGGGGATTTTTCCGCTGCAGGTCGCCGGCGTGCCGGAGAGCCTGAAAGTACGCCTGCAGACCGGGCCGGCCCTGAGCGGTACCGATCTGCGCGACGCCAGCGGCACTATTCAGTTCGGCGATTTTACCAACCAGATTGAGTATCAGAACGCCGGGGCAGCGCTGAACCGCGCCATAAAAAAAAGCGTTCTGGAGAAGCTTGACCGCAACGCGCTGCCGGGCAAGACCGTGGAGGTCATCGGGGTGTTTCGCCTCCTTAATGCCAGTAACTGGCTGATCACACCGGTCAGCGTGGAGGTTAAATGAAACCCTTTCCTGTTAATCCGGCGCTGTTAAAAGGTGAAGTGGTGCTGCAGGCGCGTAACGTCAGCAAGGTGTATGGCTCAACGCATGCGCTAAAAGGCGTGAACTTTGAGATACGCCGCGGCGAAGTCACCACGCTGTTTGGTGAAAACGGCGCCGGCAAGTCGACCTTAATGAAGATTTTATCCGGCGTGATTACGCCAACATCCGGGGAAATTTTGCTCAATGGCGAAAGTAAGCTATTTCACTCCGCCACCGAGGCGCGCGGCTGCGGTATCTCGATTATTCATCAGGAGCTGAATCTCGCGCCCAATATGAATGTCCGTGACAACATCTTCATGGGACGCGAAATCATGGGGGCTACCGGCGTTGACTACGACGAAGAGGCACGGCTGACCCGGCACCTGATGGCGGCGCTCGAAGAGGATATCGATCCGCTGACGCCGGTCGAGAACCTGCGTCTCGGCCAGCAGCAGATTGTGGAGATTGCCCGGGCGCTGTCGGTAAATTCGCAGATCCTGATCATGGATGAACCGACCTCGGCTCTGAGCGCCGCCGAAGTCCGGGTGCTGTTTCAGGTGATCCGCGATCTCACCAGCCAGGGCGTCGCCATCGTTTATATCTCCCATCATCTGGAGGAGGCGCTGGAGATCACCGACCGCGCCGTTGTGCTGCGTGACGGCGTGATGACCGCCTGGGCAGAGCGCAGCGATATCGATCTTGAGTGGATCGTACGCAACATGGTGGGGGAGCATTTCGATCTCGGCTCGCCGCCGCAGGGTTACGCCTTTGGCCCGCCCGCGCTGACGGTTGAGAACCTGACGGTGAAGAGTAAAACCGGCATCCGGCTGGTAGACAACCTGTCGCTGACCATAAAGGCGGGCGAGATAGTCTGTATTTATGGCCTGATGGGAGCAGGGCGCACGGAGCTGCTGGAGTGCATTGCCGGACGTATCGCGCAGAGCAGCGGCGATATCCGGCTGCAGGAGACGGAGATTAGCCGCTTATCTCTGGCGCAGCGTATCGCTATCGGGCTGGCGCTGGTGCCGGAAGATCGGCAGCGCGACGGACTGGTACAGACCATGAGCGTAGGGGAGAACCTGTCGCTGGCCAGCATCGGTGAGTTTGTCCGGGGGCTGATGCTCTCAGCCCGCCGTGAAAAGCAGCTGGTAAGCGATACCATCCGCAACGTCACGGTGAAAACCGCAGGCGGTGACGCGGCAATCGGATCGCTCTCTGGCGGTAATCAGCAGAAAGTTGTGATTGGCAAGATGCTGGCGACGCGGCCCAACGTGCTGCTGCTTGATGAGCCAAGCCGCGGCATCGATATTGGCGCCAAAGCAGAAGTGTTTCGCCTGCTGGCAGAGAGTGCGAAGCAGGGGCTGGCGGTGGTTTATACCACCTCCGAGGTTGGTGAATGTCTTAGCATCGCTCACCGCATCGTGGTGATGAGCAAAGGACGTATCTCCGCCATTTTCGACGCCAGCGTGAGTAAAGAGCGCATCATGGCGGCGTCGGGTGAAGCACTGGTGGCATAACATGAAAAACGGAGTGAAAAGTATGACCGATCAAACGCAAACGCTGGCCACCTCGCCCGCGGCGAATGCCTCCCGCAGTACAAAACAGCTTAACCTGGCCCGCCTGCTGCTGGAGGGGCGCGCCTTTATTGCGCTGCTGGTAATTATCGCGACGTTTTCGTTTCTGTCGCCTAACTATTTCAGCGGAGCTAACTTCCTGACGATGGCGTCACACGTGGCGATATTCGGCCTGCCCGCTATCGGTATGCTGCTGGTGATCCTGAATGGCGGCATCGATCTCTCCGTCGGCTCTACGCTGGGACTGGCTGGCGTAATGGCGGGCTTTATGATGCAGGGCATCAGCCTTGAGGCGCTCGGCGTGGTGCTCTATCTGCCGGTGTGGGCCGTGGCGATCCTGACGCTGGTCGTGGGCGCGCTGGTAGGGCTGGTGAACGGCGTACTGATTGCCATCTGCCGCGTACCCGCCTTCGTGGCCACGCTTGGCACTATGTATGTGGCGCGCGGCATTGCGCTCCTGATGACTAACGGTCTGACCTATAACAAGCTTTCCGGTAGTGAATCACTGGGCAACACCGGCTTTGACTGGCTTGGGTTTAACCGGCTGTTCAATATTCCGGTTGGCGTGCTGGTGCTCGGCGCGGTGGCGCTGGCGTGCGGTTTTCTGCTGAGTCGTACCGCATTTGGCCGCTGGCTTTATGCGTCAGGCGGCAATGAGCGTGCCGCCGATCTCTCCGGCGTGCCGGTGAAACGCGTGAAGATCAGCGTTTATGTGCTGTCAGGCATCTGTGCCGCGATGGCAGGGCTGGTGCTCTCTTCGCAGCTGACTTCTGCCGGTCCGACGGCAGGCACCACCTACGAGCTGACGGCGATTGCAGCCGTGGTCATTGGCGGCGCGGCGCTGACCGGCGGGCGCGGTAACGTGCGCGGCACACTGCTGGGAGCATTCGTGATTGGCTTTCTCTCTGATGGTCTGGTGATTATCGGCGTTTCTGCCTACTGGCAGACGGTGTTTACCGGGGCCGTGATTGTACTGGCCGTGTTACTGAATACGCTGCAGTACGGGCGACGCAGCCGCTGAATTGCGCGCGCCGCTGCGGTGCGCGTTTATCCGTAAAAAAAACCTGTCCCCTGATAATAACGGAGTCACTATGTTTACCAAACGTCTTATTCTTGCCGCTACCGTCGCCATCAGCACCTTTGCTGCACCAGGCTGGGCCGATAAGGGTCTGATGACCATTATCGTCAACGATCCCTCTAACCCTTACTGGCTGACGGAGGGCCAGGTCGCGCAGAAAGCGGCTGAAAAACTTGGCTACAGCGCCAAAGTCAGCGCCCATAAAGGCGATACCAATGCGGAAAGCCAGCTGATTGATACCGCCATCACCAATAAGTCTAAAGCGATCATCCTCGATCCGGCCAACGCTGACGGCTCCATCGGCTCGGTGAAAAAAGCGATTGCCGCTAATATTCCGGTGTTTGTCATAAACGCAGAGCTGAATCAGAGCGGTCTGGCGAAAGCGCAGCTGGTTTCAAACAACGCGCAGGGTGCCGCCGCCGGCGCCATGGAGTGGGTGAAGCAGGTGGGTGACAGCGGTAACTATGTTGAGCTGGTAGGGCCGCCCTCTGATAACAATGCGGCAACCCGCGCCAACGGTTTTGATACCGTACTGTCGCAATATCCCGATCTGAAAAAGGCGGGGCAGGAAGTGGCGAACTGGGATCGCACGCAGGGCTTTAACAAGATGCAGTCGCTGCTGCAGGCGAATCCGGATATCAAAGGCGTGATCAGCGGTAACGATGAGATGGCGCTGGGCGCCATTGCGGCTCTGAAACAGGCCGGTAAACTGGGGCAGATCACGGTCGGGGGCTTTGACGGCACGCCGGACGCGGTCGATGCGGTGAAAGCCGGCACGCTGGCCTATACCGTTATGCAGCCGGTGGCGCTGTTTGCACAGAAAGCGATTGAGCAGGCAGATACCTTCCTGAAAACCGGAAAAACCGGCGCACCGGCTGAAAAACAGCTGTTTGACTGCGTGCTGATCACCAAAGAGAACGCCGGCAACTTCATTTCACCGTTTGTGCTTAAACAATAACCGCAGCAGCCCCGGCTGGCCGCAGCTGGCCGGGGTGCAGGCGATTGGTTATTTGCATTAATGGGTATAACGCGCTGTAATTACAACTAATCCTGCATTTTACTCCTCTCCGGAACCTATATGGCGCATAACCCACACGACACGCTGCCTGGTGTTTTCACGGCGGATACGCTGCCCGGCGACAGTCGCCAGGCACGCCAGCAGGCGCGCCGCCAGCTGATCGCAGAAGCGGTCATGGCCGAGGGCGCCGTGCGAATCGAAGATCTGACCGCGCGGTTTGGCATCAGTCTGATGACCGCACACCGTGATATTGATGAAATGGTCGAACGCGGCCTGCTGCATAAGTCGCGTGGGGTGGTATCGGCTACCTCAACCAGCCTGGTGGAATCGAGCGATATCTATCGCGCCACGCGCCAGCTGGAGGAGAAGCAGGCGATTGCCGAAGTTGCAGCCAGCTATCTGGAGCCAGGGCAGGCGCTGTTTCTGGATGATTCCACCACGGTATTTCAGCTGGTGCGGCAGCTTTACGCGAAAGCGCCGCTGACGGTGATCACCAACTCGCTGACCCTGATGAACGAGCTGCGTAACGGGCGGGATATTACCCTGATGGGGTTGGGCGGGCAGTATCACCCCTGGTGTAACGCGTTTATGGGGCGCATGACGCGCGAAGAGATCGCCTCGCTGCGCGCGGATATCTTTTTTGTCAGCATGTCCGCCATTGTGGATGACGCGGTGTTTCATCAGTCAGCAGAGACGGTAGAGACCAAGCGCGCCATGTTTGAGTCGGCACAGAAGCGTATTCTGCTGATGGATCACACCAAGTTTGGCCGGCGCGCGCTGCATCGCTTTGCCGATTTGCGCGAGTTTGACGTGGTGATTGTGAATCAGGGCACGCCGCTGCCGCTGCTGCGTCGCATGCAGGATAACGGCGTCAACGTGGTGGTCGCACCAATCAAGCGCGCCGCTGGCAGCCCGGAATAAACCGGGCTATTTAACATAATACTAAACCCTCTCATCTGCCAGCCAGGCGTAATCAGCGGGAAAACACCCGACGGGGAGGGATATTCAGCTCTCTGGCACAGCTGTTCAGTCAGCTTTTTTGCACAGAGAACCAGCTGTAACAGCTATCGGCCAGCTTTTTACCTGCGCGGATAGCGTAGCGTTCGACATAGCGAAACAGCAGTGCGGCCAGTGCGATACTGCCGCTTACCGACAGCGCAAAGATCAGCAGCTTTGTGCCTGCACTGGCGTCAGCCGGCAGCTGGTTGAGCAGCACGCGGCGCAGCGGATAGTGCACCAGATAAAGAGAGTAAGAGATGTTGCCGAGGAAATTCAGCACCGGCTGCGGCGCTGACTCTCGTCCGTCACTGAGCAGAATGACGCAAGCCATGATAATGGCGGCGAGCCAGTAGCCGCCGTGCAGACCAAATGGCTGCGGGCCTGTCAATAATGCGATACCTGCCGCGGCGGCGAGCGCCAGCCAGACAATGCGTCGTCCGCGGGTGCGCAGCGCCGGCATGTTGCCGCTGACAACCAGTTCAGCCAGCAGCATGCCGGTAATAAACTCAAATACAATGGTATTGCTGATGAGTTTGATCCACGCCTGCCACCAGGCATTTACCACCAGGTCCGGAGACGCCTGAGAGGAGAGGGTAATGCTGCCGTTATAGGCCAGCTGAAAACCGACGGAGGCAACGATAAACATCAGGCTGCAAACCAGACTGCGCTGACGATAGCTGATACACATCGCCAGCGTGAACAGCGTATAGAACAGCACTTCATAGGTCAGCGTCCACGGTGGTCCCAGCGCGCTATAACCAAATACCGGTCCGGTGCTGCTGTAATCCTGCAGGCAAAAGTAGAGCACGCAGCCCATCTGCTGGAATCCGCGTTCGTTATACACCAGCGTCCACGCCGCCAGCCAGACCAGAAAAAACACCGGCCAGATGCGAAAGAAACGCTTAATCAGAAAAGGCAGCGGACGTTCAGCGGATTGTGCCGTAATAAAGGTCATGATAAAGCCGCTGATGATAAAGAAGATATCGACGCCCAGCGCGCCCGGAATATGCGCCGCCATACCATCCGGTAACAGTAACGCGTTATGCGCAACAACAACCAGCAGCGCGGCCAGCCCGCGCAGATACTGAACAGAAAGGATCTTCATTTAACACATCCTGTGGCCGATCGGGTTGTCCGAGGTACTTTGTCAGAAAGTACCACGATAAAAGATGACGCATGAATACATGCTAATTGAATCCCGCCGGGCGGTCGCCGGATTTATGCGTGAGCCGGGGTCGGGCGCAGGTTCTTTTACCAGGGGGCGGGCGCATGTTCACCAGGAGCGCATTAATGCGCCCCCTACAAAATTCGCCGGAGCGCCCGGATAACACGTCATCATTCAACGCACGCCCATAAAACCCGTAGGGGCGCCATTAATGGCGCCCAGGCCCGCGCGGTTGTCGGATCCGGATCGCATACGGTTTTGTAGGGGCGCTATTAATGGTGCCCAGGTACATGCGGCCGATTCTGTATAAATGTCTATTCTGCGATAGATTACCGGCCACCACCAAAGTGCACATAATGTATATTATGTTAAATGATGGATTTCATCCGCAACGACGCAATGACCTCAGACCTCTGTCAGACCGTTTTCCCTGCTACCCGCCTCACCTCTTCCGTTGAGATCATTAGCCTTCTGCTTTTTCTGCTGCAGTCGCCGCTGCTTATCCTGGCGAATACGCTCCACATACTCTTTCATGTCCGCTGCTTTAACCGGTAACGCTTTCTGCCAGAATGCTGCCGGCACATTATAGCTTTCCGGTTCAGCTGCAAATATTGCCATCAGCTGTTCAACGATACGGTACAGTGCCATCTCATACCGCATCAAAATTCTTCAGGATAACTTTTACGCCGCTCTACGCCACTTCAGCTGACGTGTCGATCAGCGCCTGCAGGCGCTGGCGATAAGCGGTGTCGAACTGCGCCGGCACGCGACGAATATAATCAAATGCGTGTTCAGCCGCCTCACCGCTCAGGCTGGCGAGATGCGCGAGCGCCTCGCAGCTGGGGATTAAGCCTTCCTGGTGCTGATAGCGCGGCGGCAGCGCGGTCCAGATCACCGCATCAAGGCAGCGATCCTGCGCCCAGTCGCTAAGCACACCCGGCGTATGCTGCGGCTGCAGCAGTATGCCGACGCCATCTTCACGCTCATCAGGGATCGCCTCGCGCAGACGCAGTGCCGCCACCGCTTCCGGCAGCGAAACGCTCGCCAGTACTGCCCAGTAAACGTTAACTGGTGCCGCGTTCATACAGAGCGCCGTAGCCAGTTCACCGCCATCGCCAATACGACAGAACTCCACCGGCAGCGCCGGACCATCCGCATGCCACTCGCCGGCCACCGGCAGTTCACCAGGTTTCCAGATCAGTGACCCCCATGCTAAACAGGCTATTTTCACCGCTGTCCCCCTATTAATGATGTTATTTAACGCGTGAGCACCCGTTATTAAAGGTAGCGCAGTTCGCGATTCCCGCTACGCTTCCTGCAAATTGCCTGCAGCTCTCACACTTTTCTCGCCGTTTCTCTCACTTTCAGGCGGCCTGTGCCACACTTGCAATACCGTCTATTGGTAAGGAAAACTGATGCGTTATTCTCTTATTGCCCTGGTCTGCACCGCGCTGTGGAGCGCCGGAGCGGGTGCGCAGCCTCTGCCGCAGCGCCCGCCTGATACGCTGGTCCCTGAACAGTATCTCTCCGCAGTTAACACCGATGACAGCATAACCTGGCGACTCTGGGCACCCTCTGCAAAAGCGGTGGATGTGGTCACCGGCGCCACGCCTGACCGCTATGTCGCGCATCCCATGACTAAGGATGAGCGTGGTATCTGGCGCTTTACCAGTGAACCGCTCGCCCCGAGCCTGTATGAATATTTCTTTAACGTAGATGGCTTTCGCAGCATCGATACCGGCAATTCCCTGCCCAAACCACAGCGACAGGTCAATACCAGCCTGATTCTGGTGCCCGGCAGCCTGCTGGATACGCGTCAGGTCCCGCATGGCGAAATCCATACCCTGACCTGGCACTCAGAGGTGCTGAAGCGCGAGCGACAGCTGGCGGTCTGGGTGCCACCGGGCGCGGCGGACGCCGCGGATCCCCTGCCCGTGCTCTATTTCTATCACGGCTTTGGCGACACCTCGCTGTCGGCGGTAACCCAGGGACGCATCCCGCAAATCATGGATAACCTGCTGGCGGAAGGTAAAATTGTCCCGATGCTGGTGGTGATCCCGGATACGGAGACGGATATCAGCGATGCCATCCCCGAGACCTTTGCGCCCGCCTCCCGGCGTGAAACCTTCTATCCGCGTAACGCGCAGGCAGCCGATCGTGAGTTAACGCAGGAGATTATGCCGCGTATCGCTCAGCGCTACCGCGTGCGCAGCGAGGCTGGCGGCCAGGCGCTGGCGGGCCTCTCTCAGGGCGGTTACCAGGCGCTGGTCAGCGGTATGCGGCATCTGGATCGGTTTGCCTGGCTCGGCATCTTCAGCGGCGTCACCACGGAAACCGTGCCTGACTTTCGTGTTACCGCACAGCTGAAAAAGCCCGCCGCAATCAATCGTCAGCTGCGCCTGTTTGCGCTGGCGGCAGGTGACGAAGATATTATCACCGGCCGGGATATGACCGGACTGCAGGCGCTGCTGGAGCAGCAGAAAATCCGGCATGAGTGGCACAGCTATGCCGGTCTCGGGCATGAGATGGATGTCTGGCGTCCGGCTTATATAGCGTTTGTCCGGCAGCTGTTTAAACCTTCAGACGCCTCAGACGCCCGGTAGCGCCCGCCACAGCGTCAGCTGGTTCTCTGCCGGCTGACGCTGATAACTGACCCGATCCACGCTGGCGTAAATCAGCGGCCAGCCCCGGCCGCCCTCAGCCAGCAGAGCGATGTCATCAAAACCGCGCTGCGCGCGCTCCATAAGTGCCTCAGGCACCGGTTGCCCGCTATCGGACAACGTGACGGTGACGCCCTGCTCATCACAGGAAAAATGCACCCGGTAGTGCTGCTGCGCATCATCCTGATAACCGTGGCGGATAATATTGCTCGCCGCCTCGCACAGCGCCAGATCGAGCGGGTAGATCCAGCTCTCCGGCAGCTGCAGCGGCTGCAGAAAACGACGCAGCGCGTTGCCGAGACGGGTCAGGCTGTTGAGCGTAGCGGGCAGCGTCAGCATCTCTGCGGCCATTGCGTGGTGCATAAGCCCCTCCTTATTGCAGCGTACGCAGCGCCTCTTCGCGATTGGCGCACAGCGTAAAGACCCGGTCCATCCGGGTCAGCGTGAACATACTTTTGATGTTGCTGTTCAGAGCACACAGCAGCAGCTGGCCGCCGTTAAGTGATTTCAGGATAGAGATCAGCGCGCCCAGACAGCTGCTGTCGATAAAATCCACGCGTGAAAAGTCGAGGATGAGCGCGCGCGTGCCCTGTCGCATCTCCTCCAGCACCTGCTGCTTAAAGGGCAGCGCAACGGCGGCGTCCAGTCGTCGTACCACCGGGGTCAGAATGCGGGTGTTATCGACGGTGTCAGATTCAAACTTCATGTGCAGACTCCTGTTCGTCCGGGTTCAGATGTTCAATGACCAGCAGCGAGATATCGTCGCCTGCCGATGCGGTACTGTCAGCGGGCAGGTCACGCCAGCGGTTAAGCTGCTGGTGCAGCGTCTGCAGCAGGCTCTCTGCCGGCTGGCAAGCCTGGCCGGCGAGCAGCGCCTGCAGCCGCGCCATGCCAAACATCTCCTGCTGTGGATTTTCACACTCTGTAATGCCATCGCTGTAGAGGCAGAGCCGCTCGCCGGGGGCCAGCGTAAAACTCACCTCCTCCCAGCTCAGATCGTTAAGCAGCCCGACCGGCGCACCGCCCTCACCGACGATGCGGATTGTGCCATCGCGCGCCACAATCAGCGGTGGCGGATGCCCGGCCTGACAGAGTCGTCCGGCACCGCTCTGACGATCAATCGCGCCATACACCATAGTGAAATAGCTGGTTACGTCGCTGCTTTGCGCCACAAAGCGCTCATTCAGTATCGCCACCACGTCGGCGGGCGGCGTAATCGTCTCGCCGCTATAGAGAAACCGCTCTACCGTACGGCCATGCAGAAACTGGCGCGCCACCGCTACCGACATCATTGCCGCCGACACGCCATGCCCGGAGACATCCACGCTGTAAAAACCGAGCGCCTGCCCGTCCAGCGGAAAAAAATGAAAAATATCGCCCGAAACCCAGGCCGAAGGTATAAACAGCCAGTCGGCAAACCAGCCGGCGTGATGAATGGCGTGCGGCGGTAATATGCTGCGCTGCAGCGCGGCGGCAGCCTGCAGGTCGGTCTCAATCTGCTGCAGCGCCTGCTGCAGGCTCTGATTGCGGCTCTCCAGCGTCGACTCCAGCTGCAGAATGCGCTCTCCGGCATGCAGGCGCGCCTGCAGCTCGACCCGGTTTACCGGTTTACGCAGAAAATCATCCGCACCGGCGGCGAAGCCGGCGCGTAGATCGTCGGTGCTTTCACGTACCGTCAGCAGGATCACATAGATATAACGCTGCCGGAACTGCTGGCGCACCTGACGGCACAGCGTCAGCCCGTCCATGACCGGCATCTCCCAGTCGCTGATCAGCAGATTAACCGGATGCTGCCGCAGCAGCGCCAGCGCCTGCTCACCCTCTTCAGCTTCCAGCACGTGATAGCCCCACTGCCGTAGCAGACCGGCCAGCAGCTTACGCCAGGTAAGCGCATCATCAACAATCAGTACCGACTGGGCGGAAACGGGCTGCATATATACCTTCCTAAAACGGCAGGAACCAGATCAGAGATACCGTGCCTTCACGAAACTTTGCATTCGCACTGCTTCTGCCGGGAAAGCGGGTACCGCTATAGTTGCTGTACTGCAACGAGAACGAGCCAGGCGTATAGCCGGCATAGCCAAAGCTGTAGCTGTAATCTCCGTTCCACGGCTGCTGCTGGCTGGCGTGCGGATACCAGAACGCGGTGGCGCGGACGAAGAAGTGCTGTTTAAAGGTGTAACCGCAGCCGCCCAGCATGACCTGCTTGTTGGCGCGCAAATCGTTATCCGCCAGCGAATAGTAGCGCGGCACCCAGCTGTAGCCGAGCTGGCAGGTCAGCGCATCCCCGTCGTTAATCAGCAGGTGACGCTCAAGGGGTTTGGGCAGCGAAAATTTATAGGCAAACGTAAATGCCCCCTGCTCAAAGTAGGTAAAGCGCTTAGTGCCGGAGGGAAACAGATGGTTATCGCCATAGTTGCTGTAGACCAGGCTAAAGGTGTTGGCATGCCAGTCGTCATAGCCGAAGCTGTAGCGAAAATCGGTGGTGTAGCGGTCAAAATCGGTGATCGGTGCGCGCAGGGTAACGTTAGCAAACCAGTAGCTGTAAGGTGAATACTGCAGGCTCAGGTTCAGCAGCTGATTGATCTTCTTTTTTTGCTGCGCAGATTCAGAGCCGTTCGGGATGGTCAGCCACTGCTCTTTCAGCCCGCTGGAAAAACTCAACGCGCCGGAGAAGGTATCTTTGTTACCGGAAAAGAGTCGTCCCCAGCGGCTGGTAAACACGCCCGCCTGAATCGGTTCACTGCTCTCTGCTCCAGCCCCTTTATCAGAGCCGGTCTCTGCCGCTGAGGCGTCAAGCGTGCCTGCCACCAGCATAATCACACCGCACGTTATCCCTGTCCGCTGCCCGAATTCCATCTGATATCTCCGATCAATTAGGAATAAAACGCCCGCCAATCTCTTTTTTAGCCATCCACCACAGCAGGCCGAGTGCGCCCAGATGGATAGCGGTGTTACGCAGCCACGCCTGCTGCCACAGATCAAAAGTGACAAACTGGCTGACGCCCAGCACCACGAACACGTGCAGGATAAAGGTGTATAGCGAATGCTGACCAAGCGGGATCAGAAACCAGCCCGCCACTTTATTGATGGGCCACCAGCAGCGGGTAAGGATCAGATAGACCAGCAGAATCAGGCAGAAGTCGTTGATGACCCGACACGGTCCCAGCGCGTTCTTGGCGGCGAGATGGTGATAAAACCAGTTAAAATCGGCGGGCGGGATGATGTGCAGCAGCAGCGCCGGCGGCATAAACGGATTGGTATGGTTCTGCGCAACAAACATCATCACCAGCGCATAAATCACCATCAGCGTGATCACCACATAGCCTGCCGGGGTGCGCGCCAGCGAGGTCAGCTCATCTTTAAACCAGCCGCAGCACATGCCCAGCACGTAGATCAGCTGCCACGCCAGTAAGGGAAAGGCGAATTCAAACTCGGAAACCGTCAGCCGCAGCGGCCAGCGCTGGTAAGCGAGATAGCCAAGCAGCGAAGCAGCGAAGCAGCGATAAGCCAGCCCGCGCGTCGCGTCTGCAGCAGCCAGAGGAACAGCGGGCTGACCAGCAGCAGGCAGATATAGAGACCCAGGATCTGCGTCTGATGAGGGCCTATCTGCAGGTAAAGCACAATATTAAACCAGGTCTCTTTGATCTGCGGCGTAGCGGGAAACAGCGCCCAGACCGTACCGGAATAGCGATCGACAAAGTGCGTAACCTCAAAGGTGTTAATCAGCGGCAGCGCGGAGAGCAGCAAAATCAGCAGCACAATGACGATATTCACCAGATAGATCTTCCCGGCCCGCCGCCATAGCGTCCAGCCAATCGTCAGCAGCACCTCTTTTTGCAGCCGCTGCCGGTTGAGCATGCCGAGCATAAAGCCGGAAAGGATGACAAACCCTTCAGCCCCCGTAGTCAGGCCAAACCGCTCCCAGATAAAGATATTGATCGCAGAGAGCAGTTCAGTATGAGCCACGACCATCATCACCAGCGCAATCCCGCGCAGCATATCAATACGCAGATCGCGCCGGCCAGGCACGGCATAACGCCATGTCTGCGGCACGGTGACAGAGGTTGCAGCCGCGGCGACAGTTTCGCTCATAACGCATTAGCCCTGCTGATAAAGGATGAGTAAAAACATTAATATAATATATATTTCAGATGTAAGGAAAAGTGTAGCCCCACTGTGTAATAAATCACCTTTTAGCAAATATAGCGCTAAATAAGCTGTTAAAACCGCAGTTTGCCAGCTATATCTTTTCTTATATCGTCATGTTCTGTAAACGTCAGCAACAGAAAGCCGGACGCAAATAATAAATTTTAGTGATCTGTTTTAATATTATTCATTCATTTAGCTTGCCTTAACGCGTTCACCAGGTCAGATGCCCTTTTTTGCAGGATGTGAGACAGGATGCCATGGACCACTACTTTTCCCGTTTTGAACAGCGTCGTCCCCCTCCGGCGCTGCAGACACCGCGCTGGGTTGTTATCTGCTGGCAGGTGCTGGCCGTTGCCGGACTGATTCTGGGCGCAAACTACATTCGCTGGCGCTGGATGTCCTCGCTGAACCCTGATGCGCTCTGGTATGCGGTGCCGCTGGCGCTGGCAGAGACCTGCGCCTGGTTTGGCACACTGCTGTTCACTATCAACATCTGGCAGGAGAAAGATCCGCCCTGTCCGCCTGCGCCGGAGGAGATTAACCAGTGTCTACTGCCGGCGGAACAGTCCGCATCGCGTCCCATCCGGGTTGACCTGTTTATTGCGACCTACTCTGAAGATCCGGAGCTGGTCAGGCTGTCGATTCAGGATGCCTGTAAGGTGCACTATCCCGTCCCTCTTGACTGCCGGGTGCACGTGCTGGACGATGGCCGCCGTCCGGAGATGCGCGCGGTGTGTGAGCAGGAGGGCGTAAATTACATTACCCGCGACAACAACACCGGGTTCAAGGCGGGTAATATCCGTAACGGCATGGAGCACACTGACGGCGACTTTCTGGTGATCTGCGATGCGGATACCCGGGTTTTCCCCACGCTGCTGGTGCACACGCTGGGCTATTTCCGCGATCCGGACGTCGCCTGGGTGCAGACGCCGCAGTGGTTTTATGACCTGCCTGAAGGTGAGCGTCTGCCGGCATGGCTGCGGCGCCGGACCGGCTGGCCCGGCTGGCTGCTTGGCAGCCTGAGTGAAAAGCTGTTTGGCCCGCTTACCGTGGGCAGCGATCCCTTCTTTAACGATCCGCGTATGTTCTACGACGTGATCCTGCGCCGCCGCAATGCGGCCAACGCGGCGTTCTGCTGCGGTGCCGCCTCTGTCCACCGGCGCGAAGCCGTTATGCAGGCCGCCCTGCGCAGCTACGCGTTTAACGTGGAGGAAGAGATTGCGCGCTTTACGCAGGATATCCGCGATGAGGAGACGCGTCAGGCGCTGTCACAGGCGATGCGACCGCACATTATTGCCGACACGGAGCTAACGCCCTATAAATTCCACGTCTCTGAAGATATCTATACCTCAATCGTACTGCACGGTGACGCCGGTCGCCGCTGGCGTTCGGTGATGCATCCGGGCATTGAATCCAAAATGCTCTCGCCGCAGGATCTGCTGACGTGGATGATCCAGCGCTTTAAGTACGCTGCGGGTTCGCTGGATATTCTGTTTCATGACAAAATTTTCAGCCGCCGCCGCTTTAAGCTGAGCGCGGCACAAACGCTGATGTATGGTACAACGTTCTGGTCCTACCTGGCCTGCATCTGGAACACGGTGTTTCTTATCTCGCCGCTGATCTATCTGTTTACCGGTATTCCGCCGGTGGCCGCTTACTCAACGCCTTTTTACCTGCATTTTCTGCCGTTCTTTATCGTCTCTGAGCTCGCCTTTATGTTCGGCACCTGGGGGATCTCCGCGTGGGACGGTCGCGCCTCTTATCTGGCGTTCTTCTCTGTCAACCTGCGGGCGCTCGGTACGGTGCTGCGCGGGGAAAAAATCAAGTTTCACGTCACGCCAAAGGAGCGGCAGAGCGGGCGTTTTCTCTACCTGGTGAAGCCGCAGCTGGCGATTGTGGCGCTGACGCTGCTCGGGCTTATCTGGGGCGGTATACAGGTAGCGCGCGGCAACGTCGATGACCCTTCGGGTTACGTCATCAACATTTTCTGGGGAGCCGTCAACATTGCGGCGATGCTGCCTATGATTATGGCTGCGCTCTGGACGCCGCCGGCACAGGAGACGGCAGACCATGAGCCTTAAAGCGGGACTCTATAGCGCACGCAGCTATCTCACCATTCTGATCGGCTTTCTGATCGGCTTTGCCATTGTGCTGTGGGTTGAACATCAGATGCCCACCCGCACGGAAACCACCGATGGAATTATCCTCAGCGAAAGTTTTCCCGCGCTGCCGGAGACGCGCGAGCTGACGTTTGAGGAGGCGGTGTGGGCACGCGTGGCGTGGCAATACTTTGTCAATAACACGCAGCCCAACGGGCTGGCTAACGCGGAAGCGGATAACCCCTGGCTGAGCCTGTGGAGCAGCGGCAGCTATCTGCTGGCAACCATTGCTGCCCGCCAGCTGGAGGTGATTGACGCCGCTGAGTTTGACGACCGCATCGGCTCCGCGCTTGAGGCGCTGGGCAGGCTGCCGCTGCAGCCGGATAAACTTCCCGCCGCTTTTTATCAGGCTGAAACCCTGACCCCGCTCGACCAGGATCCGGCGCGCCCCGGCTCCGCTATCGATATGGGCCGTCTGCTGATGCCGCTGCAGATCCTGCTGTGGCGCTATCCGCAGCACGCTGCCGCCGTACAGCAGCTGCTGGCGGGCTGGCAGCTGAATGCGCTGCTGCAGAGCAGCGGTCCGCAGGGTGCCAGCCTGCCGGTCAATCGCTGGGTGATCCGCAGCGACGACCCGCGCGGCAGCTACGGCTACCGTCTCTATGCGGGCAGCGTGCTGCGGCTGATCAACAGCACCGCGGGACTGGCGGTCAGTCAGCCGCCGGACGGACTCAAGATGATTGAGATCGAGGGGCATGCGGTGCCTGATGAAGGGATCCGCACGCCGTGGGGCAAGCAGCCGTCGCTCATCAGCTCGCCCTATCTGCTGACCGGGCTGGAGCAGGGATTTGACGCGCGCAGCGGTGAGATCAGCTGGCGCATTATGCAGATCCTGCAGCAGCGCACCGGCAAACCTGACTCACGGGGGGATATCAGCGCCGACTATGCCGAACAGGCACCCGATTTCAATGCGGCGCTGCCGGGCCGACAGCCGCAGCGCGGCGCACCACAGCATACCGTCGCCCCGCTGCCCAACCAGGCGCTGCTCTCGGTCCGTACCGCCTTTGCCTGGTATGCCCTGTTCCGCAATCGCTGGAGCGACGCGCTGCGCCAGCAGATGCTGCCGCTGCTGGTGCCCGGCAAAGGCTGGCAGGCGGGATTTAACCCTGACGGCAGCGTGAACGCTGCCCTGAATGCCGATACCAACGCGATGGTGCTGGAGAGCCTCTCCTATATCGCCCACGGACAGCTGCTCTGCCTGGGCTGCCTGTCTCAGCCCCCCGCAACCGCACGCAACAAGGAGCAAGAACGATGAAAGTGCTATCGCTACAACACGCTGGCCTGGCGGGGCTGACGCTGCTGCTGACCCTGTGGATGCTGCCGCTGCAGGCGGCCGTCAGCCTGCCCGCCTCCGACTATAAAAGCCGCCACGGCGAGCTGACCGCGCGGGAGATGCAGGTGGCGCGCAACGCCTGGTCCTATTTTGTCGCCAACTATCAGCCCACTACCGGTCTGGTGAACGCGGTGAATAAATACCCCTCCACCACCATGTGGGACAGCGGCTCTTACCTCGCCGCGCTGACGGCAGCACGCGAGCTGGGGATCATTGATAAAGCGGAGTTTGATCGCCGCTTTCTGCAGTTTATCGCCACGCTGAACAAGCTGGTGCTGTTTCAGAACCAGGTGCCAAACAAAGCCTATAACACCATTACCGGGCAGAAAGTCGATTACCTGAACAAACCGGGCGAGATAGGCTTCTCCGCTATCGATATTGGCCGCATGCTGCTCTGGCTGAAGATTATCAAAGAGCGCTATCCGGAACATGGCAACAGCATTGATAACGTCGTGCTCGGCTGGGACTTTACCCACGTGGTGGATGAGTGCGGCACGCTCTATGGCGCCTATCTCGATAAGCAGAAGCAGCCTCAGTACGTACAGGAGGGCCGGCTTGGCTATGAAGAGTATGCGGCGGCGGGCTATCAGCTGTGGGGATTTACCACCTGTCAGGCGAGCCGGCCTGAGCCTTATGCGCTGGCGGATATCTACTGCGTGCTGGTGCCCTACGACTCGCGCGATCCGCGGCTGACCAATCAGCATAACTACGTGGTCACCGAATCCTATCTGCTGCATGGCCTGGAGATGGGCTGGGACAACAGCGACGATCGTGAAGCGCGCCCCAACAACCACTCTCATCCGTGGATGAAGAACTTCGCCGATCGGGTCTATCAGGCGCAGGAGAACCGCTACATGATCACCGGTACCCTGACGGCGCGCTCCGAACACCAGCTCGATAAATCCCCCTACTTTGTCTATGACACCGTCTTCAGCGACGGCTTCAACTGGAACACCATCACCGATAAAGGCCAGTATGTGCCCAATGTGGCGGCTGTTTCGCTGAAGGCCGCACTCGGCATGTGGGTGCTGTGGAACTCCCCTTATACCGATCGCCTGTTTGACGCGATTGAAAACGCCGATGAGAAAGACAAAGGCTACTACGAAGGGCTCTATGAGAATGGCGACGGCCCGATCAAAGAGTTCACCGCCAACAACAACGGCATCATGCTGGAAGCGCTGCTGTTCAAAAAACAGGGCAAGCTGCTGCGCTTTAACACTAACGATGCGCGCAGCCGCAGCTATGCGCCCTCCCTGTGGGAAAAGCGCCTGGTAGATCTGTTTGAAGAGAACAACACGCGTCGCAACCGGCCTTTCCTGGAGGTGACGCCCGGCATAAAAACCTGGTGCGATCAGAGCGGGACCGCCGTGCGCAGCGCACCGAAGTGCAGCGCCTGCAAATGCGCCCGCTGCGACAGCAGTGCGCCCGTTAAACTTCCGCCGGTAGCGACCTCATGCCTAAAACCCTAGTGCGTATCACCGGTCTGGTCGTGGCTCTGCTGCTGGCGCTCGGGGCCTGGCTGCTGCTGCGTCACGAGGGAGACGGCTGGCGCTGGCTGGTGAACGGCGGCTGGCACACCACCGCCCGCACCGGCGCGCTGACGCCTGAAGAGCAGCGCTGGGCCGCGGTGGCCTGGCGCTACTTTGAGAATAACAGCGAGGCGAACAGCGGTCTGGTTAGCGGCAGCGACCGGCGGCCGGTGGTCAGCCTGTGGCAGATGGGCGATACCCTGATTGCGCTCACGGCTGCGCGCGAACTGCAGCTTATCGACGATCGCCGTTTTGACCACCAGCTCAGTCAGCTGCTCGGCAGCCTCAATCGCCTTCCGCTCACCCAGAGCGGCGTGCCCAATCTGCTTTATAACAGCCGGACGCTGTCGATGGTGGGCTACAGCAATACGCCACAGGTGATCGGCTGGTCCTCACGCGACATGGCG
The DNA here is from genome assembly GCF_020079945.1 of Pantoea eucrina. Lineage (NCBI taxonomy): Bacteria > Pseudomonadati > Pseudomonadota > Gammaproteobacteria > Enterobacterales > Erwiniaceae > Pantoea > Pantoea eucrina. Next base: position 1,582,168 of record NZ_CP083448.1, on the reverse strand, counting down.
CGTCTGATGATGGCGCTGCAGGTGGTCGCAACGTTTCACCCGCAGTACGGGGAATATCTGCAGCGCATTATCCTGCGCTGGAACTTCTGCCCGGTGGTGGATAAGCAGGGCCAGCTCAGTGCGGGCATGTGGCAGCAGCAGCAGATGCGCATCCAGCCAGAGGGGCGGCTGGGCGACAGCGAATACAGCGCCGCTGGTTTCGGGCTGTGGGGCTTTGCTAACCAGCAGTCGCTGCAGCCTCCGGCGCAGCACGTCATTATCGACGGGCTGGCGCTGGATATCGACAGCCGCGATCCCCGCACCACCTGGACGCCCGCCGCCCTTACCACGCTGCCCTGGGTGCTGAGCGGAATGGAGTATGGCTGGCAGCTGCCGGGCGCCGACCGCGCGCAGATCCGGCAGCAGCGCCAGCGCGCCAGCCTGGTCTATCAGGTGCAGGAGCGTCGCTGGCAGCGTCAGGGCATTTTAACCGCCCGCAGCGATTTCGCCCTGAACGTCGCGCCGTGGCACGTCAACGACACCATTTTCGCTAACGGCTACGCCTGGAACACGCTGACCGATGACAATAAATGGGTGCCGACGCTGGCGCAGGTCTCCACCCGCGCGGTATTTGGCCTCTGGGCGCTCTGGGACACGCCGTTTACCGATGCGCTGATGCGCACCACCCGGCTGCAGTACGATCCGGCGCGCGGCTGGTATGAAGGCCGCACCGAGGCGACCGGGGAGTACAACCGCGCTATCACGCTCTCTACCAACGCCACGGTACTGGAAGCGCTGCTTTTCAAAACCCACATGAAGCCGCTGATCGACAGCAGAAATAGCGAGAACCGCCAGTTTTTCCGTCAGCAGCTGGCCGATCCGTTCCGTGTGCCGCAGCGCTGTCTGCCGGTCACCGCCCCGCTGGCCGAAGAATAAGGAGAAACTGATGCCGGAAAGCCTGTTACCCAAAGCGCTCGATTCCCTGCGCGCCGCGGTGCTGATGTATGACGCACAGGAGCGGCTGGTGGCGTATAACCAGCAGGTAGTCTGTTTCTACCCCGGAATGGAGCAGCGGATCCGCGTCGGCATGACGCTGACCGAGCTGGCGCAGGATTTTATCGCTTCCGCCTACATGACAGAGGATGACCGCAGCCGTCAGGCGATGATCGATAACCTGATAAGCCGCTGCCGGCTCGACAATCACAGTGAGATGCGGCGCATCGCTAACCGGCAGGTGTTTGTCCAGCATAACCGCACGCCTGAAGGCGGCATCGTCAGTCTGCATATTGACGTCTCGGGCTATACGCTGATTGACGCATCGCGGCGGCAGCTGCACGCCGACTTTGTGCTGGCGGCAGAATCGACCCAGATTGGCATCTGGGACTGGCAGCAGCAGCACGATCTGCTGCAGGTCAACGATGCGCTGCTCAATATGCTGGGCTATCCGCGTGAAACCTGGCACTACAGCGCCACTTTTCTCGATACGCTGCTGCACCCGGACGATCGCGAGCCGCTGCAGCAGCTGTTTGCCTCCGCCAGCAACAAACAGCTGCCGGTATTTGAACGGGAAATTCGCCTGCTGCACCGCAGCGGCAACTATCGCTGGATGCTGCTCTCCGGTCAGGTAGCCAGCGTCACGGTCAGCGGCGAGACGGAGCGCGTCATTGGCACGCTGCAGGATATTACCAAGCGCAAAGAGGCAGAGCAGCTCTCGCTGCAGGTGATTGCCGCTGCGCACGCGGCCAATGAAGCCAAAAGCGCGTTTCTGGCGAACATGAGCCATGAGATCCGCACGCCGATGAACGGCATTCTGGGTATGACCCAGCTCTGTCTCGACACCCGGCTGACTGCGGAGCAGCGCGAGTACATGACGCTGGTCTATCACTCAGCCCACACCCTGCTGCGCATCATTAACGATATTCTCGACTACTCCAAAATAGAGGCGGGAAAAATTGAGCTGGATGAAGAGCGGTTTGAGATCCGCCCGTTCCTGCACGCCGTGGCGCGGCCGCTGATGCCGGCCGCCAGCGAAAAAGCGCTGGAGCTGCTGATTAACGTCACCCCGGATGTTCCCGCCACCTTTCTCGCTGACACCGTACGCCTGCGCCAGATCCTGACCAATCTCATCAGCAACGCGCTGAAGTTTACCCATCAGGGCGAGGTTGAACTGGCCGTGACGCGCGATGCCACGCACAACCGGCTGCGCTTTCAGGTGCGCGACACCGGCATCGGTATTCCACCGGAGAAGCAGCAGCTTATATTTGAATCGTTCAGCCAGGCAGACACCTCGACCACCCGCAAATATGGCGGCACCGGGCTCGGGCTGACCATCTCTGCCCGGCTGGTGGAGCGGCTGGGCGGTTCGCTGACCGTACAGAGTGAACCGGGGCGCGGCAGCACGTTTACCTTCTCTCTGCCGTTGCCGGCAGAGACAGAGAGCGATCCGGTGCGGCATTCGCCGCGCCTGGCACCGTTACCGGTACTGGTGGTGGATGACAACGCCACTAACCGCCATCTGCTGAGCGACATGCTGCGCAATATGGGTCTGCGGCCCAGCCTCGCCGCCAGCGCCGCCGATGCGCTGGCGCTGCTGCAGGCGCAGCCGGACTTTCCGCTGATCCTGCTGGATGCGCAGATGCCCGATCGGGATGGCCTTGACCTGGCGCGGGAGATCCGGGCAAACCCGCAGCTGGCAACCAGTCAGATTATTATGCTCAGTTCAATGAGCCGGGCGATGGATGCAGAACAGCTGCGGCAGCTCGGCGTGAATAAGTTTCTGGCTAAACCGATCGATCAGCGTGAGCTCTATGACGCGCTGGCGGGTGCCTCCGGGCAGCGCCAGCCCGCCAGCAGTGCGGAAAGTGCGCCGGTCAGCCCCGTGGCCGACCCCGCCACGCAGGCGCTGCGCATTCTGCTTGCCGAGGACAATCTGGTGAATCAAAAGCTTGCCGCCCATTTCCTCACCCGGCTCGGTCATGAGTTCGCCATCGCCGGTAACGGGCTGGAGGCGCTGACGCTGCTGGAGCAGGATGGCTGGGACCTGGTGCTGATGGATCTGCAGATGCCGGAGCTGGATGGTGAAAAAGCGACGCGTCTGATCCGCGAACGTGAAGCCGCCGCATCGCCGCCCCGCCACCAGCGCATCATTGCCATGACGGCGCACGCGATGAAAGGCGACCAGGAGTACTGCCTGCAGAATGGCTTTGATGGCTACGTCGCCAAGCCGGTGAGCCAGGAGATGCTGCATCAGGAGATCAGCCGGGTCATGGCGCTGCCTGACCCGGCGGCAGGCGACACGCCTGCGCCAGCCGGCAACGCCGCCGCGCTGGCGCAGCAGCTTGGGCTGGACGCGACGCTGCTGCACGAACTGCTGCTGCTGTTTGCCGATTCGCTGACGGAGATCGAAACGCAGCTGCTGACCGCGCTGAGTGAAGGCGACTGGACGAGCGCGTCACGCCACTGCCACAAGCTGCGGGGCGAAGCCGCCATATTTGGATTCACAGACTTAACCCATACGCTGCAGGCCGCTGAAACGCAGATCCGCCGGGGTGACGCCATCGATGCCGCCCGGCTGCGCGCAAACCTGATACAAGAGTGTACGCAGGTGCGTCAGCAGCTGCGTGCCCTGCTGGAGGAGAAGTGATGCGTGGTTTACTGCCCCTGTTACTGATAGTCAGCCTGCCCGCTGCCGCGGCCAGTGAGGCGCCGGTCAGCTGGTCGCTGGCCGGCCAATGGCGCGTGCATGACGCAAATATCCCCGGCTTTGAGGGCTGGCGCGAAGCGGACAGCAAATGGCCGACGCTGCGCGTCCCCGCCAACTGGTATAGCGCCGGTCGCGATCATCAGGGCGCGCTCTGGTACCGCCATGAGTTCTCTCTGCCGTCGCTGCAGGCGGACCAGCAAGCAACGCTGGAGTTTGACGGGGTCGATTACCTGGCTGACGTCTGGCTCAACGGCCGGCGGCTGGCGCAGCATGAGGGATATTTCCAGCGCTTTGCTGTCGATCTCACTGACAGCCTGCGCCGCTACAACCGGCTGGCCGTGCGGGTCGACAGCCCGCGCGAGGCGACGCCGGGCACCTGGCCGCTGCACAAGAACCTGATGAAAGGGATCCTGAACCAGCACGATACGCGTCCCGGCGGGGCCTGGAGCGATCGCGGTCAGGAGGCGAACTCCGGCGGCATCTGGGCGCCGGTGCGGCTGCGCATCAGCCGGGGGGCAACGATCGATCGGCTGATCCTGCGTCCCGACTGGTCTCAGGGGCTAACGCAGCCGCAGCTCTCTGCCGGGCTGCACTACCGCGCCCCGGTCGCGGCTGACGTCACGCTGACCCTGCGCGCCGCACCGGATAACTTTCCCGGCCAGGCGTTTGAGCTGCAGCAGCGCGTGCGGCTGGAGGCGACCGGCGATACGCCCGCGCATCTGCAGGTCACGCTGCCGATGCCGGCGGCGCGGCTGTGGTGGCCGGTGGGCTACGGCAAACCCCATCTTTATCAGGTCAGCGCCACGCTCCGTGACGATCGCGGCGTGATGGATCGGCGCAGCAGCCGCACCGGTCTGCGCAAGGTGGAGGCGCTGGAAAATAATCAGGGCTGGCGCATCAACGATCGGCGGGTCTTTGTTCGCGGCACCAATTACATCGGCTCGCCGTGGCTCAGCACCATGAACAAAGCGCGCTATCTGCGCGATTTTACGCTGGTGGAGAAGATGAACGCCAACGCTATCCGCGTGCATGGTCACGTGGCGGGCCGGGCGCTTTATGAGGCGGCTGATGAACGCGGTCTGCTGATCTGGCAGGATGTGCCGCTGCAGTGGGGGTATAATGACTCTGCCGCCTTTGCGGATAACGCGGTGGCGCAGACCCGCACCATGACCGCACAGTTTGGCAACTCGCCGGCTATCGTAGTCTGGGGCGGCCAGAACGAGCCGCCGTTTAACTCGCCGTGGATGGAGAAGCGCTTTCCCGACTGGCATAAAGATCTTAACCGCACCCTGACCCGGCGTGTGGCAGAGGCGCTGGCGGAAGATCGCAGCCGCATTGTGCATCCTTACTCTGCTGTGGAGGAGCACTACTGGGCAGGCTGGTATTTTGGCACGCTGAATAATCTGCTTGAGACGGCGAAAACGGCCACCGTCACGGAGTTCGGTGCGCAGGCGCTGCCCGATCTGGCCACCCTGAAGAGCATCATTCCGCGCCGCGAATGGTGGCCAGCCTCAACCGAACCCGGCGATCCGCTCTGGACGCGCTGGAAATATCACAATTTCCAGCCGATCCAGACGTTTAAAAACGCGGGCATCAGCCGGGGCAAGAACATCCATGACTTTATCAAAAACACCCAGCGCTATCAGGCGCAGCTGGTCGCCGTGGCTGCCGAGAGCTACCGGCGGCAGCGCTTCCAGCCGGTGACCGCGTTGTTTCAGTTTATGTTTGTGGAAACCTGGCCCTCAATCAACTGGGGCGTGGTGGATTACCTGCGTCAGCCGAAAGCGGGCTATTACGCCCTGCAGCGCGCCTACCAGCCGCTGCTGCCCTCTATCGATCCCCATACCCTGAACTGGCAGGCCGCCAGACCTGGCGCGCTGTCACTCTGGGTGATTAACGATCTGCCGCAGGCGTTTCCGGCGCTTACGCTGCGCTGGCGCGCCACTCAGCAGGGTCATCTGCTCGCGCGCGGTGAACGGCAGGTCGCGGCGGCGGCTGATACCGGCAGTAACGTGCTTGATGTGCCGCTCACCCCCGTCAGCGCTACTCCGCTGCGGGTGCAGACCTGGCTTATCGACGCACAGGGTAAAACGCTGGCAGAAAACCAGCTGGAGCTGGAGGTGGCACCCGCCGACGCCAGATAACTGCCCGCCCGGCACGGCAGCGGGCATGGCGGTTTACTCATCGTTGGTAAAGCGACCGACGCGGGTGGCGCCGGCGAGCGCGTGACCTTTAAGCTGAGCGATCAGCGCATCATGCGTCAGCCCGGCCGGCAGCCTGTCCGGCGGCAGATCGGTGGCGATAATCACAAAGTTGTAGTGATGCATGCCGCTGCCCGCAGGCGGACAGGGTCCATAGTAGTGCGCCGTGCCTGGGCTGTTGGTGCCGCCGGTATAACCGGTTCCCCTGCTCAGCTCGCCGCGCGCAAACTGCTGCCGCTCCGCCGGAATGTTATAGGCGACCATATGCACCACGCCCAGCCCTTTCGCACCCACCGGATCGGTCATCAGCAGCGCAAAGCTGCGTGTGCCCGGCGGCGCATCGCGCCAGCTGAAGGCGGGTGAGAGGTTCTCGCCGCTGCACGCCGGATTGCCCGGTTTATTGCCGGCAAACGCCTTCTGCAGCATACCGCCATCCTGAAAATCGGGCGACTGCAGGGTAAATACCGGCGCGGCCAGCGCGCTGACCGGCAGCGCCAGCGCCAGTAACGCCATTTTTACGCTGTTCATAACAAGCTCCCGTAATAAATCGCTGAGCATCAAGTATATAACCTGTTCAGCCGCGCGCGGGCGACTACACTGCTAATCGCGCCCTCTTACCCGCAAGGAGTCCGGGATGTCTGTCCCACCGCTGTCGCACTTTCTACCCGCCACGCGCCTGTGGTTTACACAGACGTTCGATCAGGCGACGCCGGTTCAGCAGGCGGCCTGGGAGGCGATCGCCGGCGGCAGCCATACGCTGGTTGTGGCGCCGACCGGCTCCGGCAAAACGCTGGCGGCGTTTCTGCACGCCATCGATGCGCTGTTTCGCGAGCGCAGTCCGGATGCCGCCGTTGCGCACGAAGAAACCACGCGCGTGCTTTATATCTCGCCGGTTAAAGCGCTGGCCGCCGACGTGGCGCGCAACCTGCAGCTGCCGCTGGCGGGCGTCAGCGCATGTCGTCAGCAGCAGGGCGAGCCGGCCATCACGCTCCGTTGCGGGATCCGCAGCGGCGATACCCCGGCGCGCGAGCGGGCAGCGCTGCGCCGCCATCCGCCCGATATCTTAATCACCACGCCGGAGTCGCTCTATCTGCTGCTGACCTCGCAGGCGCGCGATACGCTGCGCGGCGTCACCAGCGTCATCGTTGATGAAATTCATGCGCTGGCGGGCAACAAACGCGGCGCCCATCTGGCCCTGTCGCTGGAGCGGCTCGATGCGCAGCTGGCCCGGCCGGCGCAGCGTATCGGGTTATCCGCAACGGTAAACCCGCCGGAGACCGTGGCGCGCTTTCTGGCCGGTCGCCGCCCGGTCACTCTCGTCAATCCGCCGCTGCCGCGCCCGCTGCAGCTCCGCGTCACGGTCCCGGTGCCGGATCTCACGGCTCCCCCGCCGCTGCCGGGGAGCGAAAGCGAAGCCGGCGCGCTCTGGCCGCATCTGGAAGCGGGAATACTGGCCGCGGTGCTGCGCCATCACACCACGCTGGTGTTTACCAATTCGCGCGCGCTGGCAGAGAAGCTGACGGCGCGCCTTAACGCCCGCTGGCAGCAGCAGCAGCGCGATGACGCTGCAGAGATTGCACGCGCGCACCACGGCTCCGTTGCCCGGGAGCAGCGCCTGCTGATCGAGAGCGCGCTGAAGAGCGGTGCGCTGCGCTGCGTGGTGGCCACCTCCAGCCTGGAACTGGGGATCGATATGGGCAGCGTCGGACAGGTGATTCAGGTCGGTACGCCGCCGTCGGTCGCCAGCGCCCTGCAGCGCACCGGACGCGCCGGACACCGGCCGGGCAGCACGCCGCAGGGGGAATTCTGGCCCCGATCGCGCAGCGATCTGCTGCAGACGGCGGTGATCGTCACGGCGATGCTGGCGGGCGAAACGGAGCCGCTGACCGTGCCGGAAAACCCGCTGGATATTCTTGCCCAGCAGACCATCGCTGCCGCCGCCATAGCGCCGCTGGAGGCTGGCCGCTGGTTTAAGCAAGTCACGCGCAGCGCGCCTTTTCTGACGCTGTCGCGGCACGATTACGATGCGGTGCTGGCGATGCTGACAGGACGCGACGACACTGACGCTTTCGCCCTGCTGCGCCCGCGGCTGATCCACGATCCGCAGACGGATCGCATCACGGCCCGGCCCGGCGCAAAGCTGCTGGCGATTATGCACGCCGGCGCCATTCCCGATCGCGGCAGCGTCAGCGTGATGCTGCCGGAGGGTGAGGCGCAGGCCGGTACCCGCCGCGTGGGCGAGCTGGATGAGGAGATGGTTTACGGCTCGCGCGTCAATGACATCGTGACGCTGGGAGCCACAACCTGGCGTATTCAGCAGATTATGCGCGACCGGGTGATTGTCACACCGGCACCGGGACGCACCGCACGGCTGCCGTTCTGGCAGGCGGATGCGCCCGGACGCGCCGCATCGCTCGGCGCGGCGCGCGGCCGCTATCTGCGTCAGGCCGCAAACGGCACGGCAGAAGACCCGGCGCTGGACGCGCACGCCCGGCGTAATCTGCAGACGCTGCTGCGTGAGCAACGGATGGCGACCGGACAGCTGCCGGACGATCGCACGCTGCTGATTGAGCGCTGTGCGGACGACAGCGGCGACTGGCGCATTATTCTGCACTCGCCGTGGGGCAGACGCGTACACGCGCCCTGGGCGCTGGCGCTGGCCGATCGGCTCGCGGAACAGCACGGCATAACGGCTGACGTGGTCGCCAGCGACGACGGCATTGTGACGCGTCTGCCGCCGCATGCCACATTTTCACTTTCCGACTGGCTGCAGTTTACGCCGGATGAGTTACAGCAGCGGGTCAGCCGCGCCGTCAGCGGATCGCCGCTGTTTGCCGCCCGCTTTCGCGAATGCGCCGCCCGCGCCCTGCTGCTGCCGGGTCAGCGTGCCGGGCAGCGCACCCCGCTCTGGCAGCAGCGGCTGCGCGCCGCAGAGCTGTTTGACGCCGTGCGGCCGTTCCCGGATTTTCCGCTGCTGCGGGAAACCGCGCGTGAATGCCTGCAGGATGTCTATGATCTGCCCGCGCTGCAGCAGCTGATGGCGCAGATCCGCGCCGGAGAGGTGCAGCTGCGCGAGATGACAACTGACGCGCCCTCGCCCTTCGCTGCCGCGCTGCTGACCGGCCATCTGGCTGACGCCGACCGCCGGGCGGTGCCGCAGGCTGAGCAGCTGGCCGCACTGCTGGCGCTGGATACGTCACTGCTCAGCGAGCTGATCGGGGCGCTGCCGCCAGAGCAGCTGCTGGACGCAAACGTCATTGCGCAGACGGAAGCGCTGCTGCAGCGCCTGACGCCAGCACGCCAGGCTACCGGCGAGGAAACGGTGGTGGATCTGCTGCGCGAACTGGGGCCACTCAGCGCCGGAGAGATAGCCCGGCGCTACCGGGGCGCGTCGCCGCTAGCTGACGTACTGGAGACCCTGCAGCAGGCGGGCCGGATCCTGCCGGTTACGTCTGGTGCGCAGGCCTGTTTTGCGGTCGCAGAAGATGCCGCCCGCCTGCAGGCGCTCTCCGGTGGCGGCAGCGCAGTGCCGGAGAGCGCGGTTCGCCCGCTGCAGGGGCTGGTCAGCCGCTATCTGCAGACACACACGCTGGTAAGAGCCAGCCAGGTCGCCCGGCATTTTGGCCTCGACGCCGGCACGGCAGAGAGGCTGCTGGCGGAGACGCCGGGTGTCGTCAGAAGCGAACCCGCCTCCGGCGGGGTGCAGTGGATCGCCGCGCCGGTATTCCGGCGTCTGCGGCTGGCATCGCTGCAGGCGGCGCGTGAGGCGACCCAACCCGCTGCGCCGGCGGCATGTGTGCAGGCGCTGACGGAGCGCCACGCGCTTACCGCCCCGCTCAGCGGTACAGAGGGTTTGCGCCGGGTGATCGCGCAGCTGGCCGGCGTGGCCCTGCCTGCCGGGCTTTGGGAGAGCCAGATTTTTCCGGCGCGTATCGCTGATTACCAGCCCGCGCTGCTGGATGAACTGCTGGCGAGCGGCGAGGTGCTCTGGCGCGGCAACCGCGCAGCCGGCACGCGACAGGAGCGGGTGGAACTCTGCCCGGCTAACGCCGCTGCCGCAATCATGACGCCACCGGCGGAGACGCAAACCGTGACGATGTCACCTCTGCAGCAGCGGATCGTGGCGCACCTGCAGCAGCACGGCAGCGCAACCTTCCGGCAGCTGCAGCTCGCTGCAGAAAGCGACGCCGGTGAGGGTGCGTCACCGGAAACCGACGCGGCGCTGTGGGATCTGGTGTGGCGTGGCTGGATCACGTCGCAGAGCTGGCAGCCGCTGCGGATGCCGCCGCTGCGCAGCAAACCGCGTCCAGCACGCCGTCGCCGCATGGCCGGACGCCATTTTGGCGCGGCACCCGGCGGCGCCGGGCGTCCGGCCCTGGCCGCCACCGTGACGCTGCCCGGCAGCTGGACGCTGCTGAATATCAGACCGGCGTCCGATACGGTGCGGGCGCTGGCGCTGACCCGCGCCCTGCTGGACCGCAGCGGCGTGGCAACGCACGGCGCCGCCCGCAGCAGCGCGATCCCCGGTGGTTTTCCGGCGCTGCAGCCGGTGCTGCGCGCGATGGAGGATGCCGGACACCTGCTGCGCGGGCGCTTTGTCAGCGGCATAGGGGCCGCGCAGTTCGCTGAGCCGGCGCTGATTGAGCGTATCCGTCAGCTGCAGCGCGCGCCGTCCGCTGCGACGCTGGCGCTGGCTACGCTGGATCCGGCTAATCCGTTTGGCACCCTGCTGCCGTGGCCGCTGACCCTCTCCGGGACGAAACCGCTGCGGCGCAGCGGCAGCTGGGTGGTGCTGTTTCAGGGAGAGCCGCTGCTCTGGCTGCCGCCCGGCGGTAAACAGCTGCATACGTTTATGGCCGGTATATCGCCGGAGATCCTGCAGCAGGCGCTTGGCGCGCTAGCCGCGGCCCTCCGGCGCGAGCCGCGCCTGCGCTTTACGCTGGAGCAGATTGATGGTTCTCCGGCCAGCCAGTCGCCGCTGACGGCGCTGCTGAAACCGGCAGGCTTTGCGCGCGTACCGGGCGGCTACAGCTGGGATGGCTGAGCGCGCAGGCGCAGAGCGTGCTGCTGCAGGGCGGCGCGCTGGCCGGCGGTCGCCTCCGGCCACGCCAGCTGCGGAAACAGATAGAGCCGGACGCTGAACAGATGAAACAGCGGCGTAAACAGGCGTTCATCGTCCAGCGCCAGCGCTTCCAGCTGCAGCAGCAGCAGATCAAGCGTCTGCTGCAGTTCAGCGTGCGGGGCGCTCTGCAGCGACTTCAGCCGCTGCTTCAGAAAGCGTCCCAGCTCATAGAAAAACGCCCCGCTGTCGAGCAGATAATTACCCAGCAGCACCCGGTGCCGCGCGTAGTAATCGAAGCTGTTGACGCCCAGCCACACCTCATTAAGCAGCATACCGGCGCTGCTCATATCCGACTGCGGATCGAGACGCAGACGCGGCAGCACCATGTTGACCTTATCCAGCATCAGGCTGATAAAGCGCTGCCGGGCCGGCAGGGATGAGCCGTTGCGCTCAATCTCCTTAATAAAGCGCAGCAGCTCGCGCAGTCCGCGCCGCACCGCGCGCCGCGCACTCCACGACGGCCGCTTGTTGCGCATAATGGCCGTGGCGATCGCGGCAAACAGGACACCGGTCACCGAGGCGATGGCGTTATTCACCAGCAGCACCAGATCCGGCTTCAGATGGTGACCAAAACCGATCAGTCCCGGGATCTGAATCGCCACGCTCAGGCCAATCAGGTTGGTTGCCGGGCGGGCGATTGTCAGCGCCAGCATAATAAGCCCCGGCGCCATGCAGATTATCAGCGCCTCAAACGAGGTCGCCTGCGGCAGCAGCAGCGCGACATACACCAGGCTGATACCAATGGCGATCAGCACGCCGCGCACGAACAGCTTCATTGAGGTGAGCGGCGTATCGAGGCTGGCGAAAAAAGAGCTCAGGATCGCCGCCATAACCGGGGCAGACGCACCGTCGCGCCACCCGCTTCCCATCCACAGCAGGCAGCTGCCAAAGGTGGCGCAGAAAGCGGTCAGCGCCGAAAGACGGATAAGCCCGCGATCAAAGAAGCGGTGGGTGCGTCTGCCGCGCGCCAGTGCGGTGTCACCCGACAAATCGCTCACCATGCCACTGACGCTCTGATACGCCCCGGCGATGCGCACAAAGTCGATCATGCGCTCCAGCAGCCCGCTCAGCAGCAGGCAGTGTTCCACCGGCAGCTCGCCGGCGCGCCACGCCGCGTTGATCTGCGCCTGCCGGTGGGTCAGCTCCAGCTGAATGCCGATCACATCGCCCGGCGCCTCTCCGTCGCTGAGCCACTGCAGGAACTGCTGAAATCCCTGCGCCACATAGTCAGGCAGCAGGATATTGCGTGCGGCCAGGCGCTGCAGGCGCAGCTCGATGGCGGTCAGCGTCGGGATAAGATAGGAGAGATGCTGATACTGCGCGCTGACTAAGCGGATCAGCCGCCGGGCAGCGTCACCCTCATAGACGCAGTGGGTGATCAGAATTTCCACCTGCTGCGGTGCGGTAGCCATCTGCGTCAGGATCGCTTCCCGCTCGGGCGAGACGGCGCTAACCGGCCCGGAGAGCAGATCGTGACAGAGCCGGCGGCCGGTGAGATACCACTGCGTCACGCTCTGCTCCAGCAGGCTGCGCATGGAGACCGGAAACAGCAGGCCGTGTATCAGGCTGCTGCAGACAATGCCTAAGGTGATCTCTTCAATACGCGACAGCACCGTACTGGTAATGCCCCACGGCGTGTAAACTTCCGGAAACCCCATAATCGCCGCGCTGTAGCCCGCCAGCATAAACACATAGCTTTTGGGCGTCCGATCATGCAGTGAGAGCCAGAGACAGCCGCTGACCCAGAGTGAAATCACCAGGCTGAACAGCAGCGGATGCGCCACCGTCAGCGGAAAAATCAGAAAGATAAACAGGCCGCCCAGCAGCGTGCCGAGCAGACGAAACAGCGATTTAGAGATGGTCGAGGCGGAGTAGAGCTGCGAAGCGACAAACACCGTCGTCAGCGCCCAGGCGGGGCGATCCAGGTTAATCTCCAGCGCCAGCCAGAGCGCCAGAAACGCAGCGAGCGTGGTTTTTAAGGCAAAGAACAGAGCGGGTCGGGTAAGCCACGGCATGTCACAGGGACCAGAAGGCACTAAGTGCGGCGTATCCTGCCAGATTGCTGCCTGCGCTCACGCAGATAACTACGACAAATTGTTTCGTCATCAAAATTTATGCTGGATGATACGCCCCGCGTGTGCGGTTATCCGTTAACGCCGCTTATCGAAGCTGCCGGTGCCGCAGCGACCAGCGTAGTGGCTGCACGGCACCGGAGGGAATCGTCCGGTTAACAGATAAAATGTGTCGGCGATCACATTTCTCAGCTGTGCGGCGGCTCCATAAAATTATTTTGTGCAGACCGCCGCCTGCACAGCCGTCAGTAGTGCACGATCGTCACCCAGTTGGCATCGCTGCCCACCGGCGCTTCACCGGTGCGCGTCAGCGCCCCGCTTTGCGGATCGATGCGGTAACTGCCAATCACCGCGCTCTTCTCGCCGCTGACCACCAGCCCGCGTCCGTCCGGGGTAATGGCAAACCCGCGCGGCTGCTTCTCCACCGGCCAGCTGCCCGCTAACGTCAGCGCCCCGCTCTCTGCATCTACCCGGTAGCCGCTCAGCGTACTGCTGGTGCGCTCGCTGACGTAGAGAAAGCGCCCGTCCGGCGTGAGATGAATATCGGCGGCCCAGATACGCGGCGTGGGATCGCTGTATCCCGGCGGCCGTTCGCGCCCCTCTGCCAGATGATAAGAGGCGGCAACGGCGCTGGGGAATTCAGCAACTTTTACCAGCGCCCCGTTCGCCTCACGCCGGAACTGCGTGATCACCCCGCCCATTTCGCCAATGTTATACAGAAAGCGCCCGTCTGCGGACATTACCGAGTGGCGCGGGCCGTTGTTTTTAGCCGTAGCGACATACCCGCCGCCGAGCGCGGCCAGCGTGCCGCTGTCGCTCAGCGTCAGCTGCAGCACGCGGTCGGTGCCGAGGTTGCCGACATACACCGTTTTGCCGGCTGGATCCGCAATGGCCGAGTGAGCGGCAGGCCCGGTGGCGTACCGGCTCACCGGCGGTGCGCTGAGTGTCGCTTCCGGCGTCAGCCGGTATACATCAACGACGTTACCATCATACGAGGCCGCCAGCAGAAAACGCCCCTGCGGCTCAGCGACGATCCAGGGATAACTGGCGGCGGCGGGCACCTGCTGCTTCTGCGTCAGGTCGCCGCTGCGGCGATCAATCACCCAGCTTGCCAGCTGCAGCGGCTTGCTGCGGATCGCCGCATAAAGATGGGTTTTATCGGTGCTGAGCGCCAGCGGCATCACCTTGCCGTCCGCCGGAGTATGGCCCAGCAGGTGCAGAGCGCCGTGCTGATCCAGACTGTAGCGCGCAATCGTGCCGTCGCCGGCTTCTGAAACATAGACGTAAGTCTGCGCCAGCAGCGGCGTACTGCCTGCCAGCGGCGCCAGCAGCAGCGCGGCGCGTAACGGTTTTATCATAACAATCTCCGGGTCAGGAAATGGCACATGCGAAGCAGCACGGTCCGGGGGGATCTGGCAATCGGTCGCTCTTATATAACACCCTTCCGCGAATGAGTGACAAACTATTGCGGCAGACCGGTCGCGCAATATCCGCTAACGGCAGTGCGCTTATCCTCAGCTACACTTGCCTCACCCGTTTGTCATAAGAGAGGTAACTATGTCGCAACACGCTGTATCAAACCAGGCCTGGCTGCTGGCTTCCCGTCCCGAGGGCGAACCGGTAAAAGAGAACTTCCGGCTGGTGGAACAACCGGTGCCGGAGATCAAAGAGGGTGAGATGCTGCTGCGCACGGTGTGGCTGTCGCTGGATCCCTATATGCGTGGCCGCATGGATGACGGTAAATCCTATGCGCCGCCGGCGGAACTCGACCAGCCGATGGTTGGCGGCACGGTGTGTCAGGTTGAGTCATCAAAGCACAGCGATTTTAAAGCGGGCGACTGGGTGCTGGCCCAGAGCGGCTGGCAGACCTATGCGGTTTCTGATGGCGAAGGCGTGGCAAAGCTCGGCGAGCTGGCTCACCCCTCCTGGGCGCTCGGCATTCTCGGCATGCCCGGTTTCACCGCCTATATGGGGCTGATGGACATTGGTCAGCCTAAAAAGGGCGAAACGCTGGTAGTGGCGGCGGCGACCGGTCCGGTCGGCGCGACCGTGGGCCAGCTGGGCAAGCTTAACGGCTGCCGCGTGGTGGGCGTCGCCGGGGGTGAAGAGAAGTGCCGCTATGCGATTGAAAAGCTCGGCTTCTCCGCCTGTATCAATCACCACAGTGATGACTTTGCCGACCAGCTGGCTGCGGCCTGCCCGGACGGTATCGATATCTATTACGAGAACGTCGGCGGTAAAGTGTTTGACGCGGTATTCCCGCTGCTGAACACCGCTGCCCGCGTTCCGGTCTGCGGCCTCGTCTCGGGCTACAGCAGCCGCGACCTGCCGTCGGGACCTGACCGCACGCCGCTGATCATGGCGGGGATCCTGAAACGCCGTATCCGCATGCAGGGCTTTATCATCTTCCAGGACTACGGCGACCGCTATCCTGAGTTTCTGAAAGCGATGACGCCGCTGGTTGAGCAGGAGAAGGTGCACTATCGCGAGCATGTGATTGAGGGGCTGGAGAATGCACCGCAGGCGTTCTTCGATATGCTCAATGGCAAAAACTTCGGTAAAACCGTGGTGAAAGTCAGCTGATACCTCCCGCCCGGGTGCCGCCACGGCACCCGGTTTTACCTCACGGCAATAACGGTAAAACGCACCGCTACCCGGCCTGCTACGCTCTCTCCCCCACAACAGGAGGCAGCATGAGTTCCATTATCGATCTTTTCGCTCAGCATAAGAGTGAGCGCAGCTATACCGATCAGCCCGTAGAGGATGCGGTACTTGAGCGAATTATTTCAGCGGCGTACTACGCGCCTACCTCGGTCAACTCCCAGCAGGTATCCGTCGTCGTCACCCGCGACGCCGCGCAGCGCCAGCAGATTGCCGCCATTGCCGGCGGGCAGCCGTGGATCGCGAAAGCGCCCGTGTTTCTGACCTTTGTCCTGGATATGCATAAGTCGCGCCTGGCGATAGAAGCCAGCGGCCGTGAGCAGATTGCGCAGCAGAGTATTGAAAGCGTGGTCTCCGGCGCCACCGATGTGGGCATTGCGCTGGGATCGGTCATGGCCGCCGCGCGGGCTGAGGGGCTGGGTATTGTGCCGATTGGCGGCATCCGCCGCGATCCGGAAGCGATGATCGCGCTGCTGGATCTGCCCGACTATACCTTCCCGGTTGCCGGGGTGGTCATCGGCCACGTCGACCAGCCTGCGCACCAGAAGCCGCGTCTGCCGCTGCCGACTTTCCGCCACGAAGAGCGTTATCAGCAGGCGGATCTGCCGCAGCATATCGCTGATTACAACGCGCAGCTGGTGCAGCACTGGCAAACTACCGGCCGCAGCGATGGCGAGAGCTGGAGCGACAGCGTCAGCGGCTACTACCAGCACATTTACTTCCCGCACGTGCTGGTGGCGCTCCATAAACAGGGGTTTGGCACCGATAAATAATCCGATCCGCCCGCAGGCCGGGCGGATAATCCGGGGCTTAACGCCCCTTTTTTTTGCGGCCGGGCTGGGTAAAGCGTTTGCGGTTCGCGCCCTGGCCCCCCGCTTTATCGCCCTGCTTTGCAGCCGCAGCGGGCGCTTTTTTCGCCGGTGACGCCGTTTTTTTCTTCGCCTGCGCCTGCCGGGTTTTAGTATCTTCTGATGACGAATCCTCAATCAGCTTAAACAGATCGATCAGTTCATCATCGGTCAGATCGCGCCACTCGCCGAGCGGAATCCCCTTCAGGCTGACGTTCATGATGCGCGTACGCTCAAGCTTCGTCACCTCATAGCCAAAGTGTTTGGTCATGCGGCGGATCTGGCGATTGAGCCCCTGCACCAGAATAATGCGGAACACAAACGTCGACTCTTTTTTAACTTTGCACTTTTTTGTTACCGTGCCCAGCATCGGCACGCCACCCGCCATGCCCGCGATAAATTCATCAGTGATCGGTTTATCAACCGTCACCACATACTCTTTTTCGTGGTTATTACCGGCGCGCAGAATTTTGTTAACCAGATCGCCGTGGTTGGTGAGGAAAATTAACCCCTGCGAATCTTTATCCAGCCGGCCGATAGGAAACACGCGCTTGCTGTGGTTCACAAAGTCGCCGATATTGTCGCGCTCACCCTCTTCCATGGTGGTAACAATGCCGGTGGGTTTGTTAAGCGCAATCAGCACCAGATCGTCGGCGTCACGCGGCTCAATCAGCTGGCCATTCACCCTGACCTCATCTCCGGCGTACACCTGAGCACCGACGGCGGCGCGTTTACCGTTAATAAATACGTTGCCCTGTTCGATATAGCGATCGGCATCGCGGCGCGAGCAGATTCCGCTCTCGCTGATGTATTTGTTCAGGCGGGTAGATAAGTCAGGCAGCATGGTTCCTCCGAAAAAAAACGGACTATACCTCAACTGCCGCCGTTGCGTAAGGCTGTCGCACCTTCCGCGTACGCGCATAAATCCCTGCAGACTGCAGGGTTGTTTAGCGTCAGACGCCAGGCGACAATCCCCGGCCACTGTTTCTGGCTTCTCACGGATTTTCTATGACACAACCGCAACCGGCGAGCCGACTGGCCTCGCTGCGCCTGTTTCTGGCCCGCTTCTGGCCACATCCCCTGCCCGTGGCGCGCAGACAGCGCCTGCTGGCCAGCCTCGGAGCCGGGCTGGGCCTTATGCTGACGAGTCTCATCAGCCACTGGATGCTGGGTGCGGTAAACCTGTGGTTTGTCGCGCCAATGGGAGCGTCTGCGGTGCTGCTGTTTGGCCTGCCCAATAGCCCGCTGGCGCAGCCGTGGTCGATTATTGGCGGTAACCTCGTTGCCGGCGTTATTGGCGTGACCACGGCACTGCTGATCCCGCAGCCGGCACTGGCGTGCGGAGTAGCCGCCTGTCTCGCTATTGCGGTGATGTTTCAGCTGCGCTGTCTGCACCCGCCCAGCGGCGCGGTGGCGCTGACGGCGATTCTCGGCGGCGGCAGCGTGGCGCAGCTCGGCTACCACTTTGTGCTGACGCCGGTGATGCTTAACTCTGTCTGCCTCGCGCTGCTGGCGATCGTATTTAATAACCTCGCCGGACGCCGCTATCCTCATCCGCTGGCGGCCGCCGAGGCGAAACCGCAGCCGGTGGCGATGCCGGTTCCGCTCACGCGCGACGACCTGCATCAGGCGCTGGAGAGCGGGCCCCTGCTGGATATTGATGAGGACGATCTGCAGCTGCTGCTGCAGCGCGCCGAAGAGATTGCAATCCGGCGCGTTCAGATACGCTAAAGCGCGCTTTAGCGCGCCTGTACCAGGCTCAGCACCGTGCGGATATTCTGCGCCGAGGTCGCGATGATATCGATGGCCCCGGTGCGCAGCGCCCCGAGTATCGCCATCGCCTTGGTATTCTCTGCGGCTATCGCGATCACGCACGGGATCCGGCGCAGCTCATCAATGCTCAGCCCGATCACGCGCTCATTCATGACCGTCTCCACCGCTTCACCGCGGGCGTTGAAAAAGTCATAGCCGGCAATATCACCGGTCACACCCTGATTAACGCTGGCGTCGATAATTTCACGCGGGGTAAACCAGCCCAGCTTCACCATGTAGCTGTTCTCATTCATATCCCCGATCCCCACCAGCGCCACATCCGCTTTACGCGCGCGATCCAGCGTCTCTTTTACCGTACCGTTCTGCATAAAGCTGTCGCGCAGCGCGCGGTTCTCCACGTAGGCGGGGGCATAGAGCGTTTCGCTGCTGCCGCCAAACTTCTTTGCCAGCCGGCGGCTGATGTGATCGGCGTTGATGGCGTCGCCCGGGCGGTGCGTGCCGCCAATACCGCTGATAAACAGGCAGTTGCGGTCGGGCACCTGACCCGGATGATCGGCCACCGCCGCCACGTTACGCCCCTGACCGACAGCGACGATAGCGTTATCTTTCAGCGTCTGCGCCAGATGGGCAGACACCAGCGCGGCTACCTGACGGCGCTGCTCGTCGCTGTCGGCGGAATCCAGCGCAATCAGCGCCCGCTGCAGGCGCGGAAAAGAGCGCTGCAGCTGCTGCTCCAGCCGGGTACTGAAAACCGGATGGTAGCGCACGCTGATTTCCACAATGCCCTCTTCGCGCGCGCGTTTAAGCAGTCGCCCGACCTTGATGCGCGAGATACCAAATTTACGCGCGATCTCCTCCTGCGTGATGGCATCCTGATAGTAGGCGACGGCAATCTCGGTCAGCAGCTCAGCATCCTGACCCGGCGTGGTATTCTCCATCTCTTCTCTGTCCTGTGTAACGCGGTCGTAAGCAGCCGTAAGTTATAGCACTCATCGCGGCCGCCCCGCTATGCTCTGCCACCGGCGAGCGCGCTGGCCTCTTCAATAATCTGCGCCAGCGCCTGCGGGTCGTGAGCAAAGCGGCCAAGAAACAGGCCATCCACATCACTGCCCAGCCGCTGGATCAGACCCGGTCCGGCGCTGCCGCCGTATATCACCTTCAGCGTAATACCGGCGGGCAGCGGCAGCGTCCGCAGCCCGGCGCAGACGGTACGAATATAGCTGTCGGGGGCCGGCTGCGGCGCGCCAATGGCCCACTGGGGTTCATAGGCAAACAGAATCTCGCCCCGCAGGCGATGCGCCGCCGCCTGCGCCAGCGCATCGTTAAGCTCTGCGGCACAGAGCGCAATCGCCTCCGCGGGCGTGCCCTGCTCCGACTCGCCAATACAGAGCACCGGCGTCAGCCCGTGCTGTAGCGATATCGCCACTTTGGCGGCAATCTGCGCCGCATCCTCGCGGAAGTGTCGCCGCCGCTCCGCATGACCGATTTCAGCCAGCGAACAGCCCAGCTCCTGCAGCATGCTGGCGCTGACTTCACCGGTCCAGGCGCCATTTTCCGCCTGGCAAACATCCTGTCCGCCAATGCGTACCGGCGTGCCCGCGAAGATCTCCGCTACGGCAGGGATCGCCGGATAGGCGGGCAGGATAAACAGGCCGACCCTGCCGCTTCTGATCGCCGGGTGATCGGCCAGGCTGGCGACCTCGCGGCACCACGCCAGCGTTTGCTGATAGCCAAAGTACATTTTGAGACTGACACCAAGTAAGCGTTGTGGCTGAGACATCATGCAGCTCCCGGTTATAGCGCGCCCTGACCCTGATGGTCATTTGTTCATATGAACAGTAAATGAATTAATGAACCTGTTTCAATGCGCGTTTAGAGGATCTGTGACCTGGCGCAAGGCCCTGTCGCGCCTTAAAACCTGCCACCTGACTCATCTATCGCGATCGCGCTCACAAAACCACCATATTACAAATGAACATGCATTGAACAAATGTTTAACCCTGTGGCACGCTGTGATCCACGCCTGGATGCAGGCCCTTTTTCTTTACCGGAGAACCGCTATGAAAACGATTGCAATCGGTGCTGATGATGCGGCTGTCGATCTGAAAAATATCATTAAGACGCTGCTGGAAACGCAGGGTTATACCGTGACAGATTTTACCAACGATGCTGATAACGCCCGCCCTATGTACCCGGATGTTGCCTGGGCGCTGGCGACCGCGATTCAGCGGCAGGAGTTTGCGCGCGGCATCCTGCTCTGCGGCACCGGTATTGGCGTAGCCATCGTGGCCAATAAAGTGCCCGGCGTGCGGGCAGCGCAGTGTCACGACACTTTCTCTGCCGAGCGGGCGCGTAAAAGCAATAATGCCCAGATCATGACGCTGGGCGCGCGCGTGGTGGGTCCGGAGCTGGCAAAAAATATTGTGAATGCGTGGCTGGCGGCGGAGTTTGAGGGGGGCGGTTCTGCGGCAAAAGTAGAAAAGATAGATTTTTACGAGCACGCGGCGCAGCGCTGATCGCCCCTTCTGCCCGGCGCGCGGGGTGTTCCGGACAGGGTGAGTGGCGCTCGCTTCAGATTGCGTAACTAATCAGGCAAGCGCAGCGCATGCTGCTACGCTTAAAGGCTGAGATTACCCTTACAAAATCTGGAGATATTATGAGCAGTGATAATCGCAAACCGACCACCACGGATGCGGGCATTCCGGTAGCCAGCGATGAACACTCCCTGTCGGTCGGGCCTGATGGTCCGCTGGTGCTGCACGATCACTATCTGATTGAACAGATGGCCAACTTTAACCGCGAGCGTATTCCGGAGCGTCAGCCCCATGCAAAAGGCAGCGGCGCATTTGGCCATTTTGAAGTGACAGAAGATGTCAGCCGCTATACCAAAGCCGCCGTTTTCCAGCCCGGGACCCGCACTGATGTGGTGATGCGCTTCTCCACCGTAGCCGGTGAACGCGGCAGCCCGGATACCTGGCGCGATCCGCGCGGCTTCTCTATCAAGTTTTACACCACCGAAGGCAACTACGACATGGTGGGCAATAACACGCCGGTGTTTTTTATCCGCGACCCGATGAAGTTTCAGCACTTTATCCGCTCGCAGAAGCGCCGGGCGGATAACAACCTGCGCGATAACGATATGCAGTGGGATTTCTGGACCCTCTCACCCGAATCTGCGCACCAGGTGACCTGGCTGATGGGCGACCGCGGCATTCCGAAAAGCTGGCGCCACATGAACGGCTACTCCAGCCATACCTATATGTGGGTTAACGCCGCTGGTGAAAAGTTCTGGGTGAAATATCATTTTAAAACCGATCAGGGCATTGAGTTCCTGACGCAGGAGAATGCCGACACGCTGGCCGGTCAGGATGGCGACTACCATACGCGCGACCTGTTTAATTCTATCAAAGAAGGCAATTTTCCGAGCTGGACGCTCTATATGCAGATCATGCCGTTTGCAGAAGCGGACAGCTACCGCTACAACCCGTTTGATCTGACCAAAGTCTGGCCGCACGACGACTATCCGCTGATCAAAGTCGGTAAACTGACGCTGGATCGCAACCCCACCGATAACCATGCCCAGATTGAACAGGCGGCGTTTGAGCCGAATAACCTGGTTCCCGGTATCGGCCTGAGCCCGGACAAAATGCTGATGGGCCGTATTTTCGCCTATGCAGATGCGCACCGTGCACGTCTTGGCGTTAACTATAAGCAGATCCCGGTGAACGCGCCGCAGGCGCCGGTCAACAGCTACAGCAAAGATGGTGCGATGCGCATTAATCCGGTCTCCGATCCGGTCTATGCGCCTAACTCCAAAGGTGGTCCGGTGGCCGATGGCGAGCGCTACCCTACCGATTCCACCTGGCAGTCGCAGGGCGATATGGTGCGTTCACCTTATACGCTGCGCAAAGATGACGATGATTTCGGCCAGGCGAATCAGCTGGTGAATAAAGTGATGGATGATGCCGCACGCGATCGTCTGGTAAACAACGTTGCCGGTCACCTGCTTAACGGCGTGGAGGAGCCGGTGCTGTCGCGCGCTTTCACCTACTGGCGTAATATCGACAAAACTATTGGCGATCGTATTGCGCAGAAAGTGCAGAGTGAACGTGCGAAAGCGTAATCTCTGATGCAGCGTCCCGCCGGGCGGCGGGACGCTGGTTAACCCTGGTGTGATACGTCCTTCTTTACTTCAGACGAAACGCCACCATGCTGTCGCCCGCTTTGGTGCCGAGCGATCCGTGCCCCCCCGCCGCGATTACTACATACTGCTTGCCATCTTTACCCATATAGGTTGACGGCGTGGCCTGTGCGCCTGCGCTGAGTTCGGTCTGCCACAACAGCTCGCCGGTGGTGCTGTCATAGGCGCGGAAGAAGTTATCTGCCGTAGCACCGTGGAACACCAGATCGCCAGCGGTCAGCAGCGGCCCACCGTGTGCCACCATCCCCATCGGGAATCCCAGCGGGAAGCGGCCTGGCAGGAAAGTGGTTTTCAGGTTCTTCGTGGTGCCGATACGACGCAGCCACTCCGTTTTCCCGGTTTTCAGATCAACCCCCACCAGGCGGCCCCACGGCGGTGCAATGCAGGGAATACCCAGACCCGACGCGAGCTGCTGAATGTGGATCGCATAGTCGCCGTGAAAGTTTTCATTCCAGTAAGGCTGACCATCTTTGGTGAACAGGCGCTCGGTCGCCGTCTGCGGCGTGCGCTTGATCAGATTATATTTATACGCCAGGCGTACCGGCGCAGCGATCAGCATCTGGCGCTCCGGATCGACCGCGACGGATCCCCAGTTAAAGACGCCAATATTGCCCGGGAACACCAGCGTGCCCGCCTCGGTAGCTGGCGTCCACGGATTGCCATCATAACGCAGACGATGAAAATCGATCCGGCAGGCGATCTGGTCAAACGGCGTAATGCCCCACATCGATTTTTCCGTCAGCGCCTGCGGAATAAAGTTCAGGCTGGAGACCGGCTGCGTGGCGGCAAATTTTTCGCCGGGAACGCCGCCTTCAGTCGAGACTTTCACTTCGTTCACCGGATAAACCGGCTGGCCGGTCAGACGATTCAGCACAAACAGGTTGCCGGTTTTGGTCGGCAGGATCACTACCGGCTGCTTCTGGCCCTGATAATCGATATCCAGCAGTGAAGGCTGTGACGGGTTATCGCGATCCCACAAATCGTGGTGCGAGCTCTGATAGCGCCACTTAAACGCACCGGTCTGCAGATCCAGCGCCACCAGCGTGTCGCGGAACTTCTCGGTGTTACTGTCAGCGTCGCGTTCAATCCCCACTTCATCCGGTGATGCATTACCAAAGGGAACGTAGACCAGGCCATTTTTGACATCGGCGCTCAGCGTTGCCCAGGCAACCGGCGTATCCTGCGGATAGCGCTTATCTGCGGCAATCGACGCGGTCACATCCGGCGTGGCCGGATCGAAATTCCACACCAGGCGGCCACTCTGCGCGTCATAGGCACGAATGACGCCGGAAGGATTGCCTTTCTCAAAGCCGTTATCCATGACCGATCCACCCACGATCACCAGATTACCGGCCACCAGCGGAGCAGACGTCTGCATCAGCGCGTGCGGGCGGATCTCACCCATGTTTGCGCGCAGATCCACCACGCCATCGCGGCCAAAATCAGGGCAGCGCTTGCCGCTGTCGGCATCCAGCGCAATCAGGCGCGCATCGGTGGTGGCGTTGAAGATACGCTTACGGCAAAGCGCAGGCGCACTGCTGCTGGTTTGTGCAACCGGTGCGGCGTAGTAGCTGACGCCGCGGCATGTCTGATGCTGCTGAAGATAAGAGCGGTTTTTCTCCGGCGTATATTTCCATTTCACCGCCCCGCTTTCCGGATTGAGCGCGTGGACTTCATTATGCGGCGTGCAGAGATAGAGCATATCGTTGGCTTTCAGCGGCGTCGCCTCAAACGTATACTCGGTGGCATCGCTCTCCTGACGCATATCACCGGTATGATACTCCCAGGCGACTTCAAGGTTACTGACGTTCGCTTTGCTGATCTGTTTCAGCGCTGAGAAGCGTTGCCCCGCTGGCGTACCGCCATAGGCAGCCCACTCATTTTCTGCGCCAGGCTCGTTTACCGGCTCGCGTGCATTGGTGATGGTACCGGCCTGCGGCAGCGGATCGTAAAAACAGAGACCGATGACGACCAGCACCATAATCGCCACGGTGCCGCCGAGCAGCGGATGAAAACGGCGTTCGCCGCGGGTAAGCGGCCTGACAACCCACGGCATCGCCAGCCACAGGCCGATCACGCCAAACAGGTCGCCGCGCGGGATCCACTGCCACTTATCAAATCCCGCTTCCCAGACGATCCACGCCAGCGTGATCCACATCAGTACCGCATAGAGCGTCAGCGCACTGCGCTGTTTGCGGAACAGTAAAACAGCCGTCAGCAGTAATCCTGCCCCCATCATCGCGTAGAACGCGCTGCCTCCATTGAGTAACAGCTGACCACCCATATAGAGCAGCGCTATCACCAGTATCGCCATTACGATACTGGTGAGTTTTGTTATCATGCCAATCCCTCAGTTTTGTTCATTAATTTATGCCGTTACGACATCGCAGCAATTCCAACAAAATATTAACTTATGTAAGCACTGTGTAAGAACCCGTGAGTTTATGTGTTGTCAGATCCGCTAATGAATCAAGCGTTGCTTAAGGCTTGCCGTCAGCGGCAGGCTCACCATGTGACTGAAATCACGTTTAATTTTGATAGATTTAATTAATCATTGCCGCAGCGATTGCGCACCTTTTGCTAACTCACTGGCATAACAGATGGCGTGAGCGCGTGCACGATAACAGGCCCGGCATCATAAAAATGATTACCGTCAGGCTCGCTGAATGGCTTAAATGAGGGGCAATAGGGCCTGCAGCACGCTTTGATGAAATTGATTAACGGGTCCGCGCAGCCGGTATACGAATTATCCTGGCGTAAATTGCCTGCTGCCATTTAATTTGCCGCTACGCCTGACAATTCTTCCGATTGGTTTTACGTTGAGCTGGGGTTTAATCATTAAATAATGCAGCGTGATTTCAGTTTGGGAATTTCCTCAGCCTCTGTTTTTTCAGGAAGAGTGATATAAATCACCTGACTGCTCTATAGCAGATCCGCAGATAAAAAGAAGGTTATTATGATCAGCGCAGATTCCCTTTATCGTAAAATACGGTTTCCATTTAAATTTACACACGCAGCGTTAAAATTCCCGGTTGCCCAGGCACATGCGCGGCAATATCAGGTGATGTCACCTGAACAGACGATCGATTTGCTGCTCAGTAACGACAGGTTATCCGTATGCCGGTATGGGGATGGAGAACTGGAGATGACACTGTTTAAAAATATTGGCTTTCAGTCATTTGATGAGCGTCTTTCTATCAGACTGAAAGAGATCATGCGGCGCGGTACGCGTGACGATAACCCCTGCCTGCTCTGCATGCCGGATGCTTTTCGCTCCACCCGCAATATGCGTTTTGGCTCAGCCCTGTTCTGGTTTTTTCATAAAGCCTTTTTCTTTCGCCGCTATGAGCCTTTATTAAAAAAAACGTATCAGTATGGAAATACTTCGGTGACGCGTCCTTATCATGATTATATTGATAAACAGCAGGCGACCCGCGTATTTGCTAAATTCAAACAGCTTTTTTACGACAAAAAAATATTGATCGTTGAAGGCAGCGGCACCCGGCTGGGTATCGGCAACGATTTAATGGACGGCGCACGCGAAATAAAGCGTATTACCACGCTAAACCGTAATGCATTTTCAGTCTATAACCAGCTCTATACCAGTGTGCTGGCGCATGCCCGCGAGTATGACTTAGTGCTGATTTCGCTGGGTCCGACGGCGACCGTGCTGGCTTACGATCTCAGTCAGCAGGGGATCCGCTGTATTGATACCGGGCATATCGATATTGAATATGAGTGGATGCGCAGTGCGGCGCGTACCAAAACGGAAATTGCGGGCAAGAATGTCAATGAAGCGGGCGTGTTGCTGAGCGACGATCAGCACGACACGGATGAGCACTATCGTGGTCAGATTTTACTGCATGTCGGATTACCTCAGGAGCCGATGGTGAATGGCGTGATCCTGCAGCAGCCCGTGGTGTAATTCTGCACCCTCAATGCACGCTTAAGCATCCAGTCTGGTGCAGCGCAGCAACCTTTACGTTTCCCGAAGCATAAAGTGCTTGCTGTTCTGCCCGGTTTTATCCCTCTTCGCGCTGATATGACCCGGCTCAGAGATTCTGGCATTACCTTTGCTTACTCATTCCTGTGTTCTTCACAGGAGTTATGCCATGAAAGCCTCTGCTGTCCGCTACCGTATCTTTTCATTATTGTTCCTTATTGCGCTGATTAATTACGTTGACCGCGGTGCACTCTCCTTCGCTGCGCAGGCCATTTCGCAGCAGTTCCATTTCAGTAAGGTCGAGCTGGGCGCCGTGCTGGGGGACTTTGGTTTTGGCTATCTGTTTGGCTCGCTCTGCGGCGGTTTTCTCGCCGACCGGTTTGGCACGCGCAAAGTGTGGCTGATGGCCGGCGTGCTCTGGTCGCTGCTGGAGATCGCCACGGCCTGGGCAGGTGAAATTGGCGTGGCGCTGTTTGGCGGCTCCGCCATCATGGGGTTCGCCGCGCTGCGCGTACTGTTTGGCTTTGCCGAGGGTCCTGCCTACGCGCTGATGAACAAGACAATTGCGCACTGGGCGCCGGATAATGAACGCGGCATGGCGCTGGGTATCGGCCTGCTGAGTACGCAGGTAGGCTCGCTGCTGACCGCCCCCATCGCGGTTGGCCTGCTGCTGCTGACCAACGACTGGCGCATGATGTTTATCCTGCTTGGCGTCTTTTCGCTGCTGGCGATGCTGCTGTTTGCCCGCTACTTCGCCGATACGCCGCAGCGGCATCCGGCGGCGAACGACGCTGAGCGTGCGCTTATTGTACAGGGGCAGCGTGCTGAAGCGCATGATGAGCGCCCGTTACCCTGGTGGCGCTTTTTCACCAGCCGCACGCTGGTGTGTAATGCGCTGGGCTATTTCAGTTTTCTCTATATCACCTTTACGCTGGTCACCTGGCTGCCAAAATATCTGCAGGATAATTTTCATTATGACCTGCACTCGCTCTGGTATATCGCCATGATCCCGTGGAGCGGAGCCTGTCTGACGGTGCTGCTCGGCGGACGCCTCGCCGATCGTTTGCTGGCGCGAACCGGAAATCTGCGGCTGGCCCGCAATGGCTTTGCGGCGATTACGCTCTGCGCCACCGCCTGCTGCTTTATGGCCATCCCGTTTGCCGGTTCGGCGGCCGCGATCATCGCCCTGATGACGCTGGGAAACGCACTCAATGCGCTGGTCAATAATGTTTACTGGTCGGTGGTTATAGACGTTACGCCAAAGGCGTCGGTGGGTGCATTCAGCGGGATGACGCTGGCAATTGCTAACCTGGCCGCCATTATTTCACCCATGCTGTGCGGCTGGCTGGCGGAGTATTACGGCTATAACGCCATGTTTACCGTGACTGCCGTTATCGCCTTTGTCAGTATGCTGGCCATGACATTGCTGCAGCCAGAGAAACGCCTGCAGCCAGCCCCCGCCGTTTCGTCAGCACCGGCCGCCAACGTCATTTTGTAGGGGCGCCATTTATGGCGCCCTGGCGTCCACCTTCACGGGCCGCCTGAGCGGCCACGAAAAAAGGCGGAGGGGTGAGCTCCGCCTTGTTTCAAGTTCCGGTCAGTGCGCCTGACCGGTCAGTTGCAAAAGGGCAACGATGATTTGCAGGATGATCCGGACGATGTCCAGGAGTAATCGTACAAGTTCCATCACTTTCCTTCTCCTCTGACAGGAGCGCGCGCCGTTCAGCGGCCGGGGCCCTGACCCTACCCGCCGGCCGCCTGAGCACATCTGTGAGGAGCGCTGAGCGGCACTCATTGCTAAAGCCACAGGCCAGCACCACCTGGAACCTGCCGGGATTTGACTATCCGCGCCCCTGAGAGTCATCAGAAAGCAACGATACTCCGCCCGCACTCAACACTGTATAACCATACAGTAATTTCCTGAAACTTGAAATATTTCCCGTCACATTTTATGATTCGCTGTGTGAGGAGTGCTGAGCACCCCGTTCGCCGCGCGGTTACCCGCCGCTTAAGCGAACCAAAAAAAAGGATTTGGCTAACCAGCCAAATCCTTTTCTATTTTTACCGGTAAAAATTACTGCGCCGCGCTGATGCGCCAGATCGCATCCCCCGCATCGTCCGCTATCAGTACCCCACCCTGATTATCCGTTGCCAGTCCCACTGGCAGACCACGCACGTTCTTCTCATCGTCCGTCAGGAATCCGGTGACTACCGGCTGTGGCTTACCGACCGGCATGCCGTTTTCAAATTTAACCCATACTACTTTGTAGCCATTAAGCGGCGTCCGGTTCCAGCTGCCGTGCTCGCTGATAAACGCGCCGCCGCGATACTGCGGCATATTGTCCGCGCCGTAGAACAGCAGTCCGAGCGGTGCAACGTGCGAGCTCAGGGCGTAGTCCGGCTTGATCGCTTTCGCCACCATGTCAGGCCGCTGCGGCCGGACCCGGTCATCCACGTGCTGGCCAAAATAGCTCCACGGCCAGCCGTAGAAGCCGTTATCCTGCACGGAAGTCATATAGTCAGGAACCAGATCGGACCCGATTTCATCGCGCTCATTCGCGATCGCCCACAGCTTGCCGCTCTGCGGCTCCCACTGCAGCCCGGTAGGATTACGAATGCCGCTGGCGTAGATGCGGCTCGCCCCGCTGGCTGCATTCACCTCCCAGACCGCTGCGCGCTGATACTCTGCACCCAGTCCGTTTTCGGTGATGTTGCTGTTAGAACCGACGCCGACATAGAGTTTACTGCCATCCTGGCTGGCGAGCAGCGCCTTGGTCCAGTGGTGGTTAAGCTCGCCACCCGGCAGCGCCGTGACCTCCTCAGGCGCGGTACGGATCTCCGTCTGCCCGGTCTGGTAAGGGAACTTCACCAGGCTGTCGGCATTGGCAACATAAAGCGTGTTGCCAATCAGCTGCATACCAAAGGGCGCATTCAGGTTTTCGATAAAGAGATGCTGCTCCCATTTACCGTTGACGTTACGCAGCAGTGAGATGCGGTTACCGCCTGGCGCACCTTTGCCTGAGGATTTCTGCACAAGGCCCATAATAAGCTGCTTCGGCGC
Organism: Pantoea eucrina; assembly: GCF_020079945.1. Lineage (NCBI taxonomy): Bacteria > Pseudomonadati > Pseudomonadota > Gammaproteobacteria > Enterobacterales > Erwiniaceae > Pantoea > Pantoea eucrina. The sequence continues at coordinate 1,552,604 of NZ_CP083448.1, read as the reverse complement.
CGTGACCGGATTTTTTACCCCGTTGGCCTCAGCCACCAGCACATCTCCGTTTGGCAGCACGTAGAGCTGGCGCGGGTGCATCAGCTTCGCCGGGATCCGCTCTATCTTCAGCCCGTCCGCCACCTTCGGCGTTTCGCCGGTTTTCCACGGCGTCCCCTCCGGCACCTGCATAGGCGGCATGAAAAAGTTCTGCGCTTCAGGCAGCTCGGGATTGGGTCCGGTCTGTTTTTGCGGATCGAGAGAAGATCCGCTGTCGCAGGCGCTCAGTAGCGCAGCAAGACTGACAGCACTCAGAATGCGCAGTTTCATGGACGACCTCCCGGGATACGGCGCGCGCGCAGCGCCAGCTGTACGTTGGCGATCAGCAGCAGCGCCACCACGATGGTCGACAGCGTGACGCCCATGGGCACCACCGCATACGCATCACGGCTATGGATAAAGGCGTTAACTATGGCCACCAGCACCGCCAGCAGCGAAAGCCAGAAATGCGTTTTCTCACCGGCAGTGACGCCGCGAAACAGATGAATCAGGCTGATAATTCGCGGCAGAATAGCCAGCAGCAGACCAAATACAATCAGCCAGCTGGCGGCTTTGGTCCACATCACCACAAAGGTCTGCAGATAGAGGATGTCAAACAGCCAGGCGGCAAAAAAAAAGCCCAGCGGCAGTGGCTCCAGCAAGGCATACAGCGTAATGCCGAACGCCGACTTTCCCGAGGTATGAAACATGGCACGCTCCCTTTAGAGTTTTCAGACGGCGGCGAGCCGACAGGCTTCGCGACGCCGCCAGAGAAATATTAGTAAAGATAAAGGGTAATGCGCAGAAAATGGGCAAAAAAGCTAACAGTTTGGCCGGTAGTGTGCCAGTTCGCGCGCATCGTGGCTGCAAAACAGTGCCACACCGCTTTGGGGCTGCAGCGAGAGTTCGCGCAGCCGCTGCTGATTGATACGCCACGCTTCGCGATCGCTGCACATCAGCCGCTGATAAGCGCGCAGGCCCGGCGTACAGTGGCGCCGGGTGTGATGCATCTCTCCGCGATAAAACCAGGCGTCCCCCCCATGCAGCAGCCAGCCACCGCCGTGGCGGATCGCCACGCCTGCGTGTCCGGCGGTGTGCCCCGGTAGCGGCACCAGCAGGATCTCATCGCTGAGATCGTCAATCGCTCTCACCGCATCAAACCCGAACCAGCGTTCACCTTCGCTGGCGTAGCCGCGCCAGCCATCGTGCGCAGTCCACTGCTGTGGCCGGAAGCGCTGACGCGCCAGCCAGCTCTGCTCACGTCCGCTGCGTACCGTATCAAGCTCGCGCTGCAGAAGATGGATCCGCGCTGCCGGAAAATCACTGATGCCGCCTGCATGATCAAAATCGAGATGGGTCAGAATAATATGACGCACATCTTCCGCCTGAAAACCCAGCAGCTGAATTTGCGCCAGCGCGCTCATCTGCTCACTGTAACGAATATTATTCAGCAGTCGGAAAAAACCAGAGAGCCGGCGTTCCGGATAGCGCATATCATTAATTCCCAGTCCGGTATCCACCAGAATCAGGCCGTGGCGATCGCTTTCAATTAACAGACAGTGACACACCAGTTCAGCAAAGGGGCCACGACTGAAGCCATCAAACAGCGCCCCGCCCAGCGGGCACATGCAACCACAGTTCAGATGATGAATACGCATACTCTCCCTCACTGCGGCGCCCGAAAATATCCCGCCGCGATAATCAAAAATTAGCCTGTTATTCAGGTATGAATTAGTTGCAGCATTATTGCAAAAATTTAATCACTGTCTTAAATAAAGCCAGCCGCAAAAGGATAAAATAAACGCAGCGCCGGAATAATTGTCCGGATAATTATTACTTTCCTGTTTTAAAGATTATTAGGCAACGCAAATTGAACCAGCCATTATTAAAAAAGGCGCCCGCAGGCGCCCTGTGTTATCCGCTGAACTGTTCAGCCCACCATAAACGCAGCAGCAGTCCCCAGCGGCTGCTCCAGCCGCTGGTGGTACTGACAACCCGGCCCTGATAGAGCACGATAAACGTCGGCGTGGCGGCGATTTGCCAGCGCTGACCCAGCTCGCCGCGCGCGTCGTTAACGGCTAACCCCTGCAGGCCTTTTTTTGCCAGCCACCGGGTAACCTGCGCATCAGAACCCGAGCGCAGCGCCACGCTGACTACCGGCACGCCCTGCTGGCTGAGCTTCGCCACAACCGGCGTGGTCAGTTTGCAGACGCCGCACCAGCTGGCCCAGACGTAAACCAGCACCGGCTTCGATGCGCTCAGCCCGGCCAGGCTCTGCTCACCCTGCAGCGTGGTGAGCGGCTGCTGTGCCAGATCGGCAGGCAGCTGCGGCGCGCGCAGCCAGTCGACCGCCAGCATAATCAGCACGCCTGCCAGCAGCAGCCAGAGCGCTTCACGCAGCCAGCGCTTCAGCCGGCTCACGGTGCCGCCTGCAGCGCATCTTTCACGGCCGCCTCCAGCTGGGCATAAGGCACCGCACCGCTGATCAGCTGATTACCCACCAGCGTGGCCGGGGTTCCCTGCACGCCAAGCTGCTGCGCCAGCGTCAGGTTGTGATTAATGGTATCCAGACTCGCTTTGCCCGGTGCCGAGAGGCTGATACCGGTTTTTTTCAGCGCAGCGCTGATGCTGGCCTCGTCGTGATTGCCTTTTTTCGCCATCAGCTTTTCATGCAGCTTCAGAAAGTTTTCTGGCTGCTGCTCCCAGACCGTCAGCGCCAGCCGCGCTGAACTCAGCGAACTTTCGGCACGATAAGGCAGTGGTTTAATGACTACCGCTACCTGCGGATGCGCTTTCAGCAGCGTGGTGATATCACCCTCAAATTTTTTGCAAAATACGCAGTTGTAATCGGTGAAATAGACCAGCGTCAGTGCCGGTTTTTCAGCGCCAATGCGGGGCGAACCGGCATCGCTGAACAGCATATCGCGATTCTTTTCAACCATTTGCGCCACCACATTCTGCTGCTGTCGCGCGGCTTCCTTATCAAAGGCATCGGCGGCCTCAGCCAGTATGGCGGGATTCTGTACCAGCGTTTCGCGGATCAGCGCTTTGATCCGCGCCTCCTGCTCCGGTGTAAAAGGAGCGGCAGCCAGTACCGGTGCGCTCAGCAGCAGCATTGCAAACAGAGATTTTTTCATTATTTTTTCGCCTTACTCAGTGTGGAAAGCACCGCGTCGCGACTCAGCAGCGGTGACAAAATCTGACCCTGCGGCAGCGCCGGGCCATAAATCTGATTAAACGGAATCGCCGCCCGATCGCGCTGGCGCAGAAAGTCGCCAATGGCGGGGTCGGGCTGTGTCCAGTCGCCGCGCAGCAGCACGATATCGTCAGCGCTCAGCGCGGCGCGAACGTCAGGCTGATTCAGCACCCGGGACTTATTGACCTTGCAGGTAATGCACCAGTCAGCGGTGATATCGACAAACACACGCCGGTTCTGCTGCAGCGCCGCGGCGATAGCCTGCTCTGACAGCGGCTGCCAGCGCAGTTCACCGGCATCCTCTGCCGGACGCATCAGCAGGAACAGCGCGCCCGCTACCGTCAGCGCGATGGCGACGGCGCCCGCCTGCTGCAGCGCGCGGCGGCGCAGCAGCCAGATTAGCAGCAGCAACAGCAGCGCGGCGGCCAGCAGGCCTGCTGCACCACTGCCCCAGTGCGGGATCAGCAGCGTAACCAGCCAGAGCGTCGCCAGCAGCATCAGAGTGCCCAGCAGCGTACGCAGATGCACCATCCAGCGTCCCGGACGCGGCAGCCAGCGTGCGACGCCCGGCAGCGCGGCCACCAGCAGCCACGGTACGCTCATGCCGATACCCAGCGCCGCAAACAGCAGCCAGAGCTGGGGCAGTGGCGCGGTCAGCGCATAGGCTACCGCCGTGCCGAGAAATGGCGCGCTGCAGGGCGTTGCCAGCAGAGTGGCAAACGCACCCTGCGCAAAATGCCCCGCTAATCCGTTCCCCTGGTGCGTGGCCAGCCGGGTGTTGAAGGCGGAGGGCAGACGGAAATGCAGCAGATCAAACAGACTGGCGCTGAACAGAAACATGACGCCGGTCATCAGCAGCAGGAATCCGCTGCTCTGGAACTGTATGCCCCAGCCCAGCGCCTGACCGCTCAGGCGCAGCGCGCTCATCAGGAGTGCCAGCAGCAAAAAGGAGAAGAGGATCCCGGCGCTGGAGGCCAGAAACTGCAGGCGCGTCTGGCGGCGCGTCTGACCCTGCTGCTGCACCAGACCGCTGAGCTTGATCGCCATGACCGGCAGCACGCAGGGCATCAGATTCAGCACCAGGCCGCCGAGCAGCGCCAGCAGCAGCACCGACCAGAGCGTCGCGCGCGTCCCGCCGCTCAGCAGGGGCTCTGCCTCAATAGTCACCTGGCTCTGCTGCGCCAGCCCCTTATCACCGATCACCAGCGACAGCTGGCGGCCGCGCAGGTCGGGTGCCGCATCGCCCCATTCATCGGTCACGGCCACGCGCGCGCTGAGCGTGTTGCCCTGCACGCTGATCACCGGTGCTGCCAGCATGCTGCCCGCCGGATAGTCAAAGAAGAGTTCCGGCGTGCTCCAGCCCGCCTGACGTACCGCGCGGATCTGCAGCTCACCGTTAACAAAACTGGCATTGAGCTGGTCAGTCAGGCCGGAGTCAGGCGGAACCTCTCCCATCGCGCGGGCAAAGTCGCGGTCAAACGCCGCCGCGGGCGGCCGGGTCAGATCGAGGCTGAACGGAAAATCCGTCAGGATACAGACGTCGCTGCACGTAGAGAGCGTCAGCGTGCCGGTAAGCGTATCGCTGCCCGGCGGGCGCTGCAGCACGATCGGCAGCGTGACAGTGCCTTTATAGCCCTGCGTGGTCAGCCCGCTGACGTCAAAGCGCGCCGGTACAGGCCAGAACCACTGAGCGCTAATGCCGGGCGTCTGCCAGGCGATGACGGGTGCCACGCCGCCTTCTCCCGGCGTGCGCCAGTAGGTTTTCCAGCCGGGTTCCAGATGAATATCCAGCAGCAGCCGGGTGTCGCCCGCCTGCGGCGCGGCGCGCAGGCGCACCTCAGCGTGGCTGTTTTGCGCGTTGCGCAGCCAGCCGGTATCCGCAGCCTGCGCACTCAGCACGCAGCCTGCCAGCAGGAGCAGCAGGCTCCTGATTAAAACAGTCATGATAAATTCTCCGGTAAATAACAGGGGGTACGCGAAACAGCGTGCGGTGTTATTCCCGGAAGACGCAGAGCGTAAGATGTCGCCGTCGCAGCGGCGGACGGTGCGACTGATGACGCCAGAAGAAAGAGAGGCGTTGCGGAACGGCAAGCGCGGCGACCAGCGCCATGACAAGCATCAGCAGCAGCAGCGCCGCATCAAAGACCGGCGTGCTGGCGCTGAGGGATTTTGCGCTCAGCGCACAGGGCTTGTCACTGCTGGCGGAGGCATCCTGCGCGCCGGACTCACTCAACACGGCAGAGGGGGTAACAGGCTGAACGGGCATACTGAAGCTGCGCTGTACCAGACAAAATGCCAGCACCAGACAGGCGAGTGCCAGGATCCACGTTGCGCGTTGGGGCGATATCATCATGCCGCAGCCTCAGAGAAAAGTGCGGGCATTTTATGTAACGCCGCCGCAAACGCCAAGTTTTGCCGTGTAAACTTTTGTCGGGACAGGCAGCGGCGCCGGCCGGCTCAGTGCCGGTTGATCAGCAGCCGCCAGCGCCGCCGCTGACGCACCAGCCGCCGGAAAAGCTGCTGCATGCGCGGCAGCGTCAGGGCAGAGACCGCCTCAGGCGTCAGGATCGCGCCGCCCGCTTCGCGCCGCAGCAGATCCTGCGCCACCTGCCGGTTAGCGTACGGCTGGCAGCGTTCCCGCAGCGTCTGCTGCCATGCGTGCAGCATTTCGGCATCACACTCGCTCAGCGCCGTCTTCATATCCAGCAGAAAGCGCCGGCAGTGGGCCAGCAGGCGTACCCAGTCGATATCGGGCGACTGCAGTGCAAACAGCAGTCCATCCACATCGGCGCAGCGCTCATAGCGGGCCGTGACCACGTAGCCTATCTGTTGATCCACACGCAGCCGCTGAAAAAAGCGCGGTGCCAGAAACAGCCCCAGCGCCTGCAGCGCCGCCAGGCTGATATCATCCGGCGTCGTCAGGGGGATAAACAGCAGCAGCGCCTGGTCGCGCCCCTGGCAGGCGACGGGCGTAATGCCGCGCCGCAGCGGTGGCGGCGAAGAGGGCGCTATCTGTTGCCTGAGGCTCGCCAGACTCTGGGCGGCGCAGTGATTGAGGTGCCGATCGTGCCCGCACCACGCTGCCTGCCAGCCGCGGACTGCCGCCGGATACAGCAGCTGAAACGGCAGCGTCTGCAGCAGCTGGCGGATAACAATGGTCGCGGGTTCAGGCGGGTCGCCGGCCTCATCCGCTGCGCTCAGCTGCGCCGTGATAGCCGGCAGCAACTGCCAGGCCACGGCGGCGTCGGCCGGAATATCCAGCAGCAGCTGCCAGATCCCCTGCTGCTGCTGCCAGACGCCACGCCCACCCAGATGACGCAGCTCTGCCAGCAATGGCCGCAAACGCCGCTGACAGGCCACTCCTGCGTGGTCAGCCAGCGGCTGGTAGCACGCCGGGCGCAGCAGCAGCGTCTCCGCCGGCTCAACCGGCAGCGCCTGCGGTAACGCGGCTGCGCTGCCGCAAAAACCTGCCGCGGCAGCCTGCAGGGCGCGCGGCGGAAACTGCCAGCGCACCGCCGCCGGTAAGTCACCGCAAAGCACGCTGCTGCTGCAGCGCAGCGTAAATCCCTGCGTGATGCAGGTCAGAGCATCGCTCAGCGGCTGCCGGGTCAGCAGGCGCAGCCGGCCAGCCTGCGTCAGCTGGCGGATCGCCAGGACAAGGTCAGGAGGCAGATCGGCCGCAGGCGCTTCTGCTGCCGCCCGCAGCCGCAGCTGACGCAGCGGCGTCTCAGCGCGGAAGTCGCGCTGCGCCAGCTGCAGATAGTGCTGATGCTGGCGCTGCGTATTGTGCTGCACGGCCTGCAGATGCTGCCAGACGCGCTGCTCTATACGCCGGGTCTGCGCGGGTGAGATCTTCGCTGCACTGAAGCGCAGCGCGAGCAGCGCGTGCCGGGTATCCTGCCACAGCCAGCTGACCTGCAGCGTGTCACACGCGCCCTCACTGCGCAGCTGATGCAGCAGGCCGCCTTCAGCCTCATCGAGCCAGTAGCTGCGCAGCAGAGTGACACTGTCACTAAGTGTGCGATCGAAGGGGGTTAAAAGCGTCAGCCAGAATGCGTTCTCACCCGGCAGCTCAAGCTGCGCGAGCGCATGGCTGCCGGGCTGCCGGGGCACCACCGGCAGCGCCGGTACCTCGCCGCCCGGCAGGCGATCAAAAGCTGCGGCCAGCGTTGCCAGCTCATCCAGCGACTGCGGCCCGGAGAGCCAGAGCTCCAGACTATTTGCCGTAAAGCGGGTCTGATGGAAGTGGCGCAGCGCACGCTGCAGCTCCGTGACGTTGTCACCAAAAGCCGCCCTGCTGCCGGCGCGAAAGCGCCTGAAGCGCCCGCCCAGCGCGTGCAGCAGCGCCGCCTCGCTCAGCGTCTCGCTGTGGCTCTGCAGCAGCTGATACTCAGCATCGATAACGGCGCACTCCTGGCGGATGGCGTCAGGCGCGAGGTTCGGGGCGATCAGCATATCCGCCAGCCGCGTAACGCCGCCTTCCAGCGCGGCGGCCGGCAGCTGAAAAAACCACGCGCTGCGGCTGAGCTGGGTGGTGGCGTTGACCTCGCCGCCCTGTTGCTGCACCCACGGCATCAGGCGCTGGCTGCCACTGAAGCGCGCGCTGTCGCAGAACAGCAGATGTTCGAGCAGATGCGCCAGTCCGGGCCAGCGATCGGGCTCATGCAGGCTGCCGGCCCCGACCTGCACCAGCGCCGCGGCTTCGCGGGCGTCAGGCTGGTGATAAAGGTGGCAGCGCAGGCCGCTGGCCAGCGTCAGGGTGCGCTGCATCATCAGAGACGCTGTTTGACAATCAGCGCAGAGTTGGCCCGGTTGCGGAACTGCAGCTGGGCAATTTTAATATCGCTGCAGTTTGCCTCACGCCGCGCCTCGAGGATCTGCCCGTGATGCGGCGATTTGCTGCAGACCGGATCGGTATTATCAGCGTTACCGGTCAGCATATACGCCTGACAGCGGCAGCCGCCGAAATCTTTCTCTTTCTCATCGCAGGAGCGGCACGGCTCCGGCATCCAGTCAAAGCCGCGGTAGCGGTTAAAACCAAACGAGTCATACCAGATCGACTGCAGGCTCTGCGTCAGTACGGAGGGAAATTCAACCGGCAGCTGGCGCGCGCTGTGACAGGGTAACGCGGTGCCTTCCGGGGTTACGCTGAGGAAGATTGAACCCCACCCGCCCATGCACGGCTTGGGACGCTCTTCATAATAGTCCGGCGTCACAAACAGCAGATTGGTCAGGTTGCCGCTCTCGCTCATGCGCGCCCGGTAGCGCGCCACCGTCTCTTCCGCGCGGGCGATCTGCTCGCGCGTCGGCAGCAGCCCCTCGCGGTTCAGGTGCGCCCAGCCGTAAAACTGGCAGGTTGCCAGCTCAACGTCATCGGCATCCAGCTCGATACAGAGGTCGATGATTTTATCGATCTGATCGATGTTATGGCGATGCAGTACAAAGTTCAGCACCATCGGATAGCCATGCTTTTTCACTGCCCGCGCCATCTCCAGCTTCTGCTGAAACGCTTTTTGCGAGCCAGCCAGCGCGGCGTTCAGCGTTTCATCGCTGGCCTGAAAGCTGATCTGAATATGGTCCAGACCGGCGTCCGCAAAGGCGTCGAGCTTTTTCTCTGTCAGGCCAATGCCGGAGGTGATCAGGTTGGTGTAAAAGCCAAGGTCGCGCGCGGCGCGGATCAGCTCGGGCAGATCTTTGCGTACCAGCGGCTCGCCGCCGGAGAAGCCGAGCTGTACGCTACCCATGGCACGCGCCTGGCTGAACACCTCAATCCACTGTTCGGTGGTCAGCTCTTTCTCCTGCTGCGCAAAATCGAGCGGATTAGAGCAGTAAGGACACTGCAGCGGGCAGCGATAGGTCAGCTCCGCCAGCAGCCAGAGCGGCGCATTGACGGCAGGTTTATTCGGGTTCACGACACTGGATCCATTTCTGTTCAACGGCTGACTGCAGGAAATCTTTCACGTCGTCGCCGACGCCGCCAGCCTCGGGAAAACGGGCGTCAAGCGTGCTGACGATCGCGGCCACATCCTGCTTACCGGTCACCAGCTCCAGGATGGCCGCTGCCGTTTCATTCAGTTTCGCCATGCCTTCCGGATAGAGCACGACGTGGCTCTGCTGCGCGGCTTCCCACTGCAGACGATAACCGCGCCGGAAAGCGGGGATCAGGGTATCTTTCATGCGCTTACACCAGTCTTGTTGTGTGCCAGGCCGCCCGATCGGTGACCGTATGATAAGGCGGACGCTGCAGCACATAGGCCATAGTCATGGCGTCAAGCATCGTCCAGAGAATATCGAGTTTAAACTGCAGGATCTCCAGCATGCGGTTCTGCTGTTCCGCCGTGGTAAAGCGCTCCAGCGCCAGCGCCAGCCCGTGCTCAACGTCGCGGTTAGCCTGGCTCAGGCGGCTGCGGAAGTAGAAATACCCCTCCTCTTTGATCCACGGATAGTGCTGCGGCCAGCTGTCGAGGCGCGACTGATGGATCTGCGGCGCAAACAGCTCGGTCAGGGAACTGCACGCCGCTTCCTGCCAGTCAGCGCGCCGGGCAAAATTGAGATAGGCGTCAACGGCAAACCGTACGCCGGGCAGCACGTGCTGCTCCGACAGCAGCGCCTCACGCGTCAGGCCTACTGCCTCACCCAGCTGCAGCCAGGCTTCAATGCCGCCATCGCCATCGTGACTGCCGTCGTGATCGAGAATGCGCTGTACCCACTTACGCCGCGTGGCCGGATCGGGGCAGTTGGCCATGATCGCGGCATCTTTCAGCGGAATGGTGGTCTGGTAATAGAAACGGTTTGCGACCCAGCCCTGGATCTGCTCGCGCGTTGCCTCACCGTTATGCATCGCTTTATGGTAAGGGTGATGAATATGGTAGTAAGCGCCTTTGGCGCGCAGCGCCTGTTCAAACGCCTCGGGGGTCAGAGCGTCGGTGATCACGATGCGGACTCCTGCAGATGGATCGCCATCCCGTCCTGGCTCACTTCAATGCCCTGCTGCGTCAGAAACTGGCGCTGCGGCGAGTGTTCGTCGAGGATCGGATTGGTGTTGTTAATATGAATAAGAATTTTGCGCTTTGCCGGCAGCGCGGCCAGTAGCGCCATCAGGCCCTGCTCTTCAGCCAGTGCCAGATGGCCCATCGCACGCCCGGTATTTTTGCCGACGCCGGTGGTCAGCAGTTCATCATCCTGCCAGACGGTGCCGTCAATCAGCAGGCAGTCCGCTTTCTGCAGCCACGGCATGATCACCCCATCCGGTTCGCCCAGACCCGGCGCATAGAGCAGCGTCTGTCCGCTGGCGCGGTTTTCTATAAACAGCGCCACGTTGTGCCCCGGCAGCGGCCGGTCGCGGTACGGAGAGTAAGGGGGGGCGTTGCTGAGAATCGGGATCGCAGTAAACTGCAGATCGGGACAGACCGCCACGCTGAACGGCTCAAGCGGCGTCAGCGCATGATGCTTCAGGCCGCCGTTCCAGTGCTGCAGCATGGTAAAGACAGGAAAACCGCTGGTAAGGTCGGCATGCACTTCAGGGGTGCACCATACCTGATGCGGGCAGCCTTCGCGCAGGCTGAGCAGCCCGGTGGTGTGGTCAATCTGACTGTCGGTCAGAATAATACTGCCGATCGCGGTGCCGCGCAGCACCCCTTTTTTCACCAGCTCAGGCGTCTGCGCAATCTGCTGACTGATATCAGGCGAGGCGTTGCATAACACCCAATTTTCTCCGTCATCACTGACGATAATTGAGGACTGGGTGCGCGCCTGCGCCTGAATGGTGCCGTTACGCAGACCGCTGCAGTTGGCGCAGTTACAGTTCCACTGCGGAAAGCCACCGCCTGCCGCTGAACCGAGAACTTTAATAAACATGTGAAAGACCGAAGCAGAAAAAGAGAATGCCCGCACGAGCGGCGGGCAGAGAGTCTTAGCGGTTGGAGATGTACAGTGTCACTTCCAGGCCCAGACGCAGGTCAACAAACTCAGGTTTTTTCCACATAGTGTTCTTCCTCATCAATGAAAACGCAGAGCAGGCTCTGCCATAAATGCCGCTGGCGACTGCAGGCAGTACACCAGGCGCGGCGATGTTGCGCCAATGTCGCGCGGAGATCAACCCTGATTCATCAGGGAAACGCGGTTCAGGCCTGCCAGATCTGACGCAGCACGCGCTGCCAGTTGCCCCACGCGAGCTGTTCAGTCAATGCCTGATCATAGCCGAGACTTTGCAATAGCGCATAGAGCCGCGGTAAACCGGTAACATCTTTTAACGTCGCCGGTACGCTGATGCCGTCAAAATCCGATCCCAGCGCCACGTGATCGCGGCCCATAATAGCGATCAGATGCGCGGCGTGTTTAACAATTTCCGTCAGCGCGGTGCTGTCATCGCGTTTTCCGTCACTGCGCAGGAAGGCGTTGCCGAAATTTATCCCCACCACGCCGCCGCTGTCGCGAATGGCGCGCAGCTGATCGTCAGTCAGATTGCGCGGCTGTGCGCAGAGCGCGTGCGCGTTGGAGTGCGTGGCGACCAGCGGCAGCGTGCTGAGCCGCGCCGTCTGCCAGAAGGCTTTTTCATTCATATGCGAGAGATCGATAACCATACGCTGCTGACAGGCCAGCGTAATCAGCTGCTCCCCCTCCTCCGTCAGCCCGTCACCGCTGTCGGGCGATCCGGGAAACGCGCCGGTGACGCCGTGACCAAAGCGGTTAGGCAGATTCCAGAATGGCCCGATGCTGCGTACGCCAGCCTGATAAAACGCCTGCAGATCTGCGCCGGCACCGTCGAAACCGTCGGCGCCTTCGATATGCGCCACCAGCGCCAGTACGCCATCGCGCCGGCAGGCGGCAATCTCCTCCGCGTTCAGGCAGAGCCGGGCGCGTCCGCCTGATTCCGCCGCCAGCGTTTTCAGAATCGCGAGCTGCTGCCAGAGAATGGTGAGCGGCGGCAGCTGCTCCCCGGCGCGCTCAGGCGCCACCTCGCTGAGATAGCCAGCCGGGGGCACAAACAGCGCAAACAGCCCGCCGCCAAAGCCGCCCTGCTGCATGCGCGGAAAGTCGAGATGCCCGGTTTCTGTACCGGAGAAAAATGCGCGCGCCGGATCGTCGCGATGATGCAGCCAGAGCCGCAGTAACAGGTCGTTGTGACCGTCGAACGTAATAAATGACATAGCCTGCCTGAGCCGGAAACCGTGCCGCTATGCTACGCGCCCGCACCGCTTTCGCCAACCTGTCCGTTTTGCACGCGTGGTTGTCCGCTACGCGCAGGCGGGCAGCGATCCACCTGCGCCACACTACAGGCTCTGCTAAAGGAGACGACGATGCTGACTCACCCTGCTGATAAATATTACCCGACCCCTGTGCTGCCGCTGGCCGATCGCCAGTGGCCGTCGCGCCAGCTCACTCACGCGCCGCGCTGGCTCTCAACGGATCTGCGCGACGGCAACCAGGCGCTGGCGGTGCCGATGGACAGCGCCCGCAAGCTGGCGTTCTGGCAGCTGCTGCTGCGCTGCGGCTTCAGCGAAATTGAGGTGGCCTTTCCTGCCGCATCGCAGACCGACTATGCGTTTGTGCGGGAACTGATCGAGAAAGATCACATTCCGCCCCATGTCACCATTCAGGTGCTCACCCAGGCGCGCAGCGATCTGATCGATCGCACGTTCGACGCGCTGACGGGCGTCCGGCAGGCGATTGTTCATCTCTACAACGCCACCGCCCCGCTGTTTCGCGAGCGTGTGTTCTGCCAGAGCAAAGCGGAGATTGTCGCCCTGGCGTGCAGCGCCGCCCGCCAGATCCGCGACCGCTGTGCCGCGCAGCCTGATACGGCGTGGACGTTTCAGTATTCACCGGAAACGTTCTGCTTTACCGAGCCGGACTTTGCGCTGGAGATTTGTGAAGCGGTAGCGGCGATCTGGCAGCCTGGCCCGCAGCGACCGATGATTATCAACCTGCCCGCCACGGTGGAAGTGAACACCCCTAACGTCTACGCCGATCAGATTGAATACTTCTGCCGCCACTTTAGCCAGCGTGCGGCGGTGACCATCAGCGTACATCCGCACAACGATCGCGGTACCGGCACCGCCTGCGCCGAGCTGGCGCTACTGGCGGGGGCCGATCGCGTCGAGGGCTGCCTGTTTGGCAACGGCGAGCGCACCGGCAACGTTGATCTGGTGACGCTGGCGCTGAATCTCTACACCCAGGGCGTGGCGCCGGGGCTTGATTTCAGCGATATGCAGCAGGTGATTGAGACGGTGACGGCGTGTAATCAGCTGCCGCTGCATCCGCGCCACCCTTATGCCGGTGAGCTGGTCTTTACCGCCTTTTCCGGCTCCCATCAGGACGCCATCCGCAAAGGCTTTGCCGAACGTGCAGCGCGGCAGGAAACCCGCTGGCAGATCCCCTACCTGCCGCTCGATCCGCGCGACATTGGCTGCAGCTATGAAGCGGTGATCCGGGTCAACAGCCAGTCGGGCAAAGGCGGCAGTGCCTGGCTGCTGGAACAGAACCACGGACTGCAGCTGCCGCGCGCGCTACAGCAGGATTTCAGCCAGCGGGTGCAGCAGCAGACTGACACGAACGGCGGCGAGATGACGCATCATGCCCTCTGGCAGCTGTTCTGCCACCACTACGGCCTGACGCAGCCGGCGCGCCAGCTTGACACGGCGGAGAGCCAGAGTGACGAACGGACAACGTGTATCCGCCTGCAGTTTACGACGGCATCGGGCGGGCGCATGCTGAATGGCAGCGGTAACGGCCTGCTTTCCGCCGCCGTCAGCGCGCTGCAGCAGCACTACGGGCGCGCAATCGCCATTGAGGATTACCATGAACATACGCTGGGTAAACGCAGCGACAGTCGCTCGGTTGCCTATATCTGCTGTACTGACGCAAACGGCAAACGCGCCTGGGGGGTGGGAATCGACAGTGACGTAACGCGCGCCTCGCTGCAGGCGCTGCTCAATGCGGCGAACGCCTTTCTGCCGGCGGAAAGTAGCCCGCCGGTGAAACGCCCAGCACGCGGCGAAACATCGCGCTGAACGCACCCGGACTCTCGTAGCCGAGATCCAGCGCCACCCGCAACACGCTCTCTCCCTGTGCCAGCCGCATCAGCGCCTGGCTCAGCCGGGCGCGCCGCAGCCAGTCGCCAAAGCGCAGTCCGGTTTCGCGGCTGAAATGGCGCGACAGCGTGCGCTCTGCCACGCAGAGTTCCGCCGCGGCCTGCGTCAGCGTCCACGGCTCTCCGGCGTTCTGCTGGATCCGGGTACAGAGCGCCAGCAGGCGCGGGCTTTGCGGCATCGGCAGGTCAAACGGCAGCACATTCATCACCCTGATCTCATCGAGGATCAGCTCATAAATGCGTTCGCTGCGGCTGCCGGGAGAGTAGCCCTCCGGCAGCGACAGCGCGCTCACGATCAGTTCACGCAGCAGCGCGGAGATCTGCACCACCTGACAGCTGGCCGGCAGATCAGCGCGCGCCAGCGGATCGATAAACAGCGTGCGGGCAGCGACCTGGCCGCCCGTCTGCAGCGCATGCCGCGTGCCGGCTGGCAGCCAGACCCCGCGGCTGGGCGGCACCATCCAGCTGCCGTGCGCCGTCTCCACCCGTATCACGCCGCTCAGAGTATGGATCAGCTGCGCACAGGTGTGATAGTGCCACGGCTCGCGGGCACCGTGCGCGTAATCGTGCGCAAAGGGTATCAGCGGGCGCCGGGAAAAATCGAAGCTTATCTGTTTACTCATCTCCGCGCTTCAGCCAGGCGTAGACGGAGGCCAGATCCTGTTCGCCGTAGCCCGCCTCCACTGCCTGCTGCCAGAGCTGCGCAATGTTCTCCAGCGCCGGCAGCCGGGTCTCTCCCGCCGCCTCCAGCGCCAGTTTCGCATCCTTCAGTGCCCAGGTAAGCTGCATCTGCGGGGTGTAGTCGTCGCTGGCAATCGCGCCGAGTTTGACCTTCGCGTAGGGGGCCGCCAGCGGACCGCCCTCCAGCACCTGCCACAGATCGTCAGTGCTGAAACCAAACTGCTCTGCCAGCCGCGTGCTCTCGGCCAGGCTCTGCATCAGGCCAATCAGCCAGCTGTTCACCACCAGCTTCATGCGCGAGCTGGCGCCCGCCTCGCCCAGCCACTGCGTGCCTTTGCCGATCGCGGCAAACACCTGTTCTGCATCCTCAGCCCGCGTGCGGTCACCGCTGGCCAGCACCAGAATCTGGGCGTTTTCCGCTGGCGCTTTGGTGCCGGAGACCGGCGCATCAATAACGTTGATATCGGGACGCGCCGCGGCGATCTGTGCGATCAGCGCGTCGGTTGCCGCGACGCCAATGGTGCCCATCTGTACCAGAGTGGCATTCTGCTTCAGCACCGGCGCGATGCGCGCCGCCACGTCGCAGGTGGTATCTCCATCGGCCAGCATCGTGATCACCACATCCGCCTGCGCAGCAGCAGCTTCCGCGCTGCCGCTCAGCTGCAGGCCTGCCGCCTCCAGATCTTCTCCTTTAGACCGGGTACGATTCCAGCCCTGCACGCGAAACCCTTTTTTCAGTAAGCTGGCGGCGAACGCATGGCCCATCGCTCCCAGACCCAGTACGGCTACAACCGGTTGCTGACGCATTTTCTCTCCTGATGATGTAAGCACTTCTCTTTACAGTGACAGAAAGCGTAGTACGCAGCCAGAGGTGCGTGGCGCGACGATAACGTTTTCATCATACCGGCCACGATCCGCGCGGTTTTTTACGCTTTTCAATCAAATGACATAACCGGTAACATACCGCTCACTGAGCTTTTCTGATTTCTCTCTTTTTCTGACGGTTTTGATTATGAATATTGCTTTACTGCGTCAGGCGCTGCTGCTGCCGGCGCTCCTGCCGCTGCCGCTGCTCGCCGCAGATAACGCAGAGCGTACGCTGGTGGTCAGCGCGGCACCCGCGGCCAGCGGCCTCTCTGAACTCGATACGCCCGCTGCGGTAAGCGTCGTGAGCGGCGAGGATATGCGCCGGGCCGCGCCGCGCGTCAATCTGTCAGAGAACCTCGCCAGCGTGCCTGGCCTGCAGATCCTCAACCGGCAGAACTACGCCCAGGATCTGCAGCTCTCGGTGCGCGGCTTTGGCTCGCGCTCAACGTTTGGCGTACGCGGCGTTCGTCTTTACGTCGACGGTATCCCCGCTACCATGCCGGACGGCCAGGGGCAGACATCGAATATCGATATCGGCTCGGTGGCGCACGTGGACGTGCTGCGCGGCCCCTTTTCAGCGCTCTATGGCAACGCATCAGGCGGCGTGATTAACGTTGAAACCGCCAGCGGCGAACAGCCCCCTGTGCTGGAAGCGGGCAGCTGGTACGGCAGCTTTGGCAGCTGGCGCAACAGCATAAAGGCCAGCGGTGCGACGGGAGACGGCACGCAGCCGGGCGACGTCAGCTACACCCTTTCCGCTTCACGGTTTACCACCCACGGTTATCGCGACCACAGCGCCGCACAGAAAAACCTCGGTAACGCAAAGCTCGGCGTGCGCATTGATGAGGTGAGTACCCTGACGCTGCTGTTTAACAGCGTGCATCTGGAGGCGCAGGATCCGGGCGGCCTGACCGACGCACAGTGGCGCGATAATCCGCGTCAGGTTGCCAGTAATGTCTCTCTCTATGACGCCCGCAAAAGCGTGGATCAGACCCAGGCGGGCGTGCGCTATCAGCGCGAGATGAGCGAGCATGACGACCTGAGCCTGATGCTCTGGGCCGGCGAGCGTGAAACCACGCAGTATCAGTCCATTCCGGTTGTGGCGCAGAACAGACCCGGTCATCCCGGCGGCGTGATTGCGCTGACGCGCCACTATCAGGGTATCGATACGCGCTGGACCCATCGCGACGCGCTGTTCAGCGTGCCGGTGACGCTGACCGGCGGTCTCGACTATGAGACCATGACGGAAAAGCGCAAGGGCTACCGCAATTTTACCCCGGACGGCACGCTGGGCGTGCAGGGCGAGCGCCGCCGCGATGAGCGCAACCGGATCTGGAACCTCGATCCCTATTTACAGAGCGCCTGGCAGCTGACGGACGCGTGGTCGCTGGATGCGGGCGTGCGCTTCAGCACGGTCAACTTTACCTCGGACGATCGCTACGTTACCGAAAGCGATCCCGACGACAGCGGCAGCCGTCGCTATCACCGCTGGCTGCCGGCCGCCGCGCTGAATTACGCTATCGATTCGGGCTGGAACGCTTACCTCTCCGCCGGACGCGGCTTCGAGACCCCCACGCTGAATGAGCTCTCCTATCGCACCCGCGGTACCAGCGGCCTGAACCTGGATCTGCAGCCCGCCACCAGCGAGACGCTGGAACTCGGCACGAAAAAACGCCTCGGCAACGGCCTGCTCAGCGCCGCGCTGTTTCAGACCGATACCCGCAATGAGATTGTTTCAGCCGGCAGCTATGAAGGACGCTCAACCTTTAAAAACGCCGGTGAGACGCGCCGCCGCGGCCTGGAGCTGGCGTTCGATCAGCAGATTAGCTATGACTGGCAGCTGAAAGCGGCGTGGACGCTGCTGGACGCCCGTTACCGCAGTAACGCCTGCGGTGACGAGAGCTGTCGCGGCCATCGTATTCCGGGCATTGCGCGTAACATGGCCTATGCAGGCATAGCGTATGCGCCGGAACAGGGCTTTTACGCCGGGGCTGACGTGCGCTATCTGAGCGATATTGCGGCCAATGACGAGAACAGCGTGCGGGCACCCGCCTACACGCTGGCCGGTCTGAACAGCGGCTACAAGTGGCACATCAGCGACTGGACGCTGGATCTGTTTGGCCGCGTGGATAACCTGCTGGATCGCCACTATATCGGCTCGGTGATTGTGAATGAGAGCAACGGACGCTACTACGAACCGGCGCCGGGTCGTAATTACAGCGCCGGTCTTAATGTAAGCTACACCTTTAACTGACCGCCCGGTGCCTAAATCAGGCACCGGCAGGCCTTACTCCGCCAGCAGCGCCAGTACCTCTGCGGTGCTGCCGGTCTCACCCAGACGCGGAAAAATGCGCGTGACGCTGTTTTCATGCGTGTGCGCATCGAGGCAGGTCATGGCGTCGGTGGCCAGCGTCACGTTATAGCCGAGCGCATACGCCTCGCGCGCGGTCGACTCTACGCCAATGCTGGTGGCAATGCCGCACACCACCACCTGCGTGACGCCGCGCTGCTGCAGCTGCGCGTGCAGGTCGGTCTGATGAAATGCACCCCAGGTTTTTTTCGTGATGCAGATGTCATCCGCTTGCGGCTGCATCTCCGGCACCAGATCTGCCCAGTCGGCAGGTAAATCAGCGTCATGGCGCGGCATCTCATTGCGCCCCGGCGCGCCGCCCGCGACGTTAACCCGTACGACCGGCAGACTGCGCGCGTGAAACGCGCCAGCCAGCTCACCGGCGCGCGCAATCACGTCGTCAGCGCTCAGCGGTGCCACCGGCAGACGGACAATGCCGTGCTGCAGGTCAATGATAATCAGGGCGGTGTGTGCATCAAGCGTGGTTAGTGCCATGGGGACTCCTCGTCAGTTCGTTAGCAGAGAGATAGTGTATCAGACTGTGGAAACGCAGCGGCGTGGCGAGCGGATTCGCGTAACTGTGCGGTTTATCGGCGGCAAACTGATACGCCTCACCCGCCCGCAGCCGCTGCGCGCCCTGCTCCAGGCCCAGCAGCAGCTCGCCCTCCAGCACCACCACCTGTTCAATGACCCCGGCCTCGTGGGCAGAGGAGCTGCTCTGCGCGCCGCCGGCGAGCGTCACCTCAAGCAGATCAACCCCTACCCGGCTATCAAACGGCAGCAGCGGGCGAACCTGCATCTGTGCGCTGGCCTCGCTGAATACCGTGGTGCTGGCGGAGTGTGGCGCGCTGCCGTGGATAAAGCGGGAGAATGGCACGTTGAAGCCGGTCACGATCTTCCACAGCGTAGCTACCGTGGGGCTCGATTCGCCGCGCTCAATCTGTCCCAGCATCGCTTTACTGACGCCGGTACGGGCGGCCGCCAGCGTCAGGCTCCAGCCCCGCTCCTGACGCAGCTGCTTCAGCGTCTGGCCTAACTCGTGTTGCAGATTATCCATATCGTCTCCTGAAAGCGTACCCTCCAGTGTATCACTTGTCGCGGCAGGGCACGCGTGCCACAATGTGCGTTATAACGCACAACAGGACGTTTTCTATGCATCTGGCTGACACCCGCTCTCTCCCGTTTATTCCGCTGCTGGTCGCCGGTTTTGTCGCCGTGCTGGTCGGCTACAGCAGCAGCGCTGCCATTATCTGGCAGGCGGCGCAGGCGGCGGGAGCCACACCGGCGCAGACCGCCGGCTGGTTTACCATGCTGGGGCTGGCGATGGGGGTGGCCACGCTGGCGCTCTCGCTGCGCACCCGCCTGCCGGTTATTGCGGCCTGGTCAACGCCGGGTGCAGCGCTGCTGGCGACCAGCGTGGAGGGGCTGAACCTGAATGAGGTCATCGGGGTGTTTGTGGCGGTTAACCTGCTGATCCTGCTGAGCGGCGTAACCGGGATATTTGCCCGGCTGATGCGCTTTATTCCGCCCGCGCTCGCGGCGGCGATGCTGGCGGGTATTTTACTGCGCTACGGCATCGGCACCTTTACCGGCCTGGAAAGCAACGCCGTGCTGTGCGGCACCATGTGCCTGGTCTGGCTACTCTGTCGCCGCTGGCTGCCGCGCTACGCCATTATTCTGGCGCTGATCGCCGGGGCGGGCGTCACACTGCTTCAGCAAAGCGTGATCCTGCCGCCGGACTCCTTCAGCTTTGCCCTGCCGGCATTTGTGATGCCGCACTTTACGCTTGCCGCTCTGACCGGCGTCGCGCTGCCCTGTTTTCTTATCACCATGGCCTCACAGAATGCGCCCGGTATCGCCACGCTGCAGGCGCACGGCTATCAGCCGCCGGTCTCCATGCTGACCAGCTGGACCGGGGCCATCGCGCTGCTCTGCTCGCCGTTTGGCGGCTTTTCGGTCTGCGTGGGGGCGATCTCAGCCGCTATCTGTATGGGCGATGAGGTCGACCCCGATCCGGCGCGCCGCTGGATCGCCGCCGTCTGCGCCGGGGGGTTCTATCTGCTGGCCGGGCTGTGCGGCGCGCTGATTGCAGCGCTGCTCGGCGCGCTGCCCGCCGTGCTGATTGCGACGCTGGCGGGTCTTGCGCTGCTTAATACCCTCGCCGGCAGTTTGCAGCGCGCGCTGCAGGAGCCGGATCAGCGCGACAGCGCCATTATTACCGTGATGATCACCGCCAGCGGCATCTCTCTGGCCGGTATCGGCTCCGCCTTCTGGGGCATGGCGGGCGGCGTGCTGGTCCATCTGCTGCTGACCGCTCGTCGCCGCGGTTAATCCGTAACCACTTCATACCGGAGCCGGGGAAAAACAGCCTGTTTACCCCCTCTTTTCGCGCCTTTGATTTTCCGTATTTGGCTTAAGATCACTTTTACGCCATCAATACACGATGTTTTGCACGTGACCTCCATCGATAAGGGCCAACGAGTGGCAAAAACTTTTCTGCGCAGCGGCAAGCTGGATTCGGTACTGGCTCTGGGTGAGAGCGGCCAGCCGGTATGGATCTCCGCGCTGCAAATTCGCGAAACGCTGCGGCTGCGTCATCAGGATGCGCTCGCCAGCTGTCTCGCTATTCCGCAAGCCAGCGACAGCGGCGATCGCCTTGACTGGTACGCCCCGCACGCGGGTAAGGTCAAATCCTGGCTCGCCGCCAGCGACAGCGAGCGGCGCCGGGCGCTGGAGCTGCTGACGCAGTACCAGCAGGCGCTGCAGGCGCTGAGCGAACGCGCGCGCGCGGCGGACAAGCCGGCGCTGCGTCTGTTTGGTGCGCTGCTGGGCAAAAGCTTTCAGTTTCCCGATCAGCAATATGTCTATCTGGTTGATGCTAAACCGGTGATCACCTTCTGGGGCTTTGTGGATCCGCTGGCGCGCACGCGCGATGACGCCCTTGCCTGCCTGCGCGACACGCTGGAGCTGACGCTGCCGGCGCTGGTAGCAGAACCTGAGCCCTCCGTCATACCGGAGCCGGTGCGTACTGAACCGGTTGCTGAGCCTGAACCAGAAACTAAACCTGAACCTGAAGCCGTTACGGCGTCTGAGCCGGTATCGCCTGAGGCACCGCCGGTGGCAGAACCGGCAGCGCCCGCTCCGGTCCGCCGCCCGTCCCGCCTGCGCCCGCTTGCCCTGCTGCTGCCGGCGGCGGCAGTAGCCGCGGGCGTCACGCTCTGGATGCAGCGCAGCGAAACGCCTGCGCCCGCGGCTGACCTGACGGCAGCCGTAGCCCCCGCCCCGGTCAGCGCGCCGGTTCTGCCCGGCGTACTGGTCAAAGCTGCGACGCTCTCCGCGACGCTGCCGCAGCGTATGGCTGCGGCTCCCGCGGCACCGGCGGACGCCGCACCGCCAGAAATTGTGGCGGAACATACCGAAGCGGCAAAGGCGGATGACCTGGTTATGACCACGGATGACGCCCGCCTCGGCTCGGTGAAATTTATCGACGGCACCTGGCGCGTGACGCTGCGGCAGACCAACCTGCCTACCGGCAAACCACCCAGCCTGCGTTATAAAATCCGCAACGGCAAAGGCACCGCCTGGATCAGTCAGGGCGATAATATTCGCTGTAAAGCGGATATCACCGCTGCGATGACCAGCGCCGGAACCATGGTGGTACGCAGCCGCTATACCGCCAGCTGCAGCGACAAGTCGCGCTATCGCATGCCGGAGCTGATATGCAAAGCGGGCGACGGTATTGCCAGCTGTAACGCACAGTATGGGGCTGAACAGGCCTTCCCGTTGACGATTAAGCGTGAGAGTAAGTAACCATGTTGGCTCCTCTGATTGATGACAAACAGAAAATCACGCTGATTGAAGCGAGCGGCGTGCAGTTTCTCGACTTTGGTCTGCGCCTGCCTTCTGCTCAGGCGCGCCGCCAGTTTGTGCGCCAGACCGCCAACGGTCCGCTGCTGCGCCTGCACGTGGATGGCAATAACGGTAAATTCCTGCTCTACCCGGAGGAGGGAGGCGCGGCCGAGGTCGTACGCCCGGAGTCGGATGTCGCCCTGACCGACTCCCTCGCCCTGCTGGCTAATCAGTGGCTGCCGCTGCCGGTGCTGCGCTGCACCAGCGGTCGCCGCTTTATCGGCGGTCCCGATAACTGGGCGCGCGCCCGCCTTGCGCCGCTCAGCGAACCGGATGCAGCGGGCCATACGCACCGCATTACCCTCGCTTTTGACACCCGGCTGGTAACGGAAGCAGAAGGCGGTGAACAGCTCGGCCTGAGCGCGGCCGACGCGCAGAACGGCGTGAGTTTTGCGCTGGCGTGGCACAACTATGAGCTGGGCGAGTTTCTTGACCTGACCTGGGTCGACGGCTGGCTGCGTGAGACCTTTGTGCAGCGGGCGGTCGCGCTGGAATCGCGCGGGGAGCTGGCGCTGACGCAGGCGCTGCGCGAGTTTGAGTATCAGGCGCATTATCTCAATCTGCTGGAGCTGCTGGGTGAGCAGCTCGATCTGGCGGAGATCGCTATTCAGGCGGCGTCGCTGCAAACCCCGGCGGTCAGTGTGGATCTCATTCTCGATGTCGGCAACTCGCATACCTGCGGCATTCTGGTGGAGGATCACCCGGAAGAGAGCAACGGCCTGCGTCAGACGTATGAGATGCAGCTGCGCGATTTATCGCAGCCGCACCGCGTGTATAACGAACTGTTCGACAGCCGGCTGGAGTTCGCAGAGGCGAGCTTTGGCAAAGCGAGTTTCTCACTGCAGAGCGGGCGCGATAACGCATTTATGTGGCCTTCGCTGACCCGCGTGGGGCGCGAAGCGAGCCGTCTGGCGCTGCAGCGCGCCGGCACGGAAGGCAGCACCGGTATCTCCAGCCCGCGTCGTTATCTGTGGGATGAGGCGCGCTATCAGCCAGGCTGGCGCTTTAACGCTGGCGGTCAGAGCGAAGAGGCGCAGGCTATTGCGCTGCCCTTTACGCTGATGATCAACGATGAGGGAGAGCCGCTGCAGGCGCTGCCGGAAGAGGATCGCCTGCCGGTGTTTTCCGCCAGCTACAGCCGCAGCGCGCTGATGACCTTTATGCTCTGCGAGCTGCTGGCGCAGGCGATGATGCAGATGAACAGCGTTGCACAGCGCCAGCGCATGCCGCAGAGCCAGGCGCCGCGCCAGCTGCGGCATGTGATCCTGACGCTGCCCTCCGCGATGCCCAAGCCGGAGCGGGAGATATTTCGCCGCCGCATGCAGGAGGCGCTCGCCCTGGTGTGGCAGGCGGAGGGCTGGGACACAGCGCCCGCGCACCGCCCGCTGCCGGATGTGCAGATGGAGTGGGACGAAGCCACCTGCGGCCAGATGGTGTGGCTGTTTAATGAAACGCAGGTGAACTTTGCCGGGCGGGCGGAAGATTTTTTCAGCAGTATGGCGCGCCCCGATCGCCCGCGTGAGAGCGATGAGCTGCCGGGCAAAAGCCTGCGCATCGCCTCAATCGACATCGGCGGTGGCACCACCGACCTCGCGATCACCCAGTACCGGCTGGATGATGGCCAGGGCAATAATGTGAAAATTACGCCGCGCCTGCTGTTTCGCGAAGGCTTTAAGGTTGCCGGCGATGATATTCTGCTGGATGTGATCCAGCTCTGGATCCTGCCGGCGCTGCAGCAGAGTCTGCAAAAAGCGGGCGTCACCCTGCCCGAGCCGCTGATGCAGAAGCTGTTTGGCCACGACAGCCGGATGGATGGACAGGCGACGCTGCGTCAGCAGGTTACGCTGCAGCTGTTTATCCCGCTGGCGCAGGCGGTGCTGGAGCGGTATGAGAACTGGGATCCGCTCGACAGCCACAGCGAGATCAACGCGCTGTTTGGCGAACTGGTGCCGCAGCAGCCGGCAGGCGCGGTGCTGGCGTTTGTGAATGGCGAAATTCAGCGCACGCTGGGCAGCGAGAGCCGGTTTGATCTGCTGCAGGTGCCGCTGGTGGTCAGTATGGCGCAGCTGCACGGCGAATTTTTGCAGCACCGTATGGCTATTATCCCGGCGCTGCGCGCCATGTGCGAAGTGGTGTCGCTCTATCAGTGTGATGTTCTGCTGCTGACCGGCCGGCCGTCGCGTTTCCCCGGTATCCAGGCGCTGGTGCGTCACCTGCAGCCGCTGCCGGGCAGCCGTATTCTGTCGCTGGAGGGGTATCACACCAGCGACTGGTATCCGTTTAATAAACAGGGACGTATCGATAACCCGAAATCAACCGCGGCGGTGGGCGCGATGCTCTGCCTGCTGGCGCTCGATCTGCGTCTCAGCAGCTTCTGGTTCCGCGCCGGTGATTTTGAGCCCTATTCGACCATTCGCTATCTTGGCGTTCTGGATGAAAATGCCACGCTCAGCGATGATAATCTCTGCTACAGCGAAATCGATCTCGACAGCAGCAGTTTTGCCCTGGATCGCAAAAGCAGCTTTCGCATTCGCGGCAACGTCTGCCTCGGTTTTCGTCAGCTGGAGAACGACCGCTGGCCGGCGTCGCCGCTCTACAGCCTGAGCATTACCGACCCGCAGCTGGCGCGCAAAGTCGCGGGCGAAAGCGTGCTGCGTATTAAGCTGGCAGCAGAGCCGGGACCAGATAATAACGGGCCGGAGCGGCTGATCCTCAGCGACGCGCGGCTGGATGATGGCACGCGGGTGCCGCTGGAGCAGCTGAGCCTGAAGCTTAATACACTTTCCGGCAGCGGCAATGCCAACGCGCAATACTGGATTGACAGCGGGAGCGTCTGTAAACGATGAGAACGACCAGAAAAACCACCGCCACCCCGGCTAAGCGACTGAGCCTGCTGCGGGAAACGCTGGACAGCGCGCTCGGCTGGATCGATGCCCAGCAGCCGCACTCGCCGCGCCTGGCGCTGGAAGCAGATACGCTGCGCCTGCAGCTGCGCCGCGCGCGCGCTGAGAGCCAGGCGCTGGCGCTGCAGCTGGCGCGTCCGGTTACGCTGGCGCTGTTTGGTCAGTCGCAGGCGGGTAAAGCCTGGCTGCTGAGTGAGATGGTGGGCGACGCGCAGGGTCAGTTGATGACCCGATTCAGCGACAAAGTGCTCAACTATTTTCAGCATATCAATCCCGGTAATCTCGATTTCGCTGCGGCCACGCGCTTTAGTCACCAGCGTGAAGCGACCTCCGGCACGTGGCCGGTTGAGCTGACCCTGCTTAATGAAGCGGAGCTGATCCGATTGCTGCTCGCCAGCGCCCGCATTGAGCGTGACGGCGCGGATATCCGCACCATTGAGACCACGCTGCAGCGCCTGCAGCGTCACCGCCAGAGCGAGCCACAGCCCGGCGCAGAGAGCGACGCGCTCATCACCCTGTGGGGATGGAGCCGCCGTCATCATCGTCACGCGGAAGCGCTGGATCGCCATTTCTGGCCCCAGGCCGCCGAGCTGGCACCCTGGCTGAGCGTTGACGATCGCGTACAGCTTTATGCCCTGCTCTGGCCCGGTCAGCCCGCCCTGAGCGACACGCTGCGTCCGCTGCTGCACCTGCTTCAGCAGCTGCGCCACGCGCCGCGCGTGCTGGCGCCGCTCTCGCTGCTGGTAGATGATGCGCAGCTGCCGGCTGAAAAGCTGATCGGTCACGACGCCGATCTGCAGGAGATGATTGAGGTCTGTCCGGTGGTAGCCAACCGCAGCGGTAAGCCACAGCGGGTCGCGCTCGGCGAGCTGGCGCTGCTGACGCTGGAGCTGACCATACCGCTCAGTTCCACGCCGCGTCAGGCGCTCTATGATGAGGCGGACATGCTGGATCTGCCTGCCCCCGGCACGCTTCCCGATCGCCAGCTGCAGGAGGAGCAGGCACAATTGCGTCTGCGCGATCCGCTGCGTGCGCAGCTGCTGGAGCAGAAGCGTGCCCTGCTGCCCGGTTTTTACGCCACGCGCCAGGGCATTGACCTGATGCTGATCTGCACCGCTGCCAGCCAGCGCCACGACGCCGATCCCGCCGCCAGCGCGCTGCGCGAGTGGCAGATGCAGCAGAGCGTAAGCAGCGGCAGCGAAAAACCGCGTCTGATCTGGGCGATAACCCCTTACGATGCGCGCTATCAGGCGCAGCAGATCAATGTCGACGAGGCGGTGCAGCGTCAGATTGGCCAGCCGGGTCAGAGCTGGGGCTCAATGCTGGCGCAGGATCGCGCAGGCGTCGATCGCATGAGCAGCTGGCTGCAGGAAGAGATGCAGCCCGAGGCGCGTCGCGACCATCTGGCGCTGCTGACGGGCGCGCTGCAGCAGAAAGTCGCGGCCCGGCTGCAGCCGTGGACAGAAGCCAGCGCCTCGCCCGAGCAGGCGCTGCGTAAACAGACCATCGCCGATACGCTGCTGAAATGTCTGCAGCACCGCACCGGCCTGCACGGTGAGCTGCTGGAGCGGCTGCAGCCGTCGCGTGATGCCGTGCGCCAGCTCTGGCTGAGTCAGAGCAGCGGCGCGGTAACGGCGCACAGCGGCAAGCCCGCTGCGGAGCAAAGCTATTTTGGTATCGGCTTTGAGTTCGATCTGTTCAGCGACGCGCCCGCTCCCGCCGGCGAGCCGCAGCATACGAGCGTCCGCAGCGAGCAGCAGTTTCCGCAGCAAGTTCTGACGCTGTGGCTGGCGCATCTGCGCCAGCTGCCTGAGAACCGCAGCCTGCTGACGCTGCTGAACGTCGACAAGCCCACCATGGAGCTGCTGACCGAGGAGCTGATTGCGGCCAGTTTTCGTCTTAAGCTGCTGGCAAGGCTGCAGAGTGCGCTGAATGAGCCGGACAGCAGCACGCATGAAGCACGCACCGATCGTCAGGTTTCGCGCGCCATGACGGTGCTGGGTGATTTTGTCGCCTGGCTCGGTTTTTTACAGCGTCCGGAGAGCGAGCGCCCTGAAAGTCGCGTAAACCGGGGGCAGACGATTTTTTCCCGTCCGCCCGCGCCGAGCGTCAGCTTCTCGTCAGGCCAGCGCCTGACGCGCCTGACGGCTGCGCCCGCTAATCATACGGCGTTCTACATCTATGACTGGCTGGTCGGACTCAACCAGCTGATTGTGGAGAATAATGGTTATACGGGCGGCAGCGATCTGCCCGCCGGCGCGCGGCAGACGCTGTCGGTGCTGCTGCTGCCGCTGCACGCCTGATCAGCGCCAGACCAGGCGCAGCTCGCCCTCCAGCAGCTGCGCCGCCTCCTCAAGCAGCGCCAGTACCGGCGCAAACTCCGCCTGCTGCGCGGCCTGCTCTGCATGTATCAGGCAGATCGTTGCCGGCAGCGCCATGCCGCCGGTCAGCCAGTCCCACAGCGCGTCCAGATTTGCGCCGACAGCAGCAGGCGCACCGCTCTGCGCATTCAGCGCCTGATAAAACGCCGCGCGGTCGCGCAGCGTGGCGAAGTCGATATCTATAGTCAGCACGCTCAGTGCACCTTTCTGAAACTGCGATAGTGATCGCGGGTGAGGTAGATCAGCCCGTCGGAGGAGTAGATCAGACGGTCAGCGCCGCGGCGCCCGCAGCGATAATTGACGTCCGCCTCATACCACTGCCGTCCCACCTGACGCGGCAGCTGCTGTTCGCGATTGCTGAAGCGGTCACCGCCGATGGCGCGTCCTGGCAGAACCTCGCACAGATTGCCTTTATCCGGCTCCCAGCCCTGACGGCGCGCGGCCGCTTTGGTCAGGTAAAAATCGGGCAGACGCTGATGCTGCACCAGCCAGTCCGCAACGCGTTCAGCCTGCGTCAGCGCATCAATGGTGGCAGAAGAAGAAGCCGTGGCGTGGCCAGTCGTGGGATCGGCAGGCGGAGTGCTAACCTGTGGCCGCAGCGCGGTCCAGCAAACAATGACGATCGCCAGCAGGCCGATCCAGCGTAATATTGACATCGCGACACCCCTGAAAAAAGGAGGTCAGCATAGCAGATTCAGGCGGGAAATTGACGCGGGCCAGCGTGGCTGGCCCTGGCGGAGAACTTACTGCATGGCACCGGGTGCATGTGAAGCGTGACGACGCCACGCGCCGGGCGCTACGCCATACTGGCGCTTAAAGCTGCGGTTAAACGACTGCTGTGAATCAAAACCCAGCGAAATCGCTACGTTCAGAATAGGCTCGTTAGTCGTGGTGAGCCGGTCCGCTGATTTTTTCAGCTTTTTCGCCCGGATATATTCGCCCAGCGGATAACCGGTGTGCTCTTTGAACATACGCTGCAGGTGCCATTTGGAGTAGCCCGCCCGGTCAGCCACGGTATCAAGATCCAGCCGTGCTTCGATATTGTTATCGATCCAGTCAATCAGATCGTGCATAAACGCGTCGCTCATCATCCCATTCTCTCCCGTCGCCGTTACGAACAGTATCAGTATCAGTTGCAGTTACACTTTAAGGGTGACTGACTATCGCACTTAATGCAAGTTTTATTATTACATTAAATGCCGCACATAAAGCAGGGTTTTTCTCTCTGCGCTGAGCGCCCGTCAGACCGCACATAAAGTGTATCAGATATTCTTGCAGATGCACTTCGCCGCGACCTACACTCCTCCCGATTAATGCAATCGTTAAAGTTGCATATTTTTACGTCGTCTTTCGTGCTTCATCAACGTGGAATAACAATAATGTCCGGAAAAAAAGACAGGGTTCGTCAGGCTATTAGCCTGGCAGGCACAGCGCTGCTGGCAGGTTTGCTGGCGGGTTGCGATCGCGGCGTGGCGCAAAACGCCCCGCCGCCGCCGCCGGAGGTGAGTGCGGCACAGGTGATCCGGCAGCAGGTCAGCGAATGGGATAACTTCAATGGCCGGATCGAGGCGGTCGAGAGCGTTCAGCTGCGCCCGCGCGTTTCCGGCTATATCGACCGGGTAAACTATCGCGAAGGCGATGAGGTTAAAAAAGATTAGGTGCTGTTCACCATTGATGACCGCAGCTATCGTGCCGCGCTGGCACAGGCTGAAGCGCAGCTCGCCGGCGCGCGGACGCAGGCGGCGCTGGCGCGCAGTGAATCGGATCGTACCGATAAGCTGATCAACAGCCAGGTGGTATCCCGCGAGATCTGGCAGCAGCGTCGTTCGGCCACGCAGCAGGCGCAGGCGAGCGTGCAGGCGGCGGTTGATATGGCCCGCCTCAACCTGAGTTTTACCCGCGTGACCGCCCCGATTGATGGCCGCGCCAGCCGCGCGCTAATCACCGCCGGCAATCTGGTCACCGCAGGCGACAGCGCCAGCGTACTGACCACGCTGGTTTCCCAGGATCGGATGTATGTCTGGTTTGATGTCGATGAGGCGACATTTCTGCACTATCAGCAGCTGGCGCGCCAGGGCGAACAGCGCGGTGCCCTGCCGCTGCAGGTTTCCCTGACCGGCGAACACGGCTATCCGCATCGCGGCACGGTGGATTTTCTGGATAACCAGCTTACTGCCAGTACCGGCACCATTCGCATGCGCGCGCTGCTCGATAACCCGCAGCGCGAACTGACGCCGGGGCTGTTTGCCCGCGTCCGGCTGCCGGGTCGTGCCGATTTCACCGCGCTGCTGATTGATGACAAGGCGATTCTCACCGATCAGGACCGCCGCTATGTCTACATTGTTGATGCCGAAGGCAAAGCGCAGCGGCGCGATATCCAGCCTGGCGATCTCTCTGGCGGACTGCGTATTGTTCAGCAGGGTCTGCAGCCAGGCGATCGCGTGATCGTAAACGGTCTGCAAAAAGTCTTTATGCCCGGCATGCCGGTACAGGCTCACTCAGTCGCGATGCGCCCCGCTCCTTAACCGAGACCCTACTCTATGGATTTCTCTCGTTTTTTTATCGACCGTCCCATTTTTGCGGCGGTGCTGTCGATACTGATTTTTGCCAGCGGGTTAATTGCGATCCCGCTGCTGCCAATCAGCGAATATCCGGATGTGGTGCCGCCCAGCGTGCAGGTACGCGCCGAATATCCTGGCGCTAACCCAAAAGCGATCGCGGATTCCGTGGCGACCCCGCTGGAAGAGGCGATCAACGGCGTTGAAAATATGATGTACATGAAGTCGGTGGCCGGCTCCGATGGCGTACTGGTCACTACCGTGACCTTCCGCCCCGGCACCGATCCCGATCGGGCGCAGGTACAGGTGCAGAACCGCGTGGCGCAGGCTGAGGCGCGTCTGCCGGAAGCGGTACGCCAGCTGGGGCTGACCACCCAGAAAATGTCGCCCACGCTGACGCTGGTTGTGCATCTTTTCTCCCCGCACGGCAAGTATGATTCGCTCTACCTGCGCAACTACGCCACCCTGAAGGTGAAAGATGAGCTGGCACGCCTCCCCGGCGTCGGCCAGATTCAGATCTTCGGCGCGGGTGAGTATGCGATGCGCGTCTGGCTCGATCCCAACAAAGTCGCCGCGCGCGGCATGACGGCCGCAGAGGTGATTACCGCCATGCGTGAGCAGAACGTACAGGTCTCCGCCGGACAGCTTGGCGCGGAACCGACCCGCAAAGCCAGCGATTTCCTGCTCTCTATCAATACCCAGGGTCTGCTGGAGAGCGAAGAGCAGTTTGGTGACATTATCCTGAAAAGCACGGCTGACGGCTCTCTGGTACGGCTGCGCGACGTGGCGCGCATTGAGATAGGCTCCGGCAGCTACGCCCTGCGCTCTCAGCTGAATAACAAGGATGCGGTCGGCATCGGTATTTTCCAGGCGCCGGGCGCGAACGCTATCGATCTCTCCGACGCGGTGCGGGCCAAAATGAACGAGCTGGCCACGCGCTTCCCGGAGGATGTGCAGTGGGCTGCACCTTACGATCCCACGGTGTTTGTTCGCGACTCTATTCACGCCGTGGTGCAGACGCTGTTTGAAGCCATTGCGCTGGTTGTCCTGGTTGTGATCCTGTTTCTCCAGACCTGGCGCGCGTCGATTATTCCGCTGCTGGCGGTACCAGTTTCCGTGGTTGGCACCTTTAGCGTGCTCTGGCTGCTGGGTTTCTCACTCAATACGCTCAGCCTCTTCGGGCTGGTGCTGGCTATCGGCATCGTGGTGGATGACGCCATCGTGGTGGTTGAGAACGTTGAGCGCAATATCGAACAGGGTCTGACGCCGGTGGCCGCCGCGCACCAGGCGATGCGCGAGGTGTCCGGTCCGATTATCGCCATTGCGCTGGTGCTCTGCGCGGTGTTTGTGCCGATGGCGTTTCTCTCCGGCGTGACCGGGCAGTTCTATAAGCAGTTTGCCGTGACCATCGCTATCTCGACGGTGATCTCCGCCATTAACTCGCTGACGCTCTCGCCGGCGCTGGCGGCTAAACTGCTGAAAGCCCATGACGCGCCTAAAGATCTGCCTGGCCGGCTGATTGACCGCCTGTTTGGCTGGCTGTTTCGCCCGTTCAACCGTTTTTTCCAGCGCAGTGCAACAGGCTATGAATCCCTGGTAGGCACCACGCTGCGCCGGCGCGGCGCGGTGTTTGCGGTTTATCTGCTGCTGCTTGCCGGCGCAGGCCTGCTGTTTCACAGCGTGCCGGGCGGTTTTATTCCCACGCAGGATAAGCTCTATCTGATTGGCGGCGTAAAAATGCCGGAAGGCGCTTCGCTGGCGCGCACCGATGCGGTGATCCGCGAGATGAGCGAGATTGGCATGCATACTGACGGCGTCGCCTATGCGGTTGCGTTTCCCGGCCTGAACGCGCTGCAGTTTACCAATACGCCTAACGCCGGCACAGTGTTTTTTGGCCTGAAACCGTTCAGCGAACGGACGCGCAGCGCGGCAGAGATCAACGCGGAGCTGAATGCAAAAATTGCTAAGATTCAGCAGGGCTTTGGCTTCTCAATTATGCCACCGCCGATTCTGGGTCTGGGCCAGGGATCGGGGTATTCGCTTTATGTGCAGGATCGCGGTGGCCTCGGCTACGGCGCACTGCAGGAGGCTATTAACACCCTCTCCGGTGCCGTGATGCAGACGCCGGGCATGATGTTTCCGATCTCCTCCTATCAGGCCAATGTCCCGCAGCTGGATGTGCAGGTCGATCGCGACAAAGCCCGTGCACAGGGCGTGGCGTTACCCGATCTCTTTACCACGCTGCAGGTCTATCTCGGCTCCGCCTACGTGAACGATTTTAATAAATTTGGCCGTACCTGGCGCGTGATGGCGCAGGCGGACGGCGATTTCCGTGACAGCGTTGAGGATATTACTTCGTTGCGTACCCGTAATGACCGGGGCGAAATGGTGCCGGTCGGCAGCATGGTGCATGTCGCCACCACCTACGGCCCCGATCCGGTGATCCGCTACAACGGCTATCCCGCTGCGGATCTGATTGGCGATGCCGATCCGCGCGTGCTCTCTTCCGCGCAGGCGATGACGCAGCTGGAGATGATGTCAGAGCAGATGCTGCCCAACGGTATGAATATCGAATGGACTGACCTGAGCTATCAGCAGGCGACCCAGGGCAACAGCGCACTGATCGTTTTCCCGGTTGCGGTCCTGCTGGCGTTTCTGGTACTGGC
Organism: Pantoea eucrina; assembly: GCF_020079945.1. Taxonomy (NCBI): domain Bacteria; kingdom Pseudomonadati; phylum Pseudomonadota; class Gammaproteobacteria; order Enterobacterales; family Erwiniaceae; genus Pantoea; species Pantoea eucrina. The sequence continues at coordinate 1,519,983 of NZ_CP083448.1, read as the reverse complement.
AGCGCTCTATGAGAGCTGGACGCTGCCGCTGGCGGTGATCCTGATTGTCCCGGTCACCATGCTTTCCGCGCTGGCGGGCGTCTGGCTGACCGGCGGTGATAATAACGTGTTTGTCCAGGTCGGGCTGGTGGTGCTGATGGGGCTGGCGTGCAAAAACGCTATTCTGATTGTGGAGTTTGCACGTGAGCTGGAGATGCAGGGTAAAAGCGTGACCGCTGCCGCGCTGGAGGCGTGTCGTCTGCGCCTGCGGCCGATTGTGATGACCTCGATTGCCTTTATCGCCGGTACGGTTCCGCTGATTCTGGGTGAAGGGGCTGGCGCAGAAGTGCGCGGTGTGACCGGTATAACCGTGTTTGCCGGGATGCTTGGCGTGACCCTGTTTGGCCTGTTCCTGACGCCGGTGTTCTACGTTACGCTGCGCAAGCTGGTAACGCGCCGCACGCGTGCGGAAAGCGCAACGTCACTTTAAAAGCGGTACAAATGGAAAAGCCCGGCTGAAGCCGGGCTTTTTATATCCTCTTGACCGTCGGACGCGCATGCAGTGCCGGTATCAACGGGTTTTCTGGCAGAGTCCGGCGGGTTCAGCGTCCGGCAGCGGTTCGCAATTGCTGGTATCGTTGCTTTTCAGTTCGTTCAGCGCATCCGCCACGGTGCGCGTCTCCAGCACTTTCAGCGATGCTTCCTCCGCCTCCTGAGCAATCGATTTGAAATACCAGCAGAGGTTGGCGCTGACCAGGCAGCGCGGTGCAACATCCGGCCGCGACGCCCACAGTTTTTTGTCTTCAATGACTGACGTATAGATATCGCGTAGCGTGATCTCTGCTGCGGGCCGGCCCAGGTGAATGGAGCCGGTGCGACCCAGCGTCGAAACAATAATGCCGTCGCGCGTCAGCGGAACCATCAGCTTACGAATAAAGCTGGGATTCGCCTCCAGACCATACGCCAGAATAGCGCTGGTCGAGCGTTTTCCCAGTTGCTCCGCCATCGCGACGCTTAAAACCATCTGCAGAGCTGTCGGGAAGCGATAATCTAACATTTCAATATCCTGAGTTGCGGCTTATCTTTTTGTTTTTATAGCGCGTCAATGAGTGAACAATGAGCAATAAATATAACAAACACTGTTGCTTTTTAGAAGCAACCCCAACCGCACAGGGCACGGATTCCCCATCTGCGGCCCGGTTAGCGCACAAGCTGCTTAGTTTTGCACGGACGACGCCTGCGCCGGTAACTGCTGCTTAAGCAGCGCCACCAGCACAACGTTTATACCCGCCAGCCCACACAGTACCCAGAGAGTCACGTCAGCGCCGGCATGCGCCGCCAGCCAGCCCCCCGCCAGTGGCGTCAGCGCCTGTCCGATCAGCGCCGGGCGCGCCATACGACCGGTGATAACGGCATACTGTTCCGGTCTGACAACGGCCAGCGGCAGCGTACCGCGCACGATGGCCCGCAAACCGTTTCCTGCGCCATAGAGCACCATAGCGATCAGCGCCATTGCCGGAAACAGCGCCAGCAGCAGCAGCCCTGCTGCCACCAGTCCCACAGAGAACAGCGCGGTCCATATGGGATGACTACGTTTAAACATTACATCCAGAAGCCGCGATCCAATCTGACAGGGACCGAGAACGGCACTCAGCGCCAGCGCTGCGCTCAGCGAATAGCCCCCGGACTGAAGCAGCGTAATAAGCTGAACCGAGATGGCGGTCATAATAACCGAAGCGAGGGTAAAAATGGCGCACAGCAGCCAGAAAAGTCGCGGCGAGAGCGCGCTCTGCAGAGTGTCAGAGATCGCGCCGGTCCGGCCTCCCCTGCTCCCGGTTTGCGTGACCGGCGCCGGCAGCGCATAGCGGTAGGCGGGAAAGACCAGCAGAGTAAGCAGCGCAGCAATGATGAAACAGGCATCACGCCAGCCGGCGAGCGCAATCAGCCATGCCGTTCCCGGCCAGACCAGCGTGGTGCATAAGCCCGAAATCAGCGTCACGCCGGTGATAGTGCTGCGCGCCTGTCCGCCATAGAGCGTGCCGAGCGTTGCAAACAGCGCATCGTAAAGGCTCATTGCCATTCCTGTGCCAATCAGCAGCCAGGCGGCAAAAAACCAGCCAGGCTGGTAGCTCATCCCCATCACCACCAGCCCTGACGCCATTACCACACCGCCGCCTGCCAGTATCAGCGGCCCGTAACCACGGGCAATCAGTCGTCCGCTGAGTGGCGCCAGCAAGCCGGAGACCAGGATGCCGAGCGACAGCGCCCCATAAACCCACTGCTGAGCCCAGCCGGTTTCAGCGATAATCGGCGCTGCCATCACCGCCATCAGGTAGAACGACCCGCCCCAGGAAAGGATCTGAACCGCACCCAGCGTAATAATGGCGGGTATCGCGGGTTTTGAATGATAGTGCACGGGCGCTTTCCGTATCAGATAAAGCATTGTTATATCATGGATATTCTGCAGGCTGAACCTTCTTCTTGTCAGGCCATTATTGGTCTCCGGGGCTGATTCTGGTAAAACTTAAATTTTAAAAGTTTGTTGTAACTAAACTGGAAGCTTGTCAGCGGCGCAGGCACAGGTACATTAAGTATGTTGTAACAAAGGAGAAGATTATGGCTCGCTACGATTTAGTCGCTGATTTACATGAGTGCGTTAACACGCTGGAACAGCGCCTTGGTGCGCTGCGCACCAGCATTGAGCAGCAGCCGCTGCTGGTGGCGCGCGTGTTCAGCCTGCCGGCAATTGAAAAAGGGCACGAACATGATGAGATTGACAAAATAGCGGTGACGCAGCATCTGGGCAAAAGCGCGCGTGAGATGGCCCTCACCCACTACTGCCGGCTGTTTATGCAGCATCAGTCAGAAAAGATCAGTACCAAAGCGGCCGTGCGGCTGCCGGGAGCAATCTGTATTGAGGCGGACGAGCAGGCCGCTGAGCAGATCACGCAGCAGGTCAGCGAAATCAACGCGCTTAAACAGCGGCTGGAGCAGCTCATCACCGTAGAGTCCGGCTTGCCGAGCGAGGCCCGCTTTGAATTTGTGCATCAGCATCTGCGCGGGCTGATTACGCTGAACGCCTATCGCAGCGTGCCCCTGCTCAATGCGCCGGATACGCTGCGCTTTGGCTGGGCGAACAAAAACATTATTAAAAATCTGACGCGGGAAGCCGTTATTGAGCAGCTGGAACGCAGCCTGAAAGCGAATCGCGCTCAGGCTCCCTGGACGCGTGAGCAGTGGGCAGAAAAAGTGCAGCTGGAGCTGGAACTGGTGCGATCGCTGCCCGCAGGCGCAAAGCTGAAAATCAAGCGGCCGGTTAAAGTGCAGCCTATTGCCCGCGTCTGGCGCGCCAGTGAAAAGAAACAGACGCAGCTGGCCTGCCCCTCTCCGCTGCTGGTGCTGTGTCGTGATAAAACCCAGGTGCCGGTGCTGGGCGAACTGCTGGATTATGATGCAGAGAATATCGCCCACCGCTATAAGCCGCTGGCGCAGCCGCTGCATCTGATCATCCCGCGCCTGCACCTCTGGAGCGACCGCCTCGCCTGATGAAGCGGCCGCCACCTGCAGGATTACGCTTTCATGCTGCCAACCATCTCTTCCGGGCGCACCCAGGCATCAAACTGCGCCTCATCGAGATAACCGAGCTGCAGCGCGGCTGCTTTAAGCGTCAGCCCCTCTTTATGGGCCTTTTTGGCAATTTCGGCTGCTTTATCATAGCCAATGTGCGTGTTCAGCGCGGTCACCAGCATCAGCGACTCATTCAGCAGCTGATCGATACGCTCCCGCACCGGTTCAATACCGGTTGCACAGTGATGATTAAAGCTGTCCATGCCGTCGGCCAGCAGCCGCACCGACTGCAGGAAGTTATGGATGACCATAGGACGGAATACGTTCAGCTCAAAGTTGCCGGACGCGCCGCCCATATTGATCGCTACGTCGTTACCCAGCACCTGACAGCAGAGCATGGTCATCGCCTCGCACTGGGTCGGATTGACTTTGCCCGGCATAATGGAGCTGCCCGGCTCATTTTCCGGGATACTGATTTCGCCGATGCCGCAGCGCGGGCCGGATGAGAGCCAGCGGACGTCGTTGGCAATTTTCATTAGCGACGCCGCCAGACCTTTCAGCGCGCCGTGCGCGTGCACCAGCGCATCGCAGGTCGCCAGCGCTTCAAATTTATTGGGTGCGGTGATGAACGGCTGACCGGTCAGCGCGGCCAGCGCCTGCGCCACGCGGACGGCATATTCAGGATGCGTATTCAGGCCGGTGCCTACGGCGGTGCCGCCCAGCGCCAGCTCGGTCAGATGGGGAATGCTGTTTTCAACGTGCTTCAGATTATGCTCCAGCATCGCCACCCAGCCTGTGATCTCCTGTCCCAGCGTCAGCGGCGTGGCATCCTGCAGGTGCGTACGGCCAATTTTCACAATATCACTGAATGCATCCGCTTTACCGGCCAGCGTGGTTTTCAGCACCTCCAGCTGCGGAATGAGCTGCTCGCGCAGTGCCGTAACGGCCGCCACGTGCATAGCGGTAGGAAAAACGTCGTTAGAGCTCTGGCTTTTATTGACATCATCATTAGGGTGCACCAGCCGCGCCATACCGCGCTCGCCGCCGAGGATCTCGCTCGCGCGGTTAGCCAGGACTTCATTCATATTCATATTGGTCTGCGTGCCGGAGCCGGTCTGCCAGATCGCCAGCGGAAACTGATCGGCGTGCTGGTTTGCCAGCACTTCATCCGCCGCGCGGATAATTGCTGTCGCGCGATCGTCCGGCAGCAGCTGCAGATCGCGGTTAACCTCTGCCGCTGCCCGCTTGGTCTGCGCCAGCGCGCGGACCAGCTCAACCGGCATTTTCTCGGTTGAGATACGAAAATGCTCCAGCGAGCGTTGCGTCTGTGCGCCCCAGAGTTTATCTGCCGGCACATCAACAGGACCCATTGAATCTTTTTCAGTGCGACTGGCTGCCATAGCCCTCTTCTCCTTTCTCAGTAGTGAAAGCAATCCCCGGGCGCGGCCTCTTACCGCCCCGCTTCAGGCCGGATTGTTATCCGAATCAATAAAACAGTATGCGGGCACATCGCGTTTCCTGCACACAGGTCGCGCTAATTGCTGAAATTTTCTGCTTTACTGGGCAATAACTGTTCAGCTGAGGGCGCAACATGCATAAATTGAACAACTCACTGCAGTACTACGACTGGGGCAGCACAACGGCGTTAACGGAACTTTATGGTATTGCCGATCCGCAGGGCCGGCCGCTGGCAGAGCTGTGGATGGGCGCGCATCCGAAAAGCCCGTCCACGCTGATTGTTGACGGCCGGCACGCCTCGCTGCGCGATTTCATTGCGCGCGATCCGGTCGCCATGCTGGGAAGCGCCGTTGCCGACCGGTTCGGTGAACTGCCGTTTCTGTTCAAAGTGCTCTGCGCGGCGAAAGCGCTCTCGGTGCAGGCGCATCCCGATAAGCGCGCAGCTGCCGCCGGTTTTGCCCGTGAAAATGCAGCCGGCATTGCGGTGGATGCGCCGCAGCGCAGCTATAAAGATGCCAGCCATAAACCGGAACTGCTCTATGCGCTGACCCCTTTTCAGGCGCTGAACGGCTTCCGCGAGCGGCCCGAAATGGTATCGCTGCTGAGCGCGGTAGCGGGCGCCCATCCGCAAATCGGGCACTTTATTGAGCAGGCCAGCCCGGACGCCCTTGCCCGCCTGTTTGCCACGCTGTTCTCGCTGCAGGGGGATGAAAAAAGGCGCGCGCTGGCGATCCTCTGTTCAGCGGCTGCGGCACACGATGAGGAGCCGTGGCTGACTGTGCGGCAGCTGGCGGCTGATTACCCGGATGATAACGGCCTGTTTGCACCACTGCTGCTTAACCTGCTGCTGCTGCAGCCCGGCGAAGCGATGTTTCTCTCTGCCGGCACGCCGCACGCTTACCTGCAGGGCACTGCACTCGAGGTCATGGCTAACTCAGATAATGTGCTGCGCGCCGGCCTGACGCCAAAATTTATCGATATGCCGGAGCTGCTGGCTAACCTGAACTTTACCCCCTGCGCCGCCGATACGCTGCGGCTGCAGCCTGAGCGCGATGCGCAGGCGCTCTGTTTCCCGGTGCCGGTTAATGATTTTTCCTTTGCCATCCACCTGCTTTCTGCCGTAGCGCAGCCGCTGGCACCGGCCAGCGCCGCCCTGCTGTTCTGTATTGAGGGAGAAGCGCGGCTCGCCAGCGCGGATAGCCAGCTTGTCCTGCAGCCAGGCGAATCCTGTTTTGTCGCCGCCAGCGAGCCCCCGGTTGCGGCCTCAGGCAGCGGACGCCTGGCGCGCGTCTTCAGTATGCTTACTGCAGACGGCTGACGCTGCGCGCGTTAACTGCTATTCTTTCAGACTATTACTTTAAACGCCTGCGGGCGTTTTTCTTCACCCGGCGCGTCACCCCGACGGGACGCGGACGCAAGGATAAGGATGACTCAGCGATGAAAAAGACTCAGGTTGCAGCAGGTGTGATTGTCGCGCTCGGTGTGGTTTGGACCGGCGCAGCGTGGTTTACCGGCAAGCAGATTGAGAGCCACAAGGATGAGATGCTGCAACAGGCCAACAGCCAGATTAACGCCTGGTCCCCCAACAGCCGCCTGACGCTGAGCTATCAGGACTATCAGCGCGGCCTGTTCAGCAGCAGCACGAAACTGGTTGTGCAGGCGAGCTCCCAAACGGTGGATAATCCGCTGCTTAAGCCGGGCCAGACCATTGTGCTGAATGAGACCATCGATCACGGTCCTTTCCCGTTTGCGCAACTGAAGCGCGGTAATATTCTGCCCGCGATGGCCTCGGTGCATTCCGAGCTTGCCAATACCGATGCGGTGAAAAAGCTGTTCGCGCTGACCGACAGTAAATCACTGGTTGCCGCCGATACGCGCATTGGCTACAGCGGGGCTACCGACACTGCACTGACGCTGCTGCCGGTGGATTACAGCAACGCGCAGACCGGTGACCGGCTGGCCACCAACGGCGGCAAGCTCGACGTCAGCGCCGACAGCAAAGGCGATAAAGTCAGTCTGAAAGGTGAGTTCTCCAGCATCGCCGTCACCAGTAAAAACCAGCTGGAGCAGCCGGTGCTGTTTACGCTTAACGGTCTGGCGCTGGGCGGTGATACTCACCTGAGTCCGGAAGGCGTGCGCGTGGGCGATCAGACCATCACGCTGGATAAACTGGAAGCCAGCATCAACGGCCAGCAGGGAATGACGCTGCAGAAAATTGACGGCAAATCCTCTTTTGATAATAAAGAGGGCAAGATTGGCGGCACTATCGATTATAAAGTGGGCGATATCAACCTGCAGCAGCAGCCGTTTGGTGAAGCGCGTCTGGCGATGAAGTTTTCGCAGTTTGATGCCCAGGCGGTGAAAACCTTCTCCGACACCTACAACGCGCAGATGCAGGATCTGCTGCGCCAGCCGGGTGTTGCCGACGATCCGATTCGCTATCAGGCCAGCGTGCAGACCATTCTGCGTAACAATCTGCCGCTGCTGCTGAAAGGTGCGCCGGCGGTCAGCATTGCCCCGCTGAGCTGGAAAAATGATAAGGGTGAGAGCACGTTCAACCTGAATATCGGCTTCAACGATCCGGCCGCCGTCAGCGGCGAGGCGCAGAGCCTGGGTGCCGCGGTAGATCGCATGCTGAAAACGCTGGATGGCAAACTGAATATCAATATGCCGATGGCGACAGAAGCGATGCGTCATGTCGGCCTGGCCGAAGGATATCAGGGCGATGATGCGCAGAAGCTGGCGGATCAGCAGGTCAAAGGCGTGGCTGCGATGGGCCAGATGTTCCGTCTGACGCAGCAGCAGGATAATAACATTGTGACCAGCCTGCAGTATGCAAACGGGCAGGTAACGATGAACGGCGACAAGATGTCACTGGAGCAGTTCCTCTCCCGCTATATGCTGGGTATGCCAACCAGTGAAGGCATGCCGCAGTAACCGGCACTGTGCGCCGCTTCATCCTGCGGGAAGAAGCGGCGCTTTACCGCTTTAATATTCACCATCTGCACCCTGCTTTGCGCAAATCGCTGGCGCAGTTGCGCAAGATATTTTTATAATGCTCTGCACTTTATTCCTGACAAGCGAGTGCGCCATGATCGACCAGCAGCTTCCTCTTACCGATATTCACCGCCACCTTGATGGCAATATCCGCGCCCAAACTATTCTCGATCTCGGCCGCCAGTTTAATCTCTCTCTGCCCGCCAGCTCTCTTGACGCGCTGCGTCCCCACGTGCAGGTCACCGCGAACGAGCCCGATCTGGTGAGTTTTCTGCAAAAGCTCGACTGGGGCGTCAAAGTGCTGGGCGATCTTGACGCCTGCCGCCGCATTGCGCTGGAAAATGTCGAAGATGCGGCGCGTGCCGGTATTCACTATGCAGAACTGCGCTTCTCGCCGGGCTATATGGCGATGACCCATAACCTGCCGGTGGCGGGCGTGACAGAAGCGGTGATTGACGGCGTACGCGCAGGCGTGAAGCAGTACGGTGTGGATGTTAATCTGATTGGCATTATGAGCCGCACCTTTGGCGAAGAGGCGTGCCTGCGCGAGCTGGAAGGATTACTGGCCCATCGCGACGGTATCACCGCCGTGGATCTGGCCGGCGATGAGCTGGGCTTCCCCGGCAGTGAGTTCCTGAGCCACTTCAACCGGGCGCGTGACGCTGGCTTCCGTATTACCGTACACGCCGGCGAAGCGGCGGGTCCGGAGAGTATCTGGCAGGCGATTCGTGAACTGGGCGCGGAGCGTATCGGTCACGGCGTTAAAGCGATAGAGGATCGTGCGCTGATGGATTTCCTGGCTGAGCAGCGCATCGGCATCGAATCCTGCCTGACCTCAAACATTCAGACCAGCACCGTCTCCTCGCTGGAGAAACACCCGCTGAAAGCGTTTCTGCAGCATGGCATTCTGGCCACGCTGAATACTGACGATCCGGCGGTTCAGGGCGTGGAGCTGGCGCATGAATATGAGGTGGCGGCCCCTGCAGCCGGCCTCTCTGCGGCAGAGATCCGCCAGGCGCAGGAGAATGGCGTGGCGATTGCGTTTCTGAGCGAAGCGGAGAAAACGGCGCTGCGCCAGCGCGTAGCGGGCTAAGGCTGAACACGCGCCGCCGCTGGGCGGCGCGCAACATCAGCGTGGTGACATCGTCTGACGCTTCTCTGCAGACTGCAGACCCAGCTCAATCAGCTCCATGACCTGTATCGCCTCTTCAGCCCGCACCGGGTTCTGCCCCGTGCCGGCTATCGCATCGCGGATTGCCGCATAGTAGGCCGGATAGTTACCCGGCTGCGTCAGCAGCTCCTGCTCCACCAGCATATCGCCTTCTGCCAGCGTCAGCGTGCCGTTGCGCATGTCGTAGCCCCACTCCTGCTGCGGCGGTCTGGCACCCGATTTCAGACGATCCTCCTGCGGATCGAGGCCATACTTTACGTAGCTGCCACGCGTGCCGTGTACCACAAAGCGCGGTGACTCTGCTGCCACCAGCATGCTGGCGTGTAGCACCACGCGACGCGTCGGATAGGTCAGCACCGCATGAAAGTAGTCAGTGGTTTGCGCGCCAGGGCGCAGCTCTGCCATGTCCACGTTGATCGCCACCGGCATGCCAAACAGCTGCAGCGCCTGATCCAGCACGTGCGGGCCGAGGTCAAACCAGATACCGCTGCCCGGTCCTTTCATTTCGCGCCAGCGCTGGCGCACTTCCGGGCGGAAGCGGTCAAAATGCGACTCCAGATAGCGTACCTCGCCCAGCGTGCCCTCGCCGAGCAGCGTTTTTAGCGTCAGAAAATCGCTGTCCCAGCGGCGGTTATGGAAGACCGACAGCAGCAGCCCTTTCGATTTTGCCAGCTGATCAAGCTCACGCGCCTGCGAGAGCGTGACGGTAAAAGGCTTGTCGACGACCACATGCTTGCCGGCATTCAGGGCCGCTTTGGCCAGCGGAAAGTGGGTGTCATTGGGGGTGGGGATCATAATCAGCTGCAGGGTGGGATCGTCCAGCAGCGCCTGCGGATCGGCAACGACCTGTACAGAGGGCCAGTCAGCGTGCACTTTACCGGCATCGCTGCTGGAGATCGCTGCCAGTTCCATTTCAGCTGTTCCGGCGATTAAAGGGGCATGAAAGGTTTTACTGGCAAAGCCATAGCCTATCAGGCCGACACGTAGTTTATCGCTCATTCTCACTCCTTTTGTCATATACCCGACTGATTTAAGACGAATCAGCCGGTGAGAACAAGGCGGAATCAGCTGAAAGAGATCGCCCGGCCGGGTTCCGGCCAGTTCTGCTGTGCTTCAAGCGCGTCGTGCGCATCCTGGCTGCGGCGGCGAAAATCACTCGGGCTGACGCCTGTGCGTTTGCGAAACACGCGTGAAAAGTAGAGCTGATCGTCATAGCCCACTTCCCGCCCCACGGAGGCGATAGGCTCCTGCGTGGTCTGCAGCAGCAGCTTGGCGCGGATCACCCGCTGGTCTTCTCGCCAGCGCAGCAGATTAATGCCCATCTGTTCGCGAAACAGATGCGCCAGCCGCGAAGGAGATAAACAGACATGCCGTGCCACCTCCTCAATTTTGACTTCGCTGGCAAGATGGTTGGTCACGTACTGGCAGGCTTCAATTACGCGCGGATCGCGAATCTGCTGATGGCTGCGCGGATCCTCTTCCACCGCGCGCAGCAGCAGACGCTCCAGCAGGTTCATGGCCAGCTCTTCAGCAAAGCGGCGACCGGAATTGTGGGTCTGCTCAATACTGGCAAACAGGCGATCAAACTCGCCGCATAACGCTTCAGTCAGGCGCAGCCGGCCCACGCCCTGCTTCTGCTCCTGCCACTCCAGCCAGTCAATCCAGTAGGCGCGCGGCCGGAAATAGACCCAGCGATGGTGCCAGCACGGGCTGTCGGGCGACCGTCCATAATAATGGGGTGTTTTCGGCTGAAACAGCAGCAGATCGCCCGGCTCACAGTCAAAGGCGGATTCGCCGTCAAAAACCCGGCCTTTACCGCGAATGGTGAGGTTAAGAATATAGCCCTTCATCCCCAGCGGGCGGTCGATAAAAAAATCGAGCGGCTCCTGCGCGTTAATCGGCGTGAGTCCCGCGACCAGCCAGGCGTTAAACGGATAGCCCGGCAGCAGGGGGTTCTGTTGTTCACTGGGGGGTTCGCGATGGTACATAGTGCCCTCACTCTCTGCATGACGCGCGGCGCAACACCCGTTGCGCCGACGGAATCAAACGGCTCTGTTTTTCTGTTTGTAGCGATCGAAAATCACTGCGGCTAACAGTATCAGACCACGCACGACATACTGTGAGAATGGCGAGATATTCAGTAAATTCATCGCATTCTCTACGGTACCCAGGATCAGAACCCCCGCCACCACATATGAAATTTTACCGATGCCGCCTTTCAGCGAGACGCCGCCCAGCACGCAGGCAGAGATCACAATCAGCTCATAGCCCAGCGAGGTCATGGGCTGACCGCTGGTCATGCGCGAGGCCAGAATAATGCCCGCCGCCGCTGAAACCAGCCCGGAAAGGATAAAGATAATGATGCGGGTCCGCACCACCGGCACGCCAGCCAGCCGGGCGGCTTCTTCATTGCCGCCAATCGCCAGCGTGTTGCGGCCAAAGGTGGTTTTATTCAGCAGGAAGCCAAACGCGATCATGGTGGCAATCGTGAGCCAGATAGGCGCCGGCACGCCGAGCCAGTTGGCATAGCCCAGCGCAAAAAAGCGCTCATCTTCAATCCCTACCGCTTTACCGTCAGAGAAGATATAGGCCAGGCCGCGCACAATCTGCATCGTTGCCAGCGTGGTGATCAGGGCATTAATTTTCAGCCGGGCGATAACAAATCCGTTAACAAAACCGGTTGCCATGCCAAGCAGCAGCCCGGCAGCCACGCCAATCCACAGGCTTTCGGTCATGTTGATCACCACCGCCGTCACTACGCCGGCGCAGGCGATAACCGAGGCGATGGAGAGATCAAAGTCGCCCGATGCCAGGCAAAACAGCATGCCGCAGGCCACCATGCCGGACATCGACATCGCCAGGCCCAGCCCTTTCATATTGATAAAGGTGCCGAAGTTCGGCACAAAAATGGCGCAGACAATAAACAGCAGTGCAAAAACCACCAGCATGCCGAAATTATCCCAGATACGCCCCAGCTGCAGGCCGCTGCGCTGCACCGGTGGCGTGTTGGAAGTGGTAGATGAAGCCATTGTTGCTCTCCTGTACATCAGGCCACGGCGGCCGTTTGAGGGGTTTTCGGCATCGCCAGACTGAGCGTCAGCTGTTCGGTTGCCGTGTCGTGCGTCAGTTCTCCGGCAATTTCACCTTCGCGCATGACAATAATGCGGTCGGCGAGGCCCATGACTTCGGGCAGATCGCTCGATGCAAACAGCACCGCAATCCCTTTGCCTGCCAGTTGATAAATCAGGTTGTAGATCTCATGTTTTGCGCCAACGTCAATACCGCGCGTCGGCTCATCCAGCATGATCACGTTCATCTCTTCTGAGAGCCAGCGGCCCAGAATGGCCTTTTGCTGGTTGCCACCGGAGAGATTCATGATCAGCTGGTGCGGGCCAGGCGTTTTGATATTGAGCGAACGGATGTGGCTTTCTGCATTTTTCGCCTCCCAGCCGGGCCTGATCAGGCAACCCGCCGTGAGGTTATGCCGCCGCGCGCTGATATTGATGTTCTCCCGCACGGAGTGCACCGGAATGATGCCTTCCGCTTTACGATCTTCGGGACAGAGCATAATGCCCGCCCGGATGGCGTCGATCGGCTGACGGATCGCGAGCGGCCTGCCATCAAGTGAAACCGTGCCGCTACGCAGCTGCGTGGCGCCAAACAGCCCTTTCATCAGCTCGCTGCGTCCGGCGCCCACCAGACCAAACAGTCCTACAATTTCTCCGGCGCGCACGCTGAACGAGATGGGCATGCGCACCCCTTTCGCCTCGACCTGGTCGAGCTGAAGACGCACGGCGCCCAGCTCGCGGGGCGCATAGCCATAGATGTCACCCAGGTTGCGCCCGACCATCGCCTCGACCAGATCGTCATGATGGGTATTGGGCATATCCGTAAAGGTGCGCACATAGCGGCCATCTTTAAACACGGTAATCGCATCGCTCAGGGCAAAAATCTCCTCCATGCGGTGCGATACATAAAGCACCACCCGTCCTTCAGCGCGCAGCTGACGGATAACGCGAAACAGATGCTCAATTTCACGGGCTGAGAGTGAGCTGGTCGGCTCATCAAAGGCGATAATGCGGGCGTTGCGCGCCAGCGCCTTGGCGATCTCCACCATCTGCCACTGCCCCAGCGACAGATATTTCAGCGGCATGCCGGGATCGATATCCATCCCGAGATTTTTCAGCTGCAGGCCCGCTTCGTAGCGCAGCAGCTTGCGGTTTACCAGGCCGCGTTTATGCGGCAGCTGGCCGAGATAGATATTCTCTGCCACGCTCATTTCCGGCACCAGGTGTAGCTCCTGGTAGATAATGGCCACGCCGGCATCCAGCGCCTCAACCGTATTACTGAAGCGCTTCGCCTCGCCTTTGATGCGGATTTCACCGCTCGTGGGCTGGTAGCTGCCGCTGAGAATTTTCAGCAGCGTCGATTTTCCCGCGCCGTTTTCGCCCATCAGCGCGTGCACCTCACCGGCGCGGCACTCAAAACCGATATCCTGCAGGGCTTTTACGCCAGGAAAGGTTTTGCTGATGCCATGAAAAGAGAGAAATGCCTGATCGGTCTCCATGGATACTCCTGATAGTGCCTGTCGGATTTCAGGTGCGCATAAATGCGCACCCTGTGCGTTACATCAATCCTTTCTTCGCCAGTTCGGTTTTGAAGTTATCGCGGGTGATCAGCACCACATCTGTCACCTCAGTAAATCTGGCGGGCTCTTCGCCTTTAGTGACCCAGTTGTAGAGCATCTGGCTGCTCTTATAACCGTGAACGTCCGGGCTGGGCAGCAGCGAACCATAGAAACCGGTCGCAGAGCCTTTAGAGAGTTCGCTGATCGCATCCACGCCGTTGATGCCGATACCAATCACATCTGCTGCTTTAAAGCCCTGACCTTCTGTGGCGCGCACGCCGCCCAGCACGGTGTTATCGTTCATACCGACAATCAGCCAGTGTTTGACTTCCGGGTGCTGCACCAGCAGGGAGTTACCGGCATCAAACGCGCCGGGGATATCGTTGGATTTGGTAGGAACCTGATAAATCTGCTTCTCAGGGAAGCCTGCTGCTTTAATGGCCGCCATAGAGCCGCCGGTACGACGACGCGCCGTATCCAGCTCGTTAGCAGTGATCGCCATCACCGCGGTCACTTTCACGTCCCAGCCGCGCTTCTGCATCTCTTTATAGAGTTCCTGACCCTGGCGTTCGCCGATCTTCGTGGCCGCCATCATCACCAGCGGAACAGTCTCCATTGGCTTGCCTTTCGCTGTGACAAACTGGTCATCTACCGCGATCACTTTCAAATCGTAGCTGCGCGCCTTTGCCATAATGGCCGAACCGAGTTTGGGATCGGGGGTGCAGATGACAAAACCTTTTGCGCCGCTGGCCGCCAGGCTGTCGATGGCGTTAAGCGTTTTTTCACCATCCGGTACAGCAATTTTAATCACCTCAAAACCCAGATCTTTGCCCGCTTTGTCGGCAAATTTCCATTCGGTCTGGAACCACGGCTCCTCTGGCTGTTTAACGAGAAAACCGAGCTTCATCGTCTCGGCGATAGCGGAATGTGACATAACCGCGGCGAGGCTGACGGCCGCCAGCGCTTTAGTGAATTTATGCATGATGCTCTCCGGCACAATGGTGTTTTATCGCTGTTATTAACGTTTTTATGTAAACGCTACCATCTGAATTCTGCTTTTGGGTACAGCGCAAAATCAGCGCGTTAGCTCAAGAGTTGCTGAAAGGCTGTGCAAACGCTGGGCTAGTTGTAGCGAGAAACGCGGCGCAAAATGTAGAGCGGTATCACATAGCAAAACGAAGGCAAAAATATCCATATATTCAGCAAAATTAACCGGTGCCTGACTTTTGCGGCCGATCACACAACCTGTCCGATGACAGAAAAGTACATATTCTCAGCCGCTGATGACTAACGGCTTATGGCATTGCCTCGCAGGATAGAACCCAGACAACTCACACAGGAGAATCCCGATGGGTGCTGGCGCCATAACAATTGGGCTGGATTTTGGCAGTGACTCAGTGCGTGCGCTGGCGGTTGACTGCCACAGCGGCAAAGAGCTGGAAAAAGCGGTGGTCAACTATCCGCGCTGGGCGCAGGGCCAGTTCTGCGACGCGCACGCCAACCGGTTTCGTCATCATCCGCAGGACTATATCGATGCGCTGGAGCAGGCGCTGGTCAGCGTGATTCAGGCATTAACGCCCGCGCAGCGCGCCGCGGTTGCCGGGATCGGCGTGGATACAACCGGATCAACACCGGCCCCTGTCGATCGCAACGGCAATGTACTGGCGCTGCGTCCGGAATTTGCGGCGAATCCCAACGCCATGTTTGTGCTGTGGAAAGATCACACCGCGATTGAGGAAGCTGAAGAGATCACCCGTCTCTGTTACAGCGGACGCTTTACCGACTACACCCGCTATATCGGCGGCATTTACTCATCCGAATGGTTCTGGGCCAAAATCTTACACGTCTCGCGGGAGGATGCTGCCGTGCGGGAAGCTGCGGTCTCCTGGGTTGAACTCTGCGACTGGGTGCCGGCTCTGCTCAGCGGTACGACTGCCCCCGATAAGCTGCGCCGCGGACGCTGCGCCGCCGGGCATAAATCGCTCTGGCATCCGGAGTGGCAGGGCCTGCCGGACGTGGCCTTTCTCAACGCGCTTGATCCGATACTGACAGAACAGCTCGACTCGCCGCTGTTTACCGATACCTGGACCGCGGACCTGCCGGTGGGCACGCTGAGCGCTGAATGGGCTGCCCGTCTTGGGTTATCTAAACAGGTGGTCATCTCTGGCGGCGCCTTTGACTGCCATATGGGTGCGGTTGGTGCCGGTGCTCAGCCCTACACGCTGGTTAAAGTCATCGGTACATCGACCTGTGACATTCTGATTGCAGACAGCGAAACCGTCGGCGATCGCGCTATCCGGGGCATCTGTGGCCAGGTTGACGGCAGCGTTGTTCCCGGCGCTATTGGCTGCGAAGCGGGGCAGTCTGCTTTTGGCGATATCTACGCCTGGTTCAGCCGCCTGCTCGGCTGGCCTCTGCAGCAGGCTGCGCAGCGCCACCCTGAACTGCAGCCGCAGCTGGCTGCGCTGCAACAGGATCTGATCCGCGAACTCACCGAAGCGTGGGCCGCTAATCCGCAGCTCGATCATCTGCCGGTGGTGCTGGACTGGTTTAACGGACGCCGCACCCCGGATGCAAACCAGCGGCTGAAAGGTGTGATTACCGATCTCAACCTGGGCACCGATGCGCCGGCGCTGTTTGGCGGCCTGATCGCTGCCACGGCTTTTGGTGCACGAGCCATTATGGAGTGTTTTGAGCAGCAGGCGATCCCGGTAAAAAGCATCCTGACGCTGGGTGGTATCGCCCGCAAGTCCCCTGCCATTATGCAGGCGTGTTGTGATGTGATGAACCGTCCGCTGGATATTGTCGCCTCAGACGAGTGCTGCGCGCTGGGCGCGGCAATTTTTGCGGCCGTGGCGGCGGAAGTCTATCCCGACGTACCTGCCGCTCAGCAGGTGATGGCCAGCCCGGTTGCTGTCACGCTGCAGCCCGACGCACAGCGCGTAGCGGCATATCAGCAGCTTTATCAACGTTATCAAAACTGGTGTGAGGCAGCTGAACCACAGTACGCGCCGCGCACCCTATCCGCACAGTAAAGGAGTGGTTTAATGGAACAGCATAACGCACAGCACGTGTGGTTTGTTATCGGTACACAGCACCTCTACGGCGCGGAAACGTTGCGCCAGGTGGAAGAGCACGCCCGTCAGGTGATGGAAGGACTTAATCAGGCTGGCACGCTGCCGGTGCCGCTGGTGCTGCAGCCGCTGGTTAAATCGCCGGATGAAGCGCTGGCGCTCTGCCGGGCAGCCAATCACGACAATCAGTGCGTCGGCATCATCACCTGGCTGCACACGTTTTCGCCGGCAAAAATGTGGATCGGCGGACTAAGCGTTCTGAATAAGCCCCTGCTGCAGTTCCATACTCAGTTCAATGCAGAGATCCCGTGGGACAGCATGGATATGGATTTTATGAACCTGAACCAGACCGCACACGGCGGCCGCGAGTTCGGTTTCATCGGCGCCCGCATGGGATTGCAGCATAACGTCATCACCGGCCACTGGCAGGATCGCACCAGCCAGCAGCGTATCGGCCGCTGGATCAACGCCGCGCTGGCAAAACAGGCCAGCCAGCAGCTTAAGGTTGCCCGCTTTGGCGATAATATGCGGGAAGTAGCCGTAACCGAAGGCGATAAAGTTGCCGCACAGATCCAGTTTGGCTACGCCGTTAACGGCTGGGGCGTGGGTGACCTGGTTGAGGTGATCAATGGCGTCAGCGACGGTGACGTCAGCGCGCTGATCGATGAGTATGAAAGTCAGTATCTTTTCAGCGAGGCGGCAGCCGTTAACGGCAACAAGCGGCAGAACGTGCTGGACGCAGCGCGCATTGAGTTGGGCCTGAAGCGCTTCCTGGAGGATGAAGGATGTAAAGCGTTCACGACCAACTTCCAGACGCTGCACGGTATGACGCAGCTGCCGGGACTGGCGGTGCAGCGTCTGATGGGCCAGGGCTATGGCTTTGCCGGCGAAGGAGACTGGAAAACCGCAGCGCTGCTGCACATTCTCAAAGTGCAGGCGGGCGCACGTGCCGGCGGCACCTCTTTTATGGAGGATTACACCTATCACTTCTCTCCGGGTAACGATCTGGTGCTGGGTTCGCACATGCTGGAGGTCTGCCCTTCCATTGCCAAAGAGGAGAAGCCGCTGATTGACGTTCAGTTCCTGGGAATTGGCGGTAAGGCCGATCCGGCGCGTCTGATTTTCTCAACGCCTGCCGGGCGCGCGATCAATGCCAGCGTAATTGATCTTGGCGATCGTTTCCGCCTGCTGGTTAACGTAGTGGATGCGATTGAACAGCCTGAACCACTGCCGAAGCTGCCGGTTGCCCGCGCGCTGTGGCGCGCTCAGCCGTCGCTGGCAACTGCGTCAGAAGCGTGGATCCTCGGCGGCGGTGCGCACCATACGGTATTCAGTCAGGCGCTGGATCTGGAGGATATGTATCTCTACGGCGAACTGAACGGAATTGAAGTGATGGTGATCGATGAAGAAACCCGCCTGCCTGCGTTTAAGGACGCGCTGCGCTGGAACGAAGTTTATTACCGTTTAGCCCGCTGATTCCGGTTACTGATCCAACGCTAAGCCGCGCATCGTCGCGGCTTTTTAATGCCTGAAATTCCCGGTTTAAACCGGCCAGGGAGCCGATCTCGGCCAGGGGCGCATGAATGCGTATGGCCAGGGAGCCGATCTCGGTCAGGGGCGCATGAATGCGCCCCCTACGGGGAGAATGGTGATGCTGTGCTGTAGGGGCGGCATTTATGCCGCCCTGGTTGCAGCGGATACCTGATGTGTGAAGATTGGGCTCTGGCAACGAGCGAGAATGCTGGCAGGCCGGTGAAGCCCGGGGCGAAGAGCAAAGCGTCCGCGCCAGGGATGGCGCGGACGATCGGCAGGACGCCGGGTTCCTTTGCGATCGCCCCGGGCTTTACCGACCGTGGTAGTCGGCCAGGGGGCGTATAGCCCGGGAGCCGATCTCGGCCAGGGGCGCATTAATGCGCCCCCTACGAGGCAGAATGGTACTGAATGCGCCCCCTACGAGGAAGAATGGTGCTAAATGCTTCCCCTACGGGGTGAGGCGTTTTACCGGGGCGTTTTGCTGGCGATCCCACATTACGGTTAACATGCGCTGCAGCGCAATAAAAGCAAACAGCAGGATGCCGATAGCAATCTTGGTCCACCACGAACTTAGCGTGCCGTCGAAATTAATCCACGTCTGGATCAGTCCCTGAATCAGTACCCCAAACAGCGTGCCGAGCACGGTGCCAACGCCGCCGGACAGCAGCGTACCGCCAATCACTACCGAAGCAATCGCATCCAGCTCTACGCCAAGCCCGGCCAGCGCGTATCCGGCGGAGGTATAGATAGAGAACACAATACCGGCCAGGGTCGCCAGCGTCGTAGAGAGCATATACACCTTAATGGTCGTCGCTCGGGTCGAAACGCCCATCAGCTGCGCCGAGGTAAGATTGCCGCCAATGGCGTATACCTGATTTCCGAACCGGGTACGGTGCGCCAGAATAATCCCTCCTGCGACCACCACCAGCATAATTACCGCCAGCAGGCTCAGCCGCCCGCCGCCGGGGATTTTCCAGGCCAGGCCTGACAGCGTGGCGTAAAGAGGATGATCAATCGGAATAGAATTCTCTGACACCAGGTAACTGCAGCCGCGCAGAAAAAACATCCCTGCCAGCGTAATAATAAACGCCGGGATCTTCAGCGCATCAATCAGCCAGCCCATCATGGCGCCAAACAGCGCCCCCAGCGCAAGAATCAGGGCAAACGCCAGCAGCGGATCAAGGTGGAAATCACCGATAATGCGGGCCAGAAACACGCCGGTAAAGGCGATTACCGCGCCAACGGAGAGGTCGATCCCGCCGGACAAAATCACAAAGGTCATGCCTACGGCGATAATGCCAAGAAAAGCGTTATCCGTCAGAATATTGCAGATAACCCGTGTTGATGCGAAGCCCGGAAACTGGCTCAGACAGAACAGATACCCCGCCACAAACACCAGCAGCGTAATCATCAATGGCAAATGACGCTTTATCATTTTGAACGCCTCCCCTTCAGCATGGCGATAAACCGCGGCGACTGCAGCAGCAGCACGCACATCACAACCACCGCTTTCACCACCTGGTTCAGTTCCGGCGGGAACCCTGACAACAGGATCCCGGTATTCATCGACTGGATAATCAGTGCGCCAATCAGCGACAGCACCAGATTAAAGCGACCGCCCATCAGCGAGGCTCCGCCAATCACCACGGCCAGAATGGCATCCAGCTCCAGCCACAGGCCGGCGTTATTGGCGTCAGCACCCCGGATATCAGCCGCGACAATCAGCCCGGCCACCGCTGCACATAAGCCGCTAATCACATAGGTCGACATCACCACCAGCCAGCCGTTAACGCCTGCGTTACGCGCCGCGCGCAGGTTGATACCTACCGCTTCGATAAACAGGCCCAGCGCTGTTTTGCGCGTCAGCAGCCAGACAGCCAGCGCCACCAGCAGCGTGATCCACACCGGCACCGGCAACCAGAGCAGCGAACCGCTGCCAAACCACGCCAGGCTTTCGCTGTTAAACGTCACGATCTGCCCCTGCGTAATCAGCTGCGCTACGCCCCGCCCCGCTACCATCAGAATAAGCGTGGCCACAAACGGCTGGATTTTCAGCAGCGCCACCAGCACCCCATTCCACAGACCACATAGCAGACCGGTGCCGAGCGTTGCCAGCACAATCACGCCCAGGCTATGTCCGGCAACGGTCAGCGTGGCTGCGGTTGCGCCCGCAATAGCCATTACCGCGCCCACAGAGAGATCGATCCCGCCGGTAGCGATGACCAGCGTCATGCCCACGGCGAGCAGCGCTACCGGCGCGGCGCGGTTCAGAATATCGATCGGGCTGCCAAACAGACGACCATCCTGAATATGAATGGCAAAAAAGTTATTCGCCACCAGGCTGTCAATCAGCAGCACCAGAATCAGTGCCACAAGCTGTGGCATACCCGGAGGCAGCTTCAGCTTACGTCTTTCAGGTTTTGACTGTGTCATAGACGATTCAGGCATGTTGTGCACCTCCCTCGGCGATCGCGTTCACAATGGACGCCACGGAGAGCTGCTCGAGTGGGATTTCAGCCACCTGCTTCAGATCGCGCATAATCAGGACGCGATCGGCGTAGCCAACCAGCTCTTCCAGTTCAGAAGAGATGACCAGCAGCGCCAGACCATCCGCGCAGAGCGACTCGATCAAACGAATAATCTCAGCGTGCGCACCGACATCGATGCCGCGCGTTGGCTCATCCAGGATCAGAAACTGCGGTTTGGTCACCAGCCAGCGCGACAGCAGCACCTTCTGCTGATTGCCGCCTGACAGCAACTCAATCGGCTGGTCGGCATGCGGCGTACGGATGCCGAGGCTTTTAATGAAACGTTCGGCAATGGCCTGCTGCTCGCGGCGCTTAATCGGACGCAGCCAGCCGCGCTGCGCCTGCAGCGCCAGAATAATATTCTCGCGCACGGAAGCCGCACCAATAATGCCATCCGTTTTGCGATCTTCAGGACAGAATCCCATCCCGAGGCGGGAGGCCTGTGCCGGCGTGCGAATAGTCTGCAGCTTGCCTTTAATACGCGCGGTGCCGCGATCGGCACGCCGGATGCCAAACAGCACCTCTGCGGTTTCAGTACGGCCTGAGCCGAGCAGACCCGCCAGACCAACCACCTCACCCGGCCTGACCTGCAGGCTGAAAGGTTCAATAGTGCCTTTCCTGCCATAATCTTCAAACGCCACTACCGGCTGATCGCTGCGCAGGGTGCTGCCCTGTCGCTGCAGCGCGGTCTCCAGCAGCTCGCGCCCCAGCATCAGTTTAATCAGCTCTATCTGCGGTAGCGAAGCGGTATCACGCGTGGCGATAAACTGACCGTTGCGCAACACGGTAATGCGATCGGTAATTCGGTAGACCTGGTCAAGAAAGTGGGTTACAAAGATCAGACTCATGCCTCTGGCACGCAGCTGCGCCATGAGCGTAAACAGCATCTCTACTTCACTGGCGTCCAGACTGGCCGTAGGCTCATCCAGAATCAGTATCTGTGCCGACAAATCGACCGCGCGGCAGATAGCGATAATCTGCTGCATGGCGACAGAGTAATGTCCGAGCGGGCGCGTCACATCCAGCGCAAAGCCGTAATTGCGCATCAGTGTATCCGCATCACGGTTCATTTTCCGGCGATCGACCATGCCAAAGCGCTTTGGCTCACGGCCGATATAGAGGTTATCTGCTACCGACATATTTGGCAGCAGGTTAACTTCCTGATAGACCGTACCGATCCCGGCGCGCTGCGCATCCGCCGTACTGTGGGGCGTGATTGCTTCTCCGTTAAGGGTGATGCTACCGGCATCGCGTGAATAGACGCCGGTCAGCACTTTAATCAGCGTTGATTTGCCGGCGCCGTTTTCACCCAGCAGCGCCATAATCTCGCCTTTGCGGATAGTGAATGACACATTATCCAGCGCTTTTACGCCGGGAAATCCGGTGATGCTGCCAACTTACTGATTTAGTGTATGATGGTGTTTTTGAGGTGCTCCCGTGGCTTCTGTTTCTATCAGCTGTCCCTCCTGTTCAGCTACTGACGGGGTGGTGCGTAACGGCAAAAGCACTGCCGGACATCAGCGCTATCTCTGCTCTCACTGCCGTAAAACATGGCAACTGCAGTTCACTTACACCGCTTCTCAACCCGGTACGCACCAGAAAATCATTGATATGGCCATGAATGGTGTTGGATGCCGGGCAACCGCCCGCATTATGGGCGTTGGCCTCAACACGATTTTACGTCACTTAAAAAACTCAGGCCGCAGTCGGTAACCTCGCGCATACAGCCGGGCAGTGATGTGATTGTCTGCGCTGAAATGGACGAACAGTGGGGCTACGTCGGTGCTAAATCACGTCAGCGCTGGCTGTTTTACGCGTATGACAGGATACGGAGGACGGTTGTGGCGCACGTCTTCGGTGAACGCACTCTGGCCACACTGGAGCGTCTTCTGAGCCTGCTGTCGGCCTTTGAGGTCGTGGTATGGATGACGGATGGCTGGCCGCTGTATGAATCCCGCCTGAAGGGAAAGCTGCACGTAATCAGCAAGCGTTACACTCAGCGAATTGAGCGGCATAACCTGAATCTGAGACAACATCTGGCAAGGCTGGGACGGAAGTCACTGTCGTTCTCAAAATCGGTGGAGCTGCATGACAAGGTCATCGGGCATTATCTGAACATAAAACACTATCAGTAAGTTGGAGTCATTACCGGAAATCCTTTACTGATGCCGCTCAGCGTGAGCAGCGGTGTATCATCAATGGTGCTCATCAGGCTCTACCTCGCTGATGTCAGCAGAGCCGCCCCGCAGGGCGGCTGCGGGGATCAGTAACCCATGTTTTTCTTTTTATCGAGTTCTGTCTGGGCATCCGCCGGCAGGAAGAGCTTCGACTCCGTTTTAATGATTTTAGGCGGCATGGTGCCATCTTTCTTAAACTTCTCCAGCGCATCAAACGCCGGGCCAGCCATATCCGGCGTCAGCTCGACGTTGGCATTTGCCTCACCGGCCAGCATCGCTTTATAGATATCCGGTACGCCATCGATTGAACCAGTCAGAATATCTTTGCCCGGCTTCAGGCCCGCTTCTTTTATCGCCTGAATGGCACCGATTGCCATATCATCATTGTGGGCATAGACCATGCAGATGTTTTTGCCGTTATTTTCAGCTTTAATAAAGCTCTCCATCACCTCTTTACCTTTACTGCGGGTAAAGTCACCAGACTGGGAACGGATCACCTTAATGTTGTTATGTCCGGCTATCGCTTCGGCAAACCCTTTTTTACGATCGATGGCCACACTGGCGCCGACCGTTCCCTGCAGCTCTACGACGTTACACTGCTTGTCGCCCACGGTTTTCACCAGCCAGTCGCCAATCAGCTTGCCTTCCAGCACGTTGTCCGCCGTCACCACAGCCATATAGAGAGATTTGTCCTTAACAACAATGGCGCGATCCAGCAGGAAAACCGGAATTTTGGCATCTTTTGCTTCTTCAAGTACCGGTTCCCAGCCGGTCTGCACCACCGGCGCGATGAAGATGGCGTCCACCCCCTGAGCAATAAACGAACGTACTGCTTTAATCTGGTTTTCCTGCTTCTGCTGACCATCAGCAATTTTCAGCGTAATGCCGCGCTTTTTAGCCTCGCTTTTTGCGACGCTGGTTTCGGCAGCAGGTAATGACTCCAACTTACTGATAGTGTTTTATGTTCAGATAATGCCCGATGACCTTGTCATGCAGCTCCACCGATTTTGAGAACGACAGTGACTTCCGTCCCAGCCTTGCCAGATGTTGTCTCAGATTCAGGTTATGCCGCTCAATTCGCTGAGTGTAACGCTTGCTGATTACGTGCAGCTTTCCCTTCAGGCGGGATTCATACAGCGGCCAGCCATCCGTCATCCATACCACGACCTCAAAGGCCGACAGCAGGCTCAGAAGACGCTCCAGTGTGGCCAGAGTGCGTTCACCGAAGACGTGCGCCACAACCGTCCTCCGTATCCTGTCATACGCGTAAAACAGCCAGCGCTGACGTGATTTAGCACCGACGTAGCCCCACTGTTCGTCCATTTCAGCGCAGACAATCACATCACTGCCCGGCTGTATGCGCGAGGTTACCGACTGCGGCCTGAGTTTTTTAAGTGACGTAAAATCGTGTTGAGGCCAACGCCCATAATGCGGGCGGTTGCCCGGCATCCAACACCATTCATGGCCATATCAATGATTTTCTGGTGCGTACCGGGTTGAGAAGCGGTGTAAGTGAACTGCAGTTGCCATGTTTTACGGCAGTGAGAGCAGAGATAGCGCTGATGTCCGGCAGTGCTTTTGCCGTTACGCACCACCCCGTCAGTAGCTGAACAGGAGGGACAGCTGATAGAAACAGAAGCCACGGGAGCACCTCAAAAACACCATCATACACTAAATCAGTAAGTTGGCAGCATCACCTCGGCAGCACACCAGCCCGATTCTGAACCAACCTGCGAGAATCCCACTGTCATATCAGCGGCCAGCACCGGCGTGCTGAGCGCGGCGCTTACCATGGCGGTCAGGAGTAAACGTTTCCACATAGTTTTCATTCCTCTGAAGGGAGTGTGTAGTCGGGGTACAAACGCAGATTAAGCCTGACGTAATTCAGGTAAAACTAGCGCGACATAACTCACAAAACAGAATGATTTAAAGGGGTTACGCCTAAATAGCATCATCAGCTCGCGGCAGGTTTATGGATAAAACAGCTGAGTTTTAATATCCGAAGGGGCAAATAACTGTAATAAACAGAACTGGTTAGATTTGAACGGGCTGGAAGCGATTACAACCGCTGCGTAAAGAATGGTTATGCTGTTGTTCATAAAGCAATAAGCAATTTTGTGATAACCCGCACACTCTATCAGCGGCTACGCTGGCTTAATTATTTTATTTTGCATTTAAGACTTAATTACCGGCGAAAAATAAATGCAATAAATGTTGCCGTTATCATCTGTTAGATTTTCTCACAGCATCGGAAATAAGGTGTCTGTGAAATAGATGTTTGGCTGTTATACCCCGAAACATTACTCAAAAAATCGCTGCTGATGAAGTAATTACTCCACTTGGTCTGAATTTTAAATTTTTTTAACACCGATATATAGACAGCAGCAGCGCGCTCCCTATACTTGAGCCTTCTTTCGTTCTTTCTGTTCAATGGCAATCATGACTGCGCTGGATTACCTGCTAAAATTTCGCAAAGTGAATAATCTTGAGAGTCTGGAAAAACTCTACGATCATCTCAACTATTCGCTGACTGATGATAACGACATCATCAATATGTATCGTGCTGCCGATCATCGCCGCGCTGAACTGGTCTCTGGTGGCCGATTATACGATCTGGGCTGCGTGCCTAAATCAGTGTGGCGCTATGTGGTTTAATTATGTCTGAATCTGTTCACTCACCGCGCATTGGGGGCTGGCTGTTACTGCCGCTGGCCTGGCTGATTATGACCATGCTAACCAGCGCGCTGGTTGTCGCGCTTTATCTGCGCCCCCTGTTTGACAGCGAGCTACGTACCACGCTGTTTTCACACGCTAATCTGCTGTTATCACAGTGGCTGGTCTCCCTGCTGACGGCCGCTGCGGTCTGGCTCTACAGCATCTGGGTATGCTGGATATTCTGCAGACGTTCGCGACGCCTGCCACGGCACTACACCATCTGGCTGCTGATGACCGTCGTGCTGGCGCTGAAAACCTTTGCGTTCACGCCGGTTGCAGACGGCAAAGCGCTGCAGACCCTGCTTCTGACGCTGCTGGCCGCGGCCCTGTTTGTGCCCTACTTTAAGCGCTCCCGACGGGTTAAACAGACCTTCACCGCTCTGTAATGATGCGTTATTCGTCAGGAATTTAATTCTGCGTGCTCTCAGAGCTGCTCTCGCCGGGGTAAAGGTTGAGATGTAGCTCTCATTTCCGGATAATAAACGCCTTTAGGCTTCCCGGGTTAAACCATGACCGATTACTTGCTTCTCTTTGTTGGCACAGTGCTGGTGAACAACTTCGTGTTGGTCAAATTCCTCGGCCTTTGCCCGTTCATGGGCGTGTCAAAAAAACTGGAAACGGCCATTGGCATGGGGCTTGCCACTACGTTTGTTATCACGCTCGCTTCGGTGTGCGCGTGGCTGGTTAACCATCTGATTCTGATCCCGCTGGATCTGGTTTATCTGCGTACGATGGCCTACATCCTGGTAATTGCCGTAGTGGTGCAGTTCACAGAAATGGTGGTGCGGAAAACCAGTCCGTCACTCTACCGGCTGCTGGGGATCTTCCTGCCGCTGATCACCACCAACTGTGCGGTACTGGGTGTGCCATTACTGAGCGTCAATCTCAACCATACGTTTCTGCAGGCTGCGCTCTATGGCTTTAGCGCCTCGCTGGGTTTTTCACTGGTGATGGTGCTGTTTGCCGGCATGCGTGAACGTCTGGTGCTGGCTAACGTGCCGGCACCGTTCAAAGGTAACTCTATCGCCCTGATCACCGCTGGCCTGATGGCGCTGGCGTTTATGGGCTTTACCGGTCTGGTGAAATTCTGATATGACCGCTATCTGGATAGCAATCGCTGTACTCAGCGCGCTGGGGCTGATTTTTGGTGGCCTGCTCGGCTACGCTTCGCGCCGTTTTGAAGTTGAAGAAGACCCTATTGTCGAACAGATTGATGCCGTACTGCCACAAAGCCAGTGCGGTCAGTGCGGCTACCCCGGATGTCGTCCCTATGCGGATGCTGTCGGCAACAACGGGGAAGCGATTAACAAGTGCGCCCCGGGTGGCGAGCAGACCATGCTCAGGCTGGCGGAGCTGCTGAACGTTGAGCCGCAGCCACTCGATGGCGGTGCCGAAATCCTTACGCCGGTGCGCACCGTGGCGTGGATCGACGAAGAGAACTGTATCGGCTGCACCAAGTGCATTCAGGCGTGTCCGGTGGATGCGATCGTCGGCGCCACGCGCGCCATGCATACCGTGCTCAGCGACGTCTGCACGGGCTGCGACCTGTGTGTGGCTCCCTGCCCGACTGACTGCATTGAAATGCGCCCGGTCGCCACCACTCCAGCAAGCTGGAAGTGGGATCTCAACACCATTCCTGTAAAAGTGATCCCGGCAGAACATCATGCTTAATCTGTTAAATCTGTTTCGCAAAGAGAAGCTGTGGGATTTTCAGGGCGGTATTCATCCGCCGGAAATGAAAACACAGTCTAACGGTATGCCGCTGAGCACGCTGCCGCTGCCGCTGCCTGAACAGTTTGTTATTCCCCTGAAACAGCATATTGGCCATGAAGGTGAGATCTGCGTCTCGCCAGGCGATCGCGTGCTGCGCGGCCAGCCGCTCACCTTTGGCAGCGGACGCATGCTGCCGGTACACGCGCCAACCTCAGGCACTATAGAGGCTATCGCGCCACATATGACGGCGCACCCGTCCGGGCTCTCAGAGCTGTGCATTTTCCTGCGCGCTGACGGTGAAGATCGCTGGATTGAACGTGATGCGCAGCCCGACTACCGTGCGCTGAGCCGGGAAGAGGTTATCCGACGCATTCACAGCGCCGGCGTAGCGGGCCTGGGTGGCGCCGGGTTCCCCACCGCCACTAAACTGCGTGGCGGCCTGCAGGGTGTCAAAACGTTAATCATCAATGCCGCAGAGTGCGAGCCTTATATCACCGCTGACGATCGGCTGATGCAGGATTACGCCGCTGAAGTGCTGGAAGGCTGCCGGATCCTTGCCTGGGTACTGCAGGCGGAACGCGTTCTGGTGGGTATTGAAGATAACAAACCTGAAGCGATAGCTGCCCTGAAACAGGCGCTGCGCGGCGAGCGCGATATTGAGATCCGGGTTATCCCGACAAAATATCCCTCTGGCGGGGCCAAACAGCTGACCAAAATCTTGACCGGGCGGGAAGTGCCGCACGGCGGACGCTCAACCGATATTGGTGTGCTGATGCAGAACGTCGGCACCGCCTGGGCGGTTAAGCGTGCGATCGTTGATGGTGAACCCATCACCGAGCGCGTGGTCACGCTGACCGGCGACGCGATTGCGCAACCGCGCAACGTCTGGGGGCGTCTTGGCACCCCGGTGAGTCATCTGCTGCGTCAGGTCGGTTTTCAGCCGGGGCCGCGTCAGATGGTGATCATGGGCGGGCCGCTGATGGGCTTTACCCTGCCTTCCCTCGACGTGCCGGTTGTGAAAATCACCAACTGTATTCTGGCGCCTGCCGCCAGCGAAATGGCTGCGCCGCAGGAAGAGCAATCCTGCATTCGCTGCAGCGCCTGCGCCGACGCCTGTCCGGCGAAGCTGCTGCCGCAGCAGCTCTACTGGTATAGCCAGGGCGGCGATCATGAAAAAGCGCGCGCGCATAATATCGATGACTGTATTGAATGCGGGGCCTGCGCTTACGTTTGCCCGAGTAATATTCCGCTGGTTCAGTATTACCGGCAGGAAAAAGCTGAGCTGCGTGCCATCGATCTTGAAGCGAAGCGCACGGCGGAGGCTAAGGCACGCTTTGAGGCGCGTCAGGCGCGGTTAGAACGTGAGAAACTGGCGCGCGAGGCGCGTCATGAAGAGGCGAAGCAGCGCGTTGCACGCAGCGATAACGGTGAACGCGACGCCGCTGCTGCACGTATTAAGGCGCGTCAGGCGAAAACGCCAGAGCAGGAACTGGCCGAACGCGAAGCGCGTCACGCACAGGCGCTGGCGCAGCAGGCAGCAACCCAGGCAGAGACGCAGCCGGTTACCCGTCAGACAGGCGACCCGCGTAAAGCGGCGGTGGAAGCCGCGATTGCCCGGGCGAAAGCGAAAAAAGCGGCTCAGCCAGAGAGCGAGACTGCGGCAGAGAGCGACCCGCGTAAAGCGGCTGTGGAAGCCGCGATTGCGCGGGCAAAAGCGAAAAAGGCGGCAACCGAGCGTCCTGAGGCCACTCCTGCTGCGATGCCAGCAGCAGAGGCACCTGAGCCGATAACGGAAGACGATCCGCGCAAAGCCGCCGTCGCCGCCGCTATTGCCCGCGCCAAAGCGAAAAAAGCGGCCGCGCAGGCCACAACCGCAGACGAGCCGGTCGCCGCAACGCCTGCGCCGGCAACGGAAGACGATCCGCGCAAGGCCGCCGTCGCCGCCGCCATTGCCCGCGCCAAAGCGAAAAAAGCGACCGCGCAGGCCACAACCGCAGACGAGCCGGTCGCCGCAACGCCTGCGCCGGCAACGGAAGACGATCCGCGCAAAGCCGCCGTCGCCGCCGCCATTGCCCGCGCCAAAGCGAAAAAAGCGGCCGCGCAGTCGGAAAGCTCGCTGCCGCCGGCGGTATCCGCTGAACCTGAACCTGAAGACCCACGCAAAGCGGCCATCGCTGCGGCGGTCGCCCGTGCTAAAGCGCGTAAAGCGCAGCAGCAGCCTTCGACCACTGAGGAATAAATGGCCTTTCGTATCGCAAGCTCTCCCTATACTCATAACCGGCGCAGCACCGGTAACATTATGCTACTGGTGGTACTGGCGGCCCTGCCCGGCATGGCGGCGCAGTGGTATTTCTTTGGCAGCGGTTTTCTTATCCAGGTTGTGCTGGCTATTGCGACGGCGCTGCTGACCGAAGCGGCGATACTGCGGTTGCGCCACAGCGCCGTAAAGCCGGTGCTGGCAGATAACTCAGCCCTGCTGACGGCGCTGCTGCTCGGGATCAGCCTGCCGCCGCTTGCCCCCTGGTGGCTGATTGTTCTGGGCACCCTGTTTGCGATTCTGATTGCCAAACAGCTCTATGGCGGCCTGGGCCAGAATCCGTTCAACCCGGCAATGGTCGGCTACGTTGTGCTGCTGATCTCTTTTCCGGTGCAGATGACCAGCTGGCTGCCGCCCGATGCGCTGCAGGCGGTAAAACCGGATCTGATGGATTCACTCAGTATGGTGTTTCGCGGCCATACGCTGGCCGGCGATACCATGCAGCAGCTGCAGCTCGGGGTGGATGGCATCAGTCAGGCCACGCCGCTCGATACGTTTAAAACCGGACTGCGCGCCGGCCACAGCGCCGAAGAGCTTCACGCTCAGCCAATCTACGCCGGGGTACTGGCGGGACTGGGCTGGCAGTGGGTCAACCTGGGTTACCTGCTGGGCGGCATGCTGCTGCTGGCAAAAAATGCGATTCGCTGGCATATCCCGGCCAGCATGCTCGCCTCGCTGGCGGTATGCGCCACGCTCGGCTGGATCTTCTCGCCTGAGACGCTTAATACACCGCTCACCCACCTCTTTTCGGGTGCGACCATGCTGGGCGCATTCTTTATCGCTACCGATCCGGTTACCGCCTCCACCACTAACCGGGGGCGTCTGATCTACGGTGCGCTGATCGGTCTGCTGGTCTGGCTGATCCGCAGCTTTGGCGGCTATCCGGATGGCGTGGCGTTCGCCGTGCTGCTGGCAAATATCTGCGTGCCGCTGATTGACTACTATACTCAGCCGCGCGTTTATGGTCACCGGAAGGATTAAGGTATGATCGACGCTATTCGCAAAAACGCGGTAACGCTGGGGATGTTTGCAGTGGTGACGACCGGCGTAACCGCCGTGGTGAACTATGTGACCAAACCCACCGTTGAGCATCAGACTGCGCTGCAGCAGAAAAACCTGCTGGATCAGGTGGTACCGACCGCGCTGTACGATAATGCTATTCAGCAGGAGTGTTATCTGGTGCACAATGCGGCGCTGGGTAATGAGCAGCCGCATCACCTCTATATTGCCCGTAAAGGCGACAAGCCGGTGGCCGCAGCGCTGGAAAGTACCGCCCCCGATGGCTACTCCGGCGCCATTCAGCTCCTGGTAGGCGCTGACTTCAGCGGTACCGTGCTGGGCGTGCGCGTCATTGAACACCATGAAACGCCTGGGCTGGGTGATAAAATTGAGCTGCGCATCTCTGACTGGATCAACAGCTTTAATGGAAAACAGATTAAAGGGGCCGATGACCCGCATTTTGCCGTGAAGAAAGATGGCGGCGATTTCGATCAGTTTACCGGTGCGACCATTACGCCGCGCGCGGTGGTTAACGCCACTAAACGCACGGCGCTCTATATTGAAACGCTGCCAGCGACGTTGCGTTCGCTGCCGGAATGTGGAGAAACACCATGAGTGAAGCGAAAAATCTGCTGATTGGCGGTTTATGGAAAAATAACTCTGCGCTGGTACAGCTGCTGGGACTCTGTCCGCTGCTGGCGGTGACCTCCACCGCAACCAATGCGCTGGGGCTGGGGCTGGCCACGACGCTGGTGCTGACCATTACCAACAGTGCAATTTCCGCCTCACGCCGCTGGGTACCGGCAGATATCCGTATCCCGATTTATGTGATGATTATCGCCTCGGTTGTCAGCTGCGTTCAGATGCTGATCAACGCTTACGCCTACGGTCTTTATCAGTCGCTGGGGATCTTTATTCCGCTGATCGTCACTAACTGTATTGTCGTGGGCCGTGCTGAAGCGGTAGCGTCAAAAAGCAGTATCCCGCTATCCGCGCTGGATGGGTTCGCTATCGGTATGGGAGCGACCTGCGCCATGGTCACGCTGGGATCCATTCGCGAACTGATTGGCAGCGGTACGCTGTTCAACGGTGCCGATCAGCTGCTCGGCCCGTGGGCAACCTCACTGCGCATCGAAGTCGTGCACTTTGATTCACCGATGCTGCTGGCTATGCTGCCACCCGGCGCCTTCATCGGTCTGGGTATGCTGCTGGCAGGAAAGTATCTTATCGATCAGAAAATGAAACAGCGCGCCGCGCTGCGCGCTGAAGCGGAAGCTAAAACAGTGGCTGCGCCAGGTGAAATCGGGAAAGCGGTGTGAATAAAGAGAAGCGCCTGCAGATCCTGACCCGTCTGCGCGATAACAACCCGCATCCGACCACTGAGCTGCAGTTCAGCTCGCCATTTGAACTGCTGATTGCGGTACTGCTTTCGGCTCAGGCGACCGATGTCAGCGTGAACAAAGCCACGGCCCGGCTCTATCCGGTCGCGAACACCCCGGCGGCCATGCTGGCGCTTGGCGTCGACGGCGTCAAAGAGTACATCAAGACAATCGGGCTGTTTAACAGCAAAGCGGAAAACGTGATCAAAACCTGCCGCATATTGCTGGAACAGCATGGCGGCGCGGTGCCGGAAGATCGTGCCGCACTTGAGGCGCTGCCGGGTGTCGGGCGTAAAACCGCTAACGTGGTGCTGAACACCGCCTTTGGCTGGCCCACCATCGCCGTCGACACGCATATCTTTCGCGTCAGTAACCGCACGCGCTTTGCGCCGGGTAAAAATGTGGAAGAGGTTGAAGAGAAACTGCTTAAAGTGGTGCCTGCCGCGTTTAAGGTCGACTGCCATCACTGGCTGATTCTGCACGGGCGTTATACCTGCATAGCACGCAAGCCGCGCTGCGGCGCCTGCCTGATCGAAGACCTGTGCGAATACCGTGATAAGACGGAGATCTGAGCGCGGTGCCGGGGTCAGCGGCACCGCATTCTCCTGTCTGGTTACGCTTCCGGATGGCTCAGCGTAGCCCGTACATGCGGCAAACACTGCGGATAGTGCTGCTGAATAAACTCAATCATCTTTTCCCGCACGTAGCAGCGTAAGTCAAACGCGGTAGGCGAGTTATGTGCCGTCATCAGCAGCCTGATCGTCATGGTTTTTTCGGTTGTTTCCGTTACCTGCAGCACCTGCGTTTCCCGATCCCAGAGCCGGGTTTCATTGAGCACCTTCTCAAAATGCTCGCGCAGCGGTTCCAGCGGCATAGAGTAATCAAGATAAAGAAAGACGGAACCTAAAATCTGTGCGTTATTACGCGTCCAGTTCTGGAACGGATTTTCTGTAAAGTAGGTTATCGGCAATACCAGCCGGCGCAGATCCCAGAGACGCACCACAACATAGGTCAGATTAATTTCTTCAATCCAGCCCCACTCTTTTTCTACCACCACCGCATCATCAATTTTTATCGGCTGCGTAAATGCAATCTGAATACCGGCAAACAGATTGACCAGCGATTTCTGTAATGCAAAGCCAATAATAATACCGGCAACGCCTGCCCCGGCGAGAATCGTCGTGCCAAACTTACGCACACCCGGAAAGCTAAGCAAAATCAACGACAAACAGAGAGTTACCAGCACAACAATCACAACTTTTTTTACATACATGATCTGCGTGCGGATTTTTCGCGCGCGCAGGTTATTTGAGATATTAATGTCATAACGGATAAAGAGCATGTCCTGCGCGACATTGATCATCCTGATCATCAGCGAGCAGAAGGATAATATAATAAAGATGTGCAGAGCGGCATTAATAAAGCCCAGCGACTCCGGCTGAATATTCACATAATCTACGCCGGCGCTGATGAATAACAGCGGTAAAATAAGAAACATCGAGCCGCGCAGATGTTTTTCGAGAGATTTAAACAGTTTTTTATCCCGTCCCTGCCAGTAACGAATCAGGCTGAGAAGGATATATCGCGCCAGAAAGCCCATTGCGAGCGACAGTGTGACGAGTAATACAGCAGGCACCCATTGCGGAGCACCAGATAACTCACCCAGTATCAACGGCATCATCTTCCCTCATGGTTTACTGACGGCACTGCACCGCCAGTACGCTGAACATCTGGCCGGTTTCACGCCGGCCCCCGGAATTGTACTGACATGAGTATATGAAATTTATGATAAACCGCGTCTGCCCACGGCTGTTTATTCGTCTGAAAGGATGAGTTGATGTTTCAGTTAAGCCGTGAACAGCGTTCAGCGCTGGCTGGCCTCAGCGTTTTCGTTCGTTCCCTCAATAAAAAGAGATTTGCTGCACGAACAGCGCGCCATTTCTTTTTTCATGCGGCTAATTAATTGGAGAATTTGTGCGCTGGATCAACTAATTAGCTTTCCGGAAACCCCGCCCTGCTCTTTTAGCTCAATAATCAACCTATTATGCTCATAATTCACGCGAAAACAGCAGCATATATCGTATAAATATTCAGCAACAGTCTGTTATTCCGCTTTATGCCTCTCAGGCGGTTTGTTTCAGCAAAGGGGTTTACCAAACTTATGCGCTGCGTGTTTATTCTGTTACAATCGTTTCACACCCTATTAAACACTAAACCATCGCGCTTAGCCGCAGAGATTGCCCTGCCGGCATTCGCTACGCCAGCGTGTAAAAAATGCTTGCCCTGTGGCCCCGATTCAGCCAAATTAGGCGCCGTTTTTCCTTTCTAATAACAATGTTGCGCGGGATGACCCAGACCGACGCAGACTTAATTCCTGTTACAAAACAGGCGATGTATAAACTGAGGTATACGTGTCAACTGCAAACAAACACACTGACGAGGCAGTAAGCCTCAACGCCTTCCGGCAACCTAAAGCATTTTATCTGATCTTCTCTATCGAGCTGTGGGAGCGTTTCGGCTACTACGGCTTACAGGCCATTATGGCCGTCTATCTGGTCAAACAGCTGGGGATGTCTGAAGCGGACTCCATTACGCTGTTTACCTCCTTTAGCGCCCTGGTTTACGGTCTGGTGGCTATCGGCGGCTGGCTGGGTGACAAAGTACTCGGCACCAAGCGCGTCATTGTGCTGGGCGTCATGGTGCTGGCACTCGGCTATGCGCTGATCGCATTTTCCGGGCATGACACCACGCTGGTTTATGTCGGCATGGCGACCATTGCTGTGGGCAGCGGCCTGTTCAAAGCGAACCCCTCTTCGCTGCTCTCCACCTGCTACGCCAAAGACGATCCGCGCATCGACGGCGCATTTACCATGTTCTATATGTCGATCAACATTGGCTCGCTGTTCTCAATGATGCTGACGCCGTGGCTGGCAGCAAAATATGGCTGGGGTGCCGCTTTCTCTCTCTCCGTCGTGGGGCTGGTGATCACGCTGCTTAACTTCCTGTTCTTTAAGCGGCTGGTGAAAGAGTATGGGTCAAAGCCCGATTTTGCTCCGCTGCAGGTGGGTAAACTGCTGCTGACCATCGTGGGCGTTGCGGTGCTGATCGCACTCGCCACCTGGCTGCTGCATCATCAAAGCATTGCGCGCATAACGCTCGGCGTTGTCGCACTGGGCATTGTTCTGATCTTTGCCAAAGAAGCGTTCACGCTGCAGGGTGCCGCGCGCCGTAAAATGATTGTGGCGTTTCTGCTGATGGTGGAAGCGATTGTCTTCTTTGTGCTCTATATGCAGATGCCGACTTCGCTCAACTTCTTTGCGATCCGCAACGTTGAACACGCCATTTTCGGCATCGCGTTTGAGCCGGAGCAGTTCCAGGCGCTGAATCCGTTCTGGATCATGGTCGCCAGCCCGCTGCTGGCCGCAGTCTATAACAAGCTGGGCGATAAGCTGCCGATGCCGCACAAATTTGCCATTGGCATGGTGCTCTGCTCCGGCGCGTTTCTGGTGCTGCCGCTCGGCGCCGGCTTTGCAAATCAGGCAGGTATTGTCTCCGTTAACTGGCTGATCCTGAGCTATGCCCTGCAGAGTATCGGTGAGCTGATGATCTCCGGCCTGGGTCTGGCCATGGTCGCGCAGCTGGTGCCACAGCGTCTGATGGGCTTTATCATGGGCTCATGGTTCCTGACTACCGCAGGCGCAGCGATGATCGCCGGTAAGGTGGCCAACCTGATGGCGGTGCCGCAGGATGTCACCGATCCGCACACTTCCCTGGCGGTCTACAGCCAGGTATTCCAGCAGATTGGTATTGCCACCGGTGTGATTGCCCTGCTGATGCTGGTTACCGCCCCGCTGCTCAACCGCATGACGCAGGATACCGCTGAAGGTGCGCTGAAGCGCGCCGGCGCCAGCGAATAACCGCATCCGGCTCCGCGCTGCGCACGCCTGTTACTGCGCACCGGAGCCGTTTTTCAGCTGATAAGTCCCTTCCCATCTCTCTTTTTCCCTTGTAGTTTACTCAGAGTCCGCTATCCGGCGTGCCATGTTTGTCACGTCACTCATATCATTTGTTGAGGAGATGCAACAATGAAACTCTATTGCAAGCCCGGCGCCTGTTCCCTCTCCCCCCATATCGTCGCCCGCGAATGCGGCCTCGACTTTACGCAGGTTAATGTTGATCTGCAGAAGAAACTGACGGAACAGGGTGAGGATTACTGGCAGATTAACCCTAAAGGTCAGGTTCCGGCGCTGCAGTTTGATGACGGGACGATACTGACTGAAGGCGTGGCGATTGTGCAGTATCTGGCGGATCTCAAACCTGATTACCATCTGCTGGCTCCGACCGGCAGCCTGACGCGCTACCATACGCTGGAGTGGCTGAGCTTTATCAGCAGCGAGCTGCATAAAGGGTTTTCGCCGCTGTTCCGCCCCGATACGCCAGACGCGTACAAACCGCAGCTGCGTGCCCAGCTGGAGAAGAAGTTTCAGCTGGTCAATGCGGCGCTGGAAGACAAGCAGTGGCTGCTGGGCACGCGCTATACCGTAGCCGATATCTATCTGTATGTGGTGACGCGCTGGGCGAAAGCGGTGAAGCTGCAGCTGGATGAGATGCCGGCGCTGGACGCGTGGTTTGCCCGCGTGGGTGAGCGTCCGGCGGTTCAGGCGGCGCTGCAGGCAGAGGGGCTGGCGTAAACAGTGCGACAGGCCGGCGCTGAAACCGGCCTGCCGTGCAGTCAGAGTTTTTCTGCCGCGAAATGCTGCTGCGGCTGCGCGATAGCGTCCTGTGCCGCGACCAGCTGCAGCTCATACTCTCCCATTTCATGGGTTTTCAGCATCACTTCATATACCGCTGCAGTAACATGCTCCAGCGCCTGCTGCAGCGATTTGCCGTGCAGCAGATCCACCAGCAGCAGACCGCTGGTCAGATCGCCTACGCCTACCGGCTGACGCACGCCAAAGTCCACCAGCGGACGGCTGATATGCCAGCACTCATCAGCGGTAACCAGCAGCATCTCAAAGCGGTCGCTGCGCCGGCCGGCACGGGCCAGATGTTTAACCAGCACCACTTTCGGTCCCTGCGCAATCAGCAGACGCGCCGCATCTACCGCCTGCTCAACGTCAGCCACCGTCTGTCCGCTCAGCATCTCCAGTTCAAGCAGGTTAGGTGCAATCAGATCGCTGGCGGGCAGCGCCTGTTTGCAGTGAAACTCCGCTACGCCCGGCGCCACAATACAGCCTTTCTCAGGATGCCCCATCACCGGATCGCAGAAAAACCAGGCGTCCGGGTTGGCGGCTTTGACTTCACGCACAATCGCCAGAATCTGCTCGCCCTGTTCGGCTGAACCCAGGTAACCGCTGAGTACGGCATCACAGGTTTTAAGGCGATCGATGGCGGCGATACCTTTGACGATATCGGTCAGATGGCTGGCCGGCATCACCGTACCGGTCCAGTGACCATACTGCGTGTGATTAGAAAACTGAACAGTATTGAGCGGCCAAACGTTTGCGCCCATGCGGCGCATCGGGAACTCTGCCGCGCTATTACCGGCGTGGCCAAACACCACGTGAGACTGAATTGCGAGAATATTTTTCATTATAACCCTGTACTGCCTTGCCATGAAAAAGGGCCGGAAACCGGCCCTGACACCTTACTGCCAGTTTATCAGGCAGTAGTGTTTTTTGCCGCGACGCAGCAGCGTAAAGCGGCCAAACAGCTTGTCGCTGTCGCTGAAACGATACTCGGCATCCGCCTGTTTTTCTCCGTTCACAGAGACCGCATTAGAGCCGATCATCGTCCGGGCCTGGCCGCGCGACGGCACCAGCTCTGCGGCAACCAGCGCCTGCTGCAGATCGTCTTCCGCGCTGAGCGTGATAACCGGCATGCCGTCCTGTGCCAGCTGCTCAAAGTCTGCTTCGGTCATGTCGCTCAGGCTGCCTGAGAACAGGCTCTCGGTGATCCTTCTGGCCGCAGCCAGTCCTGCATCACCGTGCACCAGGCGCGTAACCTGCTCGGCCAGCACGTACTGGGCGCGTGGCGCTTTGCCGCTGTTTTTGTCCTCTTCTTCGAGCGCGTTAATCTCATCCAGGCTCATAAAGGTAAAGAACTTCAGGAAGCGGTAGACATCTGCGTCAGCGGTGTTGATCCAGAACTGGTAAAACTTGTAAGGACTGGTTTTTTTCGCATCCAGCCAGACCGCGCCGCCTTCTGTTTTACCGAACTTGGTGCCATCTGATTTTGTAATAAGCGGCACGGTCAGGCCAAAGGCCTGCTGCTGATGCAGACGACGGGTCAGGTCGATACCGGAGGTGATATTTCCCCACTGATCGGAGCCGCCAATCTGCAGCACCACGCCATAACGCTTGTAAAGCTCGGCAAAATCGTAGCCCTGCAGCAGGTTGTAAGAGAACTCCGTGTAGGAGATCCCCTGATCCTCACGATTCAGACGCTGTTTAACCGCTTCCCGGTTGATCATCTGATTAACAGAGAAGTGCTTGCCGATATCGCGCAGGAAAGTCAGCACGTTCATGCCACCAAACCAGTCGTAGTTGTTAGCCGCGATAGCGCTGTTATCGCCGCAGTCAAAGCTAAGGAACGGGGCAACCTGGTTGCGGATCTTCTCTACCCACTCGCCTACGGTTTCACTGGTATTGAGTTTACGTTCCGCGGCTTTAAAGCTGGGATCGCCAATCAGACCGGTGGCTCCACCCACCAGCGCAACCGGCTTGTGGCCGGCATCCTGAAAACGCTTCAGGCAGAGCAGCGGCACCAGATGGCCCAAATGCAAGCTGTCGGCGGTAGGATCAAAGCCGCAATAGAGGGCAATTGGCCCTTGCGCCAGTCGCTCTGCTAACGCTTCTTCATCCGTTACCTGGGCCACAAGGCCACGTTCCTGCAATTGTTGTATCAGGTTACTGCTGGTCATCACTGACTCCAAATTGATCGGGCTGCACCTGGGCTGGTACACAGCTTTCCGCTACGATGCGGAGACGAAAAAAAAGAGGGCTATAGCATAAAGCGCTGACGCTCACGGCGCCAGCGCTGAAACGGGGAAAAGCGGGTTTTACGGTGCTAACCGGTCAATCGTCCAGCCATTCTCACTGCGCTGATAGAGAAAACGATCGTGCAGCCGGTGTTCGCCGCCCTGCCAGAACTCAATGGCAGAAAACCGCACGCGGTATCCGCCCCAGAACGTGGGCAGCGGGACGTCGCCCTGCTGAAATTTCTGCGTAAGTTCCAGAAACTTGCTCTCCAGTACGCTGCGCGCAGAGATACGGCTCGACTGTTTAGAAACCCAGGCACCAATCTGGCTGTCGCGGGGGCGGCTATGGAAATATTTTATGACCTCCAGCGGCGAGAGCTTCTCCGCCTCGCCCAGCACCATCACCTGACGCTCCAGAAAGTGCCACGGGAGATGCAGCGAGATGCGCGGGTTTTCTGCCAGCTGCAGCGCTTTACGGCTGCCAAGGTTGGTATAAAAGACAAAGCCTGCAGCATCGTAGTGCTTGAGCAGCACAATGCGCTGATAAGGCTGACCGCTGCTGTCTACCGTCGCCACCGTCATGGCGGTGGGATCGGGCAGCTGCGCGGCACACGCCTGCTGCAGCCACTGTTCAAACAGGACCAGAGGATCGTCCGGCAAATCTTTGCGCCGCAAGCCGCCGCGGGTATATTCCCGGCGCAGATGGGCAATCTGTTGCAGGCTGTCGCTGTCGCTCATAGCGTCTCTCTTAATCGTATTAAGACCGGTTGGTGTTCGCCGCGTCCTGCAGTTCGCAGTCGTTGATAATGATTCTGTCATTGCGCTCAACAAAAGCGCTGTTGCCTTTCGACCAGAAAACGTAGTGGTCGTCACTGTAGCGCGCGCCCGACGCGGAGACGGTCTGTTTCAGCGTCAGCGGCTTGCCATCAAGAATAAAGCTGACCTCTTCTTTGCTGTTATCCAGCGTGACCGTCAGCGGCAGCGTGCCGCACTGGTAGTGCAGCGTTTCGGGCTGCGGGGCCGGCTTCTGCAGCATACCGCAGCCGCTCAGTGCCAGGCAGCCCGCTGCCAGCATATATCTCTTCATTACTTCTCCTTATCGTGTCGGCCGGCTATTTGCCGGATAGATAGCACCCAGCACGCTCATTTCACGCGCCCCGGTGACCGCAGGCAGATTGCCTGGCAGGCCAGAGAGGGTCCGGAACGCCAGCCAGGCAAAGGCCAGCGCTTCCATATCATCGCCGCTGACGCCCGCGGCATCGGTAGTGGTCACCTCGGTGCCGGGAAGATGCGCCGCGAGCCGCGCCATGAGCAGCGGATTGCGGCCACCTCCGCCGCACACCAGCAGACGGTCACAGCCGTTACTGAGCTGGATCTGCTGTGCAATTGTCAGCGCCGTCAGTTCGCTTAGCGTAGCCTGCACATCCTCCGGTGCCAGCGCAGGAAAAGCCTGTAGCTGACGCTCTATCCAGTCAGGATTAAAGTACTCACGCCCGGTGCTTTTCGGCGGCGGCAGCGCAAACCAGGGATCGTTCAGCATCTGCTCCAGCAGCGCGGGTACCACCTGCCCGCTGGCGGCCCAGGTCCCGTTATGATCGTAGCTTACCCCCTGATGACGCCAGATCCAGGCATCAATCAGCATATTGCCGGGTCCGGTATCAAAGCCCCGCACCGGCTGCCCCGGGATCAGCAGCGACAGGTTAGCGATGCCGCCAATATTCAGCACCATGCGGCGTTCACTGCTGTCCATGAGCAGCGCCTGATGAAACGCAGGCACCAGCGGCGCACCCTGCCCGCCCAGCGCCATATCGCGCCGGCGAAAATCGCCGACTACGGTCACGCCGGTGGCGGCGGCAATCTGGTTATTATCGCCAATCTGCAGCGTATTAGGGGCGAAGCTGCCGGGTTCATGCCAGACGGTCTGACCGTGGCAGCCGATGGCCACAATGTCATCGGCTTCCAGCGCCTGCTGACGCATCAGGGTGACCACCGCTTCAGCAAACAGCTTACCCAGCTCGGTGTCCAGCTGCCCGAGCTGCGACAGCGTCAGCGGCTGTCCCTGGCATATAGCCAGTACCCGCTGCCGCAGTGCGGGCGGAAACGGGTGACAGTAGCTCGCCTGCTGCGCCACCATGTGACGGTCGATCGCCGCCAGCACCACGTCCACGCCATCCAGACTGGTGCCTGACATCACTCCTATATAGCGTCCTGACTTTATCACGATAGCTCCTCGTTATCCGGCGGGTGCCGGCGCCGGCACTCTGCTGATGCCGCCTTTCTAATATGATGATAACTTTCTGCTTTTCACTCTGCCATGCGCAGTGCAGCAGAGCAGAAATATTTTTACCGGCGGATTGAATTTTTGTTGATGAGGCATACTCTATGCTGCGACTCTGGTACTGATTGTGCGGCATGGCATCCATGCGTCGCTTTCTGTCTTATACTCTGTGCAGAGCAGGATGAGAACATGGCGTTTTTTATAAAGGAGCTTTCTGATGATTAAGCGTTTCATAGCCGTGGCCCTCGCTGGTGTAACGCTGGCAGGCTGTGTCAGCAATGACACCCTCTCAGGCGATGTTTACAGCGCCAGTGAAGCCAAGCAGGTCCAAAATGTGTCATACGGCACGCTGGTGTCAGTGCGCCCGGTTAAGATTCAGGGTGGCGATGACAGCAATGTCATTGGTGCAATTGGCGGTGCGGTGCTGGGTGGTTTCCTGGGTAACACCATCGGTGGTGGTGCAGGTCGCAGCCTGGCGACGGCGGGCGGTGCGGTACTGGGCGGCGTTGCGGGCCAGGGCGTACAGGGTGCCGTTAACAAATCTAACGGCGTTGAGCTGGAAATCCGCAAAGACGATGGTAATACCATCATGGTCGTGCAGAAGCAGGATGCGAGCCGCTACTCACCAGGCCAGCGCGTGGTACTGGCCTCTAACGGCAGCCAGGTCACAGTCTCTCCGCGCTAACTCTGACGCGCAAAAAAACCGACGCCTGGCGTCGGTTTTTTATTTTTCGCGATGCTGTAATTCGAGAATATTTTTCTCAAGCCGCGCAATCAGCGTGACCATCTGATTGATCTCTTCGGCGCTGATGCCAGCCAGGATATCGTCGCGGGTTGCATCAATAACGTGCTCTACCTGCCCGATAATCGGTGCGGCTTCTTTGGTCAGCCTGATGCGTTTCGTCCGCCGATCGTTTGCGCAGGTGGAGCGGGTGATCAGTCCCTTCTCTTCCAGCTGATCCAGCGTGCGCACCAGCGAAGGCTGCTCAATACCGATCGCTTTAGCCAGCTGGATCTGCGACTGTTCTGGCGGAAGTTGATGAATATTATGCAAAGTCACCCAGTGCGTTTGTGTCAGCTCCAGCGGCTTCAGGCGCTGATCGATTAACGCGCGCCAGATGCGCACCAGGCGCGACAGGTCGGTTCCAAGTGGCGTATCCATTTCATCTCCTTATAATTAGCTTGCTAGCTATCAAGCCAGATTTTACACTATTTTGCGAGTTTACAGGACAAAATACAAATAGCAGGCCAGACGTAGTGGATATCGCTACGCTTATCATGACATTGCCTGAGTCAACAAAGGATGATGACACATGCC
This sequence comes from Pantoea eucrina, assembly GCF_020079945.1. Lineage (NCBI taxonomy): Bacteria > Pseudomonadati > Pseudomonadota > Gammaproteobacteria > Enterobacterales > Erwiniaceae > Pantoea > Pantoea eucrina. The sequence continues at coordinate 1,477,174 of NZ_CP083448.1, read as the reverse complement.
CACCCCTGATTTTCCTGCAGCAGCGCCCCTGACCGATCTGGTCTTTGGTGCCTCACTGCTGTTTCCGCCGCTGTTTAAGGCCGTGCTGCTCGGCTTTTTTTTCTGGCTGCTGATCCATCCTCTGCTGCGCGACCGGCTCTATGCCGGTGATATCTGGCACCCCACTCTGCTGGATCTCTCACTGTTTGTGCTTTGCGTGTCAGCCGCGCTGTGGCTGGTGCAATATGGATAACCGACCATGACCTTTAATCCCCTGAAATATTTCTCGACCCTGATTGTTTTTGCGCTGGCGCTGCTGGCCGCCTGGTGGATGTGGAATACCTACATGCAGGCGCCCTGGACACGCGACGGCAAAGTGCGCGCTGAACTGGTTGATGTGACGCCTGAGATCTCCGGCCGCATTACTCAGCTGCGGGTGCGGGACAATCAGCGCGTACACAAAGGCGACGTGCTGCTTGAGCTTGATGCAAAACCGTGGCAAATCGCGGTAGCGAGCGCTGAAGCACAGCTGGCGAAAGCACAGAGCGATCTGGCAAAAGCGCAGCATGAAGCGCGGCGGCGGGCAGAACTGCCGCGTAATGTTATTTCAGCAGAAGATCGGGATATCGCTCAGCTAACCGCTGAAGCGGCTGCCGCTACGGAGAAAGCGGCGCAGGCGACGCTGGATCAGGCGCGCTGGAATCTGCAGCAGACCACACTGACGGCTCCCACCGATGGCTGGATAACCAATCTGACGCTGCGTCCTGGCAACTATGCGACGGCGGGAACACCGCTGTTTGCACTGGTTGACAGTCATTCATGGTATGTCGTGGGCTATTTTGAAGAGACTAAACTGCGCCATATCCAGCCTGGTGCCGCAGCGCGAATTGCGCTCTATAGCGATGGCACCCGGCTGCAGGGAGAAGTAGAAAGCATCGGCAGCGCTATCTACGACCAGAGCGTAGCGACCGACAGCGGCCTGGTGCCGGATATCAAACCCAATGTTCCCTGGGTGCGGCTGGCGCAGCGGGTACCGGTACGTATCCGGCTGACGCAGCTGCCCGCTAATGTCCGGCTGGTTGCGGGCACCACCTGTACCATCTCTGTTGCGCACTGAGGCGAGCATGAAACTGCACTGGCTGGCGTGGCATAACCTGCCCTGGATCAGAGCCACACGCGGTGAATGGCGGAGCGCCCTGCGCATTAGCCTGGCGATGTGCCTGGCCCTGACTATGGCGTATCTGCTGCAGCTGGATGAGCCCTACTGGGCGATGACGTCGGCGGCGGTCGTGAGCTTTCCCGGACTGGGGGGTGCAATCAGTAAAAGCCTGGGGCGGATCGCCGGCAGCCTTACCGGCGCGCTCGCCGCGCTGCTGATTGCCGGTCACACGCTAAATGAGCCATGGCTGTTTGCTTTTTTTATGGCCAGCTGGCTGGCGCTCTGCACCTGGATCGCCAGCCATTATCAAAACAATGTCGCTTACGCTTTTTCCCTCGCTGGCTACACCGCCGCTATCATCGCGTTCAGCAGCGTTAACGTCAGCGACACGGCTGAGCTCTGGACGATTACCCAGGCGCGCGTCTGTGAAGTCATCACCGGTATTCTCTGTGCGGGCATAATGCTGATGCTGCTGCCCGCTACCTCAGATGGCAGCCATCTGATGCGCTCGCTGCAGCAGATGCATCAGCGTCTGCTGCAGCACGCACGTTTGCTGCTGCAGGAGCGCGGCGAAACAGCCCATCTTGCTCATGAGCAGGTTATCAGTGAAATTCTGACCATGAATCTGCTGCGCATTCAGGCATTCTGGAGCCATTACCGCTACCGCCGGCAGAATAGCGTGCTGAACTATGTGCTCCACCAGCAGCTGCGGCTGACCAGCATGCTCTCAGGCCTGCGCCGTATGCTGCTCAACTGGCCCGATGCACCGGACGACGTGCAGGAGGCGTTAGCGCAGGTGCTGGAGCAGCTTACCCGGCCGCAGTGCGATAAATATTGCATCGCGCGCATCCTGAGCCGCGTGACGCCGCCTGACAGCGGTGATTTTCGTCAGCGCGCTTTTGTCACGCGTCTGCATACCTTCTGCCGCCTCTGGCTGGACGTGCAGCGCTGGATCCGTCTGCTGCAGCACCCCGAAACCGGCGTCCGTTTTCAGCCACCGCGCGTTCCGGCACTGTCGCGTGAAGCTGACAGCGTTGAGGCGGCCTGGAGCGCCCTGCGCACGTTTACCGTTATTATGCTGGGCTGTGCTTTCTGGATTGTTACCCGCTGGGAATCTGGTGCCGCAGCGCTGACGCTGACGGCTATCGCCAGCGTACTTTACGCCTCAGCCCCTTCGCCCGGCGGCAGCGTTCTGCTGCTGCTGCGTACTCTGCTCTGGCTGTCGCTGTTCAGTTTTCTGTTTCAGTATGGATTGATGGTGCAGATCAATGCGCTGGGCGGGTTTTTAGCCGTGCTTTTTCCGCTACTGCTGACGCTGCAGCTCTTCAGGTTACAGCAGAAAAAACGGGCGGCGCTGTGGGGGCAGTTCATTGTGTTCATGGGATCGTTTATCGCCGTCACCAATCCGCCTGAGTGGGATTTTCAGCGTTTCATTAATGACAACCTGGCAAAGGTGTGCGGCGTGTTGCTGGCGTGGATGGCCTTTCAGCTGCTGCGGCCGGGTTCTGATATGCGCCGCAGCCGCCGTTATATCCACGCTATTCGTTACGCTTTTCTCGACCAGCTGCGCAGACGACCACGCCTGAGCGAATATCGTTTTGAATCACATATCTATCATCATATCGGCCAGCTGACGCAGAGCCGCGATGCGCAGGCCCGTCTCTGGCTGCTGCGCTGGGGCGTTGTTCTGCTGAACTGCTCGCATATTGTCTGGCAGCTGCGCCAGTGGCAGCCTGCGGATAGCGCGCTGGCGCAGCTGCGCGACCAGAGTATTCAGGATCTGCACCCGATCATGAGCCGGCGCGGCGTGCAGCATCGCGCCCTGGAGCAGACGCTGCAGGCGCTTGATAAACAGATATCCCGGCTCGGTTCAGAGGTCAGCGGTGAAGCAAATACGCTGGCAGGCATGTTATGGCAGCTTCGCTGTGCGCTGGCTCAGCTGCAGCAAGCGCTGCCGGAGTAATTACCGGCAATATTTTGCCCACTGATTCTGAAAATCGGTTTGCAGCTGCGCCAGCGTTTTACGATCTTCAAACCGGCTTTTATCCTGTTCGCTCTCCGGCCTGATCACCAGCGCTTTTTCATCATAAGAGTAGATAAAGCGGCGGGTCAGCGTGGTTCCGGTAAAGCTGCGCCCCTGAATTGAGCCGCAGACCACCGGGATAGTCTGCGTATAGATCGCCGTATTGAGGAAATTGGTTTCGCTGGCGCTACGCAGCACGTTCTGGCAATGGTGCTTTTCCAGCTGCTGCACGCTGTGCGGCGTCAGCCACTCCCGGCCGCGGGCGATATGCTCGCAGCTGGCGCGCAGCGGACTGGTATCTATATTGCGCTGCAGCTGACGGCTGGCGTCGAGACGCAGCTGCGTATCCCTGGGCCGATCGCACCCTGCAAGTAACAGTGCCAGCAGCACTATCCCTAAGCTTTTCATTCCTGCCCCTGAGTGGTTCCCTGACTGTATCGCTATGATAGAGCGGAATAATCGTCCTGAGTAGCATTAAACGGTGTCAGAATTTTATTGCAGCGGGCAGCCCTTGCTGCGCTACCCGCGGTTGATCAGATTACGCCACAGGCAAGACGCGCCCCTCCGCCTCCCAGCGGTTCAGGATGATCGGCATGGTTATCACCGCCCACGTGAACCATCAGCGCCTTACCTTTAATATCACTGAGCGATTTCAGACGCGGTGCAACCACCGGATAGCTGGCTTTGCCGTCATCTGTAACATAGAGGGCCGGCAGATCGCCGAGGTGCCCGTCGGCATAAGGACCGAGATGTTTGCCGCTGTTCTGCGGATCAAGATGGCCACCCGCAGCGCCGGCTGCCACGGTTTTCCCCTGCGACTCGCCAGGTTCACAGCTGCCTTTAGCATGCACATGGAAACCATGGATGCCCGGTTTCATACCGGATAACGCCGGGGTAAATTGCAAACCGTAGTCCGTTTCCGTAATGGTCACTTTACCTACGGCCTCGCCGACGCCCTGGGTGGAAACCTGATGCAGCGTGACCTCCTGAGAAGCAGCGCTGGCACCGGCCGAACAGGCCAGCGTAATAAGAGCAATAAGCGTTCTTTTCCTAACGTCTCCTTACGGTTGATAGACCCGATAAGTCTGGACGCTTTTTGCCCGCGCTGCTGCAGTTTGACGAAGCTTTACGCTTCAGGGCACATCGTAGCCGAGCGCGGCTTTACGGATACGGAACCACTGCTGGCGATTAAGCGTCAGCGCAGCCGCCTCTGCCGCCTGACCGATGCGGCCGGTTTTACCGGAGCCGATGATCGGCAGTGGCCGGGATGGCAGCATCATAATCCAGGCATAGACCACCTGCTCAATCGTGGCCGCACCGATCTCCCGCTGAACCTGGCTCAGCTCGTCGCGCAGCGGCTGGTAGTGTGGATCGCTGAACAGACGGCCGCCGCCGAGGCAGGACCACGCCATAGGACGCATCCGCGCCTGCTGACACTGATCGAGCGTGCCATCCAGCAGCGCGGTCTGCTCCAGCGGCGAGATCTCCAGCTGGTTGGTCACCAGCGTAAACGGCAGGCGCGACTGCAGCAGCGAAAACTGCGCCGGGGTAAAATTTGAGACGCCAAAATGACGCACTTTACCGCTCTGGTGCAGCTGCATAAACGCTTCGGCCACTTCATCGGCATCCATTAGCGGATCGGGACGATGGATCAGCAGCAGGTCGAGGTAGTCAGTCGCAAAATGCGTGAGCGAGTTTTCCGCACTGCGAAGAATGTGGCTGGCATCGGTGATGTAGTGTCCGATCTGATGCTCAGGTTTGGCCCGCGTTGCGATGCCGCACTTAGTCACAATCTGCAGCTGTTCGCGCAGCTGTGGCGCCAGGCGCAGCGCAGCGCCAAACGCCGCCTCGCACTGATAGTCACCGTAGATATCCGCATGATCGACCGTGGTCAGCCCGAGGGAGAGATGATACTCAATGAATGAGACCAGCTGCTGTGGTGTCATCCCCCACTCCATTAACCGCCAGTAGCCGACCACCAGAGGAGAGAACGCCGGCCCCTGAGGGGAGATAGCCTGTGGTTGTAACATAACAAAACTCCCTGCATTGAATGTTAAAAAAGGGAGTATAACGAAATGAGGACAGAAGCGGCGTTTAAAACAGCGAGGGCTGCTGCGGATCCTGATCCGCATCCGGTTTTTGCTGACGCTGCAGGCGCAGATAGCGCTGCCGGCACAGCCTTAGCACTTCACGCTTCTGCGCATCGCTGAAGCGCATCCAGTTAAAACGCTCTTCACGACTTCGCAGGCAGCCGCGACAATAGCCGCGCGCATCGGTCTGACAGATGCCGCGACAGGGGCTGGGTACCGGGAAAAACTCGAGTTGTTCAGCCACATCTGCCTCTGATTCGCTACTGGATAACATAGTGATAACAGTTTCCGCGTGAACTGCAAGCTGCGGTGCTAAAAGAAAGCGTACCTGCCCGGCTCTCTGATCTAATCAATAAGTGTTATTTAACTTTAACAATAACGTCATCTGAAGTGCGTTTAAGGTTATCCTCAGATTTCTTCTCTACTGTGCGTCCATTCTGACTTGATAATGAACCTCAATGAAACCTGCCATTAAGTTACAGTGTCACGAAAACCGGTTTAATCTGCTGGCTGCCCTGCTGTTCGCGCTGATTCTGAACGCGCTGTTTCTGCAACAGGCGTGGAAAATCATCACCTATACCCGTCTGCACGACTACCTTTTTGCTGCCAGCATGCCGGTCGTGCTGACGGCCGCATTTTATCTTCTGTTTTGCCTGTTTGCCTGGCCATGGGTTCGCAAGCCACTGCTGATCGTACTGGTACTGATCAGTGCAGCAGCCAGCTACTTTATGTTCAGCTTTGGGACGGTAATCGACACCAATATGGTGGCCAACGTCTTTGAATCCAGCGTACAGGAGGCGGGTGCGCTGGTAAGCCCGCGCTGGCTGGTCTGGATGCTGCTGATGGGGTTGCTGCCGGTGCTGCTTATCGTCTTCGTGCGCGTCAGGCGCAGTCAGCGCTGGTGGTGGAGCATCCTGCAGCGGCTGGCGGGAGCGCTGGGGGCGCTGTTGGTGATCCTGCTGATGGCTGCCCTGTTCTACAAAGATTATGCGTCGCTGATCCGTAACAACAAAGGGCTGGTAAAAATGATCACGCCAGCCAATGTGATTAGCGGTGCTGGCCATTATGTCGATAAGCGCTATCTGCAGGGCAGCCAGGCGCTGATTAAAATCGGGCAGGATGCCCGCAAAGGCCCGCTGATCGCGCAGGCAGCTAAAAAAACCCTGGTGGTGCTGGTTGTGGGAGAAACGGCACGCGCGGAGAACTTTTCGCTGGGCGGCTATGCGCGCCAGACCAATCCGGAGCTGCAGAAGCAGCAGGTGATTTACTATCCGCATGCGACCTCCTGCGGCACCGAGACGGCGGTTTCTGTACCCTGCATGTTCTCGGTGATGCCGCGCGAGCATTACGATGCTGACCTGGCACATCACCAGGAGGGCGTACTGGATGTGCTGGCGCACGCCGGAGTCAGCGTATTGTGGCGCGAGAATGATGGTGGCTGTAAAGGCGCCTGCGACCGCGTGCCGCACACTGACATGACGCAGTGGTCGTTACCGCAATACTGCCATAGCGGATTCTGCCTCGATGACGTGCTGCTGCACCGCTTCGATAACTACGTTGACAGTTTACATAACGACAGCGTGATCGTGCTGCATCAGATGGGAAGCCACGGCCCGGCCTACTATCTGCGCTATCCGGCTGCGTTCCGTCGTTTTACACCCACCTGCGACAGTAATCAGATTCAGGATTGCGATCCGCAGGCGCTGGTCAACACCTATGACAATACCCTGCTTTATACCGACAGCATGCTTAGCCAGACTATCGACAAGCTAAAAGCGCTGAGCGACCGCTTTAACGTGGCGCTGGTTTATCTTTCGGATCATGGTGAGTCGCTGGGCGAACACGGTATGTACCTGCACGGCGCGCCCTGGATGCTCGCCCCGTCACAGCAGACGCATATTCCGCTGCTGATGTGGTTCTCACCCGGCTATGCCAGCGCGTTTCATCTGGATGAAAGCTGTCTGCGGCGGCAGGCCGCAACGCAACCGGTCTCCCAGGATAACCTGTTTCATACGCTGCTGGGCCTGTTTGACATCCGGACGCAGGTTTATCAGCCGCAGCTGGATATGATCAAATCGTGCCAGCAGAAAAGCTGACGCTTGCATTAGACCGACTGGTCTACTAGGCTTTTGCTCATGAATAAAAGTGTGCAACGTAATGAAACCCGTGAACACCTGCTCGCTACCGGCGAGCAGGTTTGTCTGCAGCGCGGCTTTACCGGAATGGGACTTAACGAAGTACTCACGCTGGCGGCCGTGCCGAAAGGGTCCTTCTATTACTATTTCCGCTCTAAAGAGGCGTTTGGCGTTGCGCTGCTGGAGCGCTATTTCGTCAATTATCTGCAGCAGATCAATCAGCAGCTGACGCTGCCATCCCTGCCTGCACGTCAGCGGCTGCTGGCGCATTTTCGTTCAGGCCGGCAGCTGTTTGCTGAGCAGGGGCTTATTATGGGCTGCCTGGGCGTCAAGCTGTCGGCTGAGGTATGCGATCTCTCAGAGCCGATGCGCGATGCGCTGCAGCGCGGCGCCAGCGCCATTATTGCCGCTTACGCACACTGCCTGACCGAGGCTGCGGCTGAACAGCCGCTGCTATTTAATCAGACTCCGGTGCAGCTTGCGCAGCGTTGCTATCTGCTCTGGCTGGGCGCCAGTCTGCAGAGCAAAATTTCCCGCGAACCAGATCCGATTAATCTGGCACTCAGCACTATCGAACAGTGGCTTAACGGCCCGCATTTTTAAAACAGATGTTTATAGACGACCGGTCTAATAGAGGAATTACTATGGCGAGCAAACAGCTATTTTCCCCGCTGAAAGTGGGTGCAGTTACCGTTCCTAACCGCGTATTCATGGCACCGCTGACGCGGCTGCGCAGCATTGAGCCGGGTGATGTTCCCACGCCGATGATGGCTGAGTACTACCAGCAGCGTGCCGGAGCGGGCCTGATTATTACTGAAGCGACGCAGGTCTCTTTTCAGGCTAAAGGCTATGCGGGCGCACCAGGCCTGCATACGCAGCAGCAGATTGATGCATGGAAGATGATCAACGAAGGCATTCACGCTGCTCAGGGCCACGTTGCGGTCCAGCTGTGGCATACCGGCCGCATTTCACATTACAGCGTGCAGCCAGAAGGCAATGCACCGGTTGCGCCTTCTGCCCTGCCAGCCGGTACCCGTACCTCGCTGCGCGCCGCTGACGGCAGCGTGTATCGCGAAGAGACCTCCGTGCCGCGCGAACTGACCGTCGATGAAATTAAACAGATTGTGCAGGATTTCGGCCAGGCTGCAGCCAATGCCCGCGAGGCTGGCTTTGACCTGCTTGAGCTGCACTCAGCGCACGGCTATCTGATGCACCAGTTCCTGTCGCCTGACTCAAACAAGCGCGACGACGAGTATGGCGGCTCGATTGAAAAGCGCGGCCGCTTTGCGCTGGAAGTTGTGGATGCAGCGATCGCCAACTGGTCTGCCGATCGCGTCGGGATCCGCGTTTCACCTGTCGGGGCGTTCCAGAACCTGGAAAATGGCCCGGACGAAGAGGAAGCTGCGCTCTGGTATATCAGTGAACTGGGCAAACGCGGCCTGGCCTATCTGCACCTTTCTGAGCCAGACTGGGCGGGTGGCAAACCTTACACTGATGCGTTCCGCGAAAAAGTCCGCACGGCTTTCCCCGGTGTGATCATCGGTGCCGGCGCCTACAGCGTGGAAAAAGCGGATGATTTGATCGCGCGCGGCCTGATTGATGCCGTGGCGTTTGGCCGCGACTTTATTGCCAACCCGGACCTGGTTGCCCGCCTGCAGCAGGATGCTCCGCTTAACCCGCAGCGCCCGGAGAGTTTCTACGGCGGCGGTGCGGAAGGTTACATCGACTACCCGACGCTGTAACCGGCAGCTGCCGCATAACGATGCGGCAGCCCCGTCACCCGCTATACTTGTACTGTTTCTGCGTCAAAATCTGACCATGTTAAAAAAGAGGATGTTATGCGTTTACTTCACACCATGTTACGCGTTGGCGATCTGCAACGCTCAATTGACTTCTATACCCGCGTACTGGGTATGCGCGTGCTGCGTCAGAGTGAAAATGCAGAATATAAATATACTCTGGCATTTGTTGGCTACACCGAAGAGAGCGAAGGTGCGGTCATTGAGCTGACCTATAACTGGGGTACGGAAAAATATGACCTTGGGAACGCTTATGGTCACATCGCGCTGGGCGTAGACGATGTCGCCGCAACCTGCGAGCGCATCCGTAGCGCGGGCGGCAACGTAACCCGTGAGGCGGGCCCGGTTAAAGGTGGCAGCACGATTATTGCGTTTGTTGAAGATCCCGATGGCTATAAAATTGAGCTGATTGAAAACAAGCATGCCGGTAATGGCCTTGGTAACTGATGCCTGACGCCAGCCCGCAAATTTGCGGGCTGGTTTTTCTCATCTGCTGCACCCTCCCGCCTTTTTTGCCATAATGCGCGCTGCCCTTTTCACTGCTATGAGATCCTGATGTCTGAATCGAACGCCCAGAACGCCCTTAACCAACGCTTTCGCGGCTTTTATCCGGTAGTTATCGATGTCGAAACCGCCGGTTTTAATGCGCAGACTGATGCGCTGCTGGAGATTGCCGCCACGACCCTGAAAATGGATGAGGATGGCTGGCTGCAGCGTGACGAAACCCAGCATTTTCACATTGAACCCTTTGCAGGTGCCCTTCTTCATCCTGAAGCGCTGGCGTTTACCGGTATCGATCCTGCGAACCCGCTGCGCGGCGCAGTGAGCGAATATGAAGCGCTGCACGCCATCTTTAAACAGGTGCGCAAAGGGCTTAAAGAGAGCGGCTGCAACCGGGCGATTATTGTGGCGCATAATGCCAACTTTGATCACAGCTTCGTTACGGCGGCGGCTGAGCGCGCCAGCCTGAAACGCAACCCCTTTCATCCGTTTGCCACCTTTGATACGGCGGCGCTGAGCGGGCTGGTGCTGGGACAGACGGTGCTGGCAAAAGCGTGCAAGGCGGCAGGTATCGATTTTGACAGCACGCAGGCGCACTCGGCGCTTTATGATACAGAGCAGACGGCAATGCTGTTTTGCGAGCTGGTAAACCGCTGGAAACGTTTAGGTGGCTGGCCGCTGGCGCTAAATGACGCTGAGGCAGAGAGCGAAGCGTCAGGCGAAAGCGCGGCAGAGTAAGAGAATGAAAAAGGCCGGCACAGCGCCGGCCTTTTAATTTATTCCGCTTCTTTGTGTTTCTCAGCGGTTTCTTTGATCAGCGGCTGAAGTTCACCGCGCTGGAACATCTCAACGATGATGTCGCAGCCGCCGACCAGCTCCCCATCCACCCACAGCTGCGGGAAGGTTGGCCAGTTAGCGTATTTTGGCAGTTCAGCACGGATATCAGGATTCTGCAGGATATCAACATACGCGAAGCGTTCGCCACAGGCAGAGAGCGCCTGAACAGCCTGAGCTGAGAAGCCGCAGCTTGGCAGTTTTGGCGATCCTTTCATATACAGCAGGATCGGGTTTTCTGCGATCTGGCGCTGAATTTTTTCAACAGTACTCATTTTTGCCTTCCTTAATTCTTCACTTCGTGTTTGTTTATTGTAGCGACTTCATCCCGCGACTGAAATCGGGAATTTGCCTCGCTGCGGCATGAATCGCCATGTTTGTTAAGTTTGCCGCCACGGGCGTATGACGAAGTGTGTATTAATACACGATTAGCAATAAATATGCTGCGTTAACCGCCTGAAACCGCTCATTTTTGCTGCACAGCCCTTGTGTTGATGGATTTAATAAAAAAGACCTTACCTTTTGTAAAAAAAGTGGATTAGAATCAATCCGGCGCTGATCGCTGATCAGAATTTTCTAATATTGCCGCGGTCTGCTTCTGCAGCCTGCCGAACCTGTAACCGGACTATGCGTTTACTGATTACGCTTTTCATACTGGCTTTTGCTCAGCTGTTTTTTAACGTGGCCGCTGCTTCACCGCACAAGCCGGTTAACGCCAGCCTGCAGAAAGCGGAGAAAAAGAGTGCGCGCGACGATGAGCGCCGCAAACGACGTCCGGTTAAAACCTCGGCTAAAAAAACACGCGTCACGCCCGTACAAAAAGTTAAATCGAAAAAAAGCCTGCACGCAGAACCGCCTGCGACTTCCCGTACCGCCCGTAAAAAAGCGCCCGCCCTCTCCGCCAGCAAAAAATATGGTCATCAGCGTACCAGCCGGAAAATAGCAGCCGCGGAAGAGAGTACCGATGCGCTGACCGGTATCAGGCTCAGCAAATCCCACCGTCTGCGCTACCAGAAGGCGCGTGAAACCGCCATGACTAAACTTATGGGCCAGCTGGGCAAACCTTATCAGTGGGGTGGCACCTCTCCGCTTACCGGATTCGATTGCAGTGGCCTGGTCTGGTACGCCTACAAAGATCTGGTCCGTTTCAAACTGCCGCGCACGGCCAACGAAATGTATCATCTGCGCGATGCCGCTCCCATCAAGCGCGAAATGCTGGAGAAAGGGGATCTGGTGTTTTTCCGCATCAATAATCGCGGTACAGCCGATCATGTTGGCGTTTATCTGGGTAACGGCAAATTTATTCAGTCGCCGCGTACCGGCAAGGATATTCAGATCAGCGCGCTGGGTGAAGATTACTGGCAGAAGCACTATGTTGGCGCACGCCGCATGATGACACCTAAAACCATTCGTTAGCGGTTGCGCAACACGCCGCGCGCGTTTTGGCCTGAACACATACCGGCTGCCGTAATCTAAATATTTTCGCCTGACCTCAGGTAAAAATCTCGTTTTATGCCCCTCACCTTGCTAGAATCGCCGCCTTTCGTTGCGCAACACCTTTTGCGCACGCTGCTGTCATTATCTGTTACGGTTAATTACTCGCCTTAAATCAGCCATTTTTATGCTGAAACCGGGCAGAAAACCCTGCGCAGACGCAAACGTTTAACACTATACTTATCATAAAGTTGCGATAGGTTTAAGAGGTCCATTTTCATGGCAACAATTAAAGATGTGGCAAAACGCGCTGGCGTATCAACGACCACGGTTTCGCACGTCATCAATAAAACGCGCTTTGTCGCTGAAGAGACGCGTAATGCCGTGTGGGAGGCGATTAAAGCGCTGCACTACTCTCCCAGCGCCGTGGCGCGCAGCCTGAAGGTTAATCACACGAAAACATTGGGTCTGCTGGCGACATCCAGCGAAGCCCCCTACTTTGCTGAAATCATTGAAGCGATTGAAAACCACTGCTTCGCTCAGGGCTATACGCTGATTCTGGGCAATGCGCACAATGACCTGCAAAAACAGCGCGCCTATCTGTCGATGATGGCGCAAAAGCGGGTAGATGGCCTGCTGGTGATGTGCTCTGAGTATCCGGACGATCTGCTTCAGATGCTGGAAGAGAATCGCAATATTCCGATGGTGGTCATGGACTGGGGCGCTTCCCGCGGGGATTTTACCGATACCGTGCAGGATAACGCCTTTCAGGGCGGCTATCTGGCCGGCCGTTACCTGATCGAGCGGGGTCATCGCGATATTGGCGCTATTCCGGGCCAGCTGGAGCGCAATACCGGCGGCGGACGGCACGCCGGCTTCCTGCAGGCGATGCAGGAAGCGGGGATCGCGGTGCGTGCGGAGTGGATCGTACAGGGCGATTTTGAGCCGGAGTCGGGTTATCAGGCGATGCAGCAGATCCTGAGCCAGAAGCAGCGGCCTACCGCTGTGTTCTGCGGCGGCGATATTATGGCAATGGGCGCCATCTGCGCCGCCGATGAGATGGGCCTGCGCGTACCGCAGGATATTTCGGTGATCGGCTATGATAATGTGCGCAACGCCCGCTACTTTACGCCGGCGCTGACGACGGTGCATCAGCCCAAAGCTCAGCTGGGTGAGAAAGCGCTGGAGATGCTGCTGGACCGCATTACCAGTAAACGTGAAGAGCCGCAAACAATTGAAGTTCAGCCCAGTCTGATTGAGCGTCGCTCCGTCGGGGATGGTCCGTTTCGCGACTATCGCCGCTAAGCGTGGCGCTCGCTGAGCCACTCATGGTTTAGCGTCTCAGCATCCCCCAGGTATTCCAGCAGCCAGATCAGCGCTGGCGACGCCCGCTGCTCGGCCCAGCTGACGCAGCAGGGACTCTCCGGAAAGGGCTGCGGTAATATCAGCTCCACCAGCGCGCCGCTATCCAGTAGCGGCCGCGCCAGATGTCCCGGGATCATCCCCACGCACAGGCCAGCCTGCAGGCAGTCGATTCCGGTTTCCCACTCCGGCACCACCAGCCGGCGCTGATTATCCAGCGTCCAGGTCATACGGCGCGGCAGCGCGCGCGACGTATCTTCCAGCACCAGCGACGGCCAGGCGCGCATCGCCTCTTCGTCAGGATGCGCGCTCTGCGCCAGTGGATGATCCGGACTGACCACGCAGCGCCAGTTAAGGGCGCCCATATCCTGAAAAGCAAAGCGTCCGCCAACCGGGATCGCCTGCGTGGCGCCGATGGCTACGTCAACCCGGCCATCGGCCAGCGCATCCCATACGCCGTTAAACACTTCATAGCTGATGATCAGCTCCATATCGGGAAAGTGGCGATAGAAATCTTTCACCAGCTGGCGCGTGCGCTGCGGCTTGACGATACAATCAACGGCAATAGTGAGCTGGCCGCGCCAGCCGTTGGCCAGCTGCTGACACTGGCGTCGCGTTGCCAGCATTTTTTTGATAACAGAGCGGCCTTCTCGCACAAAATGCTCGCCGGCCGGCGTCAGGACCACCTCCCGATGCTGGCGTTCAAACAGCTCCACGGCAAGCCAGCTCTCCAGCTGCCTGATGGTATAGCTGATAGCAGAAGGCACGCGGTGCAGCTCCTGCGCTGCCGCGCTGAAACTGCCGGTGCGGGCGACGGCATCCGCTACCTCAAGTGCATATTCAGACCACATATTTTTGCCTTCAAAAAATTTAACAGCACTCTGCAAATATTAGCGTTTCACAAAGCTGACTGCACCCTTTTACACTCCTTCGCGTTTCCCTGCCGAATGAGAAAAATAGTGATGTCATCTAAAGGATTTCTGCCCTATCTGGCGCTGCTGAGCATGCTCGGCTTTCTCGCCACGGATATGTATCTGCCCGCATTCAGCGACATGCAGCGTGATTTTGCCACCGCTCCGGGTGTTATCAGCGCCAGCCTGAGCCTGTTTCTGGCGGGCTTTGCCTGTGCGCAGGTGGGCTGGGGACTTCTCTCTGACCGCATTGGCCGCAAACCGGTTTTACTGGCGGGCCTCTCAATCTTTGCCCTGAGCTGTCTGGCCATGCTATGGGCCGACAACGTCTGGCTGATGCTGGCGCTGCGCTTTATTCAGGCTGTGGGCGTCTGTGCCGCCGCCGTGAGCTGGCAGGCGCTGGTTATCGATCGCTACCCTAAAGCGCAGGCCAATAAAGTGTTTGCCACTATCATGCCGCTGGTGGCGCTCTCTCCTGCTCTGGCTCCGCTGCTGGGTGCCTGGCTGATGAGTCATTTTCACTGGCGCACTATTTTCCTGGTGCTGACGCTGATTACCCTGGTGCTGCTGGCAGGTACCCTCAGACTTCGCTCGCCGCGTATCTCTCAGGCGGCGCGCGGCGATCAGCCTGGCTGGCTGACGCTGCTCGCTACCCGCGCCTACAGCGGCAACGTGCTGATTTACTCCGCCTGCTCTGCCAGCTTCTTTGCCTGGCTGACGGGTTCACCCTTTATTCTGGCGGCCGCGGGCTTAACCCCGGCCGATATCGGGCTCAGCTATGTACCGCAGACGATTGCCTTCCTTATTGGCGGTTTTGGCTGTCGTGCGCTGCTTAATCGCTTTCAGGGCGCGCAGCTGCTGCCCTGGCTGCTGCTGATTTACAGTCTGAGCATTATGAGCCTCTTTGCCGTTGCGCTGCTTCCCGCGCCGTCGCTTTTTGGCCTGCTGCTGCCTTTCTGCGGTATGGCGCTGGCAAACGGCGCTATCTATCCGATTGTGGTTGCCAGCGCGCTGGCGCCGTTCCCGCACGCCAGCGGTAAAGCTGCAGGTTTACAGAATCTGCTGCAGCTTGGCTTATGCTTCCTTGCCAGCCTGATTGTCTCGGCTGGTTTGCAGCAGGCGCTTTATCACACTACGCTGGTAATGGTAAGTACGGTGGTGCTCGCCTGGATGGGCTTCGTCTGGCAGCGCGCAACGGCTAAATCAGCCGATATCGCCCATCCCTGCGAAGACAACGCATAAGCCGGTCTGGTGCTATTTTGCCAGAGAGCGATCCGCCCGCATTCGCGCCGCGGGTCGCTATCTCTTCTGACATTCATAACAATAACAGCGCTCCCGGTCTTTCCGGGACAGCATCTGCGTGCGGCCAGGCCGCTGCGCATTGCGTGAGTCCGGACTATTCATACCTCTGTTAATGTGGTTTAGCTGCGCACGGCACCACCCTGCGTTCTTTCACAGACCTGATGCAGATCCTTCTGTTTCCCAGGTCATATTTACAAAGTGATGGAGAAGCTATGAGTTCATCATGTGCAGAAGCAGTCACTCCCGAAGAGAATCCGTGGTTTCGTATTGCCCGGAAGTTACTTGAACAGGCAGATATTCGCGTTAATGGTTCACGACCGTGGGATATTCAGGTTCATCATGCTGACTTTTTTAAGCGCGTGATGCAGGAAGGCTCACTGGGTCTGGGCGAAAGTTACATGGATGGGTGGTGGACGTGTGAACGACTGGATATGTTTTTTCATCGCGCGCTCAGACATCATCTCGATCATCAGCTGCCGCACCACTTTAAGGATACGCTGCGTATCGCTGCTGCCCGGCTGACCAATCTGCAATCAAAAAAGCGCGCCTGGCAGGTCGGCAGAGCGCACTACGATTTGGGTAATGACCTGTTCAGCCTGATGCTGGACCCGTTTATGCAGTACTCCTGCGGCTACTGGCCTCATGCGCAAACGCTGGAAGCGGCGCAGGAAGCCAAGCTGGATCTGATCTGCCGCAAACTGCAGCTTGAACCCGGCATGTCTCTGCTGGATATCGGCTGCGGCTGGGGCGGGCTGGCGGAGTTTGCTGCCCGCCGCTACGGTGTCAGCGTATATGGCGTCACTATCTCCCAGGAGCAGCAAAAGATGGCACAGCAGCGCTGCGCCGGACTGGACGTCACGATACTGCTGCAGGATTATCGCGACCTTGAGCAGCAGTTTGACCGCATCGTTTCCGTCGGGATGTTTGAGCACGTTGGCCCGAAAAATTATGCGACCTACTTCAGGGTGGTTAACCGCAACCTGAAACCCGGCGGCCTCTTTCTGCTGCACACCATCGGGGCGGTAAGAACCGATATGCGGGTAGATCCGTGGATCGATAAATATATTTTCCCGAACGGCTGCCTGCCCTCTGTGCGACAGATAGCGGACGCCAGCGAGCCTTATTTTATTATGGAAGACTGGCACAACTTCGGGACCGATTATGACACCACGCTTATGGCGTGGCATACGCGTTTCCTGGCGGCGTGGCCGCAGCTCTCTGCCCGCTATGATGAGCGTTTTAAGCGTATGTTCAGCTACTATCTCAATGCGTGTGCAGGTGCCTTTCGCGCCCGGGATATTCAGCTGTGGCAGGTGATGTTCAGTCGCGGCTATGAAGGCGGGCTGCGCGTTGCGCGCTAGGTTAAAAAGGCGCGCTGCGCGCCTTTACTGAAGTTTATTCTGCCGGTCCGGCCGGCGCTGTTGCTGCGGCAATCAGGGCGGCTTCACGCTGCGCCATAACGCGCTCAACGGTATCCACAATCGCCTGCGTTTGCGGATCGATTTCGATATTGACCTTATGCCCCAGCTTTTTGCTTCCCAGCGTGGTGCGCTCCAGCGTTTCCGGGATCAGGTGGACGCAGAATTTGGTTTTGGTCACATCGCCGACCGTCAGGCTGATGCCATCAATACCGATATAGCCTTTGCGCAGAATATATTTTATCTGTTCTGCATCCTGCAGTCTGAACCAGACTTCGCGGTTATTTTCCGACTGAATAATTTTGCAGATTTCAGCGGTGGTCATAATATGACCCGACATCAGGTGTCCGCCAATTTCATCGCTGAATTTAGCCGCACGCTCAATATTGACTCTGTCACCCACCTGCAGCGCACCCAGATTGGTAATGCGCAGCGTCTCTTTAATCAGGTCAAAGCTGACCCGATCCTCTTCGATGGCCGTTACGGTCAGGCAGCAGCCGTTGTGCGCTACAGACGCCCCCAGCTCCAGCCCTGGCAGCAGGGCTGCATCAAGACGTACAGTATGAGTGCGAAACAGCTCTTTCTCTTCAATGGCGACAATTTCCGCCACGCCCTGCACAATACCCGTAAACATAACTATCCTCTCCACGCGTTTGTCTTAGCTTATCACAGCCTGCCAGCACAACTTAATTTGCGCATGCGCAATGGTTGCATAAAAGGCAAATAAATTTGTTATCATTATTTGTTCCGCGTGCGGGCTCTGGCTGCATTGAGCGCGCATTCGCCGGGAATAGTCTCTCTTTCTCTTAATCAAACAGGTGATACGTGCAGAAGTATTTAACAGAAGCGCGTCAGCTGCTGGCCCTCGCAATCCCGGTGATCCTCGCTCAGGTAGCCCAGACTGCGATGGGATTTGTAGATACCGTTATGGCCGGTGCGGTAAGCGCCACGGATATGGCCGCCGTTGCTGTTGGCACCTCTATCTGGCTTCCCGCCATTCTTTTTGGTCACGGTCTGCTACTGGCACTGACGCCAGCCGTTGCGCAACTCAACGGGTCCGGACGACGTGAACGCATTGCCGAGCAGGTGCGCCAGGGGTACTGGCTGGCACTGGCCGTTTCGCTTGTCATTATGGTTGTGTTATGGAACGCGGGCTATCTTATCCGCGCAATGCATGACATTGACGCCGATCTGGCCATTAAAGCGGAAGGTTACCTGCATGCGCTGCTCTGGGGCGCACCAGGCTATCTTTTTTTCCAGGTGGCGCGTAACCAGTGCGACGGTCTGTCTAAAACCAAACCCGCCATGCTGCTGGGCTTTCTCGGACTGCTGACCAACATTCCGCTGAACTACATCTTCATTTATGGCCACTTTGGTATGCCGCGTCTCGGCGGCGTGGGGTGCGGCGTGGCAACCGCCTCCGTCTACTGGGTGATGTTTCTGGTTATGCGCTTCTGGCTCCGGCGTATGCCGGCGATGCGCGATATTCGCATGGCCTCACGCTGGTCAGCGCCCTCGCGCGCTATTCTCACGCGGCTCTTTTCGCTGGGGTTACCGGTAGCGCTGGCGCTGTTCTTTGAAGTTACGCTGTTTGCCGTAGTGGCGCTGCTGGTTTCACCACTGGGCATTGTGAATGTCGCAGGACACCAGATCGCGCTCAACTTCAGCTCACTGATGTTTGTCCTGCCGCTGTCGCTGGGGGTAGCCACCACGATTCGCGTGGGTTACCGGCTGGGTGAAGGCTCGGCGGAAGGTGCACGCACCGCCGCCTGGACCGGTCAGGGCGTGGGCATCGCCATGGCGGCCTGCACTGCCCTGTTTACCGTCACGTTCCGTCACGATATCGCCGCGCTCTATACGGCGAACCCTGCGGTCATTACGCTGGCTGCCCAGCTGATGCTGCTGGCTGCGATCTATCAGTTCTCCGATTCGATTCAGGTTATCGGCAGCGGGATCCTGCGCGGTTATAAAGATACCCGCTCGATCTTTTTCATTACGCTGATCGCTTACTGGGTATTGGGACTGCCGGCAGGCTATATCCTGGCGCTGACTGACTGGATTGTTCCGGCGCTGGGTCCGGCCGGATTCTGGTGCGGGTTTATTGTGGGCCTGACCTCTGCCGCCGCGATGATGATCTGGCGTATTCGCCGTATGCAGCGTCTGCCTGCAGAGGTTATTCTGGCGCGGGCGGCGCGCTAAGTGGCTGAGCGGGCGTTTATCTGGCCCGCAATGCTGAAAAAAGCGACGCTTCGCACAGATGCTGGTCAGTCGTCCCGATTTTCTGTTTTTTTCCCTTGCCAGGTTTCCGGCGTACCGTTAATATTCGTCCCCGCTGTCGCCCTGACAGCGTGTTGCGCTCTTAGCTCAGTTGGTTAGAGCACCACCTTGACATGGTGGGGGTCGATGGTTCGAGTCCATTAGAGCGCACCAAGTGCGTCCGTAGCTCAGTTGGTTAGAGCACCACCTTGACATGGTGGGGGTCGGTGGTTCGAGTCCACTCGGACGCACCAGTTTGCTGTATTGCGCGCTCTTAGCTCAGTTGGTTAGAGCACCACCTTGACATGGTGGGGGTCGATGGTTCGAGTCCATTAGAGCGCACCACTTCGCTGTATCCTCTTCTTGCGCAACGTCGCTTTCCTTGATTCAGGTCGATATCCCCTGCTGCTTTTA
The DNA here is from genome assembly GCF_020079945.1 of Pantoea eucrina. Classification (NCBI taxonomy): domain Bacteria; kingdom Pseudomonadati; phylum Pseudomonadota; class Gammaproteobacteria; order Enterobacterales; family Erwiniaceae; genus Pantoea; species Pantoea eucrina. The sequence continues at coordinate 1,457,557 of NZ_CP083448.1, read as the reverse complement.
TATTGGTTTTCGCATACTTAGCGATTATACTATGGCTCGTTGTTTCACCTGAAAGGTTTCAGCGCTGACGTGCCTATGCCATCAATGTCTCTGATTTGCGCAACGCCGCCCTGCCGGCCTGCTTCTGCAACGCATAACTTCCCTGCACGCTCAGTTCCTGTCACCTATTCTTACTTCTGTATTATCCGTAGCCACAATCGTCACATTTTCACTTCGGTGCTCCGCGCATCGGATACCGACCTTTATCATCCATCACAACATACAGATATCTGACATGAAAAAGACCAAGATTGTTTGTACTATCGGGCCGAAAACCGAATCAGAAGAGATGCTGACCCAGCTGCTGGAAGCAGGCATGAACGTTATGCGTCTCAACTTCTCGCACGGTGATTACGCCGAACATGGTCAGCGCATCGCAAATATGCGTGCCGTCATGGAAAAAACGGGGCATCAGGCCGCGATTCTGCTGGACACCAAAGGACCGGAAATCCGCACCATGAAGCTGGAGGGTGGCAACGACGTTTCACTCAAGGCGGGCCAGACCTTTACCTTTACCACCGATCAGTCTGTGATTGGTAATCATGAACGCGTCGCTGTTACCTATGCCGGTTTTACTGAAGATCTGAAAATTGGCAACACGGTTCTGGTCGACGATGGCCTGATTGGCATGACCGTTACTGAAGTCACGGAAAACAGCGTAGTGTGTGAAGTGCTGAATAACGGCGACCTCGGCGAAAACAAAGGCGTTAACCTGCCTGGCGTCTCTATCCAGCTGCCTGCACTGGCAGAAAAAGATAAGCGCGATCTGATTTTTGGCTGCGAGCAGGGAGTGGACTTTGTCGCCGCGTCGTTTATTCGTAAACGCTCTGACGTGCTGGAGATCCGCGAGCATCTGAAAGCGCATGGCGGCGAAAACATCCAGATCATCTCTAAGATCGAAAACCAGGAAGGCCTTAACAACTTCGATGAAATTCTCGAAGCGTCTGACGGCATCATGGTTGCGCGTGGCGATCTGGGCGTAGAGATCCCGGTTGAAGAGGTTATCTTCGCGCAGAAGATGATGATCAAAAAGTGCAACAAAGCCCGCAAAGTGGTCATCACTGCTACGCAGATGCTCGACTCCATGATCAAAAACCCGCGCCCTACCCGTGCTGAAGCGGGCGACGTGGCTAACGCCATTCTTGACGGTACTGACGCCGTGATGCTGTCTGGTGAGAGCGCCAAAGGCCGCTATCCGCTGGAGTCGGTCACGATCATGGCCACCATCTGTGAGCGTACCGATCGCGTGATGAAGTCACGCATCGACGAGCTGAAAGATTCCCGCAAGCTGCGTATTACGGAAGCTGTCTGCCGTGGTGCCGTTGAGACCGCAGAGAAACTGGAAGCACCACTGATTGTTGTAGCCACCGAGGGCGGTAAATCAGCAAAATCAGTACGTAAGTACTTCCCGGATGCAACCATTCTCGCCCTGACGACCAACCAGACCACTGCCCGTCAGCTGATCCTGAGCAAAGGTATCGAGACTCGCCTGGTCGCCCGCATTGAATCAACCGATGATTTCTATCGCATTGGTAAAGAGCTGGCGCTGGAAAGCGGCTACGCGCAGAAAGGTGATGTGGTCGTGATGGTTTCAGGTGCCCTGGTGCCAAGCGGAACTACTAACACCGCTTCCGTGCACGTGATTTGATTTAACGTCACACTTTATTTAAACAAGCGCCTTAACCGGCGCTTTTTTTATTCCATCGCTAATCTATAATCAGAAAAATTCAAATCGAAAATAACTATTCAATATGTTGTGGAATTAAGGTTAATCCGATTAAATCCCTCTGTTTTCGCTAAATATTTTCATCATATTCTGCCAGATGCTGCTTCTTTGAGCGAACGATCAAATTTAAGCATGTTCTCATCAAAAATTTATTCTCAACTTAAAAAGCTTTGTGCAATACTTGTAACGCTACATGGAGATTAACTTAATCTAGAGGGTATAAAATGAAACGTACTAAACTGGTACTGGGCGCGGTAATCCTGGGTTCAACTCTGCTGGCTGGTTGCTCAAGCAACGCTAAAATCGACCAGCTGTCTTCAGACGTTCAGACTCTGAACGCTAAAGTTGACCAGCTGAGCAACGACGTGAACGCAGTGCGTTCTGACGTTCAGGCTGCTAAAGATGACGCAGCTCGCGCTAACCAGCGTCTGGACAACCAGGCTCACTCTTACCGTAAGTAAGAGTTCTGGTTTGAAAAATGGTGCCCTGGTGGCACCATTTTTTTTGTGCTGATTCCAGCGCCCGGTGGCGCTGTCTGACCGGCTGACTTCAGCCCTGCGGCTCTGCTGCAACCTGCTCTGCCGTCTCTGCGGCAACCGGCTCGCCGCTGCTGACCAGCACCGGCATACCTGAACGGCGCGTCATCGCCTCCTCAATCAGCGCACTGTCGCTTTTCGCACTGCGGCTAAAGGCTTTCAGAGCGGTGCTGCGCACCAGCGGCTGCGTCTGCGGATCATCTTTTTCACTGCGCGACAGCGGCTGATGAACCTCAATATAGCGTTTACCGTCTGGTTCGATGGCGTACTTCACCGGCTGATTAACAATCTGAACGCGCGTGCCTGCCGGGACGCTGTTGAACAGCGCTTCAATATCAGCGGGACGCAGGCGAATACAGCCGGAGCTGACGCGCATGCCGATGCCAAAGTCAGCGTTAGTGCCGTGAATCAGGTAGTGTCCCTTGCCATACGCCAGACGCAGGGCGAACAGTCCCATCGGATTGTCAGGGCCGGCCGGAACCGTCACCGGCAGCGTCACGCCCTCTTTCGCATAGCGCTTGCGAATATTTGGCGTCGGTGTCCAGGTCGGGTTGGGAATTTTCTGGCTGATACGCGTCACCATATCGGGCGTCGCAGCGCCTAACTGGCCAATGCCGATTGGATAGACCACCACGCGGTTTTCTCCCGGCGGATAGTAGTAGAGGCGCAGCTCAGCCAGATTAACCACAATCCCTTTGCGCGGCGCATCCGGCAACAGCATTTGCAGCGGCACGGTGATCTGCGTACCTGCCGCCGGCAGCCAGGGATCAACGCCGGGGTTTGCTTCCAGCAGGCCGAGCAGTCCTGTGCTGTAGCGCGCTGCCACGCTCTCCAGCGGCTGTTTGTTATCAGAGATAGTGGTCAGAACGTTTTCGCCGATCAGGCGGCTGTCGTCGGCAGGGAGAGGATATTCAGTAGCCATTGAAGGTGCAGAGAGTCCAAAGCAGGACAGCAGCAGTGCACCAGCTAAACGTAACGCAGGTTTCATGCAGGTTTCTCTTTCTGGATGGAAAAGACCCCGGCTAAACCGGGGTCTGAAGAGTGTACCTTAGCAGAGCTGCTGAGCGTTATGCCGGATAGCGCGGATCATCGCTTCCAGCCCCTGAGAACGCGTTGGCGTCAGGTGCTGAGTCAGCGCCAGTTCCGCAAACCAGTGGCGCACATCCAGCTCGAGGATCTCCTGCGGCTTCAGCCCCCGATAGAGGCTAAATACTACTGCAATCAATCCCTTAACAATAGCTGCGTCGCTATCCCCTTCAAACGCCATCGATCCGTCCGCCTGCGGCGTCATGCGGATCCAGACCTGGCTCTGACAGCCTGAAATGACATACTCAGGCTGATGCAGGCTTTCAGAGGATTCTGGTAATTTTGCACCCAGCTCAATGATGTAAAGGTACTTCTCTTCCCAGTTAGCGCAACGATTAAAGTTGCGCACCAGCTTCTCTTTTTCCGGCAGGTTCGCCATCTGTTACTCCTGAAATCTGCTTAGCCCAGCAGGCGATGGATACGCGTCAGGCCAGCGGCCAGCCGATCTGCCTCATCTTCGGTATTATAGAGCGCGAAGGAGGCGCGACACATCGCCGGTACGGCATAGTGGCGCATCAGCGGCATCGCACAGTGGTGACCGGTGCGAATGGCAATACCATACTGATCGAGGAAGCTGCCAACGTCAAAGGCGTGATGTTTACCCAGGTTAAAGGCGATTACCCCGCTGCGCTGCGCTGGACCATAAAGCACGATGTCCGGTACTGAAGCGAGTTTGTCCAGCGCGTAACGCATCAGCGCGCTTTCGCGTGCATGAATAGCATCAAGACCCAGTTCACTTACCCAATTCAGTGCAGCACCCAGACCGATGATACCGCCGGTATTAGGCGTACCCGCTTCAAAGCGCCACGGCGCGCTGTTCCAGGTGGTTCCCACCGGCAGCATGACCTGGTCAATCATGGCCCCCCCGCCTTCCCACGGCGGCATCTGCTCCTGTAGCGCTTTACGCGCATAGAGTACGCCGATACCGGTCGGACCGTAAATCTTATGTCCGGAGAAAACGTAGAAATCACAGTCGATATCCTGCACGTCAACGGCGTGATGCATCACCGCCTGCGCGCCATCAATCAGTGTGACCAGGCCGGCTGCTTTCGCCTGAGCGACCAGCGCCTTAACCGGGTTAACGGTGCCCAGCACGTTAGAGACGTGCGTGACCGCCAGCAGCCGGGTACGGCTGTCGATAAGCGTAGCAAGCTGCTCTGTAGCCAGTTCACCGCTATCGCTGAGCGGCAGGACGCGGATCTCAGCACCGGTGCGCTGTGCCACCATCTGCCACGGCACGATGTTAGCGTGATGCTCCATCTCGGTAATGATGAGATTGTCACCAGGCTGCAGCTGACTGCCGCCCCAGCTATTGGCTACCAGATTAATGCCTTCGGTTGTGCCTTTAACAAAGATAATCTCTTCATGTGAAGCCGCATTCAGAAAGGCCGCAGCCTGCGCGCGTACCGCTTCCATATCGCTGGTGGCCTGCGCGCTAAGCGAATGGATGCCGCGATGCACGGCGGCGTAGCCGTGCTGGTAAAAATGACTTTCCGCGTTGATTACCGCGAGCGGACGCTGCGCGCTGGCCGCGCTGTCAAGGTAGGCCAGCGGGTGTCCGTTGACCTCACGACTCAGGATCGGAAACTCCGCTCTGACTCGTTCGGAATCGAAACTCATGAATGTACTCCAGGGAAACGCTGTGAGATGCGTGCCAGCACCGCCTGACGCAGAATGTCATCATCCAGCGTTTCGGTCAGTTCGGCGGCAAAAGCGTGGATGATCATCTGCTGCGCCGCTTCTTCAGCGATACCGCGCGAGCGCAGATAAAACATCTGCTCATCATCAATGCGGCCGATGGTGGCACCATGGCTGCATTTTACGTCATCGGCGTAGATCTCCAGCTGTGGCTTGGTATCGACTTCCGCCAGCCGGCCCAGCAGCAGATTATTGTTGGTCATCTGGCCATCGGTTTTCAGCGCGTGCTGTGCCACTTTGATGTGACCATTGAAGACGGCACGGCCTTTTTCGCGCGAAATGGTTTTATGCAGCTGACGACTCAGGCAGTGGCCTTTGTTGTGCTCCAGATAGCTGCGGGTATCTGCGATTTCGCTGCCCACCGGCAGGACCAGGCTGTTCATTGCCAGCTCGCTGTTTTCGCCATTCAGCTGCGTGCTGGTGTTATGACGTGACAGGCCGGCGCCCAGCAGGAAGCTGGTGCTGCTGACGCGCGCATCCTGACCCATCACAATGTCATTATGCGCAAAGTGATAGCTGCTGCTGGTTTCAAAGGCGAGCTTGGTATGTTTCAGCTGCGCATTATCCGCTACGGCAAAGGTGATCCGCGCGCCGGTAAAGTGCGCCGCGTCATTCAGCGTGACATAGTGCTCAACGATTTCCGCTACCGCACTCTGCTCCAGCTCTACATGATGACGATGGTGCACGGTATTGAGCGCATCTGCCTGACCGCTGGTGATATGCAGCAGGTAGAGTGGGCGGGTAGCCGCTTTGCCGCGCGCCAGACGAATCGTCGTCACCTCTTCTGCCAGGCTCTCTGTCAGATGCAGGAAGATCTCCGGCTGTACCGGCGCCGGCAAATCGCGACGCTCCGCTGCCTGAACGTGCTGGATCTCAAACAGATCGGTTTCCGTGCTGCTCAGCGCAGGCTGGAAGCGGCCATCAACAAATACCAGTCGTACCGCGTCCAGCGGCAGCGCCAGCGCATCCGCCTGCTCACGGCTGAGACTCTGCGCGGAAGGCAGCACAAAGTGCTGTCCCAGCAGGCTCTCCAGCGATGTATATTTCCAGTTTTCATGCTTGCGGGTGGGCAAGCCTTCACGCATCAGCTGCTGCCAGTGCTGCTGCGCCTGCAGCGAGCGCTGCTCGCCGCGAGACTCAAACAGATGGTGCCACTGCTGCAGGGCATTATCACTCTTCGTCGGTAAGCCAGCCATAGCCTTGCTCCTCCAGCTGTTTCACCAGTGAAAAGTCGCCAGACTTAACGATTTTACCCTGATAAAGAACGTGCACGTGATCCGGCTTAATGTAATCCAGAATACGCTGATAGTGCGTTACGATGATGAAAGAGCGCTTACCGTCGCGCAGGCTGTTAACGCCCTCAGACACGATTTTCAGGGCATCAATATCCAGACCCGAATCGGTCTCATCGAGAATGCAGAGTTCCGGCTCCAGCGCCGCCATCTGCAGAATATCATTGCGCTTCTTCTCACCACCGGAGAAGCCGACGTTAACTGAACGCGTCAGCAAATCTTCCGGCATTTTCAGCAGCTTGATCTTATCTTCGATAAAATCCTGGAAGTCGAAGCGATCCAGCTCTTCCTGCTCGCGATATTTGCGTACTGCATTAACGGAGGTCTGCAGGAAAAACTGGTTGCTGACACCCGGGATCTCTACCGGGTACTGGAACGCCATAAAGATGCCTTCTCCGGCACGCTCTTCAGGTTCCAGCGCCAGCAGATCTTTCTCTTTAAAGGTGACGGAGCCACCGGTGATCTCGTAATCTTCGCGACCCGCCAGCGTTGCTGAAAGCGTACTTTTACCTGAGCCATTCGGGCCCATAATGGCGTGGACTTCACCTGGTTTAACTTCCAGGTTCAGACCGCGCAAAATCTCTTTATCTTCAACGCTAACCTGTAAATCTTTAATACTTAACATACTTATTCCTTCACATTGCTTCCGGCAACGCGTGTGGCATCAGCCGACACTGTGCTCAAGGCTGATCGCTAACAGTTTTTGTGCTTCCACGGCAAATTCCAGTGGCAGCTCGGAGAAAACATCTTTACAGAAGCCGTTGACGATCATAGAGATCGCATCTTCTTCGCTGATGCCGCGCTGCAGGCAGTAGAACATCTGATCTTCGCCAATACGTGACGTAGTGGCTTCATGCTCAAGCTGCGCTGTGTTGTTGCGCGTTTCTACATACGGGAAAGTATGCGCACCGCAATCGGGACCAATCAGCATCGAGTCACACTGCGTAAAGTTACGCGCATTGGTTGCCGTCGGCATGATTTTCACCAGACCGCGGTAGGTATTCTGGCTTTTACCCGCCGATATCCCTTTAGAGATAATGGTCGATTTGGTGTTTTTACCGATATGGATCATTTTGGTACCGGTATCCGCCTGCTGGCGACCGCTGGTCAGGGCAACCGAGTAGAACTCACCTACGGAGTAGTCACCGCGCAGGATACAGCTTGGATATTTCCAGGTAATCGCAGAGCCGGTCTCAGACTGCGTCCAGGACATCTTGCTGTGATCGCCTTCGCACAGGGCGCGCTTGGTAACGAAGTTGAGGATACCGCCCTCACCTTCGCCGCCAGGGAACCAGTTCTGTACCGTGGAATATTTCACTTCAGCATTTTTATGGATGATGACTTCAACGACCGCTGCGTGCAGCTGATAAGTGTCACGTACCGGCGCCGAGCAGCCCTCGATATAGCTGACATAGCTGTCTTCATCTGCAATCAGAATGGTGCGCTCAAACTGACCTGTTTTCGCCGCGTTGATGCGGAAATAGGTCGACAGCTCCATCGGGCAGCGTACCCCTTTCGGGATATAAACAAAGGTGCCATCGGAGGCTACCGCTGAGTTAAGCGCAGCAAAGAAGTTATCGTTGTGTGGCACGACAGTACCCAGATACTTCTGTACCAGTTCCGGATGGTCATGGATCGCTTCACCAAATGAGCAGAAGATAATGCCCTGTTTGGCCAGCTTGTCACGGTAGGTGGTTGAGACCGACACGGAATCGAAAATCGCATCGACAGCGACCTCTTTACCTTCACGTACCGGAACACCCAGCTGATTAAACGCGTCTTCCACTTCCTGAGTCAGGTAGTCACTGGAGGCCACGCTGCCCGACGCCTGGGTTGCACCCGGCTCAGATGCGCAGCTGTCGTCACAGTTCCCGCATGATGGCGCAGAAAAGTAGCTGTAATCCTGATAGTCGAGCTTGTCATAGTGCGCTTTTAACCAGTGCGGCTCTTCCATTTCAAGCCAGGCACGGAAAGCCTTGAGCCGGAACTCAAGCATCCATTCGGGTTCGTTACGTTTAGCCGAGATCGCACGCACGACATCTTCATTAATGCCGTGTGCCAGTTCGTCGGTTTGTAACCGGGTAAAGAAGCCCTCTTTGTAGTTGAGCTTGCCTTCCCAGGTCTGTACATCATCAGATGCTTCGCTATGTCGTGACATATTTCACTTACTCGACGCCAAAGCTTTCACCGCACCCGCAGGCGTGCTGAGCTTTAGGGTTATTGAATTTAAAGATCTGGTTCAGGCCTTCACGGACGTAGTCCAGCTCGGTGCCGTCGACAAACGGCATTGCCTGAAGCGGCACAAAGAGTTTTGCGCCAAACTGCTCAAACTGCAGATCGTCATCGGCTGGCTCTTTTACCAGATCCATGACATAACCAAAACCGGCACAGCCAGATTGTTTCACGCTCAGTTTCAGACCCTTTACTTCCGGGTCCTGTTCAACCAGAGTCAGGATCTGTTTCGCTGCCGACTCGGTCAGCGTAAGTCCTTTCCAGACAAAATCGTCAGGCGAAAAGGACGCGGCGTTTACTGATGACATCGTTGTACCTCGCAAGTCTGGACCTTCTCAGGCTATCCCCCTATGGTAGTGATATCGCCTATCACTTCAACCTCTTGTTTTGCAGGGATAATCATCTCGTGCTGTTTTTTCTGCTTAATTATTAAGCATAGTCCCTTTAGTACGGCCTGTAACAGACAGTTTTTATTCGGGACAAATATTACAACCTATTGATATCGTAACATTTTATAAAAACCGGCCCTAAAGCAATTAACCTGTATACAGGTTACGCCTTTACCGAATGTAAAGAGATTGTTATTGCCGATTTTAGTAACAGGTTACAGACATCAATATATTTCTTTAGCGGGAATTGCATTCCTGACGCAGTTTAATATGATAATGATTATCATTAACTATTTAGGCGGCGCTATGACACGTACCGTTTCAGCCTGGTTACAACACAAAATCAGCGACTACCGATTTGCCGTGCGCGACATCACCGTAGATTTTTATCTGGCCGAAGCCAGACTCAACCGGCCAGAGTGCTCACTGGAGCAGCTGCGCCGGTTTAACGATACCTGCCTGGATATGGCGGAAATCTGCGATATCAACGGCGACGATCGCAGCTATCTGCACGCCTTAGGCAAGCTGCACCATCGCCTGATTCAGGAGATGGGCAACGATGACCGTGACCGGCTGTTTCGCCTGCAGGCGTATCAGTTCGCCCGCCAGTCGCTGACGCATTTATGCCAAAAGCTTGCACAAAGCGGCGACTGGGACCAGATAACGGGCCTGCAGCGTGATTTTGTCCGCCACGCTGGCTGGATATTCTAATCCAGCTTTGTGACGGCTCCTACATTTTGTTTACATCAATTCCAGCAGCGCCTGTAAAGGATGACGCATGCCGTTGCCTTCGGCACGTTTCACCTGGCTGCGACAGGAAAAGCCGGTCGCCAGACAGCGCTGGCGCGGCAGCCGCTGCAGCTGCGGATGCCAGGAGAGCGCATAGATGCCGAGCGAGTTCTCCAGATGCTGCGCCTCGTGGCCATACGTCCCCGCCATGCCGCAGCAGCCGGTATTGATATTTTCCAGCCGGGCACCGAAGCGGGCAAATATCTTCTGCCATTGATCCGGCGTAGCGGGCAGCGCGGTCACTTCCGTACAGTGCGCAAACAGATACCAGGGCTCGCCGCTGACCGGCTGATTTACGCCATCAGCCAGCGCCTGCTGCAGCCACTCATGCACCAGTAGCACGCTGAAATCACCGCGCTTGCTTTTCAGTACCTGCTGATACTCATCGCGATAGCAGAGCACAGTGGCCGGGTCGACCCCGACCATCGGGATCCCCAGTTTTGCCACCCGATTGAGCAGTTCAGCAGTTTTCGCTGCGGTACGGGCGAAACGCTGCAGAAACCCCTTAACATGCTGCGCTTTGCCGTTGGGAGAGAAAGGCAGCAGCACCGGACGGTAACCCAGCTTTTCAATCAGTGAAATAAAGTCGGTCACCAGCTGCGCTTCGTAGTAGCTGGTAAACGGGTCCTGCACCACCAGCACGCACTGCTGCCGCGCTGCGCTATCCATCGCTTCCAGCTGCTCCAGCGTCAGGTTCATTGCCGGATGCCCGCTCAGACGCTGTTTAAGGTTAGGTGCGGAGAGCTGAGGCAAATCCACCATACCGATATGCGTTTTGCTGAATTCGCGCATCCACGGCTGCTGCAGGAAGAAATTGAACACCTTTGGCGCTTTCGCCATCAGCGGCGCATAGCTCTCTACGCTGGCCACCAGGTGATCGCTGACCGGTCGCAGATAGCGCGTATGGTAAAGTTGTAAAAAGCGCGCGCGGAAATCGGGCACATCGATTTTAATCGGGCACTGGGTCGAACAGGCTTTACAGGCCAGACAGCCCGACATCGCCTCTTTTACCTCATGGGAAAAATCGTACTCTCCGCGGTTAGCGTGCCAGCTGTTACGCGTACGCTGGATCAGCATACGCAGGCTGGCTCCCTGCTGCGGCAGCGCCTGCTCAAGCTGGTCAGGATCAACGCCCTGCTCCGACAGCAGGCGCAGCCATTCACGCGTCAGCGTCGCGCGTCCTTTCGGCGAGTGAATACGATTGCGGGTGATTTTCATCGACGGACACATCGGGCTGCGCACATCAAAATTGAAGCAGAGGCCGTTGCCGTTGCACTCCATCGCGCCGCGCCAGCTGGTGCGTACCGTCAGCGGGATCTGACGATCCAGATCGCCGCGCATCGCGCCATTCACCTGCATCATCGGCGCATCGCTCTCCAGCGGCGTGCAGATTTTACCCGGATTCAGCCGGTTATCGGGATCGAACGCGCGTTTGATACGACGCAGCTCGGTAAACAGCGTTTCACCGAAAAAGGCCGGACTATACTGCGCGCGGAAACCTTTGCCATGCTCCCCCCACAGTAACCCGCCGTAACGGGCCGTCAGCGCGACCACTTCATCTGAAATCTGCTTCATCAGCAGCACCTGCTGCGGATCGCACATATCCAGTGCCGGACGCACGTGCAGCACGCCCGCATCAACATGGCCAAACATACCGTAGCTCAGGCCGTGGCTATCCAGCAGCGCGCGAAACTCACCAATATAATCGGCCAGCTGCTCCGGCGGCACCGCCGTATCTTCCACAAACGGAATTGGCTTGGCGCGCCCCTGTGCATTGCCCAGCAGGCCAACCGCCTTCTTACGCATCGCGTAAATACGCTCGACCTCAGCCAGTTCATTACAGATCTGATAACCTATGACGCCACCCTGCCGCTCAGTCATCAGCGTATCCAGCCGGTCGCAGAGACGGGCGATTTGCTGTTCGATAAGTGCGCCATCATCGCCGGCAAACTCCACGATATTCAGTCCCAGCATCGTTTTATCCGGGATATCGGTGATCAGTTCTTTAACGGAGTGCCAGACAATATCTTCCCGCGCCAGATTCAGTACTTTTGAATCCACCGTCTCCACTGACAGCGCCTGCGCTTTTACCATAAATGAAGCGTTGCGCAGCGCGGAGTCGAAAGACTCATATTTAACGTTAACCAGACGACGGACTTTGGGGATTGGCGTGATATCAAGACGCGCTTCCGTAATAAACGCCAGCGTGCCCTCGGCACCGCACAACAGCCGCGTGAGATCGACCTGCTGCATGTCATCACTGAAGACGTGGCGTAAATCGTAACCGGTCAGGAAGCGGTTAAGCTTTGGAAATTTTTCAAGGATCAGCGCGCGCTGCTCACGACAGCTTTGCAGCACCGTCTGGTAGATGCGGCCCTCAGGCGTCGGCGTTGCGGCGAGCTGCTCCGCCAGCGCCACCGGTATGGCGCGCGTATCAAGGATATCGCCGCCCAGCAGCACCGCGCGTAACCCCTCGACATGATCGGAAGTTTTACCATATACCAGCGATCCCTGACCTGAGGCATCGGTGTTGATCATGCCGCCCAGCGTGGCGCGGTTACTGGTGGAGAGCTCCGGGGAAAAGAAGAAACCGTATGGCCGGAGCCAGGCGTTGAGCTGATCTTTCACTACTCCCGCCTCAACCCGCACCCAGCCCTGTTCGGTGTTGATCTCCAGAATGCGGTTCATGTAGCGCGACATATCAACCACAATGCCCTGATTCAGCGACTGTCCGTTAGTGCCGGTGCCGCCGCCGCGTGGCGTAAACGTCAGGCTGGCAAAAGCGTCCTCACCGGCGAGCCGCGCAATCAGAGCGATATCTGCGGTCGAACGCGGAAACAGTGCCGCATCCGGCAGAAGCTGATAGATGCTGTTATCCGTAGAGAGTGAGAGACGGTCGGCATAGCTGGTAGCGGTATCGCCGGTAAAACCCTGCTCTTTGAGCGCCTGCAAAAAGGCGAGAACTTGCTGAACCAGGCCAGTAGCCTGCGGAATTTGTGGGATCATGGTGTCGTGACCGGGATGTTGTAAACGTTTGCGTAGTAATTTTTTAACGTCTGGTTGTATCACATTTTTTTCCTGTCTGCTGGCATTTCCCTTCCCCGCTTCTGTGGCCCTGCTTTTCCTGTTTAATTTTCAGGAAATAGCGCATGATGATCCCGGGCCAGGGGCCCTTCCTGAAGGATTAACTGAGGTTAAATCGCTGTTATGAAAAGCCTGCAACGCGGTGTGGATCTGCCGCAACTGCTGTTCTCACTGATGTTTATTTTGCTGATGATTATCGCCTGTCTCTGGGTGGTACAGCCTTTTATTCTGGGCTTTGCCTGGGCAAGCATGGTTGTTATCGCAACCTGGCCACTCATGATTCGCCTGCAGCATCTGCTGTGGGGACGCCGCTCCCTGGCCGTTATCGCCATGACGATTCTGCTGCTGCTGCTGTTTATCATTCCGATTGCGCTGCTGGTCAGCAGCCTGATTGACAACAGCGCCCCGGTTATCGCCTGGGCTACTCAGCGCCATCTGCTGATGCCGGAATTCGCCTGGCTGCGGGAGATCCCGTATGCCGGCAACAAGCTCTATGTCAGTTACCATAAGCTGGTGGATGGCGGCGGTTCAGCGATCATGCGTCAGGTGCAGCCCTATATTGGTCGCACCACGGGCTTCTTTGTCGCACAGGCGGGACATTTTGGCCGCTTTATGCTGCATCTGGCGCTGATGCTGTTATTCAGCGTGCTGCTTTACTGGCGCGGTGAGCAGGTGGGACAGGGTATCCGCCACTTCGCCTACCGTATGGGGGGGCCCCGTGGCGATGCTGCGGTGCTGCTGGCCGGACAGGCAATACGGGCCGTTGCGCTGGGTGTTGTCGTCACGGCGCTGGTGCAGGGGGTATTAGGCGGGATCGGACTGGCGATCTCGGGCATACCTTATGCCACGCTGCTGACGGTGCTGATGATCCTGACCTGCCTGGTCCAGCTGGGTCCGCTGATTGTTCTGGTACCCGCGATTATCTGGCTCTACTGGAGCGGTGATACGACGTGGGGCACGGTGCTGCTGGTCTGGAGCTGTATTGTCGGCACGCTCGACAACGTGTTACGTCCGGTGCTGATTCGCATGGGTGCCGATTTACCCATGATTCTGATCCTCTCAGGTGTTATCGGCGGCCTGATCGCCTTTGGCATGATTGGCCTGTTTATCGGCCCGGTCGTGCTGGCGGTCTCTTATCGCCTGGTTTCAGTCTGGATGCACGAGGCTCCGGCGCCGGATGATGATGTGGAAACGGCAATTGAAGCGCTGACAGAGCATGAAGAGCTGCCCTGATACCTCTGATGGTCGCAGCGGCCTGAACATTCATGCCCGGGCATTTTTCAGGCACGCTGTTTTTCATAAACGGTTTTTAAGAAAAAACGCGATTTTTAGCGCTTAACGACGTTTCGCTGGCTGGAATGATTATTTTTCATACTGAATCGCCCGATGCAGCGGGCAAAAGAGGCGATAAAAGATTATCAGCTTTAAACTAATAAGAGGATTCTTAAAGACTATAGCAGGCGCAATAAATAATATGTTTCTCATGTTGGAAATCAACCTACTGATTTTTAAACAACCTTTTTCCCCTGAGTAACGTAAAAGAATTGCTGTGTGTAGTCTTTGCCCATCCCCTGTGATGGGCTTTTTTTTGGCCTGCATTCAGCGCCCGCTGTAGCACTGCGTGCTATCTGAACAGGCGGGATGCTTAGCAGCTAAAACTCAGGGTTATTATGCTGAAACAGTGGCTCATCCGCAGCTTAAGCCTGCATGAATCATGACGCGTACGGTATAACCTTACGCGTCATGCTCAGAGGTTAAGCGCGCTGAGCAGAGTCAATCTCAGCCAGGCTCAGCCAGGTTTCAACCACCGTATCCGGATTAAGCGACAGGCTGTCAATGCCCTGCTCCATCAGCCACGCGGCAAAATCCTGATGATCTGAAGGACCCTGTCCGCAGATACCGACATATTTGCCCTGTTTTTTTGCGGCCTGAATCGCCATCGAAAGCAGCGCTTTCACCGCTTCATTGCGCTCATCAAACAGAGCAGACACCACGCCAGAATCGCGATCCAGCCCCAGTGCCAGCTGCGTCATATCGTTGGAACCGATGGAGAAACCGTCGAAGTGCTGCAAAAACTGTTCTGCCAGCAGCGCGTTTGACGGGATTTCACACATCATAATCACCTTCAGACCCGCTTCACCGCGCTTCAGCCCGTGCTTCGCCAGTTCAGCCACGACCGCTTCCGCCTGGTCAACGGTGCGCACAAAAGGCACCATGATTTCAACGTTACTCAGCCCCATCTCATTGCGCACCCGCTTCACGGCTTCGCACTCCAGCGCAAAACAGTCGCGGAAGCTGTCAGCAACGTAGCGCCCGGCCCCCCGGAAACCAAGCATCGGGTTCTCCTCTTCCGGCTCGTAGCGCTCTCCGCCGACCAGATTGGCGTACTCGTTCGATTTAAAATCGGACAGGCGCAAAATCACGCGCTTCGGCGCAAAGGCGGCGCCCAGGGTAGCAATCCCCTCCGTCAGGCGCGCGATATAGAACTCAACCGGATCGTCAAAGCCTTTCATCATCTGGCGGATCTGCTGCTGTAGCTCCGGCGTCTGCTGATCAAACTCCAGCAGCGCTTTAGGATGCACGCCGATCATGCGGTTGATAATAAACTCCAGCCGCGCCAGGCCGACACCCTCATTGGGCAGACAGGCGAAGTCAAACGCGCGATCGGGATTACCGACGTTCATCATGATCTTAAGCGGCAGATCGGGCATCGAGTCGACCTGAGAGCTGGCGATCTCAAAATCGAGCAGGTCATTGTAGACGTAGCCGGTATCGCCTTCGGCGCAGGAAACCGTCACTTTATGCCCGTCACGCAGGTGATCGGTGGCATCACCACATCCCACCACCGCCGGGATCCCCAGCTCACGTGCAATGATCGCCGCATGGCAGGTGCGTCCGCCGCGGTTGGTCACGATAGCCGACGCTTTTTTCATGATAGGTTCCCAGTCCGGGTCCGTCATATCGGTGACCAGCACGTCGCCCTTCTCAATGCGGTGCATTTCGCTGATATCGTGGATCACCTTGACTTCACCCGCACCGATACGATGACCGATGGCGCGTCCTTCAACCAGCACCTGGCCCGTGCCCTGCAGGCTGTAGCGCTCCATCACCTGACCATTCGAGCGTACGGTTTCCGGTCGCGCCTGTACGATATAGAGCTTGCCGGTATGCCCGTCTTTTGCCCACTCGATGTCCATCGGGCGCTTGTAGTGCTGTTCAATCAGCACCGCCTGGCGTGCCAGCGCCTGTACTTCGTCGTCGGTCAGGCTGAAACGATCGCGCGTTGCCTGCTCCACATCCTCAATGCGCACCTGCTCGCCATGCGTCTGAGAATCGGCATACACCATGCGGATTTTTTTAGACCCCATCGTCCGCCTGACAATAGCCGGGCGGTTTACCGCCAGCGTCGGTTTATGCACGTAAAACTCATCCGGGTTGACCGCACCCTGTACCACCATCTCACCCAGCCCCCAGGCTGAAGTGATAAAGACGACCTGATCAAAACCTGACTCAGTATCAATGGTAAACATCACGCCAGAGGCGGCAAGATCGGAGCGAACCATACGCTGCACCCCGGCCGAGAGCGCCACGCCGCGATGATCGTAGCCCTGATGCACGCGGTATGAGATAGCCCGATCGTTAAACAGCGAGGCGTATACGTGCTTAACCGCCACCAGCACGGCATCAAACCCCTGTACGTTGAGGAAGGTCTCCTGCTGCCCGGCGAATGAGGCGTCAGGCATATCCTCGGCAGTCGCGGATGAGCGGACGGCAAAAGAGGCGTCGGCATCATCAGCAGAAAGCTGCTCATAAGCAGTACGAATAGCCGCTTCCAGCGCCGGCTGAAACGGCGTGTCCACGACCCACTGGCGGATCTGCTTGCCCGCCTGGGCCAGCGCCGCCACGTCATCAATATCCGTGATATCCAGTAGTGCATAAATGCGCTGGTTCAGTCCGCTTTGGTCGAGAAACTGATTAAACGCGTCAGACGTCGTGGCAAAGCCGTTCGGGACGGATACGCCCAGCGACGACAAATTGGTAATCATTTCTCCAAGAGAGGCATTTTTGCCTCCCACCCGATCAACATCATGCATGCCAAGCTGGTTATACCAGAGCACTAGCGATTGTTGGTCTTGATTGGACATTGAGATGATCCTTTTAAATGATTAGGGCACATGGAACATTTTGCTATTCGCCACAGCAGCCTGGCATAACTGGTTTATAAAGACTAAGTGTTGAATCGTTAAAGCAAAAAAAGAGAGACAAAATCAGACTATTACCTGCCGGGGCTGACGTTGCGCAAACGGCACTATTATTACTAACAGCTTGCTGCAATAACGAATTTTCCATTTTTATAGCATTATCAGCGGATTGCTGTTGCGCAAACGACATCAGACAGAGTCTGCGCGTCATTTATGAAACTGTGGCGGGCGCGGACGTTTATTTATCGCTTTTTCTTTATGATGCTATTAACGTCAGGTATGACACTATTCCGGTCTGAGCACGGCGGCATATGGATATTTCATTTCGATTTAATTTGAAATGAAATCGGTTAATTCACTATTCACTCAGAGAGCACTTTTCAATGAGCACTGAACGCAGCGTGTTTTATATTTCAGACGGCACCGCCATTACAGCAGAAGTGCTGGGCCACGCGGTGCTCTCGCAGTTTCCGGTTGATACGCACAGCGTTACCCTGCCGTTTGTAGAAAACGTGCAGCGGGCCCAGGCGGTCAAAGCGCAGATCAACGCGCTCTGGCAGCGCAGCGGCGTGCGGCCGCTGGTCTTTTTTTCCATCGTTACGCCTGAGGTTCGCGACATCATTCTGGAGAGTGAGGGGTTTTGTCAGGATATTGTGCAGGCGCTGGTGGCTCCCCTGCAGAGTGAACTGGGCGTCTCCTCTATGCCGGTGGCACACCGCACTCACGGGCTGACCGCGAATAACCTGGGTAAATATGATGCGCGTATCGCCGCGATTGACTACACCCTGGCGCATGATGACGGGATCTCACTGCGCGGACTCGAAGATGCTCAGGTGATCCTGCTGGGCGTTTCGCGCTGTGGCAAAACCCCGACCAGCCTCTATCTTGCCATGCAGTTTGGTATTCGCGCAGCCAACTACCCCTTTATTGCCGATGATATGGATAACCTCAAGCTTCCTCCTGCGCTGCGCGCGCATCAGCACAAGCTGTTCGGGCTGACCATTGATCCGGAACGGCTGGCGGCCATTCGCCAGGAACGGGCGGAGAATACCCGCTACGCCTCGCTACGCCAGTGCCGGCTGGAAGTGGGTGAAGTGGAAGCGCTGTTCCGTACACATCAGATTCGCTACCTCAACAGTACCAACTACTCGGTCGAGGAGATTGCCACCAAAATCCTCGACATTATGGGGCTGGAGCGACATATGTACTGACTGATGCGCTAAGCGGCCCGCGTATTTATTATCTCTGTGATTTTGCTGGTTGAATTCAGGACGCATTGGTTTATTGTGAACCTCATCACTTCCCGGTATATCACCGCTGCGAAGAACCTGTTTGAGAGCCACTATGAATAAAACTGATGAACTGCGTACGGCGCGAATTGGCAGCCTGATTACGCCCGCCGCGCTGGCCAGCCAGCACCCGCTATCGTCTGATATCGCAGAGAGCGTTACGGCCGCGCGCCAGCGTATTGCGCGCATTCTGACCGGCGAGGATCCGCGCCTGCTGGTCATAATCGGGCCCTGTTCGCTGCATGACCCGCGCGCTGCGCTGGATTATGCGGCACGCCTGCAGCAGCTGCGCGAGCAGTATCAGGACCGGCTGGAAATCGTCATGCGCGCCTATTTTGAGAAACCGCGTACCGTGGTGGGCTGGAAAGGGCTGATTTCCGATCCCGACCTTGACGGCAGCTTTGATGTCAATCGCGGTATTGCTATCGCCCGCAAGCTGCTGCTGGATATCAACGCGCTGGGTCTGCCAACGGCGACTGAATTCCTCGATATGGTCATCGGCCAGTTTATAGCCGATCTCATCAGCTGGGGTGCCATTGGCGCCCGCACCACTGAAAGCCAGATCCATCGCGAAATGGCCTCTGCGCTCTCCTGCCCGGTAGGGTTTAAAAACGGCACGGACGGTAACGTACAGATCGCCGTCGACGCCATTCGTGCTGCCCGCGCCAGCCATATGTTCCTCTCGCCGGATAAAGCGGGCCAGATGACCATTTATCAGACCAGCGGCAATCCGCACGGTCATGTGATCCTGCGTGGCGGGCGTCAGCCAAACTATCATGCGGAAGATGTGGCGGCGGCGGCAGCCAGCCTGCGTGAGTTCAGCCTGTCTGAGCAGATGGTGATCGATTTCAGTCACGGCAACTGCCTTAAGCAGCATCGTCGCCAGCGTGATGTGGCGCGCGATATCGCCGCGCAGATCCGCGCCGGTTCGCGAGCGGTAGCAGGCGTTATGATTGAGAGTTTTCTGCAGGAAGGAAACCAGAAAGTGGTGGCTGGTCAGCCGCTGGTGTACGGCCAGTCGATTACCGATCCCTGCCTCGGCTGGGACGATAGCGCGGCGGTACTGGCAGAGCTGGCTGCCGCCGTCGACAGCCGTTTCTGATATCAGCTGGAGCAGCTGACCTCCAGCGTTTTACTCCACTCTGGCGGCCGCTGGCGCAATGTCGCGCTGCTGGCCGCTTCATCAAAGGGGTGCTGCAGCGCCAGATGCAGCTCTTTAAGGGCCGCAGTCTCGCCCCGCTCCACCTCTTCAATCACCTGCTGGGCAAGATAGTTGCGCAGCACGATGGCGGGGTTGGCCGCCTGCATCACCGCCTGCCGTTCGCTGTCGCTGGCCTCATCCTGCAGCAGTCGCTGCTGATAGCTGCTATACCAGCGATCAAACGCGTCGCGATCGATAAACTCATCGCGCAGCGGCGAACGCCTTTCCTGCTGTTCGGTATAGCTGAGCTGACGAAACGTAAAGGTGTAATCGCTGTGCTCATTGCTCATCAGCGCCAGCAGGTTGCTCAGAATCGTATTATCCTCTGCCTGCGGCGTCAGCAGGCCAAGTTTCGCCCGCATGCGCTCTCCCCAGACGCGCATCAGTTCAGGCTCATAGTGGCTCAGCGCCTGCTTCAGCTGCTCCGTGGTCAGCAATCCCGACAGCGCGTGCGCCAGCCGGTTGAGGTTCCACAGGCCAACCGTCGGCTGATTATTAAACGCATAGCGCCCCTGATAGTCACTGTGGTTGCAGATAAAGGCGGGATCGTACTCATCAAGAAAGCCGTAAGGACCGTAATCCAGCGTCAGGCCGAGAATCGACATGTTATCTGTGTTCATCACTCCGTGAGCAAAGCCTGCGCTCTGCCACAGTGCGATCAGGCGGGCGGTACGTTTTGCCACATCCGTGAACCACAGCAGATAGCGATCCGGTTCCGCCTCAAGGTGCGGCCAGTGATGACGAATCGCATAGTCTGCCAGCTGGCGTACTTTATCCGTCTCCCCTGCGTAATAGAAGTGTTCAAAGTGACCAAAACGCAGATGGCTCTCCGCAATACGCATCAGCATCGCGCCGCGCTCCTGCGTTTCGCGCAGCACCGGTTCGTCACCGATGGCCAGCGCCAGGGCGCGCGTCCCGGGGATACCCAAATGGTGTAACGCTTCTGAAGCGAGAAACTCCCGCACGCTTGAGCGGATCACCGCCCGTCCATCTCCCATGCGGGAATAAGGGGTTAAGCCTGCGCCTTTCAGATGCCAGTCCAGCTTGCGCCCATCTTCCAGCTGCTGCTCACCCAGCAGCAGGCCGCGTCCGTCACCCAGCTGCCCGGCCCAGACGCCAAACTGATGGCCGCTATACACCTGAGCGAGCGGAGCCATGCCTGGCAGCAGCGCCTGACCGCTCCATACGCCGTGGCCGTCGCCGGCAAACAGCTCCGCATCCAGCGACATTTCCGCCGCCAGCGGCGCATTATGATAAAGGAGACGTCCTCCCGCCAGCGGCGTGGGCTGCAGCGATGTGTAATATCCGGTCAGCTCCTGCTGCCAGCTATTGATAAATTGCATATATACTCCAGAGGTGCTTAATAATGCAGCACCAGGATAGCGTGTAGAGAGTAAAGGATAGTCTGGCACGGGGCGCCCGGGAAAAACAGCGCCTGAATTACTGCTGCGAGGGTGTGGTCTGCGTCAGAAAAGGAGTGATGAGATCTTCTAACCGTTCCGCTTTAACCACCGGGAACACGTTACCCTGAATATGCACGCCGCTCAGATCGCTGACTTTGCTCAGCAGGCGCGCATCATCGATACCAGAAATAATAATTTGCTGCGTATAGCCGCTGAAATTATCGATAACCGTCTGCATAAAAGGGATAAAGGAGGCGCGCTTCGCCAGATTCTGGATAAATAATTTATCCAGCTTCAGGACGCTAAACAGCGAATCATAGACTGCCGTTGCCGGGGCTTTGCCAGCTCCGAATTGTGAAAGCGATAAACGGAATTGATGATTAAGTCGGGATAAAACCGGATGCGCTTTGCCGGCAGATAATTGCGGAAACGTTTCGCTGATATCCATTACGATAAATGGCAGCTGTTTAAATTTCCTTAACAGAATTTCACTCTCTAACAGCGTTTCAGCCAGCGATTCGTCAATTCTCATTAGCGCATCAACATGATTACGCTCAAAGAAAGCGCGGTGCTTTTCCAGGATTAAAAGCTGAGCCTGCAGCAGCCTTAACTGCTGACTGGCATCGAGCTGCGGCAACAGTAAATCCTGTGGCAACGTAATTGGCGCACTGTCATGAACAAATTGTGTAACCAGCTCAACCGCAGTGAGCTGGCCCTCCAGCGTATAAGCCGGATAAAACCAGGTTTCCGACTGATAGTCGGCCGAAATATGGACTTTCATTTTTTACAGCCAGAGGCAGTGGCAATGAAGGCATCGTATATCAATGAAAAGAGTCAGGCAATAGCACCAAACGCCGGAAGAGAAGGTGTTTTAGCGCCTAATGCAAGCTATTAATCATTAAATTATACTTAAGCCAAATACGCCGTGTTAATATCCACAATGATAAAATCTTTAGCTCTATTTTTAGTAGTAATTTGTCAGGTGGTAAAGTACCAATTTTAATGAGAGCTTTATTTCAGCAAAAAAAGAACCCATTGTGCGAATTAAGCTCTCTTTTCGCCGCGCTATTTCATTCATCCAGAATGCAACTTGTCATATTCTGCGCGCCTGCCAGAAGACCCTCTGCCAGTAAACATTATTGAGCGAAGAGCGAATAACGCCTTTGCTGGTAGAGGCGTGTATAAAGGTGTTGTTGCTGGCATAGATACCGACATGCAGCCCGTTTTCGCCGCTGCCGGTTTTGAAAAACAGCAGATCGCCAGGCAGCAAATCACGTGGATCGATACGGTTGCCGATTTTTGTCTGAGCGCGTGTGGAGCGTGGCAGCGCGATGTCAAAGCGATCGCGGAACGTCAGCAGGACAAAGCCGGAGCAGTCAACCCCACGCGGACTGAGGCCACCATAGCGGTACGGCGTGCCCTGCCAGCGGCTGAGCTGATAGTTGAGCCGGGTCTGCACTGCGGCAGGATCTGAGAGACGGGAATCAGGCGGAGGCGCATGATGACTGCACCCTGTGACCATCAGCACGAATAGCAGAATAAGTAACCGCATAGCCTGTTCCCTGTCAGCCCGATCCGGCAGACACTGTAGCCGTAAACGCGCGCGGTGTGCAAGTCAGGAGAGCAGCAGCAGACGCCCCTGCGGTGTATCCACCTCTGTCACCTCTGTCTGAAACAGCGGCGCAAGCCGGGCGGCCGTCAGCACCTCATGCGCTCTGCCCTGATATTTCAGCTCTCCCTGATGCAGCAACCAGACGCGATCCGCGTAGCGCAGCGTATGATTCAGGTCGTGACTGCTGGTGATCACGCCGATGCCGGCGGCGCAAAGCTGCTGCAGAAGCCGGGTGACGCCCTGCTGCTGTGCCACATCCAGCGCGCTCATCGGCTCATCGAGCAGCAGCAGGCTGCCCTGCGGATTGATGTCAGGATGGATTTGCAGTATCACCGCCAGCAGGCGCACCCGCTGCCACTCCCCTCCGGAGAGCTGCGTCAGAGCGATCTCCAGCTTGTGATGCAGACTCAGCTGCGACAGCAAACGCGCCAGCACGTTATTCAGCTCTGTGCCAGCACCACGCGGCAGATGCATCTGCAGGTAGTGCCAGACCGGCATCGCGCCGGGCGCAGGCTGCTGCTGAGGCAGCCAGCCACGCTGCTGAGCCAGCGCCTCTCCTGACAGCGCAGCAACAGCGGTGCCGTTAAGCAGCAGCTCTCCGCGCGGAGTCGCAAGACCGCTGAGCGCCTCCAGCAGGGTGCTCTTTCCGGCGCCGTTAGCGCCCACCAGATGTACCCACTCCCCGCGCGCGAGAGCGAGATCCAGCGGCGCCAGCCGGCCGGGGCAGCTCAGACCGTGACACGCCAGCAGCATGTCAGGCGGTCAGCGCCTGCTCAATACGCTTAAGCACCTGCGGCGCATCCGGAGCCATATCGGGTGAAAAACGGGCGATAATGTTACCCTGTTTATCGACCAGGAACTTCTCGAAGTTCCACAGGATATCGCCGGGTTCTGCCGGCGCCCGGCCTTTCGCTATCATACGCTCAAGAAAACCGCTCTCCTCCGGACGTTCAGCTTCCGGCTGGGCGCTGACCAGCGTGCGATAGAGCGGATGGCGCTGCGCGCCGTTAACGTCCGTCTTATCAAACAGAGGAAACGTCACGCCATACGTGGTGCTGCAAAACGTCCGGATCTCTTCGTTAGTGCCCGGCTCCTGCTCCAGGAACTGGTTGCAGGGAAAGCCCAGCACGCTAAAGCCCCGCGCCTGAAACGCTTTATGGAGTGACTCAAGCTGCTCATACTGCGGCGTCAGTCCGCAGCGGGAGGCGACGTTCACTACCAGCAGTACGCGGTCACGCCAGGCCTCCAGCGTAGTGGCGGTACCATCAAGGGTTTTCAGCGGGATCTGATACAACGTCATGGTGTTCTCCTGTGTCCGTCAGATAACGCCAGCCGCAGCTAGCGTGAAGATTTTACTAAAAGCAGAATAAACAGCGGTGCGCCCAGCGTCGCGGTCACCACGCCTATCGGCAGCTCAGCAGAGGTCAGCAGCAGCCGCGCAAGAATATCCGCCGCCAGCAGCACTGCCGCACCCGCCAGTGCTGCTGCAGGCAGCAGATAGCGATGATCGCTGATGCCGCTCAGCCGCAGAAGATGCGGGACAACCAGCCCGACAAAGCCGATCGCCCCCGCCAGCGCCACGCTGACGCCTGTCAGCCAGCCCATGGCCAGCACCAGCAGGTTACGCCACAGCTGCAGCGGTAAGCCGAGCTGCCGCGCAGACGTCTCGCCCAGCGCCAGCAGATTCAGCGTGCGCGCACTGCACAGCAGCGCGGCGATTACCGGCATCAGGCTGAGTATCAGCCAGCCATAGCGCCAGTCAACGCCGCCAAAGCCTCCCATCATCCAGTACATCAGCTGACGCAGGTCGAGCGTGGTACTGAAGTAGACTGCCCACGTCATCACAGCGCTGCAGATAATACCCAGCGCCACACCGGTAAGCAGTAAGCGACTGCTGGCGAGCTGACGATGGGCAAAATGCAGCAGGATCAGCGTAATTGCCAGGGCGCCAGCCATCGCCGCCAGCGCCAGGCTCCACAGGGAGCCGCTGCCGAGCAGCACGCCCAGTACTACTCCCACGCCGGCACCGTTAGAGACGCCGAGCAGTCCCGGCTCAGCCAGCGGATTTGTAAACAGCGCCTGCATAACGGTACCGCAGAGCGCCAGCGCGGCGCCTGTCGCAATAACGGCCAGCGTACGCGGCAGACGGATCTGCCAGACAAACAGCTCGCCCTGCGGGGTAAACCATTCGGCAGGCAGCAGCCAGCGCTCGCCGGCACACAGGCTGAGCAGGCTGAGCAGCAACAGCAGCGCGGCGAGCAGCAGCAGTGTACGCCGGCTACGGCGACCGGTCTGACGGGCAAGCTGATCGAGCAGAGTCATAAGCGAGGCAGTTAAGCAGGAGAATGTCACGATTGTAGAGGGATTATGGCAAAAAGAAAGCCATCCCCTGCAGGCTGGCACAGTAATAAAAAAGGCCGCTGAGCGGCCTTTTTATCATACTGAAATCAGTCAGCATCCTTCGGTGACGCGTTTTCAA
Source organism: Pantoea eucrina (assembly GCF_020079945.1). NCBI lineage: Bacteria > Pseudomonadati > Pseudomonadota > Gammaproteobacteria > Enterobacterales > Erwiniaceae > Pantoea > Pantoea eucrina. Next base: position 1,432,500 of record NZ_CP083448.1, on the reverse strand, counting down.
CGCGGCTTTTCAGCTTTTGCCCCGGACGGAAGGTCACCACACGGCGCGCGGTGATAGGAATATCCTCTCCCGTTTTCGGGTTACGGCCCGGACGCTGGTTTTTGTCGCGCAGATCAAAGTTACCAAATCCGGACAGCTTAACCTGTTCTCCATTTTCCAGCGCGCGGCGAACTTCTTCGAAAAAAAGCTCGACCAACTCTTTGGCGTCGCGTTTGCTCAACCCGAGTTTTTCAAACAGATATTCTGACATTTCAGCTTTTGTAAGCGCCATAGGTTCAATCCCTCAAGGTTGCCTGGAATCGCTCTTTTAATGCTGCTACACATCTGGCAACGGTCGCAGCAATCTCCTCTTCTTCGAGTGTCCGGCTGGTATCCTGCAAAATCAGGCTAATCGCAAGGCTCTTTTCGCCTTCGTTCACGCCTTTACCACGGTACACGTCAAACAAGTTTACGCCAACTACCTGATTTACGCCAACTTTCTTACACTCTGCGATGATATCTGCTGCAGGGACGCTTTCTGCCACCACAACAGCGATATCACGGCGGTTAGCCGGGAAGCGTGAAATCTCACGCGCGTCAGGCAGGACGCGGTCTGCAACCTTATTCCAAAGCAGTTCAAACACTAAGGTACGACCGTTGAGATCCAGCTTGCGTTCCAGCTCCGGGTGAACCACCCCGATAAATCCGATTTGTTCATTGTCCAGCCAGATAGCCGCTGTTTGTCCGGGATGCAGCGCCGGATTGGCAGCCGCGCGGAATGAAATCGCTTCAGATTTGCCGGTTAATTCCAGCAGCGACTCTAAATCGCCTTTCAAATCATAGAAGTCAACCGGCTGACGCGCCAGATCCCAGTGCTCTTCGTCACGATGACCGCTGATTACGCCCGCCAGCATAAGATCCTGGCGAATGCCGAGATCGGCCTGCGTATCAGGCACAAAGCGCAGACCGCTCTCGAACAGGCGCACACGCCCCTGCTGGCGATTCTGGTTGTAAACCACTGAGCTGAGCAGACCGGTCCAGAGTGACAGGCGCATTGCTGACATATCGCTGGAGATAGGGCTTGGCAGGATAAGCGCCTCTTCCCCCGGATGCAGCAGCTGCTGCACTTTAGGATCGACAAAGCTGTAGGTGATCGCTTCCTGATAGCCTTTGTCTGTCAGCAGCGTTTTCGCCCGCTTCAGCGACAGGCTGGCTTCACGATGCTGCGTCATAATCAGGCTGGCTTTTACCGGCACATCAGGGATGTTGTTGTAGCCGTAAACGCGGGCAACCTCTTCAACCAGATCTTCCTCAATCGCCATATCAAAACGCCAGCTCGGTGCCACCGCTTTCCACTCGCCTTCGCCCTGCGTGACCTCGCAGCCGAGACGGGTCAGGATATCTGTCACCTGTTCGTCGGCGATAACATGGCCAATCAGGCGATCGAGTTTTGTACGGCGCAGCGTAATCGTGGCGCGCGGCGGCAGTTTACAGGCATCAGTCTGATCGATAACCGGACCGGCTTCACCACCGCAGATATCCAGCAGCAGGCGGGTCGCACGTTCAATCGCTGTATGCTGCAGCGCCGGATCGACACCACGCTCATAGCGATGTGACGCATCAGTATGCAGTCCGTGGCGGCGTGCGCGGCCGGTAATGGCCAGCGGATCAAAGTAGGCGCACTCAAACAGCACGTTACGTGTCGCTTCATTTACGCCTGAGTGCTCACCGCCAAAAATACCGCCCATCGCCAGCGCCTGCTGGTGATCGGCAATAACCAGCGTGTCATTCTGCAATTTTGCTTCGGTGCCATCCAGCAGGGTCAGCGTCTCATTCTCCTGCGCCATACGCACCACAATGCCGCCGCTGATGCGGTCGAGATCGAAGGCGTGCATCGGCTGACCCAGCTCAAGCAGCACATAGTTAGTGACATCGACCACCGGGTCAATTGAGCGAATGCCGCAGCGGCGCAGTTTCTCACGCATCCAGAGCGGCGTTTCAGCTTTGACATTGATACCTTTAATTACGCGTCCCAGGTAGCGCGGACAGGCGTCGGTAGCGTCGATGCGGATTGGGAATGTATCGGTAATGGTCGCCGCAACCGGTTCTGCTGCAGGCGCCGTCAGCGGCAGTCCGTTAACCACGGCCACATCACGCGCCACGCCGGCGATGCTCAGACAGTCCGCACGGTTTGGCGTCACGCTGATCTCGATAGTATTGTCATCCAGCTTCAGGTAGTCGCGAATGTCGCATCCTACTGGCGCATCGGCTGGCAGTTCGATAATACCGTTGTGATCGTCGGAAATACCCAGCTCTGAGAAGGAGCAGAGCATGCCTTCAGAAGGCTCGCCGCGCAGTTTGGCCGCTTTGATTTTGAAATCACCTGGCAGTACGGCACCCACGGTAGCCACTGCCACTTTCAGTCCCTGGCGGCAGTTAGGCGCGCCGCAGACGATATCCAGCAGACGATCGCCGCCGACATTGATTTTGGTTACGCGCAGTTTATCCGCGTTCGGGTGCTGGCCGCACTCCACCACTTCACCCACGACTACGCCATGAAACGCGCCGGCAACGGGATCAACACCATCAACCTCAAGGCCTGCCATGGTGATCTGTTCAGACAGCGCAGCGCTGTCCAGGGCTGGATTTACCCATTCGCGTAACCAGAGTTCACTGAATTTCATTGGATAACCTGCCCTTATTTAAATTGTTTGAGGAAACGTAAATCATTTTCGAAGAAAGCACGCAGATCGGTGACGCCATAGCGCAGCATGGTCAGACGTTCCATTCCCATACCAAAGGCGAAGCCGGAGTAAATTTCCGGATCGATGCCGACGTTACGCAGTACATTCGGATGCACCATGCCGCAGCCCAGTACTTCCAGCCATTTGCCATTTTTGCCCATTACATCCACTTCCGCTGAAGGTTCAGTAAAGGGGAAGTAGCTCGGGCGGAAGCGGAGCTGCAGATTCTCTTCAAAGAAGTTATTCAGGAAATCGTGCAGCGTTCCTTTCAGGTTGGTAAAGCTGATGTCTTTATCGACAATCAGGCCTTCCATCTGGTGGAACATCGGCGTGTGGGTCTGATCGTAATCATTACGGTAAACGCGGCCCGGCGCGATAATGCGGATCGGCGGCTGCTGATTTTTCATGGTGCGGATCTGCACGCCTGAGGTCTGCGTACGCAGCAGGCGCGTGGCATCAAACCAGAAGGTGTCATGATCGGCGCGGGCCGGATGGTGACCCGGAATATTCAGCGCGTCGAAGTTATGATAGTCATCTTCAATTTCCGGTCCGGTCACCACGGCAAAACCCAGCTCGCCGAAAAAGTTTTCGATGCGGTCAATGGTGCGCGTTACCGGATGCAGACCGCCGTTTTCGCTGCGGCGTCCGGGCAGTGAGACATCAATCGTTTCTGCCGCCAGGCGCGCATTCAGCGCCGCACTCTCCAGCGTATTTTTACGGGCGTTAAGATGATCCTGTACCTGCTGTTTTGCTTCGTTAATCACCGCACCTGCCGCCGGGCGCTCTTCAGCCGGCAGTTCACGCAGGGTGGTCATCTGCAGGGTAAGGTGCCCTTTTTTACCCAGAAATTCGACGCGTACAGCGTCCAGAGCGGCGATATCCGACGCCTCGTCGATGGCGGCCGTGGCACGGGCCACCAGGTCTGCGAGTTGGGACATGATTTCCTCTTCTTCCAGCCGGGCTGGTCAGTTCTTGTTGGGATCCGGGATCCGATTAAGTCTCGCCAGAAACAAAAAAGCCTCCACGAGGGAGGCTTTCAGCGCGATTTTTCGTTTCTTTTCTTATGCGCACAAGCCCCTGATGTTCAGGCGCTAAAGTAAAAAAAGAAACGGAAAAGAGCAGCGTGCATGCTTGCATTACCTTGAGAAAATTAAAAACCGCCCTATTGAAATGCCCGGCGGCGAAAATGTCAATCTTTTGCGTGAGTTGCAGGTAATAAAAAAGGGAGCAAGCTCCCTTTTTTACCTGACTTACGCCAGAGCTGATTTCGCTTTTTCTACCAGAGCAGCGAAGGCTGCTTTGTCGAATACAGCGATGTCAGCCAGGATTTTACGGTCAATCTCAATGGACGCTTTTTTCAGGCCATTGATGAAACGGCTGTAAGACATACCGTTCTGACGCGCCGCTGCGTTGATACGCGCGATCCACAGCTGACGGAACTGACGCTTACGCTGACGACGGTCGCGGTAAGCATACTGACCAGCTTTGATAACAGCCTGGAAAGCAACGCGGTAAACACGTGAACGTGCACCGTAGTAGCCTTTAGCTTGTTTTAAGATTTTTTTGTGACGTGCGCGAGCAATTACACCACGTTTTACGCGAGCCATGAGCTCTCCTTAATCATATTCTGTTTTGCCGGTGCTCTGCTGGCGATAAGCCTTACAGCGCGACGGGCGAATTAAAAAAAATTTACTTATGCGTACGGCAGGCAGGCAATAACCAGACCCAGATCGCCTTTAGACACCAGGCCTTTTGGACGCAGGTGACGTTTACGCTTAGTAGACTTTTTGGTCAGAATATGACGCAGGTTTGCGTGCTTACGCTTGAAGCCGCCAGAGGCGGTCTTCTTGAAGCGCTTAGCCGCGCCACGTACAGTTTTAATCTTTGGCATTTTTACAAATATCCACTTCGCATTGTTAAAAAAATGAACCAGACAGGCGAATAATCCCGCACAGCGCGAACGCTGCGCGGCATCATTACTTGAAAGCCTACTGTTTCTTCTTAGGTGCGAGCACCATAATCATCTGGCGGCCTTCGATCTTCGAAGGGAAGGACTCGACCACTGCCAGATCGATATCTTCACACAGATCTTTACGGACGCGGTTAAGCACTTCCATACCGATCTGCTGGTGCGCCATCTCACGACCGCGGAAACGCAGCGTGATTTTGGCTTTATCGCCCTCTTCCAGAAAGCGCATCAGGCTGCGGAGTTTTACCTGATAGTCGCCATCATCGGTACCAGGACGGAATTTAATTTCCTTAACCTGGATAACTTTCTGCTTCTTCTTCTGTTCCTTAGAAGACTTACTCTTTTCATAAAGGAACTTGCCGTAATCCATAATACGGCATACCGGCGGTTCGGCGTTCGGGCTGATTTCAACTAAATCTACGCCAGCTTCTTCAGCTTTCTCAATCGCTTCGCGTAGAGAGACAATGCCAAGTTGCTCGCCGTCAACGCCAGTGAGGCGCACTTCGGTGGCTCGGATTTCGCCGTTAATACGGTTTGGACGCGTCGGTTGTACTCGTTTTCCGCCTTTAATAACCTTATTCCTCTAATTGGTGAAGATGTCGGCTGCGAATCTCTTGTTGCAGCTTCTCAACAAACACATCTACGTCCATGCTCCCGAGGTCTTTACCACGGCGGGTGCGCACGGCAACTTTGCCTGCTTCCACCTCTTTCTCACCGCAAACCAGCATATAAGGGACGCGACGCAATGTGTGCTCGCGGATTTTAAAGCCTATCTTCTCGTTTCTCAAGTCTGCTTTGACACGAATGCCAGCATTTTGCAGTTTCTTTGTCAGTTCACTGACATATTCTGCCTGACTGTCAGTGATATTCATCACTACAGCCTGTACCGGTGCCAGCCAGCTCGGGAAGAAACCAGCGAACTCTTCAGTCAGAATACCGATAAAGCGCTCCATAGAGCCCAGAATCGCACGGTGAATCATCACCGGTGTCTGACGGTCGTTGTTTTCACCCACATAGGTGGCATCAAGACGTTTTGGCAGAGAAAAGTCTAGCTGAACCGTGCCACACTGCCAGGCACGATCGAGACAATCATACAGGGTGAACTCGATTTTCGGGCCGTAGAATGCCCCTTCACCCGGCTGATACTCAAAGGGGATATCATTCTCTTTCAATGCTTCGGCCAGGTCAACCTCTGCGCGATCCCACATCTCATCGGTACCGATGCGTTTTTCCGGACGGGTAGACAACTTCACGACGATTTTTTCAAAACCGAACGTGCTGTACATGTCGTACACCATACGAATACAGCTGTTTACTTCGTCGCGCACCTGATCTTCAGTACAGAATACGTGAGCATCATCCTGCGTAAAGCCGCGTACGCGCATCAGACCATGGAGCGCACCCGATGGCTCGTTACGGTGGCAGCTACCGAACTCTGCCATACGCAGCGGCAGATCGCGATAGGACTTCAGACCCTGATTGAAGATCTGCACGTGACCCGGGCAGTTCATCGGTTTAATGCAATATTCGCGGTTTTCTGAAGAGGTGGTAAACATCGCCTCTTTGTAGTTTTCCCAGTGGCCGGTTTTTTCCCACAGCACGCGGTCCATCATAAACGGACCTTTTACTTCCTGGTAATCATACTCTTTCAGTTTGGTACGGACAAAAACTTCCAGCTCGCGGAAAATCGTCCAGCCGTCATTGTGCCAGAACACCATGCCCGGCGCCTCTTCCTGCATATGGTAGAGATCGAGCTGTTTACCAATTTTGCGATGATCGCGTTTTGCTGCTTCTTCCAGGCGCTGCAGATAGGCTGACAGCTGCTTCTTATCTGCCCAGGCCGTGCCGTAAATACGCTGCAGCATTTTGTTATCGCTGTTGCCGCGCCAGTAAGCGCCCGCAATTTTCTGCAGCTTAAAATGGTGGCAGAAGCGCATGTTCGGCACGTGCGGACCGCGGCACATATCCACATACTCTTCATGATGATAGAGGCCAGGACGATCGTCGTGACTGATATTCTCATCAAGGATTGTGGTTTTATAGCTTTCGCCACGCGCAGCAAAGACGTCGCGCGCTTCCTGCCAGCTGACTTTTTTCTTTACCACGTTGTAATTGGTTTCAGCCAGCTGGTGCATACGCTTTTCCAGCTGTTCCAGATCTTCCTGCGTCAGCGTGTGGTCGAGATCGACGTCATAATAGAAGCCGTTATCGATGACCGGGCCAATCGCCATTTTGGTATCAGGCCACAGCTGTTTAATAGCATGGCCCAGCAGGTGCGCGCAGGAGTGCCGGATAATCTCCAGACCCGCTTCATCTTTTGCGGTGATGATTGCTACCTGAGCATCGTCGGTGATGGGATCAACCGCATCTACCAGCTCACCGTTTACGCGACCGGCGATACAGGCTTTCGCCAGGCCGGGACCAATATCCAGCGCAATATCCATTACGCTGACCGGGTGGTCAAAAACGCGCTGGCTGCCGTCAGGAAGAGTAATTACTGGCATTTTATATCCTTAAATTGCAGTGGTAAGCCACACGAAAGCCTACATGCAACACTGTGTTTGGTGTGTGTACCCGGCGTGATGTCAGACCCACATTGTCGGAATGACGCCAGGCGCATAAAGCGGCAAATATGATAACAGCTTTCACCCTGCAGCAAAACCCGCCTTGCGGGCTAATTCTAAGCAAACACAAAAAAAACCGCCGTGCAGCCTGAGCCGGACGGCGGTTTTCTGGTATGGCAGTTACATTGCGTAGGAGAGCTGAATCGTGGTTTTGGTATCGGTACGATCGGGCGCGGACTCTGGCGGATTGTTGTTCCAGGTCACGTTGTAGCCCATCTTCAGCGCAAAGTGCTCATTGATGGCGACCTGCAGGGCCGTTTCTGAGTTCACCGTAGTATCTTCGCCGAAGCTGCTCAGCACGGATACACCCTGAATGAATTTCGTGGTATCCGTCAGCTGCCACTGATAGCTGACTGCGCCATAGCCCAGCGCTTTGGTCTCATGCCCGCCGTCGTGAAAGTCGTCGTAACGTACGCCCGGACCAAATTCCGCGCGCAGAGAGTGCACCGGACCGTTGAGGATCTGGCGACCATAACCGGCCGTCAGGACGTCGCGGGAATCGTAACCATTCAGACGATCGCTCAGCCAGCTGGCCTGACCAAACAGATAATCAGCGCTGTTCATGTTGTAGCGGCTGCGGCCACCGATATTGTAGGTTTCAGATGAACGCTCATCGTTGGATGAGGTGTTCGCCGCGTTGCCCCACAGGCTGTAAGCCGTTGAGGTCTGATACCAGGTCATGCTGGTTGAAGCCGTCAGCGAAGAGCTGGTGGTGTTACCGGTTTGCGCCAGGTAACCGGCTGATGCGCTGCCTTCAAACGGCTGTTTGGCCGTTGAAGGATCATCCATTGAGGTGAAGACAGCGTTATCAGCAAAAGCCTGGTGACAAAATGCTCCGGCAGAGAGCAGAAAAATAGCGGACAGCTTATTAAGAACTTTCATTAAAGGGTGATCCGTGCGGCAATTTAAAAACAGGTGAGTCTGCAGCGTTTTTACCGGCAATCAATGCAATTTACTGTAAGTTTTGTAAAAAATTATGAGGCGGCATCAGGCCGTTCCCTGCATCAACCAGCATGATACGTTGCAGACGCGTTCACTAACGGCGCGCATTATAGGTGCCGTTCAGAGAAATAACAGCCCGCAATTATCAGGAATTTTGCCGCTGCTGACACAGCCTTAGGCTGCAACTGAACAAAATTCGCTCTCAGCTGTGGGGTGGACTACGCTGAAATCTGTTTGGTTACAGTGAGGTGAGAAAATGAGCACGCTGGACGTTATGAGTTACGTTGTCACTTTCCACTATCAGGAGTCGGGGCTAAGCGATCTTCAATCGCTGACCAGCGCTATGGTCAATAGCGGATATAGCACCACCCTGCACGATGCTGAAGGACATCCGCATGAACTGGGAACCAACAGCTTCGGCATTGTCAGCACGCTGACGCCTGAAGCGGTTTCGGAGCAGGCTGCGCGTATTGCAGAGGTGGCATTGCATCAGTCTCCGCAGACAAAGGTTACAACGCTGCAGCAATTTTTGCAGAACCCTGTCTGAGGCCGCCGGTAAAACTGGCCTTGCCTATTTTTTGCGCACTACAATTGCAGCGATATCGCGATTAACGAGGAGCCCGCCATGTGGTCAGCCATCAGCCGCCTGTTAAGCGAACAGACCCAGCCAGCAGAGATTACGCAGCGCGAGCCCCTGCCCGGCGGGGATATCCATCCCGCCTGGCGTATCCGCTACGGCGATATGGATGTCTTCGTCAAGTGCAACACCCATGACCGGCTGGACCTGTTCCGCTGGGAGGCCGATCAGCTCAGTCTGCTGGCGCGCACGCAGACAGTCCGGGTGCCGACCGTCTACGGCGTCGGCAGCACGCGCGACGCCAGTTTTCTTCTGCTGGAGTATATTCCGCCGCAGCCGCTCAGCGCGGAAGCGGGTTATCAGCTCGGGCAGCAGCTGGCGCGCCTGCATCAATGGAGTGAGCAGCGCCAGTTCGGACTCGATTTCGATAATAATATTACCACTACCCTGCAGCCCAATAGCTGGCTGCGGCGCTGGTCGCTGTTTTTTGCGGAGCAGCGTATCGGCTGGCAGCTGCAGCTGGCAGCGGAACGCGGTGTGACCTATGGTGACATGAATCATATTATTGACAGCGTTCAGCAGGCGCTGGCTCATCATCATCCGCAGCCTTCGCTACTGCATGGCGATCTCTGGCCTGCCAACTGTGCAGATAGCAGCAGCGGGCCATGGATTTTCGATCCTGCCTGCTACTGGGGTGACCGCGAATGCGACCTGGCGATGCTGAGTTATTACCATGAACTGCCGCGTGAGATCATGCAGGGCTATCACGCAGAGTGGCCGCTGGCAGAGGGATTTTCGCAACGCCAGCCTGTATATCAGCTCTATTACCTGCTGAACCGCGCGAACGTTTTTTCCGGCCAGTGGCAGGAGGAGGCGCAGTTTGCCGTCAGTCAGCTGCTTAGCGACGACAAACTGGCGCAGGATCGGGCCAGACCGGCCTGATGATTTAAAGCATGCCCAGCAGCGTCAGTAAAAAGTAGCCGGCAACAGCAATAATTACTGGCAGGATATAGAGCGGAAAAATCTGCAGCAGAATAGTGTGGTGCGGGACGCGGATTTTTTCCTCAAGCTGCGCGCGCGTGCGGCCTTCGCTGCCCTTTGCCTGCTCCAGAATCAGCTGATCTTCAATGCCCTCTTTAACATGCCGCGACTGGCGCCACATGCGCGCACCCGATGCCTGTAAAGCCATGCCGATAAAAATCAGCGCATAAACGATCCAGAAACCGATATTTGCCCCGCCGTGAAAATCGGGCACCGGCGAGTTGTGCCAGAACGGATTGAGAAACGACGTATTGAATTTAAGCATGTCCACCATGACATGGATAAAATCCAGCAATACGGCATCCAGTCCGGGCTGCTTTACGCTGTGCTGATATAAATAACCGAGCATGGAAACAATTGTCGACAGCAGTGCCGGAATGAAAATGATCCAGCCAGCCACGCGCTTAAGGATGGCGACCTGGCCAGCCTGTTGGTATGTCATGCAGACTTCCCTATACAGATAATTATTTTGCCCTAAGTCTACCTGCAGTCGGCGATTTTTTCCTGAAAAATGCGTTACCTGTCGCGTCCTTGTTTTCGCACTCTGGCGTGATAAGGTGGCGCAAACCGCTAAGAAGGATATTGTCATGCGCTATCGTCGTCCGGTGTACGCCGCTATTTTTGATATGGATGGTTTACTGATTGATTCTGAACCGCTGTGGGATCAGGCTGAGATGGAGGTACTGGCAAGCCTTGGCGTTGACGTCAGTCGTCGCGCGGAGCTGCCTGACACGCTTGGCCTGCGCATCGATCAGACCGTACGCATGTGGTATGAGGCACAGCCGTGGCAGGGTGCGACTCAGGCCGACGTCACGGCGCGTATTATCGATCGTACGCTATCGCTGATCGAAGCGCAGCAGCCGCTGCTGCCCGGTGTCGATCAGGCGCTGCGGCTCTGTCAGCAGCAGGGGCTGCGGATTGCGCTCGCTTCCGCTTCGCCGCTGGCCATGCTGGAGCGGGTGCTGGAGATGTTCCGGCTGCGGCCCTGCTTTTCCGCCCTCGCCTCTGCTGAAGCGCTGCCGCTGAGCAAACCTCATCCGCAGGTCTATCTGAATGCGGCAGCGGCGCTTGATATCGATCCGCTTAACTGTGTGGCGCTGGAAGACTCCTTCAACGGCATGATCGCCTGTAAAGCGGCGCGCATGCGTTCTATTGTGGTGCCTGCGGCTGCACACTACGCGGATGCCCGCTGGGCGCTGGCAGATGTGCGGCTGCCGAGCCTGACGGAACTGCGCGCAGAGCATCTGTTTAACTGACCGCAGGGTGTATGGCGCAGTCTGATACAGCGGTCAGCCAGCGCGAAAATAATTCACTCTTCGTTACAGCGTCACCGTTCTCATTTACTGGATAAATCCCTATACTGGATGCATTGACAGTTTTGTATCCGGATTTAATCATGACGGCCGAAGGCCATATAATTTTTGCTATCGCCAGCGCTATTTTTGCCAAGCGTGCTGAGCTGACACCGGTTCTGGCTGCAGCGGACTGGTGGCATCTGGTTCCCGCTACGCTGCTGACCTGCCTGCTGCCGGATATCGACCACCCCCGATCCACGCTGGGCCAGCGTTTTCGCTGGCTCTCTCAGCCCATCGCGCGGGCGTTTGGACATCGCGGTTTTACCCACAGTTTGCTGGCAGTGGCTATCAGCCTGTGGCTGTTTAAAGTGAACGTGCCGGCAGACTGGTTTCTGCCGGCGGATGTGCTGCAGGGACTGACGCTGGGCTACCTGAGCCATATCGTGGCTGACATGCTGACGCCAGCTGGCGTTCCGCTGCTGTGGCCCTGCCGCTGGCGCTTTCGTCTGCCTATTCTCAGAAGCCAGAGCGGTAATCAGCTGGAGCGGATACTTTGTCTGGGACTGGTGGTTGCGGCGCTCTGGTTTCCGGCTGGCATGCCTGCTTTTGGTGCAAACGGCTGGCCGCAGCAGCTGTTTGATACACTGCAATCCAGCGTGAACCGGTTAATTAATCCGCTAAACGGCTAATAATTACGCCATATTAAACAAAAAGTTATAACCCATACTTTTTGGGTATAAGCCTGCACTTAATTGTGCTGCTAACATCCCTGACATTCTCTGATAGAAATTTACGTTACGCTATGCCGCCTGCACTTTGCAGGACGGCATCTTTCTGGAGTTAAGTATGGATTTCCCTCTTATTATCAACATAGTGGTCTTTGCCGCTCTGCTGGTGCTGCTTAACCGCATTGGCAACCAGAGCTGGAGCCTGTCAAAGCGCGTACTGACCGGCCTGGTGCTGGGCGTGCTGTTTGGCCTGGCGCTTCAGGCGGTTTATGGCGAAAACAGCGCAGTGGTTAAGGATTCGATCGGCTGGTTTAATCTGGTCGGTAATGGCTATGTACAGCTGCTGCAGATGATTGTTATGCCGCTGGTATTCGCCTCAATACTGAGCGCGGTGGCGCGTCTGCATAACGCCTCCTCGCTGGGCAAAATCAGCGTGCTGACCATCGGTGTACTGCTGTTTACCACGGCTATCTCCGCGCTGGTCGGCGTGATGGTGACCGGCCTCTTCCACCTCAGCGCTGAAGGGCTGGTGCAGGGTGCGCAGGAGACCGCGCGTCTGAATGCTATTCAGAGCAACTATGCGGGTAAAGTCGCCGATCTCAGCACGCCGCAGCTGCTGCTCTCTTTCATCCCTAAAAACCCGTTTGCCGATCTGGCAGGCGCGAACCCGACCTCCATTATCAGTGTCGTTATCTTTGCTGCTTTCCTCGGCGTCGCTGCACTGCATCTGCTGCGCGATGATAAAGTGAAAGGTGAACGCGTACTGGCCGCGATTGATACGCTGCAGTCCTGGGTGATGAAACTGGTGCGCCTGATCATGAAGCTGACGCCATATGGCGTACTGGCTCTGATGACCAAAGTGGTCGCCGGCTCTAACCTGCACGATATCGTTAAGCTGGGCAGCTTTGTTCTCGCCTCCTATCTTGGCCTTGCGATTATGTTTGGCGTGCATGCGCTGCTGCTGTCGATCAACGGCATCAATCCGCTGCGCTTCTTCCGCAAAGTATGGCCGGTGATCACTTTCGCTTTCACCAGCCGCTCCAGCGCGGCCAGCATTCCGCTGAATGTGGAAACGCAGACGCGCCGTCTCGGCGTGCCGGAAGCGATTGCCAGCTTTTCCGCCTCCTTCGGTGCCACAATTGGTCAGAACGGCTGTGCCGGGCTCTATCCGACAATGCTGGCCGTGATGGTTGCTCCTACTGTCGGTATTAACCCGTTTGATCCGGTCTGGATCGCCACGCTGGTCGGGATCGTCACCCTGAGTTCCGCTGGCGTAGCCGGTGTGGGCGGCGGTGCTACCTTTGCTGCGCTGATTGTGCTGCCGGCAATGGGGCTGCCGGTGACGCTGGTCGCGCTGCTGATTTCCATTGAGCCGCTGATTGATATGGGCCGTACCGCGCTCAACGTGAACGGTTCAATGACGGCCGGTTCGCTGACCAGCCGCTGGCTGGGTCAGACCGACAAAAAAATCCTGGAGAGCGATGAGCACGCCGAACTGGCGCATCGCTAAGCGCTGACTTCAGCATGAAAAAGGGCCCGTCTCAGACGGGCCCTTTTTTATTCAGCAAAAAAGAGTTACTGCGCAACCTGCGGATCGGTGTCGTACTCTTTGCAGCTCTGGAAGCCGTAGTTCATCACGCGACCGGTATCGTTGTAGCTGACAAAATAGGTCTGCATTTTGCCATCGCGCTCGCCGATAACGTAAGTCTGGCAGGTGCCACGCGCGTGCGCCATGGTCACTTCGGTCGAAGCCGGACCCGCAATCTGACGCACCTGTTCACGCGTCATGCCTTTTTTAACATCTTTTACCACCGGTTTGGTGACATAACTTTCCGCGCGATCGTAAGTGGTACAACCAGACAGAGCAGCCAGCGTCATAGCGGCAGCGATACATCCCAGCACTTTATTCATTTTTTGTTCCTCATACTTTGTCCATGTCGGAATAAGCCTGGAACACAAATTCAGATTTATCAACCTGGTGGCGACGCTTTTAGATGCGTTCATCGCAATATATCCGGAGTAAAAAAGCTGTGCTGCTGCGCCCTGCTCCGTATAATCGCGCGGTTAACTTTTTACCCGGCTCAGAGGCCCCATGACATCTGCACACCCTAACCGGCTGGTTTACGCCATCACGCTCGGACTTCTGGCGGCGCTCGGACCGCTCTGTATCGACCTCTATCTCCCCGCGCTGCCTGAACTGGCGCGCGATCTGCACACGCAGACCTCCACCGCTCAGCTCAGTCTGACTGCTGGCCTGCTGGGCCTCGGGGCGGGACAGCTGCTATTTGGTCCCATGAGCGATAAATTTGGCCGCATCCGGCCCCTGCTGCTGTCGCTGCTGCTGCTGTTTATTGCCTCTGTCGGCTGCGCGCTGGCAAAAGATATCCATTCGCTACTGATTGCCCGCCTGTTTGAGGGGCTGGCTGGCGCTGGCGGTGCCGTGCTGTCGCGCGCTATCGCCCGGGATATGTATAGCGGACACGAGCTGACGCGCTTTTTTGCGCTGCTGATGCTGGTCAACGGCCTTGCACCGGTGGGAGCGCCGGTACTGGGCGGCGCGCTGATGACAATCATGAGCTGGCGCGGCATTTTTCTCGTACTGGCGGCGATCGCCATTCTGCTGATTCTGCTGGCGCGCTGGCAGCTGCATGAGACGCTGCCGCCTGCACGCCGTAGCCAGGGCTCTCTGTTTTCCGCCTGGGCGGCGCTGGGCCAGGTCGTTACGCATCGGCCCTTTATGGGTTTTTGCCTGACGCAGGGCTTTATGATGTCAGGCATGTTTGCCTATATCGGCGCCTCACCGTTTGTGCTGCAGCAGATCTACGGCCTCTCGCCTCAGGCGTTCAGCCTCTGCTTTGCTGCCAACGGGTGCGGCCTGATTATCGCCTCACAAACCAGCGCACGGCTCTGTCCGCTCTGGGGCGAATACCGGGTGCTTAAGGGCGGGCTGACGCTGGCATTTGTCGCCTCCGCCACCCTGCTGACCGCCGCGCTGAGCGACGCCGCCCTGCCGGTTATTCTGGTGGCGCTATTTTTCTCTATTGCCAGTAACGGTGTAATCGCAACCACCGCCGCATCGCTGGCGATGCAGAGTCAGGGGCACCGCGCCGGCAGTGCTTCTGCGGTTATCGGCGTCACCATGTTTACGCTGGGCGCCATCAGCGTGCCGGTTAGCGGCGTGGGCGGGACCTCGGTTATCAGCATGAGCGCCACCATTTTCGGCTGCTTTATGCTGGCAATCCTGATGTTTACCCTGCTGGCGCAGCGGCCTGAAAGCGCCTGATTCAGCAGCAAACCGTCTGCGCCAGTCGCCGTTTGGCTTGTTGTTTTGCGGCCAAGGCGTTAGCTTTAGCTGATGTTACGCATCATGCCGTCAGGCTTCTGACTTGAGGAGAGGTTCATGTCACTGCAGCAGGAAATTATTCAGGCCCTTGGTGTTAAACCCGCTATCGATCCGCAGCAGGAGATCCGCGTCAGCGTCGATTTCCTGAAAGCGTACCTGAAAGCGCATCCTTTTCTGAAAACGCTGGTGCTGGGCATCAGCGGCGGGCAGGACTCAACGCTGACCGGTAAGCTGGCGCAGATGGCGGTCAGCGAGCTGCGTCATGAGACCGGCGATAAAGAGTACACCTTTATTGCCGTGCGCCTGCCGTATGGTAAACAGGCCGACGAGCAGGATTGTCAGGATGCGCTGGCGTTTATTCAGCCCGATCGTACCCTGGTGGTGAATATCAAAGAGGCGGTGCTGGCGAGCGAGCGCGCACTGCAGGAAGCGGGTATCGCGCTGTCAGATTTTGTCCGCGGTAACGAAAAGGCGCGTGAACGCATGAAGGCGCAGTACAGCATCGCCGGCATGACCAAAGGTATCGTGCTGGGCACCGATCACGCGGCGGAAGCGGTGACCGGTTTTTATACCAAATATGGCGATGGCGGCAGCGACGTGAACCCGATCTTTCGCCTTAACAAAGGCCAGGGTAAACAGCTGCTGAAGGCGCTGGGCTGTCCGGAGCACCTCTGGATGAAACATCCCACGGCCGATCTTGAAGACGATCGTCCCGGCCTGCAGGATGAGGTGGCGCTTGGCGTAACCTATCAGCAGATCGATGATTATCTGGAAGGCAAAACCATCAATGCCGAATCGGCAAAAATTATCGAGGGCTGGTACACCAAAACCGAACATAAGCGCCGTATGCCGGTGACTGTGTTTGACGACTACTGGAAAAAGTAGCCCCTCCCTGCGACTCTCCCTCTGCGGAGAGAGAGTCGCGCCTCGCTTGCCACTGGCGATAAAATCAGCACGCTGATACACTGTATACAAAACCAGTAAGCGGAGCATTCTTTGGTCAGACGAGCAACCAGCCATCGCCTCGACTTTGACGCGGCGGCAATCTATCAATATCCCGAACACCTGCGCCAGTGGCTTGAAGGGCTGCCTAAAGTGCCCGGCGTCTATACCTTTCACGGCGAGAGTGAAAATCTGCCTCTTTATATCGGCAAAAGCATTAATTTGCGCAGCCGGGTGATGGCGCATTTTCGCACCACGGATGAAGCGAGCATGCTGCGTCAGGCGCGGCGCGTAAGCTGGATCCCCACCGCCGGCGATATTGGCGCGCAGCTGCTGGAAGCGCAGATGATTAAAACGCAGCAGCCGTTATTTAATAAGCGCCTGCGCAAAAATCGTCAGCTCTGCTCACTTCAGCTGGGAGAAGGCGCGCCGGAAGTGGTCTATGCAAAAGATGTCGATTTCTCTCGTTCACCCGATCTCTACGGGCTGTTTCGCAGCCGTTTTGCCGCGCTGGAGAAGCTTAAAAGCATGGCCGATGAGCTGCAGCTCTGTCACGGCCTGCTTGGGCTGGAGAGCCTGCGGCCAGGGCGCGGCTGCTTTCGCGCAGCACTGAAGCGCTGTGCCGGCGCCTGCTGCGGAAAAGAGAGTGTTGAAGCGCACCAGCAGCGGCTCCGCGAGGGGCTGGAACGCTTTCGCGTGGTGTGCTGGCCGTGGGAAGGCCCGGTTGGCATGGTGGAGCGCGGCGCTGAGATGACACAAATCCATGTGATCGATCACTGGTTCTGGCTGGGTTCTGTTGCCACTGAAGCGGAAGCGCGCCAGCTGCAGCGCGCGCGCCAGGGGTTTGATCACGACGGCTATAAAATTCTCTGCCGTCCGCTGCTTTCCGGCGAGTTCCCGCTGATAGAGCTATAAAAAAAACCGCCGACGCTGTTCAGGGCGGTACTCTGCCCTGAACAGCGCCGGCGGTCTTAATCCGGATCGATCACGGTGTGTGTTTACTCACCGTCAGCAGGCGGTGGTGGCATTTTACCATCGTGTGGCGCTTTTTCCGTCAGGCGCGTTTCGAAATTGGCGTTGTACTGCTTTTTCTGTTCCGGCGTCAGTACGTTGTAGATTTTGTTCTGGGTTTCCATCATGCGTACCGCATTCTCTTTGGCGTTTGCGGTCATCTTCTCAGCCTGTGCTTCCGCTTTGCTGCGATCGAAGCTGTCGGCGGCAATAATGGCATGGTTCGCGCGGCGCGCCTCCGGCGACGGGCGCTGCATCTCTTTATGACCATCCTGCATGATGGTGCGGATCTGTGTTTTCTGCGCATCGGTCAGAGTAATGCCTTTGAACATCTCCATACCGTGATGACGCATCGGCTTATGCATCGGCTTTTCAGTGCCGGCCGGCGGTGGCGTCAGGTTATCGGCCGCAGCGTGGACGATATTGGCGGCACCCAGTGCCATTGCGGTAGCCAGAAAAACAGAAGTCAGTTTACGCATAATATTGTCCTTTCTTGTCAGTTATATGACGACAGCCTGTGTCGCGTCTTCGGAAACAAGCATACGACGCTGAACGTCAACTACTCAGAACCTGAGTAAAGCCCTGAAAGCATAGAAGATAGATATCGTGCGATCGTGGAGAGATTGCGAAGAATTACGTGAGAAAATGCAAAAAAGTATGACAATAGCGGGAAAATGGCAGGAATTAAGGAGGAGTGTAATGAGTTTGCCCGCGCCGGGAAAGCAAAATGTTAAGCGATCGCTATCAGCATGGCTGACGCCATCAGGCGTCAGCCATGCTGCAGCCGTTTATTGCGCCGGCATCTGTGCGTTCTCTTCCGTCAGCATCAGCCCGGCGCGTAATCCCGGCGCCACCTGCGGATTGGGAAACAGTACATATTCCCGCGCCTGCTGTACGTAATAGCGAGTGTCGCCCTCTTCTGCCAGCAGCGTGCCCTGGGGAAACGCGGTGAAATTCAGCGTGTCCGCGCTCATATGCAGCGTAAATCCCTCTCCCTGACGGGTGATTTGTTGTGAAACGTGATAGCGCCGCGGCTGCGTATGCGGCTGCGGCCACGTTTCGCCCTCCAGCAGCGCAGCGAGTGCCCGCTGCACTGCCCTGAACTGCGTGAGATCATTTTCACCAAACGGCAGCGCCTTACCCAGTTCCAGCGTCGAACTCGCCGCATGATGATGCTCACAACTATAGTGGGTGAAGGTGCCGCCCGGCGCACGATGAAAAACCAGCGCCTCCAGCTCAGCTGCGGCCAGCCACTGCATAAACGTATCCGGCCACGGTCGCGCGTTCGCGGGCATAACGGCAAAGCGTGGATAATAAGAGCCACGAATAGCGGTATGCAGATCAAGATGCCAGCGCGACGTCTGCCTGTGGCAGCTGCGCCAGAATCGCTCCATCACCTGTTCCAGCTGCAGGGCGCGCTGTGCCTCACTGGTTTCACTGACCCGCTGCCAGCGGCCACCAAACAGCCGGTTGAGATCGTACTGCTGATAGCGACGGCCGCTGCGCAGCGCCGCCGGATTACCCAGTATCACCAGCAGCCGCACCGCCAGCGGTTTTTCTCCGCTAAGCAGCGGCGCCAGCAGCTGCTCCACTATCTCCACCGGCGCGGTTTCATTGCCGTGGATCCCGGCTGACAGCACCAGCGCCCGGTCGCAGTGCGTCAGCGGCGTCAGCGAGAGGATCCCTTCCGCCTGCCACTGCCAGCGCAGATAAGCTGTCTCGCCCTGCGTGACGGCAGGCGGCGTGCCCGCCAGCGTCTGCTGTAAAAAACTGCGCATATTTTCTCCTTAATCCTGCCTCAGCCTCAGCGCTGAAAGGCGTAGACGCTGCCCAGCTTCAGCAGCTGCGTCAGCGCATCCAGAGCGTCACGCCCCTCCTGCAGCAGCGCCGGATCGGCTAAATCCGCCTGCGTGAGATAGTCGCGATAGTGGCGTTCTGCCCACTGGCTGAGCTGCGTAAACAGCTGCTCGTTCATCATTACCGCCGGGTTGACCGCCCGCTGCTCTTCTGCCGTCAACACAACCCGCAGGCGCAGGCAGGCTGGCCCGCCGCCGTTGCACATGCTTTCACGCAGATCGAATACCGTGAGCTCCCGAATCGGTCCGCCGCTCTCTGCCAGCTCCGTCAGATAAGCCCAGACGCCCGGATGCTGCCGTGCCTCTTCGGGCAGTATCAGCCGCATACCGCCATCGGGGTGCTGCAGCAGCTGACTGTTGAAGAGATAGGTCGCCACCGCGTCGCTGACGGATACGCGCGCGCGCGGCACCACGATGGCGGTAAACCCCGGCACCCGCTCTGCCAGCTGCTCCAGCAATGCAGGCTGATTGACGAAAGCCTCTTCGTGACAGAACAGCACCTGCTGATTACTGACGGCAATCACGTCGTTATGGAAAACGCCCTGATCGATCACCGCCGGGTTCTGCTGCACGAAGAGCGTGCGCGCCTCGTCAAGCTGATGCAGACGCGCGACCGCTCTGCTCGCTTCCAGCGTCTGGCGCGCCGGATAGCGTTCCGGCGTGATGCCGGCGTGCTGCCCTTCGCGCCCATAGACGAACAGCTGCAGGCCGGCGTCGCCGTAGCGCGCTCCGAAGCGATTATGATTCGCGGCCCCTTCGTCACCAAACAGCGCCACCTGAGGCAGCGCGTCATGCACGCAGAAACGCTGCGGGTCGCGGAAGATCGCCCGCAGCAGATCAGCCGTTTCCGGTGCTTCAATGGACCGGTGAAACTTATTATTCAGATTGGCAACGGTAAAATGAACGCGTCCGTCACCGCTGTCTGCCGAGGGCGATACGGTGGCCGCGTTGGCAACCCACATCGCCGAGGCTGAACTGGCGGCTGAGAGCAGCTGCGGCGCCTGCTGCGCAGCGCGCGCCAGCACCTGCGCGTCACTGCCGTAAAAACCGAGCTGGCGCAGCAGCGGCAAATTAGGTCGCTCGTGCGGCGGGATCACGCCCTGCAGATAGCCGAGATCGGCCAGCGCTTTCATTTTGCGCAGTCCCTGCAGCACCGCCAGTCTGGGATTAGAGGGCTGCAGCTGATTGCGGGTTGACGCCTCATTACCAAATGAGAGGCCCGCGTAGTGGTGCGTCAGGCCAACCAGTCCATCAAAATTGACTTCAGCTGCGTTCATGGCGCGCTCCCTGAGCAGAGAAATCGAGACCCGGCGAGAGCGTATCGGGCAGGGCCAGACTGCTGCTCTCCAGGGTTGCCATCGGCCAGGCGCAGTAATCCGCAGCGTACCAGGCGCTGGCGCGGTGGTTGCCGGAGGCGCCAATGCCGCCAAACGGCGCGGTGCTGGCCGCACCGGTCAGCGGCTTGTTCCAGTTGACAATACCGGCGCGCGCCTCCAGCAGCAGCTGATCAAACTGCGCCCGCTGCGGTGAGATCAGACCGCATGAGAGGCCATAGCGCGTGGCGTTAGCCAGCGTAATCGCCTCACTGTAGTCGTCATAACGGATGATTTGCAGCAGCGGTCCGAACACCTCCTCATCCGGCAGCGCACTTACATGGGTCATATCGATAATGCCTGGCGTAATAAGTGCGCGCTGGCGATCCGGCCACTGCATATTCAGCAGCACTTCACCGCCCAGCGCCACGCGCTGCTGCCACGCCTGATAGATCTGTCCGGCCGCCGCAGGCGAAATGACGCTGCCCATAAATGGCTGTGGCTCAGCATTCCACGCTGCGGGCTGCAGCCGGGCGCTGACAGCCACCAGCCGCTGCAGAAACGCGTCCCCCGCCGCGCCACGTTTTACCAGCAGGCGACGTGCGCAGGTGCAGCGCTGCCCGGCAGAAATAAAAGCTGACTGGATGGCGATATGTACGGCGCCATCAATATCGGCCGGATCTTCCACAATCAGCGCATTATTGCCACCCATCTCCAGCGCGAGCATCTTCTCCGGCTGGCCGGCAAACTGCCGGTGCAGGTGATACCCGGTAGCCGCGCTGCCGGTAAACAGGACGCCATCAATCTGCTCTGCCTGTGCCAGCGCCTGGCCGCTTTCCCGTCCGCCCTGCACCATATTGATGACCCCCGCCGGGAGCGCTGCCTGCTCCCACAGCTGCACGGTGCGTTCCGCCGTCAGCGGCGTCAGCTCGCTCGGCTTAAACACCACGCAGTTTCCTGCCAGTAGCGCGGGCACAATGTGGCCATTTGGCAGATGCCCCGGAAAATTATAGGGCCCGAATACCGCCAGTACACCGTGCGGACGATGGCGCAGTGCGCTTTCACCCGACTGCTGTTCGCCGGTACGGGCGTGATACGCTTTCACTGAAATGGCAATTTTATTGATCATCGCCTGCACTTCCGTCAGCGTTTCCCAGCGCGGCTTGCCGGTTTCCTGTGAGATGATCTCCGCCAGCTCCACCTTATGCTGCTCCAGCAGCGCGGTAAAGGTTTCAATCCCTGCCTGACGTGCCGTGAACGGCAGGCGCGCCCAGTGCGGGAACGCTGCGCGGGCTGCCGCACAGGCGGCGCTGACCTGAGCCGCAGAGGCGGCGTTGCCCTGCCACAGCTGTTCGCCTGAGACCGGATCGGCTTTTGTGAAGAGGTCACCGTCGCCGCGCAGCCACTGATTATTAATAAAGTGCGTCATGCCTGTTTCTCCTCACGGCAGAGTGTTACAACCCGTAGCGCATCACCATATTCACAGCGCAGCGCCTGACGCTGGCTCTCACTGAGGCAGACGTGACCGGCGGCGATATCCACCGGCAGTAGCGTGGCGCGAAACTGCTGATAGTTGCTGTTAGCGACCAGGCAGAGCGGCCAGTGCGCCTGCGCGTCACCGGCGCCTGCCGGCAGCAGCGTACTTTTGCGAATGGCCCGGATACGATCAATTTCACACTCCAGCGTCGGTCCGCCATCAAAGATGTCGACATAGTTCTGATAGCGAAAACCTTCCGCTTCCAGCACCGCGCGCGCCGGCGCCGTTTTCGGGTGTACTTCACCAATGACGCGCTGCGCTGCCTCGCTGAGATAGTGAATATAGAGCGGATGTTTCGGCATCAGCTCTGCGATAAACGCTTTCTGACCGGTACCGCTGAGAAAATCAGCCTGGCGAAACGGCATAGAGAAGAAATGGCTGCCCACGCTCTCCCAGAAAGGGGAATGACCGCTGTCATCACTGACGCCGCGCATCTCTGCCACCACGTTGCGCATAAAGCGATCGCGGAAGTTCGCCATAAAAAGAAAGCGTGATTTAGAGAGTAAATAGCCGTTTCTGCCGTCGCGGTAGTCGGGATCGAGAAATAGCGTACAGAGTTCGCTGCTGCCGGTGTGATCGTTGCTGAGCGACAGCACTGGCAGGCTGGCATACACGTTCAGCTCTCTGGAGGCGTGTACCTGCGTGCCAACCCGGAAGTTGTACCACGGCTCCTGCAACCCGACCGCCACTTCAATCGCGCAGATCCCCACGGCCCGGTTATCGTCACTGTCGGCCAGCACAAAGACGTAACCCTGTTCAGCGCGCGGCAGCGCCCCCTGCCAGGTCAGCAGTGAACGCTCAATACGCGCCTGCAGCGTGGCGCTGTCTTCCGGCAGCGAGGTAAGGCCGCCGCCGGTTTTACCCGCCAGCAGAAGCAGCTGCGCCAGGTCATCATGTTCAACCGGGCGGATCACCATCATGATGTGGCTCCTCTGAGAATACGTTCACAGGCGCGCTCAAAACGCGCCAGCCCCTGCTGCACCTCCTCCTGGCTGATGTTTAGCGCGGGCGCAAAGCGCACGACGCTGGCACCGGCAATCAGGACCATGACGCCCTCTTCGGCGGCCGTCAGGTTGAACTGTTTGGCTTTTCCGGCGAAATCGTCGTTGAGTACGGCGCCAATCAGCAGCCCGAGGCCGCGAATAGTTTTAAACACTGGCAGCCGCTGGTTAATCGCCTGGAGCCGATCAACAAACCACTGATGCCGCTCGGTCACGCCAGCGAGGAAAGCGGGCCGGTTGACCAGCTCCAGTACTTTACCCGCTACCGCGCCTGCCAGCGGGTTACCGCCATAAGTGGTACCGTGGGTGCCCACCCCCATTACCTGCGCCAGATCCTCACGCGTCAGCATGGCACCAATCGGAAAGCCGCCGCCCAGCGCTTTTGCGGTACTCAGCACATCCGGCGTAACGCCATAGTGCATATAGGCGTAAAGCGATCCGGTGCGTCCCACACCGCTCTGCACTTCATCAAAAATCAGCAGCGCCTGATGGCGGTCGCACAGCTCCCGCAGGCCGCGCAGGAAGGCTGCATCGGCAGGTAAGACGCCGCCCTCGCCCTGAATCGGTTCAACAATCACGGCGCAGGTGCTGTCATTAATCAGCGCGGCGGCCGCTTCCAGGTTATTAAACTGCGCATGCTGAATGGCCGGCGGCAGCGGCGCAAAGTCGCGCGAATAGGCGGGCTGGCCGCCAGCCGACACCGTAAACAGGGTGCGGCCATGAAAAGCGTTAGTGAACGCCACAATGCCGCTTTTTTGATCGCCGAAACGGTCGTGTGCCACTTTGCGCGCCAGCTTAAGCGCAGCTTCGTTCGCCTCAGCGCCGGAGTTGCAGAAGAAAACGCGGTCGGCAAAGGTGGCATCAATCAGCTGTTTTGCCAGCCGCAATACCGGCTCGTTGGTATAGCCATTGCCGGTATGCCACAGCTTTGCCGCCTGCTCTGTCAGCGCCTGCTGCAGCGCCGGGTGTGCATGACCCAGCGCATTCACTGCGATCCCGCCAGCAAAATCGATATACTCTTTGCCCTGTTGATCCCACAACCGCGATCCTTCAGCCCGTACCGGTATAAAGGTTGCGGGTGCATAGACCGGCATCATCCATTGATCAAAATCGTGACGTGTAACCTGCAGTGACATAGCCGGATCTCCTGCCTCACCCCGGGTGAAGCTATTGTTTTAAAATTGTTAAGAGTGCGTAATCAGCAGCCCGACTATAAGGTGCAGCAAGCGTGCCAGCCAGAGGGAATAATGCATAAAAGGGAGTCAGCGACGAAATTTCAATGGGTTACGGCAGGCTGCTATTCACTTATTTTGCATAAAAAGTGAATATTACGGTTGCGCCGCCGCTAAGGCAGCAAATTATTTAGCGGATTTATGCATTTATGGAAGGAAATGTTGCTTTTGTGATCGCACAGCAAATATTTCGCCATAACAGGGCAGATGGCGCGCGCTGGCAGCGCAGCACGCGCTATCGTGGTGCGAAAAAGCGCCTTCGCGCACGGGGGCGATCAGGGCGCCATGATATCGAAGCTGTCCTGGTTTTGTGGCGCCAGTGCCACCGGCGGCTGCAGCTGAAGATCGATCCAGTTTGACGTCACCCGCTGCTGTTTGCTGTCTTCAACCGTTACCGACAGACGATAGTGATTCGTTGCGCCTGGCGACGTGTCCCAGGCGGGCATAATAATACTCCAGCCCTGCGGATCGTCAGGCCGGGTCCCCGGCGTCAGGCTCAGCGCCTGCGTGTCGCCCTGCCAGCTTACTTTACGTACCGGATTCGCGCTGCGGATCTGCACTTTCAGCGACAGACTCTCACCAGGATTCAACTGCCACGGCGGCGTGGCGAGAAAAACAGAGAAGGTTTTTCGCTGGCGAAAAGCCAGAACCGGCGTCGAGCTGCGCGTCACCGTATCGTAGCGGCTGCCGCGCAGCGAACGGGTGGCTGCAACGTTATCCGGGCTGAGCTGCTGACTGAGCGCCACGCCGAACCGGTAGTTAAGGTGCAGCCCGAGCTGATCCTGACTCTCCCCTTCGCTGCTGGTTTTGTGGCTGGCGGAAACGGTGACCAGCGGCACTGGCGTATAAGAGAGGCCCAGCGTCAGCGCAGAGGGGTTGTGATACGTGTTGCCGGAGTTAAACAGATCGACATTGTTGCCCAGATACTGCTGCCAGCTAACGGAGACGCCCAGCTGACGATAAAACGGCAGATAGCCGCGCGTGGTAACGTCATAACCGCGCGCCAGCCGCTGCTGCTGAAACGGATTGCGGTTGCGCCAGCCTGAGAGCGGCGTGTAGTAGTTGGCTGAAAAGCGCAAAAAGTCAGACCAGGCCTCCGTACCCACTGATGCCCGCTGCAGCCCGCTGTCGAACATACGATCGACAAATCCGTTATAACCAAGCAGCCAGTTGCCCGCCACCCAGCGCTGACCCAGGCCAGCATTACCAATCAGCCCGTCATCCGTCTGATGCACGCCCAGCTCGCTGAAGGTCAGATAGTTATAGCGATCGGCCCACGGCGTCAGCAGCGACGCCCCGCTGCCGCTGAAGTTACCTTCCATGTCGACATTAAGATCGATCTGCGCCTGACCGTAAGGCGACAGCAGCAGCTGGCCTTCATCCGCCACCCGGGTGGCCACCTCATCGCGAAAGTGATTAAACGCCCAGATCCCCGCCTGCTGCCCGAGCGACGTCTCACTGTCACCGTTCTGGCTCGCTTCGCCGATGCTCTTTGCGATGGTCGCCAGTTTTTTACTTAAGACGTCGCTATCAGCGTTATAGCCCAGCGCCGGCAGGTCATCGGCCATTTGCCGGAAGTGAGCGGGATCGGTAAAGGGCGCGTCAGCCACGCGGGTAGCGGTCGTCAGCGCCAGCGCAGGCAGCGCTACGCCAGTCAGGCAGAATGGCAGAAGTGTGCGGATAAGCAGTGGCAACATAAAATCAGCTATCGTTTCGGTAATAAAGTAGACGGCGATCACAAAACGGCAGATCTAACCTTATCACACTCTGCTGATTCTGCAGGCAATTTAGGAGGATTTACGGAAAGCGGTGCGGGCGTATGGCAGAGCAGTGCAGAGACAGACCGGGTGCCTGTCTCTGCGCTGCGGTTAAAAACCTAAGCTGTCCAGCAGATCATCAACCTGATCCTGACTGGAGACCACGCCAGGGGCATTAGCGTGGATCTGCGGGCCGTTCAGCAGGCTGGTGGCCTCTTTGCGCGCCGCCGCGTTTGCCTCTGGCATGTTCTCCAGCAGCACCATCAGCAGCTGCCGTTCAATTTCCTGGATGACATCCATCATGCGCTTGATCACCTGACCCGTGAGGTCCTGAAAATCCTGCGCCATCATAATATCCAGCAGCTGCTTGTTGGTGAATGACGTATGCTGCGGCACCTCAGCGAGAAACTCACGCGTATCCGAAACCAACTCGCGCGCATCAGCAAGCTCAATCGGGTTTTCAAACCACGCATCCCAGCGCCCTTTTAACTGCGTGGCACCCGCTTCCATCTTATCCTGATGCGGCTGTGACGCTTCCACGCTGTTCAGCGCACGTTCTGCTGCCTGCGCCGTCATCTGTACTACATAATCCAGACGATCGCGGGCATCCGGGATCGCTTCTGCGGCTTCGGCAATCGCCTGATCCAGCCCGAGTTCACGCAGGCTGTCGCGCAGCATACGCGTCAGCGAGCCAATTCGGACAATAATGTCGTGTGCCGAGGCTTCTTCAGTTGATTTCGGAAGGTCGCTCATCACATCTCCTTACATGCCCAGTTTTTCGAATATTTTACCCAGCTTCTCTTCCAGCGTGGCGGCGGTGAAAGGTTTCACTACGTAGCCGCTGGCGCCAGCCTGAGCGGCAGCAATAATGTTCTCTTTCTTCGCTTCTGCCGTCACCATCAGCACCGGCAGCTTGCTCAGCGTGGCGTCGGCGCGAATGGTCTGCAGCAGCTGCAGGCCATCCATGTTTGGCATGTTCCAGTCAGAGACCACGAAGTCGAAGCCGCCTGCGCGCAGTTTATTCAGCGCATCAACGCCATCCTCGGCTTCTTCAACGTTATTGAAACCCAGCTCTTTCAGCAGGTTGCGGACGATGCGACGCATGGTGTTAAAGTCGTCCACTACCAAAAAGCGCATATTTTTATCAGCCATATCTACTCCTGTGTTGTCTCGTCCGGCAGGACGGGCTCGTTAAATTCGCAATGCCTGTCCGGCGCTAATTTTTGCCAGCATATGCTGGCTGATGTGGCCCAGATCGACCACTTCACTGGTGCCGCCCATCGCTATTGCTTCGCGCGGCATGCCAAATACCACACAGCTGGCTTCATCCTGCGCGATGGTCCAGGCGCCTGCGCGATGCATTTCCAGCATCCCGGCCGCGCCGTCATTTCCCATCCCGGTCAGAATGACGCCCACTGCATTTCGTCCTGCATTGACGGCCACCGAGCGAAACAGCACATCCACAGAGGGTTTGTGCCGGTTAACCGGCGGGCCATCATTAAGTTTTACAACGTAGTTCGCTCCGCTACGCCCCAGCTCCATATGCATTGCGCCTGGCGCGATATAGGCGTGACCCGGCAGAATACGTTCGCCATCCTCCGCCTCTTTCACGGTGATCTGGCAGAGCTTGTTCAGCCGCTCGGCAAACGAGCGGGTAAATCCCGGCGGCATATGCTGCGTGATCAGCAGCGCCGGACTGGTCGCCGGCAGCGGCTGCAGTACATGGCGGATCGCTTCCGTACCGCCGGTGGACGAGCCGATCGCAATCAGCTTTTCACTGCTGAGCAGCGGACCCGCTTTCAGCGTGACCGGCGCCGGCGACACGGTGCGTGTATGCAGCTTCGCCCGCGCCGCGCCGCGAATTTTGTCGGCGATCATCTGGCTGTAAGCCAGCATGCCCTCGCGGATCCCCAGCTGCGGTTTCGTGACAAAATCCACCGCGCCCAGCTCCAGCGCGCGCAGCGTGACTTCCGAACCCTTACCGGTGAGAGAGGAGACCATCACCACCGGCATCGGCCGCAGACGCATCAGTTTTTCCAGAAAGTCGAGGCCATCCATACGCGGCATCTCAACATCCAGCGTCAGCACCTGCGGGTTGTACTGTTTGATTAAATCCCGCGCTACCAGCGGGTCCGGTGCCGTCGCAACCATCTCCATATCGGGATGGCTGTTGATGATCTCCGTCATCAGCTGGCGCATCAGCGCCGAGTCATCCACGCACATCACGGTGATTTTGCTCATCGTCTTTCCTTAGTCAGCCCATACACGGTCTGCCCGCGCAGCCAGAACTCTTTGCTGATCTGGCTGAAGTTTTCTGAATGCCCGGCAAACAGCACTCCGCCCGGCTTCAGCAGCGGAACAAAACGGCGCAGGATTTTTTCCTGAGTCTCTTTATCGAAGTAGATCATTACGTTGCGGCAAAAAATAGCGTCAAACGGGCCAGGCAGCGCCCACTCATTAGCCAGCAGATTAAGCTGCGAGTAGTGCACCATACCTGCCAGCTCAGGGCGGACGCGCACCATGCCTTCATGCGGGCCGGTGCCGCGCAGAAAGAAACGCTGCAGCTGCGATTGCGACAGCGTGCGCAGCTCCTCCTGGCGATAGACGCCCGCTACCGCTTTCTCCAGCACCTGCGTGTCGATGTCGCTGGCGTGAACCTGAAATTTGCCAGGTCCGGTGCCCAGCGTTTCAGCCAGCGTCATCGCAATGGAATAGGGCTCTTCGCCGGTTGACGCGGCCGTACTCCAGACGCTGTAGCTGCCGCTGCGTTTCCGGGCGTGTTCTGCCAGGATCGGGAAATGATGCGCTTCGCGAAAAAACGAGGTCAGGTTAGTGGTCAGCGCATTGATAAACGCCTGCCACTCCGCGCTGTTTGGATCCTGTTCAAGCAGCGCCAGATAGCGGCCGAAATCGTCGATATTCAGCGTCCGCAGCCGGCGAACCAGGCGGTTGTAGACCATCTCACGCTTATGATCGGCCAGGACAATACCCGCGCGCTGATAGATCAGCTGGCTGATACGACGAAAGTGCGTATCGGAAAGCGGCAGACGCTGTACCATCTGCGCAAGCAGCGTGGTCGGCTCATTTTGATCGAGGAACGTCGATTTCTTCATCTCGGGCCATCCGGCAACAAACTGTTAAGTGATAGTTCTCTGATTGCTACGCTGCTGCCGGTACTTACCGGGTAAGCGGGCCGCCCAAAGCGGCCCGGCTGCATTAAAAGGTTTCCCAGTTATCATCAGCGCCGCGTGCGCCAGTAGCGGGTGCCAGCGCTTTTTGCGCAACCGGCGATACCTTTTTTAACGCTGTAGATACGTTAACGGCCTGCGCGACAAATTCTTTACCAATATTGAACACGGCAACGGATTGTTTCAGGCGGCTGGCCTGCTCTTCCAGAGCGGCAGCGGCCGTCGCAGACTCTTCAACCAGCGCGGCGTTTTGCTGTGTTACCCGGTCCATTTCCGTCACCGCCACGCCCACCTGGTCGATACCTTTGCTCTGCTCATCGGAGGCGGAGGCGATTTCACCCATGATATCGGTCACTCGCGTTACGGCGCTGACGATCTCACTCATGGTTTCACCTGCGCTTTCGACCAGCACCGAGCCGGTGTTAACGCGGCTGACAGAGTCTTCAATCAGCGCTTTGATCTCTTTCGCCGCCTGAGCGCTGCGTTGTGCCAGACTGCGCACTTCACCTGCAACCACCGCAAACCCGCGTCCCTGTTCACCGGCGCGTGCCGCTTCTACGGCAGCGTTCAGCGCCAGGATATTGGTCTGGAATGCGATACCGTCAATAACGCTGGTGATGTCCGCAATTTTCTTCGAGCTGCCGGCGATATCTTTCATGGTGCTCACCACGCCATCCACCACTTTGCCGCCCTGCTGCGCGGTCTCTGAGGCGTTAAGCGCCAGCTGCGAGGCCTGACGTGCATTTTCTGCATTCAGTTTCACCGTGGCGGTAAGCTGCTCCATGCTGGCAGCCGTCTGCTCCAGCGAAGCTGCCTGCTGTTCGGTACGGGAAGAGAGGTCGTTATTGCCCATCGCGATTTCACTCGCGCCGGTATAGATAGCGTCAGATCCATCGCGTACGGTACGCACCGTGCGCGCCAGCTCCTGCTGCATCTCTGCCAGCGAACTGAGCAGATCGCCTACTTCGTTACGTACGCTGACGTCAATACTCTGGGTCAGATCGCCCCGCGCAATGTGGCGGATATGTTCAATGCTCTGCTTCAGCGGCCGGATCAGCGCTGAGCGCATTCCGCTCCAGACCAGCATAATCACCAGCAGCGTCACCAGCAGGGTGCCCAGCACCAGCATAATGGCGTGACGATATGCGCTCTCATTGGCGTCAACGCCCTGCTGCGCCAGGCCCAGATTAGTAGTGAGCCAGGCGTTGTAATCCTTTTCAAATTTGTCCTGCAGACTCTGCGTAGGCTGATCGACAAACCCTTTGAAGTTGCCTGAGCCGAGGAAAACCACCAGCTCAGCCAGCGCATCGCGGTAGGCTTTATAGTTGGCCTGCAGCGCCAGCACGTTCGCAGCGCTTTTGCCCTGCTCCGAAAGGCTGGCATTAAAATCGGCAAAGCCCGCATCGGCGGTTTGCAGCTCCTCATTGGCGAGCGCAACCAGCTCTTTCACCGTGGCCCCCGATCCTGCCATCTGGCTATCCTGTAAATAGCGAATACCGGCGCGGTTTAGCGTATTACGCGCCTGCACCAGCGATACCCAGGAGGTGCCCATGGCGCGCTGCAGGGTACTGAGGCGCTGGTTATAGGCAAAATTATCTTTATCAGCTTTTACCGTTGAGAAGAACATCCCACCGGAAAAGAGCTGCAGCAGCGCAAACAGCGCCAGCACGCAGAGCAGGCCGGAAACAACACGAATACGACTAAACATAAACACCTCATTGGTTGGCGGATCGCTGTAGTTATCGGCGTGGATGAGGGGATCTTTATGCACGCGGCGCGCAGTTTATGCGTTGGGTGCAGAGGTGGCAGTAAGGCAGACCGGGCCAGGAGCGCATCAATGCGCTCCCTGCGGGATTAACGGGCTGGCATTCATGCCGGTGTCTGATTAGCCGTGAATGCGCAGTGTATAAGCATGCAGGGTCGGCATTTATGCCGACCTGGTAAAATCCCTTAAAACGTTTCCCAGTTCGTATCGCTGGCCGGGGCGGCGGTAGCGGCTTTGCGCGCCGGGCTGCGCAGCGGCTGCGGTTTTCTGCTCTCTGTCAGACGCTGAGCGGCCGGCGCTGCAGTACGCGGAATATGAAACACGGCAACCGACTGACTCAGCCTGCTCGCCTGCGCTTCCAGTGATGCGGCGGCGGCGGCGGACTCCTCGACCAGAGCGGCGTTCTGCTGCGTCACGCGATCCATCTCAGTGACCGCGTGACCCACCTGATCAATACCGCGACTCTGTTCATCTGACGCCGAGGCGATCTCGCCCATGATATCGGTGACGCGCGTGACGGCACCGACAATATCGCTCATGGTGTCACCGGCGGTACCGACCAGCTGCGAACCGGCGTTAACTCGCGTGACCGACTCTTCGATCAGCCCTTTGATCTCTTTCGCCGCCTGAGCGCTGCGCTGTGCCAGACTGCGCACCTCACCCGCCACAACAGCAAAGCCGCGGCCCTGCTCACCGGCGCGTGCCGCTTCAACAGCAGCGTTGAGCGCCAGAATATTCGTCTGGAACGCAATGCCGTCGATAACGCTGATAATATCGGCAATCTTCTTTGAACTGCCGGCAATATCACTCATGGTGCGCACAACACCTTCCACCACGTCACCGCCTTTACGGGCAGTATCAGAAGCGCTCAGCGCCAGCTGCGACGCCTGACGGGCATTTTCAGCGTTCTGTTTTACCGTAGCGGTCAGCTGTTCCATGCTGGCAGCCGTCTGTTCCAGCGAGGCCGCCTGCTCTTCGGTGCGGGCGGAAAGGTCATTGTTGCCGGCAGAGATTTCGCTGGCACCGGTGAAAATCGCATCGGAGCCGTCGCGCACATCGCTGACGGTACGCACCAGCGACTGCTGCATCTCATGCAGGCTGGCCGCCAGCTGGCTCATCTCATTGCGTCCTTCCACCTGAATCGGCTGGGTCAGGTCGCCGGATGCGATATGTCGGATATGCCCCAGCAGCGCGTGCAGCGGACGGATCAGCACCACCCGCAGGCCAAACCAGCAACCTGCAATCACCGCGATCACCACGACCATCACCGCGGCCAGCAGCCACATCATGGTGGTAAAGGCGCGCTGGTTCTGGACGACGCCTTTCGCCGCGAGTTCCGCCTGGGCAGTACGCCACTCTTCATAGGTCGCTTTCATTTTGACCTGGCGCGCCTCAATATTCTGCGCAAACATACCCTGCAGATCGTTGGCTTTCAGGCGATCGAGCATCGCTTTCAGGCCGTCCTTAAACGCGTTGTAGTCAGACTCCAGCCGTTCGGTTAAGGCTTCCGGCAGGCCCGGTGTGGAAGGAAGGTTGTAGTAACGCTGGTAGTGCTCTGCGGCCACGCTCAGCTGCTTTTCCGTCTGGGCAATCAGCGCATTGAGCTGTCCGCCGTTGGTTTGCGCTGCCATACTGCCCTGCATACGCAGCATGGCGCGGTTGAGCACGGTGCGGGTCTGATTAAGCTCAATCCACGCATCCGACATAGCGGCAACATTATTGGTAGAGGTCTGTGCGACGGCAAACGCCTCTTTATCTTTGTTCAGCGCTGACCAGAACAGGCCGCCCGAGAGCAGCTGCAGCGCGCCAAAAATCAGCAGCACGGCGATCAGACTGGTAACGACGTTGATACGTTTTAACATGGTGTCTCCAGGAAGAATTTTGACACCCTGTTATCGACGCCAGCCGCAATTAATTGAGGCGGTTTACGCTTCTTTGCGCCAGTCCGGTCCTATTGAAGCTTTTGAGCCTGATTAATAACTAAAGAAACTGCCCTCCGTCACGCATGACAGAGGGCATAACGACACTCAGAAGGTTTCCCAGTGGCTCTCTGCGCCTGTGGTCGTGGCCGCACGACGCGGTGCGGCAGCAACTGCAACTGCAGGCGGGGCAATCTGCGGATGACGCACGCCAGTCACCTGCGCAGCGCCTCGCGTAATGCGGAACAGCGCCACCGACTGGCTGAGGCGGCTGGCCTGCGCCTCCAGTGAAGCAGCAGCTGAGGCCGACTCTTCAACCAGCGCCGCGTTTTGCTGGGTGACCCGATCCATTTCAGTGACCGCGTGACCCACCTGATCGATACCCCGGCTCTGCTCGTCAGACGCTGAAGCAATTTCGCCCATGATATCGGTGACGCGCGTCACCGCACTGACTATCTCACCCATGGTCTCACCGGCGCTCTCTACCAGCACGGAACCACTGTTAACGCGCCGGACTGAGTCTTCAATCAGCCCTTTGATCTCTTTGGCCGCCTGAGCGCTGCGCTGCGCCAGACTGCGTACCTCACCGGCCACAACGGCAAAGCCGCGGCCCTGCTCGCCAGCGCGGGCGGCTTCCACCGCAGCGTTAAGCGCCAGAATATTGGTCTGAAATGCAATGCCGTCAATGACGCTGATAATGTCAGCGATTTTCTTTGAACTGCCGGCAATATCTTTCATTGTCGAGACTACGCCCTCGACAACCGTGCCGCCTTTCTGCGCCGTGCCTGAAGCGGTCAGCGCCAGCTGCGACGCCTGACGGGCATTTTCAGCATTTTGCTTCACCGTTGCCGTCAGCTGCTCCATGCTGGCCGCCGTCTGCTCCAGTGATGCAGCCTGCTGCTCGGTGCGCGCCGAAAGATCGTTATTACCGGCGGAGATCTCACTCGCCCCGGTAAAGATCGCATCCGCGCCGTCGCGCACGTCGCTGACCGTGCGCGTCAGCGCCTGCTGCATCTCATGCAGGCTGGTGGCCAGCTGACTCATCTCATTGCGCCCGGTGATGGTAATCGGCTGGGTAAGATCGCCCTGCGCAATATGCCGGATATGCTGGATGCTCTGATTAAGCGGCTGGATGAGTATCCGGCGCAGCCCGAACCAGCACAGAACACCAACGGCAATCACGACGGTCATAACGGCACCAATCAGCCAGAGCATACGGGCATAAGCCGCGCTGTTTTCTTCTGCGCCAGCCTGCGTAAGACGGTTCTGGTCGGCCCGCCAGCGCGTGTAATCAGCGTAAAAGGCGCTCTGGCTGGGCGCTACCGGCGCTTTATAGGCCTGTACCATATCTTTATTTTGCAGCGCGGCCTGCATTGCAGCCAGCGCCTGACTGTAAGCGCTGTAGCTCTGCTCCAGCTGCTGATTAAGCTGTTTATCCAGCCCCGGCGTATCAGGCAGATTACGGAACAGAGTAAAGTTGTCCGCAGCTCGCTGCTGGAAATCCCGACTCTGTAAGTAAAGTTCGCTGACATCAGCCTCTTTCCCCTCCAGTTTACCGGTAGTGATGCGCAGCAGCATACGCGTCAACACCACCCGGCTCTGGTTAAGGCTCATATAAGCATCGGTGATCGCCGCAAGATTCTGCGCAGAGAGCTGTGAGGCAGAAAAACTGGTTTTGTCATGATGCAGTGCGCGGATAAACAGCGATCCGGACGTCAGCTGCAGGGCAGCAAAAAGTACCAGTACCACCAGCAGGCTGGTGACAACACGAATTCGGGTAAACATAATGGGGTCCATCGAAACAGGATAGTGGTAAAGAAAACGGGCCGCTCTGAGGCGGCCCGGCGGTAAGGTTTATACGCTGCGCAGCGTATCCATCAGCGCCATCTCTTCGCTGCTGAGCAGCTTTTCAATGTCGACCAGAATCAGCATGCGCTCGCCCAGCGCGCCGAGTCCGGTCAGATACTCGGTAGACATCGTCACGGCGAACTCCGGTGCCGGCCGGATCTGCTCATGCGTCAGCGACAGCACATCGGAAACGCCATCCACCACAATGCCGACCACGCGATGCTCCAGATTGAGCACAATCACCACGGTGTTATCGTTGTACTCGACGTCCGGCTGCGAAAACTTCACGCGCAGGTCGATAATTGGCACGATGACGCCGCGCAGGTTGGTCACCCCTTTGATAAATTCCGGCGTATTGGCGATGCGCGTGACCTGATCGTAGCCGCGGATCTCCTGTACTTTAAGAATATCGATGCCGTACTCTTCATCACCCAGGGTGAATACCAGAAACTCCTGGCCGACGGTTTCGCCAGCGATTTTGGTCACGGTTGCCATGTCAGTCATTTTTTTGCCCTTTATTTATCAGTTATGCTGCGGCACCGGCCACACGCTTTTCACGGTTCAGCGACTGCAGTGCGGAGACGTCCACAATCAGCGCTACGCTGCCATCCCCCAGAATGGTGGCAGCAGAGATACCCGGCACTTTGCGGTAGTTACTCTCCAGGTTTTTCACCACCACCTGATGCTGACCGATTAACTGATCGACCAGCAGCGCATAGCGGCGGCCCGCACTCTGCAGAATAACCACGATCCCCTGCGTCGCATCGGTTTTGGCATTCTGCACATCAAAGACGTTCCACAGCTCAACCAGCGGCAGATATTCGCCGCGCACTTCCAGCACGCGCTCTCCGCCAGCCAGCGGCTTCAGCTCTTCTGCCGTTGGCTGCAGCGACTCCATGACGGCGTTCAGCGGCAGGATAAAGACTTCATCCGCTACGCGTACCGACATGCCATCCAGGATTGCCAGCGTCAGCGGCAGCAGAATACGAATGGTTGTGCCTTTGCCCTGTTTTGACGCAATCTCGACATGGCCACCCATCTCCTGGATATTACGTTTCACCACGTCCATACCCACGCCGCGTCCGGAGACATCGGTGACCTGCTCAGCGGTAGAGAAGCCGGGAGCGAAGATCAGCATGCCGACCTCTTCATCACTCATGCTGTCGCTGACCGGCAGCCCTGAAGAGAGCGCTTTAGCCAGAATGCGCTCGCGATTCAGGCCAGCTCCGTCGTCGATCACCTCAATACAGATATTGCCGCCCTGGTGCTCAGCAGAGAGCGTCAGATTACCCGTGGCGGTTTTATTGGTTGCCAGGCGTTTTTCCGGTGTTTCGATACCGTGATCCAGACTGTTGCGCACCAGGTGAGTTAACGGATCGATAATGCGCTCAATCAGGCTCTTATCCAGCTCGGTTGAGCTGCCCAGCAGCGTCAGCTCAACTTCTTTACCGAGCTTGCTCGCGAGGTCGCGTACCAGACGCGGGAAGCGGCTGAACACATACTCCATCGGCATCATACGAATCGACATCACCGACTCCTGCAGGTCGCGCGCGTTGCGCTCCAGCTGGCCCATGCTGTTGAGAAGATCGCCATGGGCGACCGGATCCAGCGCACCGGAACGCTGCGCCAGCATCGACTGGGTAATGACCAGCTCGCCGACCAGGTTAATCAGCTGATCCACTTTCTCCACCGCCACGCGAATACTGCTGGATTCGCTCGCTTTGGCCGGCGCCGCGGCGCGCTTGCTTTCGCGTTTTACTGCCGGTGTGATATCCGTTACCGTCGCGCTCTGCGGCGGCGCGGTTACCGTTTCAGCTGCTGCTTCTGCAAGCGGGGCGGCGGCCTCTGCCTGCGGGAAGCGGATCTGCGCTTCATCGATGACAAAGCAGAGCACCGCAACGATGTCATCTTTATCCACACCTTCAATCGTGGCTTCCAGCGAATGCGTGCCTTTAACGACGTCGGTGACGCTGCCGAGGTTGCTCAGCTCCTCCAGCATCAGCTCTGGCTCCTTCTCTTTAAGATCGACCAGCTGCAGGCGCAGGCCGCGGCTGGCAGCCTTCGCCGCTGCAGGGATATCGACTACCGCAGCAGCAGGCGCTTCAGGCAGAATACCTTTCGCTTCCAGTGCCAGTTGACGCAGCGCCTCGCAGATGTAGTTAAAGCTCTCCGCATTAGGCTCCTGCGCAGTTTTATACGCATCGAGCTGTTCCTGCATAATATCTTTGGTTTCCAAAAACAGGTTGATGATGTCGGTGCTGAGCTGCATTTCGCCGCGGCGCGCACCATCCAGAATGTTCTCCAGGATATGGGTTGTCTCCTGTAAAACCGTAAAGCCAAACGTGCCCGCCCCGCCCTTGATAGAGTGAGCGGCACGAAAAATGGCATTTAACTGTTCGGCATCGGGCTCCTGGGGATCCAGTCCCAACAGGTGTTGCTCCATGTCCGCTAACAGCTCATCGGCCTCGTCAAAAAACGTCTGGTAAAAATCGCTGATGTCCATGCTCACGGGATCACCTCGGCTGTGAGGGTTGGTCTGGTGTTACCGCACCCGCAGCGGGCGCTGCGGTGACGGCGGGCGCTGCCGGAGCCGCCGAAGCGGTCGGTGCGGTCGCTGCCGACGCAGCCGGTCCGGCTGGTGCAGTGATAGTGGGAATCATATGTGCCGGATCGCTGACCTGAACGGCATCGCTTTCGGCATTCTCTTTTTCTATGGCGGCTTCAGTATCATGATTTAATACCAGCAGGCTGATACGGCGGTTGACCGCATCATCAGCGCCACGGTTTTTAAGCTTCATCGTGGCGGCCATCCCCACGACGCGCAGCATTTTGTTGCTGTCCAGCCCCCCGATAACCAGCTCCCGGCGGGACGCATTTGCCCGATCGGCGGAGAGCTCCCAGTTACTGTAGCCGCGTTCACCGCTGGCATACTGAAAGTCATCGGTGTGACCAGAGAGGCTGATTTTGTTCGGAATATCGTTCAGCAGCGGCGCAACCGCGCGCAGAATATCGCGCATATAGGGTTCAACCTCGGCGCTGCCGGTTTTAAACATCGGGCGGTTCTGGCTGTCGATAATCTGAATACGCAGCCCCTCCTCCACCATGTTAATAATCAGATGCGGCCGCAGCGCTTTCAGGCGAGGATCGGCTTCAATCAGCTGATCGAGCTTTTCGCGCAGCCGGTTAAGACGGATCTCATCCAGCTGGCGCTTTTGTGCATCCATATCCACCTGCTTTCTGACTTCGCCTTTCTGCTGGGTCGGATCGTCTCCGCCCCCCGGGATCGGGCTCTCGCTGTCGCTGCTGCGTGGTCCGCCCGTAACCGCAACTTTAAGCGGGGTTTTGAAATACTCGGCGATCTGAACCAGCTCCTGCGGATTGGCAATTGAGATCAGCCACATCACCATAAAGAACGCCATCATCGCCGTCATAAAGTCGGCATAGGCAATTTTCCATGAGCCGTGGCTGCCTTCATGCTTTTTATGTTTGCGCCGTTTAACCAGCACAATCGGGCGATTGTCGTGCTTCATGAACTCTGGTCCGAAGTCTGTTTAGCCGGGTTTTTAGCGTTGCGCACGTGCTCTTCCAGTTCAGTAAACGAAGGACGCTCTGTGGAATAAAGCGTTTTACGTCCAAACTCGACGGCGATCTGCGGGGCGTACCCGTTCAGGCTGGACAGCAGCGTAACCTTCACGCACTGCATCATCTTGGTGGTCTCGGCGCACTTCTGACGCAATACCGACGCGAGCGGTGAAATAAAGCCGTAGGCCAGCAGGATGCCGAGGAAGGTGCCCACCATGGCGTGCGCAATTAGCGCGCCCAGCTCTGCCGCCGGACGATCGGCTGACGCCAGCGCATGCACGACCCCCATTACCGCTGCAACAATGCCGAATGCCGGCAAGCCATCGCCGATGGCAGATAAACTTTGCGCTGGTACTTCGCACTCATGCTCATAGGTCTCGATCTCTTCATCCATCAGCGCTTCAATTTCAAAGGCATTCATGTTTCCGCTGACCATCAGACGCAAATAGTCGGTAATAAAATCCACTAACTGTTTATCGGTTAAAATACGCGGATAATTAGCAAAAATTTCGCTCTGCGAGGGATCTTCAATATCGCGTTCCAGCGACAGCATGCCCTGCTGACGGGATTTCGCCATCAGCCGATAAAGCAGCGCCATCAAATCCATATAGACCGCTTTATTATATTTAGAGCCGCGCATCAGCAGCGGCAGCGCCTTAAGCGTCTTCTTAATAGACTTACCGTTATTACCGACCAGAAATGCGCCGATACCTGCCCCGCCAATGATCAGCAGTTCAGATGGCTGATAAAGCGCCCCTAAATGGCCGCCGACCATCAGATAACCGCCCAGCACGGAACCAAGGACCACGATATAACCCAGAATAATCAGCACAAAAACATCCTTACGTCCGTAACGTGTTGGTGGAAGTTAAGCCAGAGGGCCGCAGGCGATATTCACAAATCGGAGGCAAAAAAAAGCAGCGGGGGTAACCCGCTGCTGGATGGCTTCCACAATGCGAACATACTTAAACGGCGCGTTTAACCTGTTCATCCAGCAGTTGTGGAAAGGTATCGGCAGTATCTGCAGAAAGTTTACGTCTTTTTACGGCACGTGAAGGCGGCTGGCACAGGCTGCAGACAAAGCTGCCCGCGGGCTGATGTGCATGATTAATAAAGCTGCCGTGACAGCTTTTGCAGTCAGAGAGTTCCAGCATCCCACTTTCAACGAATCGCACCAGGGTCCAGGCGCGCGTCAGCGCCAACAGCGGGCCCTCGTCCGATTGCGGACACTGCTCAAGGTAGAGACGGTAGGCCTGGATAACAGCCTCCACGCCGTTGCTTAAGCCGGTTTTGAGTAAAAACTGCCAGGCGTTACAGAACATCGAGGCGTGAATATTCTGTTCCCACGTCATGAACCAGTCGGTAGAGAATGGCAGCATACCTTTTGGCGGCGGCGCACCGCGCAGCTCTTTATATAATTTAATTAAGCGACCACGACTTAATTGCGTTTCACTCTCCAGCATCTGCAGACGGGCACCCAGCGTGATCAGCTCCATAGCCAGCTGAATATCACGCGCTTCCTGAACGATACTTTTATCGCTCATTATACCGCCCTCTTTTTGGTGCTGGTGTCAGTTTTTGAAACGCTGCGCAGCAGACGGCTGGATAACAGGATCCCGGTGTGAATTTGCTGCAGATCGTCGACACGTGATTCCTGCGTGAGACGATTAATTAAATTGTGATCGGTAAAGCGGAACTGACATACCAGCTGATTCGTTTCAGCCAGCTTTACCATTTCAGGTAAGGTTAACTGAGCGAGTGCATCTGCCATTGCTTCATCAATACCCAGACGAAACATAGCTGAAGGTTTTTCCTGGTTAATTAAGCGCTGCGCGAGCAGTAAATATGACAGATTGATGTCATATATATGTTTTAGTAATTCTGATGTTCCCATTTTTTCCATCCTGATAGACGCGGCATATATACGGCCACAGAATTTAATCTCTATGGTTCGGGTTGCTGGTTGGTAAATCTAAAGATGGCAAAAAATAAAATCAGGCATAAGCCAACATATATTTAATTGTTTCATTTCCTACCGGGACATTCAGTAGTAGCAGTCAAAATTCCAGGCCATTTTTTCCTGAGTCTTAACCTTCTTCCCTGATGTCTTTTTATCGTTTTTTAAGACTAATCTGAAAACAACGCAAATCTATATGGTCTCCATCCGACATACAACGTGACCGGACCGGAATTTTAGATAAAGTGTGATATGCGTCACGCTTTTAAGGCAAATTTTTTAACCGAAGCTTCAGGGATGCTTGCGTTTTGTCTATTTTTTGCTCAATTTTCAAATTTTTCGCTAATCTTTTGCCAAAAAATTCTCATATTTCCATTTAGTCGACACAGGTCACGTTATGCCGATCCTTTTGTTGCCATGTTGCGGTTATCTCATCACAACCCACTACCCCGGACCTCTGTTGCAGCACAAAACACCAGAAACACCCTTATTTTATAAGCTTTAAATTAATCACTTACAGGGAATATTGCCAGGTGGCATCACTCCCGCATCGTAAACAGCATGTAAAACGTGATGGCGCCTGACAAATGAAGTGTCAAGATAACGTCAGCAAAGGTGAGAAAACGGGTATGGATGTAACTGGCTGTTACATTAGCAAAATGAATGGGTGGTACAGAAAACGCACTGATGTATAACTATCATCGGCATGACCAGAGAAAACTTTAGCTCTGATAACAAAACTTACAAAATCACGGCTGTTTTTGCGCCAGATCCCGCATATTGCTCGCTCATCAACCGGTTAGCGGCACGACATATGAAATCGATTTCTTCTGTATTGCCGCTTCGGT
Source organism: Pantoea eucrina (assembly GCF_020079945.1). Classification (NCBI taxonomy): domain Bacteria; kingdom Pseudomonadati; phylum Pseudomonadota; class Gammaproteobacteria; order Enterobacterales; family Erwiniaceae; genus Pantoea; species Pantoea eucrina. The sequence goes on along the minus strand of NZ_CP083448.1, from coordinate 1,391,502 downwards.
TTCATCGCTTTTTACCGGAGCGCATGCGGATAAGCCGATCGGTAACAGTGAACGGGATGACAAATATGCTTAGCCGGGTTTCTCTTTTTAATAACGCTTTTTGGCGGGCGCACGGCAATAAAAAAGGGAGTGCATTAATGCACTCCCCCATAATCGCTTTCAGCTACCGGTTATGCCAGCTTCTGAAACGTGGCAACTTTATTTGCCGTCCCGTGATCGTCGCCGCGCGCGGGCAGCGCATTGAGATCGTGCAGGAACGTTTCGCGCCAGTGTGAAATATCCTGTTTACGCAGCACCGCCATCATATCGTTATAGCGGGTAATGCGTTCCGTACGTGACATGGTGAGCGCCTTATCCAGCGCCGCAGCCACTTCGTCACGATCGTAAGGATTCACAATAAGCGCCGAGGTCAGCTCGTTCGCTGCACCGGCAAAGCGTGACAGAACCAGCACGCCCGGGTCATCCGGATCCTGTGCCGCCACATACTCTTTTGCAACCAGGTTCATCCCGTCACGCAGAGGTGTCACCAGGCCAACATCGGTGAGACGGAAAATTTTCATCAGCAGACGGCGATCAAAATGCTGGTTGAGATAGTAAAGAGGCGTCCACCCCAGCGTGCCATATTTGCCGTTGATGCGGCCCGCTTCGGTCTCCAGCTGGTGGCGGATGTCCTGATAGGCCTGCACATCGCCCCGCGAGGTCGGCGCAATCTGCGAGTAACGTATTTTCCCGCGATGCTGCGGGAAGTTTTCCAGCAGCGCTTCATAAGCCAGAAAACGCTCGGGCAGACCTTTGGAATAATCGAGGCGCTCACAGGCGATGATGTTTTTGGCATCGCCCAGTTCACGCTTCATTGCAGCCATCTTAGGTGGCAGCGGCCCTTCCGCCATCTCTTTGATCGCGTCAGGTTCAATACCAATTGGATAGACTTCGGTCATAAACGTATTGCCGTAAGCCCGATGCTTTTTCTCGCCTTTGTTTTGCAGCTGCGTCTGCTGGCTCAGGCTGTCAAGAAACGCAACCCGGTCAGATTCGGTCTGGAAGCCCAGCAGATCATAATCGCTCAGCATCTCCAGCAGCTCCTGATGCGGCGGCAGCGCATTGAAGATTTCCGGCGTCGGGAAAGGAATATGTAAAAAGAAACCGATTCTGTTCGTCACGCCCAGCTTACGCAGCTCGGCTGCAAACGGCAGCAGATGATAATCATGGATCCACAGCACATCATCAGACTGAATCAGCGGTTTGAGACGATGAGCCAGCGCCGTATTGACCCGGCAGTACCCTTCCCAGGCTTCACGCTGATATTGCACCAGATCGAGCCGGTAGTGGAAAGCGGGCCAGATCACTGTGTTAGAGAACTGGCAGTAGTATTGATCATAATCGTTCTGGTTGAGCGGGAAAGAAGCATAGGTGATCCCATCGTGCTCCAGTTTTGCCAGCGGCTCTTCCTCTTCACCCGAATATTCGCTGATCTCTCCGTTCCAGCCAAACCACAAACCACCGGTATTTTTAAGCGCATCAAGAATACCTACGGCCAGGCCGCCTGCGCTGCTTTTGCTTCCGTCGGGGATAGCAATACGGTTAGATACCACGACTAAACGACTCATAACCTGAACTCCTTACCAATATTGTCATGCTCTAATTGTAATAATAGTTGCTCCAGCCACTGCCAGACAGCGTTGGTGTCCGGCAGCCGGTAGCGCGCTTCACTGGGGCCTTCGCCAACTTTGACAGAGATGCCCTGTAGCGCATTGACCGCAAGAAAGCCTTTTTCATCGGTGAGATCGTCACCCACAAACACCGGAATACGTCCTGCAAAAGGCGCTTCCTGCATAAAAGTGTTAATGGCCGCACCTTTATCGATTCCCTGAGGTTTGATTTCGACCACGCATTTGCCCGGCTGCAGCGTGAGCTCAGAGAAGCGGCTAACAATCTGTTCCGCCAGCTGCATAATTGCCTGCTCATGCTCAGGGGCGTTGCGGAAATGCAGCGCAAACGCCATGCCTTTAGCCTCCAGCACTGCCCCTGGCCACTGGCTGAATGCCTGTTCCAGCTCATCATGCAGCGCTGAGGCAACCGTATCCGGCAGTGCATGACGATGAATCTGACCGGTTGCATCGCGGCGCTCTGCGCCGTGCACGCCCGCCGCCGGCGCTTCAAGCGGCGCTGCCAGCTTATCCAGCTGGGATATTGGCCGTCCGGAGACCAGCGCCAGCGCACCGTGGCTGAGATTAGAGATCTGCTGCAGATGCTGACGAACGCGGGCGGGAATGGTGACCTGATCGGGCTGTGCTTCAATGGCTGCCAGCGTGCCGTCAACGTCAAAAAAGAAGGCGTAAAGGCCGCCGCTTAACGACGGCAGGGTATTGATCTCGCTTACCACAGATGTCACGTCTCCTCCTTTTAAGGGTAAAAATCAGGATGTTCAGAGGCGTGCTGCAGATAAAACGCTTAGGGTAAACCACTAATAAATGCGCAACCTTTCCGGGTTAACGCCATGTATAACTGCATAACCTGACGCACAATGAACATCGGCAGCAATAAGTGTAGACCTTATTACGCTTTTTGCCATAAAAGTTGCTGGCCGGAGAAAATAGCATCCGGTTTACCGCTCTGCCCTGCATTTTAATAATCAAAGAAACGACAATAAAAAAATAATAAATGTGTACGGCAGCGGTAAATATGTATGACTTTTTCCTCTGCACTAATTCAGATTATTCCTGTAGCCAGCAGCGGCGTCCTGTAAAAATTAACACAAGAATGAATCCCGGAATGAGAACCGCTTTATCCCGCATAAAGAAATTCTTAAAAAGAGCTGCGCATCCCGTTTTTTTACCGCTTCAGTTGCAGCGGAATTGACCTGAATGATGCATTTATGCACACTGACGCGGGTCAACGATATCGATGATAAAGAGCGATATAATGGTGCAAAACTACAGTCAGCGCGTCCATTTTTACTACTGCATTCTGGTTGCGCTTAAAATCCATGCTCAATCCAAAAAAAGCGCTCATCTGCGGGGGAAAAATAATTTCCTGCTGAAGTGGCTGCGTAATGCGCAGAACAATACGATTTTCCATCCGGATATTACCAGCGAAATTGAGTGGCTGCGTAGCAAGATCATCAGCGCCGGACCCGATGCCGATCTGGAGCCGATGCTGCAATACGTATATGAAACGGCGAAACGCGCGGAAAGTTTACGTTACGGCCTCTGAGGCCGCCTCCGGCCTGCGTTAAGAGAGACGCAATTTAATGAGTTTATTTGCCTGCAGAAGCTTATTCACCCGCGATAAAAACGCAGGCGAATAAAAGCGGTTTCAATATTTACGTCACTCCCTGTTTTGCGCTACCGCAGCGCTGACCAGCTACTCCTGCCAGTCATTATTTTCAGCCTGCCGTCGTGCAAAAAGTGATACCGCTTAAACCCTTATTGCGCGGTTTCAGCAGATCGCTATCACATCCCGCACGCCATTCGCGTATTATCGCCCGTCAGGAGTGTGTACCACTCTGCGTCGCACGTGGCGCAGACTTCATGGAGAATCCGCATAATGGCATTGACTATTCGCCACGCCCGGCCGGAAGACGCCGGCTTACTGCAGCAGCTGGGGCGTATGACCTACAGCGCGCACTTTAAACACCTGTGGGTCTCTGCAGATGAAATGGATGCGTTTATCAGCAAAGAGTACGGCATGGATGCGCTTGCCAGCAGCCTGACCGATGCCAGTGAAAGCTGGCTGATTGCTGAGTCAGCGCAGCCTATCGGTTTTGCCAAAGTAAAGTGGAGTGTGCCGGTGCCCGATTCCGGGATGCGGGGTGCTCAGCTTTGCAAGCTCTATCTCGATCCGCAGGAAACAGGCAAACACGTCGGAAGACGGATGTTTGAGAGCATCATTGCCAGCGCGCGCAGCCGGCAGGAAGGCTACCTGTGGCTGGAAGTGATGGACGCTAATGTCAGAGCCAGAAAATTCTATGAGGCGTTTGGCATGCAGCATATTAAAGATATTCCTTTTGTCACCGCCTCACAGCAGAGCGTGCTGCAGATTCTGGGGATGCTGATTTGATCCGCCTGCCCTGCGTATCTGACTCAGGGCGAAAAGCCTCTCTGGCTCACATATCTGATTAATTTTGCCAATTATTCCGGATAACCGCCTTAAACCGCTCCGACATCACTGGCCTGTTTAATTCGCTATGCTGCTAATTTAATGACGCTTTTTAATTCTGGCTGCAGCTTTTATATTTTGTGCGCCATAAAAAAATCTTTAAAAGTGCTTTAAAACAATTACTTAATTATATTTTCCGCTTCGCTTGCAGAGACTGCATTCACCATTATTCTTTAAAACGTACCACGCACATAACTGCAATGATTCATCATGTTATTAAACACTCTTCAAGAGGCTATATCATGACTCAGCACAGAGGCGGTTCAGGTAACTTCGCAGACGATAAGCAGAAAGCATCTGACGCGGGCAAAAAAGGTGGACAGAAAAGCGGCAGCGGAAGCGGCGGCAGCTTTAAAGATGACCCTAAAAAAGCATCTGAAGCAGGCAAAAAAGGTGGCCAGAGCAGCCGTAAAGGTTCCTGATTAGCCAGCAGCACAGGGATGTGCTGCAGTTCACCTCTTCGCTCTCTTCTCACTCTCCTCGCTTTAATCTGCCGTTACGCTTGCTGTTTCTCCTGCCGCAGACAACTCTTAAAGTCGTTTTACTTTCCCGGTTTTGCTCCAGACTTAACTTTTAATACTGAAAGGATTTACGCCCGTCATGAAACGTTTTTTATGCTCGCTGTTCAGCAGCCCTGAATCCTTACTGCAGGTCATGACACAACAGGATGTCACTGAGTCGATGGAGGATGGTGACAGAATTATAATCGATGAAGATGGCAACGCCTCGGTCAACCCGCTCAGTCCTGAAGTCCATAAAGATTTTGCTGAACACGTTTCAACTCTGAAGGAAATTTAAATGGGCACGGCGATTTTCATGGTTCTGATGGTATGCGGTTACTGGTATACCAGCCGCGATATGTCCAGCCGGCTAAAAATAAAGCGCTCATTCGGCTGGGACGTCTATTTTCTGATTGCCCTTTACGGCTGCATTTTTGTTGTACAAGGGGTGCTGGCAACGGCTATTGTCTGGCTCCTGCTGCTGGGCGCCTCGTTTGCGAATAACACGTTCGGCCTGAGTGCTGAACATCATGCTAACTGGCACGTCGATTTTATGACCTGGAGCTTTCTGGGCATCCAGGCACCGGTGGTCATTATGCTGACCTTTGCGGTGATATTTTGTGTTTACCGCTCCAACTGGGCCGGCAGCGCCCGCCTGACACCCGGCAGCCGTAAAGAGTTATATCAGCGCCTCTCGCGTTCTAACGGTATTGAACAGCTGCTGCTGCACTGCATGGAAGAGGGTGAACTGGCATGGGTTACGCTGAAGTCCCGCCGGATTTACATTGGCATGATCCACGCCGCCACGTTTGAATTTCCCGGCACGGCAAATATCGTGATGATCCCGATGCTGAGCGGCTATCGCGATGCGCGCACGCTGAATCTTGCGATTGAGCACAACTATAGCCGCTGGTATCACGAGCATGAGATCAGTTTCCTCTCCTCACCGAAAAGCGCCCTCGATTTTCGTAAGGTGCTGATGGTTGATCAGATTGAGAGCCTCTCCCTGTTCGACCCGGCCAGCGCCTCCGCGCTGGCTCTGGGGAAAAAACGCTATCAGCGCCGCCGTATGCCGCCTAAACACCCCTGAGAGATGACGCTGAGGACGCAGCGGCCCGCCAGCGCCAGTTGCGTACCTCAGGCACATCTTCACCATACTCCCGCACCCAGGCGTGATGCGCCGCAAGACGCGCCTGCAGATCGTCCAGCAGATCCGGATGATCTTCAGCCACGCCGGGCACATGCAGCAGCGCAGCCTGCGCCAGATGATAGCGATCGAGCCGGTTCAGCACGGTCATATCAAAAGGCGTGGTGGTAGTGCCCTCTTCGTTAAATCCATGCACGTGAAAATTACGATGATTATTACGCTGATAAGTCAGACGATGGATCAGCCCCGGATAGCCGTGGAAGGCAAAGATTACCGGCTTGTCAGCGGTAAACAGGTGCTCAAACTCCGCCTCGCTTTTGCCATGCGGATGCTGCTCATCACTCTGCAGCGCCATCAGATCAACAACGTTTACTACGCGCACGCGCAGCGACGGCAGTAACTCCCGCAGCAGATCGGCCGCCGCCAGCGTTTCCATAGTCGGTACATCGCCTGCACACGCCATCACCACGTCAGGTTCATCTGTGCAGCTGGCCCACTGCCAGATGCCCATGCCCGCTTCACAGTGCGCAATCGCGCTATCGATATCGAGCCACTGTGGTGAGGGCTGCTTACCCGCCACGATGACATTGATGCGATCCCAGGTACGCAGACAGTGATCGCCCGTCCAGAGCAGGCAGTTGGCATCAGGCGGCAGCCAGACGCGCACTATGTCTGCCTTTTTGTTCACAACGTGATCGAGAAAACCAGGGTCCTGATGGCTGTAGCCGTTATGATCCTGACGCCAGACGTGAGACGAAAGCAGATAATTCAGGGAAGAGACTGGCTGCCGCCACGGCAGTTTGCGCGACACTTTCAGCCATTTAGCGTGCTGGTTAAACATGGAGTCGACAATATGAATAAACGCTTCATAGCAGTTGAACAGGCCGTGACGCCCGGTAAGCAGATAGCCCTCCAGCCAGCCCTGACATTGATGCTCGCTCAGAATCTCCATCACGCGTCCGTCGCGTCCCAGCTGTTCATCCCACGGCTCCAGCGGCGCCATCCAGCTGCGGCTGGTGGCGTCAAATACCGGCGACAACCGGTTTGAAGCGGTCTCATCCGGACCAAAAAGACGGAAATTATCGCTATTGAGGCGAAAAATTTCGCGCAGATAGAGGCCAAACTGATGCGTCGCTTCGCCCTGCTCTGCGCCCGGTGCGCTGAGCCCGAGCGCAAACTGCCGGATATCAGGCGTGGCAAGCGGCCGCCGCAGCCGCCCGCCGTTGGCGTAAGGGGTCGCACTCATCCGTTTATCACCCGCCGGAGCCAGCGCCCGTAGTTCAGCGTTTAAACGTCCACTGGCGTCAAACAGCGTTTCAGGCTGATAACTGCGCAGCCACGCTTCGAGGATCTGCCTGTGCGCCTCATCCTCGCGGCATCCGGCGACCGGCACCTGATGCGCGCGCCAGAATCCTTCGACCCTTTTGCCATCAACCTCTTTGGGTCCTGTCCAGCCTTTTGGCGTGCGCAGCACGATCATCGGCCAGCGCGGTATCTCTTCACTATGGGTGCCACTGCGCGCCCGCTGCTGGATGGATGCGATAGTATCAAAAGCGCGATCCAGCGTAATGGCCATCTCCTGATGCATGCGCTGTGGATCATCGCCACAGACAAAGAGCGGCTCATAGCCATACCCGCTGAAGAGCTGCTGCAAATCTTCGTCGCTGGTGCGCCCCAGCAGCGTCGGATTAGCGATCTTGTAGCCATTGAGGTGAAGAACAGGCAATACGGCCCCGTCACGCTGCGGATTAAGAAAATGGATCCCGTGCCAGCTGGCGGCCAGCGGACCGGTCTCTGCTTCACCGTCACCAATAACGCAAGGCACAATTAAATCCGGATGATCGAATGCGGCGCCAAAAGCGTGCGAGAGCGAATAGCCCAGCTCTCCCCCTTCATTGATTGAGCCTGGCGTTTCAGGCGCCGCATGGCTCGGAATGCCGCCGGGAAAAGAGAACTGTTTGAACAGACGCTGCATACCCTGCTCATCTTCACTGACCTGCGGGTAGATTTCACTGTAGGTTCCCTCCAGCCAGCTATTGGCCACCATACCGGGGCCGCCATGCCCGGGGCCGCAGACGTAAAGCAGGTCAGCGTTGCGCTGGCGAATAACGCGGTTGAGGTGGGCATAGATAAAGTTGAGTCCGGGCGTGGTCCCCCAGTGTCCCAGCAATCTTGGTTTAATGTGCTCAGGCAGCAACGTTTCACGCAGCAGCGGATTCGCCATCAGGTAGATTTGGCCCACAGACAGATAGTTCGCTGCTCGCCAGTAGCGATCAAGCAGTTCCAGTTCAGCCGTGGTCACAGAGTCGGTCATCACCTCTTCTCCTCGTTACAGGGTAATAACTAACCTTAATCGAGAAAACAACATGCTGCGAATCAGCCCGCCGACAATATTCATCTGATGCTTCAATAAATTAATTGTTAACCGAAGCGCATAAATATATTTAAGCGATGCGTTAATTGTCGCTGCGCTTAAATATAATAAAGACTACAAAATCAGACTCTGCAGATAATTCTTATGAGCACATAATCAAACCGTCCCGCTTGCAGATTAAAGAAACGCGATTACTATTAAATACGCAGCTCGCACATGATTGGTCATTCAGATCATGTCATTATCAACTCATGAAGAGAAAATATATTATGACTCAACATCGAGGCGGTTCAGGTAATTTCGCAGACGACAAACAGCGGGCATCTGAAGCGGGTAAAAAAGGCGGACAGCATAGCGGCGGAAGTTTCGGCAACGACCGTGAAAAGGCGTCTGACGCTGGCAAGAAAGGGAGTCAGAGCGGCAATCGCGGCACCTGACAGCTTATTTCAGGGATGAACCCTGCGGCGCAGTGATTGCGCGTTTAATGACTATTCCGCATCAGAGAACGCTAACCTCTGCTGTCTGAAATCTCATATTAATGAATAAACTGCATACGTCATTCGACGTCTGCTTTGCTGTTTATTACTGCATGGAGAACGCTTATGAAAGTTGAATCTTTGCTCGACCTTTTTATTCACGATCTTTCAGATGTTTATAGTGCAGAAAAACAGATTACCCGCGCGCTGCCCAAAATGGCGCGTGCAGCTTCTGATGAAACGCTTAAAGCAGCTTTTAAACAACATCTGGAAGAGACCCAGGGACAAATTGATCGTCTTGATCAGGCAGTGGAAGCGCACGAAGAATTACGCATTAAACGCATGAAGTGCCATGCGCTGGAAGGTCTGGTAGAGGAAGCGCAGGAGCTGATTGACGCGACCGAAGCAGGCCCGGTGCGTGATGCTGGCCTGATAGGCGCGGCGCAGAAAGTTGAACACTACGAAATTGCCACCTACGGCACGCTGGTGGCCATGGCCAAAAAGCTGGGCCTCGATCAGGCCGCCAGTCTGCTGGCAGAAACGCTGGCTGAAGAAAAATCTACCGATGAAAAACTCACAACCATTGCGGAACAGCAGTAACGCATTATTACAAAGGCCAGCCTATCGGCCTGACTGTTAACACTGAGGTGAGCCATGTTTCGACACGTTAAAAAATTGCAGTACACCGTCAGGGTAAGTGAACCGAATCCCGGACTGGCCAATCTGCTTCTGGAGCAGTTTGGCGGCCCGCAGGGCGAACTGGCAGCTGCCATGCGCTATTTTACTCAGGGTCTGGGAGATGACGATCTCGGACGCCGTGACATGCTGATGGACATTGCGACCGAAGAGCTGAGCCATCTTGAAATTATCGGTTCGCTGGTAGGTATGCTTAATAAAGGGGCCAAAGGCAAGCTGGCTGAAGGCACGGAAGCGGAGGGCGAACTTTATCGCTCTATTACCGGTGCGGGTAATGACAGTCATCTTACCTCTATTCTCTATGGTGGCGGCCCGCCACTGACAAACTCAGGTGGCGTGCCATGGACCGCAGCGTATATCGATACTATTGGCGAAGTGACGGCGGATTTGCGCTCCAATATCGCCGCGGAGTCACGCGCTAAGATTATTTATGAACGCCTGATTAATGTGACTGATGACGTCGGCGTAAAAGATGCGCTGGGCTTTCTGATGACGCGTGAAGCCGCCCACCAGCTCTCTTTTGAAAAGGCGCTCTACTCTATCCGCAATAACTTTCCGCCGGGTAAACTGCCGCCAATCGAAGAGTATGCGCATACTTATTTCAGTATGTCTGACGGGGATGATGTACGCGGCAGCTGGAATTCAGATGAGAACTTCAACTATGTCGCCGATCCTCAGCCTGCCGTAGATGGCGGCGATGGTCACGCCTCAGTGGTGCTCTCTGCGGATGAAGCGGCAGCGCTGAAGGCTATGGCCACCAGAACCGCCTCGAATCCTGATGTTAATCCGGAAACCGGTGCTGAACTGGGTAGTGAAAAGCCACAGACGTAACCCGTAAGGAGAGATCAATGCATCATAAACCTCTACAGCGTGCTCACGCAGGTTATCAGCCTGGTAAAGATGAGCCTGAACTGCCTGATGATGATGCGGGCAGTGCGCCAGAATCGGGTGATAAGCAGCCTGAATAGACGCCCCTCCTTCTGACCGCCTTCGGGCGGTTTTTTCATCTTAAAAGCAATTTTTTTAACGGCGTAAGCCAGCCTCAGGCGCAAAAATAATAAGCGAGACGGTAAAAGCGCGTTAATTAACGCAGCAAACTCAGCACGTTAAAATTTTTATTTTTTTATTCTGGCGTTTTTCTGATTCTGGTCTATGTTCCTTTAGTCACGTTAGTACCAATAATCACTATAAGAAGTTAAGGAACTTTTATGGATTTCGCTCGATTTAAAACACGGTTACAGCAATGGGAGCATTTGCACTTTACCAGCGTAGAATTACAGCAGCGCGATGGCCGCTTTGAAATCTACGCTACTGCAGCAGAGCATCAGACGCTCAGCCAGCTCTTTATCTGCAATGTCAGCAATGAATCTGCCGCGCAGGAAGAGATAAAACAGCTGCAAAGCTGGCTGCAAAAAATTAAGTCCGGCAGAAGTAAGCGTCTGAATGCGCGCCCGGTTCGTCAGGTCACGGTAAATGTTCCTGGAGTGAGCCTGAGCCGTTAAGCAACCGAATAGCTATTTCAGCGTTAATCAGGCAGATGTACAACTTTAAACTGAATGACGTTAATTAAGCGCGCTGCTTTTAATTAACTGTACAACTCAGCTAAAAGTGTACAGAAAAGAAAGAAACGCATGAGCAGGATTGAAAGGAAAATGGGAGAAGCTCTTCACGGATGGAAGAGCAGAAAGCGTGGTCAGGCATCGTCTGGCGTATAGCCAACAACAATTTCCAGTGTGCGACGCAGAACGTCAGCTTCAGCGCTGCCACTGGCCGATTCCAGCGCCATAATCAGGTAAAGAATAATCGACTTATTAGTCACTCGTCCCTCAGTAGCAAGGATGCTGCGTATTACCCCATCCAGCACCTGTGACTCATCGCTTAACGCATGGCCGGCATCGCGAAAATGCGCAGCCAGCTCATTATCAGGCAGCACATTGTATAAGTTTTGAAAATCTGCCATTTTTCCGTCTCAAACTGTTAAAGATAAGGCCGCAGTATACCTTATCGGGCTGGATTAATGTTTACGGCTATTGCCGGATGACTGGTCATTGCCAAACAGGGGATGAACGTTATCTTTTTCCGGTTCGTTTCGTTGTTGCTGACCAAGAGAAATGCTGGTCCGGACCTCTTTCAGGGCCATGCTGATTGCGGTGCGATACTCTTCATCGGTGGCCTGCATCTGCATATTCTGCAGCTCTGCCATCAGCGCGTGGGTATTAACAGGCCCGGAGCGCTGAAGCAGCGTCAGGGCAGCTTCACCGATGATTTCGTCTATACTCTTCTGGTGTTTGCTCATCTTCATAGTGAATCTTTGTTTGCCGCCACTTCAAGATGAAGTACGACAGTAAAACAGCGCCACGCAGTGCGTGGCGCGATACAGCTGGTCACAGGTTATACATGAGGTTGTGCACTCTTCCCTGTTTACTTAGTCTGAATATAACCCGGTCGTAAATCTGGTATTAGCTTTCCCGCTCAAACAGCAAGCCGATAAGCTGATGATAATGCTGCTCTTCTTCTGCTTCTGTTGCCAGTTCAAGGCGACGTAACAGCTTAGTGCAAATGGATTTGCGATTCAGGTTGCGGCCTTCACGCAGAATCTCCACGACAATCTGTCCCAGCGTTTCCTGCTGAGACGGCAGCGATGCTTTACTAAAGTAGTTGGCAATCGCCTCAACTGAGTTCGGAGCATATCCGTTCTGGCGCATAAGTGACTCCCGTAAAATGTTAAAATTAACAATAAAAAAGTGGAAATCTAACCTGTTGTACAGGATTCCCAAAAAACTTGTACAGAGAATAATGAATGGTGAGGTAAGTTTTTTTTTGCAAAAAGTGCTATCAGATGAGGATGGAGACAAATTTACGCACATTTTCAGACGGGAGATCAGCGGGAAGTGCGCTCATCGCCGCCACAGGCTGACGATGAGCAGGGAGCTTAATGGCGGCGTGCACCGTTACCGGTGCCGGCAACGGTAACGCTATCCGATCGCTCTGACAGCGCTTTTAACGGCGAATCAGAACGACGGTCGGCCTGCTCTGTAGAGCGATAGTCCAGCAGCCGCTGCTGCGCCTCATGGATCTGGCTGTCGCGCACCGCATCTGTTTCGCGGCAAGCCATCTGATGCAGTTCAGCCGTGAGGGATGCCAGAGTCACATCTGCACGGCGCATCATTAACGCCCAGGCGGCTTCCCCAATAACCGGATACTCATTTTCATACTTTACCTCCTGAGAATGTGAGCTTGCGCCAGGTTCTCAGGTTTCAGTATAGACCACTACTGGCAAATGTCGTCCGTTATAGCTACACGCCCGGCGGCATTGCGCCATACGATATTTATCCCTTTGCCAGATCTGTTATTTATCGCCCTGCCCTAGCCCCGCTACGCTTATATTTTCATGCAGAATCTGTAATTACCATACGACAGAACCCCTGCCTGATTAATAATCAACCCCTTCGGATTGACCCGCCCCGCTTAATATATTCTTCTGCTGAGTTCATATTAACCAGATAAAACGGACTCACCATCTATAATAATTATCATCCGGCAACGTTTATTTAATCGAAGCGTGGCTGGCTGACATTTAAATAATAAATCGGGATGCATATATGAATCGGGAATTAATCGAAACGGCAACTATTCTGGGCGATCTTCTGCTTGAAAGAAAACTGACTGTCACCACCGCAGAATCCTGTACTTCAGGCTGGGTCGGCTCTACCCTCGCGGCCGTCGGCCAGAGCAGCCAGTTTTACAGCAGCGGCTTTATTACTTATACCGATCAGGCGAAACATCGGGTGCTGAACGTAAGTGAAGAGACGCTGGCACGTGACAGCGCCGTCAGCGAAGCCGCCGTGCGTGAAATGGCCGCAGGCGCAAAAGCGCTTTCCGGCGACGATAGCAGCATTGCAGTGAGCGGTTATGCCGGACCAGATGGCGGCGAGGATGGTACACCAGCCGGCACCGTCTGGTTTGCCTGGGGCCTGCCTGATGGCACTATTCAGACCTGTTGTCAGCGTTTTTCCGGCGAAAGCGAAGAGGTCGTCCGGCAGGCAACAAAATATAGTCTTGAGCAGCTGACGGCACGACTCCAGGCTCTGCTCAGCCAGTCCGCCCCGGACAGCTGAGTACGTTTTACCTGAACAGCCTGTGCGGTCTGCGATTATCGGGTTGAATTCCGCTCCGTTCACCCGCACTCTTAAGCTTTCGACCTGACAGGAGTAAATGTAATGGCAACCGAATATGCGATCGTTGCGGGCGGCTGTTTCTGGTGTACCGAAGCCGTTTTTAAAGATGTAATTGGTGTTGAATCGGTTGAAAGCGGCTATACCGGCGGGGAGCGCCCTGATCCGACTTATGAGCAGGTATGCAGCGGGGCAACCGGCCATGCTGAAGCTATCCGTATCGGGTTTGATCCGGCGCAGATAAGCTACGGCGATCTGCTGGATATCAGTTTTGCCACGCACGATCCTACCCAGCTTAATCGTCAGGGAAATGATATCGGAACGCAGTACCGCTCAGCGATTTTCCCTGCTAATGCTGAACAGGAAGCAGAAGCGATTGCAGCCATTGCGCGCGCGCAGGAAGATCATGATGTGCCGGTGGTGACAACCGTAGAACCGCTCAAAACCTGGTATCCGGCGGAAGCCTACCATCAGGACTACTGGGAAGGTGCGGGTCAGCGCAACGGCTACTGCATGGCAGTCATCCCGCCTAAACTGCAGAAGCTGCGTAAAAGCTTCGCCAGTCGTGTGAAAACCGCTTAAGTTCTGCATACCGTCTTATCTGCAGGCCATTATTCAGAGTGGCCTGTTATATTTTCCGCAACCGCGCCGCCATTATCCGTCATAATAGGCCCCTTTTCCGCTAAGTGAACGCCACCATGACGCCTTCAGTCCCTGCTACGCCGATGCGCCGGCGGACAATGAAACTTAATACGCTGGTCACGCTGATGCTGAGCGCCGTGATTGTCCTGGTGCTGTGTACCGTGCATATGTTCTATTTCTTTCAGATTGGTGCCTCTACCCGGTCACAGCTGGAAGATAAAGCGATGGCCGTCGCGCGTACGCTGGCCACATCGCCAGATGTTCAGCGAGCGCTGCTGCTCTCCCCCGCTGAAGCTCATCTGCAGCCGGTCGCAAAAGCGGTTGAGACCAGCAATAATCTGCTGTTTATCACGATCACTAATATGGCGGGCATACGCTACTCCCATCGTAATCCGGAACTGGTTGGTCAGCATTTCATCGGCAACGATATTCAGCCTGCGCTGCGCGGTCAGGAAAATGTCTCTGTTAATCAGGGCTCCCTGGTTCGGGCACTGCGTGTTTTTACCCCGGTGTTCAATGCCCAGCATCAGCAGATTGGGGTGGTGGCTATCGGTATCTCACTGGATGCCGTCACCGATCAGATTAACCAGAGCCGCTGGATCATCCTCTGGACTATTCTGATCGGCGCGCTGGCGGGCGCGCTGGGTACGCTGATCCTGGTGCGCGTGCTGAAACGTATTCTGTTCGGGCTGGAACCTTATGAGATTTCTACCCTGTTTGAGCAGCGTCAGGCCATTCTCAATTCCGTCAAAGAGGGCGTGGTGGCGATGGACGATCGGCATGAAGTGACGCTGATCAATCAGGCTGCCTGCCATCTGCTGAGCGACGCAGCACAGACGCAGCGCGCGCCTGATGAAAGCTGGCGCGCTGACACCACCGCCGTCGAACCGCAGCTGCGCAGCGTGCTGCAGAGCGGACGGGCGCGGCGCGATGAGGAGATTAACGTGAATGGCCGACTGCTGCTGACCAATACCGTTCCGGTACGCACGGCGGAGCGGATTATTGGCGCGGTCTGTACGTTCAGGGATAAAACTGAGATCAGCCAGCTGATGCAGCGCTTAAGCGGCATGGTAAACTATGTCGACGCCCTGCGTGAACGCTCGCACGAGTTTATGAACAAGCTGCATGTGATCCTCGGCCTGCTGCATATGAAAAACTATGCGCAGGTTGAAGCGTATATCCTGAAAACCGCCAATAACTATCAGACAGAGATCGGCTTTTTGCTGGATAAGATTAAATCCCCGGTGATTGCGGGGATCCTGTTAAGTAAAATCAATCGCGCCTCAGACTGCGGGCACCGGCTCACTATCAGCGACGCCAGCTACCTGCCAGACAGCGGCAGCGAAGCGCAGATGGCGGCGCTGATTACCGTAACCGGCAATCTGGTCGAGAACGCGCTTGATGCGCTGCGCGAGCAGACCGAAGGAGAGATCCACCTGATGCTCCATTATCAAAACGGCTGGCTGACCTGCGAGGTGAGCGACGACGGTCCGGGCATTGATGCTGCGCATCTGGCGACCATTTTTGATAAAGGTTTCTCCACCAAAGGTGAGAACCGCGGAGTCGGATTGTTTCTGCTTAAGCAGCAGGTGGAAAGCCTTGGCGGCAGCGTCAGCGCAGAGTCTGAGCCCGGCGTATTCACGCAATTTTTAGTCCAGCTACCCTGGGATAAAGGAAATTAAACCGCATGATTAATGTTTTAGTGGTTGACGATGATGCCATGGTTGCCGAACTCAACCGCAGTTTTATCGGTCAGGTACCCGGTTTTAACTGCTGTGGTACGGCGGCAACGCTGCAGCAGGCGCGCGATTTTTTATTCAATAGCGACACGCCGATCGATCTGCTGCTGCTGGATATCTATATGCAGCAGGAGAATGGCCTGGATCTGCTGCCTGAGCTGCGAAAAGCGCAAAGCCCGACAGAAGTGATTATTATCTCCTCTGCGGCTGATGCAGAAAATATCAAAACATCGCTGCACTACGGGGTGGTGGATTATCTTATTAAGCCGTTTCAGTTTCCGCGTTTTGAAGAGGCGCTGACCAGCTGGCAGCAGAAAAAATCGCTGATGGATAACCACCAGCACTATCAGCAATCTGACGTCGATCTGCTGATCCACGGCAATCCGGCAACGCATCACGACAATAAGCGTCTGCCCAAAGGCCTGACGCCACAAACGCTGCGCACGCTCTGTCAGTGGATAGATGCGCACCCCGCACAGGAATTCTCGACCGATGAGCTGGCTGCAGAGGTGAATATTTCACGCGTCTCCTGCCGCAAATATCTCATCTGGCTGGCGCAGATCAATATTCTGTTTACCAGCATTCACTATGGCGCCACCGGACGTCCGGTCTATCGCTATCGTCTGCAGCCGGAATATCGCTCGCTGCTGCAGCAATATTGTCAGTAGTGCAGTTTCCACGTGGTATCAGCTGGCCGGAATCGGTAGTGACGCGGTGAAGAGCAGACGATCTGCCGATCGCGGGTGACAAAAATGGCATCGATGTCGGACTGGCTGGCGAGCCAGTTCAGTCCCTGTTCTGTGCCCATGCCATACAGTAGCGTGGTATAGATGTCGCCATCCAGCGAGCGGTCACTTATCACCGTCACGCTTAACAGTTCATTATCCAGCGGATAGCCGGTACGCGGGTCAAAAATATGGTGCCAGCAGCGCCCCTGCTGTTCAAAGTAACGCTCATAGATCCCGGACGTGACGACTGATTTCTCCCGCACCTCGATTACGCCGAGTAACGCGTTATCGTCAGCAAAGGGCTTTTTCAGCCCAATTTGCCACCCCTGCGGTTCATGCGGGGGCGCACCCAGCGTCTGCACATTGCCGCCAAGATTGATCAGCGCCTGCGTCACTCCCTGCTGACGCAGCCACTGCTGCACCCGATCGGCAATATAGCCTTTGGCTATAGCACCGAGATCGATCTCCATACCGCGCTGCGGCAGATAAACCGACTGTGCCGCAGCGTCCAGCACGACCTGATGGGGGTTGGTAAGCGGCAACAGCGCGGTGATGTCAGCGGCAGCGGGCACGCTGTCGCCCTGAAAACCAATTTTCCAGCGCTTGACTATCGGACCAATGGCGAAGTTGAACGCGCTGTCCGGCAGCGTACTGACCGTATAGGCTACCTGAATCAGATTAAACACTGCGGGACTGACCGCCACCGGCCGCTCGCCGGCGGCATGGTTAATCGCCATGACCTCAGACTGCACCCGGTTGACGGTAAACAGATTCTCCTGCTGTGCAATCAGGCGAAAAACCTGCCGTGCCAGTGCGGCGTTATTTTCAAAGAGTTTCAGCAGCACAGGCGATCCCATCTGAACGGTTGAATAGCTGTAGACACCTGCCTCGTTAGCCATAGTTGCCTCATTATTACCGGTGCCCGCGCAGACGGGCACCGGTGCAGGTTAATTACCTAAGGCGAGTTTAGCGGCGTTATGCCCCGCTTTGATACCAAAAATGATGATGTCCGCTACGGCATTCCCGCCGATGCGGTTGGCGCCGTGAATACCGCCGACCACTTCCCCGGCAGCCCAGGCGCCGGTGATCGCCTGGTTCTGCGCATCCAGCACTGCGGTTTCCGTGTTGATGGTGACGCCACCCATGGTGTGATGAACGCCAGGCGCCACGCGAATAGCGTAGTAAGGCCCCTGATTAAGCGGATGGCGCAGCGCCGTTTTACGGCCAAAATCTTCGTCATGCTGGTTAATCACACACTCATTGTAGCGACCCAGCGTACTCTGCAGTGATTCCTGGTCCATATTGAGCTTAACTGCCAGCTCGTGCGGCGTAGGTGCGCTGATGACAAATCCTTTGGCGATATATTCATCAGCAGCTTTATTATTACGGCGCACCTGCTCATCGAAGATGATCCAGGCACTTTTCTCCGGCAGCGCAATAATCTCCGCAGAGACTTTGTCGCGCGTCTCCATTTCGTTATAGAAACGCTTGCCCGCCTGGCTTACCAGAATTGCCCCGCCGCCGCGCATCGCTTCTGAAATCAGATAGGAGGTGGTCTGTTCAACCGTAGGATGGATCTGAATCTCGCCCATATCAACCGTACCGGCGCCAATATGCTGCAGCATCGCGATGCCGCTGCCGGTGGCTCCTGCGTGGTTAGTCGTGACAAAGCCATCCAGTTCCGGTCGATATTTCACAACCATCTCCCGGTTGGCGCTGAAGCCACCGGTGGCAACAATCACACTTTTTGCGTTGAGAATGCGGCTGTCGTTATACTCATCCACCACCTTAACCCCGGTAACCACGCCGTTTTCACACAGAATTTCAGCGACAGAGGTCTCAAGCAGCACCTCAATGTTGCGCTGGTTAATATTTTTTACCAGCCCGCTGATCAGGAAGCCCCCTACTGCTGAGCGATCTTCAGGCCGGTGCGTACGGTCAATGCTCATTCCGCCCGTGATGGTGATATCGCTGAGCTCAATCTGCTTCGCTGCCAGCCACTCGATAGCTTCCGGCGCGCGTTCGACAAACTCATGCAGCAGTTGCGGATTATTTTTACCTTTACCGCCTTTCAGCGTCTCTTCATAAAACAGCGCTTTGCTGTCTTCAATGCCTTTCAGCCTCTGATAGCGCGTCTCGGCGGCGTTCATCCCCACTGACGCCTTAATGGTATTTCCGCCAATCGTGGGCATTTTTTCAATCAGTACCACGCGGGCGCCGTCGTCGTGCGCCTGAATAGCCGCCGCGAGACCTGCGCCGCCGGTGCCGATGACCACAACATCGTAATTGACCGGCGCGTTCGGGTTGCCCCCTTCCTCAATCACATACTCTTTGCTGGAGGTCGCCAGCGCACGCGATACCGCTTTTTTCAGCGCCTCGCTTTGCGTAGTGGCCCCGGTAACCGCATCGACGTGCGGACTGTTTGCAACCAGAATGCGCTCGCGCAGGCTTTCAAACGTACTGGTGAAGTCAACATCCAGCGCCGGATCCGGCACCAGTTCGATGTCGGTAATACGATCGGTATCCAGCGTGACGTTGATTTTCAGCTTCAGCGCTTCCGCCTCTACCTTCGCCTGATACACACCGGCTTTATATTTGCGATGGCCGTCGCTGACGTCGCGGATCATGGCGTCCACCAGCGAGAAGCGCCAGAGCGGCTCCGGAATTGTCAGCTCCTCGCGTTTGGTACTGTCGATGTAGAGTTCAAGGTGCTCATTGTTAATAATGCGATCCGCCCAGTTGGGCCAGGCGATACAGGCTTTCCCGACGGCAACCAGATCGAAGCCCGATTCCAGCGCCAGTTCGGCATCCTCTTTATTCACCACGCCGCCGACGCCAATAACCGGAATGCGGGCCAGCTGTGCTGAACGCTGCGCAATGTATTTGGTAATCAGAGGCGTGGGGTCGCTGGTGTCAACAATGGAAGGACGCAGCAGCTGACCGACGGAGAAGTGCACGTAATCAAGGCCGCGCGCGGCGAGCTTCTCCAGCAGATAGAGGGTGTCATCCCAGCGGATACCGGGCACTTCAATCTCTTCCGGTGAAAAGCGATAGCCGATAATAAAGTCTGCGGCAGCAAAGCGATCGGCCATCTGATGCGTGATTTCCAGGACCTCCAGCGGAAAGCGCGCCCGGTTATCGCGACTGCCGCCCCATTTGTCGCTGCGCTGGTTGGAGTTAGGCGAATAGAACTGCTGGATCAGATAGGTATTGGCACCGTGAATTTCCACGCCATCAAAACCCGCTTTGATGGCACGGTTCACCGCATCACCAAACTTTTTGATCATGACATCGACTTCATCTGCGGTCAGCGCCTGCGGTGTGGTGGCCCCTTCGCGCGGCGCCGCGATGGCGCTGGGCGCGACAGGCGTTTTCCCGCCAATCAGCGCCGGCTCAACCATGCGGCCACCGTGGTAAATCTGCAGGATAGCTTTAGAACCCTGAGATTTGATCGCGTGGGCTATTCTGGCCAGTCCCGGGATCTTGTTGTCGCTGTCGATGGCGATGGCGCCAGGAAATGCCGGACCACGATTATCGATAAACGCACACTCTACGATGACGGTGCCGATTGTGCCGGCACGCACCCGATAGTAGTCAACCAGATCGCTGGTGACGCCACCGTCGTAATAGCCGGTACAGGTTGTCATGGGTGCCATCACCAGACGATTTTTCAGCACGGCACCTTTAGGCAAGGTAAGGGGTTTTAGCAGCGGGGTAAGCGTGTTCATGATAAGCGACTCCGAAAATCAAAAATGAAATTCAATTCCTGGCAGGGTGACCGGTTAAATAATTAAAGTGGTCCGACTTCATGCTGTAAATATAACATTTAATTTAGTTACATAACTTATATCATTAGTTATATAAACTACCGATAAGGAAAGCCTATTTTCAGCAGGGAAGGAGCGTAACGCGTTCCGCTAAGTTTCGTTCAAAACTTGATTAAAATCAAAGTTAATTCAACTCACAAAAATAAACTATATATTTCATTGACTTAAAAATCACACGCCTGCCAGATATTGGAAAGAAAGCGCTTCACATCCTGCATTATATCGTGAGGCACGCCCTGAATAAGCGTCATAACACACTGAAAATAACGCAGATAAAAATAAGCGCTCCATTTTATTGACCTGGATCAAAATAGGTATTTTAATTAATCGCATCATAACGGCATAAATTAGATAATTCGCGAAACAAAATTGCTTTCTGCTTTAACACAAGCGTCATGAACTTCCTGTACTGATGCCGCAAAATGGATCATCCAGGTATAAAGGCACTGGTACTGGGTGATGCTGCCAACTTACTGATTTAGTGTATGATGGTGTTTTTGAGGTGCTCCCGTGGCTTCTGTTTCTATCAGCTGTCCCTCCTGTTCAGCTACTGACGGGGTGGTGCGTAACGGCAAAAGCACTGCCGGACATCAGCGCTATCTCTGCTCTCACTGCCGTAAAACATGGCAACTGCAGTTCACTTACACCGCTTCTCAACCCGGTACGCACCAGAAAATCATTGATATGGCCATGAATGGTGTTGGATGCCGGGCAACCGCCCGCATTATGGGCGTTGGCCTCAACACGATTTTACGTCACTTAAAAAACTCAGGCCGCAGTCGGTAACCTCGCGCATACAGCCGGGCAGTGATGTGATTGTCTGCGCTGAAATGGACGAACAGTGGGGCTACGTCGGTGCTAAATCACGTCAGCGCTGGCTGTTTTACGCGTATGACAGGATACGGAGGACGGTTGTGGCGCACGTCTTCGGTGAACGCACTCTGGCCACACTGGAGCGTCTTCTGAGCCTGCTGTCGGCCTTTGAGGTCGTGGTATGGATGACGGATGGCTGGCCGCTGTATGAATCCCGCCTGAAGGGAAAGCTGCACGTAATCAGCAAGCGTTACACTCAGCGAATTGAGCGGCATAACCTGAATCTGAGACAACATCTGGCAAGGCTGGGACGGAAGTCACTGTCGTTCTCAAAATCGGTGGAGCTGCATGACAAGGTCATCGGGCATTATCTGAACATAAAACACTATCAGTAAGTTGGAGTCATTACCCTGGTACTGATATCGCATTCTTCTCAACGTGCAGACAAAAACTATGAACCTATCAACGCAATCGCATGAACCCACCAAAGCGCCGCCTGCGGCGCCGGGTAAAAAAAATCGCCTGCTGATGCTCTGCCTGCCGGTACTGGTTGCACTCCTGTTGCTGCTGGTGCCGACGCCTGCCGGACTGGAGCCCTACGCCTGGCACTTCTTCGCCATTTTTGTCGGTGTTATTGTCGGCCTGATTTTTGAGCCGCTGCCGGGCGCCGTGATTGGGCTTACCGGCGTGGTGGTCATCGCTCTGTTTAGCCAGTGGGTGCTGTTTAGCCCGGCAGAGCTGGCCGACCCGGCATTTAAAACGGCAGCGCAGTCGTTCAAATGGGCAGTCAGCGGCTTCGGCAACTCTACGGTCTGGCTGATTTTTGGCGCCTTTATGTTTGCAGCCGGCTACGATAAAACGCAGTTTGGCCGCCGGCTGGCGCTGATTCTGGTAAAATATCTCGGTCGCCGCAGTCTGACGCTGGGCTACGCGATTACTTTCGCTGACCTGCTGCTGGCGCCGTTTACGCCGTCTAACACCGCCCGCAGCGGCGGGACTATCTATCCGATTATTGCCAACCTGCCGCCGCTCTATGGCTCTAAGCCTAATGACCCCAGCGCCCGCAAAATCGGCTCTTATCTGATGTGGGTGGCGATTACCGCAGCCTGTATCACCAGCTCGATGTTTCTCTCTGCGCTGGCCCCTAACCTGCTCGCACTGGCCCTGGTTAAGAGCGTTATTGGTTTCGATATCAGCTGGGGGATGTGGTTCCTCGCTTTCCTGCCGCTGGGGATCCTGCTGATTCTCACCATGCCGCTGCTGGCTTACTGGCTCTATCCGCCGGAAGTCAAAGTCAATGATGAGGTACCGCGCTGGGCGACCGCCGAGCTGGAAAAGCTGGGCCGCCTGTCGCGCAATGAGATCCTGCTGCTGCTGTTTGTCGTCGCGGCGCTGATGATGTGGATTTTCGCAACGGCATGGATAGAGCCCGCTATGGCCGCGCTGCTGGTGATTGTGCTGATGCTCTGGACCGGCGTACTTAACTGGAGTGATATCACCAGCAATAAAGCCGCCTGGAACACCTTTGCCTGGTTTGCCACGCTGGTGGCGCTGGCCGATGGTCTGGCACGCGTCGGTTTTATTGCCTGGCTGGGCAAAGAGGGGGCGGTGCTGCTACAGGGTTACGATCCTCAGGTCTCCGCAGTGGTGCTGCTGATTGCCTTTTATCTGCTGCACTATCTGTTTGCCAGCACCACGGCGCATACCACCGCCCTGCTGCCCGCCATGCTGACTATTGCCGCCTCAATTCCAGGCATTAATATGCCGGTGTTCTGCCTGATGATGTGTACCTCGCTGGGTGTGATGGGCATTATCACCCCTTACGGTACCGGCCCAAGCCCTATCTATTACGGCAGCGGCTATCTGCCGACCAAAGATTACTGGCGGCTTGGCACCATCTTTGGCGCCCTCTTCCTGGTGGCGCTGATGGTTATCGCTTATCCCTGGATGGTTATGATGTTCTGATGATGTTGCTTTGATGTTAAAAAACGCAGCCGCGTCAGCCTGTTTCAGTGTTACTATGCTCGCCAGTCAGCTCCTGATACGGGCTGGCGAGAGAAAATAGCACCACAGATCGCCTAATTTGCCGCCCGCCGCGCAGGCGGGCAACACGAAGCTAAGTGAGCCAACATGTCGAACAAACCCTTCTATTACCAGAACCCCTTTCCTCTCGCCAAAGATGATACTGAATATTACCTGCTGAGCCGCGAGCACGTTTCGGTCGCCAGCTTTGAGGGCGAGGAGGTGCTGAAAGTCGCACCAGAAGCGCTGACGCTGCTGGCGCAGCAGGCGTTTCATGACGCCTCTTTTATGCTGCGCGCCTCACACCAGCAGCAGGTTGCCGCTATTCTGGCGGATGATGAAGCGAGTCAGAATGACAAGTATGTCGCGCTGCAGTTTCTGCGTAACTCAGAAATCGCTGCTAAAGGCGTACTGCCAACCTGCCAGGATACCGGCACCGCGATTATCATGGGTAAAAAAGGCCAGCGCGTCTGGACCGGCGGCGGCGATGAAGCGGCGCTGTCGCAGGGCGTCTATAACACCTATATCGAAGATAATCTGCGCTACTCGCAGAACGCCCCGCTGGATATGTATAAAGAGGTCAATACCGGCACCAACCTGCCGGCCCAGATCGATCTCTACAGCGTGGATGGCGATGAGTATAAGTTCCTCTGCATCGCTAAAGGCGGTGGTTCAGCGAACAAGACCTACCTCTATCAGGAAACCAAAGCGTTAATCACGCCGGCAAAATTAAAAAACTATCTGATTGATAAAATGATGTCGCTCGGCACCGCTGCCTGTCCGCCCTACCATATTGCATTTGTGATCGGTGGCACCTCTGCGGAGAGCACGCTAAAAACGGTTAAGCTCGCCTCAACGCATTACTATGACTCGCTGCCAACGGAAGGCAACGAGCACGGTCAGGCGTTTCGCGATATCGTGCTGGAGCAGGAACTGCTGGAAGCGTCGCAGCAGCTCGGACTGGGCGCGCAGTTTGGCGGTAAATATTTCGCTCACGACATTCGCGTGGTCAGACTGCCGCGTCACGGTGCCTCCTGCCCGGTAGGCATGGGCGTCTCCTGTTCTGCTGACCGTAACATCAAAGCTAAAATCAACCGCGATGGCATCTGGATTGAGAAGCTGGAAGATAATCCGGGACGCTATATTCCGGAAGCGCTGCGCCAGCAGGGCGAAGGCGAAGTGGTGCAGGTAGATCTTAATCGCCCGATGCAGGATATTCTGGCCCAGCTCTCCGCTTATCCGGTGGCTACCCGCCTGTCGCTGAACGGCACCATTATTGTGGCGCGCGACATCGCTCACGCCAAACTCAAAGAGCGTATCGATAATGGCGAAGGGCTGCCGCAGTACATTAAAGATCATCCGGTCTACTATGCCGGTCCGGCCAAAACGCCGGAAGGACACGCGTCCGGTTCCCTCGGCCCTACCACCGCAGGCCGGATGGACTCTTATGTCGATCTGCTGCAGTCGCACGGCGGCAGCATGGTAATGCTGGCCAAAGGTAACCGCAGCAAACAGGTGACTGACGCCTGCCATAAGCATGGCGGATTCTACCTGGGCAGTATTGGCGGCCCGGCAGCGGTACTGGCGCAGCAGAGTATTAAAAGCCTTGAGTGCGTTGAGTATGCCGAACTGGGCATGGAGGCGATCTGGAAAATTGAAGTGGAAAATTTCCCGGCGTTTATTCTGGTCGATGACAAAGGTAACGATTTCTTCCAGCAGATCCACAATCAGTGCTCTGCCTGCGTAAAGTAAAGCGCTGAAGCAGACCCTGTAAAAAATCCGCGGCACCAGGCTGCGGATTTTTTTATTAATCTGAGAGCGCTTTCTTATGCGCGCAGCGACATTTCCCGCGCGGCGTCGCGCTCGGCACTCTGCTGGCGCGCATGCTGCAACGCATCATAAGTGGGCAGATTGACGCTGATAATGTCCTGTTCGACCGCATCCAGCACCTCATCGTGCTGCTCCATATAATCATATCCTGCGTTCATGATCTCTCCTTTGCGCAGAGGCGTTTCTCATATCCTGTCCTGCAAAGATGACAGGTTTATGAAAATATAGCCTCTGCAGCGACCGCCGGTACGAAAATCAGAAGAACCCGAGCGGCTGTGTGCTGTAGCTCACCAGCAGATTTTTAGTTTGCTGATAGTGATCCAGCATCATTTTATGCGTCTCCCGCCCGATGCCCGATTTCTTATAGCCGCCAAACGCAGCGTGAGCCGGATAGAGATGGTAGCAGTTAGTCCAGACGCGTCCGGCTTTGATTGCTCTCCCCATACGGTATGCGCGGTTGATATCCCGCGTCCAGACGCCAGCGCCAAGCCCGTAAATCGAATCATTAGCAATGGCCAGCGCCTCCGCTTCATCTTTAAACGTCAGTACGCCGACCACCGGTCCGAAAATCTCTTCCTGAAATACGCGCATGCTGTTGTTGCCTTTCAGCAGCGTGGGCTGAATATAGTAGCCGCCGCTGAAGGCTTCGCCAATCTGCTCAACGTTACCACCGTGCAGCACTTCCGCCCCTTCCTGCTGCGCAATCTCAAGATAAGAGAGGATCTTATCAAACTGCTGCTGCGACGCCTGAGCGCCAATCATGGTTTCCGTATCCAGCGGATCGCCACGTTTAATGGTTTTGATGCGCTTCATCACGGCCGCCATAAAGGGCTCAAAAATCGATTCCTGCACCAGCGCGCGCGACGGACAGGTACAGACCTCACCCTGGTTCAGGAAGCCGAGCACAACCCCCTCGGCCGCTTTCTCAATAAAGCTCTCCTCCGCCTGCATGATATCTTCGAAAAAGATATTTGGTGATTTTCCGCCCAGCTCCACCGTGGACGGGATCAGGCTTTTTGCCGCCAGCTCCAGAATATGGCCGCCGGTCGCTGTTGAGCCGGTAAATGCGATCTTGGCAATGCCCGGATGCGATGCCAGCGCTTCGCCCGCCTCTTTGCCGTAGCCGTGCACCACGTTAATAACGCCGGGCGGGACCAGATCTTTGATCAACTCAACAAACAGCGTGATGGAAAGCGGCGTCTGCTCGGCCGGTTTCAGCACCACGCAGTTACCTGCGCCCAGCGCCGGTGCCAGCTTCCAGGCGGCCATTAGCAGTGGGAAGTTCCACGGAATGATCTGCCCCACCACGCCCAGCGGTTCATGGAAGTGATAGGCAGCCGTGAACTCATCGATTTCGGCGGCGCTGCCTTCCTGCGCCCGGACACAGCCGGCAAAATAGCGGAAATGGTCCACCGCCAGCGGCAGGTCAGCGGCCAGCGTTTCGCGTACCGGCTTGCCGTTATCCCAGGTTTCATTAACGGCGATATATTCCAAATTTTGCTCCAGGCGGTCAGCAATCTTCAGTAACACCAGCGAGCGCGCCTGCGGTGAGGTCTTGCCCCACTGCTCTGCCGCCGCCTGGGCCGCCGCGACCGCATTATCAACATCTGCCCGATCGGAACGCGGGAATTCGCCGATTGCGCTGCCATTAACCGGTGAGGTGTTGGTAAAATAGTGACCGTTAACCGGCGCAGTAAACTCGCCGTTGATAAAGTTGCCATACTGCGATTGCAGAGTGATCAGAGAACCCTGTTCTCCCGGAGCAGCGTAACGCATGGTATTCCCCCTTACAGAGCGAATGGAAGTTAACAACTTTTAAACTGTTGATTAACATTGCGCGATCGTTTTTAGCCTGTCAGGTCTGCAGGCGGGAAACTGTGAGCCGACGCGGGAAATCGGTGTTAAAGCGGGACAGAATCATTTGTGCCGGAATGTTCTGAGTTTGGCTTTTTTGCCGCGCTAAAGCGAAACCTGAGCGTTATCTGTGGTCAATACCCTGCAGACCACAGATTCAGGAGAGAAAGATGCTGGCTTCAGCCATGATGCTAATGCGGGCCAAAGCGAACTTTGTACAGCAGTTTATTCGCGATCCGCGCACAATCGGCAGCGTCACCCCTTCATCTGCGGCGTTATGCCGCTGTATGTGCAATGCGGTAGAGTGGGATAGCAGCCTGCGGGTGGCTGAACTGGGCGCCGGCGATGGCGTGCTGACCCGCCAGCTGCTGTCGCGTATGGTACCGGCCGCGCAGCTTGACGTGTTTGAAATTAATCCGCAGCTGGCAGCAGAACTGCGTCAGTGGCACGATCCGCGCATGCAGGTCCAGGCACACTCAGCGGAGCTGCTGCAGGGTGAATATGACGCTATTTTTTCCGGCCTGCCGCTGCTGTCGCTGCCTGCGGCCACGCGTCACACCATTCTGAGCGCGGTGCATAATGCGCTGGCGCCCCAGGGCGTATTTGTCCAGTTTCAGTACACCTCGCTCACCCGGCACGATCTGTCGCGCTATTTTGTCTGGCAGCGGCAGCGGGTGCTGAAAAACATGCCGCCCGCCTGGGTCTATCGCTGTCAGCGCTGCGACGCTTCCTGATCCCGGGGCCGTACCTGCTGCCAGAAGCGCTGCAGCAGCGTACGCGCCCAGTCAGTATCCCCCATTACCGCGCTATCCGGCTGTACGTCAGCCGGTGTACAGGCCGTCATGATCTCGCGACTGAACTCCGGATGAAACTGAACGGAAAATGCCTGCGGCGAGTAGCGTAACACCTGACATGCATCCAGCGCTGAGCGCGCCAGAACCGTGGCCTGCGGCGGCGGGGCCAGTACCGACTGCCGGTGCGACAGCCAGGCGGAAAAGTGCGCCGGCAGTCCGTTCAGCCAGGCATCCGAAGCGGTCCGCGTCACGGTCTGAAGCCCGCGCTCCCAGCCGCGGGGATTATCGCCCACCTCACCCCCCAGCGCATACGCCATCAGCTGATGGCCGTAGCAGACGCCAAGCAGCGGCAGCTGCGCCTCTATTGCGCCGCGTATCCAGGCCGCAGTGCGCTCACTCCATCCTGCGTGGTCGGTTACCATCGCCCAGGAGCCGCTGAGGATCGCCCCGCTAATCTCCTGCCAGCCGGGAAGTGCGTCACCCCGGTGCGGACGCACGATAATATAGTCATCCGCCTGCAGCTGCAGCGCGTCAATAAACCACGCAGGCTGTTCGCCAATTTTCGCCACCACCTGCGGGGGCGGAACTTCAAGCTGTATTAATGCCAGGGGTAAAGTATAACGCTCCGTCATTGCCGGCATGCTCCTCTGCTGCGTCCGCTGTTAAGCTCTACTGTGACAGCAATTGCCAGCCGTGTCTTATGTTATTCCGCAACATGCTTATGCAGAAGCGGATGTCAGGATAGCGCTCAGATAATAGTATGTTGTAATTATAAGGTGGCGATTTTGCTGTTGAGTGCTAAACCGCCAGGTTGATGTGTCCTGTGCGGCAGGCTTCATGCCATTATTAAGCGTAAGTTCATTTTTCTGTGAAGGATAACAGCGTGGCCGTACGGCATTTTTTTCTGATTCTGTTTGTGGTTTCAATCTGGGCGTTTAACAACGTGGCGGTTAAATGGGGCCTTCTGGAGCTGCCGCCGCTGTTTCTGACGTGGATGCGCTTTGTCGTGGTCGCTCTGATTCTGGTGCCCTTTTGCCGTGTCACGCGCGCGCAGCTGCCGTGGCTCATTACCCTCGCATTTACCTTTGGCTTTATGCATTTCTCGCTGCTGTTTGTCGGCATGCGCTATACCGATGCCGGTACGGCGGCTATCGTTGTACAGCTGGGCACACCCATTGCGATGCTGCTGGCGATGGCAATCCTGAAAGAGAAGCTGCGGCTGGTGCAGCTGTGCGGCATTGCTATCTCTCTGAGCGGCGTGGCCGTGCTCTCCGGCAGCCCGACTATCCCTGCCTGGTGGGTACTCTGTATCCTGCTGTGCAGCGCGTTTGGCTGGGCGGTCAGCAACATGATTGTCAAAAAGTCGCCGCCTATTAGTCCGCTGACGCTGACCGGCTGGATCTCATTCCTCGCCGTGCCGCTGGTTGGCGCTGCCTCATGGCTGACAGAGTCGAATCAGTTCAGCGCCCTGCAGGCGGCGGGCTGGCACGGCTGGTTCGGCATTCTTTACAGCGCTATCGCCTCTTCGATTGTTGCCTATACGCTGTGGTACGCCCTGCTGAAAAAATATAATGTTAATCTGATCATGCCCTATTCGCTGCTGACGCCGGTGCTGGCTGTCATCATGGGCGTGACGGTGCTGGGCGACAGCATGAACAGTTTCAAAGTCTTTGGCGCATCGCTGGTGGTGCTGGGCACCGCCATTGCCGTGCTCAACCTGCGCAATCTGCGCATGCACGCACGTTTTCCGCGTCTGCGCCGGCGTTAGTCTCTCTTCGCTTAACCTGCATCCGCCGGAGTCTGCAGGCTTCAGCCGCACGTCACTGCTTGTTGTGCAGCTGCAGCGAACGTCTCCGGCAGCAGCTCCCCCTGCGGGGAGCGATTACGCCTGCGGCGTATCGTCTTCGCTCAGCTCATCATACATCGTCTGGATCGCCTCGCGGCTCAGCTCAGCCAGCGTACGATAAAACGCCGTGGTGGCGTGCGCTTCAACTTTGCCGAGGAACGCACCGCACCACGGCAGCAGATAAGATTCAAACAGCGCGCGCTGCGCGTCTGATTCATCTTCTGCAGACTGATCTTCCAGCCACGACGCCGCCAGCAGCAGTACGCCAAAGTGATCGGCAGGCGCGTCACTGAGCGGCATGCCGCGCGCGCTGAGAAACGCCCGGATCTCCGCTTCCGGCGCGCCTTCCGGCCACTGTGACGCGTAAGGCGGCACGCTGCACTCCTGTCCGACAAACAGCGCGTTGTAATCCGCTGCCAGCGCCTGCGGATCGCTGCTCTGCTGCAGACGCGTCAGCAGCGCATCCTGCTCCAGCGGCCACTGTGCCTGCATTTTGCCTTCGCGCAGCAGCGTAAACAGCGGCATCAGCAGCGGATCCTGGGGCTGACGGTTAAACAGGGAGCCGATCACCCGGCAAAGCATAGAAAATTCATTCATCTGGCAGCATTCCTCACTACAACATTAAAAATCCAGTAATTCCGCGATCCGTTTACCGCTGCGCTGCTCCAGAAAATCGAGCAGGCGGCGCGGCGTGACATTTAACACCCGATCTTCAGGGAAATCCACCTCGCGCGTAATGCGCAGGCAGTGCTCAAAATGCCCCAGCGTAAAGGCGGTATGGGAATCGGAGCCAAATGCCAGCTGTCCGCCCGCGTCACGCACCGCCTCCGCAATCGCGCGGCAGTTAGGTTCACTGCCCGGACGCGAATGGGTAAACGAGGAGTTATTGATCTCCAGCGCCACGTTGTAGTGGGCTGCGGCTTCGGCAATGGCGCGAATATCCACCGGGAATTTGGGGTTGCCCGGATG
The DNA here is from genome assembly GCF_020079945.1 of Pantoea eucrina. Lineage (NCBI taxonomy): Bacteria > Pseudomonadati > Pseudomonadota > Gammaproteobacteria > Enterobacterales > Erwiniaceae > Pantoea > Pantoea eucrina. The sequence goes on along the minus strand of NZ_CP083448.1, from coordinate 1,360,912 downwards.
GCTGATGATATGCACCAGCCCGCCTGCCATCGCGGCGATCATCGCCTCGGTATGGTGTGCTTTATCGCGCGGCGTATAGACCGGCTCGTGAAAGCCCGCCACGATCAGATCCAGGGCATCCAGCATCGGCCCGCTGCAGTCGATCTCGCCCTGCTGATTCTTAATGTTCGCTTCAATTCCGTGCAGGATGCCGACGCCGTCAACAACCCGCGGCCAGATACGCATATTAATGAAATGCCAGTGATGCGGCGCATCCGCCATATCGGGGCCGTGGTCGGTAATGGCAAATAGCTTCAGGCCGTTCTGTTTCGCCTGGGCGACATAGTCATGCAGCGTGCTGTAGGCGTGCGTGCTGGCAACGGTGTGCATATGCAGATCAACGGGATACATATTTTGCTCCTCTGAGATAAGTTAATAGCCGCGCTGGCGATCCACGCGCCCCGGGGGCTGCTGCCCTGTTTCCAGCTGCTGAATGGCGCTGGCGATGGCGTCCATCGCCTGCTCCGGCAGCGTAATGGCGGCACTGTGTGGCGTGAGGGTAACGTGCGGATGCTGCCAGAGCGCATTTTCCGCCGGCAGCGGCTCCTGCTGAAAGACATCCAGCGCGGCGGCGGCAAGTTGCCCGCTGTTGAGCGCTGCCAGCAGGTCCGCTTCAACCACGTGCGCGCCGCGCGCCAGGTTAAGAAAGTATGCGCCGTGCGGCAGCGCGCGCAGGAAATCAGCGTTGATAAGATCGGTGGTTTCCGGCGTGGCGGGCAGCAGATCAATCACGACCTGACAGCCGGCAAGGAAGTCGTGCAGCGCGGCGGCACCGTGGAAGGCGTGCACGCCAGGCAGGCTCTTCGGCGTGCGACTCCAGCAGCGCAGCGGGAATCCCCACTGCTGCAGGCTCTCCAGCACGCTGCGGCCCAGTACGCCCGCGCCAAGCACGCCAATGGTGAAGGCGTCGCGCGCCGGCAGCGGCAGCGGCTGCCAGCAGTGCGCCTGCTGCTGGCGCTGATAGTCAGCAAAGCGGCGATACCAGCCCAGCACGCACCAGTTCGCATACTCCTGCATCTGCTGTGCCATGCCGGTATCCTCAAGGCGATACAGCGGCACCTGGGCGCTGAGCCTGTCAGAATGCTGACGCTGCTGCTGCAGAAGTTCATCGACGCCCGCTCCCATCGCGAACACTCCCTTCAGGCTTCGCTGCGCCAGCATCTCCACCGGCGGCGAACGTACAACGGCATAATCTGCACGACCACTATCGCCCGGCTGCCACAGCCGGACTTCCGCGTCCGGCAGCCGCCGGCCGAGGCCCGTGAGCCAGCGCTGCGCGTCCATTGACGGGTGATACCAGATAATCTTCATACGCCTCCTTATTTTCTTTCAGCCTCCGGTAAACCGCGCGGCGGAGCAAGTAAAAACCGTCAGCGGCAACAATTTCCCACGTAATTACCCGGCAGCGCTTCACATTTCCATCGCCCTGCAGCGCCAGCCAGCACGATAGCGACTAAAGTTGGTTGAGTGGTCAATACGTTAGCGCACCACGTTTTCGGACAAGGAGAAAAACCGATGAGAAAAAATGTCATATTGATGCCCGCGCGCCTCTCTCTGCTGCTTACCACTGCCCTGCTGGCAACCAGCACGCTGGCCCATGCCGAAACTGGAAGCCGGATGCTGAGCCAGCAGCCGCAGCCGCCCGATGTACGCCTGGGGCCGCTCTTCAGCGCCGTGCAGAAAGCGCAGTTCTATCCCGATCAGAAAACCTTTGCTGACGCGATCCCGAAATACGATCCCGCCTCGATTCTCGCTGACTGGCAGATGCAAAAGAAGCAGCGCAATTTCGATCTCAAACGCTTCGTTGACATGAACTTTACCCTGCCCAAAGAGCAGGATAAATATGTACCGCCCGCCGGGCAGAGCCTGCGTGAGCATATCAACGGTCTGTGGCCGGTGCTGACGCGCAGCACGCCTGATGCCAGCCAGTATGATTCACTGCTGCCGCTGCCGAAACCTTACGTTGTGCCGGGCGGGCGTTTCCGCGAGGTCTATTACTGGGACAGCTATTTCACCATGCTGGGCCTGGCGGAAAGCGGTAACTGGGACCGCGTGCAGGATATGGTCGATAACTTTGCCACCGAACTCGATCGCTACGGGCATATCCCTAACGGCAACCGCAGCTATTATCTCAGCCGGTCACAGCCGCCGTTCTTTAGCCTGATGGTGGACCTGCTGGCCACGCATAAAGGCGATGAGGTTTACCGGCACTATCAGCCGCAGCTGCAGAAAGAGTATGACTACTGGATGGCTGACAGCGACAGCGTGGCGGCCGGTCACGCCAGCAAGCGGGTGGTAAAGCTCTCCGATGGCACCCTGCTTAATCGCTACTGGGACGCACGCGACGTGCCGCGTACAGAATCCTGGCTGGACGATGTGAAGACGGCAGAAAAAACCCCGGAACGTGACAAACCGCAGCTCTGGCGCGATCTGCGCGCCGGCGCGGCGTCGGGCTGGGATTTCAGCTCGCGCTGGTTTACCGATGCGCATAGTCTCGCTTCGATCCGCACCACAGCGCTGGTGCCGGTCGATCTCAACAGCCTGCTGTTTCATCTGGAGCAGACGCTGTCAAAATCAGCCAGGCTGGCAAAACAGGATGACCAGGCAAAAGCGTTTGCCGCGGCGGCAGAAAAACGCCAGGCCGCAATCAATCGTTATCTGTGGGATGAGAAACAGGGCTGGTATGCTGATTACGATTTCAGTAAAAAACAGGTTCACAACCAGCTGACGGCGGCCGCTCTTTTCCCGCTCTATATGCAGCTGGCCGGAGATAAACAGGCTGAACGTACCGCCTCTGCAGTTGAAAAACAGCTGCTTAAACCTGGTGGTCTGGTGACAACCACGGTCAATAATGGCCAGCAGTGGGATGCACCTAATGGCTGGGCTCCGCTGCAGTGGGTAGCGGTAGAGGGGCTGGAGCATTATAACCAGCCGCAGCTGGCACGACAGATTGGCCAGCGCTTTCTGCAAAACGTCCAGCAGACCTATGACAAAGAGCATAAGCTGGTAGAAAAATATGTGGTTGAGGGCGCGCAGCTGGGCGGTGGCGGTGGCGGCGAATATCCGCTGCAGGATGGCTTTGGCTGGACCAACGGCGTGACGCTGATGCTGCTGGATAAATATTGCCCGAAAGAAAAAACCTGTAACAGCGCCAGTGATATCCCTGATATGCCGGCGCTGCAGCGCGCGAATTAATTTCGCACCGGCTACAGCCGAAAAAAAACCGCAGCCCCGGGGCCGCGGTTTTTTTTATGCGGGCAGAATTAACTGCGCACTTTACGGTAGATAAACAGCACGACAATGGCGCCGATCACCGCAACAACAAAGCTGCCGAAGTTGAACCCGTCAACTCTGCCAAAACCAAACAGGGTACTGATCCAGCCGCCGACAACCGCACCGATAATACCCAGTACCACGGTCAGGATAAAGCCGCCGCCATCTTTACCTGGCATAATCCACTTAGCGAGAATACCGGCGATCAGACCAAAAATAATCCATGAAAGAATACCCATTTGTTGCTCCTTACGTTATGAATCAAGGTGTTCACTGCGATAAGTATAGACGGGATTTTTTTCCCTGCAGCGCGACTGCCGCTTTAATCATCAGCCAGCCGCTAAAGCTTCAGAGCGTTACGCCGATAATCGTCGCATAACGATGATATGCGCAGCAGCGGGGAGCAGGATGTGAAAGATGCCGATAACGAACAGTATCTCAAGCGGGGTACGTTAGCGGTTTTGAATGTGATGAGGGATCTGTCGCGCTACCAAACTCCGCTAATGGTGACCTTTAATCGCGTGCAGTTTATCAGCCGCCTGCTGGTTGCCGATGAGGAGTGCATCATTTTCGATCTGGGCAGCAATGCGCTGAGCAATGAGTGGGTGCTGGAGAGTCCCGACTTCAGCGTCTGCGCCGAAACCTACGGCGCCAAAATTGAGTTCACCCTCGCTGCCCTGACGCTGGTTGAATATGAAGGCTTACCCGCATTCAGCGCACCGCTGCCGGCGTGCGCCTGGCAAATCCAGCGCCGCGAATTTTTCCGTATCAACGCCCCGCTGGAGCCGGTTTTCTGGTGTTACACCCGGTGGCCGGACGACAGCCCGGCGCGCTTTCGCCTGCAGGATCTTTCGCTGGGCGGGGTCGGGGTATTGCCGGAAGGGCCGCTGCCGGAGGGCCTTACCCGGGGGGATAAGTTCAGCCAGCTGCGGGTTGAGCTGGGTGAATTTGGTCAGTTTGAGGTCACCGCAGAGCTGCTGCATATTGGCGAGCGCAGCGTAGTCCGTAAAGGCGAAGCCTGCGTAATACCGCGGCTGAGCTTTCGTTTCACTGCCATTGAGCCCGTGCAGGAGCGCCAGCTGCAGCAGGTGATCTTCGCGCTTGAACGGCTGGCACGTGATAAGGCGAGCCGCTTTCAGTAACTGCCGTTACGCCTGCAGGATATCTCAGACAGGCTATGCTTCTCCTTGCCCTTTATTTTAACCAGCGCCCGGCAAGGAGAAACTCCCCCATGGAAAACTGGCTTTCAGCCTCTGGCTGGCAACGCATTTTTCTTAATCAAACCGTCTGGATCAACAGCGCCATCATCCTCTTTGGCACCCTTATCGTCTGGTGGCTGCTGCGCACCGCTATCCGCTTTGTGTCGAATCGTATCGCCCGCTACAGCGAACAGCGCCACGTGCGCTTCACCGCCATTCTTGTTGAGATCCTGCGCAGCACCAGCCAGTCGCTGCTGCTAATCTTCTCCCTGCTGATTTCGCTGAAGTTTGCGGACCTGCCGGCCAACTGGAGCGTGGCGATTGCCCACAGCTGGTTCCTCGCGCTGATTTTGCAGTTCACCCTCTGGATCGACTGCGGCATCCGTTTATGGCTGAAAAGCATGCTGCGCGATCCGCTGCACGTGCGTAATCCGGTCACCACCGTGATCCTCGGCATTCTGCTGCGGGTGGTGGTATGGGTAATGATGCTGCTGGCGATCCTCTCCAACATGGGGATCGACATTACCGCACTGGTGGCCAGTTTAGGCGTCGGCGGTATCGCCATTGCGCTGGCGATTCAGACCGTGCTGAGCGATGTGTTTGCGTCGCTGGCGATCGGCTTTGATAAACCGTTTGAGCACGGTGATTTTATAGTTTTCGGCGATATCGCGGGTTCCATTGAGCACATCGGCCTGAAAACCACGCGTCTGCGCAGCCTCGGCGGCGAACAGATTGTCTGCTCAAACACCATTCTGTTACAGCAGACGATCCACAACTACAAACGGATGCAGCAGCGGCGCATCGTGTTTAAGTTCGGCATTAACTACGGTACGCCGGCGGAGAAAGTGCGGCAGATTGGCGGCATGGTGAAAACGATTATCGAAGGCGTGCCCGACACCCGTTTTGACCGGGCGCACTTTCTCTCGTTTGATGAGTCGCAGCTGACGTTCGAAGTGGTCTATTTCGTGCTGAGCGCGGATTACAATGTTTATATGGATATTCAGCAGGAGATTAACCTGCAGCTGATGGCGCAGCTGGAGCAGAAGCAGATCCGCTTCGCCTTCCCGATGCGCCGCGTCGAGTTTACCGGTGGGGTACTGCCGCGTATCAATCTCAGCGATGCGTCCAACGAAGCACCGGCACAGAGTGCGCAGCGCTAAGCTGCGCACCGCGCGCTAGCCAATTGTGCGGTAGGCGGTGGTCACTTTCCACAGATAGCGCGGTGCCTGCGCGGCCGGATGTTTGTTTTGCACGTGCTGGTAAAACTCATCCGGCGACATCGCGTTAATCATCGCAATGGCGCGGTCGCGGTCGCGTGAGAAGGTGCGCAGTAGCGCACCGGCTCCATTGGCATAGGAGACAATGGTGGCGTAGCGCAGCGTCAGCGGATCGCGGATACCGGCCAGCGCCGACTCCTGCAGAATACGCAGATAGGCGACCCCGATATCGATGTTTTTAGCCGGATCGCGCAGCTCGGCCGTTGAGGGCTGCCCGTGACGGCCCTGCACGCGATAGACTTCGCGCCCCGCCGTCGAGGCTTTGATCTGCATCAGACCCACCGCGTTAGAGCGGCTTACTGCAGCAGGATTACCGCCCGATTCGACACTGATAATGGCGCTGATTAACTTCTCATCAACGCCATAATGAGTGGCAGCATCTTCTGTAAACAGCGCCCAGGCATCATTAATTTTTGAGGGCGGAGCCTGAGTGAGAGGCGTATTGCGCTCAGGCACTCTGGGTTTTTCCGGTTCACTGGCACAGCCTGCCAGCAGTAAAGCAGAGAGCATAAGTAGTCGAAATTTCACTGTTTTTCAGGTTCCGCTATAAGAGAGGCGCAGGCTATCATAGCCATGACGGCCGGCAGTAAAATTACCGTTATTCTGAAAATGACAAAATTCATTTTGCTGTCGTGACGCCGTTCACGCAGTTTGTCACTATGCACACTTAAGCAGAGAGCAGGAAAAGCGCAATGCACCCAGCCCGTTCCTTTCGTTTAATCGCCCCTTCTGGCTATTGCCACAACCAGGATGCTGCCCGGCGCGGCATTGAGCGGCTTCAGCATGCAGGCCACCGGGTGGAGAATGGCGCAGTGGTTGCCCGCCGCTTTCAGCGCTTTGCCGGTACGGACGCAGAACGTCTGGCGGATATCAATGCGCTGGCTGCATCAGACCCGCTGCCGGACATTATTCTGGCAGTGCGCGGTGGCTACGGTGCGACCCGCCTGCTGGACAAGCTGGATTACCGCAGTATCGCGCAGCGTCTCAGCAGTGAGCCAGTCGCGCTGTGCGGCCACAGTGACTTTACCGCTATTCAGCTGGCGCTGCTGGCGCAGACCGGCCTGATAAGCTTCAGCGGCCCGATGCTGGCCGGTAATTTCGGCGCGGATCCCGTTTCAGCGTTTACCGAACACCATTTCTGGCAGGCCATTTCCTCTCCGGAACTGAGAGTAAACTGGCAGAGTGAAAGCCCGGACTGCGGCAGCTGGCAGGGCCGCCTGTGGGGCGGTAACCTGGCGATGATCTGCGCGCTGATTGGTACGCCGTGGCTGCCGCAGATTGAAGGCGGCATTCTGGTGATTGAAGATGTCAATGAACATCCGTTTCGCATCGAGCGCATGCTGCTGCAGCTGCAGCAGTGCGGCATTCTGGCGCGTCAGCAGGCGATTATTACCGGTAGTTTTACCAGTACCTCCCTCAGCGCCTATGATAACGGCTTCGGTTTCGACACTGTCTGGCAGCGCCTGCGCGATGAGTATCAGCTGCCGGTGATAAGCGATCTGGCGTTTGGACATGCGCCTGATACCGTCACGCTGCCGCTGGGTGCGCATGCTACGCTTGATATGAGTGCCGGCAACGCGCGGCTCAGCATCACCGGACATCCGGTGCTGCGATAATATGACATGCAGGAGATCGCCCTCTGAAGCCGCTTTATGAAGACTTATGGATCTCCACACCGGAATTTCCCGCTGAAGAGACCGCTAATGACCTGATGATGCATGGCTTTATGCTGCGGCATCCGCGCGGCAACCTGCTGATTGGCCGGGTTGAGAATCCGCTTGATCATGAGTTTCTGGCAGAGGCGGGTGGCGTTATTCGTCACTATCTTACGCACTGGCATGAGGCGGCGCCGGGAGCACGGCTTATTCAGCAGCGCTTCAGCAGTGCGCTTTACTGCCACAGCCGCTCGCTGGGGCCGGTTAGCCTGGTGGTTGAGCCGGATGAAACCTTTAGCCGCAGGGAGGTGCATTTTGGCGACTTCCATCTGCTGCCAACGCCGGGCCATACGCCGGGCAGCAGCAGCTATCTTTACCACTCTCCGCTCGGGCAGACCTATCTGTTTGTCGGCGACACCCTCACCTGCGACTACAACCGCTGGATCAGCGTGCTCAAGCCTGACAGTAATCCTGCCGAGCTGCAGCAGTCGCTGGAACTCTACCGCACGCTGCGACCCGATGTGGTGCTGATGAGCACCACGCGGGGTCACCTTTCATGGGTAAAGACAGACCTGTCCGGCTGGCTGGCAGCGATTGACGAAGCGGAGCAGTCGCCACTGGATCTGCGACAGCAGCCGCTGCTGTAGTCAGAGAGCTTTGGTGAGATAGTGGCGCTGATGATGGCGCGGATAGTTATTCAGGCTGAACCGGAGCTGATAACCCTGTTTTTCATAGAACGGACGCGCCTGAAAGCTTGCCGTATCCACCTGCGCATAGACGCAACCCCGCGCCCGCGCTTCGTTCTCTGCTGCCGTTATCAGCCGGGTGCCGGCCCCCTGCCCGCGCAGCGCGTCACTGACCCACAGCATGTCGATACGCAGCCAGTTACCGCAGGTTGATCCTGTCAGGCCTGCTATTTTCCCGCCGTCTGCATCATGAATAAACACGCCCAGCACTTTGATCTCGCTGACGTCAATAAAGCGGCTGTTGAACGCGTTAAGACCCTGTCTGATATCGTCGAGATCCTGCGCAGTAACGCTGTCGGTAACGCTGAGTGACATGGTGTTGTTCCTGTCGGTGTTAAGAAGAGGCGTGCTGACGATCGTCATAACGATCGAGAGAGACGATGGCGGCATCGCGCTTCACTGAACGCTGACAGGGAACCAGTTTGTCGCTCTGCGCATAAACAAAAAAGGTTTCACCGCTCTCTTTATTGATGACCAGCCGGTCGCCGTTGCGAAACCGCGTGATGGCAACGCTGTCGCCCCCTTCAAGGTGGAAACGCTGTTGTCCGGCGGCCACCTGAAAATGCCGCTTCGGCCACATCAGCGTGCTGAGCCCGTAACTGGCGCGGGATACCGTCATCGTGGCCCGCCCCGGACAGGTGATCTGAAATTCACTTTCGCTCCATGCCGGCGCAATCTGACAGGCCAGCAGGCCCGCGGCTATAACCAGAATTTTCATGCTGTTTTCGCCTGAGTGTGATGTAAAGGTTCGCAGGGTAACATAGCGGGAAGCAGATTAATGCATGGCGTGCCGTGCATCAGAGCGGGCGCGCCGAACATCTACATAGTAATAAAGCAGAAACAAAGCCGATATTGCATCGGCCTGAAGCTTACTCTGCGGCCACCTGAGCGGCCACCAGCATCAATGCCAGTCCGGCATCTTCTGGATCGAATTTATGCATCACATTGTGGATCGCCGTAACACAGTTTATGACCTGTTTTTTCTTATCGGCGTCCAGCTGATCTATCGCCTGCTGAAGAATCATTAAGCTGGCTTCTTCTTCTCTCATTCAATTACCCTGTCTTTTTCCTGTCTGGTGCACTGCGCTGGCAAGAATACCGTTTATCTGCTACCAAAGTCACCCCCTTACCTGCTTACCGCTTAACAGTTAAACAAAATGCAAATGGGAAGTGCAGCCAGACCTGCTATGCTCATATAAGCGATACGCGTTATCGTGCCACTGTCAGACAGGGAAAGAACCAGGAACAGGACCATGTTAAGACTGACTTATTTCATCATTATTATTGCGCTGACAGGCTGCAGCTCGACGCCAAAAGGGGTGGATTGTCCCGGTGAGGTGACCACGATTTATGGTCAGTCGCTGGGAAACACTCACGCCTGGATTTTTGATCTGGCGACCGCTTTCTCCGTCAGACGTGACAACGTCACGGTTAGCAGTGGCCCGCTCCACTCGACCGATCGCTTCCGCTATATCCCCTCTGCCATTACGACCGAAGGTTTTTATGCCCAGCGCCTGAGCGATAAACAGTTCCGGCTTATCAATCCTTACGAAAACACCATGATCACCTGGCAGTGTCCATAGCCCGTGCACCCCGCCGCGGGATAGTTTATTGTCAGGGTTTACGCTTGCGGCAGATACCGATAATGGAAAAGAGTCTCGATAATAACGGCTACATCGATTTCCCCTTCCGGGCCACCACCAATGAAGATGGCTCAGTGAATCCCTGCGGGTTTGATCTGACGCAGCAGCCCGAGCGGATCGACGAAATTAAAGCGGGTAATGATTCTGAAAATATGCGCCGGCTGCTGGAAGAGGTGAATCTGCAGGAGGGACTCTTTATGACGCTCGCCTGCGATCGTCAGCAGCGTGAAGACAGCGTCTGCGGATTTATCGACATCGCTTTTCGTCCGGATGTACTGCATACGCATGATGAAGCTGAACAGCTGGAAGCACGCTTTGAGCACTACCTCGGCTGTCAGGAGAGTCAACATGAGATGCCTGCCGGCTCGCTGGTCAACTATGCGCGCGCCGTGCTGGACTGGGGCTGGTCGCCGCTGCACCTGCGTCAGCAGCGCTATGAAAAAGTGACCGTCCGGTTTTACTGCCAGCAGCCCGAGGATGCTGAGTGGTGTTTTGATCATTTACGCCACTTCCTGGTAAGCTGGTACCCCTCCTGGCGCTGCCGTCAGGGGTAAACCGTTCCTGAACAAGCGTCGTTAAACAGAGATTGTTACATAACCTTTACCGCTGTCGGGTTGCCGGTCCGCCATTCTCTGACTACGCTGAAAGTGACATTCACCACTATCAGGGAGTCAACATGACTGACAAAGCGGAAGCAAAATTGAATGAAGCAGCAGGTGTAGTTCAGGAGAAATTTGGCGAACTGACGGGTTCTTCCCGTCATCAGGCAAAAGGTGCAGCACGGCGCTATCCGGCGCAGGCGAGCTATGCCGTACAGGATGCAGCTGATTGCGTGGTGAGGTCGGTCCGTGACAACCCGACTACGGGTCTGGCCGTGGCTGCCAGCATCGGCGTGATCGTCGGTTTCCTGCTGGGCCGCAAATAATCTGGTCAGCGGGGCCAGCCGGCCCCGCTGTTCCTGCGCTTACGCCGCCGCGCGTCGTGCTTTATAGCGCGCTACCATGGTACGCAGCGCCTGATAGATTAATCCCGCATACAGACTCATTACCACTGCCATGCCCGGCTCTTTTCCCTGCGCCTGCCAGGAGACAAACCACATAAACACGCCCCACAGCAGTGAAAAAAGTAGCCAGCCTTTCACAAACTTCACGATACCCTGCATAGTCTCTCCCCCGATACTGAGCGCTGACGATAGCGGCTTCTGCTGCAAAAGGCACGGCTATCCGGTTCAGGATGTTAACTGCTTCAAACTATGAGACTAGCCAGCGCGCAGATGGCACGGGTAATTATCTGATGCCGCTCGTCAGTCAGGCGGGCTTAGTGGTATAACTGCAGCCGGCAGTCAGCGGTGCTGAACTATTTTCTGACTGACACCGCAATTGCGCACGCGTCGCTTATCGCCCCGTACGGCTTTATGCTTGAATTCCCGCCACCCCGGACCGGCTACTGATTAACATGAGCTACTTCTATACATTCCAGAATTTTCTTGCCGGTGACACGGCGCTTGCGGCAACGGTCAGCCTGCTGCTGCTGGTCGCGGCGGCGATGATTGCGCACTTTATCTGTAAATTTTTTGTGGTAAAGGTGGTGCGTAAAGTCTTTTTCAGCGCGCATAAAAATCAGGTACCGCTGGATAAAGATGTGCGCCTGTCGGAAAAACTCTCTAATTTTATTCCGGTCATTATCGTCTACTATCTGCTGCAGTTTATGCCGGGTCTGCCGCAGCATCTGCAGATTGCGGTCAAGACCATCTGCGGCATTCTGTTTTTTATCTATCTTTCGCTGTTCTTTACGGAAGTGCTGGAGATCATCAACATCTCCTATACCAAAAAGTCGCGGCGTAAAAATCACTCGATTAAAGGCTATATCCAGATCGGTAAGATTCTGGTGCACATCCTCTCTGCGATCATGATCCTGGCAATTATGTCGAATAAGTCGCCGGTGATTATTATTTCCAGTCTGGGTGCGGTGGCGGCCGTTCTCATGCTGGTATTTCAGCACACGCTGCTGTCGCTGGTGGCCAACATTCAGGTTTCATCCAATGATGTGCTGCAGCTTGGTGACTGGATTGAGATGCCGGATAACGGCATCAGTGGTGAGGTCATCGATATTGCGCTGCACACCATTACTATTCGCAACTGGGACAACACGCTGTCGCGCATTCCCACGAAGAATTTTCTGACCGAAACCTATACCAACTGGCAGGCAATGTTCTCCTCCGGTGCGCGGCGTATCATGCGCAGCTTCTATCTTGACCAGACCTCAATTCGCTTTCTGGACTATGAGCTGGTGCAGCAGATGATGCAGATACGCGGGGTCAGTGAGCAGCTTTCCGTGCTGATGGATGGACGTGAACCCAGCGCGCCAGGCGACCGCTGGTTTGCCGAAAATGGCCTGACTAATCTGACCATATTTCGTAAATATCTGACCGCCTGGCTGACGCAGCGCGATGATATTAAGAAAGATATGTATATCGTGGTACGGGCACTCAAACCCTCACCCGAAGGGCTACCGGTTGAGGTCTACTGCTTTACCTCTTCCGTCATGTGGGCTGATTACGAAGATTCACAGTCAGCGATATTTGAGTATATCTATGCCATCGTCGGACAGTTCGCCCTGCGGATTTATCAGCATCCGGGCGGCCACGATTTCTGGCGCCTGTCGCAGGCGCGCGATGAGACGCTGCGTCAGAGCGATACAGCAGGCGAATAAAAAACGGGAGCCAGTGGCTCCCGTTTTGCACTCTGCCTGAAGCAGGTTACATGTTGCTGATGATCGCGTCGCCAAACTCTGAACATTTCAGCAATTTAGCGCCATCCATCAGACGTTCGAAGTCATAGGTCACGGTTTTAGCCGCAATTGCGCCTTCCATACCTTTGACAATCAGATCAGCCGCTTCAAACCACTCCATGTGACGCAGCATCATCTCAGCAGACAGGATCACTGAACCCGGGTTCACTTTATCCTGACCCGCATATTTTGGTGCAGTCCCGTGCGTGGCTTCAAACAGCGCGCACTCGTCACCGATGTTTGCGCCAGGTGCGATACCGATACCACCAACCTGTGCCGCCAGGGCGTCAGAGATGTAGTCGCCGTTCAGGTTCATACAGGCAATAACGTCATACTCTGCCGGACGCAGCAGGATCTGCTGCAGGAAAGCATCTGCAATCACATCCTTGACGATGATCTCTTTGCCGGTATTTGGATTGTTGAATTTCATCCACGGGCCACCGTCAATCAGCTCACCACCAAACTCCTCTTTCACCAGCTGGTAGCCCCAGTCCTTGAAAGAACCTTCGGTGAACTTCATGATGTTGCCTTTATGAACCAGCGTCAGCGAATCACGATCGTTAGTGATGGTGTATTCTAGCGCCGCACGGACCAGGCGTTTGGTACCCTCTTCCGAGCACGGCTTCACGCCGATACCGCACTGCTGCGGGAAGCGAATTTTCTTCACGCCCATCTCTTCACGCAGGAATTTGATCACTTTATCCGCTTCCGGCGTACCCGCTTTCCATTCGATACCGGCATAGATATCTTCGGAGTTCTCACGGAAGATCACCATATCGGTCTCTTCCGGACGTTTGACCGGGCTTGGCGTGCCTTTGTAGTAGCGTACCGGACGCAGGCAGACGTAAAGGTCCAGCTCCTGACGCAGTGCCACGTTCAGCGAGCGAATACCGCCGCCAACCGGGGTGGTCAGTGGGCCTTTGATGGCAACGCGGTACTCTTTGATTAAATCCAGGGTTTCCTGCGGCAGCCAGACATCCTGGCCGTAAAGTTCTGTTGATTTCTCACCAGTAAAGATTTCCATCCAGGAAATTTTACGCTCGCCGTTGTAGGCTTTCTTCACGGCAGCATCAACCACTTTCAGCATGACCGGGGAAACGTCAACGCCGATACCATCACCCTCAATGTAAGGAATGATTGGGTTATGCGGGACATTCAGTTTGCCCTGATCAAGGGTGATTTTCTGACCTTCTGCCGGAACAACTACTTTGCTTTCCATTAACCTCTCCTTCGAGCGATTTTTTGTTAATGATTTGTAAGATGCGGGTCAATACTACTTGAATATTTCCCCTACGCCAATCACCGTAATTTCGCGTTATAATGCGCCGATTGTTACTTACTGCAAAGCTCATGCGAAAAACATCTCAGAAAATTCACCCACCTAAACGCACCGCGGCGTCACGCCACGCTGCGCGCCGCCCGGCACGTTCCGTCGGCCCGCGCCGCGTGATTTTATTTAACAAACCCTTTGATGTGCTGCCGCAATTCAGCGACGACGCCGGGCGCCGCACGCTGAAAGACTTTATTCCGGTCAGCGACGTCTACGCGGCAGGCCGTCTGGATCGCGACAGTGAGGGGCTGATGCTGCTGACCAACGATGGCGCGCTGCAGGCGCAGCTTACTCAGCCCGGCAGGCGCACGGGGAAAATTTACTTTGTTCAGGTCGAGGGCGTGCCGCAGGAATCAGATTTATCCCGGCTGCGCAGCGGCGTTGAGCTTAACGACGGCATAACGCTGCCGGCAGGTATCGAAGCGGTCAGTGAGCCGGAGTGGCTATGGCCGCGCACGCCACCAGTGCGCGAACGCAAAACCATCCCCACCAGCTGGCTGAAAATCACCCTGTATGAAGGGCGCAACCGGCAGGTACGACGCATGACGGCGCATATCGGTTTCCCGACCCTGCGCCTGATTCGCTTTGCGCTGGGAGAGCATCAGCTTAATGGGCTTGCTCCCGGCGAGTGGCGCGATATCAGCGCTGAGTTTCAATAACCGCAGGTTAATCAGAGCGAGCGAACGATGTTTAAACCTCATGTAACCGTCGCCTGTCTGGTACAGGCGCAGGGTAAACTGCTGGTGGTTGAGGAGCGTGTCGCCGGACGCGTGACCTGGAATCAGCCAGCGGGCCATCTCGAAGCGGATGAGACGCTGCAGGAAGCGGCGCTGCGCGAGCTGTATGAAGAGACCGGCATCCACGCAGAGCTGCACTATTTTCTTGGCGTGCAGCAGTGGATTGCGCCGGATAATACACCTTTTGTGCGGTTTCTCTTTGGTGTTGATCTGCCAGCGCCGTGCGTGACCACGCCGCTCGACAGCGATATCGATTGCTGCTGGTGGCTAACACCCGAGCAAATTCTTACGTCCGATCAGCTACGTTCGCCGCTGGTCGCGGAGAGCGTGCGGCTGTGGCAACAGGGCGTGCGCTACCCGCTACAGCTGGTGGCGCCGTTTAACTGGCCGTTTCACAAGGGTGCGCATACCGTGACTCCATGATAGAATGCGCCGCCTGTTTTACTGTAATCAAGAGTGCGTCATGTCTGACAACAGCCAGAAAAAAGTAATCGTCGGAATGTCCGGCGGCGTCGATTCTTCCGTTTCCGCGTGGCTACTGCAGCAGCAGGGCTACCAGGTTGAAGGCCTGTTCATGAAGAACTGGGAGGAGGATGACGGCGAGGAGTATTGCACCGCCGCAGACGATCTGGCTGATGCACAAGCCGTGTGTGACAAGCTCGGCATAAAACTGCACAAAATTAATTTTGCCGCTGAGTACTGGGACAATGTGTTCGAGCATTTTCTCGACGAATATAAGGCGGGGCGCACGCCCAATCCCGATATTCTCTGCAATAAAGAGATCAAATTTAAAGCCTTTCTTGAGTTCGCTGCTGAAGACCTCGGCGCAGATTATATCGCGACCGGCCACTATGTGCGTCGGGCCGACGTGGCGGGCAAAAGCCAGCTGCTGCGCGGACTCGATGGCAATAAAGATCAGAGCTATTTCCTCTACACCCTGAGCCACCAGCAGATCGCCCAGAGCCTGTTTCCGGTCGGTGAACTGGAGAAGCCGGAAGTGCGCCGCATTGCCGAAGAGCTGGATCTGATTACCGCAAAGAAAAAAGATTCTACCGGCATCTGCTTTATCGGCGAGCGCAAGTTTCGCGATTTCCTCGGCCGTTACCTGCCTGCGCAACCGGGCGAAATTGAGACGGTCGAGGGTGAAATTGTCGGTGAGCATCAGGGGCTGATGTACCATACGCTCGGTCAGCGCAAAGGTCTGGGCATTGGCGGCCGCAAAGAGAGCAATGACGATCCCTGGTACGTGGTGGACAAAGATGTCGCACGTAACCGGCTGATTGTCGCCCAGGGCGGCGACCATCCGCGCCTGATGTCTGTGGGCCTGATTGCCCAGCAACTGCACTGGGTCGATCGTCAGCCGGTGACCTCCCCGCTGCGCTGCACGGTTAAAACCCGCTACCGCCAGAGTGACATCCCGTGTGAAATCCTGCCGCTTGGCGACGATCGCATCGAGGTGCGTTTCGATGAAGCGGTTGCGGCGGTGACGCCGGGCCAGTCTGCGGTGTTCTATCTGGATGACGTCTGTCTCGGTGGCGGTATTATTGAGCAGCGTCTGCCGCTGCCTGAGGCGTAAAACGGCGCCGCTGATTTTTCTGCAGGAGTAGAGCGTGGCTAAAAATTTTTATGATATTACGCTGGCGCTGGCAGGCATTTGCCAGGCCACACAGCTGACGCAGCAGCTGGCGCATCAGGGCCAGTGCGACAGCGCGGCGCTGCAGGTATCCATACGCAGCCTGCTTGATCTCAATCCCGCCTCCACGCTGGCGGTATATGGTAATGACGAAGCCAATCTGCGCACCGGTCTGGAGACCTTGATGGCAGTGCTGAACAGCGGCAGCCGTCAGGGTGCCAGTGCGGAAGTGACGCGCTACACGCTGGGTCTGATGGTGCTGGAGCGCAAGCTCAGCGGCAACAAAACCGCGCTGGCGGCGCTGGCACAGCGTATCGGCCAGCTCGATCGTCAGCTGGCGCACTACGGTCCCGAATCTGACACCATTACCAGCGCCATGGCGGGCATCTATGTCGATATCATCAGCCCGCTGGGCCCGCGCATTCAGGTTACCGGCTCACCGCAGGTGCTGCAAAATACTCAGGTACAGAACAAAGTACGCGCGGCGCTGCTGGCGGGGATCCGTTCAGCGGTGCTCTGGCAGCAGTGTGGCGGTGGCCGCCTGCAGCTGATGTTTTCGCGTCAGCGCCTGCTGAATGAAGCCAAAGCTATTTTATCCCGGCTGGGTCCGGCGTATTAAACGCTGCCCTGCCCTCATCTGTTAACGTTTCAGGAGTTGCACTGATGGAATTATCCTCTCTGACCGCCGTCTCACCCGTTGATGGCCGTTACGGCGATAAAGTCAGCCCGCTGCGCGCCATTTTCAGTGAGTTTGGTTTACTGAAATTCCGCGTGGAAGTGGAAGTTCGCTGGTTACAGAAACTGGCTGCGACCGCAGAGATCAGGGAAGTTCCTGCATTTGATGCTGACGCAAACGCTTTCCTTGACGCGATTGTCAGCAATTTTGATGAAACTGACGCTGCACGCATCAAAACCATAGAGCGCACTACGAATCACGATGTCAAAGCGGTTGAATACTTTCTGAAAGAGAAAGTGGCTGATGTGCCTGCGCTGCAGGCGGTCTCTGAGTTTATCCACTTCGCCTGCACCTCTGAAGATATCAATAACCTCTCCCATGCGCTGATGCTGGAAACCGCACGCCGCGACGTTATCACGCCCTACTGGCAGAAAATCATCGCTGCGGTGAAGGGACTGGCGCAGGAGTATCGCGATATTCCGCTGCTCTCCCGTACGCACGGCCAGCCCGCTACCCCTTCAACCATGGGCAAAGAGATGGCCAACGTCGCCTACCGCATGGAGCGGCAGCTGCGTCAGCTGGGCAACATTGAGGTGCTGGGCAAAATCAACGGCGCCGTCGGCAACTACAACGCGCACATCGCTGCTTATCCGGAAGCGGACTGGCATCAGATCAGCGAAGAGTTTGTCACCTCGCTTGGCATTACCTGGAACCCCTACACCACGCAGATTGAGCCGCACGACTACATTGCAGAGCTGTTTGACTGTATCGCGCGTTTCAACACTATCCTGATCGATTTTGATCGCGATATCTGGGGCTACGTTGCACTGAACCACTTCAAACAGAAAACCATCGCGGGCGAAATTGGCTCCTCAACGATGCCGCACAAGGTCAACCCTATCGACTTTGAAAACTCTGAGGGTAATTTAGGTCTGGCAAACGCGGTACTGCAGCACCTCGCCAGCAAGCTCCCGGTGTCACGCTGGCAGCGCGATCTCACCGACTCAACCGTTCTGCGCAACCTCGGCGTCGGCGTCGGCTATGCCCTGATTGCCTATCAGTCCACGCTGAAGGGCATCTCAAAACTGGAGGTGAATCGCGATCGCCTGCTGGATGAGCTGGATCACAACTGGGAAGTGCTTGCCGAGCCGATTCAGACCGTGATGCGCCGTTACGGGATTGAAAAACCCTACGAAAAGCTTAAAGAGCTGACGCGCGGCAAGCGCGTGGATGCGGCGGGCATGCAGGCCTTTATCGACAGCCTGGCGCTGCCGGAAGAGGAGAAAGTGCGCCTGAAGCAGATGACCCCGGCTAACTATCTGGGCCGCGCGGTGCAAATGGTCGATGACCTGAAGTAATTCCGCCTGCACAGGCGCGCACCGCGCGCCTGTTGCGTTGTTCTCTGGTTTAGCTCCCTTCACGTATACTCACTTTATTATCACTGAGTTTGCAGGTAAGGAAAAAGTATGCGTGTTCTGGTTGTGGAAGATAATGCTCTGCTGCGCCACCATCTCGCCGTTCAGCTGCGTGATATGGGGCATCAGGTTGATGCCGCTGAAGATGCGAAAGAAGCTGACTACTTTCTTCAGGAACATCTGCCTGACATTGCGCTGGTTGATCTTGGCCTGCCCGACGAAGATGGCATGTCGCTGATTCGCCGCTGGCGCAGCGACGCGGTGCGCCAGCCGATCCTGGTACTGACCGCACGCGAAGGCTGGCAGGCAAAAGTTGAAGCCCTGGAAGCTGGCGCGGACGACTACGTTACCAAGCCTTTTCATATTGAGGAGGTTGCTGCCCGCCTGCAGGCGCTGATGCGCCGCAATAGCGGCCACGCATCGCAGATCATCTCCCTGCCGCCGTTTCAGGTCGACCTGTCACGTCGCGAGCTGGCGGTGAACGACGTGCCGGTGAAGCTGACAGCATTTGAATATACGATTGCGGAAACGCTGATCCGCAACGCGGGTAAAGTGGTCAGCAAAGATTCGCTGATGCTGCAGCTCTATCCTGACGCTGAACTGCGCGAAAGCCATACCATCGATGTGCTGATGGGCCGCCTGCGCAAGAAAATCCTTGCACTGCATCCGACCGAAGTGATCAACACGGTACGCGGTCAGGGCTACCGTTTCGATCTCTGACGCCATGAACTGGTTTCGCCAGCTGCGCCCGCTCTCGCTCCGTACCCGCTTTCTGCTGGCGACCGCCGCCGTGGTCCTGTTTATCTCTCTCTCCTATGGCATGGTCGCGGTTATCGGCTATGTCGTGAGTTTCGATAAAAATACCTACCGCGTGCTGCGCGGTGAAAGTAACCTCTTTTTCACTCTGGCGCAGTGGCAGGATAACAAACTCACCATCGCGCAGCCGGAGCGCATGACGCTGAATTTCCCGACGCTGGTCTTTATCTACGATGAGCGCGGCAAGCTGCTGTGGCAGCAGCGCGACGTGCCGGAGATCCGGGAAAAAATTCAGCCCGAGTGGCTGCTGAAGCCTGACTTTTATGAAATTGACACCAGCAACCGCACCAGCCTGACGGCATTAGGCGATAACATTCAGGCGCAGCAGCAGCTGCACGCGCTGGACAGCAACAGTAACGACACCTTTACCCATTCAGTTGCGGTGAATCGCTACGATGCGACAGTCAACCTGCCGGCGATGACCATTGTGGTGGTGGATTCCATCCCGCAAGAGCTGCAGCACTCAGACGTAGTCTGGTCATGGTTCAGCTATGTGCTGGCGGCTAACCTGCTGCTGGTGATCCCGCTGCTCTGGCTGGCCGCTCACTGGAGCTTGCGCCCGATTGGCGATCTCACCGCGCAGGTGCGCGAGCTGGAGACCGGTCAGCGGGAAAACCTGGGCGACAACCCGCCGCAGGAGCTGAAAAGCCTGGTGCGCAACCTTAACCTGCTGCTGACCAACGAGCGTCAGCGCTATACCCGCTACCGCACCACGCTCTCAGATTTAACCCACAGCCTGAAAACACCGCTGGCAGTGCTGCAGAGTACGCTGCGATCGCTGCGCAACGGCAAATCACTCACCATCGAACAGGCGGAGCCGGTGATGCTGGAGCAGATCAGCCGTATTTCACAGCAGACGGGTTACTATCTGCATCGCGCCAGCATGCAGGCCGACCACAATCCGCTGCAGCGTGATTTTCACTCAGTTTCCGCCCTGCTCGACAGCCTCTGCTCTGCGCTCAACAAGGTTTACCAGCGCAAGGGCGTGGAGATCACGCTCGACATTCCCCCCGAGCTGGTGTTTGTCGGCGATCAGAACGATTTTATGGAAGTGCTCGGCAACGTACTCGATAACGCCTGTAAATATTGCCTGGAGTTTATTGAAATCAGCACGCGCCAGACTGACCAGGCGCTGCATCTGTTTATCGACGATGACGGGCCGGGTATTCCTGAAAGCAAGCGCGATCTGATTTTTGTCCGCGGCCAGCGGGCCGATACGCTGCGGCCGGGACAGGGGCTGGGGCTGGCGGTGGTGCGGGATATTCTTGAACAGTATGCCGGAACCGTCAGCGCCTCTGCCAGCCCGCTGGGCGGCACGCGCATGGAAGTGGTGTTCAGGCGGCAGGAAGTTACACATCACCGCGAGTAGAACCGGCTGCGGACTGTTATACTTGCCAGCAATTATTGCTCCAACCGGAACGCTTCGTATGGATTATCAGCTCGATATCAACCAGACCGACTTTATTCAGCGCTACTGGCAGAAACGCCCGGTCGTGCTTAAGCGCGGCTTCAAAAATTTCGTGGATCCCCTCTCGCCGGATGAGCTGGCGGGACTGGCGATGGAAAATGAGGTGGACAGCCGCCTCGTCAGCCACCATAACGACAAATGGCAGGTCAGCCACGGCCCGTTTGAGAGCTATGACCATCTGGGTGAAAGCAACTGGTCGCTGCTGGTTCAGGCGGTTAACCACTGGCATGAGGGCTCTGCTGCCCTGATGCGCCCGTTCCGCTTTCTGCCCGACTGGCGCATCGACGATCTGATGATCTCGTTTTCAGTCCCGGGCGGCGGCGTGGGTCCGCATTTCGACCAGTATGATGTCTTTATCATTCAGGGTACCGGCCGCCGGCGCTGGCGCGTGGGTGAAAAGGTCCCGATGAAACAGCACTGCCCGCATCCCGATTTGCTGCAGGTTGCGCCGTTTGACGCCATTATCGATGAAGAGCTGGAGCCGGGCGATATTCTCTACATTCCGCCGGGCTTCCCGCACGAGGGCTACTCGCTGGAAAATGCGCTCAACTATTCGGTCGGATTCCGGGCGCCAAATGGCCGCGAGCTGATCAGCGGCTTTGCTGATTATATGCTGGCTCATGAGCTGGGCAGCTATCGCTACAGCGATCCGGAAGTACCTTCACGCAGCTGCCCGTCGCGGATCCTGCCTTCTGAAGTTGAAGGCATTCGTCAGGTTATGCTGGATGTGATCAACCAGCCGGAGCAGTTCAGCCAGTGGTTTGGCGAATTTATTTCGCAGTCGCGCCATGAGCTGGACGTGGCGCCACCGGAGCCGCCGTATCAGCCGGATGAGATTTACGATGCGCTGCAGCAGGGTGACACGCTGACGCGGCTTGGCGGCCTGCGCGTACTGACGCTGGGTGATGCCGTCTATGTTAATGGCGAGCAGATCACCAGCCAGCATCCGCAGGTACTGGCCGCGCTGGCGCACCAGCATGAACTTGCTCTGGCAGATTTTGGTGACGCGCTGGATGACCCGTCACTGCTGGCGCAGCTGGCCGGTCTGGTAAACAGCGGCTACTGGTTCTTTGCTGATTAAAACCATGCGCCTCTCCCGCTTCCGGGAGAGGCGCTCTTCTGCGTTATGTCCGCTTCTCTGCCGCCAGCGCAGAGAGCCGCACAATCACTTCTGTCGCTTTTTGCATCACATTCAGTGAGGCAAACTCATGTTTGCCGTGGTAGTTATAGCCACCGGTAAAGATATTCGGACAGGGCAGCCCTTTCCACGACAGCGCGGAACCGTCAGTGCCGCCACGGATCGGCTTCACGTCAGGCTCAATGCCGCAGTCGCGCATCGCCTGCAGCGCCAGCTCAATAATATGCGGATGCGGCTCCACTTTTTCGCGCATATTGCGATAGCTGTCGCTGATCTCGACTTTAACCGAACATTCGCTCTGCAGCCCTTTGCCCACCCGCTGTCCGATGTTCTCCAGCAGCTGTTTGCGCTGTTCATAGCTGTCTGCATCAAAATCGCGGATCAGATACATCAGCTCAGCGTGCTCCACCGTGCCTTTGATAGAGTGCAGATGGAAAAAGCCTTCGTAGCCGTCGGTAAACTGCGGCTTCTCCTGAGCAGGCAGCTCGGCGTGGAAGCGCATCGCCAGATCCAGCGCATTCACCATGACATTCTTTGCGCTGCCGGGATGAACGTTATTCCCGGTGATATAGACCATCGCAGTTGCGGCGTTGAAGTTCTCAAACTCAAACTCGCCGAGACCGCTGCCATCCATGGTGTAAGCCCAGTCAGCCGCAAACCCTTCCACGTCGAAGTGCGACGTGCCGCGGCCGATCTCCTCATCCGGCGTAAAGGCAACCCGGATAGCGCCGTGCGGCACGTCACCCTTTGCCAGCTCCGCCATCGCCGTCATAATCTCCGCAATGCCCGCTTTATCATCCGCACCCAGCAGCGTTTTGCCGTCGGTCGTGATCAACGTATGTCCGGTCAGCTTATGCAGCACCGGGAACATCACCGGCGACAGCACTTCATCCCCGTTACCCAGCGCAATGTCGCCGCCGCGATAGTTCTCCACGATCTGCGGATTGACGTTTTTCGCCGTGTAGTCGGGCGAGGTATCCATATGAGAAATAAAGCCGATAACCGGCACTGGCCAGTCGACGTTGGCCGGCAGCGTACCCATTACGCAGCAGTGGTCGCTCAGCGATACATCGACAAAGCCCAGTGCAATCAGCTCTTCCTGCAGCTGACGCGCCAGGATCCACTGCCCCTCACTGCTCGGCACCTGCCGCGCCTGCGGTTTAGCCTGCGTCTCTATCGCTACGTAGCGCAGAAAGCGTTCCAGTAACTGTTCCATCCGTTATCCCCCTGTTTAAGCCGGTGTTATTATTGCGGCGGCAGCTGCCCGCCGTGTTGCGCGATATCACTCTTCTTTAGGTTAGCCTGCCTGCCATAGCGTGTACCAGGTAAATTATTGCCGGCTGGCCTGTCACGCACAGTTCAGTAGTTTGCCCTCTTTTCCAGGTAATTCAGCGGTAAATTATGGCATTAGATAAATTTTCAGGTATTATCCCGCCTTCACTACGGCTCGCTGTCGCCGGCAGCGAGCCGCTATCCTGATCCCTTCAGACTGAGTGACTAAAATGACGCAAACATGCGCACAACAGGCGCTGGTTACGCTTTCTGGCATCAGTAAAGCTTTCGATGGGAAAACCATCATCTCTGATTTCAACCTGCATATCGGACACGGAGAGTTTATTACTCTGCTGGGCCCGTCAGGCTGCGGGAAAACCACCATTCTGCGCCTGCTTGCCGGACTGGAAACCACCGACAGCGGCCGCATCACGCTGGATGGCAGCGATATTACCGATACGCCCGCTGAGCAGCGTCATATCAATACTGTGTTTCAGAGCTACGCGCTGTTTCCGCATATGTCCGTGTTTGAGAACGTCGCATTCGGTCTGCGCATGCAGAAGCGCCCCGCCGGTGAGATCGTTCAGCGCGTTAATGAAGCGCTGGCCATGGTGCAGCTGGAGAGTTTCGCCGACCGGCGCCCGCATCAGCTTTCAGGGGGACAGCAGCAGCGGGTCGCTATCGCCCGCGCCGTGGTTAACCAGCCAAAAGTCCTGCTGCTGGATGAGTCTCTCTCGGCGCTGGATTATAAGCTGCGTCGTCAGATGCAGAACGAGCTGAAAGCGCTGCAGCGCAAACTGGGCATCACCTTTGTTTTTGTCACCCACGATCAGGAAGAGGCGCTCTCTATGTCAGATCGTATCGTGGTGATGCGCGACGGTCGCATTGAGCAGGATGGCACGCCGCGTGAAATTTATGAAGAGCCGGGCAACCTGTTTGTGGCGCGTTTTATCGGTGAAATCAACGTCTTTGACGCCGAGGTGATCGCGTGCGACCGCGCGCCCACCATCCGCGCGCGCGTTGAAGGCATCGCCTGCGATCTGCACTGCCCGTTTCCGGTAGCGCCCGGTGATAAACTGCACGTGCTGCTGCGCCCGGAAGATCTGCGCGTTGAAGAGATTGCTCATGACAGCCGCAGCGAGTATCTGACCGGTTTTGTTCGCGACCGCAGCTATAAAGGCATGACCCTGGAGTCCTCGGTGGAGCTGGAGAACGGCAAGCTGCTGACGGTCAGTGAATTCTTCAACGAAGATGACCCCGATTTTGACCACTCGCTGAATCAAAAAATGGCCATCCGCTGGGTGCCGGACTGGGAGGTGGTACTGCCCTATGAAACTGATGCGTAATCGTCTGCAGAAAGCGATTGTTGCCCTGATTGTCAGCTGGCTGACGCTGTTTGTGCTGCTGCCCAATCTGATGATTATCGTCACCAGCTTTCTGACGCGCGATGATGCGCACTTTGTCAGCATGGTACTGACCTTTGATAACTACCGCCGCCTGCTCGACCCGCTCTATGCCAGCGTGCTGCTGCATTCACTGAATATGGCGTTTATCGCCACCCTGTGCTGTCTGCTGCTGGGCTATCCGTTTGCCTGGTGCCTGACCCGCCTCTCGCCGCGGCTGCGTCCGCTGATGCTGTTTTTGCTGATTGTCCCCTTCTGGACCAACTCGCTGATCCGCATCTATGGGCTGAAGATCTTTCTCAGCACCCGCGGCTGGCTGAACGACTTTCTGCTCTGGCTCGGCGTAACAGATAAGCCCTTTCGCATCATGTTCACCTCTGAAGCGGTGATTCTGGGGTTAATCTATATCCTGCTGCCGTTTATGGTACTGCCGCTTTACTCCAGCCTGGAGAAGCTTGACCGATCGTATCTTGAAGCGGCGCGCGATCTCGGTGCCAGTAAGCTGCAGACGTTTGTACGCATTATTCTGCCGCTGACTCTGCCCGGCATTGTCGCGGGCTCCCTGCTGGTATTTATCCCGGCGATGGGCATGTTTTACGTTGCCGACCTTATGGGCGGCGCCAGAAATCTGCTGATCGGAAATATTATCAAAAGCCAGTTCCTGAACATTCGCGACTGGCCCTCTGGCGCAGCCACCAGCGTGGTGATGACGCTGCTGATGGGCATTATGCTGCTGTTTTACTGGCGGGCGGCGCGGCTGCTGAATAACCGTATGGATCTCTCATGATAGCGCGTCTGCTACGCGGCGGCTTTATGGCCGCAATCTATGCCTGGTTCTATATTCCGATGATTATCCTGATCGTGAACTCCTTCAACGCCTCGCGCTTTGGCATTAACTGGCAGGGATTCAGCACGCGCTGGTATCAGCTGCTGCTGAACAACGACAGTCTGATTCAGGCAGCGCAGCACTCACTTATCATGGGTGTGATCTCCGCAACCTGCGCCACGCTGATTGGCGCGCTTACGGCCGTCGCGCTCTACCGTTACCGTTTTCGCGGTAAACCCTTTGTCAGCGGGATGCTGTTTGTGGTGATGATGTCGCCGGATATTGTTATGGCGATCTCCCTGCTGGTGCTGTTTATGCTGCTGGGGATCTCGCTCGGCTTCTGGTCGCTGCTGTTTTCGCATATCACCTTCTGCCTGCCTTTTGTGGTGATCACCGTTTACTCGCGGCTGAAAGGGTTTGATGTGCGCATGCTGGAGGCGGCAAAAGATCTCGGTGCCAGTGAAGTGACGATTCTGCGTAAAATTCTGCTGCCGCTGGCGATGCCGGCCGTGGCAGCGGGCTGGCTGCTGAGTTTTACCCTCTCTATGGATGATGTGGTGGTCTCATCATTCGTTACCGGGCCGGGTTTCGAAATCCTGCCGCTGAAGATCTACTCCATGGTGAAAGTTGGTGTTTCACCCGAGGTGAACGCGCTGGCGACGATCCTGCTGCTGCTGTCGCTGCTGCTGGTGGCGATCAGTCAGCTACTGCTCCGTGATAAAACCCAATAGAGGATACCCCATGAAAAAACACGCTTGCTGGCTGATAGCGGGAGCGATGGCGCTGTATATGCAGAGCGCGCAGGCTGACAATAAAACGCTCTACTTCTATAACTGGACAGAGTATGTGCCGCCGGGTCTGCTGGAGCAGTTTACCAAAGAGACCGGGATCAAAGTGATCTACTCCACCTATGAATCCAATGAGAGCATGTACGCCAAGCTGAAAACCTGGAAAGATGGCGCTTACGATCTGGTGGTGCCTTCGACCTATTTTGTCGCCAAAATGCGCAATGAGGGGATGCTGCAGAAGATCGATAAATCGCAGCTGAGCAACTTTAAGAATCTCGATCCCGACCTGCTCAACAAGCCGTTCGATCCCGATAACGACTACTCCATTCCCTATATCTGGGGCGCGACCGCTATCGGTGTCAACAGCGATGAGATCGATCCTAAAACGATCACCCGCTGGGCCGACCTCTGGAAGCCGGAATATAAGCAGAGTCTGCTGCTGACGGACGATGCGCGCGAAGTGTTCCAGGTGGCGCTGCGCAAGCTCGGTTATTCCGGCAACACGCAGGACCCGGCGCAGATCGCTGCCGCGTCAGAAGAGCTGAAAAAGCTGATGCCGAACGTGCTGGCGTTTAACTCCGATAATCCGGGCAACCCGTTTATGGAGGGCGAAGTCAACGTCGGTATGATCTGGAACGGCTCCGCTTACGTGGCGCGTCAGGCGGGCACGCCGCTGAGCATTGTCTGGCCGGAAGAAGGCGGCATTTTCTGGATGGATAACCTGGCGATCCCGGCCAATGCGAAAAACCGGGAGGGGGCGCTGAAGCTGATTAACTTCCTGCTGCGCCCCGATGTGGCAGCTCAGGTGGCGGAAACCATCGGTTACCCGACGCCAAATCTGGCGGCAAAAAAGCTGCTGCCTGCGGCCGTTGCGCAGGATCCGTCACTCTATCCGCCTGCTGACGTCATCAGAAAAGGCGAGTGGCAGAATGATGTCGGAGCCGCCAGCATACAGTATGAAACGCTGTTTCAGCAGCTGAAAGCGGGCCGCTGAAAGGCGTAACGGGCGCCGCACAGGCGCCCGGTTTAGTGCTCCAGGCTCTGCAGCAGGCGCTGCACAAACGCCGGTACCTCTTCGCTCGCCAGGCCATATTTTCCTTCGGCAAACTCATTGCCCACCTGACTTGGCTCCAGGTTCAGCTCAACCGTATGCGCGCCCTGCAGCGTGGCTTCATGTACAAATCCGGCGGCAGGATAGACATGGCCTGAGGTGCCGATGGCGATAAACAGATCCACCTGCTGCATCGCCTCATAGATCTCTTCCATGCCGAGCGGCATTTCGCCGAACCACACCACGTGCGGCCGCAGCCGCGCCGGAAACTGGCAGCAGGTGCAGCGATCGTCGGCGGTCACGTCGCGATGCCACGCCACCACCTGGCCACTCTCCTCACAGCGCACTTTCAGCAGTTCGCCATGCATATGCAGCACGCGCTGGCTGCCGGCACGCTCGTGCAGATTATCGATGTTCTGTGTGACCAGCAGAAAGTTATCGCCCAGCGCCTGTTCCAGCTCTGCCAGCGCCAGATGTGCGGCGTTAGGCTGGATCTCCGGCTGCTGCAGCTGCTGGCGGCGGATATTATAAAAGCGCTGCACCAGCGCCGGATCGCGGCGAAAGCCCTCCGGCGTAGCAACATCTTCAATACGATGTTCTTCCCACAGGCCGTCGGAGGCGCGAAAAGTACGAATGCCCGATTCAGCAGAGATGCCGGCGCCGGTCAGTACCACCACGCGCGGCAGCGGATGCGCGGCGAGTTCAGCGCTGCGATCGCGCTCAAAGATGCGCTGGCGAAAGCGCTGATGCACTTTACGGCGGTTTTTCCGGTCGCGGGCGAGCCTCAGGCGGCGGCGCTGTATGCGCATAAAAACTCCTTGATCTGCGGCGCAGTACGCCGTGTTTCGGGTGTTGTAGTGGGCAATGCTGTCCCGGTAATAGCGACTGCGTGGCGACACCGCCGTACGCAGGCGCTGAAACCGGACGCAGCCGCCGGAGCGGCTGCGTCAGGGCGGTTACTGACCGCTCAGCACGCGGGCCGGATCGAGGCGGCTGGCGCGTCGCGCCGGGTACCAGCTGGCGATCAGGCTCAGCACGATAGCGGTTACCAGTACAATGACAACATCCAGCCAGTGCAGTTCCGACGGCAGAAAGTCGATAAAATAGATATCGCCTGCCAGCAGCGTATGCCCGGTCAGATGTTCGATGCCGCGCATCACCGGCGTCAGGTTCAGCGCCACCAGCACACCGGTGACAACGCCGCTGACGCTGCCCAGCAGGCCCGCCAGCAGCCCGTACCAGATAAAGATAGCGCGGATAAGCCCATCTTTCGCCCCCAGGGTACGCAGTACGGCAATGTCTGCGCTCTTATCTTTAACTGCCATCACCAGCGTGGAAACGATATTGAAACAGGCGACGCCAATCACCAGCACCATCGCCAGATACATAATGGCGCGGATCATCTGGATATCGCGATACATATAGCCGTAGGTGCCAATCCAGCTTTTGATATAAACATAGGCGTGGGCTACCTCACCGGCCGTGCGCACCAGCTTTTGCGCCTGAAACGGATCGCTCATCTTCAGTGCGATACCGCTGACGCTGTCGCCCAGGCCCAGATAGCGCTGCGCATCCGCCAGCGGAACCAGCGCCAGGCTGTGATCGAGCATGCCGCTCAGCTGAAGAATACCGCTGACCTGCAGCCGGATGCGCTTTGGCTGCTGCAGCTTATTATCCGCGCTGCTGTTAGGGATCATGATGGTGATCCAGCTGCCCTGCTTCACGTTCAGTGATTTGGCGATACCGCCGCCCAAAATAATCTGCTGCCTGCCGGCGGCAAACTGTGCCCAGGCGTCGCCGGCGACAAACTGCGGCAGTGCGCTGAGACGCGACTCCTGCTGCGGATCAACCCCTTTGACCTGCAGCGCCTGTAGCCTGGCGCCGCTCTCAATCAATCCGGTAAAATTAACGTAGGGGGCCGCCGCCGCGATGCCGGGCACCTGCTCCATCGGGGCGATCAGAGATTGCCAGTCGCGCAGCGGCCCTTCGACCGGCTCAATTTCACCATGCGGAACGACAGCCAGAATGCGGTTATTCAGCTCACGCTCAAAACCGTTCATGGCGCTGAGGCCGATGATCAGTACCGCCACGCCCAGCGCAATTCCCACGGTGGAGATCACTGAAATCAGCGATACCATGCCGCCGCGCCGCCGGCCCCGGCTGAAACGCAGCCCCAGCAACAGCGAGAGTGAAGAGGTCATGCCTCTGCTCCCAGCGTCAGGCGATCGCTCAGCTGTCCGTCACGCATCTCCATCTGCCGCGTCAGCCGTTTTGCCAGCTGCAGATCGTGAGTCACCACCAGAAACGCCGTGCCCTGACGCACGTTAAGCTCGCCCAGCAGTTCAAATATCGCGTCGGCGTTGCGCGCATCGAGATTGCCGGTGGGCTCATCCGCCATCACCAGACGTGGACGGTTAACCAGCGCCCGGGCAATCGCCACGCGCTGACGCTCGCCGCCTGAGAGCTCAGAAGGACGATGCGCGGCGCGCTTCTCCAGCCCGACCGCCGCCAGCATTTCGCGGGCGCGACTCTCAGCTTCCGCTTTGGCGGTTTTGCCAATCAGCAGCGGCATCGCCACGTTCTCCAGCGCGCTGAAGTCAGGCAGCAGGTGATGGAACTGATAGATAAAGCCCAGTTCGCGGTTGCGCAGCTCCGCTTTTGCGGCGGCGCTCATGCCATTAAGCGAGCGGCCATCAAACACCACGTCGCCCGAGGTCGGCGCATCCAGCCCGCCCAGCAGATGCAGGAGCGTACTTTTACCAGAGCCGGAGCTGCCGACAATCGCCGCCAGCTCGCCGGGCTGCAGGCTGAAAGCCACGTTGCGCAGCACGTCGGTCTGCACGCTGCCTTCCTGATAGCGTTTGCACAGGTCGCGACACTGCAACAAAGGGGTATTACTCATAACGTAAAGCCTCAGCGGGTTGAACGGCGGCAGCGCGCCAGGAGGGGTAAAGGGTTGAGAGCAGCGCAACCGTCATTGAAATCAGGGCGATCATCACCACCTGCCAGGGATTGATGTCCACAGGCAGCGCCGCGCCATCGAGAAACAGGCCGATGACCGGCATCAGCGTGTTCAGCTGGCTGGCAAGCAGCACGCCAAGCAGCGCACCCAGCAGCGCGCCAATAATACCGGCACTCGCGCCCTGCACCATAAAGACCGCGACAATCTGCCGCCGGGTTAAGCCCTGCGTCTGCAGAATCGCCACTTCGCCCTGCTTCTCCATAATCAGCAGACCCAGCGAGGTGATGATATTGAACGCCGCTACGGCGATAATCAGACTCAGCAGCAGCCCCATCATATTTTTTTCCATGCGTACGGCCTGGAAAAGATCGCCTTTGCGCTCGCGCCAGTCTTTCCACACCGTGCCCTGCGGCAGCGGCTGGGTACTCAGCGTATCCACGCTCAGCGGCTTTTCCAGCCAGAGCCGCCAGCCGGTGATGCTGCCTGCCGGATAGCGCATAACGCGCGATGCATCCTGCTGATTAACGAGGATCTGGTAACCATCTACCTCACTATTTGCCGCGTAAGTTCCGGCAACGGTAAAGATGCGCTGGCTGGGCAGGCGCCCGACCGGCGTAAACTGGCTGACCGAAGGCACCATCAGACGCAGCGCGTCGCCCCGCTTCACGCCGAGCTGTGCGGCGAGCTGCTCACCGAGGATCACATTATATTTGCCCGCCTGCAGCACCTGCTGCTGCGTGTTAACCAGGTAAGGCGTGAGCGGATCGGGTTCGTCCGGATTAACCCCCAGCATCACGCCGACCGAGACGTTGTGCGCACTCTGCAGCACCACATCGGCCGTGGTCAGGGGAGCAACGCGCGTGACGCCCTGCAGCTTCAGGCTGTCAGCCGGCAGCTGCTGCGGATCGATACTGCCTTTGTCACTGGTAATGAGCGCCTGCGGCATCAGCCCCAGGATATTCCCCTCCAGCTCACGCTCAAAGCCGTTCATCACCGACAGCACGGTCACCAGCGCCATTACGCCCAGGGTAATACCGATAGTTGAGAGCCAGGAGACGAAGCGACCGAAGCGGTCTGAAGCCCGTCCACGCATGTAGCGTAAACCGATAAATAGCGCAACTGGTTGATACATGAGTTTCGTTCTGGCCATTGCCTGATAATAAGGTAGAGGGATGATAATGGAGCCGCCTGCTTTATGAAACCTCTAACCCACTGAGTGATGAGCGAAGTTGCATCAAAATGCGTCCCTGCCGCGCCACAGGAGAGATTTCTTTCGCCGCAACGGTTCTGCCCCGCCGTGCGGCCGGATAAAAGCTGTACGAACGGTTGCCGCTGGCGGCGCGCGCATACCATCACTGGCATATCGGGACTATTATATCTGTCAGGCTGATAGCGCGGAGTCGCTGTCGCTCCCTTCCGGCCTGCCTGCGGGCACAATGGAGAGATGATCATCAGGGCGGTTTATGGAATGATGACGCCCTGAAATACAAGGAGAGCACGTCGAGACCCTATGTCGGAACAGCATCGTTATACCCTGCCTGCCAAAGCAGGAGACCATCGTCAGCTCGGCCAGCTGGTCGGCGCCGCGCAGGCGGTTGAGTGCGCCAGTATCACCGAACGCCATCAGGGTCCGGTGTTGATGATCACCCCGGATATGCAGTCCGCGCTGCGGCTGCAGGAGGAGATCCGTCAGTTTACCGACCTGCCGGTGATTAATCTGCCGGACTGGGAAACGCTGCCCTACGACAGCTTTTCGCCCCATCAGGATATTATTTCAGCGCGCCTCTCTACGCTTTACCAGCTGCCGATGCTGGCTCGCGGCATGCTGATTCTGCCGGTCAATACGCTGATGCAGCGCGTCTGCCCGCACAGCTTCCTGCACGGGCACGCGCTGGTGATGCAGCAGGGACAAAAACTGTCCCGCGACGCGCTGCGCGATCAGCTGGAACAGGCGGGTTACCGCCACGTCGATCAGGTGATGGAGCATGGCGAATACGCCACGCGCGGTGCCCTGCTCGATCTCTTCCCGATGGGCAGCGACCAGCCCTATCGCATCGACTTTTTTGATGATGAAATTGACAGCCTGCGCCTGTTCGACGTCGACAGCCAGCGCACGCTGGAGTCAGTGGATGCGATTAATCTCCTGCCGGCGCACGAATTTCCCACTGATAAAGCGGCGATTGAGCTGTTTCGCACCCGCTGGCGCGAGATTTTCGACGTGCGCCGCGAGCCGGAGCATATCTATCAGCAGGTCAGTAAAGGCACGCTGCCCTCCGGCATCGAATACTGGCAGCCGCTGTTTTTTGAGCAGCCGCTGCCCACGCTGTTCAGCTACCTGCCCGCCAGCACGCTGGTGCTGAACTGCGGCGATCTGCCTGGCAGCGCGGATCGCTTCTGGCAGGATGCGCACGCCCGCTTTGAAAACCGGCGCATCGACCCGATGCGCCCGCTGCTGGAGCCGGCCACGCTCTGGCTGCGGCCCGATGCGCTGCTCAGCGAACTGAAAGCCTGGCCGCGCATGCAGCTCACGGCAGAAACGCTGCCGGAAAAAGCCGCCAATACCAACCTGGCCTATGAACCGCTGCCGGAGCTTACCGTGCAGGCCCAGGCGAAAGCCCCACTCGACCTGCTGCGCCAGTTTCTGGAGCAGTTCAGCGGCCAGGTGATTTTCTCGGTAGAGAGCGAAGGCCGCCGGGAAAGCCTGCAGGAGCTGCTGGCGCGCATTAAGCTCCGCCCTCAGCCGGTTGAACACTTCAGCGAAGCGGCGGCTCAGCCTTACAGCCTGATGATTGGCGCCAGCGAGCGTGGCTTTATCGATACGCTGCGCGATCGCGCGCTGATCTGTGAAAGCGATCTGCTGGGCGAGCGCGTCAGCCGTCGCCGGCAGGATAATCGCCGCACCATCAATCCGGACGTGCTGATCCGCAACCTGGCGGAGCTGCATCCGGGGCAGCCGGTGGTGCATCTGGAGCACGGCGTCGGACGTTATATCGGACTCACCACACTGGAGGCTGGCGGGATTGTGGCGGAGTACCTGATGCTCTCCTACGCCGGCGACGCCAAGCTTTATGTACCGGTCTCCTCACTGCATCTGATCAGCCGCTACGCCGGTGGCGCCGATGAAAATGCGCCGCTGCACAAGCTGGGCAGCGACGCCTGGTCACGCGCGCGGCAGAAAGCGGCGGAAAAGGTACGCGACGTGGCGGCGGAGCTGCTGGATATCTACGCCCAGCGTGCTGCGAAAAGCGGCTACGCCTTTAAGCACGATCGCGAGCAGTACCGGCTGTTCTGCGAGGGCTTCCCGTTTGAAACCACGCCGGACCAGGCGCAGGCAATTAACGCCGTGCTGAGTGATATGTGCCAGCCGCTGGCCATGGATCGCCTGGTGTGTGGCGACGTGGGCTTTGGTAAAACGGAAGTGGCGATGCGCGCGGCGTTTCTGGCCGTGGAGAACACCAAGCAGGTGGCGGTACTGGTTCCCACCACCCTGCTGGCGCAGCAGCACTATGACAACTTCCGCGATCGCTTTGCCAACTGGCCGGTGCGTATCGAGATGCTGTCACGCTTCCGCAGCGCGAAAGAGCAGGCACAGGTGCTGGAGCAGGCGAGCGAAGGCAAAATCGATATTCTGATCGGCACGCATAAACTGCTGATGAGCGATCTCAAATGGCGCGACCTCGGGCTGCTGATTGTGGATGAAGAGCACCGCTTTGGCGTGCGGCACAAAGAGCGCATCAAGGCGATGCGCGCCGACGTCGATATCCTGACGCTGACCGCTACGCCTATTCCGCGTACGCTGAATATGGCGATGAGCGGCATGCGCGATCTGTCGATTATCGCCACGCCGCCTGCCCGTCGCCTGGCGGTGAAAACCTTTGTGCGCGAATATGACAGCCTGGTGGTGCGCGAAGCGATTCTGCGCGAGGTGCTGCGCGGTGGTCAGGTTTACTACCTCTATAACGACGTGGAAAACATTGAGAAAGCGGCGCAGCGGCTGGCGGATCTGGTGCCGGAAGCGCGTATCGCGATTGGTCACGGCCAGATGCGCGAGCGCGATCTGGAGCGGGTAATGAACGATTTCCATCATCAGCGTTTTAATGTACTGGTCTGTACCACCATCATTGAAACCGGTATCGATGTACCCAGCGCCAACACCATCATCATTGAACGTGCCGATCACTTTGGTCTGGCGCAGCTGCACCAGCTGCGCGGGCGCGTTGGCCGCTCGCACCACCAGGCCTACGCCTGGCTGCTGACACCGCACCCGAAAGCGATGACCACCGATGCCCAGAAGCGGCTGGAGGCGATCGCCTCGCTGGAAGATTTAGGCGCCGGCTTTGCGCTGGCGACGCACGATCTTGAAATCCGCGGCGCCGGTGAGCTGCTGGGCGAGGATCAGAGCGGTCAGATGGAGAGCATCGGCTTTACGCTCTATATGGAGCTGCTGGAAAATGCGGTGGATGCCCTGAAAGCGGGACGCGAGCCGTCACTGGAAGATCTCACCAGCAATCAGACCGAGATTGAACTGCGGATGCCGGCGCTGCTGCCCGACGATTTTATTCCCGATGTCAGCACCCGTCTTTCACTCTATAAACGGGTTGCCAGCGCCGCCGACGAGCAGGATCTGGCTGAACTGCGGGTAGAGATGATTGACCGCTTTGGCAAACTGCCTGACGCCGCGCGCAATCTGCTGGATATCGCCGCGCTGCGCCTGGCCGCGCGCGAGCTGGGCGTGCGCAAAATTGAAGCCAGTGACAAAGGCGGCTTCTTTGAGTTTGCCCCGCAGAACCAGATCGATCCCGGCTGGCTGATTAGCCTGCTGCAGAAAGATCCGGCACAGTGGAAGCTGGATGGCCCGACGCGGCTGCGCTTCACGCGCGATCTGGCTGAACGCAAGCTGCGCATGGAGTGGGTTCAGGAGTTTATCACCGAACTGGCAAAGCACCGGCTGCCGGCGGGCTGATGCAAAAGAAAAAAGCGCCTTACGGCGCTTTTTTTATCTGGTTTGCTGTGAAATAGCTTTGCCCAATCAGGCCTGATTCGAATTCAGGATGAGCTGACCGTTGCGATCAAGCGGGATGCGGGTGCCAGGGTCATTCTCCATACGGATTTTGCCCTGCTGGTCGCCTATTTTATAGGTCACATCATAACCCAGCATCTTTTCCTGTTTACTGTATACCGTTCTGCAGCGCTGTTCGCTGGTGGTGTAGGTGTCCCGCTCCTGCAGAGCGCCCTGCACCTGATTACCGCCGTAGCCGCCGGCCAGCGCACCCGCTACGGTAGCCACATCGCGACCGCGACCGCCGCCGAACTGATGACCCAGCACGCCGCCCGCGACGGCACCCAGCACCGAACCGGCAATGCGGTTCTCATCCTGTACCGGACGACGGTGCGTCAGCGTAACGTTACGGCACTCCTGACGCGGCTGTTTGATACTCTCTTTAATCGGGGTGGCTGACAGCACCTGAGCAAATTGCGGACCGCGATCAAACACGTTCATGCTGGCGACCGCCGCCACGCCCAGCGCTGCTGCTACGCCGATTCCGATACCCGCAAGCATTGATTTATTCACAGGAATATCCTCCTGACAGTGTTACCGCGCATTCCCGTCGCTACAGGCTGTAGCGGAGGCATAACCGGCGTGCGCGCCGCGCCGTGTTCCTGAAGATAAGTTTTGCAGATGGTCCGGAATTGCAACATCAGATTAATGGAGGAAACGCAGCGTAAGCGCAGCAGGGCCAGCTTTTAGGAGAGTTCCGAGCCGCGGATTCGGGGCGGGTAATGTTGCGGTGAACTGATGATTATCAGCAGCTTATTGCGGGCAAAACGGGAGCGGGCGACACTGTGTCGCCCGCTATTGATTAGTGCAGTTTAAGTCGCGGACGCAGTACGCGGTTCAGACTGCCAACCAGCATCATCAGGCCGGTCTTGAAGTATCCATGGAGCGCAATCTGGTGCATACGATACAGAGAGATGTAGACAAAGCGCGCAATGCGCCCTTCCACCATCATTGAGCCGCGCATCAGGTTACCCATCAGACTGCCCACGGTGGTAAAGCGCGACAGCGAAACCAGCGAGCCGTGATCTTTATAAACGTACGCTTTCAGCGGCTTGCCTTTACGCTGTGCGAGGATGTTATCCAGCACCCGTGACGCCATCTGATGCGCCGACTGCGCGCGCGGCGGCACGAAGCCGCCACCTGGCAGCGCACAGGAGGCGCAGTCGCCGAGCGCGTAGATATTTTCATCGCGCGTGGTCTGCAGCGTCTCTTTAACCACCAGCTGGTTAATGCGGTTGGTCTCCAGGCCGCCGATCTCTTTCATAAAGTCAGGCGCTTTGATGCCTGCTGCCCACACCATCAGATCGGCAGCAATATACTCACCCTCTTTGGTGTTAAGCCCTTTCGCATCGGCGCTGGTCACCATGGTCTGCGTCAGAACGCGTACGCCCAGTTTGGTCAGCTCCTGATGGGCCGCCGCAGAGATGCGCGGTGGCAGCGCAGGCAGAATGCGCTCACCCGCTTCCACCAGCGTGACGTTGAGCGCGCTGCTGTCGAGACCTTTGTAGCCGTAGCTGTGCAGCTGCTTCACCGCATTGTAGAGTTCAGCGGAGAGCTCCACGCCGGTGGCGCCGCCGCCAACAATGGCGATATTCACTTTCTGCAATTCGCCTTCGCTGGCAGAAAAACGCAGGAACTGATTCAGCATCTCATTATGGAAACGACGCGCCTGATGCGGATTGTCGAGGAAGATGCAGTGATCTTTTACGCCCGGGGTGCCGAAATCGTTGGACGTACTGCCCAGCGCCACTACCAGACGGTCCCACGCCAGCTCACGCTGCGGCACCAGAATCTCGCCCTGAGCGTCGCGGATTTCCGCCAGCTCAATGGTTTTGCGATCGCGATGGATCTGCGTCAGCGATCCCAGCTGAAACTGAAAACCGTGGTTACGGGCGTGAGCCAGATAGCTCAGCGCGTCAATGCCCTCATCCATAGAGCCGGTCGCCACCTCATGCAGCAGCGGTTTCCAGAGATGACTGTGGTTGCGGTCAACCAGAATAATCTCCGCTTTTTTGCTGCGCCCCAGCTTATGCCCCAGCTGCGTTGCCAGCTCCAGGCCACCGGCGCCTCCGCCAATAATGACGATCTTTTCCATGGTTGTAGTCAATGCAGACCCCCTCAAAGTTGTAAACCAAAAGTTAATTAATGGTTAAATAAAACCTTAATAAACATAGGGTTGGCGATGTTTAATCGCGCGCTGAGGGCAGAATATCACGCCGGTCTAACCAGATCATAAGGAAATTGATGCAGATCAATCTTTCGCGGGGATTATCAGAATGTTACACGTTTTGTGAATAGCATCACACGACAAACGCCGCATTCCCCCAGGGAACGCGGCGCTTCGCAACGCTTACTGCTGTGCGTTATGCGCCAGCCAGCGCGCCTGCAGATCGCTGAGCTGACGCTGATTCTGCCGCCAGCGCGCGCTGCTCTGCAGCTCATCCAGCGTATGCTGCCCGCGATGCCAGAGCCGTGCAATACGTTCTGCCGGACCCGCCTGCAGATTATCCAGCACGCTAATGGCGCCCGCCCGCTGGTTGCAGACCAGAATCATATCGCAACCGGCATCCAGCGACTGCTGCGCCCGTTCGGCGTAGCTGCCCATCACGGCGGCGCCCTCCATTGAGAGATCGTCGGAGAAGATCACGCCGTCAAAGGCGAGCTCCTGACGCAGCACTTGCTGCAGCCAGTAAGGCGAGCCGCTGGCGGGCAGCGGATCGACCTGGGTGTAGATAACGTGGGCCGGCATCACCGCATCCAGCAGCTCTTCACTGATGAGCTGCTGAAAAATAGCCATATCGTGCTGGCGCAGCGTGGCGGCGTCGCGCGTATCACGCGGTGTCTCTTTATGCGAATCCGCGCTGACCGCGCCGTGGCCGGGAAAATGTTTACCGGTGGTTTTCATACCGGCTTCGCGCATGCCGTTAATAAAGCGCCGCGCGATCTGCAGCGCAATGGCCGGATCGGCATGAAACGCCCGATCGCCGATTGCGGCGCTGATGTGGCCGATATCGAGCACCGGTGCAAAGCTGATATCGATATCGAGCCCGGTGATCTCCGCCGCCATCTGCCAGCCCGCCTGCTGCGCCAGCTCGCCTGCCGCAGTCAAATCGTGCAGGGCAGCAAAGGACTGCATTGCCGGCAGCTGCGTGAAGCCTTCGCGGAAACGCTGCACGCGCCCGCCTTCCTGATCCACCGCCACCACCAGCCGGTTACGGGAAGCGGCGCGGATCTGACGCACCAGCTCGCGGAGCTGAGCAACGTCATGAAAGTTGCGCGTAAACAGAATAAGTCCGCCCACCAGCGGGTGCTGCAATATCTCGCGCTCTTCTGCGTCCAGCGTATAGCCCGCCACGTCCAGCATCAGCGGGCCGGGTGCATTGATTGTCATAGCTCAGTTCCTGAATTAAATATCCTGCCAGCTGGTCTGCGCCAGCTGCTGTAAAGTTGCCTCGCCGCTCTGCTCGGCGCGCAGCTGATACCAGCTCGCCATCAGCAGCTGCAGCCACGGCTGCCAGCGCGCGATCTGACGCGCCAGCACGGCCGCATCCATGTGCGTCCGTGCGGCATACTCTTCTGTCCACGCCGCTGCCTGCGCCGGCGCCCATGCACAGATGGCAGCCAGCTCCAGCGCCACGTCGCCATCGGCTGCATACTCCCAGTCAATCAGCCTCAGCCCGGCTGGCGTCGCGATCACATTGCCCGGATGGACATCCATATGCAGCGGCGCAAGGCGCAGCGGGCGCGGTTCCCCCTGTCGCTGCAGCCGCTGCAGGCGCGCCAGCCAGCGCCAGTGCCGCTGGCGGCAGCGCTGCCAGTAGAGCTGCAACAGCGGCAGCAGCCGCAGGGGATAGCCGGTCAGCGGCTGCCGGTGCAGCGTGCTTACCAGCGCCACTATTGCGCTGCGCTGTGCGTCAAAGGCGGCAGGCGTCAGCGCCTCACCCGGCAGCCAGCGCTGTAGCAGCCACGGGGAGCGCCAGCTGAGCGGCTCCGGCCCCAGGCCGGCGTTACGCAGCTGGCGTAAAATACGGTATTCGCGCTGCCGGTTAACAAAAGGAATCGGCTGCAGAGGCGTGCGCCGGGCCAGCAGCGTCTCCTGCCCGCCCGCAATCTGAAAACTGTTGCCGCTCAGACCCGGCAGCGCGAAAAAATAGCCGGCGGCGGGTGCCGTCGGCCACTGTTGCTGCACCAGGTCAACCAGTGCGGGATCAGGGTTGTGTTGCACCATTACCTGACCAGATGATTTCGCCGGTCTGCACCAGCATCAGCTGCATCTGCAGCGTGGGTGACTTCACCTCGCCTTTCGCATTGCTGTAAAGCACATACTGCGCGTTTACGATGCGCGCCAGTCCAATCGCTTTGCTGCGCGAGTTCAGACTATCTTCCGGTGAGAGGCCCAGCGTCTGGCGAGCCTGATTCAGCTGATCATCAGATACCAGGGTAAACTTGCCGTTGTTCGCCAGCGCGCTCTGAATGGCACTGGTGGCTTTTTCGGTCTGCAGCGCGCCGTTGGTGCTGTTTTTAAGGCGATCGACCAGCAGCACGCTGCCCGGATTCACCCCGGCAGACTGCACCATATTGGCCACCAGCGGTGAGACGCTGGCGCTCCAGTTAATGGTCTTTAGCTTAGGCGGCTGCGGCACATTTTGTGGCGGCGGCACGGGTTGCGGCTCCGGCTGCGGTTCCGGCTGAACCGGGGTCGTCGGCTGCGTCGGTTCGACCGGCGCCGGCGTCTGCTGTTTTACCACACAGCCGGTAAGCATCAGCGCAAACAGTAGCGCGCCAGAACGTTGAACACTGCGGATCACGGGGTTACTCCTTAGAGATAAAGATAAAGCCGCACTTTGCTGGCGGTAAGATTGCCCATTTGCGAAGCCACCATCACGCTGCCGTGTGCGGGAACAGTTTGCGTCTGTGCCGGCTCCTGCGGCTCAATTTCCAGTCCCTTATCGTCATACCAGTAGAAACGATAATGAACCGTAACAGGCGCTTCACGCAGATTCTGCAGCGTGCTGGCCGCCTGCAGCTGACCGTCGCGGCTGGTAAGCTGTGGCTCGTCAGTAATAATCCCCGCTGACAGCACGGATGACTCCATCACCAGCGATTGCGAGGTATTAATCATCGGTTTATCACTACTGCAGCCTGCCAGAGTCAATAATAGCAGGCCGCTCAGCCATCGACGCATATCAGGTCCGCCTGAGGTTAATAAGCAAGCATCGGGCCCAGGGGTTCACCACCCACCAGGTGCATGTGTATATGATAGACTTCCTGACCGCCGTGGCGATTGCAGTTCATGATCAGGCGATAGCCATCTTCAGCAATGCCTTCATCGCGGGCAATTTTCGCCGCCACGGTGATCATCCGCCCGAGCGCATGTTCATGCGCAGGCTTAACGTCGTTCGTCGTGGGGATCAGGACATTAGGGATAATCAGCACGTGAGTGGGCGCTTTGGGTGCAATATCACGAAAGGCGGTGACCAGTTCATCCTGGTAGATAATATCGGCCGGAATTTCACGGCGAATGATTTTACTGAAAATAGTCTCTTCAGCCATGGTGCGGTTCCTTTTTACCTGAGTCAGTCTGGCAGTATGCGCGAGAAAATCCGCTTCTTTCAACCTTCTCCCGGCTTTTCTTCACTGACTGGCTGCTTTTACAGCGTCGCGCAGACAAACAAAAACCCCCTCACGGGAGGGGGTTTTCAGTAACGGTGCACAATCTTACTGCAAAGGCGTTACATGCTGCGGATGTAATCATCCATTTCCGTTTTCAGATTATCTGATTTAGTGCCAAAGATAGCCTGTACACCGGAACCGGCAACCACAACGCCGCGGGCGCCCAGGTTTTTCAGCTCAGCCTGATCAACCTTTGCCACATCGGCCACGCTGACGCGCAGACGGGTAATACAGGCATCCAGATTGGTGATGTTCTCTTTGCCGCCAAAGGCGCTGACCAGCTTGCCCGCCATTTCACTGCCGGTGACGCTGCTCTGCTCAATCGCGGTATCTTCACGACCTGGCGTTTTCAGATTCAGTTTTACAATCAGCACGCGGAAAACGGTGTAGTAAACCAGGCCGTAGATGATGCCAACAATCGGGAACAGCCAGATTTTGCTGCTGTTACCGCTCAGGACGATAAAATCGATCAGGCCGTGCGAGAAGCTGGTACCGTCACGCATACCCAGCAGGATACAGATAGGGAACGCCAGACCTGCCAGAATCGCGTGGATCACGTAGAGGATCGGTGCCACGAACATGAAAGAGAACTCAATCGGTTCGGTAATACCGGTCAGGAACGAGGTCAGCGCGGCAGAGATCATGATACCGCCAACTTTAGCACGGTTCTCAGGCTTCGCCGAATGCCAGATAGCAATAGCAGCAGCCGGCAGACCATACATTTTAAACAGGAAGCCGCCTGAGAGTTTACCGGCAGTCGGGTCTCCCGCCATGTAACGCGGGATATCGCCGTGGAATACCTGGCCGGCCGCATTGGTGAACTCACCAATCTGCATCTGGAAAGGAACGTTCCAGATATGATGCAGGCCGAAAGGCACCAGCGCACGCTCAATCACGCCGTAGATGCCAAAAGCGACAACCGGGTTCTGATACGCAGCCCACTGGGAGAAATCCTGAATTGCCGTACCCACCGGTGGCCAGATAAACGACAGCACAATACCGGTAAAGATAGCGGTCAGACCGGAAATAATCGGAACAAAGCGTTTACCGGCAAAGAAGCCGAGG
Organism: Pantoea eucrina; assembly: GCF_020079945.1. NCBI lineage: Bacteria > Pseudomonadati > Pseudomonadota > Gammaproteobacteria > Enterobacterales > Erwiniaceae > Pantoea > Pantoea eucrina. The sequence goes on along the minus strand of NZ_CP083448.1, from coordinate 1,318,978 downwards.
TACTCCGGCAGCTTGATACGGTAAAAGCGGTTAAACATATAGGCAGCAATCGCACCGGCAATGATCCCGCCCAGTACGCCGGTGTCCGCCAGATGTTTCGCTTCAATCTCTGCGGCTGGCAGATGCAGTACCAGCGGCGCCACGACCGCCAGCGTTTTAACCATAATGCCGTAAGCGACAACCGCCGCCAGTGCTGACACGCCGTCGTTATTGGTAAAGCCCAGCGCCACACCAATCGCAAAAATCAGCGGCATGTTGGCAAAAACGGACCCGCCCGCCTCGGCCATGACGTGGGAGACCACTGCCGGCAGCCAGCTAAAGTTTGCAGAACCAACACCTAACAAAATACCGGCAATCGGCAGAACCGATACCGGCAACATCAGCGATTTACCTACTTTCTGCAGGTTCGCAAATGCGTTCTTGAACATAGAAGCTCCTGAGTATGAGTGCATAGTTGCGCGATGCGCGTGGCAGCGGGGGAGGTTCCGCAGCCGGGTGACGCTGAGCGTCTTTTGATTTATTACGAAGAGTAAAATAAATGGGGGCGCGTTACTTTGACGGCTATCACGTTTCCTCAATGAGAGCCGGCAGCTTTCAGCACTTTCTGACTGACCTGCCGGATAATAGCGCAATAAAACACTGCCTGCGTCGGGAATAACCTGACGCAGGCAGTTCATTACGGATTAATTACAGCGTTTGAAATAAAGCTCAGGCCCCCAGACGCGTCATAGGAATGTGAAACAGGCGTGAGAAATTCTCCGTAGTCGTCGCGGCCAGGGTCTCGATATCCACCCCTTTCAGCACCGCCATATAATCGGCCACGTCGCGGGTAAATGCAGGCTGGTTCTCTTTACCGCGATGCGGCACCGGCGCGAGATAGGGAGAATCTGTCTCTACCAGCATCCGATCCAGTGGCACAAAGCGCGCGGCATCGCGGATCTGCTCCGCATTACGGAACGTCAGAATACCGGAGAAGGAGATATAAAAGCCGAGATCCAGAAGCTTAGCTGCGGTTGCGCGATCTTCGGTAAAACAGTGCAGCACGCCGCCGCACTTTTCGACCTGCTCTTCACGCAGGATCGCCAGCGTATCGTCACGGGCGTCCCGGGTATGCACGATGATCGGCTTATTCAGCGCAATACCGGTGCGAATATGTTCGCGAAAAGCGGCCTGCTGCTGCACTTTGGTCTCCTGCTGATAGAAGTAGTCGAGGCCGGTTTCCCCCAGCGCCACTACCTGCTCCTCTGCGGCCAGGCGGCGGAACTCCGCCACATCCCAGGGTTCCTCCTGGTTCAGCGGATGAACGCCGCAGGCCAGCGCAATATTCTGTCGCTCGCCGACCAGCGCTTTGATGCGATAGTAGTCTGGCAGCGTGGTGGCAATTGCCAGCATAAATTTTACGTCGCGCGCGGCGGCTTTGGCGATAACGTCATCCAGGTCGCGGTGCTGACTTTCATAGTCAAGGCCATCAAGGTGGCAATGGGAATCAACGATAAACATAATTTTCTCAGATAATTACGGGCTGATGACAGGCGGTGCCAGTAAACGGCTCCACGCCAGCAGCCGGTCGGTCAGAATAAGTTCGCGGTTAAGCGACGTCACGTGCAGCAGCTGCTCACGACAGGCGAGCCACTGCTGTGCGCTGCTGTTCAGGGCACTGCTGTTCAGCCGCCGGGCCAGCGCGGTCACCACATCAGGCCGGTCACCATTACTCAGCCACGCCGCAGCACCCTGCTGCATTTTCATGGCGTCCACCAGCAGCGAGATAAGCCAGCTGAGGCGATCGGCCACGTCATCACTGTTCAGCGCAGGCAGCAGCTGCAGAATGTCATCATTCAGCACCGCGATCAGCGTATCGCACAGTGCCTGACGCGTCTGCCAGCGCGCGGGCTGCAGCAGCGCCAGCGCTGCGGCGGGCGCACCGCCGCTCAGACGCAGCGCAGCGCGCAGCGCCGCTTCTGGCTGTGTTACTTCACGGCCCAGCCAGGCGAGGCTCTGCGACTCCTCCGGCGGAATTAGCGGCCAGCTGAGACAGCGGCTGCGCAGCGTAGCCAGCAACCGGGAGGACTCACGCACGCTGAGAAAGAACCAGCAGTTTGCGGGTGGCTCCTCCAGCGTTTTCAGCAGCGCATTGGCAGCCGCTTCCGTCAGCTGCGCGGCGTCCGGCAGCCAGACCACTTTCGCACCGCCCTGCTGCGCAAAATGATAGAGCTTTTCCGTAACGTCGCGCACGGCATCCACGCCCAGCGACGCCTTTCCTTTTTCTGCTTCCAGCCGATACCAGTCCGGATGCGTATGCGCCTGCATCAGTTCACAGCCGTGGCACGTGCCGCAGCTTTTAGCGCCTTCCCGCCGCTGACACATCAGCCAGCGGCTAACGCCCCACACCAGCGCGTCATCCCCCATACCTTCAGCTGCCTGCAGCAGCAGCGCATGATGCGCTGCGCCCTCCTGGTGACGGGCAATAATCTGCCGGTAGGGCTGGTTCAGCCACGGATACCAGTTCATGGGCGCTGCCCGGCCAGCCAGCGATGCAGGGCAGCTTTAAGTGACGTTGTCACCTCATCGATAGCCTGCGTTGCATCAACAGTGACGATGCTGGCGTCCGCCTGCGCCAGCGCAAGGTAGCGCGCGCGGGTCCGCTCGAAAAAGCGCAGCGACTCCTGCTCAATGCGGTCCAGCGCGCCGCGCGCGCGGGCGCGCTGCAATCCGATTTCCGGCGTCACATCAAGGTAGAGCGTCAGGTCGGGACGAAAATCGCCCAGCACCGCATCACGCAGCGTGGTCATCAGCGCGGCATCCATTTCACGTCCGCCGCCCTGATAAGCCTGCGAAGAGAGATCGTGACGATCGCCCACTACCCACGCGCCGCGCGCCAGCGCCGGCTTGATCACGTTTTCTACCAGCTGCACCCGGGCAGCATAGAGCATCAGCAGCTCCGCTTTGTCGGTAACCTGTTCACCTTCAATACCCTGCTTTACCAGCACCCGCAGCTGTTCCGCCAGCGGTGTGCCGCCCGGCTCACGGGTAAAGACGATGTCGTGGATACCGTGCTGCTGCAAAACTTCCACCACCGCCTCGCGCGCGGTGGTTTTGCCGGCGCCTTCCAGCCCCTCAATGACAATAAACTTACTCTTCATTTTTTTCCTTCAGCGCCTGACGATAAGCCTGTACCGCCCGGTTATGGCTGGCAAGGTTGGTGGTAAAGGTATGCCCGCCTTTGCCATCCGCAACAAAATAGAGATAGCTGCTCTTTTCCGGATGCGCAGCGGCTTCCAGCGAGGCGCGTCCGGGCATCGCAATCGGTCCCGGCGGCAGGCCGCTGATGCTGTAGGTATTATAGGCGGTCGGCGTGTCGAGATCGCTGCGCGTCAGCGTGCCGTTATAGCGCTCACCCATCCCGTAGATAACGGTGGGATCGGTCTGGAGCTTCATTCCGGTCCGCAGACGATTAATAAATACTGACGCTACCCGCGCGCGCTCCTCGCTTACGCCGGTCTCTTTCTCGATGATTGACGCCATCGTCACCAGATCCCGCGGCGCTTTGTAGGGCAGATTCGCCATGCGCGTCTGCCAGACCTCATCGACCAGCTTGTTCATGCGGATATGCGCCCGCGTCAGCACCGCGACGTCCGTAGTATTGGCAGTATAGAGATAGGTGTCGGGATAGAAGCTGCCTTCAAGCTGTGCCGCGTCCAGCTTCAGCGCCGCCGCTACGCTGGCAAAGCTGTCGTCCGGCAGCGTATGCTTCAGATAAGGCGCTTTGCGCAGCTCGCTCAGCCACTCGCTGAGGCGTGAGCCCTCGATAAAACGAAGCGGAAACTGCGCCTCTTTACCGCTGGCCAGCAGCTGCAGCAGCTGACGTACGGTCATGCCCTGTTCCAGCCGGTAGGTACCCGCTTTAAACTCCGCCAGCTCCGGCTGCAGCCTGAGCAACGGCCCAAACCAGATAGTGTGCGGAATAATATGCTGGCTCTCCAGCTGCGCTTCCAGCACAACGCGTCCGCTACCCGCCGGCAGCGTATAGAGCGTTTCCTGGTGAATGGTCAGCGGCGTATCTGCCAGGCGCTCTGCCTGCCAGTAGCTAAACGCGGCAGCGGCGGCAGCGATAACTGCCGCGCCCGCAATAATTTTTTTGATTCGACTCATGTTACGTCCATTTTCTGGCAACAGGTAAAAAGTTGCTGGTACAGCGTGCGTTCACTGAAAATAATGTTATCGATTTGCAGCACCGGCAGCACCGGCATCAGTGCATTACAGATCACGACTTCATCAGCGCCAAGTACGCTTTCGCGCGGCGCGCTGATTTCCTGACAAGCCTGGCCGCTGGCCGCCAGCTGCGCCATCAGAAAACGTCGCATAATGCCGTTTACGCCCGCCTGGCCAAGGTGAGGCGTAAAAATCTGGTTGCCGCGGCGCCAGAAGAGATTGGCAGCGCAGCATTCTACCACGCATCCCGCGGTGTCCAGTACCAGCGCCTCATCAGCATCCGTCTCATCAAGGTGGTGGCGAATCATCACCTGCTCCAGCCGGTTGAGATGTTTGATGCCCGCCAGCAGCGGATTGCGCGCCAGCGGCACCGGGCTGGTAATCAGCCTCACCCCCTGCTGCTGCAGCGCGGCGTAATGGTGCGGCCAGGGGGAGAGCGAGAGGATGCGCACCGGGTCCTGACAGCCGCGCCGGCTGTAGCCGCGTCCGCCAGCTCCCGGCGTCAGGATGATCTTCATCACTGCCCGGTCGTGACCCTGCGCAATGCAACGCATTTCATCTGCCAGCAGCGTCAGGTCGGGCAGCGGCAGCAGAAGCTGCCTGCACCCCTGCTCCAGGCGCTGCAGATGCGCCTCAGCCATCACGATGCTGCCGTTACGCACCGCGGCCGTGGTGAAACAGCCGTCGCCAAACTGGACAGCTCGATCGCTGACCGGCAGCATTGTTTGCGGGATACCGTTAATCCACACCGCGCGCTCCTCAGGCAGTCAGCCCTGAAATGATCTCGCCTGCCCGGACAGTTGTGCTGAAGAGCAGATCAGAAAAAAGGCCCGCATTGCGGGCCTCTGTTCGGCAGAATAGCGATTATACCTTGCGGAAGATCAGCGAGCCGTTGGTGCCGCCAAATCCAAAGGAGTTACATAGTGTATACTCCAGACCGCTAACCTGACGCGCCGTATGCGGCACAAAGTCCAGATCGCAACCCTCATCCGGATTATCCAGATTGATGGTTGGCGGTACAACCTGGTCGCGCAGCGCCAGAACCGAATAGATCGCTTCTACGGCACCGGCAGCACCCAGCAGGTGACCCGTCATCGATTTGGTCGAGCTGACCATCACGCTGTGCGCTGACGCGCCAAATACGGATTTCACCGCCTGCGCTTCAGCTTTATCACCGGCTGGCGTAGAGGTGCCGTGCGCGTTAACATAGCCGATCTGAGCCGGGTCGAGTCGGGCATCACGCAGCGCGTTGACCATCGCTGCAGCGGCGCCTGAGCCATCTTCCGGCGGTGACGTCATGTGGTAAGCATCGCTGCTCATGCCAAAACCAACGATTTCAGCATAGATTTTCGCACCGCGCTTTTTGGCGTGCTCATACTCTTCCAGAACCACAATACCGGCGCCGTCACCCAGTACAAACCCGTCACGATCTTTATCCCACGGACGGCTGGCCGCCTGCGGATTGTCGTTTCGTGTTGAGAGCGCACGCGCCGCGCCAAAGCCGCCAACGCCCAGAGGCGTACTGGCTTTCTCTGCGCCACCCGCCAGCATCACATCAGCATCATCGTAAGCGATGATACGTGCAGCGTGGCCGATGTTATGTACGCCTGAGGTGCAGGCCGTTGCAATCGAAATACTCGGGCCTTTCAGGCCATACATAATAGTGAGATGACCGGCGACCATATTAACAATGGTAGAAGGTACGAAGAACGGGCTGATTTTGCGCGGGCCGCCTTTAACCAGCGAGCTGTGGTTCTCTTCGATCAGACCCAGTCCGCCAATACCTGAACCAATAGCCGCGCCGATACGTCCGGCATTCTCATCAGTTACGACCAGACCGGAGTCCGCCATAGCCTGAATGCCAGCCGCGATACCATACTGGATGAAATCGTCCATCTTGCGCTGATCTTTCCGCGAGATGTACTCATCACAATTAAAATCTTTCACCAGGCCCGCAAAACGCGTTGCATAAGCACTGGCATCAAAATGGTCGATCAGGGTAATGCCGCTCTGACCGGCAAGGAGAGCACTCCAGGTAGACTCTACGGTATTGCCGACAGGAGACAACATGCCAAGACCGGTCACAACTACACGACGCTTAGACACGTTCGTCCTCCAGGGAGGGAAAAATAACGCTATGTGGGGCAAACATAAAACTCAGGCGGTCATATGACCGCCTGAAGATATTCATTAGCCTTGATGGCTAGTGACGTAATCGATCGCTGCCTGAACGGTAGTGATTTTCTCAGCTTCTTCGTCTGGAATTTCAGTATCAAACTCTTCTTCCAGAGCCATTACCAGCTCAACGGTGTCAAGAGAATCTGCACCCAGGTCTTCAACGAAAGAAGCAGTGTTAACCACTTCGTCTTCTTTAACGCCCAGCTGCTCAGCTACGATTTTCTTAACGCGTTGTTCGATATCGCTCATACTATTTAATTTCCTATCAAAACTCGCTTTCGCGATGGTTTTCGTAGTGTATAAAATGGTGAAAAAGATGCAACAAAATCCCGGCTGGTCGAACCACGATTTTGCGCTATTCTGCGGTGTTTACCGCAAATAATGCAAATGATTTCGTGATTATCAGACCATGTACATGCCGCCATTGACGTGCAGCGTTTCACCTGTGATGTAGGCTGCTTCGTCAGAGGCTAAGAATGCAACAGCATTGGCAATTTCCTGCGGGTCGCCTAAACGGCCTGCAGGCACTTCTGCCAGAATGCCCGAGCGCTGATCTTCATTCAGTGCACGCGTCATGTCCGTCTCAATAAAGCCCGGAGCCACGACGTTTACGGTAATGCCACGTGACGCGACTTCACGCGCCAGTGATTTGCTAAAGCCAATTAAACCCGCCTTTGCTGCAGCGTAGTTAGCCTGGCCCGCGTTACCCATGGTCCCAACTACAGAACCGATGGTAATGATACGGCCCACACGTTTTTTCATCATGGCACGCATGACCGCCTTGGAGAGGCGGAAAACTGATGTCAGGTTGGTATTAAGAATATCATCCCACTCATCATCTTTCATGCGCATCAGCAGATTATCACGCGTGATGCCTGCATTATTGACTAAAATATCCACTTCGCCAAATTCAGCGCGCACTTTTGCCAGCACGTCGTCGATAGAGGCTGCATCCGTCACATTCAGCGCCAGGCCTTTGCCGTTGTCGCCAAGATAGGCGCTGATGGCTTCAGCTCCGCTTTCGCTGGTTGCTGTGCCGATAACTTTTGCGCCGCGCGCCGCCAGTGTCTCTGCAATGGCCCGGCCAATACCGCGGCTTGCGCCCGTTACCAGCGCAACTTTACCTTCAAAATTCATGATTTTCCTCTTATTCCTGAGAGAGAGCCGCAGAAAGCGACGCAGGATCGTTCACGGCAGTAGCCGTCAGGTTATCAGCAATCCGTTTGGTCAGACCGGTCAGGACTTTGCCCGGACCCATCTCCAGCAGCTGAGTCACACCCTGTTCTGCAATAAATTGTACTGATTCGGTCCAGCGTACCGGGCTATAAAGCTGACGTACCAGCGCGTTGCGGATAGCCGCAGCATCGTTTTCGCATTTGACATCAACGTTATTCACTACCGGCACATCTGGCGCATTAAAGGCGATCTCTTCAAGCGCAACAGCAAGCTTAACTGCAGCAGGCTTCATCAGCGCACAGTGCGATGGCACGCTGACCGGCAGTGGCAGCGCACGTTTCGCGCCGGCCGCTTTACAGGCAGCGCCAGCACGCTCAACGGCGTCTTTGTTACCGGCAATCACCACCTGGCCTGGCGAGTTGAAATTCACCGGCGAGACCACTTCACCCTGCGCACTCTCTTCACAGGCTTTACGAATCGCCTTATCATCGAGACCGATAATTGCCTGCATAGCTCCCGTCCCTTCCGGAACCGCCTCCTGCATCAGCTTGCCGCGCAGTTCTACCAGCTTAATGGCATCTGCAAACGCCAGCACGCCTGCGCAAACCAGCGCCGAGTACTCACCCAGGCTGTGGCCTGCCAGCAGCACCGGCTGAGCGCCCTGTTTCTGCTGCCAGACGCGATAGATAGCGACTGAAGCTGCCAGCAAAGCGGGCTGCGTCTGCCAGGTTTTGTTCAGCTCTTCAGCCGGCCCCTGCTGAACCAGCTGCCACAGATCGTAGCCCAGCGCATCAGACGCTTCGCGAAACGTCGCTTCAACCTGAGGGTTGTCAGCAGCGAGTTCAGCCAGCATGCCAACGGTCTGAGATCCCTGTCCCGGGAAAACAAAAGCTAATTGCGTCATCTGTCCTTCCTGTCAATCAAAAGCGTACCAGCGCAGAACCCCAGGTAAAACCACCACCAAAGGCTTCCAGCAAAATCAGTTGTCCCGGCTTGATGCGGCCATCACGCACTGCTTCATCCAGCGCGCTCGGCACCGAAGCCGCAGAGGTGTTTCCGTGACGATCAAGCGTGACCACAACTTTGTCCAGGCCCATGCCGAGTTTACGGGCAGTTGCGCTGATAATGCGCAGATTTGCCTGATGCGGCACCAGCCAGTCGAGCGCGCTGCGATCGAGATTATTCGCCTGCAGCGTCTCATCAACGATATGCGCCAGCTCGGTTACCGCAACTTTAAAGACTTCATTACCCGCCATGGTCAGGTAGGCAGGTTCATCCTGACGCGCGCGATCCTGATAAGGCAGGGTCAGCAGCTGGCCATAGCGGCCATCGGCATGCAGATGGGTCGAGAGGATACCCGGCTCGCTGCTCTGGCCCAGTACCACGGCGCCCGCGCCGTCGCCAAACAGAATAATTGTCCCGCGATCGCTGGGATCAAGCGTACGCGCCAGGACATCAGCACCAATCACCAGCGCGTGTTTAACCGCCCCGTTTTTAATATATTGATCGGCAACGCTCAGCGCATAGGTAAAGCCGGCACAGGCGGCGCCAAGATCGAAGGCTGCGCAGTCGTTTATCTCCAGCATCTGCTGAATCATGCATGCGGAGCTGGGGAACGCGTGGCTGGATGAAGTTGTGGCGACGATAATCAGACCAATGTCGCTGGCGGCAACGCCGGCCATTTCCAGCGCGCGCTGTGCGGCGTTAAAGCCCATGCTGGCAACCGTTTCATCCGGTGCAGCAATACGGCGCTCGCGAATGCCGGTACGGGTGACAATCCACTCGTCTGAGGTTTCCACCATTTTTTCCAGATCGGCATTGGTGCGGATCTGTTCAGGCAGATAGCTGCCTGTTCCGATAATTTTGGTATACATCTACGCTTTGTCACTCCTGGCTAATACAGCGTCAAGGCGCGCGGCAATTCTTTCGGGAACTTGCTTACGCACCGCCTGCTCTGCCTGTTCTATCGCCACAGCGAATGCCTGAATATTGGCCGCGCCGTGGCTTTTGATCACTGTTCCGCGCAATCCTAACAGACAAGCGCCGTTATACTGGTCGGGGTTTAGATGACCGAAACGCCTGATCATACGCTTTTTCAGCCAGCGTCCCAGCAGTTTCAGCCACCAGGTCCCTTTACCTTTATTACCTTCGCCTGACGATTTCAGCAGCGACAGAAACAGCCGCACCACACCTTCCATCGTTTTCAGCGTTACATTACCGGCAAAGCCATCGCACACCAGCACATCTGTTTTGCCGGTCAGCAGGTCGTTACCTTCAAGATAACCAATATAGTTGATCTGAGGGCTTGCCCGCAGAACCGCAGATGCGGCGCGAATCGACTCAAGCCCTTTGGTCTCTTCCTGACCAATATTGAGCAGCGCAACGCGCGGTTGCCGGATCTCCAGCACCTCTTCCGCCATGACAGCTCCCATGATGGCAAACTGCACCAGCATATCGCTGTCAGAGTCGACGTTAGCCCCCAGATCAAGAATGACCGTTTTGCCCTGCTGCTGATGGGGCAGAACGGTCATCAGTGCCGGACGTGCAATGCCGTCCAGCGGTTTTAACAGGAGTTTAGCCAGCCCCATCAGCGCACCGGTATTACCGGCACTGATACAGGCCTGCGCCTTACCGGCCACAACCAGCTCCAGCGCCACGCGCATAGAACTGCCACGGCTCTGACGGATGACCTGCGAAGGCTTCGCATCACTTGCAATAACCGATTCGGCAGGGATAACCTGCACACGCCTCAAAAGTGAGGAATCCGCTTTGGCAAGAAATGACGAGATTGTGTCGGGATCGCCGACCAGAAGAAGAACCAGCTGCGAATGAGAGGCCAGTGCCTGCAAGGCTGCAGGCACTGTCACGCAGGGACCGAAGTCCCCGCCCATGGCATCAACTGCCAGGGTCAAACGTGTCAAGGTATCGCCTTGCGTAACCGCAAAGAATTACTTGGTGATAACCTTGCGACCGCGGTAGTAACCATCCGCAGTGATATGGTGACGCAGATGAGTTTCGCCAGAAACTTTATCTACTGACAGAGCGGCAGTGGTCAGGGCATCGTGCGAACGACGCATGCCACGCTTGGAACGGGTTGGTTTATTCTGTTGTACGGCCATGGACCTTACTCCTATTACTTACGCTTTAAACTGGCTAATACGGCAAATGGATTTGGTTTTTCTGCCTCTTCAGGCAGCTTACCAAAGACCATGTCCGCGTCGGACACTTCACAGTGTTCAGAATCATGCACCGGAACCACCGGCAGTGCGAGGATGAGCTCATCTTCTATCACTGCCAGCAGGTCGATCTCACCAAAATCGTTGACATCAACCGGCTCGTAGGCTTCCGGTAGTGCCTCAGCCTGGTCGTCAGAAGAGACCGGACTAAAGCAATAGCTTACGTGTACAGCTTGCGGAAATGGCTGGTTGCAGCGTTGACACATTAACGTCACCTGCACATCCGCCGTTCCTTGCAGAACCGCGAGGCGCTGGTTGTCAACCGCAAACGACATGGTACATTCCACATCACTGTCCACACTCACGACCGTTTCGGCCAGACGCGCCACCAATTCAGGTGCATAAACACCATGATAATCCAGGCGTTTTTGCGCGGCGCGGACCGGATCGAGCGTCAGGGGTAATTTTACCTTTTGCATAGGGCGCGCATATTAACTTTGTAACGTCTTAGAGTCAAAGAAAAAGGCCGTTTTACGGCATCTTTCACCTGCTATTCGCATCCAGTGCGGCGCATAGTTTAAAATGCCCGTCATGTTTACGCTATCTATTCTGTAAAAAAATGATGATGCCACTGGTTTTAGCCTCAACCTCCCCGTTTCGTCAGGCGCTGCTCAGCAAGCTTGGCGTACCGTTTGTGACTGCTGCGCCTGACTGCGATGAGACCCCGCAGCCCGAAGAGAGTGCGCCTGAACTGGTGCAGCGCCTGGCGCTGGCCAAAGCGCAGGCGCTGGCTGCGCAGTTTCCGGATCGCTGGATTATCGGCTCCGACCAGGTGTGCGTACTGGAGGGCGCTATCGCCGGCAAGCCGCACACCCGCGAAAACGCCTGCCGCCAGCTGGCTCAGGCGAGCGGAAAAGCGATTGTGTTTTATACCGGGCTGGCGCTGCTGCAGCCCGCCAGCCGGCAGCAGTTTGTGCTCTATGAGCCCTTTACAGTGCACTTCCGCACGCTGAGCAGTCAGGAGATAGCGCGCTACGTTGAGCTGGAGCAGCCGCTGGCGTGCGCCGGCAGCTTTAAAAGCGAAGGACTTGGCATTTGTCTGTTCGACAGGCTGGAGGGGCGCGACCCGAATACGCTGGTCGGGCTGCCGCTGATTGCACTTAATCAGCTGCTGATTAAGGCCGGCATCAACCCGCTGGGCTGATGCCGGTATCGTCAGCTTTTTTTCTGCCGCAGTCTGGTCAGGCAGTGTCTGAGTGCCGCATCCAGCGGCGCCTCCATGCGTAATGTTTCGCCGGTGGCAGGATGCGTAAACGTCAGCGCTGCCGCGTGCAGAAACAGGCGCGATAACCCCGTGCCAGCCAGCTGACGATCAAATTCGCGATCGCCATAGCGATCGTCAAAGGCGATCGGATGGCCACCATGCAGGGTATGCACGCGGATCTGATGCGTGCGGCCGGTCACCGGGCTGGCTTTAACCAGCGTCGCCAGCCCAAAACGCTCTTCTACTTTGAACCGGGTTTCTGAAGGCTTGCCTTCTGCGCTGACGCGCACTACCCGCTCTCCGCTCTGCAGAATGTTTTTCAGCAGCGGAGCCTGCACCACTTTCAGATGAGAAGGCCAGTCGCCGCGTACCAGCGCCAGATAATCTTTCTGCATCCCCTTTTCACGCAGCTGCTCATGCAATGAGCGCAGCGCCGAACGCTTCTTAGCCACCAGCAATACGCCTGAGGTGTCGCGATCCAGCCGGTGTACCAGCTCCAGAAAACGCGCCTCCGGACGCAGTGCCCGCAGCCCTTCAATAACCCCAAAGCTCAGGCCGCTGCCGCCGTGTACTGCCGTACCGGACGGCTTATTCAGCACCAGCAGATGATCGTCCTCATACAGAATGGCATCCGCTAACGCCGCGACTTTATCAAGCTTTGGCGACACGGCCTGCTCTTCCCGCTCTGCGACCCGCACCGGTGGTACGCGGACTTCATCGCCATCCTCAAGCTTATATTCAGGCTTCACGCGTTTTTTATTTACCCGCACTTCGCCTTTCCGCAGAATGCGATAAATCATGCTCTTTGGCACCCCTTTGAGCTGGGTGCGCAAAAAGTTGTCTATACGTTGTCCGGCATTTTCAGCCGTGATGGCGACAAAATGTACGCCGGGATTCTCTGTTTTCATGCCGGCGATTCTAAATAGTGTCCCCTGATAGCGCCACCCCTTTTTCTGTGCTTAACTCTCTCTGGTTTCAGGCTTCTGACCGCTCAAAACGGTGGCTTTTTCGGCAAACTGCCGATTAGCCCCGCAAATGAACAGGTTAAGAGCCTACAAACTTCACAGCTCGACAAAAGTCGCCTTGCTATATGCGGGTGAGCAGTGGAATAATGCTGCTGTTTCTGCACCAGAAAGATTCGGGCAGAAAAAGAGCGAAATTAAGGTAATTTGCCGGATAAAACGAGCACGCTGCAATGGCGTAAGACGTGATGCTTTATCAGGCACTTAGCGGGCTGCGGGTTGCGGCCTGGACAACAGACTGGGATGTGTGGATTTTCAAAAATTTTGTATTATTTCCACCTTCAGGCGCTGGTTTTCCTTATGAAAAGCAGGCCACCGACAAGATTTGCGCCCCTTTAGCCGCCGACAACCGTGAGGTTGACGTCAGTGCATGCAGACACGGGGCCATCGGTTGATTCTCGTCCAGGGTAACGATGCCCGCAGCTTTATCACTCATGTGAGAATAACGAGTAAGTCACGATGAAAAGAATGTTAATTAACGCAACTCAGCAGGAGGAGTTGCGCGTTGCCCTTGTTGACGGTCAGCGTCTGTACGATCTGGATATCGAAAGCCCCGGACACGAGCAGAAAAAAGCCAATATCTACAAAGGTAAAATCACCCGCGTTGAACCCAGCCTTGAAGCGGCATTTGTCGATTATGGCGCTGAGCGTCACGGTTTCCTCCCTCTGAAAGAAATTTCCCGCGAATACTTCCCAGCTAACTACAACGCGCACGGCCGTCCTAACATCAAAGATGTGCTGCGTGAAGGCCAGGAAGTGATCGTTCAGATTGATAAAGAAGAGCGCGGTAATAAAGGCGCTGCACTTACTACCTTTATCTCTCTCGCAGGCAGCTACCTGGTTCTGATGCCTAACAACCCGCGCGCCGGAGGCATCTCCCGCCGGATTGAAGGCGATGACCGCACTGAACTGAAAGAGGCACTTTCCGCGCTGGAATTGCCGGAAGGCATGGGCCTGATTGTACGCACCGCAGGCGTGGGAAAATCAGCTGAGTCGCTGCAGTGGGATCTGAGCTTCCGTCTCAAGCACTGGGAAGCGATCAAAAAAGCGGCAGAGAGCCGTCCTGCACCCTTCCTGATCCATCAGGAAAGCAACGTCATTGTGCGCGCTTTCCGCGACTACCTGCGTCAGGACATTGGTGAAATTCTTATCGATAATCCTAAAGTGCTGGAGCTGGCGCGTCAGCATATCGCTGCGCTGGGCCGCCCTGACTTTAGCAGCAAGATCAAACTCTACACCGGTGAAATTCCGCTGTTCAGCCACTACCAGATTGAGTCGCAGATCGAGTCCGCCTTCCAGCGTGAAGTCCGTCTGCCTTCTGGCGGCTCAATTGTTATCGACAGCACCGAAGCGTTAACCGCGATCGATATCAACTCCGCTCGTGCAACCCGCGGCGGCGACATCGAAGAAACGGCCTTCAATACTAACCTTGAAGCAGCCGATGAGATTGCCCGCCAGCTGCGCCTGCGCGACCTCGGTGGCCTGATCGTTATCGACTTTATCGATATGACGCCGGTCCGTCATCAGCGCGCCGTAGAGAACCGGCTGCGCGAAGCGGTACGTCAGGATCGTGCACGCATTCAGATTAGTCATATCTCCCGTTTTGGTCTGCTGGAGATGTCGCGTCAGCGTCTCAGCCCGTCACTGGGTGAGTCGAGCCATCACGTCTGCCCGCGCTGTAGCGGTACGGGTACCATCCGCGATAACGAATCACTGTCACTCTCTATTCTGCGTCTGATTGAAGAAGAAGCGCTGAAAGATAACACCAAAGAAGTACACGCCATTGTGCCGGTGCCGGTTGCCTCCTACCTGCTGAACGAAAAACGTGAAGCGGTGAGTGCGATCGAGAAGCGTCAGGGTGGCGTACGCGCCATTATCGTGCCTAACGATCAAATGGAAACGCCGCACTACTCCGTGCTGCGCGTGCGCAAAGGTGAAGAGACACAAACGCTCTCTTATCATCTGCCGAAGCTGCACGAAGCTGAAATGGCGCTGCCATCAGAAGAGGATCACGCCGAGCGCCGTCGTCCGGAACAGCCTGCACTGGCCGCCTTTGTGATGCCAGATGCCCCGCCTGCACCGGTTGAAGTCACTGCCGAAAAACCTGCAGCGAAAAGCGAGCCAACCGCACAGACTACAGCGCGTCCTGCGGCTGCGGCTGCCACCGTCAATACGGGTCTTGTGAGTCGTCTGCTTAACGGTCTGAAAAAGCTGTTTGCAGGTGATACTCCGGCAGCAGCCCCGGCGGAAGCACAGCCTCAGCAGGCGAGTAAGCCGGCAGAAGAAGAGAGCAGCACGCAGCAGCGTGGTGAACGCCGTAACCGTCGCAACAATAATCGTCGCGATCGCACGCCGCGTAATGGCGAGCAGGCTCAGAACCGTGAGCCGCGTGAAGCGCGCGAGCCACGGGAAGCCCGTGAGCCCCGTGAAGCGCGCGAGCCGCGTGAAGCCCGTGAGCCACGTGAAAATCGTGAACCGCGTGACAATCAGGAGAATCGTCGCAACAAGCGTCCGAACGAGCCGCGTGCCGAGCGCCCGGTCCTGACTGAAGAGCAGCAGCAGCAGCGCGATGAACAGCAGCAGCAACGTCGCGAACAGCGTGCCGAGCGTCAGCGTCGTCGTCAGGAAGAGAAGCGTGCTCAGCAGCAGGAAGAGAAAGCCGTTGAGTCCGTTACAACCGAAGAGATCCCTGCAGTTGACGCAGCGGTACAGGAAGAAGAGCGCGTTCAGGTCATGCCACGTCGCAAGCCGCGTCAGCTGACTCAGCGTATCCGCAGTGGCGAGGTTATGGAAGCATCACCAGCCGCAGCGCAGCCAGAGGCAGCAGCGGAGATTGCACCGCCGGTTAACACCGCTGAGCAGCCGGAAATGAGTGATGAGCAGGATGATAACGAGAACCGTGAAGGCGCGAACATGCCACGCCGTTCACGTCGTTCTCCGCGTCATCTGCGCGTCAGTGGTCAGCGCCGCCGTCGCTATCGCGATGAGCGCTATCCGCTGCAGTCGCCGATGCCGCTTGAAGCTGCAGCCGCCTCGCCAGAGATGGCATCAGGTAAAGTCTGGGTTTCCTATCCGGTTACGCAGACGCACGAGCAGTTCACCTCTCAGGCGCCGCTGAACGAAATGACCGAATATGGTTATCAGGATGCAGCAGACGCGCTGCCGGTGGCTGCCGAAGCCGCCTCAGCGGGCGTGCCGCAGCCTGAAACGTCAGAGGTTGTACATCAGGCTGAACCGCAGGCGCACACCGAAGTGCCAGTGGTAAACACCGATGACCTGACCCCTGTTGCCGCGCCGGTTGATCATGAGCCTGCCGTTATCTCTGCCGCCGATGAAGCGGTGGCGCAGGAGACGGCTGCGGAAGCCGAGCCTGCGATCGTAACTGAGAACGTGTCAGAAGAAGCGCCACAGCCTGCTGTGCAGGATGCGGTACAGCCAACTGTGACCGAAGCCGCTGCCGCAGCAGAACAGGCACCGGCGGATGTGACTCCTGCTGTTGAAACGCAGGTTGAAAAGGTGCTGTCAGCGCCAGTCGCGGCGGAAGCCCCTGCTGCGCCAGTGGCTGAACCTCATGCGCCGGTTCCGGCACGCGATGTGTCAGTTGAACAGTCAGAGTCACGCTTTAAGCTGCACGCCACGGCACCAATGACCCGCGCGCCAGCACCGGCCTGGGAACCAGAGCCGGCACGTCACAGCGACTGGGTACGTCCGCCGTTCAGCTTTGAAGGCCGCGGCTCTGCCGGTGGTCACAGCGCGACGCATCAGGCTACCGCACCGGCAACCCGTCCGGACAGCGTGTAACTCTGCGCGGATAAAAAAACAAAACCCCGGCTGGTCCGGGGTTTTTTATTGCCTGCTGTTTACCGGGAGCGGCCTGAACCGCAGCCAAAAAAAACCCACCGCCCGCGAAGGCGATGGGAAAAACAAGCGCACCCGGTTAAGTACGCTGAATGTCAGGTCAGTTACGAATTAAGCTGGAACAGCGACATCTTTGACATATCGCTAAAGGTTTTATACGACGCCTGCAGGGCTGTCTGCTGCATGGTGTAGCTGGAGATCGCCTGGGTGTAGTCAACCTGTACCAGATCGCTCATCTGCGTGGTCATGATGGTATTGCGATCGTCACCCTGCTGATTGAGCGCACTCACCTCAGCCATCTGGATCCCCACAGCAGAACGTACCGTCAGCACGTTATTAAGTGAGTTACTCAGCCCGCGGTTGGTTTTATCCATTGCGGCCTGAAACGCCTGCTTTGTGGCGTCGTCCGCGTTATCCTGCGGCGTTTTCAGCGCGGCGATTGCGCTGTCGAGCATGCTGAACAGGCTGGTCTCGCTGGTGCCGTTATCAGGCTCTGGCTTTGCATTGCTGGTGATCGCCATAAACACGGACTTACCGGTGCTGCCCACCTGCATGGTGCGGCTTTCATCGACTTTCTGCGTAATCGGCTCATCCCCGCCCACATAGGCCACGCCGGTGCTGCTATCGCTAAACGGCGGCGCATCGGTCTTATAGCCGGCAAAAATATAGCGCCCGTTACCATCCTGACTGTTTGCCTGGTTCAGCAACTGCGCGCGCAGCCCTTCCAGCTGCGTAGCCAGGGAGCCACGATCTTCATCACTCAGGGTGCCGGTGGAGGCATTTACGATGGTGGTCTGCGCATCCTGTATGGTACTGACCACGCTGGAGAGCGCATTCTCTTCCATCGAGAGGCTCTGATTAGCAAAACTGCGTGCCGTGGCATACTGGCTGCTTTTTACCTGCGACTGTGACAGCACCACCGCGCGTGAGGCTGCGATAGGATCGTCAGAGGGATTACTGACCCGCAGCCCGGTTGCCAGCTGCTGGCCTACCTTCAGCCAGGAGGATTGCGAGTCGGTGATCCCGCGCACCTGCTGGTCAAAAATCATACTTGAGCTAAGACGCACTTTCTTCTCTCCTCTGCTTAGCTGCGAATGCCCATCAGCGCATTAAACACCGCGCTGGCGGTCTGCAATACCTGCGCATTCGCCATATAAAACTGCTGATACTTCGTCAGGTTGGCGTACTCTTCATCAAGGTTAACGCCGGAGACGGACTGCTGCCGGTTGTTCAGCTGCGTGACCACGTTTTTCTGCGTGGTGCTGGCGGTTTCCAGCGAGTTGGTTTTGTTACCTACGCTGCTGACAAGGCTGGCATAAGCCTGCGCAATCGTTGCATTTCCGTTAACCAGCTTGCTGTCCTGCAGATCGAGCAGCTTCTGTGCGTTGCGGTTGTCGCTTTCGCCGCTGCCTTTCGCTGCTGCTGCTGCGATCTCTGACTCGCTGGTGATGGCAACCGACATGCCGCCAATCACGTTCTGTACCGGCTTAACCAGAAAACTGTCACCGCTCTTCGCGCTGCCGCTGACCGTCAGCTGCAGACCATCAAAATTCAGCGTGCCGTCGGCCGCCGGCGCTACGTCAAAACGCACGTTATCGGCAGCACGGGTAACGGACCAGGTGCCGCTCTCATAGCTAACGGTATAGTTGGACGCTTTCAGGGCACTGGCGTCACTCCAGCTGGCGCTGACCGATGCCGTTGAGGTGTTTTTCAGGTTGCTGACCACATCCGGACTGCCGATAGTAAAGAACGCTTTTCCTGCGTTGCCTTCGCTGTCAAAACCGCCCTGATGCACGTCGTTAAATGCGGTGGTAAACGCTGCGGCCAGCTGGCCCAGCTGGTTCTGGGCGCCGTCCAGATCCTGCGTACGAAACGCCAGCAATCCACCCAGCGAGCCGGTGGTCAGCGTTTTTTCCGGGATCGCTACGTTACCGGCCTGTTTGTCGCTGTAGCCAACGGTAAGGCGCGTAGAGTCGGCGCCCGAAGGCATCGCCACCAGGCTGGTCGCATTACGACCGTTAACCAGGGTGATATTGCCTGCTGAGACGATATAGCTCCCATCCTGCTGCGCAACTTTCACGCCCACCACGTTGTTCAGACTATTGACCAGCTGATCGCGCTGATCCAGCAGATCGTTAGGCGCAGCGCCACCGCCGGTGGTGAGCTTTGCAATCTGCGTATTGAGGTCGGCAATCTGGCGTGTAAAGGTATTGACCTGATCGACGCTGGCAGCGATATCGGTATTCACGCTGGTCTGCATGTTATTAAGGTATTGCGACGTGGTCTGGAACTGATTAACCAGCCCCTGGGCATAACTCAGCATCGACTGACGCGCTGACGGATCGTTGGCGTTACTGACCACGTTCTGTACGTTGGTAAAAAAGCTCTGAATCGATGTTGAGAGGCTGGTGGTAGACGTAGAGAGCAGATCGTCGATATTGGAGATCTGATTATGCTGGGTATTGACCGCGCTGTAGCTGGCGCTGGAGCCACGCAGCTGCGTCGTGATGAACTCATCATACTCACGCTGTACGCCGCTGACATTCACGCCGTTGCCATAATAGCTGTTGCCCTGCAGCGTGCTGTTAGCCTGCGACAGCAGAATAGTCTGCCGCGAGTAGCCCGCCACGGTATAGTTACTGATGTTGTTACTGGTGGTGCTTAATGCGGCCTGTGCGGCGCTCAGCCCGCTCATTGCGGAGTTAATTATACTGGACATCTCGGTTCCTTTCTTTCCCGTTAACCGGGCTGGCAGTCATCAGTGCAGTTGTGGGACGGCAGGCGCCCGCAACATATGAAGGTTATCGGCGTGCTTAAGGGAAACTTGAGGCTAAGACGTCAGAACAGATCGGTGATATCCTGGCCGTAAGCTTTTACGACTTTTTCGCCCATGTTTTTGAATTGCTGAATCATTCCCACCAGTTTTTGCGCATATTTCGGATCGGTAGCGTAACCCGCCGCCTGCAGCGCGCGCGCGCCCTGTTCAGCACTCGGCGCGCTGGTGACCGCCGCATAGCGCGGATTTTTCGACAGCAGGCGCACATAGTCGGTCAGCGCCTCAAGGTAGGAGCCATAGACGCGGAAGCTGGCGCGCACTTTCTTCGCCTCACCCGCCTCATACTCGGTGGTCATGATATCCGTGGTTTCGCCTTTCCAGTCGCCGCTCGCCTTGATACCAAACACGTTATAGCTCGGCTTGCCGTCGCGGGTCAGGATCTGACGTTGACCCCAGCCCGACTCCAGCGCCGCCTGCGCCAGAATCAGGTGGTGCGGTATACCGCTCTGCTGGCTGGCGAGTTTCGCCGGCTGCGCCAGCTGGGCGATAAACTCACTGCTGTCAGAAGGCAGGTTCGCAGGCGTTACCGGCAGACGCGGTACCGCTTTGCGCACAATCTGTTCCAGCTGCATTGGCACGCTGTTGCTGCTGCTGTAGATAAAGCTGTTATCCAGCTTCATCGGCAGCGTGCCGGCCCGCTCATCCGGTGCCTGCGCGGGCTGCATCTGTTTGACAATCGTGTCAGCCAGACCCAGTCCGCGTTTGCCTATATCCTGCGCAATCTGCTGATCGTAGAGCGAGGTGTAGAGTCGCGTCTGGTCGTTGCTCAGCGCGCCATCCTGCGGCAGCGCGTCGCGCATGCTTTTCAGCATCATCTGCACAAACATGCCCTCTACCTGTTTCGCCACCTGCAGCGCTTTTCCTTTGGGATCGGCAGCGGCCTGGCGTTTCAGCTCGTTCAGCGAGCGGCTGTCATACGCCGCATTGTTCAGCGATTGCATATCGGTCATCAGATGATTTCCAGCTTCGCGCGCAGACAGCCTGCGCTCTCCATCGATTGCAGAATCGACATCAGCTCTATCGGCGTTGCACCCAGCGCATTCAGGGCACGCACCACATTGTTCAGATTTGCGCTGGCGTTGACGCGCTGCAGTGCGCCACCGCTCTGCCGCAGATCGATCTGCGTCTGCGTTGTCGCCACCGTCTGCCCGCCGGCCAGCGGCGTATCAGGCTGACTGACGTTCTGCTGCTGATTCACCGTCACCGACAGATTCCCCTGCGCCACTGCACAGGTGTTCAGCGTAACCTCGCGGTTCATCACCACCGTGCCGGTGCGTGAGTTGACGATCACTTTGGCATCTTCCAGCGGCACAGAGACATCGATGTTCTGGATCTCCGCCAGCGCCCGCACCTGAGAGCTGTTGTTGGGTGAGACGCGGATCTGCACGGTGCGTGCATCCAGCGGCAGTGCCGACCCGACGCCGCGGCTGTTGATGGCATCCGCAATGCGCTGCGCCATGGTGAAATCTTCATTATTCAGCTGCAGGTTAATGGTGTTCTGGCTGCCAAAGTTGCTCTGCAGCTCGCGTTCAACGGTGGCACCGCCGGTAATACGGCCGCCGTTAAGCTGGTTAACCTGTACGCTGCTGCCGCCGGCCGACGCGCCCGCGCCGCCAACCAGAATATTTCCCTGCGCCAGCGCATACACCTGATTATCCACCCCTTTCATCGGCGTCATCAGCAGCGTACCGCCGCGCAGGCTTTTGGCGTTACCCAGCGAAGAGACCACGACGTCCAGCGTCTGTCCCTGACGGGCAAACGAAGGCAGCTTCGCTGTCACCATTACTGCCGCCACGTTTTTCAGCTGCATATTGGTGCCAGCCGGCACGGTGATCCCCAGTTGGGAGAGCATGTTGCTGACCGTCTGGGTGGTGAACGGTGTCTGGGTGGTCTGATCTCCGGTACCGTCCAGTCCCACCACCAGCCCATAGCCAATCAGCTGGTTTTCGCGCACGCCCTGGATGCTGGTCAAATCGCGAATGCGATCTGCCTGCGCCATCAGACTGCTGACAGCGAGCAGTAAACCGAGACCCGCGCGCAGCAAAATACTTTTTTTCATCATGACCTCTTACATCGGCGAGATGTTCAGGAAGAAGCGCTGGAACCAGCCCATAGTCTGCGCCTCATTGATATAACCGTTACCTACGTACTCAATGCGCGCATCGGCCACCTGAGTAGAGAGCACGGCGTTGCTGGCACTGATGGTGCGCGGATTGACCACGCCAGAGAAACGAATAAATTCGGTGCCCTGATTAATCTCAATCTGTTTCTCACCCACGACGCGCAGGTTGCCGTTAGAGAGCACCTGATTCACGGTCACGGTGATGGTACCGGTAAAGGTGTTGTTGGCGGTGGCGCCCCCTTTACCTGCAAAATCATTTTTGCCGCCGGCGCTCAGTGCGGCTTTCTCACCGCCTGCGCCCAGCAGGCCTTCCAGCCCGGTCGGCACGCCGGTTACGCCAAAGCTGTTGCTGCCATTGCGGTTAGCGCTGGCGGAGGAGCTTTTGCTCGCGCTGACGTTCTCCTGCAGCGTGATGGTCAGCGTGTCACCAATATTGCGTGGACGACGATCCTCAAACAGCGGCTGGTAGCCGTAGTTCAGCGGCGCAACGCCCTGAAAAATAGAGCCGTTCACCACCGGTGGCGCAGACGGCGTAGGTTCTGCCGTGGTTACCCCTTGTACCAGTGGCGTGCGCGGCACCAGCGCACAACCGTTGAGCGTCAGTAGCAGCGTCGCTACTAACCAATGACCAGGCTTGAGAATCGCTTGCTTCGCCACGGAGTTCTGACCTTCTGTATGTTCTTAATCGGGCCAGCGGAGTGGCCCAACGATCCCGGCGTTAAAGCTGGGTGAGTTTCTGCAGCATCTGATCGGAGGTACTGATCGCCTTGCTGTTAATTTCATACGCGCGCTGCGTCTGGATCATGGTCACCAGCTCTTCCGCCACGTTGACGTTTGAGGTTTCCACATATCCCTGATAGAGCAGGCCTGCGCCGTTCTGACCAGGCGTGCTCTCAGTAGGCGCGCCGGACGCCTGCGTCTCCTGATAGAGGTTCTCGCCGACGCTGTCGAGACCGGCATCGTTCATAAAGGTGCTCAGCGTGAGCTGGCCCACCTGTGCGGGCTGCGCCTGCCCCTGCTGCGTCACCGTAACCACACCGTCGCGGGCAATCGTGATGCTGGTGGCGTTTGCCGGGATCGTGATACCCGGCTGTACCGGGAACCCGGCGTTGGTCACCAGCTGACCATTCTGATCCACCTGGAAAGAGCCATCACGCGTATAGGCAGAGGTGCCATCCGGCATCTGCACCTGAAAATAACCCTGTCCGTTTACCGCCACATCTTTTGAGTTGCTGGTCTGCGACAGGTTGCCCTGGTTATGCAGACGCTCAGTGGTAACCGGGCGTACACCGGTACCGATCTGCAGACCAGACGGCAGCGTAGTCTGCTCAGAGGATTGCGCACCAGGCTGACGCAGCGTCTGATACATCAGATCTTCGAAGACCGCGCGCGAACGCTTAAAGCCGTTGGTGCTGACGTTTGCCAGGTTGTTGGCAATGACGTCCATATTGGTTTGCTGTGCGTCAAGACCGGTTTTCGCGATCCATAAAGAACGAATCATTCTGTTTTCCTTACGCCTTAGCTGCTCATATTGAGCAGCTGATTAGCGCGCTGTTCGTTTTCATCAACGTTTGAGATCACTTTCATCTGCATCTCAAACCGTCGGGCGTTGGCGATCATATCGACCATGGTTTCAACCGGCTTGACGTTGCTGCCTTCCAGCACGCCCGGCATCACCTGCACCGTCGCGTCGTTAGCCAGCGCAGCACCGCGCTGCGCCTGGGTCGCCGCGCTGGGGCGAAACATGCCGTCGTCACCGCGCGTCAGCTCCTGCCCGGTGGCGCGCACCAGCTTGAGCCGGCCGAGCTGAACCGTGGCGTTAGGCGCATCGCCAGCATTGAGTGCGGTGATCGAGCCATCTGCCGCGATGGTGAGCTGGGCACCCTGCGGCACCGCAATCGGTCCGCCGTCACCCATGACGGGATTGCCCTGAATGGTCAGCTGACCGGTGGGACTGATCTGCATATTCCCGTTACGGGTATAGGCTTCACTGCCATCCGCGGTGCGTACGGCCAGCCAGCCATCCTGCTGTACCGCTACATCCAGCGGACGCTCGGTGTAGTCGAGCGAACCCTGCGTCATATCGGCACCCGGCGTTGAGGCGGCTACCAGCGTGCGCGTTGGCAGAGACCAGCCGCTGACCGGCACCGCGCGCAGCGCATTCAGCTGCGCCCGGAAGCCCGGTGTCGAAGCATTGGCGAGGTTGCTGGCGGTAACAGACTGCTGCTCCATCGTCTGACTGGCCGCGCCCATCGCGGTATATATTGCGTGATCCATAAAGCAATCCCGTTAGCGTATTAACGAAGGTTAACCAGGGTGTTAAGGATCTGATCCTGGGTTTTAATGGTCTGGCTATTCGCCTGGTAGTTACGCTGTGCCACGATCATATTCACCAGCTCTTTACTCAGATCGACGTTGGAGGCTTCCAGCGCACCAGAGGTCAGGCTGCCGTAGGTGCCGGTACCGGCCAGACCGATAGCCGCCTGCCCGGATGAGCTGGAGGCGGACCAGACGTTATCCCCTTCTGACTTCAGCCCTTCCGGGTTAGAGAAGCTCGCCAGCACGATCTGACCCAGCAGCTGGGTTTTACGGTTGGAGTAAGTCCCGCTGATGGTGCCGTCATCGTTAATGGTGTAGCCGGTGAGGTCGCCAGGCGCATAGCCATCCTGCGTCGGGTTACCAAAGTTAGTCGCGCCGGTGTTCTGCTGCAGGCTGCCTAGCACGCTCAGTGCAATCGGCTGGCCCGCTGCGGCACCGTTAGAGCCGTCAATGGTCAGGCCGATGGTGTTAGCGGAGGTCAGCTTGCCGCTGGTGTCAAAGGTCATCGTAAAGTTACCGGCGGTTTTACCGGTGGTAGAGTCGATCGCGTGCACCGCCCAGGTATTATCCGCGCTCTTGGCGTAGTAGAGATCCAGCGCGTGATCGTTACCCTGCGAGTCATACACGGTCACGGTGCTTTTCGCGTTATAGCTGTCCACTTTGCTGGTATCAAACGGCGTGACGGTCGGGATCGCATCGGTTGAGTTCAGGTTAGACACCAGCGTCGCGCTGCTGGTGGCGCGCGCTGACATCTGCGTGGTGGGAATGCTCAGCGCAATCGGGTTCGCACCGTTCTGGATGGTTGGCGGGGTGCCGTTTGCCGGATAGCCGGTCACTTTCATCCCCTGGGTGTTCACCAGGTTACGGTTCTCATCCAGCGTAAACTGACCGTTGCGTGAATAGAACACGCCGCCGCTGGCGTCGGTCATACGGAAGAAGCCGTTACCGCTCAGCGCCACATCCAGCCCGCGGCTGGTTGAGGTGGTGGTGCCGTCATTGAAGTTCTGGATCACCGCCGCCACTTTGGTTCCCATACCGACGTTAGAGCCTGCGAACATATCGGCAAAGGCGATGGTGCTCGACTTAAAGCCCGCCGTGGCGGAGTTGGCGATGTTGTTACCAATGACATCAAGGTTGCTGGAAGCAGCACCCAGGCCGCTCACCGCTTGTGAAAAAGACATGTAATCTCTCCTGCTAAGGGGTTAGTCAGAGAATCTGACGAATTTCATCGAGGGTCGCGGAGCCCATGGTGCCGAGATCCAGTTTCGCGGTGTTGTTCACGGTGCTGACGCCATTGACATAGGCGTAGTTCAGCGGCTGTGCCACCAGCTGTGTGCTGCCATTGCTGGCGGCGAGTGCTACAGAATATTTGCCATCCGGCGCGACGCTGCCGTCATCGAGCTTGCCATCCCAGGAGAAGGTGTGTACCCCTGCGGTCAGGCCGCCCAGATCGATGTTACGCACCACGTTGCCGTTGGCATCTTTGATGGTCACGCCGGTGCCGGTTGACGCCGTGCCCAGCTCCACACCAAACGGCGTCGTGCTGCCTTTACCGACCAGCACCTGATCGCCTTTGACCATCACGCCATGCCCAATCAGCGTTGAGCTCTGCAGTGACTGGCTGGTGCTAATCTGGCCGGAAATCGATCCCAGCGTGGTGTTCAGCTTCTCAATCCCGCTCAGGGTGTTGATCTGCGCCAGCTGCGTGGTGAGCTGGCTGTTATCCATCGGATTGGTCGGATCCTGGTTCTGCATCTGCGTCACCAGCATGTTCAGAAACTGGTTCTGCAGCTCCTGTGCGCTGTTACCGGTGCCGGCCGAGCCGGAACTCAGGATCGTCGGGTCGAGATTGTCTTTAATGCCTACGGTTAAGCTCATCGTATCTCTCCGTTACTGCCCGATGGTGAGCGTTTTCATCATCATCGACTTCACTGTGTTCAGGACTTCGACGTTGGCCTGATAGCTGCGCGACGCAGACATGGTGTTGACCGTTTCAGCGACCACATCCACATTGGGCATTTTGACGTAGCCTTTCTGATCGGCCATCGGATTGCCCGGGTCATAGACCAGTTTTGCGGGCGTGGGATCGTTGACCACGCCCGCCACTTTAACGCCGCCGGTGGCCGCGCCCTGGGCGGCATTGGTCTGGAAAATAACCTGCTTCGCCACGTAAGGCTGTCCATCCGGTCCGGTTACGCTGTCGGCGTTGGCCAGGTTACTGGCGCTGACGTTAAGCCGCTGCGACTGCGCGGTCATCGCCGAGCCGGCGATATCAAATATATTCAGCAATGCCATGCTTATTGCCCCTGCAGTACGCTCATCATGCCTTTAATCTGGCTGCTGATGAGGGTGAGATCGGTTTGATACTTCAGGCTGTTATCGGCGAACTGCGTACGCTCGCGATCCATATCGACCGTGTTGCCATCTGCAGCGGGCTGGTCGGGAATGCGATACAGCAGATCCATTGCGGGCTGCGCCTGCGTTTGTGCTTCAATATGGCGCGATGAGGTCACATTCAGCGCCAGACCGCTGCCCTGCGCGCGGCCGTTCTGCATCACTTTGTTCAGCTGGCTGGCAAAGTCGATATCGCGCGCCTGATACCCGGGGGTATCCGCATTAGCGATATTTGACGCCAGAATCTCCTGACGCTGTGCACGCAGGTTTAACGCTTCGGTACCGAATCGCAGTGCGGCATCGAGTTTGTCGAGCATGCTTCCTCCGCGAATGAAAATTTTGAGCTGACAGCTTAATCGGGGGATTGCAAGGGCGATCGTCTGAATAACAGCAAAAACCACGGCTATTTTTACCCTTGATTTTTTTTTGCAGCGGGTAGACTCATCAGCAACTTTCAGTGGGAGGCGTTATGCGCAGAGCATCACAAGGGCTGTTTCTGGCGGTACTGCTGCTGGCGCTGCCAGGCTATGCGGCCGATCTGAACGCGCAGCTGACATCCTATTTTAAAGCGCGCGATCCGCAGCACGCCGCTGGCATGGTGGTTATTGTTCGTACCCCATCCGCACAGTGGCCCGCCTGTGAGACGCCGCAGCTGCAGCTGCCCGGTAACAGCCGTCAGTGGGGTAATCTGAGCATTGCCGCCAGCTGCGGACAAAATCGCCGCTATCTGCAGGTGCAGGTGCAGGTGACCGGTGACTATCTGGTCGCGAATCACCAGCTCACGCGCGGCACTGCCGTCAGCGCGGCTGATTTCAGAACGGAAACGGGCCGGCTCGATACGCTGCCGGCTCGCGCGCTGGTTGACGGCACGCATCTCGCAGAGGCGATTGCCCTGCGGGATATACCGCCCGGGCAGCCGGTTACCGCCTCAATGCTGCGCCAGCCGTGGCGGGTTAAAACCGGTCAGTCGGTGATGGTCACGGCGAGCGGCGACGGCTTTAATGCCAGCAGCGAAGGCCGCGCGCTGAGCAATGCCGGCGTCGCGCAGACGGTGCGGGTACGTATGGGAAATGGTCAGGTGGTAAGCGGTCGCGTCGGCGAGGATGGGAATATTCTGATATCACTCTAAAGCGCTAAAGAACAGAGGTGTTCAGCCGATAGAGATAACAGCTAAAATATAACCCTATGCCGATTCAGTGGGCGCATTCCACTGTACTTACAGGAGCCAAGCCATGAACGTCGACAAAACCGAACCGTCAAAACCGGTCAGCACGGTACAACCCCGTGACGCCAGCGACAACGCAGGCAGAATCCGTCAGAACTCCGCGCCGGCCGCCCCTGCCGCCAGCGAAAAGAGTGCCGAAGTCAGTCTGAGCTCAAGTCAGGCACAGCTGCTGGAGCCCAGCAGTCGCGATATTAATACCGCTCGCGTTGAGCAGTTAAAAACCGCCATCCGCAATGGCGATCTGAAAATGGATACCGGCAAAATTGCGGATGCATTAATTGCCGATACCCGGAAATATTTAGAAGGCTACTGATCCCGATGGATAATCTGCTGACCACCCTGGATAAAATGCAGGATGTACTGGCTTCACTGACTCAGATCATTGAGGAAGAGCAGCAGCAGCTCGCAGCCGGTCAGGTTAACGGCAACCTGCTGCAGCGCATTACTGAAGATAAAGCCGCGCTGCTGACAACCTTAAATTATCTGGATGAGATGCGCCATAATACGGAGAAAACGCTCGGTATAGAGGCGCCCTATCGCGGTCAGCAGGATATCGCCCGGCGCTGGGCCACTATCGCGCGCGTCACGCAGCAGCTGCGCGACGCCAATCAGCATAACGGACTGCTACTGCAGCATCAGGTCGCGTTTACCCGCGATGCGCTGCAGGTGCTGAAGCCGCATCAGACCCAGGCATTTTATGGCCCGGACGGACGCGGACTGGGCCAGGCCACGCTGCGCAGCAAAGGCTGACGCCTTAGCCGCGACCAGGGCAGCCGGGCTGCCCTGGCAATGCACACTCAGGCAACGGTGCGGCGGGCAAAATCGCGCGGCCGGAACCCGAGCGCGCCAAGCACCACAAAATAGGCTCCCCCGCCGACGGCACAGACCGCCGCCAGGCGCACCAGCCGCCAGGCCATCTCGCCCTCTTCCCAGGCAGGCATCACCTGCAGCATCCCCAGCAGCGCGGCGGCCATGACCGCAACCGCGATAAACAGGCGTAATAAGAAACCCATCCAGCCTGGCTGTGGCTGAAAAATATCCTGTTTGCGCAGCTGCCAGTAGAGCAGCGCGGCGTTGAGGCAGGCCGCCAGCCCAATCGACAGCGACAGCCCCGCATGTTTCAGCGGACCGATAAACGCCAGATTCATCAGCTGCGTCATAATCAGCGTCACTATCGCTATCTTCACCGGCGTTTTAATATCCTGCCGCGAGTAGAATCCTGGCGCCAGCACCTTGACCACAATCAGCCCCATCAGGCCGACGGAATAGGCGATCAGCGCGCGCTGCGTCATTGCCGCATCAAACGCGGTAAATTTCCCGTACTGAAACAGCGCCACCGTTAGCGGTCCGGCCAGAATGCCCAGCGCCACCGCGCAGGGCAGCGCCAGCAGAAAACAGAGGCGCAATCCCCAGTCCATCAGCCGCGAATACTCAGCCTGATTGCCGCTGGAGAAGCTCTTCGCCAGCGACGGCAGCAGAATGGTCCCCAGCGCCACGCCCAGCACGCCAGAGGGAAACTCCATCAGGCGGTCAGCGTAGTACATCCAGGAGACGGAACCTGACACCAGAAAGGAGGCGAAAATGGTATTGATGATAAGGGAAATCTGGCTGACCGATACGCCGAGGATCGCCGGTCCCATCTGGCGCATCACGCGCCAGACGCCGGCATCGCGCAGATTAATGCGCGGCAGCACCAGCATACCAATCTTCTTCAGGTGCGGCAGCTGGTAGCCAAGCTGCAGCACGCCGCCTACCACCACCGCCCACGCCAGCGCCATAATTGGCGGATTAAAGTGCGGTGCGGCAAATAGCGCAAAGCCGAGCATGCTGATATTCAGCAGCGTGGGCGCAAACGCCGGAACCGAAAAGCGATTCCAGGTGTTGAGGATCGCCCCCGCCAGCGACGCCAGCGAGATCAGCATAATATAGGGGAACGTCACCCGCAGCAGCGCGCTGGTGAGGGCAAATTTATCGGCGGTATCCGCAAAGCCAGGGGCCGTGATCATAATCACCCAGGGCGCGGCGAGCATGCCCAGTACCGTCACCACAGCCAGCGCCAGCGTCAGCAGGCCTGACACATACGCCACAAAGACCTGCGTCGCCTCTTCACCCTGCTTCGCTTTGTACTCCGCCAGAATCGGGACAAACGCCTGCGAGAACGCGCCCTCGGCAAAAATCCGGCGCAGCAGGTTGGGCAGCTTAAACGCTACAAAAAACGCATCCGTCGCCATCCCGGCGCCAAATACGCGCGCCACAATGGCATCGCGGGCAAAGCCCAGCACGCGGGAAAACAGGGTCATCGAACTGACCGCAGCCAGCGATTTTAGCAAATTCATAATGAAGGGTGCGTCCTGAAAAAGTCGGGAAAAAGCGCCATGCAGCACGGGCATCCGCGATGCCCGGCGTTAGTCTACTGAGGTCGCGGCAAATGACCAGTACCGAGTGTTACAAGGCGTTATTCCCGCTCCACCTCGCGGATCAGTTTTTCTGTCAGACGCTGCGCCACCAGCGCCTGCTCGCCGCTGGTTTCAGGCATAGTCTGATTTTCCACGCAGCGGATAAAGTGATGCGCCGCGCCGGTAAAACCGCGCTGCGTCAGATGGCTTTGCCACGCAGGCGGCACCTCACGCAGCAGCCCGCGGCTGTTCTCCTGCTGCCAGTCGCGCATCTCCTCAATCTGGTAGTAGTCTCCGTCGCAGACCGCGGTGACCACCTCCCGCTGCGTGCCGGCGCGCCGGTGCATGCTGGTCGAGACCTGCAGCCCGCCGGCGCTGAAATGGTGCTCTGCGTAGAGCAGTGCGCCTTCATCTGTGGTCCGGATATGGCCATCACCCGGCTGCAGTTTGCCCCCCGCCAGCCACAGGGCGGTATCCACCACGTGCAGATAATCATCCAGCAGCGTAAAGCGCAGCCCCTGCGGACCCACGCTGTCCATGCGATGCTTTTCAATCCGCAGCGAGGCGGCGCGCGGCATTTCCTGCTTCAGCTGCTGATAGCGCGGGGCAAAGCGCCGGTTAAACGCCACCATGAGTTTGCGCTGGCGTTTTTCCGCCAGCGCGACCAGCGCTTCAGCCTGCTGCAGCGTCTCTGCCAGCGGCTTATCCACGCAGACATCTTTGCCCGCCAGCAGCAGCGCCTGAACCACGTCAAAATGTGAGGCGGTGCTGCTGTGCACGAACACGGCGTCGCAGGCGGCGGCCAGGGCGCCAAGCCGGTCAAAACAGGGAATACGATAGCGGGCGCATACCGCCTCCGCCTTAACCTGATTGGGTGAAAACGCCCCCACCAGCTGCCAGCTTTCTGCCTGCGAGAGCACCGGCAGCCAGGCTTTCTGCGCAATCCCGCCTAAACCGGCAATACCAATTCGCAGCGTCATCTTAATGCTCCTGTGCCAGCAGCTGAGTCAGCTGCATCTGCAGTTCAGCCACCTGCTGCTCCAGCGCGGCAACCCGATCGCTAAGCTCCGCTTCACCGGCGGCGGGAGACGGCGAGCAGGTCGTCTCCTCTGCGGCCAGCAGGTGCCGGTAGCGGCTTTCGCGACGGCCCGGCTCACGCGCCATTTTTGCCACCAGCGGTCCCTCCTGCCGGCTCATCAGCTCCTCCAGCGTCTGTTCGGTCTCACTGACATCGCTGAACTCATACAGCCTGCCGCTGCGGGTACGCAGCTCGCCTGGCGTTTGCGCCCCGCGCAGCAGCAGCAGGGTCATTACCGCGACTTCGGCGGCGCTGAGCTGCAGCTGACCAAACGCAGAGTTACAGAAGCGCTGCGCATATTTGCTGACTCGCTGGCTGGCGCCGCTGCTGGCGGTGACCAGGTGCTTTTTAACCAGCTCATCCAGCTGCGCCTGCACCTCCTCTTCGCTGAGCGTCATAACCGGCTCGCGGTTCGATTTCTGATTACAGGCGGCTACCACACCGTTCAGCGACAGAGGGTAATATTCAGGCGTAGCGATCTGCTTTTCCAGCAGCGCACCCAGCACGCGTAGCGCCTGGGAAGAGAGCGCGATTTTCATGGATCCGTTTCCTTTTAAAATTGAGTGCGCTTATCCGGCGTCCACGCGTGCCAGGTCAGCGCCGTCAGTACGTGATCCTGCCAGCAGCCATCAATAAGCAGATAGTTTTTTGCATAGCCTTCCTGCTCGAAGCCGAGCCGTGCCAGCAGATCGCCGCTGCGCTGATTGTGCGGCATATAGTTAGCCATAATGCGGTGCATGCGCTGCTGTCGCTGCATATAGCGAATAGCCGACTGCAGCGCTTCAAACATCATGCCCTGCCCCTGCCACTTTTCGCCCAGCGAATAGCCGAGATAGCAGGCGTGAAAGGAGCCACGCAGCACGTTGCTGAAATTTGCCACGCCGCGGATCTCATGTTCATCGGGGTCCATCAGCACAAAATAGAAAGCTGAGCCCTGCTTATGCAGATCGCCAATCAGGCCGAGCCGCGCCTGCCAGCCGGAGGGATAGCAGTGGCTGTCATCGCGCACCGGCTCCCACGGTTTGAGGAACGCGCGGTTTTCTGCGTAATAGTCTGCCAGCCGCCAGGCGTCGCGTTCATGCACCAGACGCACCACCAGACGATCGGTCGTAAGCCGCACGCGCGGGCCTGCAGAGCGATAGCCAAACATCGAATCTCCTGAAATCCTTAGCGAAAGAGAGCGGAACGCCGCTGGCGTTTTCTCCACTATAACCGCCCCACAGGCTGCGACACAACGTTGCTGAACAGGGGCAGGGTTTGCCCCTTCCACGGTTCTCTTCCATACTTCCGGCAGGATCGGAAAAAGGGTGAATCCCTCACCCGGAAAACCACAGGAGAAACGGGATGAAACTTTACATCTACGATCACTGCCCCTTCTGCGTCAAAGCGCGCATGATTTTTGGCTTAAAGAATCTGCCGGTAGAACTGGTGGTTATGCTCAATGATGACGAGGCGACGCCGGTAAAATTAATCGGCCAGAAAATGGCGCCGGTATTGCAAAAAGCGGACGGCAGCGCCATGCCGGAGAGCATGGATATTGTGCATTGGGTAGACAAACAGGATGGCGAACCGCTGCTGACCGGCAGAACCAATCCCGCTATCGCCGACTGGCTGCGCCACGTCAACGGCTATATCAATAAGCTTTTAATCCCGCGTATCGCCGATGCTGCTTTTGCTGAATTTGCCACCCCGGAAGCGCGACGCTATTTTCACGATAAAAAAGAGGCGAGCCTCGGTGATTTCACCGAGCTGCGTAAACATGCGCCTGGCCTGATCAAGAAGATCAGTGACGATCTGCGCCAGCTGGATCGGCTGATTGTGAAGCCTAACGCCGTTAACGGCGAGCTGTCCGAGGATGATATCAACCTCTTCCCGCTGCTGCGCTCACTGACGCTGGTGTCCGGCATCGACTGGCCAAGCCGCGTCACCGATTACCGCGATAACATGGCGAAACAGACGCAGGTTAATCTGCTCTCTTCTATCGCCGCCTGAATGTTAAACCGGGAGGAACCCGTTCGCGGGTTTCTCATCTTATCTGATGACACCTTGCGCCGATTCAGGCAGGCTTAGCGCTGTTTGCCACACCGGAACGAGGATGCAATGAAAAAGAAATTTTATGGGATCGCGGCGCTGTTCGGCATGCTGCTGCTCAGCGGCTGTAATCAGTTGACGCAATACACCATCACGGAACAGGAAGTGAACCAGGCGCTGCAAAAGCGCAACAATTTTGAAAAAGAGATCGGCGTATCCGGCCTTATCAATGCGCATATCGTACTCAGCGATCTCAGCAGTGAAATCGGACGTGAAGAACCTGACCGCGTCACCCTCTCCGGTAAAGCGAAAATTGATGTCACCTCACTGTTTGGTCCGCAGCAGGCTGAGATGCTGCTGAAAATGAAGGCACAGCCGGTTTATAACGCGCAGGAAGGCGCTATCTATCTGCACAACCTGTCGATTGTTGATGCGCAGGTCGTACCGGAAAAAATGGCGTCGATTGTGAAAACGCTGACCCCCTATCTCAATCAGTCCCTGCAGCACTATTTCAATGAACGGCCCGCCTACCTGCTGAGCGCTGACCGCAGTAAAGGCGAAGCGCTGGCGAAAAAGCTGGCGAAAGGACTGGAAGTCAAACCGGGTCAGCTGGTGATCCCTTTCACCGACTGATACCGTCCCGTGCGGCCAGCGTTTATCTGGCCGCACGGGTCATCGCTTTCCGGCGATAAAAAGCCGTGCAAACGGTTGCCTGCCCGCTTAAGATATCGCCCCGGCCTGAATGCGCCATTCTGTTTTCACTTAAGCCGGAGCCTGACCATGACCTCTCAACCTCAGCACATCACCATTCGCCGCCCTGATGACTGGCATATCCACCTGCGCGACGGCGTGATGCTTGAAAGCGTACTGCCCTATACCAGCGCCGTGAATGGCCGGGCGATTGTCATGCCAAATCTGGTGCCGCCGGTCACCAGCGTGGCGGCGGCCCGTGAGTATCGCGCGCGCATTCTTGCCGCCCTGCCCGCTGCGCACAATTTTACGCCGCTGATGACCTGCTATCTGACCGATTCACTCGAACCCGATGAGATTGAAGCGGGGTTTCGCGCGGGCGTGTTCACCGCTGCCAAGCTCTATCCGGCACACGCTACCACTAACTCAAGCCACGGCGTAACAAACACCTCGGCGATTGCTGCGGTGCTGGATCGCATGCAGCAGATTGGTATGCCGATGCTGGTGCATGGTGAAGTCACTGATTCCCACATTGATATTTTTGATCGCGAAGCGCGCTTTATTGAGACCGTACTGCATCCGCTGCGCCAGCAGTTTCCCGGCCTGAAAGTAGTCATGGAGCACATCACCACAAAAGAGGCCGCTGACTATGTGGCTGAGGGCAACGCGCTGCTGGGCGCAACCATCACGCCGCAGCATCTGATGTTTAACCGTAACCATATGCTGGTGGGCGGGATCCGTCCTCATCTTTATTGCCTGCCTGTTCTGAAGCGCAACACACATCAGCAGGCGCTGCGTCAGCTGGTAGCCAGCGGCCATCCGCGCGTTTTCCTTGGCACCGATACTGCGCCCCACCTGCGGCATGCCAAAGAAGCAAGCTGCGGCTGTGCGGGCGTCTTCAACGCGCCGACCTCTCTTCCTGCCTACCTTACCGTGTTTGAAGAGCTTAACGCCCTGCAGCACTTTGAAGCGTTCTGCTCAGAAAACGGTCCGAATTTTTACGGCCTGCCGCTTAACGAGGGAACGCTGACGCTGGTCCGCGAACCCTGGCAGGTGGCTGAAAGCGTCACCGCAGGCGACGATACGCTGGTGCCATTTCTTGCCGGCGAAACGCTGAACTGGCGCATTAAAGAATAAGCGATAACTGCTTGCCTTCGGCATTAATATACTGTACAAATAACCAGTATATTAAACCGGAGGCGTCTATGCGTATCGATATTACCGTAGCGAAAAACCGCCCGCTGCCCGCAGGTGCACTCGATGCGCTTAGCGCGGAGCTTTCCCGTCGTATTGCACACGATTTTCCTGAAGGCGAGCACCACGTTAATGTGCGCTATGCCACCGGGAATCAGCTGAGCGTGACCGGCGGCTGTAAAACTTCACGCGACCGCATTACCGATCTCCTGCAGGAAACCTGGGAAAGCGCCGACGACTGGTTTACTCACGATTAACCGCCAATGTGCCGTTTTTGCCGGGTTTCGCCCCGGCTTTTTTTGTTTCATTTCCCCTCGCCAGAAAAACAGCCGCCATCTAGACTCAGGTTTATCGATCCCCTATTCTTGCCTCGCCATGCTTACAGGAGGTGTTTGACAGATGATCACAGATAAACCCGAAGAGGCGATGACCTTTGGTGAACTGCTGGCGCTCATTGCCGAGCAGCAGCGCCGTTTAACCGTCCTTGAAACTGCCTTTACCAGTCTGACGCTTTCGCTCGATGCGCCCGCAGTCCAGCTGCTTGCCCATAACCTGACGCAGGAAGCGCAGAACCAGCAGCACGATGCCTCGCTGCAGCAGCAATTTTTCCGCCTGGCGGAGACGCTCCGGCAGCGCACAGATCCGCTCTCTGCTGAAGCGCAGCCCTGATATTCCGCGACTGAGTCCGGCATGTTCCGCTGAAGTTTCTGTCGCTTTCGCCGATAAAACAGGTAATGTTGCCGGGCTGGTTACGTCTGTAGCAGGAAACCAGCCCGTCATCTTCCGGCGCTTTTACAGCATTTTCTGGTGCATTTCGCAGTCATATAGCCGCATTTCATTACTATTGACCTGTCTGACCGCTATTTCATGTTATAATTAGCTCGCTAGTGCATGTAGCAGCCGCATTGAACCTCAAGAAGCACTTCGTTTAACGAGTAATAAGGAGGTTATAATGGACAGTAATAAAGACGTCATCCAGACTCATCCCCTGATTGGATGGGACATCAGCACCGTTGACAGCTATGACGCCATGATGATACGCCTGCACTCGCTCTCCTCGCAGGATCAAAAAGAAGAAGAAGCTGACGTCGGTTTGACCTACTGGTTAACCACTGACGTTGCCAGACAGTTTATCTCCATACTGGAAGCTGGCATTGCTAAAATAGAATCTACTGAGCAAAACCTGCGCGATAGTCGCAAGCACTGACCGTTCCTGTTGCGCGAAAAAGGCACCCATCGGGTGCCTTTTTCATATCGCTCCCGCTTTTGGTATGCTGTTGAAAAATTTCGCCGTTTTGCAGGAGTGTTCGTGTCATGGTTTACGATCTGATTATCGTGGGCAGTGGGTCAGTCGGGGCCGCTGCGGGTTTCTACGCTACGCAGGCTGGCTTATCGGTGCTAATGATCGACAGCGCGCATCCCCCGCATCAGCAGGGAACACATCACGGCGAGACCCGCCTGATTCGCCACGCCTATGGTGAAGGAGAGCGTTATGTGCCGCTGGTACTGCGCGCCCAGTCACTGTGGGATGCGCTGGAGCAGCAGAGCGGCGAGCGTATCATGCATCGCAGCGGCATTCTCAACCTGGCACCCGCTCATTCGCCATTCATTGAGAACGTTATTCACAGTGCGAAAACCTGGCAGCTGGATGTCCAGCTACTGCAGGCGGATGAGGTGCGACAGCGCTGGCCGCAGTTTACCGTGCCGGATGGCTACATCGGCGTCTTTGAGCCGAAGTCGGGCTATCTGAAATGTGAAGAGGCGGTGCGCAGCTGGATAAAACTGGCTGAACAGGCTGGCTGTGCACAGCTGTTTAATTGCCCGGTCAGCGATATCGGTCGCGACGGCGAGCTGCAGCAGGTCACCACGCTGGATGGGATCTATCGTGCGCGCAAGCTGCTGGTCAGCGCCGGTACCTGGGTCAGCGAGCTAATAGCCGATCTGCCGGTTACGCCAGTGCGTAAAGTGTTTGCCTGGTATCAGGCTGACGGCCGCTACAGTGAAAACAATCACTTTCCCGGTTTTACCGTAGAGACGCCAGACGGCAGTCACTTTTACGGGTTTCCGGCAGATAATAACGCCCTTAAAGTGGGCCGGCACGATGGTGGTCAGGTCATGCAGACCCCGCAGGATCGCAAACCTTTTGGTGCTGTGGCCTCAGATGGCAGCGAAGCGTTTCGCTTTTTGCGGCAGTTCCTGCCCGGCGTCGGCGTCTGTTTACACGGCGAGGCGTGCAGCTATGACAATACCCCTGATGAAGATTTTATTATCGATACCCTGCCGGATGAACCCAACCGCTTAATCATTACCGGCCTTAGCGGTCACGGTTTTAAATTTGCCAGCGTTCTGGGCGAGCTTGCCAGCGAATTTGCTCAGGATAAACCTTTCAGTTTCGATCTTACGCCCTTTTCTTTACGGCGATTTTCCTGATACTCAGGCTGGCAGCACCGCAGCTGCCAGCCCTCCCATTTACATTTGTTTACGCCCGACACTCAATAATGCCTCATCCTGTGTAGTAATTATATTTATTACCTTAAAATGCCCTGCTTTCAGTCAATATTACTGAAGCAGTAGCGCGCCGCTATTTTAAAATTTTGACAACGATCCGCTTTTTTATAGAAAAGTAAGGCTCATTGCTTTTAGTTAATGAATTAAGGATGCTTGCAGCACTTATTTCATGGACAGGAATAAAGGCTATGTGGCGCAACACTGCAGATCGATTCGGCCTGCTCTCAATTATTATCCACTGGAGCATGGCGGTTGCCCTCTATGCGATGTTTGCCCTGGGATTATGGATGACAGGCCTGGGCTATTATGACAGCTGGTATCATACTGCACCGGACATTCATAAAAGCGTCGGGACAATACTGTTTATTCTGCTGTTGCTGCGCCTGCTCTGGCGCTGGCACTCCCCTGTACCCGCCCCGCTCGCCAGCTATTCTGCCACGGTGCGCCGTACCGCCCGGGGTGTGCATGCCCTGCTTTATCTGCTTTTCCTCCTGCTGCTCGTTAGCGGCTATCTGATTTCTACCGCTGACGGTAAACCGGTCTCTGTATTTGGCTGGTTTAACCTGCCGGTAGTCGTTGCTGGCGGACCACAGCAGGCGGACCTGGCAGGCACGCTGCATTTGTGGCTGGCCTGGAGCCTGGTTCTGCTTTCAGCGCTGCATGCGCTGGGGGCGGTTAAACATCATATTATCGATCGGGACGCGACGCTCAGGCGCATGCTCGGTTTACGCTCACGTTCACTCTCTCAAAAGGATGTATCATGATCAGAAAAACGCTTCTGGCCGTCAGTGCCGCCGCGCTGTTTGCCACCAGCCTTAATGCCAGCGCCGCAGAGTATAAAATTGATAAAGAGGGGCAGCACGCATTTGTACAGTTTCGTATTCAGCACCTCGGCTATAGCTGGTTATATGGCACATTCAAAGATTTTGACGGCGGATTCACCTTTGACGATGCTAATCCGGCAGCCGATAAAGTGAATGTCACCATTAATACCGGAAGTCTGGATACCAATCATGCTGAGCGCGACAAACACCTGCGCAGCGCAGATTTCCTTAATACCAGCAAATATCCTCAGGCAACGTTTACCTCAACAGAGGTTAAAAAAGAGGGAGAGCGTTATAAAGTCACCGGCAATCTGACGCTGAACGGCGTAACAAAACCCATTACGCTGGATGCGCGCCTGATGGGTGAAGGTAAAGATCCGTGGGGCGGTTACCGGGCAGGTTTTGAAGCCAGCGGCGAGGTCGTTCTGAAAGAGTTTAATATCAGCAAGGATCTGGGCCCTGCCTCTCAAAAGGCTGAGCTGATTATCTCTGTAGAGGGAGTACGTCAGTAAGCGGCAAGCCGCCTGAGATCACTTCCTCAGGCGGCACCCGTCATTATGACTTATCGGGCGCGGGAATGGTCATCGTCATATTCAGCAGACCACGCGATTTGTTAAACACCTTATTGCCGTTTTCGCGTCCGGCACGACGTGCGCGCTGCTCTTCAGGCGACAGTTTTGCCTCTTCCATGCAGATTGGGCTGCAGCAGTTCTGATATTTTTCAGCGCAGGCGGGACACTGAATAAACAGCAGATGGCAACCGTCATTAACACAGTTAGTATGGCTGTCGCATGGCGTACCGCACTGATGGCAGCTGGAGAGAATATCATCAGAAATACGCTCGCCCATACGCTCATCAAAGACAAAATTTTTGCCTTTGAAACGCACCGGTAATCCCTGCTCGCGCGCGCGGCGCGTATATTCAATAATGCCGCCTTCAATGTGATAAACATCATCAAAGCCGTTATGCTTCATCCAGGCGCTCGCTTTTTCGCAGCGAATACCGCCGGTGCAGTACATCACAATTTTTTTATCTTTCTTATCCTGCAGCATATCGACTGCCATGGGCAGCTGATCGCGGAAGGTATCCGCAGGCACTTCCAGCGCATTATCAAAATGGCCCACTTCAAACTCATAGTGGTTACGCATGTCGACAAATACGGCATCAGGATCGTCCAGCATCGCATTAACGTCTGCTGCCTTCAGGTAGCTGCCCACATCGCTGGCGTCAAAACTGCCATCGTCGATGCCATCGGCAACAATACGGTCGCGCACTTTCAGGCGCAGCACCCAGAATGATTTACCGTCATCGTCCAGCGCAATATTCATGCGCAGATTATTCAGCGCCGGATCAAAAGCGTACAGCATCGCTTTCATCGCTTCATATTTCCCGGCCGGCACGCTGATCTGCGCGTTAATCCCTTCCCGGGCCACATAGACACGACCAAATACGCTAAGCTGCGTCAGCGCAATATAGAGGCGATCGCGGAACGCTTTGGGATCGGCAATCTGGAAATATTTATAAAAAGAGACTGTCGTACGCGGCTCTGTTTCCGCCAGCATGCGATCTTTCAGCTCTTTATTGGAAACGAGGTTATGTAACACTGGCATGGTGAACACCTGTTAGCAATGAGAGAATTTCAGGGCGCACATGATACCTGAATTCACAGCTGTGCCTAGCCCCCGAACCGAATTGGTGGTGATACACGCGTGCCGATTTTCTGCGCTGTTCGTCTGTTAATGCGGCAAACACCAGCCTGACGGGTGTTGTGAACGCGGTGTGATTACAGTTAACGACAAAAAATGGCATAATTGCGTTAAATAACAGAAACCGGACTCTCTGGTACAGAACGCAGGATACTGATTCTTCCATGACCCAACTTCCGCAATTTACCCGTGAACTGCTTCATCCGCGCTACTGGCTCACCTGGCTGGGCATTGGATTTTTATACGTGCTGGTTTTACTTCCCTACCCGCTTCTGTATGCATTTGGTTGCGGCCTGGGGCGTATTGCCATGCGTTTTATGAAGCGCCGCACAGAGGTTGCGCGACGCAATCTGGAGCTCTGCTTTCCTGATATGCCCGTCAGCGACCGCGAGGCGATGGTTAAACACAACTTTGAATCAGTCGGAATGGGACTGATTGAAACCGGCATGGCCTGGTTCTGGCCCGACTGGCGTATCCGTAAATGGGTTAAGCCGGAAGGACTGGAGAATGTGACTCAGGCGCTGGCAGAAAAGCGCGGAATTCTGCTGATCGGTATGCATTTTCTGACGCTTGAGCTGGGCGCTCGCGTTTTCGGCATGTACAACCCGGGTATTGGTGTGTATCGCCCGAACGATAACAGACTGCTCGACTGGCTGCAGACCTGGGGCCGGATGCGCTCAAATAAAAGTATGCTGGATCGCAAAGATCTCAAAGGCATGATCCGGGCACTGAAGAGTAATGACATCATCTGGTACGCGCCGGATCACGACTACGGCCCGCGCAGCAGCGTGTTTGCCCCTTTCTTTGCCGTTAAGGAAGCAGCCACCACAACCGGAACCCATATGCTGATTCGGCTGGCTAATCCCAGCGTGGTGCCTTTCCTGGCACGTCGTCTGCCGGACGGACGCGGCTACGAGCTGAAACTGATGCCGGATATTCGCCATCAGTTCTCACTGGAGAGTGAGCTTGATACGGCAACGGTGATGAACCGCGTTGTTGAAGAGACGGTGTTACTCGCGCCTGAGCAATATATGTGGCTGCACCGCCGCTTTAAAACCCGTCCGGAAGGCCAGCCGTCGCGCTACTGATGCAGCACAGCGTTCAGGCTATCAGCGATATCTCATAGCCTGAACCGCACCTGATATGTCCATCAGATCCAGCATTATTTCTGGTTTCGTCTGAAAATCATTAGCTCCGGTAACAGGTTATGTTACCGGATTTGCCTGCACAGGCGCTCTGCAGCAGGCAATCAGCCGTCTGACACCGGCTTTCTGGGCCACACTTATCAATTAAAAGAGTGCAATCTGGTCCTGATCATCTATAATTCCAGGCCTAATCCTATTTATTTTTTTCAAAATCGTTTGACTTACTTATCAATGTAGAAAAATTGACTTATTTTACAATGCGTTGTCGATAAAACAGGCTGCTTATTCCATATTGTCATTTTAAAAATTTTTTTAATTACTTTATTACACTGGCTCACTCTGCTGATTCCGGTTAATTTCAGTTGCAACAGTTAACCAATTAACTGTTCTCAGAAAAATAAAAAAGATTACACACAGCAAATCTCATGCAGGACAAAATAATATGAACAAAGGTCATTATTATTACGTTACGATCGGTACCGATCAGGAAGGCTATCATCTGCTGCATCGTAAAGAGTGCAAACGGATGCCGCTTAAAGAAGATATGGTGTTTATTGGCACCCTCTATAACCTGAATCAGGCGCTGGCCACCGCGCGTATTAACTTCAAAAAAGTAAAGCCGTGTATCAAATGCTGTATTCGCTACTCTGCACCGGTAATGCGCGAAACTGTCCGTCCGGTTCTGCACTTTCCGCAAAAATTGCTCTGATGCGTATGGGCGGGTGATTTTTTCCTCACCCGCCCGTACTGCTCGCCTGCCCGCCTGCGTTCTGCAAATTTTCGTCTATCTTTCTGTAAAATCCCCTTTTTACAGTCAAGGAGTCATCAATGGATCTGTTCAGCACCTTAGAAGAAGCAATTGAAGCCGCACGTGAAGAGTTTATGACCAGCCAGCAGGGCGTATCCGAAGAGGATGTCAACGTCAGCCAGTTTGGCCTGCAAAAATATGTCATGCAGGATGGCGAAATCATGTGGCAGGCGGAGTTCTTTGCCAGTGAAGATGAACAGGGTGATTGCCTGCCGCTGCTTAGCGGTGAGGCGGCGCAGGCGGTATTTGACGGCGATTTCGACGAAATTGAGATGCGTCAGGAGTGGCAGTCTGAAAATACCCTGCACGAATGGGATGATGGCGAATTTCAGCTGGCGCCACAGCGCGATCTTGAAGAGGGTGAAGT
Organism: Pantoea eucrina; assembly: GCF_020079945.1. NCBI lineage: Bacteria > Pseudomonadati > Pseudomonadota > Gammaproteobacteria > Enterobacterales > Erwiniaceae > Pantoea > Pantoea eucrina. The sequence continues at coordinate 1,276,451 of NZ_CP083448.1, read as the reverse complement.
GGCTGCTGAAGAGTGGGAAGATGACAACACGGATTCAGATAATCTGGCGTAATCTCACTCATAAGGCCCATGCTGCGCGTCAACCGGCAGCAGCAGCGTGTCCACTATCAGCGACAGCGGCAGATCGAGGATGGTGACGATGCGCCACGGGCCGTCGCGCACATCCCACTGTACGCCGGGATAATAGTGGTTACCGTGCCCCTGTCCGGGCACGGTACGGCTGATAATGCTGCCGCACCCGCTCAGCATCAGCACACTGCCTGCCAGTATGACCGCCAGAACGCTTTTCACATCGCTTATCCTCACTGATTGACCTGCTACTATACCTGCCCTGCCCGGCTTTAGCAGCGGCAATAAAAAAGCGGCATCGCTGCCGCTTTTACTGTTTTACTGCTGCTCAGGCACGCGGTGGCAGTGCCTGCGGATTCAGCGTCAGCTTCTGATAGCTCTCCAGCCACTGATGATACTTATCCGCGTTTTCCCACAGCCGGGTATGCACGCGCGCCAGAACCACAGGATCGCTGATCAGCTGCAGACGCTGTTCGCGATTCAGTTTTTCCGGTGCATCGCTCAGCGCCTGATCGACATGCCGGTCACGGGCGTGATCCAGCAGCGTGCTCTGTTTATGACGCGACGTAGCCAGTGCGGTTGCCAGCGCATTGAACGCCGGGTTAAACAGCGCATGCATAAAGCCATGCTTCAGCGCCCGCTCGCGGTTGATCTGCAGATAGTGATCTGTATCAACCAGCTCTTTTGGCGGCTCATACTCTTCCGGGATCAGGAACAGTTTCGCCCGCCGGCTTTTCAGACCCACGGTCGCGCGGCTCGACATCACCGACACAAACGGCGACAGGATCAGCGAGAAGACAATAGGTGCCAGCCACCACAGGAAGTTGAGGTCCAGCACGCCCATGCCCACGGCCCAGACGATGCCAAGCAGCATCTGCGAACCGTGACGGCGGAACGCTTCGCTCCACGGAGTGGCATCATCATCACGCTGCGGTGAATTCCAGACCACCTCCCAGCCGAGGAAGGCGCTGACCACAAACACGGTGTGGAACAGCATGCGCACCGGCGCCAGCAGCACCGAGAACAGCATCTCCAGCATCAGCGAGATGAACAGACGCAGCGCGCCGCCATAAGCCTTAGCCCCTTTGCACCAAATCAGCACCACGCTCAGCAGCTTCGGCAGGAACAGCAGCACCAGCGTGGTGGAAAAGAGCGCAATAGCCAGATCGGGACGCCATTGCGGCCAGACCGGGAAGAGCTGACGCGGCTGCAGGAAGTAGGTCGGCTCCATCAGGGTATGGACCACCTGCAACGCCGTAGAAAGCGCAAGGAACATAAACCAGAGCGGCGCCGAGAGATAGGACATAACGCCGGTCAGGAAGACGGCACGGTGCACCGGATGCATCCCTTTTACCAGGAACAGGCGGAAGTTCATCAGGTTACCGTGACACCAGCGACGGTCGCGCTTCAGCTCATCCAGCAGGTTAGGCGGCAGCTCCTCATAAGAACCCGGCAAATCGTACGCGATCCAGACGCCCCAGCCGGCGCGGCGCATCAGCGCAGCTTCAACAAAGTCGTGCGAAAGAATTGAACCGGCAAATGAGCCTTCACCCGGCAGCGGCGCCAGCGCACAGTGCTCAATAAAGGGCTGTACGCGAATAATGGCGTTATGTCCCCAGTAGTGCGACTCGCCCAGCTGCCAGAAGTGCAGCCCTGCGGTAAACAGCGGCCCGTAAACGCGGGTGGCAAACTGCTGGCAGCGCGCATAGAGCGTATCCATACCGGAGGCTTTTGGCGAAGACTGGATAATCCCGGCATTCGGGTTCGCTTCCATCATACGTACCAGACCGGTCAGGCACTCACCGCTCATCACGCTGTCAGCGTCCAGCACCACCATGTAGCTGTAGTTGCTGCCCCAGCGGCGACAGAAGTCATCGATGTTACCGCTTTTGCGCTTCACGCGGCGACGGCGGCGACGGTAAAAAATCTTGCCCGCTCCGCCCACGTCGCGTACCAGCTCCATCCACGCTTTTTGCTCAGCAATCGCGATATCTGCATCGTAGCTGTCGCTGAGAATGTAGACATCAAAATGCTCAGCATTCCCGGTGCGCTTTACCGACTCCCAGGTAGCGCGCAGTCCGGCAAAAACACGCTCCACATCTTCGTTACAGATGGGCATGATCAGCGCGGTGCGGTGCTCCGGGTTCAGCGGCTCATCACCCGTGGTTGAGTAAGAGATACTGTATTTATCGCGTCCAATCAGCAGCTGCAGGAACCCCATCAGCGCCGTCCAGAAGCCCGCCGATACCCAGCAGAACAGAATAGCGAACAGGAACAGAATGCCGGTCTGCAGAATATAAGGCAGGATCAGCTTCACCGACTCGATCCAGTTCTGTTGAAACAGCCCGACAGGATCGAGCAGCGTCCAGCCCTGATAAGGCAGAATGGTTTTCATATACCAGGTCGCGACCACGGTCTGCGCGATGGTCAGAATCAGCAGCGTATAGCGGCGCATTGAACCGACATGACGCCACTTATCCTCCGCGCGCTGCTCCTCTGCCGTTGCATAACGCGGTTGCACTTTTTGCCCGCGCAGCGAGTTCCAGGCGCGCGCCAGCGGATTGGTACGCCAGGCTTCCGGGAACATCAGCGAGCGTTTAACCGGCGGCATCGCTTTTAACGTCGTGCGATCGAGATAATCTTTACTGAACTGCTGGCCATCCGCTACCGCATCCGGCCATGTCATCGCTATGCGTGATGAGACAGATTTCAGCGGCGCATCGTCAGGCCGATCGCTGGCTGCGTTATCCTGCCCCAGCACCGTATGAATGGCGTGGAAGGCGGGCGCATTTTGCAGCGATGTGCTGAGCCGCGCGCGACCTGCCGCATCAAGCGGCAGCGCCTCAACATAAGATTGAGGTAAAAAAGTCGATTTATTCATTGGCAGGTAACTGATAGCTCCAGGTTTCCGTCAATGTCTTGTCACCGCTTACCAGCGCGGCGCGCATTTCGGTTGATTGCTTGCTGTCTTTCACGCGCAGACGCAGCACCAGACGCCAGCCTTTGGTCACCGGATTGTAGCGTACGCTCTGCTCAACCACTTCGGCGTTATCGCCAACGCTAACCTGCGGTGCTACCTGCGTATCCTCCGGCAGCATGCTCATCGCTTTACCGGTGAAGTCGAGGGTAAAGGCGACAGAACCATCAGGCTGGCGGACCAGATTAGACTGTTTCACATCACCCGCAGAACGCAGGGTATCTTTGACCCAGGCAACATCATCCTGATGCAGCTGATTCTCATCGCGGGTGAAGTGCAGACGATAGTTGAAATTCATCTCTTTGCCCGCGTCAGGCAGTTTTTCCGGCGTCCAGAAGGCGACGATGTTGTCATTGGTCTCATCCGCAGTCGGGATCTCAACCAGCTCAACGCGCCCTTTACCCCAGTCACCCTGCGGCTCAACCCAGGCGCTTGGACGCATATCATAGCGATCGTCGAGATCCTGATAGTGGCTGAAGTCGCGTCCGCGCTGCAGCAGACCAAAACCTTTCGGGTTTTCAATCGTAAAGGTGCTGACCGCCAGATGGCGTGGATTGTTCAGCGGGCGCCAGATCCATTCACCGTTACCGGCGTGGATCGAGAGGCCGTTGGAGTCGTGCAGCTCCTGACGGAAGTTGCTGACCGGCGAAGGCTGATTAGCACCAAACAGGAACATACTGGTCAGCGGTGCCACGCCCAGTTTACCCACGTTATCACGCAGATAAACTTTAGACTGCACATCCACCACCGAGGCTTTGCCTGGCTTCAGCACAAAGCGGTAGGCTCCCGCAGCGCGAGGTGAATCAAGCAGCGCGTAAATAACCAGCTGCTTCGCCTGAGGTTTCGGGCGCTCGATCCAGAACTCTTTAAAGCGCGGGAACTCTTCACCAGAGGGCAGCGCGGTGTCAATTGCCAGACCGCGTGCGGAAAGACCATAGACCTGGTCTTCCCCGATTACGCGGAAGTAGCTGGCACCAAGGAAGCTGCTGATCTCATCCTGCTTTCCTTTGTTATTCAGCGGATAGAGTACTTTGAATCCGGCAAAGCCGAGATTTTTTACCGCATCAGCGTCATGTTTGACGTTGCCGAAATTGAAATAAGCCGGATCGTATTTAATTTCACGCACCGATGAGGCGGTGACTTCGTTAATCTTCACCGGCGTGTCGAAGTACATCCCCTGATGGTAAAACTCGAGCTTAAACGGCGTGCGCAGCTTGCCCCAGTATGCCTTGTCGTGGTTAAACTGGATCTGCTGATAATCCGCAAATTTCATTTCACGAAATTGAGAGGGTAAATTACTTTTTGGCGCTTCAAAACCTTTACCTGCCAGGGCCTTAGCCTGTTTTGCCACATCATCAATGTTAAACGCCCAGCTATTATTTGCGTACAGCGCCAGCAGTACTGCTGCGCTGGTCCAGCGCATCTTCACCAGCCCGCTATTATTTTTCACTTTATTTAGCACATCCCCCCCTTTCGTGTGCTCAGATCAAACCCACTCATCTTAATGGATTATTCGGTTTTCCGACAGCTTATGTAAAACATTGTTCCGCGCAGCGCCAAGCCTCCAGAGCACTTTTCGGAATATTAAACCCGGCAGTTTAAGAAACAGAATCAACTGATAGTATAGGCTGTTAACCGGCAACAGAATGTTCTGCTGCACGATCTGGTTTCAGGGTGAAACCAGCCTGTATAGGATGAACCGGAAGCTTATGAGCGCTGTAAAACCTGAACGCGAATATTTTCTCGACTCGATTCGAGCTTACCTGATGCTGCTGGGGGTGCCGTTTCACGTCTCGCTGATCTACTCGACACAGCGCTGGTCCGTAAACAGCCAGGATGCCACGCTGTGGCTGACCATTTTTAACGATTTCATCCATGCATTTCGCATGCAGGTGTTTTTTGTTATCTCCGGCTATTTTTCCTACATGCTTTATCTGCGCTACCAGCCGGCACGCTGGCTGAAAGTCAGGCTGGAGCGCGTGGGCATTCCGCTGCTCGCCGCTATCCCGCTGATTACGCTGCCGCAGTTCTTTCTGCTGAAATATCTCACTCACAAGCTTGATGGCTGGGATCGCTTTTCAGCGTATGACAAATACAATGCTCTGGCGTGGGATCTGATCTCGCACCTCTGGTTTCTGCTGGTCCTGGTGATCCTGACGGCGCTGGGTATGCTGACATTTCGCTGGCTGCGCAACCAGCAAAGCACGCGTAACTATCAGCAGACAGGCTGGGGTAGCGTAACGCTGGCACTGCTGGGCTACGCGCTACTGTGGTGCCTGCTGCGTCGCACGCTGCTGCTGCTGACGCCGGGCATCATGATGGATGGACTCTTTACCATTGCGGTCATGCAAACGCTGACGTATCTGCCGTTCTTTATGCTGGGCGCGCTGAGCTGGAAACATCCGCCGCTGAAAGCGCTGTTTGTGCGGTTCAACCCGCTGATCTGCTTTGGCACCGTGCCGGTCTTTATCGCCTACTACCTGAATCAGCGCTATGGCAACGGCGACGGCTGGCTCTATGAGACCGATATGCTGCTTTCAACGCTGATGGGCGTGTGCATGCTGAACGTCTGCTATAGCGTCGGGCACCGCCTGCTGAACAGCCACTCTCCGCGTATCGTTTATCTGGTTAACGCCTCGCTGTTTATCTATCTCGTCCATCATCCGCTCACTATCCTGTATGGGATATATGTGACGCCGCACATCAGCAATAACACGCTGGGTTTCTTTGTTGGGCTGATAACGGTATTTGCCGCAGCGTTTGCGCTTTATGAGATCCACCTGCGTATCCCGCTGCTGCGCTTTCTGTTTTCCGGCAAAAAGGCGGCGCAGAAAGGGTGAGGCTGCACCGGCGGCGCGTTTCAGCGCGCCGCTACAGCAGCCACTCTACCGGCAGCCGCCATACCAGCCGCACCAGCAGGCGCTGCAGCAGCGTTGACTGCGGTTCATGTTTATGTACCACTTCTGCGCCCTGCTCATCCTGTTCTATCCAGTTCACCCGGCCCCACTTGTCCAGCCGCAGCGTCCAGGCCCGATGTTGCATACCGCGACTGAAGCGATCATGCGTCTGGCGCGCCAGGGCTTCACTCTCAATGACCAGTCCCATTTCGGTGTTCAGCACCGCAGAGCGGGGGTCAAAATTAAATGAACCCACAAAGACTTTGCGATTATCAACGGTAAACGTTTTTGCATGCAGGCTGGAGCCGGAGTTACCCGTTAACCCGCGATCGTGCGGTGGTTCGCCGGCGTGTGCCTGAGGTTTCAGCTCATATAGCGCAATACCGTGACGCAGCAACTTTTTTCGCCAGCGCGCATACCCGGCATGCACCACGGTGACATCATTGGCCGCCAGTGAGTTGGTCAGTACGGCGATACGCACGCCGCGCCGGCGCAGTGACAATAGCTGCGCCACCCCGGCGCGGGTCGGGACAAAATAGGCTGAGATAATATCGAACTGCTGCTGTGGCGTGCCGATGACCTCCAGCATCCGCTGCGGCAGCAGGCTGCTGCGTCTGGCTTTGCCCAGCCCTTTGCGCGGATCGTCGCTCAGCAGGCGCGCCTCAGCCCAGGTCATCGCCAGCGCGCCCTGCTCCAGCTGGCTGACAAAATCGGAGTGGTTAAGACGCGCCAGATAACGCTGCACCGCCTCGCTCTGCTGCCACTCCGGCGGCAGGCGCACCGCTTCGCCCTCATCGCTGCGCACGTCCACTACGCTGCGCAGCGGCGATACCGCCTGGCTATGCCAGTAGCGCTCGAAATCTGCGGTAACCTCATCGACGACCGGCCCGATGGCCAGCACGTCGAGATCGGTAAACAGGGGCTCATTGCCGGTACCAAAATATTCATCCCCGACGTTGCGCCCCCCCACCAGCGTTGCGGCGCCATCTACCGTCAGACTTTTATTATGCATCCGGCGATTGAGGCGCGCGAAGTCAGTCAGGTAGCCCAGCGCGCGCAGCGTGCGGAATGAAAACGGGTTAAACAGCCTGACCGAAATGTTCGGATGACGTTCCAGCTCCGCCAGCGTGTTATCCAGCCCCGGCGTATTGTTATCATCCAGCAGTAAGCGCACCCTGATACCGCGGCCGGCAGCGTCCAGCAGCGCGCTGAATAGCAGGCGTCCGGACATGTCGTTATGCCAGATATAGTACTGCACATCGATAGTGTGCCGCGCCATGCTCATCAGCAGGTAACGCGCAGCAAACGCGTCAAGCCCGTCGTTAAGCGGATGGATGCCGCTCAGGCCGGGATGCTGCGCGCACTGCTGCGCCACGCTTTGCCGTAATTCATCGCCCGCGGCTAACTGGCCGGGCAGCGCTGCTGCTTCGCTCATACTGGATCCCTGAATACGTAATCACGCTTATTATTGGCATTGTCGCTGTGGCAGGCAACCTGCATGCCTGACCGGCAGAGCCGGCTGCTAATTTAGTCTAGACTTAGCCCGTGGTTCTGCATCGGGCGATTACCCTGAGGAGTGAAATATGACCGCGTTACTGCCTCATTATCAACCCCGGCTTTTTCGCAGTTTTTTTCAGGGCAGCTTTCCCTGCTCTACCGCCTGTCGCAGCGGCGGCCGCCGTCTGGATATGGTTGTCAGTAGCGGACACGATATGCTGCTGGACAAAGATTACGCCGCGCTGGTGCGGGAAGGTTTGCTCACGGCGCGCGACGGTGCGCGCTGGCATCTGATTGAAGCGACGCCTGACCACTACGACTGGCGCTCCTTTCTGCCGATGATCCATGCGGCCGCACGCCATAATATGCAGATTATCTGGGAGCTGGCGCATTTTGGTTATCCGGCGCACCTCGATATCTGGAAACCGGCGTTCGTTGAGCACTTTGCCCGCTATGCACGCGCTATGGCACAGCTGATGCGCGATGAGGGCGTGGAGCAGCCGTTTTTTACCCCGATTAATCAAATCTCATTCTGGGCCTGGGCCGGGGCTGATGTTTCATGGCTCGATCCTTACGCCAGCGAACGCGGACGCGATCTGAAGCGCCAGCTGGTGCGCGCCTCGCTGGCCGCGATGCATGCGATCCGCGATGTCTATCCTGAAGCACGCTTTGTGCTGACCGATCCGCTGGTGCAGATCGCTGCGGATCCGGATAAGCCAGAGAGTGCCGGGCATGCTGCCCGGCAGCATGAGATGCAGTTTGAAGCATGGGACTGGCTGGCCGGGCGCGCTGAACCGGGACTCGGCGGACAGGCGGACTTTCTCGATATTCTGGGCCTGAACTACTATCCCGACAACCACTGGTTCTGGTCAGGCGATACCCTGCCACCCGATCATCCGCAGCGTCAGCCCCTGCACCAGCTGCTGCTGGCGTGCTGGCAGCGCTATCAGCGTCCGCTGCTGCTGGCGGAAACGGGGGCTGAAGGCGATGCGCGCGCGCCCTGGCTGCGGCACGTCAGTGCGGAAGCGCGGCTGGCGCTGGCTCAGGGCGTTGCGCTGGAGGGAATTTCACTCTATCCGGTGGTGGAGTATCCCGCCTGGGCGGACGATCGCCGCTCTCCCGGCGCCCTGTTCGGGCTGGGCGATCCTAACGGTAATCGTACTCTGCATGAGGGACTGGCCCTGGAGCTGCGCGGTCAGCAGATCAAATGGCAGCGTCAGGAGTGCTGAGCGTGACGGGAAGCGGGCGCACAGCTTCTGGCGTCCTGCAGCGTATCGGCAGGGCGGCGCACATCGGTAAGCCAGGTCATGGTAACAAGAAAAATCACGCCAATCAGACAGGCACAGAGTAAGGCGATGATAGCGATCAGTTTATCGTCGCGAGCGTCCATTTAGCTCTCCTTGCAGGCGTTGATACTGCGTTGCAGGCGTTAGCTCATCCACAGAGTGAGCATCAGGACAAAGATTATAAGCGTTACCGAAGTGACCGCAAGAACCACGATAGCGAAGTGCGCATCATCAAGCGGTTGACGGTGAGACTCGTCGTTATCGTCAGGTGGGGCCGGCAAACTCATGAAAACTCAATAGCGTAAGCAGAATCAGGGCAAAATTGCGCGCTGAGTGTAATGGAAAGTGATAAATATTTCACGACTATTTCTGTGCGAAACAGATACCGCACGTGACTTTATTACTTTCCTGCTACCGCCATGATCCCGCTTCAGGCGGCGTGCCAGCCGCCACCCAGCGCCCGATAGAGATCGATTTGCGCCTGCAGCAGATTATTTTTTACCGAGACAATATTAAGCTGCGTGCTGAACAACGTACGCTGTGCATCAAGCTCATCAAGATACGAAGCATAACCATTCTGATAGCGATTGCGGGCAATCCGGTACGCTTCCGCTACAAACTGCTCCTGCTTTTGCAGTTCCGCCAGCTGCTCCTGATTACGGCGGATCGCATCCAGCGCATCCTCTGTTTCTGAGAAAGCGTTACGCACCGTTTTTTCATAGCTATAGAGCGCCTGATTGCGCGTAGCCATCTGCACGTCAACCTGTGCCGTCAGCGCTTCGCGATTAAGCAGCGGTGCCAGGATACTGCCCCCCAGGCTCCAAAGACGAAACGGATTATCCAGTAGCGTGTGCAGCTCGCTGCTTTGCAGCGTGCCGCTGGCGGTGAGGTTGAGTGAAGGCAGCAGTCTGGCGCGTGCGGACGCCAGAGAGGCATCTGCTGCCAGCAGCTCACGCTGCGCCTGAACAATGTCGGGACGCCGGTTCAGCAGCTGCGACGGCAGCAGCGCAGGCAGAGCGTGCGGCCGGATGTTGTCAAAGCGATGGCTGCGTGCGATTTCACGCGGGTTCATGCCCGCCAGGACGCTTAATGCGTTCTCCTGCTGCGCGATCTGATGCTGCAGCTGCGGAATTTGCGCGCTGGCCGTCTGGTACTCTGACTCCGCCTGCATCCACTCCAGTCGCGACGTATAGCCGGTTTCAAACTGGCGCCGGGCAAGCTGGCGGGAGTTTTCGCGCGTTGCCAGCGTCGCCTGCGTCACGCGCAGCTGTTCATCCAGCGAGGCAAGCGTAACGTAGCCCGATGCCACTGAGCTGGCAACGGTAAGCTCAGCCGCCGCCGCCGCAGCGCGCTGCGCCTCCAGCGTCGCCTCTGCCGCGCGTATGCTGTTACTGCGGCTGCCCCAGAGATCGACCTCATAATTAGCCTGCAGTAAACCCTGAAACACCGCGCTTTCATAAGGCTGGCCGGTTGCCGCCGAGAGCGAACGCTGACGGCTGGCAGCCACACCGGCAGAGAGCGCCGGAAAGTTATCGCCCTGCGCTGCGCGCACCTGCGCCCGGTACTGATCGACCCGCGCCCGGGCAAGAAGAATATCGCTATTATATTTCAGTGCCTGACTGACCAGACGATTCAGATCGCTGTCGCCAAAGGTGCGCCACCATGCGGCTTCTGGCGGCGCCTGCGGTCCGGTCCGATCGCGCCACTGCTCCGGGATGGGCAGCGAAGCGGGCGCTTTTTCAACCTGGGTTGCACAGCCGCTGAGCAGTAGCAGCGCAAGTGATAAAGGTAGCAGCGGCTTCACGGCGTCTCCTTCGCCGGCTCTGCGGCAGTATCGATGCTGACCTCCACTGACATGCCCGGACGCAGCAGCTGCTGCGCATCGGGATCAAGGCCGATCCGTACCGGAATGCGCTGCGCAATCTTCACAAAGTTTCCGGTGGCGTTGTCGGGGGAGATGGCGCTGAACTCTGAGCCAGCCGCAGGAGAGATAAACTCTACTCTGCCGCTGAAGCGCCGGCCATTAAGCGCATCAACGCTAAACGTCACCGGTAAGCCCGGGCGAATATGCGCCAGCTGCGTCTCTTTAAAATTGGCAATCACCCACTTTTTATCCGGCACCACCGAAGTGAGACGCGTACCGGCGGTAACATAGGTTCCTTTACGCACGGAGAGCTGTCCCAGCTGACCACTATCAGGCGCCACAATCCGGGTGTTAGCAAGGTCGATATTCGCCAGCTCCAGCGCCGCGCGTGCGTTAGCCACGTCAGCCTCCAGCGAAGCGCGGTTTACTACCACCGTTTGCAGATTCTGTTGCGCTACGGCAACCTGCGCTTCGGCCTGCCGCATCTGCGCCTGCGCCTGCGCATCCGCGGCACGCGACGCATCACGCTCGCGCACCGAAAGCGACCCATCCGACGCCAGATTTTCCACCCGTTTCAGGTCGAGCCCGCTTTTCTGCCTCTGTGCCCGGGCATTCTCCAGCGCGGCTTTATTGCTGAGAATGGTCGCTTCAGCGCTTTTTCGCTGCTGCTGATTATTTTTCAGTGCCGCCACTTTCATCTCCAGCTGCGCCTGAGCCTGATGCACGCGCTGACGATAGATACGATCGTCAATGGTCATCAGCAGCTCGCCCTGCTTCACCGGCTGCAGATCCACAACTTCAACGCCGGTCAGATAGCCGCTGACCTGCGGACTGATAAAGGTGATCTGACCGCGCACATAGGCGTTTTCTGTGGTCTGTACGCTGCTGGTAAACGGCCAGAGCTGCCAGGCATAAAGAATTACCAGCACACCCACAATCACAATTCCCGCGCCAGCGGCGATAGAAAGCGTGCGGCGGCGATGCGCACGTTCGCGCTCAGCCACCTGCAGATCATCCTGTTGACTCATCTCTTCTCCGTTTAGTTCGCTGAGGGCGCTGTCTGACGCGGCTCATCCTGATGATTTTTCGCCTGCCGCCACGCAAGATAACGCTGACGCGACAGCCGCCATAATACCCACAGCAGCGTGCACATCGCCAGGGCTGCCGTGAGCAGATAAGTGTCATTATACGCAAGGACGTTCGCCTGCAGCGTGGCGACGGTCTGCAGCTGGCTGCTGCTCTGGGCGCCCAGCAGCACGCTATCGGTCAGCTGACTGCGAAACAGCGCGCTGTACTGATCCAGCCGTTCCGTCACGTTAGGATCGAGCTGCGAAAGTTTGTCGGCCAGCAGGCTGGAGTGATACTTCTCCCGCCAGGTCTGAAACGTTCCGAGAATGGCTGAACCAATCAGCCCGCCCAGATTCTGGCTCATACCAAACAGCACCACAAAGCTGACCAGGTTTTTCGGCTGCGTCACCACGCTGCCGATCCCCAGCAGCATCGCTGGCGCCAGGAAAAAGGCGCTGCTGAAGCCCAGCAGGAACTGGCTGAAATAGAGGTTGTGCGCGCGCGTCAGCGGGTTTGACTGCGCGTCCATCAGCGAAGCCACAATCATAATCGCCAGCGAGGTCACAATTGGCCAGTTAAGCTGGCCAGGCTTGATGGTCAGCGCACTGGCGATGATGCCGCAGATGACGCCGGCAATAATGGCCAGCGCCAGGCCATGCAGCTGATCGTTAAGCAGCCCCAGCTGCTGCAAAAAGCCGATCGCCCCGGTGTTCTGCTCAGCCAGCACAATACGGATCATGATCATGGCGATACCCAGCCGGACAATCATGCCGCTACTCAGCCAGCGGGTGTTGATCAGTGGATTGGTCCGGTTATGCTCCACCACAACGGCTGAAACAATCAGCACCAGCGCCAGCACCAGACAGACGCCCAGCCACGGCGTGGTAAACCACCATTCGATGCGTCCCAGTGACAGCACACCGCACAGCAGCGCCATACCCGGTGCCAGCAGCAGAAACGTGACAAAATCGAGTTTTTCAAACGCTTTAATGCGGTCTCCCGGGGGCAGCCTGACCACCAGCACGCAGCCGAGCGCAATCAGCGCCAGCCCAAGCTCAAACAGATAGAGACCACGCCACTCCTCCAGCTGCAGCAGCTCGGTAGAAAAGAGTCGCGCCAGCGGGATCGCCAGCTGGGAAGCCGTGATACCGATCACCAGCGCTTTCAGCCGGTGTTTTGCCGGCCACGCCTGTACCTGATAGTAGATCCCCAGCGAACTGAGCGCGGCAGCCACCATTCCGTGTGCGGTGCGCACAATGATGGCGGAACTGAGATCGTTGGCGAACAGATGAAAAAACGCCACGATGACATACAGCACCAGAAACGCTTCGGTAAACAGCCGCAGGCCAAACTGCTGGCGAAATTTTACCAGCAGCAGGTTAATTGAAATGTTTCCCATCACATAAACCGCCGGCAGCCAGGCGATCTCATTGCTGTAAGCGGCAAACGTCCCCTGCAGATTGGTCAGGTTTGCCGTGACCAGCGCGTTGCTGAGCGCGCCGGTCAGCGTGATCAGCAAGCCAATCAGGCCAAACGCGACGCGCTTGCCTGGCGAATGCAGCGGCGTGGAGGGGGAGCCTGGCAGCATCGGCTTTTCATGCGGCAGCCATTCCCGCTGCGCGTAGGGATTACGTCTGGCCATGCTCAGGCGCTACCCAGACGATCGAGCAGCTGCTGCAGCACCGTCTCCGTGACAGCCAGCGCAGCGGGATCGATATCAGCCAGCAGCTGACTGCGCAGATCGTCTGCCTGCGCTTTGACCTGAGTAAACGCCTGCTCTCCCTGCGTCGTCAGCACCAGCAGACGCTTACGCCGATCTTCGGGCGTTTGCAGACGAGCCAGCAGCTGCTGCTTCACAAGCCGATCCACCAGTGGCACCACGCTCGCGTCCTCCAGACCCAGCTGCTGCGCCAGCGCTTTCTGCGTCAGCGGCTGACTGGCGGTGGCGACGCTGGCAATCGCCATCCAGCTGCTCATACTCAAATCGCTCTCTTTCAGCCGGCGATCGACCGCCAGCCGCCATGCGTGAGCCGTCTGATGTAAAAGCCGGGAAAAGGGCTGCGGGTAGTCGGTCAAGATTAGCCACCTAATGGTTAGATACCTAACTAAAAGAAGGCGTAATTATAATTCACGCCGCTATAAAAGGGAAAAGGTTGTATCGATTTGAGATAAAAACCTGTACATGTCAGACCACAGCCTGCCGTAACCCCCGCTAACCGGCTAATATCGCACAAAATGCTTAAGAAATTAGTTGTACACAAACCCTGTTTTTGTATAACTTTAGCGCCATGAATCGGCTGACGATTCAGTAACGAATGATGCTTTTGCGTCGCCTCTGCAGGTGTTTTTGGATTTCCACCTGCAGAGGTTATTTTTTTACCCTGCTGCTCTCTCTCTTTCGCTGGTCTGGGCCACCAATGACCGGTAACATTCGCACGCTAAACATCCTGTTTTTCTGCTGCCTCGCTGCCGCATACGCTTTATAACTTAAGAGTCCGCACACGTTATGAATTCACAAACCGATCGCAATAGTGCTGACGCGGGCGATTTAACGGTCGCCCGCGTTCTGCGTTCACCCGCCCTGCTTACCCGCGAATGCCTGGCCGGGGTGATCACCGCGCTGGCACTCATTCCTGAAGTTATCTCTTTCTCTGTTATTGCGGGCGTTGATCCTAAAGTCAGCCTGATCGCTTCGGTCGTGCTCTGTCTGACGCTCTCACTGCTGGGCGGGCGTCCGGCGATGGTGACCGCGGCGGCCGGTTCAGTGGCGCTGGTTATTGGCCCGATGGTTCATGCGCACGGCGTGGCCTATATTCTGCCTGCCGTGATTCTGGCGGGCATTATTCAGATTGTGTTTGGCGTCACCGGCCTTTCGCGCATGATGCGTTATATCCCGCGTTCGGTGATGCTGGGCTTTGTCAACGCGCTGGGCGTACTGATTTTCTTTGCGCAGGTGCCGCACGTCTGGGGCCACTCTGCGCTGGTCTGGGGCCTGTTTGCCGCCACGCTGGCCATTGTGCTGCTGCTGCCGCGCGTACTGAAAAGTGTTCCCTCACCGCTGGTTGCCATTGTCGTGGTTACCGCCGTCGCTCTGCTGCTCGGTTATCGCGTACCCAGCGTGGGCGATGAAGGTCCGATGAGCGCCGGGCTGCCCGGGTTTACCGAACTGCTGGTGCCGCTGAACCTGCAGACGCTGCAGATCGTCTGGCCCGCCGCGCTCTCCGTTGCGTTTGTTGGCCTGATGGAGTCGCTGCTGACGGCAAAGCTGGTGGACGATCTTACCGACACGCCATCAGGAAAACGGCGCGAATCCTGGGCGCTGGGCATTGGCAATATTCTCGCCGGTTTCTACGGCGGCATCGCCGGCTGCGCCATGATTGGGCAGACAATTGTCAACGTCGAGCTGGGCCGCGCGCGTACCCGGATTTCAACCATAGCGGCGGCACTGGTACTGCTGCTGCTGGTTACTGGCCTGAGCCATATCATGGCGCAGATCCCGATGGTGGTTCTGGCGGGCATTATGATGGTGGTGGCGGTGAAGACCGTTAACTGGCACAGCCTGCAACCCGCAACGCTGAAACGGATGCCGTGGTCAGAGACGCTGGTGATGGTGGTGACTGTCGCGATCACCGTCTGGACCAGCAACCTGGCGATTGGCGTGCTGCTCGGCGTGATTCTGGCCATGATGCTGTTTGCCCGGCGTATCGCCCATGTTATTCATGCCGAGCGCACGCTCAGCCCGGAAGGGGATCGGGTTCACTACACCGTACGCGGTCCGCTATTTTTCGCCAGCAGTAATGACCTGTTCGAGCACTTTGATTATGGCCACGATCCGAGCCAGGTCACTATCGATCTGACGCACGCTCAGATCTGGGACGCCTCCAGCGTCGCCGCGCTGGACGCTATCGAATACCGTTATCAGCGTCACGGTGCCACAGTTACCTTTACCGGTCTGGATAACCGCAGCAGCGATTTTCGCGATCGCCTGAGCGGCAACCTCGGTTAATCCGCCTGTCAGCAGGGCGCCTCTGAGCGCCCTGCCCGCGCGCTCCGCGCTGTTTCTGCCCGTCCTTATGTCTTAAATCTCCCGTTTCGCTTGCAAGTTAGCCCTTCAGCGGCTTTGCTTAACGGCGCAACGCGCTGATTGGCAGGCGTATAAAAGCAGTTTATTAAGGGGATTGTATGTCGTGGATTATGAAAGCAGGTCTGGTAGCGGTTACGCTTTTTTCACTGGCAGGCTGCATGCAGCATAGTGATGCCGTGGGTGCCGACGGTCGTCCGCACGCACCAAGTAACCAGCCGGTGCCAGGCGCCAGCGAAGGCGAAGGCCCGGTCGGCCAGCCGCAGGGTTAATTTTCGCTACCCGGCTGCGCCGGGTAGTTATTGCCCGTTCGGGGTATTGACAGGCTCTCTTTGCTGACAGTCCGCGTATGAAATCGGGGTTAGCTGTTAGCTTTACTCTTTGCCGACTTTGTCATAAGCAGACCGCGCAAGGGCTATTTTTTGCGGCTCTCTCTCAGCTCTTCTCTCCGATGACAGGTCCTGAAGCCCGTGAGTCCGGTTAATATCAGGGAGACGCTCTGTCATGACTTCCTGAGCTAATTGGCCTAACAACGTATCTACTTCTCTCTCATCCGGTCGCGCTACGGATACCTTTTTTTCTATCAGGCCTGCTACCTGATTGAACAGGTGCTGCTCTTCAGCAACCAGCTTTTCAGTAACCCTCTCCATGTCAGTCAGACGTTGCTTTAGCTCTCCCTCAGTGAGATTTTTCTGCAGAGCCCAGGTGAAAGCCGTAATAGCAGCGTCAGCTTCATTTCTTAACCGGTCTGCCGTACTGATAATCGGCCCCAGATTAGCCGGCACACTCATCTTACGCGCTGCAGCCGTTCCGGATTTGGCTGCCAGCGCTTGCAGTATGGCCTGCATTTTCTTCCCCATCTCTTCTCTTGTACTCTGCCAGGCATCCATGCGGGCATGATAATCCCGGCTGACACGGGCATCGATTTCGCTTCTCTCACGGGCATGTCTGGCCCTGAGATCCTGCCCCCCGGCAACCATATTATCAACGTGGCGATTGAAGGCGTTCCACGCCTGGCGGTCCGCTTCCCTGCGTTTTGCCCGATCTGCTGCTGCCTTAAGTGCCAGCCTTTCTCTGTCCTGCTGAATATTCCTGTCTCGTCGCGAAAGAAGCCCGGTCAGCCTCTGCTCTTTCTGTATAAAACCTTCACGAGTGCTCAGCTGGGTCAACTTTTCTCTGATGCGCTCAGCTTCAGGCGATGGCGCTGCAGACGATCCGGGCTTCCATGCCGTGCCGATGTCAGGATCCCGCTCCAGCTCCGCAGATAATGCGCGCGCAGCTCGCTGAGCCTGCGCACCCTTTCCTGCCGTACTCAAAGTGCGGATCAACCCATCATTCCAGGGGTGCATATTTTGCTGACCACGGTTTTCCAGCAGATGATCCTTTAGCGGGTTGAGCATTGAGGCCAGGGGGGGGTCGCCTGTCGGGTTTTCTTCACTTTTAAGGGTATCGTCTAGTGTCTCAAAGTAATCCGTCGCCAGAGCCTGGCTGAACTCACTGCTCATTTGTGAATAGCCGGCAGGGGAAATATCTTTATCTAAAATAGTCTCAAGCATCTCTTTACCCGGATGGCGCGCCACATCAGCCAGCTGCGGACCCAATTTAAGCAGGGCATTGAGTTCGCGCTGCCGATCCTGGTTCGGCATTCCGTGCTGATGTTTCAGCGTTGTCAGGGTTCTGATTGAGCGTAATTTCTTTATTTCAGGTGAGGCGATCTCAGAAGAGGGGTTATCCGGCGCTGAAGCGAGAACAGCATCGCCGGCCGGCAGTGCATCGGACCAGGCTTTTTTCAGCTGAGAAGCGGTGACCGCAAAGCCAGCCTCTTTTAAATCCTTTAATACCTGTTCTTCACTGCGGCGGGAGGGTAAATCAGTTTCCTTTAGCCAGGCGCTCAGTGCTGAGCGCGTTACCGCACCACTGCTGCTGCTCGCCAGTGAGGCTAAGGGCGTCGGCCTGTCCGGCAAGACGGTTTCAGCAGATTTTGCGAAGGCTGACGCATCGGGACAATGGTTGCCGATAACTCTGAAGTTGCTTTCGTTTACGTACTCAAGGCTATTTTTACTGACCAGAATATGGGACAACCGTATATCGGAGGTGTCAACCAACCGGATTGACGTATCCGGAAAAATCCTGCCTATGATTTTTTTTAACTTTGAGCGGGTATTTAACTCTTTATCAGACACGCCGATTTTATAAACAGAAAATGGAGAAGCGACAATAATCTCAATGGGTTTATTCGGGTTAAGCGCTTTTATTTCTTTCAGTACATCTTTAAGGGCGTTCTTATCTGTGGCTATTGTTAAGTGCGCTCCTGCTAAAAAATTTTCATGTCTGAAAGTAATCGTAAGGCAGCTGCTGACTCCCGGATAGCAGATACGATCGCGGGCTACGCCGGTTTTATCTTCTCTGAGCACCACGGCTGCCGCAACAGGCTCCTGGTCACGGGCCGCAACATGCGTAGTAACCGGCTGCGCCGCTTCACCAAAAGCCAGTTTATACGGGGGTAATTCGCCATATCGATAGCCATGAGGTTTACCAATATAAAAAAATTCACGCTCTCTGTTGTTGAGCTGATCGAGAGCAGAAAGCAGCGTTAGCTTGTCTATCTTTCCTGCTTTGAGCAATCGCCCGCCATGCTGCAGTATCAGTTGTGGTACGGAAATAAACTCGTTTTTATCCGCCTCACTATCAGCATCTACTTTGAGGAGGAGTTTCCCTTCTGCCATAAATTTTTTAGCTGTTTTCTCATGGCTACTGAAAGATAATATGGCTCCCTGGCTGCTGTGCCCGGCAGTATGCTCAAACAACTTTGCCAGATAATCATCAAAACATTCCTCCTCGTTTTCCTGCGTATTGCGGGTTACCCCCGCGCTCGTCACAGTATGCGGATCCGCATAGTGGGCACGATACAGAAACCCATCTTTTATAGCGTAATCGGCGTCTCTTATTTTCTGTTCAGAATCAAAACAGACATCCCGCTTATTAAAAATATTGCTTAACAGCGTTCCCGACTGGTTTTTTTTCAGCGTTGCCGCCAGCGCCAGGTGCTCTATGACATAGGGATCGCTAAAGAATGAGTCCAGAGATACACAGCCCTCTGGTGCCATGGTATCAGCCGGAGGCAGAGCAACAGGAACAGACTGCGCCGATGCTTTGTTAATAGTAAACATAGTAATCTCCATATCTTTACTGGCTTCGCGCCGGGATCCCTTCCGGCAGCAGCAATCACATTTTAAAGCGCAGACTTCTGACGTGAAAACCCGGAAAAATTGGGTTTATCGATAAGGTGGATGACTGGTTTGCCCGAAATCCGCGATGCGGCAAAAAGTATAGATGCGGCTTTTGAAGAACAACTTTCATAAATCGACCATTAACTACGCTATGCAGCGTTGCCAGCACCTGCCCGGTGCTTTATCAATTAATCGCAGGAAAAACATGAATCATGTCACCTGCGCAGGTTCTGTTTTGCAGTGAAAGATCAAAACGGCTGTTATCCAGGTATTATGATTTGGGATTGGTTATACAGGCACGCACGGTGGGGCGTCAGGAATGAAAAACAGCAGACACAAAAAAACCGCCTGAAGGCGGTTACGACATTACTTATAGTGCTTTTTTAATTCGGTGTTTTGTATGGTGCCCGGGGCGGGACTTGAACCCGCACGACCATAAGCCGAGGGATTTTAAATCCCTTGTGTCTACCGATTTCACCACCCGGGCAGGGTGTAAACTGGAGGCGCGTCCCGGAGTCGAACCGAGGTAGACGGATTTGCAATCCGTTGCATGGCCACTCTGCCAACGCGCCTTTATTCTGATGTGCAACCGGTCAGTGACCCATTGCTGAAACTGGAGCGGGAAACGAGACTCGAACTCGCGACCCCGACCTTGGCAAGGTCGTGCTCTACCAACTGAGCTATTCCCGCATAACTGCTGCTTTACCGAACTTGCTGTTTTTATTCAGCTTCTTGCAGCTGTGCTGCCGTTCGATGCGATGCATTCTACTTATCTCACGCAGTGAGTCAATAAAATTATCACCCACTGCGTCTGTTTGCTGCTTTTTGAATCGTATCGATCAGCTATCAAGCAGATCGCCGCGTGCTGCGCTCAGATACTGGAACATCGACCAGAATGTCAGCACTGCCGCGATATAGAGTGCGACCACGCCAACGCCTACGACCGTAGCATCAGGACGCCACAGCAGCGCAACCAGTGAGAGCATCTGCGCCGTGGTTTTGACTTTACCAATCCATGAGACGGCAACGCTGCTGCGCTTGCCAATTTCCGCCATCCATTCACGCAGCGCAGAGATAATAATCTCGCGGGCGATCATGGTGGCAGCAGGCAGGGTTATCCACCACGCGTGGAAATATTCCGCAACCAGCACCAGCGCCATAGCGACCATGACCTTATCAGCCACCGGATCGAGAAATGCACCAAAGCGCGTGGTTTGTTTCCAGCGACGCGCCAGAAAGCCGTCAAACCAGTCCGTTATGGCGGCAATAACAAAAATCAGCGCTGTCGCAAAAGGCGCCCAGTAAAACGGCAGGTAGAACGCCAGTACAAAAAAAGGAATCAAAAAAACGCGAAACAGGGTAAGACACGTTGGGATGTTATATTGCATATGCCAGTAACTGTCTGGTGTGTGTAGGGTTTAACGTATGTTCCTACATTGCCCCCCCTGTTTCAATGTTAGTGTTTCAGCGAGTGGTATATTTTTTCAGCCAGGGCAAAGGAGATACCGGGCACGCGGGCGATTTCATCCACGCTGGCGTTCATCAGCGGCTGCAGGCCTCCCATATACTTCAGCAGCTGCTGACGCCGTTTAGGTCCGATGCCTTCAATACTTTCCAGCGCGCTGGTGTTCTTCACTTTGGCGCGTTTTTTACGGTGGCCTGAAATTGCATGATTGTGAGCATCATCACGAATATGCTGAATGACATGCAGGGCTGGCGAATCCGGCGGCAGAGAAACGCCCTCACCTTCCGCTTCAAAAAACAGCGTTTCCAGTCCCGCCTTGCGATCGCTGCCTTTAGCGACACCAAGCAGAATCGGGTGCTGTTTATCCCAGCTGACATCCAGTTCCGCAAATACCTCTTTCGCCTGCGCCAGCTGACCCTTACCGCCATCAATCAAAATGACATCCGGAATTTTATCCTGCTCCAGCGCTTTGCCATAACGGCGGCGCAGCACCTGATTCATCGCCGCGTAATCGTCGCCCGGCGTGATCCCCTCGATATTGTAACGCCGGTAATCAGAACGCAGCGGGCCATCCTGATTAAACACCACGCAGGAGGCGATAGTCTGCTCACCCATGGTATGGCTGATATCAAAACACTCCATGCGCTGAATGCTCTCCAGCTTCAGCCAGGAAGCCAGCGCGGCAAGCCGCTGCTGAATAGTGGAGTGCTGCGACAGCTTAGTGGTCAGCGCCGTTGCCGCGTTGGTGCGCGCCAGCTTGAGATAGCGTGCCCGATCGCCGCGCGGTTTGGTCTGTATATTGACTTTGCGACCAGCCAGCGTACTGAGTGATTCAGCCAGCAGGTTGCGTTCTGCCAGGTTAAAATCCAGCAGGATCTCTCCGGGCAGGGTGCGCGCCTCGCTTCCCTGCAGATAAAACTGCCCGACAAAGGTCTGCACCACTTCCGTCAGCTCAGTGTCAGGCGGGACTTTGGGGAAATAGCTGCGGCTTCCCAGTACTTTCCCCTGGCGGATAAACAGCACGTGCAGACAGGCCATGCCCGCATCATAGGCCACGCCCATGACATCAAGATCGTCACCCTGATTTGAGACAAACTGTTTTTCAGTAATGCGGCGTACGGCCTGAATCTGATCGCGCAGCCGCCCCGCCTCTTCAAAACGCAATCCCTGACTTGCCGCCTCCATATGCGCTACCAGCTGGTTGATGACCTGATCATCTTTACCGGCCAGAAACAGCCGCACATAGTCTGTCTGCCGGGCATACTCCTCTTCGCTGACCAGACCGGCTACGCACGGACCGAGGCAGCGTCCAATCTGATACTGCAAACAGGGACGCGAGCGATTGCGATAGACGCTGTTCTCACACTGGCGAATAGGAAAGACTTTCTGCAGCAGGCCCAGCGTCTCGCGTACCGCATAACCATTTGGAAACGGACCGAAATATTCTCCTTTGGCGTGTTTGGCACCACGATGCATCGCCAGCCGGGGGTGCGTATCGCCGCTAAGAAAAATATATGGATACGATTTATCATCGCGCAGCAGCACGTTATAGCGTGGCTGGTAAAGCTTGATGTAGTTATGCTCCAGCAGCAGCGCTTCTGTCTCAGTATGCGTGACCGTAACGTCGATATTGCAAATATTACTGACCAGCACATCCGTTTTACGGCTGCCAGTCTGCGCACGAAAGTAGCTGCTGAGGCGTTTTTTAAGGTCTTTGGCTTTACCGACATAGATCACCGTACCGGCCGCGTCATACATTCGGTAGACGCCAGGCTGGCTGGTTACGGTGCTGAGAAAGGCTTTGGGATTAAAGAGTTCACTCACTACTTATTAATGGCTCCGCGTTGAACAGACCATGACGAATGGCCAGATGCGTTAACTCTACATCACCGCTGATGTTTAGCTTACTGAACATACGGTAGCGGTAGCTGTTAACGGTTTTCGGGCTCAGGTTCAACTGTTCGGATATCTCCGTAACTTTTTGTCCCCGGGTAATCATCAGCATAATCTGCAATTCCCGTTCCGACAAACAACTGAAGGGCGATTCCGCTTTCTGCGGCTCGATTTGGCTCAGCGCCATTTGCTGAGCGATATCTGAGGCGATATAGCGCTGTCCAGCGTGGACGGCGCGAATGGCGCTGACCACCTCCTGAGGCGCAGCGCCTTTGCTCAGATAGCCTGAGGCGCCCGCCTGCATTACCCGGGCCGGCAGCGGGTTTTCGGTGTGAATAGTCAGCATAATGATGCGAATATCGGGGTTGTAGCGGACAATTTTGCGCGTCGCTTCCAGTCCGCCGATACCCGGCATATTCATGTCCATCAGAACGACATTCACCGTGTGCTGACGGCACCATTTTACTGCATCCTCTCCGCACGCCGCTTCGCCGGCAATGACCAGTCCTTTGATATCTTCCAGAATGCGACGAATACCGGCACGTACCAGTGCATGGTCATCAACAAGCAGCAGGCTGATCAACGGGACATACTCCGCAGGTTAGAAAGGTAATTAAAAAAGAGCGTAATCTTAGCGTTTTTTATGCGCATTGAACATCAGACATACCAGAACAACCTGCGACGCAATGATCTAAATCAAATAATTAAATCTTTTCAGAAAAAAATCCATTTTCTGCAAACTAAACAGCTTTTTTATTTAACATTTCATTGAATAACAGCATGTTGTAATAAATCTGCCTGTTTTCTTTTTTTAAGCCGAAAAAGTATCAGGCGAGCCAAAACGGTCTGCACTGCCCTGCCTTTAACTGGATCGAATAATGATTTTTCTGGCCTCTGAATGAGAAAGCAAACCTATGATATACTCTCTGTTTTATGCACGGAAAGACAGAATCTGTGTAAATCGATACCACCAGGGAGTTGAAGATGAGTGATGAAGATTTCGTAACGTCGCGTGACACTCAGGCACTGGCTGATGAAGTTGCCTGCCTCAAAATGATGATTACTCTGATTCTCAAAGGCATGGGACAGGCAGACGCCGGTAAAGTAATTATCAATATGGAACGCTATGTGCAAAATGCGCTGGCTGATAAGCCCCAGGCTGAAGTATTCAGCAACACGATCCGTCAGATCAAAACCGCTTACCGTCAGTAAGCGGCCAGCCCCGTGCGCTGCACGGGGTATTAATTGTGCGCCTGCCAGTTAACGGAGACGCCGAGCGAAGGCAGCACCTCTTCCGGACTAAAGCGCCGCGTGCCGCGATATTTTTCCGCCAGTGCCGGCTGTTCAACCGGGATACGGATAGCGAACAGATTATCTTCCGACTGGATCAACCCTGGCGTCAGCGGTTCATAAACCACATTATGCTGTGCAAACATCTTCTCCAGCATCGGCGTGGCCGAGCTAATCAGATACTCCATGCCGCTCAGCTCTGCCAGCTGCACCGAGTGCCACAGGATATTCAGCGGTAATTCCGCATCCACCTCCAGCCGTGCTGAGTAGCGTGACATCTCCCAAACCTTATCCTGCGCAAACGGCAGAATAATACCTTCAGCCACTTCCGGTTCATGCCACGGCAGTAATCGCGCGCAGCCACAAATGCCTTTACGTGCATTCCAGGCGATAAGCCAGGTCACGTCTGAACGGTCGTAGCGATCGTACTCCTGCCCCGGTGTGCTCAGCCGCGGAGGAATTGACCAGCCTTCGCCACGCGCAAACACGCTATAACGATAGGTACCCAGTTCGGCTAGCAGTGAGGAAGGCATATCCTTTAGCTGTGTTTGAATTATTTTCATCATGCGCCTCTGACATCCCCATGTGTGCAATGATTTTTATCGTGCCAGCCTGGCTAAGTTTCCGGCGCAGGGTAGACAACTCAATACGGATAGGGAACTACCAGTATTAGTAGTTGCCTTTTGCTATATCAGACCTGTCGCTGCGGCATAACACGCTATCTGCGTTTTATTTGAAACGTTAAAACGTTTTTGCATGTTTTTTTGGTGAAAATTCACCGTATGTTCTGATATTGCCAAAATAAGCGAAATCTCTGCCGAGGTTTTTCCTTCAGCTGTCCATTTCAAAATTTCCAGCTCCCGCTCGCTAAATCCCTTAGCCAGCACCACCATTGAGCTATCTTTTAAGCGCTCAAGAACCCGTAAGCTCAGATCCGCCAGAAAGTTTATCTGTACCTCAAGCTCAACGGTGCGGTGCCTGGAGCGTCCGGGCTGACGTGATGCTATTGATAATATACCAATGGCACGATTTGATGCCATCGCTGAGCAAGAAAAGCCGCTCAGGAGTCCCGCTGCCTGCGCATCTGGCCAAAGATTAGCCGCCCCGGTGAAAATCTCAGCACACCACTCAATCCCTTTTCCGGGCTGCTGACAAAGCCGCAGTACAGGATCGACGGCATAGTAGTTATGCCGCTCATAATGCAGGATCCAGGATTCAGGGTAGGTGCTGAACAGGAAAAAACGCGGTCGGGTGAAGGGAACCGGCTGCTGCACAAAAAAGGCAAAAAAGTCGAATCCCAGAGCGACGATTTGCTTTTGCAACAGTGCTTTTAATTGCACCACCTCCGTCAACGCCTGAAACGCTTTTGCTGTTTCGGCTCGCCAGACAAAATAATTATCGGTAGTCATTATTATCCTGACGTATTTAACGTCTTTTATTAACCTGATGCTTGTCCGATTATATCGGTGAGACGTAATCTGAACAGAATGAATAAAAAGGCTCCTGCTGTAGATTGCGTTATACAGCCGGAAAGTTATCGAATTGTTGCCATAAAGCGAGCGCCGCAGTGACCTGACTGCCAGGCCTCAGGCGCATAAAGATACGTGAAACCAGCATAGGATTTTTCTGATAAAGTTTCAATCTTCCACCCATTAAAATTAATTATTAGATGGATAAAAGTTTAGCATCGATTTTAAGTAAAATAATGATTAGCAGAGACATTTACCTTCAGTTAAAAGCGCTAAATGATTTAGTCATGGGTAATGACTCCAACTTACTGATAGTGTTTTATGTTCAGATAATGCCCGATGACCTTGTCATGCAGCTCCACCGATTTTGAGAACGACAGTGACTTCCGTCCCAGCCTTGCCAGATGTTGTCTCAGATTCAGGTTATGCCGCTCAATTCGCTGAGTGTAACGCTTGCTGATTACGTGCAGCTTTCCCTTCAGGCGGGATTCATACAGCGGCCAGCCATCCGTCATCCATACCACGACCTCAAAGGCCGACAGCAGGCTCAGAAGACGCTCCAGTGTGGCCAGAGTGCGTTCACCGAAGACGTGCGCCACAACCGTCCTCCGTATCCTGTCATACGCGTAAAACAGCCAGCGCTGACGTGATTTAGCACCGACGTAGCCCCACTGTTCGTCCATTTCAGCGCAGACAATCACATCACTGCCCGGCTGTATGCGCGAGGTTACCGACTGCGGCCTGAGTTTTTTAAGTGACGTAAAATCGTGTTGAGGCCAACGCCCATAATGCGGGCGGTTGCCCGGCATCCAACACCATTCATGGCCATATCAATGATTTTCTGGTGCGTACCGGGTTGAGAAGCGGTGTAAGTGAACTGCAGTTGCCATGTTTTACGGCAGTGAGAGCAGAGATAGCGCTGATGTCCGGCAGTGCTTTTGCCGTTACGCACCACCCCGTCAGTAGCTGAACAGGAGGGACAGCTGATAGAAACAGAAGCCACGGGAGCACCTCAAAAACACCATCATACACTAAATCAGTAAGTTGGCAGCATCACCTAGTCATGGACGGTTTTTAATTCCACTGATAAATAAAGTTACCTCCGGCAATCGGCAACCCTGAGCTATCTGTATCCGCACCACGCTGATGCCTGCGCCATGCGCGACTACGCATTTTATCGGCATAAACTGCCTGCCGCAGTTGCATACGCTGTCATCAGCCGCTGGAATGAAAACAGAGTGAGGCGGATAACCAATATAATTCTGTTTTAACGCGATGATGTCCGCTGCAGATAGCCTGAACAATCTGACGCTGGCACCCGATTTTTCTTTTGGAGAGTAAATAAATTCACCGGAGATATCTCATTATTAAAACAGATGAGTGTTATTTAAGGCAGACTTATTTCAAACATAAAAATTAGTCGGGTAATGGTTCTCATTTGTAATCACGCCTTCTGCGTCTTTGAGGGACTGGATCTAAAATAGCGTTGGCGCAAATTAACTATTAAGCCTGCCCGGCTTTTAAAATTAACAGCCTGCCGCATCAGCGGCAGAATCCACCGCCGCGCATGCCCAGATGAAAGTGTGTGGTATGAGCTGCGTTGTAGTCTGGTCCCAGTGCGTTTCCAAAGCTGGCACAGCCGTTGCGCCAGAGTGCATGCAAACCCGCCGCGCTGCTGGCGGGCTGCTGCCAGTTTCTGGCGACCCGTAACCAGCGGCCATCGGCCAGCTGAAAAGCGGTGACATCCCACGCCTCTGCCGTAGCGTGTTCGCTGCGGCGTCCCTCCTGGCGATGATAGACGTTGCGGCAGGCGTAGCTGCCAACATGCTCAATACGCCGCAGCGGACTGGTGATACCCGCCTGCTGTAATGCAGCATTACTGCGCGTGACATACATCGTACTTGCCACGGCCATCGGACAGCTGGCAAGAAAACTGCTGCTGAGCGTAACCGGCCCAAACTGGCTGATACGAACCGGCTGTTCAATTGTGCAGTTACCCCGCACCGGAGGCGTCGTGCGAAAACTTACCCGTCCCTGCGCACTGGCGCGCTCCAGCACCGCCAGACAGGCGGCTGGATCGTGACGCAGTTTCTCCAGCTTGTAACGTGTTATCCAGCCTGGCGCATCCGTGACGTTAAGCGGAATAAACGGATTCCACTGCGCCGGAAGCTGCGATTTCAGCCAGGGCAAACTCCACCACCCCACCAGAGCAATTATTCCTGTCGCAATGAGTGCGCGCACCATCTCTGCCTTATCACTTTGTAAACCTGTGACTAAGTGTAGCTGGCCTGCCTCATCTGCCTGTTCTTCCGGGAAAAAGTGCTGCTTATTTACGCAAAGTGACTAAAAGAGCAACCATGTAAATATTTGCTGACAGAGCAAAAAACGCAAAAGGTCACAAAGGTTAAAAAACAATTACCAGACCCGGTGGCCTTTCCTCTATCTTATGCGCTCTTGCCCTGTGCAAAGGCACGTATTTCAACAGCCATCAGAGCTGACACAACATCAAGACAGGAAAGCTATCTTTATGGTTGATCAATCCAAAGCAGCCCTCAGTGAGGCTGAACAGCCGGAAAAACTCCGGCGCAACCTGCATAACCGTCATATTCAGCTTATTGCGATTGGCGGCGCTATCGGAACCGGGCTCTTTATGGGGTCAGGCAAAACCATCAGCCTGGCGGGGCCGTCGATCGTTTTTGTTTATATGATCATCGGCTTCATGCTGTTTTTTGTTATGCGCGCAATGGGAGAGCTGCTGCTCTCTAATCTGGAATATAAATCGTTCAGCGATTTCGCGGCCGATCTGCTCGGCCCGTGGGCGGGCTATTTTACCGGCTGGACCTACTGGTTCTGCTGGGTCGTTACCGGCATCGCTGACGTGGTCGCCATCAGCGCCTATTTTCAGCTCTGGTTCCCCGGATTCTCTATCTGGATGAGCGCGCTGCTGTGCGTCTTTGTCTTTCTGGCGCTGAATATTGCCACGGTCAAACTCTTCGGGGAAATGGAGTTCTGGTTCGCAATTATCAAAATTGTCGCCATTGTTGCCCTGATTATTACCGGTATTGTGCTGGTCAGTACGCACTACCCTTCACCCGGCGGCAGCACGGCATCGCTCAGCAATATCTGGCAGCATGGCGGGATGTTCCCGAAAGGGCTGAGCGGCTTTTTCGCCGGCTTCCAGATTGCCGTGTTCGCTTTTGTCGGTATTGAGCTGGTAGGCACCGCCGCGGCAGAGACCAAAGATCCGCACAAGGTCCTGCCCCGCGCCATCAATGCCATACCGCTGCGCATTATTATGTTTTACGTTCTGGCGCTGCTGGTGATTATGGCCGTTACGCCATGGAATCAGGTGATGCCGGATCGCAGCCCGTTTGTAGAGATGTTTGTGCTGATTGGCCTGCCCGCTGCTGCGAGCATCGTTAACTTTGTGGTACTGACCTCAGCGGCCTCGTCAGCCAACAGCGGCATCTTCTCTACCAGCCGCATGCTGTATGGCCTGGCAGAACAGGGGGTAGCGCATAAGGCGTTTGGTCGTCTCTCCGCGCGCGCCGTGCCCACCACCGGCCTGTTCTTCTCCTGTCTCTGTCTGCTGGGCGGCGTCGCGCTGATCTACCTGATCCCGGACGTGATGACGGTGTTTACCATGGTGACCACGGTATCCGCCATTCTGTTTATGTTTGTCTGGACCATCATTCTCTGCAGCTACCTGGCCTACCGTAAACAGCATCCGCAGCGTCACGCGTCGTCAACGTTTAAGATGCCGCTGGGCAAAATTATGTGCTGGGTCTGCATGGCATTTTTTGCTTTCGTGCTGGTGCTGCTAACGCTGCAGGAGGATACCCGTCAGGCGCTGATGGTTACGCCGCTGTGGTTTATGCTGCTCACTATGGGCTGGCTGCTGCGACGCCGTAAAGCCTGATCCCGTTCTGTTTAAGGCCCGCATCAGCGGGCCTTTTTCATTTATAACCGCTGCCGGAACTGATGCCAGGCACGCTGGAGTGACGGGCGTGCGGCCGTCTCACGCTGCGGCGCCGCTGCAGGCGCTTCCGGCCTGCCAAGATTAAAAGTAAAGGTGTAATCGGGCGCCTCACCCATACGCAAATCGCTAATCAGCGTATTGCCTGCCTGCTGACGCAGCGCGTAAAAACCGTGACTGAACCAGACAACGCGCTCCGTATGCCACTGCCCTTTGAAAGGTGTCAGCAGCGCCATCTGACGATCGTGCCACGCAATCTGTAACGGCCGCCGGGGTGAAAACAGCGACCAGTACGCTTCGCCATAGCGATCCGGCGTAATAATGACCGTACGCCAGACCAGCGTGTTGAACGCCGTCGGCGTGACCAGCAGCCGCTGCGATACAACGTGTTGCTGCGCCAGCTGCTGTTCAATCTGCCGCGTGGCAACACCCTGTATCACCATGCTCCAGCCCAGATAAAGCGTGCTGATTAACAGGCCCAGGCGGGTCCAGCGCACGCCGGTGGCATCACGCCGCCATAGCGCTACGCCCAGTGCGATAAGCAGCGGCAGCGTATAGAGCGGATCGACAATAAACATACTGCCGATGGCAAACGGATAGTCAGTGAGCGGCAGCCCAAGCTGCGTACCATACACGGTAGTGAGATCGAGCAGCGGATGGGTGATCAGCGCCAGCCAGAGGGCCAGGCACCAGCTGCGCCAGTGCGCTTTGCTGCGGGTGATCCCGGCGGCCAGCCAGCCAGCCAGCGGCGCCAGCAGCGTCAGGATCAGCAGCGCATGGCTCTCGGTGCGATGCAGCGTCATATTGCGTATTGCGTCGCCGTGATCGACGAACACATCCAGATCCGGCAGCGTGCCGGCGACTGCCCCCGCCAGGGCCGCCTGCCATACCGGTACCCGGCGGTTCATGACGGCAACGGTAACTGCAGCGCCCAGCGCCAGTTGCGACAGCGAATCCATGCTTCTCCTCCCTCAATCGTTAGCGCACGCGAATGCCTTCGATAATCATCCGCTCTACGTTCTGCAACGTCTGTGCAAAAAAGTCGGGATTCTGCAGCGTCTGCCCGGTGACCGCCTCAACCTGCGAGGCAAAGTCAGCATAGTGCTGCGTGGTGGCCCAGAGCATAAAAAAGAGATGCTGCGGCTGAACGGCAGCCAGCTGTCCGGCGCTGATCCACTGCTCGACTATTGCCGCCTTACTCTCTACCAGCGCTTTCAGGTCGCCCGCCAGTTCACCACGCAGCAGTGGTGCGCCCTGCAGCATCTCCAGACAGAACAGCCGCGATGCCTGAGGATGATCGCGGGAGACCTCAAGCTTCAGGCGAATATAGTGGCGAATGGCCGTCAGGGGATCCTGGTCGGCGCGCAGCGCGCGCAGCGGTGCCAGCCAGACATCCAGAATCTCTTTCAGCACGGCGACATACAACACTTCCTTTGAAGGGTAATAGTAGAGCAGATTCGTTTTTGACACCTCTGCTCCCTCAGCCACCCGGTCAAGGCTGGTGCCATGAATACCGAACTGGGAAAACAGCGCCAGCGCCGCCTGCAGGATAGCGGCGCGTTTTGCGGTCGCCGCCTGCGAACGACGGCGCGGTTTTTTCTCATCATTTTTCATGCTGTTACCTCTCCCTGTCGTGAATTCACATCATAACACAGCTGGCAGATATGGCGGGCTGCACCTTTTTTGCCCGACGGCTGCCTGATTGCTGTGCATTTGTTTTGACCAAATGGTCTGAAAATCGCGGTGCCGTCCCGGCTGGCCGATCGGCGGTTCATATCCTGATGATAAATATAAAAATTATTTATGTGGCACGCGACTTGCAATCAAGAGAGAGCGCCCCCCGCAGGATGCGTGCAGGAAGCAGCGCAGCGCGTGAAACCGTCCTATCAATGCAAAGAGGTGACATATGAAAATTGGTGTCTTTGTTCCGATTGGCAATAACGGCTGGCTGATCTCTACGCATGCGCCGCAGTACATGCCTACTTTTGAACTCAATAAAGCGATTGTGCAGCGCGCTGAGCACTATCACTTCGATTTTGCACTCTCAATGATCAAGCTGCGCGGCTTCGGCGGCAAAACGGAGTTCTGGGATCACAATATGGAGTCCTTTACGCTGATGGCCGGCCTGGCGGCGGTCACCTCGCGGATTGAGATCTACGCCACGGCTGCCACGCTGACGCTGCCACCCGCCATCGTGGCGCGTATGGCTGCGACCATCGACTCAATTTCTGGCGGACGCTTTGGCGTAAACCTCGTCACCGGCTGGCAGAAACCAGAGTATGAGCAGATGGGGATCTGGCCGGGCGATGACTATTTTGCCAGCCGTTATCAATACCTGACTGAGTATGTCACGGTGCTGCGCGATTTATGGGGAACCGGCCAGAGCGACTTCAAAGGTGATTTTTTCACGATGAACGACTGTCGCGTCAGTCCACGGCCGCAGAAGCCGATGAAGGTGATATGCGCCGGACAGAGTGATGCGGGCATAGCATTTTCAGCTCAGCATGCCGACTATAACTTTTGCTTTGGTAAGGGCGTTAATACGCCAGCCGCCTTTGCACCGACCGCAGCCCGCATGAAGCTTGCTGCTGAGCAGGCGGGCCGCGACGTCGGCTCCTACGTTCTGTTTATGATCATCGCCGCCGAGAGCGACGAAGCGGCCCGCGCAAAATGGGAGCACTACAAAGCTGGCGCCGACGAAGAGGCACTCGCGTGGCTCACGACTCAGAGCCAGCAGGATACCCGTTCAGGCAGCGATACTAACGTGCGTCAGATGGCTGACCCGACCTCCGCCGTTAACATCAATATGGGCACGTTAGTTGGCTCCTTTGCCAGCGTGGCACGCATGCTGGATGAAGTGGCTCAGGTTGATGGTACGCACGGCGTGCTGCTGACCTTTGATGATTTCCTGGAGGGTATTGAAGCGTTCGGCCAGCGCATACAGCCGCTGATGCAGTGCCGTCGCAACGTGATCGCTGCGGCGCAGGAGGTAGCATAATGAAAACCGTCACCTGCGCACACACCGGCACCACACCGCATATCACTCTGCCCGCCCGTCCGGAGGCGATCGCCCTGCCTCCGGCTCAGAGCGCGCTGATTGTCGTCGACATGCAGAATGCCTACGCCACTAAAGGCGGCTATCTCGACCTGGCGGGATTTGATGTCTCTGCCACCGAGCCGGTTATCGCCAGAATTCATCAGGCGGTCACCGCGGCACGCGCTGCCGGCGTACAGATTATCTGGTTCCAGAACGGCTGGGACAGCGATTACACCGAGGCGGGCGATGCGGGCTCCCCCAATTTTCACAAATCTAATGCGCTGAAAACCATGCGCCGCCAGCCTGAGCTGCAGGGCACCCTGCTGGCGAAAGGCACCTGGGATTATGCGCTGGTGGATGCGCTGACGCCCGAACCGGGCGATATCGTGCTGCCAAAACCGCGCTACAGCGGCTTTTTCAATACGCCGCTCGACAGCATGCTGCGCAGCCGCGGGATCCGTCATCTGATTTTTACCGGCATCGCCACCAACGTCTGCGTCGAGTCCACGCTGCGTGACGGCTTCTTTCTGGAATATTTCGGCGTGGTACTGGCTGACGCCACGCATCAGGCCGGACCTGATTTTGCGCAGCAGGCCGCGCTGTTCAATATCGAAACGTTTTTCGGCTGGGTCAGCGATACACAAACGTTCTGCGAAGCCCTGCAGGGTCAGTAACTTTTCGCTATCAGGAGATCAGACTATGCCCAAACGCGTCATTATCCCGGCTGGCAGCAGTACGCCGATCGCCCCGTTCGTACCCGGAACGCTGGCTGACGGCGTGGTGTACGTTTCCGGCACCCTGCCGTTCGATGCGGACAATAACGTGGTTCACGTCGGCGATGCGGCCGCGCAAACCCGCCACGTGCTGGAGACCATCAAAAACGTCATTGAAACCGCCGGCGGCTGCATGGCAGATGTCACGTTCAACTCTATTTTCATTACTGACTGGCAGCACTACGCTGCCGTGAATCAGGTCTATGCCGACTATTTTCCCGGCGATAAGCCCGCGCGCTTCTGTATTCAGTGCGGTCTGGTAAAACCTGACGCGCTGGTTGAGATTGCGTCTGTGGCGCACATCGGACAGGCGGAGGCGTAATGAAGCTGGATATCCACGGGTTGACCACTGCCGATGCGCCCACGCTGGTCCTCGCATCAGGCCTTGGTGGCGTTGCCGGATTCTGGCAGCCACAGCTGGCGGCGCTCAGCACCCGCTACCGCGTTGTCACATACGATCAGCGCGGCACCGGGCGCAGTGCAGCGCCGCTGCCTGAGGGTTACAGCCTGGCGATGATGGCAGCCGAGCTGGCGGAGGCGCTGGAACAGCATCAGATCGCGCGCTACAGCGTGGCTGGCCATGCGCTTGGGGGGCTGATTGGTTTGCAAATGGCGCTGGATCACCCCGATCGGGTTGAGCGCGTGGCGGTCATTAACGGCTGGCTGACGCTCAGCCCCCATACCGCTCGCTGTTTTAAGGTCAGAGAGGATCTGCTGCTGCAGGCGGGCACTGAAGCCTTTGTACGCGCTCAGCCGCTGTTTCTCTATCCTGCCGAATGGCTGGCGCAGCATCAGGCGCGCGCTGAGGCAGAAGAGAGGCATCACCAGCAGCACTTTCAGGGCGCAGAGAATCTGTTGCGTCGTCTGCACGCGCTGAAAACGGCAGATTTTCGTGCCTGCGCCGCGCGCATCACCCAGCCGGTGCTGGCGATCTGCAGCCAGGACGATCTGCTGGTGCCGTGGAGCTGTTCAGCACAGCTGGCGGCAGCGCTGCCGCAGGGCCAGCTGCTGACCATGCCGTGGGGCGGCCACGCCATGAGCGTGACCGATAGCGATAATTTTAACACGCTGCTGCTGCGCTGGCTGGCTGAGACCGCTCAGCCCGCCTGTCTGGCAGCGGGCTGAGATCAGGAGTCTGAACATGAGCCTACATGCCCTTCCGGATTTACCCGCAGTCGATCGCGACACCTTTCGCAACGCTATGGCGCAGCTGGGTGCAGCCGTTAATGTTATCACCACCGATGGCCCGGCAGGCGTGGCTGGCTTTACCGCCTCCGCCGTCTGCAGCGTGACCGACTCCCCGCCGACGCTGCTGGTCTGCCTGAACCGCTCCGCCTCAGCCTGGCCGGCGTTTCGCGATAACCGTGCACTCTGCGTCAATACCCTCTCGGCAGACCAGCACGCCCTCTCCACGCTGTTCGGGGGCAAAACCGCGATGGCGGATCGCTTTGCCGCCGCGCAGTGGCAGACGCTTGCCAGCGGTGCTCCGCTGCTGGAGGCCGCGCTGATCTCCTTTGACTGCGAGATAACACAGCGGGTCAGCGTTGGCACACACGATATTCTGTTCTGTACGGTGCTGGCCGTGGCCCAGGGCGAGGCGCGCCAGGGGCTCGCCTGGTTCGATCGCGGTTATCACACCTTCTCCCGGCAGGATGCCCGCTGATACCGCATAACGCGGCCTGTTCTACTCACTCTCAGGAGATGATCTATGGCGAGTACCTGGTTTCCACGCTGGCGCGTTAAGTCAGCAATGACCGACGACGGCTTGATTGCCCCGGACGAGACGCTGCCGCTCGGGCAGACGCTGGTGCTTGGGCTGCAGCATGCGGTCGCAATGTTTGGCGCAACGGTACTGATGCCGCTGCTGATGGGGCTGGATGCCAATCTCGCTGTGTTACTCTCCGGGATCGGTACGCTGCTGTTCTTTTTTATTACCGGCGGGCGCGTACCGAGCTATCTCGGTTCCAGCGCCGCTTTTGTGGGCGTAGTGATTGCGGTCACCGGTTTCACCGGCCAGGGCCTTAACACTCACCTCTCCGTGGCGCTGGGCGGCATTATCGCCTGCGGCGCGCTCTATACCCTGATTGGTCTGATTGTGATGAAAGTGGGTACCGGCTGGATTGAGCGCCTGATGCCGCCGGTCGTCACCGGCGCCGTCGTTATGGCGATTGGCCTGAACCTGGCGCCGATTGCGGTGCACAGTGTTTCTGCCACCCTGTTCGACAGCTGGATGGCGGTGCTGACGGTGCTCTGTATCGGACTGGTGGCGGTCATGACGCGCGGGCTGGTACAGCGCCTGTTGATCCTGGTAGGGCTGATCGTGGCCTGGGCGTTCTATGCGCTGCTGACCAATGGCTTCGGCCTCGGTAAACCGGTGGATTTCAGCGGCGTGGCGCACGCCGCCTGGTTTGGCGTGCCGCATACGACCGCCCCTGTGTTCGACCTGCAGGCGATAGTGATGATTGCGCCGGTCGCCATTATTCTGGTCGCTGAAAATCTGGGGCATATTAAAGCGGTAGCAGCTATGACCGGACGCAATCTCGATGCGTGGATGGGCCGGGCGTTTGTTGGCGACGGTCTGGCCACTATGCTCTCTGGCTCTGCCGGCGGCAGCGGCGTGACAACCTATGCCGAAAACATAGGCGTCATGGCGGTTACGCGCGTCTACTCTACGCTGGCGTTCGTCGCCGCGGCCCTGATCGCAATACTGCTGGGTTTTTCACCGAAATTTGGCGC
This sequence comes from Pantoea eucrina, assembly GCF_020079945.1. Lineage (NCBI taxonomy): Bacteria > Pseudomonadati > Pseudomonadota > Gammaproteobacteria > Enterobacterales > Erwiniaceae > Pantoea > Pantoea eucrina. Next base: position 1,240,843 of record NZ_CP083448.1, on the reverse strand, counting down.
ACTCATCCATACCGTGCCAGCACCGGTCATAGGCGGCGCGTCTATCGTGGTATTTGGCCTGATTGCGGTGGCCGGTGCCCGTATCTGGCTGCAGAATCAGGTCGATCTCGGGCAGAACGGTAATCTGATCATGGTCGCTACCACGCTGGTTCTGGGCGCCGGCGATTTTGCGCTTAAGATCGGCAGCTTCACGCTCGGCGGTATCGGCACCGCGACCTTTGGCGCCATTATCCTGAACGCAATTCTGCAGCACCGTAGCCGCGCGCCGGCCGGTTCAGCTGCACAGCCACACGGTTAAGGCTTCTGCGGTGCCTCATCGGGCACCGCTTTCTTACGCCGCAGCCGCAGCTCACTGACAATCACGCCACAGACAATCAGCGCACCGCCCAGCAGCGCGGCCGCAGGCAGTCGCTCCCCCGCGAGACGCCCGACAATTCCCGCCCAGACCGGCTCTCCGGCATAAATTACCGTAGCGCGTACCGGTGACACACTGCGCTGGGCCCAGTTCATCGTCACCTGAATCAGGGCGCTGGCGGCGCCCAGGCCTGCAGCGCTCAGCACCAGCGGCAGAGAAAACGACGGCAGCGCTTCACCATTCGGGATCATAAACAGAAAGGCGCAAGCGGAGGCGACCAGCAGCTGCACCAGCGTTACCCGCCGCACATCCACCTGTCCGGCATAGCGGCTAATCAGAATGATCTCGGCAGCAATCGCCAGCGTGCTCAGCAGGGTCGCGCTCTCCCCGGCGCTGAGGGCGATGCCGCTCTGCTGCGGCCCCGCCACCAGCACCAGGCCGCTGAACGCCAGCGCAATGCCCAGCCATGCCATAATGCCAGGCGGCCGGCGCAGCACCAGCCACTGCAGCAGCGGCACCACCGGAACATAGAGCGCCGTCAGAAAGGCAGACTGGCTGCTGGAGATAGTCTGCATCCCCCAGGTTTGCAGGCCATAACCGCCCGCAATAGCCAGGCCAATCATTGTGCCCGCTCTGATTTCAAGCCAGGTCAGCGCGCGCAGATAGCGCCAGAAAAAACAGGCCAGCAGCAGTGACGCCGTGGCAAATCGCAGTCCGACAAAAAAAAACGGACCGGAGTATGCCATGGCGCGGTGCACCACCAGAAACGTGCCGCCCCAGACCATGGTGATGAAAATCAGCACCAGTTCCTGACGGGTAATGCGCAGATAAAGACGTGCAGGTAACGCAGACATAGAACACCTGATAAGTAGCCAGGCGTCATTCTGGCGTAACCCGGCCCGCAGGCGCAACAGCCGGCCGGGGTTATCTGCTCAGCGTGCAGCAATGTGATTCGCGTTCAGAATTACGACTCATCTGAAAAAATGCCATTTTAATACTAAAAATCATAACGTTAACTTTTTAAGCGTGCTAAATCTCAGCGGGCAGCAGCGCCATTTCCCGGCAGCCCGCGCATGCTCTTCTATACTCTTTTTACTTATCTTACCGGGAGGTTAGAACCACAATGGCAAAAGTTCTGGTGCTCTATTACTCAATGTATGGACATGTGGAAACCATGGCGCAGGCGGTTGCAGAAGGCGTGCAGCGCGTCAGCGGAGCCGAAGTGACTATTTTGCGCGTGCCGGAGAGTATGGATGCGGCGCGTTTTGCTGAGGTTGGTGGCAAGGTCGATCAGCAGGCAGCTGAGGCAACGCCGGACGATCTGACGCAGTATGATGCCATTATCGTCGGCACGCCGACCCGCTTTGGCAACATGTCAGGCCAGATGCGCAACTTCTGGGACCGTACCGGCGGGCTGTGGGCCTCGGGCGCACTGCACGGAAAACTGGCCAGCGTGTTTACTTCTACCGGTACCGGCGGAGGCCAGGAACTGACGATAACGTCAGTATGGACTACGCTTGCCCATCACGGCATGGTCATTATTCCAATCGGCTACGGCACTAAAGAGATGTTTGATATCTCACAGGTACGCGGCGGAACGCCTTATGGTGCGTCGACGCTGGCAGGCGGCGATGGTTCACGCCAGCCTACGCCTGAAGAGCTGCAAATTGCCCGCTATCAGGGTGAACATGTCGCCACTCTGGCGGTAAAACTCAAAGGATAAACTCAACAGGAGATCATTATGTCTACAGACCAGTCCAGAGCACATCGCGTCGGCGAATGGGCGAAAATTCGTCAGACGTCCCCGGAAATTGCCGAAGCGATCTTTGAAGTTGCCAATTACGATGAAAAACTGGCAGAGCAGATCTGGGAGCAGCAGGGCAATGATGATGTGCTGATGCGAGCGTTTGATAAAACCGATCAGGATGTTCTGACATGGGACAACGTCCCTGTCGAGCGCAAAAACGTGTGAGAACCGGCGGGCATGGCCCGCCTTTTTTATGGCAACACCAACAGGGGGACGCGATGACGGCTTACCAGAGCATCAATCCGGCAAATAATCAGCTGCTGAAAAACTGGGAGACACATGATGACGCCCGCGTGTACCAGGCGCTCGAAACCGCAGATGCGCTCTACCACTCAGCCTGGAGCAAAGGTGATATCCAGCCACGCCTCCAGGTGCTGAGCCGCCTGGCCGATCTGATGGAGCAGCGCAAAGAGGAGCTGGCCACCATAGCGAGTCGCGAAATGGGCAAGCTGATTGGTCAGAGCCGTGGTGAAGTCAGCATCTGCATCAGCATTGCGCGATATTACGCTGAGCATGCCGCTGCTTTTCTGCAGCCTCAGCCCTACGCCAGCGAAATCGGGGAAGCCTGGGTGGAATATCATCCGATTGGCGTTATCGTTGCGGTTGAACCATGGAACTTCCCTTATTATCAGCTGATGCGTGTTCTGGCACCTAATCTGGCGCTGGGTAATCCGGTGCTGGCAAAACATGCCAATATTGTGCCGCACTGCGCGGATATCTTTGAGCAACTGGTACGTGAAGCGGGTGCACCAGAAGGTGCCTGGAGTAACCTGTTTATCTCCAATGAGCAGGTGGCGGATCTTATCGCTGACGATCGCGTTCAGGGCGTGGCGCTGACCGGCTCCGAACGCGCCGGCAGTGCGGTTGCACAGCAGGCGGGCAAACACCTGAAAAAATCCACCCTTGAACTGGGTGGCAATGACGTCTTTATTGTTCTGGACGATGCTGACCTGGATGAAGCGGTACGCCAGGGCGTGCAGGCACGTCTGAGCAACTGCGGACAGGTCTGCACCGCTGCTAAACGGTTTATTGTGCATGCGCAGATCGCCGAGGCGTTCATGAGCAAATTCAGCGCCGCGCTGCAGTCCGCTGTGCCGGGCGATCCGCTGGATGAAAAAACCCGCTCGGACCGCTCTCTTCCCTTGATGCGCGTGACCGGCTGGCGCGACAGGTTGAAGAGGCGGTAGAGCATGGCGCAGAGCTGCGCTTTGGCGGGCGCATTATTGAAGGCGTCGGATGCTACTATCAGCCCACTCTGCTGACCGGGCTGACGCCCGATAATCCCGCTTATTATCAGGAGTTTTTTGGCCCGGTTGCGCAGCTCTATATTGCAGAGAGTGATGAGGCTGCCGTGGCGCTGGCGAACGATTCGCACTATGGCCTTGGCGGATCTATCTGGACGCGGGATATTGCGCGCGCGCGCCGGCTGGCGTCACAGATTGAGACCGGCATGGTGTTTATCAATTCACAGAGTGACACCGCAGCTGAGCTCCCCTTTGGCGGGATAAAACGCTCCGGTTACGGGCGTGAACTTTCCGATCTCGGTCTGAAAGAGTTTGCCAATCAGAAGCTGGTGGTTATTGCCGGCTGACGACCAAAAAAACCCCGCCAGAGCGGGGTTTTTTATAGCCTGCTGCCGGTTAACCTGCGGTAGCAGGTTGCTGAGCTGGCTTTGCCTCAGCGGCGGGTTTACCGGATGCCGCCTCCGGCTGCGCGTTTTGCGCTGCAGCAGCATCAGCTTTCGCTTTATCTTCTGCTGCTTTGTCCGCTTTCGCTTTATCAGCCGCCGCTTTATCAGCGGCTGCTTTGTCCGCTTTCGCCTTATCAGCAGCGGTTTTCTCTGCGGCAGCGTCTGCTTTCGCCTTATCTGCGGCGGCGTCTGCTTTCGCTTTATCAGCAGCCGCCTGTTCAGCTTTATCTTTAGCTTTAGCGTTATCGTCAGCCGGTTTCTCTGCGGCAGCTTTCGCGTCCGGCGCACTATCTGCAGCCTGCTGCGGCTTCGCTTCCTGCACGGCCGCAGGCTGCATAGGCGTCCCCTGCAGTGCGCTGTTCAGTGCCGCAGAGAACTGCTCCCAGCTGCAATAGCCATTGGCATCAGTATCACAGCCGGCAAGCTGCAGCGTGACACGTTTTGGCGGGTTTTTGAGGCTCAGCACATCTGCGTTACGCAGCTGATCGGCGGTCTGATAGACATACTCTATTTTCAGCAGATCTTTGTTATTTTTGCCATCGTGCCAGCGTTCAAATACAACCTGTCCGCCGATAGGGGTTTTCTCATCGTTGCCCGGCAGAGTGTAAGGCTTCACCTGCAGCGCGCTGAGCAGCGAGGCGATATTTGAATCATGCCCTACCATCAGCGTTACTTTAGGTGCGCTGGCCTTATCTTCATCAACCAGCTGGCTGCGGATGTAATCCACCAGCGGTGCAGCAACTTCACGCGCAACCTCTGGCGAGCTGAAGAGCGCATCCTGATAACCGTTTTTGACTGACGCCAGCTCTTTCCACTGCTCAGGCGTTTTAATCTGCCCCCAGGCAACCTGCTCTGCCGGGAAACCTTCGTAATATTGCAGCGTGAACGCATCAACAAGGGAATTACCGATTTTCAGCGGACCGCTGACGCCTGGCTCTTTGCCATTATCTGCGCTGAAAGTGTTATCACCGCTGTCCAGCGTGCACTGCTTTTTACCATTGCAGGCAGGCGACGATTTATAATCAACAATCTTTTCCAGACGCTGCAGCGCAGGCTTCAGTGCCAGCTTCTCATTCTCTGCCGTCATCGCCGCCAGCGCTTTTTTGTTAAACGCTTCGCTGTCATCGGTAATCACCGGATTAAAGATGGGATCCATCGTTCCCATGGCATCCTGATGCGTTACCGCAACGTCACAGCCAGGAAAGGCACCCGCAGCAAAAAACTGTGCGGTCGCAACGGTGCGCTGAAGGCTATTTGCATAAATGAAAACATCGCTGGTATCCGGGCAATTGCCGCCAGCCAGCAGCCCCTGCTGCGTCAGCCACTGACGGGTATATTTACCCATATAGACTTCCAGCACGCCACCTTTGGTGGTGAGTTCACCGCCCGGCACATCCCATTGCGGCCAGCTCTTTTTAGTGGATTGCTCCAGTGCGCTGCCGTTTGTCGCCAGCGGCGCACGCAGATTGTGACGGCTCAGCATCAGCACCTGCTGCAGCTGCATATCCCCTTCTGCTGCGGTCGCTGACAGGCTTACCGGAAGCGCCGCAACAACTGACAACGCGCAAAGACTCAGTTTTTTGATCATTGTGCCCATTCCATAATTCATCAGTGAAACACTCTGGCATTCAAACGATTAGCCCGCCAAAGAGCGAATTACCGCACAGTGTAACTCAGCTTGCTGACGAAAATCGCCCGCTGTTTATAAAAACTGTGAATGGACTATAGCAGCAAACGTCAGGGTTAGAGCAGCAGGAAGGGTCGGGGCGGGAAAAGCAAAAAGCCCGCATCGCTGCGGGCTTCTTTAAATTTGGCGGAGGAAGAGAGATTCGAACTCTCGGATGGTTTCCCATCGGCGGTTTTCAAGACCGCTGCCTTAAGCCACTCGGCCATCCCTCCGGATACAGATTGTACTTTATCTGCAGAGATAAAGTGGCGGAGGAGGAGAGATTCGAACTCTCGGATGGTTTCCCATCGGCGGTTTTCAAGACCGCTGCCTTAAGCCACTCGGCCACCCCTCCGCAATGAGGCGCACTATAAACATCCCCCAGGATGATGTAAAGCGATGAATGAATCGTTCGCCTGAAAAACAGCCAAATTTGTTTTTTTCGCCGTCAAAAACAGCATTCTGCTTACTGAAACAGCAATTTATCGCGTAAAGATGGGTAAAACGCCTTTGCTGTTCTGACCCCGCTGCGTATTCTCAGCGCATGTAAGGTGTCCTCTCTCTTTAAGGAGTAAATGATGGACAAAATTATCAGCTCATCACAGCAACAATCTCTGATCGGCACTCATAAAGTCCTGCGTAATACCTATTTTCTGCTCGGCCTGACACTGGCGTTTTCTGCAGTGACCGCCACGCTGAGCACGGTCTATGCACTCCCCTCACCCGGCCTGATCCTGATGCTGGTAGGTTTTTATGGTTTGATGTTTCTGACTTACCGTCTGGCAAATAGTCCGGCCGGAATAGCAGCAGCGTTCGCCTTCACCGGCTTCCTCGGCTACTGCCTGGGGCCTATCCTCAGTTCGTTTCTGAGTGCAGGCATGGGCGATGTTATCGCCATGGCACTGGGCGGCACGGCACTGGTCTTCTTCTGCTGTTCAGCCTATGTACTGACTACCCGGCGCGACATGTCATTCCTGGGCGGTATGATGATGGCAGGCTTTGTTGTTCTGCTGGTTGCGGTCGTAGCAAACCTGTTCCTGCAGCTGCCGGCCCTGCATCTGGCTATCAGTGCGCTTTTCATTCTCTTCTCTGCAGGGGCCATTCTGTGGGAGACCAGTAACATTATTCATGGTGGCGAGACCAACTATATCCGTGCGACCGTTGGACTCTATGTCTCTCTCTATAACATCTTTGTCAGCCTGCTGAGCCTGCTGGGTTTCGCTAACCGCGACTAACGCTGCAGCGCACAAAAAGCAAACCCCGCTCTGGCGGGGTTTTTGCTTTTTCAGGCGGCGGGAATTTACAATAAGCGCAGATTACAGATGAGGAAAACGCGTGATTGTTAACGGCAGTGAGATTGTAACGGATGCAGAAGGCTATCTGACTAACCACGCAGACTGGTGTGAAGAGGTAGCGCTGGCGATCGCCCGGCAGGAAAACATTGAGATGAGCGAGGCTCACTGGGAGGTCGTCCACTTTGTACGCGACTTCTACCGGGAATTTAACACCTCGCCGGCAGTGCGCATGCTGGTAAAGGCGATGGCGAAAAAGTATGGCGAGGAAAAAGGCAACAGCCGCTATCTGTTTCGCCTCTTTCCGGACGGCCCGGCAAAGCAGGCGACAAAAATCGCCGGCCTGCCTAAACCCGCGAAGTGTCTCTGATCAGCCAGTGGTAAAGCTGGCCGGACGTTCTGTCGGCTCACAGGGCTCAGTCACGAGGTTGTCCACCCGCGCACTGCGCGGCCCTCCTGCCTGAAGCCAGCTGATTAGCGTTTCGACCTGCTGTTCCGGACCGCAGGCCAGCACTTCGACGCTGCCATCGGACTGATTACGGGCGTAACCGGTCAGGCCCAGCGCTTTCGCCTGTTGCTGGGTGTGATAACGAAAGCCCACGCCCTGTACCATGCCATATACCCGGATTGTGCAGCTGCGTTCAGCCATAGTGCCTTTCCCCTATTCCGCGTTGCAATTTGGCGCCATCCGCCGGAAAATAGCGCCTCATTTTTTCAGGTAAGCATAGCAAACTATGACCGTTCGATTGATTCTCACCAAGGGACGTGAAAAATCCCTGCTCCGCCGTCATCCCTGGGTCTTTTCCGGCGCCGTTGCGCGCATGGAAGGAAAAGCGCAGTCTGGCGAAACTATTGATATCTGCGACAGCTCTGGCAAATGGCTGGCACGTGCCGCTTATTCACCAGAGTCGCAAATTCGCGCACGCGTCTGGAGCTGGCAACAGGATGAATCAATCGATATCGCCTTCTTTGTTCGCCGTTTAGAGCAGGCGCAACAGTGGCGTGACTGGCTGGCGACCCGCGACGGACTCGACAGCTATCGCCTGATCGCCGGCGAATCAGATGGTATGCCCGGCGTAACCATCGATCGCTTTGGTCATTTTCTGGTATTGCAGCTTCTGTCCGCAGGGGCAGAGTATCAGCGGCCTGCCATTGTCTCTGCGCTGCAGCAGTGCTATCCGGAGTGCGCTATCTACGATCGTTCCGACGTCGCCGTGCGTAAGAAAGAGGGGCTGCCGCTGGCACAGGGCCCGGTGAGCGGCGAACTGCCGCCTGCCCTGCTGCCTATTACCGAGCACGGTATGAAACTGCTGGTCGATATTCAGGGCGGCCACAAGACCGGCTACTATCTTGATCAGCGCGACAGCCGTTATGCCACCCGTCGCTATGCGCAGGACGCGCGCGTGCTTAACTGCTTCTCTTATACCGGCGGATTTGCCATTTCGGCGCTGCTCGGTGGCTGTCGCGAAGTGCTGAGCGTGGATACCTCACAGGATGCGCTGGACGTAGCAAAACAGAACGTTGAGCTGAACGGGCTCGACGTGTCGCGGGCACAGTTCCTGCGGGATGACGTTTTTAAACTGCTGCGCCGCTATCGTGATGCAGGCGAAAAGTTTGATCTGATTATTATGGATCCGCCTAAATTCGTTGAGAACAAAAACCAGCTGATGGGCGCCTGCCGTGGCTATAAAGATATCAATATGCTGGCGATGCAGCTGCTTAACCCAGGCGGTATTCTGCTGACGTTCTCCTGCTCTGGCCTGATGGCTACGGATTTATTTCAGAAGATTGTGGCCGATGCGGCGCTGGATGCCGGACGTGATGTACAATTTATAGAGCAGTTCCGTCAGGCGGCCGATCACCCGGTAATAGCCAGCTATCCGGAAGGTCTCTATCTGAAAGGTTTTGCCTGCCGCGTACTGTGACTTGAAAACCTGATCCCTGCCCCCATATTTAGTGGCAGGTAAAGTTTTGGGAGGTCGCAATGATTGCCAGTAAATTTGGAATTGGACAGCAGGTCCGGCATCGTCTTTCTGGCGTGCTGGGTGTCATCGTCGATGTTGACCCTGAGTATTCGCTGGATGAGCCGGAACTGGATGAAGTTGGTGCAACGGAAACACTGCGTGCCGCCCCCTGGTATCATGTGGTGATGGAAGATGAAGAGGGTGAACAGGTGCACACCTACGTTGCAGAAGTGCAGCTGGCGGGTGAAACGCTGTTCGAGCACCCAGAGCAGCCCTCTATGGATGAGCTGGCCGCCTCTATCCGGCAGCAGCTGCAGGCACCCAGCCTGCGACATTAATTATATCGGCGACGCAGGTCGCCGTTTTATTGTCTGATTCAGGCTGGCGTAATATTCAGACGCGGGATTTCAATCTTCGGACAGCGGTCCATAATCACCGTCAGGCCAGCATCACTTGCCAGCACGGCCGCCTGCTCATTGATAACGCCGAGCTGCAGCCACAGCGTTTTCGCGCCAATCGCAATAGCGTCCTGTGCCACCTCCCATGCCGCCTCAGCATTACGGAATACATCTACCATATCGACTTTACCGGGGATTTCTGCCAGTGAAGCGTAGGCGGTCTGCCCCATCAGCTGCTGCCCGGCCAGTTTAGGGCTCACCGGAATCACCTCATATCCCTGATCCAGTAAGTAACGCATCACGCCATAGCTGGGACGAGCCGGTTTGTCGCTGGCCCCCACCAGTGCGATACGACGGGTATTCATCAGCACATCACGAATTGTTTGATCGTTCATTCATTTCCCCTTCTCTTTATTGCCAGAGTGTAGCTGCCCTTTCCGCTCGCGGCGCAAGCCGCAAAGATGAAATGTTTGCGCCAGGGCACGAATAAATATGTTTAAATGTAAATTTAGTGCCATAATGAAATACTTTGCTACACATCACTGATTACCCGCCATATTTCGGGAGTAGAAATGAAGCTGTCACCGGCTGTCACAGGCATTATTGCGCTGCTTGTCACAGCATCCTGCCCCGCCATTACGCTTAAACTCGATCCGCAGATTGATTTGCTGGTGCTGGACGGGCGGAAAATTGCCGGCTCACTATTAAAAGGCGCAGACAGCCTTGAGCTGGAACAGGGGCAGCATCAGTTTCTGTTTCGCGTTGAGAAACCCTGTCCCGACGCAACCCATTTCCAGTCAGTGCCGATGATTGTCACATTTACCGCGGAAGCACACTCTGTGGCGATCCACCTGCCCTCGCTGAACAGCCGGCGTGAACGCAGCACGTTTAATAAGCTCCTGAACTTCAGGCTGATTGATGAGCGGGGCACAGAAATTGCCAGCCTGCGCGATCGTCTGCCGCAGAGCAGCAGCGGTGACATGATGCAGGCGATGATGGCTTATAACCGCGCAGCACAGACGGCATCCGTACTGCGCTTTGCTGCTCCTTCGGCGACAGCAGTAAGCGAAAACCCCGATTTTGCCTGGCAGGATGCCAGCGATTTGCCCTCAATACAGCGCTGGTTTAAACGCTTTGATGCAGCAACCCGGCAAAAGTTACTGAGCTGGATGAAAACGTTACGCACCAGCTAGCGCCTCACTTTTCCTGGCGCTGCCTGGCTCAGGCTTTACGCGCTACCGGTACACCCAGCTCACGCAGCTGTTCAACAAAGCGCGACGGACAGGCTTTATTAAACAGCAGCCACACCTGTTCACGTGCCCGCGTCATAGCCACATAAGCGAGGCGCCGCTCTTCCGCATCGGGAAAATCTTCCACGGGTGGCAGCAGCCCCTCCTCCAGCACCGACTCACGCGCCGGAGCCGGAAAGCCATCGGCTCCCTGATGGAGGCCGGTCAGGATGACGTACTCCGCCTGCTGACCTTTACTGGCATGGATTGTCATAAACTCCAGCTGTAATCCGGGCCAGCGCGTTTTTGCCCGGTCCAGCAGCGCCGGACGCAGATGATGGTAGCGCGCCAGCAGCAAAATCCTCTCTTCCGGTTTCGCAAATCCGCTGAGTTTGTCCAGCAGCCCCTCCAGCTGATCGTCCGGCAGCAGCGTTACCGCCTTTTTACTTCCTTTGCTCAGACTGGTGAGCATTTTTTTCAGCTGGTGCGGATTTTGCTGGATAAAACCATTGGCAATGTCAGCAATGCGGCTATTGAAGCGATAGGTGGTATCCAGCACGCAGCTGTCGCCGTCGCCAAAATAGTGGTGAAAAGCGGTGGTCAGATTGAGCTTAGCGCCGCTAAAACGGTAGATTGCCTGCCAGTCATCGCCTGCAGCAAACAGGCTGGTATGAGCATTCTGCGCGCGCAACGCCTTTAAAAGTGCGGCACGCTGCGGCGAGATATCCTGAAACTCATCGACCAGAATATGCTTCCAGGGGCTGATAAAACGTCTTTTTTCCAGCACCTCTGTCGCCTGCTGGATCAGGCCGGCAAAATCAACGGCGCCCTCCGCTTTAAGCGCACTTTTCCAGGCTTTCAGCAGCGGAGCCATCAGTTTTATCCGCTTACTGAAGCTATCGCGCCACGCTTCCGGAACGGCCGCGATTGTTTCCGCCTGATTACCGCTCTGCATCCGCAGCAGGCCCAGCCACTGCTCAAGACGCGGCGCCAGCCGCTGCGCGATAGCGCTATCCTGCCAGAATGCGCCGTCCGGCAACGTCCACGCCAGATCCTCCTCCAGCCACTGACGCCAGCCGCTGGCCTGCGCCTTTTTAGCCGCGCACTGCTCGCGCCAGCTCTCCAGCAGCAGCTGGCGACGGGCAGCGCTGTCACTCTCCAGCTGGCTGATAACCGGCGGCTTGCGGCCACTCTCGCGAATAATATGCAGCGCCAGCGCATGAAAGGTACGCGCCTGCAACGCCTTTACGTTAAGTTGCGTGTCCAGGCGTTGATTTATCTCTTCTGCAGCCTCCCGGCCAAATGCCAGCAGCAGTATCTGGTCAGGATGAGCCAGTCGCCGCTGCAGCAGCCAGCCAGCACGTGCCACCAGCACGGCGGTTTTACCGCTGCCTGCACCCGCCAGGACCAGCAACGTCTCTTCACCATTAACCACCGCTTCTGCCTGCGCACGATTAAGCGGTGAGCGCTCAACCGTGGCGAAAAAATCCGGATTTGCCTGAATCACCTGCTCGCTCCAGCGACGGTTACGCTGGCGAATTGTGGCTTCGCCCTGCTCCAGCCACTGCCGGCAGCGATGCCAGCGTTCACGACAGTTATCCAGCGCCTCCAGGCGCGCCAGCGGCAGCGGCAGTGCCGCAATCGTCTCGTTAACCCGGGCCAGGATAGCAGCCAGCTCACTTCGCTTCAGCCAGCGATCCTCTGCGGTCAGTTGCGAAATATGCTGCAGCAGCTCATCCAGCACGCCCGTACTGATATGGCTCATTTCAGCGCTCCACTGCTGCCAGGCGTGCTGCAGATAGTGATAAAAACGCTGCGTCTCCTGCCACTCGGTACCATGCAGCCGCACCACCTGATTCTCCGCCAGCAAAAACTCCAGCTCGCCCCATACCAGACCGCGTTTGCAGCTGATATCCAGCAGCTGATTAAACGGAATAAGGTATTCATGACGATCGCCGCTGACTTCAACACCGGCGGTCAGCAAACGCACCCGGTTGTAAGGATGCTGCGCCAGACGTTTACCCATTGCTGTTGCTTTCAGTTCCATGTCCGCATCATCAGGTGAAATTCAGTTATTGCGCAGTTTACCTGTCAGACACTTGGCGCTCCAGCCTTAAAACAGGCTAAACTTGGCGGCACATATTGCGGATTGCAAAAGGAAAAACGCGTTATGCGCACCGTTCTTAATATTCTGAATTTTATCCTTGGCGGCTTTCTCACTACGTTTGGCTGGCTCTTTGCCACGCTGGTCAGCATTGTGCTGATTTTTACGCTGCCGCTGACGCGCTCCTGCTGGGAAATCACAAAACTTTCGCTGGTCCCGTTCGGCAATGAAGCGGTTCACGTTGATGTACTGCGTCCTGACAGCAAAAGTGCGTTTCTTAACGCTGGCGGTACATTTCTGAACATCTTCTGGCTTATTTTCTTTGGCTGGTGGCTCTGCGTAATGCATATCTCAACCGGAATTGTGCAGTGCCTGAGCATTATCGGTATTCCCACCGGACTGGCGCACTTTAAGCTGGCTGCGATTTCACTCTGGCCGGTTGGCCGCCGGGTGGTCAGCGTGGAAGAGGCTCAGGCAGCGCGTGAAGCTAACGCGCGCCGCCGCTACTGAGGATCCGGTTTATGTCCGACGCTATGCCCGCCTGGCGCCGCTATCTGTTTAACAGCAGCCTGCGCTATCTGCTGCGTATTTTTCTGGCGCTGTCGGGCTGCGCTGCGTTTCCCTGGTGGCTGCAGCAGGTAGAGTGGACCATTCCGCTTACGCTGGGGGTGGTCGCTGCCGCGCTGGCCGATCTTGACGACCGCTGGACAGGCCGTCTGCGCAATCTGATCATCACCCTGTGCTGCTTCTGTATCGCGTCGGTCTCCGTTGAGCTGCTTTTCCCCAGACCCTGGGCGTTCACTGCCGGCCTGGCGCTCTCAAGCTGGGGATTTATCCTGCTGGGCGCGCTTGGCCAGCGTTACGCGACCATCGCGTTTGGTGCCCTGCTGATTGCGGTATATACCATGCTGGGTATCGGGCTCTTTCCACAGTGGTGGATGCAGCCCGCGCTGCTGCTGACGGGAGCACTCTGGTACAACCTGCTGACCTTTATTGGCCACCTGATGTTTCCGGTGCGACCCGTTCAGGAGCAGCTGGCGGCCAGCTTTTCCCAGCTGGCGCGTTATCTTGAGGCGAAAGCAAACCTGTTTGATCCGGACGGCGGTGAGCAGGATGATGCCGCTCTGATTGCCACCGCAATGGCTAACAGCCAGTTAGTCGCGCAGCTGAATCAGACTAAAAATACCATTCAGAGCCGGCTGCGCGGCGATCGGGGTTCACGCAGTACCCGCCGCAGCCTGCATTACTATTTTGTGGCGCAGGATATTCATGAGCGCGCCAGCTCTTCGCACATACAGTATCATCAGCTGCGAAATAACTGGCGTTACAACGAAATCCTGTTCCGTTTTCAGCGTCTGCTGAATATGCAGGCGCAGGCGTGTCGCCAGCTGACTGAAACGATCGTACTGCGCCAGCGCTGGCATCACAGCAGCCATTTCGAGCGTGCTTTTGCGCGCCTTGAGACGGCCCTTGAGCGCCTGCAGCAAAGCGACCCGGATGCCGGACATGCCGCCCCGCTCTCCTGGTTACTGCGTAATTTGCGTGCCATTGATGCGCAACTTGCTTCACTTGCTTCAGAACAGCAGCTGTTTGAGACGCCGCTGCAGAGTGAGCACCATCTTTCGCGTGACACGCTGCGTGGCTGGTCCGATATACGTCTGCGTCTGAGCCGTCACCTTACGCCCGCCTCTCCGCTGTTTCGCCACGCCATCCGAATGTCGCTGGTGCTCTGTATAGGTTATGCCTTTATTCAGATTACCGGGCTGCAGCGCGGTTACTGGATACTGCTTACCAGCCTGTTTGTCTGTCAGCCCAACTATAACGCCACGCGTCGCCGGCTGGCGCTGCGTATCGGAGGGACGCTGGCAGGTGTGGCAATCGGGCTGCCGGTGCTGTGGCTGGTGCCCTCGGTGGAGGGGCAGCTGCTGCTGATCGTCCTCAGCGGCGTGCTGTTTTTTGCTTTCCGTCAGATTCAGTATGCGCAGGCCACGCTGTTTATTACCCTGCTGGTACTGCTCTGCTTCAATTTACTGGGTGAAGGCTTTGACGTGGCCCTGCCGCGTATTGTTGATACGCTTCTGGGATGCGGACTCGCCTGGCTGGCGGTGGCGTTTGTCTGGCCTGACTGGCGTTTTCGCAAACTCACCACAATAGCCGATCGCGCGCTGAATGCTAACTGCCGCTATCTGGATGCCATCATGGAACAGTATCATCAGGGCAAAGATAACCGGCTGGCTTACCGGGTTGTACGCCGGGATGCGCACAACGCTGACGCCGAACTCGCCTCTGTGGTATCGAATATAAACAGTGAACGCCGGGCAGAGCAGACGCTGCGGGAGCACGCCTTCAGACTGCTCTGCCTTAATCACTCGTTTCTGAGCTATATCTCAGCGCTGGGCGCACATCGCACCCGCTTAACACCGGGGAAACTGCTCACGCTGCTTGATGACGCCGTCTGTTTTGTTGAGGATGTTTTACAGATTGAGTGCGTGACGAACGATCGGGTAGCCGCGATGCAACATACGCTTCAGCAGCGCATTGGCGAATTGAAAACCAGTACTGAAGCCCAGGCACCTTTGATTTTGCAGCAGCTCGATTTACTAATCACACTGCTGCCTGAGATCGCCCGCCTGCGCCGCGCCCTGGCGCAGGCCTGAAACAGTAACAGCGGCTCCCGGGTTTACCGGCGTAGCCGCTCCTGGTACCAGCTGCTCAGCGCCTCTTTTACGTCAGCCGGAAGCGCCGCCTGATGATGGCCAGAGATCGCCCCTTCAAGTGCCAGCAGCGTTTTCAACCCGACATGCTTGTTGACGCTGCGCAGCTTAAGCCAGCTCTGTCGTGACCCCATCTCCTGCAGCGATTCCACCGAGCTGATCCCCGCTTTATGCAGCATCAGCTCCATACGCAAACTGAGATTAGGAAGATCCTTGAGCCGCAGCGAAATATTTTTTACTGCGGCATCAGCCTGTGCCGCCTGCAGGGAGCTGGCTGACAAACGGATCAGCTGCCTCCTGTCCTGCCATAGCTGCTGATCAACTTTGAAGTAGCTCAGGGTGACAGGGATGCCGCGCTTGCGATAAACCAGCGGCTCCAGCGGCCGCTGAACGGCATAAAGCCGCAGCGCCTCACTGGCGCGCAGGTAGAGCGTGTCATTATCAATATAGGCGAACACCACGCGCTCAATAGCCAGTGCGTAGCCGCCAAACTGCGTACGCGACTCTATATCTCCCAGAACCGACAGGGCGTCGATCGATTGCTCTACTACCTCATTTTTTCGCTTCATCATGTCCCTTTTCCTCATTCCTTGTGCAGGGTATTTCCTATAAAACATCGACTATTCATTTAGTTAGAAGATAAAAAAAACGATTTACTGATTCAATGAATAAAACGCTTTTAATGCCATCTTCTGCCAGTTTTGAGAGACATTTTCAGAAAATGAAGTTGATCTCTGTTAATTTAAACAGTACTGTACATTCATCCAGTTCACTACTGAGCGAGTATATTATGCGCACGCATTTCTCTGGCCCTGTTGATCGTTCCTCCTGGTTAGCGCCTTCCACTGCAGTTCAGCCGTCAATGGGCGGTATAACGGAATTACGCTACAGTGAGCATCCTGGCATGATGCAATTGCTTCTGCTTCCGGTGCTCAAACAGCTGAGCGAACAGTCACGCTGGCAGCTCTGGCTGACGCCAGCGCATAAAGTCAGCCGCCGCTGGATCCAGCAGTCTGGTCTGCCGCTTGAGAAGAGTATGCATATTACTGAATCAGATCGGCTCAGTACGGTTGAGAATATGGTGAAAGCGCTGCGTACCGGAAATTACAGCGTAGTGCTGGCCTGGATACCCTGTGAACTGCAAGAGAATGAGCGTCAGATGCTGCAGCAGGCAGCAGAAGAAGGCGAAGCTTTGGGTCTGATTATGCGCCCGGAAGAAGCTGATATCATTTCTGCCAGACAACCCGGAAGCACAAAAATTCCCTCGGATTTGTTTCATTAAGTAAAAAGTGAGGTTTATCTCAGCTTTTTTTTCCGGCCTGTTGCCGCTAAGCTACTGATAATGTTCCCGCCAGTCAGGACAAGGGCTTAGCTGCAATTCTCTATTTACAGACCGAAAATTTTGCCCCGTCAATTGTTAAAATGTGTGTATTTACACCTGTTTTTTTACCTGCTCACCTCACATCATACTTGTAAGTTTTCAATCTCGTTGTAGACTTTAGCTCGCCAGGGTGCTCAATAACCTCCGTTTTTTCGGTAGAGTCATAAGCGAGCGTTCAGACCCGGCGAAGGATTACAACCAAGAGCAACCTTTTTGCTCATTGCCTATTTGGATGATAACGAGGCGCAAAATGAAAAAGACAGCTATCGCAATTGCAGTGGCACTGGCTGGCTTCGCTACCGTAGCGCAGGCCGCTCCTAAAGATGACACCTGGTACACCGGTGCTAAACTGGGCTGGTCTCAGTATCACGATACTGGTTACTACGGTAACGGTTACGCGAACAACGACGGTCCAACTCACGAATCTCAGCTGGGCGCAGGTGCTTTCCTGGGCTATCAGGCGAACCCATACCTGGGCTTCGAGCTGGGCTATGACTGGCTGGGCCGCATGCCTAACAAAGGCGACAACATCAACGGCGCATTCAAAGCGCAGGGCGTTCAGCTGGCAGCTAAACTGAGCTACCCGATTGCTGATGACCTTGACGTGTACACCCGTCTGGGTGGCATGGTATGGCGTGCAGATTCTACCCAGAACAACACTCTGACCGGCGAACGCCGCAGCGACCACGACACCGGCGTTTCTCCGCTGGCTGCAGTGGGTGTTGAATACGCAGTGACCAAGAACTGGGCAACCCGTCTGGATTACCAGTGGGTTAACAACATTGGTGATGCAGGTACCGTTGGCGCGCGTCCAGACAACGGCATGCTGAGCGTAGGCGTTGCATACCGCTTCGGTCAGGATGAAGCTGCTGCACCAATCGCTGCACCAGCTCCGGCACCAGCTCCGGTTGTTGAAACCAAGCGTTTCACTCTGAAATCTGACGTGCTGTTCACCTTCAACAAATCTACCCTGAAGCCAGAAGGTCAGCAGGCTCTGGATCAGCTGTACAGCCAGCTGAGCTCAATGGATCCTAAAGATGGTTCCGTTGTAGTTCTGGGCTTTACCGATCGCATCGGTTCAGACCAGTACAACCAGAAACTGTCTGAGAAACGTGCTCAGTCTGTTGTCGACTACCTGGTATCTAAAGGTATCCCGGCTAACAAAATCTCTGCACGTGGCATGGGCGAATCCAACCCGGTTACTGGCAACACCTGTGACAGCGTGAAAGGCCGTAATGCCCTGATCGACTGCCTGGGTCCAGACCGTCGCGTTGAGATCGACGTGAAAGGCATCAAAGACGTTGTAACTCAGCCACAGGCTTAAGTTATCGCGTAAAAAAAACCCCGCTCCGGCGGGGTTTTTTGTTTCTGCTATATGCTTACTTTTTGTTCTCTTCGCTGCCTAAGATGGCCTGCAGATCCTGCTTTAACGTAGACATCTGACTGGCATATTTCTCTTTCCGTTCGGCATCTTCAATCAGCTGTACAATTGTCTCAGAGAGCGTGCAGTGGCGACGCTGCGCCAGGCCCGCCAGCCGTTGCCACACAAGATATTCTAAATCGATAGATTTTTTACGCGTATGCTGGTGTTCAGCATTGAAGTGACGCTTGCGGCGGGCACGTATGGTTTGCTTCAGGCGATTTTCCAGACCCGGATGAATATGCTGCGCAATCCACTGGTTCACCTCAACCGGCGTATTTTCCAGCGCAAGCAGCGCGTCAACCGCAGCCTGTGCCGCGCTGAGCTCCAGATAGCGGGTGATTAGCTCCCCCTCCCGATGTTTTTTCACCAGGTATTTCCATTTCCATCCACTTTCCAGATTTTCAAGCTGCTGGTATTTCATCGGAATCCCACCGTGACCACGTAACAACTTAAGAATAACAGCTTTTTTGCGCGATGCAGCAACGAAAAACATGTTGCTCCTGTCACATTCACTACCGGAACTCGCCGTGATAAACCCGGTTGTATCCTGTATAATCACGCTTTTCCTAAATCAGACTAATGCGAATATTTTGACCAGCAACCAACTTACGTGGCAAGCCCTGCAGCCAGATAGCACCCCCTGGCAGACCCTCTTTTCAACGGTTTCACTGAAAGATAGCGATAGTCTTGCCGCGGTTCAGCCGCGTTTGCTGAATGCGCTGGCGCATTTACACCATCAGTCTGCGGGTTTTCCGCTGCTACTGTTACGCAGCCAGGAAAATAGCGACTATCTCGCCTGGATTGCCGAGGCCACGCGTCGTTTTCAGCCTGATGCCGGGCAGCTCTTTGGTGGTGACTATCATGTGATGGGCGACACCGTTACGCTGCTGCCGCCTTCAGACATCAACCGTCCTTTTACCAGTAGCGGCGGCGTGTTTTATGCTGACTGGATCGAAGCAGAGCAGCTGTTTGGCTGCGTGCGTCAGTATAAGGATCGCGTGATGCCTGAGCCCGGGCTGCTGCATCGCGCCAACGGCGGCACGCTGATCCTGTCTATCAATACGCTGCTGGCACAGCCCCTGCTCTGGCTGCGCCTGCGCCGGTGTATCGAACTGCAGCGGTTTGAGTGGTATTCGCAGGATGAGCGACAGCCCCTGCCGGTGACAATTCCAGCTCTGCCGCTCAGCGTCCGCCTGGTTCTGTGCGGCGATCGCGATGCGCTGGCCAGCTTTCAGGAGCTGGATGCCGAAGTGCACGAAATGGCGCTCTACAGTGAGTTTGAAGAGAACCTGCAGATTGCCGATGAGAGCGATATGCTCAACTGGTGTCAGTGGGTTCTGACGCAGGCAGCACGGGCAGACCTTAATGCACCGGAGGCTGATTTCTGGCCACCGCTGCTGACGGAAGCGGTACGTTTTTCCGGCGATCAGGATACGCTGCCGCTCTGTCCGCGCTGGCTGAGGCGACAGCTGCATGAGGCCGCCCTGCACGGCGACATCATTAATGGTGAAGCGCTGACGGAGGCGCTTGAAGCACGCCAGTGGCGGGAAAACTACCTTACTGAACGCATGCGCGATGAGATCCTGCTAAATCAGATCATGATTGAAACAGATGGCGAGGTTATCGGACAGATCAATGGCCTGTCGGTTATTGAGTTTCCGGGGCACCCGCGTGCCTGGGGTGAGCCGTCACGTATTACCTGTGTGGTGCACCCAGGCGATGGTGAACTCAACGACGTGGAGCGTAAAGCTGAGCTGGGCGGTAATATTCATGCCAAAGGCATGATGATTATGCAGGCCTATCTGATTGCTGAGCTGGAACTCGATCAGCCACTGCCCTTCTCCGCTTCGATGGTGTTTGAGCAATCTTACTCTGAAGTGGATGGTGACAGCGCCTCGCTGGCAGAGCTGTGCGCATTAATCAGCGCGCTGGCTAATCAGCCGCTGAGCCAGCAGATTGCGGTGACCGGCTCTGTTGATCAGTTTGGCAATGTGCAGCCGGTCGGTGGCCTCAATGAAAAAATCGAAGGATTCTTTCATGTCTGTCAGGCGCGTGAGCTGACCGGTAAGCAGGGTGTCATTCTGCCTGCCTCTAACGTGCGTCATCTCAGTCTTAGTCAGGAGATCGTTGACGCGGTGAAAGCAGGAGAGTTTCATCTGTGGGCAATTGACCGTATCGATGAAGCCCTGCCGCTGCTGACCGGCGTGGCGTGGCAGAGCGAGAGCGGTGAATCGCTGCTGACTATGATTCAGACCCGTATTACACAGTTTAACCAGCAGGAATCTGCACCCCGCCCGTGGCCGTTACGCTGGCTTAACTGGTTTAACCACAAATAGGGGCATTGCCCGGCGTACAACTGTTCGCTAATATTCGGGCTTCACTAAAAGAAGGCATATTGAGAACATGGTAGATAAACGCGAATCCTATAGCAAAGAAGACCTGGTTGCCTCAGGTCGCGGCGAACTGTTCGGCGAAAATGGGCCACCGCTGCCCTCTGACAACATGTTGATGATGGACCGTGTGGTCAAAATGACCGAAGATGGCGGTAACTTCGACAAAGGTTTTGTTGAAGCTGAACTGGATATCCGCCCCGACCTCTGGTTCTTCGATTGCCATTTCAAAGGCGATCCGGTTATGCCTGGCTGTCTGGGCCTGGATGCCATGTGGCAGCTGGTTGGTTTCTATCTCGGCTGGTTAGGCGCGGAAGGCAAAGGCCGTGCGCTGGGCGTGGGCGAAGTGAAGTTTACCGGTCAGGTGCTGCCAACAGCGAAAAAAGTGACCTATAAAAT
Organism: Pantoea eucrina; assembly: GCF_020079945.1. Lineage (NCBI taxonomy): Bacteria > Pseudomonadati > Pseudomonadota > Gammaproteobacteria > Enterobacterales > Erwiniaceae > Pantoea > Pantoea eucrina. The sequence goes on along the minus strand of NZ_CP083448.1, from coordinate 1,220,031 downwards.
TCACTTCAAGCGCGTAATCAACCGCAAGCTGGTGATGGGTGTTGCAGATGGTGAAGTCTTTGTTGACGGTAATCTGATCTACACCGCTACCGATCTGAAAGTCGGTCTGTTTAAAGATACTTCTGCGTTCTGATCCTGCTTAACAAAACCTCCGCCGCGGCGGAGGTTTTCCCTTTGCTGACATCCGGCAGGGCTACGCCACCGCCGACCTGTCCTCCATGGCCTGACGCCAGCCTCCCAGCCAGTGAGACCGCGCATCGATCAGTTGATAGGGGCACAGCTCCTTAGAGCGGCCAGTAATGCCGGCCTGATAACCGCGTGAATGTGCACGTTCTAAACGGTCTCTCTTCTGTCTCTTCATACCGCGTTTCCCTCATTTCAGGTCTGGTGGAATCTGGTGGAAAGAAAGAGTGGCGAATTAATGTTCAGCCACAATAAAGTTCTAACCCCAATGCGCAGAAAAAGCAATGCGCAAAATTCACGCCAGCGTCACGATTTTGCCGTTAAAACGACATAAAGAAATGTCAAAGCAGTGTCTATGTTTCTGATTAGGCAAAAAAAAGCCCCTGATCTCCGGTGCAACGTTGCTACGAAGAATCAGGGACTTAGCAGTTATCTAAACCAATTCCTAATTTAGCGAAGCCACACTGTCTGCGATCTGCTGTGCGGTCTGCTGCCAGCCTGCAGCCAGCGTGCGGACCAGCGCATCATAACCATCCTCATTTTGCGGCAACGTCACACTAAAGCTGCGCTTGATAAGCTGATCCTGATGCTGCAGCAGCCATTCACCGCTGACCACGACCCGCCCGTCGTAACGTCCCTGAAAGCCACTTACGCTGACGTTGAGCGTATCGTAGCCCTCTCCATGCGGTGACGCGGCGACCACGCGGCCCGGCAGCGCCTGGCTCAGATTAGCAATCAGCGTCTGCTGCAGCTGCTGATCGAGCGGGCTGGCCCAGAGATTATTGGTGGCAATGACATACTTGACATCGCTGGTCTGATAAACCAGTCCGTTGCCTGCCAGATAGTCAGGCACATTCACATGTTCCACCCAGAGCATCGGCTGGCTGCTGCCCGCGCTGCTGGCGACGCGTACCGTACTGCTGCCTGCCGGCAGCTGATAGTAGGTGGTGTCGATGGTTGTGCTGCACCCTGCCAGCAGCAACATAGCTCCTGCGATGATGGCTTTTTTCACTGTTTCGCCCTCTTTGGCTGCGGATCCTGGCCTGGCTTCGCTTCAAATACCAGGGCATTGCTTTTCGCATTCAGCGTTTTCAGCACTGGCTGCAGCTCACGCAGCACCTGATCAAGCCGCTGCATATCTCCCACCAGTTTATTGTACGCTGGCGATCCCGGCTGCAGCCCTTTCATGCTGCGGTTGAGTTCACGCAGCGTCTGCTGCATATCAGCAGGCAATGTTTTCATTGCCGGACTGCCGGTAAGCTGGTTCAGATTATTCAGCGTATTCTGCAGCTGACGCAGCGTGCGCTGACTCTCTTTCAGCGTGCCGGTCGCCTCATTAATCATCGGATTAAGCGGCAGCGCGTTGATCTTATCCAGCGCCGCCATCAGCTTCTGCTGGATCTGGCTGAGACCACCGCTGACGGTAGGGATCACCTCAAGACCTGCTACGCTGTTCGGTCCTTTATAGGCTGGCGCTTTATCGTAGAAATCGAGATCGACAAACAGCGCGCCGGAGAGCAGGTTGCCGGTTTTCAGCGTGCCGCGCAGGCCACGTTTCTTCCCATCCTGCAGATGCTGCTCCAGATTAAAATCACTGCCCAGTCGTGCGGTAAAGCGATCGGGTTCGATGCGAATCAGCACCGGCACGCGATAATCTGTGTTCAGCGCCTGGTCCATACCCGGGATCATATAAGGCACCTGCGCGACGGTTCCCAGACGAATACCGCGGAACTCAACCGGTGCACCCACCTGCAGGCCGCGAATCGAATCACTGAAGAACATCAGGAAATCAGTGTGTCGGGTATAGAGTGAATCCTGAATGCTGCGCTGATCGTCATACAGATGATAATCCGCTTTGTTCTGTGCGACCTCACCCAGATCCCAGCCATCCGGTACGTCAAAGCTGACGCCGCCGCTAAACAGCGTGGTCAGTGAACCCATCTCCACGCGCATCCCCGAAGCAGACATATCAACGGCAATGCCGCTGTCTTTCCAGAAGCGCACATTCGTGGTCACCAGCCGGTCATAAGGCGCAGTGACAAACAGCTGATAGGTCATCATACGTTTGTCAGTATCGAAGGTGCTGGTTTCCACCGTGCCGACGCGATAACCGCGGAACAGCACCGGATCGCCCGGATTGAGCTGACCCGCTTTGTTACTGTCGAGCACAATGCGGACCCCTTTCGCATCCGGCGGCGCCAGCGGCGGTGAATCAAGCAGCTGATAATGCTCCGGCTGTTCGCCTTTTGCACCGGGCTGCAGCTCGATATAGGCGCCTGAAAGCAGTGTGCCAAGACCGGTGATCCCTTCGCGTCCAATCTGCGGTTTGACCACCCAGAACACGCTGTCTTTATAAAGCAGCTTCTCCATGCCGGCGTTCAGACGGGCTGTGATCTCGACGTGATGCAAATCGTCGGTCAGCACCGCACTCTCTACGGTGCCCACATCCACGCTGCGGCTTTTGATAGTGGTTTTACCCGCCACGATGCCTTCGGCGTTTTCGGTGATCAGCGTCACCAGCGGCCCCTGATGGCTGAAGTGATAAAAAAGGATCCACCCGCCGATCAACAGCGTAACGATGGGTACGATCCAGACTGGCGACCAGCGTTTGATCTGATCGACCTTAGCAGTCCCGTGATTGTTGTCCGTCAAGACGCGACTCCTTACGTTCAGTTTCCTGTTGGCGATCCCAAATCAGACGCGGATCGAATGTAATAGCGGCAAACATGGTCAATATCACCACCAGGGCAAACAGCAGCGCGCCCGGTGCGGGATAGACGTTCATCAGCTGTCCCATGCGCACCAGCGCAGAGAGCACGGCGATAACAAACACATCGATCATCGACCAGCGACCAACAAACTCCACCACTTCGTAGATCAGATGCATTTTTTCGCCATCCCGCTGGCCGCGCCCGCTGGCGTGCCAGCAGAGCCAGCCAATAGCGACCATTTTCAGCGAGGGCACCATAATACTGGCGATAAAAATCACCAGTGCAACGGGCCAGGAACCATCGCTCATCAGCAGGATAACGCCGCCCATGATCGTTGAGGGATACTGGGAACCCAGCGTCTCCGTCACCATGATCGGCATAATATTAGACGGAATATAGAGCATAACGGAGGTCAGCAGCAGCGCCAGCGTCCACTGCAGGCTATGCCTGCGGCGCGGTGCCGCTGCTACCCCGCAGCGATCGCAGCGCGGCTGCGTCACCGGCAGAATAGCCGTACAGCAGGGGCAGCTGCGCAGTCCCTGCTGCAGACCACTTTTCCCCGCCTGCGGCGTAAACGGCAGCGCGGGCAGCGCGTCGATTTGTTGCCAGACCCAGCGCCGATCCACACACTGAAACGCGCGCAGCTGCAGCAGGCAGAACAGGCACCAGGGCCAGAAGCTGCTGCCTAAGCCGATCTCACCATACGCCATCAGCTTGACGAAACTCACCAGCACGCCGGCCATAAAGATCTCTGCCATGCCCCAGCTGCGCAGCTGAAAAAGAATACGCGCCAGTCCCCGCCGCAGCGGGTGCGGCAGAGCAATCCGGTTGACCAGCAGCAAAATTGTCACCATGCAGAAAGCCGGAATACCCTGCACAAACAGCAGAAACAGGGAAGCCAGGCTGCGGTAATCCTCCCGCACCATGACGCGCGGGATCTCCGGCAGCGTAATGCGGCTGGAGAGACCGGCGACGTGCATATCGATAAACGGAAACAGATTGGCCAGCACCAGCATAAACAGCGCCGCCAGCGCATAACCGGTTGGACGCCTCCGCGGTTCATGCCAGTTAGCCAGCAGCTGCGTATGGCAGCGCGGGCAGCGGGCACGGCTGCCCGCCGGCACAGCGGGCAGCCTGACGGTTAAATCACACTGTGGACAGAGCATCCACTGCTGCGCCTGCGGCGACGTTGCGCACATGCCCTTTTCCTCTGTGTTATGCGCCGTTTTTCAGCGCTTCCAGCTCTTCCCAGCGGGCAAAGGCGGTTTCCAGCTCCTGCTCCGTCTGCGCCAGCGTATCCAGCACCGGCTGCGTTTTTTCATGCGGCTGACTGAAGAAATCGGGATGGCTCATCTGCGCCTGCAGCTCACCAATCCGCGCTTCCAGCTGCTCCAGCTTTTGCGGCAGCTGTTCCAGTTCACGCGTCAGGTTATAGCTTAGCTTGCCTGCGCTGCGTTTGGCGGTTTCATTTTTTTCAGCTGTTTTCACCGGTGCGGAAACCGTCGGGGCAACACGCGTCTGTTTGTACGCCGCGCGCTGCTGCTGCGCATCATGATAGCCGCCCACAAACGCGCCCACTTCGCCGTTACCTTCAAATATCCAGCATTCGGTAACGGTGTTATCCACAAACTGACGATCGTGGCTGACCAGCAGTACGGTGCCCTGATATCCGTCGACCAGCTCTTCCAGCAGCTCCAGCGTTTCAACGTCCAGATCGTTGGTCGGTTCATCGAGGATCAGCAGGTTGCTGGGCTTCAGGAACAGCCGCGCCAGCAGCAGGCGATTGCGCTCTCCGCCCGACAGCGCGCGTACCGGCGTCATGGCGCGTTTCGGATGGAACAGAAAGTCCTGCAGGTAACCCAGTACGTGACGGGGTTTGCCGTTGACCATCACTTCCTGTTTGCCTTCCGCGAGGTTATCCATCACGGTCCGGTCCGGATCGAGTTCAGCGCGATGCTGATCGAAATAGGCAATTTCAAGCTTGGTGCCGCAGTGCACCCGCCCGCTGTCCGCTTTCAGCTGCCCCAGCATCAGGCGCAGCAGCGTGGTTTTTCCGCAGCCGTTAGGCCCAATCAGCGCAATCTTATCGCCGCGCTGGACCTGGGCTGAAAAGTCTTTAACCAGCGTTTTGCCTTCCACGCCGTAGTTTACGTTCTCCAGCTCAAAGACAATTTTACCGGAGCGGGCCGCTTCGCCGACCTGCATATTGGCTTTGCCCATCACGTCACGACGCTCGGAACGTTCGCGACGCAGCGCTTTCAGTGCCCGCACGCGGCCTTCATTGCGGGTACGACGCGCCTTGATCCCCTGACGGATCCACACCTCTTCCTGCGCCAGCTTGCGGTCAAATTCAGCATTCTGCATCTCCTCAACCCGCAGCGCCTCCTCTTTACCCACCAGGAACTGATCGTAATCTCCCGGCCAGGAGACCAGCTTACCGCGATCGAGATCGACAATGCGCGTCGCCATATTGCGGATAAACGAGCGGTCATGCGAAATAAACACGATGCTGCCGGTAAAGGTTTTCAGGAACGTTTCCAGCCAGTCGATGGTTTCAATATCGAGGTGGTTAGTAGGCTCATCCAGCATCAGCACGCGTGGGTTACTGACCAGCGCACGGCCCAGGGCCGCTTTACGCAGCCAGCCGCCGGAGAGCGAAGAGAGTTCTGTATCAGCCTGCAGGCCAATCTGCTGCAGAACATCGTTGATACGGCTGTCGAGCTGCCAGAGATTCTGGTGATCGAGAATCGTCTGCAGCCGGCCCATTTCATTGAGGTTTTTCTCGCTCGGATCCTCCATCACTTTGTGCGAAATGGCGTGATAGGCTTTGAGATGCTCCGCCTGCTCGGCCACGCCCTCAGCGACAAAGTCATACACCGAACCGGTAATGTTACGCGGCGGATCCTGCTGCAGGCGCGAAACGATCAGGTCCTGCTCATAGATGATACGCCCATCATCCAGCGGCTGTTCGCCGTTGATGATTTTCATTAATGTGGATTTACCGGCACCGTTACGGCCCACCAGACAGACGCGTTCGCCCTCTTCGATGTGCAGTTCGGTATTATCCAGCAGCGGTGCATCACTGAATGAGAGGTAAGCACCATGGATACTGATCAACGACATATAAATTATTCCTTACCGGCGTGGCTGACCAGCCAGCAGTTGTGAATTTGACGATTACGGGCAAAGTCCTGTGACAGGGTTTTTTGCGTGATCTCCTGCGCCTGCAGGCCAAGCCGTTGCAGGCCCTCCAGATCCATTTTGAAGCCGCGCTTGTTGTTGGAGAACATAATGGTGCCGCCGCGACGCAGCATGCGCTTCAGGTTTTGCAGCAGCATCAGATGATCGCGCTGCACATCAAAATCCGCCTCCATACGCTTGGAGTTGGAGAAGGTCGGCGGATCGATAAAAATCAGGTCAAACTGCTCGTCGCTTTCACGCAGCCAGCTCAGGCAGTCGGCGTGCAGCAGGCGATGCTGACGGCCGGTCAGACCATTAATACGCAGGTTGCGCTCCGCCCACTCAAGGTAGGTGCGCGACATATCAACCGTAGTGGTGGATTTTGCCCCGCCCAGCCCGGCGTGCACGCTGGCGCTGCCGGTGTAAGAAAACAGGTTCAGGAAGTCTTTACCTTTACTCATCTGGCCGAGCATCTGCCGCGCGATACGGTGATCGAGGAACAGGCCGGTATCAAGGTAGTCAGTAAGATTAACCAGCAGCCGGGCATTGAACTCCTGCACTTCAAAGAATTCGCCCTTTTCTCCCAGCTTCTGATACTGATTTTTGCCCTTTTGCCGCTCGCGGGTTTTCAGCACCAACCTGTTAGCCGGGATCTCCAGCACGCTGAGCGTGGCGCTGATAACATCAAACAGCCGCTGGCGCGCTTTGGTCGCGTCGATGGTTTTTGGTGGCGCGTATTCCTGCACCACCACCCAGTCGGCGTAGCGATCCACTGCGACATTGTATTCCGGCAGATCGGCATCATAGAGGCGATAGCACTCAATGCCCGACTGACGCGCCCATTTCTCCAGCTTCTTCAGGTTCTTGCGCAGGCGGTTTGCGAAATCTTCCGCAATCTGCGCGCTGCCAGCCGCACCGGACGCCGCCAGCTGATAATTTTTCTGCACGCACTCCAGCGGGCCATTTTTCGCTTTAAACTGGCGCTCCGCGCGCAGCTGCAGGCAGCTCAGCAGATCGGGTGAGGCGCTGAACAGCGACAGATTCCAGCCGCCAAACTGCTGCTTCATAATGCGGCCCAGCTGGCTGTGCAGCGCAATCAGCGCCGGCTCGCTCTCCAGACGCTCACCATAAGGCGGGTTACTCAGCACCGTTCCGGTCACGCTTTTATCGTCAAGCGGATTACTCAGCTTCAGCACATCCTGCTGCGCAAAGGTAAAAAGCTCAAAGACGCCGGCACGACGCGCGTTAGCGCGCGCCCACTCCAGCACGCGGCCATCGTTATCATAACCAAAGAAGCGTGCCTGGGTGGCCGCAGTGCCAGCCCGCGCGCGCTGCAGCGCTTCGCTGCGCAGCTCCTGCCATAGCGCTGCGTTATGCTGCTTCCAGCGGCTAAAGCCCCAGTGGCTGCGCAGCAGACCCGGCGCGCGATCGCAGGCAATTAAGGCCGCCTCAATCAGCAGCGTGCCGGAACCGCACATGGGATCCAGCAGCGGCGTTTCCGGCTGCCAGCCGGAACGCATAACAATGGCAGCCGCCAGATTCTCTTTCAGCGGCGCCTGACCGGTCTGCTGACGATAGCCGCGCTGATGCAGCGCGGTGCCGCTGAGATCCAGTGCGATGCTGACGCGATCTTTATTCAGCCAGGCGTTAATGCAAATACCCGGCTGCTCGCGATCCACGCTGGGGCGCGGCAGATCCTGACGGGTAAAGCAGTCAACGATCGCATCTTTAATTCGCAGCGCGCCAAACTGGCTGTTGCGGATGACGTCGTTGGTGCCGCTGAAATGGATGGCAAAGGTGGTTTCGCTGTCAAACAGCTCAGCCCAGGGGATACTCTGCGCGCCGACATAGAGATCGAGGTCACTCCAGACACCGAATTCTCCCAGCGGCAGTAAAATACGTGAAGCCAGACGGCTCCACAGCAGGCTTTGATACATTACGCGATCGTCGGCACGGAAGTGGACGCCGCCCTGCACCACCTGCAAATCCTGCGCGCCCAGCGCGTCCAGCTCAGTTTTCAACAGCTCTTCGAGCCCACGCGCCGTACTGGCAAACAGAGAATTCATATCGTCACTTATACTCTTGCTAAAATTGCTGCGCATTATAGCGAATCAGCGTCCTATGTCATAAAGTTAGCTTCTTTTTGTCTGCAAGGAGCGATGATGATTACCTTATCCCGTCTTTATATTCACCCGGTCAAATCGATGCGCGGCCTGCAGCAGTCGCATGCACAGGTGCTGCAGAGCGGTCTGGCATTTGATCGCATCTTTATGATCACCGAGCCTGACGGAACGTTCATCACCGCCCGGCAGTTTCCGCAACTGGTGCGTTTTACGCCGGTTGTGCTGCCGGATGGCCTGCTGATTAACGCGCCGGACGGTCAGCAGGCGCTGATCCGCTATGCCGACTTTGCAGCAGAAGAGAGCGAAACCGTTGTCTGGGGCAACACCTTTACTGCCCGCATCGAGCCGGAAGCGATTAACCGCTGGCTGAGCGACTATTTTCCGCGTCCGGTACAGCTGCGCTGGACAGGTGAGACGCCGACGCGGCGCGTAAAGCGCTTTGACGCCGTGCCGCTCGGCTTTGCCGACGGCTATCCGTTTCTGCTGGTCAATATGGCGTCGATGCAGGATCTGCAGCAGCGCTGCCCGGCTGGCGTACGCGTGGAGCAGTTTCGCCCTAACCTGGTGGTCAGCGGTGCCCCCGCCTGGGATGAAGATAGCTGGAAGCGGCTGCAAATCGGTGACGTTGAGTTTGTCGTGCCGAAACCGTGCAGCCGCTGCATATTTACCACTATCGGGACAGAGAACGGAGAGAAACATCCGGCGGGTGAGCCGCTGACCACGCTGCAGGGCTTTCGCAGCGCGCAGGATGGCAGCGGTGATATCGATTTTGGCCTCAATATGATAGCCCTGAACAGCGGGCTGATCCGCAGCGGGGACAGCGTGACGATTCTGGAACGCCATACCCCGCGCGTCTATGGTGCCGGCAAAACAGAAGCTTCGCTGACAGCAGAGCCAGGTGCGCCTGCCAGCGTCACCATTACCTGTCAGGGCCGGCGTTTTGAGGGAGATAATCAGCAGGTATTACTGGAGCAGCTGGAGATGGCCGGGTTTCGTATTCCCTACTCCTGCCGGGCCGGGCTGTGCGGCAGCTGTAAAGTCACGCTGGTCGCCGGCACCGTCAGGCCGTTAAAGCAGAGCGCCGTACGTGCTGACGGCACTATTCTGAGCTGCAGCTGTATTCCAGACAGTGATATTGAGCTGGGATAAAATCTAAACCGCGCGCGCGTACCATGTCGCCAGCTGCAGCGGCTGCAGGCGATCGTTCATGATTTTGATCGCATCGCCAAGCTGCATGCTTTTTCCCGCCATGCTCAGTGCCGGCTGCGCCACCAGACAGAGCGCCGCGTTTTCACTGCTTTCTACTACCAGCAGCTGTGCCTGCTCACCGCTCTCAGCCAGCGTAGCCGTGACCATATCGCCCGCGACCGGCTGCCAGCTATGTTTATGGCTGATGAAGTGCCAGCTTTTTGGCATCAGCGGCTTGAGGAAGCGGCTTGCCACCAGCGCATTCAGGATCAGCTCGGCACGCTGATGAGCAGATAATTCACTTTCACGACAGCGGTCGTCGAAACTAAAATAGAGTGCGGCATCATCGACGCAAAATCCGCTGCTGTTAAAAGCGTCGGGCGTCAGCATTTTGCGGGAGAAGCGGGAGCGGAAGAGTGTGCCATCAGCCAAATCAAGCATCATACGGTCATGCTCGGCGTCATAATACCAGCGCCAGTTGTCATCGGGTTTGATTTTCATGATGTGCCTTGTGGGATTCTGCTGCGCTAAATGGCGCCTAAAAAATAAAATATCGCTTTAAGCAAAAAGCTGAAAAATAGAACAACAGGGGAAAATATAAACGAGCCAGAGGGAGAAATAAACCCCCTGGCCGGGGAAAGTGAGATATGTCTTAGAGGTGGGTCACGATATCTTTAATTAAAGCCGGTCCCTGATAAATAAATCCGGAGTATATCTGCACCAGGGTGGCGCCCGCGGCAATTTTTTCCCGTGCGGCGATGAGTGAATCTATTCCACCGGCACCAATAACAGGTAAGCGCCCCTGCAGCTCCTGCGCCAGCCGGCGGATTACCTCTGTGCTGCGCGTCTGCACCGGGCGTCCGCTCAGGCCGCCCGCTTCATCTGCATGTTTAAGTCCGCTGACCAGCGTACGATCCAGCGTGGTATTGGTTGCAATCACACCATCAATCTGGTGACGCACCAGGCTGTCAGCAACCTGGATTAATTCCTCCTCAGACAGATCCGGCGCAATCTTTACGGCCACCGGAACATATTTAAGGTGTCGCTGCTGTAGTTCCTGCTGTTTTAATTTAATCGCCACCAGCAAATCGTCCAGCGCATCGCCATATTGCAGCGTACGCAGACCCGGCGTGTTAGGTGAAGAGATATTTATCGCAATATAACCCGCATGGGCGTAGACCTTCTCCATGCAGATCAGGTAATCCTCTTTCCCCTGCTCAACCGGGGTATCTTTATTCTTGCCAATATTGATCCCCAGTACGCCTTTAAATCGCGCTTTTTTGACGTTCTCTACCAGATGATCAACCCCGTGGTTATTAAATCCCATGCGGTTAATGATGCCGCCCGCCTCAACCAGACGGAACATACGCGGTTTATCATTTCCGGGCTGCGCACGCGGCGTTACCGTACCGACTTCAATAAAACCAAACCCCATCGCGCCAAACGCATCAATGCACTCCGCGTTTTTATCCAGCCCGGCCGCCAGACCCAGCGGGTTGGGAAACGTCAGGCCCATACAGCTTACCGGACGCGCCGGCAGCGACTGCCGAATCAGCCCCTCCAGCGGCGTACCGCTGATAAAACGCAGCTGCTGGAAAGTGAGTTCATGCGCGCGCTCGGGATCGAGTTTAAACAGGGCGGGCCGGACGATGGGATATAACATGCACTCTCCTGAATGGCAGTAAAGGAAGAAACAGCGGGTGCACGGGAAGACGTGCGCCAGAATGGTAAGGTGCTCTGGCGCAAAAGTAAATTAGTGACGAACCTCAGAACAGGATCGCGATCAACGGCGGGATGAATAACGACTCAGGCGATTACGGCACGCCTGCAGACCGTGATAGAGCGGCGGACAATACCAGAGCAGTTTCAGCCGGGTATTATGCCGTAATACGCGCCGCACCAGACTGTTTACCCGCGGCTGCCACTCGGCAGGTACTTTAATGCGGTGTTTACGGATCTGTGCCAGGCAGCCATGCATAATGGTCTGATAGTAGTCATCCAGTAATGCCTCATCCTGCGGCAGCTGATGCTCTCGCAAAAACGCTTCGCTGCTGTCGCGGGCGATAAAGTAATTTTTTATCCAGGAGAAGTCGCGGGTGCTTTGCGACAGCGAACTCTGCATAAAGCGCTTGTAGTAGTAGCTCTCGCCGGTGCAGTAGAAACTGTGCGCCTGCATATAGAGCGCGAACATAAAAGGCGCATCTTCATGATTCTGAATCGGCAGGAAACTCAGCCCCAGCCGCTCAATCAGCTGCCGGGAAATGATGCTGCTCCAGATCACCCGGTGCGCCGACTGATGCTGGATCAGCGTGCGCAGACTTTCGCTGCCGCCGGAGAAAAGGCCGCTGACGTGACGCTGATGAATCGTCTGATAGTGGCGCTGCGGTTCCGGGACGTCGAAAAACATTTTTGCGCCGAAGCAGAACAGCTCAAGTCCGGTATGCTGCGCCTGCGCGCGCCGGAAATCGGCAAACAGAGTGGCGGAGATAAAGTCATCGGCATCCATAAAATAGAGGAAATCGCCGGTGGCGACCGCCAGCCCTTTCATCCGCGCTGCGCTGACGCCGCCGCGGTTGCCGCTCAGCAAAGTGACCTGCGGATGCGCCTCAGCGAACGCCGTAAGCCAGCTCACGCTCTCATCCGTTGAGCCGTCGTCAATGATAATAATCTCATCTGCCGGCGACGTCTGCTGCAGCAGCGACTGCATCGTCTCCGGCAGCCACGGGGCGCAGTTCCAGTTCGGAATAATGACCGATATAGTCGGGACGGAGCGCGACGTCATACTTATCCTCTTTCTTCAGCATTAACAACGGGTGTACGGCGCAGGCGCTTCAGCACCAGGCTATGCAGCAGACAGCAGACGCCGAGATTCACGGCACCAATCAATGCCAGCCAGAGCAGATTAATCCAGCGATTCTGATTCCACTCAATAGGCAGCAGCGTGCTCAGGCCGGCAATCAGGCCCGATACCGCCCAGATCAGCGCCACGTCGCGCGTCAGCCAGCTGAAGTGGATACCCGGCGCAAAACGACGGTGTACCAGCCATGCCCAGCCAACCAGGTAGAAAATGTTCTGCGCCAGCCACAGCCAGCCGGTTCCCAGCGCGCCGTAGTGAATCGCACACCAGATGTTAAGCGGCACCAGCAGAATGGCAAACAGGGTAAAGCCCTGCATATGGAGTTTTAGGTTGCCATTCACGTACTGCAGGTGATAGAGCAAGCCACAGATCGCCTGAATTCCGCTGCCTAAGGCGTAAAGCGTCAGGACAAAAGCCATCTCATCGACAATCTGCGTTTTTTGCGTCCACGCCCAAAGCAGCGGACCAGAATAGCAGGCGATAGTGATACTGAGCGGGGCCATAAAAATGGCGACTGCCTGCGTGGTGTAACGGTAGAGACGCAGAGATTCCGCATCGCCCTGCTGCCGGGTTTTCATGCCGGTCATGCGCGGCACAATCGCCTGCATAATCGGGCTGCTGAGCAGCAGGATACCGGTCGCCGCCGTTGCCACGACGGTAAAGGATCCGTACTCGCTCAGCGGCAGGGTTTTAGACAGCACCAGACGGTCAATCTGCGAGATAAACGTCCAGATTGCGCTGGAGAACGCGGCGCTCAGCGCAAAGCGAATAAAAGGCCTCAGCACCTCTTTCAGGTCGCTGCGCTTCTCTTTGCGCGCGGCGCGCGGGATAAGCTGATACGCCTTCCAGATGCAGCAGCCCGCCTCGGCGATGGAGACCAGCAGCTGCCAGATAAAGAATGTCAGCACGGCGTTGGCGAAGAGCTGGATCACCAGCACCGCACCAAAGGTGCGCAGCGTGGTAATAGTCAGGTTAACGCCATTCAGCCAGACCTGATGTTCAAAGCCGATGATCACGCTGCGATAGGGACTGGTGCGCCAGCGAATGGCCGCGGTGATCACCATAATTGCCACGGCGATAACCACATCGCCGGCCGGCAAATGACGCGCATCCAGCCAGTGTGTCGCTATCCAGGGCGTTGCCAGCCAGCCCAGCACCACCAGCACCAGCGTGGAAAAAAGGAAAAAGCGCGTCAGGGTGGTAAACAGCGCCGGAAACCAGACAAATTCTTCCTGATTAGCGCGGTAGCGCGCCGCTTCACGCATCAGCGTGGTGGAGACGCCCGCATCCAGCAGCTGCAGCCAGGTCAGTAATATAGAAAAGAAGCCAACCAGGCCATACGCTTCCATCCCCAGATTCTGAATATAGAGCGGCACCACTAAAATACCTGACAGCGTCAGGTAGATCTGCCCGACATAGTTGGCAATCGCATTACGTTTGATAGACATAAAAGTATGGGGGTCTGGGTATTTTTCTCAATGTCTTCAAGCGTGACACAAAAATGTGACAGCGCCCACAGGAGTAATTCTTAAAAACCACCTGGCATTCACGCCGCAGCTTTTTCTTAAATTCATCAATAAAAAACAGAGATCGGGCCATTTTATCCGCCGCTGCTCTGTGAGCCCGACTGGCAGCGCAGGCAGTAGCGTTTCGCAGGCAGCAGATCGGCAGCGGGATCCGTTTGCCGTTTTAAAGCTTTTGATTGCCGGATAAATCATTTACCCCTTTTCCGGCGCTCTGGCAGGATTAAGACAATCAGTTCTCAATTAAACATTATCGATAACTTTTTGTTATAAGGAGCAGGTATGCGGATCCTAACGCTGGCGGGCAGCCCCCGTTTCCCTTCACGTTCGACGGCGCTGCTGACGCTTTGCCAGCGCCAGCTGGAAGCCCGGGGCGCCGAAGTTACTGCGTGGAATATTCACAATTTTCCGCCGGAAGATTTGATCCATGCCCGTTTCGACTCCCCTGCCCTGAATGCGTTTAAAGCTGACATCGCCAGCGCGACCGGCGTCATTATTTCTACTCCTGTCTATAAAGCGTCATTTGCAGGTGCGCTAAAAACTGTCCTGGATCTGCTGCCGGAGCGGGCGCTGGAAGAAAAAGTCGTACTGCCGCTGGCAAGTGGCGGCAGCGTGGCACATATGCTGGCGCTTGATTACGGGCTTAAACCGGTACTGAGCGCGCTGAAAGCGCAGGAGGTGTTACAGGGAGTGTTTGCGCAGGATCTGCAGATTACGCATTACGACCGCCAGCCGGAATTTGCCAGCGATCTCACTTCCCGTATTGATGATGCGCTGGAGAACTTCTGGCTCGCGCTGCAGCGCCGTCATCTGCCTTTTGCCCGGGCTGTCTGAGGAGAGACTATTGTGAAACGACTTATAACGGCTCTGCTGCTCCCGGCGCTGGCTGCCCTGTTTACCCTGACGGCCAGCGCAGCGGACGCGCCTTCTCAGATCCGTATCGGCTACCAGAAAGGCTCGGTCAGCATGGTGCTGGCAAAATCGCACCGGCTGCTGGAGCAGCGTTTTCCGGCGATGGCAATTAAGTGGATTGAGTTTCCTGCCGGCCCGCAAATGCTGGAAGCGCTTAACATCGGCAGTATCGATTTAGGCAGCACCGGGGATATTCCTCCGCTCTTTGCGCAGGCCGCCGGCGCCGATCTGCTTTATGTCGGATCGGAACCCGCGAAACCTAAAGCAGAAGTGATCCTGGTACCGCAGAACAGCCCCATCCACAGCGTGGCCGATCTGAAAGGCCGCAAAGTTGCTTTTCAGAAAGGCTCCAGCTCGCACAATCTGCTGCTGCGCGCGCTGCAGCAGGCGGACCTGAGTTTCGCTGATATTCAGCCGGTCTATCTGACGCCAGCCGATGCCCGCGCGGCGTTTCAGCAGGGTAACGTTGACGCCTGGGCGATCTGGGATCCTTATTACTCAGCCGCTCTGCAGCAGGGCAACGTGCGCGTCCTCACTGACGGCAGCACGCTGAACCTGACCGGCTCTTTCTATCTGGCGACCCGACAGTTTGCTGAAGCCAGTCCCGATACCCTCAGCCAGGTGCTGGCCACCTTCAGCGAGGCGGATGCGCTGACGCAGAGCCAGCGGACGCAGAGTATTGACCTGCTGGCGCAGGCGATGGGCCTGCCAAAACCGGTCCTGGCGAGCTATCTCGATCATCGTCCGCCTACCACGATTACCCCCGTCAGTGCACGCACCGCCGCCGCGCAGCAGCACACTGCCGATCTGTTTTACGCCAGCCATCTGTTGCCGGTAAAACTCACCATCGCTGACCGCATCTGGCAACCCCGGACGGCCCATTAATAAGGAACAACACAATGAGCATATCTGTTTTCTGGTTTCTTCCCACGCACGGCGATGGTCACTATCTGGGAACCGCCGAAGGCGCCCGTCCGGTGGATCACGGTTATCTGCAGCAGATAGCACAGGCCGCTGACCGGCTGGGCTTTGGCGGCGTGCTGATCCCGACCGGCCGCTCCTGCGAAGATGCCTGGCTGGTCGCTGCCTCACTGATTCCGGTAACGCAGCGCCTGCGCTTTCTGGTGGCACTGCGTCCCGGCGTGATCTCGCCGACCCAGGCAGCGCGTCAGGCGGCAACGCTGGATCGCCTCTCTAACGGTCGTGCGCTGTTTAACCTGGTGACCGGTGGCGATCCGGAAGAGCTGGCGGGCGATGGCGTTTTTCTCGACCATCGCGAACGCTATGCAGAATCGGCGGAATTTACCCGCATCTGGCGACGTGTTTCTGAAGGCGAAACGGTGGACTATGAGGGCAAACACGTCAAAGTGCGCGGTGCGCGCCTGATGTTCCGTTCGGTACAGCAGCCGCGTCCGCCACTCTGGTTCGGCGGCTCTTCTGATGCCGCGCAGGATCTGGCTGCTGAACAGGTTGACGTCTATCTCACCTGGGGAGAGCCGCCCGCGCTGGTTAAAGAGAAGATTGAGCAGGTGCGCGCCAAAGCCGCAGCGCAGGGGCGCACGGTGCGCTTCGGTATTCGTCTGCACGTGATTGTGCGCGAAACGAACGAAGAGGCGTGGCAGGCCGCGGATCGGCTTATTTCACATCTGGATGACGCCACGATTGCCAAAGCACAGGCGGCGTTTGCGCGCACGGATTCGGTCGGACAGCAGCGGATGGCTGCCCTGCACGGCGGCCAGCGCGATAAGCTGGAGATCAGTCCGAACCTCTGGGCTGGGGTTGGCCTGGTACGCGGCGGAGCCGGTACTGCGCTGGTCGGCGACGGGCCAACTGTCGCAGAACGTATGCGCGAATATCAGGCGCTGGGCATTGAGACCTTTATCCTTTCTGGCTATCCGCATCTGGAAGAAGCGTACCGCGTTGGCGAGCTGCTGTTTCCCCATCTTGACCTGGCCGCGCCGGAAGTGCCTGCACCGCGCATCGTGCAGGCGCATGGCGAAGCTGTGGCCAATGATTTTACGCCACAGAAAGTTGCGCAAAGCTAAGGAGTCACCATGTCTGAGCAGATAAAAACGCTGCGCAATGCGCTGCTGCCCTGGCTGCTGCCGGCGGGAATAGTGGCGATATGGCAGCTCGCTTCGTCGCAGGGCTGGCTCTCCACGCGTATTTTACCGGCGCCGGAGAAAATTGTGACCGCCTTCTGGCAGCTGACCGCCAGCGGTGAACTGTGGCAGCACCTGGCCATCAGCAGCTGGCGCGCACTAATCGGTTTTGCTATCGGCGGCACGATCGGGCTGGCGCTCGGACTCATCACCGGTACATCGCGCACCGGTGAGCGTCTGCTGGATACCTCGCTACAGATGCTGCGCAACGTGCCGCATCTGGCGCTGATCCCGCTGGTGATCCTCTGGTTTGGCATTGATGAATCGGCCAAAATTTTCCTGGTCGCACTCGGTACGCTGTTTCCGATCTACCTCAATACCTATCACGGGATCCGCAATATCGATCGCGGGCTGATAGAGATGGCGCGCAGCTATGGCCTCTCCGGCTGGTCGCTGTTTGCGCAGGTTATCCTGCCTGGCGCCCTGCCCGGCATCATGGTCGGGGTGCGCTTTGCGCTGGGTCTGATGTGGCTGACGCTGATTGTGGCTGAAACCATCTCGGCCAACTCCGGTATCGGCTATCTGGCGATGAACGCGCGCGAATTTTTGCAAACTGACGTGGTCGTGGTGGCCATTATTCTTTATGCCCTGCTGGGCAAACTGGCAGACGTGGCGGCGCAGCTGCTGGAGCGTATCTGGCTGCGCTGGCACCCGGCCTGGCAACTGAAGGAGAGCAACGCATGAGCAATGCCGTACAGAACCCGGCGCGCCTGATCAGCGGCACGCCGGTCGCCATCAGTAACCTCTCTAAGCACTATGGCAATCGTACTATTCTTGACCAGGTCAGCCTGCATATTCCGGCCGGGCAGTTTGTTGCCGTGGTCGGGCGCAGCGGCTGCGGTAAAAGCACCCTGCTGCGGCTGCTGGCCGGACTGGAAGTCGCCAGTCAGGGTGAGCTGCTGGCAGGCAACGCGCCGCTGGCCGCGGCGCGCGACGATACGCGACTGATGTTCCAGGATGCGCGTCTGCTGCCGTGGAAAAAAGTGATCGATAACGTCGGACTCGGCTTACGCGGCCGCGAATGGCGCAGCGCCGCGCTGGAGGCACTGGAGGCCGTGGGGCTTGCCGATCGCGCAAATGAGTGGCCTGCTGCCCTCTCGGGTGGACAGAAGCAGCGCGTGGCGCTGGCGCGGGCGCTGATCCACCGTCCTGGCTTACTGCTGCTGGATGAGCCGCTGGGCGCGCTGGATGCTTTAACCCGCATTGAGATGCAGGGACTGATTGAATCACTCTGGCAGCAGCACAATTTTACGGTACTGCTGGTGACGCATGACGTCAGCGAGGCGGTGGCGCTGGCCGATCGGGTGTTACTGATTGAAGAGGGGAAAATCGGGCTCGACCTGTCGGTCGATTTGCCGCGTCCGCGCCGCAAAGGCTCGGCGCGGCTGGCGGAGCTGGAAGCGAGCGTACTGGATCGGGTGATGACGCGCAGCGCCGCTGAGCAGCCGCTGCGCTTTGCCCGGCAGCGTTAACTGCCCTGCCCGCTGGCGGGTCTGTCCGCCAGCGGGCTGTGCATCAGTGATGCAGCAGGTCATCCACCACCTGCGCTTTACTTAGCTGGTAAGGGAAGAACGTGGGCCAGTTTTCCAGTTCATCAAACAGCGCAGCCTGCGAGACATTACCCGTAAAGATATGAAAGTGGGATGACTTACGCGGGCTGATAATGTGATCGCTGAACTGTACAAAGTGCGGCGCTTTACTGGCTTTATCAGTGCATTCAAACAGATAACGCACCCCTCTTTTACCGGAAACGTAGTTGAGCACCTTGTAACCTTTATAGGCATATTTACAGCTGCTGACCGCGCCTTTTTCGGTAAATTCCATCACGTCGTTTTCAATGCCGATGTCAGTAATATCGCTGGCATAGCCGGTGAGATAGTACTGTTTAATGTCGCTGAACGAGCGCGTTTTATCGGCTGCCGCTTTTTTTTGAAATACCGGATCCAGTGAGCCATCTCTGGCATAGGGATAAACGGACTGCCATACCCCTTCCCAGTCGGAAAGCGGCCGATCTTTCACATCGTCATCGGCAAAGATGCCGCTGGCCGCGCGCACCTCTTTTTCACTCAGTGGAGCACCGTGCGAATGACCGCCGTGTGCAAATACCGTTGAACTGCAGGCCAGCCCCAGAAATAGTGTCCAGTACGCTACTTTCATCTTGATATACTCACGCCTTGTTTTATTGATGTTATAACATAACATATAAGTCAGCGTAACGCACCCTGCCGGATTAGCGGCCAAAGTGGTGATTTATGAGAAGGTTTGGCGCGCCATACTGTAGTATCCGCATGGCCGCAAAAGGGCAGCCGCAACCGGTGACGGTTGCGGTTGCGGAGGATTACGCGTTCAGCGCTTTGGTGATTTTCTCATAGAGATCGCCGGAAAGATTATCCAGCCCCTTTAGCTGCTGCAGTGCCTGACGCATTAACGCCTGACGTCCTGCATCATAGCGCTTCAGGCGGATCAGGGGTTCAATCATGCGCGCGGCCACCTGCGGGTTACGCGTATTGAGATCGGTCAGCATCTCAACCAGGAACTGATAACCGCTGCCATCCTGCGCGTGAAACGCCGCCGGGTTACCCGCCGCGAATGCGCCAATCAGCGCCCGGATGCGGTTAGGGTTACCCATGGTGAAGGAGCGATGGTTCAGCAGCGCACGCACATTGCGTAACACTTCTGGCGCCGGGCTGGTCGCCTGCAGCATAAACCATTTATCCATGACCAGACCGTCCTGATGCCAGCGCTCATCCCAGGCGGCCAGCAGCGCGTCGCGGCACGGCAGCTGTGCCATCACCGCTGCCGAGAGCGCCGCCAGCGCATCAGTCATATTCGTGGCGTGCGCATACTGCGCCTGAACCAGACGATCGGCCTGCGTCGTATCCCCCAGAGCCAGATAGCTCAGGCAGACATTCTTCAGCGCGCGCCGGCCAATTTCCGCATGATCAACGCGATATTCGCTGCTCTGGCTGGCCAGATAGAGCGCATAGCACTCGTCGTTCAGCTCGTTTGCCAGCGTGCGCATCAGCGCATGGCGTACGGCGGCAATCGCCTGTGGATCGATGATGTCGAACAGCTCTGCTATCTCATTTTCTGATGGCAGGGTCAGGATCAGCGCCATCAGCGCCGGATCGCCCTGCTCATCCAGCAGCACCGCCCGGAAAGCGTCAGCAACGTGCAGAGGCAGCGACAGCGGCTGGCCCTGCTGGTAGCGCGCGACGTTGAGACGAATATAGGTTGCGAGCAGACTCTGCGCCGCATCCCAGCGGGAAAACTCATTGCTCGCGTGACGCATCAGGAAGGTGAGCTGTGCGTCGCTCCACTTATAATCGAGTTTTACCGGTGCAGAGAATTCACGCAGCAGTGACGGCACCGGCTGAAAATAGACGTTATCAAAGACAAACGTCTGGAACGCCTGCGTCACGTTCAGCACGTGATGTACCGGCTGGCCGTTATGCTGCAGGGGGATCACTTTGCCTTCATTATCGTAGAGTTCGATATCCAGCGGAATGTGCAGCGGCAGCTTCTCCTGACCATCTGCGGTTGGCGGCGTATGCTGGGTCACGTGCAGGGTATACTGCTCCAGCTCCGGATTATAGTCATCGCGCACGCTCACGACCGGCGTGCCTGACTGGCTGTACCAGCGACGGAACTGGGTTAAATCGACGCCAGAGGCATCTTCCATCGCCTGGACAAAATCGTCGCAGGTTGCCGCACTGCCGTCGTGACGTTCAAAGTAGCACTGCATGCCCTGCTGAAACTTCTCTTCACCCAGCAGCGTGTGCATCATGCGGATCACTTCCGATCCCTTCTCGTACACCGTCAGGGTATAGAAGTTATTCATCTCTATAACCTGATCCGGCCGGATCGGGTGCGCCATCGGGCTGGCATCTTCGGCAAACTGCGCACCGCGCATCACCCGCACGTTATCAATACGATTCACCGCGCGGGAGCCGAGATCGGAGCTGAACTCCTGATCGCGGAATACCGTCAGACCCTCTTTCAGGCTGAGCTGAAACCAGTCGCGACAGGTGACGCGGTTACCGGTCCAGTTATGGAAATATTCATGGCCGATCACCGCCTCGATGCCGAGATAATCTTTATCCGTCGCGGTTTCCGCTTTTGCCAGCACATATTTGGAGTTAAAGACGTTGAGGCCTTTGTTCTCCATCGCGCCCATATTGAAGAAATCCACGGCGACAATCATAAAGATATCGAGGTCATATTCGAGACCAAAACGCTCTTCATCCCACTTCATGCTGGCTTTCAGCGAGGTCATTGCCCAGTCGGCACGATCGAGATTACCGCGGTCAACAAAGATCTCCAGCGCGACGTCGCGCCCTGAACGGGTGGTAAAACTGTCGCGCAGCACATCAAAATCACCTGCCACCAGCGCAAACAGATAGCAGGGTTTCGGGAACGGATCCTGCCACGTCACCCAGTGACGCCCGTCGTCCAGCTCGCCGCTCTTTAGCTTGTTACCGTTGGAGAGCAGATACGGGTAGCGCACCGGGTCGGCCCGGAGCGTGGTGGTAAAGCGCGCCAGAACGTCAGGACGATCCAGGTACCAGGTGATGTGCCGGAAACCCTCCGCCTCACACTGGGTGCAGAGCGCCTCGCCCGACTGATACAGCCCTTCCAGCGCGCTGTTTTTAGCCGGATGGATCAGGTTTACAATGCGCAGCGTGAAGTTGTCAGGCAGCTGACTGAGGATCAGCGCCCCCGCCTCTTCGCGATAGTGCGGCCAGGGCGCGCCATCTACCGTCAGCTCAACCAGCGTTAACGCTTCACCATCAAGATGCAGATCGGCGTCTGCTGCGCCGAGACGTTTGACCTGACTGATGGCTGTTACGCGTGTTTCTGTTGCATCCAGATCAAACGTCAGGTCGATATCCGTAATGGTGTAATCAGGCGCCCGGTAGTCGTGGCGATATTTAATGTGCGGCTGTTGCGTCATATATCCTTCTCGCATCGTTGTTATGTTGAGGCCATCCTGTTGCGGTGGCGCAAATATCTCAAAGTCTAAGCGGCCTGACGGCGAGTTGCCATGCGCAATGCGCGCTGGCGCAGAAAAGGCTACAATTCAGTAACAATGGCACAATTGCCCCTCGACCCGCCACCTGCAAATGTGGTGTGATCGCAGAGATTACTGTTTTATACTCCTGCGTCTTTAGGATTTTGTTAAACACCGGGCTCTGCTCCGCGGAAGAGGATGCTGAAACGCACCATGACTGGACACGCTTCCCCGATTTTGACCACGCTGCTTGATACCGATGCGTACAAGCTTCATATGCAGCAGGCCGTATATCATCGTTACTACGATGTCCCGGTTACCGCAGAATTTCGCTGTCGCAGCGATGAACAGCTTGGCCGGTATGCCAGCGAGATTCGCGCGCAAATTGATACTTTGCAAGATCTGACCCTGAGCGACGATGAGTTTGCCTGGCTCAGTAACCTGCCTTTTTTCCAGCACGACTATCTGACCTGGCTACGCGCCTTTCGCTTCAATCCGGCGCAGGTTGAGGTACGGGACGAGCGGGGCCAGCTGCGCATCCAGATCCGCGGCCCGTGGCGTGAGGTCATTCTGTGGGAAGTGCCGCTGCTGGCGCTGATCAGTGAAGTGGTACATCGCCACCGCACGCCGCAGATCGCCGCAGAGCAGGCGGTCGCGCATCTGCAGCAAAAACTTTCAGCCTTTCAGACGCAGGTTGCCGATCTCGATATGTCGCGCTTTCAGCTGATGGATTTCGGCACGCGCCGCCGCTATTCACAGGAGGTGCAGGAAGCGATTGTCAGTACGCTGAAAGCGGAGTTTCCGTGGCTGGTGGGCACCAGTAATTACGATCTGGCGCGTCGTCTGCAGCTGACGCCGGTCGGCACCCAGGCCCATGAGTGGTTTCAGGCGCATCAGCAGATCAGCCCGGTGCTGGCCAACAGCCAGCGCGCGGCGCTGCAGTCGTGGCTGGATGAGTATGATAACCAGCTGGGCATTGCGCTCACGGACTGCATCACCATGGACGCCTTTTTGCGCGATTTTGGTCCCGGCTTTGCCCATCGCTATCAGGGACTGCGCCACGACTCCGGCGATCCGGTTGAGTGGGGCGAGAAAGCCGTTGCGCACTATGAGCGGCTCGGTATCGATCCGCGCAGCAAAACGCTGGTGTTCTCTGACAATCTCAACCTGGATAAAGCGCTGGCGCTCTATCGTCACTTTGGTCAGCGTGCCAACGTGGTGTTTGGTATTGGCACGCGCCTGACCTGCGACATTCCGGGCGTAACGCCGCTTAACATCGTGATTAAACTGGTCAGCTGCAATGGCAAACCGGTCGCTAAACTCTCTGACAGTCCGGGTAAAACGATTTGTCAGGATAAAGCCTTTGTGCGTGCACTGCGCAAAGCATTTGACCTGCCGCTGGTTAAACGCGCCAGCTGACCTGCCCCGGGCGGGGTTCACTCCCCTGCCCGCCGCCATTAAAATCACTCACTTCCCGCAATTTTGCTTGTTTCCTGATGGCTCGCAAGTAACATAGCAACACCCCTGAACGTGGGAGAATTGGCTGTTTCTGTCAGCACCGTACGTCACCTGTGACGATAGCGAGATGCGACGGGACACCCGTTATTTCATCTATATATAGAGAGATTTTTATGAGCGTAGTGCCTGTAGCGGATGTACTGCACGGCCGGGTCGCGGTTGACAGTGAAGTCACCGTACGCGGCTGGGTGCGTACCCGAAGAGATTCCAAAGCCGGTCTTTCCTTTATCGCCGTTTATGACGGCTCCTGCTTTAATCCCGTTCAGGCTGTCGTCAATAATTCTCTGAATAATTATCAGGATGAAGTGCTGCGTCTGACCACCGGCTGCTCGGTCATTGTTACCGGCACCGTAGTGGAATCACCGGGCCAGGGCCAGGCATTTGAGCTGCAGGCCACCCGTGTTGAAGTGACCGGCTGGGTTGACGATCCTGACACTTACCCGATGGCTGCCAAACGTCACAGCATCGAGTATCTGCGCGAAGTGGCTCACCTGCGCCCGCGTACTAATCTGGTTGGCGCCGTCGCGCGCGTGCGTCATACCCTGGCGCAGGCGCTGCATCGCTTTTTCCATGAGAACGGCTATTTCTGGGTTTCCACGCCGCTGATCACCGCATCAGATACGGAAGGCGCAGGCGAAATGTTCCGCGTATCGACGCTCGATATGGAAAACCTGCCGCGCGATCCGCAGGGTAAAGTGGATTATGACAAAGATTTCTTCGGTAAAGAGGCGTTCCTGACCGTATCAGGCCAGCTGAATGCTGAAACGTATGCCTGTGCGTTGTCAAAAGTCTACACCTTTGGCCCAACGTTCCGTGCGGAAAACTCCAACACCAGCCGTCACCTGGCGGAATTCTGGATGCTGGAGCCGGAAGTGGCGTTTGCCACGCTGGATGACGCCGCAGCGCTGGCTGAAGCGATGCTGAAATATGTCTTCAAAGCTGTACTGAATGAACGTGCCGATGACATGGCGTTCTTCGCCGAGCGCGTGGATAAAGATGCCATTGCGCGCCTTGAGCGTTTTGTTACCACCGATTTTGCACAGGTAGACTATACCGACGCAGTTGACATATTGCTGAAAAGCGGCCAGAGCTTTGAAAACCCGATTGCATGGGGTGTGGATCTCTCTTCTGAACATGAGCGCTATCTGGCCGAAAAACACTTCAAGGCGCCGGTGGTGGTGAAGAACTACCCGAAAGATATTAAAGCGTTCTACATGCGTATGAATGATGACGGTAAAACCGTAGCGGCAATGGACGTGCTGGCACCGGGCATTGGTGAAATCATTGGTGGATCGCAGCGTGAAGAGCGGCTGGATGTGCTGGATGCCCGTCTGGCAGAGATGGGGCTGAATAAAGAGGATTACTGGTGGTATCGCGACCTGCGTCGTTACGGCACCGTACCGCACGCCGGCTTTGGTTTAGGGTTTGAACGTTTGATCGCCTATGTCACCGGCGTACAAAATGTAAGGGACGTTATCCCCTTCCCGCGTACCCCGCGCAACGCTAATTTCTGATTTCTGCAATTAAATATAAGAAATTCATATATATACCGAGGTCGGCACTGCCGGCCTTTTTTTATTTTTGTAAATCTTGAGATATCTCACAAAGTTCCGTAATTATTACAAATTGTCACACAATTTTTCTTTTTGATACTCAATTAGGAGATTTGAATCATTTTCGGGCTAGAAATAGCAACTGCGGAGTGAAAAGATGCGTGCAGACATATGAGACACCAAACTTCTTTCAGGGTTCCTGTAAAGTTTTCCTGACGGCAGTGGCAGGTGTCCAGATAACTCCAATGAGGGTAATAAATAATGATGAAGCGCAACATTCTTGCAGTGGTTATCCCTGCTCTGTTAGCTGCCGGTGCAGCAAATGCAGCAGAAATCTATAACAAAGATGGCAACAAACTGGACCTCTACGGAAAAGTTGACGCACGCCACACATTCTCTGACGACGCTGGCAACGATGGCGACGCCTCTTATGTGCGCTTTGGTTTCAAGGGTGAAACGCAGATTACCGACCAGCTGACCGGCTACGGCCAGTGGGAATACAACATCCAGGCAAACGTTGCTGAATCTCAGGGTACTGAAGGTTCCAAAACCCGTCTGGGCTTTGCCGGTCTGAAATTTGGCGACTACGGCTCATTCGACTACGGTCGTAACTACGGCGTAGGCTACGATCCACTGGCGTGGACCGACGTTCTGCCAGTATTCGGCGGCGACTCTGGCCGTTCTGACAACTTTATGCTGGGTCGTTCTAACGGTCTGGCGACCTACCGCAACAGCAACTTCTTTGGTCTGGTTGATGGCCTGGCGTTCGCTGCTCAGTATCAGGGCAAAAACGAAGAGTCCGCCAATGGCCGTAGCGCAGATCGCGCAAACGGCGACGGCTGGGGTACTTCTTTAACCTATACCTCTGAGATCGGCGTAGGCATCTCTGCTGCGTACACCTCTTCTGACCGTACCAACGGCCAGCAGGCTAACTTCTACGGTAACGGCAGCGAGAAAGCTGACGCCTGGTCAACCGCGCTGAAATATGACGCGAACAACGTGTACCTGGCTGCGATGTACGGTGAGAGCCGTAACTCAACCTGGATCAGCACTGCTGCTAACGGCGCGACCCCGGCCCTTGCTGGTGCAGTAAACAAAGAGCAGAAGTTTGAAGCCGTTGCTCAGTACCAGTTCGACTTCGGTCTGCGTCCATCCCTGGCTTACGTCCAGTCTAAAGGCAAGGATATCGAGACCTGGGGCGATCAGGACCTGTATAAGTACGTTTCAGTGGGTACTTATTACTACTTCAACAAAAACATGTCTACCTATGTTGACTACCAGATCAACCTGATGGATGACAACGACTTTACCCGCGCAGCTGGCATCACTACTGATGACACCGTTGGCGTAGGCCTGGTTTACCAGTTCTGATTCTGCGAATCAGCACGGTTTAACCACGTAAAACGGAGCCTGATGGCTCCGTTTTTCTTTTCAGTGATCTACCTCGCAATTAGCAGTGCTTATATCCGCCACCGGCACAATTCTTTTTGAGATGGCCGGTTGGCAAGCCTCGCGTCTGACGTTAACCTGATAGCTCATTTCGCTAAAGTTCACCCAAACGGAACTGACTCATGTTTGAATCTATCTCTGCCGCACCTGCCGACCCTATTCTGGGGCTGGCCGATCTGTTTCGCGCTGATGACCGTCCGCATAAAATTAATCTGGGCATTGGCGTATACAAAGATGAAACCGGAAAAACGCCGGTGCTGACCAGCGTGAAAAAAGCTGAGCAGTACCTGCTGGAAAATGAGACGACCAAAAACTATCTGAGCATTGACGGCCTGCCCGATTTTGCCCGCTGCACTCAGGCGCTGCTGTTTGGCAACGACAGCCCGCTTATCGCCGCAGGCCGCGCCTGCACGGCGCAGACGCCAGGCGGCACCGGTGCCCTGCGCGTGGCGGCGGATTTTCTCGCCACGCAGACCAGCGTTAAACGCGTCTGGATAAGCAATCCAAGCTGGCCAAACCATAAAAACGTGTTTAACGCTGCCGGCCTCGAGGTGTGTGAATATCAGTACTACGACGCCGCAAACCACACGCTCGATTTCGACGGCATGCTGGCAGCGCTGCAGCAGGCGCAGGCGGGCGACGTGGTGCTGTTCCACGGCTGCTGCCATAACCCGACCGGCATCGACCCGACGCGCGAGCAGTGGCAACAGCTCGCAACGCTGTCACAGGAAAAGGGCTGGCTGCCGCTGTTTGACTTCGCCTATCAGGGTTTTGCACGCGGTCTGGACGAAGATGCTGAAGGCCTGCGCATTTTTGCCGCAGCCCACCAGGAGCTGCTGGTTGCCAGCTCCTACTCTAAGAACTTTGGTCTCTATAACGAGCGCGTCGGCGCCCTGACGCTGGTAGCGGCCAGCAGCGACGCGGCTAAAACCGCGTTCAGCCAGGTGAAATACAGCATCCGTGCCAACTACTCCAATCCGCCGTCGCACGGCGCTGCCGTTGTCGCCACTATCCTCAGCAATGAGGCGCTGCGGACTATCTGGGTACAGGAGCTGACCGATATGCGTCAGCGTATTCAGCGTATGCGTCAGCTGTTTGTGAACACGCTGGCAGAAAAAGGCGCGCGCCAGGATTTCAGCTTCATCATCAAACAGAACGGCATGTTCTCATTCAGCGGCCTGACCAAAGATCAGGTCGTGCGTCTGCGTGATGAATTCGGCGTGTACGCGGTAAACTCAGGTCGCGTTAACGTGGCAGGCATGACGCCGGATAATATGTCGGCGCTGTGTGAAGCGATAGTCGCAGTACTCTAAGCGAAATGCGTGAACAGGCGGCGGGTGAGGCTCTCACCCGCCGCTTTTTTTATGGCTACTGCAGGAAAGGATTGGTCAGACGCTCACGTCCCAGCGTGGATACCGGCCCGTGCCCGGGTACAAACGCAATGTCGTCGCCCAGCGGCAGCAGTTTGGTTTTGATGGCGTTGATCAGATCGCTGTGGCTGCCCTGCGGGAAGTCGGTGCGCCCGACGCCGCCGCTAAAGATCACGTCTCCTGAGATAAGCAGCTTTCCGGCGCGATCGAAAAAGACAATGTGCCCCGGGGTATGACCCGGACAGTGCAGCACCTCCAGCGCCACGTTGCCCAGCTCTACCACATCACCCTCTTCCAGCCAGCGATCCGGCGTCAGCGGTGCACACTCCGGCAGCCCAAACATCCGGCTCTGCGTGGGCAGATTATCGAGCCAGACTTTGTCCAGCTGATGCGGGCCGGTCACCGGTATCTGGAAATGGGCCGCCAGCTCAGCCGCCGCGCCGGCATGGTCGAGGTGGCCGTGCGTCAGCAAAATCTGCGACGGCTTCAGGCCGCGCTCCGCCAGCGCCGCTTTGATGGTTTCCGCATCGCCGCCAGGATCGACCAGGGCTGCAATGCCCGTCTCTTCATCCCAGATAGCTGAACAGTTTTGCGAAAAGGCGGTAACCGGAATAATGTGATAATTCATAACGCTCCATGACCGGCACACGCAGCGCTGCCGGCATCAGGACCAGTGCCTTGCAGGCCCGGTATCTATGTGTACGAAGTTGCTGCGTGGATAATATCCTACACCACCCGCGCGCATAGATAACGCCGCTTTACGCACGTTACTCAGGGCAATGCCCTCAATATGGAAATCCATCGCCTGGCCTTTGGTGTGATAGCTATGCTTCGCCACGCCAGGGCCCGATTCGCGCAGCATGTTGTTGGTCGACAGCGTACGATAACCTGAGATGAGCTGTACCGGTTTACGGGTATCCAGCAGCGCCTGCAGGCGGTAGAGCTGATCAAACAGATGGGGATCGATGCTTTTCACTTTATTTGCGCGGTAGTCGCGGAAAAAGTGATTAAGACGCGCCAGTTCGTCGCGATCGTAGCTTTTACCGTTGAAAAACTCGGTTTTGAGGGTTTCACCGGTATGCATGTTGCTGAGCGTCAGAATACGCGGACGTGAGGTCGACACAGAGGCCAGCGCTGAGCCGGGGAGCAGGGAGAGGCCTGCTGCTGCGCCGCCAAGCAGCAGTAAGCGGCGGCGCTGAGAATCGATATTAGCCATGAAACGAGGTTACCTGAATAAAACACATTGAATGTGTAAAAAGTACACAAGGCCGCACAGTAACGGCAGCATGGATATCAGTCAACCCGGAATCTGTCTCAGAATGTGCAAAACCCGACCAGAAGCAAATTTCTGGCCGGGTTTCAGGGGCGTTTCGCTTATCAACAATCTGGCGAAAATCAGCACGCTACAGCAGGAGCTGTCCTGCCCGGGCCAGCACCTGGCTGCCGGAGCGCGCCGTATTATCATAATTGTAAATATCTGTACGATATTGCGCCTGCCCGTCATCGCTGACCCAGGCGGTCAGATAGTACAGATTGACCGGGATACGATGCCGAATCGGCACATAGCGCGTGTCACCCTGCTTCAGCGTGCTGGAAATACGGCTGTCGTTCCAGCCAGCATCCTGCAGCAGCAGGTTAGCCAGATCGGAGGCTTTATTTACGCGTACGCAGCCGGAGCTGAGTGCGCGAATATCGCGCTGAAACAGGCCGTGGTTTGGCGTATCGTGCAGATAGATGGCGTCTGAACTGGGCATATTAAACTTATAACGTCCCAATGAATTGGTGGCGCCCGGTGCCTGACGGATGCGATACGGGAAGCTGGCAGCAGAAACCATCTGCCAGTTGATCATCGTCGGGTCGATCACTTCAGCGTCAGCGCTCCAGCCTGACAGCAGCGTATAGCCGTGCCGGTAGAGATAACCAGGATCCTGTTTCACCTTCGGCACAATATCCTGACGCACCAGCGTGGTTGGCACGTTCCACGGCGGATTGAGCACCACGTTGTTCAGCGCACTGCGCATAAGCGGCGTTTTGCGATCGGGCCGTCCGACAATAACCCGCGATGAGAGCACCGTGCTGCCGTTGTTATAGTAGGTCAGCGAATAGTTGGGAATATTCACCATTATCCCGTTATGCATATCATCCGGCAGCAGCCGCAGACGCTGAATGTTCAGCGCCAGCAGTGAGGCGCGCATCTGCGGGGAGACATTGAGCCACTCGCGGGTGCGCGGGCCAATTGCGCCGTCATCCGCCAGCCCCTGCCAGTGCTGAAAGCGCTTCACGCCCTCAACCAGCGCAGTGTCATAGATATTGCCGGCTGCAGAAGGCGATCCGGCCAGTATATTTCCTGCCGGCTGCGGCGTCGGGGCCGGAAGATCGGTGACGCTGGTGGCGGAAGGACTTACTGCCACCGGCTGGCTTTCAGCAACCGGCACGGCGCCCGCCGGCACTGCATCTTCATCCGGTGCAGGCGTAGTGGCGTGGTCAGATGCGGTCAGCATACCGGTGCGCTGAAGAATTTCCCGCAGCGCCGGCACATCATCGCTGACCTGCCCCGGACGCAGCGTCGCTTTGTCACGCAGCTGCGGCCAGGGACGATTATCCGTCAGCAGCGTCTTCAGCGCCGCATGCATCGGCTGATACTGCGGATGCTGCGGCTGCAGTGAGGCCACAAACGCGCGGCTGCCGCCAGCGTTAACCGCGTTCTGCCACTGATTGATTGCTGACAGCGACGGCATGGTAAGCCTGTAAGGCACATTGCCATAAAGCCAGGTTTCACCCTGCGCCGGTACGCCCGCCACAAACTGCAGGTAACCCAGCATGGCATCGCTCAGCACCACGTCGCGCGCAAAGCCTTTAATGTCCGGATCGGTCAGCCGCTCAACCCAGCGGCTGAACTGTGGCTGCACGCCTGAAAGCGCGACCTCAGCCAGCTGCTGCTGAAACGCCTGCACCGTATCGCGGTCCTGCCAGAGCGGCGCCATTCCGCGCGCGGCATAAAGACCCGCCAGACCCGGCAGGTAAAAAGGGCGATCGCTGGCGCTGAATGCCTGCAGGATCTGCTGCTGGCTGGCCGCCACTGACGTGGTGCCGTGCCCGCCGGCTGTCATGCTGGCGGTTTGTGCAGCCTGCCCCGCGGCCAGTGGCAAGCCTGCCAGCACGACACTAAACACCAGCGCCATGCGATTAAATCTGAACGTTTTACTCAGCAACATCCCTGCCCCCTGTTACCTGAGACGCAGCCTGCCCTGTGCGCTGCGTACAACCTGACTTTCATGATGAGTATATAAAGAAAAAACGGCATTCGCCTCTCAGGGCCAATGCCGTTTACAGATTAACGCTGGTTGCGCGGTTTAACCAGTCAGGCGCTTAGCTATTTTGCGTTTCCAGCCCCTGCTCGCTTTGCGCCGTTTTTACCGGTGCCGGATCGGCGGAAAAACCACGCAGGCCCACTACGTGCACATGCTCCGTATTGTTAAATACTTTACGAACCAGTTTATAAGTGGTGCCTTTTTCCGGACTGATATTTTCCGGCGCGGCGATCACCAGCTGCATCTCCAGACGCTCGCAGAGTTCAAACAGCGTCGCGATTGAACGGGCATCCAGACGCGCCGCTTCATCAAGGAACAGCAGACGGCACGGTGAGATATCTTTGCCGCGCAGACGACGCGACTCCTCTTCCCAGCTCTGCACCACCATCACCAGAATTGACATCCCGGTACCAATCGCCTCGCCGGTTGAGAGCGCCCCGCTTTCCGCGCGCAGCCAGCCGTCGGAGCCGCGATTTACTTCAACTTCCATTTCCAGATAGTTGCGATAATCCAGCAGCTCCTCACCGATGGTCTGCGGCGTACGCTGGCCCATATCAATCTGCGGGTTAAGACGCTGATAAAGTTTGGCCAGCGCTTCCGAGAATGTCAGCCGGTTACTGGTAAAGAGATCCTGATGCTGTTCGTGCTCTTCGGAGAGCGTATCCAGCAGCGTGGCGTGTGTCTCACGCACGTTGACGTTAAGCCGTACGCTCTTCACCTGACCAAAACTCACCGTCTGCAGCCCCTGGTTCAGCTGCCGGATGCGGTTCTGTTCGCGCTGAATAGTCTTGCGAATAATATTGGCCGCACTGCGTGAGCTGATCGCCAGCGTCTGCTCGCGCGCCGTCAGCTCTTCGGTCAGACGGTTCAGCTCAATCTCCATCTGCTCAATCGCCTCGACCGGATCGTCAGTGCGGATAATATCCTGACGGATACGCTCGCGCAGATGCTGATAAACGGCGATAAAGAACTGAATTTTACGCTCCGGGCGCTTGGGATCTTCCGACATGCGCAGAACATCACGCAGATGTTCATTATCCGCCACCGCAAGGCGCAGCGCGCCCAGGGCTTTATCAGACATTGAGCGCAGTTCGTCACCGCTCATATAGGCCAGCTCGCGCCGGTGCAGCCGTCGTTCCACGCCGTTGTCTTTCACCAGACGCAGTACGGAGCACCAGCCCGCCTTGGCACTGACCACCTGCTCACGCAGGATGCGATAATCGCGCTCCAGCTTACGCAGCTTTTTCTGCAGGCTGTCCATTTCTGCTTCGCAGAACGTCAGCTGTTTCTCCAGCTGGTTACGCCGCGCCCGGTTATGGCTGAGCGCGGTATAGAGTTCATCGCGCCGGATACGCGCCCGCTCTTCCGCGCTGGCATCGGCGTGAACGCCGATATCCTGCATCTCCTGCTGCAGCTCTTTCAGCATGTCGCGTTTGGCATCGTGCGAACTGCGCAGCGAGGCCAGCACCTGCGAGTACTGCGTCAGCTGCGCCTGATGTTCACGCAGGCGTTCACGGGCGCGGCTGCGCTCGCCTTCAGCCTGCTCCAGGCGCTGCCGTAGCTTATCAGAGAGATCGCTGTTACCGGTCAGCATCCCGGCTGAATCGCCATAGCTGAAGTGGGCGCGGCGCTGTACCACCTCCGTCAGCGCAAATGCCTGCTGGCGCGCGCTGAGCTGCTGCGCCTGCGCCTGCTGGTAGTCGCGCTGCAGCTGATCGTGCTGCTGCGGATCGTTCTGCAGCACCGCCACCAGCGACTCCAGCTTGCTGAGTTTGCTGCCGTGCTGGTGCAGGAAGCGCGCCGCCTCCTGCGCCTCTTCCACCCGCTCACGGATCTCTTCACAGCGATCCGGCAGGGTGTCATCCAGCAGCAGGTTAACGCGAGGCAGCAGGCGGTTAAGCTGGGCGACGCCGTCGCGCGCCTGTTCAAACTGTGCACGCTGCTGCTGATTATTACTCTCATGCTGCGCCAGACCGCGCTCCAGCTCACTGCGCCGGCCGTTAAGCTGGCGGATTTGCGCTTCCGGATCCTCATCAAACGCTACCGCCAGATGACTGCCGATAAAGCGGCTGAAAGACTGGTGCAGACGCTGCGTTTTCTGTACGTCAAAAGAGAGCGTCGCATAACGTTCTGCCAGCCTGTCACGTTCAATACCCAGCAATTCAAGCTGATTTTCACGTGCGGCGCGGCCAAACAGCGGCACCTTAGGAAAACGCGAATAGCGCCACTGACGCTCTGCGACTTTGACCACGACGGCTTTATCCAGCTCATCTACGCTGAAGACGCTGTCATCAAAGGATTGCGGATCGCCCTCAATCAGATAGAGATCTTCCGGGCACTCTTCCAGCCCTTCGAGCTGTTCGCGTATCAGCGCCAGATCCGGCACCACGATGGCGTGGCGCGAAGGTCCATAGAGCGCAGAAAAATAGGGGGCATCGTCCAGCGTGACATCATCATAAATTTCGGAGAGCAGCACACCGCCAAAGCGCTCTGCCAGCTGCGTGAGGCGCGCATCTTCTGCGCCGCCTGGCTGGCTGAGGCGTTCAATCTGCTGCTCAACGTCGCGTTTACGCGCCGCAATTTCATCTCGCTCTACGGTGGTTTCACGCTCGCGCTCCAGCAGCTGCTGCATAAAGGCGGTCACCTGCTGACTGCTGCTCAGCTGCTCACCTGTCTGTTCGCTAAGCTGCGTCAGGATCTCCTGAGCGGCCAGCCAGTGCGGGGCGCGTGCCGTCAGCGTTGCGATACGTTCGCGCAGCTGTTCCAGCTCCTGACGCATCTGCATGCGCTGTTCACCGGCATCGGCAACGCTGGCGCTGAGCTGCTCAATCTGCGCTTCCAGCTCGCGCTGCAGCCCTTCCAGCGCGTCTGCTTCATAGTGCTGGCCCTGACGTTTGCAAAACTCTGCCAGCAGGCGTTCAGCCTCATGCTGCTCGCGCAGGCGACCTTCTGATTCGTTAAGACGCAGCCGCAGT
Source organism: Pantoea eucrina (assembly GCF_020079945.1). NCBI lineage: Bacteria > Pseudomonadati > Pseudomonadota > Gammaproteobacteria > Enterobacterales > Erwiniaceae > Pantoea > Pantoea eucrina. The sequence goes on along the minus strand of NZ_CP083448.1, from coordinate 1,186,005 downwards.
GACGCCAGCTGATCGGCATAGTGACGCTGATTCGCGGCGTCGCGCAGCAGCTGGCGACCCACCTGCCAGGCGTCCTGACGGCTGACCTCACCGGCAATGCTGGTTACCAGCGCCAGCGCCTGCTCAAACTGGCTGTGTGCGGCTTCCGCCATACTCAGTTTCTGCTCCAGCCGCAGCAGCTGGCTGGTCGCCTCTTCGTCGCGTGCCTGGAACGTCTCCAGCCAGTCAGCGGCGTTATCAATCGTCAGGTCCGGCAGCTGGCAGCGCGTACGGGCTTTCTCCAGTGCCTGCAGCGCCTGCTGATACTGAATAGAGCGCGTCTGCTGAACATCCAGCGCCTGCTGGAAATCGGCCAGCTGACTTTTCAGCTCATCCACTTCAATTTCAGCGGCTTCGGCACGCGCCTCATTCTCTTCCTGGATCTCACGCGCTTCAGCTACAACCTCATTCTGCTCTTCCAGCCGGTAGCTCAGCTCTTCAAGATCGGCATCATAACGCGCGATTTTCTCCTGCTGGCGCATTGCGGTCTGCACCAGATTAAGATGATCGCTGGCCGCCTGATAATCAATCTCCAGATCGCTTTCAGCGGCGCTATGCTCAGCCAGCTCACGCGCCATTTCCACGTGACGATACTGCTCCGACACCAGCTGGTTGCGGCTGCTGAACAGCTCATTGCGCAGCTGAAGCGCCCCGTCCAGATGTACCCGCCGTTCGTTCGCATGACGCATATAGTCAGCTGAGACGTAGCTGGTCGCCTCAGAGATCAGATGCTTGAACAGATCGCGATCGGACTGCGTCACGCGAATCGCTTCCAGCGTCATGCGGTTCTCACGCAGTGCCGCTTCCATATCCTGAAACGCTTTACGCACGCCGCCGTTTTCCGGCAGCAGATAGTCGCGCAGCGAACGGGTGATGGCGCTGGAGATACCGCCGTAGAGCGACGCCTCAATCAGCCGGTAGAATTTACTGCGATCGCTGGCTGAACGCAGGCGACGCGGCACCACGCCGAGTTCAAACAGCATGGCGTGATAGTCAGTAATGGAGCTGTACTGGCGGAACTGCACGCCTTCCTGTGCTTCAACGCGATCTTTAACCTCTGTCAGCGGCAGTACACGCGCCTGACGGCTGTTAAGGATCTCGGTCAGCATGTCAGTGGGCAGCGCATCCGCGGGCAGGCCATGAATACTGAACGGTTTAATATCCACTTTCTTATCGCGCCCGGCCACCTGCTGCAGACGCACCCCGACCACAACGCGCTGATGGCGTGAGTTGACGACATCCAGCACTGAATAGCAGACGCCAGCGCGCAGTTTACCGTGCAGACCCTTATCGCGGGAGCCTGACGTGGCGCCTGCTTCCGTGGTATTACGGAAGTGCAGCAGGGTTAAATCGGGGATCATCGCCGTAACAAACGCGGCCATGGTGGTGGATTTACCGGCACCGTTACCGCCTGAAAGCGTGGTAACCAGTTCATCGAGATCAAAGGTGCGGGCAAAAAAGCCATTCCAGTTGATCAGTGTCAGCGAACGAAACTTACCGCGTTCAATCATACCTGCTTCTCCTCCGCGTTATCAGTCGCATCACTGCTCTCCGCATGTTCACTCTCCTGCTCCGCCTCATCGGCTGTTGCAGAAACGGCAGCCTCTTCGGGTGTCATCGCTTCACCCACGCGGATCAGACGCAGCTGCGCCTCACGCGGATCGTCGCCGCTGCGCACGTCAGCACCAAAGCGAAAGACTGATTCCATAATGCGAAATTTGCTGCTGTCATTACCCATAAACCACACCATTCCCAGGCGGCGCAGACGGCTCAGTGAGGCGCGCATCTTCTCCTGCAGGCGGGTGCGATCGAGATCGGAACCGGTTGAGCGCTGATTGACCAGCTTAAGCAGCTTGTGTTCATCCGCCAGCGACAGCAGCTCATCATAGAGCTCCTGCTGGGTAAAAATACCCTCGTTTGCCAGACGCTCCGGGCTCAGATAGAGGTAGCAGAGAATTTTGCCTACCATCATATCCAGCTCAGAGAGCACCGAGCGTGGGATCAGCGTGGTTGAGCGCGGCCGCAGGTAGAAAAAGCCTTCTGGCGCGCGGATCAGCTCCACGTTATAGCGGGCATAAAACTCTTCAAGATAGGTTTGGTAGTCCATCAGAAAAGCGTGATTATCCAGCTCTTCGATACCGATATGCCGGCCCGCGCGCAGCTGACTGTCGAGCGCCGGAAAAAGGGGATTGGCCAGCGCCAGTGCCAGTTTAACCGGCATCACTTGTTCAATATTTGTCGATGACATGCGCCTGCACCTTGGCTCCGTAATCATTAATGGTCTGCCATTCTGCTGGCAAACCGGCTAAATCTGCTTCAGCAACGCCCAGCCGCACCGCCTGATCGATCACGATACGCGCCAGATCGAAATGGCGCGCGCGCGGATATTGCGCCAGGTATTCGCGCATGACGGTGGCAAGGTGCAGCGGTTTTTGCTCGCGACGATACACAGCCAGCGCCTCTTCAATCATGGCGGCCAGCTGCTCGCGGATCTCGTTAAACTCTTCATACTCCATTTCCGGCGGAAGCTCGCCCATGACCTCATCGTTACGCAGCGTCATCTCTTCATCGCGCATATCGAGCAGGCGGTCAGCGCTGGCGTAAGTCAGCATCCACGGCTGATCAAAATAGTTCTGTACCGACTGACGCAGCCGCTGTGCAAAGACCCGGTTCTTATCCATATCAATCGCGGTACGGATAAACTTGTGTACATGACGGTCATAGCCGATCCACAGATCAATCGCCTGCTGGCCCCAGCTGATAATGCGATCGAGTTTGTTCTGCAGGTCATAAACCAGTTTGTCGACGAAACCGAGATCGGGACTGCTCAGCGTGGCATCCTGAATGCGCAGCAGGTTAGCCTGCAGCTTATCCCCCGCCGCTTCCAGCGTATCCTGCAGTTCACGCAGCGTGCCGGAGGTCTCAGAGAGCAGCAGTTCACAGCTGGAGATCGCGGCGCGCCAGTCTTTGTTGAGCAGCGCGGCGATATCATTTTTTACCGTCTGCTGCTGCTCATCCATCAGGCGCTGCGTCATATCGATGCTGTCAAAAATCTCAGCAACCGAATATTTCAGCGGAGCAAATACGTTGCGGTGCCAGTGAAATTCATCGCCATCTTCTTCAGCGGCGTCAGCAGCGCGCTTCAGCTCCTGACCCACAATTGAGAGCTGCATTGAGAGGCGCAGCGTGGAGAATTCGCGCTGGCGGATATAGTAGTCGGTGATGCCAATTCCCAGCGGCGTCAGGCGGTAGATAGCGTGCCCTTCAGACACCTCGCTGGTAAACCGGTTAAGCAGCCGCTGCCGTACCAGGTCGTTAATCGCATTGTTCGCACGCACCTGTACGGTTTCATGCGTCTGTTCAAACGCTTTGCTGACGTGACGAAAGGCGTCGGTCAGCTCACCTTCACTCATTTCACCGTCCATGCGCTCACCGTTAAGGGTAGCGATGGCCAGCAAAAAGGCCAGACGTTCTACCGGCAGCGCAAGCGAGAAATCGTTTTTGCGTGCCCAGGCCACCAGTTCTGGCACCGTCTGGGAAAAATCGCTCATAGTTGATCCTTTTACCTGGGTTTGCGCGCCGTCACATGGATATAACGCCCTAAGCTTAAAAAGGGCTCCTGACGACAGTAGCGCCGCTCCATTTCAATAATCTCTTCCACGCTCTTACCTGCACCGGGCTGCGGTTTCATGTAATCACTGAACACGCGAACACCGGTGCGCTGCTCAATCACAAAACCGCACTGCGTCAGCCATTGATAGACGTCCTGCGGTTCGCGCGGAAAATCGGGCGACAGGGTACGCTTTTTGCGTTTGGTCATATTGGCGCGCAGGTAGCCGAAATTACCCAGCGTAAGCGTGCGAAACGTCAGCCCGTGCGCGTTGTAAAACATCAGCGACAGCACACCGCCTGGTTTCAGCGTCTGCCACAGCGCCTGCAGCACGGCCAGCGGATCGGCCACCCACTCCAGTACCGCGTGAAACAATACCAGATCGACTGGCGTATCCAAATGCTCGCCTACCTGCTGAGCGCTGACTTGCCGGAACTGCATATTGTGGCTGACGCCGGTTTCCCGTGCGTGGTCCGCCGCCAGTTTCAGCATTTCACCGGAGAGATCGCAGAGCGTGACCTGATGCCCGCGGGCAGCGAGTCCGCTGGAGATTTGCCCCACGCCGCCGCCAGCATCCAGCACAGAGAGCGGTCCGGCAGGCAGTGACGGCAGCAGCGCCTCCAGCTCATCCCACAGAATGGCCTGACGCACCAGCCCTTTGCGGGTGCCGTAAATGTTTTGCGAGAATTTATCCGCCAGATCGTCGAAATTACGATCCTGCATGGTGTGCGCTCCGGTTTGCGGCAGTTAACTTGTGCTATTTTGTCACAGGCTCACCAGGAATGAACCTTTCACGCTGCAGTAACTGTCTGGCTGCTGTTTTTTCAGACAAAAGGAGTAAAAAAGGATGTTATTTGCCTTAAAAAAAGTCATTGGCGGCTTGCTTCTGCCTTTGCCGCTGCTGTTACTGCTGATGGCAGCCGGACTTTTGCTGCTCTGGCTGACGCGCTGGCAAAAAAGCGCCAAAGTTTTACTCTCCGTCAGCTGGCTGCTGCTGCTGCTGCTGAGCCTGCAGCCGGTGGCCGACCGCCTGCTGCTGCCGCTGGAAAACCGCTACCCGACGTGGAACGGTACAACGCCGGTGGCCTGGATTGTGGTGCTGGGCGGCGGTTATACCTGGAACCCGGCCTGGGCGCCCGGCTCTAACCTGATTGGTAACAGCCTGCCGCGCGTGACGGAGGGCGTAAGGCAGTGGCGACGCAACCCGCAGGCCAAAATGATTTTTACCGGTGCGGCGGCAGGCCAGAATCCGCGCAGCAACGCAGCGGTTGCCGCCGACGTCGCGATGAGCCTTGGCGTACCGCATAGCGCCATCATTACGCTTGATTCGCCGAAAGATACCGCTGAAGAGGCGCAGGCGGTAAAACAGATGACGGGCAATAGCGCATTTCTGCTGGTCACCTCCGCCAATCATCTGCCGCGTGCGATGGCTTTTTTTCACCACGCCGGGCTGGCACCGATCCCCGCGCCGGCAAATCAGATGGCGATCGTCTCGCCGCTTAACGGCTGGGAGCGTGCGCTGCCCTCGTCACTCTGGCTGAGCCACAGTGAACGGGCTATCTATGAGACGCTGGGACAGATCTGGCAGCACCTGCGCGGTCAGTCGGGCAGCCGTGATGATGCTGCGCCCTGATGTCAGAAAGAGAAAGTGTCAGACAGAGCCAGCGGCGTTGCGCCTGCTGGCCTGACAGAGAGAGTTAACGCTGCATCGCCGCGCGTACGCGCGCCAGATCGTCTGGTGTATCCACGCCCACGCTCGGGATAGTTGTGGCAACCGCCACATGAATTTTTTCGCCATACCAGAGCACGCGCAGCTGCTCCAGTAGCTCAATCTGCTCCAGCGCGCAGGGTTGCCAGGCGACGTAGCGGCGAATAAAGCCGGCGCGGTAGGCATAAATACCGATATGCCTCAGCAGCGTATCTCCCGCCTGCTCGCGCGACTGCGCATAGCGCTCGCGATCCCAGGGAATGGTGGCCCGCGAGAAATAGAGCGCGTAGCCCTGCCGGTCGGTTACCACTTTAACCGCGTTCGGATTAAACGCCTCATCGGCATCAGCGATCGGCACCGCCAGCGTGGCCATGCCAGCCTCTGCCGCGGCGAGATTGTCCGCCACCTGACGCACGATACCGGCCGGGATCATCGGCTCATCGCCCTGCACGTTGACAATGATAGTGTCATCGTCAAAGTTGCAGGCTTCAATGACTTCAGCCAGCCGCTCGGTGCCGGACTGATGATCGGCCCGCGTCATACAGACTTCACCACCGGCCGCAGTTACTGCTGCAGCGACTTCGGGGTGATCGGTTGCGACGATTACGCGATCGGCTCCCGACTCCCGCGCACGCTCCATGACGTGCACGACCATGGGCTTACCGTGGATATCGACCAGCGGTTTACCCGGCAGACGCGTCGAAGCGTAGCGCGCCGGAATGATAGCAACAAAACTCATGGATGGATCTCTTCAGCCGTCAGCGTTCGCGCCTCGGTTTCCAGCAGCACCGGAATGCCATCCCGCACCGGGAATGCCAGTCCGTCAGGCTTGCAGATAAGCTCCTGCTGCGCCTTGTTGAAGTAGAGTTTTCCGTTACAAACCGGACAGGCCACAATCTCAAGTAAACGGTGATCCATACTTTTCTCCTTTCAGGATCGGGGTCAGTTAGTCAGCATACCATAGCGGTTGCCAGACTCTATTACGCGCCGCGGGCCAGCCGGGTGATATCGTCGAGCAGCGGTGCCACTGCCGCACCGGAAAGCTGCGCCTCTACCGGCAGATACCACCAGTTGTCGCGCGCAAACTTACGGCACTTCACCGCATCTTTCTCCGTCATCAGCAGACATTGTCCGCTCAGCGTCAGGCCGGCAAGCTCCGGCTCGCTGTAAGCGTGATGATCGGCAAACGCGATTTCCGCTACCGTTTTAATGCCCTGCTGCTGCAGCGTGGTGAAAAAGCGCGGCGGATGGCCAATACCGGCCATCGCCACAATATCTGGCAGCGCACTGAGCGCAGCGGTTTCGCCCGATAGCAGGTTAACCGCCCGACCCGGCTGCAGCGTCATGGCAATTTCCGGACTGGTGGCATTGCCACCATTAACGATCACTGCATCCACCTGCTGCAGCCGGTGCGCACGCTCCCGCATAGGCCCGGCGGGTAACCACCAGCCGTTGCCAAAGCGGCGCACACCATCCACCACCACAATTTCGCGATCGCGCTGCAATGCATAGTGCTGCAGTCCATCATCCGTGATGATGATGTCCAGCGAATGCGCCGCCAGCAGCGCTTCGATAGCCTGACGGCGCCGGGGCGCCACGGCAACCGGTACGCCGGTGCGTTGTGCAATCAGCACGGGTTCATCCCCTGCCTCGGCCGTTGAGGTTTCCCCGGTCACCAGCAGCGGATAGTGTGCCGCTTTCCCCCCGTAGCCGCGTGACACCACGCCCGGACGCAGCCCGCGCGCCTGCAGCGCTTCTGTCAGCCAGATCACCACCGGCGTCTTACCGTTGCCGCCTGCCGTCAGGTTACCGACCACCACCACCGGACACGGTGCCCGCCAGCTCTGCTGCCAGCCACGCTGATAGCTCAGGCGAATCAGCCAGGTGATAGCACCATACAGCAGGCTAAGCGGCCACAGCAGCAGCCACAGCGGCGAGCGCCCGCTCCAGATGCGTTCAATCATTGACCGAACTGTAACTTATGCAGCTGTGCATAAGCCCCTTTCTCCGCCAGCAGCAGTTCATGCGTACCGCGTTCAACAATACGGCCATCCTCGACCACCACGATCTCATCTGCTTTTTCAATGGTAGAGAGACGGTGTGCGATCACCAGCGAGGTCCGGTTTTTCTGCAGCTCATCCAGCGCCGACTGAATGGCGCGTTCTGACTCCGTATCCAGCGCAGATGTCGCCTCATCCAGAATCAGAATCGGGCAGTCGCGCAGCAGCGCGCGCGCAATCGCAATACGCTGGCGCTGACCACCGGAGAGCAGTACGCCGTTTTCACCGATAACCGTATCCAGGCCTTTATCCATTTTGTTAATGAAATCCATAGCGTGCGCCATGGTGGCGGCCTGTTCAATCTGTGCCCGGCTATAGTCACCGTTACGCGCATAAGCGATGTTATTGGCGATGGTGTCATTAAACAGATGCACATTCTGCGATACCAGCGCTACCTGATTACGCAATGAGCGCAGGGTATATTCACGCAGATCGTGCCCATCCAGCAGAATTTCGCCGGAATCGATATCATAAAAGCGCGTCAGCAGGCTGGCCATAGTCGATTTGCCCGAGCCGGAGCGGCCGACCAGTGCAACCGTTTTACCCGCCGGCAGCGTCAGGTTAATATCGCGCAGCGCCGGGATCTCACGCCCCGGATAGGTAAAGGTCACGTTGCGAAACTCAACGTCGCCTTTAGCCCGTTCAACCGTGCGCGTGCCGTTATCCACTTCCTGCTCACTGTCGAGGATGGAGAACAGCGTCTGGCAGGCTGCCATACCGCGCTGAAACTGGGCGTTAACGTTAGTCAGCGATTTCAGCGGACGCATCAGGGCAATCATGGAAGAGAAGACCACGGTAATGGTACCGGCGGTCAGCGTTTCCATCACGCTGGGGAAGCTGGCGGCATAGAGTACAAACGCCAGCGCCAGCGAGGCGATAAGCTGAATCACCGGATCGGAGATGGAAGAGGCAGAAACCAGTTTCATCCCCTGCTGACGCATTTTATTGCTGACCTGAGAGAAACGTTCCGCTTCCACTTCCTGACCGCCAAAAATCAGCACTTCTTTGTGCCCTTTCAGCATCTGTTCTGCGCTGGTGGTGACCTGTCCCATGGTGTTCTGCATGTTTCGGCTGATGTTGCGGAAGCGCTTTGAAACGGTGCGGATAGCGAACGAGACCAGCGGTGCCAGCAGGATCAAAATCAGTGAGAGCTGCCAGCTGTAGTAGAACATCATGATAAACAGGCCGATGATCGAGGCGCCCTCGCGCACCACGGTTACCAGAGCACTGGATGAGGAGGAGGCCACCTGTTCTGAGTCATAGGTAATACGCGACAGTAGCGTGCCGGTAGACTGCTGATCAAAGAACGCCACCGGCATTCCCATCATGTGTCCGAACAGACGACGACGCATGTTCATCACCACATTACCTGACACCCAGGAGATGCAGTAGCTGGAGATATAGCTGGTGACGCCACGTATCAGCATCAGGCCCATGACAGCCAGCGGCATCCACAGCAGAACAGATTTGTCCGCTTTACCGAAACCATCATCCAGTAAAGGTTTCAACAGGGAGAGCATTAGGGTGTCGCCTGCCGCATTCAGCACCAGTGCCACGGCGGAGACGATAAGGCCAGCCTTGTGCGGCGCAATCATTGGCCAGAGCCGGCGGAATGTCTGCCAGGTTGAGAGATCTTTGTCTTGATGCATTATTTATTCACGCTGTTTGAAATAGCCGCTCATTCTACCTGGAATCATCTTTTACGCCAAACCACTGATGATACCAGCGCGGCTTTATTTGCTCGCGCAGTCCCTGCATCTGCCAGCGGCCCTGGCTGACACGAATGCGAACCTGCCCCGAGCGTGCGGTATCTGCCCAGCGATAGCCCTGCTCCTGGTAACGCTTTACCACTGAGCGGGCGGGCATACGCCAGGCGTTATAGCGCGCCACAGAAGCCACCGCCGCTTCGCCCGATATATGCCGGAGAAACAGGGGCGTAGAGGAGGTCCGGCTGCCGTGGTGCGGCACCTGAAGCAGTGTAGCCTGCAACTGACCCTTTTCCAGCGCTGCCAGTTTGCGTTCCCCCGCCTGCTCCAGATCGCCAGTCAGCAGCAAACTGACCTGGCCATCATCCACCCGCACCACGCACGAATCATTATTGTGCCCCGCTACCGGCAGTGCTGGCGGCCACAGGGCGGTAAAACGCAGCCGCCCCCACTGCCACTGCTGGCCACGCACACAAGGCAGATGGCCGGGTTCTCCCAGCGCGCTGCGGATCGCCAGCGCCGGGCGGGCACGTAGCAGCGCGTTCAGCCCGCCACGGTGATCGAGATGCCGGTGACTCAGTATGACGCCCTGCAGCGTGCGTCCGGTGTAGTTCAGCCAGGGCAAAATAGTGCGCTCGCCGGCATCGCCCTGCTGCCACGCCGGCCCGGTGTCATACAGTACCACCTCCCTTCCCTGCGTGATCGCAACCGCCAGACCATGACCAATATCGAGAAAATCGATTTGCCAGTCGCTCTGCTGCGCGTCAGTGCGCCCCAGCAGCAGTGCCAGCAGCAGGCTGGCGAAGCGGACCGACGTACGGGCAATCAGCCCGCTGCGCCACAACAGCAATCCGCCCCAGATTACTATGACAGCGGGCAGCGTCTGATGCAGGCTCAGCCAGCCGGCGGGCAGCCACTGGAGCGCCTGCATCAGATAGTCCACTGAACGATCGGCTAACCACCACAGCGGCTGTGCCGCCTGTTGCAGTGGCACCAGCAGCGCCAGCAGCAGCAGCGGCACCGTAATAAATGAGATAACCGGCACCGCCAGCAGGTTGGCCAGCAGCGCAGTCAGGCTGATGCCCTGAAACAGAAAGATCTGCAGCGGCGCCATCAGAATCATCATGCCGAGCTGCAGGTGCAGTAGCTGCAGCGGCAGCCAGCGACGTTGCGTACGATAAGGATATGGCAGGGCAAACCAGCTGAACCAGATAATCAGCATCGCTACCGCCAGGGCCGAGAGCCAGAAGCTCTCCGACAGGACCGCCAGCGGATCAAACAGAAGCAGTGTGCCCACGCACAGCAGCCAGATTTGCCAGGCACTAAGCTGCCAGCCCGCTGCGCGTATAGCGCTCCAGAGCGTCAGCGCAAGCATGGCACGCTGTGCGGGCGCATGGCTGCCGGCGATCCAGCAGTAGAGAGCAGCGGTCAGCCAGCTGACGATCAGCGGAAATCGCCAGCTGATATAGCGGGCAGGTAACGCAAACTGTATCGCACGCGCCAGCAGCCAGCCACCAGTGGCCGCCAGCGCAATATGCATTCCGGAAATGGCCATCAGGTGCGCGGTGCCGGTATCGCGCAGAAGCTGTCGCAGCGGCGCCAGCATCTGCGATCGATCGCCAAAAGCCAGCGCCTGCAGAATTGCCGGCTGCTTAAGCTCCGCGAGCGCGGCCTGATAGCGAGCCACCAGGGTTGCCCGCAGGCTGCAGCGTTCTGACATCTGCTGCTGATGCATGATACGCCCCTGCAGCGGCATATGATTTGCAACCCGCACGCGCTGCAGATCGTATCCGCCTTCATTCAGGCGACCATGTACTGCCCGCAGCCGCAGCCGCATGTGCCAGCGCTGCCCTGCGCACCAGTTTTCTGTGTTATTCACATTACTGATTTGTACAAACAGCGGCGGAAACTGCAGCCGCCCGTCAACGCGGATCAGCCTGACCAGCAGCAGGTTTTGCCGGGTATCTATCGCGCTGACGCTGACCGTGGCGTCAACCGGCCGTCGGGTGAGCAGCTCCATCGCATTCAGCAGGCTGCGCGCTTCACCCTGTGCCCAGCACGCCACCAGCAGCGTTATCCCTGCCAGCACGGCAGCTTTGTGTGACCGATGCAGTAAAAAAATAGCGATGAGAGTCAGTACGGCCAGCGTGGTGCCGGATGGGATCTGTGGCAGCAGCAGCAGAGGCAGGGTGGCAAGAATGGCGATCCCTGCGCCAGTGGTCCATGTAATGTGCATATTTCTCTCCGTCAGACAGCGCCATTGTGCGGCAGTCAGTGAGAGAAAAAAGCTTACGTCAGATAGATTTGCGTCAGCGCGCCGGTACTTTTTCAGGTGCAGTGATAGGCATTACAGCGCGGCGGGATCGCGCTCGCAAATCACAGAGTGGCAGCAAAAAAAAACGACACCCGGAGGTGTCGCTTTATGGTTCGGTAACGGCTTAGCCGTAGATATTTGCACGGTCACGCAGTTCTTTGCCTGGTTTAAAGTGGGGAACGTATTTACCTTCCAGTTCCACTTTGTCACCCGTTTTCGGGTTACGACCAGTGCGCGGTGCGCGGTAGTGCAAAGAAAAGCTGCCGAATCCCCGGATTTCGATGCGCTCACCCTGTGCCAGCGTAGTGGCCATGTGCTCGAGCATCTCTTTGACCGCATCCTCAACGACTTTCGCCGGAATATGAGTATGCTGGCCAGCAAGTCTTTCAATCAGTTCTGACTTGGTCATGAATCCTCCGGTTAATCCCTGTTTGGAAAGGTATGACAGCTTTTACCGAAACCGGACGATATGATTATCGTCCGGTGCTTCGGGTCGATTACTCGCCTTTAGCCGCTTTGAACGCTTCAGCCATTGCGTTAGAGAAGTTGCTCTCATCCTGTTTGGTGTTAACAGTGTTGATAGCTTCTTTCTCGTCAGCCTGGTCTTTTGCACGTACAGACAGGCTCACAACGCGGTTCTTACGGTCAACGCCGGTGAATTTAGCTTCAACGTCGTCGCCTACGCTCAGAACCTGAGTCGCGTCTTCGATGCGATCCAGTGAAGCTTCAGAAGCGCGCAGGTAACCCTCTACGCCATCAGCTAATTCTACTGTAGCACCTTTCGCGTCAACTGCAGTGACTTTACCAGTCACGATAGCGCCTTTCTTGTTCAGGGTGATGTAGTTGTTGAATGGATCTTCAGCCAACTGCTTCACGCCCAGAGAGATGCGCTCGCGCTCTGCATCAACCTGCAGTACAACGGCAGCGATTTCGTCGCCTTTCTTGTACTCGCGTACGGCTTCTTCGCCGGTTGCGTTCCAGGAGATGTCAGACAGGTGAACCAGACCGTCGATACCACCGTCCAGGCCGATGAAGATACCGAAGTCAGTGATTGACTTGATTTTACCTTCAACGCGATCGCCTTTGTTGTGGGTCTCTGCGAACTGCTGCCATGGGTTAGATTTGCACTGCTTCAGACCCAGGGAGATACGACGACGCTCTTCGTCGATGTCCAGAACCATAACTTCAACAACATCGCCCACGTTAACAACTTTAGATGGGTGAATGTTCTTGTTGGTCCAGTCCATTTCAGAAACGTGTACCAGACCTTCAACGCCCTCTTCGATTTCTACGAAGCAGCCGTAATCAGTCAGGTTGGTTACACGACCGGTCAGGCGGGTGCCTTCCGGATAGCGCTTAGCGATAGCAACCCATGGATCTTCGCCCAGCTGTTTCAGGCCCAGAGATACGCGGGTACGCTCGCGGTCGAACTTCAGCACTTTAACAGTGATTTCGTCGCCCACGTTGACAATTTCGCTTGGATGCTTAACGCGTTTCCATGCCATGTCGGTGATGTGCAGCAGGCCATCAACGCCGCCCAGGTCAACGAATGCGCCGTAGTCAGTGAGGTTCTTAACGATACCTTTGACTTCCATGCCTTCCTGCAGGTTTTCCAGCAGCTGATCGCGCTCAGCGCTGTTTTCAGATTCGATAACGGCACGACGTGAAACCACGACGTTGTTACGTTTCTGATCAAGCTTGATTACTTTGAATTCAAGCTCTTTGCCTTCCAGATGCAGAGTATCGCGAACCGGACGCACGTCAACCAGTGAACCTGGCAGGAACGCACGAATACCGTTCAGCTCAACTGTGAAGCCACCTTTAACTTTGCCGTTGATAACACCGGTAACAGTTTCAGCGTCTTCGTAAGCTTTTTCCAGCGTGATCCAAGCTTCATGACGTTTAGCTTTCTCACGGGACAGCAGGGTTTCACCGAAGCCGTCTTCTACTGCGTCCAGAGCAACGTCAACTTCGTCGCCCACCTGGATTTCCAGTTCGCCAGCTGCGTTCTTGAACTGCTCTGCAGGAATTGCAGATTCAGATTTCAGACCCGCATCAACCAGCACGACGTCTTTGTCGATAGAGACAACAACGCCACGAACAATGGAACCCGGACGGGTTTCGATTTCTTTCAGGGACTCTTCAAAGAGTTGAGCAAAAGATTCAGTCATATTGATAATCTTAGGATTCTTCAATTTAACGTCCACCTGACGTCACTGTCGGATGGGGTTGTTTCACATGCCCTGCACCGGTTCCGTGGTACAGGGTTACAGCAATTCTGTCACCGAAAGATTATACACCCAGTTTTTGCCGGGCGTAATCAAGTGCCTGCTCAATCACCTGCTCAATCGACATGCTGGTTGAATCCAGCACCAGAGCATCAGCGGCAGGCACTAAAGGGGCGATAGCGCGATTACGATCGCGGTCGTCGCGTTCCTTTATCTCGGATAAAAGGCGCTCAAAGTTAACATCAATGCCGCTTTTCTGCAACTGCAGCATACGTCGCTGAGCACGTTCTTCCGGGCTGGCATCAAGGAAAATCTTCACTGGCGCATCGGGGAAAACCACCGTGCCCATATCACGCCCGTCGGCAATCAGGCCAGGTTCATCACGGAAAGCGCGCTGGCGACGCAGCAGCGCTTCGCGCACGCGCGGAAAGGCTGCAACGCGCGAGGCGGTGTTGCTTACCTCCTGCGTGCGGATCGCGCTGGTCACATCCTCACCTTCCAGCACCACCTGCATCTCGCCGTCAGTCGAAAGAAAACGCACGTCAAGATGAGCGGCCATAGGCACCAGCGCCTCTTCGGATTCAATATCTACCTGGTGATGCAGCGCGGCGAGCGCCAGCACGCGGTAGATCGCGCCAGAATCGAGCAGGTGCCACTGCAATGACTCCGCCATCGCTTTGCATAATGTCCCTTTGCCTGCGCCGCTTGGGCCATCGATAGTAATTACCGGGGCGATTACCGTCATCGTTCTCTCCTGTTACAGCCTGCTTATTAACAGTCTCTTAGACCGTCTGAATTGCGCAGTAGTATACGCTGCCTGCGGCCGGTTAGTTACCCCCGCACACCGACAGCGGTGACAGTTTGCGCTTTTTCAGATGAATTTCTGTGCAGAAAGACCAGCGAAGTACAAAGCGATCCGGCGCCAGCGCGCCGGATCGGGCTATCAGGAGGCGTGGCTGACTTTTGCCAGCTGCTGGAAATAGTCCGGAAACGTTTTGGCCGTGCAGCCTGGATCGAGAATTGTCACTGGCGTATCGGACAGTGCGACCAGAGAAAAGCACATCGCCATGCGGTGATCGTTATAGGTGCCGATATCCGCATGCCGGAGCTGCGCAGGCGGAGTAATCCGGATAAAATCGCGGCCCTCTTCGACTTCTGCACCCACTTTACGCAGCTCAGTTGCCATCGCCGCCAGCCGATCGGTTTCTTTCACGCGCCAGTTGTAAATATTACGCATCAGCGTTGTGCCCTGCGCAAACAGCGCCGTCGTCGCGATAGTCATCGCGGCATCCGGAATGTGGTTCATATCCATGTCGATGGCGTTCAGTTCACCACGCGTACAGGCGATGTAGTCATCCCCCCACTCAATAACCGCCCCCATGCTTTCCAGCACGTCAGCAAAGCGGATATCGCCCTGTACGCTGTTGCGACCAATGCCGGTAACCCGTACGGTGCCGCCACGAATAGCTGCTGCGGCGAGAAAATAGGAGGCTGAAGAAGCGTCACCTTCCACCAGGTAATCGCCCGGTGACTGGTACTGCTGCTGGCCTTTCACAATGAAGCGCTGATAATTCTGGTTTTCAACCTCTACGCCAAAGCAGCGCATCAGATGCAGCGTGATATCGATGTACGGTTTAGAGACCAGCTCGCCTTTGATCGTGATACAGGTATCCTGCTGCGCCAGCGGTGCCGTCATCAGCAGCGCAGTCAGGAACTGGCTGGAGACGCTGCCGTCTACGCTAACGTCGCCGCCACTGAATCCGCCATTCAGGCGCAGCGGTGGGTAATCACTCTGTTCCAGATAATCAATTCTGGCACCGCCCTGACGTAGCGCATCGACCAGGTGACCGATAGGACGCTCTTTCATGCGCGGCTCACCGGTTAACACCACGTCGTGATCGCCCAGGCAGAGTGCAGCAGCCAGTGGACGCATAGCGGTACCCGCGTTGCCGAGAAACAGCTCCAGCGGCTGTTGCGCATGAAGGGCGCCACCGTTGCCTGTGACTTCGCATACGGTGCGGTCAGGAGAAAGCGTATAGCTGACGCCCAGCGCCTGCAGCGCAGTAAGCATGTGCTTTACATCATCGCTGTCCAGCAGGTTAGTCAGACGCGTTGTGCCGTTAGCCAGCGCGGCCAGCAGCAGGGCACGGTTTGAAACGCTTTTTGAACCCGGCAGGTTGACCGTGCCGTCGATGCGGGCAATCGGTTGAAGAGTGAGGGAGTCCTGCATGTGAAACGAAATCTCCAAAAATACGAAACCCCGTCTGGTGACGGGGCCTGATACCAGACAAGCTGGCGTGAAACACAGATTAGCCGTGGCGACGCTCGAACTCTGTCATAAATTCAGTCAGCGCCTTAACGCCTTCCAGCGGCATGGCATTGTAGATAGACGCGCGCATACCGCCTACGACACGATGGCCCTTCAGCGCATGCAGGCCTGCTTTCAGCGACTCTTCCAGGAACAGTGCATCAAGTGAGGCATCCGCCAGCTGGAACGGCACATTCATACGCGAGCGGTTTGCGCTGGCAACCTCATTACGATAAAAACTGCTGTTATCAATGGTGCCATAGAGCAGTTCAGCCTTTGCCTGATTCAGCTTATCCATCTCACCAATCCCGCCCTGCTCCTTCAGCCATTTAAAGACCAGACCAGAAAGATACCAGGCGAAGGTGGGCGGCGTGTTAAACATTGAGTCGTTTTCTGCCAGCACGCTGTAGTCAAGAATGGAAGGAACATGGCGCTGTGCTTTGCCCAGTAGATCCTCACGTACCACCACCAGCGTCAGTCCTGCCGGACCAATATTTTTCTGCGCACCGGCATAAATTACGCCATAGCGGCTGACGTCGATCGGCCGGGAAAGAATGGTAGAAGAGAGATCGGCAACCACAATTTTGTCGCCAAAATCGGGCTCTTCATCAATCGCCAGACCATCAATGGTTTCGTTAGGGCAGAAATGCACGTAAGCAGCACTGTCGCTCAGCTGCCAGTCGCGCATCGGCAGCAGCGCGCGCTTGCCGTCCAGCGTGGTTTTGATGTCGATCGCGTTTGGCGTGCAATATTTTTCTGCTTCTTTAATTGCACTGTGTGCCCAGTAGCCGCCATCGATATAATCAGCAGTGGTCGCTTCACCCAGCAGGTTACCCGGGACAGCCGCAAACTGCGCGCGAGCGCCACCGTGACAGAATAAAACTTTGTAGTTGGCCGGGATTTTAAGCAGATCGCGAAAATCCTGTTCCGCCGCTTCCGCCACGGCCATAAACTCTTTACTGCGGTGGCTAATCTCCATCACTGACGTGCCTAAACCATGCCAGTTGGTCAGCTCCTGCTCTGCGCGACGAAGTACTTCCACCGGCAGCATTGCCGGGCCGGAGCTAAAATTGTAAACCTGCGTCATGTCCCCTCACCACTCTCAGCTTGAACGGTTATGAATCTCTCCCCGGTTTTATCATTGCCTCCGGGCGGCTGCAATCATTTATCCGGCCGCGATCACATTTCTGGCGCCCGCTCCGCCGCAGCTTATATTACAAATGTAACGCACTGCGGGATATTGTGAGGCGGGCTGCACCAGGCCTGCGCGGCAGCGGCCCGCTGCTGTCCGTACCGGCGTCATGCAGAGAGAAAATGCCGGCGATGATAGCGCCACTGCGGTAAAACCCGTATTATTGCGCGCTTTACGCCCACCTTATCGACTTGAGAGAGCGCCACTATGACGCAAACGTTTATTCCAGGAAAAGATGCTGCGCTGGAAGACTCCATCGCCCGTTTCCAGCAGAAGCTGCAGGATCTGGGTTTTAATATTGAAGAGGCTTCATGGCTGAATCCGGTTCCGCACGTCTGGTCCGTACATATTCGCGATCGCGATTGCCCGCTCTGCTTTACCAATGGCAAGGGCGCGAGTAAAAAAGCGGCGCTGGCTTCCGCGCTGGGTGAATATTTTGAGCGTCTCTCAACCAACTACTTTTTCGCAGACTTCTGGCTGGGCAAATCCATCGCGAATGGCGATTTTGTTCACTATCCCAATGAGAAGTGGTTTCCTCTGCCGGCTGATGAAAGCCTGCCTGAAGGCATTCTTGATGCGCGCCTGCGTAAGTTCTACGATCCGGACGACAGCCTGAGCGCCGCTGATTTAATCGATCTGCAGTCCGGTAATACAGAGCGCGGCATTTGCGGCCTGCCGTTTACGCGCCAGTCCGATCAGCAGACTGTTTATATCCCGATGAACATCATCGGCAACCTCTATGTCTCCAACGGCATGTCCGCAGGCAATACTGCTAATGAAGCGCGCGTACAGGGGCTGTCTGAGGTTTTTGAGCGTCATATTAAGAACCGTATTATCGCTGAATCTATCAGCCTGCCAGAAATTCCGGCTGAGGTGATGCAGCGTTATCCTGATGTCACTGAAGCTATCGGACGACTGGAAGCGGAAGGCTTTCCTGTCTTCGCTTATGACGCCTCTCTGGGTGGCAACTATCCGGTTATCTGCGTGGTGCTGTTCAATCCGGCCAATGGCACCTGCTTCGCCTCATTTGGTGCCCATCCTGACTTTGGTGTCGCGCTGGAGCGTACCGTTACCGAACTTCTGCAGGGTCGGGGTCTCAAGGATCTCGATGTCTTTACGCCACCGACTTTTGACGATGAAGAAGTGGCTGAACATGCCAACCTCGAGACGCACTTTATCGATTCCAGCGGCCTGATCTCCTGGGATATGTTTAAAGATGAGGCAGACTATCCGTTTGTAGACTGGAGCTTTGCCGGCACCACTCAGGAGGAGTTCGCTACGCTGATGGCGATCTTCGCTGCGGAAGATAAAGAAGTCTATATCGCAGATTACGAACATCTGGGCGTGTATGCCTGCCGCATTATCGTACCGGGCATGTCTGATATCTATCCGGCTGAAGATCTGCTGCTGGCGAATAACAATATGGGCGCTTCACTGCGTGAAACCCTGCTGGCGCTGCCGGCCAGTGAGTGGCAACCTGAGGAGTATCTGGCACTCATTGAACAGCTGGATGAAGAGGGTCATGACGACTTTACCCGCGTACGTGAGCTGCTGGGCCTTGCCACCGGTAAAGATAATGGCTGGTACACGCTGCGTATCGGTGAGCTGAAAGCGATGCTGGCGCTGGCGGGAGGCGATCTCGATCAGGCGCTGATCTGGACGGAGTGGACCATGGAGTTCAACCAGTCTATTTTCAGCGCGGAGCGTGCTAATTACTACCGCTGTCTGCAGACGCTGCTGCTGCTGGCCATGGAAGATGAGCGTGAACCGGTGCAGTATCATCGTGCGTTTGTCCGGATGTATGGTCAGGCGGCGGTTGATGCCGCATCCGCTGCGCTGAGCGGTGAAGCGCCGTTTTATGGTCTGCAGGCCATTGATGAAGATCTCCATGCGCTGCCTGCCCACCAGGCGCTGCTGGCAGCCTATGAAAAACTGCAGGCGGCAAAACGTCGCTACTGGTCCGCTGCATAACCGCTGCGCCAGCGTGATTTGCTGACGCATCTGAAACCGGTATGGCCAAGCGGTCATACCGGTTTTTTTAACCGTATGAAATGCTGATTAAAATAATAATGTAAAGTTTAAAATTATTTTTTTATAATATATTCATTAGCTTAAATGATTTTAACACTGCATTCCTTCTCCTCTTCCGCTCAAAGATGATCCATATCAATTCCGCTGCTCACCCGCTTTGTTAGCATCTCCTCAGACCTGTTACGGAGAGCGTAAGCGTGAAAGCTGACAACCCCTTTAATGCTTTACTGCCTGCGGCAATGGCTAAAGTTGCTGAAGAAGCGGGTGTCTATAAAGCGACTAAACATCCCCTGACAACCTTTTTCCTTGCCATTACCGCCGGCGTCTTTATCTCAATCGCATTTGTGTTCTATATCACTGCAACCACCGGCAGCGCGCCGCTGCCCTGGGGCATAGCCAGGCTGATCGGGGGCATCTGCTTTTCACTGGGTCTGATGCTGGTAGTGGTATGCGGGGCCGATCTTTTTACCTCAACGGTGCTCATCGTCGTGGCTAAAGCCAGCGGGCGTATCAGCTGGCTGCAGCTGGCCCGTCACTGGCTCAATGTCTACATCGGTAATCTGTGCGGCGCGCTCTTTTTCGTCATGCTGATCTGGCTGGCGGGTGAGCATATGGTTGCCGGGGGTGCCTGGGGTCTTAATCTGCTGCAAACCGCCGATCACAAGATGCATCACAGTTTTATACAGGCCGTTGCGCTGGGTACGCTGGCCAATCTGCTGGTCTGCCTGGCCGTCTGGATGAGCTATTCCGGCCGCAGCCTGACTGACAAGATGATTGCCATGATTCTGCCGGTGGCGATGTTTGTTGGCAGCGGCTTCGAGCACAGCATCGCCAACATGTTTCTGATCCCGATGGCCATCCTGATCCGCGATTTTGCCGCACCGGAATTCTGGCAGCTCACCGGCGCCACTGCCGCTCAGTTTCCGGCACTCAATCTCAGCGACTTCGTTTTCAACAATCTGATCCCGGTTACGCTCGGCAATATTATTGGCGGTGGTGTGCTGGTTGGATTGACTTACTGGGTTATTTATCTGCGCGGCTCCGCGCCGGCAGCGTGATTGCGGCCGGGGGCAGCGATGCGTCCGGCAAGAAAGTCTCCTTACATAAGGCAGGTATATCATGTCCGAACTGAATGAAAAAATGGCAGCAGCCTGGAAAGGATTTAAGGCCGGCGAGTGGCAAACCCGCGTTAACGTACGCGACTTTATCCAGCTAAACTATACGCCGTATGAAGGCGATGAGGCATTTCTCGCAGGTGCCACCCCCGCCACAACGGCACTGTGGAACCGCGTGCTGGAAGGGATCAAAATTGAAAACCGCACGCATGCACCGGTGGACTTTGATACCGATCTGGCTTCAACCATTACCTCGCACGACGCAGGTTATATCGATAAATCTCTGGAAACCATCGTTGGGCTGCAGACTGAAGCACCGCTGAAACGCGCCATTATCCCTTTTGGCGGCATCAAAATGGTGGAAGGCTCTTGTAAGGTCTATGGGCGCGAACTCGATCCGGCGCTGAAAAAAATCTTTACGGATTACCGTAAAACCCATAACCAGGGGGTATTTGATGTCTATACGCCCGATATTCTGCGCTGCCGTAAATCAGGCGTCCTGACCGGCCTGCCTGACGCCTACGGCCGTGGTCGTATCATCGGCGATTACCGTCGCGTTGCGCTCTACGGCATTGACTATCTGATGCAGGACAAAGTGGCGCAGTTCACATCGCTGCAGCACGATATGGAAAACGGCGTGGATCTGGAAGCCACTATTCGCCTGCGCGAGGAGATCGCTGAACAGCATCGCGCGCTGGGCCAGATCAAAGCGATGGCGGCAAAATATGATTGTAATATCTCGCTGCCGGCTACCACCGCACAGGAAGCGGTACAGTGGACCTACTTTGGTTATCTGGCGGCAGTAAAATCGCAAAACGGTGCCGCCATGTCGTTTGGCCGCGTGTCTACTTTCCTCGATATCTATATTGAACGTGATATGCAGGCTGGCAGGCTCACCGAAGAGCAGGCGCAGGAGCTGATAGACCATCTGGTCATGAAGCTGCGCATGGTGCGTTTCCTGCGCACGCCGGAATATGATGAGCTCTTCTCAGGCGACCCTATCTGGGCGACCGAATCACTCGCTGGTATGGGCGTTGACGGGCGCACCCTGGTGACCAAAAATACGTTCCGCTTCCTGAACACGCTGTACACCATGGGTCCCTCTCCTGAACCCAATATGACCATTCTCTGGTCCGAGAAGCTGCCGCTCAACTTTAAGAAATATGCGGCTAAAGTCTCCATCGATACCTCGTCGCTGCAGTATGAAAATGACGATCTGATGCGTCCTGACTTTGATAATGACGACTACGCTATCGCCTGCTGCGTCAGCCCGATGATTGTCGGCAAGCAGATGCAGTTCTTTGGCGCACGCGCCAACCTGGCTAAAACGCTGCTGTACGCTATCAATGGCGGGGTTGATGAAAAACTCAAAATGCAGGTCGGACCGAAAGAAGCGCCGATTACTGATGAAGTACTCGACTTTGACACGGTCATGGCGCGTATGGATCACTTTATGGACTGGCTGGCGAAGCAGTATGTCACCGCGCTGAACATTATCCACTTCATGCATGATAAATACAGCTATGAAGCTGCGCTGATGGCGCTGCACGATCGCGACGTTTATCGCACCATGGCGTGTGGTATTGCCGGGCTATCAGTGGCAGCGGACTCCCTCTCCGCCATCAAATATGCACGGGTAAAACCGGTGCGTGATGCGGATGGGCTGGCCACCGACTTTGAGATTGAGGGCGACTATCCGCAATTTGGTAATAACGACCCGCGCGTAGACGATCTGGCCTGTGACCTGGTAGAGCGGTTTATGAAGAAAATTCAGCAGCTGCAAACCTATCGTAATGCCGTGCCGACCCAGTCCGTGCTGACCATTACCTCAAATGTGGTATACGGTAAAAAAACCGGTAATACCCCGGATGGCCGCCGCGCCGGCGCGCCGTTTGGTCCGGGGGCTAACCCGATGCACGGACGCGATCAAAAAGGTGCCGTGGCTTCGCTGACCTCGGTGGCTAAACTGCCGTTTGCCTATGCAAAAGATGGTATCTCCTACACCTTCTCTATCGTGCCCAACGCGCTCGGCAAAAATGATGAGGTACGAAAATCGAACCTGGCGGGCCTGATGGATGGCTATTTTCATCATGAAGCGGCGCTGGAAGGCGGTCAGCATCTGAATGTTAACGTCATGAATCGCGATATGCTGCTGGACGCAATGGCGCATCCGGAAAATTACCCGCAGCTCACCATACGCGTTTCAGGTTATGCGGTACGGTTTAACTCACTGACCCGGGAGCAGCAGCAGGATGTGATCACCCGGACCTTCACTGCCTCACTCTGATGATAAACAGGGCTCCCTGACAGGAGCCCTGCTTCAGAATCCGTTTTGCCAGCGTGCTGACGCGGGAACGCTGGCAAAACGGACTTCCCTGCTGAGCACAACAGAGATTGTGCTGCCTGAAACAGACCAAACCGGAGAACCATCGCTATGTCTGCTGTCGGTCGCATTCACTCTATTGAATCCTGCGGGACCGTTGACGGTCCTGGCATCCGTTTTATCACCTTTTTTCAGGGCTGCCTGATGCGCTGCCTCTACTGCCATAATCGCGATACCTGGGATACTCACGCAGGTAAAACAGCGACGGTTGAAGAGCTGATGCGGGATGTGATCGCCTGTCGCCATTATATGAACGCGTCAGGCGGTGGTGTGACCGCCTCCGGCGGAGAAGCGATTCTGCAGGCTGAATTTGTGCGCGACTGGTTCCGCGCCTGTAAGCAGGCGGGCATTCACACCTGCCTTGATACCAACGGCTTTGTGCGGCGCTACGATCCGGTAATCGATGAGCTGCTGGAGGTCACCGACTTAGTGATGCTCGATCTGAAACAGATTAACGATGAGATCCATGAAATTCTGGTCGGCGTTTCCAATCACCGCACGCTCGATTTTGCCCGCTACCTGCAGAAGAAAAACAAACGCACCTGGATCCGCTACGTGGTTGTGCCGGGCTATTCAGATGATGACGACTCTGCACACCGCCTCGGCAGGTTTACCGCTGACATGCAGAATGTGGAAAAAATAGAGCTGCTTCCCTATCACGAGCTGGGCAAGCATAAATGGGAGGCTATGGGGGAAACGTACCAGCTGGCTGGCGTCAGGCCACCAGCCAGAGAGACGATGGAGCGGATTAAAGCGATTCTGGCAGGCTACGGGCACAGCGTGATGTACTAAAACCCGCGCGCGCGACCTGCTCTCTGATATTTACACCTGTCAGGCGTGCGCCACCGGCGTCGCATGATGATCGGCTTTGCGCAGCAGCATGACCAGATAGACCAGTGCCACCGCAGCAATCATCACAAACAGCAGCTGGTCAGAGTAACGCTGCATCAGCATTGAAGTCATTGCCGGCCCCACCAGGCTGCCCACGGTATAGCTGAACAGCAGCGCTTGATTCATCGCCACCAGCTCATGGTGCGCAACGGTTTCACAGGCCCATGACATGGCAACCGGATAGAGCGTAAAGCCTGCCAGCCCCAGCACAAACAGCGCCGGCGCCATCGCCGTATCGCCCAGCATCGCCACGGCGCCGAGGATCACGACAAACACCTGCACGCGCAGGACCATCAGGCGTCCAAAGCGATCGGCCAGACGCCCGACGGGCCACTGTCCGATAATACCGGAACTCACCAGCAGCGCCATCCAGTAGCCTACTGAGGCGTCACTCATACCGCGATGCGACAGATAGAGCGGCATCAGTCCATAGAGCGAGCCCAGCACAATGCCGGAGATGATGCAGCCATTGATGCCCAGACGTGAACTGCGGCGGCGCAGCATGCTCCAGATACGCGTAGTGGACGCCTCTTCGCTCTCTCCGGCCGTGCTCACCTGCACAAAAAGCAGTGGCAGCATAGCGCAGACAATCAGTGCCGTGACCCAGGGGATCACGTGCAGCAGTTCAGTGGACACGCTGCTGACCAGCAGCTGCCCGGCTACCGTACCGAGATAATAGACAATCATATAGGCAGCCAGCAGCTGACCGCGGTTACGCACCGTACCGCTGCAGAGCAGAGCGCTTTCAACCACTACCCAGATCAGCGCGCAGCCCACGCCGGCGCTGAAGCGCAGCAGCGTCCAGCTGGAGAAGCCTTCCAGCAGCACCATTCCCATCGTCGCCAGAGCAAACAGCACGCTGGCGAAATAGAAGCAGCGATTAAAGCCGTAGCGCGCAATCAGCCAGCCAGCCAGCAGCGTACCCGCCAGATTCCCGGTGTAATAGGCGGAACTCGCCATCCCTACCTGCCAGGTAGGCAGCTGCTCATGGGCAAGCCAGAGCGGCACCAGCGTATTAAGCACAGCGATAGAAACCGTCATCAGCATTAAGCCGCAGAGCAGCAGCAGGACGGGGCGCGACCAGGTAAGCATAAGGATAGAACCAATGGAAAGAAGCGAGAATTGCGCGCAGTTTGCCACTGGAAAATGGAAAGTCAACGAACAGAAAAACAGCACCGCACAATTTGCTGCTGAACAATTTATTTTTTTTATCTTCAGGAGGTTAGAAGCATCATCGCCAGAGCAGAATTAAAATCTATCGCTATGAATTTACAGATTTTTAGCGCTTAACCGCTGCTTCTCTTCGATAACGTTTATTTGTGATAGCTTTGCCGCAAAATCGGATTGCTGCGCACGGCATCGCCCATAAAAAAACCCGGCCAGAGCCGGGTTCTTTTAATCAGCGGACAATCAGCCGATATACTCCAGACCGCCCATATAAGGACGCAGTACGTCCGGTATGGCAATGCGACCATCTGCCTGCTGATAGTTTTCCAGAACCGCGACCAGCGTACGCCCCACCGCCAGACCCGATCCGTTCAGCGTGTGCAGCAGACGCGGCTTTTTATCGCTCTTGCTGCGGCAGCGTGCCTGCATACGACGCGCCTGGAAATCCCACATGTTGGAGCAGGAAGAGATTTCACGATAGGTATCCTGCGCCGGCAGCCAGACTTCGAGATCGTAGGTTTTAACCGCGCCAAAGCCCATATCGCCGGTGCAGAGCAGCACTTTACGGTATGGCAGATTAAGCAGCTGCAGCACTTTCTCCGCATGACCGGTCAGCGCTTCCAGCGCATCCATAGAGGTTTCTGGCGCCACAATCTGCACCATTTCCACTTTATCAAACTGATGCATACGGATCAGCCCGCGCGTGTCGCGGCCGTATGAACCCGCTTCAGAGCGGAAACAGGGCGTGTGTGCGGTCAGCCTGATCGGCAAACTCTCTTCTTCAACGATTTCATCACGCACCAGATTGGTCAGCGGCACTTCCGCGGTAGGGATCAGCGCATAGTTGCTGCTACCCGCTTCTTCACCCAGCGGTTTGGTGTGAAACAGATCTTCGCCAAATTTTGGCAGCTGCCCGGTGCCATACAGCGTATCGTGGTTAACCAGATACGGCACATAGGTTTCCAGGTAGCCATGTTCCTGCGTGTGCAGATCGATCATAAACTGGCTCAGAGCGCGATGCAGACGCGCAATCTGGCCCTGCATGACGATAAAGCGAGAGCCGGTCAGTTTAACAGCGGCGGCAAAATCGAGCCCCCTGACAGATTCACCCAGCTCTACGTGATCTTTTACCGGGAAATCAAACTGGCGCGGCTCGCCCCAGCGGCTGATTTCCAGATTCTCACTGTCATCTTTACCCAGAGGAACGTCATCAGCTGGCAGATTGGGCAGCGCCAGCGCAAAATCGCGGATCTCATTTTGCAGCACATCCAGTTCCGCTTTTGCCGCATCCAGACGTTCACCCAGCGTATTCACTTCCTGACGCAGCGGCTCGATATCTTCCCCACGGGCTTTTGCCTGGCCGATGGATTTGGATCGGGCATTACGCTCAGCCTGCAGATTTTCGGTTTCGACCTGCAGTACTTTGCGGCGCTCTTCTAAGGAGCGCAGCGTATCCACATCCAGTTTAAATCCCCGGCGTGCCAGTTTTTCTGCGACTGCGTCTGGCTCGTTACGCAGCAGATTGGGATCGAGCATGCTTATCCTGTGTAATAAAAGGTTGATTGAAAAATGAGGGGTTGCATCCCACTGGAATGCAATGAATTCCTTACTCACCTTACCGTAACGCGTTTATCAGCGGTAGCGTTTTATCGGGCTATTTTCATCCTGCTCAGCCAGCCAGACGAGTTTTTCACCGATCTTTCCTTCCAGTCCGCGCGGCACAGGATGGTAATAGCGGACATCGCGCATTTCCGGCGGGAAAAAGACTTCGCCGGCCGCATAGGCGTTGGGTTCATCATGCGCATAGCGATAGCTTTTACCCAGCCCCATCTCTTTCATCAGCTTTGTCGGCGCATTACGCAGATGATCCGGCACATCGTAATCAGGATGCTCGCGCGCATCGCGCAGCGCCGCTTTGAAAGCCGTGTACACTGCGTTGCTTTTCGGCGCACATGCCAGATAGACAATCGCCTGCGCAATCGCACGCTCGCCTTCTGCCGGCCCGACGCGCGTAAAGCAGTCCCAGGCTGAAATGGCTACCTGCATGGCGCGCGGATCGGCATTTCCGACATCTTCCGAGGCGATAGCCAGCAGACGCCGTGCGACATAGAGCGGATCCCCGCCGGCGGTAATAATCCGGGCGTACCAGTAGAGCGCCGCGTCGGGCGCAGAGCCGCGCACCGATTTGTGCAGCGCCGAGATGAGATCGTAAAAGCGATCGCCCTGGTTATCAAAGCGCGCCGCACGCTCGCCAGCCACTTCGGTCAGCAGCTGCGGCGTCAGCTCCCGCTTGCCCTGCGCGCTGACATCTGCCATATCCGCCATCATTTCCAGCGTATTCAGCGCACGGCGCGCGTCACCGCTTACCAGTTCGGCAATCATCCGGCGCGTGGCGTCAGGCAGCACGATATCACTGTCACCATAGCCGCGAGTGCTGTCTTCCATCGCCTGCGTCAGCACCTGCTCAATCTCCTCTGTCGTCAGTGATTTGAGCAGATAGACGCGCGCACGCGACAGCAGCGCAGAGTTGAGTTCAAACGAAGGGTTTTCCGTGGTAGCACCGATAAATGTGATGGTGCCATCTTCGATATGTGGCAGGAAGGCATCCTGCTGGCTTTTATTGAAGCGATGGACCTCATCCACAAACAGGATAGTGCGGCGGCCGGCGTGGCGGTTTTGCCGGGCGCGCTCAATTGCCTCACGAATATCTTTTACGCCTGACGTGACCGCTGAGATGCGTTCCACATCAGCATTACCGTAGTGCGCGATGATCTCTGCCAGCGTGGTCTTGCCGGTGCCCGGCGGTCCCCACAGAATCATCGAGTGCAGCTGCCCGGCTTCAATCGCCCGCGGCAGCGGTTTGCCAGGGGCCAGCAGATGCTGCTGGCCGATATACTCCTGAAGCGTCGTAGGCCGCATTCTGGCGGCCAGCGGTTTAAACGCATTTGAAGGGGCAAAATCCAGAGAGAGATTACTCAACTCAACCTCACTGACGCTGGTCGTCTACCGTTACCCCTTTTGGTGGCGTAAAGGTAAATTTATCGGGACTGATAGCACCATTTTTCTGGCTCTTCAGCTGGTAGCTGCTGCGCTGGCCATCCTGCTCAACCGCGCTGAACTGATTGATAGTGCCCGATGACGATACGTTGATGGTGAACTGTTTCAGGTTGCCGTCGCTGTTTTTTGGCGTCAGCTCAAAGCTGTCACCCTGCTGTTTGATGTTGTACTGCTTCCAGTCGCTGGGCTGATTGCGGGCAATAAGCATAAATGGCGTATTGCTGGTGGCATTCTGCAGCAGGCTCACGCTGGCCTGTTCAACAAACGGATTGTAGAACCACAGGTTTTTACCGTCGGAGACAATAACGCTCTCATCCGGCGCCGTCATGTGCCAGTTAAACAGGCTGGGACGCTTAACCCACAGCTCGCCTTCACCATCCTGCACATTGGCACCGCTGCCGTCGGTGACTTTCTGGCTAAAGCTGGCATGGAAACTGTTTACTTTGTTCAGGCGCTGCTGCAGGTCGCCGGAGGCATCCGCCAGCGCTGATGCTGAAACAAAACCGGCCAGCAGGCCACAGGCAATAACGCGTAATTTCATCTGATTCGATTCCTTATTCACTGTTCCTGATACTCACTGCTATTAAACGTAGTTGCCGTATTGTCTCTTCGACAGAAGAAAAAGCCGAAAGGTCCCAAAGATATGGGGATTGCGCAACAGATAAACAATGGGCCAGTTGTTAACTGGCCCATCAGGAAAGTTGTGCTGTCAGCCGGCGTTACATTTCATGTGGCGGCGGCGAAAGCACCTCGCGGTTACCGTTATGGCCCGGCTCAGAAACAATCCCCTGCGCTTCCATCTGCTCAATGATACGTGCCGCACGGTTATAGCCGATACGGAACTGACGCTGTACACCAGAGATAGAGGCGCGACGTTTCTCAACCACAAAGGAGACGGCCTGATCGAATAGCGGATCGAGCTCTTCATCACCATCCATCCCGCCTGCGCCGCCTTCGCTCTCCTCGCCCGCGGTGATGCTGTCGATATACTGCGGGCGTCCGCGCGCTTTCCAGTCCTGCACGACAGCATGAACTTCCTGATCGCGCACGAATGCGCCGTGCACGCGTACCGGCATTGAGGAGTTAGGTGGCATATAGAGCATATCACCCATTCCCAGCAGCGATTCTGCGCCGCCCTGATCGAGGATGGTACGCGAGTCAATCTTACTTGATACCGTAAAAGCGATACGCGTAGGAATGTTGGCTTTAATCAGACCGGTAATCACGTCAACCGACGGACGCTGGGTTGCCAGCACCAGGTGAATACCGGCAGCACGCGCTTTCTGCGCCAGACGCGCTATCAGCTCTTCTACCTTTTTACCCACCGCCATCATCAGGTCGGCAAACTCATCCACCAGCACAACGATATAGGGCAGCTTCTCGAGTACGGGCGGCGTCATGTCCATGCTGTCACCCGGCTTCCAGAACGGATCGGGAATCGGACGGCCCATCGCCGCAGCCTGCTCAATTTTTTCGTTATAACCGGCGAGGTTACGTACGCCCAGCGCAGACATCAGTTTGTAGCGACGCTCCATCTCCACCACGCTCCAGCGCAGCGCGTTAGCAGCGTCTTTCATGTCGGTGACCACCTCGGTAAGCAGGTGCGGGATCCCTTCATAAACTGACAGCTCAAGCATTTTCGGGTCGATCATGATAAAGCGCACCTCTTCCGGGGTCGCTTTATAGAGCATACTGATGATCATGGTGTTAACGCCAACCGACTTACCGGAACCGGTGGTACCGGCAACCAGCAGGTGTGGCATTTTTGCCAGATCGGCGACAACAGGCTGTCCGGAGATATCTTTACCCAGCACCACTGACAAAGGAGAAGGATTATCGCGGAACTTATCGCAATCCAGCACTTCACGCAGATAGACCGTCTGACGATGTTTGTTCGGCAGCTCAAGTCCAACGTAAGGTTTACCGGGGATCACCTCTACCACACGCACTGCCACGGCTGATAGTGAACGCGCCAGATCGCGGGAAAGGTTTGAGATCCTCGCCGCTTTAACGCCCGGCGCCAGATCGAGCTCAAAGCGGGTGATCACCGGACCCGGAGAGATCCCTACCACTTCCGCTTTTACCCGGTAGTCAGCCAGACGCGCTTCTACCAGGCGCGCCGTCTGTTCCAGAGCAAACATATCCACCGGCTCTTCTTCTTCCGGAGGAGCCGTCAGCAGCTCAAGTACCGGAAGCGGCGTGGACGGTTTTTCCAGCGGTCGTTCATGACGCACCAGGAAAGGATGAAACAGACTATCCTGCGCCGGTACGGCCGGTGCTGCGGCAGGCTCTGCTGCCGGTGCAGCTGGCTGCTGCCACTCTGCGGCTGGTTCTGCTGCCGGTGCGGCTGGCTGCTGCCACTGCGCGGCTGGTTCCACAGCAGGTGCAGCTGGCTGCTGCCACTCTGCGGCTGGTTCCGCTGCCGGTGCGGCTGGCTGCTGCCACTGCGCGGCTGGTTCGGCTGCCGGTGCGGCTGGCTGCTGCCACTGTGCGTCTGGTTCTGCTGCCGGTGCGGCTGGCTGCTGCCACTGTGCGTCTGGTTCTGCTGCCGGTGAAGCTGGCTGCTGCCACTGCGCTTCAGGCTCCGGCATTGCCGCAATAGTAAACAGCGGTTCACTCGGCGTATCATCAACCAGATCTTTCATCGGCGAGAAGTCAAAAGCAGCTGAGGTATCCAGATTAAACACCGGCGCTTTTTCTTCCTGCGGTGCGCTGTAGCGCTGCTGCTGCTGCGCCGCAAACTGGCTCGCCAGCTGCGCCTGATGCTGCGCTTCCTGATCGTCCTCTTCAGTATGCGACTCCCAGCTTTCACCATAGCGCTGCTGCTGCTGTGACTGGAATGCATCACGCAGCTGCGCTTCCTGAAGCGTAGCCTCTTCCTCATACTGCGGCTGATGCAGCGTGGCACTCACGTCGGGCTGTTGCTGCTCTGCTTCTTCGCGCGCTTTCTCCTCTGCCATACGCTGTGAAGGCAGTTTGATTCCATAAGAAGCGAGTTCACGTCGGGTGGGCAGTTTAACTTTGTTAGGACGCGGCAGCTCCGGACCAATCCCCTGTTTTACCTGCGGGTTGCGATCGCGCTCAGGCACAATGTCAAAAACAGGCGACAGCGACGCTTCCGCACGCTGTACGGCAGCGGTAGCAGCACCTGTGGCCGCGGCGGCCGTGAATGCAGGGGCGGCAGCAGAGAAGCGATCGGCACTTTGCCAGTCACCCATGCGCGGACCCTCTTCATCCGGTGCAGCAGGCGACGCGACAGGCTCTGCCGGCAGTTCAAAATGATAAAGCGGTGGCGTCTGCGGTGCTGGCGTGGCGGTCACAACCGGTTGAGATGTAACCGGTTGCGGCACGGCAGCCTGTGTAGATGTGACCGGTTGCGGTACGGCAGCCGCAGCCTGCGTAACTGCCGGCTCCGCTGTCAGTGCAGGTTCTGCTACGGCAGCCGAAGCGGGCGGTGCCTGACGGGCAGCTTCACTGACTGCAGAAAGCGCCGCAGCGGTTGCGCTGGACGCTTTGGCCAGCAGCGGTTCGCTGGCCAGCTCAGCAGAGAGTGCAGGCGCAGGCGCGCGCGGCGCAGCCAGCAGAACATCTTCTTCGTCCGCAGCCTGAGACGCTACAACCGGACGCAATGGGACATCCGCTTCCTCTTCATACTCATCCTCTTCCCAGCGATCGTCATGACGAGAGCGGTTGCTGGCAAAAGTCAGCACGCCCATTACCACGCTCCCGATTTTTTCAGCGATAGCGAGCCATGACCAGCCGGTATAGAGCGTGATACCTGCGGCCCAGATACAGAGCAGCGTCAGCGTGCCGGTTGCACCATGCAGCCACGGCGCCATGGCATTACTGACCAGACTGCCGATCACCCCGCCTGAGGCAAAGTACCAGATATCATCAACGTTCAGCGCAGCCAGTCCGCAGGTGGTCACCACCAGTGCCAGCACGCCTATCAGACGCAATCCAACGGCAAAATAGTCGATATAATCCTGCCGATCGCGCTGCCGGAAAGTGATCCAGCACAGTCCCAGAATAACGGGTGGAATGGCATAGGCCATCACGCCAAAGATAAACAGCAAAGTATCTGCCAGCCAGGCGCCTGGGCTACCCCCGATATTGTGGATAGGTTCATGC
This sequence comes from Pantoea eucrina, assembly GCF_020079945.1. Taxonomy (NCBI): domain Bacteria; kingdom Pseudomonadati; phylum Pseudomonadota; class Gammaproteobacteria; order Enterobacterales; family Erwiniaceae; genus Pantoea; species Pantoea eucrina. The sequence continues at coordinate 1,154,065 of NZ_CP083448.1, read as the reverse complement.
CATGCGGTCTGAGACCAGCTGGGATCGGAAGGGTTAAAACTGACCAGTGACACCATCAGATAGATGGCGAACAAGGCTACAAGGATGAGCAACGCCTCGAGCAGACGACGTCCACTGCTCAGCGATTGTAACGAAACATCTTTATCTTCTGTGTATTCCTGGCTCAAGAGAACTCTCCAGGTGCCTGTAAAATAAGAAGGCAACAGCGCCGGAAGAGCCCGACGCTGGTCCTGTATGAATTCACAGGAGTGTACCTAAATCCTGCACGCTTTGCACCTTCCCTGCGTTAGCGGGTTTTAATAACCAGCCGGTTACTCTGTTTCACCTCTTCCATCACGACATAGGTACGGGTGTCGTTTACGCCTGGCAGGCGCAGCAAGGTTTCTCCCAGCAGTTTACGATAGGCAGACATATCAGGCACGCGGGTTTTCAGCAGATAGTCAAAGTCACCGGAAACGAGGTGACACTCTTGAGTTTCCTCAAGTTTTTGCACTGCGGCGTTAAATTGCTCAAACACGTCAGGGGCACCGCGATTCAGAGTAATCTCAACAAACACCAGCAGAGATGCATCAAGGTAGTGCGGGTTGAGCTGAGCGGTGTAGCCAAGGATAAAGCCCTGTCGCTCCAGACGGCGAACACGCTCAAGGCATGGCGTTGGCGAAAGGCCTACGCGCTTGGAAAGCTCAACATTGGAGATACGGCCATCTTTTTGCAGTTCATTCAGGATATTTCTGTCGATACGATCCAGATCTTTTCCGGGGCGCTTTTTATTGTCTACCATTATTATTGTCTCTCTTAATTCCTTCCCTATGCCTGCCACAACCCTGAAAAATGCGTATTTCAGGGCCTTACTGATTGAAGACCATAAGCCTGTGCAGTCGCGCACCATCCGTATGACGCATGCTGTCTGTCCACATCATGCGTCATTACCAATGTCAGGCTGAGATTTTCTGACGCCACCGCGCAAAACAGCAATGAATTACCGTTCTGAACCGCCAGAGACTCTCTGCTTCTTCCAATGTTTTCGCAAATGCGCAGGCGATTGTCAAAGTAAAACATCTAAATTCAGTACAAGATGCCAGATACCGTGCTGGAGCCCTGTTTTTAAATGATATTTTCAGGGTGGTGATGCCTTTTATTTACTCAGAATGCACTCTTTTAGCGCAACGCTGCAGCAAAGATGCGTTTCATCGTCTACGCCGCTTGCAGCAATTGCTAACAAAATGGTGCAAAGCTTTTTTTGCTGTCCTAATTTCCCTACAATCAAAATCACTGTTGTCAGAAACACACTGAGGAATGCATGAGTACGGCCAAACACAGCAAACTGCTTATTCTGGGCTCAGGCCCAGCCGGTTATACCGCTGCAGTTTATGCGGCACGCGCTAACCTGAATCCGGTTCTGGTTACCGGTCTGGAAAAGGGCGGCCAGCTTACGACGACCACCGAAGTTGAAAACTGGCCAGGCGACCCGCATGACCTGACCGGGCCGTCGCTGATGGAGCGTATGCATGCGCATGCCGAAAAATTCAACACCGAAATTCTGTTCGATCATATTCATACCGTTGACCTGCAGCAGCGCCCTTTTCGTCTGACCGGTGACAGCGGTGAATATACGGCGGACGCCCTGATTATTGCGACGGGTGCATCTGCACGCTATCTGGGTCTGCCTTCTGAAGAGGCATTTAAGGGCCGTGGCGTCTCTGCCTGTGCGACCTGCGACGGGTTTTTCTATCGCAACCAGAAAGTTGCGGTGATCGGTGGAGGCAATACTGCTGTTGAAGAGGCGCTGTACCTTGCCAACATCGCGTCTGAGGTACACCTGATCCACCGCCGCGACACCTTCCGCGCAGAGAAGATTCTGATCGACCGGCTGATGGAAAAAGTGCGCAGCGGCAATATTGTGCTGCATACGCATCGCACGCTGGAAGAAGTGACCGGTGACCAAATGGGTGTGACCGGCGTGAAGCTGCTGGCAACTAACGGTGAGCCTGCAGAATCGCTTGAGGTCGCAGGCCTGTTTGTCGCCATTGGCCACAGTCCAAACACCGCCATTTTTGAGGGCCAGCTCGCGCTGGAGAATGGCTATATTAAGGTGCAGTCCGGCCTGCACGGTAACGCCACGCAGACCAGTATTCCGGGCGTCTTTGCCGCAGGCGATGTGATGGATCACACTTATCGTCAGGCGATCACCTCTGCCGGTACCGGCTGTATGGCAGCGCTGGATGCAGAGCGCTATCTGGATGGTCTGGTTAAAACCGATCGGTAATGTGTTAATAACCTGATCATAATCATAGTGAGGCGGCCTGTTCAGGTCGCCTTTTTTATGTACCGCGTGCTAAAGTGCTGCCGACCGCAATAACCGGATACTTTATCCGGTTTTCGCTTTGTTTCAGAAGAGCAGACGACAGTATGAATAGATCACGGCAAAAGCGCCTGCTGAGCTGGTTACGGCAGCAGCGAGCTTCCGGCGCTACCGCCCTGCGGCTGGCTGCGCTATGCGGCTTTGCCTCCGCACTCGTCCTTATCGCCCAGGCGTGGCTGATGGCTACGCTACTGCAGCAGCTGGTCGTCTCCGATCGGCCCCGCTCGTCGCTGGTCACTCAGTTTCTGCTGTTGCTGTTCTGTTTTCTATTGCGTGCCGGCTTTAACTATGGCCGGGAGATGGCAGGCTTCCGCGCCGGTCTCGCCATCCGGCGGGCGCTGCGGCGCCAGCTGCTTGATCGCATCGATGCGCTCGGACCGGCCTGGATACAGGGCAGACCTGCCGGCAGCTGGTCAACGCTGCTGCTTGAGCAGATTGAACAGCTGCAGGAATATTATGCGCGTTATCTGCCACAGATGACGCTGGCGGTTGCTATTCCCTGCGCAATTTTGGTAGCTGTGTTTCCCGTTAACTGGGCTGCAGGGCTGATTCTGCTGGTCACGGCTCCGCTGATCCCGCTGTTTATGGCGCTGGTGGGCATGGGCGCAGCGGATGCCAGCCGGCGTAACTTTCTTGCGCTATCGCGCCTGAGCGGCGATTTTTACGATCGTCTGCGCGGACGCGACACGCTGCGGCTGTTTCACCGTGCAGCGGCTGAGAAACAGGCTATTGCCGCCAGCACCGATAGCTTTCGGCAGCGGACAATGGAAGTACTGCGCCTCGCTTTTCTCTCGTCGGCGGTGCTGGAATTTTTCGCCTCGCTGGCGATTGCCGTTGTCGCCGTCTATTTTGGCTTTTCTTACCTTGGCGAATTTGATTTTGGCCATTACGGTACCGGCATAACGCTGTTTGCCGGCTTTCTCGCGCTAATCCTTGCGCCGGAGTTTTTCCAGCCACTGCGCGATCTGGGTACCTTTTATCACGCCAAAGCGCAGGCGGCAGGCGCAGCAGATGCGCTGGAAACATTCCTGCAGGCGACCCCCGACGCCCGGCCACAGGAGCCGGTTCGCCCGTGGTGTGACGAGGCTCCCCTGATGCTGACCGCAGAGAATCTGGTGGTAATGAGTCCTGGCGGCCACGCGCTGACGCAGCCGCTTAATTTTACCCTGCGCGCAGGCTGCCGGGTCGCGCTGGTCGGTGAAAGCGGCGCAGGCAAAACCGTGCTGATGAACGCGCTGCTCGGTTTTCTGCCCTGGCAGGGCGTGCTGCGGGCCAATGGCGTGGATCTGCGTCATATCGATCGTGCAGGATGGCAGCGGCAACTTGCCTGGGTGGGACAGAATCCGCAGCTGCCTGCACAAACGCTGCGCGATAACCTGATGCCGGATCGCCCCGTTGAGGAGAGCAGACTACAGGCTGTATTAGTCCAGGCTGGCGTAAGCGCATTTCTGGCGAGCCTGCCGCTGGGACTGGATACGCCGACTGGCGAGGACGGTGTCGGGCTTTCCGTTGGTCAGGCACAGCGGATTGCGGTTGCCCGCGCGCTGCTGAAGCCGGCAAAACTGCTGCTGCTGGATGAACCGGGTTCAGGCCTGGACAGCACCAGTGAATACCACGTCATGCAGGCGCTTAACCAGGCAGCTCGGCAGCAGACGACGTTAATGATTACGCACCAGCTGCACGATCTGGCGCAGTGGGATGAAGTGTGGGTCATGCAGCAGGGTGCGCTGGTACAGCAGGGAAGCTGGCAGCAGCTCAGCAGTGAGCCCGGGCTGCTGCAGGAGATGATACGGCAACGTCAGCAGGAGGTTCCACTGTGTGCTCATTAATGCCTTTTCTGCGTCTGTTCCGGCAGCACCCCTGGCGCCTGGGATTGGGGATCGCGCTGGCTATCCTCACCCTGCTTGCCAGTGTGAGCCTGCTTACGCTCTCGGGCTGGTTTCTGGCTGCCTCCTCACTGGCAGGGCTGGCCGGACTCTATACCTTCAACTATATGCTGCCGGCGGCAGGCGTGCGCGGTGCCGCGATTATACGCACCGCCGCGCGTTATTTTGAGCGTCTTGTCAGTCATGACGCCACTTTCCGGGTGCTGCAGCATCTGCGTGTCTACACCTTCAGCCGCCTGATGGCGCTGGCACCAGAGCAGCTGTCGCGCTTTCGTCACGGCGAGTTGTTAAATCGTTTTGTCAGCGATGTCGATACGCTCGATCATCTCTACCTGCGTATTATTTCGCCCCTGGCCGGTGCGGCAGTGGTCATTATCGTCGTAACCTGCAGTCTCTCTCTGCTCAGCCTGCCTCTGGCGCTGCTCTTAGGCGGCAGCATGCTGCTGACCCTGCTGCTGCTGCCCGCCCTCTTCTGCTATTTTGGTCAGGCTTCCGGCGCGCGTATCGCCCGTTCTCAGGCGAGCTGGCGGCTGCAGCTTGCCGGCTGGCTCATGGCTCAGGCTGAGCTAAAAATCTATGGTGCAGCAACGGCCTGGCGTCAGCGGCTGGACAGCACAGAGCAGCAGTGGCAGCACGCGCAGCAACAGCAGCATCACCTGCAGGCGTTTGCGCAGAGCCTGCTGCTGCTGATAGCCGGTCTGACCGTAACGCTGCTGCTGTGGGTGTCAGTTGCTTCTGTCGGGGGCGCAACGATTGCGCTGTTTCTGTTCTGTGGCCTGGCAGCGTTTGAAGCGCTGGCACCGGTTGCCGGCGCTTTTCTGCCGCTGGCGCAGGTCAGCAGCGCTGCACGGCGCGTGCAGGAGATTATCGACCAGCCGCCTGCCATCCATTTTCCGTCAGCCATGCAGGATACGGCGCCGGGTATTAGCCTCACGCTGGATAACGTTTCATTTAGCTATCCGCAGCGCCCGGAGCCGGTATTAGCGCATTTTTCACTGCAGCTGCGGCAAGGCGAACGTATCGCTCTGCTCGGTCCGACCGGCTGCGGTAAATCGAGCCTGCTGGCGCTTATCACCCGCAGCCGGGAGGCCACCGCCGGGAGTATTCAGCTTAATGACACTCCGCTCGCACAGTGGGATGAGATCAGTCTGCGGCAGCGTATCAGCGTGGTGACGCAGCGCGTGCATCTTTTCAGCCAGACGCTGCGGGACAACCTCTTACTGGCGCTTCCCACGGCCAGTGACAGTGAGCTGACTGCCGCTCTGGCGCAGGCCGGGCTCGGCTTTCTGGCTGAACAGCCTGACGGACTGGATAGCTGGATGGGTGAAGGCGGCAGACCCCTTTCCGGCGGCGAACTGCGGCGCCTGGCCATCGCCCGCGCCCTGCTGCACAATGGCGATCTCTGGCTACTGGATGAACCCACTGAAGGGCTGGACGCCACGACCGAGCAGCAGATTCTGCAATTACTGCTGCGGGTCAGCAAGGGTAAGACGCTGATTGTGGTGACACATCGCCTGCAGGGTCTGGAGAAGATGGATCGCATCTGCGTAATGGATCAGGGCGCCATTGTGGAATCAGGTTCTCATGACGAATTAATCTCAAAAGCGGGTCGCTACTGGCGTTTCCGTCAGCGCTTTGCGTTATAGTCTGGAGATGACGCTTCTGAGTAGCTGATGCCATGAGACTGGTACAACTTTCACGTGATTCACTGCACTTCCCGCCGCCGGAAATGGCGCTGCGCGAACCAAACGGTTTGCTGGCTATGGGCGGCGATCTTTCGCCTGCACGTCTGATTAATGCCTACCAGCACGGTATTTTCCCCTGGTTTTCGCCCGGCGATCCGATTCTCTGGTGGTCACCCGATCCGCGGGCCGTGCTGATGCCAGACGCCTTTCATCTCAGCCGGAGCATGGCGCGTTTTCACCGTCGCTCTCCCTATCGCGTGACCATGAACCACGCCTTTGCACAAGTACTTGAAGGCTGCGCGACCGGACGTCAGGAGGGAACCTGGATCACCTTTGAGGTCAAGCGCGCCTGGCTGCGCCTGTATGAACTGGGGCATGCGCACTCTATTGAAGTGTGGCATAAAAACAGCCTGGTCGGGGGTATGTACGGTCTGGCGCTCGGCCAGATGTTCTGCGGAGAATCGATGTTCAGCCGACAGGAAAACGCCTCGAAAACCGCGCTGTGGGTATTTTCGCAACACTTCCGGGCTCATCAGGGCAGGCTTATCGATTGTCAGGTGCTCAATCCCCATACGGCATCGCTTGGCGCAACGGAAATTCCACGCGCTGACTATCTGCAGGAGCTAAAAAAGCTGGCGTGGCAGCCGGTTGCTGAAGGGTGCTGGCAGACACAGACCCTTTTTTAGCCCTGTCCGCAGATGTTTTGCACACAAATCCACATAAAAGTGATACAATAAGCGAGTTTGGTATGTCGTCCGCGCTTCGCTGTGGCGATCCGGAATTGCCAGGCTGGGAATCTCACCTGTTTCCTGAAACTGTTTCATCCGCCCCTGCCGGGCCGGTTGCTGCAGATTCTTAGCCCGCTAATCCCCCGCAGACGTCAACAACACCCGAATTTATCCGTACTGCACGCGCGACAGCGCGACGCACGGCGAAGCGTTGGCAAAAACAGCCAACGTTTCTTTACATAAATCATGGAATTCGGCATTATCTTGCCGGTTCAACAGTTTGGTAGTTCACCCAGAGGATTCGATGGCCAAAGAAGACAATATTGAAATGCAGGGTACCGTACTGGATACGTTACCTAACACCATGTTCCGCGTAGAGCTTGAAAACGGGCACGTGGTTACCGCTCATATCTCCGGTAAAATGCGCAAAAACTATATCCGCATCCTGACGGGTGACAAAGTCACTGTAGAGTTGACCCCGTACGACCTGAGCAAAGGCCGCATTGTCTTCCGCAGTCGCTAAGCTGCTGCACACGTCGCGGGCTGGTTAAGTTTCCAGCCGCAAAAAAAAGGCCGGATAATTATCCGGCCTTTTGTTTTATTGCCCTGGCGTTAGTGCACAGTACCTTCCGTTTTGCGCTTCTCTGCGCTCAGGAAGTGGTAGGTAAGCTGGTTTTTTTCTTTATCCAGCGCCACTGACACTGAGCCACCATCCACCAGCGAACCAAACAGCAGTTCATTAGCCAGCGGTTTTTTCAGGCTTTCCTGAACCGTACGCGCCATTGGACGCGCGCCCATCGCCTTATCGTAGCCTTTTTCTGCCAGCCAGTCGCGCGCGTCGTCGCTCACTTCCAGTGAGACGCCTTTCGCATCCAGCTGCGCCTGCAGTTCAACAATAAACTTATCGACTACCTGATGGATGACCTCAGCAGAGAGGTGACGGAACCAGATAATGTTGTCGAGACGGTTGCGGAACTCTGGCGTAAAGATCTTTTTGATCTCTTCCATCGCATCCGTACTGTTATCCTGCTGAATCAGGCCGATTGACTTACGTTCGGTTTCGCGTACGCCGGCGTTAGTGGTCATAACCAGCACCACGTTACGGAAGTCCGCTTTGCGCCCGTTGTTGTCGGTCAGCATACCGTTATCCATAACCTGCAGCAGCAGGTTAAAGACATCCGGGTGCGCTTTCTCAATTTCATCCAGCAGCACCACAGCGTGCGGATGCTTGATCACCGCATCCGTTAACAGACCGCCCTGGTCAAAGCCCACATAGCCAGGAGGTGCGCCAATCAGACGGCTGACCGTATGGCGCTCCATATATTCCGACATATCAAAACGCAGCAGTTCGATACCCAGTGCTTTCGCCAGCTGCACGGTGACTTCTGTTTTACCTACCCCGGTCGGACCGGCGAACAGGAAGGAGCCTACCGGCTTGCGATCCTGACCCAGGCCAGCGCGACTCATTTTAATCGCTTCGGTCAGTGCCTCAATCGCATTATCCTGGCCAAATACCAGCATTTTCAGGCGGTCGCCCAGGTTTTTCAGCGTATCGCGATCGGTGGCCGATACGCTCTGTTCCGGTATACGTGCAATCCGTGCCACAACCGATTCAATATCGGATACGTTAACGGTTTTCTTACGCTTGCTCACCGGCACGAGACGCGCCCGCGCGCCCGCTTCATCGATGACGTCAATGGCTTTATCCGGCAGATGACGATCGTTGATATATTTGACCGCCAGCTCTACCGCGGCACGCACCGCCTTCGCGGTATAACGCACGTCATGATGCGCTTCATATTTCGGCTTCAGTCCGTTGAGGATCTGCACGGTCTCTTCAACCGAAGGCTCAGTAATATCAATTTTCTGGAAGCGGCGCGCCAGTGCGCGATCTTTCTCGAAAATATTGCTGAACTCCTGATAGGTTGTGGAACCCATCACGCGGATTTTACCGCTGGAGAGCAGTGGCTTAATCAGGTTAGCGGCATCCACCTGCCCGCCCGATGCTGCACCGGCACCGATGATGGTGTGGATCTCATCAATAAACAGGATGCTGTTGTTATCCTGCTCCAGCTGTTTGAGCAGCGCTTTAAAGCGCTTTTCAAAATCGCCGCGATATTTGGTGCCCGCCAGCAGAGAGCCGATATCCAGTGAATAGATAGTGCACTCTTTCATCACCTCAGGTACATCACCCTGCACAATACGCCAGGCGAGCCCTTCAGCAATCGCGGTTTTACCTACGCCCGATTCACCCACCAGCAGCGGATTGTTTTTACGCCGGCGGCACAGCACCTGCACGGCGCGCTCCAGCTCTTTTTCACGCCCGATAAGCGGGTCGATACCGCCAACGCGAGCAAGCTGGTTAAGATTGGTGGTGAAGTTCTCCATACGCTCCTCCCCGCCTGCCTGCTCTTCATTGACCGGATTGTCCGCGTTATTCTGCGACTGGCCGGGCTCATCTTTACGTGTGCCGTGAGAGATGAAATTCACCACATCGAGACGGCTGATTTCATGTTTGCGCAGCAGATAAGCCGCCTGCGACTCCTGCTCGCTGAAAATGGCAACCAGGACATTGGCGCCTGCAACTTCACTGCGACCGGAAGATTGAACGTGGAATACCGCCCGCTGCAGCACGCGCTGGAAGCTGAGCGTAGGTTGCGTATCGCGCTCAGCTTCGCCGACCGGCAGCACCGGCGTGGTTTGTTCGATGAAGGCTTCGAGTTCCTGACGCAGAGCCACAATATCCACCGTACAGGCTTCCAGTGCCTCTCTGGCCGACGGGTTACTGAGCAGTGCCAGTAACAGATGTTCGACGGTCATAAACTCGTGACGGTGCTCGCGCGCTCTGGCGAAAGCCATGTTTAAACTGAGTTCCAGTTCTTGATTGAGCATTTGGCACCTCCCCCAATTATCGCTCTGACTGCCTGTTTCCTATATGGAGACAGGTTCAGGCTTTTTCCAGCGTACACAGCAAAGGATGTTGATTCTCTCTGGCATAGTTGTTCACCTGCGCAGCTTTTGTCTCTGCTACTTCAGCGGTGAAAACACCGCAGACTGCCTTTCCATGATAGTGAACTTTCAGCATCAGTTGCGTGGCGCGTTCAATATCATAAGAAAAGAACTTTTGCAGAACGTCAATAACAAATTCCATAGGTGTATAATCGTCATTATTCAGGATGACTTTATACATTGAAGGCGGCTTTAACCCTTCACGTACTTTGTCTTCGGCCAGGTGTTCAAAATTAAGCCAGTCGTTTGTGTTTGCCATAATCGTCCATTGGAATTCTGCGTTGCGGTCATGCATTTTAGCCTGCACTAACCTGAAGTTTAACACGTCTGTCAAGGCGGGTTTGCTATCGCTGCTATCGGTACGAAAAGCAGATGCGCGACCTGTATCACAAAATTCTCAATAGCGTTAACTGCCTCAAATTTTGGTGATTTTCTGCCCATGCATCCGGGCCGATTGCTTGACGATAAGGTCCGTTTCTCTACATTCTACATGCACAAGCTGATTGAGTTTTAAACAACCTCGACTCACAGCTGCGATGACCTCACCTACTTATCAGAATGTCTTGCGAGGGAAGTAAAAGCATGGAGACGGGTACTGTTAAATGGTTCAACAACGCCAAGGGCTTCGGCTTTATTTGTCCGGTTGGCGGTGGCGATGACATCTTTGCGCACTACTCCACCATTCAGATGGAGGGTTACAGAACGCTTAAAGCGGGTCAGCACGTTCAGTTTGATGTTCACGAAGGGCCAAAAGGCAACCATGCCAGTCTGATTGTCCCCTGTGAGGCGTCGCTGCTTTCCTGACCGGCGCAGCGCGCGGTTATTCTGACTACTCCGCCCCTGAAATGCCAGCCGGTAACGCTGGCATTTTACTTTTCATCCTATCCTGCACGTCGCTGTGCCAGCATTTTTATCTGATTAAAAAGCTCTCTGAACAGCGGCGGAATCGCCTGCGGGCCACGCTCCCCGGCCGCCAGCGCCACGGCAATGGCCAGCTCAGGCTTGGAGCTGTGATGGATCGCCTGCGTAATAATACGCCGTGGCGTCATCGCAATGTTTAACGGCAGGTGCGCCATCTGATGATAAACCGCGCGGAATCCGTGCTGATAGAGAAAGTGTTCAATATCAGCGGCCGGAAACTGCGTCAGGTGCACCTCTTCCTTTTCGTGGTCCAGCAGCTGGCTGCGGGTGGTCGCCGCATATTTCTTTCCTGCTTCATCGCCATCGGTCAATACGTGCCAGGCAATTCCCATACGCCGGGCAAACTTCAGCAGCGGCTTCAGGCCAGCCTGGGCAAACTCGATCACCCGGATCCCTTCTGCGGCAAAATGATCGCCCTGCTGTCGCGCCAGCTCGTTGACGATCCACACCTCCGTCTCGCCCTCTACCAGCAGCCAGCAGCGGGCAAACAGCGCGGCGGGTCGATTAACGCGAATATGAAACGCGATGCGGCGATGATCCTCTGCGCTCAGCCCCGCTTCGCCGATACGCCATGCCGCTACGCGGCTCGCTTCGCGCACCAGACGGCAGAGATTTTCCAGCGGCGTCTGGGAAACCAGTTCACCGGAATTAGTGGTAACCAGCCGCTGCAGCGGCAGCAGCGTCAGTAAATTCCAGGTAACCGAAAGCATTATCGGGTGCAGCCGGGTTTCAGGATCTTCGACCAGCAGAACAGGCTGTGCGCCGTCTGGCAGCGCATTGCTGCCCGGCAGCAGTGCCAGCAGCCGCAGCTGCACCTCGCGACGATGCTCTGCATTGGTGCCCGCCAGCAGCCGGTTAAGCGCATCCAGCGCCTGCCAGCCTGCGCTGCCGTCGCGCAGTTCTGGTGCCATTCGCGGGTGACTGACGCCGGGTTGCTGAACGAGGAAATAGTGCGCCATCAGCTGCTGCATGGTCTGTACGCCCTGCAGCAGCACTTCATCGCTCACCGCCCGGCCGCCAGCCGCGCGATTGAGCTGCTGTAACACGCTCTGCAGCGCCTGCAGACCCGGATCCCGGCCCTCGCCGCCCGGTTCATGCGTCCGATGGCGCTGTCCGAACCGCGCGTCGCGTAAACGCAGCACCGGATGGTGCTGCCGCAGCCAGCTTATCGCCGCCGCCGTAGACTCCGCTGCCAGCAGCTGATTACGCGCGTCAATAAAACGCCAGCTGCTTTTTACGCCGTCCGCTTTGCAGGTAGCCCGCAGACTGAAACGCAGATAAGCCCCCTGCTCATCATGCTGCCAGAAAGGCTGCAGCAGGGCATTTTGCGCCTCTGCTTCACGGGCGCGAAAGCGTATCACTATCTGTAGCGTGCGCCAGCGTGCCGCGGGGGCCGCGGCGGGAAAATGGAAATCCTCTTCGCTGAGGGTGGCGTGCGCGCTGGCCGGATCCAGCATGAGTGAGAACGCGTCCAGCAGGCTTGACTTGCCCCAGGCGTTTTCACCTATCAGAAGATTCGTCATTGTAAGCGGCAGCGAGAGCTGGTTAATGCCGCGAAAGCCGCTGATATCAATATGATCCAGAATCATAGGATTATCCTGTACAGAGGTTGCCTGAGCATGATGTACGGTGGCGTATGGGTCAAGGCGCAGATTATCGGCAGACGGTGATTTACAGCGTGCGCTTTTTTGATTAGCGTGGCGTCCTTTTCCCACGGACGGATGTTCGCTATGTATGGTCTGATGATTATTCTGCTGCCGCTGATTGCCGGTTATCTGCTGCATCTGCAGCAGCCGGCACTGCTACGCGCGGTGGCGCGGCTGCTCAGTGCGCTGGTCTATATCATTCTGTTTTTTATGGGCGTAAGCCTGGCATTTCTTGATAATCTCAGCACAAATTTGCTCACCATTTTTTACACCGCTTTTATCTCTGCTCTCTCAGTTCTCGCCTGTTCGCTGCTGGCGTTCTGGCTGCTTGAGCAGCGTCTGCCGTGGCGGCATCAGCATAAAGCGCAGGCGCTGCCGTCGCGTCTCGCGATGGCGCTGGACTCACTCAAGCTGTGCGGCTCGGTGCTGGGCGGGTTTCTGCTCGGACTGACGCAGTGGGCTCCACTGCGCCATGCGGCCACCGTCAGCGAATATGCCCTGATCCTGATGCTGTTTCTGGTGGGCGTTCAGCTGCGCAGCAGCGGCATGACGCTGCGGCAGATTACGCTTAACCGGCGCGGTGCGCTGGTGGCGGCCGTGTCACTGGCTGGCGCACTGGCCGGAGGCGCGCTGGCCGCTGTCTGCCTTGGATTACCGCTAAAAACCGGCCTCGCGCTGGCCAGCGGCTTTGGCTGGTATTCGCTTTCCGGCATTCTGATGACGGACGCGTTCGGTCCGGTTATCGGTAGCGCAGCGTTCTTTAACGATCTGCTGCGTGAGCTGATCACAATTATGCTGATCCCGCTGCTTATTACCCGGCACCGCAGCATGACGCTGGGCCTGAGTGGTGCCACCTCCATGGATTTCACCCTGCCGATTCTGCAGCGCGCCGGCGGCATGGAGATCGTCCCTGCAGCCATCGTACACGGCTTTATTATGAGCCTGCTGGCCCCGGTGCTGATCGCCTTTTTTTCCGCCTGACGGGTCTGCAGCGCACTTTTTCACGGCTGGCGCGCAGCGGCTTCGTCTACGCTTTCTGACTGACATATTTTTGCCATCAGCATAGATGGCCCCTCATCAGAAAGGAGCAAATGATGAAACAAACTGTGGCCGCCCTGCTGGCGCAAACGCTGGAGAGCGCAGGTGTAAAACGTATCTGGGGCGTAACCGGTGATTCGCTTAACGGCCTGAGTGACAGCCTGAATCGCATGGGTACGATTGAATGGATGCCAACGCGACATGAAGAGGTGGCCGCGTTTGCCGCCGGTGCAGAAGCGCAAATCAGCGGCGAGCTGGCGGTCTGCGCCGGCTCCTGTGGTCCCGGTAACCTGCACCTGATTAACGGGCTGTTTGACTGCCATCGTAACAATGTGCCGGTCCTGGCGATTGCCGCGCACATTCCTTCCAGCGAAATTGGCAGCGGCTATTTTCAGGAGACGCATCCGCAGGAGCTGTTTCGCGAATGCAGCCACTACTGTGAGCTGGTCTCTAATCCGGAGCAGCTGCCGCAGGTCCTGGGCATCGCCATGCGCAAAGCGATCCTCAACCGCGGGGTCTCTGTGATTGTCCTGCCGGGTGACGTGGCGCTGCAGCCCGCCCCGAAAAGTGCACGCAGCGAATGGTATCCGCCGCAGCTGCCGCAGGTCGTGCCGGCCGCGGCGGAGCTCGCTACTCTGGCGGAAACGCTTAACGGCGCGGGCAATATTACGCTGATGTGCGGCAGCGGCTGCGCCGGTGCCCATGCTGAAGTTGTCGCCCTGGCAGAACGGCTTAAGGCGCCGGTAGTGCATGCGCTGCGTGGCAAAGAACATATTGAATATGACAACCCGTATGATGTTGGCATGACCGGGCTGATTGGTTTCTCTTCCGGCTATCACGCCATGATGAATGCCGACACCCTGATCCTGCTCGGCACGAAATTTCCCTATCGTGCCTTCTACCCCGCCAGCGCACGCATCATTCAGATTGATATCAACCCCGGCAGCCTGGGGGCGCACAGCCATGTAGATATGCCGCTGGTAGGTGACGTCAAAGCCACGATCCAGGCGCTGCTGCCGCAGCTTGAGGTGCATGACGATCGCCATCATCTCGATCGTGCGCTGGAGCACTACGCTGACGCCCGCAAGAGCCTTGACGATCTGGCAACCGCAAACGATAACCAGGCGATCCACCCCCAGTATCTGGCACAGCAGATCAGCCGCTACGCCGCTGACGACGCCATCTTTACCTGCGATGTCGGCACGCCCACCGTCTGGGCTGCGCGCTATCTGCAGATGAACGGCAAACGGCGCCTGCTGGGCTCGTTTAATCACGGCTCTATGGCCAATGCGATGCCGCAGGCGCTGGGTGCGCAGGCTATCGACAGAGAACGTCAGGTTGTGGCGCTGTGCGGCGACGGTGGCTTCAGTATGCTGATGGGAGACTTTATCTCGGTAGCGCAGCTGAAACTGCCGGTGAAGCTGGTGATTTTTAACAACAGCGTGCTGGGCTTTGTAGCAATGGAGATGAAAGCGGGCGGTTATCTTACTGACGGCACCGACCTGGAAAATCCTGATTTTGCTGCGATTGCCGCCGCCTGCGGTATCAAAGGTATCCGGGTTGAAAAAGCGTCAGATCTCAATGCGGCGCTGGAACAGGCTTTTGCGCATGATGGTCCGGTCCTGGTGGATGTGCATACGGCTAAAGAGGAGCTGTCGATGCCGCCGCAAATCAAAGCGGAGCAGGCAAAAGGCTTCAGTCTCTATATGCTGCGCGCCATCCTTAACGGACGCGGTAATGAGATCACCGAGCTGGCGAAAACCAACTGGCTGCGGTAAAACAAAGCTCCTGCCGGACAGGCGATAATGCGGGCGAACAGCCCGCTTTTTCTTTCAGGAGAGCCACGTGATCGATTTGCGCAGTGATACCGTAACCCGCCCGAGTGCGGCGATGCTGGACGCCATGATGAACGCCGCCACCGGAGATGACGTCTATCGTGACGATCCCACAGTCAATGCACTGGAAGCAGAAGCGGCGGCGATAAGCGGCAAAGAGGCCGCGCTGTTCTTTCCTACCGGCACCCAGGCTAATCTGGTGGCGCTGCTGTGCCACTGCCAGCGCGGCGATGAATATATCGTTGGCCAGCAGGCGCACAACTACAAATATGAAGCGGGGGGCGCAGCGGTGCTGGGCAGTATTCAGCCCCAGCCAATCCTTGCCGCGGAGGATGGCACCCTGCCGCTGGCGGACGTGGCCGCTGCGATTAAGCCGGACGATATTCATTTTGCCCGTACCCGTCTGCTGAGTCTGGAAAATACCCATCACGGCAGAGTACTGCCGCTCGGCTATCTGGAACAGGCGTGGCACTTTACTCGCGAACGCGGGCTGGCGCTGCATATTGACGGCGCACGTATCTTTAATGCCGTGGTGGCACAGCGGGTGACGCTGGCAGAAATTGCACGCTACTGCGATACGCTGACTATCTGCCTTTCAAAGGGGCTGGGCACGCCGGTAGGCTCGCTGCTGTGCGGCGACAGCGCTTATATAGAGCAGGCGCGGCGCTGGCGTAAAATGACCGGTGGCGGTATGCGCCAGGCGGGCATTCTGGCGGCGGCCGGACGCTATGCGCTGCAGCACAACGTGACCCGGCTGCAGGAGGATCATGACAACGCTGCGTGGCTGGCAGAGCAGCTGCGCGCGCTGGGTGTGGAGGTGATAAGCCAGCAGACAAACATGCTGTTTGTGCAGGTTCCGTCCGGGCAGACAGAAGCGCTGCAGCGCTGGATGCACGCCGCCGATATTCTTATCAGCGTGGGCACCCGGACGCGCATGGTGACCCATCTGGATGTGTGCCGCGCCGATCTGCAGCAGGTCATCGCACGCTGGCAGGCGTTTCTGCAGTCAGCAGGCTGACAGCTAGCGCGCCGCGCCATACTGTGCCAGCAGCGCCCGGGCTATTGCCAGCGTCTCTGCGTCAGCAACGCCCCGGTAGTCGCGCGGACGGAAGTGCATCTGAAAGGCCGCAATCAGCCGGCGCTGCATCTCAGACGTTGTCGCGCCCGCCACGTCATAGCCATACTGCTGCAGCACTGCCAGTAGCGGCTGCGGATCCACAACGGTGCTGGCAGATTGCCCCGCCAGATAGCGTGCCACGACAGCCGAATCGGGCCAGGCGCCGCTTCCCTGCGCGGCCATCTGCTGCCAGGGAAAGAGCGGGCCGGGGTCCTGCTTGCGCTGCGGCGCAATATCGCTGTGGCCCACTATGTTTTCGGGCGTAATACCGTAACGCTGCTGCAGATCGTGCAGCAGCGCCGCCAGTACGGTGATTTGATCGGCTGTATAAGGCTGCCACGTTAGCCCGGTCAGCGTACGCTGATAGCCCGCATTGACTATCTCAATCCCTACGGACGTGTCATTAATCCGGGTAGCACCGCGCCAGAAACTGGGTCCGGCATGCCAGGCAAGCTGCTGCTCCGGCACCAGCTGCCAGACTACTCCCCTGCCCGCTTTCTGTGGCGGCTGACGCGGAATAAGGTAGTGTGCACTGACCTGCCGATCGGTCAGGGTTGCCAGCGCAGAGGAGAAATCGTCCGCAGTGTAGTGGATCACCACAACTTTAATGCGCGGTCGCGCGCCCTGCGCCGGATGGGTGGTATCGGCCCAGTAACCCTGACGCGCTTCCATTGAGGAGTGACAGGCGCTGAGCAGCAGCGCCATCGCTGTAACCAGCAGTAAACGCATTAGCGCACGATAACGGCGGTGCCGGAGACGCTGACCATCAGCATACTGCTGTCTTTACCCACGGTTTCGTAATCGATATCGATACCGACTACCGCGTTAGCGCCCAGCGCTTTCGCCTGATCGCCCAGCTCCTTAAACGCAATCTCCCGCGCCTTGCGCAGCTCTTTTTCATAGGCACCTGAGCGGCCCCCTACGATATCGCGGATACCGGCGAAGAAATCGCGAAAAATATTGGCGCCCAAAATCGCCTCGCCGGTCACAACGCCGCAGTATTCAGTAATGCTGTGGCCTTCCAGAGTTGGTGTCGTCGAAAATTTCATGGTTATCTCCTGAAGATGTCGATGGAACCCGCACGCATGGTGCTGAAAAAGCACGACTATACTCTATGCTAAAACCCATGCTTTGCCACAGAACAATAAGGAACCGGAGATGAGAATCAAAGCCCTTGCACTGCTGGCATCAGCAGCAACGCTGCTGAGCGCCTGTACCACCGTAGAGCCGGTTATCAGGGATAATGGCCCACGCAGTGCGTCCTGTATCGATGGCGGGCCGGATAGCGTGGCGCAACAGTTTTATGATTTACGCATGAAGGCTCCTTCAGCAGGCCTGCCTGACCCTGCGCTGCTGGCCAGATATCGCCCTTATCTGAGCGATCATCTTTATCAGACGCTGCTGCAGGCGCGGGAAAAACGCAATCAGCCGGCAGAGTGGCGTCAGGGCGATCTCTTTTCCAGCCTGGCGCAGGGGCCGGATGCTGCTGAGGTTGACAGCGCCTCTTCGATCCCCAATCGCGATGCGCGAAATATCCCGCTACGCGTTACGCTGACACGCGGTGATAAACAGTGGCGCGATGAGGTGCTGATGATCCGCGAAGGCGAGTGCTGGGTGGTGCAGGATGTGCGCTATATGGCAGCGTGGCCGCATGCCGGTGGCGGCTCACTCAGCCAGCTGCTGGAGCAGAAAAAATAGCGCATTTTTTTGTTATCCTGCTCACACATTAGGGTGCCACATCGGTAGAGAGCCTCTGACCGGTGTTAACGTCAGGCGTGAAAGTCGCGCAAACCACGCCTGACGCAGGCCGCACAATTTTCTGCTGCACCGGAGCGGGTAATGCGCTGTTTAATAAATTTTAAGTCACCCGATTTGCATAACTATGCCGGGAACGTTAAGATTTGCGGCACTATTTGCTCTCTATTTTTCCGCGCATGAGTATTCAATTAAACGCTATTAACTGCTTTTACGGTGCCCATCAGGCGCTGTCTGACATCAACCTGGAGTGTCCGCAGGGAGAGACGCTGGTGCTGCTCGGTCCCAGCGGTGCCGGGAAGAGCTCACTCCTGCGCGTACTCAATCTGCTGGAGCTGCCGCGTTCTGGTACGCTGCAGATTGCCGGCAACCAGTTTGACTTTACCAAAACGCCTGCTGACAGCGCGATTCGCGAGCTGCGCCAGAACGTCGGCATGGTATTCCAGCAATATAACCTCTGGCCCCACCTGACGGTTATGCAAAACCTCACTGAGGCTCCCTGCCGGGTGCTGGGCCTGACAAAAGAGGCGGCGCGCGCGCGTGCCGATAAGCTGCTGGAGCGCCTGCGCCTGACGCCTTATGCCGATCGTTTTCCGCTGCACCTCTCCGGTGGTCAGCAGCAGCGCGTGGCGATTGCCCGCGCGCTGATGATGGAGCCGCAGGTGCTGCTGTTCGATGAGCCCACCGCCGCGCTCGATCCGGAAATTACCGCGCAGATCGTGACGATTATTCGTGAACTGGCACAGACGCAGATCACGCAGGTTATTGTGACCCACGAGGTAGAAGTGGCGCGCAAAACCGCCAGCCGCGTGGTCTATATGGAGAATGGTCACATCATTGAACAGGGTGATGCCAGCCGCTTTACACAGCCGCAAACCGATGCGTTTGCACACTATCTTTCGCACTAAGTCAGGATGCTAATAATGAAAAAAGTTGTACTTGCTGCCCTGCTCACCACGCTGAGCCTGAGCGCTTCCGCTGCACAGACGCTGCGTTTCGCTACCGAAGCCTCTTATCCGCCGTTTGAATTCGTTGACGCTGAGAACAAAATCCAGGGATTCGATGTCGATCTCGCTAACGCCCTTTGCAAAGAGATGGATGCGACCTGCACCTTTACTAATCAGGCGTTCGACAGCCTGATCCCCAGCCTGAAATTCCGCCGTTTTGACGCGGTAATGGCCGGTATGGACATCACGCCGGAACGTGAAAAGCAGGTGCTGTTCAGCAAGCCTTACTACGATAACTCTGCCACCTTTATTGCGCAGAAAGGTAAGCTGGCTGATGTTGCTGCCCTTAAAGGCAAGCGCGTCGGCGTACAAAACGGTACCACCCACCAGAAGTTCCTGACTGACAAGCATAGCGATATTACTATCATGCCTTACGACAGCTATCAGAACGCCGTACTGGATCTGAAAAATGGCCGCATCGATGCCGTCTTTGGTGATACCGCCGTGGTCAATGAGTGGCTGAAGCAGAACGCAACGCTGGCACCGCTGGGTGAAAAGGTCACGGATAAAGATTACTTTGGCACCGGCCTGGGCATCGCCGTGCGTCAGGGCAACGCTGAACTGCAGGGTAAGTTCAACGCGGCACTGGATAAGATCAAAGCTGACGGCACCTACAAGACTATCTACAGCAAATGGTTCCAGCAGTAATCTCTGATGAATGAAATGATCTCACTTGCAAGTGCCGCCGGGATAACCGTCGGCCTTGCTGTTTGTGCGCTGATCGCCGGCCTTGTGCTGGCAATGCTGTTTGCTGGCTGGGAGTCGCTGCGCATAAAACCGCTGGCGTGGGTCGGCACCGTGCTGGTCACGCTGATCCGCGGTCTGCCGGAAATCCTGGTCGTCCTTTTTATCTATTTTGGTGCCTCACAGCTGCTGCTGACGCTCTCTGACGGTTTCAGTCTTAATCTGGGCCTGGTGACTATTCCGGTGCAGCTGCAGATTGAGAACTTTGATGTCAGCCCGTTTCTCTGCGGGGTGATTGCGCTGGCTATGCTCTATTCCGCCTATGCATCACAGACGCTGCGCGGTGCGCTGAAAGCAGTACCGGCAGGCCAGTGGGAATCTGGTCAGGCGCTGGGGATGAAAAAGTCTGCCATCTTTTTCCGGCTGATTATGCCGCAAATGTGGCGACATGCGCTGCCGGGCCTCGGCAACCAGTGGCTGGTGCTGCTGAAAGATACGGCGCTGGTGTCGCTGATTAGCGTTAACGACCTGATGCTGCAGACGAAAAGTATCGCTACGCGTACGCAGGAACCTTTTACCTGGTATCTGGTGGCTGCCGCTATCTATCTGTTAATTACGCTCTTCAGTCAGGCGATTTTACGCCGTATTGAACTACACACCACGCGTTTTGAGCGGGGAGCCTGACGCATGCTCGACTATTTACCCGAACTGTTAAAAGGTCTGCATACCAGCTTAACGCTGACGCTGGCCTCACTGGCGGCCGCGCTGCTGCTGTCGCTGCTCTGTACTGTCGTGCTGGCGCTGAAAGTCCCGGTCGCCAGCCTGCTGGTAAGAGGCTATATCACGCTGTTTACCGGTACTCCCCTGCTGGTGCAGATTTTCCTGATCTACTACGGGCCGGGCCAGTTTCCCGCTATTCAGAGCGTACCCTGGCTCTGGCATCTGCTGTCGCAGCCCTGGCTGTGCGCGATGCTGGCGCTTTCGCTCAACAGCGCCGCCTACACCACCCAGCTATTTTATGGTGCGGTACGCGCTATTCCGGCGGGTCAGTGGCAGTCATGCGCCGCGCTCGGCATGAACCGCAAAGATACGCTGCGTATTTTGCTGCCCTATGCGCTTAAGCGCGCCCTCTCCTCCTATTCCAACGAGGTGGTGCTGGTGTTTAAAAGCACCTCGCTGGCCTACACCATTACGCTGATGGAAGTGATGGGCCACGGTCAGATGCTCTACGGACGCACCTATGACGTTACGGTGTATGCGGCGGCGGGTCTGATCTATCTGGTGGTTAACGGCGCTCTGACGCTGCTGATGCGGCTGATAGAGAAACGCGCACTGGTATTTGAGCAGCGCAGCTAATCGCCACCGGAGCGGTTGGTTGTGCGCCGTGCCGGCGTCAGAGCAGCCGCCCATTACAAAGCCTTACTTATCCAAAATAATTGCATAAAAATTCATTCAATGGCATTGTGTCACGCATTCCGCTTCTGGCTTGCTTATGAGAATGACATGATGAAAAAATGGATTATCGCCGCAGCGCTCGCTGCGGTTACTGTGAATGCTTATGCAGCTGAAAAAATACGTTTTGCCGTTTCCGCTACCTATCCGCCGTTTGAATCACTGGATCACGACAATCAGATTGTGGGCTTTGATATCGATCTGGCGAAAGCGCTCTGTGCGAAAATCAAAGCGGAGTGCACGTTCACAAATAATGCGTTTGACAGCCTGATCCCGTCGCTGAAATTCCGCCGTTATGATGCGGTGATTTCCGGTATGGATATTACCGCCGAGCGCAGTAAGCAGGTCGATTTCAGCCAGCCTTACTATGCCAACTCCGCTATCGTCATTGCCCGTAAAGGAGAGTTCAGCGATTTCAGCCAGCTGAAAGGCAAGCGTATCGGCGTAGAGAACGGCACCACTCACCAGAAATATCTGACTGAAAAGCATCCGGACGTGGTAGCGGTCGCGTATGACAGCTATCAGAATGCGATTCTCGACCTGAAAAACGGCCGCCTCAATGGCGTATTTGGCGACAGCGCCGTGGTCAGTCAGTGGCTGAAAGCCAATGAGGATCTCACTACCGTGGGCGAGCACGTGACCGATGCCGGATACTTTGGCAACGGGCTGGGTATTGCCGTGCGTAAGGGTAACAGTGACCTGCTGAATGAGTTCAATACCGCGCTGGCGGCTCTGAAAGCTGACGGCAGCTGGCAGCAGATCAACCAGAAGTGGTTCCCTGAGTAATTTCTCTTCTCAGCGCGTGCTGCGTTATGCAGCACGCGCCCGATCGTTACGCGTCAGCAGACATAACACTTCAAAATGAGCAGTGTGCGGGAACATATCAAACAGCTGCACTTTTTGTATGTTGTAATCACTAAGCCGGGCAATATCCTGCGCCAGGGTGGCAGGATTGCAGCTGGAGTAAAGAATAAAAGCCGGAGCCATGTCGCTTAAATAGTCGCACAGCTCGCTGCCAATGCCGCGGCGCGGCGGATTAACCAGCACCAGCTGCGGGACATCTTCCCGTGAGGTAGCGAAACGGGTGGAATCCAGAGCGGCAAAGTGCACCTTCTCCAGCCCCAGCTGCTGCGCCGATTGCTGCGCACAGGCTATCGCTTCAGAGCTGATTTCAATGCCCGTCAGCGTCATCTCCGGGGTGGCGCAGTGCAGGCCAAATCCACCCACGCCGCAAAAAAGATCCCACATACTGGTCACGTCCAGCTCCGCTACCCAGTCGCGCGCGGTGGCGTAAAGCGCGGCCGCCACCTGCGGGTTGGTCTGGAAAAAGCTTTGCGGACGGATATAAAGCGGTACCTGGTTAAAGCGTTCCGGCAGCGCCTGCTGCGCGGTGAGCGCAATCTCTTCCTCCCCCTCCAGAATCGCCATATGTACCGGCTGAATATTGGCAGAGATCACCTTCAGCTGCGGCAGCTGCTGCTGCAGCCACGGCAGTGCCGCCTGCAGCTGCGGCACCTTACTGGCTGAACGCAGCACAAAACGCAGCATCATGCCGCCCTCGCTGCTTTCTGTCAGCAGCAGAAACTTCAGTTCGCCGCGCCTGCGCGTCACGCTGTAAGGCGTAAGACCGGCACGGGCGATAAAGGGTTTGAGCAGCGCAAACACCGGCGCAAAGCTGGCGGGATAGAGCGGACAGGCGCAGAGATCGACCGGCTCGCCGTCAGGTGCCACCAGACCAAAAACCGGGCGCTCCACGCTGCCGCTGACGACCATTTTGGCCTTATTGCGAAACCCCTGCTCCGCCGACGTCACCGGACGCCGCCAGTCGCTGACCGGCATCGCTGCAAGCAGCTGAGCAAGCCGCGCCTGCTTATCGCTGACCTGCTGCGGATACGGTTTCTCCAGCCACTGACATGAACGGCAGCGGCCAGCGTCATAAAGCGCGCAATGCATGGAACAACCTGTACTCGGAGAAAAAATGGGGGGCGATTGTATCACCGGATGCGGAAAAATGCGCGACTGCTGGCCGGCACAAACAGCAGCAGCACAATCAGCACGTCCGGCAATTTCTGCTGCAGCGTGTGGTGAATAATCTGCAGATTGTTTTCACCCGAAATACTGAATATCTCCGGATAGATCCAGCCCACCGACGCCATCAGCATATAGAACAGCACCACAACCTGGCTGAGCGTATAGCCCCAGCGGCCGCGATTGCTGCCGCGCATCAGGGTAAAAGCACAGCGCAGTTCAAACAGAAAAATCAGCTGGCTGGCGATAAATATCAGGGTGGAGTCCCAGGCCTGTGCGCTGCGGTGCACAAAGTTAGCCATCTCCTCATAGCCCAGCTCGCCAGCCATCATCATCACGCTGAGGCAGCGGGTAATAATAATCGCGATACCGGCAATCGTTACCGGCACCGGCGTTGAGCTCAACACAGCGTTTTTCAGCGTTTCCGACATCACCCAGGCTCCATAAGAAAAGGCTGGCAACGCCAGCCTTGCTTATAGTGGCAAACTCACGGGATTTCAGCCACGTTTTGCTTTCTGAATATCACGCAAACGCTGTTTTTCTTCATGCGCCATAAAGCGCCAGGCGATGAAACCGACCAGCCCGACCACAAACAGAATAATCGACGCCAGCGCGTTGATCTCCGGATTCACCCCGCGTCGTACCGTGGCGAAGATCGCCATCGGCAGCGTGGTCGCTCCCGGACCGGTAACAAAGCTGGCGATCACAAGGTCATCAAGCGACAGCGTAAAGGCCAGCAGCCAGCCGGTTACAATGGCGGGCGCAATCATCGGCACGGTGATCACAAAGAACACCTTCAGCGGCGTGGCGCCCAGATCCATCGCGGCCTCTTCAATAGAGCGATCCAGTTCGCGCAGGCGGGCGTTGATCACTACCGCAACATAAGCGGTACAGAATGTGACGTGCGCCAGCCAGATAGTCAGCATGCCGCGGTCGCCCGGCCAGCCCAGCGTGTTCGCCATCGCCACAAACAGCAGCAGCAGCGACAGACCGGTAATCACGTCAGGCATAACCAGCGGTGCGGTCAGCATAAAGGCGAAACCGCTGTGACCGCGAAAGCGGCCAAAGCGCACAATGATCACCGCCGCCAGGGTACCCAGTATCACGGCCATGGTGGCTGAAAGCCCGGCAATGGTCAGGCTCAGCCCGACGGCATCGAGCATCGCCTCATCCTGAAACAGCACGCGATACCAGTGAAAAGAGAAGCTCTCCCACACCGTGACCAGCTGCGAGCTGTTAAAGGAGTAAACCACCAGCAGCAGCATGGGCGTATAGAGAAACAGAAAGCAGAGCACCAGAATAGCGGTACGCCACGGCGAGCGAATAACCGGTAGCTGATTCATGCTTTCTCTCCCGCAGCGCGATTTTGATGCTTGTGGAACCAGATAATCGGCAGGATCAGGATCAGCAGAATGGTTATCGCCAGCGCGGAGGCCACCGGCCAGTCGCGGTTATTAAAAAACTCCTGCCAGAGAATGCGACCAATCATAATACTGTCCGGGCCGCCCAGCAGTTCCGGGATCACATACTCCCCTACCGCCGGTATGAACACCAGCATCGACCCGGCGATAATGCCGCCTTTGGTCAGCGGCACAATCACGCTGAAAAAGGTTTTCAGCGGACGCGCGCCTAAGTCCAGCGACGCTTCCACCAGCGAATAGTCGATACGCGTCAGCGCGGTATAGATCGGCAGCACCATAAAGGGCAGATAGCAGTAAACAATACCGATATAGACCGCCGTATTGGTGTAGAGGATCACCAGCGGATGATCGATAACGCCAAGCCACAGCAAAAAGCGATTCAGAATGCCGTTATTGTTCAGTAACCCCATCCAGGCGTAAACGCGCACCAGGAATGATGTCCAGGAGGGCAGGATCACCAGCAGCAGCAGTATGGTGCGCATCGACGGCTTGCTGTGCGCAACCGCCCAGGCGAGCGGATAGGCGATAAGCAGGCAAATTACCGTGGAGATCGCCGCCACTTTAAGCGAGGTCAGGTAGGCTTCAGCGTAAAGCGGATCGTCCGTCAGCGTAAAATAGTTGCCGAGGTTCAGCACGACATTCAGCTGGTCATCTGCCCAGGTCACCAGGTCAGTGTAAGGCGGGATGGCGCGGGCGATATCGGCAAAGCTGATTTTAAGCACAATCAGAAACGGCAGCAGGAACAGCAAAATCAGCCACAGGTAAGGCAGCGCAATCACCAGTTTGCGTCCGTGCTGCATCTTCATGCGGGTTGCCCAGCGCTGCAGTGGCGTGCCCGCCAGTACCGGCTGAGGCCGTGGAGAAATCTGACTCATAACCGCCCCCTAGACCGTCAGAACCACACAGCTGTCCGCATCCCAGCAGAGACGCACTTCATCTCCCCAGACGGGCGCACCTTTGCGAAAACGATGCGCGTTCTGCAGCTGCGCGCTGATCATCTGTCCACTGTGCAGGCGCACGTGGTAAATCGACAGATCGCCCAGATAGGCGATATGCGCCACCTCGCCCACGGCAAAGTTGCAGCCGTCAGCCGGTACCGTATCGCACAGCATCACCTTTTCCGGGCGCAGCGCAATGTGGACCGGGACATTGTCGACAATGGAGACATCCGTCTGGACCTTCAGCGGATGCATCAGGCCGGGGCTATCAATCACCACGCCCTCGTCACGCCGCTCGCGCAGCAGCCCCTCAAACACGTTAACCGAGCCGATAAACTCTGCGCTATAGCGGCTGGTAGGATGCTCATAAATCTCTTCCGGCTCACCAATCTGCACAAACTTACCGCGATTCATGATGGCAATACGTCCGGCCATAGTCATCGCCTCTTCCTGATCGTGCGTGACCATGACGCAGGTAGCACCCACGCGCTCCAGAATATCCACCACCTCATGCTGCATGCGATCGCGCAGTTTTTTATCCAGTGCACCCATCGGCTCATCCAGCAGCAGCAGTTTAGGCCGTTTTGCCAGGCTGCGGGCCAGCGCCACGCGCTGACGCTGCCCGCCTGAGAGCTGATGCGGTTTGCGGCTGGCGTACTCCTGCATATGCACCAGCGCCAGCATCTCCGCCACGCGGCTGGCGATTTCTGCTTTGGATAATTTATCCTGCTTCAGGCCAAAGGCGATGTTTTGCTCCACTGTCATATGCGGAAACAGCGCGTAGGACTGAAACATCATATTGATAGGGCGCTGATAGGGCGGCACGTGAGAGAGATCCTGACCATCCAGCACAATCTGGCCGCTGCTGGGGATCTCAAATCCTGCCAGCATGCGCAGCAGCGTCGATTTGCCGCAGCCAGATGCACCCAGCAGGGCAAAGATTTCACCTTTGTAGATAGTCAGGCTGACATCATCTACGGCGTGCTGACCCTCAAACGATTTGGTCAGGTTACGGATCTCCAGCAGCGGCGTTAATGCCTTTGCTGATTTACTCTGGGGACGGGAAATCGCGTCGTTCACTAACATTTCTCCGGCGCTAAGCGGGGTAGCGCGGCACAGCCAGCCGCTGGAATGGCACAGCAGAGGCCCGTACTGCGCCTCTGCTGTGGTTACCGGTCAGGGATATCGTTCAGAACGAATCACTTACCACTTTTTACTTTAGTCCATGCGCGGGTGCGTGCGCGATCCAGTTTCGGATCCTGGACCTTGAGCACAAACAGCTTCGCCATCGCGTCCGGCGTCGGGAAGATGCCCGGATTGTTGCGGACGTCGGCATTAATCAGCGGCAGCGACGCTTTATTGCCGTTGGCATAATTGATTTTGTTGGATACCTCAGCGATCACTTTCGGCTCCATGATGTAGTTCAGCCACTGATAGGCAGTATCCATATTTTTCGCATCTTTCGGGATCGCCATCATGTCAAAGAACGCCAGGGCGCCCTCTTTCGGCACGCTATAGCCCAGGTGAACGCCGTTATTTGCTTTTTCAGCGCGATCTTTCGCCTGCAGAATATCGCCAGACCAGCCTATCGCCACGCAGGTGTTACCATTCGCCAGGTCGTTGATATATTGCGACGAGTGGAAATAGCGAATATTTGGCCGCAGTTTCATCAGCAGATCGGTCGCCGCTCCGGTGTAATCTTTGGCGTCAGCGCTGTTGGGATCTTTGCCAAGATAGTTCAGCACCGTGGCGAAGATCTCTTCCGGCGCGTCCAGGAAAGAGACACCGCAGCTTTTCAGTTTTTCAAGGTTTTCCGGTTTCAGCACCAGATCCCAGCTGTTAACCGGCGCGTCCGCACCGAGCGCGGCTTTGACTTTCTCAACGTTATAACCGATGCCGGTGGTGCCCCACAGATAAGGAATCGCGTATTTATTGCCAGGATCGTGCTGTGCCACTTTGGCCATCAGGTCCGGATCGAGGTTTTTGTAGTTCGGCAGTTTACTTTTGTCGAGTTCCTGAAACACGCCCGACTGCAGCTGGCGCGCCAGAAAACTGGATGAGGGCACCACAACATCATAGCCGGTGCTGCCCGCCATCAGTTTGCCTTCCAGCACTTCATTGGAGTCAAAGACGTCATACACAACTTTGATGCCGGTCTGCTTTTCAAAGTTGGGCACCGTATCGGCCGCAATATAATCGGACCAGTTATAGACGTGCAGCGTTTTATCTTCTGCCTGAGCAGCAACAGCTGATGCCATTACCACACCAGCCACTGCGGCTGGCAACCATTTTTTTGTCTGGTTGTTCATCTGTTATTTTCTCCTGAACGGGTCAATAAACGCTGCATACAGCCGATCCGATGATTTCCTGTCTGAAAATAGCCAGACATACAATGAATCACTCTTCAGCGGACGTTAAATAGTAAATACCTATAGCCAGTCTCGGGAGAGTGAGCCAGCAACCTGCAAATGGGTAGCTATGCAGATGCGTAACGGCGGGCCTTCCCTGAAATCAGTATAGCGCTGCTGAGCGGTAGCCTGTCCGGCACAGCTTCGCAAGAATAGCCCCCCTGATCTCTGCGCACCAGACCCCAGCGTAAAAAACGCCTTTTTACGATATTTTATGCACTTTTGTGCTATGTGGTCTGGCAGTTACGGCATAAAGCATGACTAAAATCTGGCGGGAGCGGGCAAATAACAGAATAAAAAATGGCAGGAGAAAATCAGAAAGAAAACTGGGTAATGACTCCAACTTACTGATAGTGTTTTATGTTCAGATAATGCCCGATGACCTTGTCATGCAGCTCCACCGATTTTGAGAACGACAGTGACTTCCGTCCCAGCCTTGCCAGATGTTGTCTCAGATTCAGGTTATGCCGCTCAATTCGCTGAGTGTAACGCTTGCTGATTACGTGCAGCTTTCCCTTCAGGCGGGATTCATACAGCGGCCAGCCATCCGTCATCCATACCACGACCTCAAAGGCCGACAGCAGGCTCAGAAGACGCTCCAGTGTGGCCAGAGTGCGTTCACCGAAGACGTGCGCCACAACCGTCCTCCGTATCCTGTCATACGCGTAAAACAGCCAGCGCTGACGTGATTTAGCACCGACGTAGCCCCACTGTTCGTCCATTTCAGCGCAGACAATCACATCACTGCCCGGCTGTATGCGCGAGGTTACCGACTGCGGCCTGAGTTTTTTAAGTGACGTAAAATCGTGTTGAGGCCAACGCCCATAATGCGGGCGGTTGCCCGGCATCCAACACCATTCATGGCCATATCAATGATTTTCTGGTGCGTACCGGGTTGAGAAGCGGTGTAAGTGAACTGCAGTTGCCATGTTTTACGGCAGTGAGAGCAGAGATAGCGCTGATGTCCGGCAGTGCTTTTGCCGTTACGCACCACCCCGTCAGTAGCTGAACAGGAGGGACAGCTGATAGAAACAGAAGCCACGGGAGCACCTCAAAAACACCATCATACACTAAATCAGTAAGTTGGCAGCATCACCGAAAACTGCCGCAGTCTGCGGCAGTGAATATAAAGCGGAATTAGTGTAAAACCCCTGAACTGCTGACCCCGGAAGGACGCTCCTCCTCCTCACCCATCATCAGCAGGTGATTGGCAAAGGCTTCCATAATCACCATAGAAACCCCCTCTTCACTCTGCTTCATAAAGTGCGTGAACTGACTGAAGGTGATGCCGGCGGTAACACTCAGGGACTGACAGACAATCAGCTTGGGCAGATTATCATCCTGAATATCGATAAAAGCTTTGATGGTCAGCGAGCTGGCATTAATTTGCGACAGATCGCCGACCAGCGGAATAAGCGCTGTGGGTTTAACTTCAGCCAGCGCAGAAAACAGAATAACGTTATCCACCAGGTCAATTTTTGCGTCAAACACCCCGTCAAAATTCTGCATGTGCGGCAGATGTAATGCCTGGCAGGCATCACATTCGAACCAGGTGATATTTTGTTGATCCAGCCAGCGACGCAGCATGTCGATGTCAGGAACGACCAGTGAATCCATCGCTATTTCCTGTGGGGTGAATAAATAAGCGCCTTAGCTTACGGAAAAATGGGGTCAGATGCCACGAAAACCACCGGAAAACGTTATCTAGCCACCGGTTTTAGGACGATAGCCGGGGCAGGCGTGCTGCTCAATCCAGTCGATCATCATAGTGGCAATATCCAGGCCCGTGCAGCCCTCAATACCTTCCAGACCGGGTGAGGCGTTGACCTCCATGACCAGCGGACCGCGGCCGGCACGCAGAATATCGACACCCGCCACGGCCAGCCCCAGCGTTGCTGCGGCTTTAATGGCGATGTCACGCTCCCGGTCGCTGATAGTAACAGGGTGCGCGGTGCCGCCACGATGCAGATTTGAGCGGAATTCCCCCTCTTTTGCCTCACGCCCGATGGCAGCCACCACGCGATCGCCAATAACCAGACAGCGAATATCGCGGCCCCGCGCTTCTTTAATAAACTCCTGCACCAGAATATGCGCATTGAGACCGCGAAACGCATCAATCACGCTTTCGGCGGCCTGACGCGTCTCTGCCAGCACGACGCCAATCCCCTGGGTGCCTTCCACCAGCTTAACCACCAGCGGCGCCCCGCCCACCATGCGGATCAGATCGCCGGTATCATCCGGCGAGGAAGCGATACCGGTCACCGGCATATCAATGCCCTCGCGCGCCAGCAGCTGCAGCGAGCGCAGCTTGTCGCGGGCGCGGGTGATCGCCACCGATTCATTGAGCGGGTAGCTGCCAAGCAGCTCAAACTGGCGCAGGACCGCGGTGCCATAAAAAGTTGTGGCCGTGCCGATACGCGGGATCACCGCATCAAAATGACTGAGTATCTCACCCTGATAATGCACGGCTGGCAGCGCTGCGTTGATATTCATGTAGCAGGAGAGCGGATCGATCATCGCAATCTGATGCCCGCGTGCCTCAGCGGCTGCGCGCAGCCGCTGACTGGAGTAAAGCGTGCTGTCGCGGGTAAGAAGCGCCATTTTCATGCGGCAGTCCTCCTGTCTTAACGCGTCGCCCAGCCCTGACTATGCAGATAGTCGAGCATAAACGGACGCGTCTCTTTAACGATCAGGCGCTGGATGAGATCACTCCAGGTTTCGGAACGCTGGTTGCTGTCGCGCTGCTGATAGTACTCCGTGATTTGCTGGTCATACTCTGCCAGCACTGTTTTATCTACCTGATGATAGCTGTTTTCATGGACCAGCATCGCCTGCGGCATACGGGGTTTCACATCCGGAGAGGCTGACGGATAGCCGATACAGAAGCCAAACAGCGGCAGCACAAATTTTGGCAGCTCCAGCAGCGCGGTCACGTCCGCAATGTTATTGCGGATCCCGCCGATAAAAACGCCACCCAGCCCAAGCGACTCGGCGGCCACCATCGCATTTTGCGCCATTAGCGCGGTATCCACACAGCCCAGCAGCAGCTGTTCAGCACGACCCAGCTGAGCATCCGGGCAGATTTGCAGATGGCGGTTAAAATCGGCGCAGAAGACCCAAAACTCCGGTGCATCCGTTACCCAGGACTGGCCGCCCGCCAGCTCCGCCAGCGCGCGGCGCTTTTCGCGATCGGTGATGCGTACGATGGATGAGCACTGCAGAAAACTGGAGGTAGAAGCCGCCTGCGCTGCAGCAATAATCGCGCGGCGCTGAGCGTCATCAATACCCTGCTCAGTAAAAGCACGAATGGAACGGTGGCTGCATAGCAGATCGATTGTCGGCGTCATTATGTTCTCCGGTTATTTCCTGGTGTGAGTATGATCAAAAAGGTGCGGGGCCATGACTTTGGCGGTACGCCACATAATCAGCCATGCCGCAGGCAGCATCAGCGCAATGCCCAGCAAAAAAAGTAGCGTAGCCAGCGGCTTTTGCCCAATCGCGGCAGGCGCTGGCAGCCAGTTATTCATCAGCAAAAGCGCGCCGGCTACTGCGCAGGCGCCCAGCGCCTCAAGCAGCAACACGGGTTTTGGCAATCTTGCAAAGTTACGCATCGTGATACCTCTGCTGTTTGCGGGTCTGGTTCGGCGTATCGCTGCTGCCAGCATAGCCCGTCAGGGATAGCGTACATCCATCAGAGTAACAGGTATTTTCTGCTTCTCTTAAGCAGCATGAGCGGGCATGATGTGAACCATTATTCACGCTGTGCTGTGACTTTGCTCACAAAACAGCAGCGGAAGGAGAGAAGCAATGATTGCAGTGATTTTTGGCCGTTCAGGATGCCCTTATTGCGTACGCGCTAAAGAGTTAGCCGCTAAGCTGACCAGCGACCAGGATAGCTTCAACTACCAGTATGTTGATATTCAGGCAACCGGCATCACTAAAGCCGATCTGGAAGCGCGCGCCGGTAAACCAGTGACCACGGTGCCGCAGATTTTTATCGACGATCGACACATCGGTGGTTACACCGAATTTGCTGCCTGGACCAAAGAGAATCTTGGCATAGAGGCATAAAAAAACGGGCCATAAGGCCCGTTTTTTAATCGATGCGCATAGCCAGCATAATGCGCAGCAGACGAACCAGTAGCGCACCACACCCTGCCCAGAATAACGCACTCAGACTCCAGGCCAGCCCCATCAGCGGCGTATGACTGACCTGCTCTGTCAGCATGACCCAGCTCATCCCCAGCAGCGTTCCCGCTATCGCTGACCACAGCGTTGACACCATCGGGCTGGCGGGCTGCAGCAGCGCAATCGCTACCCCAGGCAACAGAAACAGCAGGAGTTCTGGCTGACCATGCCGCATATGGAGCGGCACGCTCCAGAAGTGGTGGGCAAAAATAAACACCAGCGTATAAAGCGTCGCGCCTGACGCGAATGCGGACCAGCGATGGCTGCGCTGCAACATAACAATCCTCAACGTTAACGTTAAAACAGAACTTTTAATGCCTGGCGCACATGCGTGGAAATAAATAGAAACAGCTACAAACAGAAAGAGTGAGCAATGCGGATAGCTGAAGCAAATAATAATGTTTAGAATAATGTCGCTTCAGAATCGGGCGGGACAGGAAGGCCAGCCCCGGCGTTTACCGCTCTGATTAAGATAGCTAAAAATCCTCCTCCTATCAACCTGTTACACGTGAATAAGAAGTTAAAACTGTGAACATTAACGTCGCAGAATTGTTAAGCAAAAATGACGTTCTGTTATTATTTGTCGTATTAGCGCTCGGCCTCTGTCTGGGAAAACTGCGTCTTGGTTCCGTCCAGCTGGGTAATTCAATTGGCGTACTGGTTGTCTCTCTGATTTTAGGCCAGCAGCATTTTGCGATTAATACCGACGCTCTGAGCCTGGGTTTTATGCTGTTTATTTTTTGTGTCGGCGTGGAGGCGGGACCCAACTTCTTTTCTATCTTTTTCCGCGACGGTAAAAACTATTTTTTCTTAGCCATTGTGATGGTGGTCAGTGCGCTACTGGTCGCACTGATTCTTGGCAATCTGTTTGGCTGGGATATCGGCCTTACGGCGGGCATGCTGGCAGGGTCAATGACCTCAACGCCGGTGCTGGTCGGTGCCGGCGATACGCTGCGGCAGAGCATCAGCGATCCGCGTCAGTTAAGTATGATGCAGGATAATCTGAGCCTCGGCTACGCCCTGACCTATCTGGTGGGGCTGGTCAGCCTGATTTTCGGCGCCCGCTATCTGCCCCGGTTGCAGCATCAGGATCTGCCCACCTGCGCCCAGCAAATTGCCCGCGAACGCGGTCTGGACGCCGACAGCCAGCGTAAGGTTTTTTTACCGGTGATCCGCGCCTATCGCGTCGGACCGGAGCTGGTAGCCTGGAGCGGCGGCAAAAACCTGCGCGAGCTGGGTATCCATCGTCAGACCGGCTGCTATATAGAACGTCTGCGGCGTAACGGCATTCTCGCCAGCCCGGACGGAGATGCCATGCTGCAGCTGGGCGATGAGATCTCACTGGTAGGTTATCCTGACGCCCACGCCCGGCTCGATGCCAGCTTCCGCAATGGTAAAGAGGTGTTCGACCGCGATCTGCTCGATATGCGTATCGTCACCGAGGAGATTGTGGTCAAGAACCACAATGCGGTAAATAAGCGGCTCAGCCATCTTAAACTCACCGATCATGGCTGCTTTCTGAATCGGGTGATCCGCAGCCAGATTGAGATGCCGATCGATGACAGCATCATGCTCAATAAAGGCGATGTGCTGCAGGTCAGCGGTGAAGCGCGCCGTGTTAAAAGCCTGGCCGATCGCATCGGCTTTATTGCCATTCACAGTCAGATGACTGACCTGCTCGCTTTCTGCGCCTTTTTTATCATCGGCCTGATGATAGGGATGATCACGTTTCAGTTCAGCAATTTCAGCTTTGGTATTGGTAACGCTGCCGGCCTGCTGTTTGCCGGCATCATGCTGGGCTTCCTGCGCGCCAACCACCCTACCTTTGGCTATATTCCGCAGGGTGCCCTGACCATGCTGAAAGAGTTCGGACTGATGGTCTTTATGGCAGGCGTCGGGCTCAGCGCCGGCAGTGGACTGCAGCACGGGCTCGGCAGCGCCGGTGCCCTGATGCTGCTGAGCGGGCTGCTGGTCAGCCTGGTGCCGGTGGTTATCTGCTATCTGTTTGGCGCTTACGTGCTGCGCATGAACCGCGCGCTGCTGTTTGGTGCCATCATGGGCGCACGCACCTGTGCCCCAGCCATGGAGATTATCAGCGATACCGCACGCAGTAATATTCCGGCGCTGGGCTATGCCGGCACCTATGCGATTGCCAATGTGCTACTGACGCTGGCCGGCACGCTGATTGTGATTATCTGGCCGGTGCTGGCGGGATAAATTATTTTTGTCTGTCGGGAACCTTTACCGGCCGCCAGCGTCTGAATAAGTGCCACTGCTTTTCTTTGAAATCCCCGGATTGAGGAGCCCGCCAGTCTTTTTGACTGACGGGTTTTTTTATATCTGACGCGGGTGCCTTAAGGTTGCGCTAAGCGAATCGCGCCATGCTGTGATCCTGACTTTTTTAACGATCACTCTTCATGCAACTGTCATCAAAGTTAAACACTTCCACAACCTGCTACCGGAATCGGAGCGGGACTATTTATTCTTTATCACTCCGCTTTTACGCTATCAACTTCATTTTACTGGCAATTCTGGCAGCCCTGTTTATTTACTTATCACGTAATGAGCAGCCTGACATCGCTATCAGCCAGTACTGGTTTGATCCGCTTACGCAGCGCTTTCCCTGGCAGCACAACCGCTGGCTGGATCTCATTAATCATCGCATCGCTAAGGATGTGATTATTGCCGGGGCCGTGCTGCTGCTGTTTCAGGGTATACGCACCCGCAATGCGCGGCAGATGCTGGTTGCGCTGCTGTTTGGTCTTGGCCCGCTGGTGGTGGGGATCATCAAAGCACACAGCGCGCACTCCTGCCCCTGGGATCTGGCGATGTTTGGCGGTAAGGCGCTCTCTTTTCCGTTGCTGGGCAGCGTACCTGCCGGCAGCGGACCCGGCGGCTGCTTTCCGGGCGGACATGCATCGAGTGGCTTTGCGGTGATGGCGCTGTTTTTTCTCTGGTGGCCGGAGCATCCACGCCGCGCCCTGCTGGCGCTGCTGGCAGGTGTCGCCCTGGGTTTACTGATGGGTTTTGGTCAGGTAATGCGCGGTGCGCACTTTTTTTCGCACAATTTATGGGCCGGCTGGTGGGTCTGGCTGGCACAGCTGCTGACAGTGGCCGGTATATCTTTTTGGGTTAACAAAACGAGGATAGCTAAACGGGATGGAAGCAATTAACCACACCCTTTTTTTATGGATCAATGCCACGCCAGCGTCACCGGCCTGGCTGCTGAATCTGGCAACGTTTGTCGCCAAAGATCTGATTGCGATTGTGCCGCTGCTGATTGTGGCTCTCTGGCTGTGGGGACCGCGTGAGCAGGTGCAGTCTCAGCGCGCGCTGGTACTGAAAACCGGTATAGCGCTTATCTATGCGCTGCTGATCTCCTGGTGTACCGGCCAGCTGCTGCCCCATCCGCGCCCCTTTGCTATCGGCTTTGGACACCAGTTTCTGATGCACGCCGCAGATGACTCCTACCCGAGCGATCACGGCACAACTATTTTTACCTTTGCCCTCGCCTTTATTTTCTGGCACCGGCTCTGGTCCGGCATCCTGCTGCTGGCTATCGGCAGCGCTATCGCCTGGTCGCGCGTCTATCTGGGCGTTCACTGGCCGCTGGATATGATCGGCGGGTTCCTGGTCGGTATGCTGGGCTGCCTGGCCTCGCAGATGGCATGGCAGCTCTATGGCGATCGCCTGCTGGCACTGACGCATCAGGTTTATCGCGTGCTGTTTGCAATGCCGATTCGTAAGGGCTGGATCAGGGATTAGGAGCACTGAGCAGCGCGGGGCTGGGCGCTGAGCAGCGCGGGGCACTTAGAGATTAGCGCTGAGCAGCGCGCGGCAACAGAGGGGTTCCGCCCGCCAGGCTTCTGGCAGTTTCAGCGGCATTACCGCACGCGGACGGGCTAAGGGGCGGGTGGGCGCGCCCCTTAGCAATCCGCGCCCCGCGCCGTCCTCGCGAATTCCCGGGCTTATCCCTCCGGCCTTAACGGACCGCGCGGATTCGCTCCTGCTCAACCCGCGCTCTCGCCGGCGTCCTGCCGGCTCGCCCTGGCCGTCACTCTGCGCCCGGCGCTGCGGATGGCGCCCCTCCTCCCCGCCTGTAAATTTTTCATTTTGTTTTTTTAAAAGTGTTGCGGTGTGGTCTGAAGCTTCTTCACGAAACCTTCAGCCATAAAAAACGTAAGAAAAAGAGAAAAAACCAGCAGCGGCGGGAAGCGCCATCCGGGTCCGCCGAGGGAGGGCACGGTTCCGGGATGAGCCGACAGGACGTCGGCGAAAGGGCGCGGTGAGCAGGAGCGAATGGCGGCCGGTCCCGGGGAAGCGGGCGTGAGCGAGGGAACCGCGCAGCGGCGGACGGGGCTGGCGCAGGGCCCGGGAGTGCAGAGGGCGCGGCCAGGCGTCCTCTGCCCGGTCGCCGCGCCGGAGCAAAAGCTGCCGCCGCAGCTGACGGCGAACGGAACCGGCCCCGGGGCAGCAGCGCCGTGCCGGAGCACAGGCCGCCGCCGCAACTGACGGCGAACGGAACCGGCGCTTAATCTGCGCCCCCGCAGCTGACGGCGAACGGAACCAGCCCCCGTGGGGCGAACGGAACCGGCCCGTAACCAGCCCCCGCGTCCTAACTAAACCACTTCCCGAACCAGCCGTGGAATTTCATCATAATAAAATCCCAGATCCGCCCGACAAAGCCGCCTTCCGGTATGGCTTCCATCGCCACCAGCGGGCGCTGCTCGATGGTTTTTCCATCCAGCTGGAAATCGATAGTGCCGACAACCTGATTTTTAGCGATGGGGGCTTCCAGCTGCGGCGTATTCAGGGTAAAGCTCGCTTTCAGATTTTTCATCTGACCTTTAGGTACGGTAATCGCCGCATCTTTCGCCACGCCGAGATCCACTTCTCCCTTATCACCAAACCAGACGCGCTGGCGGGCAAACGGCTTATCTGCTTTGATAGGCGTTACCGTTTCATAAAAACGGAATCCCCAGGTCAGCAGCTTTTCACTTTCGCGAAAACGAATGGCGTCGGTTTGTGCGCCCAGCACGACCGAGATCAGACGCATATCGCCATCAACGGCAGACGCCACCAGATTGTTGCCTGCGCCTGAGGTATGTCCGGTTTTAATGCCGTCCACTTTCAGGTTGGAGCTCCAGAGCAGCCGGTTGCGGTTGCGCTGCTTAATATTGTTAAACGTGAACTCTTTCTCGCTGTTCAGCGCATACTCGTCCGGCACATCGCTTATCAGCCGCTGGCCGATAATCGCCATATCGCGGGCGGTGCTGTACTGCCCTTCCGCGTCCAGACCGTGCACCGTCATAAAATGCGTATTTTGCAGACCGAAGGCTTTAACGTAGTTATTCATCAGCCCGATAAAGGCATCCTGGCTGCCGGCAACATAATCTGCCAGCGCAATACAGGCATCGTTGCCGGACTGAATAACAATGCCTTTATTTAATTCTGATACCGGAATACGGTCGCCGGGCTTGAGGAACATCAGCGATGAGCCGCGCAGCTTTGGATTACCGGTCGCCCAGGCATCCTGGCCAATCGTCACCATATCACCGTTGTGAATCTTTCCTGATTTCAGCGCCTGCCCTACCACATAGCTGGTCATCATCTTGGTCAGACTGGCAGGATCGAGCCGCTGATCGGCATTCGATTCAGCCAGAACTTTGCCGCTGTTATAGTCCATCAGAACCCAGGCTTTGGCCTCGATTTGCGGGGCAGCCGGAGCGTCAACGGCCTGAGAAACAGCCGGGAAAATAAACAACAGCGAGGAGGCAGCCAGGGGCCGTAATAACGATGCGCAAAGGTGTAGTTTCATGGGCGTAACCAGATTGTCCTTGTAAAATCGGGGCTTTCGCGGGCGGGGAAGATCTCGTGTAAAACGCTAACGGTTCACGCTGGCGAAAAAAACCGTTGAATCGTAAAGTTAATTAAGTTTTCTTATATTAATCCAGGTCAACATCCTGTCCGGTCCAGTGTAAGCCGTCAGCGGTGGTAAAAAACTGCGCACAATTCTGAATTTGTCCGGAAAAGCTAAGCCTGTCACAAAATTCCGCTACGCTGGGATCAGTCAGCCTGAGGAGAGCGTTATGGATCTTGCCGTGTTCGATCTTGATGAAACCCTGATATGTGATGACAGCACCAGCCTCTGGTTGCGCTGGCTGGTGTCACAGGGATTTGCGCCTGAAACAGTGATTGATGAGGATCGCAGGCTGATGCAGCGTTATTACGCCGGCGAGCTGCCCATTGAAGAGTATATGCACACCACGCTGGCACCGCTGGCTGGCATGGCCACGCCGACCGTGGCTGGCTGGATAAGACGCTTTATCCACCGTGACATCCTGCCGCGTGTGTTTCCTGCCGCACGGGAGCGCATTCAGTGGCATCAGCAGCGTGGTGATAAGGTGCTGATCGTGACCGCCAGTGGCGATCACCTTGCCATTCCTATCGCTGAACGTCTGGGCGTGGACGGTGCGCTGGCCATTCATGCTGAAGTTGTTGATGCCCGCTACAGCGGCTCTATGCTCGGCACTGCAACCTATCGCGAAGGTAAAGTGGTTCGCCTGCGCGACTGGCAGGCCCGTCAGCAGGCGCTCAGTTTCACACGCACCTGGGCCTACAGCGACTCGTTTAATGACCTGCCGCTGCTGGCCTGGGCTGACCACGCCTGGGCAGTCAATCCGGATGCGCGCCTGCAGCATGAGGCGGAGCAGCGCGGCTGGCAGATTTGCCGCTGGGCGCGCTGATTAGTTACCTGTTTCAGCCTGCTCCGGCTGCACGCCTACCCGGAGCAATTTACCGCTGGCTTCATCGGTCAGTACGTAAAGCCAGCCATCCGGCCCCTGACGCACATCGCGGATACGTTCATTACGATCGCTCAGCAGCCGCTCCTCCTCCGTGACCCGATCGCCCTCAACGCGCAGCCGGATCAGGCTTTTATCTTTCAGTGCACCGATAAACAGCGCGTTTTTCCACTGCGGAAAGCGCGTACTGGTGTAGAACGCCATGCCGCTGAGAGCCGGTGACACTTTCCACCAGAACAGCGGCTGGTCGGTTCCTGCTACCTGAGTGCCCTTCGCTTCCGGCACCGGCTGCCCGCTGTAATCGATGCCGTACGTGGCAAGCGGCCAGCCATAGTTGTGGCCTTTCTCCAGCCGGTTTACCTCATCGCCGCCGCGCGGCCCGTGCTCACTTTCCCACATCTGCTCCGTCCAGGGATTCAGCGCCAGTCCCTGAGGATTACGCA
Source organism: Pantoea eucrina (assembly GCF_020079945.1). NCBI lineage: Bacteria > Pseudomonadati > Pseudomonadota > Gammaproteobacteria > Enterobacterales > Erwiniaceae > Pantoea > Pantoea eucrina. The sequence goes on along the minus strand of NZ_CP083448.1, from coordinate 1,114,711 downwards.
CGCCATAGCTCCAGATCTCCGGACGGGCGCCCTGGGTGTGAACAAACGGATTATCCTGCGGTACGCCGCCCTCCTGCGTCAGGCGAACAATTTTTCCTGACAGCTTATCCAGCTGCTGGGCGCTGCTGCTGACAAAATTGTCGCCAAACGCCACATAGAGAAAGCCCTGCCGGTCAAAGGCGAGCCGGGTACCGATATTGGCACCACCGGAGAGTTTAGGCGTCTGCTCCAGCACCACGCGAAACCCGTTAAGCTTCTGCATATCCTCGCTCAGCTGACCGTAACCCACGACGCCGCCGGCACGCCCGCGGCTATCGGCCGTGGTGTAACTCAGCCATACGCGGCGGCTTTGCGCGAAATCAGGTGCCGGAACCACATCCAGTAACCCGCCCTGCCGCTCAGCCCAGACCTGCGGCACGCCCTGAATCGGCTTCGACAGGCCGCCTTCAGGCTGCCAGCTGCGCAGCTGACCGGTGCGCTCAGTGATAAGCAGCGTGCGGTTATCCGGCAAGAAGGCCACCGACCAGGGATGAGAGAGGTTGTCCTGCAGCACCTCTACCGCCACATCCGCAGCCAGCGCCAGAGAAGAACAGCTTAGTGCGCCGGAAGTCAGCGCTGCTCGCCAGATATGCATAGGTTGCTCCTGTATTCGCTCTACCGTTAAGGGTAGACAGCGCGCACGCAGCAGCGGGGGAAATTTACAAAACATTAAGCCCGGCGTAAGCCGGGCTGGAGGGGGTTACTCGAAGCAGGTTTCAGGGTTGTCAGACAGGCAGATAAACTCTGCGCCGCCTTTGGTCAGGGCGTTGATTTTCCCCGTTTCGATATCGTAAACCCAGCCGTGCAGACGCAGCTTGCCTTTACGCAAAGCAACCGAGACGGAAGGATGCGTTTTGATATTGTTCAGCTGCGCTATAACGTTCTCTTTCACCATCTCATTAAGGCGCACCTCAACAGAATCGTAGTTGCGCTCGTCAACCACGGCTTTTGCGGCGTTAGCATAGTGCAGCCAGTGATCGACCGCCGGCATATTTTCCAGATCGGCGTTGGAGGCGATCGCGTTCATTGCGCCACAGTTGGAGTGACCACAAATAATGATTTCCGTTACGCCCAGCGCCAGTACTGCATACTCGATGGTGGCAGAGACGCCGCCTGGCTCCGGGCCAAACGGTGGCACAATGTTGCCGGCGTTGCGGATCACAAACAGCTGTCCCGGCTCCTGCTGCGTGACCAGCTCCGGCACCAGACGGCTGTCTGAACAGGAGATAAACAGCGCTTTAGGATTCTGGTTGGAAGCCAGACTCTTGAAAAGATCCTTCCTTTCAGGAAATACGTTCTGTTGAAAATTCAGAAAACCTTTGACGATCTCTTGCATTTGTCTGCTCTCACTCTATGCACTGCTGCGCTGTCATCGCATAGCCTGCCAGCGCACGCGTTTAAATTCTTCAGCGTTGAGAATAAGTTACCTTCAACAACCCGTCATTTAAGCAAAATCGCAGCAACCGCACAACCCGCTGCGGGCTGAAATACCCGGCGTCAGGCTGCGCCGTGCACTCTAAGCATAGCGCTGCATTCACATTCTGCAGGCAGGCAGATTGTTGCTTCAGCTATACATTTTCCGCTGCAACCTCTGTACAATCGCGCTCCTGTCCATACTAATTATGATGAATTTTTATCCTTATGAGCCATGTCACTAATCCGCCACGCGTGGGCTTCGTCTCACTCGGTTGTCCTAAAAACCTCGTTGACTCAGAACGTATCCTGACGGAACTGCGTACTGAAGGCTATGACGTGGTACCACGCTACGATGACGCGGAGATCGTTATCGTTAATACCTGCGGATTTATTGACAGCGCGGTTCAGGAATCTCTGGAAGCGATTGGTGAAGCGCTGAATGAAAACGGCAAAGTGATCGTCACCGGCTGTCTGGGTGCCAAAGTGGATCAGATCCGCGAAGTGCATCCGAAAGTGCTGGAGATCACCGGTCCGCACAGCTATGAGCAGGTGCTTGAGCACGTGCATACCTATGTACCTAAACCTGTTCATAACCCGTTTCTGAGCCTGGTGCCTGAGCAGGGCGTGAAACTGACGCCGCGCCACTACGCCTATCTGAAAATCTCGGAAGGCTGCAACCACCGCTGTACGTTCTGTATTATTCCGTCCATGCGCGGCGATCTCGACAGTCGTCCGATTGGCAGCGTGCTGGATGAAGCGAAGCGTCTGGCTGAGTCAGGCGTGAAAGAGCTGCTGGTGATCTCGCAGGATACGTCTGCTTACGGCGTGGATGTGAAACATCGTACCGGTTTCTGGAACGGTGCGCCGGTAAAAACCAGCATGGTGAGCCTGTGTGAACAGCTGGCAAAACTCGGCGTCTGGGTACGCCTGCACTATGTTTATCCCTATCCGCACGTGGATGATGTCATCCCGCTGATGGCAGAAGGCAAAATTTTGCCCTACCTCGACATTCCGCTGCAGCACGCCAGCCCGCGCATCCTGAAGTTGATGAAGCGTCCGGGCGCCGTGGAGCGTACGCTGGAGCGCATCAAACGCTGGCGTGAGATCTGTCCGGAGCTGACGCTGCGCTCTACGTTTATCGTGGGCTTCCCGGGTGAAACCGAAGAAGATTTCCAGATGCTGCTCGATTTTCTGAAAGAGGCGCGCCTCGATCGCGTAGGCTGCTTCCAGTACAGCCCGGTAGAAGGCGCCACCGCCAATCAGCTGCCGGATCCGGTTCCGGAAGAGGTAAAACAGGCGCGCTTTGACCGCTTTATGCAGCTGCAGCAGCAGATCTCCAGCGAACGCCTGCAGGAGAAAGTGGGCCGCGAAATACTGGTCATCATTGACGAAGTGGATGAAGAAGGTGCCGTCGGACGCAGCATGGCAGACGCACCGGAAATCGACGGTGCCGTCTATCTCAACGGCGACCGGCAGGTAAAAGCAGGTGATGTGGTGCGGGTGAAAGTGGAACACGCCGACGAATACGATCTGTGGGGCAGCCGCGTCTAACCATATTTCTGCTGGTGCGCTTTTTTACGCTTCAGATAATCTTCGTCGGCGCGTAATTTATCCCAGCATACTTTAAAGATGGCCGCCGCTGCGGCCTTCTCTTTTTCTACCGTGCGCGGCAGCTCTTTGCCATCCGCATCATATTTACGTCCCCCCTGATGATTGCTGTAGCGCCGGGCGCGCGTATACCCCATCTGAATAAATTTACGCGCCATATCCATACCGACAAAATCATCTTTCTCGCGATACGCTTCAAACAGCTGCATAATTTTTTCCGAGGACTCTTTCGCTACCTCTACGGTACGAAAACGCCACCAGGGCAAAATTTCGCTTTTGTAAGGTTCCACCATCAGTACGCCCTGCTCGCCCCGCCCCACGCGATAAAGCTCAGGGTGCTGTCGCAAATCAAGATTTTTATAATCCTGCTGATAATCAAACGGTTCCATCTCTCTTCTCCTTTGCGCCCTGAGCTGCCACCGGGACGGCTTTGCGCCGGCAGCATCCTTACCGGCGGAGCAACGTCCTGCGCAACGGCCCGGGGAAAATCTGTGAAAGCGTTATCGCTGCTCCTTTAATATTAGACACTTTTAGTAGCCCGGGCCGGTTCGCTGCTCAGCTTTTCAGTTTTGGATCCAGCGCATCGCGCAGGCCGTCACCCAGCAGGTTAAACGCCAGAACGGTCAGGAAAATCGCCAGGCTGGGGAAAATAGCGACGTGAGGCGCCATCACCATATCCGCTCGCGCTTCATTCAGCATTGCTCCCCACTCCGGCGTAGGCGGCTGTGCGCCGAGCCCCAGAAAAGAGAGGCTGGCGGCGGTGATAATTGAGGTACCAATACGCATGGTGAAATAGACCATGATGGAGGAAATCGTGCCGGGCAAAATATGCCGAAAAATAATCGTGCGATCTGACGCGCCAATGCTGCGCGCCGACTCGATATAGGTCTGCTGCTTGAGCACCAGCGTGTTACCGCGCACCAGCCGGGCGAACGCAGGTATGCTGAAAATCGCCACCGCCACAATAACGTTGCTCATCCCGCTGCCCATAATGGCGACGACCGCTATCGCCAGCAGAATACCGGGAAAGGCAAACAGCACGTCGCAGATGCGCATAATCAGCCGATCCCACCAGCCCTCATAGTACCCCGCCAGCAGACCCAGCAGCGTACCGATCAACGCGCCGATAATGACAGAGAAGAATCCCGCCATCAGTGAAATACGGGTGCCTGCCAGCACCCGGCTGAAAATGTCCCGCCCCAGCGAGTCCACGCCAAACAGGTGCAGCCACGACGGCCCTTCATTCAGACGATCGTAGTCAAAATAGTTTTCCGCATCGAAAGGCGCGATCCACGGCGCAATAAAGGCCAGTACAATCAGCAGCAGGACAAAGCTGCCCGCCAGCAGCGCCACATGCTGCTGGCGAAAACGGCGCCAGAACTCACGCCACGGGGTACGCACCCGGTTTTCCGTCAGGTGCGGCAGCTGTTTCACCACCGCATCGCGTCGCCAGTTTTTCAATCGCGACTCCTTATTTGTAGCGAATAGCCGGATTGATTGCCGCGTAAAGCATATCGACAATCAGATTGATCAGGATAAATTCCAGTGAAAACAGCAGAACTTCCGCCTGAATCACCGGGTAATCCCGCATCTCCACGGAGTCCACCAGCAGGCGACCGAGGCCAGGCCAGTTAAACACCACCTCCACCACGATCGATCCTCCCAGCAGAAAACCAAACTGCAGGCCCATCATCGTGACCACCGGGATCAGGGCGTTGCGCAGCCCATGTTTCACCACCACCAGCGATTCGCGCACGCCTTTAGCCCGGGCGGTGCGCATGTAATCTTCCTGCAAAACCTCAATAAATGAGGCGCGGGTAAAGCGCGCCATAATCGCGGCAACGGCAGCGCCCAGCGTGAGAGAAGGCAGAATATAGTGCTGCCAGCTATCTGCGCCCACGGTGGGCAGCCAGCCCAGCTCCACCGAAAAGATCTGCATCAGCAGCATACCCAGCGCAAAGGCCGGGAACGAGATGCCGGAAACCGCCAGCGTCATGCCGATGCGATCGGGCCAGCGGTTGCGCCACACGGCAGAGACAATACCCAGCGCCATACCCAGCAGCACTGACCACGCCATACTGGTCAGCGTCAGCCACAGCGTCGGGTAGAAGCGCTGCGCAATTTCGTCCGCCACCGGGCGTTTTGAGACCAGCGACTGGCCAAACTCTCCCTGCAGCGCATTGAAAATAAAATGCCAGAACTGCTGGATCAGCGGCTGATCCAGCCCGAGTTCGCTGCGTACCAGCGCAACAACGGAGGCATCCGCTTCGGGGCCGGCAATCAGACGGGCCGGATCGCCGGGCAGCAGATGTACAAACAGAAACACCAGTACGGCAACAATCAGCAGCGTGGGGATCAGTCCCAGCAAGCGTTTTAAAAAGTAGTTGAGCATGCAACATCCTGCGCAGCAGCGGCCAGCCGGAGCGGCTGGCCAGTCTGGTTACTTCAGATCCGCTTCGTCGAAATTAAACGAGGTATCCGGCATGACGTAGAACCCGGTCAGGTTTTTGTTGCTGGCCGAGAGCAGCTGCTCGACAACCAGCGGGATCCACGGATGGTCATTCCAGATGCGATCCTGCGCATCTTTATAGAGCTGCGCTTTGCGTTCACGATCGGTGGTCTTTAATGCATCAGCCAGATCTTTATCCACCTGCGGATTACTGTAAAACGCGGTATTGAAGATCGCTGGCGGCCAGGAGGTCGTGGCGAACAGCGGCGTCAGCGCCCAGTCGGCCTCACCGGTCGAGGCGGACCAGCCGGTATAAAACATGCGTACGCCACTCTCTTTTTGCCCTTTGCTTTCCACTTCCGCAGCGCGCTGTCCGGCATCCATAGCGGTGACTTTCACCTTCACGCCCACCTGCGCCAGCTGCTGCTGGGTAAACTGCAGCACTTTCTGCGCCGTGCTGTGGTTATGCGAGGACCAGAGCGTGGTCTCAAAGCCGTTGCCGTAGCCCGCTTCTTTCAGCAGCGCCCGCGCTTTAGCCGGATCGTATTTGATAGCCGGATAACGCTGAGCGAAATCGATAGAGGGCGGCACGATACCGGTAGCGGGCGTGGCATAACCGGCAAACGCCACTTTTGCCAGCGCCTCGCGGTTAATGGCATATTCCAGCGCTTCACGCACTTTCGGGTTATTAAACGGCTTTTGCGTGACGTTCAGGCTGATATAACGCTGCATGATCGAAGGCGTGGTAATGACGTTCAGCTTAGCGTTACTTTCAAGGCGTTTGGCCTGCTCAAAGGGCACCGGAAAAGCAAACGTCGCCTCGCCGGTCTGCAGCATGGCCGCGCGGGTGTTGTTATCCACGATGGGACGCCAGGTAATGGTATCGAGTTTCGGATAGCCCGGCTTCCAGTATCCCGCCCACTTTTTCACTTTGACAAAATCGGTCTGATTCCAGGTTTCAAACACATAAGGGCCGGTGCCGACCGGATGGAAGCCAATCTCTTTGCCATACTTTTTCAACGCGGTGGGCGAAATCATCGCCGCCGCCGGATGCGCCAGGTTGTTGATAAACGCTGAAAAAGGCTGCTTCAGCGTGATTTTTACCGTGAGCGGATCGACCACTTCCGTGGTCGCAATATATTTGAACAGGTTATAGCGTTTGAGATGGTTATCAGGATTACTGGCGCGATCGAGGTTCACCTTAACCGCCTCAGCGTTGAAATCGGTACCATCCTGAAATTTAATGCCGGAACGCAGTTTGATGGTGTAAGTGAGCCCGTCATCACTGGCCTGAGAGCTTTCGGCCAGCACGTTTACCAGCTTCATCTCTTTATCAAAGCTGAACAGCCCCTGATAGAAAGATTTGGCAACCGCCTGCGACAAGGTGTCGTTGGCGTCGTAAGGATCCAGCGTGGTAAAGGTTGAGCTCACGGCAATGACCGCATCTTTTGCCGCCCAGGCGGGCAGCGTCAGCGCAGCGCTCAGCACGCCAGCGGTGATAATCCCGTTACGCATAATCTGGTGCATGATGGTGCTTCTCCTGTAGTCCCTTGTGCTGCGTCCTGGGTTCAGGACGCTATGTTATTCGTCAGGCGCTACCGATCGCATGGCGTGCCACAAAGTGTCCTGGCGCCACCTCCAGCAGCGGCGCGACGTCCGGCTCATCCCCCAGCGGACGTACGGCGCTGGGGATCTCATCAACCATTAACGCCCGTTCGCGATGCCGGTGTGCCGGGTCCGCCACCGGTACGGCCGCCATCAGTTTGCGGGTATAAGGATGACGCGGCTGCTCAAACACCGCCTGGCGCGGTCCTGTCTCAACGATCTGCCCCAGATACATCACCGCTACACGGTGGCTGATACGCTCCACCACCGCCATATCATGCGAAATGAACAGAAAAGCGATGCCGGTTTCCCGCTGCAGATCCAGCATCAGATTGATAATCTGCGCCTGGACCGAGACATCCAGCGCTGACACGGACTCATCCGCAATGACCACTTTGGGATTCAGCGCCAGCGCTCGCGCAATACAGATGCGCTGCCGCTGGCCGCCTGAGAACTCATGCGGGTAGCGCTGCGCATGCTCCGGCTGCAGCCCTACCCGCTCCAGCAGCCAGGCAACGCGCTTCTCCGCCTGCGCGCGACTCATCACGCGATGGACCAGCAGCGGCTCCATCACAGAAAAGCCTACCGTGAGGCGCGGATCGAGCGAGGCGTAGGGATCCTGAAAAATAAACTGAATATCGCGCCGCAGCGCCGCCAGCGCGCTCCCCTGCAGCGCGTCGATACGCTGACCGTTAAAGGTGATGCTGCCGCCCTGACTGGCGACCAGCCGCAGCAGTGAACGACCGGTGGTCGATTTACCGCATCCCGACTCGCCAACCAGCGCCAGCGTCTCTCCGGCATAGAGATCAAAGCTCACCTTCTCTACCGCGTGCACCCGGCGCGTAACCCGGTTAAAGAGACCGCTACGCAGGTCGAAGCGAGTTGTCAGATCGCGCACCTGCAGCACCGGCGGGCGATCGCGACGCACGGTATCCTGCGGCAGAGCCGGCGCCTCCTGCCCGGTGGTGCTCAGCAGAGGAAATTTTGCCGGCAGTGGCTGCCCGCTCATCGCGCCCAGCCGGGGCACGGCCGCCAGCAGCGCGCGGGTATAAGGCTGAGCCGGCGCGTTAAACAGCTGCTGCACCGGCGCCTGTTCGATAACATCGCCGCGATACATGACCTGCACGCGATCGGCCATTTCAGCGACGACGCCCATATCGTGCGTGATAAAAATCACGCCCATCTGCATCTCTTTTTGCAGCACGCGGATAAGCTGCAGGATCTGCGCCTGAATAGTGACATCCAGCGCCGTCGTCGGCTCATCGGCAATCAGCAGTGCGGGCCGGCAGGAGAGCGCCATCGCAATCATGACGCGCTGGCGCATCCCGCCAGAGAGCTGATGCGGATAACGCGACAGGATAGCGTGCGCATCCGGAATGCGTACCAGATCCAGCATGCGCCGCGCTTCAGCGAGCGCCTGCTGATGGCTCATCTTCTGGTGTAGTCGTACTGACTCAGCAATCTGTTCGCCCACGGTAAATACCGGATTCAGCGAGGTCATCGGCTCCTGAAAGATCATCGCCATGTCAGCGCCGCGCACCTGCCGCATCTGACCGGCTGACGCGCGCATGACGTCCAGGATCTCCCCGTTTCGGCGACGCAGCTTTATCTCACCGCTGATCTCGCTGCCCGCCTGCTGAATCAGGCGCATCAGCGCCAGTGACGTCACTGATTTCCCTGAGCCAGACTCCCCGACCAGCGCCAGGGTTTCTCCCCGCAGCAGATCGAGCGAAAGATGACGCACCGCTTCAGTTTTACTCTCTTCATGCTGAAAAGTGACGCACAGATCGCGTACCGCCAGCACCTGTTGCTGTTCCATTCTGCCTGCTCCTTAGCTGTCGCGGTAAATGGCCACCTCAACGGCACCCTCAACGTAAGCAAAACCCCGGTACATGCCTTCGCTGTTAAACGGCAGTGCAAGGTTACCCTGTGCATCAACTGCAATCAGCCCGCCGCTGCCTTCCAGCTCCGGAATGGTGTCGTGGATGACGCTGGCGGTCGCCTGCTGCAGCGAGCGTCCTGCATATTTCATCTGTGCCGCAACATCATAAGCGGCCAGCGTTCGCATAAAGACTTCGCCGGTACCGGTGCAGGAGACAGCCACGCTGTCGTTGCTGGCATAGCAGCCGGCGCCAATCAGCGGCGAGTCGCCCACGCGGCCAGCCTGCTTGTTGGTCATGCCACCGGTTGAAGTCGCCGCGGCAAGATTGCCGTGCAGATCCAGCGCCACCGCACCCACGGTGCCGAGTTTGCGATCCTCATCCAGCGGCGTAGCAGCCGCGTCGTGATCGAGCTGCGTGGTGTTGCTGTCGCGCACGCGCAGCAGCTGCGCCAGGCGTTCTGGCGTTGAGAAAAAGTCAGCGGCAACGGGTTCCAGCCCCTGCGCCACGGCAAAGGCTTCTGCGCCGGCGCCGATCAGCAGCACGTGGGGACTCGCCTCCAGCACTTTACGCGCGGCGAGGATCGGATGTTCAATATGGCTGACGCCCGCTACTGCGCCCGCCTGCAGCGTGCGGCCATCCATGATGCTGGCGTCCAGCTCGTGTGTGCCCTGATGAGTGAACACCGCGCCCCGTCCGGCATTAAACAGCGGGCACGCTTCCAGCCGCCGCACCGCATCTGTCACCGCATCCAGCGCGCTGCCGCCCGCGGCCAGAATCTGCTGCCCCGCTGCGACAATGTCGTGCAGCTGCTGCCGGTATTGCTGCTCGCGCGCCGCGCTCGTGGTACTGCGGGAAAGCGCGCCCGCGCCGCCGTGGATAGCGATTACTGCCCTGGTCATTAGCTGCACCTGTCAGGATTATCAGCAGAAAAAACACTGATTTAGAATGGTTTTCATCATTTTCAGACAATTTTCGACTATAGGAAGCACCCGGCAGCTTGTAAAGCAGAAAGTGCATCAGCCCTCATAACCTTTTCTCAGGCTTTATATCTTTTTCCTTTGCCGGCAGACCCCATTGGCGGCTCACCGCGCGATCTGTGCGGCCGCGCCAAACGGGTCTGGCCTTACGCCAGCGCCTTAACCCATAATAGGTGACATCTGACATTTATCCGCCAGGGAGCGATATGGAACCCAACACCGCAGGCTTAATTTCACTGGAAGAGGCGCAGCACATGATGCTGCAACCGCTGCAACCGGTCAGCGGGACTGAACAGGTTAGCCTGGCTAATGCTGCCGGGCGCATTACCGCAGAGGCGGTGGTTTCACCGCTGGATGTCCCCTCATTTGATAACTCCGCAATGGATGGCTACGCGGTACGGCTGAGCGATCTCGGCGCTGGCGCGCCGCTTGCCGTGGCGGGCAAAGCCTTTGCCGGTTCTCCCTGGCACGGTGAATGGCCGGCAGGCAGCGCGATCCGTATTATGACCGGCGCTCCGATACCGGCAGGCTGCGACGCGGTAGTCATGCAGGAGCAAACGGAGCAGCACGCGGATGGTATTGTGATGACGGCGCCGGTAAGCGCAGGCCAGAATATCCGCCGTATTGGTGAAGATATTCGCGCCGGGCATCAGGTTCTGGCAGCGGGGGTGCGGCTGGGTGCCGCTGAGCTGCCGCTGCTCGCCTCGCTGGGCATTGCCAGGGTAACGGTACGGCGCAGACTGCGCGTGGCGATATTCTCCACCGGGGATGAGCTGCAGGCGGTGGGTGAACCGCTGGCAGAGGGCCAGATTTATGACACCAATCGCCTTACCGTCTCTCTGATGCTCAGCAAGCTGGGCTGCGACGTCATCGACCTCGGCGTTATCGCGGACGACCCGGCCGCGCTGCGTCACGCCTTTACCACAGCAGACAGCCAGGCTGATGTGGTCATCAGCACCGGCGGTGTCTCCGTGGGCGAAGCTGATTTTACCCGGGAGATCCTAAACGAACTCGGATCTGTCAGCTTCTGGAAGCTGGCGATCAAGCCAGGTAAACCGTTCGCTTTCGGCCAGCTGGCGAATAGCCTGTTCTGCGGGCTGCCGGGCAATCCGGTCTCCGCCGCCGTGACCTTTTATCAGCTGGTGCAGCCGCTGCTGGTCAGGCTGAGCGGCCAGACAACGCCGGCAATGCCGCTGCGCCAGCGTGCGCGAACGCTGAATCGCCTGAAAAAATCGCCGGGGCGCCTCGATTTTCAGCGTGGCGTGCTCAGCCGCAGCAGCGAAGGTGTGCTGGAGGTGCGCTCCACCGGTGCACAGGGCTCTCACGTTTTCAGTTCGTTTGCGCTGGCCGACTGCTTTATTGTGCTGGAGCGCGAACGCGGTACGGCAGAAGCGGGTGAATGGGTTGAGGTTGAGCCCTTTAACAGCCTGCTGGAGGGGTAATGTCACGCGAACTGACGCATGAAGAGATGCTGCGCTATAACCGGCAAATTGTCCTGCGCGGCTTCGACTTTACCGCACAGGAGCAGCTCGCTGAGTCACGCGTGCTGATCGTCGGCCTGGGGGGGCTGGGATGCGCGGCTGCCCCCTGGCTCGCCTCCGCCGGCGTGGGGTATCTGACGCTGCTCGACTTTGATACCGTCAGCCTGAGCAATCTGCAGCGGCAGATCCTGCATCGCGATGAGACGATTGGCCAGCCCAAAGTAGAATCAGCGCGCGCGCAGCTGGCGGCAATCAATCCGCACTGCATTATTGAAACCTGTGACGTGCAGGCCGACGATGCGACGCTGAGCGCACTGATTGCGCGGCATGACGCGGTGCTGGACTGCACAGATAATGTGGCCACGCGTGAGCAGCTGAACCGCCTCTGTTTCCGGCAAAAAGTCCCGCTGATTTCCGGTGCGGCGATCCGCATGGAAGGTCAGCTAAGCGTTTTTACCTGGCAGCCTGGCGAGCCCTGTTACCGCTGTATCAGCCGCCTGTTTGGCGAACAGACGCTGAGCTGTGTGGAAGCTGGCGTCATGGCCCCGCTGGTGGGCGTAATTGGCGCGATGCAGGCGATGGAGACGCTGAAACTGCTTACCGCGTTTGGTGAACCCGCCCGCTCTCGCCTGCTGATGTATGACGCAATGCGCGCTGAATTTCGCAGCATGAAAGTGATGCAGGACGCACACTGTGACGTGTGTGGCTCCCCCTGAAATGCAAACAGGCCGCCCGGTCGGGCGGCCTGTTAAGCAGACAGAATGAGCAGGATCATGAAATGCCCTGACTGCGCAGGTAATCTTCGTAGTTACCGGTGAAGTCAACGATGCGCTCACCTTTCATCTCCATCACGCGCGTCGCCAGCGAGCTGACAAATTCACGGTCATGTGAAACAAAGATCAGCGTGCCTTCATACATCTCCAGCGCCATGTTCAGTGATTCGATCGATTCCATATCCAGGTGGTTGGTCGGCTCATCCATAATCAGAATGTTAGGCTTCTGCATCATCAGCTTGCCAAACAGCATCCGGCCTTTCTCACCGCCCGACAGCACTTTGGCCGGTTTTTTGATGTCATCATGGCTGAACAGTAAGCGGCCCAGTACGCTGCGCACGGCCTGTTCATCATCGCCATCCTGCTTCCACTGGCTCATCCAGTCGAACACGCTAAGGTCTTCGGCAAAATCTTCGGCATGATCCTGTGCGTAATAGCCGATACGCGCATTTTCAGACCATTTAACGCTGCCGCTGTCCGGCGTTAATTCGCCCACCAGCGTTTTCAGCAGCGTGGATTTACCGATACCGTTGGCACCCAGAATTGCCAGCTTCTCGCCCACTTCCAGCATCAGATTCAGCTTATTAAAGAGCGGGCCGTTATCAAATCCTTTCGTCAGCGCTTCAACTTCCAGCGCATTACGGAATAATTTCTTATCCTGCTCAAAGCGAATATAAGGGTTCTGACGACTGGAGGCTTTGACTTCATCCAGTTTGATTTTATCAATCTGTTTTGCGCGCGATGTTGCCTGACGGGATTTAGAGGCGTTAGCACTGAAGCGGCTGACAAAAGATTGCAGGTCAGCAATCTGCGCTTTCTTTTTCGCGTTATCGGCCAGCAGACGTTCGCGCGCCTGCGTCGCCGCGGTCATATATTCATCATAATTACCGGGATAAACGCGCAGCTCACCATAATCAAGATCCGCCATATGGGTGCAGACCATATTTAAAAAGTGACGGTCATGCGAAATGATGATCATGGTACTGTTACGATCGTTCAGCACCTGCTCAAGCCAGCGGATAGTATCAATATCCAGGTTGTTCGTCGGCTCATCAAGCAGCAGAATATCGGGATTAGAGAACAGCGCCTGCGCCAGCAGCACACGCAGTTTCCAGCCCGGTGCGATTTCGCTCATCGGCCCGTAATGCTGCTCCACCGGAATACCGACGCCCAGCAATAACTCACCGGCCCTGGATTCCGCGCTATATCCATCCATTTCACCGTAGGCGACTTCGAGATCGGCAACTTTGTAGCCTTCTGCTTCACTCATTTCTGGCAGTGCGTAAATACGATCGCGCTCTTCTTTTACGGCCCAGAGTTCCTGATGCCCCATTATGACCGTATCCAGCACACTATATTGTTCAAAGGCAAACTGATCCTGACGAAGCTTACCAATACGCTCGTTGGGATCGAGTGAGACATTGCCGTTGGTAGGCACCAGATCGCCGCCCAGTATTTTCATAAAGGTCGATTTACCGCTGCCGTTTGCACCGATTAAACCGTAACGGTTACCCCCGCCAAACTTAACGGAGATATTTTCAAACAGCGGCTTGCTGCCGAACTGCATAGTGATATTGCTGGAAACTAACACGGCATTGACCTTTGTTACACGGTGGATGAAAAAACAGCGGGCATTATGCCAGAGATGGGCTATATGAGCCAGTCTGCGCCTGGCGTTGGCGCAGCTTTTACGCAAAGGGATTGTTAGCAGACGCAAAATAGTGTTGCCGGCATCCGGCAGCAGACGCTTCTCGCCTGCCGACGTTACGTCATCGTTATCAGTTAGCGCAGTTTGTTACACAAATTAAAACGTCAGCCAATAAAAAAAGCCGGGGGCAATATGCCCCCGGCTCCCATATACAAGGATTGCGTCGCTTATTTAATCAGGAAACTGTCCAGGCTCTTGCCGGCATCCAGCGCTTTTTTAATCGCTGCTGGCGTGCGGCCCTGACCGGTCCAGGATTTTTCATCACCGTTTTCGTCGGTATAAGTATATTTAGCCGGACGCGGTGCGCGCTTGGCGCGTTTTTTACCGGTTTCAAGTGCGCCCAGTAATTCGTTAGGATCGATGCCATCAGCCAGCAGCATTTCGCGATATTTAGACAGCTTCTCTTCTTTTTCGCGGTTTTGCGCTTCTTCGGCTTCAACTTCTTCACGACGCTCAGTCACAACGACAGTTAATTTTTCCAGAATCTCTTCCAGATCGCTCAGTGGCAGTTCACGCGCCTGCGCACGTAATGTGCGAATGTTGTTCAGTACTTTAAATGCGTCACTCATCACAATGTCCTTGTTTAAGGGGTATAAATAAACTGTAGCGGCAAGATTACCCAATTCAAATAAAAAAATAAATTAATTTTGCAGACCGGATTATTCTTAACAGGTTCGCTTATTGTTATTGTTCAGTAAGGATAACCCTCACCGGTTAACATTAAGCGTTAATAAACTGATAAGGTTTCCCGGCAGCTGTTGCATTGATATCGATTTCATTTGCTAATCCCGCGAGCGAAACAAGTAGTTAGCAAAATTTTAGTTTGTGACATTCTGCAGGCGAAGCGTAAAAATAATTAATCATGAATCCCTTATTCACTTTTAATGCGCGTTTTATTGATGTGGCTCTCAGCCTGACTGACAGACTAAAAAGAAAAACCGGCCTGCGCCGGTTTTATCAGAGAAATCTATTTTTTAACCACCCTTCTGGGCCGATGGCCTCATTACCTGACGCGGCGATGTTTCCGTCAGCCAGTCGCGCAGATAATGTTCAATCTGCTCCAGCGAACGATTACGGGTTTCCGGTACGCAGCAGAACACAAACAGCGTACCGAACAGGCCGGCTGCGGCGAAAATAAAAAAGGCACCTGACAGCCCTACCCAGGCAAGCAGCAGCGGAAACAGTAACGAGATAGTAAAATTAGTCAGCCACATGGCAAATACCGCCCCGCCCATAAATATACCGCGCAGCCGCGTCGGAAAAATTTCGGATAATAGCAGCCAGGTAACCGGTGATAATGCCCCCTGCTGAAAACTTAAAAACAGCAGCATGCCCAGCAGGACCATATAGCTGCGCAGCATATCAGGCTGACCGTTTACCGTTTCCGGCATGAAATAGCTGACGGCTCCGATTAAAACCAGGCAGGCGGTACACCCTATCTGTCCGATAAGCGCGAGGGGGCGGCGTCCGATACGCCCAAGCAGCCAGATCCCCGCAAAGGTCATCAGCACTGAGATAACGCCATTGGCGATAGTAGCAACCAATGCCGCATTATCATCCATACCGACTGCTTTCAGCATTACCGGCGCATAGTACATGATGGTATTGACGCCGGTGAGCTGCTGAATAGCGGCTATGCCTGTGCCGATAAAAAAGAGCTTCAGCAGCCAGGGCTGGCGTAACTCCCGCAGGCGCGGACGCTGCTGCTGCTCCTCTTCCAGCGTCTCAGTGATTTCGGTCATCTCCCACTCCACGTCCTCGCGTGCGCGGGTCCGCTCCAGGACTCTGCGGGCTTCAGCCAGACGCCCCTTCATGGCATACCAGCGCGGCGTATCCGGCATAAACATCATGCCAAACCAGAGCAGCACCGCGGGCAGCGTCGCCACCGCCAGCATCCAGCGCCAGGTACTCTCACCGCCCCAGGCGGCATGAAACCCGGCATTAGAGATATAGGCCAGCATCTGGCCGGAGACGATCATCAGCTCCTGCATTGTGACCAGCTGACCGCGTTTATTGGCAGGGGCCATCTCCGCAATATAGACCGGAACGGTGGCAGACGCGCCGCCGACGGCGACCCCGAGGACCAGGCGGAAGAAAATCATCCATTCAGCATCCGGCGCCAGCGCCGTGCCCAGCGCGCCGGCCGCAAAAATGGTTGCCAGTACCAGAATGATTTTTCTCCGCCCGACCGCTGCGGCAAAATGCCCCGATATCAGCGCGCCAAATGCCGCACCAAACAGCAGGCTGCTGGTGACCAGGCCGGTGGTTAATGGCGTCAGATGTATATCATCCCCCATGAATAGCAGTGCGCCGGAGATAACGCCGGTATCATAGCCGAACAGCAGTCCGCCGAGGGTGGCAACGGCCGCAATAACTTTAACAAAGGGTTCAGTACGCGTATTACTGTTCGGCCCTGAGGCTTTATTGAGGGTAAGCCAGGTTTCACGAGGCATAACTAACTCCATTTCTGAAAGATGCATCAAAAATAGAGTATTTTTGCCATAAAAATTAAATATGAAATTTTAGTTTTGCCATGTTCATCATAACTGATGCCAGGAAATCAGATACCGATCACATAAACTCAGCGTGAATCTCTTTTTATGTCAGCGACAATACGCTCAAAATTTAATCCTTACATAAAAAGGAACATTTATTTCAATTATCAGGCCGTCCCGGTGGCGGGACGACCCGGGGGTCAGTTGACCTGCGTGGCCGGACCAAATACTGCGTAATCTGGCAGAGTCACCTGCTGATAATTTTCCCAGCCGCCGCCCAGCGCTTTATAGAGCGCGACCAGATCGAGCGCGCTTTGCGTACGCGCCTGAACCGACTGTGCTTTTGCCTGCGCCAGCTGCCGCTGCGCATCCAGCACGTCAAGAAAGGTCGTCAGGCCCTGTCGATAGCTGTCGCTGGCCAGGTCGAATGTCCGCTGCAGTGCGCCGGTGGTTTCATCCAGCGCGGTAACCTGCTGCTGATCCGCCCGGTAGCTGACCAGCGCATTCTCCACATCCTGCAGCGCCGTCAGCACTGTCTGCCGGTAATCCAGCGCGGCGCTGGCCTGCTGTGCCCGCGCCAGCTTCACGCTGGAAACCAGCCGTCCGCCCTGGAAAATCGGAATAGAGAGTGACGGACCGATGCTGAAAAAGTGGCTGCTCCAGTCATCAAGGTAGCTGGCGTCGGTGTTCCTGACCCCGAGCTGCCCCGTCAGGGAGAGATCCGGGAAGAGGCTGGCAACCGAGACACCAATATTGGCGGTCTGCGCATGAAGCGTGGCTTCAGCCTGACGAATATCGGGCCGCCGGCGCGCCAGCGTCGCCGGGATCCCTACCGGTACCAGACCTGGCAAGGCTGGCAGCGCTTTCGCCGTCATCAGCTCACTATCCAGCGCACCGGGCGTTTTACCGAGCAGGACCGCCAGACCGTTCATCGCCTGCCGCGCCTGCGCCTCATACTGCGGCAGCTGCGCATTAAGCGAGGCGAGCTGCGCCCGGGCATTTTCCACATTTGTCGCCGGTGCCAGCCCGTTTTGCTGCTGGCTTTGCGTCAGCTCCCAGGTCTCCTGCGCCACCTTTATCTGCGTCTGCAGCGTAGCCAGCACCGCCTGCGCCCCGCGCAGCTGCAGATAGGCGCGCGCCACTTCAGCTTCCACTGAAATCAGCACGTCGTCACGCTGTGCGACAGCCGCCTGCTGCTGCGCATCGGCGGCCTCCATCTGCCGGCGTACCTTGCCCCAGATATCCAGCTCCCAGCTGGCATCAAAGCTGCCCTGATAGAGCGTTACGGAATGGTTCAGTCCATCCAGCTGTCCGGCGATATCATCATCCACCCGATCGTATACGCCGTTGGATTTCAGCAGACCTTTCAGGCCCAGCTGCTGGCGCGTGACTTTAGCTGAGCCATTCAGCGCGGGAAACAGCCCCCCGCGCGCCTGCGCCAGCTGCTGCCGCGCACCGGCGATGCGTAACACCGCCTGCTGCAGCGAGAGGTTACCGCTGATGGCGCGATCGATCAGGCTATCGAGCTGCGGATCGTTAAAGCTGCGCCACCAGAGCGGGTTGGGTGCGGCGGCCAGTGGCTTAGAGGTTTCCTGTGACGACAGTGCGCGAAAGCTGCCGGGCGTCTGCGGGCGCGGGGGCTGATAGTCGGGGCCGACGGCACAGCCCGCCAGCAGCAGCGTCAGCGGCAGCGCAACGCGCGAAAAGGTTCTCATTTTAGTGTGCTCCTGCACTGCCTTCGCTCTTAATCGGCGAAAGTAACCAACATAGAGGGATCAGTATCATGGCGACGATGCTCAGTCCCGTGAACACGTCGATATAGGCCAGAATGCGCGCCTGAGCGATCATCTCCTGATAGAGCTGACCCGCGGCAAGCTGCAGCGGCTCGCCAGCTACCTGCGTAAAATCGCGGATCGCCTGAGCCCACTGCTGCAGTGTCAGGTTGAACTGCTCATTCAGCGGCGACATGTTATGCACCATGTGCGCGGAACGCACCTGTTCACGCTCGGTGATCCCGGCGGTTGCCAGTGAGATACCGATAGAGCCGGCCACGTTACGAAACATGGTAAACAGCGCGGACGCATCGGCGTTAAGCTTCTGCGGGATGGTGACAAACGCAATGGTGGTAAGCGGAACAAACAGAAAGCCCAGCCCGATAGATTGCGCGCTGCGCATCATCACCAGGGTTTTAAAATCCACGTCCGGCGTCAGCGTACTGGAGTAAAAAAAGGCCAGCGCCAGGCAGCTGAAGCCGAAGGCGATAATATAGCGAGTCTGCACAACTGGCATCAGCTTCAGTACCAGCGGAATGGTCAGCACGATCAATACGGCTCCGGGCGACAGCACCAGTCCTGACCAGGTGGCGGTATACCCCAGATCCTGCTGCGCCAGCTGCGGCAGCACCACTGAGCTGCCGTAGAGGATCATAGCCATACCGGCCATCAGCAGACCGGCGACCCAGAAGTTGCGATCTTTCATCACGCGGATATCCACGACCGGCTTACGCGCATAGAGCAGCCAGTAGACCGCGCCCACCAGCCCCACCGCGGCCAGCATGGCGAACAGACGAATAAAGTGCGAAGCGAACCAGTCTTCATCTTCACCGCGATCGAGAAACACCTGCAGACAGCCAAGGCCAAGCGTGATCAGGCTGATGCCGATATAGTCAATTTTCAGCCGGCCTTTATCCCACTTGCGTTCCCACGGCGGATCTTCAAGCAGCTGGTAAATCGCCAGCACGGTTAAAATCCCTACCGGAATATTAATAAAGAAGACCCAGCGCCAGCTGTAATTGTCGGTGATCCAGCCGCCCAGCGTCGGGCCAATCACCGGTGCTACGATAATCGCAATTGAAGAGAGGCCAAAGGCTTTACCGCGATCGGCCGGCTTGAAGTAGTCGAGCAGTACCGATTGCTGAACCGGCTGCAGGCCGCCGCCAAAAAAGCCCTGCAGCACGCGAAACAGAATGATTTGCCACAGCTCGGTGGCAATGCCGCAGAGAAATGAGCAGATAGTGAACATCACAATACAGATCAGGAAGAACTGCTTGCGACCAAACAGACGGCTAAAGAAGGCGGAGATCGGCAGCACAATGCCATTCGCAACCAGGTAGGAGGTGAGTACCCAGGTGGATTCGTCATAGCTGGAGGAGAGCGAACCCGCAATATGCGGCAGCGCAACGTTTACGATGGTGGTGTCCAGGATCTCCATGAACACCGCCAGCGTAACCGTGATGGCGACCAGCCAGGGGTTGCTGGCCGGGCGCCAGCTCTCGCCTGCACTCATTCTACTGTCACCTCAGGCTCTACCGAGAGTCCAAGCGGCAGTGGATGAGCAGGATCCAGTCCGCTATCGATAACGATTTTAACCGGGACGCGCTGCACAATTTTCACATAGTTACCGGTAGCGTTTTCCGACGGGAAGGCGGAGAAACGTGAGCCTGACCCCATCTGGATGCTGTCGACGTGGCCGTGCAGTTTCATATCAGGCCATGCGTCCACGCTGATCTCGACTTTGTCACCCGGATTCATGCGCGCCAGCTGTGACTCTTTAAAATTAGCGGTGATCCAGATGTCGGGTGACACCAGCGAAAAAAGGGCTGACCCCGCCTGCACCAGCGTACCGAGCTGCACGTTGCGTTTGGTGACAAAACCGTCGTAAGGGGCACGTACTTCAGTGTAAGAGAGATTGAGCTCTGCGGTATTAAGCTGCGCCTGCGCCTGTTCCACCTGCTGCTGGCGCGCTTCCACATTTGTTTCCTGTTGCCGGATCTGCAGTTTGACCTGTGAGGCGACCTCAACCTGCGCTTTAGCACTCTGCAGCTGCGCTTCCGCTGAGCGCAGCTGCGCCGCGGCGGTATCGATATTACGCTGAGACGTGGCGCGGGGATCCACGCCGCGCTGCCGGCGGTAATCCGCCTGCGCATTAAGTAAGTTCGCCTGCGCGCTCGCCTGCTGCGCCAGCGCCTGATCGCGCTGCGCCGGATACTGCACGCGCGACAGCGCCAGCTGCGCCTGCGCCTGATGCAGCTGAGCCTGAGCCAGCCCCAGCTGTGCTTTTGCCTGATCGCGCTGTGCAGCACTGTCGCGCGGATCGATCACCACCAGCAGATCGCCTTTTTTCACCCGCTGGTTATCTTTTACCAGCAGCTGCACCACGTAGCCTGAGGCTTTAGGTGCCACGGTAACGGCGTTACCTTCCGTAAAGGCGTCATCGGTGGTTTCAATATTGCGGGTGGTAAACCAGAACCAGAACCCCACTATCAGCATAATCACCACAACAATCGCGAGAATAATCAGCGGCTTTTTACCCGGTCGCTTACGCGGCTGATCGTCATCCCTGTTTTTGTCCTGCCGCTGCTGGCTGTTGTCCTGCTGCGGATCGTTGTCGTTATCTGACGGCTTCTGCGGGTCCTGCTGCTGATTTTCGCTCATAATTTGTCATCACTGGCTGAAAGCCCGATCCCCGGGCATAAACGGTCAACTTAACATTAGATAATAAATTGACAAATTCCAGTGTAACTTTACATAAGCAGAGACAGGCGGCACGTTCTGCCACAGTCGCTGAAAAGGCGCTGAAGAGCCAGCGCCCGCACTCAGTGAAGCCACTGCAGCAGCAGCCAGCCGCACAGCATTGACCACGCCAGCATCGGCAGTGAGAAGAGATGAAAACGCCACCAGACTTTTTTATCCTGCGCCATGCGCAGCGCAATCAGGTTCGCCAGCGATCCCGGCAGCAGGCCAAAGCCGCCAATATTCACCGCCCAGGCAAGCACCACAGAGGGATCGGTTTTTTGCAGCAGCAGGATAGTGGCCGGGACATTACTGATAAACTGCGACAGGCCGATAGCCAGTAAATAGATACCGCCCTCCCCCAGCTGTCCGATACGGGCAAACCACGGCTGCAGCGCAGGCAGATGCATGAGCAAAAAGACGTCGATAAACATTGCGACAAAAACCAGCAGCAGGCTCCAGTCAATGGCGGCCAGCACCCCTCGCGCCATGATCAAAAAGCAGGCGGCGACCAGCAGCAGCGCCCAGCCCGTCATCTTCAGCTCCAGCGCCACGATAAATACGATATAGAGCAGCAGGCTGACGCTGAACAGGCGCCGGCTCCACTGCTGCGCACCGGCGTCACTGTGTTTATCTATGTGCTGCGCCGGGAAGCTCCACCAGGTCAGCGCGACCAGCGTTATCATCAGCACGGCTGCCAGCGGCAGCATCTGCAGGATGAATCCGCCCACGCTCAGCGAGCCGTGACTCCACAGCAGGATATTTTGCGGATTGCCGACCGGGGTCAGCAGCGATCCGGCGTTAACCGCCAGTGCTTCAAAGATAATGAGCCGCGAGACCGGCAGATGGGAAAATTTGCGCAGCGTCAGCGTCAGCGGCACCAGAATAAATAGCGCGACATCGTTGGTCAGAAAGGTTGAAAGCAGCGCGGCGGCGCAGACCATAAACAGCGCCAGCGCACGTTCATGCTGAAAGCGCTGAATCAGGCGAGCGCCCAGTACGTCAAAATAACCGCTGTTCTCCAGCCCTTTCGTCAGCATCAGCAGGCCGGTCAGCGTCATGATGGTCTGCCAGTCGACAGAAGCCGGCAGCTGCGACCAGCGATACTCTGCCAGCGGCAGCAGTATCACACCCAGCAGTAACAACAAATGCAAAATACGGTCACGCATTAAGGATCGAAGCACGATGGGCATGATAGCGGCAGGCCTTATAAGTTAGCGATTCTCATAAAATTTCTGAAAGACGGCCAGGGTTTCGTCGCTGACGTGATGCTCCAGCCCTTCAGAGTCGCGGCGTGCGGTCTCCGGGCTGACGCCTAATGCCAGCAAAAACGTTTCAACGATATGGTGGCGAACGCGGCTCGCCTCTGCGAGTTTTTCACCTTCCGGCGTCAGGAATACGCCACGATAGGGCACCTGCTCTACCAGACCGGTGGTGCTCAGGCGCTTCAGCATTTTTGCCACAGTAGGCTGCGATACGCCGAGGCGCGCCGCCATATCCACCTGACGCGCCTCACCAAATTCACGAATGAGATCGGAGATCAGCTCGACGTAATCATCAATCAATTCACGACGATGAGCTTCGCGCACCTGACGAAAGCCTTCAACATGCTCCTCAATATCCTTAAGCGGCCCCTGAGGGGTATTGATGGCATTTTTCGCACGACGACTCATTAAGCTTCCTCTTTATTATCTGCCGCACCTTACCTGCCGTGCGGACTGGCTGCGCTCATTGTAAACCAGGCGCAAATAAGCACAAATTTTTCATGAATAGTGTTGGCTAAAGAGTATAGCCAATGCTATCTTTGTACATGATGTAAGCGAAAAGCGTGAAAAGGCAGCAATGTCCGGTACGCACCAGCGCTTACGCATCATCTGTTATTCATGGGGAGGTGAAGATGAGCACCCTGAAAAACTGCCTTGATTGTGGCAAGTGCCCGCCAGCCGCTCAGCGCAAGCCCGCTTTTGATATTAAATCGCTGCTCTGCCTGTTCAGCCGCTCGCCCTTTGCGCTCCGCCTGATGCTGCTGGAAAAGCTCGCAGGCAAAAAGTGTGAACGCCCGTGCAACCAGATTATCTGGCGCGGCTGAAAGCCCGCAAGGCTACTGCTTAACCCGCCCGATGGCGGGTTTTTGTTTTTCTGCTCTGCTGCACCGACATCTTCTTCAGGCAAAAAAAAACGGCCCCCTGCGGGACCGTTTCATGTGCAACTCTGGTCTAAGCTAAACTTAGAAGCTGTAGCCGACGCCAGCGATCCAGGTGCCTACGTCAACGTTGCGGATGCGGCTCTGCTCGTAGCCCACGTCCAGTGCAACGTTTTCAATTGGGTTGAACTGCATACCTGCGCCGTAAGCGATGCCAACGTCGCTGCTGTCAGATTTAGACTGACCGGCAGATTCATTCTGCTGGAATTTACCGTAGCCGATACCTACAACGCCGTAGATGCTCGCCCAGTCGTTCAGACGGTAAGCCGGGCCGCCGGTGAAGCCGTAGTACTGGCCTTTATTGTAAAAGCCATCTTCAGTACGATCTTTTTCGGTGTAGGTGAAAGAACCGATCCAGCCCAGTGGGTTGGAACCGTCTTCATAGCGGTATTTCAGGTTGAAGCCGTTAGCTTTGTTAGCAACGCCCTGATAATCGCTCTGTGCGTAACCGCCAGAAACGGTGCTCTGTGCCATGGCTGAGCCAGCAGAAACTGCCAGTACACAAGCCAGTGCTGAAAGACATGCAATTTTTTTCATAACCACCTCAAATGTGAAAATACTTCTCTCCTGACAACGCTAAAAATATAACAAAAGTTAGGGAGAAACTCTGCCCGGATTTTGTTGTCCAAGAGATTGTTTGGTGTAACAGAAAGTTAATGAAGTTTCCTATGTCATTCATTTTACTTATAAAACGCCTCCCTGTTTAGTTCAATAATTCTGCGAACAAAAAATGCCTTTAAGTAAATTCCTAAAGTAATCTGACAATTCTTTACAAAATTGGCCCTGTAAACGGCTCTTTTTTAGCCATTTTCTGAAGCGAAACTGGCCTTATTTTTTCCCGTCAGCCTGCAATTGCTTTAAGCTACTCTCCTTCGCTCACCCCTCATTTCCGGAATCGACAACAGGATGTCTGCGCCTCTTTCTCGTAAAAATAGCTTTCCCGTATGGCTGCCCATTGTGATTTTGCTCTTCGCTATGATGTCGCTGCAGGGTGGCGCCTCGCTGGCAAAATCGCTGTTTGACGTCGCGGGCGCGCCCGGCATCACTGCGCTGCGTCTCGGACTCGGTACGCTGCTGCTTTGTCTCTTTTTCAAACCCTGGCGTTTGCGCTTTACTCCGGCGCAGCGTAAACCCCTGCTGATTTACGGCCTGGCGCTCGGCTGTATGAACTTTCTGTTTTACCTCGCCCTGCGGACAATCCCGCTGGGTGTGGGCGTGGCGCTGGAGTTTCTCGGTCCGCTGGCGCTGGCGCTGGCAGGCGCGCGCCGCCTGCTTGATTTTCTCTGGATAGCGCTGGCAGTCGCCGGGCTCTGGTTTCTGCTGCCAATCGGTGACGGCATCAGCCATATTGATCCGCTCGGCGCACTGCTGGCAGTAGGTGCCGGCGTCTGCTGGGCAATCTATATCCTCTCCGGACAGCGTGCCGGCGCGGAGCACGGCCCGGCAACGGTGGCAATGGGCTCGCTTATCGCTTCTGTTATCTTCGTGCCGCTGGGACTGCTGTTTGCCTCCCCCGGCATCTGGCACTGGGAGATCCTGCCGCTGGCGCTGCTGATCGCCCTGCTCTCCAGCGCAATTCCCTATTCACTGGAGATGATTGCCATGACCCGCCTGCCGGCGCGGATCTTTGGCACCCTGATGAGCCTCGAACCGGCTGTCGCGGCCCTTTCCGGCATGCTGTTTCTGGGTGAACAGCTTACCCTACCGCAGTGGTCAGGACTGCTGGCGATTATCGCCGCGTCGGCAGGCACCACGCTGACCATGCGCCAGAAAGCCCGTCTGAAAGAAGTCGCCTGAGTTACGCTTAATTAACGCTGTCTATCGCAGCCTGTTATTTCAGCAGGCTGCGCCGGCATCCGGAATCATTATCATTCCGTTATTGCATCGCCGGGCCGTTATTATTTTGTCACACAGATAACATCTTTAAGACCTATATAATAAACCATTGATTATGGTTACTTAATTCATGATTGCATCCGCAACGCTGCATGATGTCTTTATCTATCTCTGCTATCGGCCAGATCGCTTCAGCATATTTTATAACAGCTGCTATACTTATTTCCGTGCTTGATTAGGACAACATCAATTAGAGGACATAAATGATGAGTACCGCAAAACTGGTTAAAAACAACGCTTCCGATCTGATTTACACCCGCAATGATGTGGCTGACAGCGAAAAGAAAGCCACCATTGAGGTGCTCAACCGTCTGGTTGTGGAATTCATTGACCTGTCCCTGATCACCAAACAGGCGCACTGGAACATGCGTGGCGCAAACTTTATTGGCGTGCATGAGATGCTGGATGGTTTCCGTGCTGCTATCACCGAACATCAGGACACCATCGCTGAGCGCGTGATCCAGCTGGGTGGCGTAGCGCTGGGTACCACGCAGGTCGTGAATGATAAAACGCCGCTGCAGAGCTATCCGCTGAACATTCACAGCGTTCAGGATCACCTGAAAGCGCTGGCCGATCGCTACGCCATTGTGGCTAACGATACCCGCAAAGCGATCACCGAAGTCAAAGATGAAGATACTGCCGATATCTTTACCGCAGCGTCCCGTGACCTCGACAAGTTCCTGTGGTTTATCGAAGCCAATATCGAATAATCATCAGAGGCGGGTTAACCCGCCTTTTTTTATTGCTTCAGATCCGCTTTTTTGACCCTGTTAACACTTCTTTCATCCCACCCTTTCCTTGTCATTATCCTGATGCACACTGTGGCTGCACCAAAAATGTTTCATGCACCATAATAGTGCCCACAAATGGTGCAAACGATCATTTTTCTGCAAAATCGTGTCAGCTGACAGCCCTGCCGCCGGTAATTTCGGGCTGTTATTAAAGTTGGCATAATTTTTTCATATGACAGTCGTAGTGCAGACCATCAGGTCTGCAGAGCAATAAAGGATAAAATGATGAAGTCTCTGTTTAATGTCTCTGTGGCCGCGCTGGCGCTGGCCTTTTCTCTTTCTTCTACTGCCGCAGATAAAAAACTGATTGTCGCAACCGACACCGCATTTGTTCCTTTCGAGTTTAAGCAGGGCGACAAATATGTGGGTTTTGATATCGACCTGTGGGATGCGGTGGCAAAAGAGCTGAAGCTCGATTACACCCTGAAACCTATGGATTTCAGCGGTATTATTCCGGCTCTGCAAACCAAAAATGTCGATCTGGCGCTGGCCGGTATTACCATTACTGACGAACGCAAAAAAGCTATCGACTTCTCTGATGGCTACTATAAAAGCGGTCTGCTGGTGATGGTGCGCAATAACGAAAACGAGATCAAAGGCATTGACGATCTCAATGGCAAAACCGTTGCGGTAAAAAGCGGAACCGGTTCGGTGGACTACGCCAAAGCGCATATCAAGACCAAAGATTTGCGTCAGTTCCCGAATATCGATAACGCCTATATGGAGCTGGGAACCAATCGCGCCGACGCCGTGCTGCATGATACGCCGAATATTCTCTACTTTATCAACACCGCCGGCAAAGGTCGTTTCAAAGCGGTTGGTGAGTCTATTGAAGCTCAGCAGTATGGTGTGGCGCTGCCAAAAGGCAGTGATGAACTGCGTGACAAAATCAACGGCGCGCTGAAAACGCTGCGCGACAACGGTACGTACAACACAATCTATAAAAAATGGTTCGGTACTGAGCCAAAATAATGCCTGCATAAGCGGGCTTATGCAGCAGGGCGCCCTTTGCGCCCTGCTTTTACCTTTTCCATTGCAACATATTCCGGAGTAACACCATGGAGTTTGACTGGAGCGTCATCTGGCCAGCCCTGCCGATTCTGATCGAAGGCGCCAAAATGACCCTGCTGATTTCCGTTCTTGGCCTGATAGGCGGCCTGATTATCGGCCTGGTGGCTGGCTTTGCCCGCGCCTACGGTGGCTGGATCACCAATAACGTCGCGCTGGTATTTATTGAGCTGATCCGCGGCACACCCATTGTCGTGCAGGTCATGTTTATTTACTTTGCGCTGCCAATGGCTTTTCCCGATCTGCGCATCGATCCTTTCACGGCGGCAGTCGTGACCATCATGATCAACTCAGGCGCCTATATTGCTGAGATTACGCGCGGCGCCGTGCTCTCTATCAACAAAGGCTTTCGCGAAGCGGGACTGGCGCTGGGCCTGTCACGCCGCGAGACCCTGCGCTATGTGATTATGCCGCTGGCCCTGCGCCGTATGCTCCCGCCGCTGGGCAACCAGTGGATTGTCAGTATTAAAGATACCTCGCTGTTTATTGTTATCGGCGTGGCGGAACTGACGCGACAGGGCCAGGAGATTATTGCCGGTAACTTCCGTGCGCTGGAGATCTGGAGCGCGGTTGCCATTATCTATCTGATTATTACGCTGGTGTTGAGCTTTGTGCTGCGCCGTATTGAGAAAAGGGTGAAAATCCTGTGATTGAATTTAAAAACGTCTCTAAAAATTTCGGTCAGACGCAGGTTCTGCACGACATCAATCTGAAAATTAATCAGGGCGAAGTGGTGGTGATTATCGGTCCTTCCGGTTCCGGTAAATCCACGCTGCTGCGCTGTATCAACAAACTGGAAGAGATCACCAGCGGCGAACTGATTGTGGACGGCATGAAAGTCAACGATCCGAAAGTTGATGAGCGGCTGATCCGTCAGGAAGCGGGTATGGTGTTTCAGCAGTTTCATCTGTTTCCGCAGATGAGCGCGCTGGATAACGTCGCCTTTGGTCCGATTCGCGTCCGCGGCGCGAAAAAAGAGGAGGCCCACAGGCTGGCGCGCGAGCTGCTGGGCAAAGTGGGCCTGGCGGAACGGGCGCATCATTTTCCGGCTGAACTCTCCGGCGGTCAGCAGCAGCGCGTGGCCATTGCGCGGGCGCTGGCCGTGAAGCCAAAAATGATGCTGTTTGATGAGCCGACGTCCGCGCTCGATCCGGAGCTGCGTCATGAAGTTCTGAAAGTGATGCAGGATCTGGCCGAGGAAGGCATGACGATGGTGATCGTCACGCATGAAGTGGGGTTTGCACAGAAAGTCGCGTCGCGCCTGATCTTCATTGATAAAGGTACGATTGCGGAAGATGGCGATCCGGATACCCTGATTACCGCGCCGCCAAGCGAACGTCTGCGCGAGTTCCTGCAGCACGTTTCCTGACGCGCTGCGCGCGCTGAATAAGGCCGCACCGGGTAACCGGGCGGCCTTTTTATCGGGTGATACGCTTAGCGCTTCATCCGCTGCGCGCGGGTGGCGGGCGTCATAAAGCTCCAGGCGAGGAAGCGGCTCTGTTTCTGACCCTGCGCCATATTGACGATGCGCACCTCACAGGCCTCCGCCGCAAGCCGATCGCGCAGCGCCGGTAAGTTCTCTTTTCGCGAAACCAGCGATGTAAACCAGACAATGCTGCTGCCCTGCGCGACGCTCTCATCGATCATCCTGCCGATAAACGCCAGCTCGCCCCCTTCACACCATAACTCAGTCTGCTGACCGCCAAAATTGAGCGGCGCGTTCTGCTTCAGTCCCAGATTGCGTACTTTGCGCTGGCTGCCCGCTGCAGCATCAGCTGCCGATGCGTGAAACGGCGGATTGCACATCACGGCATGGTAGCGCTCATTTTTATGGATCACGCCGCTGAAAATCGCCTGCGGCTGTTTCTGGCGACGCAGACGTACCGCACGCTGCAGGCCGGGATTACCCGCCACAATCTGGCTGGCGGCGGTAATCGCCTCAGCGCTGGTATCCGTACCGGTAAAACGCCAGCCATACTCGGCGTGGCCAATCAGGGGATAAATGCAGTTGGCGCCGCAGCCAATATCCATGACGTCCAGATCGCGCGGGATCGCCCCGCCGTTATCACCCGCCAGCAGATCGGCCAGCGCGTGAACGTAATCAGCACGCCCCGGTACCGGCGGCGTCAGATACCCTTCCGGCAGCTGCCAGTTAAGGTTATAAAAGAGCTTCAGCAGCGCCTGATTAAGCAGCATTACCGCCTGCGGATCGGCGAAATCGATCGACTGCTCGCCGTGACCGTTAGGACGAACCTTCGGCGCAAGCGGCGGATGCGCGGCAATCAGCGCAGGAAAATCGTAACGCCCCTGATGGCGATTACGCGGATGAAAGGGCGCACTGGCGGCTGGCTTATTCATAGTCTCTCCGGAAAGTAAGGCGGGCGTAAGATACTCCGGCTGCCGCCAGCGCACAATCCGCTTACCGCAATTTTACGTTTACACCAGACTCTCTGCGAACCCTTTTCCTGCAATGCACGCCGCCTGCCGCGACGTGCCTTCCCCCTGACCCAGGAGTTTTTATGACGCGCCATCGCTACAGCTACCAGCCCCGGACCGGACACGGCCTGCCCCACGATCCGCTGAACGCCATTATCGGTCCGCGTCCGATTGGCTGGATCAGCTCCCGGAGCGGCAGCGGCCAGGATAATCTTGCGCCGTACAGCTTTTTTTAACTGTTTTAATTACCAGCCTCCGATCATCGGCTTTGCCAGCAGCGGCTGGAAAGACAGCGTGCAGAACATCAGCGAAAGCAAGGTGTTTGTCTGGAATCTGGCCACGCGTCCGCTGGCGGAAGCGATGAACGAAAGCTCCGCCTCGGTCAGCAGCGATGAGTTCGCGCTCGCGGGCCTGACGCCGGTTGCCGCTTCCCATATCGACTGCAGCATGGTGGCAGAGAGCCCGGTTAACTTTGAGTGTCGCCTGACGCAGCTGATCGGCTGCAGGATGCGCAGGGCGGGGAGCTGGAGAGCTGGCTGGTGCTGGGTGAAGCGGTCGCCATTCATATTGATGAGGCCCTGCTGGACGATGGCATTTACCAGACCGCCAGAGCGCAGCCGATTCTGCGCGCCGGGGGGCCTTCTGCCTATTACGGCATCAGTGAGGCGCAGCGTTTTGATCTGGTCCGCCCGGACGCGCGTAAGCGGTAAGCGTTTAACGCTTTCCTGCCGCCAGCAGCGCGCCGATCAGCTGCTGCAGCACCGGCTGCAGCTGTGAGGCGCGCGCTGGGTGCCAGGCAAATGTCAGCGACTCATCCATATAGTTGTGCTGCGCCAGCTCCAGCTGTACCGCCTCGACGCCCTGCGCCGGCTGACCATAGGCGCGCGTAATATAACCGCCTTTAAAACGGCCATTCAGCACCCAGCTATAGCGCTGCTGAGCGTTACATACCTGCTCCAGCGCGTCGCTCACCGCCGCTGAGCAGCTGGCGCCATCACTGGTTCCCAGGTTCAGATCGGGCAACACGCCGCTGAACAGCCGGGGCACCCGTGAAGCGATAGAGTGCGCATCAAACAGCAGCGCATAGCCATATTGCGCTTTCAGGCGCGCCAGCTCCTGCTGCAGCTGCTGATGATAGGGCTGCCAGAGGGTCTGCAGATAGCGCTGACGCGTCGCCCGATCCGGCGTCATGCCCGGTCTGAACACCGGCGTGCCGTCAAACAGCGTCTCTGGCCAGAGTCCGGTAGTGGCGGTGGTATAGAGCGGCCGGTCGTCAGGCGGCCGGTTGAGATCGATAACGAAACGGGAATAGCGTCCGGTCAGCACGCTGGCGCCGATATCCTGCGCAAAATCGTACAGCTGCGGCAGATGCCAGTCGGTGTCCGGCAGCGGGCGTGCCGCGTCGCTCAGCCCCGCCTCAACCTCCGGCGTAAGCTGCGTACCGGCATGCGGTATTGAGATCAGCAGCGGCAGCCTGCCCGGTATAAAATCAAAGCTCATTGTGCTTCTCCACGATAGATAACCCGGCACGGCAATTCGCCGCCCAGCCAGTAAGCCAGCTCGCCCGGACGCGTCAGCGGCCAGTGAACAAAGCTGGCGACTTTGCCCGCCTCCAGTGAGCCGTGCGTCTGCTGCAGACCCAGCGCTTTCGCGCCCCACAGCGTCACCCCCGCCAGCGCCTCCTCCGGCGTCATGCCAAACAGCGTACAGCCCATATTCATCATCAGCCGCAGTGAAAGCGCGGGTGATGTCCCTGGATTAGCATCGCTGGCGAGCGCCATCGGGACGCCGTAGCGGCGGAACAGCGCGACCGGTGGCCGCTGCGTTTCGCGCAGCAGATAGAACGCTCCCGGCAGCAGCACAGCAACGGTGCCATGCTCTGCCATCGCGCGGACATCCTCCTCGCTGGCGTACTCCAGATGGTCAGCGGAGAGCGCGCCATAACGTGCGGCCAGCGCCGCCCCGCCCTGCGCCGAGAGCTGCTCAGCGTGCAGTTTGACCGGCAGATCCAGCGCGCGCGCCGCATCAAACACCGCGCTGACCTGCGCAGGCGACAGCGCCAGATGTTCACAGAACGCATCCACCGCATCCGCCAGCCCCTCCTCTTTTACCCGCGGCAGCAGCCGCTGGCAGATAATATCGATCCAGCCCTGCGGATTGGCGTGAAACGCCGGCGGGATCGCATGTGCGGCCAGGCAGGTTGCGATGACATCAGCCGGCACGCCGGCTGCCAGCTGGCGTATGGCCCGCAGCATTTTCAGTTCGCTCTCTTCATCAAGCCCGTAACCCGATTTGATTTCTACCGTGGTGACGCCCTCCGCCAGCAGATGCGCCAGCCGCCCGCGCGCTGACGCCACCAGCGCCTCCTGTGAGGCGGACCGCGTGGCGCGTACCGTGGCGAGAATACCGCCGCCCTGCGCAGCAATTTCTGCATAGCTGGCACCGTTGAGACGCTGCTCAAATTCCGCGCTGCGATCGCCGGCGAACAACAGATGCGTATGGCAATCCACCAGCCCCGGCGTGATGATGCCGCCGCTAAACGTATGCCGCTGACGCGGCGCAAATGCCGGCAGTTCACTGCGCGCCCCGACCCATATCAGTACGCCGTTATCCACGGCCAGCGCGCCATCGGTGATGATGTTGTAGCGCCCGTCGCGCAGCGTAACGATATCTGCGCCCAGCCACAGGCTGTCGATCTGCTTCGCGTCTCTCATGCCCTGTTCCCTGCGTACGGGCGATTTACATACCCGGTTAAAGTATGTATATGTATATACAACTTTCCAGCCTGAAGGATCAACCATGACCATCTATTTTGCCCCGCGCGCTCAGCTGGCAGATGGCTGGCACAGCCACGTGACGCTGGAGGTCAGCGACGCCGGTTTTATCACCCGCGTTACGCCAGATAGCGCGCCGGGCGCTGCTATACCGCTGGCGGGGGCCGTCATTCCCGCCATGACCAACCTGCACTCGCACGCTTTTCAGCGCGCGATGGCGGGACTGGCTGAGGTGGCGGGCGATCCGCAGGACAGCTTCTGGACCTGGCGCGAGCTGATGTATCGCATGGTAGCGCGGCTGACGCCGCAGCAGGTGGGCGACATTGCGACCTGGCTCTACATTGAGCTGCTGAAAGGGGGCTACAGTCAGGTTGCTGAGTTTCACTATCTGCATCACGATCCGCAGGGCCAGCCCTATCCGGATGATGCCATGCTGCAGCAGCTGATGCTGGCCGCTGAGCGCACCGGCATCGGCCAGACGCTGCTGCCGGTGCTTTACAGCTACAGCAGTTTTGGCGCACAGCCCGCCAGCGCCGGACAGCGCCGTTTTATCCAGCAGACCGGCGCTTATCTGCAGCAGCTGCAGCGCGTGGCCGCGGTCTGCGCAGATAAACCGCTGCTGAACTACGGCGTCTGTTTTCATTCGCTGCGCGCGGTCAGCGAAGCGCAGATGCACGACGTGCTGGCCGCAGCGCCGGGCGATCTGCCGGTCCATATCCACATTGCCGAGCAGGAAAAAGAGGTCAGCGACAGCCTGGCGTGGAGCGGTGAGCGTCCCATCGCCTGGCTGATGCGCCGCTTTAACGTTGATGCACGCTGGTGCCTGATCCACGCCACCCATCCGGATGAGAGCGAGCTGCAGCAGCTCGCCGCCAGCGGTGCCGTTGCGGGATTATGCCCGACGACTGAAGCCAACCTCGGCGACGGTATTTTTCCGGCGAGTGCCTATATTGCCCGGGGCGGACGCTGGGGGATCGGCTCTGACAGCCACGTCTCGGTCAGCGCCCGTGAGGAGCTGCGCTGGCTGGAGTACGGGCAGCGGCTGCGCGACAGGCGGCGTAACCGTCTGGCGCTGCCGCAGCAGCCGTCGGTGGGCGATCTGCTGTGGCAGCAGGCTGCGGCCGGGGGCGCTCAGGCGTGTGGCATCCGCAGCGGCGTGCTGGCACCCGGCCTGCGCGCCGACTGGCTGGTACTGCGCGACGACCCGCTGCTCAGCGCAACCCCTTCCGATGCGCTGCTCAATCGCTGGCTGTTTGCCGGCGCGCGCAGCGGGATCCGCGATACGTTTGTCGCCGGCCGGCAGGTGATCGCTGACGGCCAGCATGCAGAAGAGGCGCAGGCGGCCATCCGCGTTGCCGACGCGCTGCGGGCGCTGCAGTGATCCGCCGCTTTTGCCACGACGCGCTGCCGGTCAGCCGCTGGCGCAACGGCGGCGGCGAGACGCGCGAAATCGTCAGCTTTCCCCCCGGCGCGGCGGATTTCGCCTGGCGGGCCAGCATCGCCACGCTTGACGCCAGCGGCCCTTTTTCGCTGTTTCCTGGCGTGGATCGGGTGATTACCCTGCTGCAGGGCGACAGCCCGCTGCTGCAGAGCGGCGGGCTGACGCACCGGCTGCAGCCCTGTCAGCCGTGGCGCTTCGCGGAGAAGCCCCGGTGCAGGCGACAGTGCACGGCCGCTGCAGCGATTTCAATATCATGACCCGCCGCGACAGCTGGCGGGCGGAGGTCAGCATCCTGCAGCAGGCACCGCAGCCGGGCCGGCACGGGGTGGCGTATGTGTTAGCCGGTGCGTGGCAGTACGCCTCCGGCGAGGTCCTGCACCAGACGCAGGGGATCTGGTGGCTGGATGAGCCACTGACGCTGACACCGCAGAGCTGCGATGCCCTGCTGCTCTGGTGCCGGCTCAGCCGTGTCCTTTAAAACGTCCCAGCAGCTTATAGCGCGAGCCGGGATAGAGCAGCCGCGCATAGGTCACAATCTTACTGTCGCTCCACGTCTGCCGCCGAATCAATAAGCAGGGTTCGTGCTCCTCCAGCGCGAGATGCCTGCGCTGGCGCAAATCGGGCAGTACCGCCTCAACAATATGCTCGCCGGCGGTCAGCGGCGCGACCCGCATCAGATAGGTATAAGGGGTAACGCTGTGATAATCCTGCTTCAGGTAGTCCGGCGCCATCTGCGGGTTCACCAGGCGATCTTCCAGCTGTACCGGCAGATCGTTTTCGTAATGCACCATCAGCGAATGAAACAGCGGCTGGCCGGTGCGCATCCCCAGCAGCGCCGCCTGCTCCGGATCCGCCCGCCCCTGCGTCAGGGTCAGGATCTGGCAGCGGTGCTGATGACCGCGCTGCGCAATCTCATCCGCAATATTGTGCACCTCCAGCATCGCCGTGTAGCCTTTCATCTCCGCGACAAAGGTGCCCACCCCCTGCATACGCAGCAGGTAGCCCTCGGCGGTGAGTTCACGCAGCGCGCGGTTGATGGTCATCCGGCTCACGCCCAGCTCGCTGACCAGCTCGCTCTCGGAGGGCACACGCTGCCTGGCTTTCCACTCTCCCGCGCGGATCTGGCTGATAATCGCCTGTTTGACGCGCTGGTAAATCGGTGCCGGTTCATCGCCCATTGCGGCGGCTAACTGCGCCAGTGCCGTTTGCTCGGTCATCTGCTGTTCCTTTCTGCTCTGAGAAGGAAAGTTTACTGTTCCGCCAGGCAGATGTATAGACATGCAGTAGTGCAGCGCAGCGGCTGCGGGTGCAGAGGCTGCTGCTTTAGCGTGCATCAAATTGGCTGATTAGCCTGCCTGCCCGCAGTGCGGCACATTTCACAAATTGCAGTGAAACTGGCATAGCGCTTGCTACTTGTATAGACAGGAATAACAAACCTGTGCTTCACTCGGTTTACCGCGGGTGAAGTAACCTGACGCATGGCGTTAAGAAGCGTGACTTTTCCCGCCACTTACTTGTATATACAGGAGTAGATCATGTCGCATGCACTGCAGGAAATCTGCCTGGAACCCGGTAAGGTGGATCTCGCGACCCTGCGCACTATCTATCAGCAGCCGGTGACGTTACACCTGACGCCAGCGGCGCGCAGTGCTATTCACCGCGCCCATGCGACCGTCGACGATATCGTCGCGTCCGGCAGCGTGGTGTGGCATTAATACCGGCTTTGGCAAACTGGCACAGACGCAAATTCCCGCTGCCCGCCTGGCTGAGCTGCAGCGTAACCTGGTGCTGTCGCACAGCGTTGGCCTCGGCGATCTGCTGCCGGATAACGTCACGCGTCTGGTGGTTGCCAGCAAGATTATCAGTCTGGCGCGCGGTCATTCCGGCGTCCGTATTGAGCTGGTGGATGCCCTGCTGGCGCTGTTTAACGCCGGCGTGATGCCCTCTATTCCGGCTAAGGGCTCAGTAGGCGCGTCTGGCGATCTGGCTCCGCTGGCACACCTGTCGCTGATGCTGCTGGGTGAAGGCGAGTGCGCATTGCCGGTGAACGGCGGCCGGCAACGGAAGGTCTGGCGCGCGCCGGACTGACGCCGATTGTCCTCGGGCCAAAAGAGGGACTGGCGCTGCTGAACGGAACCCAGGTCTCAGCGGCCCTGGCGCTGCGCGGCCTGTTTGAAGCGGAAAATCTCTTTGCTGCTGCACTGATGGCGGGCGCGCTCTCGCTGGAGGCGATTAAAGGCTCGGTTAAACCCTATGATGCGCGCATTCATCAGGCGCGCGGCCAGCCTGGCCAGATCGCTGTCGCCGCCGCCGTCAGCTCGCTGCTCAGCGGCAGCGGGATCCTGCAGTCGCACACCCACTGCGGACGCGTCCAGGATCCCTACTCTGTCCGCTGCGTGCCGCAGGTGATGGGGGCCTGCCTTGATAATCTCAGCCACGCCGCGCGCGTCCTGCAGATTGAGGCCAATGCCGCCTCCGATAACCCGCTGGTTTTCAGCGACAGCGGTGAAGTGATCTCCGGGGGCAACTTCCACGCCGAGCCGGTGGCGTTTGCGGCTGACATTATTGCGCTCGCCGTGGCCGAAATAGGTGCTATCTCCGAGCGCCGTCTGGCGCTGCTGCTCGACAGCACTCTCTCCGGCCTGCCGCCTTTCCTGGTGCAGGATGGCGGCGTCAACTCCGGCTTTATGATTGCCCAGGTGACCGCTGCCGCGCTGGCATCAGAAAACAAATCGCTGGCGCACCCTGGCAGCGTAGACAGCCTGCCTACGTCAGCGAATCAGGAAGATCACGTCTCTATGGCCACCTATGCAGCACGCCGTCTCGGGGAGATGTGTTTTAACACCGCTGCGGTGGTCGGCATTGAAGCGATGGCCGCAGCCCAGGGCATTGAGTTTCACCGGCCGCTGCAGAGTTCGGCCATCCTTGAACAGGAGATGCAGCGCATTCGCAGCAGGGTGGCGTTTCTTGCCAGCGACCGCCTGCTGGCACCCGATATCGAAGCGATGCGTCTGTGGGCTGCGGGCACGCAGTGGCCCGACGCGCTAATAACGTTGCTGCCGAGCCAGCGCCAGAACCAGCACTGAGGAGTGAATCATGAGCGAAACCCTGACGCAGGCCGTGGCCCGCGAAATCCGTGCCCCGCATGGCAGTGAACTGCACTGCGCTAACTGGCTTATCGAAGCGGCCTGGCGCATGATCCAGAATAACCTCGACCCCGATGTCGCCGAACGTCCGGACGATCTGGTGGTCTACGGTGGCATCGGCAAAGCCGCACGTAACTGGCCCTGTTTTGAGCAGATCCTGCGCTCGCTGCGCCTGCTGCAGCCGGATGAGACGCTGCTGATCCAGTCCGGTAAACCGGTGGGCGTATTCCGCACCCATGCCGACGCACCGCGCGTGCTGCTGGCTAACTCTAACCTGGTGCCGCACTGGGCGAACTGGGATCATTTTCATGAGCTGGATCGCGCCGGCCTGATGATGTATGGCCAGATGACCGCCGGCTCGTGGATCTACATTGGCGCCCAAGGCATTGTGCAGGGAACGTTTGAGACCTTCGCCGAAGCGGGCCGCCAGCACTATAACGGCGATCTTACCGGTCGCTGGATCCTCACCGCGGGCCTCGGCGGCATGGGCGGCGCACAGCCGCTGGCCGGCGTGCTGGCGGGTGCCTGCGTATTAGCGATTGAGTGCCAGGAGTCGCGCATCGATTTTCGCCTGCGCACCCGCTATCTCGATCACAAAGCGCGTACGCTGGATGAGGCGCTGGCGCTGATTGAACAGGCCACGGCGGCAAAAGAGGCGATCTCTGTCGGCCTGCTGGGCAATGCGGCGGAGATCCTGCCGGAGCTGGTAAACCGCGCCCGCGCCGGCGGCATACGCCCCGATATCGTGACCGATCAGACCTCTGCGCACGATCCGGTCAACGGCTATCTGCCGCAGGGCTGGGATGTGGCTCGCTGGCAGGCGGAGCGCCAGCGCAATCCGAAAGGCGTTGAACAGGCGGCGCGCGCCTCCATGGCAGTGCACGTCCGGGCCATGCTCGATTTTCACCATATGGGCGTGCCGACCGTGGACTACGGCAATAATATCCGGCAGGTGGCGCTGGACGAGGGGGTCAGCAACGCTTTTGACTTCCCTGGTTTTGTTCCCGCCTATATCCGCCCGCTGTTCTGCGAGGGCAAAGGCCCGTTTCGCTGGGTGGCGCTCTCGGGCGATCCGGAAGACATTTATAAAACGGACGCAAAATTAAAGTCGCTGTTTCCGGATAACCTCAATCTGCATCGCTGGCTCGACATGGCGCAGGCGCGTATCGCTTTTCAGGGCCTGCCCGCCCGTATCTGCTGGCTCGGACTGGGCGAACGCCATCTGGCCGCGCTGGCGTTCAACGAGATGGTACGCAGAGGCGAGCTGAAAGCGCCGGTGGTGATTGGCCGCGATCATCTCGACTGCGGTTCAGTGGCATCGCCTAACCGCGAAACGGAAGCGATGCGCGACGGCTCAGACGCGGTCTCTGACTGGCCGCTGCTTAACGCGCTGCTGAATACGGCCGGTGGCGCCACCTGGGTCAGCCTGCATCATGGCGGCGGCGTCGGCATGGGTTTTTCCCAGCACGCCGGCGTCGTAATTGTCTGTGACGGTACGCCGGAGGCGGATGCACGGCTGGCGCGCGTTCTGTGGAATGACCCGGCCACCGGGGTAATGCGCCATGCCGATGCCGGCTACGAGCAGGCGCAGGCGTGCGCCGTGCGGCACGGGCTGAACCTGCCGATGCTAACGTAACGGCCGTTTACGCAGGGAAGCGTAGCCGCTATCAGTGAGGGTTGTATATTCCACAAGGATATAATCTATAGCCAAATTATTCCTTTTAGCGATAGACGCTCCGACGACATATCACTACAGTGATGACTTATCCCCTGCGCTGGCGCGCGTTGCAAACGGAGCCCTCTGTTATGAGTCTGCCTGCTCTCCTGCTGGAAAATGCCCTTAACTGGCGTCATCAGTTACATCAACTGCCTGAGCTGGGCTATCAGGAACAGCAGACCAGCGAGCTGGTCGCCCGCGTACTGGAGCAGGCCGGGCTTCAGGTATTCCGCGGCATAGCGGGCACCGGCGTCATTGGTACGCTGGAGAACGGTCCGGGGCCGGTGATTGGGCTGCGCGCTGATATGGATGCGCTGCCGATCACAGAAAAAGGCATCGCGGCGTGGAAATCGACCCGGCCCGGCGTGATGCACGCCTGCGGTCACGACGGCCATACCGCTATTCTGCTGGCCGCCGCCTGCCAGCTCGCCGCCACGCGCGATTTCAGCGGCACCATCCACTTTCTGTTTCAGCCCGCCGAAGAGAACCTCGGCGGCGCACGCCGCATGACAGAAGAAGGTCTTTTCTCGCGCTTCCCTATGGATGCCGTCTATGCAATGCACAACTGGCCCGGACTGCCGCTCGGCACGCTGGCGGTGAATCCGGGGGCGATGATGGCGTCGCTCGACTCCTTTGAGATCACCCTTTCCGGCCGCAGCTGTCATGCGGCCATGCCGGAAAGCGGCGCCGATCCGATGGTCGTGGCGGCTGAGCTGGTGCTGGCGCTGCAGACCATCCCTTCACGCCGCCTTTCGCCGCTGGCGTCCGCCGTGGTGAGCGTGACGCAGATCCACGGCGGCGAGGCGATTAACGTCATCCCGGAGCAGATCACGCTGCGCGGCACGGTACGCTGTCTGCAGCCGGAGGTGCGCGAGCGGGTGCGCGGCCTGATTGAAGAGTTTGTGACCGCGCTGCCGCGACCGTTTGGCGTCAGCGGTGACATTCACTGGTATCCCGGCTATCCGGTGACCGCAAATCACCCTGCCCCGGCACAGCAGGTGCGCGAGGTGGCGGAGCAGATGCTGGGGGACGCGCAGGTAAAATGGGCGTGCAGCCCGTCGATGGCGTCAGAAGATTTCGCCTGTATGCTGGAAGCCTGTCCGGGCGCCTACTTCTGGCTGGGCGCCGACGGCGAGGTGCCTTCTGCGCCGCTGCATAACGCCAGCTACGATTTTAATGATGCGCTGCTGCCGGTGGGGATTACTTTCTGGCAGAAACTGGTGGAGAGCGTACTGGCGAAACGCTGAGCCGCTGCCGTCTGCTAAACCGGGTGCGCAGCACGCCCTGCACCGCGCTTACATTCCCGCCTGCTGCAGCCTGATCTCAGCAGCAGATAAGTTTGCCGCTTCACCCGTTGCCACCAGGCAGCAGGCGAGCTGCAGCCGCAGCGACTGCGGCACGGCACGCGTGCCGTTCAGCACCTCATCACTCCAGCGCGCGGTGGTTTCAGCCTGTTTGTTCTCCGGCAGCGCTTCCACACGCTCCGGCTGCCGCTCAACCCAGATCTGCGCCTCACCCGCCGCGCCGGCAATATAGTTGATCGCCGGACAGCGCAGCGGACTGGCATACACCTCGCCTTCCGTGCCGTTGAGCAGAATAGCGGGCGCGTCTATCGCCTGGAAAAATGCGCCGACGCGCGGCACATATTCAGGATGCGACACGCTGGCAAGACGCAGCGCGGCGCGTTCGGCAAACGGCGTGGCCAGCTTTGCCAGCGTATGCGCGCTGTTGCGCACGCCCATCCGCCAGCGCAGCGCCAGCTGTCTGGCCACAGGCGGACAGAGGTTATCGATGGTGATAAACGCCAGCTCGCCGTTATCCAGCGCCGCCTGCGCCTGCGCGGCGGTCGTTACCGCCGCGATGCCTGATGCGGCAAGCACCGCTTCACTGGTTACGCGCGTGGCGTCTTCGCTGACACCGTGCAGCAGCACCGGAAAGCCCAGCTTTACCAGCAGCCGCGCCAGCAGCGGCGTCAGATTGCCCTGACGGCGCGCGCCGTTATAGCTGGGGATCACAATCGGCATCGGCCGGCCGGCCGGCGCCTGCAGCCGCAGCATACGCTGTTGCATGGCGTGATAGAAACCGCGCATCTCCGCTTCGCCTTCGCCTTTAATCCGCAGCGCAATCAGGATCGCACCCAGCTCCAGCTCCGGCACCTCGTCTGCCAGCATGGCGCTGTAGAGCGCCACCGCAGTGTCGAAATCGATATCGCGCGCATGGTTTTTACCGCGCCCGATCTCTTTAATAATTTTATTCAGTTCCATAGTTACGCTTCCTGCTTTCTGGGCGCGCCGCAGTGCGGCGGCCGGAACGAGTAGCCGCTCAGCGCGGCTACTCAGGCTTTTCGTTTGCGCCTGGCGCTTTTTTTCTCTTCCGGCACCGCAGGCTGCTCGATCGGAAATACCGGCAGCGCCGCCAGCAGCCGGCTGCCGTAGCTTTTGCTGAGCAGACGGCGATCGTAGATCACAATCTCACCAAAACAGTGATGACTGCGGATCAGGCGCCCGACCTGCTGTATCAGCGTAAACGAGGCGCTGGGCAGGCTCTGGACTTCAAACGGATAGCGGCGCAGGCTTTTCAGCCACTCGCCTTCGGTCAAAATTACCGGACTGTCTACCGGCGGGAAAGCGATTTTATGAATATGCACCTGCGACAGCAGATCGCCTTTAAGATCGAGCCCTTCGGCAAACGACTGCAGGCCTACCAGAATGCTGCTGTTTCCTGCGGCCACCCGTTCGCGATGCAGCGTCACCAGCCGGGAGCGCGGCTGATCGCCCTGCACCAGCATCGTGAGACGCAGCTCCGGCAGCTGCGCAACAAACTGCTGCATCGCCCGTCCGCTGGCAAACAGCACCAGCACGCCTTTATGTTCCCCTTCCGCCATCTGCTGGCGGAAAAAGCGCGCCATTTCGGCGATATGCTCAGCTTCGTTTGCCAGCAGCGGCTCATAGCGCATCTGCGGGATCACCAGCTTGCCCTGGTCGACATGATTGAACGGAGAATCGAGCGCCACGAAACGATCGCCCGCTTTCTCACTCAGTCCCGACATCTCCTGCAGGCGGCTGAAGCTGCTGAGCGAACGCAGCGTGGCTGATGTCACGACCACATGCGGAATTTTACGCCACAGCAGCTTCTCCAGCTGGTCGCTGACGCGGATCCCGGCGCAGTGAAACAGCAGGTGCGCCTGCCCCTCGCGCACTTCACGCGTCACCCATTTAGAGACCGGCGCGTTTGAGGCTTTTTCCATTGCGGCCAGCCGCCAGAGTTTGCTGATGGCTTCTAACCAGCCAAAGTGCCGGTTGAGCTGCAGAATCGCTTTATGCAGGCGCATAATATCCGCCTTACCGGTCTGCTCGCCCAGCTCATTCAGCAGCCCCTCACTCAGACCGCGCAGCGCGTCGCTAAGCTTAAACAGTCGCGCACAGAGCGTGAGCAGCGCTTCCGGCAGCTCCCCCAGCACAAAACGAAACTCACCCGGCTGATTATCGGGCGGCAGCAGCGGATTGAGCGCCTGACTCAGCGTCTGCAGCAGCTCGCGCATCTCTTCGCAGTGCTGTTTGAGCCGTTCAGGATTGGTCAGCGGCGGGGGCGATTTGGGGCGGAACTGCGCCATGATCGTCTCTACCAGCCGTATGAAGAGATCGAGCTGCAGCCAGCTCCAGCCTGGCGTGATCTCGGCGCTCATCTCCAGCGCGTCACGCGCCACTTCCGGCAGATGGTGGCCCTCATCCAGTATCAGCATCAGATGCTTTGCCGGCGGCAGCACCGACTCATTTTCCATAGCTGCCATTACCAGCGCATGGTTTGCGACGACGACGTCAGCCTGTTCAATCTCGCGCCGGGCGACAAAAAAGGGACATTCACGATACCAGCGGCAGTGGTGAGCCAGACAGTTGGCTTTATCGGTCGAGAGGCGCCGCCACAGGCTGTCATCGATCGCCTTCTCCGCGTGATCGCGCAGGCCATCCCATGTATGGCGGCTGAGATCTTTCTCCAGCCCGGAACAGATTTTCTGCTCCTCTTTTGAGCCGGTCACCGCCTCTTCATCCAGATAGAACAGCAGGTCGCCCTGCTGATCGTCGCTGGCGGCCAGCGCGGCCAGATTACGCGGGCAGACATAGCGTCCGCGGCCAAAGGCCGCCGTAAAGGTGAGATCGGGGATGATCTTTTTCAGCAGCGGGAGATCTTTGGTGAAAATCTGATCCTGCAGCGCCACGTTGGCTGTGCTGATCACCAGCCGTTTTTCATCGGCACGGCTTACCGCAATGCCGGGGATCAGATAAGAGAGCGTTTTACCCACGCCGGTAGGGGCTTCAATAGCCAGATGGCGCCCCTCATCGCCCGCCAGACTTTTTGCCACTTCGGCAATCATCTGGCGCTGCGGCGCGCGCGGGATAAAGTCAGGAACCTGCTGCTGCAGCGCCTTATACCATTGCGCAATCTGGCTTTTAATCGCTGCTGTCAGAGCCATAATTATTACTGTTGAGTTAATCCGGCCTGTATTTTTACACAGTAATCTGGCAGCGTCAGCCTCAGCGCATCTTTTTTCGCACCCGCTGCCCGTTACAGCAGTTTGTACATCAGGGTGGTCGCCTCCATAACCCCTTCCGTTGAGCAGGCATAGTGCGGTATCTCTCCGGCGCTCTGCCAGCCCAGAGAGAGATAGAGCTGGCTGGCCACGTCCCCGCTGCGGGTATCCAGCACCAGCAGCGTTTTTTTCTGCGCCCGGGCCAGGTCTTCTGCCTGCAGCATCAGCTGACGCGCAATGCCCTGCCGTCGACGCTGCGGGTGCACCAGCAGCTTGCTGATTTCTGCGCGGTGATAACCGTTAGGCATCGGGCTGCCGCTTAGTGTTACGGTCGCCACCGGGATCTGATCCTGCCAGGCCACCAGCAAAATATGGCTTTCATCTGCCAGCGCAGCGGCTCTCGCCTGCCAGAAGCGCTCTATAACCTGCCGATCGCCGGCGTCGGTAAAGCCCACGCTGGCACCGTCTGCGACACAGGCCTGCAGCAGATCGCTCAGCGGAGCGATAGCGTGTGCTGCGCTGGCAGCAGTAAGCTGAGAAAACGTGATCATGGTTTGCATACCGCCAGAATATAGCGGGCGCCCGCTTGCGCATCGGCGCTGAAGGCGGAGCGTCCCGTCAGGTGAAAACGCAGGCAATCGCCGGCAGCCAGCGTCCAGCGCTGCTGCTCCATCACGATCGTTAAGCCGCCGCTCTGCAGCCAGATATGCTGCTCAAGCCCCTGAAGAGGAGGCGTGTCATAGTAAATATGTGCGCCTGGCGGGAGTACCCCTTCAATCAATTCTGTTTTAAACTGCCTTGCGGGAGGAGAAAGGGTGCGACGCTGAAAGCCGCTATCGGGATCGCGCCAGCAGGTTTGCTGGTCAGCTTTTATCAGCAGCAACGTCTCATCTTCGACCTCCTGCAACAGACGTGACATTGTCACGCCATAAGCAAGACATAACCGGTTAAGCAATGCTGCGGTAGGACTGGTCTCAGCGCGTTCAATGCGCGACAATGAGGCCCGGCTGATGCCTGTCGCCTGAGCGAGTTCATCCAGCGACCAGCCCTGCTGTTCGCGAAGCTCAGCAAGCCGCAGCGCCAGCCGGTTATCCGTTTCAGTTACTGACATAGTGCCCTCTCAGATATGAGAAATCGCTCTCTTATTTGAGAATTAACCGAAAATCGGGAAAAAACTCAAGTTGTACAATAAAATAAAGATTGTACAAGGCAGCCCCAACGGTTAAGGTGTTTTTATGCAGGTCGCAATATTTGAGGACATTATGGCCTTATACAGTATCGGCGATGTTGCCGAGCGCTGTGGAATAAACCCGGTAACACTTCGCGCCTGGCAGCGACGTTACGGTCTGTTAAAGCCTCAGCGCACCGAAGGTGGTCATCGACAATTTGATGATGAAGATGTTCAGCGTATCGAAGAGATTAAACGCTGGATAGAGAGCGGCGTGCCCGTCGGTAAAGTAAAAGCGCTGCTTGAGGGTGAAACGGTCAACGTGCACGACGGCTGGACTGCGCTGCAGGAAGAGCTGATGAGCGTGCTGCGCCACGTCCGCGCGTCAAAGC
This sequence comes from Pantoea eucrina, assembly GCF_020079945.1. Lineage (NCBI taxonomy): Bacteria > Pseudomonadati > Pseudomonadota > Gammaproteobacteria > Enterobacterales > Erwiniaceae > Pantoea > Pantoea eucrina. The sequence goes on along the minus strand of NZ_CP083448.1, from coordinate 1,070,206 downwards.
TGCGCACCAAGATTGCCACCATCGGTCGTGAGCATCCGATTGATGCACTGATCGATCACGTTTTTGTGCCGGTACGCCAGCGTCTGGGTCTCGATCAAAACACTGCCCGCACGATGTGCAGCCTGCTGGACGGCGCTATCATCGATTACGTCGCGTTTTGTCTGGCGGGTGCCCGCAAAAAACCAGGTAAAGATGCGCTGATTATCGGCTGGGCCGTGGAAGATCGCACCCGAATCTGGCTGGAAGCCTGGCGTCTGGCACAGCACGGCTGGCGCATGGATGTGCTGGCTGAACCGCTGGATATGCCGCGCCCTGAGCTCTTTCCGGGACAGCATCTGTTTATCTGGACCGGGAAACGGCCAACGCGGCGTCAGCAGGAGCAGTTTGAACACTGGCAGGCGCAGGGGTTTTCCATACAGATGCACGAACCGGCTTAATGTAAAACCGCACGTCAGGCCTTTTTCCTCTGCCGGGCGCGCGTTATCATGCCTGACTCACGGCATTAATCAGGTACTGCAATGAACTGGAATAAAATTTTTATCGGTACGCTGTTCGCCATCATGGCGATAGGCGGTATGGGTGGCATGATGCTGGTAGGCTACAGCCTTATTCTGCATACCCGGTAAACCAGCGCTGCACCCGCTCCAGCAGCCGGTCGCAAATCAGCGCCAGCAGCGCAACCAGTATGGCTCCCTGAATGACATAGGCGGTGTTAAAGCCGCTCAGACCAATGATAACGGGCGAACCCAGACTGGCCGCGCCTACCGTTGACGCGATAGCCGCAGTCCCGATATTGATCATCACCGATGTGCGTATACCCGCCATCATCACCGGCGCAGCCAGCGCCAGTTCAATCTGCCAGAGGCGCCGCCACGGCCCCATGCCAAGCCCGGTTGCGATCTCCCGGTTACTGGCCGGCACGCTCTCAATACCCGCCAGCGTCCCCTGCAATACCGGCAGTACGCCATAAAGAAACAGCGCGACAATTGCAGGCGTTGCGCCAAATCCCATCACCGGTACGGCAATCGCTAACACCGCAACCGGCGGAATGGTCTGTCCTGCCGCAGCCAGCGTCTCCAGCGTTGGCCGGAACGCCTCGCCAGCGCGGCGCGTGGCAAAAATTGCCCCGCCCACGCCCACAATCGTTGCCAGCAGAGTGCCGCTGGCGACCAGCCAGAGATGGGCCAGCGTCAGACGCCAGAAGCTCTCCTGCTGATAGAGCGGACGCTCCAGCCGGGGAAACCACCAGGCAAACAGCGCTTCACTGTGCGGTAATCCCCACAGCAGCAGTAAAAACAGCGCAATCAGCCAGCTAAGCGGCTCGCGTAACAGGCGCTTCATTGCGCCTCCCGCGGGCGCAGCAGATCGCTGAAATGCAACACGCCCACCCGCTGCTGCTGCTGATCCACCACCGGTAAGGTATCGGTCCCGCGTGCGATAAACTGCGACAGCGCTTCACGCAGCGACAGCGCAGCGGTAATCGGCTCGGCATCAACCCATTCGCCGCGGCGCGCCATGCTGCCCGCCTGCCCCAGCGCCAGCAGCCGCACGCCCAGCTCGCTGCGGCCAAAAAAGTTGCGGACAAAGTCGCTGGCGGGCTGCGTCAGCAGCGTAACCGGTGCGCCCTGCTGCACAATCTTACCGTTATCCATCAATACCAGCTGGTCAGCCAGCGTCAGCGCCTCATCAATATCGTGCGTCACCAGCACGATGGTGCGGCCGGTAAGCCGCTGAATGCGCAGCATCTCCTGCTGCAGCGCCTGACGGTTTACCGGATCGAGCGCCCCGAAAGGCTCATCCATCAGCAGCAGTTCCGGATCGGCAGCCAGCGCGCGCGCTACCCCTACCCGCTGCTGCTGCCCGCCGGAGAGCTGATGCGGATAGCGGGTCGCCAGCCGGGGATCGAGATTCAGCAGCGCCAGCAGCTCTGCCACCCGTGCCGCAATTTTCTGTGCGGGCCAGCCCAGCAGCGATGGCACGGTGGCGATGTTTTTCGCCACGCTCCAGTGCGGGAATAAGCCGATTGACTGAATGGCGTAGCCGATGCGCCGGCGCAGTGCGCGGACGTTCATCTGGCCGATAGGCTCGCCCGCAAAGCGGATCTCGCCGCTGTCATGCTCCACCAGCCGGTTGATCATCTTCAGCAGGGTCGATTTACCGGAGCCGGATGTGCCGATCAGAACCGTAAAACTCCCCTGGCCGATCTGCAAAGAGAGATCGGAAATCGCCGTTTTACCGGCAAACTGTTTGCTCACGTTATGAAATTCAATCATCTTTTCTCTCCAGCAGCGCGGACAGCAGCCGCAGCAGCGCATCACAGAGTACCGCCAGCGCCACTACCGGGATCACCCCCAGCAGAACCAGATCCAGCGCGCTGCTCAGCAATCCCTGAAAGACGATAGCCCCGAAGCCGCCGGCACCAATCAGCGCCGCAACGACTGCCAGACCTACGGTTTGCACCACCACCACCCGCAAACCAGCAAGCCAGACCGGCAGCGCCAGCGGCAGCTCCGCCAGCCAGAACTGCTGTCCGGAACTCATGCCCATGGCGCGTGCGGTTTCGCGTACTTCAGGCGGCACCTGCTCCAGCCCGGCAACCACGCTGCGTACCAGCGGCAGCAGCGCATAGAGCTCCAGCGCAATCAGCGCCGGCGCCATACCGATACCGCTGATGCCAAAACGGCCGAGTACGGGAAAATGTGCAGCCAGCCCGGCCAGCGGCGCAATAAGCAGGCCGAAGAGCGCCACAGAGGGAATGGTCTGGATAAGATTCAGCAGGTTGAATACCGGCCGCTGCCAGCCAGGACAGCGCGCAATGGCCAGCCCCAGCGGCACTCCCGCCAGCAGCACCGGCACCAGCGTACCGCAGACCAGCAGCAGGTGCTGGCTAAAGGCCGCATGGAACGTGGTGCTGCGGCTGGCATACTCTTTCAGCAGCGACAGCTGATCCAGCCAGCCGGTCAGTAAAAGCAGCAGCGGCAGCACGCCGGTCTGCAGATTCAGCAGAATGCGCCAGACAGCCTGCCGGCTTATTGCTCTGATCGCTTCTGCTGCCAGCAGCAGCGATAATCCGGCCGCACACCATAAACTGCTGCCAAACGCCGTGCGCGCCAGCGGCGAACTGCTGCGCGCCAGCTCGCTGGCACCGCTGCCGCCGAGGCCGATAAGCAGTGCAAACAGACCCTGCGCGCCCAGCAGGGTTAGCAGAGCCGTACGCCGGCCCGGCGGCCCGAACAGGCTCAGCCAGAGCACCGCAACCGGCAGCGCCAGCCAGCCGGCGTGCGCAACCTGCCACACCATCAGCGGCTCGCCCGATACCAGCCGGTTAGCCGCAAAGCGCAGAAACGGCAGCGTCAGCAGCGTCAGCGTGATAAGCGCCGTCAGCAGCAGCGTGACCGGCTGGCGGCCGGGGCGCAGCAGCAGCTGTCGCACCTTTTACAGCAACTTGTTCTGCTGCAGCCACGCGGTTGCGACCTGGCTGGCGTCCTGCCCTTCTACCGCAATCTGCGCATTAAGCTGTTGCAGCGTTTTTTCATCCAGCCTGCTGAACACCGGCTGCAGCCACTCTGCCATCTGCGGATACTGCTTCAGTACCGCTTCACGCACGACCGGCGCCGGCGCATAGATTGGCTGTACGCCTTTGGGATCGCTCAGCGTCTGCAGACCCAGCGCCGCGACCGGGCCGTCCGTTCCGTACGCCATCGCCGCATTGACGCCAGAGGTTTTCTGCGCCGCGGCTTTAATGGTGACCGCCGTATCGCCGCCTGCCAGCGAAAGCAGCTGCGACTGATTGAGTTTGAAGTTATACGCTTTTTCAAACGCCGGCAGGGCATCACCGCGTTCAATAAATTCCGCAGAGGCAGCCAGTTTGAACGTGCCGCCCTGTTTCAGATACGCGCTGAGATCGTCAAGCGAGTTCAGCTTATTCTGCTGCGCCACGTCGCCACGCACGGCGATGGTCCAGGTGTTATTGGCGGGTGCCGGCGTCAGCCAGATAAGATGATTCTTCTCTGCATCGAGCTGTCTGACTTTCTCATAACCCTGCTGCGCATTTTTCCACGCGCTCGCTTTTTCATCGTTAAAAAAGAAAGCGCCGTTGCCGGTATATTCCGGATAGATATCCAGCTCGCCCGCGACGATGGCACCGCGAACAACCTGCGTATTGCCGAGCTGAATTTTGTTGACAGTTTTGACCCCGTGCTTATTGAGCACCTGCAGAATAATATTGCCCAGCAGCGAGCCTTCTGTATCGATTTTCGACCCGACCTTGACCGCATCGGCGGCGTGCGCCGCGCCCATGCTCAGCGACAGGGCAATCAGCCCCAGTAACCCCTGTTTAATCATGATGTTTTCCTTATGCCCTGTTTAGCACCCGGTGATAAACAAGCGTAGCCTGGCGCAGCAGGCGACGGGAAAAAAGCGCAGATTTTACGTCTGTTTTGTTAAGCCGGGCAAAAATTGCCCCGCACAAAAGGTGCGAGGTGTGTCGGGAGAGAGAGGCGTGTCAGGCAGTCAGGCGAAAGTCACCCAGCGTATGCGGAATGCGCGGGAAGGTGTGCAGAAACCATGGCGTAAACTGCTCCGGCTCGGTCTCCATCTGCTGCTGAATCTGCCCGACTGAACGGTAGCACCAGGCGTCCGCTTCTTCCGGGTTCAGCACCGGCTCTTCATCGCTGATGGCAAAGAAGACGTGTCCATACTCATGTTCAATCAGGCCGTTACTGAGCGGCAGGTTGTAGCTCAGCTCAAATACCGGCGTCAGCGCCAGGTTCAGTCCCATCTCTTCACGCAGACGGCGCTCAGCGGCATCGAGCGTCGGCTCCTGCGGAAACGGATGACTGCAGCAGGTATTACTCCAGAGTCCGCCGCAGTGGTATTTGCTGCTGGCACGCCGCTGCAGCAGCAGCTCATGACGCGAATTAAACACGTAAACCGTTACTGCGCGATGCAGTAAGCCTTTTTCATGCACTTCCAGCTTTTCCATCTTGCCGGTGGGACGATCGAGGTGGTCAACAAGAATAACTTCTATGGCAGGCATGAGGGCTCCTTCAGAAAAATCCCTGCTATTGTACACAATCGCCGTGGCAGCAGCGGAGAAAAAGGCGCACGTTTCGTGCGCTGGCGCGGTAAAAAATAAGCTTAGCAGGCATAATCTGAATCGGCGAAGAAGAAGGTATGCAGAGGTAAAGCACGATGAGATTGCGGCAGCCTGTAAGCCGCCGCAATAGTGATAAGTGCGGTTATAGTCTGAAGCTCTGCACCACCTGTTCCAGCTGCACGCTCTGCTCCTCCATTGCACGCGCGGCTGAAGAGACCTGCTCTACCAGCGCGGCGTTCTGCTGCGTGCTGCCATCCAGCTGCGTGATCGCGACGTTAACCTGATCGATACCCATGCTCTGCTCACGGCTGGCGGACATAATTTCGCTCATCAGGGTGGTGACGCTGCTGACGCCCTGCATCAGCTCATCCATGGTCTGTCCCGCCTGCTCAACCAGCTGGCTGCCGGTATCAATATTTGCCACTGACTCTTCAATCAGCTTTTTAATCTCGCGCGCTGAGTTAGCTGAGCGCTGCGCAAGGTTGCGTACTTCTGAGGCCACCACCGCAAAACCGCGCCCCTGCTCTCCGGCGCGCGCCGCTTCAACCGCCGCGTTCAGGGCCAGAATGTTGGTCTGAAACGCGATGCTGTCGATGACGCTGATGATATCGACGACTTTACGCGATGAGTGGTGGATCTCCCCCATAGTGGTCACGACCTGACGCACCACTTCACTGCCGCGCGCCGCCACGGTGGCTGCGCCGTCAGCCAGCTGATTAGCGTGGGTGGCGTTATCGGCGTTTTGGCGCACGGTGCCGGTCAGCTCCTCCATTGAGGCTGCCGTCTCGACAATGGAGCTGGCCTGCGATTCGGTGCGCGCAGAGAGATCGGCGTTGCCGCTGGCAATTTCGCGCGAGGCCGCCGTGATCGCCAGCGCGCTGTCGCCCACCTGACGCATCAGCCCCTGCAGGTAGCTGATGAACTGGTTAAAGCTCTCAGCCACGGCGTTAAATTCCGGGCTATTGCTGGCAGGCAGGCGCTGTGTGAGGTCGGCGCCGCCGGTTGAGAGTGCTTCAATATTTTTGTGCAGCACGCCCAGACGCTTCATCATTGCGCGGACAAAGCCCAGCGATACCAGCAGCAGAATAATAGCCAGCGGGATCTGTACCACGCCCAGCCGCGTCAGCATACTGTGCGTCTGTGCATCCAGCAGGCTGGAGGGGACGTCGCTGGCGAGATACCACGGGCTGCCGGGGATCGCCTGCAGGAACAGCGTATGCTCACCATCCTCACCGCTAAACGTTGTCTGCGCCAGCTCGCTCCCCGCCTGCGTCAGCAGCGACTTCAGCGCAGCGGCCATCGGCAGCCGGGTATCGCTCAGGTTTTCCAGCTTTGGCGCACCGTCCAGCAGCGCCGCGTTCCCGACCACTTTGCCATCCGCTTCAACAATCAGCACGCGGCCTTTAATGGCGTCACCCATCTGCTTCGCCAGCTGATTAAAAAAGCCCAGCGTGACATCAATGGTGGCGACGCCCCAGACGCTGCCGTCGCGATAGATAGCCATCGCACAGTTGGTACGCGGCTGCGGGCTGGCCGCATCCTGATAGGCTTTGGCCCAGGCGCACTGCCCTTTTGCTGCGGCCATACCCGCTTTGTACCACGGCTGCTCCCAGTACTTATCGGCCGCATCGGAGTTCCAGTAAGTATTGACCTGCAGCTGATTGCTGGCGTTGCGCGCAAAGAAGGTGCTGTCTTTCTCTTTTGCCGGATCGCGCCGGTTCGGCAGCGGCCAGATCCCGCCGCCAAATACGTTGCTGTCCTGGTACTGGTTTACCAGCGCCGGCAGCAGCGTCTCTATCGTTGCGCTCTCCATCACGCCCGCTGCTTCCGTTATCGCCCGCTGCTGCGCCTGAACCCGGTTCATCTGTTCAACAATGCGTCCGGCCAGACCATCAACTTCATAGCGCACCAGGCGGCTCTCATTCTGACTCAGCTGCGGTGCGATAAACTGATTGATCACCAGTACAGTGACCAGCATCAGCACAACAAAAAATGCGACCAGCGTCGCGGTGAAACGGGATTGTGTCGTTTTAAACATTCGGATGCCCTTACCCTGGTTGGCGAGTTGCCTGATCGAGGTTAACGGCGTGTTAATGGGGAACTTGAGAGGCGCGGGATCACAAAAAAAGCAAATAGTTGAATCGGGTGACTATTTTTACAGGGTAGGAATAACCGGCGATAAGCAGAGCGGAGAATTGCCTGCCTGGAGACAGCGCGCCCCTCTTCACAGAAGAAGGGCGGGCGTTTACTGAGGCGGCGCCACCACCTCCTGACGCGGACGGAAGATATGGCTGTTACCCTCCGCCAGCAGCCGCTGAAGCAGCTGCTGTCCGCCCTGTTCATCCGACTGCGCAAAGTGGCGTTCCGCTTCGGTGATCGGCGTCGCCCAGAGCAGTTCCGGCCGATCGCCGTCGCGCTTCGGCAATCGCAGCGACACCGCCTCCGGTGCCAGCGCGTTAGCCAGCAGAAAGCTTTCAAAGCCGACCGGCGCCACTTCAGATGCCAGCGTATGCCCTTCGCCAATCCACGTCAGCCGCGCCCACGGCAGATGGGCAAACTCAGCCAGCGCGCTCGCCATCTGCACCGCGTTGGCCTCGGTCATCACCTCGCCATCTACCGCCAGCGCCAGCTCAACCCGCCGGTACTGGGGAGCCAGCTCTTCAAACAGATAATCGACCTGCGGCATCGGACGAATGCTCATTCCCAGCGTGACAAAATACCAGACGCCGTTATGCCAGTGCTGAGAAAGCGCCATCGGCGGCCAGCTGCCCTGATCGATAGCGTAATATTTGACCGACTCACCCCACCGCGCCTGGTAGACCTGCAGCATTTCATGCTGAATTTTTTCCCACTGCTGGTCGTCGTGCCAGTCGCGCCAGAAGTGACGCTGCTGCTCAGCACGCGCATAGTATTCATTGGTGGAGGCGGAACCCAGCGGCGCCGTCAGGCGGTTTTTCCTGATGCAGCCGGCTGAGAAGCTGACCTGTTTGCTCTGATAGAGGCTCCAGCCGGGGATCACCGCCAGCAGCTGGCCGTAGTACCACAGGGCAGCACCGGTATCATCCGGCTCCCACAATACCTGCAGGCCTGCGGGATCGAGCATCGGCTCCGCCTCCAGCGTGCGGCAATACTCTGCGCTCAGCAGCGGCGCGATCCCCTGCTCCATCGCTTCGCGATCTTCCTCTGCCGGTGCCGGCAGAAGGTTGCGCAGCCAGCAGTCGCGAACAGCGTACTGGCTGCGAAACAGGTCGTTGGGCCAGATATAAAAATAGGCGGTGCGCGCATCCTGTTCGACGATCGCGGTTAAAGTATGTTGCTGATTCGGCACCTCAGCAATCAGAGGGTAACTGGTCATAACGCCTCGACAATGCCTGGAGGGATCCATTTTCCCCGAGAATAGAGCAGGATCGGCACTCGCGCCATGTGAGACAAGGGTAAAACTCTCAAAGTGCGGCTGCGCTCGCGCTGAGCGTCTGGCTTTGCTTCAGCGGTAGCGGGCGTCACGCCCCATACGCTGCATCGCCCGTGACCAGGCGCCGCGCTGTATCGACCAGCGCAGCAGGCGCGCCAGCAGCAGCATCTGCCGGTCGGTGCGCCACTGCGTCAGCGGGCTGACCGGGCGCTGCAGCTGCTGCTGTGCCCACGCCGGCAGCAGACCGATCCCCGCCTGCAGCATGGTGCGCATTGCCGGTCGCGCCTGCCAGCCGGGTGCCGGCGCATTCATCAGCAGCGCCATCACCTCCTGCGTGCGCGCATCAAAACAGAGCTCCGGACGTATCGCCTGCAGATAGTGCTCAACGTCGGTGACGCTGCACGGCACCTGCTCTGCGCCCAGCGCAATCGCCACCTGCGCCGCCTCCTGATAGTAGCGATCCTGCTCAGCCCGGCTGAGCGCCGGGTTTTTATAGCGCAGATGGGCCGCCAGAAAACGGCTGGTTTCCGCCACGTGCACCCAGGTCAGCAGATGCGGATCGCTGGCCGCGTAAGGATTACCGTTGCTGTCCGTGCCGCTGACCTGCAGATGGATGCGCTTCACCCGCTCAATCAGCGTCCGGGCATCGGCACTGTTGCCAAAGGTCGTTACGGCGATGAACTGGCTGGTGCGGCGCAGCCGGCCGAGCATATCCTGACGGAAGCTGGAGTGATCCCAGACCCCGGCCAGCGCCGCCGGATGCAGCATCTGCAGCATCAGGGCGCTGATACCGCCGCAGAGCATCGCCGGAAAATCACCGTGGATGCGCCAGATAGTGGAGTCGGGGCCGAACAGGCCGGGATCGCCGGGCGGCTGTGAGAGGTCAAACTCGTTGAGTGCCAGCCCGTTAAGGCGAAAGATCTGCTGTTCAATGCGATTGCGAAGCGTCATGGTGGCGTGGTGTCGGATAAAAAGGCGTCAGGGATAGCGCTCCCGGCCTGGCGACCGGGAGACGCGGTTATCCGTTAAAGATAGTCGAACTGCGCATCCTGAGTGCGTACGGAATCCAGGCCAATCATAACGTTAAATTTGCCGGGTTCCGCCACGTGCTGCATCTGCTGGTTCCAGAATTTCAGCGCGTCAGCATCAATCGTAAAGCGCACGGTTTGTGACTCACCGGCTTTCAGCATAATGCGCCGGAAGTCGCGCAGCTCCTGAACCGGACGGCTGATACTCGCCACCGGATCGTTGAGATACATCTGTACCACCGTTGCCCCGTCGCGTTTACCGCTGTTGGTCACCGTTACGCTCGCTTCAATGCTGCCGCTGCGCGGCATCGTGCGGGCGGAGAGCGTCACCGGTGAAACGGTAAAGCGGGTATAGCTCAGGCCGTAACCAAACGGATAGAGCGGGCCGTTGATGGTGTCGTAGTAGTGAGAAGTATATTTATTCGGCTTTTCCGGATTATAAGGTCGCCCGGTTGGCAGATGATTGTAGTAAAGCGGGATCTGCCCCACTGAGCGCGGGAACGTGACCGGCAGCTTGCCGGAAGGGTTGTAATCGCCAAACAGCACGTCCGCGATAGCATTGCCGCCTTCGGTGCCGCTGAACCAGGTTTCCAGCATCGCATCCGCCATGCGGTCTTCATTCACCAGCGTCAGCGGCCGGCCATTCATCAGCACAATCACCAGCGGCTTGCCAGTGGCTTTCAGGGCCGCCAGTAATTTCTGCTGGCTGGCCGGGATCGCCAGTTCGCTGCGGCTGGACGCTTCATGCGCCATGCCCTGCGCTTCACCCACCGCAGCGACGACCACATCCGCCTTCTCTGCCTGGGCTACCGCCTCATCAATCATCTGCTGCGGTGTGCGTGTATCGACGCTCACCGCCTGCTCGTAAAGATTGAGGAAGCCCTGAATACCTTTGTTGTCAGAAACGTTAGCCCCTTTGGCGTACAGCAGCGTGCCTTTGTCCGCCATGGCATTGCGCATCCCCTGCAGCAGCGTCACTGACTGCTTTGCCACACCCGCGGCTGACCAGCTGCCCATGATATCGCGCTGGCTGTCCGCCAGCGGTCCCACCAGCGCAACGGTCGCGTCACGCTTCAGCGGCAGCGTCTCGTGCCAGTTCTTGAGCAGCACCATGCTCTTGCGCGCCACATCGCGCGCTTCAGCACGGTGCAGACGGCTCTCAGCGTTGGTATCCTGCGGATCGCTGCTCTGCGGTCCGAGGTGGCTGTACGGATCGTTAAACAGCCCCATGTCATATTTCACGTTGAGCACGTGACGGGCGGCATCATCAATTTCACGCATACTCACCGCCCCGCTTTTCACCAGCGCCGGCAAATATTTGCTGTAGTACTCATCGCTCATGCTCATGTCGATGCCTGACTTGAGCGCAATGCGCACCGCATCCTGCGGATCGCTCGCCACACCATGTTTAATCAGCTCTTTAATCGCACCGTGATCGCTGATGGTAATACCTTTAAATTTCCACTGGTCACGCAGCAGATCTTTCAGCAGCCAGCCATCGGCGGTGGCCGGGGTGCCGTTCAGCGAATTCAGCGCCACCATCACGCCACCGCTGCCGGCATCGAGCGAGGCTTTATAAGGCGGCAGGTAGTCCTGTGCCAGCCGCTGCGGACTCATATCCACGGTGTTGTAGTCACGCCCGCCTTCCACCGCGCCGTAGGCGGCAAAATGTTTCACGCTGGTCATCACGGCGTAACGATCGGCCGGGCTTTTGCCCTGCATCGCTCTGACCATGGCGCTGCCCATCTGCGACGTAAGATAAGTATCTTCGCCAAAGCCTTCTGAGCCACGCCCCCAGCGCGGTTCGCGGCTGACATCCACCATCGGTGCCCAGGTCATATTCAGACCATCATCCGCGGCCTCATAAGCAGAAATACGTCCCACTTCACCAATCGCATCGCGATCCCAGCTGGCCGCGAGGCCCAGCGGAATCGGAAAAATAGTGCGCTGCCCGTGCACCACATCGTAGGCAAAAAAGAGCGGGATTTTCAGGCGGCTGAGCTGCATCACCTGATCCTGCATGGCGCGAATATCCTGGCGGGTGACGGTATTAAAAATCGCCCCAACCTGACCCTGCTGGATCATGTCGCGAATCGCCTCTTTCGGCGTGTCGGGTCCGACGCTGATCAGCCGCATCTGGCCGATTTTCTCATCCAGCGTCATTTTGCTGAGCAGCTGGCTGACATACGCGTCGCGCGCCTGCTCCGTCAGGGGATGTGTTTCACGCAGCGTATCGGCAAACGCCGGCTGCAGAGCCAGGGAGACCGCGAGGCTAACAGAGTAAATCCATTTCATCAGGTTGGGTTCTCTTAAGTAACTGCGCACAATAAAGATTACCGGGGCAGTGTGCCACAAGATGAGGATAGCAGGTAGCCGCCTTTGTCACACGGCGACCAGAGCCGCGCCGCGTGCTACAGTAGAAACGCCACGTTAACGACAAGGACAGGCTCATGAATTCTCACCTTTCTCACCCTGCACTGGTTGCCGACCTGCGCCGTCTGGTTGGTGCCTCTCATCTGCTGACTGACGCGGAGCAGACCGCGCGCTACCGGACCGGCTTTCGCTCCGGCGCGGGCGATGCGCTGGCGGTGGTCTTTCCGGGGTCGCTGCTTGAACTCTGGCGGGTCCTGCAGGCGCTGGTCAGCGCGGACGCCATTATCCTGATGCAGGCGGCAAATACCGGCCTGACGGAGGGTTCCACCCCCAGCGGCAACGATTACGATCGTCCGGTAGTGATCGTCAGCACCCTGCGTCTCGATCGGCTGCAGCTGATTGATGGCGGCAAACAGATCCTCGCGTTTCCCGGCAGCACGCTTTATCAGCTGGAAAAAACGCTCAAACCGCTCGGGCGCGAGCCGCATTCGGTCATTGGCTCCTCCTGTATCGGTGCGTCGGTGCTGGGCGGGATCTGTAACAACTCCGGCGGCTCGCTGATCAAACGCGGACCGGCCTACAGTGAGATGGCGCTGTTTGCGCAGGTGGACGCCAGCGGTAAACTCAAGCTGGTTAACCATCTGGGAATCGATCTGGGCCACTCACCGGAAGAGATCCTCGGGCGGCTGGATGATGAGCGCTGGCAGCAGAGCGACGTGCGCTGGGATGAGCGCCACGCCTCGGACCATGAATACGCCGGGCGGGTACGTGATATTCACGCCGATACGCCGGCGCGCTTTAACGCTGACGCCCGCCGGCTGTTTGAAGCCTCCGGCTGCGCCGGTAAGCTTGCGGTGTTTGCCGTGCGTCTGGATACCTTTCCGACTGAGCCACAGCAGCAGGTATTCTATATCGGCACCAACGACCCCGCCGTGCTGGGCGACATCCGCCGTCATATCCTGGCAGAGTTCACCCATCTGCCGGTGGCGGGTGAATATATGCACCGCGATATCTTCGATATTGCCGAAGTGTACGGCAAAGATACTTTCGTGATGATCGACAAGCTCGGCACCGATAAGATGCCGCTCTTTTTCACCCTCAAGGGCCGGGTTGATGCCTGGCTGAACAAGCTCAGCTTTGTGAAGCCGCACTTCACCGACCGTCTGCTGCAGCGTATCAGTCGCCTGTTCCCGGCCCATCTGCCGAAACGTCTTAAGCACTATCGCGATAAGTATGAGCACCACCTGATGCTGAAGATGTCCGGCGAAGGCGTTGCCGAAGCGCAGGCGTATCTGCAGGACTATTTCCGTGAGGGTGGCGGCGAGTTTTTCGCCTGCGACAGCAAAGAGGGATCGCATGCCTTTTTGCATCGGTTTGCCGCCGCCGGTGCCGCCGTGCGCTATCACGCGGTGCATGCGGATGAAGTGGAGGATATTCTGGCGCTGGATATCGCCCTGCGCCGCAACGATGAAGCCTGGTTTGAACAGCTGCCGCCGGAGTTTGATAACGATCTGATCCACCGGCTCTACTATGGCCACTTCTTCTGCCACGTGTTCCATCAGGATTACATTGTGAAAAAAGGCGTGGATGTGCACGCGCTGAAAGAGAGGATGCTGGCGCTGCTCAGCGCGCGCGGGGCAGAGTATCCGGCGGAACATAACGTCGGCCATCTCTACAAAGCGAAACCGCAGCTGCAGGCGTTTTATCGTGAACTGGACCCGACCAATACCTTCAATCCCGGCATCGGTAAAACCAGCAAGCAGAAAGGCTGGGCAGTCAAAGCCTGAGACCGGTCGTCATGTGCAGGGTGGTCCGATAACCACCCTGCCATTGACTCAGGATTGCGGCGCATCCTGCTCCTGCGTAGCCGCCGCCAGAGCGCGGCGCTCGATGATCATGGTCTGCGGCGCCGACAGCACAATGCCCTCTTTACGCAGCCGCGTCAGAATATCGAACAGCAGATCGCTTTTCGCACCCGAAATCTGGCGCTGGCTGGCGACGTTGCCGGTTACGCTCAGCACTATGCCCGACGGGGTAAGATCTTTAAACGATACCGAAGGTTCAGGCGTCTCCAGAATGCGCTCATTCTCGTTATAGACCTCCAGCAGCAGCTCGCGCACCCGCACCGGATCGATATCGAGCGGGAACGTCAGCTGAATGGTCACCACCCCCTGCGCATTGCCCATAGTGGCATTACGTACGTTCTGTGAAATCAGCTGCGAATTAGGCACGATCACCGTTGACTTGTCGCCCAGCTGAATCTCCGTGGCGCGAACGTTAATCCGCCGGATATCGCCCTCAATGCCGCTGATGCTGACCAGGTCGCCTACCTTGACCGGCCGTTCGGTGAGCAGGATCAGACCGGAAATAAAGTTTTTAACGATCTCCTGCAGACCAAAACCGATACCCACCGATAGCGCGCTGACGATCCATGCCAGCTTGTTCCACTGCAGCCCCATGATGGAGAGCGTCAGCAGGATAATCAGCACGTAGCCGATATTGCTGAACAGCGTCACCAGCGAGACGCGCATGCCGATATCCATAGTGGTTTTCGGCAGAAAATCGTTATCCAGCCAGCGGCGCACTGAGCGCAATATCCAGATGCCCGCTACTAGGCAAATAAGGGCATTTACCATATGCGCCGGTACGATATTCAGCGACTCCAGCCCTTTGCCACCCCAGAACTCAATGACTTTCTGAATAAGCTCTACCGGCGTGGAGGAGGCGAACGTGCCGGTCATCAGCGCCAGCGCCACAATCCCCATCAGCAGCGCTTTACCCAGCGCGCTGAGCAGCGTGGCGGCCTGCTGCAGATAGCGCTCATCGATATTGAGCGAACTCTGCAGGCGGCGCCCGGCGGCGCTGCTGGTGGAAAACAGGCTTTCACAGCCGTCGGTAATGACGTGGCTTAAAAAATAGAAGGAGCCAAACAGGATCCCGCACCACACCACCTCGTAGCCCAGAAAGCGCGCCAGCGTCACATAGCCGATTGTCAGTGAAATCAGAATCGCAACGGCAGTCAGCGTGAGCGCCAGCTGAACCAGCCCGACCACCGTCGGACGCGCCTCTGGCGGATTGCCGAGCCGGGCCATCCGGCGGCGCACGCGGTTGGTACGCATACTGATAGCGAGCCCGGTGCTGCCAATCAGCAGCGCGGTCAGGCCATTAGCAAAAATCGTCGTGCTGAGACTGGTACCTACCGTGTAGTTAAACGCTTCTGCGGTCTGAAAGATAAACACCAGCGCAGCGGTAATCGGCGGGAACGGCTTCAGCGCCAGCGCAACCTCATTAGAGATGGCCGGCAGACGCCAGCTGGGACGACGGGTCGAGAGAAACGCCCGTCCCAGACCGGCAATCAGCCCGCAGTAGACGCTCAGCTGCACCAGGCGGGTAACAAAATCCTGTACGTCGCCGGAGACTTCATCCCGGCGGGTAAACGCCAGCGCGCTAAAGTTAAAGGTCAGCACCACTGCAGCCAGCGTGGTCAGCGCGATGGCAGCCGCGAGGAAGCTGCGCCGCAGCCGCCCTTCCGGCAGCTTGTTAATACTCACCCAGGCGAGAAACTCTTCGCTGTAGCGCCGTCCCAGCGTCATCACCAGCATCGCCGCCACCAGCCAGCCGATGGTACCGACGCGCCAGTCCGGCTCCCACGACAGTGCCGCCGACGCCTTCAGCTCCGTAATAAAGTCACTGATTTTTTCGCCGTCGAGATCCTGACGGCTCACCAGCGGCGCCCAGAAGCGCGGGCCAAAAATACTGCCGGAATTGAGCGCCAGCTGATTTTTCAGCTGATCGCGGCGCAGGTTCACAATCTGCGAAGAGAGCACCAGCGCACCGTTTTTAATGCCTTCTGCCTGCTTTATCTGATCGTCCAGCTTGCCTTTCTGGTTTTCCAGCGAGCGGCGCTTGCGCGTCACCTCCGGCGTCTCTTTAACGCCGCTGTCCGCTTTGGGCGCGGGACCCAGTACCGCCAGCTGCGCATCAAGCTGCTGGCGCTGCGGGACTAACGCCTGTCCCAGCGTCTCTGCATTGCCCGACAGCTCCAGCGCCATCTCATTAAGCTGGTTGAGCTGGTTTTCGCTGGTTTCTCCCGATACCTGTCCTTTGATCTTATCGAGAATTTTTTGCATTTTTGGCAGCTCAACCGCCGGATTCGCCTGCGGCGGCGCTTCTTCTTCCTGTGCCGGCTGCTGTTGCGTCACATCGGGCGCGTCATCCGCCTGGCTCAGCGCGGGCACGCACAGCATGAGCAGTAACAGCGGAACAGTGAAAAAACGAAACTTGATCATAGAACGACATTCCAGCGAAAAAGCCAGTTAAACGAGTGTGGCGGCCAGTACAGGAGGTCGCCGCCGGGATGAAAACAGGTGTGATAAGGCTAAATCAGGGTACTGATGATACGCCAGTTTGCAAGTGGCGCGCCCCTTCTGCTGGCAGGCGCGCCCTCGTCGTTACTCCACTACCGTATTGCTGGTGGTGAGGCCCGCTTTCTGTTTTCTATATGCCAGCGCTGCCGCCGGAACCGGGGCCGCTTTACCGGTTTCCAGCCAGTCGCGCAGGCGATTAGCATCGGCAAAGTGGGTATATTTACCAAACGCATCCAGTACCACCAGCGCCACCGGGCGGTTGTTGATCACCGTACGCATCACCAGACAGTGGCCCGCCTCATCGGTGTACCCTGTTTTCGTCAGCTGGATCCGCCAGCCCTCTTTGTAAACCAGGTGATTGGTGTTGCGGAACGGCAGTGCGTAGCTCGGGTGCTGAAACACCGCCGTCTGCTCTTTCGTGGTGCTGAGCTGGCCCAGCAATGGGTACTGACGCGTCGCTTTCAGCAACTTAACCAGATCGCTGGCGCTGGAGACGTTCTGCGTGGAGAGGCCGGTGGGTTCTACATAGCGCGTATGCGTCATACCCAGCGCGCGCGCTTTGGCATTCATGGCGCGGATAAAGGCGTTATAGCCGCCCGGATAGTGGTGCGCCAGACTGGCCGCCGCGCGGTTTTCAGACGACATCAGCGCCAGCAGCAGCATCGAGCGGCGGCTGATTTCGCTGTTGAGTTTGACGCGCGAAAACACGCCGCGCATCTCGCGCGTCTGGCTGATATCTACCGAAAGCATCTCATCCATCGGCAGCTTTGCATCCAGCACAACCATCGCCGTCATCACTTTGGTAATGGAGGCGATAGGCCGCACGCGGTCAGGATGGCTGGAGAACAGCACCTTGCCGGTATCGAGATCAACAATCATTGCGCTGCCGGAGGCGATTTGCGGCTGGGCCAGCGGTGCCAGACCCGACAGCGCGGCCGGTGCAGCCAGTACAGGTGTTACCGCCGCCGGGGCCGTCATAAACAGCGCCAGCGACAGCAGAGAAACAGGTAATTTAACAGACATCGTGTCAGTGAGATCCGATCAGGAGTTTTGCGCTGTGAAAGCTCCACAGGCCGCCCGCATCAGTCCTGTCAGGGTGCGGGCTGGCAGCGGCATAATACGCGCAAATGCGGCAAATTTCTTAGTGAGATTGTTTCCGGGCGTTAAAAAGGCCGCAGTTATGTGCGGCCTCAGAAAAAAGCAGGGAAATCAGAACAGCCTTGGTCCATAGCCCCACAGCACAACCGTCAGCGCCAGCAGCACTTCAAATACCAGTACCCCTATCGCCAGCGTTGAACCGGAGAAGCGCATGCTCTCTTCGCGGTCGATATTCAAAAACACCGGGATGCCGACATAGAGCAGGTAGCCGGTGTAGACCAGCGCCACGGCACCCGCCAGTACGCAGAGCCATACCAGCGGATAAAGTGCGACCAGACCGCTGAGAAACAGCGGCGTGGCGACATAGCCGGCGAACACGGTACAGCGCTGAATACCGGGACGTTGCGGATAGTCGCGCGCCATCCAGTGAATGACCCGCCCCATTACCGCGACGCCACCCAGAATTAACAGATAAAAGAGAATACCCAGACCGAGGCCAGTGAGCAGATTGAGCTGAATAAAGCGATTGTCGCCCAGATTCCAGCCAAATTGTGTCGTGCCAATAAAGGCGCAGATAACCGGTATCGCTGCCATCAGCAGCACGTGATGCGTGTAATGATGTGAAACGCTTTCGTTTTCCTGCTTGATATGGCGCATTTCCTGATTCGGATGCGCCAGAAGACCCCAGACATGATTCATAAAATCACTCCTCTGATGCAGTGGGCCGCCCCTTTAGCATTCAGTCAGACTCCGACAGGCAGCGTCTCTTCAAGTATAACCAGCGCGCCTGTTTTTGCGGCCCGCTGCACAAAAAAAGCCGCCTGCAGCTACACTGCTCAGGTGTCTGTTCTGTCCAGGGAGAAAAAATTGCATCTCGATATCAATGGATTAATCACCCAGTATGGCTATCTGGCCCTGATGATTGGCTGTATTGCCGAAGGGGAAACCTTTACCTTGCTGGGCGGCGTGGCGGCGCATGAGGGGCTGCTGCACTACGGCGGCGTGGTGCTGGCGGCGATGGCAGGCGGCATCATTGGTGACCAGCTGCTGTTCTGGCTTGGCCGCCGCTACGGTACGCGCATTTTGCGCCGCTTCAGTAAACATCAGGCGACGATTGGCAAAGCTAACCGTCTGATCCAGAAGCGTCCCAGCCTGTTTGTTATCGGCGTGCGCTTTATGTACGGTTTTCGCCTGATTGGGCCGATTATCATCGGCACCAGCCGTCTGAAGCCGCTGCGCTTTTTTGTGCTTAATATTATCGGTGCTGCGCTCTGGGCGCTGATTTTTGTCACGCTGGGCTATTTTGCCGGCGAAATCATTGCGCCCTGGCTGCATAAGCTCGATCAGCATCTTAAACATTTGGTCTGGCTGGCGGCGGCTATCGTCACCGGTATTGTCTTACGCTATCTGATCCGCCGCTGGAACCACCGCCGCGCCGGTTAACTGTGGTAGCCTTTGAACTGCGGATTCGCCAGAGTGAATCCGCCATCACACGCTCTCCTCGCTGTTAACGATTTTTCAGTACAGAAGTTATCCATCCGTGCCACGGCGCTGCCCGGCCAGCCGTTTCGTCTATAGTTAACAGTCAGATAAGGTACCGGAGGCGGGATGAGCAAAATTAAACGCAGAATTGATGACCACGGCGTAATCGGCGATTTGCGCACCTGCGCCCTGATCGCAAACGACGGCACTATCGACTATCTCTGCTGGCCAGAGCTGGACAGCCCTTCTGTCTTTGCGGCGCTGCTCGACAGCGAAGAGGCGGGCCGTTTTACCCTTGCGCCTGACTGGCCACAGGCGCGTCGCCAGCAGCTCTACCTGCCTGATACCAATATTCTGCAGACCCGCTGGCTGGCCGATGAGGGGGTGGCGGAGATCACCGACTATATGCCGATCTGCGACGAGAGCAGCAAAGTCCCGCGGCTGGTACGTCGGGTAAAAATGGTGCGCGGCACCGCCACTTTTCAGCTGGTCTGCGCGCCGCGTCACGATTACGCCCGGGCTGAGACGCGCGCTGAAATGCGTGAAAGCGGCGTGGCGTTTCTGGCGGAGGGGCAGCCCGCGCTGCGCCTGAGCGCTACGCTGCCGCTGCGCTGCGAAAATCAGGCGGCGGTAGCGGAATTTACGCTGCAGAGTGGCGAACACGCGGAGTTTGTCTTTGGCAACGATGACGATCCGCACGTTGAAACCATCTCAACGGCGCGCTGCTTTCAGGATACGCTCGATTACTGGCTGCGCTGGAGTAATCACAGCTCCTATCAGGGGCGCTGGCGTGAAATGGTGACACGTTCAGCGCTGACGCTGAAGCTGCTTACCTCACATGAACATGGTTCGATCGCCGCCGCCGCCACCTTTGGCCTGCCGGAGGAGCTGGGCGGCGAGCGCAACTGGGACTACCGCGCCTCCTGGATCCGCGACGCCTCGTTCAGTATGTATGCGCTGATGCGCCTTGGCTATGTAGAGGAGGCGCACGATTTTACCCGCTGGGTCGGCCGCTGCGTTGAACACAGCCATGACGACACGCCGCATCTGCAGGTGATGTATCGTCTCGATAGCGGCACCGAACTGCATGAAAGCGAACTGCTGAACCTCTCTGGCTACGCCGATTCACGGCCGGTTCGCATCGGTAATGATGCGTGGCACCAGACGCAGCTTGATATTTATGGCGAGCTGATGGATGCCATCTATCTGGCCAACAAATATGGCGATGCCATCTCCCACCGCGGCTGGCTGCACGTCTCCAGCATGATTGATTACGTCTGCGACAACTGGAACCAGCCGGACGCCGGCATCTGGGAGATGCGCGGTGAGCCGGAGCATTTTCTCCACTCGCGCCTGATGTGCTGGGTGGCGCTGGATCGCGCGCTGCGGCTGGGCATGAAGCGTTCACTGCCGATGCCTTACGATCGCTGGGATCGGGTGCGCAGCGAGATCCGCGACGATATCTGGCAGAACTTCTGGAACGCCGACCTGGGGCATTTCACTGCGACGCGCGGCGGCACCGCTCTGGATGCCTCAATGCTGCTAATGCCGCTGGTGCGCTTTGTCAGCTCCACCGACCCCGACTGGCTGGCCACGCTGGATGCCATCAAGGCTAACCTGGTCAGCGATGGTCTGGTACGGCGCTATAATATCAGCGAAACACCGGCTGACGGACTGGCCGGCGGCGAAGGCTCTTTTGTCGCCTGCTCTTTCTGGTACGTAGAGTGCCTGGCGCGCGCCGGCCGGGTGCAGGAGGCGCATTTTGAGTTTGAGAAGCTGCTAAGCTATGCCAACCCGCTGGGTCTGTATGCCGAAGAGTTTACCGAGCGCGGCTATGCCCTGGGCAACGTTCCGCAGGCGCTGAGCCACCTGGCGCTGATCAGTGCCGCCTTTTTTCTTAACCGGAAACTCAGCGGTGAAGTGACGCTCTGGCAGCCCTGACTATTCACAATTTGAGTCATTGCGCCAACAGATTTATCTGTTAAGAAGGACTTTTTGCGTAAAGTATCTTCAGGCAGTAAAAATCATCATTCCCATCGCCGCAGCAATGCACATATAATGCGCAGCGGGTCACACCGACCACGATGGGTTCGATACACTGACAAGCCTGAAACACGGCCATAACGACTTGTAAAAACATGAAAAAAAGCATTCGCGCGTTCGCTTCACTAGCTCTTGCCCTGGCCGCTTTCAGCCAGTCAGCCTTTGCTGTCGTCTATCCGCTTCCTGCAGCGAATAGCCGCCTGATTGGCGAAAATATTGAAATCACCGTGCCGGAAGAGAGTAAACTTCCGCTGGAAGCTTTTGCGGCTCAGTACCAGATGGGCCTCAGCAATATGCTGGAAGCGAATCCCGGCGTTGACGTTTATCTGCCTAAAGCGGGCAGCAAAATGGTGATCCCACAGCAGCTGATCCTGCCTGACGCACCGCGTGAAGGCATCGTGATCAACAGCGCTGAGATGCGTCTCTACTACTACCCGAAAGGCACAAAGACCGTGGTCGTGCTGCCTATCGGTATCGGTGAGCTGGGTAAAGATACTCCGGTAAACTGGACCACCAAAGTAGAGCGTAAAAAAGCGGGCCCGACCTGGACGCCAACCAAGGCGATGCACGCTGAATATGCGGCACGCGGCGAAAGCATCCCGGCGGTCTTCCCGGCTGGCCCGGATAACCCGATGGGTCTGCACGCGCTCTATATCGGCCGCCTGTATGCCATTCACGGTACCAACGCCAACTTCGGTATCGGCCTGCGCGTCAGCCACGGCTGCGTCCGCCTGCGTGCTGACGATATCAAATGGCTGTTTGACAACGTGCCGGTCGGCACCCGCGTTCAGTTTATCGATCAGCCGGTTAAAGCGACCGTTGAGCCGGATGGTTCACGCTGGATTGAGGTGCACAACCCGCTCTCCACCACGGAAGAGCAGTTCAACTCACGTGAGCTGGTCCCGATCAATCTGACTTCAGCCGTAACGAAAGTGGTTGCTGACGCCAGTACCCGTCAGGATGCGGTCAACAACGCCATCCAGGCTCGCAGCGGCATGCCGACCAAAATCAACGGCCAGACTGACGATGCGCAGCCGGCAGCGATTGCCGTGCAGGAATCGGCTGATGCGATGCCAAAAGAGGAACCGATGACGCCGCAGGGCGCAACGGCCGTCGCACCGCCAGCCGATCAGCCTGCTGCGCAGCCGCAGGCCGACGCGCAGCCGGCACCGGTCGATCAGGCGCAGCCAGCGACCAGCAACAGCCTCTGATATCGTTCTGACGCCGTCAGAAAAGCCAGCCTCCGGGCTGGCTTTTTTATTGCCATCATCATTCTGTCACACTGCAGGCGTATCACACTGCCAGTAGCGGATGCCGTGGGTGCATCCGATTGTCAATGGGGTGTGTCATGGCTGAAACCAGTTTACCGGCGGCGCGCGGACGTCCCGATCTGCAGCGCGGCAGCGGTCCGCTCTCCCGCATACTGTTTCTGCTGCTGCTGGCCGCAGGGCTGATTTTTACCGGGGTTAACCTGTTTAATGATGTGGCGGAAACCGGCGCGGCGATCACCACCTATACGCCCTTTGTGCTGCTGACGCTGGCGTTACTGATTGCGCTGGGATTTGAATTTGTGAATGGCTTTCACGACACCGCCAATGCCGTAGCCACGGTGATCTACACCCATTCTCTGACGCCCGGCGTGGCGGTGGTCTGGTCCGGCATCTGCAACTTTCTTGGTGTGCTGCTCTCCAGCGGCGTGGTGGCGTTTGGCATTATTTCGCTGCTGCCGGTCGAGCTTATTCTGCAGGCGGGCAGCGGACACGGCTTTGCGATGGTCTATGCGCTGCTCTTCTCTGCCATTATCTGGAATCTGGGAACCTGGTATTTTGGTCTGCCGAGCTCCTCATCCCATACGCTGATTGGCTCCATCATCGGCGTCGGCGTAGCGAATGCGCTGCTGCATGGCCGCAGCGGCACCAGCGGCGTTGACTGGGATCAGGCGCTGAAAGTGGGCTACGCTCTGTTGCTCTCGCCGATCGTAGGATTTGTCTGCGCAGCTCTGCTGCTGCTGGCGCTGAAAGCGCTGGTGCGTAATCGTCAGCTCTATCAGGCGCCCGACAGCGCCCGCCCGCCGCCGGTCTGGATCCGCGGGCTGCTGATCCTGACCTGCACCGGCGTCTCTTTTGCACACGGCTCTAATGATGGTCAGAAAGGCATGGGGCTTATCATGCTGATTCTGGTCGGCACGATGCCCATTGCCTATGCGCTGAACCGGTCGCTGCCGCCGGAGCAGATCCCGCGCGTCGCCGCGCTGGCGCAGGTCACGGAGCAGCAGCTGCTGACGCTGCAGCCGGCACCCGGGGCGATGCCGGCACCGCGTACGGTACTGACTGAGTTTGTCCGCAGCCGTCAGCCCCGGCCTCAGGTGCTGCCGGCGCTGGGCCTGCTGCTGGGTGATATCAGCGATCAGATCCGGCGCTACGGCTCGGTGAATAATATTCCGGCACAGGCGGTGACCAATACCCGTAACGATATGTACCTGGCTTCAGAGAGTATCCGGCATCTGCAGAGCAGCAGCGTAACGCTGCCCGAAGAGACCGCCCGCAATCTCAGCGCCGTGAAGCGCGAGCTGGACAGCGCCACGCGCTTTATTCCGCTCTGGGTAAAAGTGGTGGTGGCGCTGGCGCTGGGTCTGGGCACGCTGGTGGGCTGGCGACGTATCGTCATTACGGTAGGCGAGCGCATCGGCAAATCGCATCTCAGCTATGCCCAGGGTGCCAGCGCCGAACTGGTTGCGATGGCGACTATCGGCGCAGCTGATGCGTTTGGCCTGCCGGTCTCCACCACGCACGTGCTCTCATCGGGCGTGGCGGGAACCATGGCCGCAAACCGTTCCGGCCTGCAGCTTGCCACGCTGCGCAACCTGGCGATGGCCTGGATCCTGACGCTGCCGGTCTCCGTGCTGCTGGCGGGCGTGCTTTATGCGCTATTTGCCCGGATATGAGCGCCGGTAAAGCAAAAAAAAAGCCAGCACGGAGGCTGGCTTTTAGCATGGAAAGCGCATAACGCTTAGCGCACCAGGCGCGCCGCATAACGCTCAATTGCGGCAGCGATATCGGCAGATACCCGCAGCGTCCGCACTTCGCTGAAGAGAACGTTCGCTTCGGCGTAGGCTTTACGCAGATAGCCCAGCCACTGTTTGATGCGCGCAACGTGGTAGTTGCCGGTATCTCCCTGCTTCTCCAGCTGGGTATACTTCAGCAGCAGCGCCACCACGTCAGGCCAGGCCATTGGCGCCTCGTTATGCTTCACCACGCGCCCGAGGTTAGGCACATTCAGCGCACCGCGGCCCAGCATCACCGCATCGCAGCCGGTGATACGCATACAGGCCTGCGCATCTTCCCAGCTCCAGATCTCACCGTTGGCGATAACCGGGATCGAGAGCCGCTGACGAATTTCGCCAATCGCCTGCCAGTTAATGCATTCAGCCCGGTAGCCATCCTCTTTGGTGCGGCCGTGTACCACCAGCTCGCTGGCCCCCGCCTGCTGTACCGCATCGGCAATTTCAAAGCGGCGATCGCTGCCATCCCAGCCGAGCCGCACTTTAACCGTGACCGGCAGGTGATCCGGCACGGCGGCACGCATCGCCTGCGCGGCGCGGTAAATCAGCTCCGGATCTTTCAGCAGCGTGGCGCCGCCGCCGCTGCCGTTAACCAGCTTTGACGGACAGCCGCAGTTAAGATCGACGCCCCACGAGCCGAGTTCAGCTGCGCGGGCGGCGTTTTCTGCCAGCCAGGCGGGGTGCTGTCCCAGCAGCTGCAGCCGCACCCGCGTACCGGATGGCGTGCGGCTCTGGTGGCGCAGCTCCGGACAGAGGCGATAGAACGACTTTACCGGCAGCAGCTGATCGACCACGCGCAGAAACTCAGTCACGCAGAGATCGTAATCATTGACGCCGGAGAGCAGTTCACGCACCAGTGAATCCAGTACGCCCTCCATCGGAGCCAGTAACACCCGCATCGCGTTATGCGTTCCCGTTGCCTTTGGCAGCCGGACGACGTGAACGTGCCGGTTTGCCCGCGTGACCTGCCGCCGGGCCATTACCGCCCTGACGACGCGGCGCGCGCGACTCACTCTGCGGACGTGCCGCACCGTTGCCCTGACGCTGACCGCCGCCGGCGCGACCGGCGTTGCCGCCCTGCCCCTGACCGCGACCGCGCGGCTGCTGCTGGCGACCATTCTGGATCGGCTCCGCTTTAATGCTCGGATCCGGCTCAAAGCCCGGCAGCGCAATGCGCGGGATCTCACGCTTCAGGAGTCGTTCGATATCACGCAGCAGCTTGTGTTCATCAACGCAGACCAGCGACAGCGCGGCACCGGTTGCCGCCGCGCGTCCGGTACGGCCGATACGGTGTACGTAATCTTCCGCTACGTTTGGCAGCTCATAGTTCACTACGTGCGGCAGCTCTTCGATATCCAGACCGCGTGCGGCGATATCGGTAGCGACCAGCACGCGAATGCTGCCCGATTTAAAATCAGCCAGCGCGCGGGTACGGGCGCCCTGACTCTTGTTACCGTGGATAGCCGCCGCGGTGATGCCATCTTTATTCAGCTGCTCAGCCAGATGGTTGGCACCGTGCTTGGTACGGGTAAACACCAGTACCTGCTGCCAGTTATCACGGCCAATCATCAGCGACAGCAGTTCCCGCTTGCGCTTTTTATCCACAAAGTGCACCTGCTGCGACACCTGCTCTGACGCGGTGTTGCGGCGGGCAACTTCGACCTGCTCCGGGTTCGTCAGCAGTTTTTCTGCCAGCGTTTTGATTTCGTCGGAGAAGGTTGCTGAGAACAGCAGGTTCTGACGCTTCGCCGGCAGCTTCGCCAGGACGCGACGGATATCGTGAATAAAGCCCATATCGAGCATGCGGTCGGCTTCATCCAGCACCAGAATTTCTACCTGCGAGAGATCAACCGCATTCTGATGCGCCAGATCCAGCAGACGGCCTGGCGTTGCCACCAGTACGTCAACGCCGCCGCGCAGTTTCATCATCTGCGGATTAATGCTGACGCCACCAAATACCACCAGAGAACGCATGTTCAGGTACTGGCTGTATTCGCGCACGTTCTCACCGACCTGTGCGGCCAGCTCACGCGTTGGCGTCAGGATCAGCGCGCGCACCGGGCGGCGGCCGCGTGCAGCGGCAGGGTTTTCAGAAAGACGCTGCAGCAGAGGCAGCGTAAAACCGGCGGTCTTACCGGTACCGGTCTGGGCACTCGCCAGCAGGTCGCGGCCAGCCAGTACCACAGGAATTGCCTGACGCTGAATTGGCGTCGGTTCGCGATAGCCCTGTTCTGCTACCGCACGCAAAATATCGGCATTCAAGCCGAGAGAGTCAAAGGACATGCAGGTGTATTACTCCGAACCGCCCTGATCGCGCTGCGCGATGTAGTTTTCAGGGGGGATATGACGCAGCCCCGGGGGCCTGCGTGTGAAAAGGGCACAAACTACCATGCGTAAGGGGGCGAGTGTATCAGCTTTCCCTGCACACTGCGACCTGCAAAACAGGCGCGTCGCCGGCTGCTTTTGCCTGACAGGACGTGCAGCAGGCAATAAAAAGGGAGCCTTTAAGGCTCCCTGACTGGCGGGATGCGCAGCGGTCAGCTACGCTTTTTCTCCACGCGGGGAGCAGGTTCTCTGGCCAGCAGAGAGACCAGCGCCGGACCCACCAGCATGACCACGCCCAGGCAACCAATCAGCAGGTTGTTATGGAAAAAGCGTGAGATCAGGAACAGCGTCAGCATCGCTGCGCCAAAATAGTAGGTTGTGGTGACCTCTTCCAGAGTGTCACCCATACGGCGTAAACGGGCACTACGCTGCAGGGCCAGCATGGAGATAAACACCACTGCATAAGCTGCCACCAGGGTACTGCTCACTTCAACCAGTGCCTTATGTTTCCAGCCCCAGACCAGTGCAGCAATCACCAGCAGATGCGTGGCGATGTGCAGACAGGTTTGACCGGTAACAATCTGAACACGATTAGACCATTTCATACTTTTCTCCTGGCAGACCCAACAGGTCGCCCAAGTGTATCTGACCGAAGCCAGACGGATTTCCTCAATGTAAAACAAATTTCAGATAAGACCTTAATTTTCTCGCCCTGGCACCACCCGTTTGTGACAAAGACTACACTTTGTTCTATTCATGATGAAAAGGAGCGCGTCGCAGTATGCCACAAAACACGCAAGGATTTTCATTTAAAGTCCTGACGATCAATACCCATAAAGGTTTCACCACGTTTAATCGTCGTTTTATTCTGCCGGAATTACGCGACGCCGTACGCGCCACATCAGCGGATATCGTCTTTTTACAGGAGGTAATGGGTACCCACGCTATTCATGCCGCACAGATAGAAGCGTGGCCTGAGAACTCACATTATGAGTATCTGGCTGACACCATGTGGCACGACTTCGCCTATGGCCGCAACGCGGTTTATCCCGAAGGCCACCACGGCAACGCGATACTGTCACGCTTTCCTATTGCTGAATATCAAAATCGCGACATTTCTGTTGCTGGCAGCGAAAAGCGCGGCATGCTGCACTGCCAGATTACGCTGCCCGACCGGGCGCAGCCGCTGCATGTCATTTGCGTCCATCTTGGCCTGAAAGAGAAGCATCGGCTGACGCAGATGAAGATGATGTGCGATGTGATCAACGCGCTGCCAGCGGATGCACCGCTGGTCGTGGCCGGGGATTTCAACGACTGGCAGGTGCGCGCTAACCGTTTTCTGCAGCGCGGTGCCGGTTTGAAAGAGGTGTTCAGCCTGAAAAATGGCCGGCCGGCGCGCACGTTCCCGGCACGCTTTCCGCTCTTACGCCTTGATCGTATCTATATTCGTAATGCGTCCGTCAGCCAGCCCTGGGCGCTGCCGGTCAAACCCTGGTCTCATCTGTCCGATCATGCGCCGCTGGCGGTGGAGATATTCCTATGAATTTCAACTGGCGTGACGGCAACCAGCTGCGCCTGCTGGAGAATGGCGAAGCGTTTTTTCCGCGCGTATCGGGTGCCATCCAGCGCGCCGAGCGCACGCTGCTGCTCGAAACCTTTATTCTCTTTGAAGATAACGTAGGTAAGGCGCTGCACCGTGACCTGCTGGCGGCGGCACAGCGCGGCGTGAAGGTCGAAGTCATGGTAGATGGCTATGGCTCTCCCGATCTCTCTGATGAGTTTGTTAATACCCTTACGGAGGCGGGCGTTCGGTTTATCTACTACGATCCGCGCCCGCTGGTCATGGGGATGCGTACCAATCTTTTTCGCCGTCTGCACCGTAAAATCGTGGTGATCGATGAGCAGATCGCCTTTGTCGGCGGTATCAATTTCTCGGCTGAGCACAACACCGATTACGGTCCGGAAGCGAAACAGGATTATGCCGTGGAGGTAAAGGGGCCGGTGGTGATCGATATCGCCCGCTTTGTCCAGATGGCGATGGGCAGCGATCAGATCACCCGCCGCTGGTGGGGAAAACCGTCAAGACATGTGGCCGTTAATGCCCAGCCCGGCAGCGCTCAGGTGCTGTTTGTTTATCGCGACAACAATGAACACCGCGACGACATTGAGCAGCACTATCTGGATATGCTGCGCAAAGCGAAACGCGACGTGATTATCGCTAATGCCTACTTCTTCCCTGGCTATCGCCTGCTGCGCGAGATGCGCAACGCTGCCCGGCGCGGCGTGCGCGTGCGGCTGATTGTGCAGGGTGAGCCCGATATGCCGATTGTAAAAGTGGGGGCTGAACTGCTCTATAACTATCTGGTGGATGGCGGTGTGGAGGTCTATGAGTATTGCCGCCGGCCACTGCATGGCAAGGTCGCGGTGCAGGATCAGCACTGGACCACCGTCGGCTCCAGTAACCTCGATCCGCTGAGCCTGTCGCTTAATCTTGAAGCTAACCTGATCATTCACGACCGCGCTTTCAACCAGACGCTGCGCGATAATCTGGAAGGCCTGATTCAGCACGACTGTGTGCGCGTCCAGGATGACAAACTGCCGCCGCGTAACTGGTGGCAGTTAACCAAAGGCGTCATTGTCTTCCACTTTCTGCGCCACTTCCCGGCCATTGCTGGCTGGCTGCCTGCGCATACGCCTCAGCTATCCCAGGTCTCGCCTCCGGTTCAGCCTGAGATGGAGACGCAGGATCGGGTGGAAGCCAATAATGAAGGAGCGAAATCCTGATGAGCAAAAAGAATCCGAAGTGGCGGCTGGCGAAAAAAATTCTCACGTGGCTCTTTTTTATTGCCGTCGTTGTTCTGCTGGTGGTCTACGCGCGCAAAGTCAACTGGGAAGATGTCTACAAGGTTATCACCGGCTACAACCGCTATGTGGTGCTGGGCGCGGCCGGGCTGGTGGTGGTCAGTTATATTACCTATGGCCTGTACGATCTGATTGGCCGCGTCTACTGCGGTCATAAGCTATCGAAGCGGCAGGTCATGCTGGTGTCGTTTATCTGCTACGCCTTTAATCTGACGCTCAGCACCTGGGTGGGCGGCGTCGCCATGCGCTACCGCCTCTATTCACGCCTGGGTCTGTCAGGCAGCACCATCACCCGTATTTTTTCACTGAGCATTGCCACTAACTGGCTTGGCTATATTTTGCTGGGCGGCGTGGTGTTTGTCTCCGGCATGGTGCCGATTCCGCCACGCTGGTTTATCGGTGAAGGCACGCTGCGTATCATCGGAGGCATACTGCTGCTGCTGACGGCAGTCTATCTCTGGGCCTGCGCCTTTGCGAAAAAGCGGCAGTGGACGGTGAAGGGCCAGCGGCTGCAGCTGCCTTCACTGCGTATGGCGCTGTTCCAGTTTGCCGTCTCCTGCGCAAACTGGATGGTGATGGGCACCATTATCTGGCTGCTGCTGATGCGTGAAGTGGACTATCCCATCG
Organism: Pantoea eucrina; assembly: GCF_020079945.1. NCBI lineage: Bacteria > Pseudomonadati > Pseudomonadota > Gammaproteobacteria > Enterobacterales > Erwiniaceae > Pantoea > Pantoea eucrina. Next base: position 1,040,430 of record NZ_CP083448.1, on the reverse strand, counting down.
TGCTGGGCGTGCTGCTGATCAGCAGTATTGCCGGCGTCATTATTCATATTCCGGCGGGTATCGGCGTGCTGGAAGCGGTGTTTCTGGCGCTGCTGAGCGGACAGCACGCGTCACACGGTGAAATTATCGCCGCGCTGCTTGCCTACCGTGTTCTTTACTTCATTCTGCCGCTGCTGCTGGCGCTGGTGCTTTATCTCTGGCTGGAGAGCCGGGCGAAGCATCTGCGACACAAAAATCAGCAGAAAATGGCAGAGCAGTAACCGCAGCTGGAAGGATAAAAAACGGGGGCGCATCGCTGCGCCCCCGGTAAAGATAAAGCCGGCGTCTTAGCGGCGGTTGCCGAAAATCCGCAGCAGCATCAAAAACAGATTGATGAAGTCGAGGTAGAGCGTCAGCGCCCCCATAATGGAGTAGCGACGCAGGTTTTCGCTATCGCGGGCGTCAATATTTTCACCCACCGCTTTCAGTTTCTGCGTGTCATAGGCGGTCAGCCCCACAAACACCACCACGCCGATATAGGTAATAGCCCACATCAGCGCCGGGCTTTTCAGCCAGAAGTTCACCAGCGACGCCAGCACGATACCAATCAGCGCCATAAACAGCAGGCTGCCGATACGGCTCAGATCGCGTTTGGTGGTGTAGCCGTAAAAGCTCATCGCCCCAAACATTCCGGCGGTAACAAAAAAGGTGCTGGCGATAGACGAGTAGGTGTAAACCAGAAAAATACTCGCCATGGTCAGGCCGGTCAGCGCCGAATAGAGCATAAATAGCGCCGTCGCCACGGCCCCGCTCATACGCTGGACCAGACCCGACAGCACAAAGACCAGCGCCAGCTGTGCGATGATCAGGCCAAAGAAGGTAATGCGGTTAGCGAACACCAGCTCCATGACCGCAGGCGTACGCGCGGCAAACCAGGAGACAAACGCGGTGAGCAGCAGGCCGCAGGTCATCCAGCCGTACACCTGAGCCATATAGGCCTGCAGCCCGGCCGACGCCGGCTGCACAAACGAATCATTACGTGGATATCGATCCATGATGCACCTCTCAAATAGAAATTACAGGGTCAGAGTGAAGTGTATACCATGCCGCCTCAACGGCGCGTCATACACTGCTGATATCGGCTGTTAACCCGCTGGGCAAACCACGCGGTGGTCAGATTACGGGTAATTTTCGGGCTCTCCAGTTTGATCCCCGGCAGCATCTCACGCGGCACCCGCTTGCCCGCCATTTTGTCAGCCAGAATGAAGGTCTGTTTCCATAACGTTGTGTCGCTGAAGCCCGCCGTGTCCCCTTTTTCCAGATCGCGGCGAATTTCCCGGTCGCTCATATCCAGGCGTTTACCCAGCGTACGTACCGCCAGCTCAGTCGAGCCCGCCTGCTCGCTGCCGTAATTGATCAGATCGCCATCCAGCGCCAGACGAATACCACTGGCGCGCGCAATCGCGGCCTGAAACGCCGCGTTGCGGCTGGCATACCAGCCTGCGTTAAAGTCGGCAAAGCGATAGAGCGGCTGACTATAGTCTGCCGGATAGCCCAGCAGATGCTTCGTGCCGAACCAGATCCCTCCGCGCCGGCTGAACACCTCGCGCCGGATCGAACCATCGATGGCATACGGGTAGCCCTGCGCATGCGCCTCGGCAAAGGCAACGCTTACCTGCATCGGCCCGCCGGTGTGTACCGGGTTCAGTTTGCCAAACAGCGTCTGCCCCATCGGCACCATATCGATAAAATCATCAAAAATGGCGCTCAGCTCCTTTTCACTGCGCACCTTGTCCAGCCGCGCGGCGTAGCTTTCACCATTGGAGGATTTGATCAGCAGCGCAGTCCGCACCAGAAATGCCGGAATGTGCAGCTTTGCCGCGCGCCGGTCAATCTCCCCCCAGGCAATTTTTGGCAGCCCGGGCACCTCAGCATCGGCGCTGAAATTTGATTCCTGCCCGGCGACGGCGATCACCGCGCACAGATTGCTGGCGCTCGTATCGAGCTGCTGGACACGGAAAGCGGTATAGATGTCATCAGCCCAGGCTGATTTTTGCGTCACGTACCCGGGCAGCAGCTGCTCAATCTGCGCTTTAACATCTGCGGGCTGGCGCGCCGGCGCCTGCGGCTCTTTTTTACTGCTGCAGCCGGCCACGATCAGCGCGGTCAGCAGAAGCGCGCCGCGGCGTAAGAAGGTTGGTTTCATCCTGCTCCCTGATAAAAAAATGCGTGCTTCAGGCACGTTGCGGGCGCGAGGCTACCGGCCCCCACCCTGTCCGTTATTACTCCCAGCGCGCCGCTGCCTGATGGTCGCTGTCACGCGCATCTACCCAGCGATCCCCCTCCGGGGTGGCTTCGCGCTTCCAGAACGGCGCACGGGTTTTAAGATAATCCATAATAAATTCTGCGGCTGCGAATGCGCTGCCGCGGTGTGCGCTGCTGACGCCCACCAGCACTATCTCATCACCGGGAAAGAGTTCACCCACGCGATGGATCACTGTTATCTGCTGCAATGGCCAGCGCTGCCGGGCAGCCTCAGCGATTTCCGCCAGCGCTTTTTCCGTCATACCCGGATAGTGCTCCAGCGTCAGCGCCGCTACGTCGGCGCCGAGGTTATGATTGCGCACTTTACCGGTGAAGGTAACGATAGCGCCATCCCGATCGTCTGCGGCCAGCAGCCGGTATTCAGCCCCGGTATCAAACGGCTCGGGGCCAACGCGAATACGGGTTGTCATGGTTAACCTCCGGTGACCGGCGGGAAAAACGCCACTTCATCACCCGCCTGCAGCGGATGCGTCATGGGGACCAGCGTCTGATTGACTGCGGCCAGCAGCCTGCCCGATTCCAGCGCCAGCGCCCAGCGATCGCTGCGCTGCGCCAGTGCAGCACGCAGTGCCGCCACGTCAGGATAGGCTTCCGGCAGCGTCAGCTCGCTGGTGCCGCTCAGCTCACGCACCTGGGCAAAAAACAGGACTTTAATCATGGCTGACCGCCCTGAAGTCACCTGACTTCCCGCCGCTTTTGCTCAGCAGGCGCAGCTGGTCAATCACGATATCTTTCTGCACCGCTTTGCACATGTCATAGATGGTCAGCGCCGCCACGGAAGCGGCCGTCAGCGCCTCCATCTCCACTCCGGTTTTACCGGTCAGGCGGCAGCGCGCGGTGACGCGTACCCGGCTCTGCGCCGGTTCCGCTTCCAGCGTCACTTCCACTTTACTCAGCATCAGCGGATGACAGAGCGGTATCAGCTCCCAGGTGCGCTTCGCCGCCTGAATGCCGGCGATACGGGCCGTGGCAAAGACATCGCCTTTATGATGGCTGCCTTCCATGATCATCTGCAGCGTGGCTGGTGACATCAAAACCAGCGCCTCCGCCTGCGCTTCGCGCACGGTTTCATTTTTGCCGGAGACATCAACCATGTGCGCTTCGCCAGCGGCGTTAATATGCGTTAACTGATTCATACAGTGACTTTCTTCAGATGAGAGACAAAATTACAGGGCCGGGTGCGCGCATCCAGCTGATCGGCGATGATGCGCTCCCAGCCGCAGCGGCAGGCGCTTGTAGAGCCTGGCAGGGCAAAAATCAGGGTCTGATTGGCGAGGCCGGCAACGGCACGCGACTGCAGCGTTGCGCTGCCGATATCTTCATACGAGAACATACGGAACAGTTCGCCAAAGCCGTCAATTTCGCGGTCAAACAGCGGCAGCAGCGCTTCCGGCGTACTGTTTTTGCTGTTAAAGCCGGTGCCGCCGTTCACAATCACCACCTGGATATCGTCGCTGGCGATCCAGCGCGATACCGTGGCGCGAATGCGGTAGCGATTGTCAGGCAGAATAGCGTGATCCACCACCTGATGCCCCGCGTCCGCCAGCGCCTCACGCAGATAGTCTCCTGAGGTGTCACTCGCCGCATCGCGGCTGTCGGATATGGTCAGCACCGCGGCAGTCAGAGCGGTAAATTCGCCGGTTGGTTTAGCCATGGCTGTAACTCCTGTGTTTAGCCACCAATGAAAGAGAGATTTTGCGTAATACCGGTCTGGCCCTGATGCAGAAAGTGGGTCTGCTTTTTCTGGCCAAGACTATGGGCGATACGCGCCTGCAGCTCGTCCTGCTGTGCATCGGAGGCGAGCAGATCGCGCAGCTCTACCCCACCGTCGCCAAACAGGCAGAGGTGCAGTTTACCGGTGGCCGAGACGCGCAGCCGGTTGCAGCTGGCGCAGAAATCTTTTTCATAAGGCATAATCAGGCCGACCTCACCCTGATAGTCGGGATGACGAAATACCTGTGCCGGCCCGTCGCTGCGGCCGCGCGGCTGCCGCTGCCAGCCCTGCACGATCAGCCGGTCGCGGATCACCTCACCGGAGATATGGTGACGCCGGAACAGATCGCCCCCTTCACCGGTTTCCATCAGCTCAATAAAACGCAGCTGAATCGGACGCGTGCGGATCCAGGCCAGAAACGTATCCAGACTCTGGCTGTTAACATCACGCATCAGCACGCTGTTAACTTTGACTTTTTCGAATCCGGCGTCAAACGCGGCGTCGATACCGGCCATGACCTCAGCAAATTTGTTCTGCCCGGTGATGGCATGAAACTGCCGCGCATCCAGGCTGTCCACGCTGACGTTAATGTGCGTCAGCCCTGCATCGCGCCATGACTGTACGTCACGCGCCATGCGATAGCCGTTGGTGGTCACCGCAATCTGTCGCAGCGCGGCGTTTTCACGCACGGCAGCGATGATGTCGGTAAAGTCGCGACGCATCGAGGGTTCACCGCCGGTAAGCCGGATCTTCTCCGTTCCCGCCGCGGTAAAGGCGCGGGTCACCCGGCGGATCTCATCCAGCGAGAGAAAGCTTTTGTTGCGGGTACTGCCAGGCTTGTAGCCGTCCGGCAGACAGTAAGTACAACGGAAATTACATACATCCGTGATCGACAGGCGCAAATAGTAGAAGCTGCGCGCCCAGGCATCTGTAAATTGTGGCACCTTAACACCTTTCCAAAGTCGGGAGATGCAGGCATTTCTTTCTGCACCCTGGCAGCATGACGCTGCGGCCAGGCGGCCCTATCATTTGACTTAGGCGCGCAAGGCTTGGGAGTTTGTTGTCATTGAGGACAACGCGGTCTCTGGATGGTAGCGCGCTTTGCGTCAGTCAGCCAGTCACTGCGTGCGTTGTATAACATGATATATAACGATTTTTCGCGGCATTATCGCAGCAGAATAGGCTAAACTGCGCCACATGACGCTGCCCCCGGCAGCAAAGAATTGGCTTTCAGCGCAGTGGACCGATAAGGAGCAGCATGAATCGAACGCTGGCAGATTTAGATCGCGTGGTGGCACTGGGCGGCGGACACGGCCTGGGCCGCGTCATGTCAGCGCTGGCGCCGCTGGGCTCGCGACTCACCGGTATAGTGACCACCACGGACAATGGCGGCTCCACCGGACGTATCCGCCGTTCAGAGGGGGGGATCGCCTGGGGAGACATGCGCAACTGTCTTAATCAGCTGATCACCGAGCCCAGCGTCGCTTCCGCGATGTTTGAATACCGTTTTGCCGGTAACGGCGAACTGGCGGGCCACAATCTTGGCAACCTGATCCTGAAAGCGCTGGATCATCTCAGCGTGCGTCCGCTGGAAGCGATTAACATTATCCGCAATCTGCTCAAGGTTGATGCGTTTCTCATCCCGATGTCAGAGCAGCCGGTTGATCTGGTCGCGCAGGATGCAGAAGGCAACATGGTGTATGGCGAAACCGCGATTGATGAGATGCGTCAGGCGCCTCAGGCGCTGATGCTGCATCCGGCGGTTAATCCCACCCGCGAAGCGCTGGACGCCGTGGCTGAAGCCGATCTGATCCTGATTGGCCCGGGCAGTTTCTATACCAGCCTGATGCCGATTTTGCTGATGGAAGAGATGGCGCGCGCGCTGCGGCGTACGCCCGCTACGATGGTATTTATTGGCAATCTTGGCCGCGAGCTTAGCCCGGCAGCCGCCCGTCTTAGCGTGGCAGATAAGCTGGCCATTATGGAGCAGGCGATTGGTAAACGGGTTATTGATGCCGTAGTGATCAGCCCGACTGCCGACACGCAGGGTCTGGCGCAGCGCATTATTGTGCAGGAGCCGCTGGAAGCTGAAGATATCCGTTATCGCCACGATCGACAGCTTCTGCGCCTGGCGCTGGAGCACGCCATCCAGGCGCTTTAAAGCCGCCAGCCGTATAAATACGCCAGGGCCGCATAAATGCGGCCCATGTGGAATGCGGCTCCTGCGGAATGCGGCACGGGTTGGTGGTTATGAGGCGGCAATAAACAGTTCGCGCAGCTCATGCAGCCGGTCGCGCAGGCTGGCGGCTTCTTCAAACTCCAGGTTTTGCGCATGCTGCTGCATCTGCGCTTCCAGTTCGTGAATTTTCTTCTGCATCGCCTGTGGCGTAAGCGCCAGGTAATCAGCATCATTCTCTGCTGCCGTGCGCGTGGCCGTTTTGCCTTTGCCGCGCGTTTTCACCACGTTTTTGCCCAGCTCAAGAATATCCGTGATCTTCTTATTCAGCCCCTGCGGCACAATGCCGTGCTCGGTGTTGTAGCGCTCCTGCTTCTCGCGACGTCGCTCTGTCTCTTCAATCGCGCGTGCCATAGAGGGCGTGATTTTATCAGCATAAAGAATCGCTTTGCCGTTCACGTTACGCGCTGCACGACCAATCGTCTGGATCAGGGAGCGTTCTGAACGCAGGAAGCCCTCTTTGTCGGCGTCGAGAATCGCCACCAGGGAGACCTCCGGCATATCAAGTCCCTCACGCAGCAGGTTAATCCCTACCAGCACGTCAAACTCGCCCAGGCGCAGGTCGCGAATAATCTCCATGCGCTCAACGGTATCGATATCAGAGTGCAGATAGCGCACCTTCTCACCATGCTCTTCAAGATATTCAGTGAGGTCTTCAGCCATACGCTTGGTCAGCGTCGTCACCAGCACGCGTTCGTTGATCTCCACGCGTTTGCGGATTTCAGAGAGCAGATCATCCACCTGTGTGCCGACCGGGCGCACCTCAAGAATGGGATCGAGCAGACCTGTCGGACGCACTACCTGATCGATCACTTCCGTGCCCGATTTTTCCAGCTCATATTTACCCGGCGTGGCGGAGACATAAATGGTCTGCGGGGCCAGCGCCTCAAACTCTTCAAACCGAAGCGGACGGTTGTCCAGCGCGGACGGCAGGCGGAAGCCGTACTCCACCAGCGTCTCTTTACGCGCGCGGTCGCCGCGATACATGCCGCCAATCTGCGGAATCGTGACGTGCGACTCATCCACCACCAGCAGACCATCGGCCGGCAGATAGTCAAACAGGGTCGGCGGCGCTTCACCCGGTCCGCGTCCCGAGAGATAGCGGGAGTAGTTCTCAATCCCCGAGCAGTAACCCAGCTCGTTCATCATCTCCAGGTCAAACTGGGTGCGCTGCGTAATGCGCTGCTCTTCCAGCAGCTTGTTGTTTTCCAGCAGCACCTTACGGCGCAGGGCCAGCTCATCTTTGATCTCTTCCATCGCCTGCAGGATGCGCTCGCGCGGCGTAACGTAGTGCGTTTTGGGATAGATGGTAAAGCGCGGGATCACTGACTCAATTTGTCCGGTAAGCGGATCAAATAGTGAGAGCCGCTCAACCTCTTCATCAAACAGCTCCACCCGCAGAGCCATATCGTCGGACTCCGCCGGGAAGATATCGATCACCTCCCCGCGCACGCGGAACGTACCGCGCTGAAACGCCTGATCGTTACGCGCATACTGCAGCTCAGCCAGACGCCGTAAAATACTGCGCTGATCGATGATCATACCGCGCGTCAGATGCAGCATCATTTTCAGATAGAGATCGGGATCGCCCAGACCATAAATTGCCGAGACCGACGCGACCACGATGACATCGCGTCGTTCCAGCATCGCTTTGGTGGCGGAGAGGCGCATCTGCTCAATGTGCTCGTTCACCGCCGCATCTTTTTCAATAAAGGTGTCAGAACTCGGCACATAGGCTTCAGGCTGATAGTAGTCATAGTAAGAGACGAAAAATTCTACCGCGTTGTCCGGAAAAAACTCTTTCATCTCCCCATAGAGCTGCGCCGCCAGCGTTTTATTAGGCGCCAGAACCATCGTCGGCCGGTTGAGATCGGCAATCACATTGGCAACGGTAAAGGTTTTGCCCGATCCCGTTACGCCGAGCAGGGTCTGATGCGCAAGGCCATCTTCCAGCCCCTCCTCCAGACGGCGGATCGCTTCAGGCTGATCGCCTGAAGGCTTAAAGGCGGAGTTGAGTTTAAAGACTTTGCTCATGATTTCAGAATTCCTGCTGAAGAAAAGGGCTGGCAGGCTGATAATTCTACTCTGCTATGGCGATTTTGCCAGAAAAAAACACTGGATATATTTACAGATAAACGCCACGATGGTCCTGCTGCCCGTGGCGCCGCTTCAGAGGCATTAAAGCGGCAGCTGGCTAAAATATGTCGCGCCAGGTTATCCCCAGGCGGGCCGGGCTTTTAACAATTGTCAAGAGAACGTCATTAAAATGCAGCGGTAAACTTCAGCCGGAGTTTTACAGGCTTGCTTTTAGATAACATACTGAATTTAATGAAAATAGACCAAAAGCCCAGTTTCGCAGCATAATGTATCCAGGCCGCGTATTTCCTCGCTTGCGCCCGGTTTTCAGTCGCTAATGCACAAGGTTATCCACAGGAATAGTGGATAAGTGAAGCCAGCCCCGAGCCCGCAGGCTGTGTATAAAAAATCCCGCCCTCTTCTGCGCTAACAAAAAAATTTTTTTTATGATTATTTTTCCAGCAGGGCTGGCGCAATTAACTATTCTTTTTTGATTCCACAGCGCCGCCACGCCTGGGCTGCGCTGTTTTCCTGCACTGGACCGCTGCCTTATTAATGAACAGATGCACCAGAAAAGCTTAGTAATCAGCACCGTCAAAGTGCAGCAGCTTAATCACCCCTTTTCACAGTTAAGATTTCCTGATGTGTAAGGCACAATTACGGGCATTTATTAACGACAGAAACGCAGGATTATCGATCTGGCCCGTTGATTGCATCTCTTTTCCGGCGGCAGAACATTCAGGTTTAACAGGGACGCCCTGATGTCTGATACCACCGCGTTACTTAATCTGTCACTGCATGCCAGACGACACAGAGCGGGTGCATTCAGGCTAACTATCTGTAAGGAGAAGATCAGATGCTGAGTTTACGTTCGGTGAATCAGTTTTATGGCCAGAATCAGATTCTGTGGGATGTCGATCTTGATCTGCCTCCGGGATCCTGCACTGGCGTGCTGGGCAGTCCGGGGATGGGGAAAACCACGCTGGTAAACTGCATTATGGGCCATCTGCCGGTCAACAGCGGCTCTATCTGCTGGCAGGAGGCGGGCTATCCGCCGGAGAACCTGTTGCTGCAGCCCGCCGTGCAGCGGGCGCGGATGGGCATCGGATATGTGCCGCAAAAGCGCCATATCTTTACGCAGATGAGCGTTGAGGACAATCTGCTGATCGCCCTGCTGGCGGCTGAAGATGATCGCAACCGCGCCATTCCGGAGATGGTGTTTGAGCTGTTTCCCGCGCTCTATTCACTGCGCCATCAGCGCAGCGGTGAGCTGCCGGTTAATCTGCAGCAGCAGCTGGCACTGGCGCGCGCGCTGGTGCTGAAACCGCGCCTGCTGATCCTCGATGAGCCTTCCGGTACGATGTCGCCGTGGCTGGAGGAGGAGACGGGCAACCTGATCCGGCGGCTCAACCGGGAGTATGGTCTGACCATCCTGCTGCTGGAGCAGCACGTCTCGTTTATACGCCGCGTCGCCGACTACTTTCTGCTGCTGCACCGCGGACGTAATGTGGCGCAGGGGCGCGTTGCGCAGCTGGACGATCTTACCGTGAACAAATGGCTGACGCCGACCTGATCTCTTAAGGGATGCTTATCGCTCAGGGCAGCGTCAGGTAGCGTCCGCAGGTCGCCTGCTCCGTCCCGGACGCCAGCCAGGGGATTTCGCCCAGAAACGGCGCGTCGATGCGCTGGCGCAGCGACGCAATATATTCACGATGCCGCTTGCCCGGCGGCTGAATATCGTTTGCGATCCAGCCTGCCAGTGGTAAGCCGGCTGCCTTGATCGCCGCAGCGGTCAGCATGGCGTGATTAATACAGCCCAGCTTTACGCCCACCACCAGGATCACCGGCAGCTGCTCTGCGATGACCCAGTCCGCATAGGTCTGCGTCTCAGAAAGCGGCGTAAACCAGCCGCCCGCCCCCTCAACCAGCAGCCATTCAGCCTGCGCTTCCACGCTGCGCAGACCCGCCGAGAGCTGTGCAAAGTCGATCGGCCTGCCCTCTTCTGCGCTCACGATATGCGGTGAGGTCGGCTCCATAAATGCCAGCGGGTTAACCTGTTCATAGCGCAGCGGCACGCTGCTGTAGCGCTGCAGCGCCAGCGCATCGCTGTTGCGCACGCCCTCCGCCGTCATCTCACAGCCCGACGCTATCGGTTTATACCCTGCCGTACGCAGCCCGGCAGCGCTGGCCGCCTGCAGCAGCGCGCCGCTGGCAACTGTTTTTCCCACTTCGGTGTCGGTTCCGGTGATAAACCAGCGTTTCATTTTTGCAAAACTCCATACATCAGGTGATAAGTGAGGCGATAGCCCTGTTCATCCTGCGGCCAGTACCGCTCAAGCTGCGCCAGCTGCTGACGCGTCAGTACGCTGTTGCTGCGTCCGCCGTGCAGGTGGGTCGCGCCAATTCCCTTCAGCGAGCGCATCGCACTCAGCGCATCCGGAAAGTGCAGCGTGATGATCTGCTGCGTGCTGCGCAGCGGCTGCGCCCGCGCGGCAGCGGTAACCTCACCGGCCTGAAGAAAGCGGTTGGCGTGACGACGGGAATCTATCGCTGCCCATGCGCGATCCACCTCCGGCAGCGATCCCGCCAGCAGCGTGGAAAAAAGCGCGGTGCCGCCGGGCCGCAGCACGCGATAAAATTGCTGCAGAGCCACGCTCAGATCGCTGCTCCACTGCACCGCCAGGTTGCTCCAGACGCCATCCACGCTGCCGTCAGCCAGCGGCAGCCGGTCGATATCGCCCTGCAGATAATGGTGTGCCGATCGCTGGGCGCGCGCGGCGTCCAGCATCGGCAAAGAGAGATCGAGCGCGGTTACCCGACGGTCGCGATCGCGCCAGTACCGGCTGTACCAGCCGGTGCCGCAGCCGGCATCGAGCAGGTGCGGACCAAATCCGGCTGGCGCACAGGCCAGCAGCGCATCGCCGCTCAGGCGCTGCAGCGCGGCGTGCTGCTCATAGTGTGGCGCGGCGCGGCCAAACGCCTGCGCCACCGCCTGCTTGTTAACCTGCAGCGTCATACAGCGCCTCCAGCAGCGCGTCGATATCTTCCGGCTCATGCGCCGCCGTGAGGGTAATGCGCAGCCGGGCCGTACCGGGCGGCACGGTAGGCGGACGGATGGCGCTGACCCAGCATCCCGCCTGCGCCAGCCGCTGCGAGAGCGCCAGCGCGGCCGCGTTCTCCCCCACAATCAGCGGCTGAATGGCGCTCTCTGAGGCGGGGAGGCTCCACGGCAGCTGCGCTGCGCCGGCGCGAAAGCGGCTGATATTGGCCCGCAGTCGTGCCCGCAGCGCATCGCCCTGCTGCACCTGCTGCAGCGCCGCCAGCAGCGCGCAGCACTGCGCCGGCGGCATGGCGGTAGAGTAAATAAGGTGGCGCGAGAACTGTTCAACGTAATCGGCGGTCGCATCATCGCACAGCAGCGCTGCGCCGCTGACGCCAAAGCCTTTGCCAAACGTCACCACCAGCAGCTCGGGTTTTACCTGCTGCTGCCAGCAGCTGCCGCGCCCCTGTTCACCGCTCACGCCAATGCCGTGCGCGTCATCGACCAGCAGCCAGCCGTCCGCAGCCCGGGTCGCCGCAGCAATCTCCGCCAGCGGTGCGCTGTCGCCATCCATGCTGAAAACGCCTTCGGTGACCACCAGCGTGGCGCCCGCCCCCGGCTGCGCCAGCAGCTTTTGCAGACCTGCCGGCTGATTATGCGCAAAACGCCGCAGCGTGGCCGGGCTGTGACTGGCAGCATCCAGCAGCGACGCGTGCGCCAGTTTATCCGCCACGATGCGGTCCTGCTTTTGCGCCAGCAGATGCACAATCGCCTGATTAGCGGCAAAGCCGGAGATAAACAGCAGCGCGCGTGAATAGCCGAGCCAGCCTGCCAGCTGCTGCTCCAGCTCTGCGTGATAACGGCTATAGCCGGTCACATACGCGGACGCCCCTGCCCCGGCTCCCGCCTGCGCCGCACCCTGCTGCCAGGCCGCAATCACCGCCGGATGCTGGCTCAGCCCGAGATAGTCGTTACCGGAGAAGTGGCGATAGCGCTGACCGTCCAGCGTGATTTCCCGCACGCTGTTCTGCTCAACACAGCGCCGGTAGCGCCAGCCTTCCGCGTCCCGGCGCGCCTGCAGCGCTTCGGTAATACGTTCAGCCCACATTTACACCGCCGCGTTGTAAAACTGCGGCGTGTCGGCCTCAGCCAGCTGCGCCTGCAGCTGATGCTGCTGTGCCTTATCCCCGCTCGCGGTTGTGGTATGTTCCGGATTCAGCCCCAGCTTGCGGAACAGGATCAGATCTTTATCCTCCTCCGGATTGGGCGTGGTCAGCAGTTTGCAGCCATAGAAAATAGAGTTAGCGCCCGCCATAAAACACATCGCCTGCGTCTGCTCGCTCATCTGCTCACGCCCCGCTGAGAGACGCACGTGCGAAGAGGGCATCATGATGCGCGCTACGGCGATAGTGCGGATAAAATCAAACGGCTCCACGTCAGCGTTATCCGCCATCGGCGTGCCTTTGACTTTTACCAGCATGTTGATCGGCACGCTCTCTGGCGGCACCGGCAGGTTTGCCAGCTGCACCAGCAGTCCGGCGCGATCCGTCACCGTTTCACCCAGACCGACAATGCCGCCGGAGCAGACCTTGATACCGGCCCTACGCACTTTATCCAGCGTATCGAGACGCTCCTGGTAGGTACGGGTCGTGATGACGCTGCCGTAAAATTCCGGTGAGGTATCCAGGTTATGGTTGTAGAAATCGAGTCCGGCCTCTGCCAGACGCTGCGCCTGGTTTTGTTCCAGCGTCCCCAGCGTCATGCAGGTTTCCATGCCGAGCGCTTTCACGCCCTGCACCATCTGCTCCAGATAAGGCATATCGCGTTCGTGCGGGTTTTTCCATGCGGCGCCCATGCAGAAACGGCTGGAGCCGGCCGCTTTAGCTTTACGCGCCGAGGCGAGCACCGCCTCCACCTCCATCAGCCGTTCTGACTCCAGTCCGGTTTTGTAGCGCGCGCTCTGCGGGCAATATTTACAATCTTCCGGGCAGGCGCCGGTTTTAATCGACAGCAGCGTGCTGACCTGTACCTGACGTGGGTCAAAATGCTGGCGATGCACCTGCTGCGCCTCAAACATCAGTTCCAGAAAAGGTTTATCAAACAGGGCCTGGGCCTGGGCCAGTGTCCAGCGGTTAGCCATTACATACTCCAAAAAGGGGTTCATCCCGACAATGATCGTGGTTATACTTGTAAACTAAATCTTTTCAAAATGGTTTACAAGACAGATGTTCACGCCTGACGACCTCGATTTTGACCGCCAGCATATCTGGCATCCCTACACCTCAATGCGCGACCCGCTGCCCTGTTATCCGGTGGTGGCTGCCCAGGGTTGCCAGCTGCAGCTGGCAGATGGACGCGAGCTGGTTGACGGTATGTCGTCATGGTGGGCGGCGATCCACGGCTACAATCATCCGCGTCTCAACCAGGCACTGCAGCAGCAGATGGCGCAGATGTCACACGTGATGTTCGGCGGTATTACCCATCCGGCAGCAGTCGCGCTGAGCCGTCAGCTGGTGGCGATGACGCCTGAAGCGCTGGAGTGCGTGTTTCTGGCTGACTCCGGATCCATTGCGGTGGAAGTCGCGATGAAAATGGCGCTGCAGTACTGGCTGGGTCGCGGCGAGAGGCGCCAGACATTCCTGACGCTGAAGCGCGGCTATCACGGCGATACGTTTGCGGCGATGGCGGTATGCGATCCGGAAAACTCAATGCACAGCCTGTGGCGTGGCTATCTGCCGGAGCATCTGTTTGCCGCTGCGCCGCAGTGCGGTTTCACTGATACATGGGATGATGCCGATTTCAGCGACTTCGCCCGGCTGGCGGAGCAGCACCATCGCGACATTGCCGCGGTGATCCTGGAACCGATTGTGCAGGGTGCGGGCGGGATGCGCTTTTACCATCCGCGCTATCTGCAGCAGGTGCGGGCGCTGTGCGATCGCTACGGGCTGCTGCTGATCGCCGATGAGATCGCCACCGGCTTCGGCCGCAGCGGCAAGCTGTTTGCCTGTGAACACGCGGGCGTGACACCCGATATTTTATGCCTCGGCAAAGCGCTGACCGGCGGGATGATGACGCTCGCCGCCACGCTGACCACGCGCGAGGTGGCTGACACCATCAGCCGCAGCGCCGCTGGCTGCTTTATGCATGGCCCGACCTTTATGGGCAACCCGCTTGCCTGCGCGGTCGCGGCTGAAAGTCTGGCCATGGTGGCGGAAGGAGAGTGGCAGACGCAGGTCGCGGCCATTGAGCAGCAGCTGCAGCGGGAGCTGCTGCCGCTGCAGCTGCATCCCGCCGTGGCGCAGGCGCGCGTGCTGGGTGCCATTGGCGTTATCGAAACGCATCAGCCGGTGAATATGGCCGCGCTGCAGCAGTTCTTTGTTGAGCGCGGCGTCTGGATCCGCCCGTTTGGCCGGCTCATCTATCTGATGCCACCTTATCTGATTTCTGCGCAGGCGCTGAGCCAGCTCACCCGCGCCATTCGGGACGCGCTGGATCACGCTGGCCATTTTCAGCCCTGACGCCGCTGGTATCTGCTGCGCTTTTGCACCATGATGACCTTCCGCGATTAGTAAAAAAGGAGGAGTTATGCGCCTGTTTAGTCAGGATTTTAACGACGGCGATAAGATGCCAGAGCGCCACGTGTTTAACGGCATGGGTTATCAGGGCGATAACCTGTCGCCCCATCTCGCCTGGGATGAGGTGCCGGAAGGCACTAAGAGCTTTGTTGTCACCTGCTACGATCCCGATGCGCCCACCGGTTCCGGCTGGTGGCACTGGGTGGTAGCCAATATTCCGGCTGACGTCACCGTGTTGCCGCAGGGCGCCGGTTCCGGCGTGGCGGAGCTGCCTGAAAGCGCTATCCAGACCCGTACCGACTTCGGCCAGACCGGCTACGGCGGCGCCGCACCGCCGCAGGGTGAATCACACCGCTACATTTTCAGCGTGCACGCGCTGGACGTGGAGACGCTGGATGTGGATGAAGGCGCCAGCGGCGCAATGGTCGGCTTTAACGTGCATTTCCATGCGCTTGCCAGCGCATCGGTTACGGTAAAATACGCCTGATCGCACCGGGCGCGCTTCGCTGCGCACCCTGATAAAGGTCGCCTCTGAGGGCGACCTTGCGTGACATCATTACGCCAGCGCGAGGATCGCTACCCACATCGGCCCCTGCCCGACCGCATAACGCGCCAGCGGCTGCAGCAGGCCACGCTCCGCAATCCGGTACACTTCAATATGATGCGATTTCTGTCCCGCAGCCACCAGGTAAGCGCCACGGCTATCGATATTAAAACCGCGCGGCTGCGTTTCCGTTGGCTGATGGCCCTCAATGGTCAGCGCATCGCCCGCTTCACTGACGCTGAACACGGTAATCGTGCTGCTGGTGCGATCGCAGGCGTAGAGCGACCGGCCATCCGGTGTGATATGAATATCTGCCGCCCAGCGTGTGCCACTGAAATCAGCCGGCATCATATCCAGACTTTGTACGCACCTCATCTCGCCCTGCAGTGACCAGACATCCACCGTGCTGTTGAGTTCATTGACCACATAGCCATAAGCGCCGCCGGGATGAAACGCCATATGGCGCGGGCCTGCGCCTGCGGCAGTATTGACGTCTGCCTGCGCGTGCGGCGTCAGCGTGCCATCCTGATGCAGCTGAAAACGGCAGATGCGATCCTGCTTCAGCGCCGGCACCAGCAGCGTCTCGTTATCCAGGTCGATGTTGGCGGAGTGGCATCCCTCAAGGCCGTTGATCACCTGCGACGGGGCCTGCGGCAGGCCGTTCTCATCCAGCGGACTGATGCTGACGCAGGCGTCGTTATAGGAGCCGCAAAAGAGAAACCGGCCTTCGCGATCGGTGGAGATATGCGTCGGGCTGCCTGGCAGCGGCGCTTCACCCGCCAGCGTCAGCGTTCCGTCTGCGGCGATGCGGTAGGCGAGCACGCGAAAATCGGGACGTACGCCCACATAAAGAAAATCTTTTTTCGGGCTCACCACCATTGGCTGCACCTGACCGGCCACATCGGTAACCTGCAGTAGCGTCAGCGCGCCATCTTCCTGAAGCTGCCAGGCGTGGATCTGCTGGCTCTCGGGACTGGCGGTATACACGACTTGTTTCATGCGTTTTTCCTTATTCGCTGCCTGATGAAAGGGATAACTGTAGCCTGTTTCAGCCGGCTACGCTGGCGGGATTTTTGCCCGCTTTTTTGTCTCAGCGCGGCTGGCAGGTGTAGACTTGATGCCTGGTTATTCAAAGACGGAACCCGTAATGAGCTATCGCGTAATCGCCCTCGATCTGGATGGCACCCTGCTGACACCCAATAAAACTATTCTGCCTGAATCTCTGGAGGCGCTGGCCCGCGCGCAGCAGGCGGGCGTTAAAGTGCTGATCGTTACCGGTCGCCATCACTGCGCTATCCACCCTTTTTATCAGGCGCTGCAGCTTGATACACCCGCAATCTGCTGTAACGGTACCTATTTGTATGATTATCAGGCAAAAAAAGTGCTGGCCGCCGATCCGCTGGCGAAAAGTCAGGCTGCAAGGGTAATAGAGATGCTTGACGAGGAGAACATTCACGGTCTGCTGTACGTCGACGATGCCATGCTCTACCAGGAGCCGACCGGTCACGTCACCCGCACGCTGAACTGGGCGCAATCGCTGCCGGAAGCGCAGCGCCCGCTGTTCCTGCAGGTGCCCAGCCTGGCGCAGGCGGCGCAGGATGCTGAAGCGATCTGGAAGTTTGCCCTGTCACATCCGGATACCCGCGCATTACAGCAGTTTGCTGAACGTACCGAAGCGGAGCTGGGCCTGGCGTGTGAATGGTCCTGGCACGATCAGGTTGATATCGCCCAGGCGGGTAACAGCAAAGGCAAACGCCTGGCGCAGTGGGTGGAGAGCCAGGGCTTCAGCATGCAGGAGGTGCTGGCGTTTGGCGATAACTATAACGACCTTAGCATGCTGGAGCAGGTGGGGCTGGGCGTGGCAATGGGCAACGCCGATGATGCCATCAAAGCGCGCGCGGCCGAGGTGACCGGCACCAACCTTGAGCCGGGCATTGCAGAGATTATTCGCCGGGAAGTGCTGTGACGGCAGCCGCCTCCGTCAGGCAATAACTGAAACGCTTTTGAGCTGGACATAGAGCCACTGATCGACGCGAATGCCCAGCTCATCGCGTGCCCACGGCGTGATGCGTGCCCAGAGCTCGCTGCTGCCGATGCGGACCCTGACTTCGACCTGATCGTCAATATCCAGCAGCTCCATGACCTGCGCAGGCAGAATGTTACGCACGGAGGTATGCTGGGCTGGCTGCAGCGCCAGTGAGACATCGGCTGACGCGATGCGAATGCGCAGCGTGCTTTTTGCTGGCAGGTTAACGCGACTCACCCAGATATGCTGATCGCCCAGCAGCAGTGCGGTCATGGGATAGTAAGGATGCTGCTCCAGCACCTGCACGCGCAGCACGCTGGTGCGTTCGCTGACCGGCAGCCAAGGGCGCATTGCGCTGCTGCTCCAGACTTTCTCCAGCGGGCCTGCCGCTTTAACGCTGCCGTTATCCAGCACCAGCACATTGTCCGCGAGCTGCACAATCTCATCCAGGCTGTGCGAAACGTAGAGCACCGGCACGGCAATCTGCTTTGTCAGCTGCTGCAGCCACGGCAGCAGCTCACGCTTGCGCGGCAGATCCAGTGACGCCAGGGGTTCATCCATCAGCAGCAGATCGGGCGCACTCAGCAGCGCCCGGCCAATCGCCACGCGCTGTTTTTCACCGCCTGAAAGCGTGGCCGGAAAGCGATCCAGCAGCGCATCCAGTCCCAGCAGCGTCACCAGCTGCGCAAACTGCGGCTTCATTGATGCGGCCATGCTGTACTGCAGATTGCCGCGCACCCGATAGTGCGGAAAGAGTCGCGCGTCCTGAAACACATAGCCGATACGCCGCTGCTCCGGCGGCAGATTGATGCCGCGCGCGCTGTCAAACAGCAGCCGCTCATTGATCTGTATGCGGCCCAGCTGCGGCTGGGTCAGGCCGCTGATAGCGTTGATCAGCGACGTTTTACCCGCGCCCGAGACGCCAAACACGGCGGTAATACCGTGCGCCGGCAGCGTCGTATCCAGCTCCAGCAAATGATCACCCAGCCGCTGGGAAAACTGCAGCGTCAGCATCAGGCGATCCCCCAGCGTTTGCGGCCCCAGCGCGCCAGTAATTCTGACGCCACCAGCGACAGCAGCGCCAGTGCGATAGCCACCGCACAGAGCCGCGCGGCGGTGCTTTCTGCACCCGGCGTTTCAATCAGGGAAAACATCGCGGAAGGAATGGTACGGGTTTCTCCGGGGATATTGGAGACAAAGGTGATCGTGGCGCCAAACTCCCCCAGCGAACGGGCAAACGCCAGCACGGTACCGGCAATAATGCCCGGCAGCGTCAGCGGCAGCGTAATAGTAAAGAAGACCCGCCAGCGCCCCGCTCCCAGCGTTCGCGCGGCCTGCTCCAGCCGGGTATCCACCGCCTCCAGCGCCAGCCGGATGGCGCGCACCATCAGCGGAAATGCCATCACCGCCGCCGCCAGCGCCGCACCGCGCCAGCTGAAGGCGAAGGTAAAGCCAAACCACTCCCAGAGCCAGGCACCGATCGCGCCGCGACGTCCCAGCGCCAGCAGCAGCAGATAGCCCACCACTACCGGCGGCAGCACCAGCGGCAGATGCACCAGGCTATCGAGCAGCGTTTTACCCGGAAAACGGCAGCGTGCCAGAATCCAGGCCATGAGAATGCCAAACGGCAGGCTGCACAGCACCGCCACGCAGGAAACTTTCAGGCTGAGCGCAACAGCCTGCCACTCGGGATCGCTCAGTATCATTTTTTCGGCGTAAATCCATACTGTTTAAAAATAGCTGCGGCCTCAGGTCCCTGCAGATAGTGCCAGAAGGCGCTGACCGCCGCGTTCTGATGCGCTTTGACTATGGCCATCGGATACTCCACCGGCGGATGAGAATCGGCGGGAAAACGCCCGGCTACAACAACCTCTTTACTCGCGACGGCGTCAGATCCATACACGATGCCATAGGGGGTTTCGTTACGCTCAACCAGCGCCAGCGCGGCGCGCACGTTGCTGGCTGGCGCAAGCTGTGACGCGAGCTGCTGCCAGGCGCCCAGCTTCTGCAGCGCTGCTTTAGCGTAAATCCCGGCGGGCACATGTGCCGGATCGCCCACCGCCAGACGCTGCCCCTGCAGCAGATTTTTCCAGTTGGTGGCGGCAGAGATGGTTACGGGTGCCGCGCCGGCAGCTTTAGGCGCGATCAGCACCAGATCGTTACCCAATAGCGTTACGCGCGTCTCCGCTTCAATGCTCTGCTTTGCCGCCGCATCATCCATCCACTGCTGATCGGCAGAGATAAAGAGATCGGCCGGCGCGCCCTGTTCAATCTGGCGTGCCAGCGTGGAGGAGGAGGCAAACGAGGAGACCACTTCGGTCCCACTCTGCTGCTGATAGCGGGTAGCGATCTCCTGCAGCGCATTGGTCAGTGATGCTGCAGCAAACACCGTAATTTTATCAGCCGCCACCGCCTGGCCCGCCAGCGAAAGGGTCAGCGTAGCCGTAGCCAGCCAGTAAGAAGATTTGTTCAGCATGTAAGACTCCCTGTTTCGTTGTATACCGAATGATACAACGCCTGGGCAGATGCCGCTATGCGCAGCATGCGGATAAATATTATCAGAGTGGGTATCGGCAGGAGCGGACGGAAATTGATAAAAAAACGCCCGCAGCGTGCGGGCGGGTCAATCAGTGCTGTGAGCTTTTCGCCGGGCGGTCATTGCGGCGGCCAAATTTGGAGATAATGTTAAACACCTCTCCGAGGCCGTAAATCAGACCCAGCATAATCGCCATCACAATCGGCACCATGATGACCGCGACGGCCAGGCTTTTTATCAGTTCCAGCATGGAAACCTCACGCAGAATTTAAAAAAGTGATTGTAGCGGCAGCGGAAAAAAAGGCACTGCCCTTTTCGTGCTTTTACTTTACGCCGTACACTACCCGCTTCCGACTAAAGGAGCTGACATGCAAGCCGATCTCTCACTTCATATTCGTCTTCAGCAGAAACTGTTTGCCGATCCGCGCCGTATTGAACTGCTGCGGCGGGTTGCTGAGACGGGGTCAATCAGTCAGGGTGCCCGGCTGGCGGGCATCAGTTATAAAAGCGCCTGGGACGCCATCAACGAGATGAACCAGCTGGCGGATGAGACGCTGGTTGAGCGGGCTACCGGCGGCAAAGGCGGCGGCGGCGCCCGTCTGACGCGCTATGGCGCACGACTGATCCAGCTGTTCGATCTGCTGGCGCAGATCCAGCAGAAAGCGTTTGATGCCCTGCAGCAGGATAACCTGCCGCTCGACAGCCTGCTGGCTGCGATTGCGCGCTTCTCGCTGCAGACCAGCGCGCGTAATCAGCTGTTTGCCACCGTGCGCAGCCGTGATAACCGGCCGGTGCAGCAGCATATTGAGGTGGTACTGGCCGATGGCGTGACCCCGGTTAACGTGGCGCTGACCGCGCGCAGCGCGCAGCGGCTGCAGCTGGTACCCGGAAAAGAGGTGCTGGTGCTGATTAAAGCGCCGTGGATCCGGCTCGGTGACGAAGGAGAACCCGGCGATAACGCCCTCTCTGCTCAGGTCAGCGCCATTGAAGAGGGAGAAGAGATGAGCGAAGTGCTGCTGACGCTGAGCGGTGGTGAAACGCTGTGCGCTACCCTGAGCGCAGCGCAGCTGGCGCAACAGCCGCTGCGGCCAGGCGACGCAGTCACCGCCTGCTTTAGCGCTGAACAGGCGATTATTGCCACGCTAATCTGACGCCTCTGCCCTGATTGACTTCCGTAGCAGCGGCCGTTACAACAGTAACAACGATGCACAAACCGGAATACATCATGTCTTTATTGCATATTTCGCAAGGCACATTTCATCTTAGTCACCATCGCGCGCTCAGCATTAACGCGCTGACCGTTCAGCGCGGTGAGAGCTGGGCCTTTGTTGGCGCTAACGGCAGCGGTAAATCTGCCCTGGCCCGGGTGCTGGCAGGTGAACTTAACGCGGGAAAAGGCCACTTCAGCAGCGATTTTCGCCGGCCGATCCGCCTCTCATTTGAGCAGCTGCAGCAGCTGGTGAGTGAGGAGTGGGAGCGCAATAACACCGATATGCTCAGCGAAGGGGAAGAGGATACCGGCCGCACCGCTGCAGAGATCGTCCAGGCGGACGTCAGCGATGAAGCCCGCTGCCGCGCGCTGGCGCAGCAGTTTGGTATCCAGGATTTGCTGGATCGCCGCTTTAAATATCTTTCTACCGGTGAAACCCGCAAAACTCTGCTTTGTCAGGCGCTGATGGCAGAGCCGGATCTGCTGATCCTTGATGAGCCGTTTGACGGGCTGGACGTCGCGTCGCGCGCCAGCCTCACCGCGCTGCTGCAGCAGCTGCATACGCAGGGCTATACGCTGGTGCTGGTGCTGAACCGGTTTGAAGATATCCCCGATTTCATTCAGCAGGCGGGCGTGCTGGCAGAGTGCACCCTGACCCACGCCGGTGACCGCAGGACGCTGCTGGCGGAAGCGCTGGTGGCCCAGCTGGCGCACAGCGAACGATTGCAGGGCATGGCGCTGCCGGAGGCAGATCGCCCCGATCTGCTGCCGGCGCTGGCCGTTGACACGCCACGCGTAATACTGCGTCATGGCAGGGTCGCCTATGATGATTGTCCTATCATCGATAACCTCAGCTGGCAGGTTAACGCCGGCGAACACTGGCAGATTACCGGGCCAAACGGCGCCGGCAAATCCACCCTGCTTAGCCTGGTGACCGGCGATCATCCGCAGGGCTACAGCAACGACTTAACGCTGTTTGGCATCCGGCGCGGCAGCGGCGAAACCATCTGGGATATTAAGCAGCATATCGGCTACGTCAGCAGCAGCCTGCACCTTGACTACCGGGTAAGCTGCAGCGTGCGCACCGTGGTGCTCTCCGGCTTTTTTGACTCGATTGGCCTTTACCAGGCCGTTTCAGAGCGGCAGAAAGCGCTGGCGCGTCAGTGGCTGGCGCTGCTCGGCATGGATAACGCGCTGGCAGATGCCCCTTTTCACAGCCTCTCCTGGGGTCAGCAGCGGCTGGTGCTGATTGCGCGCGCGCTGGTTAAACATCCCGCCCTGCTGATTCTGGATGAGCCGCTGCAGGGGCTGGACCCGATTAACCGTCAGCTGGTACGCCGCTTTACGGATGTGCTGATTGGTGAAGGCCGCACCCAGCTGCTGTTCGTCTCGCACCACGCTGAAGATGCGCCGCGCTGTATTACCCATCGCCTCAGCTTTGTCAAAACCCCACAGGGTTACTGTTATCAGCAGGAGGCGTTGCGCACGCCGCAGCCCTGACCGCGTTCTGCCCCGCTTACTCTGCCTTGCCGATCGCCTGCTCCGTCAGGCAGGCGACCGGTGCCTCACCTGCCAATGTAATCGCTACCACTAATCTGTGCTAAATTTGAATCCATCTGTTTCACAGACCGCAAAATTAAGAATAAGCGACTTGTGTAAACGATACCATTTATCCAGACTTGATCACGCTTTTGCCTGCGGGCATATGCTAGTTTGAGCGCAGAAAACGTTTACTGTTTGCCGTTACCAGGACAAGTTATGCAAAAATTTAATCCGGTGGATCATCCGCATCGCCGCTATAACCCGTTAACCGATCAGTGGGTCCTGGTGTCACCGCACCGGGCGAAACGCCCGTGGCAGGGCGCGCAGGAGACGCCAGCGCGTGAGACGCTGCCGGCGCACGATCCCGACTGCTTTCTGTGCGCGGGCAATACCCGTATCACCGGTGATAAAAACCCTGATTACACCAACACCTATGTCTTCACTAACGACTTTGCTGCGCTGATGGAGGAGACCCCGGATGCGCCGCAGAGCGACGACCTGCTGATGCGCTGTGAAAGCGCCCGCGGCACCAGCCGGGTGATCTGCTTTTCGCCCGATCACAGCAAAACGCTGCCGGAGCTGTCGCTGAGCAACCTCGAAGCCATTGTTGCGACCTGGCAGCAGCAGAGCGCTGAGCTGGGGCAGCACTATCCGTGGGTGCAGGTGTTTGAGAACAAAGGCGCGGCCATGGGCTGCTCCAATCCGCATCCGCACGGTCAGATCTGGGCTAACAGCTTTCTGCCTAATGAAGCGCAGAAAGAGGATGATAACCAGCGCCGTTACTATGCCGAAAAAGGCACGCCGCTGCTGCTGGATTACGCGGCACGCGAGCAGCAGGACGGCAGCCGTACCGTCGTGGAGACGGCACACTGGATCGCCGTAGTACCGTGGTGGGCCGCCTGGCCGTTTGAAACCCTGCTGCTGCCAAAAACGCACGTAAAACGCCTGACCGAACTCAGCGCAGAGCAGAGCAGCGACCTGGCGCGCGCGCTTAAGCTGCTGACCAGCCGCTATGACAATCTGTTCCAGTGCTCATTCCCCTATTCGATGGGCTGGCACGGCGCGCCGTTTACCGAAGAGGCCGGCGATCACTGGCAGCTGCATGCGCACTTCTATCCACCGCTGCTGCGCTCGGCAACGGTGCGTAAATTTATGGTCGGCTATGAGATGCTGGCTGAAACCCAACGTGATTTAACGGCGGAGCAGGCAGCAGAACGTCTGCGCTCTGTCAGCGATATCCATTTTCGTGAGGCGCAATAAATGTCTTTGAAATCGACTACCCGGCAGCTGTTCGCTGACACCTTTGGTTATGCTGCCACCCATACCATTCAGGCGCCGGGCCGCGTCAATCTGATTGGTGAACACACCGATTACAACGACGGCTTTGTGCTGCCGTGCGCTATCGATTATCAGACGATAATCGCCTGCGCACGCCGCGACGATCGCCAGGTCCGGGTGATCGCCATGGATTATGACAACCAGCAGGATAGCTTCTCGCTGGATGCGCCGATCGAACCGGTAAAAGAGCCGATGTGGGCCAACTATGTGCGCGGCGTGGTGAAACACCTGCAGCAGCGTGACGCCGGCATCGGCGGCGTGGATATGGTGATCAGCGGCAACGTGCCGCAGGGCGCCGGCCTCAGCTCCTCTGCGTCACTGGAAGTGGCCGTCGGCACGGTATTCCGTGAACTCTGGCAGCTGGATCTCGATGGCGCGGCGATTGCGGTCAACGGCCAGGAGGCGGAGAACCAGTTTGTTGGCTGTAACTGCGGCATTATGGATCAGCTGATTTCAGCACTCGGCAAACAGGATCATGCCATGCTGCTCGACTGCCGCACCCTGGCGACCCGTGCGGTGCCGATGCCGGACAACGTCGCCGTGGTTATTATCAACAGCAATTTCCGCCGCTCGCTGGTAGGCAGTGAATATAATACCCGCCGCGAGCAGTGTGAGACCGGCGCGCGCTTCTTTAACAAACCGGCGCTGCGCGACGTCACGCTGGAGGAGTTTGAAGCACGCGAGCATGAGCTGGATAAGCTGGTGGCGAAGCGCGTGCGTCATGTTATTACCGAAAACGCCCGGACGCTGGAAGCGGCCGACGCGCTGAGTCAGAGCGATCTTGAACGCATGGGCGAGCTGATGGCGGCTTCACACGCCTCTATGCGCGACGATTTTGAGATCACCGTGCCGGCAATCGATCAGCTGGTGGCGATTGTTAAACAGGAAGTGGGTCCGCACGGCGGCGTGCGCATGACCGGCGGCGGCTTTGGCGGCTGCATCGTGGCGCTGATGCCGGCAGAGCGGGTAGATCAGGTCAGAGCGGCCGTGGCGGAAAAATATGAAGCGCAGACCGGTATCAAAGAAACCTTCTACGTCTGCAAGGCCTCAGAGGGAGCGGGTCAATGGTAAGCGACGTCAACTCCCATGCGCCAGACGGACAGCCGTGGCGCATCACGGTTCTGCGCAACCGTCACGGCATGGTGGCCACCTTTATGGACTGGGGTGCCACCTGGCTTTCGGCGCGCGTGCCGATGCGGGATGGCAGCGTGCGTGAAGCGCTGCTGGGCTGCGCTACGCCGTCAGATTATCTGCATCAGGACGCCTATCTCGGCGCCACGATTGGCCGCTACGCCAATCGCATCGCGCAGGCTGAGCTAAAGACGCTTAATCTGAAGCTGGCTGCCAATCAGGGGCCGCATCAGCTGCACGGCGGGCCGGAAGGGTTTGACAAACGCCGCTGGCAGATTGTCAGCCAGAGCGACAGCAGCGTGCACTATCGGCTCGACTCGCCGGATGGCGATCAGGGCTATCCGGGTAATCTTATCGCCTCCGTGACCTATGAACTGACGGAGGATAATACGCTGGCGATCCGCTATCAGGCGGAGACCGATCGCGCCTGCCCGGTTAACCTGACTAACCACGCCTACTTTAACCTTGATGCGCATCATGGCGACGCCCGCCAGCATCGGTTACAACTGCAGGCAGATCGTTACCTGCCGGTAGACAGCGCGGGCATCCCCGCTGCGCCGCTGAAAGCCGTTGCGGCGACCAGCTTCGACTTCCGCCAGCCTAAGCGCGTGGCGGACGAGTTTCTGGCTGATGCCGATCAGCAGGCGGTCAAAGGCTACGATCACGCGTTTTTACTGAACGCGGCAGGTGACATCACGCAGTGTGCCGCCGGACTCTGGTCCGCTGACGGCGCGCTGCAGCTCAGCGTGTTTACCACGGCACCTGCGCTGCAGTTCTATACCGGCAACTACCTGGCGGGAACGCGCGCCCGCGAGCAGGAGAGCTATACTGCTTTCCAGGGCATTGCGCTGGAGAGTGAATTTTTACCCGATTCGCCTAACCATAGCGAGTGGCCGCAGCCCGATTGCTGGCTGCAACCCGGTGACATCTGGCGCTCAGAGACGCGGTATCGCTTTACGGCACACTGAGACGACGGCTGAAAAACGCGCACTGCGTATGCGACAGACTTACGCCGTGCGCCGTTTTCCGTTATGGTATGGCGCTATCAGTGTGCCGCCGCTTCAGGCGGCCGCAGCCGGGTTCATTACTAATCTACTTAAGCATTAAGGAGTAAAGCTATGGCCGTAACTAAGCTGGTTCTGGTCCGTCACGGCGAAAGCCAGTGGAATCAGGAAAACCGCTTCACCGGATGGTATGATGTGGATCTCTCTGACAAAGGTCGTACCGAAGCGAAAGCGGCGGGTCAGCTGCTGAAGAAAGAGGGCTTCGTGTTCGATTTCGCCTATACCTCCGTGCTGAAACGTGCCATCCACACCCTGTGGAACGTGCTGGATGAACTGGATCAGGCCTGGCTGCCGGTAGAGAAAACCTGGCGTCTGAATGAGCGTCACTACGGTGCGCTGCAGGGGCTGGATAAAGCAGAAACCGCGGCTAAATATGGTGATGACCAGGTTAAGCAGTGGCGTCGTGGTTTTGCCATTACTCCGCCAGAGCTGGATCGCAGCGATGAGCGTTTCCCCGGCCACGATGCGCGTTACAAATCACTGACCGAGGCGCAGCTGCCTACCACCGAGAGCCTGGCGCTGACCATCGACCGCGTTATCCCTTACTGGAACGAAACCATTCTGCCGCGCATTAAAAGCGGTGAGAAAGTTATCATTGCCGCACACGGTAACTCGCTGCGCGCGCTGGTAAAATATCTCGATAACATGAGCGAAGATGAGATCCTCGAACTGAACATCCCGACCGGCGTGCCGCTGGTGTATGAGTTCGATGAAAACTTCAAGCCAATCAAACACTACTATCTGGGTGATGCCGATGAGATCGCAGCGAAAGCCGCGGCCGTGGCAAACCAGGGTAAAGCGAAGTAAACCTCCGCAGTAAACCTGAAGGCCAGACGTTTGTCTGGCCTTTTTTATGCGTCACGCTCAGCCGCGACGGGTACGGATCGCCTGCGCCAGCTGACGCAGCGCTGTTTCCGTATCTTCCCAGCCAATGCAGGCATCGGTTACGCTCTGGCCGTATACCAGCGGCTTCCCGCTCTCCAGGCTCTGATTGCCTTCCACCAGATGGCTCTCAATCATCACGCCGGTAATCGCCTGCTCGCCGCCGGCAATCTGCTGTGCCACATCTTCCGCCACAACCATCTGCCGCTGGAACTGCTTGCTGCTGTTGGCATGGCTGAAATCGATCATCACCTGCGGACGCAGGCCCGCTTTTTCCAGCCCGCTCTTCACTGCCGCAACGTGCTCAGCGCTGTAGTTTGGCTCTCTGCCGCCGCGCAGGATGATGTGGCAATCTTCATTGCCGCGCGTCTCAACGATAGCCGAGTGCCCATATTTGGTTACTGACAGGAAGCAGTGCGGCGCGCTGGCCGCGCCAATGGCGTCAATAGCGACTTTGATCGTGCCGTCGGTGCCATTTTTGAACCCTACCGGACAGGAGAGACCGGAAGAGAGTTCGCGATGCACCTGCGATTCGGTGGTGCGTGCACCGATGGCGCCCCAGCTCATCAGATCGGCCATATATTGCGGCGTGATCATATCCAGAAACTCGCCGGCAGCTGGCAGACCGGTGTCATTGATATCCACCAGCAGCTTACGTGCCAGACGCAGTCCTTCATTAATCTGAAAGCTGCCATCCATGTGGGGATCGTTAATCAGCCCTTTCCAGCCCACCGTGGTGCGCGGCTTTTCAAAATAGACGCGCATCACCACTTCCAGCTCGCCGCTCAGCTCATCGCGCAGCGTCAGCAGGCGTGCAGCGTACTCTTTCGCCGCTGCCGTGTCGTGGATTGAGCAGGGACCGATCACCACCAGCAGGCGATCGTCCTCGCCATGCAAAATGCGGTGAATGGCCTGACGCGCCTGCGATACGGTCGCCGCCGCGCGCTCCGTTGCCGGATATTTCTCCAGCAGCGCTACCGGGGGAAGTAACTCTTTGATCTCTTTAATGCGCAAATCGTCGTTCTGGTAATCCATACTTATTCCATTCAGATTTTCGCCCTGCGTGCGCCGGACGTAACCCCTTCAATCTATCCCTTCAGCCGGCATGAGTAAATTAAGAGCGTTATGAAAATGCTTTTGTCTCATTTGCATTTATAGAGCCATAGACTAAGCTTTTAAACGTAAGCACTGAGGAACGAGTCGCTTACACTATATATTTTTACGCCGAACACTCCTGACGAAATTTAATTTCGTTACGGCCCGCTTTTTTCGTCACACAGCACCCGTGGGTGTCAAACGGCAACTATCCATTTATTACAGGAGCATAATGATGAATAAGTTTGCAATTGTTTTTCTGACGGCAGCAATGACTCTGGGTAGCGGTGCAGCGATGGCTGCAAACAACAATGGACAGGCCAACGCATCAGCTGAAGCGGGTGCGGCAGCGGGCGGCGCAAAACAGAATCTGCCTCCGCACAATGTTGATAATAGCGATATCAACACCGGCAACACCAATACCAACGGCGCAGCAATGTCAGGCACTGAGTCAGGCGATATGTCTGCCAAAGAGGTGCACAAAAACACCATGTGTAAAGATGGCCGCTGCCCGGACATGAACAAAAAAGTCGAAACCAAATCGGGTAGCGACAACGTGAATACCAAAACCGACGGCACAACTCAGTAAGAGATGTCTCTGCGGTAATCAGGGCGAGCGCAGGCTCGCCCTTTATTTTTGCCGGCCCCGCTTTTCCGCTATGCTAACCGCCATGAAATTCACAGGAACGGTGACATGGCTACCCTACTGCTTATTGACGATCACCCGCTGGTTGAAGTCGCACTTCAGGCTGCCTGCCAGCACGCCCCTATTCCTCTGCAGCTCTATGCCGCCGCTGATGAATCTCAGGCACGCGCCTGCCTGCAGCAGCATAATATTGACGTCATTATTCTTGATATCGGCCTGCCGGATTGTGATGGTCTGGAGCTGCTGCGCCGCCTGCGCGCCCGCGATGCACAGCGCCCGGTGCTGATCTACTCTGCACAGCAGAGCCGCCACACCTTACTGAGCGCCGCTTCGCTGGGGGCGGCAGGCTATGTGGTGAAAAGCCAGAGCATGGCTCAGCTGCTCAGCGCCATCCTTGCAGTGCTGGGGGGACAGCAGGCCTTTCCGCCGCTGCCGGAGCGCCTGGACCTGCCGTTGACGGAGAAAGAGCAGCAGATTGTAGCGCTACTGGTGCGCGGCCTCTCTAACCTGCAGATTGGTGAGCAGCTGCATATCAGCAATAAAACCGTCAGCACGCATAAAAAAAATATCATGGCCAAGACCGGCGTGACCTCGGTGGTTGAGCTGGCTGAACTGTGGAAAGCGCAGCAGTGAAGCGGCTCTGGCTGCTCTGCTTGCTGCTGGTAGCCGGCGCACGCGCTGAACTGCTGCCCGCCAGCAGCGTCATGCTGCCTGCGGTTATGCCGGTGCCTCACGCTGCGCCACCGCCCGCCACGCAGCTGCGCGTGGCGGTGCCGGTGCAAAATAGCGCGCCCTGGTCGATGCGCATCGGCGATCGCCTGTGGGGCATTGATGCTGACTATCTCAGCGCCCTCAGCCAGCAGAGCGGCGTACGGTTTCAGCTGCAGGGCTACCCTGACCGGAGCGCGCAGCTGCAGGCGCTGAAGCGCGGTGAGGTGGACCTGGTTTTGACGACTGAAAGCGCACCGCTGCCTGCCGGCGCCTCGCTCAGCGCCAGCTGGTTCAGCACGCCGCTCCGTATTTACCGCAACCGTGCAAATCAGCGCGCGGTAATGTTTAACAGCGATAACGCTCAGCTGACGATTGCCGGCAGCACGCTGACGCAGCTGCCGCCGGAGCTGGCAGCGCGCCACCGCTGGCATCCGCTGGCCGGCAACTTACAGGCGCTCTACGCCCTGCTCAATCAGCAGAGTGATTATCTGGTCGCCGATGAAGCCAGCGCCGGCTTTCTGCTCAGCCAGCTGCAGCAGGGAGAGATCTACCAGATCACCGCCGATCCGGATGCGGTACTGACGCTACGCACGATCGCCCGCGATCCGGCGCTGACAACATGGATCGATGCGCAGCTTCGCCTGCTGCCGGCGGAGTTCAGCCGGCAGGTTGCTCAGCGCTGGAGCCCGCCGCTGCCGCGCTATCAGGATACGCAGACGCTGATGCTCAGCCCGGCAGAGCAGCAGTGGCTGGCGGCGCATCCCGTTGTCACCTACGCCGCCGCGCCAGATAATGCCCCCTGGAGCTACCGGGACGCCAGCGGTAACGCGCGCGGCTTTGGTATTGACCTGCTTAATGCGCTGGGCCAGAGCACCGGCATCCGCTTCACGCCGCGCTGGGTCGCTAACCCGCAGCAGGCGCAGGCGCTGCTGGCACAGCAGGCGGTGATGCTTACGCTGCTGGAGCCTCTGGATACGCCCGATGCGGCCTCCACCACGCTTCCGGTATGGCGTGCTATCTGGGGCGTTTACAGCCGGATGCCGCTTGCGCCTGCCGACTGGTCCTCGCTGCAGGGCAAACGTCTTGGCGTACTGCGCGGCGATCTGGCCCGTCAGCTGCTGCCGCCGGGTATTACGCCACAGTGGTTTGACGACCGCACCCGGCTCTGGCAGGCGCTCGGCAGCGGACAGATTGATGCGCTGGTGGATAATGTGATCTCAGCACGCTGGCGGCTGGCCAGCCGCGATGACACCGCGCTGCGTCTGGCGTTTGCCGCCAGCGATATCGCCTGGCCGATGGCGCCCCGGGTAACCCCGCAGCAGCCGCAGCTGCGCGCCCTGCTCGATCGCGCGCTGCAGCAGATACCGCCAGAAACGCTGAACCAGATGCGGGCAAGCTGGGCGCAGCCGCCGCAGCCCGGCAGCACGATGATGATGCGCAGCATACCAAAACTGCTGCTGTTTGCAGCGGCGCTGATTATTGCAGGGCTGCTGCTGCTGCAGCTGCGTCACGTGCTGCAGCAGCGGCGTGAACGGCGGCAGCGCGCAGAAGCGGAGCGCGCCAGTGCGGCTAAAAGCCAGTTTCTCGCGACCGTCAGTCATGAACTGCGCACGCCGATGCAGGCGATTCTTGGCCTGCTGGAGCTGGAACAGCAGCAGCATGTGCCCTCACGGGTCGCGCTGATGCACAGCAGCGCCCGCTCGCTAATGGCGCTGCTGAACGATTTGCAGGATCATGCGCGGATTGAGAATCAGAGTTTCCGCCTGAATCCGCACCCGCTGAATCTCTCCCGCTGGCTGCAGCAGCAGCGGCAGCTTTACCATCCGCTGATGCGCCCCGGCGGTCCGCAGCTGCGCGTAACGGCCCTGACGCCGCTGCCCGCCAGCGTGCTGCTGGATAGCGATCGCCTGCAGCAGGTCATTAATAACCTGGTGGCTAATGCACTGAAGTTCACCCGTGAAGGCGAAATAAGCCTTACGCTGGCGGCAGAGGAGCAGATTACGCTTGTTGTGACGGACAGCGGCAGCGGCATTCCGCTCAGCGAACAGGCACACCTGTTTGAGCCATGGTATCAGGCGCCGTCTGGCCGGCGTCATGCGGTACAGGGCAGCGGTCTGGGGCTCTTTATCTGCCGGGAAATCGTACAGCGAATGGGCGGTACGCTGCAGCTGAGCTCTGCGCCGGGCCAGGGCACACGCGTCAGCGTAACGCTGCCGCTGACGCCCTGTGACATTGCGGATGCCGGCGACGATCCGGTCTGGCCGCGCTATCCGCAGCTGCGGGTGGCGATTGTTGACGATCATCCCGCTAATCTGCTGGTGCTGCAGCAGCAGCTGGCTGCTTTTGGCATTCAGGCTGAGACCTTTGATGCGGGACGCGCCCTGCTGCTCGCCGATGCCAGGCAGCCGTTTGATGTGCTGTTTATCGATCAGATGATGCCGCATCCCGATGGCCTGACGCTGCTGCGCATTCTGCGCCGCCGCCAGCGGCAACGACCACACCCTGCCCTGCGCGTGATCTGTTCCGCCGACGTGCAGCGCTTGCGCCTGCCTCTGCAGGCGCATGAGGCGCAGCTGGTGAAGCCCGTTACGCTGCAGGCGCTGGCCGCGCTGCTGGCGCAGGCGCAGTCCGATCCGCTGGCGCAGCTGCCGGCAACGCTGCAGCAGCTGGCTCAGCACGACGCCAGCTGGCTGCCGCGCATCAGTGAAACGCTGCAGCGCGCCGTTACGCAGGATCGCGATGCGCTGCTGCAGGCCAGCGGGCAGCGCGACTGGGCGGCGATTGAAAAAGCGGCTCACCGCCTGAAAGGCAGCTGGCTGATGCTGGGCATTGAAGATGCCGCCGGAGCGTGTCAGCAGCTGATTGACGCCGCGAAACAGCAGCAGCTCCATCCTGACACGCTCAATTTACTGATATTATTAACCAACAGGCTACTCAACCAACTGGAACGCTATGGCACACTCTCACTCTCACGGTGACCACAATGCTAATCGCACCCGCCTGGCGGCGGCGTTTAGCGTCACGGCACTGTTTATGCTGGCCGAAGTGATCGGCGGCCTTCTTTCAGGTTCACTGGCGCTGCTGGCCGACGCCGGACATATGCTGACCGACGCCGCCGCCCTGCTGATGGCGCTGCTGGCGGTGCAGTTTGCGCGCCGTAAACCCAATGCGCGGCATACCTTTGGCCTGCTGCGTCTGACCACCCTGGCGGCGTTTGTAAACGCGATTGCGCTGCTGGTGATCACCGTGCTGATTGTCTGGGAGGCGATCCGGCGTTTTACTCATCCGCAGCCGATTGAGGGCGGCCTGATGCTCGGTATCGCTATCGCCGGGCTGTTTGCTAACCTGCTTTCATTCTGGCTGCTGCATCGCGGCAGCGGCGAGAAAAATCTCAACGTGCGCGCCGCCGCGCTGCACGTCATGGGCGATCTGCTTGGTTCGGTGGGCGCCATTGCCGCCGCGGTTATCGTTATGCTTACCGGCTGGACGCCCATCGATCCGATTCTTTCACTGCTGGTTTCCGTGCTGGTGGTGCGCAGCGCCTGGGCGCTGCTGCGTGAAAGCCTGCATGAGCTGCTGGAGGGTGCACCGGTGAATATCAATATTGATAAGCTGGCGCGCGAGCTGAAGCTGAACATCGATGAGGTGCGTAACGTTCACCATATTCACCTGTGGCAGGTGGGAGAGAAGCCAGTGCTTACGCTGCATGTTCAGGTGGTGCCGCCGTACGATCACGACGGCCTGCTGCGAAAAATTCATCACTATCTGCATCAGCACTATCAGATTGAACATGCCACGGTGCAGATGGAGTATCAGGCGTGCAGCCTGCCCGACTGCGCGCTCGGTTCAGAACACGCCGCTGATGACGATCATCATGCGGTGCTGGACGGACACGCGCATCATCATCACTAACCCGCCAGCGCACGTGAGCCCTGCTCGCGTGCGCTCTGTATCCACAGACGCGAGCCGTTCAGCGCAATCAGCGTGAGAATGGCGTACTCCAGCGACATCGCATATACCCCCTGCCGGGCAAAAATCATCACGCTAATGACGTTGATGACCACCCACAGCAGCCAGTTTTCGACATATTTACGCGTCATCAGAATCATTGCCACGACAGAGAGCACCATCATGCAGGAATCCCAGAAGGGAAACGCGTCAGGCTGCAGCTGCGGCATGCTGACCTGCAGGCCGATTCCCTGCATGATCTGCACTGCGCTGCGGGTAAGGAAGCCAAACACCATGTCGATATAGCGCGTCATCAGCGCAATCGCAATAACGCAGGCGGCGCCCCATGCCAGCGCTTTCGGCGGCGACAGCCAGCGAATTTTTAACGCGCGCTCATGGTCACTGGTTTGCCGGCTCCATGCGTACCAGCCATAGAGATTGGCGACAAAGAAAAAAAGCTGCAGCAGCAGGCTGGCGTAGAGCTGGATCTGAAAGAAAATCACCGCAAACAGCGTGACGTTGATCAGGCCAAACAGGTAGTTACTGATTTTTTCCTGGCTTGCCAGCCAGATACAGAGCAGCCCGGCCAGCGTGCCGAACGCTTCAATCCATGAGAGGTCGTATCCGCCGGCGCCCAGAGGGATATGTACCAGGATATTTTGCGTGCTGAAAATGTCCATTACTGGCTCCTGTGCCTGAAATGCAGGGTGCGTAAAAGAGCGGTTCGCCTGCCGCCGATCCGGTGGCGCACTACCGCATCAGTGTTTTATGTAATTAACAACAGAAGCCACGAAAATACTATAAAGCATAATAAATCGCTATTTAGTTTTTTATACTAAACAACCGGCGCACCCGGTTCTTTACCTGCCCGCTCCAGCTCCAGCAAAAACGCCTTAACCGGCAGGCCACCGGCAAAGCCGGTCAGTTTGCCGTTGCTGCCAATGACGCGGTGGCATGGAGCCATAATAGAGAGCGGGTTTTTGCCGTTGGCAGCCCCCACCGCGCGTACGGCTTTGGGATGCCCAATCTGCTCGGCTATCTGCCGGTAGCTGCGCGTCTCTCCAAATGGGATGGTCAGCAGGGCGGCCCATACCTTTTGCTGGAACGGCGTGCCGGACGGGTCGTAGCTCAGGGTAAAACGCTGCCGGGTGCCGGCAAAATACTCCTGCAGCTGACGCTCCGCCTCGCACAGCACCGGGTGCGACTCGTTACGTGACAGCGGCGTCAGCGGCACGCGCTGCGATCCTTCATTTTCCCACAGCACGGCTGCCAGGCCTTTATCGCTGGCAATCAGCGTCAGCTCGCCGACCGGCGTCACGATGGTTTTAGTATGGTACATAACAGATCTCCACAGTGGATGACTCCCGACTATTATTGCATTAATCGCGCCGCAAACTGGCTGTTTTCGGACAGGCACATAAACTGATTAGCTGTCCGAAAGCAGCGTGTTTCCGCACCCGGACTGCGCCATGATGCCCTTTATTTACCGGAGAAGACGATGCTTGATCCTGAAATTGCTTACCAGGCGCTGACGTCGCGCGACAGTCGCTTTGACGGGCTGCTCTACGTGGGCGTAACCTCAACCGGTATTTACTGTCGTCCTGTCTGTCCGGTGCGCAAACCGCTGCTGAAAAACTGCCGCTTTTTTCATAACGCAGAAGCAGCGGAAAAGGCGCGCTTTCGCCCGTGCCTGCGCTGCCGCCCGGAGCTGGCGCCGGGATTTGCGCCGGTAGATAACCATCACCGCATTGCCGATCGTCTGATCCGTCGCGTTGAAGAGGGCATGCTGGAGGAGCAGACCTCGCTGGCAGATATTGCCGGTGAGTTCTTTCTGAGTGAACGTCAGCTGCGGCGCGTTATTCAGCAGGAGCTGGGCGTTTCGCCGCTGGAGCTGCGTCAGACGCGGCGTATGCTGCTGGCCAAACAGCTGCTGACCGAAACCGCGCTGCCCGTAACGGAGATCGCTTACGCCAGCGGCTTTCGCAGCCTGCGCCGCTTTAATGATGTGTTTCAGGCGCGCTATCACATGACGCCTTCCGCGCTGCGTAAGCGGAGCCAGCCGGAAGGCGCTGCGCTGCCACAGCAGAGCGCCACCCTGCAGCTGAGCTACCGTCCACCCTATGACTGGGCGGCGATGCTGGAGTTTCTTGAAGCGCACGTCATGAAGCAGGCTGAGTGGGTGGCCGATGGCGCTTATCACCGCACCGTCGCGCTGGGCGGCTGTCGCGGCTGGGTGCGCGTCAGCGCCCTGCCCGATAAGCATGCGCTGCAGGTTGAGTTCACTACCACACTGACGCCGGTGCTGCCTGCCCTGCTGCGCCGGCTGCGCGATCTGTTCGATCTGGATGCTCAGCCGCAGGCGGTGAGCGAGCTACTGGGCCGCGATCCGCTGCTGGCAGAGAGCCTGGCGCGCCACCCGGGCCTGCGCGTGCCCGGCGCGTTCGATGCGTTTGAGTTAAGCGTGCGCGCGATTCTCGGCCAGCAGGTTACGGTAAAAGCGGCTGTAACGCTCAGCAGCCGTCTGACGGAGCGCTTTGGCGAGCCGCTGGAGACGCCCTGGCCAGCGCTCTCCCGCCTCTCTCCGGACGCGGCCACGCTGGCAGCAGCAACGGTCGATGATATTGCGGTGCTCGGCATAGTCAGCGCCCGTTCAAATGCGATTATCGCACTGGCCCACGCCTGCGCCAGCGGCGCGCTGCGCTTTAACGGATCTCTGCCGCCGGATACTGTACAGCAGCAGCTGCTGGCGCTGAAGGGGGTCGGCCCGTGGACCGCCAGCTATATCGCCATGCGGGCACTACGCTGGCCTGATGCTTTCCCGAAAGAGGATATCGCTATCCGTAATAATCTCGGTGGCGTAACGGCCAGAGAGGCAGAGCAGCTATCGCAGGTCTGGCGGCCATGGCGCAGCTATGCCGTGCAGCATATCTGGAAAAGCCTGATGCCCGAAAAAGCCTCCCGGAAAAAGCCGGCACGGTAGCGGCCAGGGCGCCATAAATGGCGCCCCTGCGGATAGATGGGCATATTCCGTCAACGCAAACGCATTACCGCTCCTCATACCCGTAGGGGTCGCATTAATGCGACCCTGGTGTATTAATGCGCGTCTGTGGGGGGGCATTACCGTACTGCGGAAAACGAAAAAAGCGCCCGTTGGGCGCTTTTTTCTGAATCTGGTGGGTCGTGCAGGATTCGAACCTGCGACCAATTGATTAAAAGTCAACTGCTCTACCAACTGAGCTAACGACCCGCTGTGGAAGCGGCTTACAACTTTAAACTTGATGGTGGGTCGTGCAGGATTCGAACCTGCGACCAATTGATTAAAAGTCAACTGCTCTACCAACTGAGCTAACGACCCATCAAGGTTGTGAAGCTAACTGAAGAACCCGCCTGAACCTGTGGTTGAGATGGTGGGTCGTGCAGGATTCGAACCTGCGACCAATTGATTAAAAGTCAACTGCTCTACCAACTGAGCTAACGACCCATCTTCAGCGTCGCCGATACGCATTTACATATGTCCCGGCAACGGCGGCATATATTACTGATTTAGCGGGAGGGCGCAACCCTTATTTTCCCGCAGATAGCTCAACTGCTTACCTTTCAGGCGGCAAGACCAGAAATCAGGCGAAATCTGGTCTTTTTCGTACAAATTACAATCCGGCCAGCCGCTTTTGCGCCTGCTTTGCTGACTCACTATCCGGGAACTGCTTGATCACCTGCTGATAAACCGCTTTGGCTTTTGCCGTGTCTTTTTTATCCTGCATGATCACGCCAACCTTAAACAGCGCTTCCGCCGCTTTCGGTGATTTGGGATAGTTCTTCACCACCGAGGCAAAATAGTAAGCCGCATCGTCCTTCTTGCCTTTGTTGTAATGCAGCTGCCCCAGCCAGTAGTTGGCATTTGGCTGATAGGTAGAGTCAGGATACTTCTTCACCCATGCCTGCAGTGCAGAGATAGCCTGATCGTACTGCTTCTTCTCCAGAATCAGCGCGACGGCAGCGTTGTAATCGGTATTTGCATCGCCGGTTTGTGCAGGTGCGGCAGCCGTATTACTGCTACCCGCATCAGCGTTTCCCGCTGCGGCACCGGCAGCATCAGCGTTACCGCCGCTCTGTGCAGCGGACTGGCTGCTGCTTAACGTGTCGAGCTGCTGGTAAAGCTGCTTCTGACGCTCAACCGCCTGGTTAAGCTGATAGCTGTTCTGCTGGATCTGCCCGCGCAGGGAATCGATGTCGCTCTGATTATCGCTCATCTGCTGCTGTAACTGCTGCAGCAGCTGCGCCTGAGCATTGGAGATACGTTCAAGAGTGGTGACACGGTCTTCGACCGAGCCTGAGCCAACGCTACTGATTGACGCCTGGGCATTAGCGGCCCAGGGGGCCGCTACGCCAACCAGTAACGACAGACCCGCAAGGGATAGTCTGAAGTTACTAATCATATGATTCTCTTAGTAAACCAGTACGGCACGACGGTTTTTAGCATACGCTGATTCGTCATGGCCCAGTACGGCTGGTTTCTCTTTACCGTAAGATACGATAGACATCTGATCGGCAGAGACGCCTTTGCCCTGCAGATACATTTTCACTGCGTTAGCACGACGCTCGCCCAGCGCGATGTTGTACTCTGGCGTGCCACGCTCATCCGCATGACCTTCGATAGTCACTTTGTAAGACGGGTTGCCGCGCAGGAAAGCTGCGTGCTGATCCAGCATCTGAGCATAGTCAGACTGCACGTCATACTTGTCCAGACCGAAGTAAACGATGTTGTTCTGCTGCAGCTGCTGCATCTGCAGACGCGCCTGCTCGTCAGAAGACATGTTGCCGCCGTTCATGCCAGCGCCAGAGCCCGCACCGTACGCACCATCAGCACCCATACCGGACTGATCGTTGTTGTTGTTTTTGTGTGAGCTACAAGCAGCGACTGCAATCACTGGCAGAGCCAGCATTAAACCCTTCAGCATTTTGTTCAGTTGCATTTCTTTATCCTATTATTTTGTTTGCCATACATTGACTCCCCCGCCGACGAGGCAAGGGAGCGATGCATCACAGATACGGCGACCAGGCAGGTGATTTTACCTGTCCATCAGTTGCCGGAAGACGCGCTTTGAAACGCCCGTCAGTTGAAACCAGCTGCAGCACGGATCCCATCCCCTGAGTAGAGCTGTAGATAACCATGGTGCCGTTTGGTGCCAGACTTGGCGTTTCATCCAGGAACGTGTCCGTTAACGTCTGAACGGCTCCCGTTTCCAGATCCTGTTTGGCGACGTGCTGCGCGCCACCGGCGCTGCTGATCATCACCATGGTTTTACCGTCGGTCGACACATCCGCATCCTGGTTCTGTTTGCCTTCCCAGGTAATACGCTGTGGCGCGCCGCCGTTAACACCGACTTTATAAATCTGCGGTGCACCCGCCTGATCCGAGGTATACGCCAGGGTCTGGCTATCCGGGAACCAGGTTGGCTCAGTGCTGTTATAGCGGCCGTCTGTTACCTGACGGATCTGACCTGAGCCCAGGTCCATTACATAGAGATTCAGGCTGCCCGTTTTAGAGAGGGCGAAAGCCAGCTTAGAACCATCCGGTGAGAACGATGGTGCACCGTTGTGACGCGGGAAGGAGGCAACCTGACGAATAGCGCCATTTGCCAGCGTCTGGATCACCAGCGCTGATTTGCCACTCTCAAACGTAACGTAGGCCAGTTTGCTGCCGTCAGGTGACCAGGCCGGTGACATCAGCGGCTGCGGTGAACGGTGTACCACAAACTGGTTGTAACCATCGTAGTCAGACACGCGCAGCTCATACGGGAACTGGCCGCCGTTGGTCTGCACAACATAAGCGATACGGGTGCGGAATGCGCCTTTAATGCCGGTCAGCTTCTCAAAGACTTCGTCACTGGCGGTATGCGCCGCATAGCGCAGCCACTGTTTTGTTACTTTGAAGGAGTTTTGTGCCAGTACGCTGCCCGGTGCACCACCGGTGTCGACCAGCTGATAGGCGACCTGATAGCTGCCATCGGCGTTAGGTGAGACCTGACCGACCACCACGGCATCAATACCCAGCGCGCTCCATGCGGCAGGCTGAACTTCCTGCGCACTGCCGGGCTGCTGCGGCAGACGTGAGCGATCCAGCGGATTGAATTTACCACTGTTGCGCACGTCAGCTGCCACAATACCGCCGACATCTTCTGGCGCCGCGCCAGGTCCGGCCCATTTAAACGGTACTACACCAATCGGACGGGCAGTGTTAACGCCCTGCGTAATTTCAATGCGTACTTCTGCGTGCAGCACAGCGGCCCACAGCAGTACAAAAAAACCTAAGGTTACACGAAGTGCCTGCTTCATCTTATCTCCCTTACCTGAACCTGAGTTCACGATAATTCGCACAGTTCCTGAAAAAACACGAGTATTTTATAGAATACGGCAAGCTAACCTTAGTTCAACCTGCCGTACGTTACTGCATTATTGCGGCCTGAAACGCATTGGTGCGTTTTTAAACACTTCATACACCGCCTGCGAAGGTGGCTTAGGAATACGCGCCTGCTTCGCAGCGGCAATGGCAGCCTGGCAAAGTGCCGGATCGCCCCCTTCCGATTTCACATCAATCAGCAGCCCATCGGGTGCCAGCTTAATACGTAAATCGCAGCTCTTACCGCGATAGAGATCGGCATCATAGAAGCGGCTTTGGATGGCGCTGGTGATCTGGCCCAGATAGGCGTTGACCTCAGCACCCGATGCACCCGCTTTCTTCTGATTGCCCTGCCCTGCTGCACCACCGCCGCCGGCTGCAGCGCCACTCTTCGGCGCGTTTTTACCGGAGGAGAGGCCGCCCAGCAGATCGTCAACATCGCTTTCGCCCTGCGCGGCTTCAGCAGCAGCCTTTTTCTTCGCGTCCGCGGCTGCTTTGGCTTTCGCCGCTGCATCTGCTTTTGCTTTAGCGGCTGCATCCGCTTTCGCTTTGGCAGCGGCGTCTGCTTTCGCTTTTGCCTCAGCGGCCGCCTTCTCTTTAGCCGCTTCAGCTGCTTTCTCTTTAGCAGCTTCCGCAGCTTTCTCCTTCGCCGCCTCTGCTGCTTTCTCTTTGGCTTCCTGCGCAGCTTTGGCTTTCGCCTCTGCCGCTGCTTTAGCTTTGGCATCGGCCGCTGCCTGCGCTTTCGCTTCCGCCTGCGCTTTGGCTTTCGCCTCAGCTGCCGCTTTCGCCTGCTCTGCCGCTTTCTCTTTTGCAGCATCCGCTGCCGCTGCTTTCGCCTGCTCTTCTGCCTGTTTCTTCGCCTCGGCAGCAGCCTGCTTCGCTTCAGCCGCTGCGGTTGCTTTCGCTTCTGCTGCTGCTTTAGCGCGCGCGTCTGCTTCTGCTTTCGCATCCGCTTTCGCCTGTGCGGCAGCGGCTTCAGCCGCTTTTTGCTGCTCCTGAGCCTGCTTTGCAGCCGTTTCGGCCGCTTTCTGCTGCTCAGCCTGCTGTTTAGCCTGCTCTTTCGCTTCCTGCTGCGCCTGCAGCCGCTCTTTTTCCAGCGCTTTCAGACGCTGCTGCTCAGCGGCCTGTTTTTGCTGTAGCTCTTCTGCCTGCTGCTGCGCCTGCTTTTTCCGCTGCTGTTCTGCACGCTGGCTGTCGCTCTGCTGATTTTGCTGACGATTATATTGTTCAACCACAGCACCGGGATCGACCATGACGGCATCAATATCGCTACCGCCGCCACCGCCGCTCGCTTCAATATGTTCGTTGAACGAGCTCCAGATCAGCAGCGCAATGAGCACGATGTGCAGCGCCACCGAAACGATGATTGCGCGTTTCAACTTCTGGTTCTGTTCGGTTGCCTTCGACACTCTCGGTTCCCAAAAACAAGTCGCGTTAAATCGGCTGCGTCATCAGACCGACTGATTTGACGCCAGCCTGATGAAGCAGGTTCAGCGCTTTAATGATTTCGTCGTAAGGCACATCTTTGGCCCCGCCAATCAGAAACACGGTTTTAGGATTGGCTTCAATACGACGCTGCGCTTCACTCACAACCTGCTCCGGCGGCAGCTGGGTCATACGATCGTGATCCACCACCAGGCTATATTGTCCTACACCGGCCACTTCAACAATCACCGGTGGATTATCATCGCTGGCAACCGTTTTAGAGTCAGTGGCGTCCGGCAGATCAACTTCCACGCTCTGCGTAATGATTGGCGCGGTTGCCATAAAGATAAGCAGCAGCACCAGCAGTACATCGAGCAGCGGAACAATGTTGATTTCCGACTTAAGATCGCGGCGTCCGCGACCACGGGTTCTGGCCATCGTAAACCTCGACTTACTTCGTATTGTCGCTAGAGAAAGCCTGACGATGCAGGATAGCCGTGAACTCTTCCATAAAGTTATCGTAACCCTGCTCCAGCTTGTTAACGCGCTGGTTCAGACGGTTATAGGCCATGACCGCCGGGATCGCGGCAAACAGGCCGATCGCAGTGGCGATCAGCGCTTCTGCGATACCCGGTGCCACCATCTGCAGCGTGGCCTGCTTGACTGCGCCCAGCGCGATGAAAGCGTGCATGATCCCCCATACGGTACCAAACAGACCGATATAGGGACTGATTGAACCCACGGTGCCGAGGAAAGGAATGTGGGTTTCCAGCGCTTCCAGCTCGCGGTTCATGGAGATACGCATAGCACGGCTTGCCCCCTCAACCACCGCTTCCGGCGCATGGCTGTTTACGCGGTGCAGGCGGGCAAACTCTTTGAAGCCGGCGTAGAAAATTTGTTCAGATCCGCCCAGCTCATCACGGCGTCCCTGGCTCTCCTGATAGAGACGCGAGAGTTCGATACCGGACCAGAACTTATCTTCAAACGCGTCCGCTTCGCGCCCTGCCGCATTCAGAATGCGCGTACGCTGGATAATGATTGCCCAGGAGGCAATAGAAAAGCCGATCAAAATCAACATGATAAGTTTGACCAGAAGGCTCGCCTTCAGGAACAAATCAAGAACATTCATGTCAGTCACTGCTTGAACTCCGCGACAATAGACTTGGGAAGCGCAATCGGCTTCATCAGGTGTGGGTTAATGCAGGCGATCAGGACATCCGCCTCGTTGAGCACCCTGCCTTCAGCATTGACGATACGCTGGGTGAAGGTCATGGTTGCGCGGGTCATTGAGGTCACTTCGGTCTGTATCTCCAGAAGGTCGTCAAGGCGAGCCGCGGCGATGAACTCCACCGTCATGCGCCGTACCACAAATGCGACCTGCTCTTCTAACAGGACGTGTTGATTGAAATGGCGCTGACGCAGCATTTCGGTACGTGCTCGTTCATAAAAAGCAAGATAGCTGGCGTGGTAAACCACACCTCCGGCATCGGTATCTTCATAGTAGACCCGCACCGGCCAGCGAAACAGCGTTGTACTCACTCTACATCCCGGTCTCATTTTTAAACGTTGCTACTATACGCAAGAGCGATCCGCTTGGGAATGGTCCGCCAGAGCCAGAAGAAAATAATTATCTGACGGTAACAACCAGAAGGAATTACTCAACATTTCCTGACCTGATGCTGACAAAAGTCCTGGTCTGCAGTCAGGCGAGTGTGCCGTTAACAGGCACAAAAAAAGGGCCCGTCCGGACCCCTTTATTACCCCATGCTACCGGCCAGCATGCTGACCGATCAGGCGTTGTCATCCTGTGCACGGTTTGCATCTCTCTGCTCCAGCGCCAGGGCGGTGATCACACCTAATGCGCAGGCCAGCAGCGTGCCGAGGATCCAGGCAAAATACCACATGCAAAAGCTCCTTAATCAGTAGAGAGAGTGCGTGTTGCGTTCAATATCATCTTGGGTAATGCGACCGAACATTTTGTAGTAGCACCAGCTGGTGTAGGCCAGAATGATCGGCACAAAGATGAGTGCGGCGATGGTCATAATCTTCAGCGTCAGCAGGCTGGAGGTGGCATCCCAGAGGGTCAGGCTGCTACCCGGCACGGTGCTGGAGGGCATGATAAACGGGAACAGCGCAATACCGGCGGTCATGATGAC
Organism: Pantoea eucrina; assembly: GCF_020079945.1. Classification (NCBI taxonomy): domain Bacteria; kingdom Pseudomonadati; phylum Pseudomonadota; class Gammaproteobacteria; order Enterobacterales; family Erwiniaceae; genus Pantoea; species Pantoea eucrina. Next base: position 996,831 of record NZ_CP083448.1, on the reverse strand, counting down.
GCAGGCCAGCGTCAGGGAAGAGAAGATGAATGCCCAGGCGCCCCGCTCGCCGCGCGAACAAAGTAGTGTAAGCAGCGGCAGAACAGCGCCCAGCAGCGGAAACGCCCACAGCAGCGGCATCTGCTCAAAATTACGCAGCCAGGCACCCGCCTCGCGCACCACCTCTTTGCCCAGTGGATTAGAGGCTGCGTGGTGATCGATAACGCTTTTCACTACATAGCCGTCAAGGCCATATTTTACCCACAAGCCCGCCAGCACAAAGGCGATGAGCATCACCAGCGCCCCCGCCTGCGCCGCGCTGCGCGCACGTAAATGCAGCTCACCGCAGGTGCGCATCTGCAGATAGGTGGCGCCCTGGGTCAGGATCATCGCCACGCTGATGACTCCCGCCAGCAGGCCAAATGGATTGAGCAGCTGGAAGAAATTGCCGGTATAGAACAGACGCAGATAGCTATCTGCATGAAACGGCACCCCCTGCAGCAGATTGCCAAAGGCAACGCCTATCACCAGCGGCGGAACAAAACTGCCGGCAAAGATGCCCCAGTCCCACACGGCACGCCAGCGCCTGTCTTCAATTTTGGATCGATAATCAAAACCCACCGGGCGAAAAAAGAGCGAGGCGAGCACCAGAATCATGGCGACATAGAAACCAGAGAAAGCGGCGGCATAGACCATGGGCCAGGCGGCAAACAGCGCACCGCCAGCCGTGATCAGCCAGACCTGATTGCCGTCCCAGTGCGGTGCAATCGTGTTGATCATAATACGGCGCTCGGTGTCGCTGCGTCCGAGCACGGGCGTCAGCATACCGACCCCCATATCAAAACCGTCCGCCACGGCAAAGCCGATCAGCAGTATGCCAATCAGCAGCCACCAGACAAAACGTAACACTTCGTAGTCAAACATGGTTGCTCTCCTTTAGCCGCGCTCTGGCTGCGTAGCGTTCTGCACTGATTCATTGTGATAGCGGCCGGTTTTCAGGCTGCCCGGCCCCAGGCGGGCAAACCGGAACATCAGATACATCTCTGCCACCAGAAACAGCGTGTAGAGTCCGCAAATCAGCGTCATCGAAAACAGCACGTCTCCCACGGTCAGCGAAGAGTTCGCTACGGCGGTGGGTAACACTTCACCGATTGCCCACGGCTGACGCCCGTACTCCGCAACAAACCAGCCCGCCTCAATAGCGATCCACGGCAGCGGAATGCCATACAGTGCGGCTTTCAGCAGCCAGCGCTGCTGACCGATCCGGTCGCGGACTACGCTCCAGAATGAGAGGGCAATAATCGCCAGCAACAGCGCGCCGCACAGCACCATGATACGGAAGGCAAAATAGAGCGGCGCCACGCGCGGAATGGCGTCTTTCACCGCCTGTTGTATCTGCGCTTCGCTGGCATCGGTGACCGTCGGGGTGTAGCGCTTAAGCAGCAGGCCGTAGCCAAGATCCTGCTTGCTGGCTTCAAACGCGCGGCGGACTTCCGGGTCCTGATTGCCGCTGCGCAGCGCATTGAGCAGGCCATACGCTTTGATGCCGTTACGGATCCGCACCTCATGCTGCGCCTGCAGTTCTTTCAGGCCGGTAACGGGTTTATCCACTGAGCGCGTGGCGATAAGGCCAAGCAGATACGGAATCTGAATCGCATATTTGTTCTCCTGCGTCTCCTGATTCGGTATACCAAATAGCGTAAAGGCGGCGGGTGCCGGCTGGGTCTCCCACTCCGCCTCGATTGCAGCCAGTTTGGTTTTCTGGACATCCCCCATCTCGTAGCCCGACTCATCGCCGAGTACAATCACCGAGAGCACCGCCGCCATGCCAAAACTGGCCGCAATGGCAAAGGAGCGGCGGGCAAACGCCACATCACGCCCTTTAAGCAGATACCAGCCGCTGATCCCCAGAACAAACATGGCGCCAGCGGTATAGCCCGCTGCCACGGTATGCACAAATTTCACCTGTGCGACCGGGTTAAGCACCAGCTCTGAAAAGCTCAGCATTTCCATACGCATGGTTTCAGCGTTGAATGCTGCGGCGATGGGATTTTGCATCCAGCCATTGGCCACCAGGATCCAGAGCGCAGAGAGGTTGGATCCCAGCGCCACCAGCCAGGTGACCGCCAGATGCTGAACTTTGCCCAGCCGATCCCAGCCAAAGAAAAACAGCCCGACAAAGGTGGATTCAAGAAAGAACGCCATTAATCCTTCGATGGCCAGCGGCGCCCCGAAAATATCGCCGACGTAGTGGGAGTAATAGGACCAGTTAGTGCCGAACTGGAACTCCATGGTAAGTCCGGTGGCCACGCCCAGCGCAAAGTTGATGCCAAACAACTTGCCCCAGAATTTGGTCATATCTTTATAAATCTGTTTGCCCGACAGCACGTAGACGGTTTCCATGATCGCCAGCAGAAACGCCATACCCAGCGTTAATGGTACGAACAGAAAGTGGTACATCGCCGTCAGGGCAAACTGTAAGCGCGACAGCTCGACAATATCTAACATGAGAACTCCTTGCTCTTCGCATGCCGCTGTGTTGCCGGACGGTAAACGGCGCAACAGCGTGCAGGAACGGCTGATTATTAATTCCGGTTTTATTACCCGCAGATAGCGCAATCCGCGGCCCGAAATGAGCGAGTAATAGTGGTGATAATTCCCTGAAAATATCGCCTCACATTTCTGTCATGCAGGCGTCAGCGTCAGATGCCACAATATTGATCCGGGGGCATACGACTCAGACGGCTGTTATCCGTGGCAAAACTGTGATTTGATGCAGCGCAATTTATACCGGCCGGGTTGTTTTTAGCCAGCAGTAAAGTTTGCTATAACACGCTATTATTTGATCTGGATTAAGATATAAAGTTTACGAATATGTAGCCTGAAAGAGTTGTTAAAGCGGGTGATGCTGCCAACTTACTGATTTAGTGTATGATGGTGTTTTTGAGGTGCTCCCGTGGCTTCTGTTTCTATCAGCTGTCCCTCCTGTTCAGCTACTGACGGGGTGGTGCGTAACGGCAAAAGCACTGCCGGACATCAGCGCTATCTCTGCTCTCACTGCCGTAAAACATGGCAACTGCAGTTCACTTACACCGCTTCTCAACCCGGTACGCACCAGAAAATCATTGATATGGCCATGAATGGTGTTGGATGCCGGGCAACCGCCCGCATTATGGGCGTTGGCCTCAACACGATTTTACGTCACTTAAAAAACTCAGGCCGCAGTCGGTAACCTCGCGCATACAGCCGGGCAGTGATGTGATTGTCTGCGCTGAAATGGACGAACAGTGGGGCTACGTCGGTGCTAAATCACGTCAGCGCTGGCTGTTTTACGCGTATGACAGGATACGGAGGACGGTTGTGGCGCACGTCTTCGGTGAACGCACTCTGGCCACACTGGAGCGTCTTCTGAGCCTGCTGTCGGCCTTTGAGGTCGTGGTATGGATGACGGATGGCTGGCCGCTGTATGAATCCCGCCTGAAGGGAAAGCTGCACGTAATCAGCAAGCGTTACACTCAGCGAATTGAGCGGCATAACCTGAATCTGAGACAACATCTGGCAAGGCTGGGACGGAAGTCACTGTCGTTCTCAAAATCGGTGGAGCTGCATGACAAGGTCATCGGGCATTATCTGAACATAAAACACTATCAGTAAGTTGGAGTCATTACCGTTAAAGCGATGTCAAAAGCTGCCGCGTTTAATTAAAATTACGATTACCTTTTCTGTGAGTTATTAACTTTAAAATCCGCCGCGCAGGATAATAAATAAAAACCGCTACGCTGCAGGCATAAAAAAAGCCACCCGCAGGTGGCTTATGCTTATTCAGTCAGCGCAATCAGTTAGCAGGCAGAACTGCTTTTACCGCATCACCGATATCGGCCAGGCTGCGGACAGTTTTCACACCTGCCGCTTCCAGCGCAGCAAACTTCTCGTCAGCCGTGCCTTTACCGCCGGCAATGATGGCGCCAGCATGGCCCATACGTTTGCCTTTCGGCGCCGTTACGCCTGCGATATAGCCGACAACCGGCTTGGTGACGTGCTCTTTGATAAAGGCTGCCGCTTCTTCTTCCGCGCTGCCGCCGATTTCACCGATCATCACAATCGCTTCGGTCTGCGGATCGTCCTGGAACATCTGCAGGATATCGATGAAGTTAGAGCCCGGGATCGGGTCGCCACCGATACCGACACAGGTAGACTGGCCATAGCCAATATCTGTGGTCTGCTTAACCGCTTCATAGGTCAGGGTGCCGGAACGTGACACGATGCCCACGCGGCCTGGCTGGTGAATGTGGCCTGGCATAATGCCGATTTTGCATTCGCCTGGGGTGATCACGCCAGGGCAGTTAGGGCCAATCATGCGCACGCCTGCTTCATCCAGCTTCATTTTCACAGTCAGCATATCCAGCGTCGGGATACCTTCAGTGATGGTGATGATCAGCTTGATGCCCGCGTCGATCGCTTCCAGGATACCGTCTTTGCAGAACGGAGCCGGAACGTAGATAACCGTGGCCGTTGCGCCGGTCGCTTCTACCGCTTCACGCACGGTATTGAACACCGGCAGGCCCAGATGGGTAGTGCCGCCTTTACCTGGCGTTACGCCGCCAACCAGCTGCGTGCCATAGGCCAGCGCCTGCTCAGAGTGAAAAGTCCCCTGGCCACCGGTGAAACCCTGGCAGATGACTTTGGTGTTCTTGTCGATCAGAATGGACATTATTTACCCTCCGCTGCAGCAACAACACGCTGTGCCGCGTCTGTCAGGCTGGTTGCTGCAATGATGTTCAGACCGCTGTCCGCCAGTTTCTTAGCGCCCAGCTCAGCGTTGTTACCTTCCAGACGTACCACTACCGGCACGTTGACACCCACTTCTGCCACTGCGCCGATGATGCCATCAGCGATCAGATCGCAACGGACAATACCGCCGAAGATGTTAACGAATACCGCTTTTACCGCGTCGTCAGAGAGGATGATTTTGAAGGCTTCGGTTACGCGCTCTTTAGTTGCGCCGCCGCCGACATCAAGGAAGTTTGCAGGCTGGCCACCGTGATGCTTCACGATATCCATTGTGCCCATCGCCAGACCCGCACCGTTGACCATACAGCCAATGTTGCCTTCCAGCGCGACATAGTTCAGCTCCCACTGCGTTGCGTGCGCTTCGCGTGGATCTTCCTGGCTTGGATCGCGCATTTCGCGCAGTTCAGGCTGGCGGAACAGCGCGTTGCCGTCTGCGCCCAGCTTGCCATCCAGGCAGATCAGGTCGCCCTGTTTGGTGATCACCAGCGGGTTGATCTCAACCATCGCCAGATCGCGCTCCAGGAACATGGTAGCCAGACCCATAAAGATTTTGGTGAACTGGCTGACCTGCTTACCGGTCAGACCCAGTTTGAACGCCAGTTCGCGGCCCTGGTATGGCTGCGGTCCCGCTAACGGGTCGAGCGCCATTTTGTGGATCAGGTGCGGAGTCTCTTCCGCCACCTTTTCAATTTCCACACCGCCTTCGGTTGATGCCATGAAGATCACGCGGCGCGTAGCGCGATCGACGACCGCACCCAGATAGAGTTCCTGATCGATATCGGTTGCCGCTTCAACCAGAATCTGGTTAACCGGCTGGCCCAGCGCATCTGTCTGATAGGTCACCAGACGTTTACCCAGCCAGTGCTCAGCAAATGCACGGATCTCTTCTTTACTTTTCACTACCTTCACGCCGCCCGCTTTACCACGGCCACCGGCATGAACCTGACATTTCACTACCCACGGGCCTGCGCCAATTTTTGAGGCGGCTTCTTCGGCTTCACGTGGCGTGGTGCAGGCATAACCAGTCGGTGCTGGCATACCATACCGTGCAAACAGCTGCTTCGCCTGGTATTCGTGTAAGTTCATGATGTTCTATCCATTCAGATCTGAAACATTTAAATGTGGGCGCGCATCGCTGCGCGCCCGGCGAAAATCAGACATCCAGCAGCAGACGAGCCGGATCTTCCAGCATCTCTTTCACTGCGACCAGATAGCCTACCGATTCACGGCCATCGATCAGACGGTGATCGTAAGAGAGCGCCAGATACATCATCGGCAGGATCACCACCTGACCATTGACCGCCATTGGACGATCTTTAATGGCGTGCATGCCCAGAATGGCGCTCTGCGGCGGGTTAATGATTGGCGTTGACATCAGCGAACCAAACACGCCGCCGTTGGTGATGGTGAAGTTACCGCCGGTCAGCTCTTCAACTGTCAGCTTGCCATCACGGCCTTTCACCGCCAGCTCTTTAATTTTCTTCTCGATATCCGCCATGCTCAGCGCATCCACATCTTTCAGCACTGGCGTCACCAGACCGCGCGGCGTAGAAACGGCGATGCTGACATCGAAGTAGTTGTGGTACACCACATCTTCGCCATCGATAGAGGCGTTCACTTCCGGGAAGCGCTTCAGGGCTTCAACGACCGCTTTGATGTAGAAGGACATAAAGCCCAGGCGTACACCGTGACGTTTTTCAAACGCCTCACCATACTGCTTGCGCAGATCCATGATGGGCTTCATGTTGATTTCGTTGAACGTGGTCAGCATGGCGGTGCTGTTTTTCGCTTCCAGCAGACGCTCAGCCACGCGTTTGCGCAGGCGGGTCATCGGCACGCGCTTCTCGCTACGGTTAGCAACCGGAGCCGGAGCCGCCGCTTCAGCAGCCGGAGCCGCTTTCGCTTCCGGCTTTTTCGCCAGGTGCTTTTCAATATCTTCGCGCGTCAGTCGGCCACCCACGCCGGTGCCTTTGATCTGGCTGGCGTCGAGATTGTTTTCCGCGATCAGACGGCGTACAGCAGGGCTCAGCGCGTCGCTGCTCTCTTCTTCCAGCGACGCGGACTGGCGCTGTGCCGGTGCAGATTTATTGCTCTCAACTTTCGCTGAGGTCTCTTTCCCGCCGCTGTTGCCCTCTTTCAGGCGACCAAGCAGCTGGCGCGAGGTGACGGTAGCACCCTCTTCTTCCAGCACGGCTTCCAGAATACCATCAGCAGCAGCAGGAACTTCCAGCACCACTTTATCGGTTTCAATTTCGACCAGCACTTCATCACGGCTGACTGCATCGCCAGGTTTTTTGTGCCAGGTTGCAACCGTTGCGTCCGCTACGGATTCAGGTAAATCGGGAACGAGAATTTCTACGCTACTCATTTTCTTTCCTTTTTATTAACCAAGGTTCAGCGCGTCGTTGACCAGGTCTTGCTGCTGTTGTTGATGTACGGACATATAGCCCACGGCCGGTGAAGCAGATGCCGGACGGCCTGCGTAACGCAGCGACGCACCAAAGGGAACCACTTCGCGGAAATGATGCTGACTGCAATACCATGCGCCCTGATTGAGCGGCTCTTCCTGACACCAGACGAAATCCTGGACATGGGCGTAATCTTTTAACGCTTCCTGTACCGCTTTGTGCGGGAAAGGATAGAGCTGCTCGATGCGCACAATGGCAACATCGCTCTGCTCGTTTTTGCGACGCTGTTCCAGCAGATCGTAGTAGACCTTACCTGAACAGAGCACCACGCGTTTAACCTGCTGCGGATCGAGCGCATCGATCTCGCCAATCGCCGGCTGGAAGCTGCCGTTTGCCAGATCGTCCAGGCTGGAGATCGCCAGCGGATGACGCAGCAGCGACTTCGGCGACATCACAATCAGCGGACGGCGCATACCGCGCAGCGCCTGACGACGCAGCATGTGGTAAACCTGAGCCGGGGTAGATGGCACGCAAACCTGCATATTCTGCTCAGCGCAGAGCTGCAGATAACGCTCCAGGCGCGCTGAGGAGTGCTCCGGACCCTGACCTTCATAGCCGTGCGGCAGCAGCATCACCAGGCCACACATGCGGCCCCACTTCTGCTCGCCCGAGCTGATGAACTGATCGATAACCACCTGTGCGCCGTTGGCAAAGTCACCAAACTGCGCTTCCCAGATGGTCAGCACGCGCGGCTCTGCGGTGGCGTAGCCATATTCAAACGCCAGTACCGCCTCTTCCGACAGCACGGAGTCCCAGACTTTGAACTCTCCCTGACCATTATGAATATGGTGCAGCGGCGTATAGGTAGAGCCATTCAGCTGGTTGTGGATCACCGCATGGCGGTGGAAGAAGGTGCCGCGTCCGGAATCTTCGCCAGAGAGACGCACCGGAATGCCTTCATCCACCAGCGTGGCGTAGGCCAGATTCTCTGCCCCGCCCCAGTCAAACGGTTTGTTGCCTTCCGCCATCTCTTTGCGGTCGTTGTAAATTTTGGCCACGCGCGACTGCACTTCAACCGCTTCCGGAACCGTGCTGATACGGCGCGCCAGCTCCTGCAGGCGTTTCAGCTCAACCGTTTCCGGGTAGCTCTCATCCCACTCGTGGTTGAGATAAGGGGACCAGGTAAACGAGTGCAGGCTCATCGGGCGCCATTCCGGCACCACGCACTCACCGGCATCCAGCGCATCGCGATAGAGGTTAACCAGTTCAGTGGCATCTTCCTGCGAGGCTACGCCCTGGCTCTGCAGGCGGTCGGCGTAAAGTTTACGCGGCGTCGGATGCTTTTTAATCTTCTGATACATCAGCGGCTGCGTTGCACTTGGCTCATCCGCTTCGTTATGGCCATGACGGCGATAGCAGACCAGATCGATAAAGACATCACGCTTAAAGGTGTTGCGGTAGTCGAGCGCCAGACGGGTAACAAAAGCAACGGCTTCCGGATCGTCCGCGTTCACGTGGAAAATAGGTGCCAGCACCATCTTACCGATATCAGTACAATAAGGCGTGGAGCGCGCATCTCTTGGATTTGACGTGGTAAAGCCAACCTGGTTATTGATCACGATACGCACCGTACCGCCAACTTCATAACCACGCGCCTGCGACATGTTCAGGGTTTCCTGCACCACACCCTGACCAATTACCGCTGCGTCACCGTGAATAGTGATAGGCAGAACTTTGTTACTGCCCGGCTCAGAGAGACGATCGAGGCGGGCGCGTACGGAGCCCATGACAACCGGGCTGACAATCTCCAGATGCGACGGGTTAAACGCCAGTGCCAGATGCACCAGGCCCCCTTCGGTTTCAACATCGGAAGAGAAGCCCATGTGGTATTTCACATCACCGGTACCCAGATGCTCTTTGTGCTTGCCGGCGAACTCATCAAACAGATCCTGCGGCTTTTTGCCCAGTACGTTGATCAGCACGTTCAGACGTCCGCGGTGCGCCATACCCAGCACCACTTCGCGCGTGCCGCTTTTCCCTGCGTGGCGAATCATTTCGCGCAGCATAGGCACCAGCGCATCGCCACCTTCCAGTGAGAAGCGTTTGGCGCCGGGGAATTTCGCCCCAAGATATTTTTCCAGACCTTCGGCTGCGGTCAGCTCTTTCAGGAAGCCTTTTTTCTCTTCCGCGCTGAATGAAGCCTGTCCAGCCACTGATTCAAGACGCTGCTGGATCCAGCGTTTCTCTTCAGTGTTGTTAATGTGCATATACTCTGCGCCAATCGACCCGCAGTAGGTCTGCTGCAGGGCGGCGTAGAGATCGGCCAGCTTCATCGTCTCTTTGCCAATCGCAAATGAGCCTACGTTGAAGCTTTCCTGAAAATCGGCGTCGGTCAGATCGTGAAAGGCCGGGTCGAGATCGGCCACGATATCCTGTTTCCACAGGCCAAGCGGATCAAGATTAGCGTGCTGATGGCCGCGGAAACGGAACGCGTTAATCAGCTGCAGGACTTTAACCTGTTTGGAGTTAGTAGCCGGATCGGTAACGGTAGAGGTGTAGCGGGTAGCATCCTTCGCCAGGCGGCGGAAATAGTCACGCGTCGTGGAGTGAAACTGCTCTGGTTTTACGCCGGTACCTGGCAACTGCTGGAACAGGTCGCGCCACACTTCATCAACAGAGTCAGGATCGGTCAGGAAATCCTCATAGAGTTGCTCTATGTAAGACTGGTTCGCGCCGGCCAGCCAGGAGGAGTCCAGCCAGGGTTTCATCGCGCTGTTCTGCATTGTGATCCCTTAAGCATTAAGCTGCTTTTTATGAGGTTTCATTTGTTGCCGCTTTCACGGCTTGCCGTAGTGAGTTCAGCGATACGAACCTGTGCGCTACCGGCGCCGGGCCCGTAAGGGAACCTTTATAAGCGTGGTCAGCACCGCGCTTATAGAGGCTTCCATACGCTGCCGGGAACCTGAGTTCCCGGCAGGACTTCTTAGCTTTACGCCCCGCGCTGCAGCAGCATCGACTTGATATGGCCGATGGCGCGCGTCGGGTTCAGCCCTTTCGGACATACGCTCACACAGTTCATGATGCTGTGACAGCGGAATACGCTGAAAGCATCACTCAGATTGTCGAGACGCGCATCCGTTTCCGTGTCGCGGCTGTCAATCAGGAAGCGATAGGCAGCCAGCAGACCGGCCGGACCGATAAACTTATCCGGGTTCCACCAGAACGACGGGCAGGAGGTTGAGCAGCAGGCGCAGAGAATACACTCATACAGGCCATCAAGGTGCTCACGCTCCGACGGGCTCTGCAGATGCTCACGCGCCGGCGGATTCTCACCGTTGTTCAGCAGGAACGGTTTGATTTTCTCATACTGCGTATAGAACTGGCTCATGTCGACCACCAGATCGCGCACAACCGGCAAACCTGGCAGCGGGCGAATCACGATCTTTTTACTGCCGTTACCCAGTGCTGAGACCGGAGTAATGCAGGCCAGACCATTTTTGCCGTTCATGTTCAGACCATCTGAGCCGCAGACACCCTCGCGGCACGAGCGACGAAACGCCAGCGTTGGATCCTGCTCTTTCAGCCGAATCAGCGCATCCAGCAGCATCATGTCGCGCCCGTCTTCCGACTCCAGGGTGTAATCCTGCATGCGCGGCTTGTCATCGACGTCCGGGTTATAACGGTAGATTGAAAATTCGAGTTTCATCATGACCTCCGCAATTAATAGGTACGCGCTTTCGGCGGGAAGGCCGCGCGCAGTTTCGGCTGCATGTTCACCTCACGGCGCGTCATGCTTTCCGTTTGCGGAACATAGAGACTGTGACACAGCCAGTTTGCATCATCACGCTCCGGATAGTCGAAGCGGCTATGTGCGCCACGGCTTTCAGTGCGGAAGTTTGCGGCAACCGCGGTTGCATAAGCGGTTTCCATCAGGTTATCCAGCTCCAGACATTCGATACGCTGCGTATTGAAATCGGGTGAGCGGTCATCCAGACGCGCACTCTTCAGACGCTCGCGAATCGCTTTCAGCTCGGCCAGGCCTTCACGCATGGCGTCACCTTCGCGGAACACTGAGAAGTTGTTCTGCATGCAGCGCTGCAGCGCTTTGCGGATTTCCACCGGATCTTCACCCGTGGTGTTATTTTCCCAGCGATTGAAGCGCGCCATCGCCGCATCGATCTCTTCCGCGGTAGCATCGCGCAGCTCGCCCTGCTCAGCGATACACTCCATCAGGTGCACCCCTGCCGCGCGACCAAATACCACCAGATCCAGCAGTGAGTTACCGCCCAGACGGTTAGCACCGTGCACCGATACGCAGGCGATCTCGCCAACCGCAAACAGGCCCGGGATCACTTCATCTTCGCCCTGTTCATTCACGCGCAGCGCCTGTCCGGTGACGCGGGTCGGAATACCGCCCATCATGTAGTGACAGGTTGGAATAACCGGAATCGGCTCTTTAACCGGATCGACATGCGCAAAGGTGCGCGACAACTCAAGAATGCCAGGCAGGCGCGACTCAAGCACCTCAGCCCCAAGATGATCGAGCTTCAGTTTGATATGCGGACCCCACGGGCCATCGCAGCCGCGACCTTCACGGATCTCAACCATCATTGAACGCGCAACAACATCACGGCCCGCCAGATCTTTGGCGTTTGGCGCATAGCGCTCCATGAAGCGTTCGCCATGTTTGTTCAGCAGATAGCCGCCTTCACCACGGCAGCCCTCGGTGACCAGCACGCCCGCACCCGCAATACCGGTTGGGTGGAACTGCCACATCTCCATATCCTGCATCGGTACGCCGGCACGGATTGCCATGCCAACGCCGTCGCCGGTATTGATGTGTGCGTTAGTGGTGGACTGGTAGATACGTCCCGCGCCGCCGGTTGCCAGAATAGTCGCTTTGGCTTTGAAGTAGACGGTTTCACCGGTTTCAATGCAGATAGCGGTACAACCCACAATCGCACCATCTGCGTTTTTCACCAGATCCAGCGCATACCATTCGGAGAAGATGGTGGTTTTGTTTTTCAGGTTCTGCTGATACAGCGTATGCAGCAGCGCGTGACCGGTACGGTCAGCGGCCGCAGCGGTACGTGCGGCCTGCTCGCCGCCAAAGTTTTTGGACTGGCCACCAAATGGACGCTGATAAACGCGGCCATCTTCTAAACGGGAGAACGGCAGTCCCATATGCTCCAGCTCCAGAATCGCTTCCGGACCGGTTTTACACATATATTCGATCGCGTCCTGGTCCCCGATGTAGTCGGAACCTTTTACGGTATCGTACATATGCCATTCCCAGTTATCGTCATGGGTGTTACCCAGCGCAACGGTAATGCCGCCCTGCGCCGATACGGTATGGGAACGGGTTGGAAAAACTTTCGATAACAGGGCACAGCTCTGGCCCGACTGGGAGATTTGCAGTGCCGCGCGCATACCCGCGCCACCTGCGCCGATCACCACGGCATCAAATTCTCTGACTGGCAAATTCATTTACACACCCCACACAACAACAGTGCCATAAACGGCATACGACAACAGCGCGACCACACTAACCAGCTGCAGCAACAAACGCGGCGCCAGCGCTTTCACGTAGTCAGTCAGTACCTGCCACATACCGATCCAGCCGTGAACCAGAATGGAGAACAGGGTCAGCAGCGTAAACACTTTGGTGAAGGAGGAGGCGAAAAAGCCGCGCCAGACATCATAGGTCAGCGTATCGGTCATGACGACGAAACCGAGCAGATAGATGATGTAGAGCGTAATCAGGATTGCGGAAGCACGGACCAGAAGCCAGTCGTGGATACCGTTGCGTCCTAAAGCAGAAGCATTGCTTACCATACGAGGACTCCAGCCAGAATTGAGAGCACGACAGTGATAACAAAAACCGCCTGCGCGGTACGGGTTCCCACCTGCAGGGTCTCTGCGGTAAAGCCAAAATCTGCCAGCATATGACGGATACCGCTTGCCGCATGATAGGCCAGCGCGGTCAGAATGCCCCACATAATGAATTTGGCAAAGAAGCTATCCATGATGGATGCCGCCTGCTGAAAACCTTCGGGAGAGGAGAGAGAGAGACCCAGTAACCAGAGCAGAATTCCGAGAGCGACAAACGTAATCACGCCGGAGACGCGGTGGAGAATGGACGATATTGCAGTAACGGGAAACCGGATCGTCGTGAGATCCAAGTTAACAGGTCTTTGTTTTTTCACGGTTTTGCCCACACAGCTCTTTTTTATTTTGCTTCCTCCGGTCCTGAGTTGCAGCAGAGCACTGAGCGTGTTCAGACAACAACCGCCACCAAAATAGCAACATCCAGTGTTAAATGAAGCGGGTAAAACGCTGGGTGGCTCCTGGTGTCAGGGTATTCCGGAGACCTGGCGGCAGTATAGGACGATCACATTCTGATTACAATTCCCCTACAATCTGTTTGGTCACATTTAAGCTGAACAGTGATCAGGGTCACGATTTTCACAAAATATACATTTTTAATTATCTGATTTGACAATAGATCAACATTTCAGTTACAAACAATCGCACTAAAGCCCTATGATGCACAAAAGTTATGGGGATACACTTTCCCCTAAGCTCAAGTTATGTAACATTGCCCTAACGAGCAACATAAACCGTCAGGTTATTGGTTACCAAGAAGTTATGTCGTGACAGGATCTTTAACATCTGCGATGAGCGCCATGTCATGTCCGAATATCCTTGCCCCGGATGCCTTAGTACTGCGTAACCTCATTACGTGCAGGTTATTGCCAGGTGATAATCTGAAGCGAGTGGTGTTACGCAACATGCGAACTATTCTGGTGTCTAAAGATCCTTACTTACCCAGGCGCTATGGAGACGAAAAATGACAGATAAAAAAGTGACGCTGACCCTACAAGACAACAACACGCTTGAACTGGATGTGATGCAAGGCACGCTGGGACAGGATGTTGTTGACGTCCGCGCCCTTGGCTCACAAGGCCTGTTTACATTTGACCCCGGCTTTACCTCTACCGCGTCGTGTGAATCCAAAATAACGTTTATTGATGGTGATGAAGGCATTCTGCTGCATCGCGGTTTCCCGATTGACCAGCTGGCGACCCACTCAAATTATCTGGAAGTCTGTTATATCCTGCTGTACGGCGAAGCGCCTACTCAGGAGCAGTTCAAAGAGTTCTGCACGACCGTTACCCGTCACACCATGATTCACGAGCAGATCACCCGTCTGTTCCACGGTTTCCGTCGTGACTCACACCCGATGGCCGTTATGTGCGGCGTAACCGGTGCGCTGGCCGCGTTCTATCACGACTCGCTGGATGTAAACATTGAGCGCCATCGCGAAATCGCTGCGTTCCGCCTGCTGTCGAAAATGCCTACCATGGCAGCCATGTGTTACAAATATTCTATCGGTCAGCCTTTTGTTTATCCGCGTAACGACCTCTCCTATGCCGGCAACTTCCTGCATATGATGTTTGCCACACCGTGTGAAGAGTACAAAGTGAATCCGGTGCTTGAGCGCGCGATGGATCGTATTCTGATCCTGCACGCCGATCACGAACAGAACGCCTCCACCTCTACCGTACGTACCGCAGGGTCATCCGGGGCTAACCCGTTTGCCTGTATCGCGGCCGGTATCGCTTCACTCTGGGGGCCGGCACATGGCGGCGCCAACGAAGCTACCCTGCGTATGCTGGAAGAGATCAGCACCGTAGAGCACATTCCGGAGTTTGTGCGCCGTGCTAAAGATAAGAATGACTCGTTCCGCCTGATGGGCTTTGGTCACCGCGTTTACAAGAACTACGATCCGCGCGCCACCGTGATGCGTGAGACCTGCCATGAAGTGCTCAATGAGCTGGGTATGAAAGATGACCTGCTGGAAGTGGCGATGGAGCTGGAACACATTGCGCTGAACGACCCCTACTTTATCGAGCGTAAACTCTATCCAAACGTCGATTTCTACTCCGGCATCATTCTGAAAGCGATGGGCATCCCTTCTTCAATGTTTACCGTAATCTTTGCGATGGCGCGTACCGTTGGCTGGATTGCACACTGGAAAGAGATGCACGATGAAGGCATGAAAATTGCCCGTCCGCGTCAGCTCTATACCGGTTATACCGAGCGTCCGTTTGAGTCAGCGCTGAAAAAATAAGCGCCGTCACGCCATAAAAAAGGGCAGATTCTTCTGCCCTTTTCTTTTGCCCGCAATCTGCCCACGTCTGGCTACAGCTGGCACCCCGGACACCAGTAAAAAGGACGTGATGAGAGCACGCCTTTCTCAATCAGCGTACCGCAGCGCCGGCACTTTTTGCCCTGCCGGTGAAAGACTTCAAAGCGAAACGCCGCCTCTTCATGATACTTCTTCATGCTGCCACGCATTTTGTAAGAGAGACGCGGGATCGCCAGCAGCGCGTCACTGAGCTTGTCGAGCTGAGCGTCATCCAGATCCTGCGCCCGGTGCTGCGCGCGCAGTCCGGCGTGCCACAGGATCTCCACCCGCAGATAGTTACCCAGCCCGGCCAGAAAAGCCTGATCCAGCAGCAGGCCGCTGAACTGCCGGCGCCGGAACCGCGGCGAAAGCAGGCGTTCGCGCACCTCCGTGACGGTCAGCGTGGCATCCAGCACATCCGGCCCGACGCGCTGCAGAAACGGGTGTGCACCGAGCGTGTCCGCATTCAGCAGTTCAATATCAGACGCGCTGTAAAGCAGAATGGCTTTATCGGCGCTCTCCAGCCGCACCCGCAGCTGCCGGGTGGTCGCGGGCTGCGTGCCTGCGGCAACGACCCGCCAGACGCCGTAGAGCTGATTGTGACTGTAAAGCGTCAGGCCATTAGAGAAGTGGGTCAGCAGCGCTTTACCGCGCGTTTCAATAGCGTTAACCGTTTCGCCCAGCAAGGCGGGCTCATAGGTTTTCAGCGATGGAAAAGCAAACCACACATCGGTAAGGGGCTTGCCCACGATAGCGGCTTCCAGCTGATCCGCCGCCCGGCGGATCTCCGGTCCCTCTGGCATACAGACTCCTGATTAGTGTGTTGCGCCACCCGCAACACGGATGTCGTCATGGGTGTTCATCATGACCTGAATGGCGATCTCCAGCGCCTGCGTCACGCTGCTAACGGACATGCTCGGCGCGCCAGGATGATTCACCGCCTGCTGCGGCATCCAGGGAATGTGCATAAATCCGCCGCGTGCCGGACTGCCGTGGGTGTGCAGCCAGTGCAGCAGAGAGTACATCACGCTGTTGCAGGTAAAGGTGCCGGCCGTTTGCGAAACCGAGGCGGGAATGCCTGCCTCCCGCAGCGAGGCGACTATCGCTTTAATGGGCAGCGTGGCAAAGTAGGCCGCCGGGCCTCCCGCTACGACCGGCTCATCCACCGGCTGCTGCTGCTGGTTATCGGGGATACGCGCATCGTGAATATTGATCGCTACCCGCTCCAGCGTAATATCGCAGCGACCGCCCGCCTGCCCCACGCAGAGAATGCCATCGGGCTGCAGCGTAGTCAGCGCGTCAGTCAGCACCGCACCGCAGGTTGCAAACACCACCGGCAGCTGGCGTACCACTACCCGCACGCCAGCCAGCATTTTACCGTCAAAGTCGCGCACCGCCTCCCAGGAAGGATTGAGACGCTCACCGCCAAACGGCTCAAAAGCCGTTAACAACACCGTTTTCATTACTGCCTCACAAAAACATCAGGAAGTAGAGCAGGAAAATATTCACTAACAAGAGTAGTACACCGGTAGGAACCTGAGCCTTGATCACCGCATTCCTATCCGGCAGCTCCAGCAGGCGCGCGGGCACGATGTTGAAGTTTGCTGCCATCGGTGTCATCAGCGTCCCGCAGTAGCCGGAAAACATGCCGATCGCCGCCATGACGGCCGGGTTTCCGCCATGCTGCAGCACCAGAATCGGGATGCCGACGCCGGCCGTCACAATCGGGAACGCGGCAAAGGCGTTGCCCATTACCATCGTCAGCAGCGCCATTCCTCCGGCATAGACCGCCACCGCAATCAGCCGGTTATCCACCGCCAGATAGTGTTCAGTGAGATGCGAAATCGCGCTGCCGACGCCGGCGCTGGTAAACAGCAACCCCAGCGTGGCGAGGATCTGCGGCAGAATAAACGCCCAGCCTACCGCATCCAGCAGGCGCCGTGTCTCCTGCATCGACTGCAGCGGCTTTTCCCGCGTAAACGCCAGTGCAATCAGCCAGCCCAGAATACAGCCCACCATCATTGAAAACAGCGTCACCAGCGTAGCGTGGTTGCCCGCGCCAAACACCTGCTCCTGCAGTCCGGGAATATGATTAAACGCCAGTACGCCAATCACCGTAACCAGCGGTATCGCCAGGGCGGGTAAGAACAGCTTATTGCCCAGCCGTCTGGCGCTGGCCTGTTTCTCCTCATCCGTACGCTGATGATAGCGCCCGAGGCGTACCCCACCACAGCCGGCGATCAGCGCCATCACAACCACGACCACCCCGGTGGCAATATGCAGCCAGCGGCGGCCCAGCTCAGCGTCGCCGGCCCACTGCCCTGCCAGCTGATAAGCGCCATCACCAATCAGAAAAATCAGGCCATAGAGCGCCCAGAAGAGACCGGTGGTCAGACGGCGCGGATTGGCGCGGTCTCCCCAGGAGAGCAGCGCCACCACCAGCAGAATCGCCCCTGCCAGCCACATCAGATATTGTTGCTGAAACATTACTTCTCCTCCCTGGCGTGCAGCGCCTGCTGATTCAGCGCACCCAGCTCACGCGACAGCTGGCGATCCAGCCGCACCAGCCGGGCCGAGTGGATAAGAAAGGCGCACAGCGCGGTCGGGATGCCCCACAGCGCAATATGCAGCGGCTCGGTGGTAATGCCGGCTGATTCCTGCATAAAGTTATGCATAAAGATAATCGCGCCGAACGCGACAAAGATATCCTCACCAAAGAAAAGGCCGACGTTATCCGTTGCGGCAGACATGGCGCGCAGCCGGTGACGTATCTCCGGCGAAACCTCACCATAGCGGTTCTCCGTCGCCCCCTCCGCCATCGGTGCCAGCAGCGGACGCACCATCTGCGGATGGCCGCCCAGGCTGGTCAGCCCCAGCGCGGCGGTTGCTTCGCGCACAAACAGATAAACGATAAGCAGACGGCCGGCGGTGGCAGTTTTGATCTGCGCAATCCAGCTCTGGGCACGCTCTTTCAGCCCGTGGCGTTCCAGCAATCCGATTACCGCCAGCGGCAGCAGCAGGATCAGCGGCAGATTGCGCGTATTGAGAAAGCCGGAACCGAGTTTTTCCAGAATGTCGCCGAGCGGCATCTGCGCCGCGAGGCCAGTAACAAAGCCCGCGACGATTACCACCAGCACCGGATTAAAGCGTAATAAAAAGCCAATAATGATGGCCAGGATCCCCAGCAGGGGCCAGAGGTTGACAACGTTTTCCATGATTTTCCTCACTGAAAACAAAAAAGCCCGGCCGTAGCAGGCCGGGCGAAAAAGGGACGTTATGCGCTGCTGACGGCAATCTGCTCAGCAGCAAACGCGGCACGCAGCGTACGGGCAAACTGCAGCGCGTGTGCGCCATCACCGTGCAGGCAGACCGTCTCCGCGTTGACGGCGACCCACTCACCGCTCACGCTTTGCACCTGCTGCTGCTTTACCATAGCCAGCGTCTGCGCCAGCGCCTGGCCGGCATCCTCAATCAGCGCGCCTGGCTGGCTGCGCGGCACCAGCGCCCCGCTCGCCAGATAGCCGCGATCGGCAAACACCTCTTCGCGGGTGCGCAGGCCATACCGGGCACCTGCCGCAATCAGCTCGCTGCCCGCCAGGCCAACCAGAATAAGCTGAGCATCCACCGCCCGTACTGCCCGGGCAATCGCGTCAGCGAGCTGCGGATCGGCGGCGGCCTGGTTATAAAGCATGCCGTGCGGCTTAACGTGAAACAGCCGCGCGCCTTCACTTTCCGTCATGCTTTTCAGCGCGCCAATCTGATAGATCATCTGGGCATAGACTGTCTCCGGCGGCAGCTGCATCGCCGTGCGACCGAAGTTCTCGCGGTCGGGAAAGCCCGGATGAGCGCCAATCGCCACCCCTGACGCATTGGCCCAGCGCACCGACTGCAGCATGGTCTGCGCATCACCGGCGTGAAAACCGCAGGCGATATTGGCAGAGCTTACCAGCATCAGCAGTTCCCGATCGCTGCTGCTGCCTTCGCCGAGATCGGCATTCAGATCAATTTTCATGCGTAAGCCCCCAGGCTATCTGATCCAGCGCGCGCTGCTGCTGCTGTTTCGCCAGCAGCGCCTCTTCCAGCGTGCACGGAATAAAGTGAATCGGTTCGCCGAGCCGGATTTGCGCCAGCTGATAAATATCCGCCTCGATAATGCAGGCGATCCGCGGATAGCCGCCGGTGGTCTGTGCATCCGCCATCAGCACAATAGGCTGACCGTTTGGCGGCACCTGCACCACGCCAGGCACCAGACCATGTGAGAGCAGATCGCGCGTGGCGGTCCGCTGCAGGCTGTCGCCCTGCAGGCGATATCCCATACGGTTACTCTGCGGGCTCAATTTCCACGGGTTACGCCAGAATGCCTCCTGCGCCTCCTGGGTAAATTCGCTATATTCCGGACCCGGCAGCGCACGAATGCGGTTCCCCCACAGCAGCTGGCGCACGCCCGCCGGCTGGCTGAAGCGGCGGGTTGGCTCGCCCAGCGGCAGACGATCGCCATCCTGCAGCCTGCGGCCCTGCCAGCCGCCAAACGCAGCTTTCAGATCGGTGCTGTGCGAGCCCAGCATTTCTGCTACCGCAAACCCGCCGTTTACCGCCAGATAACTGCGCATGCCGCTGGTTGGCATGGATAGCGTAAGAACCTGACCACGCCGCACCGGCAGGCGCCATCCGGTCCAGACCGGCTTGCCATCCAGCTCAGCGTTACAGGCGGCTCCCGTCAGCGCAAACCAGCCGTCGCGCTGAAACTCCGCCCTGAACTGACCCAGCACAATCTCCAGTACCGCGCTGTTCTCGCTGTTACCCACCAGCATATTTGCGGTACGCATGGAGGGCTCATCCAGCGCACCGCTCAGGCTGACGCCCAGCTGACGCCAGCCGTGCCGCCCGCGATCCTGTACCGAGGTCATTAACCCGGCGCGTAAAATATTCAGCATATGCCCTCCTTCTGCGGCACAAACCGAACGCGATCGCCGGGGCGCATCAGCGTGGGCGGCTGCTTAAGCGGATCAAACAGGCTGAGTGGCGTATGGCCAATCAGCTGCCAGCCGCCGGGGGCAGCCAGCGGATAGATACCGGTCTGACTGCCGCCAATCCCCACTGAACCAGCCGGGACGGCCACGCGCGGCTCGGCGCGACGCGGCGTATGCAGTCGCGTATCCAGGCCGCCCAGATAGGGGAAACCAGGCTGGAAGCCAAGAAAATAGACAATGTAGTCTGCGCTGCTGTGCAGCTCTACCACCTGCGGCGGCGTCAGCCCGGCGCGATCTGCCACTTCTGACAGATCGGGTCCGGCACTGCCACCATACACCACCGGGATCTCAATCAGCCGGGGATTATTCTGCAGCTGCTCTTCACCCTCTTCCCACCAGCGCTGCAGACGCTCAATGGCGTCCTGCGCATCAATTTGTGACTCGCGCAGTATCAGCGTGAGGTTGTTCATACCGGGGATCACCTCCTGCACCTGCTCATCCTGCTGCAGTCGTTCACATAATCCCCAGATGCGCTGCTGACTGGCGAGCGAAACCGGCGGCGCCAGTTCCAGTACAACCGCCCGCTCTCCCAGTAAATAACAACGTGCCTGTTGCAAAACCCACCTCCCGATCGTGAATAACGCGCGCCGGCAGACGTGCTGCGGCACGATAAACCTTTCACATAGCTGCTCAGGTTCAATAGGTTATGCAAAAGTGGCGGAGATGTGTCAACCAGTTTGCGCCCGGCGAGCGGACGCAGAGAGAGAAAAATCAGGCAGGATTGTCGATATCGATAAAGGTAACATCGAGGTGGTAATGCTGCGCCAGCCACTCACCCAGCGCTTTGATACCGTCGCGCTCGGTCGCGTGATGGCCCGCGGCGAAAAAGTGCAGCCCCTGTTCGCGCGCGCTGTGAATGGTCTGCTCAGAGACTTCGCCCGTAATAAAGGCGTCAACGCCGGCCGCGGCCGCGTTGTCGATAAAGCCCTGACCACCGCCGCTGCACCAGGCCACGCGTTTGATCAGCGCGGGTGCGTTATCACCGCAGTGCAGCGGCGTGCGTCCCAGGCGCTGCGCGATTTTTTCTGCCAGGTCGCTGCCGCTGAGCGGCGTGCGCAGCTCACCCCAGGGCAGCAGCGGCTCGATTTCACCCCTGACGTCGATATCAAACAGGCGCGCCAGCTGCGCGTTATTCCCCAGCTGCGGATGCGCATCCAGCGGCAGATGCCAGCCATAGAGATTAATATCGTTAGCCAGCAGCGTGCGCAGACGCTGTCGTTTCATGCCTTTTATTGCCGGGGCTTCGTTTTTCCAGAAATAGCCGTGGTGTACCAGAACGGCATCGGCATTCCGCTTTACCGCTTCATCCAGCAGCGCCTGGCAGGCCGTAACGCCGGTAACCACTCTTCTGACTTCACTGCGTCCCTCAACCTGCAGTCCGTTAGGTGCATAGTCGCTAAACGCGCTGCTGTTTAGCTGCTGGTTAACGATCTTTTCCAGCTCAATGTTATTCATAAAGGCTCCGTCATCGCCTCAGGCCGCGCCGCGTGCGCGTTCAAAGGCGTCTAATGTCTTTTTGCGTGCCGCCTTATGTTCCACGATTGGCAGGGGATAATCGAGTTTCTTGTTATTTTTCTTCGCCCAGACGTGCGGCTGATGAATATCGCTGTCGGGCACATCTTTCAGCTCCGGCAGCCACTGCCGGATAAATGCGCCCTGCTTATCGAACCGTTCACCCTGGGTTGTCGGGTTGAAGATACGGAAATAGGGAACGGGATCGGTGCCGGTAGAGGCTGCCCACTGCCAGCCGCCGTTGTTAGCAGCGAAATCACCGTCAATCAGCTGTTCCATAAAGTAACGCTCGCCCTGCCGCCAGTCGATAAGCAGATCTTTTACCAGAAAGCTGGCGGTGATCATGCGCAGCCGGTTGTGCATCCAGCCAATGCTGTTCATCTGGCGCATACCTGCATCAACGATGGGATAGCCGGTTTTGCCCGCTTTCCAGGCATCAAAATGGGCGCTGTCTTTCTGCCAGCTGACGTGATGGGTCCAGTCGATAAACGGCTGATGTTTACAGAGCGCCGGATAGGCCACGATCAGATGGCGATAGAATTCCCGCCAGATCAGCTCACTGATCCAGGTAAAGGCTTTTCCTCCTTTCAGCGCATCAGCATGCTCTTTCACAATCCGATGCAGACACTGCCGGGGTGAGAGTACGCCGGTTGAGAGATAGGCTGACAGCTGGCTGGTCCCGTCGCTGGCAGGTGTATCGCGCTCTAAGGGATAATCCAGTACCGGCTGTCTGGCGAAGGCGCGCAGGCGTTTTAACGCCGCCTGTTCGCCGGCCGGAAACAGCTTTTCATCGGGTTTTTCAGTCGGATAATCAAATGCGGGGATCTTTTTCAGGCTGTTCAGCGGCGCATCACCGCGCGCGGCAGGAGCGCTATGGCACTCTGGCATCCCCTGCTGCAGCCGTTTTACAAACGCTTTGCTGAACGGCGTGAAGACTTTGAACGTCGTATTATTGCCGGTCTGCACGCTACCCGGCGGCAGCAGCAGGCTGTCATCAAATCCCTGACATGTAATACCCTGCTCATCCAGCTGTTTTTCGACGGCAGCGTCGCGCTCGCGCTCGTTAATTTCATACTGATAGTTGTAAAACAGCGCATCCACCCGATGCGTTTTGCAGAAGTCGCTCAGGTAATTAACCGAAGCAGCAAAATCATCGCACTGATGAAAATGCAGCGGAATGCCGCGTTCCGCCAGCGCCTGCTGCAGCTCACACAGGTTCTGATGAATAAAGGTCGCCTGTTTTGCTGACATGCTGTGCTGCCGCCACTGTTTCGGCGTGGCGATAAACAGCGCCATGACGTCAGCCTTTTTATCATGACACGCTGCAGCCAGCGCGCTGTTATCGTTAATACGCAGATCGTTGCGCAGCCAGAGCAGGTGTGTGGTCATGGGGCCTTGTCCTTATTGTCCGTAACGCAGGCGCAGTGCTTCCGGGTAGGGATCGAAATAGCGCTGCTGCGCCAGCCAGGGATGCGGATACTCAGCCATGTAGTGTTTCAGCATAGTAATAGGGGCCAGCAGCGGCTGAACGCCACAGCGATAGCGATCGATCAGCTGCGCCAGTTCCTGACGCTGAGGAGAGCTGAGTTTTGGCCGGAAATAGCCCTGTACATGCATCAGCACATTAGTATGATTGCGGCGCGATGCGCGATGCGACATTAGCTGCATCAGCCGGTTACGGTACTCAAACGCATACTCTTCCAGCGACGCCCATTTATCCATAGCGGCCACAAAGCGTCCCAGTTCGCGATAGGCATCCTGCGCGTGCGACA
Organism: Pantoea eucrina; assembly: GCF_020079945.1. Lineage (NCBI taxonomy): Bacteria > Pseudomonadati > Pseudomonadota > Gammaproteobacteria > Enterobacterales > Erwiniaceae > Pantoea > Pantoea eucrina. The sequence goes on along the minus strand of NZ_CP083448.1, from coordinate 973,148 downwards.
GCAGCAGCAGTTTGTACCGGCTGTGAAAGGCGATCAGTTTGTGCCGCGTCAGTCCGCTGCGCCACATTTCGTTGAACTCATGCAGCGCAAATACGCGCCCGGTGAAGTTTTCGCGCAGAACCGGATCGTGCAGGCGGCCATCCTCTTCCAGCGGCAGCCAGGGCATCTCCTGCTGTAAAAAAGAGGTAAAGATGCCGATGCCCGATTTGCGATTATTGTTTGTGGCAGGATCGTAAACGCGCACCCGCTCCAGACCGCAGCTGGGTGATTTGGCGCAGAGAATATAGCCGCAAAGATGGTGCAGCGATTTGACGCGCTCCGCTGACCAGCTGCGCATTTCGCTGGTGACTTCCTGATTGTCATCTTTGCTGAAACAGATATGGATCTGATCGTCGCCTTGCTTCACCAGCCTCAATGCCGGACGCGGTGTGGGCAGGCCGATAGCCATCTCAGGACAGACGGGCTCGTAGCGCACAAATTGCGCGAGTTCGTCCGTTGCAAAGGCAAAACGCTTGTGGCCGCCATCAAATCGGACGCTATCCCCGAGCAGGCAGGCACTGATGCCGACAGGAATTTTCTCGCTCATACTTGTACAACCTCCAGAATCTTGTAGAGGTTTAAGTGTAGCGCAAATGACGATGAATGGCAGGATGTAGCAGGCGCTATAAGGAAAATTTTGTCAAAAAAAGCGGCCGCTTCGGGTAAAAGCGTCCGCCTCAGTCAGAAAAACTCTGTTACCAGTAAATACCGCCAGCGATTTCGGACTGCGCCAGCCATACCGGCTGGGTACTGGTTTTGCACCAGATGCGGTGCAGGTAGCTATAAAAACGCGCACGATCGCGGCGGAATAGCATAAAAGGAAGCGCCGCAACGCCTGCAATCAGCACCAGCGTGCGCCGTATAACGATTTTTGGCAGTGAATAGCGTTTATCCATTGCGTTCCTCCTGAGCAATCTGTTGTAAAGTGTGATCTGCCGCAAATATTACTCCTGGCTGCTCACTTTTGCTACTCATCAGACCACTTATTCTGAACTTTTTTTGACCATTTTTCCGCTTCAAAGAATGGCGTTACAACAGTGTGAATAACGGGTTATTTTATTGGGGTAAATCGCTGCGCGGACGCCGCTGCGGTTTATTGCTAAAGTAGAGAAAACCGTGTCGCAGGAGCCCACGTGACAACCATTTTGATTGTGGAAGATGAAAAAGAGATCCGCCGTTTTGTACGCCTGGCGTTAGAGAGCGAAGGCGTAAAAATTGTCGAAGCTGAACAGCTGCAGCGTGGTCTGATTGAAGCGGCAACGCGCAAGCCCGATCTGGCGATCCTCGATCTCGGCCTGCCTGACGGTGATGGCATCGCGTTTATTCGTGAAGTACGCCAGTGGAGCACTATGCCGGTTATTGTGCTTTCAGCCCGCAGTGACGAGCAGGATAAGATCGCAGCGCTGGACGCGGGTGCGGATGATTATCTGACAAAACCGTTTGGCATTGGCGAACTGCTGGCCAGGGTGCGGGTGGCTTTACGTCGTCATCAGGGCAGTCAGCCCGATGCGCGCGTGCTGTTTGGTGAAGTCTGCGTTGACCTTGCTGCACGCCGTATCACCCGCAGCGGTCAGGAAGTGCATCTGACGCCAACCGAGTTTCGCCTGCTCAGTCTGCTGCTGAATAACGCCGGCAAGGTGCTGACGCAGCGCCAGCTGCTGAATCAGGTCTGGGGCCCCAATGCGGTGGAACACAGCCACTATCTGCGCATCTATATGGGCCACCTGCGTCAGAAGCTCGAAGAAAACCCGACGCAGCCTGCTCACCTGCTGACGGAAACCGGTATCGGCTACCGTTTTATGCCATAAAAAAAGGCCGCAGCAGCGGCCCTTTTCACGGTATCACCCTCAGGCGTTCTTCAGAACTTCGCTGACAATTTCCACCGCTTCTTTCTCAATCAGCTCGCGATGCTCAGCGCCAAGGAAGCTTTCGCAGTAAATCTTGTAAGCATCTTCAGTGCCGGACGGACGCGCGGCAAACCAGCCGTTCTCCGTCATGACTTTCAGTCCGCCAATAGATGCGCCGTTACCCGGAGCAGCCGTCAGGCGTGCGGTAATCGGATCGCCCGCCAGCGTATCAGCGCTGACCATCTCTGGTGACAGCTTTGACAGCGCGGCTTTCTGTGCCGAGGTCGCAGACGCCTGCAGACGATTGTAGCTTGGCGCACCAAAGCGCTCCGCCAGCTCATCATAGTGCTGCTGCGGATTTTTACCGGTCACCGCCGTGATTTCAGCGGCCAGCAGGCAGAGAATAATGCCATCTTTATCCGTTGACCAGGCTGAACCATCAAAACGCAGGAAGGAAGCCCCCGCGCTCTCTTCGCCGCCAAAGCCAAAGCTGCCGTCGAACAGGCCATCAACGAACCACTTAAAGCCCACCGGTACTTCTACCAGCTTGCGCCCGATATCATTAACCACGCGGTCGATCATCGCACTGGAGACCAGCGTTTTGCCCACGGCAACATCACTACCCCACTGCGGACGATGCTGGAAAAGATAGTTGATAGCGACGGCCAGGTAGTGGTTTGGATTCATCAGGCCAGCTGGCGTGACAATACCGTGACGGTCATAATCGGGATCGTTGCCGAAGGCCAGATCAAACTTGTCTTTATACGCCAGCAGACCCGCCATCGCGCACTCTGATGAACAGTCCATGCGCACCACGCCATCTTTATCCAGATGCATGAAGCGGAAGGTCTGGTCGATAGCGTCATTAACGATGGTCAGATCGAGGTTGTAATGCTCAGCGATACGCTGCCAGTAAGCCATACCTGAGCCGCCAAGCGGATCTACGCCAATTTTCAGTCCCGCTTTCTGAATCGCCGGGAAGTCGATAACCTGCGCCAGTCCTTCAACATAAGGCTGAATCAGATCCTGCTCAACAATGTGGCCGCTCTGCCACGCCTGATCCAGCGGCAGACGTTTCACATCCTGCAGACCGCCTTTGATCAACTGGTTAGCGCGATCTTCCACCACTTTTGTGACGTTGGTATCAGCCGGCCCACCGTTTGGCGGATTGTATTTAATGCCGCCATCTTCCGGTGGATTGTGTGAAGGGGTGATCACAATGCCGTCAGCCTGCGCGCCGCCGCGTTTGTTATGCTCCAGAATAGCATTGGAGATAGCGGGCGTTGGCGTGTAGCCGTTATCCTGCTGCACGATGACATCCACACCGTTCGCCGCCAGCACTTCCAGTACTGACAGAATAGCGGGCTCAGAGAGCGCGTGCGTATCTTTGCCCACGTAGCATGGACCCGTAATACCGTTCTTTTTGCGCTCTTCGGCGATCGCCTGTGCGATAGCCAGAATGTGCTCTTCATTGAAGCTGTGACGTCCCGCGCTGCCGCGGTGGCCAGATGTGCCAAATTTCACCGCATGGTCCGGGTTAGCCGCATCCGGCTTCAGGACGTAATACTGCGAGGTTAATTGTGCAACGTTAATCAAATCGCTCTGCTGGGCAGGCTGCCCGGCACGGGGGTGATTGGCCATTGGCGCTTCTCCCTGACGCTTCAGTTTAAATGGTGCCGCAAACTTTCTCTGTCAGCTCCGGAGGGAACTGCATAGCCAGCATGATGTGCTCCACCATGCTGCATTTACGGCCTGTATTGGTGTTTGTGATGACCCAGTAAGGTGTACCTGGCACATGCTTAGGTTTGGTATGCGTGCCATTTTGCAGCAGCGTATGCTCATCACCGGCAAAATAGACGCGCGTACGTCCCTGCAGCGATGCGGTAGCATCGGCAAATGCATCAGGATCGAGACGATAGAGCGTTGACAAAATCAGCATAAAGCGGTTAACCGCTTTTTTCTGCTCGGCATACTCATCTGACAGCATCAGCTCGCGCATGGCACGCACGCGGTCCTGCGGACGCGCTTCAGGCTCTGCTGCTGCTGTCGCCTCTTTTACCGGGGCCGTTACTGCTGGCGCTGCTGCAGCGCGCGAGCTGGCGGTAAATTTCAGCATGCGACGCAGTATGTCTGAGGCGCTTTCACCGATGTGCTGCGTGTGGCTGGCAATATAACGGTAGAGTTCTTCGTCAACTTCAATCGTTTTCATCTTATTCCGTACGAGTCTGGCAACTAGCAGAATCCCGCATTCTGCAACGCCCTTACCGGTAGCGGGCACGCAGAGAGCCTGGGATCTGACATATTGATTATAAAGTTAAATCCGCAATAGCTGATAGCGCTGGCAACGTTTACGGGCAAAAGTCAGAATATGCCCTAATACCTGGCGACCGCCACCCGGACAGGTAGAATCATGATACCCTAACCCACGCTCTCAACTGTAAGAACTTTAGCCATGATTTTGAATGCCCGTCTGCAAACTGCACAATCTGATTCTCACAGCGCACCGGTTTTGCTTATCCATGGCCTGTTCGGCAGCCTGGATAACCTTGGCGGGCTGGCGCGTGGCGTAGCCGATGCGCGTACTACGCTGCAGGTGGATGTGCGCAACCACGGTTTATCGGCGCGCAGCAACAGCATGAGCTATGCTGCAATGGCGCAGGATATGGTTGATACACTGGATGCGCAGCAGATCACGCAGGTTGATGTGATTGGCCACTCGATGGGGGGCAAAATCGCTATGGCACTGAGTGCGCTGGCGCCTGAACGCGTTGGCAAGCTGGTGCTGATTGATATCGCTCCCGTTGACTATCAGACGCGCCGGCACGATGAGATCTTTGCGGCGATTCGCGCGGTATCCGCCGCCGGCGTGACGCGCCGCAGTGAAGCCGCAGCGGTGATGCGACAGTTTATCCCTGAAGAGGGGATCATTCAGTTTATCCTGAAGTCCTTTGCTGAAGGAGAATGGCGGTTCAACGTGCCGGTATTATGGGATAACTACGCGACGATATCGGGCTGGGAACCTATTCCCGCCTCGGCTCATCCGGCGCTGTTTATTCGCGGCGGCGACTCTCCTTATCTGGATAATCACTATCGGGCCGCGCTGCTGGCCCAGTTTCCTGAGGCGCGGGCGCAGGTCATTGCCGGTGCCGGGCACTGGGTGCATGCAGAGAAGCCTGATGCCGTGTTACGTGCCGTGCGGCGCTTTTTTACGCTCTGAAAGCAAAAGCTTACTGCGCTATGTTTAAGATTGGCGTCACGTCTGACGCTGGAGTATGATGTCGCGCTAAAATTTTGCCACGGTGGTCAGACACTGTGGCTGGCCGATAATGTGTTTAATCGCGCGGCGCCGTTCGCGCCCACTCAGTTTCGCAAATCATGGCAAAAGAACAGACAGACCGTACCACGCTTGATCTCTTTGCAGACGAGCGACGACCGGGCCGCCCGAAAACCAGCCCGCTGTCGCGCGATGAGCAGCTGCGCATTAATAAGCGCAATCAGCTTAAACGCGATAAGGTTCGTGGGCTACGGCGCGTGGAGCTCAAAATGTCCGGCGAAGCGGTTGACGCGCTCAATACGCTGGCTGAGCAGCAAAATATCAGCCGCAGCGAGCTGATTGAGCAGATGCTGCTGACGCAGCTCAAACTCATATAATTTATGCAGACCGCACACTGGAACACAAACTCTGCGCTTTGCGCGTTCCGCGCTTTTTCAGGGTCTGCTATCATTCGCTTATCTGTATAGTCTGTTGACTTACTCTCACATTCAGGATTTAAGAGGCTACCTAACCCATGGCAATCGTAGGCATTTTCTTCGGCAGCGATACCGGCAACACTGAAAACATTGCAAAGATGATCCAGAAACAACTGGGTAAAGATGTCGCCGAAGTGCATGACATTGCTAAGAGCACGAAAGAAGATCTGGAAGCGTTTGATATTCTGCTGCTGGGTATTCCTACCTGGTATTATGGTGAGGCGCAGTGCGACTGGGATGACTTTTTCCCGACGCTGGAAGAGATTGACTTCAATGGCAAGCTGGTTGCGCTGTTTGGCTGTGGCGACCAGGAAGATTATGCCGAGTACTTCTGCGATGCGCTGGGTACGATTCGCGACATTATTGAGCCAAATGGCGCAATCATCGTGGGCCACTGGCCTGTTGAAGGTTACCACTTTGAAGCCTCTAAAGGTCTGGCCGATGAGAAGCATTTCCTCGGGCTCGCCATCGATGAAGATCGTCAGCCAGAGCTGACGAATGCGCGCGTCGAGGGCTGGGTGAAGCAGATTTTTGATGAGCTGCAGCTTAAAGAAATTATTGAGGCATAATGTGTTGCCGTTACCCGATGCAGGCACGGTTAACATCGGGTAACGGAATTGCCTATAAAAATAATAGCTACGCTTTTTTAACTTTTCCCTGCAATTCTGTAGAATACCCGCAACGGTTAACGGCTTATTCCTCTGTCAGCAGGCTGAGGCTGAGTGAACTGAGAACCCAGCACTGTATAATCCCGCCGGCGACAGCAAGAGCGTTACTCCCGCCTCTGGTGATTTCTTTAGCATTTGCCTGGTTTCTATTCGCCTGCCCCGGTTCTATAATGAGACGCAAATGAGAATGCGCGTTAACCACACATTCAAGGCTGTTAAGCCGCAAATGACTAGCAAAGTAACAGGACAATATCCGCATGACTGACAACAATTCCGCATTGAAAAAGGCTGGCCTGAAAGTCACGCTGCCCAGATTAAAGATTCTGGAAGTGCTTCAGGAACCCCAGTGCCATCACGTCAGTGCGGAAGATTTGTACAAACGCCTGATCGATATGGGCGAAGAGATTGGTCTGGCCACGGTATATCGCGTTCTGAACCAGTTTGACGACGCGGGCATTGTAACCCGTCATAACTTCGAAGGCGGCAAGTCCGTTTTTGAATTAACGCAGCAGCAGCATCACGATCATCTTATCTGCCTGGACTGCGGTAAAGTGATTGAGTTCAGCGATGAGTCGATCGAAACGCGCCAGCGCGAAATCGCGACCCGCCACGGCATTAAGCTTACTAACCATAGCCTCTATCTGTATGGTCACTGCGAAGTGGGTGACTGCCGGGAAGATGAAACGCTGCATAACGATAAATAACGTCAGCTACGCTGCAAAATAAAAAAACCGGTGCAGGCACCGGTTTTTTTGTTGCTGCAGTTCAGGCGACCAGTGTCTCCTGCAGATAGCGCCAGCGCGGATTTTCCGTTGTGCAGTCCAGCACCGCCAGCGAAATACGGCTGTGGCTCTCGCCGTTCAGTATCTGCAGTTCGCGATACTGAATGGTGACCTCTTTTTGCTGCTCAGAAATGATTGCATGTTCGCTGGTCGCGATGCGCATTCCTTCACGCTGTCCGCACAGGCGGCGAAAAAGATCTTCAACGTCATTCAGATTCAGCTGTCTGCCCTGTGGCGTAACCATCCGGAAATCAGGATGGAAATGCGACAGCAGCAGCCCCATGGTATCGTTGCTGACATCCGCATGATTAAAAATACGTTCAATGAGCTGATGTAAAACCACAACGCTATGTTTGGCTTCCTGAGCGAGGCTTGTCATTATTTTTCCCTTTTTGCTAGCCACAGACCAAGTCCGGAGTGCGCATAGCCTACCTGAAAAAAAGGATTTAACACGGTCAAATGCGTTAATTTTTTTAAAGTCAGACAAGTCGTAAACCCGCATACCAGCTCGATTTTATTTAACGCAGAATAAATGGTTGCCGGGGAGCAAAAGAGGATAATAAAAAAGGGCGAATACTCGCCCTTATATAATTTTATGATGCCGGAAGCGGTTATTATTCGCTGCCGATCTTCGCCCAGGTATCACGCAGGCCTACCGTGCGGTTAAATACCAGCGCTGATGGCTGCGAGTAGACGCTGTCCGCGCAGAAGTAGCCCTCACGCTCGAACTGGTATGGCGAGGTTGCTGCCGCTTCGCGCAGTCCTGGCTCCACAAAGCCCTGCTTGATCTGCAGCGAGTCCGGATTCAGAGTCGCGAGGAAATCCTCTGCCGCGCCCGGGTTAGGCACGCTGAACAGACGATCATAGAGGCGGAACTCAGCGGGCAGCGCATGAATTGCGGAGACCCAGTGGATCACCCCTTTTACTTTGCGGCCATCAGCCGGGTCTTTGCTCAGCGTATCCACATCGCAGGTTGCATAGATGCAGGTGATGTTGCCCGCCTCATCTTTTGCCACGCGCTCAGCGCGAATCACATAAGCGTTACGCAGGCGCACTTCTTTACCCAGTACCAGACGCTTATACTGCTTGTTAGCTTCTTCACGGAAATCTGCGCGATCGATCCACACTTCGCGGCTGAAAGGCACGTCGCGCGTTCCCATCTCCGGCCGGTTAGGATGGTTTGGCATGGTGATGATCTCATCATGCCCGGCAGGCAGGTTTTCAATCACGACTTTAAGCGGGTCGAGCACGGCCATAGCACGCGGCGCATTTTCGTTGAGGTCGTCACGAATGCATGACTCCAGCGAAGCCATCTCAACGATATTGTCCTGTTTGGTGATACCGATGCGGCGGCAGAACTCACGAATTGATGCCGCGCTGTAACCACGACGGCGCAGGCCTGAAACGGTCAGCATGCGCGGATCGTCCCAGCCTTCAACCCGCTTCTCGCTCACCAGCTGCGTCAGCTTGCGCTTCGACATCACCGCATATTCCAGATTCAGGCGCGAAAATTCATACTGCCGCGGATGCACCGGAATCGTGATGTTATCCAGCACCCAGTCATACAGGCGACGGTTATCCTGAAACTCCAGCGTACAGAGCGAATGCGTGATCCCTTCCAGCGCATCGGAGATGCAGTGCGTGAAATCGTACATCGGATAGATGCACCACTTGTTACCGGTCTGATGGTGCTCGGCAAACTTAATGCGGTAGAGCACCGGATCGCGCATCACAATAAAGCTGGAAGCCATATCGATTTTGGCACGCAGGCACGCCTTACCCTCTTCAAAGCCACCATCGCGCATTTTCCGGAACAGCGCCAGGTTCTCTTCGACGCTGCGATCGCGATACGGGCTGTTTTTGCCCGGCGCCGTCAGCGTGCCGCGATACTCGCGGATCTGCTCGGGTGACAGTTCGTCAACGTACGCCAGTCCTTTGTTGATCAGCTCGACAGCATAATTAAACAGCTGATCAAAATAGTCGGATGAGTAACGAATGTTGCCGCTCCACTCAAAGCCCAGCCATTGCACATCATTTTTGATCGACTCGACGAACTCCATATCCTCTTTAACCGGATTGGTATCATCGAAACGCAGATTGCATTCCCCCTGATAATCCTGTGCGATTCCAAAGTTCAGGCAGATCGATTTTGCATGGCCAATATGCAGATAACCATTGGGCTCTGGCGGGAAACGGGTATGCACACTACTGTGCTTACCGCTCGCCAAATCTTCGTCGATGATCTGACGAATAAAGTTCGTTGGGCGGGCTTCAGCCTCACTCATCTCAAAATCCTCAAACAATAACGGGTGATTTTACCTCGAAGTAACGGAGTATGATCCACAAAGCGCTGAAGGGAAACAACCGTTTGTTGGCGCTTTTAAAACAAAAAAGGCAGGAATCGCTTCCTGCCTTATCGGTTAGACGCCCGGGGTTAGTTTTTCACCTCATAGAGCGGCGTTTCGCCGGCAACGACCGTGCCGGTTGCCAGCAGCGTAAGACCTGCGAAGTCGTCGCTGTTGCTGACCACCACCGGACTGATCATCGAGCGCGCGTGAGCGTTCAGATAGTCCAGATCCATCTCCAGGATCGGCTCGCCAGCGGTAACGGTCGCGCCCTCTTCCACCAGCCGGGTAAAACCGCGCCCTGCCAGCGCAACGGTGTCCAGCCCCATATGCACCACTATCTCAACGCCGCTCTCTGTTTCCAGACAGAAGGCGTGATTGGTATTGAAGATTTTCACTATGGTACCGGCAATCGGTGCCACCACGCGGCTATCCGACGGCTGAATGGCCAGGCCATCACCTACCGCTTTGCTGGCGAACGCTTCATCCGGCACCTTATCCAGCGCCACTACATGACCTGATACCGGTGCCAGCAGCGTGGCAATCGCCTTATGTGTAGCCGCGGGCGCAGGCGCTGCTGCTGCCACAACCGGTTTAGCCACAGGCGCAGCGCTGGCGGCCGCCACCGGGCCTTTGGTCAATACGGACTTCATCGCAGTAGCGATACTCTCCGCCTGCGTACCCACAATAATCTGCACGCTCTGCTTATTAAGACGAATAACGCCTGAAGCGCCGATACGTTTTGCCACACCTTCGCTGACCTGTGCGGAATCTTTCACGTTCAGGCGCAGGCGCGTGATACAGGCATCAATATGCGTCAGGTTTTCAGAGCCGCCGACGGCAGCAATATAGCGACGCGCCAGCGATTCAGTCGCCGTTTCACCGCTACTTTCAGGCGTGACATTCACATCATAACCATCGGTTTCATCATCCGCTGCCAGCTCGCGGCCCGGCGTCAGCAGATTAAATTTGCGGATAGTGAAACGGAAGACGACGTAATAGATCACGAAGAAGACCAGGCCCTGCGGGATCAGCATCCACCAGTGCACCGCCAGCGGGTTACGCGACGAGAGCACCATATCTACCAGGCCGGCGCTGAAGCCAAAGCCGGCAATCCACTGCATGCTGGCCGCAATAAACACGGAAATACCGGTGAGTACCGCGTGGATCACATAGAGCACCGGGGCCACGAACATAAAGGAGAATTCCAGCGGCTCAGTGATACCGGTAAAGAATGCTGCGAAAGCGGCTGCCAGCATAATGCCGCCCACTTTTGCCCGATTCTCAGGACGCGAGCAGTGATAGATAGCCAGTGCCGCACCCGGCAGGCCAAACATCATGATCGGGAAGAAGCCTGCCTGGTAGCGACCCGTAATACCCGGAATGCCGCTGCCGTTAGCAATAGACTGCGCGCCGCCGAGGAATTTTGGAATGTCGTTAATACCCGCAACATCAAACCAGAACACGGAATTGAGCGCGTGGTGCAGGCCAACCGGGATCAGCAGTCGGTTAAAGAAGGCGTATACCCCCGCCCCGACAGAACCCAGTTTCTGGATATGTTCCCCAAAGCTTACCAGACCACCGAAGATCACCGGCCAGACGTACATCAGGATAAACGCCACGACAATCATCAGGAAGGAGACCAGAATCGGTACCAGGCGACGCCCGCTGAAGAAAGAGAGCGCTTTAGGCAGTTCGACATGGCTGAAGCGGTTATACATCTCCGCCGAAAGGATACCCACCATGATACCGACAAATTGGTTTTCAATTTTGCCAAACGCCGCAGGCACCTGCTCAAGCGGCATTTTCTGGATCATAGCGACTGCAGCAGGCGAACAGAGCGTGGTCACCACAAGAAAGCCAACAAAGCCGGTCAGGGCCGCTGCGCCATCTTTATCCTTAGACATACCGTACGCGACACCAATCGCAAACAGTACCGACATATGGTCGATAATCGCGGAGCCTGACTTTATCAGCAGTGCCGCCAGTGCGTTACCTGCCCCCCAGCTGTCGGGATCGATCCAGTAGCCTACCCCCATCAGGATAGCGGCCGCCGGCAGCGTGGCCACCGGCACCATCAGCGCACGGCCGACTTTTTGTAAATAGCCTAATATACTCACCTTGTTCTCCCCCTATGAGACTGGCGTATCCCCTGGTACGGGTTGGTTTTATTATCCCGGCACCTGGCGTGTTGATAAGACGATTCTCTGCGAGATGCAGTGTAAAGATAAATTAATTCGCCTCGCAAATTAAAACCGCTCCAGTTGTGACTTTTATCACCTTAATAGCCAATATAAGTCGCTTAATACTGGTCACTGCCACAAACTTATTTTATGATAAAAAATATCAACCGCTCTTTTTCGCTGTAGCTTGCTGATAAACGCGTTAACCTCATTCACACTTGATCACGGCTGCTACAGCATATTCTTTTTATCTGTTTAACCGAGGTGCACTATGAGACTGATTCCGCTGGCTACACCTGCTCAGGTTGGCAAATGGGCAGCCCGCCATATCGTCAACCGGATTAACGCCTTTAACCCAGGCCCTGAGCGTCCCTTTGTTCTGGGATTGCCTACGGGCGGCACGCCGCTGGAAGCTTACAAGCATCTGATTGAGATGCACAAAGCGGGCCAGGTCAGCTTTAAGCATGTTGTCACATTCAATATGGATGAGTATGTCGGTCTGCCGAAAGCGCACCCGGAAAGCTATCACAGCTTTATGTATCGCAACTTTTTCGATCACGTTGATATTCCGTCAGAAAACATCAATCTTCTGAATGGCAATGCGGAAGATATTGACGCAGAATGTCGCCAGTATGAAGAGAAGATTCGTGCGTTTGGTAAAATCCACCTGTTTATGGGTGGTGTAGGCAATGATGGCCATATTGCGTTTAATGAACCCGCCTCCTCGCTCTCATCGCGTACACGTATAAAAACGCTGACGCATGATACGCGTGTCGCTAATTCACGCTTTTTCGATGGCGATGTCAGCCAGGTCCCTAAATATGCGCTGACCGTTGGCGTGGGTACGCTGCTTGATGCCGAAGAGGTAATGATCCTGGTGACAGGCCACGTCAAAGCGCTGGCGCTTCAGGCCGCGGTAGAAGGCAACGTAAACCATATGTGGACCATCAGCTGTCTGCAGCTGCATCCAAAAGCGGTTGTGGTATGTGATGAGCCAGCGACAATGGAACTGAAAATTAAAACGGTAAAATATTTCCGCGAGCTTGAAGCGGAAAATATGCAGGGCGTCTGAGAGCACGATGTAGAAGCCTGCTGTCGTTGACAGCTGGCGCAGCCGGGAGAGAGATAATGTACGCATTAGTAAACGGTCGGATTTTTACCGGCTATGACATTCTGGACGATCACGCGGTAGTTATCGCGGACGGTATTATTGATCGGGTTTGCCCGCGCGCCATGCTGGATGCAGCGCTACCGCAACAGGATATGGCCGGCGCGTTTATCGCTCCCGGCTTTATCGACCTGCAGCTCAACGGCTGCGGCGGTGTGCAATTCAACGATTCGCCTGAAGCGCTGAGCGTGGAAACGCTGGAGATAATGCAGCGTGCTAATGAAAAGTCAGGCTGTACCAGCTTTCTTCCAACGCTGATTACCAGCAGTGATGAACTGATGAAGCAGGCGGTGGAAACCATGCGCGCCTGGCTGACAACGCGCCAGAATCAGGCGCTGGGTTTGCACCTTGAAGGTCCGTGGCTCAACCGGGAGAAAAAAGGAACGCACAATCCGGCTCTGATACGCCAGCCCGATCCCGCACTGGTCGACTACCTTTGTGCCAACGCGGATGTCATTACTAAAGTCACGCTGGCGCCTGAACAGGCAGGCAGCGAGGTTATTCGTCAGCTCAGCGCAGCCGGTATCATCGTTTCTGCCGGTCACTCTAATGCGACCTATGCCGAGGCAAAAGCCGGCTTCAGCGCCGGCATTACCTTTGCGACCCATCTTTATAATGCGATGAGTCCTTTTAGCGGCCGTGAACCTGGACTGGTCGGTGCGCTGTTTGATTCGCCTGATGTATACTGCGGCATCATTGCAGATGGCTTACATGTCAATTACGCTAACGTGCGCATGGCAAAACGTCTCAAAGGCGAACGGCTGATTCTGGTTACTGACGCGACTGCGCCGGCAGGTGCTGCGATTGATAAATTCATTTTTGCAGGTAAAACAATATACTATCGCAATGGTCTGTGCGTGGATGAGCATGGAACCCTGAGCGGTTCAGCACTGACAATGATTGAAGCAGTGCAGAACAGCGTAGAGTATTGCGGCATTGCCCTGGATGAGGCGTTACGTATGGCAACGCTTTATCCGGCAAGAGCCATGGGCGTGGAGAAACAGCTGGGCACGGTAGCAGCAGGAAAAGCCGCCAACCTCACTGTTTTTACCCGCGATTATCAAATCATCAAGACGTTCGTCAATGGAGAGAGCGTCCTCAGCGAGTAAGCATTGAATGACCACTGGCGGCCAGACTCAAATAGGAAATGTCGATCTTGTCAAACAACTCAATAGCGCAGCCGTTTATCGGTTGATCGATCAACAGGGGCCGATTTCGCGAATTCAGATTGCCGATCTCAGCCAGCTTGCGCCCGCCAGTGTCACTAAAATTACCCGTCAGCTGATTGAACGCGGTTTGATCAAAGAGGTCGAGCAGCAGGCCTCTACCGGCGGTCGCCGCGCCATCTCCATTATCACGGAAACCCGTCATTTCCATACCATCGGCGTCCGTCTCGGACGCAACGACGCCACGCTTACCCTGTTTGATCTAAGCGGCAAATCGCTGGCGCAGGAAGATTATCCGCTACCGGAGCGCACGCAGGAGACGCTGGAGAACGCGCTGTTTAACGCTATCAGCGCGTTTATCAACGTGCATCAGCGGAAAATTCATGAGCTGATCGCTATTGCCGTGATCCTGCCCGGGCTGGTCGATCCGGTTAAAGGGATTATCCGCTATATGCCGCACATTGCCGTCAGCCACTGGCCGCTGGTTGCCAGCCTGCAGCAGCGGTTCAGCGTGACCAGCTTTGTAGGGCATGATATCCGCAGTCTGGCGCTGGCTGAGCACTACTTCGGTGCAAGCCGCGACTGCGCTGACTCGATTCTGGTGCGGCTGCATCGTGGAACCGGTGCCGGCATTATTGCTAACGGACAGATTTTTCTCGGCAGTAACGGTAACGTGGGTGAAATTGGCCATATCCAGGTCGATCCGTTAGGCGAACGCTGCCACTGCGGCAACTTCGGCTGTCTGGAAACCATCGCCGCAAATGGCGCGATTGAAAACCGCGTACGCCATCTGCTGAATCAGGGATATCCAAGTACGCTGTCGCTGGATAACTGCCTGATGCCACAAATCTGTCACGCTGCTAATCAGGGCGACGCGCTGGCGTGTGAAGTGATTGAGTATGTGGGGCGTTATCTCGGCAAAGCGATTGCCATTGCAATCAACCTTTTTAACCCGCAAAAGGTGGTGCTGGCGGGCGAAATCACCGACGCCGACAAAGTGTTGTTTCCCGCCATCGAGAGCTGTATCAATACGCAGGTGCTGCGTGAGTTTCGTAAAAACCTGCCGGTGGTGCGCTCACAGCTGGATCATCGCTCCGCGATTGGGGCGTTTGCGCTGGCAAAACGCGCTATGCTGAATGGCATTCTGCTGCAGCATCTGCTGGAAGATTAATTGTAACCTGCCTGAGCAGGCCTGACGGGATCTTGTATGACCATTAAAAGCGTAATCTGTGATATCGATGGCGTGTTGATGCATGACAACACGGCCGTGAAAGGGGCTAATGAATTTCTGCAGCGTATCCTGGAAAAAGGCATGCCGCTGGTCGTGCTGACTAACTATCCGTCGCAGACTGCTCAGGATCTGGCCAACCGTTTCTCCAACGCCGGCGTCGACATTCCTGACTCGGTGTTTTATACCTCAGCCATGGCCACCGCTGATTTCCTGCGGCGTCAGGAGGGGAAAAAAGCGTATGTGATCGGAGAAGGTGCGCTGGTTCATGAACTCTACAACGCCGGCTTTACCATTACTGACGTCAATCCTGATTTTGTTATCGTCGGTGAAACCCGCTCGTTTAACTGGGATATGATGCATAAAGCCGCGTTTTTTGTGGCTAACGGCGCGCGCTTTATTGCGACCAATCCGGATACCCACGCGCGTGGATTTATTCCCGCCTGCGGCGCCCTCTGTGCCGGTATCGAAACCATTTCGGGCCGTAAGCCTTTTTATGTTGGCAAGCCCAGCCCCTACATTATGCGGGCGGCGCTGAACAAAATGCATGCGCACTCTGAAGAGACAGTGATCGTGGGTGATAACCTGCGCACCGATATTCTGGCGGGCTTCCAGGCGGGACTGGAAACTATTCTGGTGCTCTCTGGTGTTTCCACCCTGAGCGATATCGACGCAATGCCATTCCGACCCGACTGGATTTTCCCTTCCGTCGCCGATATCGATCTGTTCTGACCGGCGCCGTGCACCTGCTGACGCCCTGCCCACCTGCCGGTGTGCGGGGCGTTACTGTTTTTGGCGCCTGATGATAAAAAGAGCTAAACCGGCAAATTATTAGATATCATCTAAAAAAATAGCCTTTATTTTGGTGTATATTCAATTTATTCACCTGTGCAACACTCTATTTATCATAAAAACGTTATTTTGCTTGCGCAACCACCATCAATTAGCGCATTTTCTTATACATCACGCAGCGCAGGCTGCCGGACAAATGCAAAATAACATCGCCACAGGGTGAGATCAGGAGTCAGTTATGTGTTCGATTTTTGGTGTGCTGGATCTGAAAAGCGATCCTGTTGAACTGCGCAAGAAAGCGCTGGAGTCTTCCCGTCTGATGCGTCACCGCGGCCCGGACTGGTCCGGGGTGTTTGCAGATGATAAGGCTATCCTGGTGCATGAGCGCCTCTCAATCGTTGACGTTAACAACGGCGCGCAGCCGCTGTATAACGCTGACCACACCCACGTACTGGCCGTGAACGGCGAAATTTATAACCATCAGGCGCTGCGCGCTGAGCTGAGCGATCGTTATGCGTTTCAGACCGGCTCCGACTGCGAAGTGATTCTGGCGCTCTATCAGGAAAAAGGCGTCGATTTCCTTGATGACCTGCAGGGTATGTTCGCTTTCATCCTGTGGGACAGCGTTAAACAGCAGTACCTGATTGGTCGCGATCATATCGGTATCATTCCGCTCTATATGGGCAATGATGAGCACGGTAACCTTTACGTGGCGTCTGAAATGAAAGCGCTGGTTCCGGTCTGCCGCTCTATTAAAGAATTCCCGCCGGGAAGCTTCCTCTCCAGCACTGATGGTGAAATCCGTCGTTACTGGCAGCGCGACTGGATGGATTTTGCAGCGGTTGCGCAGAACACCACCGATGCTGCAGGCCTGAAACATGCGCTGGAAGAGTCAGTAAAAAGCCATCTGATGTCTGATGTCCCTTACGGCGTGCTGCTCTCAGGCGGACTGGACTCTTCAATCATTTCGGCCGTTACCAAGCGTTTTGCGGCTAAACGGGTGGAAGATGCTGATAAGAGCGACGCCTGGTGGCCACAGCTGCACTCGTTTGCTGTGGGCCTGGAGGGTTCACCCGATCTGAAAGCTGCGCAGGCGGTCGCCGATCATCTCGGTACCGTACACCACGAAATTCATTTCACGGTACAGGAAGGCCTGGACGCGATCCGTGACGTGATTTACCACATCGAAACGTATGATGTCACCACGATTCGCGCCTCAACGCCGATGTATCTGATGTCACGCAAAATCAAGGCGATGGGTATCAAGATGGTGCTTTCTGGTGAGGGCGCAGATGAAGTATTTGGCGGCTATCTCTACTTCCATAAAGCACCAAACGCCCGTGAGTTCCATGAGGAGAACGTGCGTAAGCTGCTGGCGCTGCATATGTTTGACTGCGCGCGTGCGAACAAAGCGATGTCAGCCTGGGGCGTAGAGGCACGCGTGCCGTTCCTGGATAAAAAATTCCTGGATGTGGCAATGCGCATCAACCCGGAAGATAAACTGTGCGGCAGCAACGGGAAGATGGAAAAGCACATTCTGCGTGAATGCTTCTCATCGTATCTGCCGGAGAGCGTGGCGTGGCGTCAAAAAGAGCAATTTTCTGATGGGGTCGGTTACAGCTGGATCGATACGCTGAAAGAAGTGGCGGCGAAGCAGGTCAGCGATCAGCAGCTGGCAACCGCACATTTCCGCTTCCCGCACAACACGCCTGGCTCAAAAGAAGCGTATCTCTATCGCGAAATCTTTGAGGAGCTGTTCCCGCTGCCGAGCGCAGCAGAGTGCGTGCCTGGCGGACCTTCTGTGGCCTGCTCTTCTGCTAAAGCGATTGAGTGGGATGAGGCGTTCAAATCCATGGACGATCCTTCCGGCCGTGCCGTTGGCGTACATCAGTCCGCTTACAAATAAGCGCATCGCCGGATAGAGTAAGGGACCCGCTGCGGTCCCTTTTTAGTTGCAACTGACGCGGATGTGATCGAAAATTGCTGAATAAAGCGCCAGCCTGGTTACAAGCCAGACAAACAGGCGCCGCAAGGTAAAAAACGGCAAAAAAACTGTTGACGCTACAAAGCTCAATACGCATAATGCGCCCCGCAACGCCGTTGAAGGTAACGCGAAAAAAGATGGCTACGTAGCTCAGTCGGTTAGAGCACATCACTCATAATGATGGGGTCACAGGTTCGATTCCCGTCGTAGCCACCATCTTTTTTGCGGGAGTGGCGAAATTGGTAGACGCACCAGATTTAGGTTCTGGCGCCGCAAGGTGTGCGAGTTCAAGTCTCGCCTCCCGCACCATTTCAGTCTTCGGCAGCCGGATGGGGTATCGCCAAGCGGTAAGGCACCGGTTTTTGATACCGGCATTCCCTGGTTCGAATCCAGGTACCCCAGCCAATCCGATATGTTTTCGTGGATACGCGTTAACAGATGGGATATCGCCAAGCGGTAAGGCACCGGTTTTTGATACCGGCATTCCCTGGTTCGAATCCAGGTATCCCAGCCAGCATCGGGAAAAGCAGTAAAGCAGTATTATGGCTACGTAGCTCAGTCGGTTAGAGCACATCACTCATAATGATGGGGTCACAGGTTCGATTCCCGTCGTAGCCACCAGATAATTGGGGTGTCGCCAAGCGGTAAGGCACTGGTTTCTGATACCAGCATTCCGGGGTTCGAATCCCTGCACCCCAGCCATACAAAGACAATTTGATCAAACACCTATTGGGGTGTCGCCAAGCGGTAAGGCACTGGTTTCTGATACCAGCATTCCGGGGTTCGAATCCCTGCACCCCAGCCAAATTGCACAACAGGCCCGCTTTTGCGGGCTTTGTTGTTTCTGACGTTCTGAAACGGCAGGGCTTTCTGCCAGCGCGCCGCGCCAGCAGTAAGCGTGGGTGAGGTCAGAGTCCCAGCGCGTAGCGCAGCGCACGACGCTTCAGGCCGCCGGCACGCTCTGCCGCCATCAACCCCAGATTACGCGCCAGGCGCAGCGGCGGCAGTGAGTTGCTGAACGCAAAATAGAACAGATCCATGCCACCCTGCATCAGCAGATTATCGCGATAGCGTTCACGCTGATAGCGCTGCAGCACCGCCATTCCTGACCACGTCTGCGCCTGACTGCGCGCCTCAGTCAGCACGGTAATCAGCGCATCCACGTCGCGATAGCCCAGGTTAACGCCCTGCCCCGCCAGCGGATTAATCGTATGCGCAGCATCGCCCACCAGCGCCAGCCCCGGCATGACGTAGCGCGTGGCATGACGCCGGACCAGCGGAAACGACGCCGCGCTCTTTATCTGAAAACGGCCGAGACGAGCCGGGAAATTCAGCTTTACCTCTTTCTCCAGCTGGCTCAGCGGCAGCGCCTGCAGCTGACGGATACGCGCGGGTGCGTCATACCACACCAGCGATGCATGCTGGTCAAAAAGCGGCAGAAAAGCTCGCGGCCCCTGCGGCGTAAACTGCTGCCAGGTAGCATCACCCGCCGGATGCTCACACTCGGTACTGATAAGCATGCAGGATTGCGCATAGTTCCAGCCGTGCACGCCGATGCCTGCCAGCTGCCGCACCCGCGAGTTAGCGCCATCCGCGCCAACCACCAGCCGGGCATCAAGCGGTGCGCCCTGGTCCAGGGTGATGTGCCAGCCGCCGCTATGCGGCTGCAGATCCTGCAGCGTTGCCGGGCACAGCAGCGCGACGCCATCCTGCTGCATCTGCTCCCACAGCGCCCGCTGCAACACGCGGTTTTCTACCATATAGCCAAGCACCGGCAGCCCCAGCGATGCTGCATCAAACGTGACGTGCGCGCTCTGCCACTCCCAGGTTTCCAGTTTGCGATAGGGCGCACTGCGCATCGTCTCTACGCGCGCCCAGGCGCCCAGCTGCTGCAGTAACGCAACTGAAGAAGCACCAATCGCGGAGATGCGGATATCAGGCTCGCAGCTGCTATCAAACGGCTCAGGTTCTGCACGCTCAATGACAGCAACGCGGAACTGCTGCTGCGCCAGCCCGCACGCCAGCGCCGCCCCCACCATGCCACCTCCGACGATGACCACGTCATACTGTCTCTCCTGCATCAATCCTCACCTTTCCTGTTGCCCTGACGCCCCACGGCGTTTGCTGATAAACAAAGTGTACCGGAAATCATCCGGAAGGGGGCTGAGCCGCTGCCACATCTTTTTGTGTCCGCGCTGCCTGCAGCAGCCTGGCTGTCACGCTGGTGCGCGAAGTATGACAGGTACGCTGGTCACATCCCCCCCAAAGCATTACACTATGCCCCCTGCACTTCCCTGCTCAGATTCAATGGCTGGTTCAATGACCAAAAAACTGCATATCAAAACCTGGGGCTGTCAGATGAATGAGTATGATTCATCCAAGATGGCTGACCTGCTGAACAGCACGCACGGCTACACTCTGACGGAGGAAGCCGAAGACGCAGATGTTCTGCTGCTTAATACTTGCTCTATCCGTGAGAAAGCGCAGGAGAAAGTCTTTCACCTGTTAGGGCGCTGGAAAAAGCTCAAAGCGGCCAATCCCGATCTTATCATCGGCGTGGGCGGCTGCGTGGCGTCGCAGGAAGGCGATAAACTGCGCCAGCGTGCACAGTGTGTTGATATCGTCTTTGGACCACAGACGCTGCATCGCCTGCCGGAAATGATCAATCAGGTACGCGGGAATAAAAGCCCGGTAGTTGACGTCAGCTTCCCGGAAATTGAAAAATTTGACCGTCTGCCGGAACCGCGCGCTGAAGGCCCGACGGCTTTTGTCTCCATCATGGAAGGCTGCAATAAATATTGCACTTTCTGCGTGGTGCCGTATACCCGCGGCGAAGAAGTCAGCCGTCCCTGCGACGATATCCTGCTGGAAATCGCCCAGCTGGCCGCTCAGGGTGTGCGCGAGGTTAACCTGCTGGGTCAGAACGTCAACGCCTATCGCGGCGCGACCTTTGATGACCAGATCTGCACGTTTGCTGAGCTGCTGCGCCTCGTCGCCGCCATTGATGGTATCGACCGCATCCGCTTTACCACCAGCCATCCGATTGAGTTCACCGATGACATCATTGATGTCTATCGTGATACGCCAGAGCTGGTGAGCTTCCTGCATCTGCCGGTCCAGAGCGGCGCTGACCGTATTCTGACGCTGATGAAGCGGGCGCACACTGCGCTGGAGTACAAAGCGATTATTCGCAAGCTGCGCGCAGCACGTCCTGATATCGAAATCAGCTCTGATTTTATCATCGGTTTCCCGGGTGAAACTCAGCACGACTTCGAACAGACCATGAAGCTGATCCACGACGTTAACTTTGACACCAGCTACAGCTTTATCTACTCCGCCCGTCCGGGTACGCCTGCGGCTGACCTGCCAGACGACGTGCCGGAAGAGGAGAAAAAGCAGCGCCTTTATATTCTGCAGGATCGTATCCAGCAGCAGGCGATGGCGATCAGCCGCCGTATGGTGGGTACCGTTCAGCGTATTCTGGTTGAGGGTACATCACGTAAAAATGTGATGGAACTGACCGGCCGTACTGAAAATAACCGCGTGGTAAACTTTGAAGGCTCGGTGAACATGATTGGCAAATTTGTCGATGTTGAAATCGTTGATGTCTATGCCAACTCACTGCGCGGCGTGGTCGTACGCACCGAAGATCGCATGGGACTGCGCGTGGCGCAGAGTCCGGCGGCCGTCATTGCCCGCACCCGCAAAGAGGATGAAACCGGCGTCAGCCTGTATCAACCCTGACAGTTAATCACTGTGCGGCAGCACGCAGCGTGCTGCCGCCTGTTTCATCCGCTACCCCTTGCATTCTGCAGCGGTCGCCCAAATATCTTTCCCTGCGCTTGCGTCCTGGTGCTGTCCCATAAATAATTTTGTCATACGCTTATGACGCGCACGCGCGGCATCCATACACTTTTTCAACTGGCCCTGTGTGACCCAAAGGATTCAATTGAATATCGAAACTCGTGAAATCGCTCTGGAACCCGCCGACAATCAACGTCTGATGAGCCTGTGCGGTCCGTTTGATGACAATGTGAAGCAGCTGGAACGCCGTCTGGGCATCGAAATCAACCGCCGCGACAACCATTTTAAGCTGGTGGGCCGTGCGCTTAGCGTGGACGCCGCCGCGCATATCCTGCGTACGCTGTACGTGGATACTGCCCCGGTACGCGGCCATATTCCGGATATCGAACCGGATCACATCCATCTGGCCATTAAAGAGAGTCGGGTGCTGGAGCAGACCGCCGAAAGCGTGCCGGAGTATGGCAAAGCGGTAAACATTAAAACCAAACGCGGTGTGATTAAGCCGCGCACGCCGAATCAGGCGCAGTACATCGCCAACATCCTCGACCACGATATCACCTTTGGTATCGGCCCGGCGGGCACCGGTAAAACCTATCTTGCGGTTGCCGCCGCGGTTGATGCGCTGGAGCGCCAGGAGATCCGTCGTATTCTGCTGACCCGTCCGGCGGTAGAGGCGGGTGAGAAACTGGGCTTTCTGCCTGGCGATCTGAGCCAGAAGGTTGATCCCTATCTGCGCCCGCTTTATGACGCGCTGTTTGAGATGCTCGGCTTTGAACGGGTTGAAAAGCTGATGGAGCGTAACGTGATTGAGGTGGCACCGCTTGCCTATATGCGCGGTCGTACGCTGAATGATGCGTTTGTGATCCTTGATGAGAGCCAGAACACCACCATTGAACAGATGAAGATGTTCCTGACGCGCATTGGGTTTAACTCCAAAGCGGTGATCACCGGTGACGTGACGCAGATTGACCTGCCGCGCAGCACCAAGTCGGGTCTGCGCCACGCGATTGAAGTGCTGGCTGACGTCGAAGAGATCAGCTTTAACTTCTTCCACAGCGAAGATGTGGTACGCCATCCGGTAGTGGCACGTATTGTGAACGCTTATGAAGCCTGGGAAGAGGCGGATCAGAAGCGTCGTGATAAACTGGCGGAAGAGCGTAAACGGGAGTCGCTGGCCGCACAGGCTGTGCACTCCACACCACCACAGGAGCCGTCATGAGTACGGTAGTACTGGATTTACAGCAGGCCTGCGCCGACGCGCACGGCCTGCCGGAAGAAACCGCTTTTCAGCGCTGGCTGGAAGCGGCCGTTATCCCCTTTCAGCCAGAAAGTGAGGTCACGATTCGCCTGGTTGATGAAGCGGAGAGTCACGAGCTAAACCTGACTTATCGCGGCAAAGACAAGCCGACCAACGTGCTCTCTTTTCCTTTTGAAGCGCCGCCAGGAATTGAGCTGCCGCTGCTGGGTGATTTAATTATCTGTCGCCAGGTGGTTGAGCAGGAAGCGGCTGAACAGGGTAAAAGCACTGAAGCACACTGGGCACACATGGTCGTACACGGCACGCTGCATCTGCTGGGCTATGACCATATTGAAGACAGTGAAGCCGAAGAGATGGAGGCGCTGGAGACTGAGATAATGCTTGCTCTTGGTTATCCTGACCCGTACATTTCGGAGAAAGAAGACGCCTGAGCCGTGGGTTCAGGCTACTGTGCTGCCGGCGGGACGCGGGCAGCTATCCTTATCTAACAGCGAGATCGTAATTAAAACGCCATGAGCGACGACCATTCTCAAAACAACGACGCCCCCAGTAGTAAAAAGGGCTTCTTTTCCCTGCTGCTTAGCCAGCTGTTTCACGGTGAACCTAAAAATCGTGATGAACTGCTGGGTCTGATCCGTGATTCTGAACAAAAAGAGCTGATTGACCAGGATACCCGCGACATGCTGGAAGGGGTGCTCGACATCGCCGAACAGCGCGTACGCGATATCATGATCCCACGCTCACAGATGATCACCCTGAAGCGCAATCAGAGTCTGGAAGAGTGCCTGGCCGTGATTATTGAATCTGCGCACTCCCGTTTTCCGGTCATCAGCGAAGATAAAGATCACGTTGAAGGCATTCTGATGGCGAAAGATCTGCTGCCGTTTATGAGCAGCAGCGCTGAGCCCTTCAGTATGGAAAAGGTGCTGCGTCCTGCGGTAGTGGTGCCGGAAAGCAAGCGCGTTGACCGCATGCTGAAAGAGTTCCGCTCGCAGCGCTATCATATGGCGATTGTTATTGATGAATTTGGTGGCGTATCTGGCCTGGTGACCATCGAAGATATTCTGGAGCTGATTGTCGGCGAAATCGAAGATGAGTATGACGACGAAGAAGATCGCGACATCCGTCAGCTGAATCGCCATACCTACACGTTACGCGCGCTGACGCCGATTGAAGATTTCAACGAGGCGTTCGGCACCGATTTCAGCGATGACGAAGTGGATACGATTGGCGGTCTGGTTATGCAGGGCTTTGGCCACCTTCCGGCTCGCGGCGAGAGTATCACTATTGATGGCTACCACTTCAAAGTCGCTATGGCGGACAGCCGTCGTATTATTCAGGTGCATGTGAAAATTCCGGAAGATTCTCCACAACCGCAACTCGAAGACGAATAACTTTATGGCATCTGCCTCTCTTTTTTCCCGCCAGCGGGTGCGTCTGCTGCTGGCGCTGATAGCGGGTGCCACCGGCACCCTCGCCTTTTCTCCTTACGATTTCTGGCCTGCGGCGCTTATCTCCCTGGCGGGTTTGCAGGTATTACTGCTAAACCGTCGTCCTGCCCAGGCTGCAGCGCTTGGCTTTACATGGGGCTTTGGCCTGTTTGGCAGCGGCATTAACTGGGTCTATGTCAGCATCGCTACCTTTGGCGGTATGCCCGGGCCGGTAAACGTCTTTCTGGTGCTGCTGCTGGCAGCATATCTGGCGCTCTATCCGCTGCTGTTTGCCGTGGTGCTCAACCGCTTCTGGCCGCGCGCTACTCTATGGCGGCTGGCGCTGGCGGCGCCGGCGTTATGGCAAATCAGTGAGTTTCTGCGCGGCTGGGTCCTGACGGGTTTCCCCTGGCTGCAGTTTGGCTACAGCCAGATTGACGGTCCGCTGAAAGGTATTGCGCCGCTTGCGGGCGTAGAGACCATTACCTTCCTGCTGATGATGATTGCCGGCCTGCTGGTCTTTGCCCTGCATCAGCGCAGTCTGAAAAGCCTGATTGTTGCCGCAGCCCTGCTGCTGCTGCCGTGGCCGCTGCGTATGCTGCACTGGTATCAGCCGCTGCCGGCACGCAGTGTGGACGTGGCGATGGTACAGGGTAATATCCCGCAATCGATGAAGTGGGATCCGCAGCAGCTGCGCGACACGCTGCGCGTCTATACCAGCTACAGTCAGCCCTATATCGGCAGTGCGCCGCTGATTATCTGGCCTGAATCAGCTATTACCGATCTTGAAAGTAACCAGCAGCCCTTTTTACAGGCGCTGGACGCGGAACTGCGCGCGCGCGGCAGCAGTTTGATTACCGGCATTGTTGACTCACGCGTTGAGGGTGATAACCGCTATCACGACTATAACTCCGTCATCGTGCTCGGTGGCAAACAGCCTTATAACTACCAGAGCCGTAACCGCTATCAGAAAAATCACCTGGTGCCGTTCGGCGAGTTTGTGCCGCTGGAGAGCCTGCTTCGTCCGCTGGCGCCGTTCTTCGATCTGCCCATGTCCTCTTTCAGCCGCGGTGCTTACATCCAGCCACAGCTGAACGTGGCGGGTTATAACCTCACCAGCGCCATCTGCTATGAAATCGTTCTGGGCGAACAGGTACGTGCCAACTTCCGGCCAGATACCAACTTCCTGCTGACGGTTTCAAATGATGCCTGGTTCGGCCACTCGATCGGTCCGTGGCAGCATTTTCAGATGGCGCGCATGCGTGCGCTTGAACTGGGACGCCCGCTGCTGCGCTCGACAAACAATGGCGTTACAGCCGTGGTCAACGCCGACGGCGACGTTGAAAAGATGATCCCGCAGTTTACCCGCCGGGTACTGGAGGCGCGCGTAACGCCTGCTGCAGGCGAAACGCCCTATGCGCGCAGCGGTATCTGGCCGGTCTGGTTACTGACGCTGGCAGCG
The DNA here is from genome assembly GCF_020079945.1 of Pantoea eucrina. NCBI lineage: Bacteria > Pseudomonadati > Pseudomonadota > Gammaproteobacteria > Enterobacterales > Erwiniaceae > Pantoea > Pantoea eucrina. The sequence continues at coordinate 947,242 of NZ_CP083448.1, read as the reverse complement.
ATCACCGCCGCCATTGCACGCCGGCGCGTCTGACGCTCGCGTCTCCCTGAAAGCGAAGCCACGGCTTCGCTTTTTTTTTTGTCTTTCCGCTGAAACATTCTCCTGCAATGCTGCGTAATGTGGCACGAAGCTTGCTGTTAACCATAACGACAGCGGCGAATCCCGGCAGCAGGCTTGCTGTCATGAATTTCACGCACTGTTAACGGGCATGATTGCGCACTGAAACAGCGCAAGGCAGCTACATTGCCTTGTAATGGTGCGGAGCGGCTCGCAAAAAACAAACTTTTTTGTTTCATTGCGTTAACATTTCGCTATGTTAGTCCCCTATCCTGCGCGCAGTTGCGCTAAAGGATTATTAAAAAAGCAGCAGGACACACAGACATAACATCACGCTCTGCGCAGTTTTATTCTGCGCGACATTCACACGAAGGAGTTGGAACATGCAAATGCGCAAAGTGGCCTTATCACTTCTGCTGTTGGGAGCAGCAGCGGGCGCGGCTCAGGCAGAAGATTTCACCGGCACGCTGAAAAAGATTAACGACAGCGGCGTTATTGTCGTCGGCCATCGTGAGTCATCCGTTCCCTTTTCTTATTATGACAACCAGCAAAAGGTCGTCGGCTATTCGCAGGACTACTCCAGCGCCATTGTGGCAGCGATCAAAACCAGACTGAATAAACCCGATCTGCAGATCAAGATGCTGCCAATTACCTCGCAGAACCGTATTCCTCTGCTGCAGAACGGCACCTACGATTTTGAATGTGGTTCCACGACAAACAACGTTGAGCGTCAGCAGCAGGCGGCCTTCTCTGACACCATCTTCATCATCGGCACCCGTTTACTGGTGAAAAAAGGCGGTGACATTAAAGATTTCACCGATCTGAAAGGCAAAACGGTTGTGGTCACCTCCGGTACCACCTCTGAAATTCTGCTGCGCAAGCTGAATGATGAGAAAAAGCTCGATATGCGCATTATCAGCGCTAAAGATCATGGCGATTCGTTCCGCACGCTGGAAACCGGACGTGCCGTCGCCTTTATGATGGATGATGCCCTGCTGGCCGGTGAGCGCGCCAAGGCGAAAAAGCCTGATAACTGGGAGATTACGGGTACCGCGCAATCCAAAGAGGCTTACGGCTGCATGCTGCGTAAAGACGATCCACAGTTCAAACAGCTGCTGGATGAAACCATTGCTAAGGCACAGACCTCCGGTGAAGCGACCAAATGGTTTGATAAATGGTTTAAACAGCCTATTCCGCCAAAAAACCTCAATCTGAATTTTGAACTCTCCTCCGATATGCAGGCCCTGTTTAAATCACCTAACGACAAGGCGCTGTAACGTAACAACGATAACAAGGGCGGCCAGGCTGCCCTCCTGATTGCTGAACATGCGGTACGGACAGACAGACTGCTGCGGGTCGTTCCCCTGCGGCAGGAAAAAAGAGACCGCTCAACAATCTTATGGGTAGCCTGGCTACCCTTTTTTACCGGAGCTCGTTATGGGTATCGACTGGAACTGGGGCATCTTTTTACAGCAGGCTCCGTTCGGCAATACGACCTACCTTGGCTGGCTGTGGTCCGGATTTCAGGTGACCGTCGCGGTCTCCTGCTGCGCCTGGATTATCGCCTTCCTGGTGGGATCGCTGTTTGGCATTCTGCGTACCGTACCGAATCGCCTGCTGGCTGCGATTGGCACCTGCTATGTAGAGCTGTTTCGTAATATCCCGCTGATTGTGCAGTTTTTCTTCTGGTATCTGGTGGCGCCGGAACTGGTTGGTGAGAAGCTCGGCATGTGGTTTAAGGCGGAGCTTGATCCAAACATTCAGTTCTTCCTCTCCTCCATGATCTGTCTCGGACTTTTTACCGCAGCGCGCGTCTGCGAGCAGGTGCGGGCGGCGATTCAGTCGCTGCCGCGCGGACAGAAAAATGCCGGACTGGCTATGGGGCTGACGCTGCCACAAACCTATCGTTATGTGCTGCTGCCTAACGCCTACCGTGTCATTGTGCCGCCAATGACCTCGGAAATGCTGAACCTGGTCAAGAACTCCGCCATCGCTTCCACGATTGGCTTGGTCGACCTGGCTGCCCAGGCGGGCAAGCTGCTCGACTACTCGGCGCACGCCTATGAGTCCTTTACCGCGATTACGCTCGCCTATGTCGGCATCAATCTGGTGATTATGCTGGTCATGGGTCTGGTAGAACGCAAAATTCGCCTGCCCGGCAACCTGGGAGGGAAATAATGTACGATTTTGACTGGAGCTCTATTCCGCCCAGCCTGCCCTACCTGCTTAATGGCATGGTGATTACGCTTAAAATTACCGCCGTCGCGGTGGTGTTCGGCATTATCTGGGGCACCATTCTGGCCGTTATGCGCCTCTCAACGTTTGCCCCGGTACGCTGGTTTGCAAAACTCTACGTCAACCTGTTCCGTTCAGTCCCTTTGGTGATGGTACTGCTGTGGTTCTATCTGGTTGTGCCGAGTTTTCTGCAGCAGGTGCTGGGCCTGTCGCCGCAGACGGATATTCGTCTTATCTCTGCCATGGTGGCCTTTGCGCTGTTTGAGGCTGCTTATTATTCGGAGATTATTCGCGCCGGTATCCAGAGCATCTCTCGCGGACAATCAAATGCCGCACTGGCGCTCGGCATGACGCAGTGGCAATCAATGAAGCTGATTATTCTGCCGCAGGCGTTTCGCGCCATGGTGCCGCTGCTGCTTACTCAGGGCATTGTGCTGTTCCAGGATACCTCACTGGTCTATGTACTGAGCCTGGCTGATTTTTTCCGCACCGCCTCTACCATTGGCGAGCGCGATGGTACCCAGGTAGAAATGGTTCTGTTTGCCGGTCTGGTCTATTTCGCGATCAGCCTGAGCGCGTCGTTGCTGGTTAGCTATCTGAAAAGAAAAAGGACAGTTTAAATGATTAGCCTGAAAAATGTTTCTAAGTGGTATGGGCACTTTCAGGTGCTGACCGACTGCTCAACCGAGGTAAAAAAAGGAGAAGTGGTGGTGGTCTGCGGGCCCTCGGGCTCGGGCAAATCCACGCTGATTAAAACCGTCAACGGACTGGAGCCGGTTCAGCAGGGCAGCATTCAGGTCAACGGCACTGAAGTGAACAATAAAAAGACTAATCTGGCCAAACTGCGCAGTCAGGTCGGCATGGTGTTTCAGCACTTTGAGCTGTTTCCTCATCTGAGCATTATCGATAACCTGGTGCTGGCGCAGGTAAAAGTACTGAAGCGCGATAAAACGGCGGCGCGAGATAAAGGACAAGCCCTGCTGAAGCGCGTGGGGCTCTCTGCCCACGCGGAGAAGTTTCCGGGGCAGCTTTCAGGCGGCCAGCAACAGCGTGTGGCCATCGCCCGTGCGCTCTGCATGGACCCGATCGCCATGCTGTTTGATGAGCCCACCTCCGCGCTCGATCCGGAGATGATCAATGAAGTGCTGGATGTCATGGTTGAACTGGCAAACGAAGGCATGACGATGATGGTGGTGACGCACGAAATGGGCTTTGCGCGTAAGGTGGCTAATCGCGTTATCTTTATGGGTGAAGGAAAAATTGTCGAAGATACCCGCAAAGATGACTTCTTTAATAATCCGCAGTCCGGGCGCGCGAAAGAGTTCCTGGCAAAAATTCTGCACTAACCGCTGAACCATGCGCGCCGCCTGCACACACGCAGCGGCGCGCTGTTAACGCAATCTGTCAGGGTTCAAACGGCTGGCGCTGAAACTGATCGTGATTGCACTCAGGGCAGCGCGTCAGGCTTTCAGGCGTATAGATAGCGCGCGTAAAGCCGCAGTTTTCGCACACCAGATTACCCAGCCCCACCACCTCACCGCTCTGATAAACGCCGTGATGATGCAGGTCTTTAAACACCTCACGCCACTCCAGCTGACTCTTATCTGTGATATCCGCCAGCTCTTTCCACAGGCTCTCACGGATCACACGTAAAAAGACCGAATCTTCCAGCGCGCTCTCCGCTTCGGGATAGCTGCGGGAGAATTCGTAAAGATCGCGTCGCACCGCACGCATTACTTCATCCACTTCAGAAGATGAGAGACTCTCGTCGGTCAGCAGATCCTGACGCGCTTCTGCGACCAGCGCGTCGATATCGCGTTCACCGTGCTCCAGTCGCTGGGTTAACGTTGCTACCATGGTTCGATACGCCTGCGCCACGTTATTCATTTTATTCTCCTTTCTGCTGTGAGGGCTGCTGTAAGTTTAGCCGCTTTATCGCAAAAGCTCTGACGGTCATCGCGGAAATTGCAAAAGCGCGGAAGCCGCAACGCATTCCGCAGAAAAGCGGCGGAGAGGGACGGTGAAATGTTGTTGAGGGCGGGGCTTATGGGTATGCTATGCGGATCATAAGTAGACAAACCCGGCCTGTCCGATGCGGCGGTCAAGCCATCAGGCGACGATGTCAGCGGCTCTGCTGCTGCACCAGACGGTCCGGGAAAACGATTTTTACTAAGGATCACAGGCAGCCATGCAAGAGCAATACCGCCCGGAAGAGATAGAATCCCGCGTCCAGCAGCACTGGGACGAAAATGAAACCTTCAAAGTCACCGAGCAGGAAGGCAAAGAGAAATATTACTGCCTGTCGATGCTGCCCTATCCTTCTGGCCGCCTGCACATGGGCCACGTGCGTAACTACACCATTGGCGATGTTATTGCCCGCTATCAGCGCATGCTGGGCAAAAACGTTCTGCAGCCGATTGGCTGGGACGCTTTTGGTCTGCCCGCTGAAGGCGCTGCGGTAAAAAATAATACTGCACCGGCGCCATGGACCTACGACAACATCGACTACATGAAGAACCAGCTGAAGCTGCTGGGCTTTGGCTACGACTGGAGCCGCGAACTGGCGACCTGTCAGCCAGAGTACTACCGCTGGGAACAGTGGTTCTTCACCAAACTCTACGAAAAAGGTCTGGTGTACAAAAAGACCTCGGCGGTGAACTGGTGCCCGAACGATCAGACCGTGCTGGCTAATGAGCAGGTAATCGATGGCTGCTGCTGGCGCTGCGACACCAAAGTTGAGCGCAAAGAGATCCCGCAGTGGTTTATCAAAATCACCGACTACGCTGAAGAACTGCTTAACGACCTCGACAAGCTGGATGAGTGGCCGGAGCAGGTTAAAACTATGCAGCGCAACTGGATCGGCCGTTCAGAAGGGGTTGAAATCACCTTTGACGTTGCGCACAGCGACGAAAAGGTCACGGTTTACACCACCCGTCCCGATACCTTTATGGGCGCGACCTACGTCGCAGTGGCGGCGGGTCATCCGCTGGCGCGACAGGCTGCCGCAGGCAATCCGGTGCTGGCCGATTTCATTGCCGAGTGCAGTACGACTAAAGTCGCAGAAGCGGATATGGCCACTATGGAGAAAAAAGGCATGGCGACCGGCCTGTCTGCTATCCATCCGCTGACCGGTGAAGCCATTCCGGTATGGGTCGCGAACTTTGTACTGATGGAATATGGCACCGGTGCGGTGATGGCGGTACCTGGTCATGACCAGCGCGACTGGGAGTTTGCGACTAAATATGGCCTGAACATCAAGCCTGTTATCCGCAACCTCGATGGCACAGAACCCGATCTGAGCAGCGGTGCCATGACCGAAAAAGGCACGCTGTTTAATTCCGGTGAGTTTGACGGTCTGGATCACCAGGCGGGCTTTAACGCAATCGCCGACGCGCTGACGGCAAAAGGCGTTGGCGTACGCAAAGTTAACTACCGTCTGCGCGACTGGGGCGTTTCGCGTCAGCGCTACTGGGGTGCACCTATTCCGATGGTCACGCTGGAAGATGGCACGGTCGTCCCTGCGCCAGAAGATCAGCTGCCGGTTATCCTGCCGGAAGATGTGGTCATGGATGGTATCACCAGCCCGATCAAAGCGGACCCGGAGTGGGCTAAAACTACCGTGAATGGTCAGCCAGCACTGCGCGAAACTGATACCTTTGACACCTTTATGGAATCTTCCTGGTACTACGCGCGCTATACCTGCGCTAACTACAACGAAGGCATGCTGGATCCGGCGGCGGCCAACTACTGGCTGCCGGTAGACCAGTACGTAGGCGGTATCGAACACGCCATCATGCACCTGATGTACTTCCGCTTCTATCACAAGCTGCTGCGTGACGCGGGCCTGGTTAACTCCGATGAGCCAGCAAAACGCCTGCTGTGTCAGGGCATGGTGCTGGCGGACGCGTTCTACTATGTTGGCGTTAACGGCGAGCGCAACTGGGTCTCTCCGGTTGATGTTACCGTTGAGCGCGATGATAAAGGACGTATTACCAAAGCAGTGGACAATCAGGGCCGCGACGTTATCTACGCCGGCATGAGCAAAATGTCGAAGTCGAAAAACAACGGCATCGATCCACAGCTGATGGTTGAGCGTTACGGCGCCGATACCGTACGCCTGTTTATGATGTTTGCATCGCCGGCAGATATGACCCTGGAGTGGCAGGAGTCTGGTGTGGAAGGCGCTAACCGCTTCCTGAAACGCGTCTGGAAACTGGCTTACGATCACGTAGCGAAAGGCGCAACTGCTGCGCTGGATGTCAGCGCACTGAATGATGAACAGAAAGCGCTGCGTCGCGATCTGCATAAAACCATTGCGAAAGTCGCAGATGACATTGGTCGTCGCCAGACCTTTAACACCGCTATCGCTGCTATCATGGAGCTGATGAACAAGCTGCTGCGCGCGCCGCAGGAGAGCGAACAGGATCGCGCACTGATGCAGGAAGCGCTGGTCGCCGTTACGCGCCTGCTCTATCCGTTCACGCCGCACGCCAGCTATGTCCTGTGGCAGGCGCTGGGTGGCGAAGGCAGCATTGATAATGCGCCGTGGCCGGTAGCGGATGAAGCCGCAATGGTCGACGATTCAATGCTGGTTGTCGTTCAGGTTAACGGTAAAGTACGCGGTAAAGTCACCGTGGCAGCAGATGCCACTCAGGAGCAGGTGCAGGCGCGAGCCGCACAGGAGCCACTGGTGGCAAAATATCTGGACGGCGTCACCCTGCGAAAAGTGATTTATGTCCCTGGCAAACTGCTTAACCTGGTCGTGGGTTAAGTTCAGGAGGAACTGTGCGACAACTAGTTATCAGGCTGTTTGTCCTGTTTGCGGTGCTGGTCACCGCAGGCTGTGGATTTCATCCGCGCGGCACCACTCAGGTGCCACCGGAGATGAAAACGCTGATTGTACAGAGTGGCGATCCTTACGGCCCGCTGGCGCGCACCGTGCGTCAGCAGCTGCGCATCAACGATGTAAACATCATTGAGGACAGCAAAGAGGCCAGCGCAACCTACCCGACGCTGCGTCTGGGAGGCGTGCGGCAGGCGCGTGACACGGCTTCAGTGTTTATCAGCGGTACCACGGCAGAATATTCGCTGGTGATGACGCTGACCGCACAGGTCGTGCTGCCCGGCAAAGGGATTTACCCTATCAGCACCACGGTCTACCGCTCGTTCTTCGACAACCCTAACGCCGCACTGGCAAAGGATGCGGAACAGGATATGATCCTGCAGGAGATGCGTCAGCGTGGAGCAGAGCAGCTGGTGCGTAAACTGCTGACGGTCCATGCCGCGCAGCTCAATAATAAAGAGACGCTGCCGGAGCCGGAGATCATCGCCCCGGGTTCTGATTCACCGGAAGTGCCCTCCTCTTCCGCCACCAGTCTGCAATGATCAGGATTTATCCTGAGCAACTGCGCGCGCAGCTTCGTGAGGGGCTGCGCGCCTGCTATTTTCTCGCCGGTAATGAACCCCTGCTGATCCAGGAGAGTGCGGATGCTATCCGCGCTGCTGCCGGCAGTCAGGGATTTGAAGAGCACTTTTCGGTCACGCTGGATGCCCAGACTGACTGGCAGGCGCTTTTTGCCAGCTGTCAGGCGCTGAGCCTGTTCACCCTGCGCCAGACGCTGACGCTGACGCTGCCGGAAAACGGCCCGAATGCTGCGATGGCTGAGCAGCTGGTTACCCTCTCTGCCCTGCTGCATAGCGATATCCTGCTGGTGCTGCGTATGACAAAGCTGACCAAAGCGCAGGAAAACAGCGCCTGGTACAAAGCGCTGAGTCCGCAGGCGGTGCTGGTGCCGTGTCAGACGCCGGAACAGGCACAGCTGCCGCGCTGGGTCGCCGCGCGGGCCAAAGCGATGCAGCTCAGCGTCGATGAGGCAGCGGTTCAGCTGCTGTGCTACTGCTATGAAGGCAATCTGCTGGCGCTGGCTCAGGCGCTGGAGCGGCTGTCGCTGCTCTGGCCTGACGGCAAACTGACGCTGCCGCGCGTGGAAGCCGCAGTCAATGATGCGGCCCATTTTACGCCATTTCACTGGGTGGATGCGCTGCTGGCGGGGAAAGGCAAGCGGGCGCTGCATATCCTCCATCAGCTGCAGAAAGAGGAGAGCGAACCGGTGATCCTGCTGCGCACCCTGCAGCGCGATCTGCTGACGCTGCTGCACCTGCAGCGCAATCAGGCAAAACAGCCTCTGCGCACGCTGATGGATCAGCAGCGCATCTGGCAAAACCGGCGCGCGCTCTTCACCGGGGCGCTGCAGCGACTGGACGCCGAACGACTGCATCAGGCGGTACACCTGCTGGCTGAGCTGGAGCTCACCATGAAGCAGGATTATGGCCAGAACCTCTGGCCGCAGCTGGAAACGCTCTCGCTGCTGCTCTGTCAGCGTCACTTTCCGTCAGGATTACATTATGTCTGAACTCTGCGCCCTGTTTGGCGGCACGTTTGATCCGGTGCATTATGGTCATCTGCGTCCGGCAGAGGCGCTGGCGCAGCAGGTCGGATTGAAAAAAGTCACGCTGATGCCCAACAATGTTCCACCCCACCGGCCACAGCCGGAAGCGAGTGCCGCACAGCGGGTGGCAATGCTGCAGTGTGCGATTGCCGACCGGCCGCTGTTTGATATCGACACGCGCGAACTGCAGCGTCAGACCCCTTCCTGGACGGTGACCACGCTGGAAGCGCTGCGCCAGGAGCGCGGCCCACGACAGCCGCTGGGCTTTATCATCGGTCAGGATTCGCTGCTGTCGCTGCATAAATGGCATCGCTGGCAGGAGCTGCTGTCGCTCTCTCATCTGCTGGTTTGCAAACGGCCGGGCTATGCGACGGAAATGGGATCGCCTGAGATGCAGCGGTGGCTGGAGCAGCATCAGACGCAGGATCGTGCGGCGCTGCATCAGGCACCGGCGGGCCATATCTGGCTGGCGGAGACGCCGCTTTATGCTATTTCTGCCACTGAGATCCGCCAGCGACGCCATCAGGGAGAATCCTGCAGCACGCTGCTGCCGGCAGCGGTGATCGACTATATCGATCGCGCTGGCCTCTATCTGGATGCTCCGCCCGCCGGCGCGGGTAAATAACCCGGATATATATCTCCTCCGGTTGTAGCATGCTATACTGCGCCGCTTAATTTTTGGCTGCATTTCCGGGCATTCAGCCAGCCCGCATTACCTGTTTTTAAGGGGAACCTTTTGCAAGGCAAAGCACTCCAAGAGTTCGTTATTGATAAGATTGATGATCTTAAAGGCCAGGATATCGTTGCGATTGATGTTCAGGGCAAATCCAGCATCACCGATTACATGATCATCTGCACCGGCACCTCAACCCGCCACGTCTCCGCTATTGCCGATCACGTGATGCAGGAGTCCCGCGCAGCTGGCCTGACTCCGCTGGGCGTGGAAGGTAAAGCGGCGGCAGACTGGGTTGTCGTCGATCTCGGTGACGTCATTGTGCATGTAATGCAGGAAGAGAGCCGTCAGCTTTATGAGCTGGAAAAGCTCTGGAGCTAAGCAGTGAAACTGCAACTTGTAGCCGTTGGCACCAAAATGCCCGACTGGGTTCAGACCGGTTTTATGGATTATCTGCGGCGCTTTCCGAAAGATATGCCGTTTGAGCTGACTGAAGTTCCGGCCGGGAAACGCGGCAAAAACGCTGATATCAAACGCATTCTGGACAAAGAAGGCGAAGCGATGCTGGCGGCAACAGGCAAAGGCAATCGTATTGTCACGCTCGACATTCCCGGACAGCCGTGGGAGACCCCGCAGCTGGCGCAGCAGCTGGAGCGCTGGAAGCTGGATGGTCGCGATGTCAGTCTGCTGATTGGTGGTCCCGAAGGCCTGGCTCCGGCGTGTAAAGCCGCTGCTGAACAGAGCTGGTCGCTGTCGGCGCTGACGCTGCCTCATCCGCTGGTACGCGTGCTGGTTGCTGAGAGCCTTTACCGCGCCTGGAGTATCACCACGAATCACCCTTATCATCGTGAATAACGCCCGACAACCTCCAGATAAAAACGCAGCGGATGAAACTACAGAGCAACGCTTTTCGCGATTACACTGCCGAACAAAAACTGTTTGTCCGCCGCGCCCTTGTGGCGTTCATCGGCATTCTGCTGCTCTCCTGCGTGCTGATTTTCAACCTGTATCATCTGCAGATCCTGCGCTTTGATGATTACAGCACCCGCTCGAATGAAAACCGTATCAAGCTGGTGCCGGTCGCCCCGAGCCGCGGCATTATCTACGATCGCAACGGCGTTCCGCTGGCGCTGAATCGCACGATTTACCAGGCTGAACTGGTGCCGGAAAAAGTTGACGACCTTAAACAGACGCTGCAGGCGCTGCGACCGGTGCTGGATCTGACCGACGACGATATCGACGCGTTTGAAAAAGAGCGCAAGCGCTCGCGTCGCTTTACCTCTATCCCGGTAAAAACCGGCCTGAATGAAGTACAGGTCGCACGTTTTGCCGTGAATCAATACCGCTTTCCCGGCGTGGAAGTTAAAGGCTACCAGCGCCGCTATTACCCTTATGGTCAGACGCTGACCCACGTTGTGGGGTACGTATCGAAAATCAACGATCGTGACGTAAAACGCCTTGATGAAGAGGGCAAGTGGCCTAACTATGCCGCTACGCATGATATTGGCAAGCTCGGGATCGAAAACTACTACGAAGATGTACTGCATGGCAAAACCGGCTATGAAGAGGTCGAGGTCAATAACCGCGGACGCGTGATACGCCAGCTGCATGAGCAATCCCCGCAGGCGGGCCGCGATATCTGGCTGACCGTTGACCTGCGGCTGCAGCAGTACATTGAAACGCTGCTGACCGGCAGCCGGGCGGCGGTCGTCGTCAGCGATCCGCGCACCGGTGAGATCCTGGCGCTGGTCTCCACGCCAAGCTACGACCCCAACCTGTTTGTCGATGGGATCTCCAGTAAAGATTATAAGGCGCTGCTCAGTGATGAAAACCGGCCGCTCTATAACCGTGCGCTGCAGGCCGCCTATCCGCCCGCCTCAACGGTAAAACCTTACGTAGCGGTATCAGCGCTGAGCGCAGGCGTCATTAACCGTAATACCAGCCTGTTTGATCCTGGCTGGTGGCAGCTACCCGGTTCTGAAAAGCGTTATCGCGACTGGAAAAAGTGGGGCCATGGCCGTCTTAACGTTACCAAATCGCTGGAAGAGTCAGCCGATACGTTCTTCTATCAGGTTGCCTACGATATGGGCATCGATCGCCTCTCAGAGTGGATGACTAAATTTGGCTATGGTCATCGCACTGGTATCGACCTGCCGCAGGAGAGCGCCGGTAACATGCCGACGCGCGACTGGAAAATGAAGCGTTTTAAAAAGCCCTGGTATCAGGGTGACACCATTCCGGTCGGCATCGGACAGGGTTACTGGACCGCTACGCCGGTACAGATGAACAAAGCGATGATGATCCTGATTAATGACGGCGTGATCAAAGTTCCGCATCTGCTGCGCGCTACGCGTGAGGGCAGCGCCATGGTGCCTTATCGTCAGCCGCCAGATGCGCCGATTGGCGATATTCACTCCGGCTACTGGGAGATTGCCAAAGATGGCATGTATGGCGTCGCCAACCGGCCTAACGGTACTGCGCACAAAAGCTTTGCTGATGCGCCCTATAAGATTGCTGCCAAATCAGGCACCGCCCAGGTATTTGGTCTGAAAGAGAATGAGACCTACAACGCGCATAAAATTGCTGAGCGCCTGCGCGATCACAAACTTATGACCGCGTTTGCGCCGTACGACAAACCGCGGGTGGCCGTGACCATCATTCTGGAGAACGGCGGTGCCGGCCCGGCGGTGGGAACCGTGATGCGCCAGATCCTCGATCACATAATGCTGGGTGACAATAATACGGTGCTGCCTGAAGCCGCCCCGACGCCGCCCGGCTACGAAGGTGAATAATCATGTCGATGAACGATAGTCCGCAGAAAAGGACGATCTGGACGCGTATCCATATCGACCCGCTGTTTATGTTAATTATTCTTGCGCTGCTGACCTATAGCGCCATTGTGATCTGGAGCGCCAGCGGGCAGGATCCGGGCATGATGGAGCGTAAGCTGGGTCAGATTGCCATGGGCACGGTGATTATGCTGGTCATGGCGCAGGTTCCGCCGCGCGTTTATGAGAGCTGGGCGCCCTATCTCTATATTGTCTGCGTGATTTTGCTGATAGCCGTTGACGCCTTTGGTCATATCAGTAAAGGCGCACAGCGCTGGCTGGATCTTGGATTCGTCCGCTTTCAGCCGTCAGAGATCGCCAAAATTGCCGTGCCGCTGATGGTCGCGCGCTTTATTAACCGCGACGTCTGTCCGCCCACGCTGAAAAATACCGGCATTGCGCTGGTGCTGATCTTTATGCCCACGCTGCTGGTGGCCGCACAGCCCGACCTCGGCACCTCTATTCTGATCGCCGCTTCCGGCCTGTTTGTGCTCTTCCTGTCCGGTATGAGCTGGAAACTGATTGGCGTTGCGGTGCTGCTGGTTGCGGCCTTTATTCCGGTACTGTGGTTTTTCCTGATGCATGACTACCAGCGCGATCGCGTGATGATGCTGCTCGATCCCGAAAGCGACCCGCTCGGCGCGGGGTATCACATTATTCAGTCCAAAATAGCTATCGGTTCAGGTGGGCTGCGCGGTAAAGGCTGGCTGCACGGCACGCAGTCACAGCTGGAGTTTCTGCCGGAGCGCCATACCGACTTTATCTTTGCCGTGCTGGCAGAGGAGCTGGGCCTGGTCGGCGTGCTGCTGCTGCTGCTGCTCTATCTGCTGCTGATTATGCGTGGCCTGATCATCGCCGCACGGGCGCAAACCACATTTGGTCGCGTGATGTCAGGCGGATTAATGCTGATTCTGTTTGTTTATGTTTTCGTTAATATCGGCATGGTAAGTGGTATCTTACCGGTGGTTGGCGTACCGCTGCCGCTGGTCAGTTACGGCGGGTCGGCGCTAATCGTGTTAATGGCGGGGTTCGGCATTGTCATGTCGATCCATACTCATCGAAAAATGTTGTCTAAAAGCGTTTAAGAGGCTGCACATGCGTAAGGACTGGCTTGGGGTTGCACTGGCGTCACTGGTATTAAGTGCCTGTACCACACAGGAACCGCAAACAAATACGCCGCCGCCACAGCCGGCGTATAACGGTCCGGTAGTGGAGATCCCGGGCGTTGAGCCGCGCTATGAACCGATTAATCCGGCTACCAGCCAGGATTACAGCGTGAATGGCAAAACCTGGCGCGTGGTCAAAAATCCATCTGACTTCAGCGAAGTGGGCCTGGCAACCTGGTATGGCGATGAGGCTAAAGGCAACCGTACCGCTATCGGTGAAACTTACGATCCTGATGCACTGACCGCTGCGCACCCTACCCTGCCGCTGCCGAGCTACGTACGCGTTACCAATATGGCGAACGGCCGGCAGATTGTGGTGCGCGTTAACGATCGCGGTCCCTACATGCCCGGGCGCATTATCGATCTGTCACGCGCCGCCGGCGATCGTCTGAACATTTCTAATAACACCCGTGTGCGGGTCGATTTTATCAACGTTGCGCCTGATGGCTCACTCTCCGGCCCTGGTACAATTGGCACCAGGGTGGCGAAGCAGAGCTATGCGCTGCCTGCCCGTCCCGATCTCAGCGGCGGCAATGTGATGAACGGCGGCAGTGCGCCACAGCCGACAGAATCAGACGTACGCGAGGTTGATAACCGTTCGCTGCAGGGCGACGACAGCCTGGGTGCGCCGGTACAGAGCAGCGGCTTTCTGGGCGCGCCGCAGCCGTTAGCATCCGGCGTGCTGGAGGGCAGCGAGCCGTCGCCGGCCCCTGCGCCAGCACCCGCGGTAGCGGCACCTGCTGCTACCGCCGCCGCGGCCAGCGCGGGCGCACCGGCCAGCGGCAGCTTTGTTGTTCAGGCTGGCGCGCTGAACGATGCGGGTCGCGCGCAGCAGCTGGCCAGCACGCTCGGTAAGCGCTTCGGCGTGCCGGGTAAGGTTGAGACCAGCGGTAATGTCTATCGTGTTCAGCTTGGCAGCTTTGCCCGTCGGGCTGACGCCGCAGCGCTGCAGGAGCGCCTCAGTACCGAAGCGCAGATTAACGCCTTTATTACCACAGCCCGTCCCTGATAGTGACGGACAGTAACATTTACGGCTAAAACTGACCGGCAATGCGGGATGCTGCCCGATCCCGCATTTGCTATAGTAAGGCACTTTTTTCACCCTAACCCCACGGATGTTGTAGTCCTTAACATGAATACGCTGAAACCTTCTCGTTTGCTGAAACGCCTGACAGTGGGATCACTGGTCGCCCTCTCTCTCAGCCATGTTGCCTTTGCTGATGATATCAATCTCAAAACTATGATTCCGGGCGTGCCGGACATTGATGCTGAGGCTTATGTACTAATCGACTATAACTCCGGTAAGGTGCTGGCCGAAAAAAACGCCGATGCGCGCCGCGATCCCGCCAGCCTGACGAAAATGATGACCAGCTACGTCATTGGTCAGGCGGTTAAAGCCGGTAAAATCCATCAGGATGACATTGTTACCGTGGGTAAAGACGCCTGGGCTACCGGCAACCCGGTATTCAGAGGCTCATCGCTGATGTTCCTTAAGCCAGGCGATCGCGTGCCGGTCTCCCAGCTGACACGCGGCATCGTGCTGCAGTCCGGTAACGACGCCTGTGTCGCAATGGCGGATTATGTGGCTGGCAGTCAGGACGCGTTTGTTAACCTGATGAATAACTATGTCGGGGCGCTGGGTCTGAAAAACACCCATTTCCAGACGGTACATGGGCTGGATGCTGACGGCCAGTACAGCTCCGCGCGCGATATGGCGCTGATTGGTCAGGCGCTGATCCGCGACGTGCCGGATGAGTATGCTATCTATCGTGAAAAAGAGTTCACCTTTAACAATATTCGTCAGATGAACCGCAACGGCCTGTTGTGGGACAGCAGTCTGGCGGTGGACGGCATCAAGACCGGCCATACTGAAGCCGCGGGCTACAATCTGGTGGCGTCTGCCACCGAAGGCCAGATGCGCCTGATCTCCGCCGTAATGGGCGGTCACACCTTTAAAGGACGCGAGACCGAAAGCAAAAAGCTGCTGACCTGGGGCTTCCGCTTCTTTGAAACCGTGGCACCCCTGAAAGCGGGTAAAGAGTTTGCTTCTGAACCGGTCTGGTTCGGTAATACCGATCGCGTTCAGCTGGGCGTGGAGAAAGATGCCTATCTGACTATCCCGCGCGGCCGGATGAAAGATCTGAAAGCGAGCTATGTGCTGAACAACACCGAACTGCACGCGCCGCTGAAGAAAAACCAGGTGGTTGGCAGCATTAACTTCCAGCTGGATGGTAAAACGGTTGAACAGCGTCCGCTGGTTGTACTGAATGAAGTTGAGGAAGGCGGTTTCTTTGGCCGTATCATCGACTACATCAAACTGATGTTCCATCACTGGTTTGGCTGATTTACGGTTGAAAAACCACCAGCTCGCCCATAAATAAGATATGATCAAGGCTCTCGCCCAGGCGGGAGCCTGTTTTTTTAAGCACCGGAGCCAATATGAAAACCAAACTGAATGAACTGCTCGAATTCCCTACCCCGTTTACCTATAAAGTTATGGGACTGGCGCAGCCAGAGCTGGTTGATCAAGTGGTTGAAGTGGTGCAGCGGCATGCGCCTGGCGACTATACACCTGATGTAAAGCCCAGCAGCAAAGGCAACTATCACTCTGTATCCATTACTATTAACGCGACCCATATTGAGCAGGTTGAAACGCTCTATGAAGAGCTGGGTAACATCGATATCGTGCGCATGGTACTGTAACACCGGCGCTGGCAAAGCCCGCTTTGCCAGCGTTATACTCAGGCTTTCCCTCTTTACCGGACCTCCGCTGTGTCTGCAAATACGCTTCTTGTACGCAACCTCGGCCTGCGCGACTGGCAGCCCGTCTCCGATGCCATGCATCACTTCACCGATACCCGCAATGCGGAAACGCCCGATGAGCTCTGGCTGGTTGAGCACGCGCCGGTCTTTACGCAGGGACAGGCTGGTAAAGCTGAACATCTGCTGATGCCGGGCGATATCCCGGTGGTGCAGAGCGATCGCGGCGGTCAGGTGACGTATCACGGCCCGGGGCAGCAGATCATGTACGTGCTGGTGGATATTAAGCGGCGCAGGCTGGGCGTGCGCGAGCTGGTTACGGCGCTGGAAGAGACCGTCATTGCCACCCTGGCAGAGTACGGCGTGACGGCGCGCGCGCGCGCAGATGCGCCCGGCGTCTATGTGGGTGATGACAAAATCTGTTCACTCGGACTGCGTATCCGTAAAGGCTGTTCATTCCACGGGCTGGCGCTGAATATAGCGATGGATCTGGCTCCGTTTCTGCGTATCAATCCATGCGGCTATGCCGGGATGCAGATGACGCAGCTGAGCCGGTTCCGGCCTGACGCTATGCCAGCTGATGTGCGTCCGCGTCTGGTGGCACACTTCGCGCGTCTGACGGGATTTGACGAGATGGCGTGGCAGGATGAAAGCGTGGACTGACCTTGTCTGTGCGTGCGTATTTACAAAATTGTAACCTTTCTCACCGCATAGCGGCTGCTTCTGCAGCGGCGAGATGATATAATTTTTGCAAATTTTTCAAAAAAAGTTGAAAGCCTGGTTCTCAGTTTGAGTGAGGAAGCTTTCAAATCGCAATCCCGATCGGAACCTGCAGATTTATGAGTAAACCAATTCAGATGGAACGCGGCGTCAAGTATCGCGATGCCGACAAAATGGCGCTGATTCCGGTGAAAACCGTGGTCACCGAGCGCGACGAAATTCTGCGTAAGCCGGAGTGGATGAAGATCAAGCTGCCGGCTGACTCCAGCCGCATCCAGGGCATCAAAGCTGCGATGCGCAAAAATGGCCTGCACTCTGTTTGCGAAGAAGCGTCCTGCCCTAACCTGGCAGAGTGTTTTAACCACGGCACCGCCACCTTTATGATCCTTGGCGCCATCTGTACCCGCCGCTGCCCGTTCTGCGACGTGGCACACGGTCGTCCTAACGCCCCTGATGCGAACGAGCCGCTGAAGCTGGCGCAGACCATTGCCGATATGGCGCTGCGGTACGTGGTTATCACCTCTGTCGATCGTGACGATCTGCGTGACGGCGGCGCACAGCACTTTGCTGACTGCATCACGGCTATTCGTGAGAAGAGTCCCAGCATCAAAATTGAAACGCTGGTCCCTGATTTCCGCGGGCGTATGGATCGTGCGCTGGAGATCCTCACCGCCACGCCGCCTGACGTGTTTAACCACAACCTGGAAAACGTGCCGCGCGTTTACCGTCAGGTGCGTCCCGGCGCTAACTATGAGTGGTCACTTAAGCTGCTGGAGCGCTTTAAAGAGGCGCATCCTGATATTCCGACCAAATCGGGCCTGATGGTGGGCCTGGGCGAAACCAACGCGGAGATCGTGGAAGTGATGCGCGATTTGCGCCGTCACGGTGTGACCATGCTGACGCTGGGGCAATATCTGCAGCCGAGCCGCCATCATCTGCCGGTACAGCGCTATGTCAGCCCGGCGGAATTTGATGAGATGAAAGAAGAAGCGATGGCGATGGGCTTCACTCACGCCGCCTGCGGCCCGTTTGTGCGCTCTTCTTACCATGCGGATATGCAGGCTAAAGGACTGGAAGTAAAATAATCCTCTGCTGACATCCTCCTGATACAAAAAAACCAGCCTCTGTGAGTCTGGTTTTTTTTCATCACAACTTGTTACAGTTGTGCGGCCCGGGCACGCCTTTACTCTTTATGGCTGACGCGCTCTGCCGGGATCTCATCTGCACTGCTCTTTGCAACGGTGCTGTCGTCGTCTTTCATGGCTTTTTTAAAGCCCTTGATCGCCGATCCTAAATCACCGCCCAGCGAACGCAGCTTATTGGTACCAAATAACAGAACAATAAGTGCACCGATAATCAGCAGCTTGGCAATACTGATACCTTCCATACTCTACCTTCAGCTCTCACGTATAACGGACAGCCTTTATTAACGCGCACTCTGCGCCGGCACTCAACAGAATTCTGTAACAGAGTAAGATCGGATCGGTCACTCCTGACGCAGCTGCGGCGTGGCAAAGCGACGGTTCTCCAGCACCGGCAAAATGCGGCGTGCGTAAGCGAGTCGCTCCGCCTCAAGATCGGCGAAGATCAGCGTGGCAGATTCAGCAGCCTGCGCGATCGTCACCCCCAGCGGATCGATCGTCATGCTGTTGCCAATATTACGCGGCCCGCATTCACCAGTGGCGACCAGATAACAGGTGTTTTCCAGCGCCCGGGTCGCCGTCAGTAACGCCCAGTGACGCTCTTTCTGCGGCCCTCTGACCCACGCAGCGGGCAGCACCAGTACCTCTGCCCCGTCAAGCGCCAGGCGTCGCGCCAGCTCAGGAAAACGGATATCGTAGCAGGTCATCAGCCCGACCTTCATGCCGGCGACCTCAATCAGCGGCGGGATAGTGCTGCCTGCCGTAACGCGCTGTGATTCCTGCATCGCAAAGGCGTCATAGAGATGCAGCTTGGCGTAGTGCGCAATGATCCTGCCATTACGCAGGGCGATCAGCACATTTTGCGTTTTTCCTGCGGCAGCCGGTACGTGCACGCTCATAATCGTGGTGAGGCTGTTCTCTGCGCTCTCAGCCAGCAGCGCGCTGACAAACGGCCCATCAAGTGGCTGGGCCGCCTGCAGAATACGATCGGGATGCTCTCTGTCCTGCATCAGTACCGCTTCCGGCAGCAACAGCAGATCGGCTCCTCCTGTCCGCGCACGCTGCATCAAATCGCGACAGGTGACGATATTCTCCTGCCATTCGCTGCTGACGGCGAACTGCCCCATTGCCGCTCTCATTGTCTCTCCTCCGATACCGGTGCGCTAACAGAGATCTTTTGTATGGTAGCGCGGTGACTCCACATAGCCTTCACGTGCGTAAAACTGATTAGCTTTAAGCCGCGAAGCGTGACAGTGCACCTCCATACGATCGCAACCTCGCTGCCGCGCCAGCTGTTCAGCGTGGGACAGCAGCTGCTGGCCGCTGCCTTTACTGCGTTCACCTTCAGCAATGCAAAAGTAGCTGATGCGGGCAAAATCACCTGCCAGCGCCAGCTGCGGAATAAAATGCAGCGACAAAAATCCCAGTACCTGCGTTCCGTGTTCAGCCACCAGCAGGATCTCATCCTGATGAGTACAAAGCTGCACCAGCCGCGCTTCAATAAAGTGCTCAGTGCCACTATAGCCAAGCTCAGCCAGCAGCGCGCTCAGGGCGAAACAGTCATCAGGCCGCGCCTCACGTATATGCATAGTGCTTCTCCTTGTATCGGGCTGATGTTTATATAGCCTGTGAACGGGAAAAGCTGCAAGCGGCAGTGGTTAAAACTCTGGTTTGTGAAGCATTAAGCGCACTCTGTGGCGTCATATTTCTGTCATCTGAGCTTAAGGCTGACTTAATCTTGCTTTGGCATGCTGAGGGAAATCACATCTGAGGCGAGTAGAATGAAAAACTGGATCCCACGTTCTTCGGAAGAGATGCTGGCACTGACTTTTGCTGCGGTAGTGGTAGCCGCCTGGCTGATCACCTGGTGGCAGAACTGAAAAAAGAATAAAAAAAACCCGCCATCAGGCGGGTTTTTAAAATTCTGACTGTTAACTTACAGAGCGGTAACGTTAGCAGCAGATGGGCCTTTAGCGCCGTCGGTGATTTCAAACTCTACACGCTGACCTTCAGCCAGAGTTTTGAAGCCGTTGCTCTGGATAGCAGAGAAGTGTACGAATACATCTTTGCTGCCATCTTCTGGAGTAATGAAACCGAATCCTTTGGACTCATTAAACCACTTAACGTTACCTTTGATCTTGGACATCTATATTACCTTTACATGAAAAATGGACACTAAACTGTGTCGTCATCTAGTACAGCAATTGCAGTGGCATTTGTCCAGTCCGAATTGATGAAAAAGTGATAAATATCGGATTTTTGTCTTTGCATCACACTTTTGCACTTATGTGCTCGCTTAAAACTGGAATCTGAGCCAGGCAAAATAGACGTTGCCGTTGTTATAAGTACCGGGAATGTAAGTCATTTGAAACGTGGCGGGTCCGTAGCCTGCGGATGCCAGCGGCAGCACCAGCGGCACCGGAATATATTTCCAGTTATCGCGCGCGGTGAAGCCAGCCGTATAGCCAGCTCCCAGATGAAAACGCTGATCCTGCAGCGGACGCCACGTCGCTTCCCAGCCATAGCCGGCAATCGGTTCCCACTTGTTGAAGGAGTCTTTAAACGCCATCACGTAGAGCCCGTTCCAGTTACCCTTATCGTCCCAGCGCGAGATGCCGCCCCCTGCCCCCCACGGCCGTTCGTTATATTTTCTGATGTGCGCATCATCATACGTCCAGCGGTTGTGCCAGGTGATGGCAGGCACATAAAGATCGTAATGCTGCGGCGCAGACCAGGTCTGAGCCACATTATCGCTGAAACTATTCCATCCCGCTTTAAGCGCGGCGCCTGCCGTAGCGGCTGAGGCAGAAAATGAGACCAGTAAGGTCAACACGCAGCCCGACATGGCTGCTGAAACGTGTCGATTCACGGATAAAACCCTGTTATTACAAAATTTAATAGCGTGCAGAACCTCTGTAGCCAGCTCTGCAAAAGTGATTGCTGCATTTTTGCGTCTGAAATTTCCAAAAGTAGCGGTAATCCTTTTCAGATATAGCCTGAAATAACGCGCATGCAAGGGCCTATTGTACCTGCGAAGGCCGTTACGAATAAAACCGCAGTTAAACGAATCAGAAAAAGTGCTTTTGTGACATAAAGTGCAGTTTTGAAAATCGGCTAAAAGCAAAAAAATGTTATTTATCATAAAATAACGTAAATTTTGTCTGCCACCATACAGATAAACAGAATTAATCATTTGAAGCCAGGGTCTGATTGCGATATTTCTTATTTTCCGGGAGGGAACAGGGAGAGAAACGGTGACGATTTGTTGCAGCCAGTGCGGCAGTAAAAAATTCTTTTATACGTGCCAGCGGAGTGAAGCTTCAGAGCCGGCAGCTCATCACGGCGCACGCTGTGCCGTATGCAGAAAGCCGCTAAACAGTTCGGATGTTAAACCGCCTGAAATAGCCGTCAGAGAGGCTATTGTACGTTATGCGCGATAACAATTTCAGGCACCCGCAGGTGCCTGAACACGTCAGAAAATCAGCTTGAATACACCAGTAATAGTCAGCAGCCCGACAATAAAGACAATCGCAATGATCCACAGAAATATTTTCATTATTCGCTCCTTCAGTTTGAAAATTTATGCATCCGCCGATGAGTATAGCTGAATATCCTGAACGCGCCGCACGCTGCCGATACGCGTTTCGCTTCGCCGGCCAGGTGAATAAGCCCGTGCTATTTCTGCGAGCAGGGTCGCAGCTCAGCCATTAACTGGCCCTGAAGGCGCTCTTTACAGATTTCGACGCGCTAAACTTAAAGCGCCTGTGACGGGCCTCAATGGTTATCTCTGTTAGCGAAACGAGGAGAAATTATGAGTACGATTAATACCAGCATGGGACGTTATAGCCTGAAGGCGAAGGAGGTCGGCAGCCATATTAAAGGGAGTATCGCTATTAACGACGAAGGCGGTACGCAGCTGACCATGCAGGAGTTTGATGAACACTATCTGGATGATGTGGTAAACAATGTCATCTACCCGGTAACGGGGGGCAATCGTGAAATTACCCGTGCACTGCGCGAGCAGATGGTAAAAGCGGGTTTTGAGCAGCCACATTAAGGCTGTCGGGCCACAATTCTGTGGCCCGTTATAAGCTGATTACAGCGCAGCAGAGAGCAGCAGACAGCCTGCCAGACCGCATACGGAAATAATCGTCTCCAGCGCCGACCACGATCGGATAGTCTCACCGATGGTGAGATTAAAATACTCTTTAAACAGCCAGAAGCCGGGATCGTTAACGTGCGAGAAGATAACGCTGCCGGAGCCTACTGCTATCACCATCAGCTCAGGGCTGGCACCACTGGTCACGATCAGCGGTGCAACAATCCCGCCAGCCGTAATGGCGGCAACCGTGGCTGAACCCAGCGCAATACGCAGGATCGCCGCAATCGACCAGGCCATAAAAATCGGCGACAGATTGGTCGCATGCATCATGCCCGCAATATATTTATCCACGCCGCTGTCTACCAGCACCTGTTTAAAGGCTCCGCCACCGCCAATAATCAGCAGCATCATTGCAATGATCTTGATGGAGTCGGTGATGGTGCCCATCACCTCATCCATGCTGCGTCCGCGATTCAGACCGAAGGTAAAAATAGCGATAAGAACGGCGATCAGCGTTGCCATAATCGGGTCGCCAAAGAATTCAGCGTAAGGCAGCAGTACGTGTCCTTTCGGCAGCAGCATCTCAGCCACCGCACGCAATGCCATCAGGATCACTGGCACCAGCGCGGTCCAGACGCTGACGCCAAATCCTGGCATCTCTGCTTCTGTAAAGGTTTTGGGATTCCACAGCCCTTCCGGAATTGGCTTATCGATGCCTTTCAGAAAACGCGCATACACCGGGCCAGCCAGAATCACGGTAGGGATCCCCAGCAGCGTGCCGTAAAGCAGCGTTTTACCCATATCAGCGTTAAACAGCGTCGCGATCGCGGTCGGACCCGGATGCGGCGGCAGAAAACCGTGCGTTACCGAGAGCGCGGCTGCCATGGGAACGCCGACGTAAAGCAGCGGCACGCGCGCTGAGGCAGCGATACTGAATACCAGCGGCAGCATCAGTACAAACCCTACCTCATAAAACAGCGCAAAGCCCACGGTAAAACCGGTCAGCACCAGCGCCCACTGGATATGCTTCTCACCAAATTTTGCAATCAGGGTGGTGGCGATACGCTGCGCGCCGCCGCAGTCAGCCAGCAGCTTACCCAGCATGGCTCCAAAGCCCATAATCAGCGCCAGGCTGCCAAGTGTCCCGCCTACGCCGGTTTTGATTGAGCCGATCACTTTATTGACCGGCATGCCCTGCATCATGCCCACCGCCAGCGCCACCAGAATCAGCGCGATAAAGCCGTTAAGTTTGAAGCGAATCATCAGCAGCAGCAGTAGCGCTACGCCGATGGCCACATAGAGTAATGGCATGGTTATTCTCCACTTTTTACGCGCGGCGTCAGTTGCCAGCGGGTTGCGTTGTACTACCGGATCGGCCAGATGCGGCCGGATGTTGCGAAATGCGTCATACTGTTACCGGTATCATGTTAAGGGCAACACCGGGCCGGTAACATCAGAGCAGCGGGCTGAATTTCGTTTTTGCGAAGGCGATCAACTTTTGCTCATTAAGCTACCGGCGTTTATACCTGCGTCAGCAGCGCTTTTCGCTACACTGGCTGCCTGAAATCATTTGAAAGGATAGACAGGTGAGTGAGAACCTGATTGCACTTTACAGTAACCAGCGAACCCTGTGCGGATGCGGCAGCATTCGCACTCTGCCCGCGCTGCTGGCTGAGGATCCGCAGCCTGCGCTGCTGTTTTGCGGCCGCTCATTTCTCAATAGCGAGACGTGGCAGCAGCTGAAGGGTGAGCTGCAACACGCTATCCAGGACTATGAAATCGTCAGTCATGAAGCTTCTCCGGAAGAGATTGACGTCTGGGTCGCGCGCTGGCGCGGACGGGTTAAGCGGGTAGTGGCGATTGGCGGCGGCAGCGTGCTGGATGCGGCAAAAGCGTTCTGCGCCATGATAGAGCATCCGCTGCCGACGGCGCGCTACCTGGAAAAAGTGGGGGATACACCGGTGCAGGGCGACACGCTGCCGCTGATCGCCATCCCCACTACCGCCGGCACCGGCAGTGAAGTCACGCAAAACGCTGTGGTCACCGATCAGCAGCACATCAAAATAAAAGCGTCGCTGCGCCATCCGAACTTTGTTCCTTCCGTCGCGATTCTCGATCCCGACCTGCTGCGCGGCGCACCTGATAGCGTCCTCGCTACCTGCGCAATTGACGCCTTTACGCATCTGTTCGAAGCGTACCTGTCAAAGAAAGGCAACGTATTTACTCAGCAGATGGCGCTCAGCGGCCTGCGGCTCTTTTTTCAGGCCTGGCCTTACCTGAACCGCGCTGACCGGCAGGGTGACGAGGCGCGTGAGGCAATGATGATGGCGTCCTGGCTGGGCGGCCTCTGCCTGAGCAGCGCCGGCCTGGGCGTGATCCATGGCATCGCAGGCGAGTTGGGGGCGATCAAAGCGATTCACCATGGTGAAGCCTGCGGCCGCCTGCTGTTTCCGTTTCTGGATCAGCTGGCAGAAAGCGACCACCCTGAACAGCAGCGCCTGATGAGCATGTTTGCGGCGCAGCTGATGCCCGGCGCCTCCGCGCCTGCCCCGCTGGCGCTGAAAGCCTGGCTGCAGCAGCACGCTATTGTGCCGTTCTGGCAGGAGGGACCTGCGCTCTCTGCCACAGAGGTGGACTGGATTGTCGCACGCGCCAACAGTAAAAATAGCTGGGTAACCTATAACAGCGCGCAGATGACCGACATGCTTGTTCAGGCGTGGCGCGTTCTCTGATCCTGCCGGCGCGCTCTGCTCAGGCGAACGGGCCCTCACCGGCCAGCATCTGCTCGATGACCTGCAGCACGCCAGCATGATTATTATCCGCGGTGACATAGCGCGCCGCGGCTTTCACCCGCGCCGGCGCGTTCTGCATCGCAAAGCTAAATCCCGACTGCGCCAGCATTTCCAGATCGTTGCCACCATCGCCGAATGCCAGGACTTCGCTGCTCTCAATCCCCCAGCGCTGCTGCAGCAGAAGCAGTCCGTTGGCCTTGTGGAGGCCAGGCACAATCAAATCCACTGAGCCGTGGCCGCTGGAGGTGGCCGCAGCCGATCCCTGGTGCAGTCGCTCAATGTCTGCCATTAAAACCGGCACATAGTCATCAGAGAGGTTCAGGGCAAATTTAAACAATCGATCGTCGGCAATCTCATCCAGCGTCTCAATGGGCCGCAGGCGGTGGCAATAATGCCGCATCTTCTGCAGCCACTGCGCGTCCGCACCGGTAAAGTAGTAGGCGCTGTTGCGACCACAGATAAGAAAGCGCAGGCCGGGATAGTTACCCTGCTGCAGCGTATCCAGCACGGCGTGCACCGCCTCACGGCTGAACGCGCCGCAGAAAAGCTCTTCTTCACTGTCGAGGATCCACGCACCGTTCTCCGCAACAAACGCGATCTCATGGGCCATTTCCGGAAAAAAGGATTTCAGCTGGTAATACTGATTGCCGCTGGCGACGACAAACCGGATACCGCGCTGTTTCATCATTTGGTAGCAGGCCATGAACCGCGACCGGTCATACTGCTTACGGTCATCCAGAAAGGTGCCATCCATATCCACTGCTACCATTTTTACTGCGGCCATCATCACTCCTTAGCACATGCGTATTAGCGGTAGCTCACAGAATAGCCTGGCAAAGGGGGAAAGCAGAAGCGGAGCGGGAGGCGTGGTTCCTCCCGGCAAGAGATTAATCGAAGGCGCCGTTGAGTAATATGGCGGTGATGATGCCGGTTGCAGCCGCTACCAGCACATAATTACCGTCGATAAAGGCCCAGTGCTCACCGCGCGGCGGTGCGGTGAGGCCGCGATCGCGCCAGTTATCCACGCGGTATCCGGCACCGCGATAGGCGGGTGGCATCGGCTGGCCGCGCCGGAACTCATGCCCCTGCCAGGCAAAGCGGTCAGCGTGATGATGCCCTTCCGGCCCGCCCCGCTCGCCGCGACGCTCATCACCCGGTCCACGGCGATCGGCTTCCCGCCCGGATGCGTGCTGGCTTTCATGTGTATTCCAGCGGGGACCGCCAGGATCTTCTGCCTGACTCAGCGCAGAAAATAGCGTGCTGCATGCAATAAGGGTAATAGCGATCTGCGTTTTAATTTTTTTCATCATGGTCTCCATCACAGCAGCAATAAGTGCGCTGCCGGCAGAGACTATTAACCAGTCACGCAGCAAATAATAGTTCTTTCATTCTTAAAAACCTCATTATTACAGTAAATTACACTGCCTTAGCGCTTTCTTAACGAAGATGTCCGGCCGGATACAAATAAGTACCGCAGAGAAAAAAACATAAAAAAACCCGACCGCAGGGATCGGGTAAATAAAAATGTTTCATTATTCAGAAACAGGGAAACCCTGCAAATCAGAGGGTAAAACTGAAGCACACAACGCCACATCACCAGCATTGCGCGCGCAGAATAACACTTCACCGCTAAAACAATAAATAAAATTAATCGGATTTAGGAATATTACTTAACGCTGCCAGGCAGATTAACGCTGCTTATAAATAAGGTCAGTGCTCTGACCTCACGCCAGTGACGGAATTAAAATCTTATAAAAAACATAAAATTAAAATAATTACCTTTTGGGGCTGGCAACAGGAAAATAACTGCCCTTTCTGATCTCTGGTTTCACTGCGGATAACATTATAAGTAGCACAATTAATTATCTGCTGGTCACTCATTGCGCGCGCCGGAATTACGGCTGCCGGATGTGCCGCAGCAGAGAAGCCGGATGCCGCGCCAGCGCTGCGGCAGGTCGTATCGGGCGACGGACCAGTTCGCCGCTGCAGTTCGGACAGCGCTGCAGCAGAACATGCTCAGCGCAGGTTGCGCAGAATGTGCATTCAAATGAGCAGATACGTGCCTCCGCGCTTTCCGGCGGTAAATCGGTATCGCACCACTCACAGTTAGGTCGCAGTTCAAGCATAGGATGCTCCGGTTTAGCGCAGGCTCAGGACAGATTTTTATCCGTTACTGCATTCAATCATGTGAAACAGATTACATTCTGCGCCAGCCGTTCTATAGTTCTTTCGCTACGTTTATTTGCGAGGCTATGGAATGCGTGTTAAAGGCTTAAATATCGGTTTCTTTATTCTTATCCTGGCGATTGTCACCATCGCCTTTTTTGATGTGCTGTCACCTTATTTCTCTGCCATTCTCTGGGCGGCTATCCTGGCGGTGATTTTTGCCCCGCTGAAGGTGCTGCTGCGGCGTAAAATGGGCGACCGTAACGGGCTTGCCTCTTTTGTCACGCTGATGATTATCTGTCTGATTGTATTTACGCCGCTGGCGATCATCACCTCATCGCTGGTGGTGGAGATCAATACCGTTTACGTCAAGCTGCAGAATAATTCAGCGCAGTTTCCGACAGTGTTTGCTGAGCTGCTGCAGCATCTGCCGGGCTGGGCGCAGCGCTATCTGGCCGACCACGATCTCAACAACTCTGCCCAGATTCAGCAAAAGCTCTCTGAGTTCGCGCTGAAAGGTGGTCAGTATATGGCGGGCAGCGTGCTGCTGATTGGTAAAGGCACGTTTACCTTTACCGTGAGCTTTGGCGTGATGCTCTATTTACTGTTCTTCCTGCTGAAAGATGGTGCCTGGCTGGTGGGGCTAATCCTCGAAGCGCTGCCGCTCTCCACCTATGTGAAGCATCATCTGCTGATGAAGTTTGCTGCGGTGTCGCGCGCGACGGTGAAAGGAACCGTGGTAGTGGCAATTGTTCAGGGTGTACTGGGCGGCTTTGCTTTCTGGATCACTGACATCGACGGCAGCCTGCTGTGGGGTGCGCTGATGGCGTTTCTGTCGCTTATCCCGGCGGTCGGATCCGCCATCGTCTGGGTACCGGCAGCGATCTTTTTCTTTGCCACCGGCGCGCTGTGGAAAGGCCTCTTCCTGGTCGGCTTCTTTGTGGTGATTGTCGGCCTGGTAGATAACATTCTGCGCCCGCTGCTGGTGGGCAAAGACACCAAGATGCCGGACTATATGATCCTGATCGCCACGCTGGGCGGCATGGAAATCTACGGCATCAACGGCTTTGTGATTGGCCCGCTGATTGCCGCTCTGTTCATCGCCTGCTGGAATCTCCTCTCCGGTCGCGATAACCGCGATAACGCCGAAGAGATTGATGAAGAGTTTATTGAAGAGGGCAAAACGCACGAGTAGCGCTATGCGCTGAGCTGACTAAAACACCGCCTGCGGGCGGTGTTTTTATGACGGCGGCTGCGAACAAAGTAAATCTTATAACAGATCCAGACTCTGGCCCGATTTCTGCTGGCGCAAACTGCCGGATAAGCCAGTACCAGGGCTGATACTCTTTCAGATGTTGAAGGCTGTTCAGCCGCCGCGTTCCCCACTGCCTTCACTGCCACACTCTTCAGCCCAGACCCACCAGCCAGAGATGCAACGATAGCCTTTTCCGGCCAGCGCGGCCGGTTCCGTCTCGCCCGCTATCTACCCGCGAGACCCGCCGCGTAAGCCGTCACCGCCCCCACCACCGCGTGCGCCATCAGGTTCGCCTGCACGTTTACCGAACCGTCCGCGTTCAGCGTCTGTTTATGAATAACCTCTGCCAGGTACGGTGCCGCCGCGCCCGTTACCGCCTGCGCCAGGCTGCCCCCCCGCCAGGCCCTGTACCGCCGCCGTCGCCGCCTGAATGCCCTGCTGAAGGGCGCTGCCCGTGCCGAAAGGCGCCGCGGCGGTTTTATAAGCCTGCTCCGCTATCTCCCCGGCGGAGGGGGTCAGGTTGCCCTTGCCGGCCAGCGCTGCCTTCGCGGCCTGAAGCGCGGCCGGGTCCCTCTTCGCCCTCTCGCCCGCTATCTGCCCCTCCGTGCGCGTGATGTCCGCCGCCTGGTTGCCGATTTCACCTATGAGCTGCGCCGCCTGCAGCCGGTTCTGCTCCCTCTCTTTATCGAATATCGGCGACAGCGTCTGGTTCGCGTGCGCGGCGTCGCGGCTCAGCCCATCCGGGCAGGGATAAGATAAATTTCAGCAGCTTAGCTTATATGTATAAAACTTTATTAATTCGTCCGCATCTCTTTCCATAATGCCAATATAATGTTTATAAGATCTTATTAATTCTAAATAACCACAAATAGCATTAATGCCAAACGCTTCGTGCAAATCAGTATAACCCTCTACTCTTTCTGTCATGACAACTCCCCAACCTACTGGCAATGTATCATCTAACATATTGAAAATATTTGAAGGTACCCATAAGGGCTTGCTATTTTCAGGACAAATCAATAAGTCAGTACGTGTCGGATAAAACATCATTCCGTAAACTTTATACTCCACACCAATTTCTAATGGAGTAAATTGCGTTTCGTCAGTTTCTCCCATAACTCTTGCATTTTGAGGTAAATCTTTTCCTGACGTCGAGTTGCATAAAACTAACATTTATTGCTACCTATTTAAATTTAAAGTCATCTACTTGGCCCGTTTTCGTATTACGGACATAATGGATTTCTATTCCATTTATATTTTGTGCCATTTTGACCCAACCTTCTTCACGAGGCCATCGTTTATCAGTCATTGGTATGGGTAATTGACGGCCAGTTTCAGGATTTGACAGTGCTTGTTCAATAGCTAATTTTTCTTGCAAGGAATTAGCTTCCGTCCTGCCGGTCGAGCCTCTTCCTAGTTGTGTTTCTGACGAATAAGCCAGATCGTCTCTATTTTGCTCAGGGAGCGGCGTTACTGTACTGCTTCCTTCCGTATCTGGCTCACCTTCAGTATTACCGGTACTTCTTGCTCCCTGCTCATGTGATTGATCCGGTGTAACAAGTGACGTTCTTCTAGTTTCATCTGCAGCCGGATTCACCAGCTTTCCTCCGATCAAATCGTCATTTACCGGTAAGGTTTCGATTTTGCTACCTGCTCCATTTGTATGCTGCTGGCTCTGCGCCGATACTATTGCCATTAGTAGGCAGCCAGGGTTTGCAAGACAGGCCGCGTCCAGCCCCTCTTTGACTTTCTTCGTCAGTGCCAGCGCCGCCTGCTCCCTGGCTCCGCCTTTACCCGCTTCGGCCATCGCCGCTGAGTTGAGCGTTTCCTGTGCCAGCATCTGCTGCAACATGCCCGCGCTGAACATATTGTTACTGATTTCATTCTGGCCAGCCTGGGCGCCTGCGACCGCATCAGCTGTTGAATTACCGGTAAGGCCGCCAGCCAGCCCTGCTGCAACCGTGCCCAGCGCGACCAGCGTCTGCTTCTGCTCCTCATTCAGCTGACTGACAGGCACATCACCATACAGTGCCTTTTTGATGGCTTCACCCACCGATGCCGTGGTGGCTGCGCCCGCCGCACCGGACAGCGCTGAGTTGCCCTGTGCCGCAGCTATGACACCAGCCATAGCCGCATGTGCCATGATGCGGCTCGCCTCATCCGGCGCGGTCTGTTTAATAACCTCTGTCAGGTACGGTGCCGCCGCGCCCGTTACCGCCTGCGCCAGGCTGCCCCCCCGCCAGGCCCTGCACCGCAGCCGTCGCCGCCTGTATACCCTGCTGAAGGGCGCTGCCCGTGCCGAAAGGCGCTGCGGCGGTTTTATAAGCCTGCTCCGCTATCTCCCCGGCGGCGGGGGTCAGGTTGCCCTTGCCGGCCAGCGCTGCCTTCGCGGCCTGAAGGAGTAAGCCGCCGGTAAAAAGACCCCGGAGCATAGTGGACAGGATGTTTAACTAAATACTGCTTCAAAAATTTTTCAATTTTCTTTTCTGTTAAATTTTTTCAAAAAAATCAACAATATTTTTCATCATCTACTCCCAAGTATAAACCCTTACTACATTTTATCCATTTAATGGATTTTTTATCTTCACCAATTATTAATAAAATGGGGCTATTGGATACAGTTTTTTCAATGCCGAGGTTAAAATCATCAATAAATCGCTGACTAAAATCATCATCCCCTAAGTATCCCCATATAATTGCATCAATAACAGAAAGCCTCTCTACACTATCTGACAAATTTATTAATAGAGAATCTTTTTATGTATTGAGATTGGTTCAATCATAACTAATTTTATAGACAATAAGAAAACGCTTTGTGGTAACACAGCCAGTTTAAGTGGGCTTCCCTGGCTATTCCCAACCCGCCAATAGAAAAGAGGGTATTTTTCATAGTCAATAGATTTTATATCAATAGGGATGCAACCATTAATAGTAATGGCTACATCTTCCACCTCATTAATTACGCCACCAACGGTCAGTTTCATTATTTATACAACGCATGTTTTAAAACCGGATAAGGTTCTGTTGGTCGTTGGCTGAATACTAGCTCCCAGCGCACAACTTGCATTTTTTCGTTAAATTCTAATCCTTGCGAAGTTGCATCTTTAACAGCACCCTGAAGGCTGGTCAGTATAGCTCGACTTCCTTCGGTTGTGCTATGAGATAATCCATTTGGTGTTAAATATTCACCCATGTGTATAGTTGCATTTGGATTCACCCTAACAATTTATCCATTAACACTTAATTAAAAAAATTTTTGAATGGTTTAATCAGGTATTGCAGGTTGAGTTGATTTAATTGAATCGAAAACAATTCCTGTCTTAATTATATCAGCGCCAGCTTTTGCCGCCGCTGATTCAGCCTTACCCGCGATCCCGGCAACAACCTTCTCTGTCAGTACCGCGCCGTTTTTAGCAACTCCTGCAGCGCCAGCCAGCAGCCCGGCGATATCCGAAACCAGCTTACCGCCTTCAATGCCCGCATTAAATGAACCGCTTGCTCCAACTTTCTGATACTCCATTTCCATCTGGTCAATGCGATCAATATAGGACTGCTTCACCGCATCTGATACGTTACCGAGTACACCTCCACTATTAATTAGCGATTTTAGGGCATCATAGGTTTCCTGCGGATTGCTGGCCGTTTTCACGATGCTATCTATTGTATCGTATAGCCATGCCGGAACCCCGGCCATCATTCCTGCCGCAAAGCTGATATCCTGGCCCAAGTCTATCGCCGTCCATTTCGCCTGCATCTGAGCTTTACAGGCAATAGTCTTACATTCTGCCAGCTCTTCTTTTTTCTGCACCTTCTGGGTATCGCTCAGATAGTTATTCTCAACAACAACACTTTCCTGTGCCAATGAATTGACACTGGGATTTGCCGGATTATTCAGAGTCGGGGTGCGGTGTTTTCTGGTTTTTACGTTCGTCTATTTTGGCAAATATCCAAGAGCCTAATCCAGATGCAACGCCAGCTATAGTGCTGGTAACTAAAACATGTTTAATATCTGATGATCCGATATTTACCTTATGGCTAATGATTAATTTCACAGTTAACAAAGCTAGAGAAAAAAATATTAGGCAACAGAGAGTCATGTATCCAATACTCAAAAATAGTAAACTCAGAGTAACTTTATTTTTTCTTCTCATTCACTTCATCCTTGACGATATTACTGATAAATTCTCCACCGACAGAACCAACAATTTCCCCTGCGAAACCTGAATGTTGCCCCAAAACAGGGCTGAATACAGGTGGCGCAATTAGGCCAACTGTTGTACCAAACGCCCATCCCGCACCCGTACCAGTTAAAGCACCCTTATCAGGGCCATCAGTGAACATTGTTCCTCCTTGTGCAATTCCTAAGTTAGTCCACACCCCACGGCCCGGAGCCAGCGCTCCCGTGATTCCTGCTGATATACTTCCTTTATAATCCCAGGTCTTGTTCTCATTCCCCGGCTGACTCATATCGAACCACTGGTAAGTACCGTTGGCGATTTCCGCGATTACTGCACCGCCCACAGCTTTTCCCACCGATGCAGCCGGCCCTAAATAAGCAGCTCCTGCAATCAATACGCCATCTTTATACCTATTCACGATAACTTTGGTGATATTCGCCCCTTCAGGTAAATCACCCTGTGCCAGCTTATTTAATCCGGCCTGCTTCTGTTCTGGCGTCAGATTGTTAGCCTGGGCGTACTGGTCCCATGATGCCACCGCCTGCCCGTAATTCATCATTCCATTTGGCAGGCTTAATGCATTATTCTCAGCCGCATTCCTCCCCGCCTGCACGCCCGCCACCGCGCCCGCCGTGCTGTCGCCCGCTACCCCGCCCGCCAGACCCGCCGCCAGCGTCCCCAGCGCGCTGATGGTCTGGCGCTGCGCCTCCGTCAGGTCGCTGCGGTCAGTGCCCGGATACATCTGCTGTCCGATGTACTCGCCCATCGCCGCCCCCGACGCCCCCGACAGCGCGCTGTTTCCCGCCGCGTAAGCGGTCACCGCACCCACTACCGCGTGCGCCATCAGGTTCGCCTGCACGTTCACCGAACCGTCTGCGTTCAGCGTCTGGTTATGAATAACCTCTGCCAGGTACGGTGCCGCCGCGCCCGTTACCGCCTGCGCCAGGCTGCCCCCCGCCAGGCCCTGCACCGCCGCCGTCGCCGCCTGAATGCCCTGCTGCAGGGCGCTGCCCGTGCCGAAAGGCGCCGCGCGGTTTTATAAGCCTGCTCCGCTATCTCCCCGACGGCGGGGGTCAGGTTGCCGATTTCCCCTATCAGCTGCGCCGCCTGCAGCCGGTTCTGCTCCCTCTCTTTATCGAATACCGGCGACAGCGTCTGGTTCGCGTGCGCGGCGTCGCGGCTCAGCCCGCTCACCGCCGCCTTCGTCAGCGAACTGTCGCTGCCGCTGTGGTTCGCCCCCGTCAGCAGCCCGTTCGCCATGTTCCCCGCAAACTGGCCGCCGATGCTGCCCCCGGTGCTCACGCCCGCGCTCTGATGCTCCACCTTGTAGTCCGCCCGGATAAGCCAGGGACCCGCACGCCCACAACCGCCGCGCATTATTACAGAGTCGGATACCGGCCCAATAGAGGCCAGCCGAACCCGCTGCCGCAGCTCATTATTAAAGGCAGCTGACTGGAAGCGCTGGGATTTATGACCGGCCAGAAGATTAAAGTATTAACCGGGCCGGGACAGCTGATCATCCAACTGGCGACTGAAGGATAACTGACTGATAACACATAAATCCCAGCCGGTTGGCTGAGATTTAAGATTATTTTTCCTTATTTGAATATTGCTTTGAGCTTGAAATAGAAGATTCGAATAATTCTAATGACCCCTGAGGCTCAATACCTGCATTAGGCCTATTTCCTAATTGCCCAGCCGTATGTTTAGGATTAGATTTATAAACCAACCTATTTGAAGCAACTCAACAACGCTTCCCGATGTACAGTCTGGCGACGAAAACCTTTTTTCCCTGTGCTTTCCGTCAGTTAGAAGCAGTTTTTGCTGAAGCGTTTTCAGGACTCCAACTTTTTTCCCGACGCGCTTTTCCGGCCCGGAGCACGCTACCGCCCCATCCTGGCATTACGCCTGCTCCCGTGCATTTTAACAGTGCTTTACGCGCTGTCATTACTGCTTGTACATCGCGACGGGAGACGGGTCACAGCCTGTCTGTGGCCTGGTGAACCGTCTGCCGGACATGGGCTGGCGCGGCCCGCCAGAGCCGGAACGGCACCCTGTGATCCGGCTGGCGAATAAAGGGTGACTGGCTGATTTATAAAGTAAAAATCCGGCACTAAGGCCGTGATTCAATTATATCCATATTATCGCTTGGGCATTTTTTTAGCAAAATAAGGAATAAGATAAATGCCTACACCACCTACTAATCCTCCTGCCACACCAGATTTAAGACTAACCTTTAATATATCAATGAAAGGTATGTTAAAGCTTCTTATTTCAAGAAAATAGAATAAAGCTCGACTAATAAAAACCCCAACGGTGACGATTAATACGACAAACAATATAGTAGTAATTAACCTCAGAAGGTTACGCATTATTTCGCTCCTTCTTTTGAAGAACTAACAGCTTTAGGCCCGCCCTGACCAATACCTTCCGTTGAACCAGAGGAGATAATATTCCCTGGTGATGCTGCCAACTTACTGATTTAGTGTATGATGGTGTTTTTGAGGTGCTCCCGTGGCTTCTGTTTCTATCAGCTGTCCCTCCTGTTCAGCTACTGACGGGGTGGTGCGTAACGGCAAAAGCACTGCCGGACATCAGCGCTATCTCTGCTCTCACTGCCGTAAAACATGGCAACTGCAGTTCACTTACACCGCTTCTCAACCCGGTACGCACCAGAAAATCATTGATATGGCCATGAATGGTGTTGGATGCCGGGCAACCGCCCGCATTATGGGCGTTGGCCTCAACACGATTTTACGTCACTTAAAAAACTCAGGCCGCAGTCGGTAACCTCGCGCATACAGCCGGGCAGTGATGTGATTGTCTGCGCTGAAATGGACGAACAGTGGGGCTACGTCGGTGCTAAATCACGTCAGCGCTGGCTGTTTTACGCGTATGACAGGATACGGAGGACGGTTGTGGCGCACGTCTTCGGTGAACGCACTCTGGCCACACTGGAGCGTCTTCTGAGCCTGCTGTCGGCCTTTGAGGTCGTGGTATGGATGACGGATGGCTGGCCGCTGTATGAATCCCGCCTGAAGGGAAAGCTGCACGTAATCAGCAAGCGTTACACTCAGCGAATTGAGCGGCATAACCTGAATCTGAGACAACATCTGGCAAGGCTGGGACGGAAGTCACTGTCGTTCTCAAAATCGGTGGAGCTGCATGACAAGGTCATCGGGCATTATCTGAACATAAAACACTATCAGTAAGTTGGAGTCATTACCATATTCCCTATCACAGCAGGGCGCGGATCTAAAAGAATTGGTTTACTCACCCCCATTCCCATATCAACCCACTCCCAGTTTTTCCAGTTAGGATTGTTCACTTTGTCAAGAGGTCCTTTTATTGCCTGGCCTAAACCATATCCTATGCCCGCAGAGCCACCACTTATAATTGCCCCAGATAAAGGATCATCACCTTTAATATAGTTTGAGGTTGCGCCCCCCGCTGCATTCCAGCCGACTGTTCCTAACAGTCCGGTATTCGATGTGGCCGCACCAACCCAACTAGCTATCAGTGCATCGGTATAATTTACTTCACCATTTACCACATATTGAATAATAGTATTAGCGCCACCACCGATTACCGCTGTAATTTGTGCTCCTTTTGGCAGCACACCTAATCCGACTGTTCCGGCCAGTTCTGCGGAGACAATTGCATTACCCTTCGCTATATCACCAGCCAGTTTCGCTTTATCTTCTGTCGTCGCATCCGGTGTTTTACCCAGCCAGAACCCAAGATCAGAACCAGCCATTGCGCCCAGCGCATTATTCTCAACCGCATTCCTCCCCGCCTGCGCGCCCGCCACTACGCCCGCCGTGCTGTCGCCCGCTACTCCGCCCGCGAGGCCCGCCGCCAGCGTCCCCAGCGCGCTGATGGTCTGGCGCTGCGTCTCCGTCAGGTCGCTGCGGTCAGTGCCCGGATACATCTGCTGTGCGATGTACTCGCCCATCGCCGCCCCCGACAGCGCGCTGTTTCCCGCCGCGTAAGCGGTCACCGCACCCACCACCGCGTGCGCCATCAGGTTCGCCTGCACGTTCACCGAACCGTCCGCGTTCAGCGTCTGGTTATGAATAACCTCTGCCAGGTACGGTGCCGCCGCGCCCGTTACCGCCTGCGCCAGGCTGCCCCCCGCCAGGCCCTGCACCGCAGCCGTCGCCGCCTGTATACCCTGCTGAAGGGCGCTGCCCGTGCCGAAAGGCGCCGCGGATCGCTGCCAGATAGTCAATAGCCGACTGCGCCTTCGCAAAACACGGATGCTGCCTGCACGCCCAGCTGGGCGGCTAAAAGAGGATTTTGAGCAGGGGATGAAGGTGCGCTAATACCGATAATCCGCTGACCACAACCAACACAAGGAGTTGATTATGGCTGGCACACATCATAAGTCAGATAACGAAAAATATACCAATAAATCAATATTTTATACCGTTATATATCCGCATTTACCTTAAGCACCGCTCTTCACCAGCGATCACCATTCGCGGCCACTGGATGGCAGAGCTGGGGTTCAATACCGGGCAGAAGATCGAGGTGATCACCGAACCGGGACAGCTGATCATCTGGCTGCCGGTTGAAGGGTAACTAACTGATAAAAAATTAATCCTGGCGCGGTGATTGGAATTTTTAATAGCTAATTGAACTCGGGATCTATTTGACCTTCTGTTTTGAGGATCTCAAGGAAGCGGTTGTAGGCAACATCATCCCGTTCTAATATATCATCTAGTAATTTCTCTTTAATTAAAGACCAATGATATATTCCATTTATTTTATTTGAAAAATATTCAAGCGTACCATTTAATGATGAATCGATTATCTCAACATTTTTTGAATCATAAGCAAGTAATCCTCCATAATTCTTAGGCAGCCCTAAAAATAAAGTGTCCTTCCCAAGCCAATAAATAGCAAATATATCCACCACAGTCCCATCAAATTCTTTGATCTTCATTTAACCTGCCCTTTTATATTATTAATCACATCTCTCGGATTGGAGCTAACTCTTTGAGGAGTGTCAATTTTTACATCATAAGCTTTACCAGTATTTGAGTTGTACTGATAATGAATAGTGATACTTTTTCCTTCAGAATTTTTTTGGGTTACTTGCATTTTCTGAAACCCTGCCGATGAAAGGAATCTTGGATCATTATTCATTCCTGGCAATACTTGTCCACTTTTCGGATTTTCCTTAACTTGATTCCACAAAAGCTGCTCATTCAGATCTCTTGGTGCTGTAAACTGTTTACCTGGCTTGGCAGTCGATATTTTCTCCGCAGCACTGACCAGGATCTTGTTATCAATAACCTTCGCAGTTTTTCCGACAAGTGACAGCACTTTTTCTGCCGGAAGTGATGTCAGTATCGCCAGCGCATAATCTTTGGCATCTTTCGCTGACAGAACTGCCATTACCGTATCTGAGCCAAGATTATTGCTCAGTATCGCTTTAATGATATCTGCACTTTCCGGCAGATCACCTTTCACCATCTGCGCCAGACCGGCCTGTACCTGCTCAGGCGGCAGCTTATTTTCCTGCGCATACTTCACATAGGAAGTAACGGACTGACCATAATCCGCCATGCCTTTACCAAAATCACTGGCACTCAGCGCATTATTCTCAACCGCATTCCTCCCCGCCTGCGCGCCCGCCACCGCGCCCGCCGTGCTGTCGCCCGCTACCCCGCCCGCCAGACCCGCCGCCAGCGTCCCCAGCGCGCTGATGGTCTGGCGCTGCGCCTCCGTCAGGTCGCTGCGGTCAGTGCCCGGATACATCTGCTGTCCGATGTACTCGCCCATCGCCGCCCCCGACGCCCCCGACAGCGCGCTGTTTCCCGCCGCGTAAGCGGTCACCGCACCCACCACCGCGTGCGCCATCAGGTTCGCCTGCACGTTCACCGAACCGTCTGCGTTCAGCGTCTGGTTATGAATAACCTCTGCCAGGTACGGTGCCGCCGCGCCCGTTACCGCCTGCGCCAGGCTGCCCCCCGCCAGGCCCTGCACCGCCGCCGTCGCCGCCTGTATACCCTGCTGAAGGGCGCTGCCCGTGCCGAAAGGCGCCGCGGCGGTTTTATAAGCCTGCTCCGCTATCTCCCCGGCTGCGGGGGTCAGGTTGCCCTTGCCGGCCAGCGCTGCCTTCGCGGCCTGAAGCGCGGCCGGGTCCCTCTTCGCCCTCTCGCCCGCTATCTGCCCCTCCGCGCGCGCGATGTCCGCCGCCTGGTTGCCGATTTCCCCTATCAGCTGCGCCGCCTGCAGCCGGTTCTGCTCCCTCTCTTTATCGAATATCGGCGACAGCGTCTGGTTCGCGTGCGCGGCGTCGCGGCTCAGCCCGCTCACGTCCTGCGACTGCTTATCTCCGTCGCGGATAACCAGCGCGCCCCCGCTCACCGCCGCATTCGTCAGCGAGCTGCCGCTGCCGCTGTGGTTCGCCCCCGTCAGCAGCCCGTTCGCCATGTTCCCCGCAAACTGGCCGCCGATGCTGCCCCCGGTGCTCACGCCCGCGCTCTGATGCTCCACCTTATAGTCCGCCCGGTTTTCGATGTCGCGCCAGCCCAGCGTGCCCGTCTCCAGACGGTTTTTATCCGCCGTCGCCGTCGAGCCGATAACCGCGCCGTTCAGCTGCGTGTGCCCTCCAGCCGTCACGTCAAAGCCGCCTTTCCCCGCGAACAGGCCGGTCTGCTCCTCCACGCTCTGCCAGGTGCTGTGCATCTTATCCCGGCTCAGGTTCACGTTCGCCGAGCCGGTCATCGACCCGAAGGTGAAGCTGCCCCCGGCGCTGGCGCTCTGCTGCTTCGAGTCGTAGCGGTCGCTGTCCTGCTCGCTCGTCAGCGTCAGGTTGCGCGCCACGTCCGCCCTGATTTTTTCGCCGCTCACCTGCGCGCCCTGAAGCGTGGTGTCGCGCCCGCTTACCAGCGTCACCTCACGGCCCGCGCTCACCTGCGTTTCCGTGTGGGTGACGCCGCTGCCCTGCTCGCTGCCTTTTGCCTTATTTGCGCTGGCGGAGACGCTGATGCCCCAGCCGCCCTGACCCGCGCCGATGCCGATGCCCGCCGTGCCGCCGTGGCTCTCGTTTTTACCCTCCAGCGACGAGGTGTTCGCGGCCGACAGCAGGTTGAGGTCCCGGTTCGCCGACAGCAGCAGGTCTCTGCCCGCCTGCAGCTGGCTGCCCTGCACCGTCAGGTCACCACCGTGCCCTTTCACGCCGCTGCCGCGCGCCACCACGCTCAGATTATCGCCCGCCGTCAGGCTGCTGCCCTGTGCGGTGCGCTGCTCGCTGCGCTGTGTGGAAGTGGAAGACTGGCTACCGTAAGAGAGGCTGACGCCGATGGCGTTGTTGTTCTCCGGGCTGTCGCCCTGCGCCTCTGCCAGCCGGCCGGCCTGCACCGCCTGCACGCCGCTGAGCGCCGCTTTAGTACCCTGCAGCGCCGCCAGCCGTCCGCTGTCGGCAGACTTCGCCTCCTGCACCGTCTGCGCCGCCGTGTTCAGCGCGCTGCCTGCCGTGCCGGAAAGCGCCAGCGTCAGGCCCGAGGTTTTCTGCTCCACCCGGTGCGTCTGGCTGCTCTGGTTTTCCGCTGCGGTGATGCTCACCTCGCGGCCGTCCAGCGTCAGGTTTTTGCCCGCGATAAGATCGGAGCCGTTGATATCCAGCCGGTTGCCCGCCGTCAGCGACACGCTGCCGTTCACGCTGCCCACGGTGCTGCCCTGGCTGGTCGTCTCCTGCGCGGTGTCGGTGGTTTTCAGGCTCTGTTTGCCGTAACTGAAGCCGATACCGCCGGTGCCGGAAAACCCGCTCTTTTTCTCCTGCGCCAGATGCTGTTCACTGTTGCGTTCAGTCGCTCCGGTAACGCTGAGATCGTGGCCCGCCTGCAGAGAGAGATCGCCGGTACTCGCTATCTGGCTGCCCTGTACGCGCAGATCGTTGCCCGCCGCCACGAAAATAGTGTCGCCATTCAGCGAACTCCCCTGCGCCGTCTGACGCGAAATCTGGTCGCGTGTGGTTGTCGTGCTCTTCGACAGCCAGCCGCTGCTGCCCGTCGTCTTTTGCCGCTCGTCCAGATCCCGCGTGTTCTCGCCGTTTGTCAGTGTGACGTCATGTCCGGCGGTCAGCGCCAGCGCAACATCTGCCGACAGGGTGGCCGCGCGGGCATGAAAATCGTTGCCTGCCAGCAGCGAGAGGTCGCCCTTGCTGACGACTTCGCTGCCGATCTCCTGCGTATTGCCCTGCTTCAGGCTGTTATCGCTATCCCAGACAAGCGCGTCCCGATTCGCCGTACTGACAGTATTGAGCGTCAGATCGCGTCCGGCCTTAATCACCGTCTGGCTATTTTCGCCGCTGTTAACCACCTGCGCCGCCGTGAGAGTGATATCACGTCCGGCCTGCAGTATCAGCCGGCCGTCGTCGCCCTGCACGTACATGCCTGCCACGCTATCCACCGTGGTCCGGTCGAACTGGTTTTCACCGTTCCGGCTGCTCACGCTGCGGGTTGTGCTGACGGTATTGATATCCCGTCCGGCGCGGGCGAGCAGCGAGTCGGTTGCCCCGATCACGCCGCCGATGTTATTGATATCTGCGCGGGCGAGAAAATCGACACTGGCGCCTTTGATCGTCCCCGCCATGTTGGTGATATTACCGGCGCTCAGCTTCACCACTTCGCGCCCGGCCAGCGTACCGCTGTTAAACAGGCCACCGCCCAGGTTCAGGTTGAGGTTGCGGCCCGCAATCAGCGCACCGCTGCCATCGACATCGCCTGGCTGAATGCGCGCATACACCTGCGGTACCAGCACCGTCTGGCTGGAGCCATTCGGCAGTCTGACCTGCGCATTAACCAGCCAGACAATATCTTTTGTCAGCAGTCCCATCTGCTCAGGCGTCAGCGCCACGCCTGGCGTCAGGTGATAGCGCTGACTAAAGGCGATAGCGTTGTTCATCAGCGCCTTGTACTGATCTTCGTCGTTGGTAAAGCCGCCCAGGTAGCGCTGCCCTGTCAGATTCATGACCTGTTCCCGGATCAGCCGCTGCTCGTAATAGCCGTCACCCAGGCGCTTCAGTACGTTATCGCTGTTCTGCGTCAGGGCGTCCTGCATATAGTCGCTGCTCAGCCACTGCTTCTCCTGAGTAAAGCGCGGATCGGTCTCTACCAGATATTTACCGCCGGGAGAGGGATTGGTTCTGAACAGGCTGTTGTCCGGCAGGCGCGTATCGGGCCCGACGATGCGGATCACGCTTGCGTTCTCCCCCTGGCTGCCGGGCACATCAAAATGCTGGCCGGGTTTGAGCAGCGCGGCAATGTCAGGCATGCTGCCTGTGATATGGGCATTCACGCCGCCCGCACGCCCCGTCGTGGCGTCGGTTCCCTCTGTGCTCTGTGGGACGAGCGAAAGGGGGTTGCCGTTCAGTTCACCGTGATCGACCAGCTCTCCTGGCTTCAGGGCAATGGTCTCAATCACGTCCGGCGGCGTGTAATCCGATGTGCTGTCGCCCTGCTCGTCGCCACCTTTATGACGGATGCGCTTGTAGTGAGTCACCTTACCGACGTCAGTCGTGATTCGCTGGCCCGCCACCTCGACATTATTGAGGTCTTGCGCGTTTATCGTCAGCGTATTGCCCGCGATGATCTGACTCTTATCATTCAGCAACCGGTCAGCGTTTATCGTCAAATCACCGCCCGCGATAATCTTCGCCGGATCGCTTTCGGCGATCTGCGTCTCCTGCACCGTACGCGTGTAGTCATACTGGTAGAAGTTATCGTTATTGCTGCCGGTGTTGCCTGGCGTGTTGAGATTAAGCAGTGAGTCGGCCGAGTTGCGGTCAACAAAGACGCCCGGCTCGCCGGCTTTCCAGCGGACGGTATCGCCCGAGTGCTGATACCCGGTAATCGCCTCCGAAGACACGGTTACCAGCACGGTGCTGAAACGATCGTTGACGTTATTGATTTCACCGGCAGCCATCTGCATGTTGCCCGCTGACTCGATGGTGGAGCTGTGATTACTGAGGGTGCCCGCTCTGCCGGTTGCCAGGCCGTCAGCATTCAGCTCACCGCCCAGCGCCATATCGCCGGCACTGTAGATCAGGCCGTGGTCACGATTGTTCAGCGTCTGCACGCCGATATCCACCCGCTCACGTCCCGCCAGCGTGGCGGCAGTGCCGTTTTCCGCCAGGTTGTTGAAAATATTAGCCTGTACGCCAACGCTGTCGCCATAGATCCGGCCACTGCCGATATTGGTCAGCACCGACGCCTTCAGCAGCGTCTGTTTGCCGTCGATCAGCCCATAGTTGGT
Source organism: Pantoea eucrina (assembly GCF_020079945.1). NCBI lineage: Bacteria > Pseudomonadati > Pseudomonadota > Gammaproteobacteria > Enterobacterales > Erwiniaceae > Pantoea > Pantoea eucrina. The sequence continues at coordinate 904,450 of NZ_CP083448.1, read as the reverse complement.
CAGCTGTCCGCTAAGCGTCAGCCAGTTCTGTCCGGCATTGATTTCGCCGGTGGCAGCGTTCAGCAGGTGGGGGGCGCGCAGATCGAGCTTGCCGCCCGCCAGCAGTTTACCGCTGTTGTCAACATCGCCTGCGGTTGTGAAGTTGAAATTGCCGTTGGCAATCATCTCGCCACGGTTGTTCAGGCTCTGCTGGCTGACCAGCGTGATGTCACCCAGGGAGAGGATCTGTCCGTCACCCGCCAGGCGATCGGCACGGATCGTTAGCGATCGGCCCGCTTTAAGGACGCCCTCCCGATTTTCCAGCGTCAGACTATTGCTCTGAGGCTGCGCCACTCTGAAGCTGCGCAGGCGACTCTCCGGCGTCAGGTCATTGCTCTGCAGCAGCAGATCTTCTCCGGCCGAAATCGCACCCTGCCGGTTATCGACCGAGCCACGGCTGCTGATGGTCAGTTGCCGATCGGCCAGTAACATGCCGCGCTGATTGAACACATCGTCGCTGTTAATCCGCAGGCTGGCCGCTTCAATCCCCTGCTGATCACCCTGAGTATCCTGATTGTTCAGCTGCAATGCGTTCAGCACGGCGTTCGCGCCGCTGCGAATCAGGCCGCCCGCATTGTCTATTATGCTCTGCGCACTCACCAGCAGATCGCCAATGCTCTGGATCTCTCCGCCACGGTTATCCAGACGCGCCATTTCCAGCGAAGCCGCCAGCTCGCTGACGATGCGCCCGCCGCTGCGGTTATCCACTTCGCCACTCTGCAGCGTAAGATCGCCTTTCGCGCCCACGGTTCCGGCCTGATTGTCGATCGCGCCGCTGTGCAGATGAAGATCGCTAGGGCTGTAGAGGGTGCCGCTCTGGTTATCGATCGCCTGGCCGTGGCTGTCGATAAGCACGCTACCGCCCTGCAGCAGACCTGCCCGGTTGTTGAACGCAGAGTGCGTGTCGAGGCTGAGCTGCTCCTGTGCCACCAGCGTGCCAGCGGCATTATTCAGGCTGCCAGCCGCCAGTTGCAACGCTTTTCCGCTCAGCGTCAGACCCTGCGTATTGTTTATCTGTCCGGCGCGGATAAGCATGTCGCCCTGGCTGATCACGCCGCCTTTTTCGCCGCTGTTCTGATTAAGCAGCGTCTCTGCGCCGATATCAAGCTGCGCACCGCTCTGGATAAGGCCGCCGTCACGATTATCGAGCGTATCGCCGCGCAGCGTCAGCGCCTGCTGCGCCGCCAGCTGGCCGTTACGGTTATCCAGTAAGCGGGCATCTACATGCCCGGTGTCGCTACTGACTATCCTGCCCTGACCGTTCTGCAGCGCATCCGCCGTGACGCGCAGCGTCTTACCCGCCCTCACAACGCCCTGCTGATTAGCCAGCTGTGCGCCTCGCAGACTGAGATCGCCTTCACTCGCGATAAAGCCCTGCCGGTTCGCCAGGCTGTCCGCGTTGATATCGATCTGCCGGGCCGAGGTGGTGCCGCTATCAAGATCGACATCGCCACCGCACAGGGTGAGCTGACCATTTGAGCGCAGCGATCCCTTACTGCCGCGCAGATTACCGGTGGTGATCGACAGTGTGCCGCGGCCTGTATGGGTGATGTCACCCGACTGGTTATCGATCGCAGCCGCATTGAGCGTCAGGTTGTCACTGTTAGTCGCGATACGGCCGCCCTGATTATTCAGGCTGCCCGCGAAACTAAGCGTGAGATCGTCACGCCCGGTTTGCAGGATCTGACCCTGCTGGCTGGAGAGATCGCGCGCCTGCAGGTTGAGCTTGCTGGCTGTCAGCGTGGCGCCATCGTTGTTCAGCATTTTTCCGGTGCGCGCGGTGAGCTGCTGCTGCGCGGTCAGGGTGCCGCTGCGCGTCGCGATATCGCCCTCGCGGGCGTCGAGCGTCAGGTTTTTCCCCTCGGTACGGCTGCCGCTGAGGTCAATAGTCTGCCCGCGTGCGCTCAGGCTGCCGCCGGCCAGGTTTTTCCCCTGCGCGCGAAGCTGGCCCGTTGTCGTCAGGGTCAGATTGCCCGATTCACCAGGCCTGCCGTCATCCTGCACACCTGCCGCGAGAACGCCTGAAGCCGTGCTGTTGAGGCTGCCAGCCTGCAGCGTAACGTCATTGCGTGCCACAACAGAGCCGCGGTTCTGCACATCTGCCGCACTGGTTACCGACGCTTTTCCGCCAGAAAAGATCGTACCGCTGTTGCTGACCCCTTGCCGCGCGGCGAGCTGCAGATCGCTACGGCTCTGAATAGCGCCGCTGTTCTCAATGCGGCCATCAGCGGTGATAACCACCGAACCCGCCTGCGCGCCAATATTGCCCGCATTGCGAACGCCGACGCCCCTCTCCGTGCCGACCAGACGGATTTTTCCGGCATACATGCCGCCCAGGCTGGAGACATCAAGCGCCATCCGGGGTTCTGTAGCGGGCTCGTCGCTCTGCTTCGTGACCTGCTGGTGTGCGGCATCCACCTTGTTTCGTCCGGTGGTGACGCGAAGATCCCTGGCCCAGACGCTGGCATTGACCTTCACCGATCGGGCAATAATGTCGGTATAGTCCTGGCGTGAGCTGTCCATCCCCGCCCCTTCGACCACCACTTCACCGCGTTCAACGTTAAAGCCCGTCAGGTTGCCATTGTTGAGCTGCGCCTGTCCGGTGGTCAGGGTGCCGCGACTGGCATTGATAAATCCGCAGCCGTTGCAGGTGATCCCGGACGGGTTGGCGATAACGACCTGGGCTTTCTGACCCGCGACTTCAACAAAGCCGTTGAGGCGGCTGGGATTGCGTGAGTTAACCTCATTCAGGATCACTTTGGCTTCGCCCCGGGCCAGCCAGGGATTGCCGCTTACCATACCGCCGAGTTCGGTCTGAACGTTTTTGTGGGAGTTGTTGAGGATCGCTCCCCGCTTTCCGACATCAAACTGACTATACGTATTGCGGGAAACACCGCCTGCGGAGGGCGTCTGGATATTGATCTGCGGCGTACCGCTGGCGCTGTTTATTATCGTGGGCCGCTGGCCGCCAGGCGCCTGTGCATCTGCCACAATGGCGGCGCTGGCAGGCTGTATCACGCCCATCGCCAGCCAGAGACTAAAACATAATGCGCCGACTCGGCCAGTGAGGCTGCTAAGCGTGTGGCTGAGACCTGACGCGCGTGCGCTGCCGGCCCGGCCTGATTTAGCAATATCCGGCACCACCATCAGCATGCCGCGGACTGTGTTAAAAATCACGCGGTAGCGATTTTTGTTCATCTAATATCCTTATCAGATTTGCGGTAACGCGGCGGCGAGCGGATGCTGCTGGCGCAACGTTTTTGCCGCTTTATGGGTCACGCGGCTGCCATGAAAGTTGAATACGCGCCTGCCGCGCTGCTCACCGCGGTGATCTAATGCCCGCCAGCAGGCATGAGGAAAGAGATCGCGCCGGATCAGGCGACTCATCGCTACGGTATGGCCAAATGGCGCGATCCAGTCGCAGCACCACATGCGTGTGCCACTGTTCCACGCGTCAGGCGGAAAATGGATAGCGGGCCGTGTAAGATAAAGCGCTTCGGCTTCTTCGTTCAGCCAGGCCCAGCTGAAGAAAAAAACCGGCGTACCGGCTTCAGCCACCAGCACATATTGTCGCTGTTTGATGATCGGCAGCAGCAGCGTCGGCAGGGCGTGCAGCGGCGCATCACGATGCAGCGGCGAGTGCATCCAGAGCCACACCGCCGATCCCAGTATTTCCGCTTCACTCTCTTCACCGCCCAGAATCAGAGGTGATTTAACCTCATACTTGCCTGCGCGCATTCTCAGTAGCTCCAGTTGAGGTTGAAGCCGAGCGTGACGCTGCTGGTGCGTAAACCGTCAGGCTTCGACAGCGGCGTCCCGATAAACAGGTCATAACCGGTATTCCAGGCCTGACCGCGCAGCCCCGCCACCCCGCCCGCCAGATGCTGGCCGGTCAGCAGCTCACTGCCCGCGCCGCCCACCTCGCCATAGTCCGCGCCCAGGTAGAACTCCTGTGCAGGCAGCGGCGTACTCCAGGCGATGTCATTGCGGACGAACCAGCCGCGGCTCGCGTTCAGCGTGCGTTCGCCGTCGAAACCGCGCACAGTCCAGCGGTTACCTATCGAAAACTGCTCCTGCGGCGTGAGCGGCGTATTACTCATCTGACGCAGGTATTGCGCACCGTAGCGAAAATGCTGGCTGCCGATGCTGAACGGCAGGCTGAACTGCGCATTGAGCTGAACGATTTTGCTCAGCGCCGTCGCCTCGCTGAAATACTCCTCGGGTGCGGGCTGGGCACCGAACCAGCACGTGCCGCGCTGATAGCTGATGCCCGCATCCAGCGTCGCCTGGCGGATATAGTGGCGGTGTTGCAGACCGATACGCCACGCCGCCGTCTGGCGATGCTGCACCTGAACTTCGGTGTCGTTGATATAGTTGCGGGTTTCGCGCGTCAGGACGTCATAGGTCAGCGAGGTTTTTTGCGAGCCGCTGCGATGCAGTACCCGGCTAAGCTGTAAATCGAGGCTCTGACTTTTTCCGCTATAGCGGTAGTCCTGATGGGTTCCGGCGACCGTCTGGTGATAGTCATAGTCGCTGGCCGTTGCGGAGAACATCCAGTATCCAAACGGCACCGAGTAGTGGCCGATGACGTTTTTGCTGCCTTTACCGCCTTTGCCCTGCAGATCGTGCGTGGCCGACAGATAAAAAAGATCGCTCAGCGCAAAAGGGTTATCGAGCGACAGCGTGACGCCACCCAGATAGCGTCCGGTGCTGCGCGTACCGGAATCATCCAGCGAGAGACCGAGGCGCCACATCTTTTTCTGCTGCCAGCGTACCTCTATATCGCTCTCGCCCGGCTGTTCACCGGGCACGACCGACATATCGGCTACCACGGTCGGCAGCCGTTGCAGGTTTTCCAGCCCCTGTTCGATATCACGCAAATCCAGCAGATTACCGTCGCGGGCAGGAAATGCGCTGTAGAGCCACAGATAACGATCGCTACCCGGCGTCAGTCTGGCCTCCCGCACGTAACCGGGCAGGATCACCAGCCGTAGCGTGCCGCTGTTAAGGTCCTGCGAAGGTGCCAGCACCCGCGTAGTAACATAGCCATGATCAACCAGCCGGTTTTGCAGCGTACTCATCAGCAGATTAATGCCGCGCCCGCCCAGGCACTTTCCCTGCGCCTGGCTGGCAATAGCGTTAAGCGGCAGCCAGTGCGGCAGCGCCTGCTGCCCTTCAAGCACGATACGCGTGAGAGGAAAGCAGGGTTTTTCTGCAGGAAAAGAGAGGCGGCCAAAACCAGAAGCGGGCGGTGAAAGTCGCACATCAGGCGCTTTCGGCTCTATCTGCTGCTCCAGCGCCCGCTGGCGCTGTTGCTGCTGCCGGACCTGTTCACCTGCATCAGGCAAGGGCTCCGCAGTGGCCTCGCTGGTTATAAAAGCAGCAACCAGAAAAGAGAAACAGAGCGTAATTGATGTATCAGATGAAACCATCAGACAATCCTTGTCACGTAAACTAAACGCAAATCTTATTAATTAATATAAAAATTGCCGCATATTATTCACGAAAATGACCTGATAACAACGTCAGCATGGTTTTTTTTAAGCCAGATAATTCAGACTGATTAATCATTCTGCTAATTTTTCCGGGATGTATGTTATGCAGCAGCGAGAGAAGAGAGAGGCGAAAAAAAGGGCCATTATTTACTGAAAGGCCGGACTGCTGGCAAAAGCGCATCCGTCTGCTGACTCAGGATAGGGGCGGAAAATGCCGGATAGCGGCTATCAGGCCCGGTTTGCCTGTTGCAAAAAGGCAGCTGATATCGGATATGAGAATGGCCGGGCGGCGTGGCTGGTTTTTAAGCTCAGGAGTGATGCATGCAGACGGGAGCGCATAGAAAGGGTGCAGCGAAATGCTCACCTGGCGCCTGATTACCTTACCGGGCACATGCGCAAAATTGACTTACTTTTAGGAGTCAGCGACACAAATATGACACAAGGAGAAATCAGGTTAGTTTGAAGCTGGCGTAACTGCTTGATTTGACTTGGCGCGCCCTACAGGATTCGAACCTGTGACCTACGGCTTAGAAGGCCGGTGCTCTATCCAGCTGAGCTAAGGGCGCTGAGGAGTTGGGTCGGATTATACGTCGGGAAGCGGGTACGTCAACGTTTTTGCCGTTTCTGTGCAGCGGAGTGCTGCGGGAATAACCAATTTGCATCAATGGCGTTTGCGCCATTCGCTGAGCGACACGAGATTACTGGTGCCGGTGGATTCCCCTTCCAGCTCAATCCCTTGTGGCGTAAAGCGCGCATTATATTGCTCACGCCGCGCGTGCAGCTCCTGGCTGTCCGGCTCCAGCTGGCGCAGAAAGCCCAGCGCGAGCAGCAGCTGCTGGCGGCTGATGAGTGCCGGGAAACCGGCGCGGCTGAGGATCGCATGCCAGCGCTGGCTGTTCTCCTCGCTGCCGTCAACAATCAGTACCTGCCAGATCAGCAGTACCGCTGCGCCATTGTGCAGATGCGTTTCGTTATCGCGGCTGAGGTAGTCGGTAAACTCTTTCGCCGCCTCTTTCCCCATCATCGAGAGCATTGACTCCACCTGTACCGGCGGCAGCTGCAGCCGCTTGCTGAGCCGCTGGGCAGCGTGACGTGAGGCGGCGGTGATCAGCTGAAATCCAGCCACAAACACCACTGCCAGAGTGGCAAGCATTATCCAGATCATTACATCGTTCCCAGAGTGTCCTGCAGATATCATACCCATGCAGGCTGGCACGCGTCACCACGAAAAAAGCCTGAAAGCGCGCAGGCTGCTGAAACTGTGACTGACAGCTGCCCGCGCTTCTGCCAGAATAGGCACCATCCCCGATTTAACTCTCTACAGATGGATTTCCTCTCTGATGGCAGCAAAAATTATTGACGGTAAAACGATTGCGCAGCAGGTGCGTAGCGAAGTTGCGGAAAAAGTGCAGCAGCGCCTGGCGGCGGGCAAACGTGCGCCGGGTCTGGCCGTGATCCTGGTGGGCGAAAATCCCGCTTCGCAGATCTACGTCACGCATAAACGTCGCGCCTGCGAAGAGGTGGGCTTTGTCTCCCGTGCTTATAACCTGCCCGACTCCACCGGCGAAAGCGAGCTGCTGACGCTGATTGATGAGCTGAACAGTGACCCGGCGATTGACGGCATTCTGGTGCAGCTGCCGCTGCCGGCCGGTATCGACAACGTCAAGGTGCTGGAGCGCATCACGCCGGATAAAGATGTGGATGGTTTCCATCCCTATAACGTGGGTCGCCTCTGCCAGCGTGCGCCGAAACTGCGTCCCTGCACGCCGCGCGGTATTATCACGCTGCTGGAGCGTTATAACATCGATACCTATGGCCTGAACGCCGTAGTGGTCGGCGCGTCTAACATCGTTGGCCGCCCGATGAGCATGGAGCTGCTGCTGGCAGGCTGTACCACGACGGTTACTCACCGCTTCACCCGCGATCTGCGCCATCACGTGGAGCACGCCGATCTGCTGGTCGTGGCCGTGGGCAAGCCCGGTTTTATTCCGGGTGACTGGATCAAACCAGGCGCGGTGGTGATTGACGTCGGCATCAACCGGCTGGAGAGCGGTAAAGTGGTGGGCGACGTTGATTTTGCCGCTGCCGCTGAGCGCGCCTCTTACATTACGCCAGTCCCGGGCGGGGTCGGGCCGATGACGGTAGCCACTTTAATTGAAAACACGCTGCTGGCGTGCGAAGCGTATCACGACGTGGAGGAAGCATAATGGCGAGTTTCTCACTGGGTAAACATCAGCACGTTGATCTGTGCGATCTGCTGAAGCTGGAAGGCTGGGTAGAGAGCGGCGCGCAGGCCAAAGCGGTGATTGATGAAGGTGAAGTGCGCGTGAACGGGGCGATTGAAACGCGCAAGCGCTGTAAAATCGTCGCCGGACAGACGGTAGAGTTTGCCGGCCAGCGCATAACGGTGGTCGCATAGCAAAAAGGGCGAACCCGGGTTCGCCCTTTTTTCTTATTTACGTCGCCAGGTGGTGCCCTGCGGACCATCTTCCAGCACAATGCCGAGTACGTTGAGCCGGTCACGTGCCACATCCGCCTGCGCCCAGTCTTTCGCCTGACGCGCGTCGTTGCGCATTTTGATCAGCTGCTCAATCTCTGCTACTTCGTCATTATTCGTCTGCGCGCCGCTCTGCAGAAACAGCTCCGGATCCTGCTGCAGGATCCCCAGTACGTTCGCCAGCTCGCGCAATCTGGCCGCCAGCCCGTCAGCCGCCGCTTTATCTTCACTCTTCAGACGGTTCACGTCGCGCGCCATATCAAACAGCACCGAGTAGGCTTCAGGCGTGTTGAAGTCGTCATCCATCGCCGCGCGGAAACGCGCTTCAAAGGCCTCACCACCGGCAGGCTCTGCGCCGGTATCGGTATGCCGTAACGCGGTATACAGACGCTCCAGCGCCGCACGCGCCTGATTGAGGTTATCTTCACCGTAGTTAAGCTGGCTGCGATAGTGCCCCGACATCAGGAAATAGCGTACGGTTTCGGCATCATAGTGCTGCAGCACATCGCGCACGGTGAAGAAGTTACCGAGGGATTTTGACATCTTCTCACGGTCAACCATCACCATCCCGGAGTGCATCCAGTAATTGACATAGGGACCGTCGTGCGCGCAGGTGGACTGCGCCACTTCATTTTCGTGATGCGGAAACATCAGGTCAGAGCCGCCGCCGTGAATATCAAAGTGGCTGCCAAGCTGCTTGCAGTTCATGGCGGAGCACTCGATGTGCCAGCCCGGACGACCGTTGCCCCACGGCGATTCCCATGACGGCTCATCGGCTTTGGACATCTTCCACAGCACAAAATCCATCGGGTTACGTTTTACCTCTGCCACTTCCACGCGGGCGCCCGCCTGCAGCTGCTCCAGATCCTGACGCGACAGCGCGCCATAACCGGTATCGCTCAGCACATCAAACATTACATCGCCGTTCTCCGCCACGTAGGCGTGACCGCGTTCAATCAGCCGCTCCACCAGCTCAATAATTTCCGCGATATGGCGCGTGGCACGTGGTTCCAGGCCCGGCGGCAGGATGCCCAGTGCGGCAAAATCCTGGTGCATCTCCGCAATCATGCGGTTGGTCAGCGTCTCAATGGTTTCGCCATTTTCGTTAGCGCGGCGAATAATTTTGTCATCGATATCAGTGATATTACGCACATACTTCAGCTGATAGCCACTATAGCGCAGGTAGCGCGCCACTACGTCAAATGCCACAAACGTACGCCCGTGGCCGATATGACAGAGGTCGTAAACCGTAATACCACACACATACATGCCGATTTCACCAGCATGAATAGGTTTAAATTCCTCTTTCTGTCGACTCAGGGTGTTATAGATCTTTAGCATTGAACGATTCCGTTTTTATCGTGTGCGGGAGACGCCTTCTTTGGTAGCCTGATATTGTGCCGTATTTTTCTGACTTGTGCATCGCTGAGATACCAGATGCTGTCGCCCTGCTGACGCGTTCCGGGAAATTATGTTATAAGAGGCGTCGACAAAATGCCCGTCCGCACGCGAACGCGGCAACTGATACTGAATACAACCTCCACAGGACGAATATAATGGTCACTTTCCAGACGAACCATGGCGATATCGTAATCAAAACCTTTGATGATAAAGCGCCGGCCACCGTACAGAACTTCCTGGACTACTGCCGTGAAGGTTTTTATGACAACACTATTTTCCACCGTGTCATCAATGGCTTTATGGTTCAGGGCGGCGGTTTTGAACCGGGCATGAAGCAGAAAGCCACCAAAGCTGAAATCCGCAACGAAGCGAACAACGGCCTGAAAAACACCAAAGGCACGCTGGCGATGGCGCGCACTCAGGCTCCGCACTCGGCAACCGCACAGTTCTTCATCAACGTTGCTGACAATGACTTCCTGAACTTCCGCGACGAAAGCCTGCAGGGCTGGGGTTACTGCGTGTTTGCTGAAGTGGTTGAAGGGATGGATGTTGTCGAAAAAATCAAAGCGGTGAAAACCGGCCGCAGCGGTATGCATCAGGACGTGCCAACCGAAGACGTTGTCATCCAGAAAGTGACCGTCAGCGAGTAATGTCGCGCACGCTGTTTATCGCAGATCTCCATCTGTGTCAGGAAGAACCGGCAATTACTGCCGGTTTTCTGCATTTTTTGCAGGGTGAAGCGCAGCAGTGCGAGGCGCTTTACATCCTGGGCGATCTGTTTGAAGCCTGGATTGGCGATGACGATCCCAATCCGCTGCATCAGCAGATCGCCACCGCCCTGCGCGCCCTGCCGGTGCCGGTGTATTTTATTCACGGCAATCGCGATTTTCTGCTGGGCAAACGCTTTGCCCGCGCCAGCGGCATGACGCTATTGCCCGAGGAGCAGGTGCTGGAGCTGTATGGTCAGCGCGTGCTGATTATGCACGGCGACACGCTCTGCACGGACGATGCTGGCTATCAGCGCTTTCGCGCAAAGGTACACCAGCGCTGGCTGCAGCGGCTGTTTCTGGCGCTGCCACTGCGTCTGCGGTTGCGCATTGCGGTCAGAATGCGCGCCGGCAGCCAGCAGGCAAACCAGCATAAATCGCTGGCCATTATGGATGTGAATCCGCAGGCGGTGGCGGCAGCCATGCAGCGCCAGCAGGCCCCGCTGCTGATCCACGGCCATACGCACCGGCCGGAAATCCACACGCTCTCTCTGAATGGTCTTCCCGCGCAGCGCGCCGTTCTTGGGGCATGGCACAACGCAGGCTCGATGATTCAGCTGGACGCCAGCGGCGTAAAACTGATCGCATTCCCCTTCTGATTTCGCGGGTGCAATTGCCCGTTTTCTGGCCGCGCAACCGTTTTCCTTGCTGCTATCTCATGCTATCCTCTGTGCCCTTCTTACCTGCCTCACCGGCCAGGTTCGTTTGTCTATTCACAGGAGTTGACCGCATGTCATCCACTGCCGCCCCGGCCCGTATCGCTATCGTCATGGGTTCCAGAAGTGACTGGGCTACCATGCAGTTCGCCGAGGAAATTCTCAACAGCCTGGACGTTCCCTTTCACGTGGAGGTGGTTTCTGCCCACCGCACCCCGGACAAGCTGTTCAGTTTTGCTGAAGGTGCCGCTGCGCATGGCTACCAGGTGATTATTGCGGGCGCCGGCGGTGCTGCGCATCTGCCCGGCATGATCGCAGCAAAAACGCTGGTGCCGGTGCTGGGCGTACCGGTGCAGAGCGCCGCGCTGAGCGGTGTTGACAGCCTCTACTCGATTGTACAGATGCCGCGCGGCATTCCGGTGGGTACGCTGGCCATTGGCAAAGCGGGCGCAGCCAACGCGGCGCTGCTGGCCGCGCAGATCCTGGCCACCCACGATGCGGCACTGGCATCGCGTCTCACCGCGTGGCGCCAGGCGCAGACCGATGAGGTGCTGGAGAATCCGGATCCGCGGGGTGAGGCATGAAGCCGGTATGCGTACTGGGTAACGGTCAGCTGGGCCGTATGCTGCGCCAGGCGGCTGAGCCGCTGGGCATTGCGGTCTATCCGGTGGGACTGGATGCGGAGCCCGCCTCGCTGCCCATTGCAGAGAGCGTGATCACCGCCGAGATTGAACGCTGGCCGGAAACCGCCCTGACGCGCGAGCTCGCCCGCCACCCCGCCTTTGTGAACCGCGATATCTTCCCGCGCCTTGCCGACCGTTTGACGCAGAAGCAGCTGCTGGATGAGCTTGGTCTGGCTACCGCACCGTGGCAGCTGCTGGCCGCACCTGATGAGTGGCCGGCAGTGTTTGAGAAGCTGGGCGAACTGGCGATTGTCAAACGCCGCACCGGCGGTTATGACGGTCGCGGCCAGTGGCGGCTGCGGGCGGATGAAACAGAGACGTTACCCGCTGAGTGCTATGGCGAGTGCATTGTTGAACAGGGCATCAATTTCAGCGGTGAGGTTTCGCTGGTAGGCGCGCGCGGTCAGGATGGCAGCATGGTGTTCTACCCGCTGACACACAACCTGCACGAAGAGGGCATTCTGCGCACCAGCGTGGCGTTCCCGCAGGCGGATAGTGCACAGCAGCAGCAGGCGGAAACCATGCTGCGCGCCATTATGCAGGCGCTGGATTACGTGGGCGTCATGGCGATGGAGTGCTTTATCACGCCGCAGGGACTGCTGATCAATGAGCTGGCACCGCGCGTGCACAACAGCGGTCACTGGACGCAGAATGGCGCGTCCATCAGCCAGTTTGAGCTGCATCTGCGCGCCATTCTTGGCCTGCCGCTGCCGCAGCCGGCGGTATTCGCACCCTCGGTGATGGTGAATCTGATCGGCAGCGACGTAAACCACGCCTGGCTGGCGCAGCCGCTGGTGCATCTGCACTGGTATGGCAAAGAGGTCCGGCCTGGCCGCAAGGTGGGACACCTGAATCTCACTGACAGTGAGCCATCACGTCTTGCCACTGCCCTGCACGCGCTGCAGCCGCTGCTGCCGCCGGAATACGCCTCGGGCCTCGCCTGGGCGCAGGCGAAGCTCTGAGTTGCTGACGGGATCCCTCAGACAGAGGGATCCTGATTACGCCGCTTCAAAGCGCCGGAACAGCGCTTTGCCCTTCAGCAGTCGCACGCCCAGCCAGCCGCCGCACAGCGACAGCAGAAGCGCTCCGCACAGCGGTAGCGCAAACCACAGCGTCCAGTCGGGCTGCCAGGGAAAATCGAAAATTTTACGCTGCAGTGCCCACAGCGCGGCCTCTGCACCCAGCGCAGCCGCTATTCCGGAAACCACGCCGAGCAGAGCAAACTCACACCACAGCGTGCCGCGCAGCAGACGTTTGCTCGCGCCCAGCGTGCGATACACCACCAGCTCCTGACGACGCTGGCGCATGCCGATCTGGATCTGCGCCAGCAGCAGCAGGACACCGCACAGCGTCACCAGCACCACCATGATTTCCAGCGCCTGACTCACCTGCGCCAGCACCTGGCCAATCTGTTTCATGATGCTGCCAATATCGAGCAGGCTCAGCGTCGGGAACGTCCGGTTCAGCTGCGCCAGCAGCGCCGGATTATTCGCCATGCGGAAGCTGGTCAGCCATGTCTGCGGCTGCTGCTCCAGCGCGCCGGGCGGGAAGATAAAAAAGAAGTTAGGCCGCAGGCTCTCCCAGTCCACCTTACGCAGACTGCTGATGCGCGCGCTGAACGTCTGCGTATCGCCGCTAAAGGTCAGCTCATCCCCTGGCTTAACGCCCAGCCGCTGCGCCAGTTCGGCTTCAATCGAAACCTCCCCTGGCCGCGGGGGCCAGCTGCCGGCAAGCAGCGGGTTGTGATCCGGCCGCTGCGCCTGCCAGGTCAGATTGAGCTCGCGGTTCAGCGCATTATCCTGACGCGGATCGGCCGCTTTGCCGTTCAGCTCAACCAGACGCGCGCGCACGACGGGATAAAAGGTTTCCGGTTTGATCTGATGCTGCTGCAAAAAGTCACGCACCTGTGGCACCTGCGCCTGCGTAATATTCAGCAGAAAATAGTTTGGTGCATCCGGCGGCAGCTGCTGCTGCCAGCGATCGAGCAGATCGCCGCGCATAACCAGCAGCAGCGCCAGCAGCATAAAAGAGAGCGAGAACGCGGCCAGCTGGCTCAGCGTCATTGCCGGCTGTCGCAGCAGACGGTTAATGGCCAGCCGCAGCGCCAGGTTACGCACGACCAGCCGGCGCAGCAGCAGCAGCGTACCCCAGCCCAGCACGGCGAGCAGCAGCGCCAGCAGTACGACGCCGGTGAGCAGCGCCCAGAGCATTTTGCTGCCCCCCAGCAGCAGCGCCAGCAGCAGCACCACCACCAGCGCCATCGCCGGCAGATAGACGCGCAGCGGCCAGACGCGCGCCACCGCATCGCGCCGCAGTACGCGCAGCGGCTGGGTCGCCATCAGCAGACGATAAGGACGCAGCCCCACCAGCAGGGAGATAACAAACAGGGTGCCCAGCGCCCAGAGCCATGGCCAGAGGCTGGCGGCAGGCAGCGATGCGGGCAGCACCGGCTTCAGCAGGGTAAGCAGCAGCAGTTCGATCCCCTGCCCCAGCGCGCTGCCGGTCACGCCCGCTAACAGCAGCACCGCCAGCCACTGGCCGATAATCAGCCGCTGCAGCGCACGTCGCGTGGCCCCCAGCGTTTTCAGCACCGCCACCAGATCGTAACGGCTGCGGCAGTAGTGGCTCATCGCTACCGCCACGGCCGCGATGGCCAGCAGCAGCGTCAGTAATGCCGACAGCAGCAGAAACTGCTGCGCGCGCTGCATGGAACGGCCCAGCGCATCCTCTGAGTTTTCGGTGCTTATCCAGCGTTCGCCCCCTTTAAGGCGCGGCTCGATCCAGCGATCGTAGCGCGCCAGCGGTGCGGCGTCGCCGGAAAACTTATAGCGCCAGCTCAGGCGGCTGCCGGGCTGAACGGCGCCGGTTTTTTCAACGTCCGCCAGGTTCATTAACAGACGAGGCGCCGTCTGGAAGGGATTGAATCCGCTGTCCGGCTCCTGGATCACCGTACCGGCAATGCGCAGCGTGGCGTCGCCGACCTCTATCGGATCGCCGACGCGCAGATCCAGCAGCGCCAGCAGACGCGCGGCGACCAGCACGCTGCCTGCCGCCGGACGCAGGCCCGGTGGCTCGGTCTGCAATGTACCAAACATCGGATAGGCGTCATCCACCGCTTTAACATCTGCCAGCTGCGGCGTCTCCCGCGCAAAGGTCATAGTGGTGAAGCTGAGTTGACGGCTGATCGCTAATCCCTCCTCACGCGCCTGCGTCAGCCAGGCTTCCGGCACCGGCCGGCTGCTGCGCAGCGTACGATCGCCCGCCATAAAGTCGCGGCTCTGCTGGCTGAGTCCTTTCTCCATGCGATCGCTGATGGAACCCAAAGCCAGCACGCAGGCCACCGCCAGCGTCAGCGCCAGCCAGACAATCAGCAGCGAAGGCGAGCGCCATTCGCGCCAGAACCAGCGCCAGATCATGCCTCCTCCCACAGCTTGCCGTCACGCAGCCGCAGCCGCCGATCGCAGCGCGCGGCCAGCTGCTCATCATGGGTCACCAGGATCAGCGTTGTGGCGTAATCACGGTTGAGCGAGAACAGCAGATCGGCAATGCGCTCCCCGGTCTGACGATCGAGATTACCGGTGGGCTCATCCGCAAACAGCAGGCCGGGACGCCCGCTAAATGCGCGCGCCAGTGCCACCCGCTGCTGTTCGCCTCCTGAAAGCTGTGCAGGAAGATGATGCAGGCGCGCTTTCAGGCCAAGCTGCGCCAGCAGCTCGCTGGCCTGTGCCCGGCTGTCGCGATCGCTCTCGCCGCGCAGCAGCGCCGGCAGCTGCACGTTCTCCAGCGCATTTAGCGTGGGCACCAGCATAAATGACTGAAACACAAAACCGACTTCGCGTGCGCGCAGCGCCGCGCGCTGCTCTTCGTTCATGCGGTGCAGCGGCTGACCCAGCAGATGAACCTCGCCGCTGCTGCCATCATCCAGCCCGGCGAGGATCCCCAGCAGCGTCGACTTCCCCGATCCCGATTCGCCAATCAGCGCGAGCGTTTCGGCTGGTTTGACAACCAGCTCAACTCCGGTAAGGATTGAGAGCTGATGCTCACCCTGACCGACGGACTTAGTAAGATGATGAACCGCAACAATGTTTTCCGCTGGCATTATCCTTTCCTGTGTGTGGTGCTGCTGCTGGTATCGCGCATCGCTGCAGCCGATACGCTGATGGTATTAGGTGACAGCCTGAGCGCCGGCTACCGGATGTCTGCCAGCGCCGCCTGGCCTGCCCTGCTCAGCACGCGCTGGCAGCAGCAGCCCAACGTCGTCAACGCCAGCATCAGCGGTGATACCGCCGGACAGGGTCTGGCACGGCTGCCTGCACTATTAAAACAGCATCAGCCGCGCTGGGTGTTAATCGAACTGGGCGGTAATGATGGTTTACGCGGTTTTCCGCCGCAGGCTATCGCGCAGGATCTGCGTGCGATTATCCTTGCGGTGAAAGCCGCTGACGCGCAGCCGCTGCTGATGCAGATCCGGCTGCCTGCTAATTATGGACGACGATACACGGAAGCGTTCAGCGCCATCTATCCGCGCCTGGCGGAAGAGTACAGCCTGCCGCTGGTGCCCTTTTTTATGGAGCAGGTCTATCTGAAGCCGGAGTGGATGCA
Source organism: Pantoea eucrina (assembly GCF_020079945.1). Lineage (NCBI taxonomy): Bacteria > Pseudomonadati > Pseudomonadota > Gammaproteobacteria > Enterobacterales > Erwiniaceae > Pantoea > Pantoea eucrina. The sequence continues at coordinate 888,310 of NZ_CP083448.1, read as the reverse complement.
GCAGGATGGTATTCACCCCAATCCGGATGCGCAGCCGTTTATTGCCGGCATTATGGCTGACGCGCTGGCTCCGCTAGTTAAGCATGACTCGCGCTGAGTCGTGCTATTTCACAGGTAAAGAAATGCAAAAATCGGTTTTGATCACCGGCTGCTCCAGCGGTATCGGGCTGGCAGCCGCCAGCGATTTGCAGGCGCGCGGCTATCACGTACTTGCCGCCTGCCGCCGCGCCGAGGATGTCGCGCGGATGACCGCACTGGGATATACCGGCATCCCGCTCGATCTTGACGATGCCGCGAGTGTGGATGCCGCCGCCGATCGGGTGCTGGCGCTTACCGGACATTGCCTGCACGGGCTATTTAATAACGGCGGATTTGGTCAGTATGGGCCGCTGAGCAGCATCAGCCGCCAGCAGCTTGAAAAGCAGTTCTCCACCAACCTCTTTGGCACTCATCAGCTGACGATGCGGCTGCTGCCGGCGTTGCAGAACAGCGGCGACGGCCGCATTATCAATACCAGCTCGGTGCTGGGACTAATCTCCACCCCGGGGCGTGGCGCCTATGCCGCCAGCAAATGGGCGCTGGAGGCGTGGAGCGATGCGCTGCGTATGGAAGTGCGCGCCAGCGGCGTGCGCGTCAGCCTGATAGAGCCGGGACCGATTGCCACGCGTTTCACTGATAACGTGCAGCAGGGTGAACAGGAGAAGCCGGTGCAGAATCCCGGTATCGCGGCACGCTTTACCCTGCCGCCGGAGGCGATTCTGCCCAAACTGCGCCATGCGCTGGAGAGCCGTCACCCGCGGCTGCGCTATCCGGTTACGCTGGTGGCCTGGGGCATGAGTTTTCTGAAACGACTGCTGCCGGGCTGGATGCTGGATCGCATTTTGCGCAGCAACTGAGCGGTAACATCAGCCAGCGCTTGAAGCGGGACACTTTATCCCCATATTCTCTTTACACTTTCTGCCAGGAGCGTTTTTCATGTCACACGCTTTGATCACCAACATCAATGAGTCCAATTTGCAGCAGACGCTGGAGCAATCCATGCAGCTGCCGGTTCTGTTCTATTTCTGGTCTGAACGCAGCCAGCACTGCCTGCAGCTTACCCCGGTGCTGGAGCGTCTGGCACAGGAGTATGCCGGCCAGTTCCTGCTGGCAAAACTCGACTGCGACAACGAGCCAGTGGTGGCATCACAGTTCGGTCTGCGCTCGCTGCCCACGGTCTATCTGTTCCAGAACGGGCAGCCGGTAGATGGTTTTCAGGGCCCGCAGCCGGAAGAGGCGATCCGCGCGCTGCTGGAAAAAGTTCTGCCGCGCGAAGAGGAGCTGAAAGCGCAGCAGGCTATGGAGCTGATGCAGCAGAACAAGCCGCTGGAGGCGCTGCCGCTGCTGAAAGATGCCTGGCAGCTGAGCAATAAAAACAGTGAGATTGGCTTTCTGCTGGCAGAAGTGCTGATCGCCCTGAACCGCAGTGATGAAGCGGAAGCGGTGCTGGATGTGGTGCCGCTGCAGGATCAGGATACACGCTATCAGAGCCTGGTCTCACAGATCGACCTGCTGAAGCAGGCGGCGGATACGCCTGAAATCCAGCTGCTGCAGGAGCAGCTGAACGCCGAGCCGCAGAACGCGACCCTGGCTGCTAAACTTGCGTTACAGCTGCACCAGGTTGGGCGTAATGAAGAGGCGCTGGAGCTGCTGCTGGGCTTTCTGAAAAGCGATCTCGCCGCCGGTGACGGTGAAGTGCGCAAAATGTTCCAGGAGATCCTGGCCGCGCTTGGCACCGGCGACGCCCTCGCCTCGCGCTATCGCCGCCAGCTCTATTCGCTGCTCTACTGACGGGTACGCAGACGGGCCGAAGCGACTCGGCCCGGTAATCTGACAGCCAGGAGGTTATATGCTGACCGCTATTCCTGTTCTCATCGTACTGGTGCTGGTGATTGTATGGGCCGGTATCAAGATTGTTCCGCAGGGCTATCAATGGACGGTAGAGCGCTTCGGACGCTACACCCGTACGCTCTCGCCGGGGCTTAACCTGGTGGTGCCGTTTATGGATCGCGTGGGTCGCCGCATCAATATGATGGAGCAGGTGCTCGATATCCCCTCACAGGAGATCATCTCCAAAGACAACGCCAACGTCACCATTGATGCCGTCTGCTTTATCCAGGTCGTTGACCCGGCGCGTGCCGCCTATGAGGTCAGCAATCTGGAGCTGGCGATAATCAACCTCACGATGACGAACATTCGCACGGTCCTCGGCGGCATGGAGCTGGATGAGATGCTGTCGCAGCGTGACAACATCAACACCCGCCTGCTGCATATCGTTGATGAAGCGACCAACCCCTGGGGCGTCAAAATTACCCGCATTGAGATCCGCGATGTGCGGCCACCGCAGGAGCTGATCGCTGCCATGAATGCGCAGATGAAAGCTGAGCGCACCAAACGCGCAGATATTCTGGCTGCTGAAGGCGTGCGTCAGGCCGCCATATTGCGTGCTGAAGGCGACAAGCAGTCACAGATTCTGAAAGCAGAAGGCGAGCGCACCTCTGCTTTTTTACAGGCTGAGGCGCGTGAGCGGCAGGCAGAAGCAGAAGCGAACGCCACGCGCATGGTGTCTGACGCTATCGCTGCCGGTGATATCCAGGCCATCAACTACTTTGTCGCGCAGAAATATACTGATGCGCTGCAGAAAATTGGCGAAGCCGGCAACAGTAAAGTGGTGATGATGCCGCTCGATGCCAGCAGCCTGATCGGCTCGGTAGCGGGTATCAGTGAACTGCTGAAAGAGCGTCACCCGGAGCGGAGACCGTGATGCTGATGGAGCTGATTGCCCATCCGCACTGGTTCTGGCTGACGCTGGGCGGGCTGCTGCTGGCAGCCGAAATGCTGGGCACCAGTGGTTATCTGCTCTGGTGCGGTATGGCGGCACTACTGGTTGGCGTGGCCGAGTGGCTGTGGCCTTTCTCATGGGCCGATCAGGGGCTGCTGTTTGCCGCGCTGACGCTGCTGAGCGCGCTGGGCTGGTATGGCTGGATGCGCCATCAGGCTGTAAAGCAGCAACCCAACACGCTGAACCAGCGCGGTAAAGCGCTGATTGGCCGGCAGCTGACGCTGGAGACGCCGCTTAAAAGTGGTATCGGTCATGTACAGATTGGTGACAGCAGCTGGCGCGTACAGGCAACAGACGATCTGCCCGCGGGCACGCGGGTGACGGTCACGGCGGTTGAAGGGATTACGCTGCTGATTCAGCCGCGTTTACCGCCAGAGTGACCGCAGCAGCCCGCCAGCTGATTCATTATCGGGCACTCGGCGCCCTCGTCGCCGGGACACGCCTCTGCCAGTGACAGCAGGCGCGCCCGCATGGCGTGCAGCTCCTCAATATGCGCTGCAATTTCTTCAGCCTTCTGCAGCGTGCGCGCTTTGACATCTGCGCTGTGCCGCGCAGGATCGTTGAACAACGCCACCAGCTCGCGGCACTCATCCAGCGTAAAGCCAACCTGGCGCGCCTGACGCAGCAGATGCAGCTCTTCCAGATGGCGTTCGTCATAGTACCGGTAGCCATTTCCGCTACGCCGCGGCGGCGTCACAATCCCTTTCTCTTCATAAAAACGGATCGCTTTACTGGTCAGCCCGGTTTTTCTGGCGACGTCGCTGATATTCATGCCGGCTCCTTGACCTTCCCCCGAATGGAAGGTTTACGCTTATAACTACTGTAACCGGTGCTGCCGGTCAACTCTGTTCACTAAGGAGACTATCATGTCGGATAGACAAACGCTGGCGCTGGAGGGGCTTTCCTGCGGCCACTGTGTCAAACGGGTCAAAGCGGCGCTGGAACAGCGCAGCGACGTGGAGCTGGCGGAGGTCACGCAGCAGGAGGCACGCGTGACCGGGACGGCCAGCGCCAGCGATCTGATCGCAACCGTAGAGCAGGCTGGTTACCACGCCACGCTGCAGCCTGAGGCAACATTCCCAAAGTCTGATCCGTTGACAGCTCAGGAGCCGCCGCCGGAGGCGCTGACAACGGCCTCCCAGCCGGCAGAAGCGGCGCTGCCGGTACAGCATCTGCTGATTGATGGCATGAGCTGCGCCAGCTGCGTCAGCCGGGTAGAGAACGCGCTGCGCGCGGTATCCGGCGTCACGGAAGCACGCGTTAACCTCGGTGAACGCAGCGCGCTGGTGCTGGGTGAGGTTAACGCACCGGCGCTGATTGCCGCTGTAGACAAGGCAGGCTACAGCGCTGAAGTGATTGAAGATGAACAGCGCCGGCGTGAGCGTCAGCAGGCGAACGCGCGGCAGGCGATGCGCCGCTTCAGCTGGCAGTCGGCACTGGCGCTGGGGCTTGGCGTTCCGATGATGTTCTGGGGCATGGCGGGCGATCACATGATGCTGACGCCGGCGAATCAAACGCTGTGGCGTACGCTGGGCGTTGCCACGCTGCTGGTAATGATCATTGCCGGCGGCCACTTTTATCGCAGCGCCTGGCGCAGCCTGCGATTAGCCACCGCTACCATGGATACGCTGGTGGCGCTCGGCACCGGCGCTGCCTGGCTCTATTCGATGAGCGTGGCGCTGTGGCCGGAATTTTTTCCGGTGCAGGCACGCCATCTCTACTTTGAGGCCAGCGTTATGATCATCGGGCTGATTAATCTCGGGCACGCGCTGGAGCAGCGTGCCCGTCAGCGCGCCTCGCGCGCGCTGGAGCGGCTGCTGGATCTGACGCCGGCTCAGGCGTGCGTGGTCACCGAACAGGGCGAGCAGCAGCTGCCGCTGAGCGCCGTCACCGCCGGTATGACTCTGAAGCTGGTCACCGGCGATCGGGTGCCGGTGGACGGCGATGTCACGCAGGGTGAAGCCTGGTGCGATGAAGCGATGCTGACCGGCGAAGCCGTGCCGCAGGAAAAAGTACCGGGCAGCAAAGTCTATGCCGGCACGGTGGTGCAGGATGGCACGCTGCGCTTTATCGCCAGCGCTACCGGCAGCCACACCACGCTGGCACGGATTATTAATCTGGTGCGTCAGGCGCAAAGCAGCAAGCCGGAGATTGGCCGCCTCGCCGATCGCATCTCTGCCGTTTTCGTACCGGTTGTGGTAGCGATTGCGCTGCTGAGCGGCCTCACCTGGTATCTGATTGGGCCACAGCCGCAGCTCGCCTATGCGCTGGTGATCATCACTACCGTCCTGATCATCGCCTGTCCCTGTGCGCTGGGGCTGGCCACGCCGATGTCGATCATCGCCGGCACCGGCCGTGCGGCAGAGCTGGGTATCCTGGTGCGCGATGCCGACGCGCTGCAGCACGCCAGCGAAACTGACACGCTGGTGTTTGATAAAACCGGTACGCTGACGCAGGGATCGCCGCAGATCGGCGAGATTTGCTGCTATGCTGACCGGGATCAACAGCAGATCCTGCAGGCCGCAGCGGAGCTGGAGCAGGGATCCACGCATCCGCTTGCCAGCGCGATCCTCGCTGCCGCGCCGCAGCCGCCGGCAGCAGAGATCACCCGCTTCCGGACGCTGCGCGGCAGGGGCGTGAGCGCGCAGGTGGCAGGTCAGACCCTGCTGCTGGGCAACACGGCCCTGCTTGATGAGCAGCAGATTAACTATGACGCCGCCCGGGCAGATATCGAACGCATCGCGGCAAGCGGTGCTACGCCAGTGCTGCTGGCCGACGCGCACCAGCTGCTGGGCCTGATTGCGCTGCGCGATAATCTGCGGCCGGAGAGTAAAGCGGCACTGCAGCGGCTGCATCAGGCTGGCTACCGGCTGGTGATGCTGACGGGCGATCATCAGGCCACAGCCCGCGCTATCGCTGCTGAAGCGGGAATTGATGAAGTGATCGCCGGCGTGCTGCCAGAGGGTAAAGCAGAAGCCATAAGCCGCCTGCAGCAGCAGGGGCGCCGGGTGATGATGATAGGAGATGGCATCAACGATGCGCCAGCGTTAGCGCAGGCGGATACCGGTATTGCGATGGCCAGCGGCAGCGATGTCGCGGTCGAAACGGCGCCGCTTACGCTGATGCGTAACGACCTGCATGGGGTAGCGGATGCCCTGGCGATTTCGCAGGCCACGCTGCGCAATATGCGCCAGAATCTGCTGGGCGCATTTGTGTATAACAGCCTGGGTATTCCGATTGCGGCGGGCGTGCTCTATCCCTTTACCGGCCTGCTGCTGAGCCCGATTGTCGCGGGGGCAGCAATGGCCCTCTCTTCCATCACCGTCGTCAGCAATGCAAACCGCCTGCTGCGTTTCACTCCGCCCGACCGGTAATAGCAGCCAGCGCGCTGTTTTTAGCCGAAATAAATCGTTAGCATGACGGTTTAACCGTAACAGGAGCGGACATGAACAGCCCTATCTGGCAACGTCTCTGGCAGCGGATCGCCGCGCTTTTTCCGTCTGCCTACCGCTGGCCGGCAATGGATATGCGTCTGGGCGACCGGCTGCTGCATCTGACCGGCAGTATCCATATGGGCACACGCAACATGCAGCCTCTGCCAGCCGGCCTGCTGCGTCAGCTGCAGAAAGCGGATGCGCTGATTGTTGAAGCGGACATCACGCGCGGCGGCTCTCCTTTTGCGGATACCGCAGATTTGCCGCCGCTGCACACCCGGCTGGAGAGCGCCACGCTGACGCGGCTGCAGGCGCTCTGTAAGGATCTGGGGCTGGAGAGTGACCTCTTTGATACCCTGCCCTGCTGGCAGATAGCGCTGATGCTGCAGGCGCACCAGGCGCAGCGGCTCGGACTGCGTCCGGAGTATGGTATCGATTATCAGCTGCTGCAGGCCGCAAAGGCAGCGGGCAAGCCGATCATTGAGCTGGAAGGGCCGGAGACGCAGATCGCGCTGCTGAAATCCCTGCCGCAGGAGGGTCGGGCGCTGCTGGTGGATACGCTTGAGCACTGGCATACCAATGCGCGGCTGCTGCAGACGATGATCAGCTGGTGGCTTGAAGCGCCGCCCGCGCAGCAGCCGGTAGCGCTGCCCGCGACCTTTGGCAGTGAGCTGAGCGACACGCTGATGCGTAACCGCAATCAGCAATGGCGCGAACAGCTGCTGGCGCTGCCATCGGGTCGCTATCTGGTGGCCGTCGGCGCGCTGCATCTCTATGGCGATGATAATCTGCCCGGCCTGCTGAAACAGAAGCAGCCGTAACGCGACACCTGCGCTGCTCAGGAGTGGCCGAAGGATAAGACAAAAAAAGAAGGCCGATATCACTATCGACCTGTCAAAGAGGAATTTGTTTATGATTTTGGTTATCGCCAGGGTGAGTGGCGCGGGACAATTCTCGCGCAAAGTTCAGATTTTCGCCACTGTTATTAGCGCAATCTTTGAGAAGAATTTTTGTCGTAAGGATTAATGATGACCCCTGCAGTCAAACTTCTGGAAAAAAACGGCGTGGCGTTTACGCTGCACCCCTATGAGCATGACAGCCATGAAACGCATTTTGGCGATGAAGCGGTGCGCAAGCTCAACCTTGATGCGCGCCAGGTCTTTAAAACGCTGCTGGTCGCGCTGAACGGCGATGCGAAAGCGCTGGCGGTGGCGGTTACGCCGGTTGCATCCCAGCTCGACCTGAAAAAAGTGGCGAAAGCGCTGGGCGCCAGGCGAGCAGAAATGGCCGATCCGCAGCTGGCGCAGCGCGTTACCGGCTACCTGCTGGGCGGCATCAGTCCGCTGGGTCAGAAAAAGCGCCTGCCAACGGTGATCGATCGGCAGGCCGCAGAGTTTGCCACCATATTTATCTCTGGCGGTAAACGCGGCCTCGACATTGAACTGGCTGCAGAGGATCTGGCGCGGCTGCTGAATGCCACACTGGCCGACGTGGCACGCTGCGATTAATCGGGCTGCTGCGCGCAAAGCTGATCGATCATCCAGCGCCCGGCCGGGCCGGGCGGATTACGTCGCGACCAGACCACATCTACCGCAATATGCTGCGGCCAGCCGGGAACGCATAGCTCTTTCAGGACCTGATGACCAAACTGATCCACCAGCCAGCGCGGCAGTACGCTCCAGCCAAACCCCTGCTCCGCCATCTCCAGCAGCAGCAGATACGTCGGCGCTGACCAGGTTCGTCCGGCGGCTGGCAGTGGTCCGCGCGTCTGTACCCAGGTGTTCAGCCGCAGCTGCCGCAGCTCGCTGAGCTGCGCCTCACTCACCTGAGCCAGCTGCGACAGCGCGTGATCCTGGTGCAGAAAGATCGCCATCTGCGCCTCCACCTGCAGCCGGGCTACCGCCAGATCGGGCGGCAGCGCAGGCTGAGTGCGGACCACGCCCAGGTGCACCCGCCCCGCCTGCAGCAGATCCAGTACATCCTCATCCTCTGCAATCATGCATTCAAAGTCGATATCGGGGTAGCGGGCATCAAACCGCGTCAGCAGATGTTCATGATGATCGGCCTGCCAGAAATCGGAAATGGCCAGACTCAGGCGCGGCTCCACACCCTGCGACAGGCGCAGCGCCAGTTCATCCAGCCGCTGACTGGCGGCCAGGATCTGCTGCACCTGAGCCAGCGCGCGTTCACCCTGCGGTGTCAGCACCGGCTGGCGGCCGCGACGGTCAAACAGCGCAAAGCCTAGATCGATTTCAAGGTTAGCGATGGCAGCACTGATGGTGGACTGGCTTTTTGCCAGCGCGCGGGCAGCAGCAGAGAAAGAGCCGCTCGCAACAGTCTGGACAAATGCCTCAAGGGATTCCGGAGAGTATTTCATGGTTTACCATCGTTTTTTTCGATAGACACTCATTTTATCTCAGATGCATGCAGTGCGAAAATGCGCGTTATTACGTAACCGGAGGTATTTATGCGTACCCGTTCGCTGAAAGAACGCATTCTGCACGCCGTGGGCTTTGAGGGCCTGGCTATTGTGACTATCGCGCCGCTGGCAGCATGGATTATGGACAAGCCGCTGTTCCAGATGGGCACGCTGGCGATTGCCCTTTCTACCGTCGCGATGCTGTGGAACATGATCTATAACACCCTGTTCGATCGCATCTGGCCGCCGCATCAGAAGCGCGGGCTGGGGCTGCGTGCCCTGCATGCGCTCTGTTTTGAAGGGGGATTTATCCTGATTGGCCTGCCGATCGCCGCCGGCATGTTGCATATTTCGCTGCTTAACGCCTTTTTAGTGGAGGTGGGATTCTTTCTGTTTTTCCTGCCCTACACCATGGTTTACAACTGGGTCTGGGATAAGCTGCGCCTGCGCTGGTTTGCGCAGCCATCCTGCCGCGCCTGATGCCGGGCGCGCGCTGCCTCCGGCCGGAAGCAGCGCGCCGGTTACGCTTAATCCTGCGCCGCGCGCGGCCAGATCCATGCCAGGAACATACGCGGATAGCTGCGCTTGCGCTGCTTTTCCAGCGCCTTGTCACGCTCGCGTACCTGCTCGTCGGTCAGATGCACGACGGCTGGCGGCACAAAATCAGCGATTTTTAGCGGTGAATGCTGAGTAATATAGTCGCGCAGCACGTCAGCATCGCGCAGACCGCTGTTGCGGTAGCCCGCGCGCGCCGTCAGCGGCGGATAGCCGTCGCCGCCGCTGGCGTTAAAGCTGTTAGTGGCGAGGCGATAGGTCTTCTTCTTCTCCAGCGGCTTCCCGTTGATTTTGACATCACTGACTGATTTACCATCGGCCACCAGGCTGACGCCGGCTAACTGAGCAAAGCCGCCGGAGTTAGTTTTGATATTCGCCACGCGGGCAAGATAGTCCTGCAGTTCCTCACCGCTCAGCGTGACCGACACCACCTGATTGCCAAACGGCTGCACCTGCAGCAGATCGCGCAGGCGCAGCTCGCCTGCCGAAAGCGATGTGCGGATGCCGCCGCCGCTGATCACCGCCACATCCGCTTTGGTCGCGGCCATCTGCGCTCGCAGGATCAGCTGCGCCAGATTGGTCTGCTCAAAGCGGACTTTATTGCGCTCGCCGACAAACAGCCCGTCACTGCGGCCAACGGCGACATCCAGCTGTTTACCGGCGCGCAGCTGGAAAGGGGTCAGCAGCTTCATCATCGCGGTATTGGGTACAATCGGCTCCTGATAAGGCAGCCAGGTTTCGCTGCCATCCTGGTTGGTGACTTTATGCTTCAGGTTAACCGGGATGAGCTGATAATTTTCCAGCGTCAGCTCACCGTTGCGAAAGGTAAAATCGCCGCGACCCACATATTTGCCCCACTCTTTAGCCTGCATGATCCAGACGCCATTCTGCCGATCGGGCTGGCAGGGCTGGCCTGGCTGATAATCCGGCACGCTGCGGTTAGCCTGCGCCATACAGACGGCATCGTGCGAGTGACCGCCCACGATAACACTCAGGGTGCCGGGCGGCAGGCTGCGCGCCAGCTCAACGTCGCCCGGTGCGTTACTGCCGTGCTGACCGTCGTCATAATGTCCCATATGCGTCAGCGCGATGATCACATCAGGCTTTTCCGTGGCGCGCAGCTCCGCTACCGCTTTCAGCGTCTCTTTGACCGGATCGCGGATCTCAAGCTCTGCGACATTTTCCGGGTTGGTAATACGCAGCGTATCCGTAGTGGTCAGCCCGATAACCGCTATTTTCAGGCCCATACGGTTAAATATGGCCCAGGGCGAAAACAGCCGCCGATCGCTGCCTTTTTGATAGATATTCGCCGCGAGAAAGGGAAAACGCGCCCACTTTTTCTGCTGTTCCAGCACGCTCAGAGGCTTGTCAAATTCGTGGTTTCCCAGCGCCATAGCGTCATAACCCACCAGATTCATGCCGCGAATGTCAGGCTCTGCGTTCAGCACATCTGACTCCGGCACGCCGGTATTGATATCCCCGGCGGAGAGGATGAGCGCACCCCCTCCGCGCGCCTGGACATCATAACGCTGCTGGTCCATCAGGCTCTTTTGTGCTGCCAGCCCATACTCACCCTGCGCGTTACTCCAGAAATGGCCATGATGATCGTTGGTATGCAGGATGCTGAAGCGATAGCTGCGATCGATTTGCCACGCCTGCGCCAGCATCGGCACCAGCAAAACCAGCAGCGCCAGCCAGCGCTTTTTCGGGGTAAGTAACAACACAACGCTCTCCTTGTTCGTTTTTTTCCACTGCATCGTGGACCTGACAGATTTCTGCCCTCTGTGTCGCACAGTTCCCTGCTTAACTCAAGCTGAAAGGCAGTACCCGCTGCTATTTTCATCTGCTCTCGCCGGCTGGGCCCGTCGGGGGATGCTGCGCTTTTTAACGCTGCTGTAATGCATTATCACTACCTGCACGCCAGGATAACTGCTGAAAATAGCGCTTCGGCACGTTTTTTATCGCATTTTTTCAGTTTATTCAGCTTTCATCCCGCAAATGTCTAAACGCTGCAGCAGGATTTGCATTACACTTGATTGTTACAAGCGGACACATTTGCACACAAGGAGACAGGCATGCATCACACCACACCGTTGATCACCACTATTGTCGGGGGCCTGGTCCTCGCGTTTCTCCTTGGCATGCTGGCCAATCGCCTGCGCATCTCTCCGCTGGTGGGCTATCTGGTTGCCGGCGTGGTTGCGGGCCCTTTTACGCCAGGCTTTGTTGCGGATACGAATCTGGCACCTGAACTGGCAGAGCTGGGCGTCATTCTGCTGATGTTTGGCGTCGGACTGCACTTCTCACTGAAAGATCTGATGGCGGTAAAGTCGATCGCCATTCCCGGCGCCGTGGCGCAAATCGCGGTGGCGACGCTGCTGGGAATGGGGCTCTCCTGGACCATGGGCTGGTCATGGATGACTGGCCTGGTGTTTGGCCTGTGCCTCTCTACGGCCAGTACCGTAGTGCTGCTGCGGGCGCTGGAGGAGCGACAGCTGATTGACAGCCAGCGCGGCCAGATTGCGATCGGCTGGCTGATTGTGGAAGACCTGGTGATGGTGCTGACGCTGGTGCTGCTGCCTGCCATCGCCGGCATGCTGGAACAGGGTAACGCCAGTCCGACCCTGCTGGCATGGGATCTGCTGCTGACCATCGGTAAAGTGGCCGCCTTTATGGTGCTGATGATGGTGGTAGGCCGCCGCGTTATCCCGTGGATCCTGGCAAAAAGCGCGGCTACCGGCTCGCGTGAACTCTTTACTCTATCGGTGCTGGCGCTGGCGCTCGGTATCGCCTTTGGTGCCGTAGAGTTCTTTGATGTCTCCTTTGCCCTTGGCGCCTTCTTCGCCGGCATGGTGCTGAACGAATCTGAGCTGAGCCACCGCGCGGCGCGCGACACGCTCCCACTGCGCGACGCCTTTGCCGTACTGTTCTTTGTATCGGTCGGCATGCTGTTTAACCCGATGATCCTGATTGAACAGCCGCTGGCGGTACTGGGCGCGCTCGCCATCGTGGTGCTGGGTAAATCAATCGCCGCCTGGGCGCTGGTCACTCTGCTGGGGCACTCACGCCGTACCGCCCTGACCATTTCGGTCAGTCTGGCGCAGATTGGTGAGTTTGCCTTTATTCTCGCCGGCCTCGGCATTTCACTCGATCTGCTCAGCGAAGAGGGGCGCAACCTGGTGCTGGCGGCGGCTATTCTCTCCATTATGCTGAATCCTATCCTCTTCTCGCTGCTGGAGCGCTATCTGGATAAAACTGAAACCGCTGAGGAGCAGACGCTGGAAGAGGCGATGGCGGAAGAGAAACAGATCCCGGTAGATATCTGTAATCACGCGGTGATTGTGGGTTATGGACGCGTCGGCAGCCTGCTGGGGCAGCAGCTGCTGGAAGCAGATATCCCGCTGGTGGTGGTGGAAAACTCCCGCCCGCGCGTTGAAGCGCTGCGTGAACAGGGTATCAGAGCGGTGCTGGGCAATGCAGCACGCGCAGAGACCATGGAGCTGGCACGGCTTGACTGCGCCCGCTGGCTGCTGCTGACCATTCCGAATGGCTATGAAGCGGGTGAAGTGGTGGTGGCCGCACGTGAGAAGCGCAAGGATATTGAGATTATCGCCCGTGCGCACTATGACGACGAAGTCGCCTATATTATGGATCGCGGCGCTAATCAGGTCGTGATGGGCGAGCGTGAAATTGCCAGCAGCATGCTCAATGTGCTGAAAAAGGAGATCGCCGTTGAGCCGATCTCCCGCGAATGCCCGATTTGATCGGGGATCGCTGACTGCAGGGGCGCACTGATGCGCCCCTTTTTACTGCGCGCTTATCTGTCCCAGTAAGACTCTTCCAGGCTATCTTCCCGCTCCGGCAGGCCGCGCGTCAGGCGCGGTGAATGCTGGTTCAGCACCTGATAACTCACGCGGTTAGCATATTTGCACACCTGCGCCAGCGAGGAGTAGGTCAGATATTCACGTGCATGTTTGCTGGAGTTGGGGACTTTGAGGCGATGGAAGTTGTTCGCCGTGATATCGTGCAGCAGCGCTGCCAGCGCCCCGTCCCCTGCCCCGTTGGTATTCATGATCTTTTCCGGTCCGCCCATGTAAGGCGCGATATGCGAGAAGATGCGCAGCGGCTGCTGACAATCCTGCTGGCGCATCGCCCGGCTGAACTCATACTGGTTGAATTCCGCAATCGCGCCCGGCAGCAGCGGGTGATTCGTTTTGCGCTTAAATTCATCTTCAGTGAAGCCCGCCATGTAGAGCCCGGTCGGACCGGCGGTGCAGAGCACCAGATCGACCCACTCCAGCGCCATATCAGCTGCCAGCAGCGGATCCTGTTCACCGGTCAGCGCAAACGCTTCTTCTTCGTTCATCGCGACAATAGAGACGTGATCGCGCAGGAAATCACGCCAGAACTGCGGGTTATCCTGAATGACATATTTTGTACCCAGCGTTAACACCACCGGCACATTATGCTTTTTCGCATACGCAATGGCGCGCAGCGTGGCGTCCGGCATCGGTTCACCAGGCTGGCAGCGTACCAGATAGGAGGTCAGCACCAGCGCTGACGCCCCGGCAATCACCTCTTCCGGGATACTCTCCGCCTGCAGCCGGTTCATCAGCCCCGGACTGATCGCGAAGGTCCGTTCACCGTGCTCGCCAATCAGGGTAAAGCAGCGGCCAATCGCGCCGTCCACGCCCTGCAGGAAGTTCAGATCCATACGGCTGGAGGTGTTGCAGAGATAGCGATAGGCGTAGCCGCCAATCTGGATGTTATTGCACATGACGCCCAGCAGCACGGAACGATCGTCAGCCAGCACCGAGTAGTTGTGCAACGTGTTGCCAATGGTGCCGCCGGCAAACTGGTGGCTGATCAGCTGCTCGCGCATCAACTCGTTATAGAGCGCTTCCGCCGTCGCGTCGTCAATCACCAGCGAATGCCCGGCACTCAGGCCGTAGCGCTGCAGGAACGCGTCATCAACTTTGGCTTCGATATCCACCAGCGTCTGGTCGATACCCACCACCCAGCTGCCCTCCTCCTGCTCCTGCTGAATAGCCTGCAGCAGCGGATCGCGCGCGTTGACGGGAAAATAGTGTTTGGATTTACGTTTGCCGGGAAATTTCATGAAAAGCAGTCATCAGGGAAAATCAGGCAGAGAAGCATATCATACTCTCTGCCTGATGCGCTTAGCGGCGCGCGTTGACCAGCTGTACCATCATCTCAATGTGCTCGTCATCGGCGTTAAGCGCGGGAATATATTCAAATTTTTCGCCGCCTGCATGCAGGAAAATTTCGCAGTTTTCACCGCTGATCTCCTCCAGCGTTTCCAGACAGTCCGCCGCAAAGCCGGGGCTCATGACCTGCACATGCTTAATGCCTTTGGCCGGCAGACTTTTCATGGTCTCATCGGTGTAGGGCATCAGCCACGGCTCACGCCCAAAGCGCGACTGGAAGGTCATCATGATTTTTTCAGGGGCGATATTCAGCGCCGCCGCCAGTGCGGCGGTGGTATCTTTACAGCGCTGCGGATAATCATCGCCTTCATTGGCGAAACGCTGCGGAATGCCGTGGTAAGAGAGCACCAGCAGATCCGGCTCGCCGTGGCGGGCAAATGAGCGCTCAACGGAGGCTTTCAGCGCGGCAATGTAAGCCGGATGCTCAGCATAGTCGCGAATAAAGGAGACCTGCGGCAGCGAGCGCAGCGGTTTAAAGCTGCTGGCCAGGCCATCCCACACGGCGGCAACGGTAGAGCAGGAGAACTGCGGATAGAGCGGCAGCACAATCAGGTGCGTGACGCCCTGATCCAGCAGGCGATGTACCGCTCCGTCCAGGCTCGGCTGACCATAGCTCATGCCCAGCTCGACCGGCATGTCCACGCGCTGCGCCAGCGCGGCACGCTGCCGCTTGCTGAATACCATCAGCGGCGATCCCTCTTCCATCCAGACGGAGGCGTAGAGTTTCGACACGCGCGGCGAACGAAACGGCAGAATAATAAAATTAAGGATGGGCCACCATAGCCAGCGCGGCGTATCAACCACGCGCGGATCGCCGAGGAACTGCTTCAGATAGCGTTTCACCGCCGGGGTGGTAGGTGCTTCAGGTGTGCCTAAGTTAACCAGCAGAACACCGGGCTTATCTTGCCTCATTCTGTTTCCTTGATATCGCAACGAAGAGTGGTGAATCGGGGGAAATTGTAGCGGAAATCACGGGCGGGAAAAGCAATTGCTGTAAAAGGGCCAGGCATCCGGCCCTTTTGGTACTTAGCCGAGGATACGGCGCAGTTCTTCACTGACGTCAGCCACCGGGCGGGTGCCGTCAATTTTGTGATAGGCGGTGTTACCCGCTTCCGCTTCTTTGCTGTAGTAAGCAATCAGGGGCGCTGTCAGCTCATGATACTCAACCAGACGCTTACGCACGGTCTCTTCCTGATCGTCTTTGCGCGTGGTCAGCTCTTCACCGGTCACATCATCTTTACCTTCCACTTTTGGTGGCTTGTTTTTGATGTGGTATACGCGGCCAGAAGGCGCATGCACGCGACGGCCCACAATGCGATCGACGATCAGCTCGTCCGGCACGGCAAATTCCAGCACGTAATCGACTTTGATGCCCGCTTCTTTCATGGCGTCAGCCTGCGGGATGGTGCGTGGGAAGCCATCGAGCAGGAAGCCGTTTTTGCAGTCTTCCTGCGCGATACGCTCTTTAACCAGCGCAATCACCAGTTCATCAGTCACCAGTTTACCGGCATCCATGATGGCTTTCGCCTGCTGGCCCAGTTCGGTGCCTGCTTTTACTGCGGCGCGCAGCATGTCACCGGTAGAGATCTGCGGAATACCGTAGTTCTCCATAATATACTGAGCCTGAGTGCCTTTACCTGCGCCCGGTGCCCCGAGCAGAATAATACGCATTGCGTAATTCCCCTTGCGAATCGCATTGATCAATCTATGAAGGCCAAGAACATACCATTATGACCCGCCAGCCACAAGGCAACGGGCACGCTATCACTGGCCCGCCTACTGTGACCTGCTTTGGGATGAAGCGCCAGCTGAGGGATTGATTTTAGGAATTCAGGCTGCGCAGCAACAACGCTTTCAGCTGCTTTTTCAGCGTCGCGGTGACGTTTGTATGTTTGCTGCCGCTGCCGCGCAGGCTGGCCGGGATCAGCAAACGCCCGGGCAGCCGCCAGATCTCCGGCGGCAGGGTAACATTATGCAGCGCCGGCGGCAGATCAATCAGGGCAAACGGCAAACCGGGCTGCTGCAGTGAGGCGAGCGGTAGCGGCGTTTCGAGCGCAAACCGGTCAACCATGGCGATATTAAACGGCTTCCACTCAGCGCTCTCCATCATCGTCAGCGCCTGCTGCGGCGCGCTTCCCAGCGCCAGCCCCTGCTCTATCAGCCGCAGTTCGCTGCGCACCAGCGTGCTGAATTTTGTCGTGCGCAGCGCAATCAGTACCAGATCGTCGCTCAACGCTGCATGGTGGTTCAGATGTGCGACAAACAGATGGGAGCCGGCAATCAGCGTCTTGTGCAGTGCGCTGGCAAATGACCCGGAAGCGTCGGTCACGCCCTGACTCTGGCAGGCGTCGAGCGAGCGCACCCGCCCTTCCGCCACATCCACATGCTCTATCAGGGCGATATTTCCCGCCATCATCGGGACGGCGGGCAGTACGCTCAGCTCGCTGACCGGATGGTGCGAGGCGTAGCGTGTCTGATTACGCGCCTGCTCCTGGCGCAAAAAAAGCTGAGAAAGCACCACCCGAGCAATATGCAGCGTGGGCGCAAAGAAGAGATCGTAATTTTCCAGCCGGTAGTAGCGGGATAGCTGGCTGCGCAGCCGGTCGCATATCGCCGCCCTGGCAGAGGCGTATTGTGAGGCCATCGCGTAACGTTTCCCTGTATTAGCTGCGAAGTGGTGCTTTTCGGCAGATAAAACGCGTGGCTGATACATAGCCAGCCCGTCCCGTCAACCTGCCAGAATCTGGAGCAAAGGTTAGGGCAATGCGGCTGGACATTAAAATGATATAAACTGACAATCCCTGTTAGGTTTTTACACAAGGGACGAGTATGACCGCGCTTCCGTCACTACGGGCGCTGCGCTATTTTCATCAGGCAGCGCTGCACAGCAGTTTCAGTACGGCAGCGGAAACCCTGCATGTCACCCACAGCGCCGTCAGCCATCAGGTGCGCCAGCTGGAGAGCTGGATGGGCAAACCGCTGTTTGTACGCACTAACGGACGCGTCAAACTCACCTCGCATGGCGAACGCCTGCTGGTCAGCTGTCAGAAAGCGTTCAGCGAACTCGCCACCAGCTGCGAAAGCATACGTACCGGTATGCGGCATCACCTCTCTGTTTCCTGTGCGCCCAGCTTTCTCTCTCAGTGGCTGATCCCGCGTATCAGCAGTTTCTATCAGCGCTACCCGGATATCGACGTGCAGTTTCAGTCACTGGTTGAGATCGATCAGCTGCGCAGTGAACACACCGATGTGCTGATCCTGAGTTATGAGCAGCAGCCCGATGATGATATTGAAGCCACGCTTATCAGCGATGACGCGATTGGGCCGCTCTGTGCGCCCCACTACGCCGAACGCCTGCAGAGCGCGCGCGATCTGCAAACGCTGCCGCTGCTGCATGCGGATACCCGGCTGCACGCCTGGGCTGAGTGGGCAAAAAACAGCGGCGCACGCGGTGATTTCTGGCGTGGCAAACACTTTGATAATCTGATGCTGGCTATTCAGGCCGCCAGAAGCGGTCTGGGGATCATTATGGCCCCGCGACTGCTGGTGCAGCAGGAGCTGGAAGCGGGCGCGCTGATTGCGCCGCTGGGCTTTGTGCGCATCGATCGCGCGACCTGGATGATGGCCAAACGCTCGCGCGAGCAGAATGCAGAGATCCGTCTGTTTCGCGCATGGCTCAGAGAGCAGGCGCAGTGCTGACGCCATAAAAAAGGGCGCCATTAATGGCGCCCTTAGCTGTTTTATTCGCTTCGCGCTGTGCGGCGTTACGCCGTCAGCAGCTGGTTCATGCGGCGGATAAACTGGTTAGGATCGTCCAGCGTACCGCGCTCAGCCAGCAGCGCCTGATCCAGCAGCAGTTCAACCCATTCGGCAAAGCGCGCCTCATCCTGGGTATCCGCTACGCGTTTCACCAGGCCATGCTCCGGATTGATCTCAAAGATATATTTCACTTCCGGAACATCCTGACCGGCGGCGGCAAACAGCTTCGCCATCTGGGTGGTCATTTCGTTAGCATCAGTGGTGACGATAGCAGGCGTATCGGTCAGACGATGCGTCAGTCGCACCTCTTTAACGCGCTCGCCCAGCAGCGTTTTCACGCGCTCAACAAACGGCTCCAGCGCTTTTTCCGCTTCTTTCTGCTCTTCGGTCTCTTCATCCGCCAGCTTGCTCAGCGACTCATCAGCTTTGCTTACTGACTGGAACGTTTTACCTTCGAACTCGGTGAGATAACTCATCATCCACTCATCGATACGATCGGAGAGCAGCAGTACCTCAATGCCTTTTTTGCGGAACAGCTCCAGATGCGGGCTGCTTTTCGCCGCGGCATAGCTGTCCGCCGTGATGTAGTAGATCTTCTCCTGACCTTCAACCATGCGGCTCAGGTAGTCATCCAGCGATACGCTCTGCTCGCTGCCTTCGCTCTGCGTGGTGGCAAAACGCAGCAGTTTAGCAATCGCCTGCTGATTGGCGTTATCTTCTGCCGGTCCCTCTTTCAGTACCAGACCAAACTCTTTCCAGAACTGCTGATACTTCTCTGCATCATCTTTTGCCAGTTTTTCCAGCATCTGCAGGCTGCGCTTAGTCAGCGCGGCGCGCAGGCTCTGGGTGACACGGCTGTCCTGCAGAATTTCACGTGAGACGTTAAGCGGCAGATCGTTAGAGTCAATCAGACCGCGCACAAAGCGCAGGTAGTTCGGCATGAATTGCTCAGCGTCATCCATAATAAACACGCGCTGTACATAAAGCTTGAGGCCATGCTTGCTGTCGCGGTTCCACATATCGAACGGAGCACGCTGCGGGATGTAGAGCAGGCTGGTGTACTCCTGCTTGCCTTCCACGCGATTATGGCTCCAGATAGCCGGATCGCTGAAGTCATGTGCAATGTGCTTGTAGAACTCGTTGTACTCGTCGTCGCTGATCTCCGCTTTATTACGCGTCCACAGCGCCTGGGCTTTGTTGACCTTCTCCCAGGTTACGGTGTCGTTCTCTTCATCTTTGGTTTCGATCTCTACCGGCAGTGCGATGTGATCGGAATATTTGCTGATGACGTTACGCACGCGCCAGGCGTCAAGGAAATCATCTTCCCCTGCGCGGAAATGCAGCGTGATCTCGGTACCGCGATCGGCTTTTTCGATTTCTGCCAGGGTATATTCGCCCTCGCCTTCTGACTCCCAGAACACGCCCTCGCTGGCCTGTGCGCCGGCAGCGCGGGTGCGCACGGTCACTTTGTCAGCAACGATAAAGGCGGAGTAGAAACCCACACCAAACTGGCCAATCAGCTGGCTGTCTTTCGCCTGGTCAGAGCCCATAGACTCCAGGAACGCTTTGGTGCCTGATTTAGCGATAGTACCGAGGTTTTCAATTACCTCATCGCGACGCATACCGATACCGTTGTCGCTCAGCGTCAGCGTCCGTTTCTCCTTGTCGACCGAGATACGCACGCGCAGCTCGCCGTCGCCTTCATAGAGATCCGGAGTGGAAAGCGCGCGGAAGCGCAGCTTATCAGCGGCATCAGAGGCGTTGGAGATCAGTTCACGCAGGAAAATCTCTTTGTTTGAATAGAGGGAATGGATCATCAGGTGCAGAAGTTGTTTTACCTCTGACTGGAAGCCACGCGTCTCTTGTCCTTTCATGGTCATTGCTACCTCAACAGAATCGGGGTTGATCGAACGTTGAGGAAGAGATGGGGATGGCGGGAAAATTTTCAAGCCGGTTTCAGTGAATGAAACCGGCGAGTGCTTAGAATTTAATCTTATGACGCCCGGCAAGAGAGTGCGACAGCGTGGTGCCATCAACCATCTCCAGCTCACCACCTACCGGCACACCGTGTGCAATACGGCTGGCGTCAACGCCATACTGACCGCACAGCTCAGCGATATAGTTGGCGGTCGCTTCACCCTCTACCGTGGGGTTGGTCGCCAGGATCACCTCCTGCAGCGTCTCATGTTCCAGACGCTGCTCCAGGCGATCGAGCCCGATATCCTGCGGACCAATCCCATCCAGCGGCGACAGATGTCCCATCAGCACAAAGTAGCGTCCGCCAAACTGGCCGGTCTGCTCAATGGCGTGAATATCTGCCGGGCTTTCCACCACGCAAATCTGCCCGTTCTGCTGCCGACGGGCGTTAGCGCAGATGGTGCAGATCTCCTGTTCGGTGAAGGTGCGGCAATCGGCACAGTGGCCGATTTCCGACATCGCGCGCGTCAGCGCCTGAGCCAGACGCATGCCACCGCTGCGATCGCGTTGCAACAGGTGAAACGCCATGCGCTGCGCTGACTTCGGGCCTACACCCGGCAGACAGCGCAGTGACTCCATTAAGGTTTCAAGCAGTGGACTGGTCTGCATCAGAACGGCATCTTGAAGCCAGGCGGCAGCTGCATACCGGAAGAGACAGAAGCCATCTTCTCTTTCTGCGTCTCATCGATGCGACGCGCCGCATCGTTAAAGGCTGCAGCAATCAAATCTTCCAGCATATCTTTGTCATCTTCCAGCAGGCTGGGATCGACTTCCACGCGACGGCAGTTGTGCGCGCCGTTGATGGTTACTTTAACCAGACCCGCACCCGATTCGCCCGTAACTTCCAGCGCGGCGATCTCTTCCTGAACCTTGGCCATTTTATCCTGCATCTGCTGGGCCTGTTTCATCAGGTTGCCCAATCCGCCTTTACCAAACATAGTTTTCTCTCTCTGCTGGGGCTGCGCGCAACCTCTGCGCGACAGCGTGATCATACGGGTCGGATACTCTCTTCATCCAGATCGGCATCAAAGAACTGCTGCAGCATCTGAATGTGGGTATCACTTGCGAGCGACTGGCGCGCCTGCGCCAGCTTCTCTTCATAGATGGCCTGTCGCCACTCCAGCGGCGTCAGCACCGCCGGATTATCATCTTCCACGATGGTCAGTTCAACTTCCTGACCCGCCGCCTGGCTTAGCGCAGCCTGAATGGCCTGCCGGGCTGTCGCAGAATTGAGGTGTCGCTGGCTGCTGCGCAGATGCAGCGTCACGCTCTGTTCATGCTGCTCTTTCCACGCGTTGAGCGCCACCTGCTGCACCAGCTTTGGCAGCGTCAGCCGGGCAATTTCAGCGGTCCATGCATCACGCAGCTGTGCTTCCTCGGCCAGCCGCGCAGCCAGCTCCGGCGTTTTCTCATGCTCCAGCGCTGAACGCAAGGCTTTTGGCGTTGCGACCGGCTCCGCTTTCTCCTCACTCTGCTGCTGTGCTTTCCAGCGGTACGCCTCCGGTTTTACCGGCGCGCTTGCGGTTTCGGGTGCGCGCTGCTGAACGCGCTCCGTCACCGTAGCCAGACGCTCCAGCGCCTGATTTGCCGGCCGCGCGGGACGCGCTGCCGGCTCACTCTTTTTTACTTTACCTGCCCCCTGACGCAGCAGTTGCGTACGCGCCTGCAGCAGCTGACTGGTGGTGTCCGGCAGATTGCCGGCAGGCGGAGCCTGCGGTTCTGCCGGAGCCGGCGCAGCGGGCGGCGCCATCTGCGGTTGCGTAGCCGGTGCCATCTGCGGTTGTGTAGCCGCAGCGGGCTGCTCAGCCGGGGCGGCGGCAGGTACCTGCGGTGCCGCCTGCGGTGCCAGCGACGGACGCGCCACCGGTTCAGCAAGTGTAGCCTGTGGATGGAAAGCCAGCGCGCGCAGCAGCGTCATTTCCACACCCAGGCGCCGATCGGGCGCCAGCGGCAGATCTTTGCGTCCCATCAGCAGCGTCTGATAGTAGAGCTGCACGTCAGCGGGCGGCAGAGTACGCGCCAGCTCACGCAGGCGCTGCGCTTCACTAAACTCTTCATCATTGAGAGAGCCAGGCAGCAGCTGCACCATTGCGATGCGATGCAGCAGCCGCAGCATCTCAACCAGCAGCGCTTCCCACTCTACTCCGCGCGAAGCGGCCTGGTTCAGGCGCGCCATTACCCGTTCGCCGCTGCCCTCCACCAGCGCTTCAATCAGCGCCAGCGGCTGTTCATCATCCAGCGTGCCGAGCATCTGCGCGACGGTATCGCGCGTGACGCTGCCCTGCCCGCTGGCGATCGCCTGATCGGTCAGGCTCAGCGCATCACGCATACTGCCGTCGGCAGCACGCGCCAGCAGATGCAGTGCACGTGGCTCCGCGGCAATCTGCTCCTGCTCCAGCACATAGCTCAGCTGCTGCTGAATCTGTTCAACGTCCAGCGCTTTCAGGTGGAACTGCAGGCAGCGCGACAGGATAGTGATCGGCAGCTTCTGCGGATCGGTGGTGGCCAGCAAAAACTTAACGTGGGACGGCGGCTCTTCCAGCGTTTTCAGCAGGGCATTAAAGCTGTGGCGCGACAGCATATGTACTTCATCAATCAGATAGACCTTGAAGCGACCGCGCGCTGGCGCGTACTGCACGTTATCCAGCAGATCGCGCGTATCTTCCACTTTGGTACGGGAAGCCGCATCGATCTCGATTAAGTCAACAAAGCGGCCCTGCTCAATTTCCCGGCAGTTGTCGCACTTGCCACAGGGCGTAGCGGTAATACCGGTTTCGCAGTTCAACCCTTTCGCCAGCAGGCGGGCAATAGAAGTTTTCCCTACGCCGCGGGTGCCGGAGAAAAGATAGGCATGATGAATACGTCCCAGTGATAACCCGTTGGCGAGCGCAGTCAGCACATGTTCCTGACCCACTACGTCTGCGAAGGCCTGGGGACGCCATTTTCGCGCAAGTACCTGATAGCTCATGTGGATGTGGTCACTGGATTGTATTGAGTTGGCACAGCAGCGCGGCAATCAGCCGGCAGCCACCGTCAGAAAAAGGGAAAAAATGCAGCTTCGCAAACCCTGTGTATTTGGGCAGTAGTTTACCAGCCACAGCGAAATATGCCTATACCCGTCTCGGGCAGGCGCAGGCAGAGTAACCTATGGGATAAGCACTGCGCTCCGCAAAACGGCAGAGCGCAGCAGGCCTTAGTGGCCGGGGAAGCTGACGAGGCTGTAGCAGTTAACGCCCAGCGCGGTCAGGCGCGCTTCGCCGCTAAGATCGAACAGATTAATGACAAAAGCGGCATCGTTGACTTCGCCACCCGCGCGGCGGATCAGTTTTACCGTCGCCTCAATGGTGCCGCCGGTTGCCAGCAGATCGTCGATGACCAGCACGATATCGCCGGGTTTAATCGCGTCTTTGTGCAGCTCCAGCGCATCCGTACCGTACTCCAGCTCATAGCGCTCCTGCCAGGTTTCACGCGGCAGCTTGCCCGGTTTACGCACCGGTATAAAGCCTACGCCCAGCCCCAGCGCTACGGGTGCACCAAACAGGAAGCCGCGCGCTTCTGTACCCACCACTTTGGTGATGCCTTTGTCACGATAACGCTCAACCAGAATGGAAATCGCCGCCGCATAGGCCTGCGGATCTTCCATAAGGCTGGTCACGTCGCGGAACAGAATGCCCGGCTTCGGATAGTCGTGAATACTTTTGATGCTGTTTTTGATCAGTTCAAGCTGCTGCGCAGTTGCGGTCATAAAGGTTACGCCTGGAAAAATATCTAAAACGCGCAGCTTCAACAGCGCCAATACCCGGAGACCGGGTTAAGCGAAGTCGTTTCACAGAGGGAAGCCACGCACGAAGATGCCCAAATCTAAGCAAACAGCGGCCTAAATGCAACCCTGACGCGGTTAATGTTGCGTTGTCTCTTCTGCTACTACCGGGATACGCCACATAAAGAGCAGCAGTATCGCTAATAACACCAGCAGCAGCAGACGCAGCCAGAACAGCTTTACCAGCCAGAGCGAGAACGCAAAGGTGATGATAATCAGCACTATTGCCCGCCCCTTAGCGCCTGGCGGCATGGCACGATGACGCTGCCAGTGACGCAGATAGCGGCCAAAAGGCGAGCGCCACAGCAGCCAGTGGTGAAAGCGCGGCGATGAACGGGCAAAACACCAGGCGGCCAGCAACACAAATGGCGTTGTCGGGAGTAAAGGTAATACAATGCCCAGCGTGCCCAGCACTATCGCCAGCCAGCCAAGGCTCAACAGTAGAAAACGCTGCATGCCAGATGCCTGAATACTGAATATGCTCTTACGTTAACATGGAACCGAAGTGATGCCTCTCCTTTCCGCGCCTGAGCGGCTGCAAAAAATCGTTGAAACGCTGCGCCAGCGCATAGCACAGCAGCCGGACGGCGTCTGCAGAGTGCCGCGCTTTGATGCCGCACTGTTTCATACTAAAGGCACCCGCCTGAGCGACTATCTGCAGGAGCTGGAGCGAAATCTGCACCATCTGCAGCAAAAACAGCACAGCGCCGTGCAGCAGCAGTGGCTGGCGCAGCGGGTGCTGGATCAGCTGGCGGCACTTCAGCGCGAATGCGAAAGCCAGCAGCTGCGGCCGTGGCGGGAGCAGCCGCGGCGGGATACCCGCCAGCAGAAGCGTGTTGAGTATCAGGGGTATGAGACGCGGCTACTCGCCATGCTGCGCCAGCGCGAGGCGCATCTTGCGCAGGCAGAAACGCTGAGCGTGCAGCAGCAGCTGATGCGGGAAGTGGAGCAGCTGCAGGCGCGATTAAGCCGCTGTCGCGCTGCGCTTTATCAGCTCGATCTGCCCGCCGCGCAGCCGTAGCGCTGCACTTCTATACTCAACGCATAAGGCAGAAGGAGGAACCGGTGACGCTGATTATCTGGATAGTAACGGGCCTGGCCGCTGGCTGGCTCAGGCGCCTGCTGCTGCCCGGCAGGCCCGGCGGGATGATCCCCGGGCTGGTACTGGCCGCAATTGGCGCGCTGATTGGCGGCTATATTGCCACCTACTTTATGAATGGCGAAATCGGCACGCTGCATATCGCCGGCGTAGCTGCCGCTTTGGCGGGCGCAGTGCTGATGCTGCTGGTTGCAATAAAACTACGAATTTAGGAGAGAGTATGTCGCTTGAGAGCGCACCGGATGAGATTAAGCTGGCGGTCGATTTGATTCAGCTGCTGGAGGAGAACCAGGTGCCGCCCGCGACGGCGCTGGCCGCGCTGGCGATCGTCCGGCGCGACTATGAACAGAAGCTGGCCGCCGCGCATGCAGATTAACGCCCGCTCAGGGTCGGGCTCAGCCGCAGCATATCGAGAAACGCATCAACGATCTGCGGCGCTTCCGCGGCCAGGTCAAAACTGTGCGGATTAAACAGCCAGCTCTCCATCATGCCATTGATATAGCCACGCATCAGCAGTGCCGCCTGACGGGTATTCAGCGCACCGGGCAGCTGTCCCGCTTCAATGCAGCTGCGCAGCACGGTTTCAATGCGGTCATAACACGCCTGCAGTAAGCCCTGCTGCATCGCAACCAGCGTTGACATTTCGCCCACAAACTCACATTTATGGAAGATAATCTCCATAAGTGCGCGTCTTTGCGCATCCTTTGCCGTGGCGTCAAGGATATAGATCAGCATCGAACGCATTACAGAAAGTGGATCGTCCGGATATTTTGTCTGATACTCAAGTTCCACATCGTCCAGCCCGGCGTTGCAGCGCAGCCAGATTTCCTGTAACAGATCGGCTTTATTTTTAAAGTGCCAGTAAATGGCACCGCGCGTGACGCCAGCCGCTGCGGCGATATCAGCCAGCGACGTGGCGGCCACACCCTGTTCAGAAAAGTGTGCTAATGCGGCATCAAGAATTTGATTACGCGTTTCAAGTGCTTGCGCTTTGGTTTTTCGTGCCATAGGGAGCTGTTTTTACAAACTGGCAAGTTTACATACATTTGTGAATGTATGTACCATAGCATGACCCGTGTTTTAACGCAGCAATGGGTTTATCGGTTTGTGATCCATTGATCATTTGATATCGGACACTAGAGGTTTTATTTATGAATAAAAACAGAGGGTTAGTGCCTCTGGCGGCCGCCGTGATGCTTTCAGGCAGCTTTTTGTTAACAGGATGTGATGATGATAAATCTCAGCAAGCCGGCCAGCAGCAGCAACAGCCGCCGGAAGTCGGGGTGGTCACATTAAAAGCTGAACCCCTGAAGGTCACGACTGAACTGCCCGGTCGCACTTCCGCGTTTCGCGTAGCAGAAGTCCGCCCTCAGGTGTCGGGTATCATTCTGAAGCGTAATTTTGTTGAAGGCAGTGATATTAAAGCGGGCCAGTCGCTTTATCAGATCGATCCTGCCACCTATCAGGCAGCTTACGACAGTGCTAAAGGGGATTTAGCGCAGGCGCAGGCTAATGCCCGCGTAGCGCAGCTCACCATCAAACGTTATAAGCCACTGCTCGGCACCAAATATATCAGTCAGCAGGATTATGACAACGCAGCGGCCACTGCGGCTCAGACTGCGGCTGCCGTACAGGCTGCCCAGGCTAACGTTGAAACTGCCCGTATCAACCTCGCCTACACCAAAGTCACGTCGCCTATCAGCGGCCGTATCGGCAAATCCTCTGTGACGGAAGGTGCCCTGGTCTCCAATGGTCAGACTAACGCGCTCGCGACCGTGCAGCAGCTGGATCCTATGTATGTCGATGTAACGCAGTCCAGTGACGATTTTCTGCGCCTGCGCGCCGAGCTCGAAGCGGGCCAGCTGAAACAGACCGATGGTAAAGCTAACGTCACGCTGCTGATGCAGGATGGTAGCCCTTACAAGCAGTCGGGAACACTGGAATTTTCCGATGTCACCGTCGATGAAACCACCGGTTCGATTACGCTGCGCGCTATCTTCCCGAACCCGGATAACCGTCTGCTGCCGGGTATGTTTGTGCGCGCGCGTCTGGATGAAGGCGTGAACCCAACCGCGCTGCTGGTGCCGCAAACCGGCGTGACCCGTACGCCAACCGGTGATGCCAGCGCGATGGTTGTTGGCGCAGATAACAAAGTAGAAGTACGTAAGATCACTGCAAATCAGGCGTTTGGTGACAAATGGCTGGTTACCGATGGTCTGAAAGAGGGCGACCGCGTGATTACCGTCGGTATTCAGCGCGCGAAAGCGGGTGCGCAGGTTACGCCAAAAGAGGTCTCAGATGATGCTAAAGCAGCCCAGGAATCTCAGTCTGCTAAATCATCGTCATAACAGGAGCCGTTGATACATGGCTAAGTTCTTTATCGATCGCCCCATTTTTGCATGGGTGCTTGCCATCATCATTATGATGGCGGGTGCGCTGTCGATCATCAGCCTGCCGATTGAGCAATATCCCAATGTTGCGCCACCGGCGGTTGAGATCCAGGCATCTTATCCGGGTGCGGATGCAAAAACGCTGCAGGATTCTGTTACGCAGGTTATTGAACAGAATATGAACGGCATCGACGGGCTGATGTATATGTCCTCGAGCAGTGACTCATCCGGTACGCTGACGCTGACGCTGACCTTCCAGTCCGGTACCGACGCGGATATCGCGCAGGTACAGGTGCAGAACAAGCTGCAGCTGGCGATGCCGCTGCTGCCGCAGGAAGTACAGCAACAGGGGATTCAGGTTAAAAAATCCTCCAGCAGCTTCCTGATGGTAGCCGGTTTTGTCAGTGACGATGGCAGCATGACGCAGAACGACATTGCGGACTATGTCGCCTCTAATATCAAAGATCCTATCAGCCGTACCACAGGCGTAGGTGATACCCAGGTGTTTGGTGCACAGTATGCGATGCGTATCTGGCTCGATCCGCACAAGCTGAACAACTATCAGCTGACGCCGGTTGACGTCATCAGCGCGCTGCAGACGCAGAATACCCAGGTCGCTGCCGGTCAGCTGGGCGGTACACCGCCGGTGCCGGGCCAGCAGCTTAACGCCTCGATTATTGCTCAGACCCGCCTGACCTCAACCGATGAGTTTGGCAACATCATGCTCAAGGTGAACCAGGATGGTTCGCAGGTGCGTCTGCGCGACGTGGCAAAAATTGAACTGGGTGGTGAAAACTACGAAGTTATTGCCCGTTACAACGGCAAGCCCGCATCCGGTATCGGTATCAAGCTGGCGACCGGGGCTAACGCACTGGATACCGCAGAAGCGGTTAAAGCAGAGCTGGGTAAACTGGAGCCGTTCTTCCCGTCAGGCATGAAGACCGTCTACCCGTATGACACGACCCCGTTTGTAAAAATCTCCATTTTCGAAGTGGTTAAAACCCTGTTTGAAGCGATTGTGCTGGTGTTCCTGGTTATGTATCTGTTCCTGCAGAACTTCCGCGCCACGCTGATCCCCACCATCGCCGTACCGGTGGTGCTGCTGGGTACCTTCGCTATCATCAATGGTTTTGGCTACTCCATTAACACGCTTACGATGTTTGGTATGGTGCTCGCCATCGGCCTGCTGGTTGATGACGCCATCGTGGTCGTCGAGAACGTTGAGCGCGTTATGGCAGAAGAGGGACTGCCGCCGAAAGAGGCGACCAAACGCTCCATGGAGCAGATTCAGGGCGCGCTGGTCGGTATTGCGCTGGTGCTCTCTGCGGTATTTATTCCCATGGCGTTCTTTGGCGGTTCGACCGGGGTTATCTACCGTCAGTTCTCGATCACCATCGTTTCAGCGATGGCGCTGTCGGTGCTGGTCGCGCTGATCCTCACCCCTGCCCTCTGTGCCACCATGCTCAAACCGATTAAAAAAGGTGAGCATGGTAAAACCACCGGCTTCTTTGGCTGGTTCAACCGCATGTTCGACAAAAGCACCAATCACTATGTCGACAGCGTCAGCCATATTATCCGCAGTACCGGCCGCTATCTGGTGATCTATCTGGTCATTGTTCTTGGCATGGCGTGGCTGTTCCTGAAGCTGCCGACCTCCTTCCTGCCGGAAGAAGATCAGGGGCTGTTACTGGCGCAGGCGCAGCTGCCAGCCGGTGCAACTCAGGAGCGTACTCAGAAAGTGCTGGATCAGGTAACGGACTACTTCCTGACCAAAGAGAAAGATAGCGTCAATTCCGTGTTCACCGTTAACGGCTTTGGCTTTGCCGGCCGTGGTCAGAACACCGGTATCGCGTTTGTCAGCCTGAAGCCGTGGGATGAGCGTGGCAGCGCCGATCTGAAAGTACCGGCTATCGCCGGACGCGCCATGGGCGCACTGGGTCAGATTAAAGATGCCATGGTCTTCCCGTTCAACCTGCCGGCCATTATCGAACTGGGTAACGCCACCGGTTTTGACTTCCAGCTGATTGATCAGGGCAACCTGGGCCATGAAAAGCTGACCGAAGCGCGAAATCAGCTGTTTGGCATGATCGCCCAGCATTCAGATACGCTGGTTGGCGTACGTCCGAACGGCCTGGAAGATACGCCGCAGTACAAACTGATTATCGATCAGGAAAAAGCGCAGGCGCTGGGGGTATCGCTCTCTGATATCAACACTACTCTGGGCGCCGCCTGGGGTGGATCCTACGTCAACGACTTTATCGATCGCGGTCGCGTGAAGAAAGTATACGTTATGGGTAAAGCGGATGCGCGCATGCTGCCGGATGACATTGGCAAATGGTATGTGCGTAACAGCGCCGGCAATATGGTGCCCTTCTCTGCCTTCTCCTCGGCGAAATGGCAGTATGGCTCACCACGACTGGAGCGTTACAACGGTCTGCCTTCCATGGAGATCCTCGGTCAGGCTGCGCCGGGCAAGAGCTCGGGTGACGCGATGGATATGATGGAGGAGCTGGCGTCGAAACTGCCAACCGGTATTGGCTACGACTGGACCGGCATGTCCTATCAGGAACGTCTGTCAGGTAACCAGGCCCCGGCGCTCTACGCGATCTCGCTGATTGTCGTCTTCCTCTGCCTGGCGGCACTCTATGAGAGCTGGTCTATTCCGTTCTCGGTGATGCTGGTCGTGCCGCTCGGCGTGATTGGCGCGCTGATCTTCACTACCCTGCGCGGGCTCAGTAACGACGTCTACTTTGTAGTCGGACTGCTGACCACGATTGGTCTTTCCGCTAAGAACGCCATTCTGATCGTCGAATTTGCGAAAGATTTGATGGATAAAGAGGGCAAAGGCCTGGTGGAAGCGACGCTGGAAGCGGTGCGTATGCGTCTGCGCCCGATTCTGATGACCTCACTGGCGTTTATCCTCGGTGTACTGCCGCTGGCGATCAGCAGCGGTGCCGGTTCCGGCGCTCAGAACGCAGTAGGTACCGGCGTAATGGGTGGAATGGTCACCGCTACCGCGCTGGCAATCTTCTTTGTACCGGTCTTCTTCGTCGTGGTGCGTCGCCGCTTCAGTAAGCATAAAGCGGACCTTGAAGGCAGCCATCCGGCTGAACACGCGAAACACTGATTGACTCCTTAATGAAAAAGGCCGCAGATGCGGCCTTTTTTTATGGTGCCTGATGACGGTTGCAATCGCGCCATAACGGGCGCATAATATTGTTATATTATAACATTACATAGGAATCGTCATATGAAGCCTGATATCCACCCGCACTATCGTCCGGTTCTGTTCCATGACACTACCGCTGATGAGTATTTTAAAGTGGGATCAACCATTAAAACTGAACGCACCATCGAGTTTGAAGGCGAGGTTCTGCCCTACGTGACGCTGGATGTCTCCTCCAAATCGCACGTTTATTATACCGGCAAACAAAAAGAGTTCGCCAAAGAGGGCAGCGCGGCGCGCTTCAACAAGCGCTTTGGCAGCTTCCTGACGCGCACCAAATAAAGGAGCAGTACGATGCAGGTCGTGAGTTCACTTCGGTCGGCTAAAACCCGCCACCGGGATTGCAAAGTGGTACGACGTAAAGGCCGTATTTATGTGATTTGCAAATCCAATCCACGTTTCAAAGCGGTTCAGGGAAGAAAGAAAAAGCGTTAATGCGTTGTGAGAGTTTGGCCGGGATGCTCCCCGGCCTTTTTTATTGCATGCTTTTCAGCATTGCTTCCGCGTTATGCCGAAATGCTGCCGTATAGGTCGCAGCCGGACCGCCAGCAGCGGAGAGCGCCTCCGGATAGAGTTCGCCGCCGGGCTGCGCCCCCGATTCACTGGCTATCTGTTTAACCAGGCGCGGGTCGGTCTGATTTTCAATAAAGTAGCGGTGAATATGCTCACGCCTGAGCTGCTTAATAATCTGCGCAACGTCGCTGGCGCTGGCTTCTGCTTCCGTGGAAAAGCCGACCGGTGCCAGGAAGGTAACGCCATAACGCTGTCCGAAGTAGCCAAAGGCGTCGTGGCTGGTCAGCACTTTGCGCGCGCTGCGCGGCACGGCGTCAAATGCAGATTTAGCCCAGCTGTCGAGCTGCTGCAGCTGCTGAATGTAGCGCTCGCCGCTGCGCCGGATGTCGGCGGCGTCCTGCGGATCGGCTTTTATCAACGCCTGCATTACGTTACGCGCATAAATTTCACCGTTCTGCAGATTGTTCCAGGCGTGCGGATCGGTAACGGTACTGCCCCCCTCTTCCATGGTACGCGTGCTGATGCTGCTCGATGCCACCACCACATCGCCGCGATAGCCTGAAGCCGTTATCAGCCGATCCATCCACCCTTCCAGACCGAGACCGCTGACAAACACCACGCTGGCCTGCGCCAGCGCCTGGCTATCCTGTGGCGAAGGCTCAAAGGTATGCGGATCGCCATCCGGCCCGACCAGCGAGGTGACACGCACATGATCGCCGCCAACCTGTTTTACGATATCGGCCAGCACGGTAAAACTGGCTACCGTGTTGATAGTACCGGCCTGCGTAAACGGGCTGACCAGCATCGCGCTGGTTATCAGGCTCAGTGCAATAAACTTCATTTGTATCCCCTTATCAGTATATTAACGACGACGCAGCACGCCGCCGCATGGCCCTGTCAGAACAGAGAGCAGAAACAGCCCGGCGGCACTCAGCACCACGGCTGGTCCGGCAGGCAGTGAGTAGTACCAGGAGAGCATCAGCCCGCTTAGCGCAGCAGCGATTGCCAGCAGCATAGCGATAAACAGCAATGGGGTGAGCCGACGGCTCCAGAAGCGGGCGCTGGTAGCGGGCAGCATCATCAGCCCGACGGACATCAGCGTTCCCAGAATCTGAAAGCCAGCAACCAGGTTCAGTACGACCAGCAGCAGAAAAAGCCCCTGTACCAGCGGTGCGCTCCAGCGGTTCTGCACCCGCAAAAAGTCGGGATCGAAGGCGTCAATGACCAGCGGGCGGAAAATCAGCGCCAGCGTCAGCAGCGTGAACGCGGCGATAGCGGCAACCAGAACCAGCGCACGAGTGTCGACTGCCAGCAGTGAACCAAACAGCACGTGCAGCAGATCCACACTGGAGCCGCGCAGCGAAACCAGCGTGACCCCCAGCGCCAGCGAGCCAAGATAAAATCCGGAAAAGCTGGCATCCTCTTTTAACGGGGTGTAACGACTGACGGCACCGGAGAGCAGCGCCACCACCAGCCCCGCCAGCAGTCCGCCTGCGCCCATTGCCACCAGCGACAGACCTGAGAGCAGGTAGCCAACCGCTGCACCCGGCAAGATCGCATGCGATAGCGCATCGCCTATCAGGCTCATCCGGCGCAGTGACAGAAATACGCCCAGCGGAGTGGCGCTCAGCGCCAGCGCAACACAGGCCACCAGCGCGCGACGCATAAAGCCAAATTCGATAAAAGGCTGCAGCAGCGTCATGACGTCACCTGCACTCTCTCTGGCGAGTGGTCCAGCGACAATTCTGCGCTGAAGTAGCGGCTGACCAGCGGCCTGTCGTGCAGGACCACCAGCAGCGTCGTGCCCTGCTGCTGCTGCTGCCGGAGCAGCGCCATCAGCAGAGTAGTGGTGGATGCATCGATAGCGCTGAAAGGTTCATCCAGCAGCCAGACCCGGCTCTGCTGCATCAGAAGCCGGGCAAAAAGGACCCGCTGCAGCTGGCCGCCAGAGAGCGTGGCAGGCTGCGCATCAGCAAACGCCCGCATCTGTACGGCGTCCAGCGCGGCGTCGATCTCTCTGCGCAGCGCCCGGTTAATGCCGCCAAACCAGCCGCAGCGCGGCCAGCAGCCGGTGGCAACCAGTTCATACACCGTAAGCGGAAAACGCGTCTCCAGTTCGCTACGCTGTGGCAGCCAGCCAATAGCGCTGGCGGGCACGCCGATCGGGCAGGAGCCGGAGACCGGTGCAATTACGCCAGCCAGCGTTTTCAGCAGGGTTGACTTGCCGCTGCCGTTTGCGCCGGTCAGCGCGGTCATACTGCCGGCAGCCAGTTTTCCGTCGGGGATCGCGGTTATCGCCTGCCCGCGATAGCCAACCTGGAGCTGATTAAAGTGGATCATGCCGTGGTGCCCCAGAAGACGCAGAGCATTAGCAGAGTAATAAGTATCATGACAACCATCAGACGACTGCCGACGGAAAGTAACAGACCGCTGCTGCGCATCGCGTCCACCATTATGTTATAACATAACAATATGCTACTGGATTTAGCGGTGACGCGCGTGCAGAGAAGTGTTTCAAAAATTGATCGTCCGTGCACCGGGCAGATCGCCAGTGGCATCACCCATCGCAATAATCGCTGGTAGCGTTAATCGCCTGCTTGCATTACAACCAGCAAGACTCAATGATAGCGGTACGATCTTTTTTTACGGAATACGCTATGCAGGCTATTATTAATGTGGACGTTGCGGCAGATGAACATGACTGTGACAAACTTCGCAGCGTCATCCAGGGGAATATTCTTAAAATAGCTGAAGCGCTGGCCGGAGAGTTAGACTGGTATTCGCAAAGTGCTCAATTAGTTCCTGAAAGTTTTCAGGTGCTATCTATTAAAACCATTAATCCAGATAGTTTTAAAATGCTTTATGAATTTTCCTGGGATTTATTTAATCCCTGCCTCGATTTGAACGAAACCTTTACCCGACATGAAGAAGTTATGTTCCACATAAAGCCCGGTGCGCTGGTGTTTGATGTGATTGACAATACGCGCCTCTCCCCTGCTGATGAATTGTAATATTTGGTAATTGAGGTGAGCAAAACTAATGATTGTGGATTACATTTAATAGGTCGCTGAATTATTTTTATTCGTGATCGCTCCCTGGTAGCTCTTTTAAATCTCGCAGCGTTGCGGCTCCTGTGCTCGCTATGGAGGGAAAAAGATGGACGAATACTCACCGAAACGGCATGATATTGCCCAGCTTAAATTCTTATGTGAAAACCTGTATGACGAGAGTATGGCTACCCTGAGTGAAAATCATCGCGACTGGGTTAACGACCCTGCCTCCTCTGCTAATTTACAGCTCAACGATTTTATTGAGCATATCGCCTCTTTCACAATGAATTACAAAATTAAGCATACCGAAGACGAGTCGCTGATTTCTCAAATCGATGAATATCTTGATGATACCTTTATGCTTTTTAGCAGTTACAGTATCAATGCAAAGGATCTTCAGCGCTGGCAGCGATCCGCTAAACGCTTATTTAATATTTTCGCCGAAGAGTGTGCTTATCTTCAGCAACCGAGCCATTCCTTTTAGCATCAGAGTGAGAAGATTTTTTTCATGAGCAATCAAACCCTGACCAAGACCGACTATTTGATGCGTCTGCGTCGTTGTCGTTCAATTGATACCCTTGAACGGGTCATCGAAAAAAATAAGTATGAATTACCGGATAGCGAACTGGCAGTATTCTATTCAGCAGCAGATCATCGCCTTGCTGAACTGACCATGAACAAGCTTTACGATAAAGTGCCAGGCTCTGTGTGGAAATATGTTCGCTGATAAAGCGTGCAGTGCTGTTGAGTGACTGAAGCGGAATAAGGCAAGGGAGTGCCGTAAAATCCTGGAGAGGCGCGGCTATTTGCTGGCCCGAAATGGGTGGAGGCCCTGCCAGCTACATCCCGGCACACGCGTCGCCTGCTGCGGCTGCTTCCTTCCGGACCTGACCGAGTTCACAAGTTAGCGTTGCGGGAGAACCAACAGGGCCTCCATTGAGTGCTCTCTTTTCGGAGAGCGGGGGCATTATCAGCGAACGCCTGTGCAATTGCAAGGGTGAGCCAGACAACCGTTGTTTTCTTGAACAGGCGTACTCTGTCAGCTACCCTGCTTCTGGTTTCCCTCTGTTTCTTACTCCCGATAATGAATGATTCTCTGAATTTTGCCGCACGCGTGTGGCACATTGTGGCCGCAATACCGCGCGGTCAGGTAACCACCTACGGTGATATCGCCTTACTCGCCGGTTCACCGCGCGCTGCGCGTCAGGTCGGCGGTGTACTGCGTCGCCTGCCGCCGGAAAGCACGCTGCCCTGGCATCGCGTTGTTAACCGTTACGGACAGATTTCCCTGCAGGGTGACGATCTGCTGCGTCAGCGCGATGCGCTGGAGGCTGAAGGCGTCGTTGTCAGTGAGGAAGGCGGGATTGATATGGCACGCTATCGCTGGGAAATTTAATCAGCAGGCCCGCAACGGGCCTGCTGATGCTGCAGATTACAGGCTGGTCGGCGCCGGTACTGAAGCCGATGGCGTTACCTGAGTAGGCGACGTCGACGGAACCGTGGTAGCGGCACCCGGCTGCGTCGGCATTGCGCGATTGGCAACCGGCACCAGCAGCAGTTCAGCTTTGGTGCCGCCCTGATTGATCACTGGCTTTACCGTGTCCGTAACAAACGCCAGTTTGCCATCCATAGTGATGGCTGCGCTCAGCAGAATGCGCGCGTCTGGCTTAATGTCTGCCGGATTAAAGGGCAGAATAAACTGGAACGGTGACTGT
The DNA here is from genome assembly GCF_020079945.1 of Pantoea eucrina. Lineage (NCBI taxonomy): Bacteria > Pseudomonadati > Pseudomonadota > Gammaproteobacteria > Enterobacterales > Erwiniaceae > Pantoea > Pantoea eucrina. The sequence continues at coordinate 852,244 of NZ_CP083448.1, read as the reverse complement.
TTGCCTTCGGTACGCACGGCACGCTGTGCCAGCACTTTAGAAGGCGCGTCCGCCAGCGACGCATCTGCCAGCGTAACGGTCAGTACTGCATCCGGCGGCAGCGCGATGCGCTGGCGGATATAAACAGAACCGCTTACGTTAGGCTGCTTGATAGCCGGCTGCTGGCTGGCAACCGCCGAGCCAAGCGTAGGCGTCGGAACCGGTTTGCTGTGGTCAGCACACCCTGTAATCGCCGCCGCCAGTGTCATACCGCTAATAACCTGCCAAAGTTTCATCGATGTCGTCTCCTTATGAACACTATGATTGTCGGCGGTTAATTTTTTAGCTGGCATTTCAACCGCCGATTGCTCTTAATTCTGGCACAGAAATCCGCATTGCGCCTGGCGCGTCGCCCGTCATCAGAAATCAGCGCAAATCCGTTGCGCAAACTGGTCGGATCTTTCACACTTGCGCCATATCTGCTGATGAGGACATGATTATGAGCCAGGCGCTGACTAACCTGCTTACGCTATTAAATCTGGAAAAACTGGAAGAAGGCCTGTTCCGCGGGCAGAGTGAAGATCTCGGTCTGCGTCAGGTGTTTGGCGGTCAGGTGGTGGGCCAGGCGCTCTATGCTGCTAAACAGACGGTGCCGGAAGATCGCATTATTCATTCATTTCATAGCTATTTTCTGCGTCCCGGCGACAGCCATAAAGCGATTATTTACGATGTTGAAACGCTGCGCGACGGTAAAAGCTTCAGCGCGCGCCGCGTCAGCGCAGTCCAGAATGGTCAGCCTATTTTCTATATGACCGCCTCATTTCAGGCGCCTGAAACCGGGTTTGAGCATCAGAACAGCATGCCCCCGGTACCGGGTCCGGATGAACTGCCCTCTGAACGCGATCTGGCGCAAAAACTCGCCGCGCATCTGCCGCTGAAGCTCAAAGAGAAGTTTCTCGCTGAGCGACCGCTGGATATCCGCCCGGTTCAGATCCACAACCCGCTTAAGGGCCACGTGGCTGAGCCGGTGCGCCAGGTCTGGGTGCGCGCCAATGGCCAGATGCCTGCCGATCGTCGCATCCATCAATATGTGCTGGGCTACGCCTCCGACCTTAACTTTTTGCCGGTGGCGCTGCAGCCGCACGGCAAAGGGTTCCTGGAAGCGGATATGCAGGTGGCCACGATCGATCACTCGATGTGGTTTCACCGCCCGTTCGATCTCTCAGAATGGCTGCTTTACAGCGTGGTGAGCACGTCTGCCTCTGGCGCACGCGGCTTTGTACGCGGCGAGTTCTATACGCAGGAGGGTACGCTGGTGGCGACCACGGTACAGGAAGGTGTTATGCGTCAGCGCGACGCATAAAAAAAGGGGCGACCTGGTCGCCCCTTTTCTTCATTTTTAGCTTACTGGTTATATGCGTTTTCGCCGTGGCTGTTTACATCCAGACCTTCACGCTCCTGCTCTTCCGGTACGCGCAGGCCGACAATCACATCCGCCAGCTTGAAGCCGATAAAGGCCACCACGCCGGACCAGACTACGGTAACGATACAGCTGAATATCTGGACCCAGACCTGATGCCCCATAGTGACGCCTTCCGCATAGCCAACGCCACCCAGTGAGCTGGAGGCGAAGACGCCGGTCAGGATGCAGCCGAGGATGCCGCACACGCCGTGCACGCCAAACACATCGCAGGGATCATCGACGCGCAGCCATCTTTTCAGCGTCGTAACGCCCCAGATGCCCGCGAGTCCGCCCGCCAGACCGATGATCAGTGCGCCGCCAACGCCCACGTAGCCACAGGCTGGCGTAATGGCGACCAGGCCGGCGATAAAGCCGGAGCAGGCACCCAGCAGCGAAGGCTTACCGCGCAGCGCCCACTCACCAAAGACCCAGGAGAGCACCGCACCGGCGGTAGCGACAACGGTGTTCACAAACGCCAGCGCAGCAATTTCGTTCGCCGATGACGCTGAACCGGCGTTAAAGCCAAACCAGCCGACGTAGAGAATGGCCGTACCGAGAAACACCATCGGCAGGTTATGCGGTTTAAACGCCTCTTTGCCAAAACCGGCACGCTTTCCGACCAGATACGCGCCCACCAGCCCCGCGACAGCGGCGTTGATATGCACCACGGTGCCGCCGGCAAAGTCCAGCGCGCCATCCTGTGCCAGATAACCGCCGCCCCACACCATATGCGCAATCGGCAGATAGGAGAGCGTCAGCCAGACGCCGACGAAAATCAGCACCGCTGAGAAGCGAATACGCTCAGCCAGCGCGCCCACGATCAATCCGACGGTAATACAGGCAAACGACGCCTGGAACGCGACGTGAATATATTGATAAAAGCTGCCCATGACGGCTTTCAGCTCGATGTTTTTCAGCGTCACCCACTGGAAGTTGCCGAAAAAGGCGTTGCCTTCGCTAAAGGCTAACGAGTAGCCATACACAACCCACAATACGCAGACCAGGGCAAAGGTTACGGCAACCTGTGTGAGCATGGACAAGACATTTTTACCGCGGATCAGGCCGCCATAAAACAGCGCGATGCCGGGAATTGTCATAAAAAGTACCAGCGCGGTACAAATCATCATAAAGGCGTTGTCCGCTTTATCTGCGACCGCAGGGGCAGCAGCCAGCGTCAGAGTGGGTAACAGCGCCAGGCTGGCAAGGCCCAGTTTCATCATCATTTTTTTCATTTTTTTCATCCCATCTCAAGTCAGAACCCGGATCAGAGCGCCGCTTCGTCAGTTTCACCGGTACGGATACGGATCACCCGCTGCAGCTCAGCAACGAAGATTTTGCCGTCGCCAATTTTGCCGGTGTAGGCCGCTTTACTGATGACATCAACCACTTCATCCAGCTGGTCATCTGCAATCGCGATATCGATTTTTACTTTTGGCAGGAAGTTAACGCTGTACTCGGCCCCGCGATAGAGTTCGGCATGTCCTTTCTGACGGCCGAACCCTTTAACTTCAGATACCGTCAGCCCCTGAATGCCAATGGAGGATAGTGCCTCACGGACATCCTCCAGCTTGAATGGTTTGATTACCACGGTAACCAGCTTCATACGTCCCCTCCGGATTAAACACAACTGCGCGATGTATACGCAGTGGTTAAAGCAAAGGGTGTGCCAGAAGTGCAAAACGCGGTTTAACGCGGCGGCGGTACAGGCTCAGCGCGGGGCGGCATTGCCGGAGAGAAAGAACGGTACGGGGGTCTGCACCTCTTTGGTGCTCAGGGCGTCAAAGAGGTGCAGAAGCGAGAAAAGAACGGGTCAGCATGAACAAAAAAGGTGCAACTCAGGCGGATGCGCCGGCCGCCAGCTGCTCGCCAGCCTGCTGCAGCTGATACATCTGCCAGTAGCGCCCCTGCTGCGCCAGTAGCTCTGTATGCGTACCGCGCTCGGCAATATGGCCGCGATGTAACACCAGGATTTGTTCCGCCTCCATAATTGTCGAGAGCCGGTGCGCAATGACCACCAGCGTGCTGTGCTGGCGCAAAGTGCGCAGCGCCTGCTGAATCGCCTGCTCGGTGCCGGAATCGATGTTCGCGGTAGCTTCATCGAGGATCAGGATCTGCGGCGGCGCGACCAGCACGCGAGCCAGCGCCAGCAGCTGTTTCTGCCCGACCGAAAGCGTATTGCCCTGCTCTCCCAGTCGCGTATGGATACCGTCCGGTAGCGCGCGGGCCAGCGTAGCGAGCTGCACGCTCTCCAGCGCCTGCCACACCCGCTCTTCAGGGATCGCCCGCCCCAGCTGTACGTTAGCCAGCAGCGTATCGGCCAGCACCACCGGATCCTGCTGCACCATGGCAATGCCGGTGCGCAGCGCATCGTGCGAGAGCGAAGAGACCGGACGCCCGTCCAGCACAATCGATCCGTGCTTTACCGGATAGTAACCCATCAGCAGGTTTGCCAGCGTGCTCTTGCCGCTGCCGGTATGCCCGACCAGCGCAACGAAGCCCCGTGACGGCACGGTAAAGGAGATATTGCTCAGCACGTCGCGATCGTCGCGATAGGCGAAACTGACGTCGTGCAGCGCAATTTCTCCGGAACGCAGCGGAGCACTTTCGCTGCCATACCCCTGCTGATGCGCATCAACCAGTTCAAAGATGCGCTCACCCGATACCACCGCCTGCTGCAGCATCGACTGCTGCGTCGTCAGTTCGATCAGCGGCTCATTCAGCCGGCCCAGGTAGGTGATAAAGGCATAAAGCACGCCGACTTCAAATGCGCCGGGTGAAGCAAAACTGAATAGCAGTAACAGGCCGCACAAAATCAGTGCAGAAAAGAGGCTAAGCAGCGGACGCAGCAGAAATCCGTCCAGCCGCAGCGTCTGCATGCGCGCCATATAATGGGCGCGACTCGCTTCGCTCATGCGGGCCCCAAAACGCGCCTGCTGCCGGAACTGCTGGATCACGCTCATGCCGTTGATCACTTCGTTAAAGCCGTTGTTGATATCCGCCAGATAACTGCGAACCCGGCGGGCAATCGGGGTACTGTAACGCTGATAAATCAGCATCACGGTCAGCACCAGCGGGAAAATAACCAGCGCCACCAGCGCCATACGCCAGTCGAGCGAAAACATGGCGACTAGCATCGCGCCAATCAGCGCGGCGCTGCGCAGCACGGTGGCGACTACGGTGACATAGAGATCTTTAATAACCTCGGTGTCATTGGTGACGCGCGAAATAATCTGCCCCACCGGCTGGGTGTCGAACGCGCTCAGCGGCTGGCGCAGCGCCGCGTTCATGACATCAACGCGCAGCTGCTGCACCACTCCGATTGCCGCACGGTTAAACAGCAGCGCCTGAAAATAGTGCAGCGCCGCCGCCATGAGCTGCAGCAGAATAAAACTCACCAGTAATCCCGCCACGATGCCCCACGGCATCTGATGTCTGGCGATCAGGCGATCGATAAAATAGCTGACCAGCACCGGGCCGGTCACCTCGGCCGCCGCCGCCAGCCAGAGCATACCGGTTGCCAGCCACAGCGAGCGGCGCCAGGGTTTTCCGTATGCCAGCAGCCGTTTCAGCGTCGGCCACAGCCGCTGCGACTTAGCCATGCTGCGCTCCTGTTGCGGTTTCATCTTTGTTTTCACTCTCATCATCCAGCGCCGCTTCCAGCTGCTGATAGCGGTACATATCGCGGTACCAGCCCGGCTGCGCCGCCAGCTGGTCATGATCGCCTCGCTGCGCAACGCGCCCCTGCTGCAGCACCAGAATTTCACTCGCTTCCGTTAATGCCGAGAGACGGTGCGCGCTGATAATCAGCGTACGGTTCTCTCCCCAGATGCGCAGGTTATGCAGGATGTCATGTTCAGTACGTCCATCTACCGCAGAGAGCGCATCATCCAGAATCAGGATCTCCGCCTCCAGCAGCAGCGCACGGGCAATCGCGATACGCTGCTTCTGTCCGCCCGAAAGCATGACCCCACGCTCTCCGACCTCTGTCTCATAGCCCTGCGGCAGGCGCAGAATATCCTCATGCACGCAGGCCATTCTTGCCGCCTGCTCAATCTGCTGCTGCGTGGCGTCGGGACGACCCAGCGCCAGATTGTTTGCCACGCTGTCAGAAAACAGAAACGGCGTCTGGCTCACTACCGCCAGGCGGCTGCGCCAGCTGTCCAGCTGCAGCTGCGCCAGCGGCAGATCGCCGTAGCGGATCTCTCCCCGATCGATATCGAAGTGGCGCTGGATGAGGCTGAGCAGCGTGCTTTTACCGCAGCCGGTCGGGCCACATAATCCCAGCATCTGCCCTGGCTGCAGCTTCGCATGGATATCCTGCAGTACGGCATTTTCTGTCCCCGGGTAGTGAAAGGCGTCAATGGCGAGCTGCAGCACAGCCGGCTCAGGCGGTAACGTCAGGGTGCCGTCAGCCACTGCCGGCGCTTCAGCCAGCAGCGCGCGAATACGGCTCCAGGCCGCACTGCCGCGCTCCACGATGTTGATCATCCACGCCAGCGCCAGCATCGGCCAGATCATCAGCCCCAGATACATCACAAAGCTGGTGAGCTGACCCAGCGTCAGGATACCGTGCCATACCATCCAGCCGCCGCCTGCGATCGCCAGCAGGTTGGAGAAGCCAACGGCGACGTAAATAATGGGATCAAATCGCGCATCCACCCGCGCAACATGCAGATTTTTACGCCCGGTATCGCTGGCGATGTCAGCAAACTGCTGCGACTGGTGATCTTCCAGTCCAAATGCTTTGATCATACGGATGCTGGTCAGGCTCTCCTGCGTCTGATCGTTAAGGCTGGAGAACGCCGCCTGCGCAACTTTAAAACGCTGATGCAGCCGGGAACCATCCCGCTGGATCGCCAGCGCCATAAAGGGCATCGGGATCAGCGCCAGCAGCGTCAGCTGCCAGCTTATCTGCGTACTCATGACCGCCAGCACTACCAGCCCCATGACCAGGGAGTCCACCAGCGTCAGCACTCCCTCTCCCGCTGCAAACACAACGCGGTCGACATCATTCGTTGCGCGCGCGATGAGATCGCCGGTGCGATGGCGCAGATAGAACGCAGGATGCTGCCGGCTTAGCTGACGATAAAAGTCCTCGCGCAGCTCTACCGCCAGCTGATACGAGGCGCCAAACAGCAGCACGCGCCAGACATAGCGCAGCAGATAAACGATAACGGCGGTCAGCAACATAACGCCGATCCACATCATAATCTGCCCGGCAGAGAGCCGCTGCTGCGTGACGCCATCGACAATTACGCCGACCAGATGCGGCGGGATCAGCTGCAGTAAAGCGATGATAATAAGCAGGCAGACAGCACCGGCATAGCGGCGCCACTCACGCAGGAAATACCAACTAAGCTGGCTGAATAATCGCACAATCTCTCTCTTTATTTACGCTTCAGGGCACAACGGGCAGCGCGGTTGAATATTTAATCTCTTCCATCGCAAAGCTGGAGGTGACATCTATCAGGCCCGGCACGCCATTCACCAGCCGCTTATAAAACGCGTCGTAGCTCTTCATATCCGCAACCTGTATTCGCAGCAGATAGTCATACTCACCGGCCATACGGTAGAACGCCATGACTTCCGGCATTGGCTCAACCACGGCGACAAACTGTCTGAACCATTCGCTGCTGTGCTGCTGCGTTTTGATCAGCATAAACGCGGTCAGTGACAGACCGAGTTTTTCACCATCCAGCAGCGCTACGCGCGCCCGGATGATACCGTCATCTTCAAGTTTTTTCAGGCGCTTCCAGCAGGGCGTGGTGGTCAGATTGACCGCCTCTGCCAGCGCCTGCAGCGATAGCGTGCAATCCTTCTGCAAAAGGGCGAGCAGCTTACGGTCAACTTTATCTATCATCACGCCTCACCGGAGAATATTTTTCTCTGAAAAGCCGATTATACCCTGGTTTTAGCAACCTCTTTTTCCTGCCCGTGCCGTACACTGGCGGCAATGAAAACCGGAGAGAATCGCCATGCAAACCCCCTGGATCCGCCACGCCATTAATGAGATCAACGCTGATATCCAGCGCTCGGCTGACACACACCTGATCCGCTTTACGCTGGACGATTTCCCGGGCATCTTTTTCTATCTCAAAGATGAGAGCACGCACCCCAGCGGCAGCCTGAAACATCGCCTTGCGCGTTCGCTGTTTCTGTATGGACTGGCTAATGGCTGGATCGGTGAAAAAACCCCGATTATTGAAGCGTCATCCGGCAGTACTGCCGTATCGGAAGCCTACTTTGCCCGGCTGCTCGGCCTGCCGTTTATCGCGGTTATGCCGGTCAGTACCGCAAAGCGCAAAATTGAGATGATCCGTTTTTATGGCGGAGAGTGCCATTTTGTGGCTGATCCGTGCCAGCTCTACGCGGAGTCTGAGCGGCTGGCGCGTGAACTCAACGGCCACTTTATGGATCAGTTTACCTATGCCGAGCGCGCGACGGACTGGCGCGGCAATAATAATATTGCTGAAAGTATTTTCCGGCAGATGGCGCATGAGCCGTTTCCGGTGCCGCATACGCTGATCATGAGCGCCGGCACCGGCGGCACTTCCGCCACGCTGGGCCGCTATATTCGCTATCAGGGCTACTCCACCCGCCTGCTGGTTACTGACCCGCAGCATTCGGTATTTTTTGACTACTGGCACAGCCGGGACAGCAGTTTGCGCAATGCACGCGGCAGCCTGATTGAAGGAATCGGCCGCCCGCGCGTCGAACCCTCTTTTCTGCCCGACGTGATTGATGAGATGATCAAAGTCCCCGATGGCGCCACGCTGGCGGCTATGCTGCGGCTGGAACAGATCCTCGGGCGGCGCCCCGGCGCTTCAACCGGCACCAACTTCTGGGGCATGATGCAGGTGGCGAAACGCATGCGCGCCAGCGGTGAACGGGGCGCGCTGGTTACGCTGCTCTGCGACAGCGGCGAACGCTATCCTGACACCTATTACAACCCGGCGTGGGTTGCGGCGCAGATTGGCGATATTCAGCCCTGGCTGCAGGCGCTGCAATAAAAAAACCGGACATCCGGTCCGGCTCACGGCAAGACTCAGCCCTTGGGGGAGTAATCAAGGTGAGGCGTGGTCAGCCAGTGATTTAAATAGTGAGACACCGCCTGTGTCTCGCAATGGCCGATAACCGGCAAATGCGGCAGCGCGGCTTTAAGCTGATGCATCGCGTTGCCCATAACAAAGCCTTTACCTACCTGCTCCAGCATCTCGCGATCGTTCATCGCATCGCCAAAGGCCATACACTCCGCCAGCGGCAGATCAAGATGTTCGCACAGTCGCGCCAGCGCCGCGCCTTTATGGCAACCTGTCGGCAGAACCTCAAGACAGTCCCAGGCGGAAAAACAGATAGTGGCACGCGCGCCCAGCGCCTGCTGCAGCTCTTCCTGCAGCGCCAGCAGCATCTCGTGGGGTGCGATAAAACAGATTTTGGTGATGTTATTTCCTGACATCTGCTGCAGATCGCACAGCTGATAGCTAAACCCGCTCAGCGAGTGCGCCTCCAGCGCGCCAGGCAGCGGCTTATCAGTAAACCAGCCCTCGTCGGTAAACAGGTGAATGGCGGCTGGCGTTTCCCAGCGGGTTCGCATGACCTGCTCTGCGACGTCCGCCGGCAGATCGCAGCCATACAGCTGGTTGCTCTGCGGGTCGTGAATACGCGTGCCGTTCCCGGTTATCAGCCAGGCAGGCAGCGTGATCTGTGTACGGATCACCTGCATATCCAGCAGATGGCGGCCGGTGGCAAAAGCCAGAATCACATTGCGCTGCTGCAGCGCATGCAGGGTTTCCAGCGTCTCTTTACCTAACTGATGCGTGGGCAGCAGCAGCGTGCCGTCCATATCAAATGCTGCAAGACGAGCCATGCCTGTTCTCCTGTCGGGGGATGCTTTTACTATCGCCTGGTAATTACGGAACGAATAGTGAATACTTTTTGAAAACTGTTCCGGGTTTAACTATGCGTGAACTTCATCGTGTCAGCCAGTTTCAGCGGCTGTGGCACGCCAGCCAGGGAGAGACGCAGCGACTAAGCATTGCCATGCTGGCTCAGCGCTGTTTCTGCAGCGAACGTCATGCGCGTACTCTGCTGAAAAAATGGCAGCAGGCGGGCTGGATCCGCTGGAGCAGCCAGCCGGGGCGCGGTAAGCAGGGTGAACTGCAGTTTCTGATCGCACCGGAGACGCTGCGCCAGCAGCTGCTTAACCGCCAGCTGCTGGCGGGCGAACCGATCCAGATGCTGCAGACGCTTGATCTGCCGCCGGAACGCCTGCTGCAGCTGCTGCAGCCACTGATGGGCGGGCACTGGCAGGATCGTATGCCGGTGCTGCGCATTCCTTATTATCGTACCCTCGCGTTCCCGGCCCCCCTGCAGCCTCTCGGCCGCGCTGAGCAGCATCTGGCCCGGCAGATTTTCTCTGGCCTGACGCGCGTAGAAAACAACCGCGTCAGCGGCGATCTGGCGCACCACTGGCAGCACGACAGCAGCGGACTGAACTGGAGCTTCTGGCTGCGTCCGCAGCTCAGCTGGCATAACGGCGAGCCGCTGTATGCCGCGCAGCTGGCAGCGGTCCTGCAGCAGATTATCCGCAGCCCCGACGGCCGCGCGCTGCTTGCCAGCGTGGCGCAGATTGACGCGCCGCATCCGCTCACGCTGCGTATCCGGCTGCATCGGCCCGACTACTGGCTGCCGCAGCGGCTGGCTCATCAATTTTGTCTGCTGCCGCACCCCGACAGCCCGCAAACCGGCAGCGGTCCCTGGCAGCTGGTGCAGTTTACCACGACCCTGCTGCGGCTGGAGAGCTATGCGCGCTGGCATCTGCAGCGCGCGCTGATCCAGCGTATTGAATACTGGATCACGCCTGCCCTGTTTATGCCGGAACAGGGCAACAGCTGCCGGCGTCCGGTCCAGATTGCGATTGGCAATGCTGACGAACTGCAGCAGCTGCGGCCGGTAGACCGCAGTATCAGCCGCGGCTTCTGCTATCTGGCGACCCGCCCCTCGCTGCGTTTCAGTACGGCTCAGGCCCAAACGCTGATTGCGCTGATCCAGCGCAGCGATGTGATCCGCCAGCTGCCGCTGGCAGAAGGATTGATTACGCCGAGTCACTCGCTGCTGCCCGGCTGGCCGGTTCCGCAGACCGGGGCGGACCCCGTTGCCCTGCCCGCCCGACTGACCCTGCATTACCATCTGCCGGTTGAACTGCACGTGATGGCGGAGGCGCTGGTCACGCTGCTGGCTTCACACGGCTGTGAGCTGAGCTGCGTCTTTCATGAGGTAAAAAGCTGGGGCCACGCGCAGGATCTCACCGCAGCGGATATTATTATGGGCGACCGGCTGATCGGTGACGCGCCGCAGTTTACCCTGCTGAACTGGCTGGAGCAGGACAGATTGTGGCAGCCGCTGCGCGACAGCTTTCGTCAGTCGCTTCAGCAGATCGCCCGTGAGCCAGACGACAGCGTACGCTCGTCCGCCGTTCAGCAACTTTTCCATACGCTGATGAGCGAAGGTTATCTGCTGCCGCTGTTCAACTACCGTTATCAGGTACTGGCGCCAGCGGGCGTTGAACGTGTGCGGCTGACTTCACTGGGCTGGTTTGACTTTACCCGGGCGTGGATCCCGCCGCCAGCCGTCAGTCCTGTTCACTCCGGCGCTGACGCAGTACCATAAGAGACCACACCAGGAGAGATAAGTTAATGAAACGCGCCGTTGTCGTTTTTAGTGGTGGACAAGACTCCACCACCTGCCTGATTCAGGCTCTGCAGCACTATGATGAAGTTCACTGCGTCACCTTCGATTATGGCCAGCGCCACCGCGAAGAGATCGAAGTGGCGGCGGAGCTGGCACATAAACTGGGCGCGCGCGCGCATAAAGTACTGGATGTCACCCTGCTTAACGAACTGGCGATAAGCAGCCTGACGCGCGATAACATTCCGGTACCGGCCTATGAGGCTGATGCCAGCGGATTACCCAGCACCTTTGTCCCGGGCCGTAATATTCTGTTTCTGACGCTCGCTTCTGTCTACGCGTATCAGGTAGAAGCTGAAGCTGTTATTACCGGCGTCTGCGAGACCGACTTCTCCGGCTATCCCGACTGCCGCGATGAGTTTGTTAAAGCGTTAAATCACGCGGTCAGCCTTGGCATGGCTCGCGAGATACGTTTTGAGACGCCGCTGATGTGGCTGAATAAAGCAGAGACCTGGGCGCTTGCTGATTACTGGCAGCAGCTGCCGCTGGTGCGGACAGAGACGCTGACCTGCTATAACGGCATTAAAGGAGATGGCTGCGGAACCTGCGCCGCCTGTCATTTACGTGCCCGCGGGCTGGCGGAGTATCAGGACAATGCCGCCGCGATAATGACGGCAATGAAGCAAAAAAGCGGCCTGCGCTGAGTCAGCATGTCGCTGGCGTGGCGTCAGCAGTGACGCCACGGTTTAACGTCCGGCCATGAGAGTGGCCAGGCGTTCGCGCAGTTCTCCCTCCAGCGGCACCGCTTTTTGCGTCCGTAAATCGATACAGACAAACGTCAGCAGAGCGTCAGCCACCAGAGTGCGATCTTCTGCAAGCAGCACACGCTGTGCGATGATCCCGCTGCGACCGCTGAGCTGTGACACGTCACTTTCAATGACCAGACGGTCGCCCAGAACCGCAGGCCGGCGATAGTTGATGTTGATGTTTACTACCACGAACGCCAGTTTTTGCGCCATCAGCCAGTTAAAGGCGTCCGCTTCTTCCAGCCACTGCCAGCGCGCCTCCTCCAGAAATTCGAGATAGCGCGCATTATTAACGTGCTGATAGACATCCAGATGATAGCCGCGCACTTTGATTGTGGTTTGCATCAACGCTCCTGAACAGGCTGAAATTGCTAACTGGTTGGACCTGTTGAGCATAGCACAGCCTGTTGCCGGTCTTCACAGATTCTTCAGCGTCGCGAAGTGCTTCACAGTTTGAGCCGATCGCTGTTGCGTTCGACCAGCGCGTTGCCGATACCCGGCACCTCTTTGAGCTGATCCAGCGCGGTGAAGCGCCCATACTCTTCGCGATAGCTGACGATCGCCTGCGCTTTTTTCAATCCGATGCCATTCATGGCGCTCGCCAGCTGCTCCGCGGTAGCGTCGTTGATGCTGACCGCTCCGGCCGTCAGCGATGCGGGCGGCTTCGCCTGTGCTTCCGCGGGCTCTCCCGCCGCATGCGCAAGAGTGCTGCTGCAGAGTGCGCCGCCCAGCGCCAGTGTCAGACAAAATGCGTGAAAAGTAGATTTGTTCATGCTGTTTTTCTCCTTGTGTTTGACAGCATCAGCAGCGTGTCACAGCAGAGGATGTCCGGCAAAAGGCGAAGCGCAGAGATGGAAAAGGCCGCAGAAGCGGCCTTTGATTGTTGCAGAAAATTACCTTTTTTTGTGAGGCTTACTGGGCTTGTGCCGCTGCCCCATATTTGATCTTCGCCTCTTTGCGCAGGTTTTCAAGCAGCGCTTCAAATGCGATCTGCGCATTGTTCTGCGTCACGCCTTTGATCATCTCATCGACCTGGTTCTGCGGCAGGCTGCCGGCAGAGACTTTATCCAGCGCGACCAGTACGACGTTGCCCTGCATATCTTCGCTTACGCCCCAGGAAGGTTTATTCGCTGCCGGCTGCGGAAGTGAAAATGCGGTCTGGGCGACCGGATCCTGTGCGTTACGATCAACCACTTTGCTGCTGCTCAGCGTCAGTCCTGCCGCGCTCAGCGCCTCACTCTTGCCCGCTTTCAGATCGGCCAGCAGTTTATCTGCCTGCGCTTTAGCCTGCTGCGTCGCCTTATCGTGTTTGATGCGGTCGGTCACCTGTACCTTCACCTGGTCAAGCGGTTTTACCGCTTCCGGTTTGTGTTCGCTGATGCGCAGCACAAACGCGCGATCGCCATCCACGCTGATAATATCGGAATTGTTGCCCGGCGCGCCGTTCTGCCCAATTAAGCCGCCGCTGAAGACCGCCTGTTTAACCGCGTCAAAGTCGAGGTCGGCAGGCATATCATCACGGGTAAACCAGCCTGTTTCACTGACTTTAAGACCCGATGCCTGGGCTGCACCCGCCAGCGATTCATTGTCATTGCTGGCGGCTTCACTGACTTTCTGCTGCAGCTTATAGAAGGCGTCGAGCGCTTTCTCCTGCTTAACTTTATCTGCAATAACGTCATGCACCTGCGCCAGCGGCTTCACCTGCTCCGGCTGGATATCATCCAGACGTACCACCAGGAAACCGACTGAGGACTTGATCACGTCTGAAAGCTGGCCTTTCTGCGTCAGGCCGGCATTTTTCAGCTCATCCGGCGTGGTTGCAGGCTCCAGCCAGCCCATATCACCGCCTTTACGCGCGGAGATAGGATCGGCAGATTTGCTTTTCGCCAGGCTGGCAAAGTCCCCGCCCTGCTTCAGCGCATCCAGTACCGATCGGGCTTCCGCCTCAGTTTTGGTCTGAATGATGCTGTAACGGCTGCGCTGGGGCTGTGAATAGTCCGCTTTATGTTGATCGTACCAGCTCTGAATGTCCGCTTCGCTGACCGGCTGCTGCATCGCTGCTGCATCCATTTTGATGTAGCTGACGCGGAACTGCTCCGGGGCCATAAAGCTGTTCTGATGCTGCTGATAATACTGCGCGATCTCATCGTCATTAACCGTCTGCTTCGCTGCCAGCGCATCCACGTTAATCACCGCCTGACGAATTTCCCGCTGCTGCGAGACTAAATCGGTCAGCTTTGTGGTTTCATCTTTCAGCATAAAATCAGTGTTAGCGATGGCGTTGATCAGCTGCTGATTAAGCAACTGCTTGCGCAGCGCTTCTGCATATTGATCGGCTGAGAAGCCCATGCTGGTGATCAGACCGTTATATTTGGCATTATCAAATTTGCCGTTGGTCTGAAACGCTTTCTGGTTGAAAATGGCCTGCTTTACCTGCTCATCACTGATGCCGAGATGCAGCTCGCTGATGTACTGATCCAGCAGCGCCTGATCCACCAGCTGTGACAGCGCCTGCTGGCGCATCTGCTGGATATACCCATCATTGCTAGCCAGCTGCGAGAACTGATCGCCCAGCATCTGCTGCTGACGATTGCGCTCGCTGTTAAACGCCTGCTCCAGCTCAGCCCGGCTGATTTCGTGGCCGTTAACTTTCGCAGCGTAATCGCCATTGCCACCTATCAGGTAGTTGCCCACCCCGGTAAGCACAAAGGACAGGATAATCAATCCCAGAATAACCTTGAGCACGACATGATTCGACGCCGCGCGTAAATTGTCCATCATGGTATGACAACACTCCGCTGTAGTGTGAATGTAAAGCTCAGACACGATGCCATCATCGTGCAGCTGCAGTTCAGGCTGGCAGCTGGCAACCATGCGGAGACTGAAGCCACTGGCTTAAGCTGCGCATCAAATAAAAAAGGGCACATCAGTAATGATGTGCCCGTATGTTACATGAGAACGGCTTTTTCGTCCTCAATCCAGAGAAGAAAATGCTTCACTGGTTAATCCTGACTGGCTTAATTAACGGCGTCTTTCAGCGCCTTACCGGCGCGGAATCCCGGTACTTTGCCAGCCGGGATGGTGATCTCTTTACCGGTCTGCGGATTACGGCCGGCACGCTCAGCGCGCTCGCGCACAGAGAAAGTACCGAAACCCACCAGGGCTACTTCGTCGCCCTCTTTCAGTGCGCCAGAAACAGATTCGGTAAAGGCCTCCAGTACACGTCCGGCTGCTGCTTTTGAAATGTCCGCTTCTGCAGCGATTTTGTCGATCAACTGTGACTTATTCACTCTCTTCATCCCCTCTTTTATTATTCACTTTGCCCCGTCTCTTTACGCCGGAGCAAACGCGCAGCCAGTTATAACAAGCCTGTGGTGCTGAAACAACGGTATTCATCTTAATCGCCGATCCAGCAGCCCTCTAACTTAACAGGCAAAAAAAAGCTGGCAAGCCTGATTTGGCCTGCCAGCTTCGTTTTTTAGCCGCGTTTGCTGCTCAGCGCTATTTTGCCGTCACAACCTGCATACCGGATGGCGCATTTTCCAGGGCCAGATTCAGCACCTCTTCAATGCGTTTAACCGGATGAATGCTGAGATCGGCAATCACGTTTGCCGGGATCTCTTCCAGATCGCGCTTGTTTTCATCCGGGATTAGTACAGTTTTAATCCCGCCACGGTGTGCTGCCAGCAGTTTCTCTTTCAGACCACCGATAGGCAGTACCTGACCGCGCAGCGTGATCTCACCGGTCATCGCCACATCGGAACGGACCGGGTTACCGGTCAGACAGGAGACCAGCGCCGTACACATCGCAATACCGGCACTCGGACCATCCTTCGGCGTAGCCCCTTCCGGCACGTGCACGTGGATATCGCGCTTCTCGTAGAAGTCGCCGTTAATACCCAGTTTTTCTGCCCGGGCGCGAACCACGGTTAATGCAGCCTGAATCGACTCCTGCATAACCTCGCCGAGAGAACCGGTATAGGTCAGCTTGCCTTTACCTGGCACACATGCGGTTTCGATGGTCAGCAGATCGCCGCCCACTTCTGTCCACGCCAGGCCGGTCACCTGTCCTACGCGGTTTTCGCTGTCAGCGCGACCGTAATCAAAACGCTGTACGCCAAGGAAATCTTTCAGGTTGTCGCCATTAATTGTGATGCTCTTCTGAGTTTTATCCATCAGCAGCGCTTTGACCGCTTTACGGCATAACTTAGAGAGCTCACGTTCCAGGCTACGCACGCCTGCTTCACGCGTGTAATAGCGGATGATGCCGATGATTGCGCTATCGTCAACGCTGATCTCTTTCTCTTTCAGCGCATTGCGCTCAATCTGTTTTGGCAGCAGATGCTGCTTCGCAATATTGAGTTTTTCATCTTCGGTATAGCCCGACAGGCGGATCACTTCCATACGATCCAGCAGCGGTGCCGGAATATTCATAGAGTTGGAGGTCGCGACAAACATCACGTCAGACAGATCGTAGTCGACTTCCAGGTAGTGATCGTTAAACGCGATGTTCTGTTCCGGATCCAGCACTTCCAGCAGTGCCGAAGCGGGATCGCCGCGCATATCAGACGACATTTTATCAATCTCATCCAGCAGGAACAGCGGGTTTTTCACACCCACTTTCGCCATTTTCTGGATCAGTTTGCCCGGCATTGAACCGATATAGGTGCGACGATGTCCGCGAATTTCTGCTTCATCGCGCACGCCGCCCAGCGCCATACGCACATATTTACGTCCGGTCGCTTTCGCAATCGACTGTCCCAGAGAGGTTTTACCCACACCCGGCGGGCCAACCAGACAGAGGATTGGGCCTTTGATTTTGCTGACGCGACTCTGCACCGCAAGATACTCAAGGATGCGATCTTTGACGCGCTCAAGACCAAAGTGATCGGTATCAAGCGTCTCCTGCGCTTTGCGCAGATCTTTCTTCACCTTACTGCGCGCGTTCCATGGAACCTGCACCATCCAGTCGATATAGCCGCGTACCACCGTCGCTTCCGCCGACATCGGCGACATCATCTTCAGCTTCTGCAGCTCAGCTTCCGCTTTTTCACGCGCTTCAGCCGGCATTTTAGCCGCGTCGATTTTACGCTTCAGCGCTTCATACTCGTCTGGCGCATCATCCATCTCGCCCAGCTCTTTCTGAATCGCCTTCATCTGTTCGTTCAGATAATATTCGCGCTGGCTTTTTTCCATCTGCTTTTTGACGCGATTGCGAATACGTTTTTCAACCTGCAGCAGGTCGATTTCCGATTCCATCATCGCCATCAGATATTCCAGACGCTCGTTAACGTCGGACATCTCCAGCACGGACTGTTTATCCGCCAGCTTAAGAGGCATATGCGCCGCCACGGTATCGGCCAGGCGCGCCGCATCATCAATGCTGTTCAGCGACGTCAGCACTTCAGGCGGGATCTTTTTGTTCAGCTTGATATAGCCTTCAAACTGATTAATCGCGGTGCGCACCAGCACTTCCTGCTCGCGCTCTTCAATTTCTGGCGAAGTCAGATATTCAGCCTGAGCGACAAAGTGATCGCCATTGTCAGATAGCGTGGTAATGCGGGCACGCTGCAGGCCCTCCACCAGCACCTTAACTGTGCCATCAGGCAGCTTCAGCATCTGCAGTACGGACGCCACTGTCCCTACGGCAAAGAGATCGTTAATTCCAGGTTCATCCGTTGAAGCCTCTTTCTGGGCAACCAGCATGATCTTCTTGTCATGATCCATTGCTGCTTCCAGGCAACGAATCGATTTTTCCCGACCAACAAACAACGGAATTACCATGTGCGGATAAACCACCACGTCGCGCAGCGGCAACACAGGGATTTCAATGCGTTCAGAACGCTCAGGATTCATAGAGCTCTCTCTTAGTTTAATGTCCGCCAGGTGATGGGTACCGCGTAATACAGGCTGTATGCAGTTAAACCCACAGGATTATGAGTATATGGGGATGCTTATCCGACATTCAATGTCACAGCGGTGAGAAAAGTAAAAGGGGAATAAAATTCCCCTTTTTTAAGATAACAACGTGATTTGGCTGCTTATTTATTCGCCAGAAGCTTGTGCTTCATGCTTACCATAAATCAGCATTGGATCGGACTCGCCATCAATCACCGAATCATCGATAACCACTTTCTCGACATCTTCCATTGAAGGCAGGTCATACATGGTTTCCAGCAGCGCCGCCTCAACGATAGAACGCAGACCGCGCGCACCGGTTTTACGCGACATCGCCTTTTTAGCGATAGCCGTCAGCGCTTCGTCGCGGAACTCCAGCTCAACGCCTTCCAGGTTAAACAGCGCCTGATACTGCTTGGTGAGCGCATTTTTCGGCTCGCGCAGGATCTGAATCAGGGCTTCTTCGCTCAGCTCGTTCAGCGTAGCAACCACTGGCAGACGACCGATAAATTCCGGAATCAGACCAAATTTGATCAAATCTTCCGGTTCTACCTGTGACAGCAGTTCGCCTTCGCTGGCTTTTTGCGATTTGCCTTTTACTGTCGCGCCAAAGCCGATACCCGATCCGGTTTCTACACGCTGCGAAATCACCTTATCAAGGCCGGCAAATGCGCCGCCGCAGATAAACAGGATTTTCGATGTATCAACCTGCAGGAACTCCTGCTGCGGATGTTTGCGGCCACCCTGAGGCGGGACAGCGGCAACGGTGCCTTCGATCAGCTTCAGCAGGGCCTGCTGTACGCCTTCGCCTGACACATCACGCGTAATAGAAGGGTTATCAGACTTACGGGAGATTTTATCGATCTCATCGATGTAGACGATACCGCGCTGCGCCTTCTGCACATCATAGTCGCACTTCTGCAGCAGCTTCTGGATGATGTTTTCTACATCTTCGCCCACGTAGCCCGCTTCGGTCAGCGTAGTGGCGTCCGCCATGGTAAAAGGCACATCCAGCAGGCGCGCCAGCGTCTCTGCCAGCAGTGTCTTACCGCTACCGGTTGGGCCGATCAGCAGGATGTTACTTTTGCCCAGCTCAATACCGTTGCTGGTATCGCCATTGCGCAGACGTTTGTAGTGGTTGTAAACGGCAACCGCCAGCACTTTTTTCGCCTTTTCCTGACCAATAACATAGTCATCGAGATGGTGACGAATTTCATGTGGCGTTGGCAGAGCGCTACGCTCGCGATGGGGCGCAACCTCTTTGATCTCTTCACGAATGATGTCATTACATAAATCGACACATTCGTCGCAAATATAGACTGACGGCCCGGCAATCAGCTTACGGACTTCATGCTGGCTTTTGCCGCAGAAAGAGCAGTACAGCAACTTACCTGAACCGTCTTTGCGCTTATCTGTCATCAGCTAACCTCTTTTCGTTCTCAGACCTACTCTGGTGTACGGCACTGGCCGTACAACAACGGCCGGTATGCATGCAACTCATCTGCCTGCCCCCCGTTAACTATAGCGTAAGGGCCAGGCAGGTGCGTCTTATTGACGGTGTGTCAGTATAGAGTCAACCAGGCCATACTCTACCGCTTCGCTGGCAGAGAGGAAACGATCGCGTTCGGTATCGCGCTCAATCTGCTCCAGCGATTTGCCGGTATGCTCAGCCATCAGCTCATTCATGCGCTGTTTTACTTTCAGAATTTCACGCGCGTGAATTTCAATATCCGTTGCCTGTCCCTGATAGCCGCCCAGCGGCTGGTGAATCATCACGCGGGAGTTAGGCAGGCAGAAACGTTTACCTTTGGTTCCTGCCGTCAGCAAAAACGCGCCCATTGAGCACGCCTGGCCCATACAGATGGTGCTGACGTCCGGCTTAATGAATTTCATGGTGTCGTAGATCGACATACCAGCCGTAATCACGCCACCCGGTGAATTGATGTAGAGATAGATATCTTTTTCCGGATTCTCTGCTTCCAGAAACAGCATCTGCGCCACAATCAGGTTCGCCATGTGATCTTCAACCTGACCGGTCAGAAAGATAACGCGCTCTTTAAGCAGGCGGGAATAGATGTCGTAAGAACGCTCGCCGCGCGAGGTTTGTTCGACCACCATTGGCACCAGCGCATTAGTTGGTGCAGTAAATTCACGATCGCCACTGTATGACATTACCGTCTCCTGATAAATTTCATTGGCAACATTCTGTACCGATTCTACGTGAGACGCGCTGCGAAAACTATGCACAGCCGCCTCGTTCCGACATTTCAGGACGGTTAATCAGCCAGCCTCACGGTTCTCTCGCATTCTTCCTCTATCTGGGGATGCTGCCCGGTTGTTTCAAGCATAACAACCTTTTCTCTATTCGCTAACCTGGAAAAAGAGCATAACGGATAATTTGCCGCTTAATTAGTCAAATAGCGGTGCAGGAAGGGGGTTTTTATCATAAATATAAAAAAGCCCGCGACAGGAGGTCGCGGGCTGAGCACATTCCGTTAAGTGATTAATCAGGCCGCAGAGGTCTGGTTCATCAGCTCCTGGAAAGAGGTCGCTTTGTCGGTAACCTTGGCTTTCGCCAGCAGAGCCTCGACCGCCTGCTCTTCCAGCGCAACGTTGCGCATGTTGTTCATCAGCTCGCTGTTCTTGCTGTAGAACTCGATAACTTCCTGCGGATCTTCATACGCAGAAGCCATCTCTTCAATCAGCGTCTTAACGCGATCTTCATCCGCTTTCAGCTCGTTGATGCGGATCACTTCGCCCAGCAGCAGACCTACAACAACGCGACGTTTTGCCTGCTCTTCGAACAGCTCACGTGGCAGTTCCAGCGCCTGCTTCTCATTGCCACCAAAGCGCTGAGCAGCCTGACGACGCAGCACGTCGATTTCGCCATCAATCAGAGCGGCTGGCACGTCGATGTTGTTCGCTTCAACCAGACCATCCAGAACCTGAGACTTCACGCGGTTACGGATAGCGCCTTTGAGCTCGCGCTCCATGTTTTTACGCACTTCTGCACGCAGGCCATCAACTGAACCATCTTCTACGCCGAAACGTTTGATGAAATCAGCGGTCAGCTCTGGCAGTTCACGGGTTTCAACTTTCTTCAGAACGATATCAAACTTCGCATCTTTCCCTTTCAGGTTTTCTGCGTGGTAATCGTCCGGGAATTTAACGTCGATAGTAAAGGTGTCACCCGCTTTCTTACCGGTGATGCCTTCTTCAAAACCAGGGATCATACGACCCTGACCCATCGCCAGTACGAAGTCAGACGCTTTACCGCCTTCAAACTCTTCGCCATCAACAGAACCGTTGAAATCGATGGTAGCGCGATCTTCAGCGGTAGCCGCTGCGTCAGTCTCTTTCCAGGTAGCCTGCTGCTTCTGCAGGGTATCCAGCATCGCGTCAACGTCTGCATCGGTCACTTCAACAACCGGTTTTTCAACTTCGATTGCGTCCAGACCCTGTAATTCCACTTCCGGGTAGACTTCAAACTCAACCGCATAGGTAAAGTCTTCGCCTTCTTTATACTCACCCGGCACGTAGTCAGGCGCGCCTGCTGGATTGATTTTCTCTTTGATGATGGCGTCAACAAAGTTACGCGTCATCAGCTCGCCCAGCACATCCTGGCGAACAGAGGCGCCGTAGCGCTGATTGATGATATGCGATGGCACTTTACCTTTACGGAAACCATCGATACGGACTTTCTTAGCCACTTCAATCAGTTCTTTCTTAACTGCAGCGTCAATGCTGTCAGCTGGAATAGTAATCGAAATGCGGCGGCCCAGACCCTGGGTGGTTTCTACTGAAACTGTCATTTTGTTACCTCAAAAAATCACGTGCTCGGTCAACTTCAGACACCACACAATTAATGCGCCGTATCCAATAACCGGGACGGCCTCTGCGGGCAGAACCACATCCCTGTCACCAGAAGCGTCCCGAAGACATTCCGGAAAAATAGACGCCGCATTATAGCGGCATCGCCGGAATGAGTCGAGGCTGCAAACTCACCACTTTTTAACGACTTTGCTGCTTTTTTGCGCCGCAGATCGCGTTTAGCGTCTGAGAAACGAAAAAACGGCCCGCAGGCCGTTTCAGGAAAGGTTGAAGATGCCAGCATCAGGCAAGCGTACCGGCACCCCGGCAGTTAGGCGAAGCCAGGACAGTATCCTGCAGCCCGTGCCACTCTTTTTGCGTGTAGGTATGCAGCGCCAGCGCGTGTACGCTGCCTGCCAGTTCCGCAGACAGTTCGCCATAGATGGCGCGATGCCGCTGTAAAAAGCGCTGGCCGGTAAAGTGATCGCTGACAATCACCACTTTAAAGTGACTTTCAGAACCGGCAGGCACGTTATGACGATAGCTTTCATCATGCACTTCGAGGTGTGCAGGTGTGAAAGCGTTGCGCAGCTTTTCTTCTATTTGTTCGCGAATCATTGTTTACACCCTCTCCGGCGAGCGCTGTGCCCCATCTGTTTAAATATTAGTAGGTTTTGCATTACTGCCCGGTAAAAATCAGAAAATATTCCCGCTCTGCAGCGCATCATAACCGGCAATCCGGGCGGGTCAACCTGCGGGTTTTCCTCCGGGCTGAAAAAAGCCTTTACAATCAATTTCCCGGTGGCTGGGGCTTTTTTCACCTCGCTGCAATGCTATGATGACGCCGGATTTATCTCCCAACCTAACGCTAATGAGAATGAGTATGTTGAAAAAACTGTTATTCCCTCTGCTGGCTGCTTTTGTTTTAGCCGGCTGTGCCAGCAACAGTACAACCCTGAACATTCAGCCAAAGATCCAGCTGCCACAACAGGATCCGAGCCTGATGGGCGTTACCGTCAGCGTAAACGGTGCCGATCAGCGCAGCGATCAGGCGCTGGCAAAGGTTAACCGCGATGGACAGCTGGTTACGCTGACGCCATCACGCGACCTGCGTTTTCTGCTGCAGGAAGTGCTGGAGAAGCAGATGACCTCCCGCGGATATATGATTGGCCCGAACGGCGCAGTGGATCTGCAGATTGTGGTGAATGGCCTCTACGCTGACGTCACGCAGGGTAACGTGCGCTACAGCATCACCACGAAAGCGGATATCTCTATTATTGCCACGGCGAAAAATGGCAACAAGCAGGTGAAAAACTACCGTCAGACCTACAGCATTGAAGGCGCTTTCAATGCCACCAACGACAAGATCACCAACGCTGTGAATGCGACGCTGAGCGATGTGATCGCCGATATGGCGCAGGACACCAGCGTAAACAACTTCATTAAACAGAACGCACGCTAACCGCTCCGCTGTCATCTGCCCGGCCGTCTGTGCCGGGCACTACCTCAGGCTGGCTATGACCTCTCACTATCTGCGAATATTTACCCAACGTAACGCGGCGGTACTGCTGCTGCTTGGTTTTGCTTCCGGCTTGCCGCTGGCGCTGACCGCAGGCACGCTGCAGGCATGGATGACCGTAGAGAATGTCGACCTCAAAACCATTGGCTTCTTTTCGCTGGTAGGACAGGCTTACGTTTTCAAGTTTCTCTGGTCGCCGGTGATGGACCGCTATACGCCGCCGTTTCTGGGACGTCGCCGGGGCTGGCTACTGCTGACTCAGCTGGCGCTGATTGCCGGCATTGTCGCGCTCGGTTTTATGCATCCGGCTCAGGATTTAACGCTGCTGGCGGCCATCGCCGTGCTGGTCGCATTCTGTTCCGCCTCTCAGGATATCGTTTTTGATGCGTGGAAAACGGATATCCTGCCGCCGGAAGAGCGCGGCAGCGGCGCAGCGATTACGGTGCTGGGCTATCGCCTGGCGATGCTTATCTCCGGCGGGCTGGCACTCTGGCTTGCCGATCGCTATCTGGGCTGGCGCGCAACCTACTGGCTGATGGCGCTGCTAATGATCCCGGGGCTGATTGCCACGCTGCTGGCTCGCGAGCCCGCTGCGGCTAAACGCGAGCCGCATACGCTGCGCCAGGCCGTTACGTTTCCTCTGGCGGATTTTTTTCAGCGTAACAATGCCTGGCTGCTTATCACCCTGATCATCCTTTATAAGCTGGGAGATGCCTTCGCGGCGTCGCTGACAACAACCTTTCTTATCCGCGGCGTCGGCTTCAGCGCGGGCGATGTTGGCCTGGTGAATAAAACGCTGGGGCTGCTGGCGACGATTATCGGCGCACTCTATGGCGGCGTGCTGATGCAGCGTCTGAGCCTGTTTCGCGCTCTGATGCTGTTTGGCATTCTGCAGGCCGTATCGAACGCCGCTTACTGGCTGCTGGCGGTTACCCCGCCCCACCTCTGGAGCATGGCCAGCGCGGTGTTTATTGAAAATCTGTGTGGTGGCATGGGAACAGCAGCCTTTGTGGCGCTGCTGATGACCATGTGTAATAAAGCGTTCTCTGCCACCCAGTTCGCTCTGCTCTCAGCGCTGGCTGCTGTTGGCCGCGTTTATGTGGGTCCGGCCGCCGGCTGGCTGGTTGAGCTATGGGGCTGGTCAGCTTTCTATGCGTTTACCGTTGTGGCTGCGCTACCGGGACTGCTGCTGCTGT
Source organism: Pantoea eucrina (assembly GCF_020079945.1). NCBI lineage: Bacteria > Pseudomonadati > Pseudomonadota > Gammaproteobacteria > Enterobacterales > Erwiniaceae > Pantoea > Pantoea eucrina. The sequence continues at coordinate 827,887 of NZ_CP083448.1, read as the reverse complement.
GGCTTAGCCGCACCACGCTTCTTCAGATGCAGCAGAGCGGCACGTTTATTCCGCGTACCAGCTGGCCTGTGGGCTATCGCTGGATTGTCCGCCTGTTCACCGCAGGCTGCACGTTACTGGGCTGCTGGCTGCTGACGCTGGCGCTAACAGCTGCAGGCGCAGAATCGCTGACTGCGCTGCTGACGCCACTGTTTGAGGCGGGCATCGGCATTGCCGTTCTGGCCGTTATGCTGGGCGTGGTACTCGACTGTCTGGCTCTGAGGAAAACCCACCGGCTCGCTGAGCGATAGCCAGACACTATTTGCAGGCGCTATTTATTTTGTTTAAAAATAGCACCTGCGAATTAGCGCAAATAGCATTTTTTTCATCGCGAAATAAAAACATTAATTTAACAACATCGGGCGATATTTAAATCCGGTGAGCAATCAGTTTGTGGGAAAATTATCGCTCAAATGATGCATAATTGTTAAATAAGTGAGCATTAAAAGTACGGTTTATGCTTTCCCTGTTTTTTCTGCGGTTTCTGTCATTGCTTTTTGTTATATTGCCGCCAACTGCTTGTCGCGGTTAATAATTTGTCACTCTGCGTAACATCTGTGACTCCCTTAGCAAAAGGTGTCAACACCCTTCTGACACATCCTTAAGCTGGTTTACACTGCATAAACCTTACCGTAAAATGCGCGCACACTTAAACGACAATAGAGCCCTTGTCATTGAGGTCGTTAAATGAGACTCATGAAATACAATAAATGTTTGGGGATTTTGTCATTAATCGCAGGCGCTGTATTACTCAGCGGCTGCGATAGTGCGTTGTTAAATCCCAAGGGACAGATTGCAATGGAGCAACGTTCACTGATTCTGACAGCCTTTGGCTTGATGATGATTGTCGTTATTCCGGCAGTCTTAATGGCTGTTGTGTTTGCCTGGAAATATCGGGCGACCAATACCGAAGCGAAGTACAGCCCTAACTGGTCACACTCTAACAAAGTGGAAGCCGTGGTCTGGACCATTCCGATCCTGATCATCATCTTCCTCGGCGTGCTGACCTGGAAATCAACGCATGCGCTGGAGCCGGCTAAACCGCTGGTCTCTGACGTTAAGCCTGTTGAGATCGATGTGGTTGCACTGGACTGGAAATGGCTGTTCATTTACCCGGAACAGGGTATTGCCACCGTTAACCAGATTGCCTTCCCGGCAAATACGCCAGTTAACTTCAAAATCACCTCTAACTCCGTGATGAACTCGTTCTTCATTCCTACGCTCGGCAGCCAGATCTACGCCATGGCGGGCATGCAGACCAAACTGCACCTGATCGCCAATGAGCCAGGAACGTTTGACGGTATCTCATCAAACTTCAGTGGTCGCGGTTTCTCTGGCATGAAGTTCAAGGCCATTGCAACTAAAGATGATGCGGAATTCCAGCAGTGGGTTGCCAAAGTTAAAGCGGCACCTAACACGCTGACCACCATGGATGAGTTTGAGAAACTGGCTTCGCCAAGTGAGAATCATCCGGTGGAATATTTCTCAACTGCGAATCCTGAACTCTTCAAGCAGATTATTGATAAGTTCAAGATGAGCCACGGGAAAATGGACATGTCACACGAAGGCATGGACATGAATCACGCCGCTGCTGCGGGAACCGGGGAATAATACGATGTTCGGAAAATTAACACTGGATGCAGTGCCGTACCATGAGCCTATTATCATGGTTACGGTCGCCGCTATCATCATTGGTGGTCTGGCGCTGGTTGCCGCCCTCACCTATTTTGGTAAGTGGAAGTATCTGTGGTCAGAATGGCTTACCTCCGTTGACCACAAAAAACTGGGTATCATGTATATCATCATGGCATTCGTCATGCTGCTGCGCGGCTTTGCCGATGCAGTAATGATGCGTACCCAACAGGTTATGGCTTCTGCCGGTGAGGCGGGCATTCTGCCTCCGCACCACTACGATCAGATCTTCACTGCTCACGGCGTGATTATGATCTTCTTCGTGGCAATGCCATTCGTTGTAGGTCTGATGAACATCGCGGTTCCGCTGCAAATCGGTGCCCGTGACGTTGCGTTCCCGTTCCTGAACAACCTGAGCTTCTGGTTTACCGCGGTCGGTGTGATCCTGGTGAACATCTCTCTGGGTGTGGGCGAGTTCGCACAGACTGGCTGGCTGGCTTATCCGCCGCTTTCTGGCGCGGAGTATAGTCCTGGCGTCGGGGTCGACTACTGGATCTGGAGTCTCCAGCTCTCAGGGATCGGGACCACGCTGACCGGTATCAACTTCTTCGTGACCATTCTGAAGATGCGTGCGCCGGGCATGGACCTGTTCAAAATGCCGGTCTTTACCTGGGCATCACTCTGCACTAACGTCCTGATCATCGCTGCGTTCCCGGTTCTGACCGTGACGCTGGCACTGTTGACGCTTGATCGTTACCTCGGCTTCCATTTCTTTACTAATGATATGGGCGGTAACATGATGATGTACGTCAACCTGATCTGGGTCTGGGGTCACCCGGAAGTGTACATCCTCGTTCTGCCGGTCTTTGGTGTCTTCTCTGAAGTTACCGCGACGTTCTCGAAAAAGCGTCTGTTTGGTTACACCTCACTGGTGTGGGCAACCATCGCCATTACCGTACTGTCGTTCATCGTCTGGCTGCACCACTTCTTCACCATGGGTGCGGGCGCTAACGTTAACGCCTTCTTCGGTATCATGACGATGATCATCGCGATTCCGACCGGGGTGAAAATCTTTAACTGGCTGTTCACCATGTATCAGGGTCGTATTGAGTTTAACTCAGCGATGCTGTGGACCATCGGCTTCCTGGTGACCTTCTCAGTCGGTGGTATGACCGGCGTACTGCTGGCCGTACCGGGCGCAGACTTTGTCCTGCACAACAGCCTGTTCCTGATTGCACACTTCCATAACGTTATCATCGGTGGTGTTGTCTTCGGTTGCATGGCCGGTGTGACTTACTGGTTTCCGAAAGCATTTGGCTTCACGCTGAACGAAACCTGGGGTAAACGCGCCTTCTGGTTCTGGATCATCGGCTTCTTTGTTGCCTTTATGCCGCTGTACGCACTGGGCTTCATGGGTATGACCCGTCGTCTGAGCCAGGATATCGATCCACAGTTCCACTCGCTGCTGGTTGTTGCAGCTGGCGGTGCGGCGCTGATTGCCTGCGGTATTCTGTGCCAGCTGGTTCAGTTCTGGGTATCGGTACGTGACCGCGATCAGAACCGCGATCTGACTGGTGACCCGTGGGGCGGTCGTACGCTGGAGTGGGCAACCTCTTCACCACCACCGTTCTACAACTTTGCTGTTATCCCTCATATCCACGAGCGTGATGCGTTCTGGGAAATGAAAGAGAAAGGCGAAGCGTACAAGCAGCCAGAAAAATATGAAGAAATTCATATGCCGAAAAACAGCGGCGCGGCCATTGTTATCGCTGCATTCGTAACAGTCTTCGGTTTCGCCATGATCTGGCATATCTGGTGGCTGGCGGGTCTCACTTTCCTGGGCACTATCGTGACCTGGATTGTGAAGAGCTTCGATGAGGACGTGGATTACTACGTTCCGGTTGCTGAAATCGAGCAGATCGAGAAGAAGCACTTTGATGACATCAGCAAAGCAGGTCTGAAATAATGTCGACTCAAACCGTAAAACACCACCACGACGCCCATGCGGAGCATGGGCATCACGATGCAGGAGCCAATAAAGTCTTTGGCTTCTGGATCTACCTGATGAGTGACTGCATTATCTTCGCAACGCTGTTTGCGACCTATGCAGTAATGGTCAACAACACTGCCGGTGGCCCGGCAGGTAAAGATATTTTCGAACTGCCGTTTGTGCTGGTTGAAACCGCGCTGCTGCTGCTGAGCTCCATTACTTATGGAATGGCAGTGATTGCGATGAACAACCAGAACAAAGGTTCGGTCATTGGCTGGCTGGCCCTGACCTTCCTGTTCGGTGCCGGATTTATCGGGATGGAAATCTATGAATTCCATCACCTGATTGCGGAAGGCTTCGGTCCAAACCGTAGTGGCTTCCTTTCTGGCTTCTTTACTCTGGTTGGTACGCACGGTCTGCACGTTACCTCTGGTCTGATCTGGATGGCGGTTCTGATGTTCCAGATCGCTAAACGTGGTCTGACTGAGAGCAACCGTACCCGTATCATGTGCCTGAGCCTGTTCTGGCACTTCCTGGATGTGGTGTGGATCTGCGTATTCACCGTTGTCTATCTGATGGGGGCCATGTAATGAGTCATTCTGTAAACGAACATGGTGCATCACACGGTAGCGTGAAGTCTTACATGATCGGCTTCATCCTCTCTATCATCCTGACGGCGATCCCGTTCTGGATGGTAATGGATGGCAGTGCCTCACACGGCACCATCCTGGGTGTGGTTCTGGTGTGTGCAGTGGTTCAGGTGCTGGTGCACCTGGTCTACTTCCTGCATCTGGACAGCAAATCAGAGGGTGGCTGGAACATGGTGGCCATTGTCTTCTCAGCAATCATCATTCTGATTGTTGTGATCGGTTCACTGTGGATTATGTGGAACCTCAACTACAACATGATGGCCCACTAAAGAGTCACGCGTAATGATTAAGCAATACCTGCAAGTAACAAAACCAGGAATTATTTTCGGAAATTTAATTTCTGTCATCGGTGGATTTCTGCTGGCCTCTAAAGGCAGCATCGATTATCCCCTGTTTCTCACCGCGCTGGCTGGCGTATCGCTGGTGGTCGCATCGGGTTGTGTATTCAACAATGTGATTGACCGCGATATCGACATCAAAATGGAGAGAACGCGGAACCGGGTTCTGGTCAAAGGCCTGATCTCGGCGAAAGTAAGCCTGGTTTATGCCACTGCGTTGGGTATTGCTGGCTTTGCGTTGCTGTATTTCGGCGCCAACCCGCTGGCCATGTGGCTGGCGGTCATGGGCTTCGTGGTCTATGTTGGCGTTTACAGCCTCTATATGAAGCGTCATTCGGTCTATGGAACGCTGATCGGCAGCCTCTCCGGTGCTGCGCCACCGGTAATTGGCTACTGCGCAGTCACCAATGAGTTTGATGCTGGCGCATTAATTTTACTGGCTATCTTTAGCCTGTGGCAGATGCCGCACTCCTACGCGATTGCCATCTTCCGCTTTAAAGATTACCAGGCCGCCAACATTCCGGTTCTGCCGGTGGTGAAAGGCATCTCTGTGGCGAAAAATCATATTACGCTCTACATTCTGGCGTTTATGATTGCCACGCTGATGCTCTCACTGGGTGGTTATGCGGGCTACAAATATCTGATCGTGGCTGCGGCGGTCAGCGTCTGGTGGCTGGGTATGGCACTCTCAGGTTACAAAACCTCAAACGATAAAGTCTGGGCGCGTAAACTGTTTGTGTTCTCTATCATCGCCATCACCGCGCTGAGCGTCATGATGTCAGTTGACTTCATGGCTCCCGCATCCAAAGACCTGCTCACTTACGTCTGGTAAGCGGGCACCGTCACTCTGAGAAAGGGCGCGATTTTCGCGCCCTTTCTTTTTGTTACCACTGCTTAAAAACAAATGTTTTACCCGCCCTCCCCTGCTCCCTAAAATGGGTGCTAAATGCCCGAAATAAATCGATTTGCAGCAACAGGGTGTTACTGGCTGCTGCAGCATGGTGCATGACAGGCAGACACTTACAGAGGTTGGAATGAACGACAATAAAATGACGCCGGTAGAGCTGCGCGCTACATGGGGTTTAGGTACCGTTTTTTCCCTGCGTATGCTCGGAATGTTTATGGTTCTGCCGGTACTTACTACTTACGGCATGGCGTTGCAGGGTGCCAGCGAAACCCTGATTGGTCTGGCAATTGGTATTTATGGTCTGGCACAGGCCATTTTTCAGATCCCCTTCGGGCTGCTTTCCGATCGTATCGGACGCAAGCCGCTGATTGTCGGCGGCCTGCTGCTGTTTGTCCTTGGCAGCGTGATCGCCGCCACGACAACCTCAATCTGGGGCATTATTCTTGGTCGCGCCTTACAAGGCTCCGGCGCTATTGCCGCCGCCGTAATGGCGCTGCTGTCCGATCTCACCCGTGAGCAGAACCGCACTAAAGCGATGGCGTTTATCGGTATCAGTTTTGGCGTGACCTTTGCGATTGCCATGGTGGCCGGACCCATTGTCACGCACGCGCTGGGGCTGCATGCGCTGTTCTGGATGATTGCGCTGCTGGCAACGCTGGGTATCGTTATCACGCTGCTGGTCGTGCCGAATGCGCGCGGTCACGTGCTTAACCGCGAGTCCGGGATGGTAAAAGGCAGCATTCGCGCCGTGCTGGCCAATCCCGGACTGCTGAAGCTTAATATCGGCATTCTCTGTCTGCACGTGCTGCTGATGTCGAGCTTTGTCGCCCTGCCCGGCCAGTTTGAACTGGCAGGCCTCCCGGCAGCTGAGCACTGGAAAATCTATCTGGTGACCATGCTGGTTGCCTTTGTCGCCGTAGTGCCGGTCATTATCTACGCCGAAGTAAAGCGCCGTATGAAGCGGGTTTTTGTCAGCTGCGTGGCGCTGATTATCATTGCGGAAATCGTTCTCTGGGGAGCAGAAGGCCACTTCTGGACGCTGGTGGCTGGCGTGCAGCTCTTTTTCCTCGCGTTTAACGTAATGGAGGCCATTCTGCCCTCGCTGATCAGCAAAGAGTCACCGGCTGGTTATAAGGGCACCGCCATGGGTATCTACTCCACCAGCCAGTTTCTTGGAGTGGCGATTGGCGGCAGCCTCGGCGGCTGGATTTTTGGTCATATTGATGCGCAGACGGTATTTCTCATCGGAGCGATTATCGCTGCGGCCTGGCTGTTTGTTGCGATGTCGATGCAGGAGCCGCCTTACGTCAGCAGCCTGCGGCTGGTACTGAGCGACGCCGTGCTGGCCGTGCCGAATCTGGAAAAACGTCTGAAAGCTCAGCCTGGCGTGGCATCCGTATTTATCGTGCCGGAAGAGAAAAGCGCGTATATCAAAATCGACAGCAAAGTCACGAGCCGCGTTGAGATAGAGGCGCTGCTCGCCAGCTGCTGAATCTGAAGCCCGACCATTGCGTCGGGCTTTTTTTTACAGCGATCTATCCGGCATGGTGCGCTGTCGATCTATCGCGGTACGGCGTGCGCCAGAGAGGATTAATCGCGGAAGTTTTTGAACTGGAACGGCTGGCCAAGGTTGCCACCGCGCACCAGCGCCATGGCGCCCTGCAGATCGTCGCGCGATTTGCCGGTCACGCGCAGTTCGTCGCCCTGAATCTGCGTCTGCACCTTAAGCTTGCTGTCTTTGATCAGCTTCACCAGCTTTTTGGCAACGTCGCTTTCAATGCCTTTTTTCAGTTTGGCTTCTACGCTCCAGCTTTTACCGCTGTGTTCAATCTCTTCCGGCACCTCAATCGCAGCGTTTTCAATACCGCGCTTCAGTAGCTTTTCACGCAGAATATCGACAATCTGCTTCACCTGAAAATCGGACTCGGTGGTGATTTTAATCGTCTCGTTCTTCTCATTCAGCTCAACGCTGGCGGTGACGTTACGAAAGTCGAAGCGGGTTGAGAGTTCACGGTTGGTATTTTCTACCGCGTTGCGGACTTCCTGCAGCTCGACTTCGGAAACGATATCGAAAGATGGCATCTTTTCTTCTCCTGATACTAAAGTGACATGCATAATACGCGTCTTGCTGCGCTAATAAAACACGCGGCAGCTCAAAGCTATACTGAGTATGTGATGTGAAAATACCCCGCCAGCAGGAGGCAGAATGAAAATTACCGTGCTGGGTTGCGGCGCGCTGGGGCAGGTCTGGCTGACTGCGCTGGCCCGTCAGGGTCACGACGTACAGGGCTGGCTGCGCGTGCCGCAGCCCTACTGTTCCGTTAACGTCACCGATCTGCAGGGCGAAGTGAGCAATCACACCTTTATCGCCAACGATCCGCTGTTTCTGGCGCGCAGCGACCTGTTGCTGGTTACCCTGAAAGCGCCACAGGTTTCGCCAGCGATTAAAAATCTTCAGAGCGTGCTGCGCGCGGACATGCCGGTTTTGCTGCTGCATAACGGTATGGGAACGCTGGAGGAGCTGCGCGATTTGACGCAGCCGCTGCTGCGCGGCATCACCACCCATGCGGCGATGCATGACGGGACAGTGATCCGCCACGTGGCGGCTGGCATCACGCATATCGGACCGGTCAGCCGTGACGCCGCGCCGTTGAGCCATCTCGCGGATCTGCTGCATCAGGCATTACCTGACGTTGCCTGGCATGATGATATTGCCTCCGCCTGTTGGCGCAAGCTGGCGGTGAACTGCGTTATCAATCCGCTAACGGTAGAGCATGAGTGCCTGAACGGCGCGCTGCGCGCCTGGCCGGAGCAGATCGATACGCTGTGCGACGAGCTGGCGCTGCTGCTGACGCGTGAAGGACAGCATATGGATGCAGAGACGCTACGCGCCATTATTTATGACGTTATCGACACGACTGCCGCCAATGTCTCTTCTATGCTGCAGGATATCCGTACGCAGCGACAAACTGAAATTGATTATATTACCGGCTATCTGCTGCGCCGCGCGCGCAGTCAGGGCATTACGCTGCCGGAGAATAGCCGCCTTTATGATCTGGTAAAACGTAAGGAGTCACAATATGAACGCCAGCCCATCCGTACTGGTATGCCTCGCTCATGGCAGTGAAGAGACCGAAGCGGTCACCACCATCGACGTGCTGGTGCGCGGCGGCATCACTGTCACCACCGCCAGCGCAGAGAGTGACGGCACACGGGAAATTATATGCTCGCGCGGCGTGCGCCTGCTGGCTGATGCCCCTCTGGCAGAAGTGGCAGATAACGATTTTGACGCCGTTGTTCTGCCCGGTGGTCTGAAAGGTGCGGAGACGTTCCGCGACAGCCCGCTGCTGGTGGAAACGGTGCGCCAGTTTCATCTGACAGGCAAAATTGTGGCGGCTATTTGCGCAGCGCCAGGCACGGTACTGGTGCCGCACGATCTTTTTCCGGTCGGGAATATGACCGGCTTTCCGGGCCTGAAAGAGACAATTCCGGATGCGAAATGGATGGAGCGCCGCGTGGTATGGGATCCGCGCGTCAATCTGCTCACCAGCCAGGGACCGGGTACAGCGTTTGATTTTGCATTAAAGCTGGTGGATCTGCTGCAGGATAAAGAGACCGCACGCGAAGTCGCCTCACAGCTGGTGCTGGCGGCAGGCATTTATAATTATCAGGAGTTCGACGAGCGCGAATAAAGTGCGCCTCTGCGAATTCCGTTGCGCGAAATTAATTCCGGTATCACCGTAGGGGGTGCATTAATGCGCCCCTGGGCCGAATCGGATGCCGCACATAAACCAGGGCGCCATTAATGGCGCCCCTACGAAGCCAGACGTAGGGGGCGTATTAATGCGCCCCAACAAATTCCGGTGATATCCCGGCGGATAATCCCGGTGGCGCCCCTGACGTGCTATGGGCGATAAACTTTAACGTTTGTAAAACCCTGCTCGTGCAGATAAAGCGCCTGCAGTTTGCTCATCACGCCACGATCGCAATAGAGCAGCCAGGTCCGGTTCTGATCCAAATCGCCAAACTGCGTGCTGAGCTTATAGAACGGCAGCGACTTCACTTCCACGCCGCTGAGATCCAGCGGGGAAGCGTCCTGCTCGTCAGCGGCACGGATATCGAGCACCACATCGTTAGTGCCAAAAGAGTCCACGGTCTCTACTTCCACCACTTCTTCTTCGGTCTGTTCAGCAATCTCGCGGATATCGAGATTAGTCGCTTCCTGCACCACGCGCTGAAGAATATCGAAGTTGAAATTCTGCTCTTCCGCTTCAATTTTGCCTTTCACCGCTTTAACCGTCGGGCTCTTTGAGATAACGCCGCAGTATTCCGGCATGGTGCGGGCGAAATCTTCCGTACCGATCTGCCGCGCCACGTTAATAATATGCTCTTTATCGTGTGAAATCAGCGGACGCAGGATCAGCGTATCGGATGCGTTATCGATCAGGCGCAGGTTGGTCAGCGTCTGGCTCGATACCTGACCCAGCGCTTCGCCGGTCACCAGCGCCTGTACACCGTAGCGCTCGGCAATCATTGACGCAGCGCGAACCATCATGCGCTTCAGCACCACGCCCATCTGCCCGTCATCAACGTTTTCCAGAATCTCGCCGACGACCGGCTCAAAATTGATGGCGACAAAGCGCACGCGGTGTGAGCGGCCAAAACGATTCCACAGATAGTGTGCTACCTGACGCACGCCAATCTCATGTGCCGCGCCGCCAAGGTTAAAGAAGCAGTAGTGCACGCGGCAGCCGCGTCGCATCAGCATGTAACTGGAGACACCGGAATCAAAGCCACCGGAGATCAGCGACATCACATCTTCCTGCGTGCCGATTGGAAAGCCGCCCAGCCCTTCAAAGCGACCGGTAATCAGCAGCAGACGATCGTCTTCAATCTCCAGATTAACTGTCTCATCCGGCTGCTTCAGCTGCACGCGCGCGCTGGCGATATGCTGATTCAGGCCGCCGCCTACATAGCGCTCCACATCCTGTGAACTGAAGCTGTGGGTGCCGCGACGTTTCACGCGCACGCTGAAGCTTTTATTTTCCAGGCGCTCACGGTTCAGCGCCAGCGTCTGCTCAAAGATATCGTGCATATCGGTGTAAGCACGATCTTCAACGGCGAGCACGTGGTGGATACCAGGAATACGCGTCAGCTCATCCACTATGGTTTCACGCAGCGCTTCGTTTTTGGCGCGCACTTCAATGTGATCCCAGTGACGCACCACCTTGATATCCTCATTCAGAGAACGCAGGGTATTGCGGATATTGCCGGTAAGAATTTTGATAAAGCGCAGCCGCACCGACTGACTTTTGATGGTGATTTCAGGGAAGAGCTTGATGATAAACTTCATGGCGACACAGCTTCGTTGGGCAAATAAGTGCTAAAATCATCAGCACTTAGCTGGTAAGATCATAATATTGCGGGGATCGCGAGAGCGTCCGCATCCGAGGCGCAAAAGTATACCACCTTTACTGCGTGACTGCTTCTGCTACCGCAATCACATTCAACATTTTGCTTATTATTCCCCGTCGGCTACCATGACCGATTGCATGAAGATGTCCCAAACTGTGAGTCGACACTGATTATGCCGAAAAAAGCCGAAGCGCCCGTGAGTTTTGAAACCGCCCTGCAGCAGCTGGAGCAGATTGTGAGCCGGCTGGAAAGCGGCGAGCTGCCGCTGGAAGAGGCGCTGAATGAGTTTGAGCGCGGTGTGCAGCTGGCGCGCAGCGGTCAGCAGACGCTGCAGCAGGCTGAACAGCGCGTACAGATCCTGCTGAGCGATGATAAAACGGCCGACCTTACCCCTTTTACGCCGGATAACGACTAATGGATTTTGTCCAGCTACAGCAAACCTATCATGAGCGCGTAAATCAGGCGCTGACACGTTTAATAGATCCACTGCCTTTTCAGAGTTCCCCGCTGGTGAATGCCATGCATTATGGGGCACTATTAGGAGGTAAGCGTCTGCGTCCTTTTCTGGTCTATGCCACTGGTGAAATGCTTAACGCCGACGCAGCCAGCCTTGATGCGCCTGCCGCCGCCACAGAGTGTATCCACGCCTATTCGCTGATCCATGACGATCTGCCGGCGATGGATGATGACGCACTGCGCCGCGGACAGCCTACCTGTCATATTCGTTATGGTGAAGATACGGCCATTCTGGCGGGCGATGCGCTGCAAACGCTGGCCTTCTCTATTCTGGCTGATGAACCGATGCCGGGCGTCAGCGCGGCAACGCGCGTGAGAATGATCTCTGAACTGGCGCAGGCCAGCGGCGTTGCCGGTATGTGCGGCGGCCAGGCGCTGGATTTAGCGGCCGAAGGCAGACAGATCGATCTGGCGCAGCTTGAGCAGATTCATCGCCATAAAACCGGCGCACTGATCCGTCTTGCCGTGCGTCTGGGTGCGCTGGCTGCAGGCGAGCCGGCTCGCCTGGCGCTGCCGCTGCTGGACACCTATGCTGATGCTATCGGCCTGGCGTTTCAGGTGCAGGATGACATTCTGGATGTCACCGGCGATACCGCCGTGCTGGGCAAAACCCAGGGCGCCGATCAGGCGCTGGGCAAAAGTACCTACCCTGCCCTGTTAGGGCTTGAGGGCGCGCGTACAAAAGCGCAGGCGCTCTATCAGGAAGCTTTGGGGGCGCTGGAGATCCTCGCCGGCCAGGGCTATGACACAAGCGTATTACAAGCGCTGGCAAGCTTCATAATTGAACGCGATAAATAACTTTCATAATGAGTCTCTGATGAGTTTTGATATTGCAAAATACCCGACACTGGCGTTAGCAGGCACGGTGCAGGAATTACGTTTACTGCCGAAAGAGAAACTTCCGGCCCTGTGCGACGAGCTGCGTCAGTATCTGCTGGATAGCGTCAGCCGCTCATCCGGCCACTTTGCGTCGGGTCTGGGCGTTGTCGAGCTGACCGTCGCATTGCATTACGTCTACAACACCCCGTTTGACCATCTGGTCTGGGACGTAGGTCATCAGGCTTATCCGCATAAAATTCTGACCGGACGCCGCGATCGCATCGGCACCATCCGGCAGAAAAACGGCCTGCACCCGTTTCCGTGGCGCGGTGAGAGCGAATATGACGTCCTGAGCGTCGGACACTCCTCCACCTCCATCAGCGCCGGTCTCGGCATGGCGGTCGCCGCCGAGCGGGAAGGTAAAGGTCGCCGCACCGCCTGTATCATTGGCGACGGCGCAATTACCGCCGGAATGGCGTTTGAGGCGATGAACCATGCCGGCGATATCAAGCCCGATATGCTGGTGATCCTCAACGACAATGAGATGTCGATCTCGGAGAACGTTGGCGCGCTGAATAATCGCCTGGCGCAGATCCTCTCCGGTAAAACCTATTCGCGCCTGCGCGAAGGCAGCAAGCGCGTGCTGGACGGTCTGCCGCCGATTAAAGAGCTGGTGAAGCGCACCGAAGAGCATCTGAAAGGCATGGTGGTGCCCGGCACGCTGTTCGAGGAGCTGGGCTTTAACTACATCGGTCCGGTTGACGGGCACGATGTACTGACGCTGGTCAGCACGCTGAAGAATATGCGCGATCTTAAAGGTCCGCAGTTCCTGCATATCATGACCAAAAAAGGCAAAGGCTATGCCCCTGCCGAGCAGGATCCTATCGCCTGGCATGCCGTACCGAAGTTTGACCCGGCCAGCGGTGCGCTGCCAAAAAGCGTGCCTGGTCTGCCGAGCTACTCGAAGATTTTTGGCGACTGGCTGAGCGAGATCGCCGCTGACGATCCGCGCATGATGGCGGTCACGCCGGCGATGCGTGAAGGCTCTGGCATGGTGAGTTATTCGCGCGCCTATCCGCAGCAATATTTTGACGTGGCGATTGCTGAACAGCACGCCGTGACCTTTGCTGCCGGCATGGCGATTGGCGGTTACAAGCCGGTCGTGGCGATTTACTCCACCTTCCTGCAGCGCGCTTACGATCAGGTGATCCACGATGTGGCGATTCAGCAGCTGCCGGTGCTGTTTGCTATCGACCGCGGCGGTATTGTCGGCGCGGATGGTCAGACGCATCAGGGCGCATTTGATATCGCCTATCTGCGCTGCGTGCCCGGCATGGTGATTATGACGCCAAGCGACGAGAATGAGTGTCGCCTGATGCTCTACACCGGCTATCACTATCAGGCGGGTCCGAGCGCGGTGCGCTATCCGCGCGGTACCGGTACCGGTGCCACGCTTGAGCCGCTTACCAGTCTGCCGCTGGGCAAAGGGGTGGTGAAGCGTCAGGGTGAAAAGCTGGCGATCCTCAATTTCGGCACGCTGCTGCCGGATGCGCAGGCCGCGGCTGAAGCACTGAACGTCACGCTGGTAGATATGCGCTTTGTGAAACCGCTGGATGAAACCCTGATTCGCGAGCTGGCGCAGAGCCATGATGCGCTGGTGACGCTGGAAGAAGGTGCCATCATGGGTGGCGCCGGCAGCGGCGTAAATGAGTTTGTGATGGCGAAACGCCTGGCCGTGCCGGTGCTCAACCTTGGCCTGCCAGATGAGTTTATTCCACAGGGTACTCAGGAAGAGGTGCGTCACGACTATCAACTGGATGCCGCCGGCATTCAGCAGCAGATCGCTGCCTGGCTCGCGCAATAACTCCCCTCTTCGCTCCTGCTGCTATGCTTACGGAATCCTTTTCCCACGCATAAGAGCAGGAGCTCTCAATGAAAACCGTTCGTTTAGGCCAGACCGATCTCCAGGTATCCCGACTCTGCTTAGGCTGCATGACTTATGGCGATCCGATGCGCGGCAACCACGCCTGGACGCTGCCGGAAGAGAGCAGCCGGCCGCTGATCAAACAGGCGCTGGACGCGGGGATCAACTTTTTTGATACCGCCAACAGCTATTCTGACGGCAGCAGCGAAGAGATCCTCGGACGCGCGCTGAAAGATTTCGCGCGGCGCGATGACGTGGTGGTCGCGACCAAAGTTTACTTCCCGCTCAGCAACCTGTCGCAGGGCCTGTCGCGGCAGAATATTCTGCAGTCGATCGATGACAGCCTGATGCGACTCGGCATGGATCATGTGGATCTGCTGCAGATCCACCGCTGGGACTATGCAACGCCCGTTGAAGAGACGCTGCAGGCGCTGGATGAGGTCGTGAAAGCGGGTAAGGCGCGTTATATCGGCGCCTCTTCCATGCACGCCTCTCAGTTTGCTCAGGCACTGCAGCTGCAGCAAGATCATGGCTGGGCGCGCTTTGTCAGCATGCAGGATCAATACAATCTGATCCAGCGCGAAGAGGAAAAGGAGATGCACCCGCTCTGTCAGCGTGAGGGCATCGCCGTGCTGCCGTGGAGCCCGCTGGCGCGCGGCAAACTGACGCGCCCCTGGGGGGAAACTACCGCACGCTCGGTCTCTGATAATGTGATGGAGAAGTTGTATACCGGTACAGAAGAGAACGACGCCGCGATTGCGGAGCGACTGGCCACCATTGCCGCGGAGAAAAAGGTGACGCGCGCGCAGGTCGCACTGGCATGGCTGCTGCATAAACCCGCCGTGACCGCCCCTATTATCGGCGCTTCACGTGAGCAGCAGTTTGCCGAATTGGTTAAAGCGGTTGACGTTGAATTGAGTGCGGAAGATATCGCCGAGCTGGAGATGGTCTATCAGCCGCATCCGGCTGTAGGGTATGAGTAAGCAATTGATATCCGCATAAACCAGGGCGGCATAAATGCCGCCCCTACAAAAACATGACGTAGGGGGCGCATTTATGCGCCCCTGGCCGAGCCATGTACCGCGGTTATACGTATCGATGCGCCTGAAACCAGGGCGGCATAAATGCCGCCCCTACAAAATATACGCAGGGGGCGCATTCATGCGCCCCTGGCCGAATCATATACCGCGGGTTATACGCATTAATGCGCCCCTGGCCGCCCTTACAGCAGCAGGCCGGCGCCGTATAATACGGCTGCGGAGACTACGCCGGCGATGATATCGTCGACCATAATGCCCATTCCGCCATGAACGTTCTTATCGAACCAGCGAATAGGCCACGGTTTCCAGATATCAAAAATCCGGAAGATGACAAAACCAGCCAGTACCCACCAGCCGTTAAGCACCGGGATCGCCATTAGCGTGATCCACATGCCGACAAACTCATCCCAGACGATGCTGCCGTGATCGTGTACGCCCATGTCACGCGCGGTGCGATGACAGAGATAGACGCCCACGCTGATACCCACCAGCACCACCAGCGAATAGAGCTGCAGCGGCAGAAACGTCATCAGCCACCAGAACGGGATCGCGGCCACCGAGCCTACGGTACCCGGCATAAAAGGGCTTAATCCGCTGCCAAAACCGGTTGCCAGCAGATGCCAGGGATTGCGCATCCGCAGGCGACTTTTCGCTACATCTTTATCGCGCGTCAAAATGGTCAAATCCTTTATGGTTAAAGCGGCGCGGCTTACCGTGCTCCAGCAGCGTCAGCCCTTCCGCTTCCGGGGCGATCTGTCCGATACAGGTATAAGGTGCGCCAAGCCGGCCCAGCGCCACATCCAGCGCGCCGCGGTTAACTTCAGGCACCGTGAAGCAGAGTTCATAATCTTCACCGCCGCTCAGCGCCCAGCGCAGCACCTGCTCCGGCGCAAAATGATCGCGCAGCGTAGCGGAGAGCGGCAGCGCGTCGAGATTCAGGCGTGCGCCAACCCGGCTGGCCGTCAGAATATGGCCAAGATCGGAAATCAGGCCATCAGAGATATCGATCGCCGAGGTAGCAAGGCTGCGCAGCGCCTGGCCCTGCAGCACGCGCGGCATCGGACGCAGATGACGCTTGATCAGCACCTCGTGCACCGCCGGATCGTCAAGACGATGATGATGCTGCAGCAGCGACAGTCCTGCCGCGCTGTCACCCAGCGTGCCGGTAACGTAGATCCAGTCACCTGGCTTTGCACCGGAGCGCTTCAGCGCGCGCCCGACAGGCACCAGCCCATGAATACCCAGCGTCAGGCTGAGCGGACCGCGCGTGGTGTCGCCGCCAATCAGCTGCATATCGTAGTAGTCGAGCAGCTCAAACAGGCTGTCGCTGAAGCCCGCCAGCCAGGTCTCATCGACCTCAGGCAGCGTCAGTGCCAGCGTCAGCCATGCCGGATCGGCGCCCATCGCAGCTAAATCGCTGAGGTTTACCGCCAGCGCTTTGTAGCCGAGATCGGCCGGATGGATATCGCGTAAGAAATGGACGCCCGCTACCAGCGTATCGGTGCTGATAGCGAGGGTCTGTTTGTCAGGAACGTTCAGTAACGCACAGTCATCACCAATGCCCTTCTCCACGTCGCGACGGGAGCTGGTTACACGGTTGAAATAGCGTGCGATCAGTTCAAATTCACCACAGGACATAAATCAGGTCTCAATGAAAAAAGGCCGGTCACCCGGCCTTCTGCACTACTTTCTGTTTGGTCGTATTTGCGGAGCGGCTTTATCCAGCACGCCGTTGACAAACTTATGGCTGTCTTCAGCGCCAAACACTTTTGCCAGCTCAATACCTTCGTTGATGGCGACTTTATAAGGCACATCCGCACGCTTGCTCAGCTCATAGAGCGAGAGGCGCAGGATCGCTTTTTCTACCTGACCCAGCTCTTCAAGCTGGCGCGACAGCCAGGGTTTCATCAGGCCATCCAGGTACGCGCTGTTGGTCGCCACACCGGCCAGCAGTTCGCGGAAATAGCTAATATCGACGTCTTTGACGTCTTGTTCCGCCAGAAACTGGTATTCCACATCGGCAATGTCGTTGTTGGACAACTGCCAGGAGTAGAGCGCCTGGACAGCGCACTCACGGGCGCGACGACGAGCAGCAGGTTTCACAAAATTCCCCTTACAAAAATCAGGCTTTAATGGCTTTCAATACGTTGATCATTTCAAGTGCGGTCAGCGCGGCTTCTGCGCCTTTGTTACCCGCTTTCGTGCCGGCGCGTTCAATCGCCTGCTCGATATTTTCGGTGGTCAGAACGCCGAAGGTGACCGGGATTTCGCAGCTCATTGCCACGTTAGCGATACCGGAGCTCGCTTCACCTGCCACATATTCGAAGTGGGCAGTGCCGCCACGGATCACCGTGCCCAGCGCAACAATCGCGTCGTGCTTACCGGTATTCGCCAGCGCGCGCGCGGCCAGCGGCAGCTCATAGGCGCCCGGCACCCAGACCACGGTAATGTTTTCAGCTTTAACCTGACCGATACGCTTCAGCGCATCTACCGCGCCATCCAGCAGACTGTCATTGATAAAGTTGTTAAAACGCGCAATCACGATGGCAATTTTAGCATCAGGCGTGGCAACAGCAGCTTCGATAACGTTCATACATATCCTTTGGGTGTGTGTTTTATAGCCCCCGCAGAAGGGGGCGGATTCTATCATACTCTTTAGCCGGGCGCTCAGGCTTTTCCGTGCATGCTTAACGCAGGGTCAGGGTAAGACGCAGATCGTCACCCACTTTGCGCACATCACGAAAATCGAGGCGCGGCGCGGCGCTCAACGCCTCCAGCCCGGGGAGCGTACAGAGCCCGCGTCCGGCGTCGCCAAGCAGTATCGGTGCGATATAAACAATCAGCTCATCCACCAGTCCGGCCTGAATCAGCGCGCCCGCCAGGCCCGCTCCCGCCTCGACCCAGACGCTGTTAATCTGACGCTGACCGAGCAGCATCATCATCGCGACCAGATCAAGCTGTTCGCCGCGCGGCGGCACCGCAATCTGCGTTACGCTCTCCGGCCACGCGGCGTCATCGGGAGCGGTACGCATCAGCCAGCTCTCACCCGGCTGATGAATCAGCCGGTGCTGCGGCGTCACGCGCTGCTGGCTGTCAACCACCACCCGCACCGGCTGCCGCAGAGTCTGCGTATCCAGCTGCTGGAGAACGCTGTCGCTGAGTTCATCTGCGCGTACCGTGAGTGACGGATCGTCGGCCAGCACGGTGGCACTGCTGGTAAGAATGGCGGAACTCTGCGCGCGGAACTGCTGCACATCCCGGCGGGCGGCCGCCGAGGTGATCCACTTGCTCTCACCGCTCGCCATCGCTGTGCGGCCATCCAGTGAAGCGCCAAGCTTGAGCTGTATCCAGGGAAACCCGGTGCGCATACGCTTGAGAAACCCGCGATTGAGCGCTTCCGCTTCCGCCATCATCAGCCCGTGACTGACTTCAATTCCCGCCTGCTGCAGGCGCCAGAGACCGCGCCCTGCGACCTGCGGGTTAGGATCCTGCATGGCGACCACCACGCGGCTGACGCCAGCAGCAATCAGCGCATCGCAGCAGGGTGGCGTCCGGCCATGATGGCTGCACGGCTCCAGCGTAACGTAGGCGGTTGCACCGCGCGCTTGCTCTCCGGCCATGCGCAGCGCATGCACTTCAGCATGCGGTTCACCCGCGCGCTGATGCCAGCCTTCGCCGACAATTGTGCCGTCACGCACGATCACGCAGCCGACGTTGGGGTTTGGCGTGGTGGTGAAACGACCGCGTCGCGCCAGTTCCAGCGCGCGCGCCATATAGCGAGCATCGGTCATGATTCAGTCCTGTAAGCGGGCGATCTCTTCGCCAAAGTCGCGGATATCTTCAAAGCTGCGGTAGACCGAGGCGAAGCGGATATAGGCGACCTTATCCAGTTTTTTTAGCTCTTCCATCACCAGATTGCCAATCAGCTTGCTGGCAATCTCACGTTCGCCGGTCGCACGCAGCTGGGTTTTAATGTGATTGACTGCGCTATCGACCGCATCAGCACTGACGGGGCGCTTCTCCAGCGCCTTCATCATGCCGCTGGTCAGCTTATCTTCGTTAAAAGGCTCACGCACGTCGTTGCTTTTTACCACGCGCGGCATCACCAGCTCCGCCATCTCAAACGTGGTAAAGCGCTCATGGCAGACCAGACACTGACGGCGGCGGCGCACCGAGGAACCTTCACTGACCAGGCGTGAGTCGATCACTTTGGTATCCACAGCGGAACAGAATGGGCAATGCATGACGTTTCCTGTCGCGAGATTTTGGGCCACATAGTGTAACGCGAACTCACATTTAACAAAACAGAGGCCGCCTGCGTGGCGGTTTTTTCAGCGCTCATAACCGCTTCTGCCAGCAAATGTCAAAAACGCACTACGCTTAAAGAGCCAATCCGGCACAATCACAGGAGGAACTATGGGTCTGTTTAACTTCGTCAAAGAAGCAGGAGAGAAACTGTGGGACAGCGTGACAGGCGGTGATGACTCCAGCAAAAAGCTGCAGGATCACATCAACAAGCTCGGCCTGCCAGACAGCGATAAAGTCAACGTCAATGTGCAGGGTGATACCGTAACCGTCAGCGGCGACGGCATCTCACAGGAGCTCAAAGAGAAGATTCTGGTGGCAGCCGGTAACGTTGCCGGCATCACTAAAGTGGATGATAAAGTCACCGTCAGCGACACCGCACGCGAAGCCAACCTCTACACAGTGAAAAAAGGCGACACCCTGAGCGCTATTTCCAAACAGGTCTACGGCGATCCGAATCAGTACAACAAAATCTTCGAAGCTAACAAGCCGATGCTGAGCCATCCGGACAAAATCTATCCGGGCCAGGTACTGCGTATTCCGGAATAAGGTGCGGGAGAGAGCATGAGACTCAGGAGCTTACCGGTTCCGGCGGTGCTGTCGCTGCTGCTGCTGAGCAGCTGCAGCACTCCGCCTCCTGCCCCGCAGGTCAGAGAGCTGCATCAGGAGGTGAGCCAGCTCAATCAGCAGATGCGTCATCTCACCCGCCGCGCCGGCGCGCTGGAGCAGCAGGGCCAGCTTAACAGCCGCTCCACTCAGGGCGCATGGCTGGTACCCGGTTCCGCGACGCCGGTTGATCTGGAGACGCAGCTGGGTACGCTGCGTCTCGCACTGCTGAACGTGAGTGCAGAAGCAAACGGCAGCCAGGCCAGCCTGGTTATCCGCTCTGCTGATGACAAGCCGGTACCCGCGCTGAGCGCGACCGTGGTGTGGGGTGAAATCGATCCCGCCAGTGGTCAGCCGCTGGCCGCCGACAGCCTGAGTCAGCGCATCAGCGTGCCCGCCAGCCTGATGCCGCGCAGCACGGTAACAGTGCCGCTGCACCTGAGTGGCCTGACACCGGATCGGCTCGGCTATGTGCGCGTACATGAGGTAACGGCAGACGCCGCGCCATAAAAAAAGGCCCTTCCGGAGAAGGGCCTTTTTGCATCGGTCAGCGCCGGGCTTACGGCAGAATAGAAGGCTGATCGGCGCCCTCTTTTTCCACTTTCTGCACCAGCATATGCTCACGCTTCATCCCCAGCTTCAGCGCCAGCGCTGAAGAGACGTAGATGGATGAGATCGTACCGATCGTCACACCAATCAGCATCGTGAGCGAGAAGCCTTTCAGCAGCGCGCCGCCAAAGATGAACAGGATCAGGATCATCGCCAGCGTGGTGATAGAAGTGATCAGGGTACGGCTCAGCGTCTGGGTCAGCGACACGTTGGTGATATCGTAAGAAGAACCGCGACGGATCTTACGGAAGTTCTCACGAATACGGTCAGAAACCACAATCTTATCGTTAAGCGAGTAACCAATCACCGACATCAGCGAGGCAACGATGGTCAGATCGATTTCAATGCTGAATAGCGCCAGCAGGCCGCAGGTGATGATAACGTCATGCGCCAGCGCCAGCACGGTGCCCAGCGCCAGACGCCATTCAAAGCGAAACCCGATGTAGATAAGAATAGCGATCAGCGCAGAGAGCAGCGCCATCGCCCCCGCCTGCGCCAGGTCGCTACCTACGCTTGGTCCGACAAACTCAATGCGTTTTACCGTCGCGTTCTGCTGCGTGGTCTGGTTGATAGAGGACAACACCTTGTTGCCCAGCTCCTGACCCGCATTGCCGGTCGCAGGTGGCATCCGCACCATCACGTCGCGGCTGCTGCCGAAGTTCTGCACCAGCGGCTCGTCAAAGCCCGCTTTTACCAGACCTTCGCGCAGCGCATCGAGATCTGCAGGTTTCTCCAGGTTAATCTCAATCACCGTACCGCCGGTGAAATCGAGTCCCCAGTTAAACCCGCGCACGCCGATAATGGCGATTGACGCCACGATCAGCAGACCCGAGATGATAAACGCCAGCGTATCCCAGCGCATAAAGTCTACGACCTTACGCCCGTGGTTCAGCTGTTCAATACTATATTCCTGTGCCACAACGCACTCCTCAGATAGACAGCTTGTTGATGCGTTTGCCGCCGTACACCAGGTTAACGATGGCACGGGTGCCGACGATAGCGGTAAACATCGAGGTTGCAATACCGATAGCGGTGGTGATTGCAAAGCCTTTGATGGAGCCGGTACCCACCGCATAAAGAATGATGACTTTAATCAGCGTGGTGACGTTGGCGTCGACGATACTGGAGAAGGCGCCTTTGTAGCCCTCATGAATCGCCTGCTGTACCGAGCGTCCGTTACGCAGCTCTTCTTTAATACGTTCGTTAATCAACACGTTGGCATCTACGGCAACCGCCAGCGTCAGCACGATACCGGCAATGCCCGGCATGGTGAGCGTGGCGCCTGGCAGCAGCGACATGATGCCGACAATCAGCACCAGGTTACACAGCAGCGCGCTGGTCGCAATCAGACCAAACTTTTTGTAGAACACCACCATAAAGATGATCGAAGCGATCAGACCCCACAGGCAGGCTTCCAGACCCTGGGTGATGTTCTGCTGACCCATAGTCGGGCCAATGGTACGCTCTTCGACAATCTGAATCGGCGCAATCAGCGCACCGGCACGCAGCAGCAGCGACAGCTGACGCGCTTCGTTCGGGTTGCTGATACCGGTGATGCGGAAGCTATTACCCAGCCGTGACTGAATGTTCGCCACGTTGATCACTTCTTCCTGCTTCGCCAGAATCGCTCTGCCGTTGGCATCTTTCTTGCCGCTGTCCTTGTACTCCACAAACAGGGTCGCCATCGGCTTGCCGATGTTGTCCTTGGTGAAATTCGACATGATGTTACCGCCCGCGCCATCCAGTGAAATATTCACCTGCGGCTGGTTGTACTCATCCATGCTGGACGTGGAATCGGTGATGTGATCGCCGGTAAGAATGACACGCTTATAGAGCACAACCGGCTGCCCTTCCCGCGTTTTCTTCACTTCTGAGTCACCCGGCACGCGTCCATTTGCCGCAGCACCCGGATCTACGCTGGTATTAACCAGACGGAACTCCAGCGTCGCGGTGGCACCAAGGATCTCTTTTGCCCGCGCGGTATCCTGGATACCCGGCAGCTCAACCACGATGCGGTCGGCACCCTGACGCTGCACCAGCGGCTCAGCAACGCCCAGCTGGTTAACACGGTTGCGCAGGATATTAATATTCTGCTGTACCGCATATTCCCGCGCTTCACTCAGGCGCGCATCGGTCATCACCGCGCGCATTGCATCGCTGCCCGCACTGGTGAATACCATATCGCGGTGGCGTGGCGTCAGGTAGCCGATCGCGTCATCGCGGCTTTTGGCGTCGCGGAAACGCACTTCCACACCGTAGTTAGCGAGTTTGCTGACGTTGGTATAAGGAATATTCTTTTCACGCAGATCGCTGCGCAGGCCGTCTGCATTCTGCTCCTGCAGCTTGCCCAGCGCGGTATCCATATCCACTTCCATCAGGAAGTGCACCCCGCCCCGCAGGTCCAGACCGAGTTTCATCGGTTCCGCTGCCAGCAGAGTGAGCCAGCGCGGCGTGGCCGGTGCGAGATTGAGGGCTACCACGAAATCGTCACCCAGCGCAGTTGTAAGCGCTTCGCGCGCGCGCAGCTGCACATCGGTGTTAGCGAAACGCGCCAGAATAGCGCCATTTTCCAGTGCGAGGGATTTGCTCTGAATGTTGTCTTGTTTGAGTACGTTCTGGATCTGATCCAACGTCTGCTCACTGGCGGCGCTTCCGCGCGCACCAGTGATCTGAACGGCCGGATCCTCACCATAAAGGTTAGGAAGCGCATACAGCAGGCCGATAAGAATAACGGCGACCAGCATGATGTACTTCCACAAAGGATAACGGTTTAACACGGCAGTTCCCTTCGGGAAGATAAAATTACAGCGCCTTCATCGACCCTTTCGGCAGGACGGCGGCCACGAAATCACGTTTAATCACTACTTCAGTGGTGTCGTTCAGGGCGATAGCGATATAACCGGTATCAGCAACTTTAGTGACACGACCCACCAGGCCGCCGTTGGTCAGCACTTCATCCCCTTTCGAGATGGAGTCCATCAGCTTTTTATGATCTTTGGCGCGCTTCTGCTGCGGACGCAGGATCATGAAGTAGAAAATCAGACCAAAAACCACCAGCATGATCACTAGAGAATACGGACTTCCCTGTGACGGAGCGCCCGCTGCTGCGACGGCGTCAGAAATGAAAAAGCTCATTTAATTTCCCTCATTGATAGAATAATCAGACGTTTAACGGTGGAACCGCTTTGCCCGTCCGTAGGTAGAACTCGCTAACAAAGTGCTCTAATTTACCCTCTTCGATAGCCTGGCGTAAACCCGCCATCAGACGCTGGTAATAGCGCAGATTGTGAATCGTATTCAGGCGTGCGCCCAGTATTTCGTTACAGCGATCAAGATGGTGCAAGTAGGCGCGACTGTAATTGCGACAGGTGTAACAATCACACTCCGCATCCAGCGGCGCGGTGTCATCTTTATACTTCGCGTTGCGGATTTTCACCACGCCGTCGGTAACAAACAGATGACCGTTGCGCGCGTTGCGGGTAGGCATGACGCAGTCAAACATATCGATACCGCGGCGTACGCCTTCCACCAGATCTTCTGGCTTTCCGACGCCCATCAGATAGCGCGGTTTATCCTGCGGAATTTGCGGACAGACATGTTCCAGAATACGGTGCATATCCTCTTTCGGCTCACCCACCGCGAGGCCGCCCACAGCGTACCCATCAAAGCCAATCTCTACCAGACCTTTGACGGAGACATCTCGTAAATCTTCGTAAACACCGCCCTGGATAATCCCGAACAGCGCATTTTTATTACCGAGTGAATCGAAGCGATCGCGGCTGCGTTGCGCCCAGCGCAGCGACATCTCCATCGAACGTTTTGCATAATCCCAGTCAGCCGGATATGGCGTGCACTCATCGAAAATCATCACGATATCGGAGCCGAGATCGTACTGGATCTCCATCGATTTTTCCGGATCGAGGAAGATCGGATCGCCGTTGATGGGGTTGCGGAAATGCACGCCCGCTTCGGTGATCTTACGGATATCACCCAGGCTGAATACCTGGAAGCCGCCCGAATCGGTCAGAATCGGTCCCTGCCAGTTCATAAAGTCATGCAGATCGCCGTGCAGCTTCATGATCTCCTGCCCCGGACGTAGCCAGAGATGGAAAGTGTTGCCCAGCAGGATCTGCGCACCGGTCTCTTTCACTTCTTCCGGCGTCATGCCTTTAACGGTGCCATACGTGCCCACCGGCATAAATGCCGGGGTTTCAACCACGCCGCGATCGAAAACCAGACGTCCGCGACGCGCGCGTCCGTCTGTTGTATCTAATTCAAATTTCACATTAACCTCATCAGAGAAACAGTCTGATTTACCCGACTGTAGCCGTGCCACCCGCAGGCAGCACCGGAACATTAAGGGTGTGTGCTTCCGACAGGTTCGTCAGGAGCGTGCGGATTACGGGTGATGTACATCGCATCCCCGTAGCTAAAGAAACGGTACTGTTCGGCCACCGCGCTCTGGTACGCCGCCATGGTGTTTTTATAGCCAGCAAACGCAGAAACCAGCATAATCAGCGTCGATTCCGGCAGATGGAAGTTGGTAATGAGCGCATCGATAATCTGGTAGCGATAGCCAGGATAGATAAAGATCTGCGTGTCATCAAAGAAAGGCGCCAGCGGCACATCCTGACTCGCCTGAGCGGCGCTCTCCAGCGAGCGCACCGACGTGGTCCCTACCGCGACAACTTTATTGCCGCGTGCTTTACAGGCCAGCACCGCGTCAACCACATCCTGCGGCACCTCTGCATATTCCGAGTGCATGATATGGTCATTGATATTTTCAACGCGCACCGGCTGGAAGGTACCGGCCCCGACGTGCAGCGTCACAAACGCCATCTCCACCCCTTTGGCTTTCAGCGCCTCCAGCAGCGGTTCATCAAAGTGCAGCCCGGCGGTTGGTGCTGCCACCGCGCCAGGACGGGCGCTGTATACCGTCTGGTAAAGCTCGCGATCGGCCTCTTCATCCGGGCGATCGATATAGGGCGGCAGCGGCATATGGCCTACGCTATTGAGAATATCGAGCACCGCGCGTTCATCGGTAAAGGCGATCTCAAACAGCGCATCGTGCCGCGCCACCATGGTCGCTTTTACGCTCTCATCGTCGCCCAGCAGCAGCTCAGTGCCCGGCTTTGGCGCCTTTGAGGCACGCACGTGCGCCAGCACCCGCTTATCATCCAGCATACGCTCTACCAGCATTTCAATCCGGCCGCCGCTGGCTTTACGTCCATAGACGCGCGCCGGGATCACCCGCGTATTATTGAACACCAGCAGATCGCCGGGATTAAGCTTCTCCAGCACATCGGTAAAGACACCGTGCGTCAGGGCGCCGCTCGGGCCATCAAGGGACAGCAGACGGCATCCGCTGCGCTGCGCCTGGGGATAGTGGGCAATCAGGGATTCGGGCAACTCAAAGCTAAAATCGGCGACACGCATGTATAACTTTTCCGGACTCAAAAACAGGCGGCATAGTTTAGCGGAAAAGTGGGAAATTCTGAACAACTGGCTGCAGAGACGCGATTCTGCCTATAATAGCGCATGAATTTTCTTGCTCACCTTCATCTTGCCACGCTGGCAGAAAGCTCGCTGCTGGGCAACCTGCTGGCCGACTTTGTGCGCGGCAACGTTCAGGCGCAGTGGCCGGCACCGGTTGCAGCGGGGATCGCCCTGCACCGCCGTATCGATGTGCTGACGGACAACCTGCCTGAAGTGCGTACCGCCCGGCAGTGGTTTCGTCCGGAAACGCGGCGCGTAGCCCCGATTACGCTTGATGTGATCTGGGATCATTTTCTTGCGCGCCACTGGCAGCAGTTCCAGCCCGATATCTCACTCGCCGCCTTTAGTGAGGCTGCGCAGCAGCATATTGTGCCGCAGCTGGCGGGAACGCCAGAAAGCTTTATTGAGCTCAACGCGGTGATGTGGCGCGAACGCTGGTTTGAACACTACGCCGAACCGGCGCGGCTGGAGCGGGTGCTGCGCGGCATGGCGTATCGCCGTCCCCGTCTTGCGGCGCTGCGCGACTCCTATCAGGATTTTGTTGATCACTATGACGCGCTGGAAGCGCTGTTTTTTGCTTTCTATCCGCGTCTGATGGCGGATGCTCGCGCACAGCGCCTCTGAATCCGTAATCCGCGCCAATACCTCCTCTCCCCTCTTGCCAGCCGCATATATCTGCGGCTTAATGAAGCCTTTCTTAACTTTACCAGACCCGGCCACACCACCATTCCGCCTGTTCAGGCACGTCTGGTTACTACACCAGCCAGAAAATGATAAGAGGGAAACATGTCATCAGCTACGTTAACTGAATTAGAGGCGCGCTATCAGTTTGCCTGCGAGGTCGCCAGAGCCGCTGGCAGTCGCGCCATGTCGTGGTATCAGCAGCGTAACCAGCTGGTTGCAGAATATAAGAAGGATTTACAGGATCTGGTCAGTGAGGCTGACCGCAACGTTGAGGAGTTAATCCGGCACCTTATCCTTGAACGCTTTCCTGAAGACGCGGTTATCGGTGAGGAGAGCGGCGGAGACGCCGGACAGGCACGCTTTATCTGGGTAGTTGACCCGATTGATGGCACCAGCAACTTTCTCAGCGGGCTGCACAACTGGTGCGTGGCGCTGGCGATTGTGTGTGAAGGCGAACCGGTTATTGGCGTGGTATGCGATCCCAATCATCAGGAGATCTTTCACGCCTGCCGGGGCAAAGGCGCATGGATGAACGAGCAGCGTATCCGGGCACACAGCGCCGGCCAGCTGAGCCAGGGGCTGTTTGGTCTGGGCTGCTCCACCAGTCAGCCTGCGGCTCCACTGCTCGACTTTATCAGCGCGCTGCTGCAGCAGGGCGGCATGTTTATCCGCAACGGTTCCGGGGCGCTGATGAGCGCGTGGGCGGCGGCCGGGCGGCTGACCGGCTATTACGAAGCGCGCATGCAGCCGTGGGACGGCCTGCCAGGCATCGTACTGATGCGGGAAGCGGGTGGAGAGACCAACCGTTATGAGCAGAATAATGGCCTGACGCAGGGCAATCCGGTGCTGCTGGCTAACGCCACGCTCTGGCCGCAGATCAATGCGCTGCTGGCGGAGCCGCTGACGTGAAATCGCTGCTGATATTGCTGCTGCTGCCGCTGCTCGCCACCGCAGCCGATCGCTGGCAGCTGGAAAAGGTGGTAGAGATCGGCCGGCACGGCGTACGTCCTCCGACGGCGGCTAACCGGGCAGAGATTGAAGCGGCCACGCAGCACCCCTGGCCGCGCTGGAGCACGGCGGATGGCGAGCTTACCGGTCACGGCTACAGCGCGGTGGTCAATAAAGGACGCTGGCAGGGTAACTACTACCGTCAGGCGGGCCTGCTCCACGCGGGCTGCCCTGACAGCCGGCAAATTTATGTGCGCGCCAGCCCGCTGCAGCGCACGCGGGCCACGGCACAGGCGCTGACTGACGGCGCGTTTCCCGGCTGCGGTGTGCCGATGCACGTTGTCGCCGATGGGGCGGATCCCCTGTTTCAGAGCGATAAATTTCCATTTGCCCGGACCGATCCTGCCCGCGAGCAGGCAGCGATTGCCGCACGGGCTGGCGACCTTGCTGCGCTGCAGCAGCGGCTGCAGCCGGCGATCCGGCAGCTAAATGCGGCGGTCTGTGACGGCGATTGCCGCTTTTTTTCACGCCCGTGGCAGCTGAAGCAGACCCGGAGCGGCCACAGCTATATCCAGGGATTAAGCGTCATGGCGAGCATGGTGGAAACGCTGCGTCTCGGCTGGAGTGAAAATCTGCCACCAGAGGCGCTGGCGCAGGGGCGCCTGAACAGCGCGCAGCAGATTACGGCGCTGCTGCCACTGCTCACCGCAAATTACGATCTGAGTAACGATGTCCCTTATCTGGCACAAAAGCGCGGCTCAATATTGCTCGATGCGGCGATCGCGGCGCTCGAAGATCGTCCCGGCTCGCCCGATACCCGCTGGCTGCTGCTGGTAGCCCACGATACCAATATCGCAATGGTGCGCACCCTGATGAATTTCAGCTGGCAGCTGCCGGGCTACGCGCGCGGTAATATCCCGCCGGGCAGCAGCCTGGTGTTTGAGCGCTGGCGCGATACGCGTGACAACAGCCGCCGGCTGCGCATTTACTTTCAGGCGCAGAGTCTGGATGCGCTGCGCCAGCTCGCGCCGGTGGATCGGCAGCACCCTTTACTGCAGGCAGAGTGGCATCAGCCAGACTGTCACGACAGCGCCATCGGCACGCTCTGTCCTTATCAATCGACGCTGGCTCAGCTCAGGCAGGGAGTTGACAGCAGCGCCCTCGCCCCCGTCACATGGGCTCCCTGAGTCAGTTGCACCTTTGTTCAGCCCGCCATGCGGGCTTATCAGTTTCCCGGCCGCCTCTTCGTTCTGCTGAAGCGTTTTTATGGCTGAATTGCGATAATTCTATATTTGTCCGCTGTGACATAACGCTATGAAATTTAGCGTATTCTGAGTGCGTCAATCATCCCTTAGTTTTGACCTATTTTTCCGTTTTGGTTCTATTTTTCGGCGACAGGATGCGCCGAATACTTTTTTTCCCATAAAAAAAGTCGCCACACAGGGCGACTCTTTTCTTTTTAGCCTGACGCTCAGCGTTTCTGCTTTTTCACCAGCGGCCACGCCAGCAGCAGCAGCACAATCCAGGCAAAGCCCACGTAGAGTGAAATTCGCGTATCAGGGAAATAGCCAATCAGCGCAATGATAAAGGCGAGAAACAGCACGCCTGCCCAGGTGGTGGCACTGCCGCCCGGTACGGCAAACTGCAGCTGCGCCGCCTGCGCCTTGCCAATTTTGCGCCGGAATGCGATCTGCGACAGCAGGATCATGATCCATACCCAGACCGTGGCAAAGGTCGCCAGCGAGGCGATCACCAGGAAGACTTTTTCCGGCATCAGGTAGTTCAGATAAACGGCGATAAGCATCGCAAACATCATCACCACCACCGTCACCCACGGGATGCCGCGCGAAGAGACTTTCTGGAACACTTTAGGCGCATGGCCCTGCTGCGCCATACCGTGCAGCATACGCCCCACGCCAAACACATCGCTGTTGATGGCAGATAGCGAAGCGGTCAGCACGACAAAGTTAAGAATTGACGCCGCCGCAGCGATACCCAGATGCTGGAACGTCAGCACAAAGGGGCTGCCCTCGGTACCGACCTGATTCCACGGGTAGATCGACATGATGACAAACAGCGTACCCACATAAAACACCAGGATACGCAGCGGCACCGAATTGATCGCGCGCGGAATCGATTTGGCGGGCTCATCCGCTTCACCGGCGGTAATACCGATGATTTCGATCCCGCCATAGGCAAACATCACCATCTGCAGCGAGAGCAGCATACCCACAATACCGTGGGCGAAGAAGCCGCCGTTGCTCCAGAGATTATGGATCCCGGTCGGCGTTCCGCCGTTGCCGATGCCCCAGAAAATCATGCCAAAGCCCGCCACAATCATGATGATAATGGTGGCGACCTTAAAGAAAGAGAACCAGAACTCTACTTCGCCAAACACCTTCACGCTCATCAGGTTGATGGCGCCGATAATCAGCACTACCGACAGCACCCAGATCCAGTGCGGTACATCCGGAAACCAGACGCCCATATAGATGCCAAATGCGGTGACATCCGCGATCGCCACAATCAGGATCTCAAAGCAGTAGGTCCAGCCGGTGATATAGCCCGCCAGCGGACCGAGATAATCCTGCGCATAGCGCGAAAAGGAGCTTGATTGCGGATTGTTAACCGACATCTCCCCCAGCGCACGCATGATGATATAGGCCACCGCGCCACCAATAATATAGGCCAGTAAAACGCTGGGCCCCGCCATCCTGATAGCATCCGCCGAGCCGTAAAACAGCCCGGTACCGATTGCCGATCCCAGCGCCATAAAGCGAATATGGCGCGTGCTCAGTCCGCGTTTGAGCGTGTTGGTTTCTTGCATAACAAACAGGTCCTGTGAAAATGAAAAAACCACGGGCAAGCCCGTGGTCGGAATGAACAGCCGTGTCGTTTACTGCCGGACGACTACCTGCTGTGGTCCTTTAACGCGATCCACGACGGCAGCAATCACCATCATTGCCAGCGAAGGCGGCAGCCAGGCGAGTCCCTGGTCGGCCAGCGGCAGATGCTGGCTGAACAGCGGCAGTATCTCTTTAAAGCTGGTGGTTTTGATTGCATCCACAATGCCAAACAGCAGGCTGACCAGCATGGTTGGCGCAATAATACGCGCGCTGCGGTTCCACCAGTTGAGGGTGAAGCTTAGCACTATCAGCACGATACAGGGCGGATAAATTGCTGTCAGCACCGGGATGGAGATCTGAATCAGATGGCTCAGCCCCAGATTTGATACCACCATCGAGAACAGGCCCAGGATAAACACCAGCGCTTTGTACGAGAGCGGCAGATACTGTGCAAAGAACTCAGCGCAGGCGCAGGTCAGGCCAACGGCCGTTACCATGCAGGCGATAAAGATCAGCGCCGCGAGGAAGAAGCTGCCCATGCTGCCAAACGTCTGCTGTACATAAGCGTGCAGAATAGCGGCGCCGTTGGCATTCTGGTCAACCAGGCCGGCGCTGCCGGAGCCAAGCTTGAACAGGCTCAGGTAGACCAGCGTCAGTCCGACACCGGCGATCAGGCCAGCCAGCATAGTGTAGCGCGTCAGCAGTTTCGCATCTTCAACGCCGCGCGAACGTGCCGCGTTCACAATCACGATACCAAACACCAGGGCGCCCAGCGTATCCATGGTGAGATAGCCATTTACAAAACCGGTAGAGAACGCCGCGCGCTGATAGTCTGCCGTCGCAGGCGCAATACCGCCCGCCGGCCAGACCAGCGCGGCAACGCCGAGTATGGTCAGCGCGACAATTTTCAGCGGCGCCAGCACGTGCCCGACGGTATCCAGCAGCTTGCCCGGATAGAGGGAGATCCCGATAACCAGCGCAAAGTAAATAAGGCTATAGATAAACAGCGGCAGCGGGCCGTCACCGGTCAGCGGAGCGATACCGACTTCAAACGAAACGGTCGCGGTACGCGGCGTCGCAAACAGCGGTCCCACGGCCAGATAGCAGACCGTCGCCAGCAGCAGACCCGCTGCTTTACCGATTGGCGAACTGAGCGCATCGATGCCGCCGCCAACGCGCGCCAGCGCGATCACGGTCATGACCGGCAGGCCGACCGCGGTCGCGAGGAAGCCGAGTGCGGCGACCCAGACGTGTTCACCAGACTGAATTCCCACCATCGGTGGAAAGATAATGTTGCCTGCGCCAACGAACAGGGCAAAGGTCATAAAGCCCAGCGCAAGGATGTCCCTCGAGGTTAAACGGTATGTCATAACTTCTGTCGTGCCTGTAGCTGATGTTGCGGTGGAAGTTGAGTTTGTGTTGTCCCCTGATTGCGCGATAACAATGGCTTAGCTGGATTACCCAGTGCGAAATGCGGGCCGAATCGAGACAGCGCAGGTGATTTAATCTGCTTTTCTTCTGTTCACAGAGGGATGAATCGACAACGGCGCAAATTAAAACGTTTATAGCGGAGAAAGACAATACAGGATCGGAAAACCAGAAGGATATCGCGCATAAGCGTACGCAGGCAGTGAATATGGGCGAAATAGCCGCTAAACACCCCAGATGATTTGTTTAAAATTCAGACAAAGCGAAAGTTGTTCTTGCATAAGTGCGGTTCAGGATGCACAAAAGGCGCGATTTACGCGCCTGTCTGCACAACTTTACACTCTCACCACACCTGTTTAGCGATATCCACCACCAGACGGATCTTCTGCCACTGCTCCGCTTCGCTCAGGCTATTACCCTCTTCGGTGGAAGCAAAGCCGCACTGCGGGCTGAGGCAGATCTGATCGAGGCTGACGTACTGCGCCGCTTCCTGCAGCCGCGCTTTAACCTGTTCAGGATCTTCCAGCGCGCCGGTTTTGGTCGTGATAAGGCCGAGTACCGCTTTCTGATGACCTGGCTTAATAAAGCGCAGCGGCTCAAATCCGCCGGAGCGTTCGTTGTCATACTCCAGGAAAAAGGCGTCGATATTCACGCCGCCAAACAGGATCTCCGCTACCGGCTCATAGCCGCCTTCTGATATCCAGGTCGAGCGAAAGTTACCGCGGCACACGTGCAGCCCGACGGTGAGATCGGCCGGTTTATCTGCCAGCGCCGCGTTCAGCACCTGGGCATAAGTGCGGGCCAGCGCCTGCGGATCGTCGCCGCGTGCGCGGATCTGCTCCTGCTGCTCCCCGGAGCAGAGATAGGCCCAGACGGTATCGTCCAGCTGCAGATAGCGGCAGCCGGCAGCATAAAACGCGGCAATGGCGTCTTTATAGGTCTGCGCCAGATCGGCAAAGTAGGCATCCAGATCGGGGTAAACCGTGGCGTCGATAACCTTGCGGCCGCCGCGGAAATGCAGCACGCTCGGGCTGGGAATCGTCATTTTAGCGACCGCGTCGCCGGCGATACTCTGCAGAAAGCGGAAGTGTTCCAGCATCGGATGCGCCGGATTAAACGAGACTTTACCGGTGACTTTTACACCGTGCGCTTTGGTCTGTACGCCGTTGAACTGGATCCCCTGCTCCGCTTCGAACAGCTCTACGCCATTCAGATCGCCAAAGAAATCGAAGTGCCACCACGCGCGACGGAACTCGCCGTCAGTGACAACCTGCAGGCCATTGGCACGCTGCTGCGCGACAACATCGCGAATAGCCTGGTCTTCCACTTCGCGCAGCTGCTCAGCGCTAATCTCACCACGGGCGTGCTGTTCGCGCGCCTGTTTGATCGCAGCGGGACGCAGAAAACTGCCGACGGTATCGGCGCGGAACGGGGCGTGCTGAGCGGGCATAGATTCTCCTTGCAGACCGGTAGTTGCGGTCAGGTATAATTTCTTCTGGTTATTTCAGCCATCTGGATGGCTATATGTCCAAAGAGTGCCACGCTTCCGCGCGCGGGGCAACGGAAGAATTTTCAGCAGACATGAAGAAAATTCATTTTCCTGAGCACGCGCTTGCTGCTTATTCAATGGCCGCCCGCGCAGCGGAGATTTGCGCATCGGAGAGAGGTAAATAGCCCGCTTCCGCCACCCGCCGCTGTCCCTGCGACGACAGTACCTGATGCAGAAATGCCGCCACCAGCGGCGGCAGCGGCTTGCCCGGTGGTTTGTTCACGTAAATATAGAGCGGCCGGAACCAGGGATAGCGGCCGCTGCGGATGGTATCGGCATCGGGCATGATGCTTTCGCCGGTCCGGGTGACAATCGGCACGATCTTCACACCGCTGAGATGAAAGCCAAAGCTGGCGTAGCCGATACTCTCTGGCGTGGTCGCAACCGCCTGCACCACGGCAGCCGAACCGGGAAACTCCGCCACGTCAGCGCGAAAATCGCCGCGGCAAAGCGCCTGCTGCTTGAAGAACCCCCAAGTGCCGGAGGCAGAGTTGCGGCCAAAGCGCTGGATGCGCCGCTGCGCCCACTTATCATCTATTACGCCCGTATCGCCCCAGCGCTGCGGAACCTGCGTGCCGCCGCACAGCCGGGTAACAGAATAGAGCGCATCAAGCTGCGGCTGGCTGATACGCTGCAGCGGATTAGCCTGGTTCACCACCACGACCAGCGCATCCATGGCGACCGGTACGGCGAGCGGCGGATAGCCGTAGCGGGCAATAAACAGCTGTCGCTCATCGTTCTGCATCGGCCGGCTCATCGCGCCCAACTGTGCGGCTCCCGCTGCCAGCGCCGTTGGCGCGGTCGAAGAGCCCGCCGCCTGTACCTGAACGTTGACGCCGGGCGCCTGCAGGCTGAAATCTTCCCCCCACAGCGTCATCAGATAGCCCAGCGTATCTGAGCCGGCGCTGCTGAGGTTGCCGGTCAGCATCGCTTTTTGCGCCTGCGCCAGCACAGAGAAGAGCAGCAGAAGTGTGAACAGCAGAGATTTCAGCATGGAGCCGCCGTCAGAGAGAAGAAGAGCGCTATTGTGGCAAGCCTGCGAAAACGGCGCAATGCAGATTACCCCGCCCGCTCCTGCGCGGCCTCTTCCACAATCAGACGCGACGGCAGCAGAAAGCGAAAGCAGGTCTCCTGATGCGGCCAGCTGCTGATCTCCAGCCGCGCACCGTGATGGCTCAGCGCATGCTTGACGATCGCCAGCCCCAGTCCGCTGCCCCCGGTGGCGCGCGACCGCGCTTTATCAACGCGGTAAAAGCGCTCCGTCAGGCGCGGCAGATGCTCTTCGCTGATGCCGGGACCGTTATCGCAGACTTTAAACTCCGCTCCCTGCCGCGTGCGCAGCCAGCTGATATGAATATGCGTGCCTTCCGGCGTGTGGTTAACCGCGTTATAGACCAGGTTCGAGATAGCGCTGCGCAACTGCTCGTCGTTACCCAGTACGCGCAGATGAGGATCGGTATGGAAGTGAACAACATGGCGCCCCTGGCTCAGCGTTTCCGCTTCGCGCTGCAGCAGATGCAGCATGGCCGGTACATCGACCCGCTCTTTGAGATCGAGCGCCGGGGCCGCCTCGATGCGCGACAGCGTCAGCAGCTGCCTGACCAGGCTGTCCATGCGCCGGGTCTGCTCCTGCATCGTGCCCAGCGCTTTGCTGCGCGTGCGCGCATTCATCGCCTCATCGTCCATCATCTCCAGATAGCCCTGCAGCACCGTGAGCGGCGTACGCAATTCATGACTGACGTTGGCAAAAAAGTTGCGGCGGGC
The DNA here is from genome assembly GCF_020079945.1 of Pantoea eucrina. Lineage (NCBI taxonomy): Bacteria > Pseudomonadati > Pseudomonadota > Gammaproteobacteria > Enterobacterales > Erwiniaceae > Pantoea > Pantoea eucrina. The sequence continues at coordinate 792,382 of NZ_CP083448.1, read as the reverse complement.
ACCCTCCAGCTGATGCATCTGGGTCACATCGCGCGCCACCATCAGCCACTGCCCCTCGCTGTAAGGCATCACGCGGAACTCCATGTGCCGCTGATTATTCAGCACCACCGTCAGCGGCCGGGCAAAGTCGCGCTGGCGGATATAGCGGGAGAATTCAGGATAGCGCAGCAGGTTGAGAATATTCTGGCCGTTATCCTCCGGCCAGCGCAGCCCCAGATGCTGCTGAGCGAGGCCGTTGCACCAGAAAATGGTGCCCTCTTCGGTGGTGAGCACCACGGCATCCGGCAGCGACTCCGCGCCGCTGCGAAAACGCCTGATCAGGTTTCCCAGCTCGCGGCGGCGACGGCGGTTACGCAACTGCATCTGGTAGAGGCCATAAAACAGCGGTTCCCAGCTGCCGCGCCCGGTGGGCGGCGTCATTGAGCGGTCGACCCACAGCCAGTGGGAGAGCCGCATCAGATTAGTAAAGTGCCAGGCCAGAACGCCTGAGACGGCTGCCAGCAGCCACCACGGCAGATAACCAAACAGCAGGCCGAACAGCAGCGCAGGCAGACAGGCCAGCGCCAGCTCGGTCAGTAATCGCTTCCAGGAGAGGCGTTCCAGCACGGTAGCAGGCTCCGTTTAGTAGCGGGCAGAGAAACGATACCCTGTTCCGCGTACGGTTTGCACCATACGATCGTGGCCGGAGATTTCCAGTGCTTTACGCAGGCGACGAATATGCACATCTACGGTGCGATCTTCGACATAGACGTTGGTGCCCCAGACGTGGTTCAGCAGCTGTTCGCGGCTGTAGACCCGCTCCGGATGCGTCATAAAGAAATGCAGCAGCTTATATTCGGTTGGCCCCATCTCCAGCGGCGTGGTCTCCGACATCACGCGGTGTGAGGAGGGATCGAGACTCAGCCCCTGCATCTCAATCACCTCTTCGACCGCCATCGGGGAGATGCGCCGCATGACGGCTTTGATACGCGCCATCAGCTCTTTCGGTGAGAACGGCTTGGTGATGTAATCATCTGCGCCCACTTCCAGTCCGCGCACGCGATCCTCTTCCTCACCGCGCGCGGTCAGCATCATGACCGGGATATCGCGCGTCATGGCTTCGCGCTTCAGATGCTTAATAAACTGGATGCCGCTGCCGCCGGGCAACATCCAGTCCAGCAGGATCAGATCGGGCCAGGGTTCAATCAGCCGGCTAATCGCGCTGTCATAATCTTCCGCTTCAATAGGCTGATAGTCGTTCTGTTCCAGCACAAAACATAACATTTCCCGGATGGGCGCTTCATCTTCCACAACCAAAATGCGCTTGGCCATTATTGCTCCTGCGAGTGTGACGGGATGTCACTAGGATATGCGGCGTCATTATGCGTCAGTTTTATGACACTTTTATGAAAAACCCGGCCGGTAAGCAAGAGATAAAAACCACCCTCGCACCGGCAAAAACGTCTTTTTTCCTTTGTGCCCGAAGCCGTTATACTGGCCGCCAGCTTTCAGGCAGGACACCCCATGCGCATTATTCATACCGCAGACTGGCACCTCGGTCAGTTTTTTTACAGCAAGAGTCGCGCCGCCGAACACCAGGCTTTTCTTGACTGGCTGCTCCGGCAAATTGCTGAGCATCAGGTTGATGCACTGATCGTGGCAGGCGATCTGTTTGATACCGGTTCGCCCCCCAGTTACGCCCGTGAAATGTTTAACCGGTTTGTGGTCGCGCTGCAGCCCAGCGGCTGTCAGCTGGTTGTGCTGGCGGGCAATCACGATTCAGTCGCCACGCTGAATGAGTCGCGCGAACTGCTGGCCTGCCTTAACACCCGGGTGATCACCAGCGCTACCCCCGGCAGTGAACAGCAGGTGCTGACGCTGACGCAGCGCGACGGATCGCCGGGCGCGCTGCTGTGCGCCATCCCCTATCTGCGCCCGCGCGATATTCTGCGCAGTCGGGCCGGTCAGTCCGGTCGCGACAAGCAGTTATCGCTGCTGCAGGCGATCGAGCAGCATTACCAGCACTGCTATAGCGCCGCCGTGGCAGAAAGAGAACGGCTGGATGAGCCGCTGCCAATCGTCGCCACCGGCCACCTCACTACCGTGGGCGTGACCAAAAGCGACGCGGTACGCGATATCTATATCGGCACGCTGGATGCGTTTCCGGCGCAGGCGTTTCCGCCCGCAGACTACATTGCACTCGGCCATATTCACCGTGCGCAGCGGATTGCCGGCACGGAACATATTCGCTACAGCGGCTCACCGATCCCGCTCAGTTTTGATGAGAGCGGACGTGATAAAAGCGTCTGGCTACTCGATTTTGGCCGCACGCTGGAGAGCGTAACCGCGCTGACCATACCCGCCTTTCAGCCGATGCAGATGCTAAAAGGTTCGATGGCAGAGATTGAGGCGCAGCTGGCACAGTTTGCCCGCTATGAGGGATCGCTGCCGGTATGGCTGGATATCGAGATCACCACGCAGGAGTACCTCACCGATCTGCAGCGGCGTATTGAACAGCTCACGGCCACGCTGCCGGTAGAGGTGCTGCTGGTGCGCCGCAGCCGCGCGCTGCGTCAGCGCAGCCTGGAACGGCTGACAAATGAGACGCTGAGCGAACTGAAAGTCGAAGAGGTTTTTGCCCGTCGCCTGGCACAGGAGTCAGAGCTGGACGCGCAGCAGAGTGACGGACTGACCCGCCTGTTTCGCAGCGCGCTGGCCGCCCTGGAGGATCCATCCGCATGAAAATTCTGACGCTACGTTTTAAAAATCTCAACGCGCTGCGCGGTGAATGGCTGATCGACTTCCGCCAGGAGCCGTTCGCCAGCAACGGTCTGTTTGCCATCACGGGCGCTACCGGCGCCGGCAAAACCACGCTGCTGGATGCGATCTGCCTGGCGCTCTATCACCAGACGCCGCGCCTTGGCGGGCTGTCGCAGAGTGAGAATCAGCTGATGACGCGCGACACCGCCGAGTGTCTGGCTGAAGTCGAGTTTGAAATCAAAGGTGAAGCCTGGCGCGCCTTCTGGAGCCAGAACCGGGCGCGCGGTCAGGCTGACGGCAAGCTGCAGGCGCCGCGCGTGGAGCTGGCGCGGGTCGCTGATAATCAGATCGTGGCGGATAAAGTCGGCGATAAGCTGAAAGCCATAGAGTCGCTCTCCGGGCTCGATTTTGCCCGCTTCACCCGCTCAATGATGCTGTCACAGGGTCAGTTTGCCGCGTTTCTCAACGCCCGGCCCGGCGAGCGTGCCGAACTGCTGGAGGAGCTGACCGGTACCGAAATTTATGGCGATATCTCCATCCATATCTTTGAACGCTGGCGCGCGGCGCGCGGCGCGCTTGAGACGCTGCGCGCCCGTGCCGGCGGCATCGCGCTGCTGGATGAGGCGCAGCGGGCGTCGCTCACACAGCAGCTGGAGACCTTAAGCGCGGAGGAGCGCGCGCTGAATGCACAGCTTACGCAGGCGCAGACGCAGCAGCAGTGGCTGGCGCAGGCACAGCAGCTGACGCAGGAGCAGCAGGACGCTGACGCGGCGCGCCAGGCAGCGGAGCAGGCGTGGCAGCAGGCGTCCGCAGAGCGCCAGCAGCTGGCGCGCGCCGAGCCGGCAGAGAAGCTGCGCGCCGGACTGCAGCTGCGTGAACAGCTGCAGCAGGACAGTGATGCACAGCAGCAGCTGGTCCGGCAGCTACAGGCGCAGCAGCAGCAGGCTGAAACCACGCTGCAGCAGGCGGAACGCGATTATCAGCAGGCGCTGCAGAAGCGCGATGAGGCGGTGGAAGCCGGACAGCAGCTCGAAACGCTGCTGACTGAGCAGGTGCTGCCGCTCGATCAGCAGATAGCGCGCACCGCGCAGCAGCTGAGTGAACAGCAGCAGCAGCTGACGCAGCAGCAGCAGGCGGTCGCCCGCAGCGAACAGGCGCTGCAGCAGCAGCAACAGGTGAGTGAACGCTTACAGCTACAGCTGGCTGAACAGCAGGCGTGGCGCACGCGCGAAGCGGCTACCGCCGGCTGGGGGCCGGAGCTGGCGCGCTGGCAGGCTGATATCGGACACCTTGAGGAGCGTGAACAGGCGGCGACGCAGCTTGCCGGACAGCAGCAGCGGCAGCAGCGGCAGCTGGCGCAGCTACAGCAGACGCTGGCAGCGCGTGAACAGGCGGCTAAGCCATTAGCGCAGGCGGAGACGGAGAGCCGCCAGCAGCGCGAACAGGCTGAGCAGGCGCTGACCTCTCTGGAAAATCAGCAGCGCAGCGCCGATCTGCGCAATGCTCTTGCGCGCTATCAGCAGCAGCGCGCCCCGCGTCAGCAGCTGACGCTGCTGGCCGCGCAGTGGCAATCGCTGCAACCGCAGCGCGTACAGCGGGCTGCCCGGCTGACGCAGCTGCAGCAGAGTTACCTGCAGGGTGAAGAGACACTGCAGAAACTGCGCGACAGCTGGAAGCGCGAGCATCAGGCGCTGCTCGATCTGCGTCACCTGTGCGAACTGGAACGGACCATTGCCCGGCTCTCTGATGAGCGCGCCAGACTACAGCCTGACGCCCCCTGCCCGCTGTGTGGTTCCTGTCAGCACCCGGCGGTAGCGGACTATCAGCAGCTCCGGCCGGATGAGAATCAGCAGCGGCTTACCGCGCTGGAGACGGCAGTGGCGCAGCTGAAAGAGGCGGGCACGGCACAGGGCGAACAGCAGAAACTCTCTCTGCAGCAGCAGCAGGCGCTGGAAGAGGAGCTGGCTGAACTGGATCGCCAGCTGGCCACCATCGATACCAGGTGGCAGGCGCTGTGCACCCCACTGGGGCTGCACTTTACGCCGGCGCAGCATGCAGAGTTCACTGCCTGGCAGCAGCAGCTGGAGGCGCAGGAGCTGACGGAGCAACAGCAGCTGCAGGCGCGTGAAGAGGCGGCGGCAGTGCTGCAGCAGGCTAAAGATGCCCATCAGCAGCAGCAGCAGCGGTGGCAGCAGCATCTGCAGGAGCAGCAGCTTGCACAGCAGCAGCGGGAGAGCGCACAGCAGCAGCTGGCCGATCTGGAGCAGCGTTTCAGAGATGAACAGCAGGCGCTGCAGCACGCTGCGGCGCGGCTGACGGAGCAGCTCGCGGCCCATCAGCTTCGCCTGCCGGAACCCGCCGGACGCGCCAGCTGGTTTGCCGCACAGCAGCAGCGCTGGCAGCGCTGGCAAGAGAGTGAGCAGTTACTGACTTCTCTGCAGCCGCAGATCGCCAGAGCGGGGAGCGAGCAGCATAGCCTGCAGCAGACGCTGCAGCGTGAACAGCAGCAGCAGGAGAGCCTGCAGCACGCTCTGACGCTGATGCAGCAGCAGCAGCAGGATCTGCAGCAGCAGCGCAGCCAGCTGTTTGGCACGCGCAGCGTAACGGAGGCGCGCCGGCAGCAGCACACGCTACTGCAGCAGCTGGAACAGGCGCTGGCAGGGGCGCTGCAGCAGTGGCAGCAGGCGCAAAGCGGACTGCACAGCCTGCAGGGTCAGCTGGCGCAGACGTACAGCCAGCAGGCCGCCCTGACGGAGCGCCTGCAGCAGGCGCAACAGCAGTTCAGCCAGGCGCTGCGGCAGAGCGAATTTGCTGATGAAGCAGCACTGCACGCGGCGCTGCTGCCGGAAGAGGTGCTGCTGCCGCTGCGCGCCCGTCTGCAGCAGCTGGAGCAGCAGCGTTTGCAGCAGATTGCTCTTTATGAACAGCTGGAGCAGCGGCTGGCGCAGCATCAGCAGCAGCGTCCCGCTGGCTTCAATGATGAACAGGCTGCCGCTCTCAGCCAGCAGCTGGAGACATTACGCCTGGCGCTGCGTGATAACGCGCGCCAGCAGGGAGAAGCGCAGCAGCAGCTGCAGAGTGATGCACACCTGCGTCAGCAGCAGCAGGCGCTGCTGGCAGAGATCGCCGCCGATGAAGCTGAGCTGGTGCAGCTGAGCCGCCTCAACGATCTGATCGGTTCAGCCAAAGGTGACAAGTTCCGCCGGTTTGCGCAGGGGTTAACGCTGGATCATCTGGTCTGGCTGGCGAATCGTCAGCTCGATCGCCTGCATGGTCGCTATCTGCTGCAGCGACGCCTCAGCGATGAGCTGGAGCTTGAGGTGGTGGATACCTGGCAGGCGGACGCAACCCGCGATACCCGGACGCTTTCGGGCGGTGAGAGTTTTCTGGTGAGTCTGGCGCTGGCGCTGGCGCTCTCCGATCTGGTCAGCCACAAAACCCGCATCGAATCTCTGTTCCTTGATGAAGGGTTTGGCACGCTGGATGCTGAGACGCTCGATGCCGCACTCGACGCGCTGGATGCGCTTAACGCCAGCGGGAAAACCATCGGCGTGATCAGCCACGTTGAGGCGATGAAAGAGCGTATCCCGGTTCAGATCCGGGTGCGGAAAATGAATGGTCTGGGATACAGCAAGCTGCAGCTGCCGGGGGAGTAACCTGCGACTGATTCTGGTTCTGCAGAGAGTCAGAGGAATGCCATAGCTTTCCGCCCGGCGCGCGGTAGACTCAGCGGCTGGCTCCCGTTTTTCAGGTTCTGTTATGAGAATAAACTTGATCGCCGCCGCAGCCGGTCTGCTGCTGGCAGCGCTGACGCTGACTGGCTGCGCCCGTCCGCCTGCCACGCCGCCAGCCGCCTTAAGCAACCTGTGCGAGCCGGACGTGGCACCGGAAAGCGCCTCCTGCCACTGGACGCGCAGCGTTCAGCATCAGCTTAACCAGCAGTTTCGCGATGCGGCGCACTACGCCGGACAGCAGTGCTGGCTGCGGCTGGAGTGGCAGGCCAGCGGGCGCTTTGCCGTTACCCAGACGCAGGGAGATGAGGCGCTGTGCCTGCGCGCCTGGCAGCTGGTTGGCCAGTCCGCCGCGCTACCGCCGCCGCCCGATCGCACCCAGCCAGCGTGGTTTGGCTTTGCACCGCGTAAGTCATAACGTCGCCTGTCCCTCCAGCGGCCAGAGCCACGCTGCGCCGCGAACGCCGCTGGAATCACCGTGCAGCGCTTTACGCACCGGCGTTTCACACTCGCGGCCAAACACCCAGGGTTGCATCAGGCCGGGCAGCGTCTGGTACAGACGGTCCACATTGCTCATTCCGCCGCCCAGCACAATTACGTCGGGATCGAGCAGATTCACCACCTGCGCCAGCGCTTTCGCCAGCCGCTGTTCGTAGCGGTTCATCGCCTGCTCCGCCAGCGGATCCTGCTGCGCAATCAGCTGCATAATCTCCGCACCGCTGAGCGCCTGCCCGCTTAATCGCTGGTAATCAGTAGCAAAACCGGTTCCGGAGACAAAGGTTTCAATACATCCCCGTAAGCCGCAGTAGCACGGCACCTCCTGCTGAAAGCGCTGCTCATCGGCATCCATCCACGGCAGCGGATTGTGCCCCCACTCGCCGGCGTTGCCATTGAGCCCGATACGCGACACGCCGTTCATGGCGATCCCCGCGCCGGATCCGGTGCCGATGATCACCGCAAACACCAGCGGCTGACCGGCGCCGGCGCCGTCGGTGGCTTCAGAGACCGCCAGACAGTTTGCATCATTGGCAATACGCACCTCCCGGCTCAGCGCCTGCGCCAGATCTTTATCCAGCGGCTGTCCGTTCAGCCAGGTGGAGTTGGCATTTTTAACCCGCTGCGCATAGGGCGAAATCGAGCCGGGAATACCGACCCCGACGCTGCCCCGCTCTCCGGTCTGCGCTTCGGCCAGACGAACCAGATCCGCCATCACGCCGACCGTAGCAGCGTAGTCGTTGCGCGGGGTATTCACGCGATGACGGAACAGCTGCGTGCCGTCATCCGATAAAGCAATAACCTCTGTCTTGGTGCCGCCTAAATCGATACCGATACGCACGGGTTATTCCTCATTATTCACATGGGGTGGAGATACAGTAGAGGGGCGATTCGGGAAAGGCAATGAAACCCGGCGCAGGTTTCGCTATCATGCGCGCTCCCTGTTTGAGACTTGTGCGCCCGATCGCACCCACGGTAAGGAATCCCGATGTTGTGGTTTAAAAATATGATGGTTTATCGTCTGAATCGTGACCTTCCGCTGTCCGCAGACGATCTGGAAAAACAGCTTGATGCATTTACGTTCTCACCGTGCGGAAGTCAGGATATGGCCCAGACCGGCTGGGTATCGCCGATGGGTAACCGCGGGGAAGCGCTGGCCCATGAGGTCAACGGACAGATAGTGATCTGCGCCCGTACCGAGCAGAAAATTCTGCCTTCACCGGTCGTGAAGCAGGCGCTGGATGCCAAAATTGAGAAGCTGGAGGCGGAACAGAGCCGCAAGCTGAAGAAAACCGAAAAAGATTCGCTGAAAGATGAAGTGCTGCACAGCCTGCTGCCACGTGCTTTCAGCCGTTTCAGTCAGACCTTTCTGTGGATCGATACGGTCAATAACCTGATCGCTGTTGACTGCGCCAGCGCCAAAAAAGCGGAAGATACGCTGGCGCTGCTGCGCAAAAGTCTCGGCTCGCTGCCGGTCGTGCCGCTGACCATGGAGAAGCCGATTGAGCTGACGCTGACGGAGTGGGTGCGCGGCGGCGACCTGCCCGCAGGCTACGCCCTGATGGATGAGGCGGAGCTGAAAGCGCTGCTGGAAGATGGCGGCGTGATCCGCTGCAAGAAGCAGGATCTGATCTCCGATGAGATCGCCAACCACATTGAAGCGGGCAAAGTGGTGACCAGACTGGCGCTCGACTGGCAGGAGCGAATTCAGTTTGTGATTGCTGATGATGGTTCAGTAAAGCGCCTGAAATTCAGCGATACGCTGCGTGAACAGAATGATGATATCGATCGCGAGGATTTCGCTCTGCGCTTTGACGCTGACTTTACGCTGATGACCGGCGAACTCGCTGCGCTGATAGCCAGCCTGACCGACGCACTCGGCGGCGAAGCACCACGCTAATCAGGCATAAAAAAAGCTGCAGCCTGAAGGTTGCAGCTCTGTCTCTCTTGCGCCGTTTACAGGTAGCGGCAGAGATAGGAGGTAGGCTCAGCTACCTGCAGATGAAACTCACTGTGGCCAGGGACATTAAATGTGCTGCCCGCCTCATACCACTTCCACTCCGCCTCACCTGGCAGCAGCACTTTCAGTGCGCCGCTCACCACCGTCATCTCTTCCGGCTGGCCGGTGCCAAAGGTGTACTCGCCTTCAGCCATAACGCCTACGCTGGCGCGGCCGATGGTCACGCTGTCGAACCCGATCGATTTCACTTTTCCGTCGAAATAATCACTGACATTGAGCATGCTTTTTCCTCGCAGCACATGAAGGTTATCAGCAGATTACAAGGGAAGCCCTCAGGGTGTCACGCAAATAAATCGCTGCTGGCGCAGCGGCAGGAAAATTCAGGAGAGTGCGGAGAATTCACTGGCGTCCCTGCCAGTGCGGCTTATTCTTTTTCCACATCTTCGTAGCGATCTTTCGCATCCTGCGCTTCCTGCTCAGATTCATGCTCGCTGATCAGGGAGTTCTCTTTAGGATGATCGGCACGCAGTTCATACCAGGTAACTTTTTTACCTTCGGGCCCTTTTTCGACGGCCACAACACGGGCTTCACGCGGATAGGGTGGTCTGGATGGCATCGTTTTCCCTCTCTTATCAGTGTTCCACACGGCAGTGGCGATCCGCTGCCTGTTACTGAGTATAGACCAGCATGCATTGATGCCAGTAAAGCGGGAGTTTTCTGATAAAAATCAGCTGGCGCGGGCCAGCGCGAGCGAACGTATTATCTGTTCTGCAACCTGCTCTGGCGGTTGCATGGCATCAACCTGATAGTGGGCCGCCTGCTGATAGAGCGGCGCGCGCAGGCGCAGGATCTCATCCATCTCCTCGGCAATTGGCTGGCCGGTAAGCGTGGGCCGCTGCGCGGTTTCAGGCTGCTGCTGCAGCCGGTTCGCCAGCGCTTCCGCCGGTGCGCTGAGCCAGATCACATGCCCCCGCTCGCGCATAAAGCGGCGGTTCACTTCAGCCAGCACCATCCCGCCGCCGGTGGCTATCACCGCTGCTGGCGTGGTGACGGCGCGCAGCGCCTCGGTTTCGCGCGCGCGGAAGCTCTCCCAGCCTTCACTGGCAACAATTTCAGCCACGCTGCGCTGCGCGGCCTGCTGCAGGTAGTGGTCGGTATCGCAGAAGGTGTAATTCAGCATGCGCGCCAGCACCTGGCCGATAGTGGTTTTGCCGCATCCGCGTGCGCCGATAAGATAGATGGGTAATGACATCCGGGCTTATTCTCCGCCGTGCTCTGCCGCGCCGGCAGGCGATCAGGTCAATAATGCGTCGCATAATATCCGGATTTTATTTCAGCAGCCAGTTTCGAAGCACAAAATACGCGCACTCTGGCGGCTGCTATAATTAGCTCACTGAATTTACAGCGAAAAACCATGCGCATTTTGTGCATTACCCGGGCGGTGTAAGCGGGCAACATTTGCTTACCACGTCAGTGATTTACTTTCGCGCCCCCTGCCCGCATATAGATAGCCTTAACGCCAACGGAGGTTCACCATGCAAAATCAGGAACAGCAACTCATTGAAAATCTCTTTAGCCGGTTAAAACAGGCCGGTGAGCAGAGTGGCCCGCGCGATGCGGGCGCGGAACAGCTTATCCGTCAGCATCTGCAGAACCAGCCCGACGCGCCCTACTACATGGCTCAGGCGATTCTGATTCAGGAAGCTGCGCTGAAAAAGCTGAATGCCCGCATCACCGAGCTGGAAAATAACCAGGCACAGCAGCAGGCTCCGCAGCAGAGCGGCGGCTTTCTTTCCGGTTTATTTGGCGGCGGTTCGCGTCAGCAGCAACCGCAGCAGCAGCAGCCTGGCTGGAACAGCCCGCCCCCGCAGTATGCGCAGCAGCCAGCCGCACCGGCCCGCGGCACGGGCTTTCTCGGCGGCGCGCTGCAGACGGCTGTGGGCGTGGCAGGTGGCGTGGTGATGGCGGATATGCTCACCAGCCTGTTTCATCACTCGCAGCCGGAAGAGATCGTGAATATTATCAACGAACCGGCGCTGCCGCAGGTGGATGAGAACCTGGATACGTTCAACGGCAACGACAGCAGCAATGCGTTTCTCAGTGACAACAGCAGCTGGAATGACAACAGCTTTGCCGACAACAGCGATCTGAATGATTTTGACAACGGCGGCTTTGATGATGATGACAGCTTTGTCTGATCAGCGCTGACGCAGCCACTTGTCGAGTTCGTTGGCAAACAGCTGGCGGTCACGCGGGCTCAGCGCCGCCGGGCCGCCGCTCTGAATGCCGCTGGCGCGCATCGTTTCCATAAAATCGCGCATGGTCAGGCGCTGCCGGATGGTATCAGGCGAGTAACGCTCGCCGCGCGGATTCAGCGCGGCAGCCCCTTTTTCCAGCACTTCCGCCGCCAGCGGAATGTCGCCGGTGATCACCAGCTCGCCGGGCTGCACGCGCTTCACAATTTCATTGTCCGCCACGTCAAAACCGGCCGCGACCTGCAGCGTCTTCAGAAAGGGTGAAGGCGGCACGCGCAGCGGCTGGTTAGCGACAAAGGTCACCGTCACTTTTGTCCGTTCGGCAGCGCGGTAAAGTACCTCTTTAATGACCACCGGACAGGCGTCAGCATCGACCCAGATTGACATAATGGTTTCCCTGTAATGAATAACAGGCGCGATCTTGCCGCGCTGGTCAGGAAAGGCAATCGATATTTTGCCGGCACTTGTTATTCACGAGCGCTGACGTAAGCTAACCCGCAGCGAAATCAATACGATTAAGGAGAGAGCGATGCTGGAGAAAAAAATCGGCTTTATCGGCTGCGGCAATATGGCCCGGGCGATTATCAGCGGCCTGGTCAACAGCGGGCTTATCGCCCCGGCCAATATTCTGGTATGGGACCGCAAAGCGGAAACCAACCAGCAGATGGCGCAGCAGTACGGGATCAGCGCGGCGGAGAGCGCAGAAGCACTGGCGCGCGAGGCGGATATCCTGTTTGGCGCGGTCAAACCTGATGTGATTCTGAAAGTGCTCAGCGATCTGGCGGGCGTGATGAAGAAGGATGCGCTGGTGGTCTCGATTGCCGCAGGCGTGACGCTGGATTCGCTGGCCGGCGTGCTGGGTCACGATCGCAAAATTGTGCGGGTGATGCCCAATACGCCAGCGCTGGTCAATGAGGGCATGACCTCGGTGACACCTAACGTGCTGGTGGAGCCGCAGGAAGTGGACGATATCGTCGCTATTTTTGAAAGTTTCGGTAAAGCCGCCGTGGTCAAAGAGTATCTGATCCACGCGGTTGTGGGCGTCAGCGGCTCTGCTCCGGCATATGTATTTATGTTTATTGAAGCGATGGCCGATGCTGCCGTGCTGGGCGGCATGCCGCGTGCGCAGGCGTATGAGTTTGCCGCGCAGGCGGTGAAAGGTGCTGCGCAGATGGTCATCGAGACGGGCACACATCCTGCTGAGCTAAAAGATCAGGTCTGCTCGCCCGGCGGCACGACGATTGAGGCGGTAAAAGCGCTGGAAGAGAATGGTTTTCGCGCGGCGGTGATGAACGCCATGCAGCGCTGCATGGCGAAGTCAGAGGCGCTGAGCAAAGCGTAATCGCAGCCCTCTTCTGCCGGCGATCCGGTCCTCTTTCCTGAACTGAGGACCGGAATTAAGCCGGGCAGTTACGCGGTGTACTGCTTATAGAGCGCCACGCCCTGCGCCAGCGTCAGCGGCTGCTGCATCTGTTCGATTAGCGCGGCGGTAAGCGTGTACAATCCGGCCGAGCAGACCGCTGCAATTCTCCCCTGCTGGCAGTAGAACGCAATAAACGTCTGGTCATCCAGCGAACCCAGCAGACGATATTCATCCCACTCTTCGGCATGCCCGAGATATTCGTAACGGGTGCCGTAGTGCGCCGTCCAGAAAAAAGGTACGCGGTCGTACTCAATCTGCTTATCCAGCATATTCAGCGCGGCAATGCGCCCCTGCTGGTGAGCCACGCGATAGTGCTCAATGCGCTGTTCGCCATCAGCGGTGGGATAGGTGGCGATATCGCCGGCGACCCAGACGCTATCCGTAACCCGCAGCTGGCGATCGGTCAGGAGGCTGCCATCCTCCTGCAGCGTTAAGTCATGCACAAACCCGGTTGCAGGTCTGACGCCGGTGCCGAGCAGCACCCGCCGCGCGGGCAGCGTTTTGCCTCCTTTCAGGCGTACCGCAGTGACTTCACGCTCTCCCTCCAGCGCCTCCGGCTCACCCTGCTCAAAGATAACGCCGTTGCTGCGGTGCAGCGCATAAAAATGCTCCGCTATCTCTTTGCCAAACTGTTTTACAAACGGCAGACGCTGGCGGGCAACCACGGTGACCTTGACGTCACGACTGCGCAGCGCTCCGGCAACTTCCATACCGATAAAACTGTTGCCGACAATCACCAGCTCCTGCGTTTCATCGACATCGTTCAGCAGCGCCTCAGCCTGATCGCGCGAACGCAGCAGGTGAACGCCGGCCAGATCCCGGCCGGGAATATCCGGCGCCTGCGGTACGCCGCCGGTCGCCACCAGCAGCCGGTCAAACCTCACCTGCTCTCCGCTTTTCAGCGTTAGCGTCTTTGCACGCGCCTGCAGCTGCACCACCTCATCCTGCAGCAGTTCGACCGGCCCCAGCACATCCTGCTCCAGCAGCGCAGGGACATCCTCAATAGCCATTTTGCCCGACGGCACAAACTTGCTGAGCGCGGTACGGTCATACGGGGCCGCGGCCTCCCGCTCGATACGAATAATCTGTCCGCTGAATCCCTCATCGCGCAGCGTCCAGATTGCCGCGGCGCCCGCCGCTCCGCTGCCGAGAATGACATAGACTGGCGCGCTATCTGCCGCAGCGGGTGCGGATGCCTCAGAAAGCGGCTGTTCACTGACCAGCACCTTGCCCTGCTCGATCCGCACCGGATAACGCGTCAGGTTGGCCAGCGCCAGCGGTTCACACATTTTGCCATCCTGCAGCTGAAATACCGCTTTGTGCCACGGGCAGATCAGTTTGCCGTCACAGACGGCCCCTTCCGCCAGCGGCGCGCCGGCGTGCGGGCATTTGGCCTGAAACGCCTGCACCTGATCGCCATCGCGGATCAAAATAATGTCGGTCTCGCCCACGCTGAACGGCACGGGCTGCTGCTGCGCCAGCGCGTTAAGCTCTGTGATAGATTGATAGCTCACACCTTGCTCCTTTATTATTTTCGGATGCGGGATGACAAACCCCTGCAAAGAGTAAGTGTGGCAAAGCGTGGGAAACTGGCAGGAAAAATAAAGCAAGCGGCAGCTAAGTCATTAATCAGATGCCGCTTTTATCATCAGGCGCTTTTTTTCAGGCAGGTGCTCATAAAGGTTTTGCGCGCATCGCCCGAGAGATCTTTTTCCCCGGCTGCACTGTTGCAGCTTTTCATTTTCAGCTGCTGCGGCGTCATATTGCCGAGCTTGCTCTCTTTTTTCAGGCAGTCGCTCATAAACGTTTTGCGCTCATCGCCTTTCAGATTTTGCGTGGCGGCGAGCTGATTACAGCGCGCCATCTTCTCCTGCTGCGGCGTTTTTTCTGCAGCGCCGGCGCTGCCGACGGTAAACAGCAGCGCAGCGCCAGTCAGAATCAGTAACGAATTTTTCATTGCCGGGATCTCCGTGTAGGGGGGCTTTATCAGTCTGGCACGAAAATCAGTAAAACAGCGGCAAATCGCTTACGCGCGCTTACTGGCGAGGGTATTTGAGTAATTTTTCGATGTAATTTCGCAGCAGCACCGCATCAGCGCTCTCAGCAACCGGCGCGGCGGGCGGCATCGCGTTTTTAATCGCGCTGGCGATTTGATGGTGCTGTTCCGCATCCAGCTGGCGCAGCATGGCAGTCAGTACTATCTCCAGCGCCTCGATCTGTACCACCAGCTCTTTGGACGCCTCTTCTTTCTCCGCCAGCCTGAGCAGGAGTTCTGCAACCAGATTTTTCATGCAATGAACTCGATAAGGAAAGGAGTGCTGACGTTAGCACTGAGCAGAAGAAAACAACAAGCGCTTTCCCTCACTTTTGTGAATAAATAAGCCTTAAAAAAGCGTAACAATTCAACATCTAATGGCGAAACGTTTTGCTGCTGCAGGCAGCCTGCTGCAGATCCTGCTTTTTTGTCACGGTTTCAGCAAAGACCGCTTTACAGCTGATGCTATTTCCATCAATGTGAGCGCATTACAATTTCAGAGATATCATCATGACTTCTGCGCTCTCCTTAGCGGCTATTCTGGCGCGTCGCGACTGGGAAAATCCGGTTATCACCAGCCTGCACCGTCTCGATACCCATCCGCCCTTTGCCAGCTGGCGCGATGAACAGGCCGCCCGCGAGGATCGCCCGTCGCCTTCCCTGCAGTCGCTGAACGGTGAGTGGCAGTTCAGCTATTTTACCCAGCCTGAAGCGGTGCCGGAGAGCTGGCTGCAGCAGGATCTGCCGGATGCTACGGCGCTTCCGGTACCGGCTAACTGGCAGCTGTACGGTTATGATGCGCCAGTTTATACCAATGTGCAGTACCCTATTGCGGTTAATCCGCCGTTTGTGCCGCAGGCCAACCCTACCGGATGCTATTCGCTCACATTTACCGTTGATGATCGGTGGCTACAGCGGGGCCAGACGCGCATTATTTTTGACGGTGTTAATTCGGCCTGCTTTGTGTGGTGTAACGGACACTGGCTTGGCTACTCTCAGGACAGCCGTTTGCCGGCGGAGTTTGACCTTAGCGCCGCGCTGCAGGCAGGCGAAAATCGCCTGGCCGTGATGGTGCTGCGCTGGTGTGACGGCAGCTATCTGGAAGATCAGGATATGTGGCGCATGAGCGGCATTTTCCGCGATGTGACGCTGCTGCATAAACCGGACGTCCGCTTCGCGGATATCCAGCTTGAAACCGTGCTCAGCCCGGAGTATTCGCAGGGTGACTTGCGCGTCAGCGTCAAGCTTGATGCCAGCCAGACCGCGCTGGCAGGCTGCCATATTCGCGTCTCTTTGTGGCTGGGCGATACCTGCATCGGCACGCAGGAGCAGGCGCCCGGCAGCGCCATTATTGATGAGCGCGGACGCTATCCGGAGCGGGCCACGCTGCGGCTGCCGGTGAGTCAGCCACGGCTCTGGAGCGCGGAGACGCCCCACCTTTACCGCGCGGTGGTCACACTGCTGGATGCGCAGCAGCAGGTACTGGAAGCGGAAGCGTATGATGTCGGGTTCCGGCGCGTCAGCATTGAGCAGGGCCAGCTCTGCCTGAATGGCCAGCCGCTGCTGATCCGCGGCGTTAACCGCCATGAACACCATCCGGAACGCGGTCAGGTAGTGGATGAGGCCAGCATGCGCCGCGATATCGTGCTGATGAAGCGGCATAACTTCAATGCGGTGCGCTGCGCCCACTATCCTAACCATCCGCTCTGGTATCGCCTGTGCGATCGCTATGGTCTCTATGTGGTGGATGAGGCAAATATTGAAACGCACGGTATGCAGCCGATGAACCGGCTCTCTGACGATCCGCGCTGGTTTGCCGCCTTCAGCGAGCGGGTTACGCGTATGGTACAGCGCGACCGCAACCACGCTTGCATTATTATCTGGTCGCTGGGCAATGAATCCGGACATGGCAGCACGCATGACGCCCTCTACCGCTGGGTTAAAAGCAGCGACACAACGCGTCCGGTGCAGTATGAGGGAGGCGGCGCAGACAGCAATGCAACCGATATTATCTGCCCGATGTATGCGCGGGTCGATCAGGATCAGCCCTTCCCGGCCGTGCCCAAGTGGTCGCTGAAAAAGTGGATTGGCCTGCCGGGTGAACAGCGCCCGCTGATCCTGTGTGAATATGCGCACGCAATGGGGAACAGCTTTGGCGGCTTTGCCAGATACTGGCAGGCGTTCCGTGAGTTTCCGCGTCTGCAGGGCGGCTTTGTCTGGGACTGGGCCGATCAGAGCCTGACGCGCTACGACAGCAGCGGTAATGCCTGGCAGGCGTACGGCGGCGATTTTGGCGACACCCCCAACGATCGTCAGTTCTGTATGAATGGCCTGGTCTATGCTGATCGATCGCCGCACCCCGCCCTGTTTGAGGCGCAGCGCGCGCAGCAGTTTTTCCGCTTTGACCACGACGCCACGCAGCCGGGCCGCATCACCGTTACCAGTGAATATCTGTTCCGGCACAGCGATAACGAGCAGCTGCGCTGGTGCATTGAGCAGGACGGCGTACCGGTTGCGACCGGCACGGTGCCGCTCGATATTGCGCCGCAGGGCAGTCAGCAGATTGAGATTGCGCTGCCGTCAGGCCTGCAGGGTGCCGCGTGGCTGAATGTTGCGGTGCATCAGCCGGACGCTACCGCCTGGTCCGACGCTGACGCCCGCGTGGCGTGGGATCAGTGGCAGCTGCCTGCCGCGCTGCCGCTGCGCCTGCCGGCGATTGGCGACAGTGCGCCGCAGCTGCTTATGCAGCCGGAGGAGATTGAAGTGGCGATCGCGCAGCAGCGCTGGCGCTTCTCGCGCCTCAGCGGTGAGCTGACCGCGTGGCTGGTGGGTGAGCAGCAGACCCTGCTGACGCCGCTGCAGCCCTGCTTTGTCCGCGCGCCGATTGACAACGATATCGGCACCAGTGAAGCAGCCAGCGTGGATCCCAACGCCTGGGTCGAGCGCTGGCGGCGCGCCGGCTACGAAGAGCTTGAACCGGTGCTGCTGGCGATGCAGGCCGACAGCCTGGCGCACGGGGTACAGATTGAAAGCTGGCATCAGTGGCGCGTGCAGGAGCAGGTCTGCTTTACCACGCACCAGCGCTACTTTATCAGCGCCCGCGGTGAGGTTACGCTTTCCCTGACGGTGGAGCAGGCCGCCGGATTACCGCCGCCGGCGCGTATCGGCTGGCGCTGCCAGCTGGCGCGCTCGCCGCAGCAGGTCAGCTGGCTGGGTCTGGGTCCTCACGAAAACTATCCGGATCGCCAGCTGGCAGCGCAGTTCTCCCGCTGGCAGCTGCCGCTTGCCGATCTCACCACCGACTATGTTTTCCCCGGTGAAAACGGCTTGCGCTGCGGTACCCGGCAGCTCGACAGCGGCAGCTGGCAAATCAGCGGTGATTTCGCCTTTTCACTCAGTCGCTACAGTCTTGAGCAGCTGCGCGATACGTCACATCGTCATCTGCTGCAACCGGAAACAGGCTGCTGGCTGCATCTTGATGGTTTTCATATGGGAGTTGGCGGCGATGACTCCTGGAGCCCGAGCGTCAGCCCGGAATTCCTGCTGACGCAGCAGCGCTGGCAGATGATGCTGACGCTGCATCAGGACGATCGGCAAATGTGAAAAAATATGACGAAACGTTGCTGACAAGCTTACGGCGCGCAACTATGTTTAAAAAATAACCAGACGCGCGGCCACATTTGCGGGCATGCCGTTCAGGTTCTGTTGCTGCCGCCTGCTGGCGGCACGCCGTGTTGTCTCTGCGGAGGTCAGCCATGAGAACCTATCCTGACAGCGCCAGTCGGGCGATTACCGACTACTTCAACACGCCTGCCTGGCACGTGCCGCATGAGAGCGATCTGCTGGCGGCTATTATGCGGGAACTGATGGCCGAGGGGCAGCCTGCGACCAGTAAAGCGGTTATTGCGCGGGTCATTGAAAAGCTGGAGTTTGAGGGCGATGAGCAGCGTCTGCAGAGCTACCGGACGCTGCTGGCACAATTACTGGGCAGCGAGCCGGGAGCCTGAGGGATGATTTATTTTGCGACCCGCAGCTGATCGGCTTCGCTGACGACGGCTTTACCGCTCTGACGATGGTAGAGGCAGAGTTCACGTCCGGTGCGGTTTTTCATGTGCTTTTGCGGATAGCGTCCCTGCAGCAGCAGCGCGTCATAACCGGTGCGGTCGTCAAACTGCACCGGCTTACCCACAATTTTCGCCTGCGCCAGCGTACTGGCCAGCAGGCACGCCTGACGGCTCTGCTGCTCATTTTCCTGCCAGGCAGCTTCGCCGGATGCATGCGCCAGCGGGGCCAGCAGCGTTAACAGCAGAAAGCCTGAAAATCTTTTCATCATTACCTCTTGTTGCAGTAGCGCGTTCGCCGGTTAAAAAAATTCCCGCCGCAGCGGGAAGAAACAAGACGAACAGTGCATGTCTGAGATGACGAGGCGATCTCTGTTTGTCAGAGTATCCTCGCCGCCGGGCATGACAACCCGATGACAGTCGCGTGTCCGTCTGATGTCAGCCGCAGTAGACGCGGGTGATATTGCCCTCTTTATCGCCCATGAAATTGAGCCGGTGCAGATTAAAGTCCATGGTGACGGCACCGTTCCAGGGGATCGCGCGTACCGGACCCGCAAATTTCTGGCTGCCGATTGCAGTCAGCGGCTGGCCGACAAAATGCTGATACTGCGATGCGCGGCACTGATCGGTTTCCGGATCCACGCTGGCCTCAGCCTGGGTACTGGTTTTGCCGGCAGACTGACAGGCGCTCAAGGCCATGGCAGCGGTTAGCAACAGGACTTTTCCACAATGCGTCACAACTCTCTCCTTCGAACAGATAACAATGTCGCCTCTGAGAGTAGCAAAGCGCGGCGCCTAAACGAACGCTAACGGCTGAAAAAATGCCCGTTTACACGCCGGAAACGGCTATTTTCTGCGACCAGTTTAGGATTAATCGCACTAAATGACTCACTTTTGCCCAGAAAAAAACTATCATTTCTAAGAATCATCTGAGGAGGCTTACTATGGAACTCATGATTTTTATCGGCTGCGCTATTCTGATGACGTTCGTGGCTGTTCGCGTTCGTTAACGCGCTGGCCGGTGACCGCCAGGCACGCCCGTCGGGTATCTGCCCGCCGTGCCTGGTTTTTATTGTAAAGCTCAGGTGGTACTGAAATCTGAGATCGCGCACCTCGACAGCACTCAGCGCCATTGCTACTATGCCATTCCCCCTGCCCGCTGAGTCGCCTATGGATACTCAATCCGACAAAGTCACCTTAACCCTGTTTTATGCGGGCTGCTTTGTTGTCTATTACCTCGTAACGATGCTGATCACGCTCTTTCCCAACTATAGTGCGTTGCGGAATGATGGCCTGCTGGTGCCGGTACTCTGCCTGTTTGAGTTCGCCGTGATCTATCCGCTCTACCGCTTTTATTGTCAGCGGCGCAGCGATATTCCGCTGGGTGCCCTGCGGCCTCTGCAGACGCTGCTGTTTATTGGTGCCCTGTTTCTGCTGATGGTGGCTCAGACGCAGTTTTTACAGCCGGAGGGCTGGCTGATTGAGCAGAGCCAGCAGGGGCGCAACTCAATGCTGATTTTGCTGCTGACGGCAGTACTGCTGGCGCCGGTATTTGAAGAAGTGCTGTTTCGCGGCTTCCTGCTGCAGGCGTTTCTGCTCTGGGCGCCCCGCAGCCGCTTCGCCTGCATGCTGCTGACGTCGCTGCTGTTTGCGGCGCTGCATACGCAATATGTGCACTGGGAAACGCTGGTAGCGCTGACGCTCTTTTCGCTGCTGCTCTGCTATGCGCGCCTGCGCAGTAATAACCTCGCCCTGCCCATTTTCCTGCATACGCTGAATAATCTGATTGCGATCCTGCCCGCCTGGTTCTTTGCCTGATCGGCTTCACTGTTTACCTGGGCACTCCTCTGCCGCCGCGCATTTTCAGTTACTATCACACTTACACGTGAAGGGATGATGGGACGGAAAAATGATTACAATGCTGGATGTGGCCCGGAAGGCTGGCGTCTCTAAAGCCACCGTATCGCGCGTACTGGCGGGTACGCGCTACGTCAGTAAAGCGACACAGCAGAAAGTATTTCAGGCGATCGAAGAGACCGGCTATCGTCCTAACCTGCTGGCACGCAGTCTGGCAACGCAGAAGTCACAGAATATTGGTCTGATTGTCACCCATTCCCTGTTCAATGGCCCCTATTTCAGCGAGCTGCTTTATCAGACCGCCACCCTGACCAATAACTACGGGCGCCAGCTGATTCTGGCGGACGGTAAAACCAGCGCCGACGATGAACGGGCGGCCATTGAATTTCTGCTCGATCTGCGCTGTGACGCGATCATTATCTATCCGCGCTTTCTGGATACGGCCGCGCTGGAAGCGCTGATTGAGCAGCACGCCATTCCGATTATGGTGGTAAACCGGCAGCTGACGCAGCATGCAGAACACTGCGTCTGGGCCACACATCAGCAGAATACCTTTGATGCCGTACGGTATCTGATCCAGCGCGGGCATCAGGATATCGCCTTTATTACTGGCCTGCCGGGCTCGCCCACCGCTGCCGCACGGCTGGCGGGCTATCAGCAGGCGCTGGCTGCCCATCAGCTACCCTTTGAGCCTGGCCGGGTCATCCAGGGCGCATGGACCTCGCTCAGCGGTCAGCTGGCCACACAGCAGCTGCTGGCGTCGCAGATCGCGTTCAGCGCGCTGATGGCGAGTAATGACGATATGGCGATGGGCGCGGCACTGGCGCTGCACGAGGCTGGAAAACGGCTGCCGCAGGATGTCTCTCTGGTGGGTTTCGATGACATTAATATGGCCGCCTTTTTTCTGCCGCCGCTGACCACGGTACATGTGCCGGTTGCTGAAATGATCCAGCACACGCTGGCGCAGCTGGTCGCCATGCTGGAAGGCAAGCCGGTTAGCGTGTTACCGCCCTTTAGCGGGCGGCTGATTGAACGCGCGTCGGTTGCTGACGGACCCGCGCGGCGCGATCAGTAGCTGACCGCGTCGTCGAGCGTAGCGCCGTTGCTGGCAATAAGCTGCTGATACCAGAAAAAGCTCTTTTTACGATAGCGCGCCAGATCTTTCAGGTCATGTTCATCGCGGTTTACATAGATAAAGCCGTAGCGTTTACCGATCCCCTGATGGGTACTGACCAGATCGATCGCTGACCACGGGCAGTAGCCAAACAGCACCACGCCATCCGCAATCGCCAGCCGCAGCTGCCGCAGATGATCGCGCAGATAGGCGATACGATAATCGTCGTGTACTTTGTTGCCCGCCTCCAGCGTATCAAAGGCGCCCAGGCCATTTTCTGTGACAATCAGCGGCAGCGCATAGCGCGCGTAGATCTCACGGGCGGTGATGCGAAAGCCGACCGGATCGATATACCAGCCAAACTGATTCTGCGACAGATGCGGATTATTGCAGCCGACATACACCGTGCTGTCGATACCCGCCATCTGCTGATCGGCTTTCTGCTTACTGTTGAGTTCACCGCGTGCCGCATCCGGCAGGTCAGCGCTGACGGTAGCGGAGGCGTAGTAGTTGAACGCGATAAAATCGGGTTTGCCCGCGGCAATGATCGCCATATCATCCGCCGCAATCTCCGGCAGCCAGCCACGCTGCTGTAAAAAGGCCCACACCACCGCGTTGTAACGTCCGTGCACCGCAAGATCAAGATAGAGCCAGTTACGAATGGCTGAAAAATTATCGGCGGCCAGCCCATCTTCCGGCCGTGAGCTGGCGGCGTAAACGCAGGAGATATTCGGCGCCGGACCGATTTTTGCGTCCGGCAGACGCTGATGACAGGCGATCATCGCCTGCGCCTGCGCCAGCATCATATGGTGATTCTGCTGATAGAGGCTGCGCTGCACATCTTCTGTGCCTTCTGCCAGCGTGCCGATGACCTCGCCCTTGAGGATCATCATGTTCTGCTCATTGATGGTCAGCCAGTATTTTACCTGTTTGCCATAGTGTTCAAAGCAGGTGACGGCAAAGCGCTCAAACGCTGCGACAGTGCGCCGGTTTGACCAGCCGCCCGCCTGCTGCAGCGCCCACGGCAGGTCAAAATGGTAGAGCGTGACCAGCGGTTCAATACCCTGCCGGCAGATTTCATCAATCAGCTGCTGGTAAAACGCCACGCCAGCCGGATTAAGCTCGCCGTCGCCGTCGGGATAAAGGCGACTCCAGGCAATCGAAAACCGGTAGGTTTTCAATCCCATTTCGGCCAGCAGCGCAATATCCTCTTTAAAGCGGTGGTAGTGATCGCTGCAGACAGTAAAGTCAGTGACGTTATCGCGGAAGCGCGCGTGGTCGATGACTGACGGCCCTTTGCCATCCGTATTCCATGCGCCTTCAACCTGATACGCCGACGTTGATGCGCCCCAGAGAAATCCATCCGGAAACGCACCGGGATTATGATGCTGCATAGCTGCTCCTTACTGTTGCGCCGCCAGTTCACGACGCAGCTGAATGATCTCTTCCGCCAGTTCGCGACAGAGCATGGCGTTCATCAGATGATCCTGGGCATGTACCATAATTAAATTGACCGGAATCTTGCCGCAGCCCTCATCAGCACCAATCAGTTCGGTCTGGATACGATGCGCCGCTTTCGCCGCCTGCGTGGCGGCCGTGAGCTGTGCGTCCGCTTCACTCCACGCCTGATTACGCGCCGCACGCAGCGCCTGCATGGCGCAGGAGCGCGCCTCTCCCGCCTGAATAATCAGCTCCATTACCGTGGTTTCATCAATTTCCATCATGACTCCTTAGCCAGTTGTGCCGCTGCGGCCTGCTCCTGCTCCTGTTGCAGCAGCTGGCGCTCATACATTTTGAAAAACGGGTAATAAATAAGCGTGGCAATCGCCACCAGCACGGCAATCAGCACGATCACGCGCCAGTCCCAGCCGGTTGACCAGGCGGCGCCAATCGGGGCGGGCGTGGTCCACGGTGCCAGTGAGACAACGTGATTAATCAGGTTAGTTTTGGTGGCGGTCCAGGCGATCACGGCGTTAACCAGCGGCGCAAGCAGAAACGGAATAAACAGGATGGGATTCATCACCACCGGTGAGCCAAATATCACCGGCTCGTTGATGTTAAACATGCTGGGCACAATACTCAGTTTGCCAATTGAACGCAGGTGCGCCGATCGGCTGCGCAGATAAAGCAGTACCAGCCCCATAGTGGAACCCGATCCGCCTATCACAATGAAAAACTGCCAGAAAGGTTCAATAAACACGTGCATCACCGGCTCACCGGCGTTCAGCGCCTGCTGATTCAGTCCGAGATTGGTCAGCCAGAACGCCTGCAGAATGCCCCCGACGATCACCGCACCATGAATGCCGGCAAACCACAGCATATGGCATAACAGCACCGCAATCAGCACCGCAGGCAGTGAATCAGATGCGGAGATGACCGGCGCGAAGATGGCCATAATCGCCTGTGGCAGCAGCATGCCAAACTGCGCCTGCACCCACAGGCTGAGCGGAAACAGCGTGAGAAAAATGGCAACAATCGGGATCAGCAGATCGAACGACTGGCGGATTTTCGGCGGAACCTGCTCGGGCAGCTTAAAGCCGATATGGTGTTTCTGCAGGAAATGCATCATTTCTGTGGCAAACAGCGCCACCAGAATCGCGGTGAAAATCCCTTCCCCGCCCAGCGAGCCTACCGGCAGTGTCTTATCACTCTGGGGAGCGGCCACCACCAGAAAAGCCATCAGCGACAGGCTCGCCGCCATAAAACCATTCATTTTGTAACTGGTGGCCAGGTTATAGGCGATAGCACTGGCGATGTAGAGCGCCATAATGCCCATCGTCATATTGTAGGGCATCATGATCTGCGCTTCGTGCGCCTGCACCATACCCAGCCACCACTGTGCGAAAGCCCATGAGCTGTCGGCAGAGAATGGCGGATGGGCAAACAGCAGCATAAACGAACCGACAATCAGAAACGGCATAGAAGCGATAAAGCCATCGCGGATCGCGATAACGTGACGCTGACTGGAGAGGCGTCCGGCGAACGGGCTGATACGATTTTCAATGACGCCAAATAAAGATTCACTGATGCTGCTCATGAGCAAGCTCCTTGCGACAGGCAACAAGAGAATTAACCTGCGCAGCAGCTGCGCAGGCGGAAGAATTATTTGAGTGCGGGCGTTATTTTCAGGCGTGAATCAGCTTTAATGAATCTGCTAATATTTTCTCGCCGTTCATCATGCCGTAATCCATGCTATTTATGACGGCGATAGGCTTATTAAGCTGCTGGGCTATCGGGGCGAAATCAGCCAGTTTATATTTAATTTGCGGACCAAGCAGGCAGCAATCAACACCCTGAATTTCTTCGTTAAACTCCTCTATTCCTACTGCTTTTATCTCCACATCAAGCCCCTGCTCTTTTGCCGCTTTTTCCATTTTCTGCACCACCATGCTGGTGGACATTCCGGCGGCACAGCACAGTAAAATCTTTGGCATGATCGTTTCCTTTGAATGATGTTTAATTAACGAATACACAGCCAGAAGATTTTCTGCAACCGGTTTCAGATCTGGATACAGAAAGTGTGAGAAATATCAAAACTCAATCCGGATAAATTAACTGGCAGAGAAATAGTGCAGGAGAGTGATTATACAGGCACAGGGGCATAATCGTATGAAACAGCCATCTGGCCGTCGCCGCAGCATCGGTTAGCTGCAGCAGAACGTGCCGGACGGCTGAGGCTGTCAGGAGATAGCAGAATCTTTATGTTTATCCGCTTCAAAGTGACTCTTGAACTGCTCATAAATGGAGATCATATTTGACGCATCGCCATGCAGAGGGCTTAATTTTCCGGCACGGACCAGCTCGATAACCAGCTGCAGTGCAGCCTGTTTTGGACTGCTGGCAGGATGGGCAATATCAGACATGCTTTTCTCACTCGTTTAAAAGGGGTCAGCTGCACAGTTTAGCCTGGATTATGCCGGGTTTGGATGCGCAGCGCGCTGCTGGCAGACCGTTCGGATAAAAAAGCCGCTCGGGGTGTTCATTGACCTGTGAGCCAATTGTCTATACTGGATCAAAAAAGGGAACACACAGCCACACATTCCGTACCAGCGCGAAGGTGTTAAAGGAGCCCGGTTATGCTGATTGGTTTTGTTCTATTAGTGAGTGCCTGCGGGCACGATGCCTGTGACGCGTTGCCGGTATCAGAGCGTATTTATCCGACAAAAACGGCCTGTGAAACCATGGCCAATCGCATCTATAAAGTCCGTCCTAACGTGGTCTTGCTGTGTGGCGAGGTTCATCGCTGAAATGAGGCCAGGATTTACTGCATTGCTCACATTTTAGCCGTTCGCCATTGCAAGCGCTGGCAATAAGGTTCAAAATATAAGCTGTTTTACACTATCATCGTTGTGAATCCCATGAAGAAATCGCGCCCCCGCCGTCCTGCCGGACGCTGGGTTTATTACATTTTGTATGATGGGATCCTCTGGCCCTGCCCGGTGCGCTGGGAGTGGGAAAATGGCTTCGATGGCTGGCTTCCCTTCTACTATTCACCCACGTTTGAGTTTGTGGCGGGCGATCCGCGCAAGGCGTATCGTATTGCGCGCAGTAGCCTGCGTAATGTACGCGAAGCGCTGCATGATGCAGAGTATGCCTGAGTGCAGAAACAACAATGCGCCCGCAGGCGCATTGTTAAAACATTGACCGTTGCGCGTAACGCAATCAGTTATTCAGCGTGTAATCCAGCGTGATTTCTGCATTCAGCAGCTGTGATACCGGGCAGCCTGCTTTCGCTTTCTGAATAATCTCATCAAAGGCATCTTTATCCACGCCCGGCAGCGACACGGTGCTGGTCAGTGCCACTTTAGTAATGGCAAAGCCTTCGCCTTTTTTGTCCAGCGAAACATCGGCGGTGGTGTCGATGCTCTCCGGCTTATGGCCGGCATTGCCCAGCATCAGCGACAGCGCCATGGAGAAACAGGCAGCGTGTGCGGCACCAATCAGCTCTTCCGGGTTGGTCCCTTTTTCGCCTTCAAAGCGCGTATTAAAACCATACGGCTGCTGATCCAGTACGCCACTCTCTGTGCTGACGGTACCTTTACCTTTGATGTCACCTTCCCAATGGGCCGATCCTTTCTTGTGAATGGTCATGTCATTCCTCCTGTTAGTGGACAGCACTGAGTATAGACAACCCGCTCTGTTTTGCCTGGCTCAGCGCACCGCACGCGGGCGCGCAGGCTGTAAACCCGCTTCTTTCAGCAGGGCGTTAGCCTGCACCAGCGAATCCTGGGTGATGTCCGCGATCGATTTTGCGCCGGTCAGCGTCATCGCGACCCGCATCTCTTTTTCAATCAGCGTGAGCAGATTCTCCACGCCGCGCTGCCCGTGCGTCGCCAGCGCATAGATAAAGGCGCGTCCCAGCAGCACGCTGTCGGCACCGAGCGCCAGCATGCGCACCACATCCAGACCGCTGCGAATGCCGCTGTCTGCCAGAATGGTGATATCGCCTTTAACCGCATCGGCGATGGCCGGCAGCGCACGCGCTGACGAGAGCACGCCATCGAGCTGCCGTCCGCCGTGGTTGGAGACCACGATGCCGTCAGCGCCAAAGCGCACCGCATCGCGCGCATCCTCCGCATCCAGGATGCCTTTAATCACCATCGGCCCCTCCCAGAAATCGCGGATCCACTCCAGATCCTGCCAGGAGATAGAGGGATCGAAGTTGTTAGCCAGCCAGCCAATGTAATCCTCCAGACCGGTGGGTTTGCCGAGATAAGCTGAAATGTTGCCCAGATCGTGAGGCCGGCCGTGCAGCCCGACGTCCCACGCCCACTGCGGGTGGGTTACTGCCTGCCAGTAGCGGCGCAGCGCGGCGTGCGGTCCGCTCATGCCGGAGTGCGCATCGCGATAGCGCGCCCCCGGCGTGGGCATATCGACCGTAAACACCAGCGTTGTACAGCCGGCTGCTTTGGCGCGCTCCAGGGCGTTACGCATAAATCCGCGATCGCGCAGCACATAGAGCTGAAACCACATCGGCCGGTTGATGGCTGGCGCCACCTCTTCGATAGGACAGAGCGAGACGGTAGAGAGCGTAAAGGGGATCCCCTTCTGTGCCGCCGCCCGCGCCGCCTGTACCTCTCCCCGGCGCGCATACATGCCGCACAGCCCCACCGGCGCCAGCGCCACCGGCATCGCCAGCGTCTCATTAAACAGCCGGGTTTCCAGACTCAGCGCGGACATATTTTTCAGCACCCGCTGACGCAGCGCGACGTCTGAAAGGTCAGCCACGTTGCGCCGCAGCGTATGCTCAGCATAGGCACCCCCATCCAGATAGTGAAACAGGAACGGAGGCAAAATGCGCTGCGCTGCGGCGCGATAGTCACTGGCAGCAGAGATAATCATCAGGTGTTCTCCTTACGGGTCGCTGCCGTTTCGCCCGGCAGGCGGGTGATGCGCGCCTGACGCGCTTCATCTTCATGCAGCGTTTTCATCGTGGTATGGACAAAGCCGAGGTGATCCATCGCCGCCTGACGCGCGGCAGCGGCGTCTCCTGCCATCACCGCATCAAACATTGCCTGATGCTGCTCATTGAGGCGGTTAAAAATCACCGGCTGGGTATACATGCGCTGACGGCTGTGCAGTACCGATGACTGCAGCAAATCGAAAAAGCCGCGCATGGTCTGCAGTAAGACCAGATTGTGTGAAGCCTCTGCGATGGCGAGATGAAAACGCAGATCGGCCTGCGCGGCGAGATCGGGATCGCCGCAGTCGTTCAGTCGCAGCAGCGCATCAAAGGCGTAGCGCAGTTTTTCTTTATCCGCTTCCGTTGCGCGCAGCGCGGCGTGCCAGGCGGTACTGGCCTCAATGGCGTGGCGCGCCTCCAGAATATCCCAGCGGTAGTCGGGATCGGCCGCCAGCAGCTGACGCATCGGCTCGACGATACGCTGTTCTGACCAGGGCTCCGGCGGCTGGCACAGCCAGGTGCCGCCGCCGCGTTTGCTGATCAGCACGCCGCTGTTAATCAGCTGCTGAATCGCCTCGCGCAGGGAGGAGCGCGAGACGCCCAGCAGCGCCGCCAGCTGGCGCTCGCCCGGCAGCCGCATGCCGGGCGTCAGCTGCTGCGCGCTGATCCAGGCGCTGAGACGTTCGCGCAGCGGCGCGCTCACGGGATCATCCACGTCAGCACGTAGGCCT
The DNA here is from genome assembly GCF_020079945.1 of Pantoea eucrina. Classification (NCBI taxonomy): domain Bacteria; kingdom Pseudomonadati; phylum Pseudomonadota; class Gammaproteobacteria; order Enterobacterales; family Erwiniaceae; genus Pantoea; species Pantoea eucrina. The sequence goes on along the minus strand of NZ_CP083448.1, from coordinate 763,578 downwards.
GCAGCGTGGTGATCACCCCGACCATGCAGGTAAAAATCAGGCTGTGTTTCACGGTAAAGCGGAACAGATCGGACTCTTTCCCCACCAGCCCGACCGCCGCGCAGGCGATCGCAATCGACTGCGGCGATATCATCTTACCGGTCACGCCGCCGGTGGTATTAGCGGCTACCAGCAGGATATCAGAGACGCCAATCTGCTGCGCCGTGGTCGCCTGCAGCGCGGCAAACAGCGCGTTGGAGGAGGTGTCCGATCCGGTCAGAAACACGCCCAGCCAGCCGAGAAACGGTGAGAAAAAGGTAAACGCCTGCCCGGTGTGCGCCAGCGCCAGCGCCAGCGTAGCAGAGAGCCCGGAGTAGTTAGAGATAAAGGCAAACGCCAGCACCATGCCGATAGAGTAGATCGGCAGCGCCAGCTCTTTCAGCGTCTCTGCGAACGTCTGCAGCGCCGCGCGCGGTTTCATCCGCAGCCAGAGGATCGACAGCAGTGCCGCAACCAGAATCGCCGTGCCGGTGGCTGAAACCACATCGAATTTAAACAGTGCAGCGTACGGCGTGGCCTGACTCACCACCGGCGGCATCCGCGCCACCAGCTCATGCAGCAGCGGTACCGGCACGGTAAAGACCCAGTCATAGAGTGCGCCGCCTTTGGCAAACAGCGCCTTGAACGGCGGAATACTCCACAGCGTCACCGTCGCGGTAAGGAACAGAAACGGCATCCATGCGCGCACAATCTGCGCCAGCGTATAGCGCTGCGCTCCGGGCATGGCGTCAGCTGCATCGCGCTCTTCAAAACGGAAAATGCGTACCGGCTGCCAGCGACGTAAAAACAGCGTCAGACAGATCAATGAGGCGAGCGAGGAGATAATATCGGGCAGCTCCGGCCCGAGGAAGTTGGAGCTCAGGAACTGAGCAATGGCAAACGATCCTCCCGCCACGATCACCGCCGGCCAGGTCTCTTTCACCCCGCGCCAGCCATCCATGATCGCCATAATCCAGAACAGCACAATCAGCGTCAGAAACGGCAGCTGTCGCCCGGCCATCTGACCAATCTGAAAGCTGTCCAGCCCGGTGACCTGCCCGGCCACAATAATCGGAATCCCCATCGCGCCGAACGCTACCGGCGCCGTATTGACAATTAAACAGAGGCCCGCCGCATAGAGCGGTTTGAAGCCCAGCCCGACCAGCAGCGCAGCGGTAATGGCCACCGGCGCACCAAACCCTGCCGCCCCTTCCAGGAAGGCGCCAAAGGCAAAACCGACGATCAGCATCTGCAGGCGCTGATCCGGCGTGATCGACAGGATCGACGCGCGAATAATGTCGAACTGCCCGGTTTTAACCGAGATCTTATACACAAACACGGCGGCAATGATGATCCAGGCGATCGGCCACAGGCCATAGAAAAAACCATACACCGCCGACGCCAGCGCCTGCCCCACTGGCATGCCATACAGCAGCAGCGCCACCAGCAGCGCCAGCACAACGGTCGCCGTGCCCGCCTGGTAGCCTTTGAGCTTGAGTTTAATCAGCGCAAAAAAGAAAAAAACAATCGGTATCACTGCGACCAGGCTGGAAAGCCACAGATTATTAAGCGGATCATAATTTTGCTGCCATACCTGCATGCCATTATCTCCGGAGGAGTGAAACCGGCACGGTGCAGCAAAACATGCACCGTGCGACAGTGCCCGTGACGCGCTGAAAGTGGTCGGACCGCATTCAGGAAACCGGGCTTATGGCGTCAGATAGTTAATGCGTTGTTAACTGAAAGCAACGCATTGCGGGAGAATTTTGCAGCAGTGTGACCAGGCAAAAAGGTTTTAACGCTTTTGGTAGGACCAATCAGCGCGACACGTGAGTAAATGCGCCGGTATAGCTGTGCGGATGAAAGCGCAGGTTCAGCGCAATCAGGCCCAGCGTAATCATACCCTGCATCAGCCAGACGCTGGAGAAGCTGCCGCTGAACGCCTGCAGCTGGCCGGCGACAAACGGCATGCAGCCGGCAATGATAAACCCGGCGCCCTGCATAAATGCCACCAGGCGTGCGCCCGCCTGCGGGTGTGGCAGGTGATCAAGTGCCAGCACCATCGTCAGCGGAAACGCGGCACCCAGGCCAAACCCGGCCACTGCGGCCCAGCACCAGGGGGCGAACTGCGGCGCAACCAGCAGGCCAGCCATACCGGTCAGCTGACAGAGCAGGCTGAAAATCAGCGGCGGACGCCGGTCGGTGTGGCGGGCCAGCAGCGGCATCAGCAGCGCACCGATAACCTGACACAAAATCATTACGCCAAGCAGTGAACCGCCCGCCTGTTCACTCCAGCCGGCCTGCTGATACGCGTCCGGGAGCCACGCCACGCAGGTGGCGTAGCCGCCGTTTACCAGGCCAAAGCTCAGCGCCAGCGACCAGGCGCGCGGCGTGCGCCACAGCGGGGGCAGCGCCGGTGCCGGCTGCGTCGCCGTCGCCGGCAGCCTTATCCCCAGCCAGAGCAGCAGGGCCAGCAGCGCCGGTAAAGCCCAGCTGCTTAACGCCAGCGTCCAGCCCATTCTGGCGCTGATCCAGGGCGTCAGCGTCGCCGCCACCCCGCCGCCGCCCATCAGCGCCCCCGCCCACAGCCCGGTTACGGCAGCGCTGCGCTGTGCAAAACGCTGGCGGATCACACCCGGCATCGCCATCTGCACCACGCCAGCACCGAGGCCCGCAACCAGCGCGCTGGCGACCAGTCCGCTGCCGCTGCCGGTAGCTGCACGCGCCAGCAGCGCCAGCAGCAGCAGCAGTAATCCCGCCTGCAGCAGGCGCTGCAGCGCAATACGCTGTAAAAGCGATGCGCTCAGCAGCGCCACCGCGCCCATCATGATCATCGGCACCGCCGGCAGCAGCGACGCCGCCAGCGGTGACAGGCCGATCGCCTGGCGCAGCTGACCGAGCAGCGGGCTGACCGACGTCAGCAGCGGACGCATATTCAGTCCGGCCAGGATCAGGGCGGCCAGCGTCAGCGAATTTCTGTTCATAAACACTCTCAGTGTGAAAAGTTTGCCAGCATCGCAGCAGTAGTTACTATTGGGAAATAAAATAATGCCATAGCGAACAGTGGAAAAATGAATCGTCAGCCTATGTTCACGCCTCAGCAGCTGCTGAGCTTTGTTGCCGTCTGCGAAACCGCCAGCTTTACCCGAGCCGCCGGGCGGGTTCATCTTTCTCAGTCCACCGTCAGCCAGCAGGTGCGCCGGCTGGAGGAGATGCTCGGCAAAGCGCTGCTGGTACGCACGTCACATCAGGTTACGCTGACCGAAGAGGGTGAAAAGATGCTGGCCTACGCGCGCCGCATCATTACGCTTAACGGTGAAGCGTGGGATGTCATGGGCGATGCCTGGCGAGACGGCGTTCTGCGGCTTGGCGTACCGGAAGATTTTGCAGCGCCGACCGCCGGGCTGCTGGCGGATTTCAGCCGGGCACACCCGCAGCTGCGTCTTGATGTTATGAGCGGCATGTATGTTGATCTGCACCGTGCATGGCTACGTGAAGAGCTGGATATCATGCTCATCAAGCAGCCCGGCGGCGAGCGTCCCCTCGCCTCGCGCCCTGAGCCGCTGCTCTGGCTCGATAGCCAGGCTCATCCCTGCTTTACCCGCTCGCCGGTCCCGCTGGTGGTATTCCCGCAGCAGGGACTCTACCGGGAGGAGATGTGCCAGGCGCTGGACCAGCTGGCGCGCAGCTGGCGCATCAGCTACAGCAGTGCCAGCCTGGCGGCGCTCGCCAGCGCCAGCGAAGCCGGACTGGGCCTGACGCTGCTGCCCGCCAGCTGCCGTCTCCCCGGCCATCGCGTGCTGGGCCTCGCCGAGGGTCTGCCGCCGGTCACACATTTTGAGCTGGCGCTGTTCTGCCGTCTGCCGCAGGATGCGCTGCAGCAGACGCTGGCGCAGGCGCTGGCTGAGTTCTGCCATCTGCAGTGGCAGTGATTTTTCCACTGCCGGGCAGTGGCAAATATCGCAGCGGCGGCCCGGCAGATTTGTCAGATTAGGGTTTTCCCTGCGATCCGGAGCCTTTTATGTCCGTTACCTCTGCCAGCCGTCGTTCTTTTCTCAGCCAGGGCGTTCGCCTGACCGCCGCCGGAAGCCTGCTGGCTGCCGGTATGAGTCGCGCCGCGCCGTTACCCGCTCTTCCAGCCTGTCAGACTGCCCTACCCCCGCCTGACGCTGCTCACTATCAGCTCTGCAACGTGCGTCTTGAAGAGGCGTTTGAACGCGAAGGCGGCGAGGTGATCGCCACCCGCACCGCGTGCTACAACCTCACGATTAAAGAGGGGCTGTTTGTCGCGATTGAGCCAGCCAGCACGCCACGCAACGCTGCGCTGCCGCAGTGGGATGCACAGGGCGCGCTGCTGCTGCCTCGCACCCGTGATATGCATATCCACCTTGATAAGACGTTTTACGGCGGCCCGTGGCAGGCTCCGCGCCCGCGTCAGGGCAAAACCATTATGGATATGATCGCCCGGGAAGAGGTGCTGATCCCGCAGCTGCTCCCCACTTCACAGGCGCGTGCCGAAGCGCTGATTGCCCTGCTGCAGAGCAAAGGCACCACCGAAGCGCGCAGCCACTGCAACATCGATCCGGTCAGCGGCCTGCAGAGCCTGGCGCACCTGCAGCAGGCGCTGGCACAGCATCCCGATTTCCGCTGCGGAATTGTTGCCTTTCCGCAACACGGCCTGCTGCACTCAAAGGTTGATCGGCTGATGCGCGAGGCGATGCAGCCGGGCGTCACGCATGTGGGCGGCCTCGATCCGACCAGCGTTGATGGCGCAATGGAAGCGTCGCTTGATGCGATGTTTCAGATAGCGCTCGACTATCAGCGCGGCGTGGATATCCATCTGCACGAAATCAGCGCGGCGGGCGTAGCGGCTATTCAGTACATGATTGATACCGTTGCCCGTCATCCGCAGCTTAAAGGGCGCGTAACGCTGAGCCACGGCTTTGCACTGGCCACGCTGGAGGGAGGTGCGCTGGATCGGATGATTGCCGGCATGGCGGAGCAGCAGATTAGCCTGGCGTCCACCATTCCGATCGGCAGACTGACCATGCCGCTGCCGCAGCTGCAGGCGGCAGGCGGCAGGCGTCAACGTGATGGCCGGCACTGACAGCGTGATCGATCACTGGTCCCCTTTTGGCACCGGCAGCATGCTGGAAAAAGCCAATCTCTATGCTCAGCTTTACCGCGGCTCTGATGAGTATGGGCTAAGCCGCGCGCTGCATATCGCAACCGGAGGTATTCTGCCGCTCTCTAATCAGGGCGTGCGGCAGTGGCCTGCGCTGCAGGATGAAGCCAGCATGATGCTGGTGTCAGCCAGCTGCTCCGCTGAAGCCGTGGCGCGGATTGCGCCGGTGCAGGCCACCTTTCAGCGGGGCAAAGTGGTGTTTTTTGCCGGTTAAGCGCCGGTTCTGTTCGCTACGGGGCCCCGGGGCCGGTTCCGTTCGCCGTCAGCGGCGGCAGCAGCCTCCGCCCCGGCGCGGCGACCGGGCAGAGGACGCCTGGCCGCGCCCTCTGCACTCCCCGGCCCTGCGCCAGCCCCGTCCGCCGCTGCGCGGTTCCCTCGCTCACGCCCGCTTCCCCGGGACCGGCCGCCATTCGCTCCTGCTCACCGCGCCCTTTCGCCGACGTCCTGTCGGCTCATCCCGGAACCGTGCCCTCTCTCGGCGGACCCGGATGGCGCTTCCCGCCGCTGCTGGTTTTTTTCTCTTTCCTGGGGTTTTTTATGGCGGTTAGTTCTGTTGGTTTGCGCTTTTTTCTTTCTTACGTTTTTTATGGCTGAAGGTTTTGTGAAGAAACTTCAGCGCACACCAAACCAAATTTAAAAAAAGAAACGAAGAATTTGCAGGCGGGGAGGAGGGGCGCTATCCGCAGCGCCGGGCGCAGAGTGACGGCCAGGGCGAGCCGGCAGGACGCCGGCGAGAGCGCGGGTTGAGCAGGAGCGAATCCGCGCGGTCCGTTAAGGCCGGAGGGATAAGTCCGGGAATTCGCGAGGACGGCGCGGGGCGCGGATTGCTAAGGGGCGCGCCCACCCGCCCCTTAGCCCGTCCGCGTGCGGAAATGCCGCTGAAACTGCCAGAAGCCTGGCGGGCGGAACCCCTCCGGTGCCGCGCTCAGCCCTGCCCTGACGGGCGGAACCCTCTCAGTGCCCCGCGCTGCTAAACACCCAGCCCAAAAACAAAAAAGCCTCCGGCTGGAGGCTTTTGTCTTACTAACCGGCGACACCCGCCGCTGCATAGCGTTTTACGACAACATCTGAATGGCCAGCGCGTAGAGGCGCTGATGATCATCGTCACTGACTGGCTCTTCTTCCGCATAACAGGCGATCATTGAGCTGACTTTATCAGAGGATAAAGCTTCTCCATGAAGGTGCAGCGTTAATACGGCGCGGCCGACGATTTTCAGAATGTCTTCGCTATGTCCCTGGAGACTATGACTCAATGAAATTGACCTCTGAAGTAAATTCGTTCGCCAAATGGCGCGCTCAATATAGATCAGAACAACAAGGGTTTTTAATAAGAATTTCCTTATGCTGCGTAATATATAAGCCTGACCCGGGAGAAATTTATCTTAAATTGCCGCTGAAAAACGCACTAAAAGCGTTAATCTCCTTATTTGCTGAGTGATTTTTATACGCCAAAGGATCGTTACGGATAATAACTTATTAAAACTTTGCAACAATAAGCCCCCTGATGCGGGACAGGCTTTTGTTCTCTCTCCGGCCGTATGCATCAGGCGAATTACCGTTGCTGCCCGCGTGGCTTTCTGCCAGACTGGCCGCGTTATCTTCCCTCCTATCTGAGACATCTTTGTGACTGCTTTTTCAACCCTGACGCAACTGCCCGCCAGCCAGCTCGACAACCTGCGCGATATGGGCTTTGATGCGATGACGCCTATCCAGGCAGCGTCGCTTCCCGCCATACTTGCCGGCCGCGATGTGCGTGCGCAGGCGAAGACCGGCAGCGGCAAAACCGCTGCGTTCGGTATCGGCCTGCTTAATCGTATCGACAACAGCCAGTTTCATACCCAGGCGCTGGTGCTCTGCCCGACGCGTGAACTGGCTGAACAGGTCAGCAATGTGCTGCGTCAGCTGGCACGTTTTACGCGCAATATTAAAATTCTCACGCTGTGTGGCGGCCAGCCGATGAGCGCACAGCGCGATTCGCTGGTGCATGCCCCGCACATCGTCGTCGGCACGCCAGGCCGACTGCTGGATCACCTTAAGCGCGACAATCTCGATCTCAGCCAGCTGCAGACGCTGGTGCTCGACGAAGCCGACCGCATGCTGGAGATGGGTTTCCGCGACGATATGGAAGCGATTATTGGCTTCACGCCCGCGGCACGGCAGACGCTACTTTTCTCCGCCACCTGGCCTGACACCATTGCCAGCCTGAGCCAACGCTTTCAGCGCGACGCGCTGGCGGTTGCAACGGAAACCGAAGCGGAGCTGCCTGCGATTGAGCAGCAGTTTATCGAAGCGAGCGCAGGCGAGCGCGTTAACCTGCTGTGCGCCCTGCTGAGTCAGCACCAGCCCGCCTCCTGCGTGGTGTTCTGCAACACCAAACGCGAGTGCGATGATATTGCCGCTGCGCTGAACGATCGCGATATCAGCGCGCTGGCGCTGCATGGCGATCTGGAACAGCGCGATCGTGAGCGCGTGCTGATCCGCTTTGCTAACGGCAGCAGCCGCGTCCTGATTGCGACCGACGTAGCCGCACGCGGTCTGGATATCAAATCGCTGGCGCTGGTAGTCAACCTTGAGCTGGCGTGGGATCCGGAAGTGCACCTGCACCGCATTGGTCGCACCGGGCGAGCGGGTGAAAAAGGGCTCGCGGTGAGCTTTGTGGCACCTGACGGCATGGCTCGCGCCCATGCGCTGGAGGATTACCTGCAGCAGAAACTTAACTGGGTGGCGGCCGCTACCTTAAAAGGCAGAGCGGCACAGGCGCTTCCTGCGGCCATGATGACACTCTGTATTGATGGCGGACGCAAAGCAAAAATCCGTCCGGGTGATATCCTGGGCGCGCTGACAGGCGAAGCGGGCTTCAGCGCCGATCAGATCGGTAAAATTGACCTGACACCGTCGCACGCCTATGTCGCTATTGCGGCAGCGCAGGCGAAAAAAGCGCTGATCAGGCTCAAAGAGGGCAAAATCAAAGGGAAAAGCGTACGCGCGATTCTCCTGAAATAGTATGGCCATAGCGTGAGGGCGATCGCGCCCTTGCGCTAAATCTTCCCCTTCTCCCTTCATTTTTCGCGCGCCCTGCCGATAAGTTAATCATGGCACTTCCGCCCTCTCCCTGCTCCGCCCAGATTCTGTCCCGAGGCCATGATGGATAATTTTCAGAAAGAGATCGACGAACGCGCAAACCTGGCGCTGTCCAACAAATTTGAACTGCTGCTGTTTCGGCTGGGTTCCGATCGGCTGAAAGGCAAATCTGAGCTGTATGGCATCAACGTGTTCAAGCTGCGCGAAATTGTGCCGATGCCGGCGATTACGCGCGCGGCCGGTATGAACTCGCCGCTGCTGGGTATGGCCAGTATCCGGGGGCAGTTTATTCCGGTTATCGATCTGCCGGCCGTAACCGGCTGCAAGCCGGAAACCGGTCTGAATCTGCTGCTGGTTACTGAATATGCGCGCAGTACTCAGGCGTTCGCGGTGGAGTCGGTAGAGAATATTGTGCGTCTCGACTGGAGTCAGGTGCATACCGCAGAAGCGGGGATCAGCAGCCGCAATATCACCAGTATCGCCTGTCTTGACAGCGATGGCGAAAGCAACAATCTGGCGCTGGTACTCGACGTAGAGCAGATCCTCTATGACATTATTCCTTCGGTGCGCGGCGTTGAGCCTGACGCTAAGACCGCGAAAAACTTTAACCTGAAGCCGGGCGCAGTCGCTATCGTGGCGGAAGATTCTAAAGTGGCCCGCCAGCTGCTCGAACAGGGACTGAAAAGCATGGGTATTCCGGCCCTGATGCACAATACCGGCCTGGAAGCGTGGATAAAAATCAACGAAATGAAGAAAGAAGCGCAGGCCAGCGGCGAATCGATTCACGATAAAATCGCCCTGGTTCTGACCGATCTGGAGATGCCGGAGATGGATGGCTTCACGCTGACGCGTAATATCAAGCGTGATGACACACTGCGCCATATACCGGTCGTCATCCACTCTTCGCTTTCCGGCAGCGCCAATGAAGATCACGTGCGTAAAGTGGGCGCCGATGGTTATGTGGCAAAATTCGAGATCAATGAGCTCTCCAGTGCCATTTTCAGCGTGCTGGAAAAACAGCGCTAAATCCGCCCTGTTCCCCCTTCCATTTAAGGCGCGACTATCGCGCCTTTTTTATTGCGGCTATTCCTTCCGCCCTGAAACAGTACCGCTTATTTACCATCATTTAGTACTGCTAACCGATCTTCGCTACCGCGCGCAAAAATTAAAGTAAATATATTAGTTACCGATAACTGTTGCGCCTGCGCTGGCGTTTTCAGGGATAACCTGCGCAGACAGATTTCCATTTTTCTTTTAAAAACAGTCTTTCGCAGCAAATTAATCATTTGCTGACGCATCCTATTACTGTCTGATTTCTGGCAAACAGGGAGAACCAATGTTGAGCATCAAGAATATGAAAGTCGGGGTACGCCTGGGCATCGCCTTTAGCCTGGTAGTGGCCCTGTTAATGGTGGTGGGCGTTACGTCGTGGCTGAAAATCAGCAATATTAAAACCGGCATTACCTCCATTGTAGAAGATCGTTTTGTTAAGGTTCGCCTCGGCTTCGACGTGCGCGATGGCGTGAATGACCAGATAAAATATCTGCGCGGTATCGTGATTGATACCACCCGACCGGAAAATAACGTTAAACGCTTTGCTCAGCTTGCGGATGCGACGGCGCAGACCAACAGCGCGATGAAAAAAATTGAGGCCATTCAGGTTACGCCGGTAGGTAAAAAGAAAATTGCCGGATTACTTGCCGCCAGCAAACTGTTTGAACAGCAAAAAAATGATGTGCTGGCGCTGGTGCGGGACGGCAAGACAGATGAAGCCAGCAACTACGTGCTGAAGAAGATTACCCAGACGCAAAACACCTTTTTGCTCAGCGCGGCCGCTTTTGCCGACTCTCAGGCCAGCCAGCTGCATCAGGAGGGAGTAGGCATCATCAAAGATGGCACCACGGCGATTCAGGTTTCCGTTATTTTTACGGCTATCGCCATCGCGGCTGCCGTGCTGCTGGGCCTGCTGCTGACCCGTTCCATCGTGCGTCCGCTTAATGAAGCCGTCGCCGTCGCCAGCAAAGTTGCCGCCGGCGATCTCAGCTCGCGCATAACGGTCCGCAGTAAAGATGAAACCGGCGTGCTGATGCAGGCGCTGCAGACCATGAACGACAATCTGATGACCATCGTCTCTAACGTGCGCGCCGGCTCCGATACCATCGCCGTCGCCTCTAATCAGATCTCCAGCGGCAATATCGATCTCTCTTCGCGCACCGAGCAGCAGGCGAGCTCGCTGGAAGAGACCGCTTCCGCGATGGAGCAGATGACCGCGACCGTGAAGCACAACGCCGATAACGCGCGCGAAGCAAACTCGCTGGTCTCAAAAACCTCTGAGGTGGCTAAAGAGGGTGGCGTGGTGATGGAGCAGGTTATCGATAAAATGGAGGCGATTACTTACTCCTCGAAGAAGATTGTCGATATTATCAGCGTCATCGACTCTATCGCTTTCCAGACCAATATTCTGTCGCTTAACGCCGCCGTTGAGGCAGCGCGTGCCGGCGAACAGGGACGCGGCTTTGCCGTGGTGGCATCGGAAGTGCGTAACCTGGCCCAGCGCTCCGCCTCTGCCGCTAAAGAGATTAAAGTCCTGATTGAAGATTCCGTGACCAAAGTTGATGAAGGCAGCCGCCTGGTGACGCACGCCGGATCTACCATAAGTGAAGTCGTCAGCAGCGTGCAGAGCGTGGCTGAGATTATGAGCGAAATTACCATTGCCAGCAGCGAACAGAGCAGCGGCATTGGTGAGATTAATCAGGCTATTACGCAGATGGAAGCGGTGACGCAGCAGAATGCCTCGCTGGTGCAGGAAGCATCTGCCGCCTCGCAGGCGCTGCAGGAGCAGGCCGATCGGCTGGCGCAGTCGATGAGCGTGTTTAAAACCGCGCTGGCGTAATGCCCACGGCCGGGCCGCCGGTGACGGCGCCCCGGCTGCGGTCAGTTGAACAGCGACCAGGCGACAGAAGAGATCGCCAGCACTCCGATAATCACCACAAAGAGGTTGCTGATTTTCCCGCTGTACTGGCGCATTGCCGGCACTTTCTGAATCGCATACATCGGCATCAAAAACAGGATTGCCGCGATAACCGGCCCGCCCAGCGTTTCAATCATGCCAAGAATACTGGGGTTCAGCGTGGCCACCAGCCAGGTGGTCAGCAGCATAAACAGCGTGGTCAGCCGGTTCAGCTTCTGCGGCGCGATCGCTTTACCCCGGCTGCGCAGCGATTTGGTGACGATGCCGTTAAAGCCTTCGCGCGCCCCCAGGTAGTGACCCAGGAACGATTTCGTGATCGCCACCATCGCGACAATCGGACCCAGCCAGGCGATCATCGGCACCTGAAAATGGTTAGCCAGATAAGAAAGAATGGTAATGTTCTGCGCTTTGGCCGCCTGCAGATCGGCTGGCGACAGGCTCAGCACGCAGCTGAACACAAAAAACATCACCGTGACCACCATCATCAGATGCGCGCTGGCCAGTATGCGCGAGCAGCGTTTTTCCGCACCGGCGCCATATTCGTCGCGTTTTGCGACGGCAAAAGACGAGATAATCGGCGAATGGTTAAATGAAAAAACCATCACCGGAATGGCCAGCCACAGCGTCATCCACAGATTGCCGCTGCCCGTTGCCTCGCTAAACGACAGCGTCTGCAGCGCGGCACCGTGCCAGTGCGGAACCAGCCAGGCGGCCAGCAGCATCAGGACGGCAACAAACGGAAAGACCAGAATACTCATCGCCTTCACGATCATCTGCTCGCCAAAGCGCACGATAACCATCATCCCGCTGATCAGCAGCAGCGACAGCAGCGCGGCGGCGACACCAGGCCAAGCTGATGCACAATAAAACTGTCTACGGTATTGGTGATGGCCACGCTGTACATCAGCAGAATGGGATAGATAGCAAAAAAGTAGAGCAGCGTGATGATTTTACCCGCCCCGCTGCCGAAGTGCTCTTCCACCACGTCAGTGATATCTTCGCCCGGATTTTTACCCGAGAGGACGAAACGCGTCAGCGCGCGGTGCGCATAGAAGGTCATCGGGAACGCCAGTACGGCCATGATCAGCAGCGGCAGCAGCCCGCCCGCGCCGGCGTTAATCGGCAGAAACAGCACTCCGGCACCAATCGCCGTACCATACAGACCCAGCATCCACACCGTGTCACTCTTGCTCCAGCCCCTGGCCGCTCTGGCGGTTGCCAGCGTGCTGGTTTGTGAGTTGTTCATCACTCTCTCCAGATTCATCATTATTGCAGCCGGTCTCCGGCTCTCTGTTCACGGTCAGCCGCTGCGGGCTGCCGTTTAACCGCGCTCATGCTATACGTTTTTGTCACCGTGCGGGGGTCACAACGCAAGATACGCGTCACAAAAGCAGCAAAAATGCGCAGGCTGGTAAATTTATGCTTTAAAAATGCACAAAACCGGCGCGCAATCGATTGCCTGACGTTATTTGACCTGAGTCACAAAAATTGTGCAAGTGAAGGTAGTAACCGGTGAGTAAAAGCAGCGGTCTCTCCCGGCTGCTGCCCTCTTCTGCCAGAGACAGAGATCGGAGGGCAACGCCGGGAGGGTCAGGGATCAGAATGCGCGCATTCTGTATAACGCATAGAGGAAATAGTACGCTGTGAGTGAGTTCAGATTCATAATCATGTACTTCAGTTTTTCATTTTTATTCAGCAGCGTGAAAATACCTTTCGAGTATTTTCCGCGCTTTATCTGTTCTATTTCTGTTGCGATATCTGCCGGTGAAAAGGAAGCGTGATACATGGCAGTGACAATCTGCATATCCAGCGCCAGCACGCGCTTTGAGATCCCTTTCAGAAAGTGGTCCAGTTCGCTGGCCTGATATTTATCGACGATGGTGTCATACAGCGCGGTCAGCGACTGCTTACGCACCTTTAATTCACTGTACTGTACCTTCTGCTTGGAGAGCGAGCCGCTGGTATCCTCATAGTGATAGGCCGCGTTAGGCGTAATCAGGAAGTTGCTGATGCAGCTGAAATATTTCAGGTTAAACAGCAGATCTTCACTCATTGAGATCCCCTCAAGAAAACGCAGATTCAGGGATTCAATAATCTCCCGGCGGTAGCATTTATTATGCAGATAGCCGATGTTGTCGCTGATCTCCAGTTCGCCCAGCACATAAGGGATATCGTGCTGGCTGAAAAAGCCCGCCTGCGAAACCTTGCCAATGCGATCGTCATTCAGGTGACCAACCATCAGGTCTACGGTTTCAGCCGGCCAGGCGTTGAGATTCTGCTTAAAACTCATCAGGAAATTGTCATCAACCCAGTCGTCGGCGTCCAGGAAGAGCACGTAGTCGCCGCGCGCCTTTAACAGCCCGGTATTGCGCGCAGCGCTGACGCCGGCGTTGATCTGCTCCAGCACGGTTATCTGCGGATAACAGGCAAACTCAGACAGAATCTGCGCGCTGTTATCGCGGCTGCCGTCGTTAACCACCACCACTTCATAACTGCTGAACGTCTGGTTCAAAACGCTCAGCAGCGTGCGCCGGATGGTATTTTGTGAGTTATAAACGGGAATGATGATACTGAAGAGCGGATTGTTATTCATAATAAACTCTCTTTGCTGTCTGAGGTTTTGTAATTGCTAAATAACTGCCATAGCTTCCTGGGGTTGAAAAAAACCTGGTGGATCCGCGCCACGGGTTGCGCGGTGAAAAAATAATTAAGCAGGGAGAAGGAGACGAATTCGGTAATCACCACGCTCAGTGCAGCGCCGGTCAGGCCGTAATGCGGCACCAGCAGCAGTGAAGAGATCAGGCAGATAACCAGCACCGCGAAGGTCTTTTTGATCAGGAAGCGGTAGCCGTTATATTTCACAATGAAGCGGTCCATCACGCTGCTCAGCACACCGCACATCGCGCCCACGCTCAGCAACAGCGTCGGGGCTACCGCATCCAGATAGGCAGCGCCATAAAAATGGCCAATAAACCAGCCTGACAGCAGCCAGATCGCCACAATCACCAGCGCGGAGACGCCAATCACCAGCAGATGCAGCTGCTGCGCTTTAACGATCGCCCGCTCGCGGTTGCGCTCGGCAAAGAAAGCGGGATAAAACGACGCCAGCAGCGCGGCCGGTAAAAATACCCACGCCGTGGAGAGCGTCAGCGCCACAGAGAAAATGCCCGCCTCTTTTACGCCGAGGAAGTAAGAGACGCTTACCTGGTTGACGCGCGTATAGATGCCGACTGCAATGGCCGAGATAACCAGCGACATGCCTGATGCCACCATATAGCGCGAATATTGCTTCAGCTGACGCAGCGCTGGCAGCGGTTCATGGCGGTGCTGGCGCGTAAAGAGCGCGAGCTTAATGACAAAGGGAATAAGGGTGGCGAGCACAATCGGGATCGCCAGATAGTGCGGATCCAGCTCCAGCCAGGAGATAAGGAATCGCACCGAGAGGCTGATCGCCAGCCCGATAACGTTAGCGATCACATTGAGACGGGCATTGAGCATCGCCTCGTTGTAGATGTTAACCAGATCGAGCGCCGAGAAAAGGCAGGCCAGCGCAGCGGCACAGATAAAGACCACCGCATCCGGGCTCCACTCCGCTTTCATGATCAGCATGCCGCTGATTGCCAGGACGCTGTAGACGCCCAGCACCAGCAGGCCGGCAGCCATCATCAGACGAATACCCGAACGGTGATTCTGCGCAATGCGCTTCAGCAATATGACATCGCTGCCCATTACCGCGATGCTCTGCAAAAACTGAAAAATCAGCATTGAGAGTGAGATAATGCCGAAGGTGGTCGGGCCGACATATTTGGCGACGTAAGAGGTCACAAAAATCAGGCCAAACACGGCGATCAGCTTTTCAGCGATCATCCACATTGAGTTTCTGAGTTTCTCTTTCATTCCGGTTCCCCTTACGCTTTACGCGCCAGGCGGCGCAGCTGTGAAACGCCGCGCGGGCTGACAAAAAAGAGGGTGAAATAGAGGCTCCAGGGATTCAGCATCGGGCCGGACGAGAGATAAGCGCGGAAACTGCGGCGATACAGCGCGATATAATCTTCAATAAAGGCACCGCTGAATTCACGGCTGTTGAGCCCTTTGCTGATATAGGAAGAGGTGACCTTGAGCACAAGATGGTAGTAGTAGCGATGGTGCTGCCGGGTCATAAACGCCTTCATCCGGCCAAACGAACGCGCAAAGGAGAAGTGTTTTTCCCGCAGCGCCGAACGGGTGGCGGAGTTGTCCGACTTTACGTAGTGGTAGACCACGCGTTCGGTGACGATTACCTGCTGGTTCTGCAGCAGATAGAGGTAGTTCATCACAAACAGCAGATCTTCGAAGTTGAAGATCTCCTCGTTAAAGCGCAGCTGATGCTGCCGGATAACGTCCGCGCGAAATACCTTGTCGCAGATGCCGTGACGGGGATGGAAATAGAGCACGTCGTTGACCGCTGCCGCCGCGCTCATCTGCCGCGATGCGTCACGGTTGGCAGGCTGATCCAGCGGCTCACCGGCAGGCGTAAAATGCTGCGACTCGCCGATACACATGCCGATATTTTCCTGCATCAGCCCAGCCCAGGTGGCAAAGGCGTCGTGCGGCAAAAAATCATCAGCGTCTAAAAAACAGATAAATTTACCGCGTGCGCTGCGCAGCCCCTGATTACGTGCCGCAGAGACGCCCATATTGGACTGTTCAATGATGTGAAACTGCGGATGGTGCGCAAACCGCTCAAGAATGGCCTGCGACGTATCCGTTGAGCCATCATTGATAAAAATCGCTTCAAAGCGCATTTCCGTCTGCTGCAGCAGACTATTAATGCTTCTTTCCAGATAAGCAGCCGCGTTATACACCGGCACAATGACGCTCAGTAACACGTCGTTTACGGGATTTTGCATGAGACCTCAGAACTCGTTTTGTCAGTATTAATAAGGCGAACGCAGCGGCGTTAAACATTGCCGTTCAGATAACGCGCGTGCCTGATGGCATATTCCTGCGTCCGGCTTAACTGTATTCCGGATTTTTTTCGGAGTTTCCTCAGTAAGGAATTCCGCTAATTAAATAAATGAATACTCAATGTAATAATAAGAATTTCGCCAGCGCTGCACGCCAGAACTATTTATTATTCGTTTGTAAATGCATACCGCTGACGACGCGCAGCTGCCTGCGCTTCACCCTGCAATCCGGCTGGATGGCGGGCAAAGAGTGGCGGCTTTAGCGTTAGCTTCAGCTGGATATCATTCTTTATCAATAAGTTATCAGCGACTGACCTGCCGCACTCTGCGGCGCGACGTCGCGCAAATCGTTTTACCGACTTTTCAGCGGCCTTAACGTAACGTGTGGCAACATTAATGATATGTGCTGTGCGCCCTGCTCTTTTATTATTCCGCTGCGTCTGTTGCGCCGCGTGAGAAGCAGGAGGCGTTAATCCAGTATGGCTATCGCAGCCATACTGCAATGGGCTTCAGGCCCTTAAAATGCGATCTGTTTCAAAACTTTAAACGGCATTCTCTCCGCTGAACAAGCCAGGGTCAATGGGGAGGTCAGGAAAACAGAATTTACGCAGCGACCCTGCCGTTAATTAAAATGCAGATTGATTAGCTTTAATAAAGGAATATTACGCTGACTGATAAGATAAACGCGTAAAGGTCACCAGGATTAATATCAGTAAAAAAAGATCGCGATTCCGCTGTAAATCACAGCACCGCAGCGCTACAGCGACTTAGGTCAAATAATGGTTAAAATAAAATCACTTTCTGCCGATAACGCTATCAACAGAACAACCGGTGAGCCAGTAAATGATTTCCCTGCAAACCAACCTTTCTGCCCTCAACGCGGTGCAGAACACAAACAAAAGCCAGTCAGCGCTGGGAACAGCGATACGTAATCTCTCTTCCGGGATGCGTATCAATAGCGCAAGTGATGATGCGGCAGGCCAGGCGATAGCCAACCGGATGCAGAGTCAGCAGCGCGGTTTGCAGCAGGCGCAGCGCAACGCAGGCGATGGGCTGTCGCTGGTAAATACCACTGCCGGCGCTCTGGATGAGATCAATAACCGCGTTCAGCGGATCCGGCAGCTGGCGGTACAGGGACTGAACGGTACCCTTTCGCAGAGTGACGCCGACTCCATTCAGGGAGAGATCAACCTTAACCTGAAAGAGATCGACCGTCTGAACAGCACGGCTGCGTTTAATGGCATCAAAACGCTCGACGGCAGCGCCGGACAAATCGGTTTCCAGGTTGGTGCCAACGATCGTGAAAAGATTATGCTGGACCTTTCCGCGCCGGGCTTTAGCGTCGGCGCGCTGGGATTGAAAGATCTGGTGATTGGTGGCATCAGCGGCAAAGTGACGCCGGTTAACCGCGTGACCGGCCTTGCCACCAATATGAATTTCACCAATCCGGCTATTACTGTGACCTATACGCCTTCGTCAGGTGCGCCGCAGCTGATGCGCAGCAGCGCGGATAACCGGCAGTATGTGCAGAGCACCGGCGCTGACGGCAAGCCGGTATACTATCTGGCGGCGGTAAGCGCCCGCTGGGACACCGCTAACGCCGCCGGAACGGTGGCCATCAGCCGCGCCACATCCGCCCCGCTCTACAGCAGCGTAAACACCATAGCGGCGCGTGCTATTCCGGCCGTTAATTTTCAGCAATCGGATGGCACTGCGCTTGCCGCTACGCCCGCCGCGCATCTGACCGTTGATAACGGCAGCTATTATGTTGAGCAAGGCGGTCTCTATCACGCTGCCACGCTGGACTTTGGCAGCAGCGGAAATGTTATTGCGCAGGTCACCAGCGCCCCGACAAAAAGCAGCGCCGATTTTGCTACGCCACCGGCTGCTGTAACGCAAACGCCCGCTATCGATACCAGCAGCGCCACGCTCAGCTTTACGGATGCCAGCGGAAATAGCGTGAGTAATGCGCGGCTGCTGCAGAGCGGTTCACAGTACGTGATGGAAGTTGATAACGGCGGCGGTAATTATCAATATTTTAACGCAGCGGTGGCCGCACATACTGACGAGAACGGCAGCAGCTCGCTGGCTATCAGCGCGGTCAGCAGCAGCGCTATCAACAGTTTTAGCAGCGTAAATAGCGTAACCGGTACGGCTTACGTCACGCTGGACCCGGCAAACGTTGAGTTGCGCTATACCGACGTCTCAGGCCAGAGCGCCAGCGACGTGCTGCGACTGGACGCTGACGGCAACTACTATATGGATGCGCCGGATACCGGCATTGATAAAACAGCGACCTTTGTGACCCACGACAGCAGCGGCAGTATCATGCTGAAAACGCTGCAGGGCACCGGTGATATTCAGATCTATTTTCAGGCGGGCATCTCTTCAACCACTGATGCCTCAACCAATCTGACGACGATGCGTGTTTCAGAGATGGGCGATGAGATCCGCCTGAAGCACCCGGACGATCCGCTGGCAACGCTGGATCGCGCCCTGGCGCTGATTGACAGCCGGCGCAGCCAGCTGGGTGCGATTGCCAACCGGCTGGAGTCGGCGCAGCGGCTGCAGAGCCAGAGCACAACCGATTACGCAACAGCCCGCTCGCGTATTGAAGACGCTGACTATGCGCAGGAAGTGTCAGCGATGGCGCGTCAGCAAATTCTGCAGCAGGCCGGTAACTCCGTGCTGGCAAAGGCGCAGCAGGAACCGCAGCAGGTGCTTAAGCTGCTGCAGGGGTAAGGGGCAACCGCCCCTTTTACTCGTCAGCCGGGGCGATACTGATAATATCGAACTTCGCCACGCCATCTACGCCGGTGCCGGGAGTTTTCATCATCGCAAGATCCTGCAGCACCGCTTCATGCGCCTCTTCATCTGAAGGCTCATTTTCGCTCTCCAGTATCACCTCTTCGCGCTTTTTAACGTCGCCATCCTGATGTTCATAGGTCACTTTGTATCGGGTACTCATTGCGCATTCTCCTTTTCGGGGGGAACGCTAAGTCTGGTCAACGGATGAGAATACGTCCAGCTGGGGTCTGCCGGAGGCTGTGTTATGCAGATGCTGAAAGGGGAAGAAAAAATAATCTATAAGAGATGGAATTAACTGGTGCCGGAAACAGGAGTCGAACCTGCGACCTTCGCATTACGAATGCGACGTTATTATATTTTTACCCCTTTAAAAACCTACTCTTAAAACAAGTAATTAATTATAAAACATTAAGTTATGAAAAACACCTGTTGATAAAAATTGACAGGTGTTGATGTTTATTCCCCCATTTTACTTACACCAGCCGTTACATTATGGTGATGTAACCTTTCTCATTTGGAGCCCCAAAATGGCACTTCCAAGACAAAAACTCACCTTCGAGCGCATTCGAAAATTTGCTTTAACTGAAGGGAAAAACCAAGCATTTCTTTGGGATGCGGATGTAACAACTCTGGCATGCCGGGCAACTCGCGGAACAAAAGCTTTTGTGTTCCAAAGCGTATATGCGGGAAAAACTCTTCGCATGACCATTGGCAACATTAACGATTGGAGGATTGATGATGCCAGGGCCGAAGCCAGGCGGCTGCAAACATTAATCGATACTGGGATAGATCCGCGTATAGCTAAAGCAGAAAAAATTGCTGAAGCGGAATCACAGCAGGCTGAATCTCGTAAAACGAAGGTAACCTTCTCAAGCGCTTGGGAAGATTATCTTCAAGAATTGAGAACCGGAATCAGCGCCAAAACTAAACGTCCTTACTCTGCACGCTATATTGCCGATCACGTGAACTTGTCCAGCCGTGGAGGCGAAAGCAAAAAAAGAGGCAGGGGCCCAACCTCGGCTGGACCATTGGCTAGCTTACTCGACCTACCGTTATCGGAACTAACACCAGAGAACATTGCCGCATGGCTAAGTACAGAAAGACAAAATCGGCCTACTGTTACTGCTCATGCTTACCGTCTGTTGCGTGCATTTATCAAATGGGCTAATTACCAGAAGAAATATCAGGGAATAATCCATGGCGATCTTGCACAAGATCATAACGTGAGAAAAATGGTTCCAGTATCAGCGAGTAAAGCGGGAGATTGCTTACAAAAAGAACAGTTAAAAAATTGGTTTCAGGCTATACGTCAACTCAATAACACTGTTGCATCAGCTTACCTTCAGGTGCTTTTACTCACCGGAGCGCGACGCGAAGAAATTGCGTCACTTCGGTGGTCTGACGTCGATTTCAAATGGTCAAGTATGCGGATCAAAGACAAGATCGAAGGCGAACGTATCATACCTCTCACTCCTTATGTTTCCGACCTGTTAAGCACACTGATGCAAGCCCCAAATTCTGACGTAAATAAAGAGGATTGGGTTTTCAGGAGTAACAGCAAAAGCGGCAAAATTATTGAACCGCGTTCAGCACACAATCGAGCCTTAGCTAAGGCTGAATTACCACACATCAGCCTGCATGGATTACGCCGTAGTTTCGGAACTCTGGCCGAATGGGTAGAAGTGCCAACCGGCATTGTTGCGCAGATTATGGGCCATAAGCCTAGTGCTCTGGCAGAGAAACACTACCGCCGTCGCCCACTTGATTTGCTAAGGAAATGGCATGAAAAAATTGAGAGATGGATCTTAAAACAGGCTGGAATATGAAAATTGGGAGATGGTCAAGGGCTGTCATTGCTTGTTAACCGAACGAAAGTAAGAGTAGGTAGTTCAGGTCATTAGATCTGAAGTTGATCACTAATTTTTGGGATGAATCTCATTTTATGGGCTTTGTTGAATAAATCGAACTTTTGCTGAGTTGAAGGATCAGATCACGTATCTTCCCGACAACGCAGACCGTTCCGTGGCAAAGCAAAAGTTCAAAATCACCAACTGGCCCACCTACAATAAAGCCCTCATCAACCGTGGCTCCATAACTTTCTGGCTGGATGATGAAGCTATTCAGGCCTGGTATGAGTCAGCAACACCTTCTTCACGAGGCAGACCTCAGCGCTATTCTGACCTTGCCATCACTACTGTGCTGGTCATTAAACGCGTATTCAGGCTGACCCTGCGGGCTGCGCAGGGCTTTATTGATTCCATTTTTTCTCTGATGAACGTTCCGCTACGCTGCCCGGATTACAGCTGTGTCAGCAGGCGGGCAAAGTCGGTTAATGTCAGTTTCAAAACGCCCACCCGGGGTGAAATCGCACACCTGGTAATTGATTCCACCGGGCTGAAGGTCTTCGGTGAAGGCGAGTGGAAAGTCAAAAAGCATGGCCAGGAACGCCGCCGTATCTGGCGTAAGCTGCATCTCGCCGTTGACAGTAAAACACATGAAATCATCTGCGCTGACCTGTCGCTGAACAACGTTACGGACTCAGAGGCCTTCCCCGGGTTAATCCGGCAAACCCACCGGAAAATCAGGTCAGCCGCCGCCGATGGCGCTTACGATACCCGGCTATGTCACGATGAACTGCGGCGTAAGAAAATCAGCGCGCTTATCCCTCCCCGAAAAGGTGCGGGTTACTGGCCCGGTGAATATGCAGACCGTAACCGTGCAGTGGCTAATCAGCGAATGACCGGGAGTAATGCGCGGTGGAAATGGACAACAGATTACAACCGTCGCTCGATAGCGGAAACGGCGATGTACCGGGTAAAACAGCTGTTCGGGGGTTCACTGACGCTGCGTGACTACGATGGTCAGGTTGCGGAGGCTATGGCCCTGGTACGAGCGCTGAACAAAATGACGAAAGCAGGTATGCCTGAAAGCGTGCGTATTGCCTGAAAACACAACCCGCTACGGGGGAGACTTACCCGAAATCTGATTTATTCAACAAAGCCCTGCTGATGTTCAATCGCATACTCCACTCTTTTGACGGTTTCACTGATGTCGGTAACATTCGTGATATCAAAACTTTTCCGGTAAAAAATCAGGTCGTGCAGTTTCTCTCTGGTCAGAAATCCTGCATTAAACGACTCAATCTGTACTGTTCCTGACATCCGTTGTACCTCTCTTTCCTGGAATCTGTGAATTGCCCTGGGCACGCGCCTTATGGTCAAACGTTGCACTTTTTCAGGGGCAGTGTATGTCAGAAAAGAATATATCGATCTGTATAAACGATCAATAATAGAAAATTGATCGTTATTATCTATCAATAATAACTTTCGATATCCATGAATTGATCGTCTTAACCTATCAAAAAGTAAGGATATCCTGGCTTGTTTCGCGCCGTTTCCTGCTCCTTTGACAGATGGTGACTGATTAATAACTTATGCAGTGGTTCTCTCCTGACCGCTGCTGCCAATCCACAGGTGATTTATGAAAACCAGAACAATAATTGCTCTTTTTCTCTCCGCCGCCTCTGTTTCTGCGCAGGCAGGCAACTGGATGGTGAAAAATGGATGGTGCCAGACCATGACGGAAGACGGTCAGGCGCTGGTTATGCTGAAAAAAGACACTATTGGTATCTTCGGCCAGTTGCAGAGTTGCCCCAACGGCCAGCAGGAACTGATGGGAAGCCGTATCAGCATTAACGGGAATCTGATCCCCTCCTCACAAATGTGTAATCAACAAACGGGCTATAAAGCTGTTGAAATCGAAGGTGGGCAGGCTCCCGCCGCAGCCCGGAAAGCAATTGAATCAATTGCAGCTCAGGATATTTCCAGTGTGCAGGTCTTTGGTACACAAATGAAATTTACTCGTGGCGATATGCTCCAGGTTTGCCCGAAATATGTCAGCGCCCTTGCAGGCGTATCAGCAGAAGTCACCGGGAATAAGCCGCTGAAAGTAAACAAAGGTTCGGTAATGAAAGCGGCCAGACAGGCGTACACGAAAGAATATGACCATGAAACGGCAGACGCCGCTGATTTTGGCAGCTATGAAGTGAAGGGAAATACGGTGGTATATGAAGTCTACAATGCCGCTTACCGCACCTACGATAAAATCGTTGTTACTGTAGGATCTGATGGTAACGCCACCGGGGCAAAGGTGGAGTACATGGGGCAATAACCCCCTGGTATTGTTTCTGACTCAGGCATTAAGGCCGTGCCTCCATCGGGAAGCATGGCCTTTTTGCTTTTATGCCGTCTTACTCATTGCATCACCCACCACAACACTATCCGTAAACGCAGGCAGAGATGACTGTCTCACCGTGTTTTAACGACCTGATTTAACGACTCATCATCACGCCAGCCCTGACCGGCTGGCTTTTTTATTTTCGGAGTGATTAATCATGAATACTGCAATTACTGACGCCACCTTATCGTCAGACACTATTTTCGCCACGCCTGTCGCAGATGAACAGCGCCCCGGCTTCTGGCCTCAGCACTTTGGCACGATTCCACAGTGGATATTACTGGAACCGCGCATCTTCGCCTGGATGGACCGTTTATGTGCGGACTACAGCGGCGGAATCTGGAATTTTTACACGCTCAGCAATGGCGGCGCTTTTATGGTGCCGGACACTGTTCGCGATGCGCAATGGCAACTCTTTAACAGCATGAACGGAAATAACGCGCAAATGAGTGCAGAGGCCGCCGGAATTACCGTCTGTCTTATCGAGTACAGCCATCATGCCTGCCGTACCGGGTGCGATGCCATGACAGCGCACTTTTATCGTCTGCGTGAGTATGCTCTGCACCATCAGGAATGCTCCGCCATCATGCGCATTATCGACTGAGGATACAGGTATGACTTTCAACTTATCACTACCGCAGGAACTACCGCTGACAACCCGGCGAACTGTTCAGCGTGCTCTGTCGCTGCTTGAACACCATCTGCGCGAGCCTGGAGCGTCATTCACGTCCACAACGGTTGTCAGGGACTGGCTGCGCCTGAAAATGACCGGGCTGGAGCGCGAGGTGTTTTTAGTGCTGTACCTTAACCAGCAAAATCAGTTAATTACTCACGAAACCCTGTTTACCGGCACTATCAACAGTACGGAAGTGCATCCCCGCGAAGTGGTGAAATCAGCCCTTCGCCATAATGCAGCCGCCGTGCTTTTTGCCCACAACCATCCCTCCGGTGAAGCTGAGCCCAGCCAGGCCGACAGACAGATTACCGACAGACTGGTAAAGGCGCTGTCGCTGGTAGAAGTCCGGGTGCTGGATCACTGCATAGTCGGAGGCATGACAGTGGTTTCATTTGCCGAACGTGGCTGGTTATGAAGGAGGGCAAAAGATGCCATTGACTGATGTAATACAGTGGGGATTACAGCGAAATTTCACACCGAATTTTGGCGCAAGGCTGGTACAGGAAGGCAACCGACTGCACTACCTGGCTGACCGGGCCAGTATCACCGGTAAATTTGGTGACGCTGAATGTCTGAAGCTGGAAGAAGCATTCCCGCATTTTATCCGCCAGATGGAACTGATGCTGAGCACTGGCGAACTAAACCCTCGTCATTCCCACTGCGTCACTTTGTACCACAATGCTTTCACCTGTGAAGCAGATACTCTCGGCAGTTGCGGTTACGTCTACATCGTTATTTATCCCACTCAACGTTAAACCTTTTTCACTCGCGAGAAAAAAATGAAAATCTTACCTGCAACAACTCAGCGGGCGGCTAAGCCGTGCCCGTCTCCCGTGACGGTCTGGCAGATGCTGCTTACCCGTCTGCTGGAACAACATTATGGCCTTACCCTGAATGACACGCCGTTCAGCGATGAAACCGTTATTCAGGAACATATCAACGCCGGTATTACGCTGGCTGATGCAGTCAACTTTCTGGTGGATAAGTACGAACTGGTTCGTATCGATCGCAGAGGATTGAGTTGGCAGGAGCAATCCCCCTATCTTCGGGCTGTAGATATCCTGCGAGCTCGACAGGCAACTGGGTTGTTGCGAGGCGGCATAATTTTTCGACACGCTGAATCTTGCGTGCAGCTTTCCTGATTTACATTCCCGAACTTACTTCCTCTTTTATTCATTGCATAATGCGCCTGCCGCTTCCGGCAGGCGTGTTTGCTTTTTACGGACGAAATACATGCAAACAGAAGCTGAAGTCTTAACTGACCACAATGAGCTAATTTTTTCGACCAGTATTGAACGCATTGTTACTGGTCGTGAGACCGCGCTTAAGGAGAATGAAGCTCTGATCCTTCAACTTGACGAAGTCTCCCGACTGACTTCCATGATTGGCGGCAATACTGCGGATCACTGGGCGATGTGACAGGGCCATTCCTTTGACAGGTGGCTGAAGCGACCTGTGGACAAAGCGATGCCGGTTGAATTACGGAATGTTGATTCTGATGGATGCCAAAGCCCGCACTCATTGGGCTAAGCATTTCTGGGGATGTTACCAGCAAGATAAACGCTATACACATAATGGATAGCGTCTGAAAGAGATGATAAGCTGTACAATTATACAGTGAGGATAAAATGGCAAGAGATTCGGTTTTGGCGATGAAATTCAATGTACTTGATACACTTCTTGAGTCTGTTGATGCCCAGCGGGTAAAGGTAAATAGCCAATTAGATGAAGCCACTCGAGGTCAAAAAGGCCAATTTATGACGCCAGCTGCCGCTGCTCGAATTTTGGCCAGTAAGTTTTGCGATTTGAATGGTGAGCTAAGCATCCTCGATGCTGGTGCTGGTGTGGGTTCTTTAACCACGGCGTTGGTTGAAAGAGCTTTGAGAGAGTTTTCGCCAAATTCTATCCATGCTAATGCATGGGAACTTGAAAACGTGCTTGTTGAAGAATTAAAGGGTTCTTTGACATTATGTGAACAAGCTACCATTGAATCAGGTGTTACCTGGCATGCAAACCTTAATTGTGTTGATTTCATTAGTCATGCTGTAAGTTTAATACACAAAAAAAATAGCGGGCAAAAAATATCTCCATTTAATAAAGCTATTTTGAACCCTCCTTACTTAAAAATTTCTGCATCAAGTGAAGAGCGTAAGCTTTTGCGTAGTGTCGGCGTAGAAACTGGAAATTTATATTCATGCTTTGTAGCATTAGCTTTAATGCTCTTAGATGATAAGGGAGAATTAGTCGCGATTACCCCACGTAGTTTCTGTAATGGACCATATTTTAATGATTTTCGTAGAGCTCTACTTGATGGAAATAATTTAAATAAGCTACATGTATTTGAAAGCCGGACAAGCGCATTCAAAGGAGATAAAGTCCTTCAAGAAAACGTAATATTTCATATCATAAAAGGTGATATTCAAGGCTCAGTAGAGATTATATCAAGCACTTGTGCCAATGATCCAGACCCTATTATTCGCATGGCTAATTTTGATGAAGTAGTTAACCCCAATAACCCTGATCATTTTATTCACATTATTACAAGTGATGAGCAAGCTGATATCGCTAGCCGTATTGGAGGGATGCCCTGTTCACTGCAAGATCTTGGTATTGGGGTGAGTACAGGTAAAGTTGTAGATTTTAGAACAAAACCTAATCTTCGTCATAATCCAGGAGAACATACTGTTCCACTCATATACCCAATGCATTTCAATAATGGATTGATTGAATACCCTGTAGAAAGCAAAAAAAAGCCCAACGCCATCGTTCTAAATGAAGAAACAGAAAAATTGATGGTTCCGAACGGAACATACATTTTAATTAAGCGCTTGACTTCAAAAGAAGAAAAACGTCGCATCGTAGCTGGGTTATATACGGCAAATGTAGCAGATGTATCAGTCGTTGGATTTGAGAATAAAACAAACTACTTTCATGCAAATGGCCAACCTTTGGACATGGATTTTGCTAAAGGGCTATGGGCTTATTTGAATAGCCATATTGTTGACCAATATTTTCGCCAATTTAACGGTCACACCCAAGTTAATGCTACTGACTTATATACTCTTCGCTACCCAAGCCATGAGCAATTAGTTAGTATGGGAAAAAAAGTCCAACAGTTTGACCAAGATTTTTTTGATAAACTTGTTGCACAATTATAAATAATAGCGAAGAAAGTCGGGTGTTATTACTCGACTTTCTTAAGTCTGTTTATTGATGAATTTGGATATTTCTGGACGGATCTTCTAATATCCACATGTACGAGTTACCGGCAAGATTTTTCAAGGCTGATTGACGTTCCGCAGCTTTTTTCCATGTAGGGTAAGTCGTAGTAAAACCAATACTCTCTTTTCCGTTTCTTATAGCAAATGCCTGCAAGCTCCGCATTTTATGGATATCTACTTCGCCGTCACTTGTAACAGCTTCTATAACCCAAAGGCTATTGTTTTGACGATTCCATAACAACACATCAGGCATAGAGTCGTGAATAGTAATTGTAATACCTGCATCTGCTAGCACACTTTGCTGTTCTGGTGTAACACGGTCACCGTCGCCATCATCAACATAGATAACTTGATAGCCTGGCAGAAAACGGGTGGCGTATACCTCATGGCTTGCACGAATCAATTGGGAATGAGCGCTTACAATAGAATTAGCTGTAGCCTGAGCTTGGGCCGCTTGTAATGCAAGCCGCTCACGTTGTGTGTCAACTTGTGCCCAACCTAATGCAAGTTCCTGCCACTGCTCCTCAGGGGCCTGAAGAATAACCATAAAGTCAGTTGAAAGACGATAAGCTGAATTTGAGGATTTTGCTATTGGATGGCCTGGTTTAAACTCTCCATCAGCGGAATCAAGATACACCTTTTCAATTGCACCAATTTCCCAAAGTGGTTTCAGCCAGTAGTCACGTCCTTCACGATCTAGTTTAAGATTACCGCCGCGCTGAAGAATACCAACATGAGTACCTATATGCGCCACAGAAGCACCATCACAGAACCTGTAACCATTACGAGCCGCTTTCTTGTACCAGCTAGGCTCATCGCATAAAAGAGAGTACACAACATCAACCATGTTATCTGTACGTCTATCTATTATTGTCAAAACATCAGTTACTCGTTGTTTAGTTACTCCTTGATAGCTATCAGGAACAACGTTCCGCCCTTCTTTTTGAGCTTCTAAACGGCGAGAAATCGCATCATCCTCAATCCCCATGATATTTACTCCCTACAAAAACTAAAGAAGCCACATGTTACAGACTTGCTAAGCCGCGCATCTATCACAAAAAATCGTTTTGATATAACTGCTAATGAACATCTTCTCATCAACGAGAAAGATCGACAAGAACGGGCCAACCCGATACTCCAGATATGTGTTGTTGATTTATATTGAAGAAAATCACTTACACATACAGTTACAAGGAAAAAAGCAGGGAGGTAAAGACGAGAGGTTTATATCGTAACTTATTGATTTTTATGGTGCCGATAATAGGAGTCGAACCTACGACCTTCGCATTACGAAGCGCTGCTCTACCAACTGAGCTACACCGGCAATGGGGCGGGAACTACGGGGAGTAAAAATAGGAAATGTGACGCGCGGCGTCAAGATGCGGTGATTCAACCGCCCGCTTTTTCAGCAGCGCCGGCGCGTTTTCCACCACAAAAAAAAAGGCGAGGCCGGAGCCTCGCCAAAAAGGTGCTGGCCTTAATCGTAATAAGGCAGCTTACGATCAACACCGTTGATATTGACCAGCACAAAGCCCGAAGGGGCCGTTTTATTGGTGGGATTACCCGCTGCCGTCGCGACAGTGAGCACCCCTTTCTCATTGGCACCAATGCCAGCTACACCATTATGCAGTCCGAAGCGCGCCGCAGGCTTGAGTGTGCCCATTTTGGTGGTATCGGTTACGACTGAAAAGTCAGTCTGGAACAGCGAGCAGGAGCCTGACTCAAAACGCGTTGGCCCGGTGGTTTTCAGGTTAATCAGCGTATCACCGCTTTTGGCGCGCAGCTTAACCCACACCACCGCATAGGTGGTGCCGACCCGGTTGTAGCGGATATCCATCACCGCAGGCTGGCCCATATGCCAGGCGTCAGCCCAGACGGTATCCAGCCGCTGCAGGTTGATCCAGGTTTTACCGGTGCCGGCCATATTGACCGGCGACGCCGCCGTGCCGGTGGGCTGGGTCGCATCCGCTTTACCAATCAGCTCCATCACCCACTGCTGGTTCGCCACCGGGAAAAAGAGCTGTCCCAGGCGATACCAGTTATCGGTATCGGTGTTATTGGTGACTTTATGGCCGCTGTAGTAACCCGTGCGCAGGGAGCCGGTGATAATAGTGCCGTGGTTCTCCTCACGCCGGTAGCCATACTCAAACGTCGAGAGCCAGCGCGTGCCCGCCAGGTCGTTGGAGATAGTAGCACCCGACTGCAGGCCAATCTGGCGCATGATCACGCGGGCGTTATTGAGGTTAAACGGCGAGCCGCAATCCTCAATGTTCAGCGTATCGATGGTCCAGCCGCCGTCGGAGAGATCGCCAGGGTTACGCGTATGCTCAATCCAGACGTTACGCATAATGCCCTGCGTCACGCGCGGCATATAGAGCGTGGCGTCACCGTAACCGGTCTGGAAGTTACAGTTGCAGATCTCAATCGCGGTGGAGTGGTCCCACTTACCTTTTGGCGAGTTTGACCAGCCGATGTCGAATACGCGCCCGTAGGTCCACAGGGTGTAGATCTGGTCAAACTTACTGTCGAGGGTATCCAGCACTTTAATGACGGTCCCGCCGCTATTCTGCGCGCGGAAACAGTAGATATTTACCGTAGAGCCTTCGATGCAGGTGTTTTCGAAGAAGGGCTGCACGTTGGTACACAGCTCGGCTGTGATAGTGCCTTTGTTGGTATTGGTATCGGCGGACGCCTGACCATGCCAGGTGATCCCTTTGATCGCGGTGCGGCGCGCCTTCACTTTGAACACCGTATTGGCGCTCTTGTCGGAAATGATCGTGGTACGCGGCAGCGAACCCAGCTCCACATCATCCCCCTGCAGGCCAAAGAAGGCGACCTCAGTATCACTGATATCTATCGGGTTAATCAGGAATTTACCGCCCGGAAAGCGCACCGGCAGATCGCGGATATTGCCGCTGTAGCCCTGGGTCCACGCCAGCATGCGTTTGAAGGGTTCGGTGTCATTGGCGTAGCCATCTCCCTTCGCACCAAAGTGGTAGACGTTGAGGTCTGCCGGGTCGTTGATCACGCGCTTCCAGTAGAAGCCATTACCGACCGCCAGCGTACCGCCATCGTCAGCCGCCGTGGTCGTCCCGATAAAACCGGTAAAGTCACCGCCACCGCGAAAGTTTGAGTCCGCATTGTAGCGGCGCAAAAACGCAGAATCGCCGTTTTTAGCAGGTGCAGTGGTACGCAGTTCAGCAAATGAATTAACTTCGATCATGTCAGCCTCCTCGGCTTATACAGGGGTATTGGAATAGCGTCAGAAGGAGCGGCGTTAGCGTGCCGGCGTGCGGCAGTGCCGATCCCAGAGGTCGTTGTGATTGTTAATGGCACGCACGGTGCGAATATCCATGCGATCGGCGTCACTGCCGTGGGTATAAATGGGTGAAAACAGAGAGCAGGCGGAGTCGATAACGACCGGCGCCTCAGGGCTGGTGGTACTTCGATTGCTGCAGCTTGTCACGAGCGGCAGCATCATCAAGATTACTGTTGCTGATTTCCACACGTCGGGCCTCCTCACGCAGCTGCTGCTGCTGCTGGTTAACCGCTACCGCCTGCGCCGCTGTTTTTTCTGCGCGTTCGGTGTCTGCTTTAGCCTGCTGCTGCACTTTGCCGATCTTTTTACCGCCAGCGTAGCTGGCTACCAGCGCGGCGATGATGCCGAACAGCGCCGCCAGCCAGTGCCAGCTGCCCGCCAGCAGGGAAAGAAGAAAACTCATGATTTTTCCTCCAGCGCGCTGCGTTTTTCCGCCAGATTTTTCTGTCGCACAAACTGCGCCATAACGCCCATTGCCACCATAAAGGCACCAATTAACCCCAGGTAGTTGTGCGGCAGAACCTCTTTGACGTCCGGCGGCAGCGCGTTCCAGGCATCGAGCGCGGAAGCGGGAAAAGATTGCGCCCACGCGCTGAGCATGGAGCCGAGTGAAGCGAGCCACACTGACCAGGTTTTAAACAGCAGGCGCGCGTGTTTAACAAACTCCAGCGTGGTGAAGCGCTGCAGCAGGAGCAGTAGTATGATTGCCGCCAGTACCGCAATGATGAAGATCATCCACTTCATGTTCATAGCAGCCCCCGGTAGATGTCATAGGTGCCGCTGCGCATCGCTTCCGCATGCCGCCGGGCGCGTCCGGCGGTCTGCCGCGCCCAAAGGCTATCCAGCATGGCATTCGCTGCGGCGTCAAAGTCGCCCTGCGTGACCGAGGTGAGCATGCCGCGAAACAGCGCAAGCCCCTCCACGCCCATCTGATACGCCATGCTAATCAGCACGTCACTGCGGGCGTCGTTGCACTTCAGCAGCGCCTGGCGGATCAGTTCGCGCTGCTGCATCTCCTGCACTTTTTTCTCCACAATGCACTGCTTCCAGACGTCCCCGACGCGGCGCGGCACCTGAAAGATGTAGTTGCTCAGCGAGGCGCCCTTTGGTCCGATGCGGATGCCGCCCGCCACGGTGGGAAAGCCCTGCGTATCCAGATAGGGCGCTTCGCGATAACCCTCTTCAAAATTTAAAATGGCAATAATCTGGCTCATATCCGTTCCTTCTTTGAGGCGCAACGCGGAGTACGCTGCGCACAGGGTCAGCACACTTAAACGTCACTGATCGGTCAGCCATTCGCGCACGCCAGATTCAAGCGCAACGCTCAAGCGTGGTTAAACAGTGAGCAATGTAAAAACGTTCCGTTCAGAACTGGAAAAGCAGGAGAAACTTAACGGGTAGCGTAGAGATGAACGTGAGGTAAACAGCAGTTATCGAAACTGGCGCTTTCACTGTGCGAGCGTCCCGGCGCCAGTACGGCACGCTCTACTCTGGATCGAATCTCCCGCTGACAGATACGTTCAGCAGTGCGCAGCGTGACGTCATCGCATTCGAGCCCGAGTGCGTTGTCGATAGTACGGTTCAGACGTGCGAGTGGCTGGCGTCGTCGATGACGCCGGGTTCGTGCATTACCGGTAAACGCTGATTTGCCATATTGGATAATCGCCATAACTCCTCCTGTGAATGAGTTTTTGGCGATGGGGTGGCAAACGCGGCCTTCCGGCAGAGGCCGGTGCGTCCGGTGTGCCACTGGAATCACCCACAATCCGCTTTCCCGGTCGTTAAAAAACGGCCAGGAAAAAGCAGAGAGAAGTGAAGGCAGGAGACAACTGACAACGCTGCTGAGTGCGTATCCACCCCATCCCAAAATACACTGATTTTGAGTGGGTAGTTTCGCGCTTGTGCAGCGCCTCAATTGTTTAAGAGCGGGCCCATCCGGGGGCAACGATTTCGTCCATCTATGGTCAAATTATTAACATGTTCTAATACTTTGGCAAACACCAACAGTTAATTTTTTATTTACCAGCAGTTAAATTTATGATTTCAGCCGGGTTATTTTTTTCTGCCGATGCCGGCAACGGCTCAGCCCAGGATCTGATAATCACGTGCCTGGCTCATGATGACGCGGGCGATCACCTGCAGAGAATCGGCTTCATCCAGCGTCAGATACCAGGTCTCATAGCGCTTGTTATCTGAGATAACGGCCACTTTTTTATGCTGCAATTGCAGGCGTTTGAGATAGAGCTGATCGTCAAGCGTAAACAGATAAATTCCATCGCCATCAAAGTGATGCACGCTGATATCGACAAACAGCTGATCGCGCGGTGCGAAGGTGCCGGCCATTGAATCGCTGTTCAGCGCAATAAGCCGGATGCTTTCTGCCGGGCGGCCATTAAACAGCACGCGCGCCTCATCCAGACCATATTCTATCGCCTGAATGGTCTCTACCAGCTCATCGCGCGCGGCAATGCCCTGCGCGCTGCGCTGGCCGATATCCAGGCTCTCCACGCGGAACATATGCCCGGCGGAGAGCAGACGCTGCTGCGAAAGCCCGGCATCCGGTTTCTCCATACCAAACTGCAGCCACTCCACGCGCACGCCCAGCAGATCGCTTAGCGCTAACAGATTCCCGTCATCCGGAATCGACTGACCGTTGAACCATTTCCATACCCCCGGCGTTGAAATTTTGCATCCTCTTTGCTGCAACGCCTGTGCAACCTGTTTGTTTCGTCCATGTCCGACAATTCCCGCACTTTCGCATGCGGCAATCAGCCTGGCAGTAAAAGCGTGTTTTGTACTCTCTTTTTTAACCATCAGTTAATTGTCTGCCATCAGTAAAAGACTGAATGTTATTTTGGTTTTTGCTACCAGTTCATTTTATATTACCGCTAGTTTACTACCCACGCGATATTATCAATGAAGCTGGAGGATCATTATCCTCGCCCGTCTGCGCTAAACCAGCAATAAATGTGTGACAGCTTGTTCTGACTGAGGTTTTCAGGAATCTTCTGTTAAACCCGGACCAGCGCTTACACAAAAAAATGGGTGAAAAGCGGCTGACGCGCCACAGATGACAGATAAATTTCAGAAAGCTGTGATATTGAGTGGATCTAAAGCAAAAAAAATGGGTACCTGTACAGGTACCCATCTGAGGCGGGCAGGACGGCTAGCGGCGCAGCGTATCGTCGCCCCAGCCAATCCATTTGTAGGTGGTCAGCGCTTCCAGCCCCATCGGACCGCGCGCGTGCAGTTTTTGCGTACTGACTGCCACCTCAGCGCCCAGACCAAACTGGCCGCCGTCGGTGAAACGGGTACTGGCGTTGACGTAGACCGCAGAAGAGTCCACCTGCTGAACAAACGCATTCGCGTGCCGGATGCTGCGCGTCAGAATGCCGTCGGAGTGCTGGGTGCCATATTCACGAATGTGCGCAATCGCCTCATCCATGTCCGCTACCCGCTTCACGTTGAGATCGTTTGACAGCCACTCATCGCGATAGTGCGCCTCGCTCACTGCGACGACGCTGGCCGGCCCTGTCTGCAGCTGCGCCAGAATATTGGCATCGCCGTGCAGCGTAATATTTTCCTGCGCCATACGCTGCAGGAAAGCTGGCAGGAAACGATCGAGTTGATCCTGATGGATCAGCAGCGTCTCCAGCGAGTTGCAGGCGCTCGGCCGCTGTTTTTTGGCGTTAACGATGATCTCAAGCGCCGGCGCGATCTCCATCGTCTCATCAAGATAGAGATGGCAGACGCCGATACCACCGGTGATCACCGGGATAGTGGAGTGTTCACGGCACAGCTTATGCAGCCCTGCTCCGCCGCGCGGGATCAGCATATCGACATAGCGATCCAGCTTCAGCAGCTGACTGACCAGCTCGCGATCCGGATTTTCAATCGCCTGTATGGCCCCGGCTGGCAGGTTGTGCTTTACCAGCGCACGCTGAATGACTCTGACCGTGGCCGCATTGGTGCGCCATGTCTCTTTACCGCCGCGCAGGATGGCTGCGTTGCCGGTTTTCAGGCAGAGAGCCGCCACATCAACGGTGACGTTCGGACGCGCTTCGTAAATAACGCCCACTACGCCGAGCGGCACACGACGCCGTTCAATACGCAGGCCGCTGTCGAGCTGGCCCCCGTCAATAAGCTGTCCGACCGGATCGGCCAGCTGGCAGACCTGCCGCACATCATCGGCGATACTCTTCAGCCGCTGCGGCGTCAGCGTCAGGCGATCAAGCAGTGCCGCGCTCATGCCGCTCTGCCGCGCGTCGGCCAGATCCTGTTCATTCGCCGCCAGAATCTCTGCGTGATCCGCCTCCAGCCCTTCAGCCAGGGTGAGCAACACCTGATTTTTCTCTGCGGTGGAGAGCGCCGCCAGCGCGTACGATGCCGCCCGCGCCGCCTTACCCATTTCCTCTAACATTTTCTGCTCCTTAGCTGACAACCATGTCGTCGCGATGCACGGCAACCGGGCCATATTCATAACCGAGAATATCACCGATCTCCTGGCTGTGATGTCCGGCGATCATGCGCATCGCATCGCTGTTGTAACGCGTCACGCCGTGGGCGATATCGCGTCCCTGCAGGTTGCGGATCCGGATCACCTCACCGCGTGAGAAATTTCCCTGCACCTCGCGGATGCCTTTAGGCAGCAGCGAACTGCCGCGCTCCAGCACCGCCGCCAGGGCACCATCATCAATGGTGATTTCGCCGGCCGGCGGCGCGCCGAAGATCCAGCGCTTGCGGTTCTCCAGCGGCGACTGCTGCGCATGAAAGCGCGTGCCGACCGGTTTGCCGTTCAGCACATCGCTAATCACATCGGGACGGCTGCCGGCAGCGATAATCACATCGATGCCGGCGCGACAGGCGACATCCGCAGCCTGCAGTTTGGTTGCCATACCACCGGTGCCTAATCCTGACACGCTGCCGCCCGCCAGCGTCCGCAGCGCATCATCAATCTGGTGCACGTCGCTAATCAGCTGCGCCTCCGGATTCGTGCGCGGATCGGCGGTAAACAGCCCCTGCTGATCGGTCAGCAGCAGCAGTTTGTCCGCTCCGCCCAGCATTGCCGCCAGCGCCGAGAGGTTGTCGTTATCGCCAACTTTAATTTCCGCCGTAGCGACCGCATCGTTTTCGTTAATCACCGGAACGATGTGGTTATCCAGCAGCGCGCGCAGCATATCGCGCGCATAAAGAAAGCGTTCGCGATCTTCCATATCCGCGCGCGTCAGCAGCATCTGCCCGATATGGATGCCATAAATAGAGAACAGCTGCTCCCACAGCTGGATCAGACGGCTCTGCCCCACCGCAGCCAGCAGCTGCTTTGAGGCGATGGTCGGTGGCAGTTCGGGATAGCCAAGGTGTTCACGTCCGGCCGCAATCGCGCCGGAGGTGACAATAACAATGCGATGTCCCGCCGCGTGCATTTGTGCACACTGGCGAACCAGCTCCACCATGTGCGCCCGATTCAGCCGGCGCGAACCGCCGGTGAGAACGCTGGTACCCAATTTGACCACCAGGGTCTGACTGCCACTCATATTTTCCTGCCATCTGAGAAAAAATCCGCGAACGGACGTTTTATCAGGAGTCAGCAAGGAAGCCAACAGCCACGCCGGGAAAAGCGCGAATTTCCGCAGGCCAGTCAGCACAACTTAACCGCCTCGTTCACCCCGATTGCGCAAATCTGTCATAAAACCTTCATCAGCGATCGGTAAAACGTCCCGTGTTTTACAAACCTTTTCACGGGTACATACTTTTTTTACTCATCGGGATTGATAGCAAATGAAGAAAAGCACACTGGCACTGGTTGTTTCCGCACTGGCTTTGGCCACAACGGCACAAGCCGCAGAAATTTATAATAAAGACGGCAACAAACTGGATCTCTACGGTCGCGTAAAAGGGATGCATTATTTCAGTGACAATGCAGGCGCGGACGGTGATAAAACTTACGTGCGTCTCGGTTTTAAAGGTCAGACGCAGATCAACGATCTGATGACGGGTTACGGCCAGTGGGAATATCAGTTTCAGGGCAACCGCTCTGAAGGCAGTGACGCGAACAACGGCAACAAAACCCGTCTCGGCTTTGCCGGCCTGAAATTTGGCGACTACGGCTCAATCGATTATGGCCGTAACTACGGCGTGCTGTATGACGTGGAAGCCTGGACCGACGTCTTCCCTGAGTTCGGGGGTGACGGCACCGCGCGCACCGATAACTTTATGGCGGCGCGCACGTCAGGCGTGGCAACTTACCGCAACAGTAATTTCTTTGGTCTGGTGGATGGCCTGCGCTTCGCCCTGCAGTATCAGGGTAAAAACGACGCCGACAGCGCGAACAGCCGCGGCAGCGCAGCGGATACCAGCACCCAGAACGGCGACGGCTACGGCGCATCCCTGGGCTACACCATTGGCGATAGCGGCGTCAGCCTGATGTCAGCCATTACCTCATCCGATCGCACCAGCCAGCAGCAGCAGGCCGGCCTGCTCGGACGCGGCGACAAAGCGGAGTCCTGGGGAGCCGGTATTAAATATGATGCCAACGCCCTCTACCTGGCGTCCATCTACACCGAGACGCGCAACATGACGCCAATCGGCACGCGCGGCTTTGCCAACAAAGCGCAGAACATTGAAATGGTGGCGCAGTATCAGTTCGATTCCGGTCTGCGTCCGTCACTCGGCTATGTACAGACCAAAGGCAAGGATATTGAAGGCGTGGGTGATGAAGACCTGGTGAAATATGTTGATCTGGGCCTGACGTACTACTTCAATAAAAACATGTCGACCATGGTGGATTACAAAATCAATCAGCTGGATGACAACAACAAGCTGGGGCTGAACAATGACGATGTGGTGGCCGTTGCGCTGACCTATCAGTTCTGATTACCCGCTGCGGTATCGACACCCTGACAACGCAAGAGCCGGCGCATGACCGGCTCTTTTTTTTACGTTATGCGCTCAGCTTAACCGGCTCTTCTTTAAAACCAGCTGCGGGACGCAGATCGAGCTTCTGCTCGTGCAGCATCGCTTTCAGCCGCTCATGAAAGTTACGCAGGGTGCTCTCTACACGCTCGTTGTTCTCTTTACCTTTAATGGTTGTCACACTCCAGTCGCCCTCTTTATCAAACAGGCCGAAGTGATATTCGTAGGTAAAGTGATCGCTGTGCGCATCCAGCGTCATCCACCAGCCCCAGAACTCGCGGCTCTCCGGTGCAGGCTTTACGTTAACGCAGGCAGCCAGGCAGTCAAAAAAGAAACGCGTATCTTCGCATTTTCCTTCACGGATGTACGGCCCCAATTCGGTGAAGCGCTTAAGCAGGCGACTACGGGGGTGACCACTCGGTAACGTCATGCTAATTCTCTCCCTCAAATAAACCGTAAAAAAAGCAGCGCGCCGCGCAAAGGGCGCAGCGCGTAATATGCCGACATTAAGTTTTAGCAGAGGTTTTGTGTTTTGCCAGTTACCGCTGCAACTGTTTGCTGAGCCAGTCACAGATCTGATTCAGCGCTTTCTCAAAACTGTGAAATACCGGTGAAGCCGGGATAGCCAGCGTTTTGCCCTGCGCCGACGAACCGGCAATCAGGCGTGAGTCCTCCTCCGGGCTGAAAAGATCGTCCGGCCAGCAAGCGGCCAGCATCGGCACCGGGGTGCGGCGTCCCAGCAGCCCCTGTACCTTCAGCGAATAGCGATTCAGCTCAATGCGCAGGTTGCTGTCGGACGTTGACGCCATACCCAGCCGGCTCGCCAGCATATCCATATACATGTCCGGCAGCTGCTGCTGACGCGCCGCGTCAACAAACACGCCGTGTACCATCGCGCCCAGCGTGGCCACGGCACGGATACGCGGTACTTCAAGCCAGGCGAGTCGGGTCGCAATATTGGCACCAAAGCGGTAGCCAAACAGCGCCACGCGGGTGTGATCGATCCACGGCACGTTGCTGAGCTCGCGCAGAACCTGCTGATGCAGATGGCTGGTGTCCTGGTTTAGCGTCCATTTACTGCTATAGCCAACCGATGGCATATCCAGCGTCAGCATAGCGATACCGCGCGGGGCCAGGTAGTCATGAAACAGCCGATAGTGATCGCTCTGCAGCGAATCAAGCCCCCCGCACAGCATCACGGTGGGATAAGGTGCGCTGGCCTGCGCCGGCATATGCAGAAACCCGGTAACCGGGCTGCCGCCACTGACGGGAAACGTCAGCGATTTCAGCTCGCCCGGCAGCCGCCGGGTCGCCTCTTCATAGGCGCGATTAGCCAGCACCTGCGCCTGATCGGCCAGCTCATCGCCTTTAATATAGGGATAGGCCGCGAGGCTGTAGAGATTCGCCGCATGC
The DNA here is from genome assembly GCF_020079945.1 of Pantoea eucrina. Classification (NCBI taxonomy): domain Bacteria; kingdom Pseudomonadati; phylum Pseudomonadota; class Gammaproteobacteria; order Enterobacterales; family Erwiniaceae; genus Pantoea; species Pantoea eucrina. The sequence goes on along the minus strand of NZ_CP083448.1, from coordinate 724,792 downwards.
AGCCACTGCTGGCCCGCTTCATCATGCTGCTCGCTCTGCATCGCCCGCTGCTGCCAGAGCGCCGCCTGCTTTGACCACTCAAAATTCCAGTTGCCGCCGCGATAGCCGATTACCGTATCCAGCAGCGCCTCATCGGTGTGTTCAAAGCGGCTGACGGCGATGCGCGCCAGGACTTCGCTGATCTCCTGCGGTGACAGGCCGCGCCATGTCCAGAGCAGCTTGTTAAGCATGCGATACCAGCCGCGCTGAGTATCCCCCTCCAGCGCGTTATGCACCTGTGCGGTAGCGTGATGCTGGCGGCGCACCAGGGAAGAGGTTTCGGGATGTTTAAAACGCGGCTTGAATAACTCTTCGCTAAGATTTTTTTCGGCCATCTGATGGTTTCTCCTGCGGCGGTCGCATAGATGGCTATGAGTTTACTGCACCCGCCCCGGCTGCGCGAGGCGCGAATAGCACAACGCCCGGCTTAACCGGGCGTTGTTTGCGTTGCATCAATCAGCTTTTGACGATTGGCGGAATATAGACCACGCCCATGTCCCACGGCTGTTCGATCCAGGTGTTCTGCGGGATATCCACAATGTAATCATCCACCAGCGCGCGGCCAGCAGGCTTGGCGAAGATGGTGCAGAAACGCGCTTTCGGATACATATCACGGATCGCCTGCGCAGTGCCGCCGGTGTCGACCAGATCGTCGATAACGATAAAGCCTTCACCGTCGCCTTCGGCGCGCTTCAGCACTTTCATTTCGCGCTGGTGATCGTGATCGTAACTGGAGATGCAAACGGTATCGACGTAGCGAATACCCAGCTCACGCGCCAGCAGCGATGCCGGAACCAGACCGCCGCGGCTTACCGCGATGATGCCTTTCCACTGTTCCACAGGAAGCAGGCGCTGGGCCAGTTTACGGGCATGAATCTGCAGCATGTCCCAGGTTACGACGTATTTTTCGCTCATAAAAGGAATCCCAACCACCAAAAGTGGCTTAAAAATATGCAAGGGGGAAAAGGTTGCGCGAGATTATAAGGATCTGACGCGTTAAAAACCAGCATCCGTCACACTGGTTGCAGGTTTTTAGCGCGCCTGATGACGCGCCTGCGAATAAAGGGTGATATTCTCTGGCTCATCACGTCAGATGAGCTGACGGCGATCTTAAACCGGAAACTGCGTGCGAGCGGCCTGTCCGCCACGCTGATACAGGAGACGCGTTGTGTCTGAATTGTCTCAACTCTCCCCGCAGCCGCTGTGGGATATCTTCGCCAAAATCTGCTCCATTCCCCACCCTTCTTATCATGAAGAGGCGCTGGCTGAATATGTGGTCAGCTGGGCCAAAGAGCAGAATTTCTGGGTCGAACGCGATCGGGTCGGTAATATTCTGATCCGCAAACCTGCCACGCCCGGCATGGAAAACCGCACGCCGGTTGCCCTGCAGGCGCACCTGGATATGGTGCCGCAAAAGAACAACGATACCGCCCACGATTTCACGAAAGATCCGATTCAGCCGTGGGTGGACGGCGAATGGGTGAAAGCGCGCGGCACCACGCTGGGTGCAGATAACGGTATCGGCATGGCGTCAGCGCTGGCGGTACTGGCTGACAACAGCCTGACGCACGGCCCGCTGGAAGTGCTGCTGACCATGACCGAAGAGTCGGGCATGGATGGCGCGTTTGGCCTGCAGCCGGACTGGCTGCAGGCAGAGATCCTGATCAACACCGACTCTGAAGAAGAGGGTGAGATCTACATGGGTTGCGCGGGCGGCATCGACTTTATTACCACGCTGCCGCTGAGTCGCGAAGCGGTGCCAGCCGGCTATGAAACGCTGAAGCTGACGCTTAAAGGTCTGAAAGGTGGTCATTCCGGTGCGGATATCCATCTTGGTCTCGGCAACGCGAACAAACTGCTGGCGCGTTTCCTGGCCGCCCATGCCCGCGAGCTGGATCTGCGTCTGATCGACTTTACCGGCGGCACGCTGCGTAACGCGATCCCGCGTGAAGCCTTTGCCACGCTGGCCGTTGAGAGCCACAAAGTGGACGCGCTGAAATCTGCGGCGATGCACTTCCAGGCGATACTGCTCAACGAGCTCGGCAGCAAAGAGAAGCATATTGTGCTGCAGACCGAGCCGCTGGCGCAGCAGGCTGAGGCGCTGAGCGCGGAGAGCCGCGATCGCTTTATCAACCTGCTCAACAGCACCCCTAACGGCGTGATCCGTAATTCAGACGTGGCGAAAGGCGTGGTTGAAACCTCGCTGAACGTGGGTGTGGTCAGCATGGATCAGGCTAACGCTGAAATCATCTGCCTGATCCGTTCGCTGATCGATACCGGCAGAGAGTGGGTGGTAGAGACGCTGACCTCGCTGGGCGCGCTGGCGGGCGCGCAGACTGCGCCAAAAGGCGGTTATCCGGGCTGGCAGCCTGACGCTGACTCACCGGTCATGGCGCTGACGCGCACCACCTACGAAGCGCTGTTTGGCAAAACGCCAAACATTCAGGTGATCCATGCCGGTCTGGAGTGTGGCCTGTTCAAGAAACCGTATCCGCATATGGATATGGTCTCTATTGGACCGACCATTACCGGCCCGCACTCGCCGGATGAGCAGGTGCATATTGAGAGCGTTGGCCTCTACTGGAAGCTGCTCACTGCGCTACTGAACGCGATTCCGGCAAAAGCGTAATCGATGCCGCTCCCCTGTCCGCTTGCCGGGCGGGGGAGATTTCAGAGTCCCAGCAGCAGCTGACGCTCCAGCTGCGGGTCCACCAGCGTAACGTGCAGTCCCACCAGCCTTACTCCGCGATCTGCCCGACGCGCCTCCCAGACCTGACGCGCCACCGCCACCATATCCTCTTTATTCAGCACCGCCCAGACGTGCTCCTGCGTGGTCTGCTGAAAATCGCTGAACTTAAATTTCACCCCCTGCCGGGCGATCTGCTTATCTGGCCGGATAGCCCCCAGACGGCGATCCAGCTCCGCATAGAGGTAGTCGATAATCGGCAGGCACTGCACCCAGTGGTGGATATCTTCCGGCAGCGTACGCTCTACCCCCAGCGACTTACGTTCACGTTCGACGATCACTTCGCGGTCATCGATGCCGTTGCTGCGTTCCCAGAGCGAGCGGCCAAACTTTCCGAACCGCTTCAGCAGCAGCGCCAGATCGGCGCGCTGCACGTCAGCACAGGTACGCAGCCCCATCTCTTCCAGCTTTTTGGTCGCCACTTTGCCCACGCCCGGGATCTTGCTGAGCGGCAGCTCATGCAGAAACGCCGGCACCGTCTGCGGGGTGATCACATACTGGCCGTCAGGCTTATTAAGGTCGGAGGCGATTTTCGCCAGAAATTTGATCGGTGCGATGCCAGCTGACGCGGTCAGTCCGGTTTCGCGCAGAATATCCGCGCGGATCGCCTGCGCCATCAGCGTCGCCGACCCCTGGCAGTGCAGACTGCTGGTGACATCCAGATAGGCTTCATCCAGCGAGAGCGGTTCAATCAGCGGCGTGTAGCGGAGAAAGATGTCGCGGATCTGTCGCGAGGCTTCTTTATAGGCGTCAAAGCGTCCCGGCAGCAGGCGCAGGTGCGGACAGAGACGCAGCGCGGTCGAGGTCGGCATGGCGCTGCGCACGCCATATTTGCGCGCCGGATAGTTAGCGGTACTGATCACTCCGCGCTGAACGCGGTTGCCGCCAATCGCGATAGGGATATCCCGCAACGACGGATCGTCACGCATCTCAACCGCTGCGTAAAAGCAGTCCATATCGACATGAATGATTTTGCGCATACCCCCTCCGGACACTGGCTAAGTATACAGTAGCGAAGGCGTTGAGCAATCGTCATCGGCACCGATGCCGCGCCTGAGCGCTTTTACTCCCCGATGCATCACAACTTTGCGCCATTTTGTTGCCCGCTATCTTGATTAAAAGCCAGACAATGTTAATGTTGCGCAGCGATAGCGGATATTTCCGATAATGCAACTGAGTGACGCTGCGCGTCTGAGTTTTTCTTCACTTCAAGGTACACACAGAATGGGCAGAATCGCACTGCTGTTCGCGATGATTCTTATGCCAGTCCTTAGCTGGGCAATCACACCTGAACCCGCACAGCCGCTGGCTCCGGTAAGCAAAGAGTTAAAAAAACAACTGCTGGGTACACCGGTGTTTATTCAGATTTTCAAAGAAGAGCGTACGCTGGAGCTCTATGGCAAAATCGGTAATGAATATCGCCTGCTGGACAGCTATCGCATCTGTAATTTTTCCGGCGGACTCGGTCCCAAGCGCCGCCAGGGCGACTTCAAAAGTCCGGAAGGTTTCTACAACGTCAAACTCAATCAGCTGAAACCTGACAGCCGCTTTTACCGCGCCATCAATACCGGTTTTCCTAACCAGTACGATCGCAGCAAGGGCTATAACGGCAACTATCTGATGATTCACGGCGACTGCGTTTCCGTGGGCTGCTACGCCATGACCAACGGCTCAATGGATGAGATTTTCAACTACGTTAATGCGGCCCTGCGTAACGGCCAGCAGGAGATGCAGCTGAATATTTATCCGTTCCGCATGACGGAAAGCAATCTTCAGCGTCATCGCTATTCGACCTACATCGATTTCTGGCGCGAACTGCAGCCGGGCTACGCCTATTTTGCTAAATATCACGTACCGCCCAGCGTTAACGTCACCGCAACGGGTCAGTATGCGGTGAACAACACGCCGGTACTTTCTGCACCGGACGCGGCGTCCAAATCATTCCTGGCGCTCACCCAGGCAAAATAGTGCCCACTCGCCTGGCGCTATCCGGTGCCAGGTTTCATTTCCGGTCAGCGGCTGCGTGGCGATAACCGTCACCACATCATGCGGCGTGGTCTGCTGCTGGAAATCGATCTCCACATCCTGATCCAGCAGGCGCGCTTTACCAAACGGCGCGCGCCGCGTGATCCAGTAGAGATTGGTGGAGCAGAACGCCATCAGATAGCGACCATCCGATAGCAGCATATTGAAAACGCCCTTTTCACGCAGCTCGCCGGCGATTTCAGCGATATAGCGGAACACGGCGGGCCAGTTACCTGGCGTGCGCGGATAGCGCGCCTGCAGCTGTGAGAGGATCCAGCAAAACGCCTTTTCACTGTCGGTCTCCCCCACCGGGCGGAAGTGGCCGCTGTCGAGCTGGCGATAGCCTTTAAGCTGTCCGTTGTGCGCGTAAGTCCAGTTGCGGCCCCACAGCTCGCGGGTAAACGGATGCGTATTCTCCAGCGAGACTTCGCCCCGGTTTGCCTGACGGATATGCGCGACCACCGAGTGCGATTTGATCGGATACTCCTGCACCAGGCGGGCAACCGGTGAATTTACGCTCGGCAGCGGATCTTTAAATGTGCGGCACCCTTTACCTTCATAAAAGGCGATACCCCAGCCATCTTTATGCGGTCCGGTACCGCCGCCGCGCTGCACCAGTCCGGTAAAACTGAAACAGATATCCGTAGGGACATTGGCGCTCATCCCAAGCAATTCGCACATAGCTTCCCCCCTTCTCACCCCTCCCGGCATGCAGGAAGGCAGCGTAAATTACTTAACCATCTCTTTTTCAATCAGCAGCATCAGGATATGGATCACTTTAATGTGGATCTCCTGAATGCGATCGGCATAGCCGAAATACGGAACCCGGATCTCAATATCCGCACTGCCCGCCATTTTGCCGCCATCTTTGCCGGTCAGGGTGATCACTTTCATTCCCTGCGCGCGCGCGGCCTCAATCGCTTTGATGATGTTAGCGGAGTTGCCGGAAGTGGAGAGCCCCAGCAGCACATCGCCTTCGCGCCCGACCGCTTCCACGTAGCGCGAAAACACATGGTCATAGCCGAAGTCGTTGCTGACGCAGGAGAGATGGCTGACATCAGAAATCGCAATCGCCGGGTAGCCAGGACGATTTTCGCGATAGCGGCCGGTCAGCTCCTCGGCAAAATGCATCGCGTCACAGTGCGATCCCCCGTTACCGCAGGAGAGCACTTTTCCGCCCGCTTTGAAACTGTCTGCCAGCAGCACCGCAGCGCGCTGAATAGCGTGGATGTTCGCGTCGTCACTCAAAAATCGGGTCAGGGTGTCGGCGGCTTCGTTGAGTTCCGAGCGAATGATGTCCTGATACATAAGAGATATCCTTTAGCGGAGAGGTTAACCCGGCAAGTTTAACGGAATGCCACAGGGGCGCAAAGCGCTGGCAGCAGTGAAAACGCGTCTGCCACAGCGTAGCCAGGCGATAAATGCGCCAGCCGCGATGATTTTGTGAGCCTGGTTGTAATTGTGATGTAAAGGAATTGCTTATTAAGAGCGGCTGCTCTAAACCTGTGACTAACAGGTCAGACCTCTTACTACTTACGGAGCGATTCACTATGCTGCTGGTTTCCATTGTGGCGACGCTACTGCTGGTTAGCGCCCTCTTTTATCATCAGATATCTCTGCGTCTGAGCAGCGCCATCCTGCTGCTCTGGACCGCTGCCATGGCCTTAACCGGCCTCTGGAGCGCCTGGCTGCTGCTGCCGCTGGCGCTGCTCCTGCTGCCGCTTAACCTGACGTCGCTGCGCCAGCGCCTGTTTTCAAAACCAGCCCTGCGGGGCTTTCGTAACGTCATGCCGCCGATGTCACGCACAGAGCAGGAAGCGATCGATGCCGGCACGACCTGGTGGGAAGGCGACCTGTTTCAGGGCAAGCCGGACTGGCAGAAGCTGCACAACTATCCGCGCCCGCACCTCACCGCTGAGGAGCAGGCGTTTCTGGATGGTCCGGTTGAGGAAGCGTGCCGTATGGCAAACGACTTCGCGATTACTCATGAGCTGGCCGATTTGCCGCCGGAGCTGTGGGCCTATCTGAAGCAGCACCGCTTTTTCGCCATGATCATCAAAAAAGAGTATGGCGGACTGGAGTTTTCCGCTTATGCGCAGGCGCGCGTGTTGCAGAAGCTGGCTGGCGTCTCCGGTATTCTGGCAATCACCGTCGGCGTACCGAACTCTCTGGGACCGGGCGAACTGCTGCAGCATTACGGTACTGAGGAGCAGAAAGATCACTATCTGCCCCGTCTGGCACGCGGCGATGAGATCCCCTGCTTTGCCCTGACCAGCCCGGAAGCGGGTTCTGATGCGGGCGCCATTCCTGATACCGGGGTGGTCTGCATGGGCGAGTGGCAGGGTCAGCAGGTGCTGGGCATGCGCCTGACCTGGAACAAACGCTATATTACGCTGGCACCGGTCGCCACCGTGCTGGGCCTGGCGTTTAAACTCTCCGATCCCGATGGTCTGCTGGGCGATAACCCGGAGCCGGGAATTACCTGTGCACTGATCCCGACCCATACGCCGGGCGTGGAGATTGGTAATCGCCACTTCCCGCTCAACGTGCCGTTCCAGAACGGCCCGACGCGCGGCAACAACATTTTCGTGCCGATTGACTATATCATCGGCGGCCCGGCGATGGCCGGTCAGGGCTGGCGCATGCTGGTCGAGTGCCTCTCGGTCGGGCGCGGCATCACCCTGCCCTCTAACTCCACCGGCAGTCTGAAAAGCGTGGCGCTGGCCACCGGCGCTTATGCGCACATCCGCCGTCAGTTCAAAGTGGCGATTGGTAAAATGGAAGGTATTGAAGAGCCGCTGGCGCGTATTGCCGGTAATGCTTACGTTATGGACGCGGCCGCCACGCTGATCACCACCGGCATTATGCAGGGTGAAAAGCCCGCCGTGCTCTCTGCGATTGTGAAGTATCACTGCACCCACCGCGGCCAGCGCGCCATTATTGACGCGATGGATATCGCGGGCGGCAAAGGCATTATGCTCGGAGATAACAACTTCCTCGCCCGCGCCTATCAGGGTGCGCCAATCGCCATTACGGTTGAGGGCGCTAATATCCTGACGCGCAGCATGATTATCTTCGGCCAGGGTGCCATTCGCTGCCATCCCTGGGTGCTTAAAGAGATGGACGCGGCGGCGAAGAACGATCTCTCCCGCTTTGACCACGCGCTGTTCAGCCATATCGGTCACGTCGGCAGCAGCGCGGTACGCAGCCTGTGGCTCGGCCTGACCAACGGCCGCACCAGCGCCGCGCCGACGCGTGACGCCACGCGCCACTACTATCAGCAGCTTAATCGTCTGAGCGCGAACCTGGCGCTGCTCTCCGATATTTCCATGGCGGTGCTCGGCGGCAGCCTGAAGCGGCGCGAGCGCATCTCTGCCCGCCTTGGCGATGTGCTGAGCCAGATGTATCTGGCCTCCGCCACGCTGAAACGCTATGACGAAGAAGGCCGCCATGAGGCCGATCTGCCGCTGGTGCACTGGGGCGTGCAGGATGCGCTGCATCAGGCAGAAGTGGCGATGGACGATCTGCTGCGTAACTTCCCGAACCGTCTGGCCGCCGGTGCGCTGCGCCTGGCTATCTTCGCCGGCGGCAAACGCTGCCTGCCGCCGTCAGACAAACTTGATCATAAACTGGCGAAGCTGCTGCAGCTGCCTTCTGCCACCCGCTCCCGCCTTGGCCGCGGTCAGTATCTGACGCCAGCTGAGCATAATCCGGCGGGCCAGCTGGAGCAGGCGCTGCAGGATGTGATGGCGGCAGAAGTGATCCACGATCGCCTCTGTCAGCAACAGAAAAAGCATCTCTCCTTTACCCGCCTTGATGCGCTGGCGCAGCGGGCGCTGAAAGAGGAGCTGATCGACGAGAGCGAAGCGCAGGTGCTGATCCGCGCAGAAGCAAGCCGGCTGAAAGCCATTAATGTGGATGAGTTCGTGCCGGAAGCCCTGGCCGCACCGAAGCCACAACCCCGGCCGCGGGCGCAGCCCAGCGAAGCGGCATAATCCCGACACCAGGTGCCAGACGCCTCCTTACGGAGGCGTTTTTTTTGCCTGCGCCAGCGCCTACGCGGCCTGGCGAATGCGAGCAACCAGCGCCTCTTCATCCGCAATATGGTCAGCGGCCAGCATCAGGGTGCGCCCCAGCGCCAGCGCGCTGTGCAGACAGGCGTTGCGCATCTCCTCATCATCAATACCGGAAAAATCACTCAGCGTGATAGCGCTGAGGCTGCGCCGGATCAGCGCTGCACCGCTGTAGCCGAGAGCGTCATGCCAGACCGACTGCAGCAGCAGCTGGTCACATCCGGGCCAGCTGAAGAGCGCTTCGCTGCCCACCCGGCGACGAAAGCTGGCGGAAAATCCGCGCCACAGCTGCTGAACCGCCTGCAGATGCTGCTCGCGCGCATCGGCGGCTTCGCGCAGCGGCAGCTGGCCGGGGGCAGCGCAGTAGTGGATCAGCAGATCGCTTAACGCCCCGCTGACGGCAAAACCGACAGGCGCAGCGCAGCCGTGCTCAGGCAGCTGCGTTTCAGGACGGGTAAGGAAACGCCAGCGCAATACACCGAGGATTTGCTGCAGCGCCTCATCCTGCTGCAGTTCGGCCGCCAGCGCCTGCAGCGTAACCGGCACCGTCGCGGGCTGCCAGTTGAACAGCTGTTCCGCCAGCCGGCGTGCCGCTCCGTCATTTATCCCGGTTGATGCCGCCAGCAAAGTCTGCGCCAGCGCCTCGCCGGCGGCGCTGTTGTCATGAGGTTGTGCCATTACCTGCTCCTGTAAAAGCTGCATTTAGCCATCTAAGCGTCTCGATTGCCAAAGAGTAGCATCCTGATTATAGTGTCAGCAATACAGGGTTTCTTATCACGCTGCTTACGCGCAAGGCCAGCTTACTATGACGCCATTTGATCTTATTCCCGACAGCAAGCTTCCCGCGACCGGCACCACGATCTTTACGCAGATGAGCGCGCTTGCCGCCAGGCACAGCGCCATTAACCTTTCTCAGGGATTTCCCGATTTCAGCGGCCCCGCCCTGCTGCAGGCGCGGCTGGCGCATCACGTCAGTCAGGGAGCTAATCAGTATGCGCCGATGATCGGCACGCCGGAACTGCGCGACGCCATCGCGGATAAAACCGCCGGGCTTTATGGCTACCGGCCCGACGCTGGCAGCGACATTACCGTGACCAGCGGGGCGACGGAAGCGCTCTACGCTGCCATTACCGCGCTGGTGCGCCCCGGCGACGAAGTGATCTGCTTTGACCCCAGCTACGACAGCTATGCGCCCGCGGTAACGCTGGCGGGCGGCGTGATGCAGCGCATCGCCCTGCAGCCGCCTGAGTTTCGCGTCCCCTGGCCTGCGTTTCGCGATCGGCTCAGCGCACGTACGCGGCTGGTGATCCTGAATACGCCGCACAATCCCTCCGCTACCGTCTGGCAGCAGAGCGATCTGGAGGCGCTGTGGCAGGCGATTGCGGATCGGGAGATTTATGTGCTGAGCGATGAAGTGTATGAGCATATCTGTTTCAGCACGGCAGGCCACGCCAGCGTGCTGGCGCATGCCGGACTGCACCAGCGCGCGGTCACCGTCTCCTCATTTGGCAAGACGTATCATATGACCGGCTGGAAAGTGGGCTACGCCATAGCGCCACCCGCTATCAGCGCCGAGCTGCGTAAGGTACATCAGTACCTGACCTTTTCCGTCAATACTCCGGCCCAGCTGGCGCTGGCGGATATGCTGCGTCAGCAGCCGGAACACTACCGGACGCTGCCTGAGTTTTACCGCGCGCGGCGCGATCGTCTGACGCAGGCGCTGGCAGCCAGTCGCTTTCAGGTATTACCCTGTGAAGGCACCTATTTTTTACTGCTGGACTACAGCGCGATCTCCGATCTCGATGACGTCAGCTTCTGCGAGTGGCTGACCAGAGAGGCGGGCGTCGCTGCTATCCCGCTGTCGGTGTTCTGCGCTGATCCTTTCCCGCACCGGCTGATCCGCCTGTGCTTTGCCAAACAAGAGGCGACGCTTGACGCCGCCGCGGAGCGCCTGTGCAAACTTTGAAGATGACCCTGCTGCAGCAGCCGCTGAGCTGGATGAACGGCGCCGCTAACCTGCGTCACTTTGATCGGCTGCTGGAAAAACTGAGCGGACGCGATGTGATTGTGCTGCCGGAGATGTTTACGACCGGCTTTGCCATGGAGGCGGCACAGGCTTCGCTGCCGCAGCAGGAGGTGGTGGCCTGGCTGCAGCATCACGCGCGGGCCACCCAGGCGCTGATCGGCGGCAGCGCGGCCATTCAGACAGAAGCGGGTGCGGTAAACCGGTTTCTGCTGGTGGAGCCAGACGGCACGCTGCATCAGTATGACAAACGCCATCTGTTTCGTATGGCGGAGGAGCATCAGCACTATCTGCCGGGCGAACGCCGGGAGCTGGTTTACTGGCGCGGCTGGCGCATTCTGCCGCAGATTTGCTACGACCTGCGCTTTCCGGTGTTTTCCCGCAACCGCAACGATTACGATCTGGCGCTCTATGTGGCCAACTGGCCGGCTCCACGCGCGCATCACTGGCAGGCGCTGCTGATGGCGCGCGCCATCGAAAATCAGGCGTATATCGCCGGCTGTAACCGGGTGGGCAGCGACGGCAATCATCATCGCTACCGCGGCGACAGCCAGATTATCTCACCGCAGGGGGAGATCCTCGCAGCCGCTGAACCGTTCACCCCGGCACGTCTGGATGCGGAGCTGTCGCTGGAGGCGCTGCAGGCGTACCGCGAGCGCTTTCCGGCGTGGCGCGATGCTGATACGTGGACGCTGGGCTGAGCGACTGCGGCTGACAACAGGCAATCAGCCGCTGATTTTTATTTATCGGATTTAGTTTATCCGGCGAAAAAGCAGCGTTAACAACGCTGCTTTTTCAGGCCTGCATTTTCCCTCCATAAATCCTGCATCAGTAATCCGCACTACTTCGGTATACCAGCTAGTTATCACCATCTGTATCGCCAGTCCGCTGCAGAGCGCTTTGCAGCGTGATAGCTGGCCGCTACTGATAATTTCTGAAAACCCTTGCTGTTGTGCACTTTTTTATGGACCGGATTAATGAAGAGTAAATTGCGACTATTTCGCCATTCAGCGCTCAGTGTTGCGTTAATACTTTGTGGCTGTACCGTGCAGCCAGGTCAGGACCTGCCGCTGGCCAATAAAACGCTGGTTAACGATAACCGCGAGCGCTCTGACATTAACGCGCTGGTCAGGGTCACTCTGTTAAGTCCGGTAATGCTGCAACAGCTTAATGAAGCCGGTCAGCAAAACCGTTCAAAACATATTTTCCGGCTGCCGGAAGACGATTATTCTTATCGCATCGGCGTAGGTGATGTACTGAGTATTACCGTCTGGGATCATCCGGAAATTACGTCTCCGGCGGGTCAGTATCGTGACTCAACGGAAACCGGCAGCACTGTCCGACCTAACGGCACCCTCTATTTTCCCTATACGGGCAGCATCTACGTTCTTAATAAAACCACAGAACAGGTCAGGACGGAGATAACTGCACGACTTCACCACTACATTGAATCCCCGCAGGTTGATGTGAAAATAGCCGCTTTTCGCTCCCGGAAAGCGTATGTGAGTGGTGAAGTCGTTCGCTCCGGCCAGCAGCCCATTACTCATATTCCTCTGACCGTGCTTGACGCCATCAATGCCGCAGGCGGCCTGACGAAAGAGGCGGACTGGGAAAATGTCACACTGACGCATGATGCCGTGCAGTATCCGATATCTCTTAAATTGCTGTTAGAGAAGGGCGACCTGACACAAAATGCGCTGTTGCATCATGGCGATATTCTTTACATTCCGCGTAATGATTCCCGCAAAATTTTTGTCATGGGTGAAACCGGCGCGCAAAAAACATTACTGATGGACAGAAGCGGCATGACGCTGACAGAGGCTATCAGCAGTGCGCGGGGAATAGATCAGACTACGGCTGACGCCACAGGCGTTTTTGTCATCAGGCAATTAAAGGCGCCAGCAGAAAAAAGACTGGCTGATATTTATCAAATCAACCTGAAAAATGCGGCAGCGATGGCACTGGCCAGTGATTTCAAACTACAGCCCTATGATATTGTCTATGTTACCGCAACGCCACTGACGCGCTGGAACCGGGTTGTCAGGCAGCTTATACCTACCATAACCGCGGTTAATAAGCTCAGCACTGCCGTTAAAAAGATACCCTGAAAAAGGGTTAACTTCAGGCGTAAATGTTCCCGAGCGGCATTCAGGGTAGTGCTTAAATATAGCACTACCCTATTAAGCATTCATGTTATTTGAAATCGACAGCCATCAATTCAGAAAGTGATTTTTCTTTTACTGAGTTATGGCAGACCGCAATATAATCGGTAAATCTTGGTGAGGCTGGCATGCCGAGCTTCAGGATTTTTTCATTATCAAAAGTCACGTTTAACTTTGAAAACTCGCCATACAGACTCATAGATTTCAGTACGATCCTTTCATTACAGTCGCCAAAAAGCGTTTTGAAATTATGCTTTTCCCGGGATAACTCTTTATAGCCGACTTTTTTATAATCGGCCGAGACGGGTCGGGAGCCTGAAGCCAGCGCCATAGCACGATCAATCTCTGCAAACGTTACGCTGCTCTCTCTACCGGAGGAGATATGATAAACCGGATGATCGAGTTCAGCTGCCTGAAGCAGCCTGACTATGGTTTTGGCGCAGTAATCTACCGGTATAACATCGATTTTGTCATCAAGGTTGCACATGAACTTGCCCAGTCTGAGCGCCATGCGAAACACCCAAAAAATGCTGGCGGAGGGAATACACCCATGCTCAGTATGCCCTACAACAATAGAGGGGCGTGCAATAATTAACGGGAATCCCGGCAGGTGCTCTTTTATCATCTGCTCTACCGTCGATTTGCTCCAGGTATACTCTACAATATGATCTTTTCTTTGCGTGGGCGCGATCGCTTCTGTCACATGGCTGTCAGGTTCAGGCGTACATGACATTGCTGTACCCACATGAATAAAGCGTTTTAATCCCTTTACTTTACTCATGCGGCTGGCAAGCTGAAACGTGCCCTCAACGTTTACTTTCCAGATTAACGGATTATTACCAAAGGAAGCGATAGCGGCACAGTTAATCACCTTTTCCACATCGTTCAGCCTGAGGTCTGCAATAAAAGTTTCCGGCTTTGATAAATCGCCTTCTATGATTTGTTGCGCTGAAATGGTATTTAGCTGAGCGGGGCTGATGCCAAACTTAGCTAAATTCTCCTTAACCCGTTCCAGGGCACTACTCTCTGCATCGCCTCGCGCAAGAAGAAGCAATCTCTCTGGGTTCTCATTTATCATTAACTCAGCAGCAATAGCACCACCCAAAAAGCCGGTAGCCCCTGTAACCAGTATTTTTTTCATCTCTTTTCTCTTTAATTATGACACAGCAGACATAAGCTGCCCTGGCGAATAGCGCTAAATAGCGCATTCACCCTTTGAATGGAATCTATTATTTGAATATATTGCATCATTTCTGATGACAGATATTAGTCTTTACTCTATAAAAAAAGTTCACTCTTTCACTAAGCATTATCGCCATTATTTTTATTTCGCTTCGCATCCCATTCTTTTTTTAGAATGGCATACACCAGCGTATCGTCATAACGCGCCTCACCATGTTCAGTGATGAAACTGACGAACTCTTTAAAGCACGCTTCCTGCCGCATATGTAAGCGAACGCAGAGATTGCGCGAAGGAACATTATAATCTTCCACCCAGGCATAAATCCGCCGGGCATATTTCTGCTTAAAAAGATAATCAAACAGTGCCGCCACCGATTCACGGGCATATCCCTGACCGTGAAATGCCGGAGAGAAATGCCAGCCCGCTGACCAGGTGTGCCTGTCAGGTTCATCATTCCCGTTCTCAGCAAAAAGATGGCCTATTAACTGATTGTTCTCTTGCAGGCATACGGCAAACTGACTTTTATCTGTCGATCGTTTTTCCGCTTCCAGATAAGCAGCCGCCAGCGACGCTACTCTTTCATCATAAAAGCAGGGAGTGGCCGGCTCATGAAGATAACTGAATAATGCTGTGCCATCGTCCCGACAAAAGCGACGAATAATCAGTCTTGAAGTGGTAATAATATTCATTATGCCTCGCGCTACCATGTGATAAAACGATTGATTACTGAAGCTTGTCTGCAGATACCACTGTGCTACTCCGCCCTTTTCTTAACAAAACGCATCACTATGGTAAAAAATACGGGTACAAAAAATATTGTCAGTAGCGTACCGCTGATCATACCGCCAAATACGCCTGTGCCGATGGCATGCTGTGTACTATCGCTTGCGCCACTGGCAAGCATGAGTGGAACAACGCCAAGCGTAAAGGCCAGGGAGGTCATTATAATCGGACGCAGGCGCTGTTTTGACGCAGTCAGAATCGCCACCGTCAGGGTCTCACCCTGTTGCCGTAAATGGCGGGCAAATTCTATAATCAGGATGGCATTTTTGGCCGAAAGCCCAATCAGGGTAATCAGTCCGACTTTAAAGAATACGTCATTCGTCATCTGTGCCATGGCAACCGCAATTACAGCCCCTATCAGCCCGAGCGGTACAACCAACATAACGGCCACTGGCACAGACCAGCTTTCATAGAGCGCTGCCAGCACCATAAATACCACCAACACGGAAAGCACAATCAGTAACGGAAGCTGTTTTGCAGACGCCTTTTCCTGCAGCGAACTGCCGGCCCACTCGCCAGCAAACCCCTCCGGTAAATGTTGCGCCAGCTGGTCAATGACCTGCATGGCGGTGCCGCTGGAGACGCCGGGCGCAGCGCTGCCGGTAATACGGATAGCGGGATAGCCCTGATAGCGATTCAGCTGTTGCGGCGCAACGCCCCAGCCGATCGACGCAAAGCTGGATAGTGCCACCATCTGGCCGCTGCGGTTTTTGACCCAGCTCTGCAGCAGCTGCTCAGGCTGCATGCGGTATGCTGCATCCGCCTGGACGATAACCTGCTGTACCCGCCCCTGGTTAACATAATCATTGACGTAACTGGACCCGGCGATAACGGAGAGAGTCTGGTTTATCTCGTCGAATGAAACGCCCAGCGCCTCTGCCTTTTCCCGGTCGATCTTCAGCGACAGGCTGGTGCCGTCCGGTAAACCGTCGATATACGCTTCTGCCAGCGCAGGATGATGGCCTGCACGCCGTATCAGTTCGTCGGTAGCCTGTTTCAGCGCTTTATAGCCCCGCCCTCCCCGATCCTGCACATAGTAGGTAAAGCCTGAAGAGGTTCCCAGATCGGCAATGGCAGGTGGCAGCAAACTCATCGTAACGCCATCCGCCACGCTTTCCATCTGCTGCTGGATATAACTCGCTTCAGCCTGCGCGCTGCTGCCGCCACGTTCCTTTGACGCTTTCAGCGTCGTAAACGCCATCGCCGTGTTAGGACCAGAGCCTGAAAAGCCAAAACCCAGGATCATGATGTTATTTTTAATGGCTGGCCGTTGCGCTATTTCATGCTCAAATTTTTCAACCACGTTAAGTGTCCTTTGCATCGTGGCGTCGGAAGGCAGCTGAAGAGACGACATGAAATAGCCCTGATCTTCTTCAGGCAAAAACGAGGATGGCAACGTAGCTAAACCGGCCAGCAGTGCCATACAGAGCGCCAGATAGATCAACATCATCCTGCCGGTTCGTTTGAGAAGTGCGCGGATGCCCGATTCATAGTGAACCGTAAGCGCATTGAAATGCCGGTTAAAGCGGGCTGAAAATGTCCGGTCGCTGCTTAAGCGACTATCGTGCGGCCTGAGCAGAGTAGCGCACAATGCGGGCGTCAGCGTCAGCGCAAGAAAGGCTGACAGCAGAATGGACACCGACATCGAAATGCAGAACTGACGATAGATGATTCCGGTTGATCCGCTGGCAAAGCCCATGGGAATGAAGACGGCAGTGAGTACCAGCGTAATGCCAATGATCGCTGGCGTGATCTCGCGCATCGCTTCCTGGGTCGCTTCACGGGGTGACAGCTTTTTTTCTGCCATCAGACGCTCGACGTTTTCTACTACCACAATGGCGTCATCAACAATAATGCCGATAGCCAGCACCATGCCAAACATTGTCAGAATATTGATGGAATATCCGCACAGCAGCATCACGGTTAACGTGCCCAGCAGCGCAACCGGTGCCACAATAGCCGGAATAAGCGTACAGCGAATTTTATGCAGAAAGAGCAGCATAACCAGAAATACCAGCACCATCGCTTCTGCAAAGGTCTCCACCACTTTGATAATGGAGAGTTTTACAAAGGGTGCGGTGTCAAAAGGCACGGTAAAGCTTATTCCCTCAGGCAGCGAGCCGGTGAGCGCCTTAAGCCGGTTATGAATGCCCGATGCAGTGCTGATGGCGTTAGCGCCGGGTGCCAGCTGAATCGCGGCAGCCGTGGCTGGCAAGCCATTATCGCGTATGCCGAATGCATAGCTCTGTAATCCGGATTCAACGCGCGCCACATCTGCAAGCCTGAGGCGTGCGCCGGTTGCATCGGACCGGATGGTAATATTACCAAACGCCTCCGCAGACGTAAGCTGGCCCCTTACCGTGATAGGCCAGGTTACCGCCTGCCCGTCGATGGCTGGCTCGTCGCCGGTTCTACCCGGCGAAACAATGACGTTTTGCTGACTGATTGCCGTAAGCACTTCCGTGACAGAAAGTTTATAATCGTGCAGCCGTACCGGATCCAGCCAGATGCGCAGCGCTTTTTCACTGCCAAACAGCTGAATTTTGCCGACCCCCGGTACCCGCCGCAGTTCGTCCGCAATATTGCGGGCAAAGTAATCACTTAAATCCGCTTCCTGAAACGCACCGTTTCGGGATTGCAGACCCACCATCATCAGAAAGCCGGCATTTGCCGCTTCAACATTAATCCCATTCTGGCGGACAGATTGCGGGAGCCGTGGCTCAATCGTTTTAAGCTGGTTTTGCAGATCCATCTGCGCCAGTTTGATATCAGTACCCGGTTTAAAGGTAACCGTAATGGAAGCCATGCCCGTCGTGTCACTGGATGACTCAAAGTAGAGCAGATGATCAACGCCTGCTATCTCGCGCTCTATTAGCGACACCACCGAGGTGTTCATGACCTCTGCGTTTGCGCCCGGATAGCTCACTGAAATGATCAGGCTGGGAGGCGCAACAGCAGGATATTGAGCAACCGGCAGATGCGGAATCGATAAAACGCCACTGAGAACGATAAACAGAGCAATAACCCAGGCGAAAACCGGGCGGTGAATAAAAAATAGCGGCATTATATTTATCTCATACTCAGCAACTGACTACAGCACGCTTCTGCCCGCAACAAACCTGTTGCGCAGTGACAACCAGACAGGGAGGCAGTTTAAAGCGCCATTGTTTAGGCTGTATGTGAGGTTTATGGATAGATTATGGAGCAAAAAACCTTAAAATAACGGCTAGTAAATAGCATTAATTATTCTCATCATCAGATAGAGCGGAGAGCCGCAGAAAAATAAAATCAAAAAACATTCATAATAAAATAGTAATTCATTTAATCCCGGATGCAGATTCAGCATGCTGGAGAAAAATGACACCAGCCACAGCATTATCATCAGCAGCCAGAATGCAATAATGAGTATCTCTTTTAATGCACCGGACCTCTTCTGCATCACCAGCAGTAAAGCGGCTGCCACAATAGAGAGATAGATCAATGGTGACGCCATAAGCGTATGCGATACCCGGTCGTCAGCGGCGTGCGCCAGTATAAGCCAGAGATAAAGTAGTCCCCATGAAACTGAGATAAAAGGTGCCAGCACACGTAATCTTTTGATAAAAACATCCTGAAGGCCATTCATCTCTTCTGTATCTCTGTTAGCGCCTGTCATCGGGTATCCTGTTCTCTTTTACGCTCAATTAATGAAAAACCAGAGAGGCATGCCTGTTTTTTTCATTATCTCATTACACTATGGAGTGTTTATCTGTGGTTTGTGGAGATAGCATTAAGATCCCCCGGCGCGTGCAGATAAGGCAGCGGCAAAGAAATAGGGTCAGCCTTATGAAACTTTTTTTAAACCAGCCTGTCCTGATGAGATATCAGTTACCTTTTTGAGCAAAAGATTATGCTGCCTGCTTCTGCCTACCGGCCAGCCAGCATTACCTGGCTCTTTCGGAGAATAAATGAATAGCGGCTTTTTAATTCTTGTTGCTGAAGATGATGATGAAATAGCAGATATATTAATGAGCTATTTGCAGCGAGCAGGCATGAGCAGCCTGCGGGCAGCCAATGGCGAGCAGGCCATCAGTCTGAGCCGGTTGAAAAAGCCCGACCTGATTTTGCTGGATATCAACCTTCCCCTGCTTGATGGCTGGAACGTCATGACCACGCTGCGTAAAGAGAGCAACGTGCCGGTTATTATGGTCACCGCTCTCGATCAGGATATCGATAAACTGATGGGGTTAAGGCTGGGGGCTGATGATTATGTCATCAAACCTTTCAACCCTTCCGAAGTCATTGCCCGGGTTGAGGCTGTCCTCAGACGAGCCGCGCGTAATGTGCCAGCTGAGGCAGCCAGGCCAATACGAACAGCTCATATCACTATTTATCCTGACGACTTTTATCTGGAAATTAAAGCCGGAGAGAGCGTCATAACGCCGGTACTCACCACAACCGAGTTTAAACTTTTGACCTATCTGGCAAAAAGTCCACGTAAAGTCTGTTCCCGTGAAGAGCTACTCAACGCCTGTCTGCCTGAGGGAGACACACTCGACAGAACGGTAGATAGCCATATGAGTAAACTGCGTAAAAAACTTGAGCATGCCGGTCTGATGGGTGTGCCGGAAAGTATCAGAGGGATGGGTTATCGTTTGGGAGAAAGTCAATGAGCCGGGAGCCTGTGCTCAGTCGCCAGATACTCACCTATATGCTGTCGCTGACTTTCATTATTGTTACTATATCAGTTGCAGGCTCATGGCTGTTTTATACCTTTATCACTGACTATATTCCTGGCGAAAATACAGCAGGTGCAGAAGAGTCTATGAACCTGTGGGACTGGATATGGGTTCTGGTTATGACGCTCTCCAGTCTGGTTATCTCTCTGTTTTTTACGGTGAAGCTCTCTGCGCGCATACTGACTCCGCTGAACACGATTGCTTCCAGCCTGAAAAAGATATCTGCCGGTGATTTAGGCGCCCGGGCGCTCTGCACAACCTCAATGCTGGGCGAGATCAACAGCCTGGTAAAAGATTTTAATGAAATGGCGGAGAAGCTGCAGACGCTCGATGAGCAGAGAAATCTGTGGAATGCGGCCATCGCACACGAACTCAGGACACCGGTTACTATATTACGCGGCCGTTTACAGGGGCTGGTGGAGGGCGTTTTTGGCCCCGACCCGCTTCTGTTTGAAAAGCTGCTCAGACAAACCGAAGGCTTAAACAGACTGATTGAAGATTTACGCGTGGTCAGCTCTGCAGGCGGAGCTGGCTACCTGCTGGATCCGCATGAAACCGATTTGCAGCAGCTGATTACACATGCCATTGACGTATTTACGCCGGAATTTGAAAACAAAGGCTTTACGGTTATCACTGAACTCACTCCACAGCTCTGCGTCTGTGATGCTTTGCGCATGACACAGTGCCTGACCGTGCTGTTTGATAATGCGCTGCACTACTCCACATCACGCACCCTGGTGATAAAAAATGGTATGACAGAGAGAGAGAATTACATTCTTGTTCAGGATGAAGGCCCTGGTATTCCACCTGAATTTCAGCCACTGCTGTTTCAGCCTTTTCAGCGCGGGATAAGTGCCAGAGAGGCGAATCCAAAAGGATGTGGTCTGGGGCTCTCTGTCGTCCGGGCTATTATGCAGGCACACGGCGGCAATGCCACTTGCGTGGTAACGTCACAGCAGCATTCCATTTTCCGGCTTGCCTGGCCAGTTGGGCATACCTGATCTGCGCTACAGGCTGTTTTTCGTCACATAAAAAACCGGAAGCGCGCGGCTTCCGGTTCTTTTTTTGCAGATTTGTCAGGCGCGATGCAGCGCAGGATAATTACGCCAGATCGAAACGGTCCAGGTTCATCACTTTCGTCCAGGCGGCCACAAAGTCATGGACAAATTTCTGCTTCGCATCGCTGCTGGCGTACACTTCCGCCAGCGCGCGCAGGATGGCGTTAGAGCCGAACACCAGATCGGCGCGCGTGGCGTGATATTTCACTGCACCGCTTTCACGATCGCGTCCTTCAAACAGCTCCGCGCGTTCATCAGTGGCGCGCCATGCGGTGCGCATATCGAGCAGATTGACAAAAAAGTCGTTGCTCAGCACGCCCGGGCGATCGGTAAACACGCCGTGCTGACTGCCGTCATAGTTGGTGCCGAGCACGCGCAGGCCGCCCAGCAGCGCCGTAAGCTCCGGCGCACTCAGCGTCAGCTGCTGCGCTTTATCCAGCAGCAGAGTCTCCGTTGAGGAACCGCTCTGCACGCGACGATAGTTACGGAAGCCATCGGCCAGCGGCTGAAGCACGTTAAACGACTCAATATCGGTCTGATCCTGACGCGCATCCACGCGGCCTGGCATAAACGGCACCTGTACCGCCACGCCAGCGGCGGCTGCCGCCTGCTCAATACCGACGCTGCCCGCCAGCACAAGGATATCCGCCAGTGAGAGCTTGCCGGACGCCTGCTGGATCTGCTGCAAGACCGGCAGCACATCGCTTACCACGCCGGCATTGACCGCCCAGCCGTTCTGCGGTGCCAGCGCCAGACGCGCGCCGTTGGCCCCTCCGCGCTTATCGCCGCCACGGAACGTTGAAGCGGATGCCCAGGCCACGGAGACCAGCTGGCTGACGCTCAGGCCCGACGCGGCGATCTGCGCTTTAGCCTGCGCAATATCATCAGCGCCAGGCTGATGCACCGGCTGCGGTAACGGATCCTGCCACAGCAGATCCTCTTTCGGTACTTCCGGGCCGAGGTAGCGCGCTTTGGGTCCCATATCGCGGTGAGTCAGCTTGAACCAGGCGCGGGCGAACGCTTCATTAAACGCCTGCGGATCGTTCAGGAAGCGGCGCGAGATCTTCTCAAACTCCGGATCGAAACGCAGCGTCAGATCGGTCACCAGCATGGTGGGCTTGCGCTTTTTCTCCGGATCAAACGGATCGGGGACGATCGCTTCTGCGTCCGCCGCTTCAAACTGAATTGCGCCCGCGGGGCTGTGCGTCTGCACCCACTCATATTTGAACAGGTTCTCAAAGAAGTAGTTGCTCCACTGGGTTGGCGTCTGCGTCCAGACCACTTCCAGACCAGAGGTGATGGCATCTGCGCCGGCGCCGCTGCCGTAGCTGTTGTGCCAGCCAAAGCCCTGCGCTTCAATCGGTGAGGCTTCAGGATCGACATCAAGGTGGCTGGCGGCCGCCGCCCCGTGCGTTTTACCCAGCGTATGCCCGCCTGCGATAAGCGCGACGATCTCTTCATCGTTCATGCCCATGTTGCCAAAGGTGGCGCGGATCGCCGGTGCTGCAGAACGCGGATCGCCGCTCGCTTCCGGGCCCTCAGGGTTCACATAGATCAGGCCCATTTCGGTGGCGCCCAGCGGGGCATTTGCGAGGCTCTCAGGATGACGGTGCGCCAGCCACTCTTTTTCATGGCCCCAGTCCACATCCATATCCGGCTCCCAGACATCCTCACGACCGGCACCAAAACCAAAGGTACGGAACCCGGCGTTCTCCAGGGAGACGTTACCCGCCAGAATGTAGAGATCGGCCCAGGAAATTTTCTGGCCATACTTCTGTTTTACCGGCCAGAGCAGGCGTCGTGCTTTATCAAGGCTGACGTTATCGGGCCAGGCGTTGAGCGGCGCAAAGCGCTGCTGTCCGCGTCCGGAGCCGCCGCGGCCATCAATGGTGCGGTAGGTACCGGCGCTGTGCCACGCCATACGAATAAACAGGCCAATGTAACTGCCCCAGTCGGCGGGCCACCAGGATTGTGAATCGGTCAGCAGCGCGCGGATATCCGCTTTTAGTGCCGCGTAGTCAAGCTGGCTGAACGCTTCGCGGTAGCTGAAATTTTCATCCAGCGGATTAGAGCGGCTGGAGTGCTGATTCAGCAGGTCGACCCGCAGCATATTAGGCCACCAGTCGCGGTTCGAGGTGCCGCTGCCGGCGCCGCGTGCAAGCACGCTCTTCTCTTCTGACGCTCCATGATGAAAAGGACATTTTCCGGACGCTGCAGCATTATCGTTATGTTCTGGCGTGCTCATTATTCGGCTCCATTGGCTTCACGTTTTGCGGTTAAGATAGCGGCACTCAGGAGCAGAATATATTTGGATGGACCGAAAGCTTTGATAGCTTTTGTCTTTCAAAAAGAGGTTTTGTGACAGGCTGCACAAAATGAAGCGCGGCCGTTCAGCTGCCGCGATAGGTGGACCAGGACCAGGGGGAGATCAGAAACGGCAGATGATAATGGCTGCCCGCCCGTCCGATAACAAAGTCTATCTGCGCGCTGACATAGAGCGCATCGCGCCCGCCAGCGGCAAAATAGTCGCCAATCTCTGCCGTCAGCCGGTAGTGCCCTGGCGCTAAGGGTTCCGGTGTCAAATCGCTGATACGCCCGTCACGATCGGTTTCTCCTTCACTGACCGGAAACCACCCTTCCGGGCTGTTCTGCTCCAGCGAGACGGCAACGCCTGCGGCCGGTGTGCCGAGCGCGGTATCGAGAATATGCGTGGTGATGGTGCTCATATGATGCTCTCCTTAAGCCGTAACAGGGTAATTTCCCGCAGCTGCGCCAGCGTCTCCTGCTGTTCGCACGCCTTATTATTGTTAAGCCTGCGCTGCAACTCTGCCAGCATCTGCTCCGCACTGCGTCCGCTGGCCCGGATCAGAAATACCCGGCCAAAGCGTGCTTCATAGGCCTGATTCCCTGCGCGCATCGCAAGCTGCAGGTCGCGGTCTGCCTGCTGCATCGCAGCCTGCTCCTGACGCGACAGCGTGGCCTCATGCGCCGTACCCTGGGCTGCTTCACCAATACGCGGATGGGCGCTGAGCGCCTGATCCAGCTCCGCCTGTTGCCAGCGCTGCGCCAGCTGCTGCGCCCGCTCTGCGAGCGCGCTCAGGGACGCATAGGGCCGTGCGGCCACCAGCGCCTGCTGCCAGGCAGGAATGGCGACGCAGTGCGCGATCGCCTGACGGGCGTCAGCCTCATCCGCCTGATTAAACTCATTCAGCTTCATGCCCGCTCCCTTATGCCTGCGCCAGCGCTGTTACCGCCTGCAGATACGCCTGCACGCCCAGCGCCACGTCGTCCATTTTTACCGATTCCGCCGGATGATGGCTGATACCGCGATGGTTACGCACAAACAGCATACCGACCGGCCAGCGCTCCGCCATGGCTATTGCATCATGGCCCGCCCCGCTCGGCAGTGCCAGCGTGCAGCCCTGAACGGTTTCAACCGCCGCGCCCAGCGCCTGCTGCAGCCGTTTATCGCACGGCGTCGCGGCAATGCGGTAATATTCGCTGGCGCTGAAGCTCACCCCGCGCCGCAGCGCAATCGCCTGCGCCTGCGTTAACAGCTGCGACAGGTGCCGCTCCAGCGGCTCATCCTGCGGGCCGCGAATATCCAGCGACAGCTGCACCTCTCCCGGAATGACATTCACTGCGCCAGGCTGACAGCTGAGCGTGCCGGTTGTCGCCACCAGCGGCGCCTGCGTCGCCTGTTCGATAAACAGCATCCACTCGGCGGCGGCGGCCAGCGCATCTTTACGCAGCAGCATCGGCACCGTGCCGGCGTGTCCCGCCTCGCCGCTAAAATGGCAGTTAAGGCGGCGCGCGCCGTTGATGGCGGTGACCACGCCCAGAGCTAAATCCGCCTCCTCCAGGCAGGGCCCCTGCTCGATATGCAGCTCCAGATAGGCGGCAATCTCGCTGACATGACGTGCTGCAAGACTTACCTGTGCGGCATCCAGCCCGGCATCCTGCATCGCGGCGGCGACCGTAATGCCGTTGCCGTCGGGATGAGTGATCCAGCTCTCCGGCCAGCTGCCGGTCAGGCCGCGGCTGCCCAGCAGCGTAATGCCGAAGCGGGTCCCCTCCTCATCCGCAAAACCCACTATCTCGACCGCCAGCGGCAGGCGCTGCCGGCGATCGTGCAGCCACTGCACGGTTTCAATTGCGCTCAGCACGCCCAGCATGCCGTCATAGCGTCCGGCGTTGCGCACGGTATCAAGATGGGAACCGAGCAGCAGCGCCGCTGCGCCCGGCTCGGCCGCCTCATAGCGGCCGCAGATATTGCCCACGGCATCCTGCCAGGTCCGCATGCCCGCCGCCTGCATCCACTCCGCCACGCAGGCGTTAGCGCGCAGGTGCTCCGGAGAGAGATAAACGCGCGTCAGGCTATCCTCCTCCTCGCTGATCTCCGCCAGCGCATCACAACGCGCCATAATGCGCGCGGCGGCCGACTGCGCCTCTTCAGCGCTCATCTGGCGTGCACTCATGCTTCGCTCCCGTAGCGATCCCAGGCGGCCTGCAGCGCCGCACCCTGCGGCGTACCAAAACCGCAGTGCTGCAGTACCGCTTCAAGCGCGCTCAGGGTCTGCATCACGCAATCTTTACGCGCGTTGTAGCCCATGGTGCCGATGCGCCACACTTTGCCGTGCAGCGGACCAAATGAGGTGCCGATCTCAATGCCAAAATCGTCCAGCATCAGTTTGCGCACCTGGTCACCGTTCACGCCCTGCGGAATGACAACGCCCAGCACGTTGTTCATCTTGTGCTGCAGATCGCCAAAGGTCTCCAGTCCCATGCCCTGGATGCCTTTCAGCAGCGCGTCACCATGCAGCTTGTGCCGGGCGATGCTGTTATCCAGCCCCTCCTGCAAAATGATGCGCGCGCATTCGCGGGCACCAAACAGCGCGCTGGTCGCTTCCGTATGGTGATTAAGCCGCTCCGGCCCCCAGTAATCCATGATCATGCCGAGATCGAAATAGTTGGAGTAGATCATCTCGTCATCACCATCCTGATGCGCCGCCGTGCGGATCCCCTCCTCCACGCATTTACGCTTGCGGATGATCTCCTCCATCTGCGGGCTCAGGGTAACGGGAGAGGTGCCGGAGGGACCGCCCAGGCATTTCTGCATGCCGGCAGAGACCGCATCCAGCCCCCAGGCATCAGTTTCCAGCGCGTTACCCGCCAGAGAGGCGGTGGCATCGGTATAGAACAGTACGCCATACCGGCGACAGATAACGCCCAGCTCCGCCAGCGGCTGCAGCATAGTGGTTGACGTGTCACCCTGCACCGTCAGCAGCAGGCGCGGCTTAACCCGTTTGATCGCATCCTCAATCTGATCCGGCGAGAACACTTCGCCCCAGGGCACTTCAATCGTATGCACTTCCGCCCGGCAGCGCCGCGCAATCTCGCACAGCAGATGGCCAAAACGGCCAAACACCGGTACCAGTACCCGATCGCCGGGACGGATAGCAGAAAGCAGAATCGCCTCGATGCCGGCGCGTGAGGTGCCGTCAATCAGCAGCGTCCAGCGGTTTTCGGTGCGAAAAATGCCGCGATAGAGCGCCATGACTTCATTCATGTAGTGCGTCATCGCCGGATCGTACTGCCCGAGCAGCTGGCTCGACATGGCGCGCAGCACGCGCGGGTCGGCGTTAATCGGCCCTGGCCCCATCAGCAGACGCTGCGGCGGATTGATCTGAGAAAACTGATGAATGTCCATAGTGAATTCCTTAATGGCCCCGCTCAGAGGCGTACGGTCGAGATAAACTGTTTCAGTTCGGCGGTCTGCGGCTGCGCAAACAGCGTTTTACTGCTGCCCTGCTCCCACACCCGCCCCTGATGCATAAATACCACCCGGTCGCCCACGTCGCGGGCAAAATTCATTTCATGTGTCACGAGGATCAGCGTCATCCCCTCCGCCGCCAGCTGCTCCAGCACCTTCAGCACCTCGCCCACCAGCTCCGGATCGAGCGCGGAGGTGATCTCATCGCAGAGCAGCACTTTTGGCTGCATCGCCAGCGCCCGGGCAATCGCCACACGCTGCTGCTGGCCACCGGAGAGGCTGGCCGGGTAGTAGTCCAGTCGCTCACCCAGCCCCACTTTTTCCAGCATTTTTGTTGCCAGCTGCCGGCACTCCGCCGCGCTTTTTTTCAGCACGCGGCGCGGTGCCAGCATCACATTCTCCAGCGCGGTCATGTGCGGAAAAAGATTGAAATTCTGGAACACCATACCGACCGAGCGGCTGATTTCACGCGCCTGAGATTCACGATGCGTAATGGTCATGCCGCCCAGCTTAATGCTGCCCTCCTGGTAGCCCTCCAGCCCGTTCATACAGCGCAGCAGCGTGCTTTTACCGGAGCCGCTGCGGCCGATAATCGAGATCACTTCGCCATTATCGATATCCAGATCAACCCCTTTCAGGACATGATTTTCGCCGTAGTATTTCTGAACCTGATTAATGGTGATGAGCGGCATGGAATTTTTTCTCCAGGTACTGGCTGTAGCGCGACAGCGGATAACACATCAGGAAGTAGCCAAGCGCCACGAGGCCAAACACCTTAAACGGCTGATACGTGACGTTGTTTAAAATAGTGCCGGCTTTCGTCAGCTCGATAAAACCGATGATTGAGGCCAGCGCGGTGCCTTTGATCACCTGCACCGCAAAGCCCACCGTCGGCGCAATGCCGATGCGGATCGCCTGCGGTGCCACGACGCGGCAGAGCGTCTGGCCGAAGTTCAGGCCGAGGCAGCGTGACGCCTCCCACTGACCTTTTGGCAGCGCGCGTATGCTGCCGTACCAGATATCGAGCAGAAAGGCGCTGGTATAAAAGGTCAGCGCCAGCGAGGCAGCGGTCCACGGCGCCACGTCCACGCCAAACAGCCCGACGCCAAAAAACGCGAGAAACAGCTGCATCAGCAGCGGCGTGCCCTGAAACAGCGCGGTATAGCCCTGAATCAGCCGCGTCAGCCACGTCTTTTTCAGCAGGCGCAGCAGCAGCAGCGGCAGCGTCACCAGCGTGCCGCCGGCGAAGGCCACCAGCGACAGCAGCAGCGTCCAGCGTGCGGCCAGCAGCAGATTGCGCAGAATGTCCCAGTCGGTAAAGGTTGTCATGCCGGCTCTACTCCAAACCATTTACGCCCCAGCGCCAGCAGCAGCTGACGCATTGCAACTGACAACGCCAGATAGAGCAGCGTGGTCACCAGGTAGACTTCAAAACTCAAAAATGTGCGGGACTGAATCAGATTGGCCGCAAAGGTCAGCTCCTCATAAGAGACCTGCGACACCACCGATGAGCCGAGCATAACGATGATGCACTGACTGACCAGGGCCGGATAGATGCGCTGTAGCGAAGGTGGCAGCACCACGCGCAGAAAGGTCTGCGCGCGGCTTAAACCCAGCACGCGCCCCGCTTCCCACTGTCCTTTCGGCGTGACCTGAATGCCGGCGCGGATAATCTCTGTGCTGTAAGCGCCGAGATTGATCAGCATCGCCAGCAGCGCAGCTTCTCCGGCGGTAAGTTTTACCCCCAGGTTGGGCAGGCCAAACACGATAAAAAACAGCTGTACGACAAACGGCGTATTGCGGATCAGCTCCACATAGACGCCCCAGAGGCGGCTGGCCCAGCCTGGCCTGCCGCTGCGCAGCGCTGCGCCGAGGATGCCGAGGCTGACGCCACCGAGCGTAGCCACCACCGTAAGCTGCACAGTGACCCATAGCCCGGCCAGCAGTTCCGGCCAGTAAGGCCAGAGTTCAGCGAAATTTAGCTGCGCCATGACTCAGGCACCGAGCGAAGCGGGCAGCGGCGCTTTCAGCCACTCTTCCGAGAGCTTATTCAGCGTACCGTCCTTTATACCCTGTTCGATCAGCGTATCGACCTCTGCTTTCAGCGCCGGCTCATTCTTCTTCAGACCGATAAAGCAGGGAGAATCTTTCAGCATAAACTGCGCCACCGGCGCTTTTGCCGCGTTCTGCCGGGTAATGGCCGCCACCACCAGATTACCGGTTGCCACATACTGCACCTGACCGGAGAGATAAGCCGAAAGCGTGGTGTTGTTATCTTCGTAACGCTTGACCTGCGCATCTTTCGGCGCGGCCGCGCTCAGCACCATATCCTCAACCGCGCCACGCGTAACGCCGATCGTTTTGCCGCTCAGTGCGGCGGCATCCTTCAGCGTCTCACCTTTCGGCCCGAACACGCCGAGGAAAAAGGGCGCATAGGCGCGGCTGAAGGCGATGACCTTTTCCCGCTCCGCATTTTTACCCATGCTGGAGATCACCAGATCGACTTTGTCCGTCTGCAGATAAGGTACGCGGTTGGCACTGGAGACCGGCACCAGCTGCAACTTCAGTTTCATCTGCTTTGCCAGATAGCGCGCCATGTCGATGTCATATCCCTGCGGCTGCAGATCGGTGCCCACTGATCCAAACGGCGGGAAATCCTGCGGCACTGCGATGCGGATCACGCCGCGCTTTTGAATATCCTGTAGCTGATCCGCCTGCGCGCTGCCTGCCTGAGCCAGTAAAAGCGCCGCACCCGCTACCGCCAGTAAAACCTTTTTCATTATGCACCCCGGTGTGTTGAACGTGAAACAAAAGATTCTTACAGGCAGTTACTGCAACTAATATGCCAATCAAAGCGACAGAAAAAAACCGGTAACAAACCGGCATAAAAGGGGTCAGCAGCAGGAAAAATCGGGTACTGGCGTACCCTGCTTCAGAGATTCAAAACGGTGCAACGCACCATTTCAGTGCCCGCTATCGGTGTTCCAGCTCATCCAGATGCTGATAGAGATCGGCTATCTGATGAATACGCTGCCGCCCCTGCGACAGGGTTTCATGCAGCAGCGCGTTTGCCAGTAAATTGACCAGGCTCATGGCTGAAGCGTAACTGTCGAAGGCAGACACGCTGTCAAGCGGTGCACAAAGCTGCCAGCGTGCCACGCCCTGAATCCCCTGCGCCTGCGGCTCCGAGAGCGCCAGCAGCGGGATATCACGCTGCTGCAGCTGCTGCATCAGCGGACGCAGCAGGCGCGGACGTCGCCGGAACGCCATCACCACCACCATATCGTCCGGGGTAATATCCACCAGCTCTTCGCCCAGCGTCTGGCCCGGCTGCGGCAGCAGTACCACGTGGGCACGCGCCTGCAGCAGCTGCTGCCGCAGGTGCAGCGCGACCGGATACGCGTTGCGCATACCGATGATAAAGACGCGTTTTGCGCTGCCCAGCGCGGCGATAACGTCACTTAACTGCTGGCTGTCGATACGGTTGATCCACTGCGTGAGGTTTGCCATCTCCTGCTTATAGTGGCGCGCCAGCAGCGTGTTGCCCTGCACCGCATCGCGGTTGTCGGTGAGCGGCATTCCGCTCTGCCGCAGGGTGCGCAGCTCATCGCGCATATCTTTATATTTTTCATAGCCAAGGCGCCGGAACAGCCGGCTTACCGTTGCTTTGGAGACGCCGCTTAGCCGCGCCAGTTCAGCACTGTTGTAGCTGATCAGGTCATCAAAATGGTCAAACACAAAGTCAGCAATGCGCTGCTCCTGAGGCGACAGCTGCGCGTACTGGCTGCGCAGACGTTCATCGAGTTGTTTCATGCGTTGTCCTGTAACTTTCGTTTCACCCTGCTCTAGCATAAATCGATCCAGCACCCACCGACAGAAAAAGTGGAACAGCTCTTGCTTATGTTTACGTCAGGGAATGCCGCCGCAGCGGGTTTGGCAGCTGTGCCGGATGGAGATGAGCAGAAATCAGCCGGGAACAATTATGATTCAGAGCAACATGGCCCCGCAGGGCATGGTCGTCACCCCCCATCATCTGGCGAGTGAAAGCGCCCTTGCCGTACTGCGCGACGGCGGCAGCGCACTCGAAGCGATGGTCGCCGCCGCCGCAACCATTGCGGTGGTCTATCCGCATATGAACGGGCTGGGCGGCGACGGCTTCTGGCTGGTGGTGCCGCCTGAAGGGGAACCCGTTGCGATTGATGCCAGTGGCGCCGCCGGCTCGCTGGCGACAATGAGTTTTTATCAGGGCCGGCAGACGATCCCGCATCGCGGGCCGGAAGCGGCGCTGACCGTCGCCGGCACCGTCAGCGGCTGGCAGGAGGCGCTGACCCTGTCACAGGAGCTGGGCCATGCGCCGCTGCCGCCACACCGTCTGCTGCGCGATGCTATCCGTTACGCTGCCGACGGCATACCGGTTACCGCCTCGCAGGCGGCCGCTACCGCCGCAAAAGCGCCTGAGCTGCAGCATCAGCCCGGCTTTGCCGCCACGTTTATGCCGGACGGCGGACCGCCACAGCCGGGCAGCCGCTTTACCCAGCCTGCGCTGGCGGCCACGCTCAGCCAGCTGAGTGAAGAGGGGCTGGAGAGCTTTTACCGCGGCCGGCTGGCGCGGTCGCTGGCAGATGACATGCACGCGCTGGGGATGCCGGTCACGCTGAACGATCTGCAGCAGCATCGCGCCCGGCGCTGCACCCCGCTCCACCTAGCACACAGCGAAGGCGATATCTGGAACATGACGCCGCCGACGCAGGGGCTGGTGTCGCTGGCGATTCTGGGTATTACCGATCGTCTGGATATGGCGCAGGCTGATGAAGCTCAGACGCTGCACCGGATTGTGGAGGCGACCAAGCAGGCGTTCAGCCTGCGCGATC
Source organism: Pantoea eucrina (assembly GCF_020079945.1). Classification (NCBI taxonomy): domain Bacteria; kingdom Pseudomonadati; phylum Pseudomonadota; class Gammaproteobacteria; order Enterobacterales; family Erwiniaceae; genus Pantoea; species Pantoea eucrina. Next base: position 693,338 of record NZ_CP083448.1, on the reverse strand, counting down.
GGCATATCACCGATCCGCGCCATAGCGATACCGACGTGCAGGCGCTGCTCAGTGCCGATCATCTTGCCAGCCTTGCGACCAATATTGATGACCATCGCGCCGCGCCGTGGGGAACCGGACGCGGTCCGGGCGATACCGTCTGGATGGGCGCCATCGACAGCAGCGGGCTGGCGGTCTCTTTTATTCAGAGCATCTACCACGAATTTGGCAGCGGCGTGGTGCTGCCAGGCAGCGGCATCACCTGGCAGAATCGCGGCGCGGCGTTCAGCCTGCAGCCCGATCATCTGCTGGCGCTGCTGCCGGGCAAGCAGCCGTTTCACACGCTTAACCCTGCTGCCGCCCGCCTGAAAGATGGCCGGGTCATGGTGTATGGATCGATGGGCGGAGATGGTCAGCCGCAGACGCAGGCGGCCATTTTTACCCGTCACGTCATTCAGGGTATGCCGCTGCAGCAGGCGGTCAGTGCGCCACGCTGGCTGCTGGGGCGCACCTGGGGCGAGGCCTCTGACTCACTCAAACTGGAAGCGCGCGTGGCGCCGGAAACGGTGGGTCGGCTGCGTCTGCTGGGTCATCAGGTTGAGCTGCTCTCTGACTTCAGTGAAGTGGTAGGCCATGCGGGCGCCGTAGTGCGCCACACCAGCGGCATGCTGGAAGGCGCTTTCGATCCGCGCAGCAACGGCAGCGCAGCCGGTTTTTAACAGGAGAGACTCATGACCGAATCCGCAGAGTGGGCGAACTATGTCGCTCAGATGGAGCAGATCCTCGCACTGGATCTGGATGACGCACGTCGTGCTGAGCTGCAGCTGCAGCTCAGCCGGATTGCGGCTATAGCCGCGCCGCTGATGGCGCTGCCGCTGGACGATCGCCTGGAAGTGGCCGGGGTATTCCAGCCATGCGCCTGACATCATTATCGATCGCAGCGCTGCAGCGTGCGCTGCAGCAGGGTGAAATCGGGGCCGCTGAGATTGCCCGCCATACGCTGGCGGCGATTGAGCAGCATAACCCGGCGCTCAACGCCTGGACGGCGATCACCGGGCAGCGCATGCTGCGCGAGGCTGAAGAGCTTGACCGGCAGCGCCTGCGCGGTGAAACGCTGCCACCGCTGGCGGGTATTCCGTATGCGGTAAAAAATCTGTTTGATGTAGCCGGCCATACCACGCTGGCGGGTGCCAGCCTGTTTAGCACGCGGGCGGCGGCGCGTGCAGACGCCTGGGCGGTCAGCCGGATGCGTGAATCGGGCGCGCTACTCTCCGGTATGCTGAACATGGATGCCTACGCCTATGGCTTTACTACCGAAAACAGTCACTATGGCGCCACCTGCAACCCGCGCGATATCACGCGCATCGCCGGTGGATCATCCGGCGGCTCAGCCGCCGCGGTAGCGGCCGGACTGGTGCACTTTTCGCTCGGCAGCGATACCAACGGCTCGATTCGCGTACCGGCGTCGCTGTGCGGCATCTTCGGCCTTAAGCCCACCTTTGGCCGCCTGTCGCGCAGCGGTACGCAGCCGTTTGTCGCCAGCCTCGATCATATCGGCCCGTTTGCCCGCTCGGTTGAGGATCTCAGCCTGGTTTATGATGCGCTGCAGGGCCGCGACGCAGAGGATGCGTTTCAGCTGACGCGGCCGCCGGAGTTGGTCAGCGACCGCCTGCAGGCGGGCAGCGACGGGCTGCGCTGCGCGACGCTGGGCGGTTTTTTTACCACCTGGTGCAATGATGAGGCGCGCGCGGCGGTAGCGGTAGCGGCCAGCGCGCTCGGCGCGGCAGAAGAAGTGACGCTGCCCCAGGCCGAACTGGCGCGCGCGGCCGCGTTTATCATGACCGCGGCGGAAGGCGGCAATCACTATCTGCCCGCTCTGCGCACCCAGCCAGAACGCTTTGAGCCGAATTCACGCGAACGCCTGCTGGCCGGCGCGATGCTGCCCGCCGCGTGGTATGTGCAGGCCCAGCGTTTCCGGCGTCACTTCCAGCAACAGGTGCTGCCGCTGTTCGACCATTATGACGTGCTGATCGCCCCCGCCACGCCCTGTACCGCCACCACCATCGGCCAGGAAACCATTCACATCAACGGTCAGGATTTGCCGACACGCGCCAGCATGGGCATGCTGACGCAGCCGATTTCGTTCGCTGGCCTGCCGGTATGTAGCGTACCGCTGCTCACCGCCAGCGGCTTACCGATTGGCGTACAGCTGATTGCCGCGCCGTTTAACGAACAGCTGGCGCTGCGCGCCGCCTGGGCGCTGCAGCAGCAGGGCCTGACTTACGATCAACCTACTTTAATGGATATCTGATAATGACGACGGACAGGATAAACGATCCGGATACCGTTGCCGCCGTAAGCGCTGCATTTTATCGCTACGAGCAGGCGCTGGTGAGCAATGATGTCGCGGTGCTGGACGAACTGTTCTGGCACGACGCGCGTACCGTCCGGCTGGGTGCCGGAGAGAATCTGTACGGGATTGAGGAGATTCGCGCCTTTCGCGCGGCACGACCGTCAAAAGGGCTCGATCGCACGCTGCGCAATACGGTCATCACCACCTTTGGCGATGATTACGCAGTGTGCAGCACCGAATTTACCCGTGAAGGTACAGCGCGTATCGGGCGGCAGCAGCAGACGTGGGTACGGCTGCCGCAGGGGTGGCGCATTGTGGCCGCGCAGGTCAGCCTGATGAGTGAGTAAGCACCTCCGCCATTACCCCCTGCGGTGAGGGCGTCATCACGGCGCGGGATGTACCGTCATCCAGTGATCGGCAATCTGCTGGCGGGTGCAGATCCACACCTTTTCATGCTGCTGAATGTGATCAAGAAAAAGCTGCAGCGCGCGGAATTTTCCCGGCCGCCCCAGCAGGCGGCAGTGCATGCCGACCGACATCATTTTCGGGGCGCGCTCTCCTTCTTCATACAGCACATCAAAGGTATCACGCAGGTAGGTGAAGAAGTGTTCGGCGGTGTTGAAGCCCTGCGCCGTGGCGAAGCGCATGTCGTTGCACTCCAGCGTATAGGGGATGATCAGATGCGGTTTGACGGTGCCATCCTGACGTGTGACCTGGGTCCAGAACGGCAGATCGTCACCGTAATAGTCGCTGTCGTAGCTGAAGCCGCCCTGCTCTGCGACCAGCCGGCGAGTGTTCGGACTGTCCCGCCCGGTATACCAGCCCGTCGGCGCTTTGCCAAACAGTTCGGTCAGCACGTCGACCGCCTGCTGCATATGCTGCCGTTCGGTTTTCGCATCCATTCCCTGGTAGTGGATCCAGCGCCAGCCGTGGCTGACCACGTCATAATCCGCCGCTTTAATCGCGGCGACAATTTCCGGGTGCCGCGCCAGCGCCATCGCCACGCCAAACACCGTCAGCGGCAGACTACGCTTCTGAAACTCATGATGAATGCGCCAGAAACCGGCACGTGACCCATACTCATACAGGGAATCCATCGACATGTGGCGATCGGCGTAGCTGGCTGCGCCAATGATATCGGACAGAAACTGCTCCGAACCGGCATCGCCATGCAGCACGTTGTTTTCTGCGCCCTCTTCATAATTGAGTACGAACTGTACCGCCACCCGGGCGTTATCGGGCCACTGCGCATGCGGCGGCTGGCCACCATAGCCGATCAGATCGCGCGGATAATTTTTGTTGAAGCTGTACTCTTTCTTTTCAGATGCGTCATTCATTCAGTCAGTTCCTGTTGTCACACCTCAGCCAGACCTTAGTTTAGGTGCTGAAAGGCGCCGCTGAGGGGTTTTTGCAGCGGATAAGCGAGATCGCCATGCTTGCTGGTGCCCAGGCCAAGCGCCACCAGCGCCTCTATCATTTTTACCGCCGCGCTGACGCCATCGATCACCGGCATATCCAGTTCGCGGGTCAGATCCTGCGCCAGCGACGCCATGCCGCCGCAGCCCAGCACAATCGCGCCGCTGTTATCTTCACGTTTTGCCTGAATGCAGCGCGCCCGGACTTTCTCCTGCGCCACGCCGCTGCCATCCTCCAGCGCCAGTACCGGCAGATCGATGGCGTGCAGCGCCGCACAGTGGTGCGTAAAACCATACTGCTGCAGCAGATGGCGGGCGATCACCAGCGTACGCGGCAGCGTGGTGACGATGGTAAAGCGCGTCGCCACCAGCGTGGCGGTATGCATTGCCGCTTCGGCAATACCGATTACCGGGCCGCTGGCCAGCTCGCGCGCCGCCAGCAAGCCGGGATCGCCAAAGCAGGCGATCACATGGCCGCTGACGCCCTGCGCTTCGCCACGCTTAATCTGCTCCAGTACGCCGATCGCGGCTATCGCCTCATCAAAGTGTCCCTCTATGGAGGGTACGCCCTGCTGCGGACAGACCGCCAGAATGTCCGTGCCCGGTGCCGCCACGGCGCGCGCGGCCGCACCAATAGTTTCAGTCATTGCCAGGCTGGTATTGGGGTTGATCACCTGTATCAGGCTCATGATAGGGCTCCTTTATGACCGGCAAATAACCGGCTGAAATCGGGCAGCGTTTCACCGCTGCGCTCAAAGTGCAGGCTGGAGAGAATGTGGTCGAAGTGGTGCGTCAGCGCCTCAGTCAGCGCAGGCAGCGCCCGCTGGCGCAGCAGATCGACCAGCCTGTCGTGATGATCGCAGCGGCAGCCGTGCTGCCAGGGCGTGCCCCAGGCGGCAATCACCAGCGATGAGCGCTGGGTCAGGCGCGTGATGATATCGGTCAGCACCTGATTGCCGGATATCGCCTGCAGCTGGATATGAAACGCGGCTGAAAGACGAATGGCAGCCGCGCCGTCATTCTGCTGATGCGCCTGCTGCTCCTGCGTGATAATCGCCTCCAGCGCCGCGAGGTGTGGCGACTGCAGATGCGTCAGTACAGCGGGCAGGTTGGCGCACTCCAGCATGCTGCGCGTGGCAAAGATATCGCGTGATTCCGCCACATCGGGCGTGCTGACCTGTGCACCACGTCCGGGCGACAGCGTGATCATCTGCACCGCCGCGAGGCGCTGCAGCACTTTACGAATGCCGGTACGGCTGACGCCAAACACCTCTGCCAGCGCCTCTTCAGGCAGCTTGCTGCCCGGCGGAAGCTGGTGCTCAACGATGGCACTAAGCAATGCCTGAAAGATCGCTTCATCTTTTTCAAACGTCACAGCGCGCGGCTTCACTGCGGATTCATGATTCATTACCTGCTCCGGAAAATAGCTGACTGCCAGATATCGTATACACTCCTTTCATTTTTTGTATACAACAAATCACTTCTGGCCTGGATCCTGCAATAGCTCTTTAAACGGTGAATATTTTCCCCATCATGGTGAGAGGAGCAGGTTTCATGCCAATTCATACTGAAGTGACGCCAGCGCAGGCTGATGCCCGCGCGGCCTATAGTCCACGCCTGTGTAATGAGGATCTGGCTCCGACGCGCCAGCAGAACTGGACGTGGTACAACATCTTTTCTTTCTGGATGTCCGATGTGCATAGCATGGGCGGGTATGTGGTTGCCGCCAGCTTTTTTACGCTGGGGCTGGCAAGCTGGCAGGTATTGCTGTGTCTGCTGGCCGGGATCGGTATCGTGCAGCTCTGTGCGAATCTGGTGGCAAAACCCAGCCAGATGGCGGGCGTGCCCTATGCGGTGATCTGCCGCCAGGCATTTGGCGTATTCGGCGCCAATATTCCGGCCGTGATCCGCGGACTGATCGCGTTTGCCTGGTACGGTATTCAGACCTATCTGGCGGCGAATGCCCTGATGCTGGTTCTGCTGAAGTTCTTCCCGGCGCTTAATAGCATGACGCAAAGCAGCTGGCTGGGGCTGTCGCTGCTCGGCTGGTGCTGCTTTGGCATCATGTGGCTGCTGCAGGCGATGGTGTTCTGGCACGGCATGAACGCCATTAAGCGCTTTATCGACGTGGCGGGTCCGGCAGTCTATGTCGTGATGGTCGCGCTGGCGGGCTGGATTGTATACAAAACTGGTCTGGCGGGTATCTCTTTTACGCTGGCCAGCAAATCACTGAGTGCCGGCGAACAGACCTGGCAGATGATCACTGCAACCGCCCTGGTCGTCTCCTACTTTTCCGGTCCTCTGCTTAATTTCGGCGACTTTTCGCGTTACGGCAAAAACATGAGTGAAGTTCGCCGCGGCAACCGCTGGGGATTACCGTTTAACTTCCTGCTGTTCTCCGTGGTTACGGTAGTGATTGTCTCCGGCACCCAGTCGCTGTTTGGCAGAATGATCACCGATCCGATTGAGACGGTAAGTATGGTAGGCAACGACCTGGCCGTCGCTATCGGCCTGCTGACCATGATCACCGCCACCATTGGTATCAATATCGTGGCGAATTTTGTGTCACCCGCCTTCGATTTCTCTAACTGCTCCCCGCAGAAGATCAGTTTCCGCACCGGTGGCATGATCGCCGCGGTGGGTTCCGTGCTGCTGACGCCGTGGAATCTGTTTCAGTCACCTGAACTGATCCACTATACGCTGGATGTGCTGGGCTCGTTTGTGGGCCCGCTGTTCGGTATCCTGATTGCGGATTTTTATCTGATTAAAGGCGGCAGCGTAAGCGTTGATGACCTGTTTAACGCCACGCCGCAGGGACGTTACTGGTACCGCAACGGCTTTAATCCCAAAGCGATCGCGGCGCTGCTGCCGGCGGTCGGGATCTGCCTGACGATAAGTTTTATTCCGGCGCTGCATGCGGTAGCTAACTTCAGCTGGTTTATCGGTGTGGCGCTGGGGGCAGGCTGCTATCGCTGGCTGGCGCGGGCAGAACGGGTCGTACCGGTCTCGTATCGTCCGGAAGCGACGCTGCAAAAAGAGGGTGTATAGTGCTGGCTGAATAGCAGACAGCAAAAAGCCGATTCATTTCTGAATCGGCTTTTTTAAATAGATTGGCGGAACGGACGGGGCTCGAACCCGCGACCCCCTGCGTGACAGGCAGGTATTCTAACCAACTGAACTACCGCTCCGCGCTTTGTTCCCCGTCGGGAACGAGGCGCATATTAATGGCAGCCCCCTTTCCCGTCAACGCTTTTTATATCAAAATGACACGCCTGCCGCTTTTTTCAGCTTCCTGCTGTTTTTAGCAGCAAAATCAGTGCATCAGGCGCGCCACAGACAGCTGCCACCTTTTTTATTAACCAGATCGAGGCGGCTTTCGTGCGCCATCACCTCTTCATCACTGGCATTAATCACGCGCAGGCCTGAACCGGGGCGGCTGATACGCTGGATATGCTCACCTTCGGCCTGATTGCGCTGGTCGCCCTCCATTGAAAACGCCAGCGACGTCTGGCCACCGGTCATGGTCAGGAAGACCTCTGCCAGAATCTCGGCATCCAGCAGTGCGCCATGCAGCGTACGCTTGCTGTTGTCGATTTCATAACGATTGCACAACGCATCCAGGCTGTTGCGCTTGCCGGGAAACATTTTACGCGCCATCGCCAGGCTATCGGTGATTTTGCAAAAGCTTTCGGTTTTGCCGATATCACGCTGCAGCATGCCAAACTCATAGTCCATAAAGCCGATATCAAACGAGGCGTTATGGATAACCAGCTCGGCTCCGCGAATATAGTCGAGAAACTCATCAGCTATCTGCGCAAAGGTTGGCTTATCGGCCAGAAACTCATCGGCGATGCCGTGAACACCGAACGCTTCCGGATCCACCAGCCGATCGGGCCTGAGATACATATGAAAGTTATTGCCGGTCAGGCGACGGTTGATGACTTCAACCGCACCGATCTCAATGATGCGATGCCCCTCATAATGAACCCCGATCATGTTCATGCCGGTGGTTTCAGTATCGAGGACAATCTGGCGGTTATTTGCAGTGATCATAGGGCTCGTTTTGTGTCAGACTTGGCGTTTTTTCAGAGGGAAGTCTACCAGAGATGCGCAAACAGGTAGAAATTTTCACCGACGGTTCCTGCCTTGGTAATCCGGGACCGGGCGGCTATGGGGCTATTGTACGCTATCGCGAGCATGAAAAGTTATTCAGCGCGGGCTATCGCCTGACCACCAACAACCGTATGGAGCTGATGGCGGCCATTGTCGCATTAGAGGCGCTGACGCAGCCGTGTGACGTGGTCATCAGCACAGACAGCCAGTATGTCCGCCAGGGCATTACCAGCTGGATCCACAACTGGAAAAAGCGCGGCTGGAAAACCGCTGATAAAAAAGCGGTCAAGAATACCGACCTCTGGCAGCGTCTGGATACGGCGCTCAGCACCCATACCATTAAATGGGAGTGGGTGAAGGGGCATGCCGGCCATCCGGAGAATGAGCGCTGTGACGAACTGGCGCGCAGCGCTGCCGGTAATCCGTCACTGGAAGACATTGGCTATCAGGTTGCATCCTGATCCTGCGTCTCGCGAAACTGACGCGTAGCGTTTACTACCGGACGCAGCTGCGCACTGCTGCGCGCCGTTTTCATTTTAGCTGGCGTAAGCGGGAACGTGCGCTTGCGCGCCACCACGATGTTCAGACACCCCAGGGCGGGCAGATGCGCACTGATCATCCTGCCGCCCTGTCGATGCCACGGCACCACCTGAAAACGCGTGCGGTACACCACTTCATAATTCAGCAGGCTCAGCCAGTCCAGTAGACGCACCTGGCTGAACATTCTGCTGCTCCAGGGCGCTCGCCGGCTCAGACCCGGAATCGCTTTGCTAATCCCCAGCAGGCTGAAAGGATTGAAGCCGCTGATAATCAGCCAGCCATCATCAATCAGCACTCTGTCTACTTCGCGTAACACGCGGTGCGGATCCTGCTCCCATGCCAGCGTGTGCGCCAGCAGGCAGGCATCGATTGATTTAGACTCAAACGGCAGCTGAGCAACGCTGGCAAGCACCTGCAGTGCGTCGCCCTCACTGCCAACATTGACCTGATGAGATATGGCACACTGGCTGGTATTGATTTCTGCGCTCAGGCTGCCAATTTTTAGCATGTGGAAGCCATAAAGCCTCGCCAGCCAGGGCTGTAACTGCTGGGTTAACGCGTCGCGAAAGTATTCTCCCCAGGGCATATCATTCCAGGTGCGCGGCGCGGTCAGGATCTGGCGTGTTTTCGCTGGCTTCATGCTCTACCATCTTCCTTTAAGACAACCAGAGAGGTGTTTATGAATCTTACCAGTATTCCCGCATTAACGGATAACTACATCTGGACACTGACCAACGACGCCGGCAGCTGCCTGATTGTTGATCCCGGTGAAGCCCGGCCGCTGATTGAAAAAATTGAAGCAAACCGCTGGAGGCCGGTGGCTGTTCTGCTGACGCATCATCATCAGGACCATACCGGTGGCGTCGCTGAATTGCTACAGCGCTATCCTCAGCTTGAGGTATATGGCCCTCAGGAAACGGCGGCTAAAGGTGCGCAGCATATTGTTCATGAGGGTGAAACCGTTACGCTGCTCGGCCTGCCTTTTCAGGTCATCACCACGCCGGGTCACACTTTAGGACATATCTCATATTACAGTGAACCTTATCTTTTCTGCGGCGACACAATGTTCTCAGGCGGCTGCGGACGACTTTTTGAAGGGACAGCAGAACAAATGTTTCATTCCTTTCAGAAACTTAATCAACTTCCCGCCGATACGCTTGTCTGCTGCGCACATGAATATACTTTATCTAATATGAACTTTGCTGCTGCAATTTTACCCCATGATCCGAAAATTCTGGCCAGATATCAGGAAATTAAGGATTTACGGGCAGAAAATCGTACTACTTTACCGACAAAACTGGCGCTGGAACGTGAGATAAATTTATTTTTACGCACACAAGATGCTGATTTACAAAAAGCTTTAGCAATTAATGTGGAATCTGCCCCGTTATGGCAGACTTTTGCTGAATTGCGTAATAAGAAAGACCAATTTTAATTTTTTGGGTTGTGTTGTGCCGGTACGTCACGTATAGTTGCTCGTCTTTTAAGCGAACTACTGACACACACATGAAGGCTAAAGCGATATTATTACTCGCCTCAGTCTTGCTGGTCGGATGTCAGGCATCACGGAATGACGCCAATATCCCCGCTCAGCATGCACAGAGCCTGTCTTCGGCTGGTCAAGGTGAAAATGGAAAGTACGGAAATCGTTTGTTGTCGCCGCGCTGGCAAGATGATGGAACCAGCCTCGCAGAAGACACCGATCTCTGGAATCTCATTAGTGACGAGTTGAAGATGGGGATCCCGGAAAATGCCCGGATCCGCGAACAGAAAACAAAGTTTTTAAAAAATAAGAGCTATCTCCACGATGTAACATTACGGGCAGAGCCGTACATGTACTGGATTGTCGAGCAGATACAGAAACGTAAAATGCCGATGGAACTGGTACTGCTACCCATAGTGGAGAGCGCTTTTGACCCTCACGCAACCTCTTCCGCCAATGCCGCAGGCATCTGGCAGATCGTTGCGCAAACGGGCAAAAATTATGGTCTGAAACAGAACCGCTGGTATGACGGACGCCGTGATGTGGTGGCCTCAACCAAAGTAGCACTGGATATGATGCAGCGTTTGAATCGCATGTTTGATGGCGACTGGCTACTGACCGTAGCAGCCTATAACAGCGGCGAAGGACGCGTGTTGAAAGCGATGAAGCAGAACAAGGCACGGGGTAAGCCGACTGACTTCTGGCATTTATCACTGCCGCGCGAAACAACTATCTATGTCCCGAAAATGCTGGCTTTAAGCGAACTGCTCAAGAACAACAAGCGTTACGGCATCAAACTGCCAGCCCCTAATGAAAGCCGCGCGCTGGCGCGAGTGGAAGTGGGACAGCAGATGCAGTTAACTCAGGCTGCAGAAATGGCGGGTATGTCGCTCAGTAAACTGAAGACATTTAACGCTGGCTATAAAAATGGCACGACTGCGCCAAACGGACCGCACTATATTATGGTGCCTAAGTCCAACGTGGCACAGCTGCGCAACTCTCTGGCCTCCGGAGATATTGCCTCCGTGCAGCCTGTGGAACTGGCTAAAGCCAGCGCAGCCGGTAACAGCTACAAAGTACGTAAAGGCGACACGCTATCCGGTATCGCCAGTAAGCTGGGTGTCAGCATGAGCTCGCTAAAACAGCAGAACAATCTGCGCAGTGCGGCAGTACGTATCGGTCAGACCCTGACGGTTAGCGGTACGACAGCAGCATCGCAGTTGGCAGATAACGGCAACAGCATCACCTACCGCGTTCGTAAGGGTGATTCTTTTGCCAGTATTGCAAAACGTCATGGTGTTAACACGCAGGACGTAATGCGCTGGAACAGCGACGCGAAGGATATACAGCCGGGTGATAAGCTCACTCTGTTTGTTAAGAATAGCGCAACGCCAGATACCTGATGTACTGAAAAGGCTGACATTTGTCAGCCTTTTTTCTTTATCGGCATAGCATCATCTATAGCAGTACCGGCCAGAGCGTCTCGTCGTTACAGGAGGGTGCGTTTAGCGCGCGACAGTGACGGGGGTAAACTCTACCAGCAGCGGATTATGATCGGAGGCTCGGGTGACCAGCACCGCTGCTTCACTCACCTTCATATCCCGGTAAAAGACAAAGTCGAGCGGCCGGCCAAACGCTTTACGCCGGTGGTCGTCTGTAAACGCCACTTCACGCAGAGACATAGCGCGGGCAAAGCGATAAAGCGCGTTCATCCGCTGACGACTCCATGCATTAAAGTCCCCTGCCATTATCACCGGGCCACGGTGATGCCGGATTTGCTCTCCTATAGGCCCCAGCTGCTTACTGTATACGTCCACACCCAGACTGAAATTGACCGCATGGATATTCACTACCATCAGCATATCGCCGGTTGGCAGAGGGTACGCGGTGACCAGCGCGGATTTTGCCAGCCGCAGCAGCGGCTCGCGCTCGCGCAACGGGCAGCAGTAGACCGGATGCGCGGATGCGAGCGTCATCACCCCTGACGGGTGCTGAGGCAGCACAAAAGCGGGCACCTGATCGGCTGCGAGATAATTACTGGTAGCAAACTGGATCAGTTCAGGCGTGGTTTGCGCCTCCTGCAGGAGGACAAGATGGGCATCACGACCAAACCCCTGCAATACCGACATCCAGTCAGCGCGCTGCTGCTTGAAAATGTTCCATACCAGCACCCGCAGGGTGGGATCGGCCGGCAGCGGCTCCCCTGGCGGCAGACCCTGACCAAGATGCAGCATGGCGCCCGGCGGAAAAATTCGTTCCGCTGGCTGGCCTGCTATATAGCGCATTGCATAGGTTTTCTTTCGCACTTTACCGCCTGGCTGATAACAACAAAGAGTTCACACTGACTGTTATAGGGATTTTAGCGCGGGGTTTCAATTCGTGGTATCGAATGTCGGAATTCACCTCACGACAAGGGGGTATAATGCCGGAAGGAAAAGAGAATATGAAAAAGCCCTGACTTTAACAGTCAGGGCTTCTCAATATAGTGGCGGAACGGACGGGGCTCGAACCCGCGACCCCCTGCGTGACAGGCAGGTATTCTAACCAACTGAACTACCGCTCCACCGATTCTTTACTGCCCTCAGGACCGCGCCTGAAGCCAGGTGTTTCGCCCTCTCCGCGTCACCGGGAGGTCACGACCAGAAGCTCTGGTCTTAATTGGATGCCTGGCAGTTCCCTACTCTCGCATGGGGAGACCCCACACTACCATCGGCGCTACGGCGTTTCACTTCTGAGTTCGGCATGGGGTCAGGTGGGACCGCCGCGCTGTGGCCGCCAGGCAAATTCTGTTAATCCGGTAAAACAAGCTGAAAATCAGGTCCCGCAAAACGCCTCTGGCGTTGTAAGGTTAAGCCTCACGGGTCATTAGTACCGGTTAGCTCAACGCATCGCTGCGCTTACACACCCGGCCTATCAACGTCGTCGTCTTCAACGTCCCTTCAGGGCTCTCAGGGAGCCAGGGAGAACTCATCTCGGGGCAAGTTTCGTGCTTAGATGCTTTCAGCACTTATCTTTTCCGCACTTAGCTACCGGGCAGTGCCACTGGCGTGACAACCCGAACACCAGCGGTGCGTTCACTCCGGTCCTCTCGTACTAGGAGCAACCCCCCTCAATTCTCCAGCGCCCACGGCAGATAGGGACCGAACTGTCTCACGACGTTCTAAACCCAGCTCGCGTACCACTTTAAACGGCGAACAGCCGTACCCTTGGGACCTACTTCAGCCCCAGGATGTGATGAGCCGACATCGAGGTGCCAAACACCGCCGTCGATATGAACTCTTGGGCGGTATCAGCCTGTTATCCCCGGAGTACCTTTTATCCGTTGAGCGATGGCCCTTCCATTCAGAACCACCGGATCACTATGACCTGCTTTCGCACCTGCTCGAGCCGTCACTCTCGCAGTCAAGCTGGCTTATGCCATTGCACTAACCTCCTGATGTCCGACCAGGATTAGCCAACCTTCGTGCTCCTCCGTTACGCTTTGGGAGGAGACCGCCCCAGTCAAACTACCCACCAGACACTGTCCGCAGCCCGGATAACGGGCCCACGTTAGAACATCAAACGTTAAAGGGTGGTATTTCAAGGATGGCTCCACGCGGACTGGCGTCCGCGCTTCAAAGCCTCCCACCTATCCTACACATCAAGGCTCAATGTTCAGTGTCAAGCTGTAGTAAAGGTTCACGGGGTCTTTCCGTCTTGCCGCGGGTACACTGCATCTTCACAGCGATTTCAATTTCACTGAGTCTCGGGTGGAGACAGCCTGGCCATCATTACGCCATTCGTGCAGGTCGGAACTTACCCGACAAGGAATTTCGCTACCTTAGGACCGTTATAGTTACGGCCGCCGTTTACCGGGGCTTCGATCAAGAGCTTCTCCTTGCGGATAACCCCATCAATTAACCTTCCGGCACCGGGCAGGCGTCACACCGTATACGTCCACTTTCGTGTTTGCACAGTGCTGTGTTTTTAATAAACAGTTGCAGCCAGCTGGTATCTTCGACTGGCCTCGGCTCGGGGAGCAAGTCCCTCCACCTACGCGCCAGCGTGCCTTCTCCCGAAGTTACGGCACCATTTTGCCTAGTTCCTTCACCCGAGTTCTCTCAAGCGCCTTGGTATTCTCTACCTGACCACCTGTGTCGGTTTGGGGTACGATTTCGTGTTGCCTGGAGCTTAGAGGCTTTTCCTGGAAGCAGGGCATCAGTTACTTCGGCTCCGTAGAGCCTCGTCGTCACGCCTCAGTGTTAAAGAAGACCGGATTTGCCTGGTCTTCACACCTGCACGCTTAAACCGGGACAACCGTCGCCCGGATAACCTAGCCTTCTCCGTCCCCCCTTCGCAGCAACACCAAGTGCAGGAATATTAACCTGCTTCCCATCGACTACGCCTTTCGGCCTCGCCTTAGGGGTCGACTCACCCTGCCCCGATTAACGTTGGACAGGAACCCTTGGTCTTCCGGCGAGCGGGCTTTTCACCCGCTTTATCGTTACTTATGTCAGCATTCGCACTTCTGATACCTCCAGCAGCCCTCACAGGCCACCTTCTGCGGCTTACAGAACGCTCCCCTACCCAGCGACGCAAGCGTCGCTGCCGCAGCTTCGGTGCATGGTTTAGCCCCGTTACATCTTCCGCGCAGGCCGACTCGACCAGTGAGCTATTACGCTTTCTTTAAATGATGGCTGCTTCTAAGCCAACATCCTGGCTGTCTGTGCCTTCCCACATCGTTTCCCACTTAACCATGACTTTGGGACCTTAGCTGGCGGTCTGGGTTGTTTCCCTCTTCACGACGGACGTTAGCACCCGCCGTGTGTCTCCCGTGATAACATTCTCCGGTATTCGCAGTTTGCATCGGGTTGGTAAGCCGGGATGGCCCCCTAGCCGAAACAGTGCTCTACCCCCGGAGATGAGTTCACGAGGCGCTACCTAAATAGCTTTCGGGGAGAACCAGCTATCTCCCGGTTTGATTGGCCTTTCACCCCCAGCCACAGGTCATCCGCTAATTTTTCAACATTAGTCGGTTCGGTCCTCCAGTTAGTGTTACCCAACCTTCAACCTGCCCATGGCTAGATCACCGGGTTTCGGGTCTATACCCTGCAACTTAGCGCCCGGTTAAGACTCGGTTTCCCTACGGCTCCCCTATGCGGTTAACCTTGCTACAGAATATAAGTCGCTGACCCATTATACAAAAGGTACGCAGTCACCCCCATAAAGAAGGCTCCCACTGCTTGTACGTACACGGTTTCAGGTTCTGTTTCACTCCCCTCGCCGGGGTTCTTTTCGCCTTTCCCTCACGGTACTGGTTCACTATCGGTCAGTCAGGAGTATTTAGCCTTGGAGGATGGTCCCCCCATATTCAGACAGGATACCACGTGTCCCGCCCTACTCTTCGAGCTCACAGCAAGTGCGTTTTCGTGTACGGGGCTGTCACCCGGTATCGCGCGCCTTTCCAGACGCTTCCACTAACGCACAAGCTGATTCAGGCTCTGGGCTGCTCCCCGTTCGCTCGCCGCTACTGGGGGAATCTCGGTTGATTTCTTTTCCTCGGGGTACTTAGATGTTTCAGTTCCCCCGGTTCGCCTCGCAGCACTATGTATTCATGCTGCGATGATGCACTGAGTGCACCGGGTTTCCCCATTCGGACATCGCCGGCTGTAGCGGTTCATATCACCTTGCCGGCGCTTTTCGCAGATTAGCACGTCCTTCATCGCCTCTGACTGCCAGGGCATCCACCGTGTACGCTTGGTCGCTTAACCTCACAACCCACAGGCGTTTTGAACGCTGTGAATCGCGATAATCTTGAGACCCGGCCGCATCGCGCATCGTTCTTATTACGGAGAACGAATACGACGCGGTCGTTTCAAATTTTCAGCTTGTTCCGGATTGTTAAAGAGCAATAACTTCGCAATGCACTCGAAAATGCATTCAGAAGTTGAGTATCAACGTGGGGACGTTGATGGTGGAGCTAAGCGGGATCGAACCGCTGACCTCCTGCGTGCAAGGCAGGCGCTCTCCCAGCTGAGCTATAGCCCCAATGATTCGCAAAACCCTTTACCCAATTCTTTCGAGTTCAAGGCGTGACGACGCGAAGCATAGTGAACTATGCGAGCCGTTGTCATAACGCAGAAATCGGGAGAATTTGGTAGGCCTGAGTGGACTTGAACCACCGACCTCACCCTTATCAGGGGTGCGCTCTAACCACCTGAGCTACAAGCCTGGAGAGAGTTTTACTGCTTCTTTAAATTTCATCAGACAATCTGTGTGAGCACTTCGCGGGAAGGTATCTTCAGGTAAGGAGGTGATCCAACCGCAGGTTCCCCTACGGTTACCTTGTTACGACTTCACCCCAGTCATGAATCACAAAGTGGTAAGCGCCCTCCCGAAGGTTAAGCTACCTACTTCTTTTGCAACCCACTCCCATGGTGTGACGGGCGGTGTGTACAAGGCCCGGGAACGTATTCACCGTAGCATTCTGATCTACGATTACTAGCGATTCCGACTTCACGGAGTCGAGTTGCAGACTCCGATCCGGACTACGACGCACTTTATGAGGTCCGCTTGCTCTCGCGAGGTCGCTTCTCTTTGTATGCGCCATTGTAGCACGTGTGTAGCCCTGGCCGTAAGGGCCATGATGACTTGACGTCATCCCCACCTTCCTCCGGTTTATCACCGGCAGTCTCCTTTGAGTTCCCGGCATCACCCGCTGGCAACAAAGGATAAGGGTTGCGCTCGTTGCGGGACTTAACCCAACATTTCACAACACGAGCTGACGACAGCCATGCAGCACCTGTCTCAGAGTTCCCGAAGGCACCAAAGCATCTCTGCTAAGTTCTCTGGATGTCAAGGCCAGGTAAGGTTCTTCGCGTTGCATCGAATTAAACCACATGCTCCACCGCTTGTGCGGGCCCCCGTCAATTCATTTGAGTTTTAACCTTGCGGCCGTACTCCCCAGGCGGTCGACTTAACGCGTTAGCTCCGGAAGCCACTCCTCAGGGGAACAGCCTCCAAGTCGACATCGTTTACGGCGTGGACTACCAGGGTATCTAATCCTGTTTGCTCCCCACGCTTTCGCACCTGAGCGTCAGTCTTCGTCCAGGGGGCCGCCTTCGCCACCGGTATTCCTCCAGATCTCTACGCATTTCACCGCTACACCTGGAATTCTACCCCCCTCTACGAGACTCAAGCCTGCCAGTTTCAAATGCAGTTCCCAGGTTAAGCCCGGGGATTTCACATCTGACTTAACAGACCGCCTGCGTGCGCTTTACGCCCAGTAATTCCGATTAACGCTTGCACCCTCCGTATTACCGCGGCTGCTGGCACGGAGTTAGCCGGTGCTTCTTCTGCGGGTAACGTCAATCGGCGAGGTTATTAACCTCACCGCCTTCCTCCCCGCTGAAAGTACTTTACAACCCGAAGGCCTTCTTCATACACGCGGCATGGCTGCATCAGGCTTGCGCCCATTGTGCAATATTCCCCACTGCTGCCTCCCGTAGGAGTCTGGACCGTGTCTCAGTTCCAGTGTGGCTGGTCATCCTCTCAGACCAGCTAGGGATCGTCGCCTAGGTGAGCCGTTACCCCACCTACTAGCTAATCCCATCTGGGCACATCCGGTGGCGTGAGGTCCGAAGATCCCCCACTTTGGTCCGAAGACGTTATGCGGTATTAGCTACCGTTTCCAGTAGTTATCCCCCTCCACCGGGCAGTTTCCCAGACATTACTCACCCGTCCGCCACTCGTCACCCGGAGAGCAAGCTCCCCTGTGCTACCGTCCGACTTGCATGTGTTAGGCCTGCCGCCAGCGTTCAATCTGAGCCATGATCAAACTCTTCAATTTAAGTTTGATTTGCTTAAACAAGTTAAGCGGTGCTCTGTGAATTAAACTTCGTAATGAATTACGTGTTCACTCAGCAAAGACTTGATATTTTTTAAAGCCCGTAGGCTTGTGATATCAATCCTGCGAGTGCCCACACAGATTGTCTGATAAATTGTTAAAGAGCGGTGCAGCCAGCGCCTCAGGCGTCTGCTGCGAGGTGGCGTATATTACGCTTTCCTCCTCCGGAGTCAACCACTTTTTTCAGCGTTTTCTCCGGCGGGGTGAATCACTTCACGCCCTGCTGAGCCCGTCTGCGTTGCCGCTTTGCCGTCTCAGTGGTGGCGCATTATAGGGAGTTATCGCCGGGTGACAAGCACTAATTTCAACTTTTTTATCACCCGGTTAATGTTTGCGCAAAACCGGTTATTTATGCCTGTTTAATGCGCGCCGGCAGCTCTGCCAGGCTATTTAACACCCAGTCCGCGGCTGCTTCGCCTTCAGCGGTAACCGTTTTACCGCTGCGTACCAGTACGCGGGTGCCGACGCCAGCGGCCTGGCCTGCCAGCATATCTTCCAGCTTATCCCCTACCATATAAGAAGCGGCCATATCGATATTCAGCTCCTGCTGCGCAGACAGCAGCATTCCGGGCTGAGGTTTACGGCAGTCGCATTTTTGACGGTAAGCAGGCACAGTGGCATCCGGCAGGTGAGGACAATAGTAGATGCCGTCCAGGTCGATATCGCGATCGGCCAGTGACCAGTCCATCCATTCCGTCAGCTGCATAAAGGTATCTTCCGTAAACATCCCGCGGGCAATACCAGACTGGTTAGTCACCAGCACCAGCGCGTAGCCCATCTTTTTCAGCGCCTGCAGCGCTTCAATGGTGCCTTCTATAAACTGAAAATTGTCGATCTCATGAACATAACCGTGATCAACATTTAATGTGCCATCACGATCGAGAAAAATAGCCGGGACTGGGTTCGCCACGAAAATACTCCTGCTGCAATTAATAGTGCTAAGTATTGCATGATTGGGCATAGCGAGAGAATGCCAGATTGCATTACGTCGATTGATTTAGACGTCTGGATGCCTTACCATCCATTCAGCTTTCGTCCAGCTTTGCTGATCGAATATTGATACACCACGGACAACGTCAGACGACAATAATTAACTAATGATTAAACTCGAAAATATCACCAAAGTGTTCCAGCAGGGTTCACGCACAATACAGGCGCTTTCCGGCGTCAGCCTGCATGTGCCGGCGGGACAGATTTATGGCGTCATCGGTTCGTCAGGCGCGGGCAAGAGTACGCTGATCCGCTGCGTCAACCTGCTGGAGCGCCCTACATCCGGTCGTGTGCTGGTCGACGGGCAGGATCTCACCGCACTCTCTTCCGGTCAGCTGACGCTGGCACGTCGCCAGATCGGCATGATTTTTCAGCACTTCAACCTGATGAACTCGCGTACGGTGGCCGGCAATGTGGCGCTGCCGCTGGAGCTGGGTAATCTGTCACGCGATCAGATCAAAGCGCGCGTCAGCGAGCTGCTGGAGCTGGTTGGCCTGAATGACAAGCATGACAGCTGGCCGGCTAACCTCTCTGGCGGGCAAAAACAGCGTGTGGCTATTGCGCGTGCGCTGGCCAGCAATCCCAAAGTACTGCTGTGCGACGAAGCCACCAGCGCGCTCGATCCGGCGACCACCCGTTCCATACTGGAGCTGCTGAAAGACATTAACCGCCGCCTCGGTATTACTATTTTGCTTATCACCCATGAGATGGATGTGGTTAAGCGCATCTGCGATCAGGTTGCTGTGATCAGTAACGGCGAGCTGATTGAAAAAGATAGCGTCAGTGAAGTCTTTTCTCATCCAAAAACGCCGCTGGCGCAGCAGTTTATTCAGTCGACGCTGCATCTGGATATTCCGGAAGATTATCAGGAGCGCATGCGCGCGCAGCCTGCCGCGCAGACTGTGCCCCTGCTGCGCCTGGAGTTTACCGGAAAATCTGTTGATGCACCGCTGCTGTCAGAAGCTGCCCGCCGCTTTAATGTGAATAACAACATTATCAGTGCGCAGATGGATTATGCAGGCGGAGTCAAGTTCGGCATCATGCTGGCAGAAATGGATGGCAGTGAAACAGATACGCAGGCCGCAATAAGCTGGCTGAAAGAACATCATGTGAAAGTAGAGGTATTAGGTTATGTCTGAAGCGATGCTGTGGTTACTGACGCGCGGCGTCTGGGAAACGCTGATGATGACCTTTGTCTCTGGCTTTTTCGGGTTTGTTATTGGCCTGCCGGTCGGCGTACTGCTGTATGTCACACGCCCCGGTCAGATCCTGGCGAACAGCGCGCTTTACCGCGTGCTCTCTGCTATCGTCAATATCTTCCGATCAATCCCGTTCATTATATTGCTGGTATGGATGATTCCGTTTACCCGCGCGATTGTCGGCACCTCTATCGGCCTGCAGGCGGCTATTGTCCCGCTGACCGTTGGCGCCGCGCCGTTTATTGCCCGCATGGTTGAAAACGCCCTGCTGGAGCTGCCAACCGGCCTGATCGAAGCCTCCCGTGCGATGGGTGCCACGCCGCTGCAGATTGTTCGCAAAGTGTTGCTGCCGGAAGCGATGCCAGGCCTGGTTAACGCGGCCACCATTACGCTCATTACGCTGGTTGGCTATTCTGCTATGGGCGGTGCCGTAGGTGCGGGTGGTCTGGGCCAGATTGGCTATCAGTATGGCTACATCGGGTATAACGCTACCGTAATGAATACTGTACTGGTGCTGCTGGTCGTGCTGGTATATCTCATTCAGTTCTGCGGCGATCGCATTGTTCGCGCGGTGTCGCATAAATAAGCCAATAACATCAATACTTCTCTATTAAGGAAAGGATATGTCTTTCACATTTAAAAAGATTGCCGCAGCAGGTGCTCTGATTGGTGCTATTGCTCTGGCCGGATGCGATCAGCAGGCAAAAAATCCCAACCATATCAAAGTGGGCGTGATTGTCGGTGCTGAACAGCAGGTCGCTGAAACTGCCGTTAAAGTGGCTAAAGATAAATATAATCTCGACGTCGAGCTGGTGACATTTAACGATTACGTGTTACCTAATGAAGCGCTGAGCAAAGGGGATATTGACGTTAACGCTTTCCAGCATAAGCCCTATCTTGATCAGCAGATCAAAGATCGTGGCTACAAGCTGGTACCGGTTGGCAACACCTTTGTTTACCCGATTGCCGGCTACTCTAAAAAGATTAAGTCGCTGACCGAACTGCAGGATGGCGCGCAGATCGCTATTCCTAACGATCCGACTAACCTGGGCCGCTCCCTGCTGCTGCTGCAGAAAGCGGGACTGATTAAGCTGAAAGAGGGTGTTGGCCTGCTGCCAACGTCTCTGGATATTGTGGAAAATCCGAAGAACCTGAAGATTGTTGAACTGGAAGCGCCACAGCTGCCACGCTCGCTTGACGATCAGCAGATTGCACTCGCAGTTATCAACACAACGTATGCCAGCCAGATTGGTCTGACCCCGGCAAAAGATGGCATCTTTGTGGAAGATAAAGATTCCCCATACGTTAACCTGCTGGTGAGCCGTGAAGATAATAAAGACGCTGAGAACGTGAAGAAGTTTGTTGAAGCGTATCAGTCAGACGAAGTGGCTGAGTCTGCGAACAAAATCTTTAACGGTGGCGCGGTTAAAGGCTGGTAATTTCGTTTCTTTTCTCTCCTGGGGGCGGCGCTGGCCGCCCTTTCTATTTCTGCATGTGGCTGCTGACTTGTTATTTGCGGGCGTCCTTGTTTCAATAACGCCACTTTTATTACAGGAGGATGTTGCCATGCGTTTTTTACCGCTCTGCCTGTTGGCGTTGATGCTGACCGGGTGCGTTCGTGAATATCACCCGATAAGCAGCGCTCCGGCTCGTCCGCAGCAGTCATCCGCTCAGCCACAGCGCAAGCCGGCCCCGCGCCCGGCTCCGGTGAAAATCTATACCGACGCAACCGATCTGGTCAGCAATCCTTTCCGCGATCTGGGCGAAGTGTCTGGCGAAGATTGCCAGAGCAGCACGCAGGATTCGCCTCCCAATATCAATACCGCGCGTAAACGTCTGCAGATCAAAGCAGCGGGTATGAAAGCCAACGCCGTGCTGCTGCACAAATGTGAAATTGTGACCAGTACGCCAGGCTGCTACCGCCAGGCGATCTGCCAGGGCTCAGCGCTGAAAGTCTCCGGTCAATGAGTGAGTTTGCCGTTGCGCAGATTGGCGTGATCCGCTCCCCGTGGAAAGAGAAGTTTGCCGTGCCGCGCCAGCCGGGACTGGTTCAGGATGGCGACGGTGAACTGCATCTGCAGGCCCCGTACAATCAGCCGGAAGCCGTACGCGGTCTGGAGGCGTTCAGCCACATCTGGATCCTGTTTATGTTTCATCAGACCATGGCCGGCGGCTGGCGCCCCACTGTGCGCCCGCCACGCCTCGGCGGTAACGCGCGTATGGGCGTGTTTGCGACGCGATCAACGTTTCGTCCTAACCCGGTAGGCATGTCACTGGTTGAGCTGAAAGGGATCCGCTGTGAAAAATCGCAGGTTATTCTGCAGCTCGGCAGCCTTGATCTGATCGATGGCACACCGGTCATTGATATCAAGCCCTACCTGCCGTTTGCCGAAGCGCTGCCCGACGCGCGCGCCGGGTATGCTCAGGCTGCACCTGAAGCGAGCATGCCAGTGCGTTTTTCAGCCGCTGCTCAGCAGCAGATTCAGCAGCAGGCGCATATTCCTCAGCTGCAGCGTTTTATTAGCGAGGTTCTGGCCCAGGATCCGCGTCCCGCCTATCGCAAAGGTGAGTCGCTGGATCGTGAATATGCCGCCTGGCTGCTCGATTTCAACGTGCGCTGGCGCATAGATGAAGCGGGTACTGAGGTCATTGCCGTGGATCCACGCTAAAACAGGCTTTTGAGCGCTGTTTCTCGCTGGTACACTAACGGCCAGTAACGATCTGCTCTTCTTCTTCCATATAACTGGAATCATAATTAATGCGTACTACTCAATATCTGCTCTCCACGCTTAAGGAGACGCCTTCCGATGCAGAAGTGATCAGCCATCAGCTGATGCTGCGTGCCGGAATGATCCGCAAACTGGCCTCCGGACTCTATACCTGGCTGCCGACCGGGGTTCGCGTGCTGCGAAAAGTTGAAAACATCGTGCGTGAAGAGATGAACAACGCCGGCGCAATTGAAATCTCTATGCCGGTGGTTCAGCCGGCCGACCTGTGGGAAGAGAGCGGGCGCTGGGAACAGTATGGCCCGGAGCTGCTGCGCATTAAAGATCGTCACGAACGTCCGTTTGTGCTCGGTCCGACGCATGAAGAGGTCATTACCGATCTGATTCGCAACGAGCTGAGCTCTTATAAACAGCTGCCGCTTAATCTGTATCAGATTCAGACCAAATTCCGTGATGAAGTGCGCCCGCGGTTTGGCGTGATGCGTTCCCGTGAGTTCATCATGAAAGACGCCTACTCCTTCCATACTTCGCAGGCGTCGCTGCAGGAAACCTACAATGCGATGTATCGCGCCTACAGTCAGAGCTTTACCCGCATGGGTCTCGATTTCCGCGCGGTGCAGGCTGACACCGGCTCTATCGGCGGCAGCGGTTCACATGAATTTCAGGTGCTGGCGCAGAGCGGAGAAGATGATGTCATCTTCTCCAGCGAGTCAGAGTACGCCGCAAACATTGAGAAAGCTGAAGCGCTGGCTCCGGCTGGTGAGCGTCCGGCGGCGACACAGCCGATGACACAGTTTGCTACGCCACATGCCAAAACCATCGCGGAGCTGGTTGAGCAGCATCAGATCCCGGTTGAGAAAACGGTTAAGACGCTGATTGTGAAGGCGAGTGAAGAGAGCGGCCATCAGCTGGTTGCTCTGCTGGTGCGTGGCGATCATGAGCTTAACGAGATCAAAGCTGAACATCTCGATATCGTCGCTTCGCCGCTGGAAATGGGCAATGAAGAGGCGATCCGTGCCGTAACGGGTGCAGGCTTTGGCTCTATCGGTCCGGTCGGTCTGACCATTCCGGTGATTGCAGACCGTACCGTGGCAAAAATGAGTGACTTCTCCGCCGGTGCCAACATCGACGGTCAGCACTTTGCCGGCATTAACTGGGGCCGCGATCTGCCGGAAGCGCGGGTTGAAGATATCCGCAATGTGGTCGAGGGCGATCCAAGCCCGGATGGTAAAGGCGTACTGCAGATCAAGCGCGGTATCGAGGTGGGTCACATTTTCCAGCTCGGCACCAAATACTCCGATGCGATGAAAGCAGCCGTACAGGGCGAAGATGGCCGCAACCAGATTATGACCATGGGCTGCTACGGTATCGGTATTACCCGCGTGGTGGCTGCCGCAATTGAGCAGAACCATGACGAACGCGGCATTATCTGGCCTGCGGCGCTGGCACCGTTTGAAGTCGCAATTCTGCCAATGAATATGCATAAATCTTTCCGGGTTCAGCAGCTGGCAGAATCGCTCTACAGCGAACTGCGCGCCAGAGGCATCGACGTTATCCTCGACGATCGTAAAGAGCGTCCGGGCGTGATGTTTGCTGATATGGAGCTGATTGGCGTGCCGCACACCATCGTGATTGGCGATCGCAATCTCGACAACGAAGAGATTGAGTACAAATCCCGCTCCGCAAGCGAGAAGCAGATGATCAGCCAGCATGAGATCGTCAGCTTCCTGGCCAGCGCGCTGAATAAGTAATGGCAAACGCCTCCTGCGGGAGGCGTTTTTTATCGCACTTTGCCGCGCATCGCTTTTACGCTGCTGCGCCGCGATTTCCCCTCCAGCCGCCGTTCTTTTGACGCGCGCGTTGGCCGCGTCGCGCGACGCGCTTTCTCCACCGTGGTTAACTCGCGGATCAGATTGATCAGGCGCTGCAGCGCGGCCTCACGATTCATCTCCTGACTGCGATACTCCTGCGCTTTAATAATAACCACGCCTTCTGCCGTAATCAGGTGATGACTGGCAGCGAGCAGCCGCGTTTTATAAAACTCCGGCAGCGAAGATGCGCGGACATCAAACCGCAGATGAATAGCCGTCGAGGTTTTATTCACGTGCTGCCCCCCTGCCCCCTGAGCGCGGATAGCCGTCAGCTCTATTTCACTCTCCGGGATCTCAACCGTGCGCGACAGCATAATCATCTGTCACCTGCCGGTTCATACGGCGTTCTGTACTGAATTTTCCTGTTCATCAACTTAACCTTTTGTGCGCCAGCCAGCGTCCGGCAGGCCGTGCCAGCCGCTGTTCTGCTGCTTTTCTTTCTCTGTTTCCCCGCTTGCCCTGGCTGATTTCCGGGAAACCCCTGTGTTATAGTCGCCAGGCAACCAGGGTATTTATGCTCTGCTGAGGAGGTGCATGTGCAAACGTATTGTGAGTTAGTTCGCCAGAAATATGCTGAAATCGGCAGCGGTGAGCCGGGATATGTGCCCGACGCGCTGATGTGCGCGCTGAATGCACTCAATGATATCGCCGCTCATTCCGCGCTAAACTCTTCTGTCAGGGATCAGGCAGCCTCGGCTGCTGCAAACTTATTGGTGAGCGACTATGTTGACAAATGAAGCTTATAAACCCATCAATTGCGATGACTACGACAACCTGGAACTCGCCTGCACCCGACACTGGATGCTGTCACTGCAGCTGAAAAATGGCGACCAGCTGAAGGCGAAAGCGCGGGATATGGTTTCGCGCAAAAACGTCGAATATCTTGCGGTTGACCTCTCCGGGGAAACCCGCGAGCTGCGCCTCGATCACATTGCCAGCTTCAGCCATCCTGAACTCGGCACCGTGGTGGTCAGCGAAGACGAGTAGTCTCGCAGCGGGCGGACCCTCTCCGCCCGCGTTCCTTACGGCTTAAGCCCGCTATAGTAAGCTGCTAAATCCTCAATATCGCTATCGCTTAGTCCCGCCACAAACGCTTTCATCACCTCAGCCTGACCGCCACTGCGCTCACCTTTCTGATAGGCGTGCAACGCATGCGCCAGATAAGGCGCCTGCTGCCCGGCCAGATGAGGATAGAGGGGTATCGCGCTTTTGCCCTCTGCACCGTGACACGCCATACAGCGGGCTGCTTTTTCTGCGCCCGCGGCCGCATCGCCTTCTGCCCATAGCGGCAGCGATACAAAACATAGCACAGCCGTCAGCCAGTGCCTCATGATACCTTCTCCCTGTCAGGCTGATGCCAGATCGCCTGCCAGCCCCGATCGCTGCAGGCAGCGCCTTCATGGGTAACAAACAGGCCCGGCGCGCAAATCAGCGTATGGTTATAGTAGATCAGTGGAATACGCTCCCGCTGCCAGGGCGGGATCGCCAGCTCCTGCCACAGTTTTTTCATTTCGCGTCCGCCCGCCCGTCCCAGCAGATGATAGTAGCCGCGCGCCTGAAAGCGAACGTGAGCCGTTTCATCCGCCGCAGGCAGACGCAGCTCCGCGCGTGAGAAGTCAGCCAGCAGCTGACCCACTCCGCCGGGCAGTACCAGCGGTTGGGTAAGCTGCGGCCAGCAGCATGCCTGGTCACGCAGCGACGGCTGCGGCGGTAACCAGTAGAGCGCATTGCGATAGCGGCGCAGCGTAAAATTTCCCAGCTGCAGCGCCGGCTGTGCATCACTCCGGCTCGCGATAACCTCAGTACTGATGCGCTGCAGCGCTGCACGTGACGGCATCGCCCCGCCCTGCCCGGCGATCCAGCGGCGCAGCAGCGCGTTACGCCGCGCTTCGCTCATGCTCTGCAACGGCGGAAAATGCAGTGCGCCCTGTGGCGTAAGCAGCTGGCTCAGCTCCTGCTGCAGCAGCTCATCCAGCAGCTGCTCCTGTTCTGCGCAGAGCGCGGCGCTGCGGGCGCTGGCAGCGCTGAAGTGCGGCCAGCGCTGATGCAGCAGCGGCATAATCTGCTGACGCAAAAAGTTGCGGTCGTAGCGGCTGTCGTCATTGCTCTCATCCTCAATCCAGCTGAGCTGGTGCTCAGCCGCCCACTGCTCCAGCTGCTCACGGCTAAGGCTGAGCAGCGGACGCAGATGTTCATGCCCCTGCACTGTGCGCCGCGGCGGCATTGCCGCCAGCCCCGCCGGGCCGCTGCCGCGCTTTAGCGCCAGCAGCAGCGTTTCGCACTGATCGTCCAGATGCTGCGCGGTGAGCAGCTGTTCATCCGGCTGCAGCCGGGCGAAGAGCGCCTGATAGCGCTCTCTGCGCGCCGACGCCTCCACGCCTCCTGCCCTGGCATCAACCGTTACCGGCAATACGTCGCAGGCGATATGCCAGCGCTGGCACTGCTGCCGGCAGTGTGCGGCCCACCGGTCGGCGTGCGGACTCAGGCCGTGATGCACGTGCAGCGCCCGCACGCTCAGCTGCGAATGCTGCTGCTGCCAGCAGACCAGCTGATGCAGCAGCACGGTGGAGTCGAGCCCGCCGCTGAATGCCACCACGTAGCGACCGGCGGGATCCAGCAGCGCAGCAAGGTGGGAAAAAGACATAGTGCCGTTCCATCTGATGATGCCGCCTGATTGCGGCATTCTGCGGCGGCTATTTTACGCCTGATAAAGCTCCAGCGGCAAACCATCCGGATCGGTAAAAAAGGTGCAGGCTTTACCGGTCAGCGCATCGATACGCACCGGTTCGCAGATCACGCCTTTTTCTGCCAGCGCCGCAACCGACTGCGCCACATCCTCTACGCAAAATGCCAGATGGCGCAGGCCGCAGGCTTCAGGTGCGGTTACGCGCGGCGGCGGGGAGGGAAATGAGAACAGCTCAATGGTATAGACGCCGTGCAGGCCGAGGTCGCCTTTCCATGAATCCCGCTCAGCGCGGTAGTACTCACCCAGCAGGGAGAAGCCCAGCACATCGCAGTAGAACGCTTTGCTGCGCGGATAGTCAGTGGCAATAATCGCAATGTGGTGAATCTGTTTGATCTGTAGCATAGCGGCTCCGAAAAAAAATCTGAGCCGCCAAGCCTACGTGCCGGACGTCAGCGTGACCAGAGGCATTTATCCGAAGTCAGGGCTGCGGCGCGTCGCGCAGTACCCGAACCAGATAGCGCCCATCCTCTGTCAGCGTGGTGCCGTGAATATCGGTTTCAAAGCCAGGGTAGTGGCGCCCGATGGTGCAGAGCATCAGCAGAAAGTCGAGCACGGCCCGGCTCTGTTCTGTGATCATCTCACCGGGCATTACCAGCGGCACGCCTGGCGGATAGGGCAAGATCATATTGGCGGAGGTACGCCCTACCAGCTCGCGGATATCCACGGTTTCAACCTCACCTTTGACCTGATGCTGGAACGCCTGATGCGGCGTCATTTTCATTTCAGGCAGGACATCAAAGGCTTTCAGCATCAGCCGCGGCAGATCGTGCTGCAGGATCAGCTGGTGGATCCCCTGCGCCAGCGTCTGGATCCGCATATTGCGATAGAAATCGGGATCCTCCGCATAGAGATCCGGCAGCATATTTTTCACGCGCAGATTAAGATCGTAGGCGCGTTTAAACTCGGTCAGACCGCGCAGCAGGCTCATGGCGCGGGTTTTATCGATCCCGATACTGAACAGAAACAGCAGGTTATAAGGCCCGGTTTTCTCTACCACCACGCCGCGCTGATCGAGAAATTTCGCCACCAGCGCCGCCGGGATCCCCTCTTCCGCCATCGCGCCCAGCTCGCTCATGCCGGGCGTCAGGATCGTAACTTTAATGGGATCGAGATACATATGATCGCGATCGGCCTGCTGAAAGCCGTGCCACGCCTCTTCTCCCGGCTGGATCGGCCAGCACTCTGCCTCATCCACCTGCTCTGGCTGCCAGATATCAAAAAACCAGCCATCAGACTCTTCACGCAGCCGCTGGATCTCGCGCCGGAAGTGCAGCGCGCGCTCAACCGAACGGTTAATTAGCCGCTTACCCGGATTGCCGCGCAGCATCGCCGCAGCGGTTTCAATCGATGACACAATGCCGTAGCTCGGCGAGGTAGTGGTGTGCATCATATAGGCTTCGTTAAACGTATCGTGGTCGTAGTCGCCTTTGATATGAATCAGTGAAGCCTGGGAAAACGCGGCCAGCAGCTTATGGGTGGATTGCGTTTCATAGATCACCTTGCCCGGGATCCGTTCACCGCTCATGCCGCTTTTTCCGCTGTAGATGGGATGAAAATTGGTATAAGGCACCCAGGCGGAATCGAAGTGGATCGACGGCACATCCAGCGTCTGCTTGATATATTCCGTGTTGTAGAGCAATCCGTCGTACGTTGAATTGGTGATCACCGCATGGACCGGCCAGCTGGCGCGCGGCGTGCTATCCACTTTGCTCTGAATAGCCTCCCGGGTAAATTCACGCTGCGGAATACCGCCCAGAATGCCCAGCGCATTACGCGTTGGCTTGAGCCAGACGGGCACGATGTCGCTCATCATCAGCAGATGGGTCAGCGATTTGTGACAGTTGCGGTCAATCAGTACCGTACTGCCTGCCGGGGCGGCATACATACCGACAATTTTGTTTGAGGTTGAGGTGCCGTTGGTCACCATATAGCTCTGCTCTGCCCCAAAGGTACGGGCAATATACTCTTCGGCGTCGAGATGCGGGCCGGTATGGTCGAGCAGCGAACCCAGTTCGGTGACGGAGATAGAGACATCGGCTTTCAGCGTGTTGGCACCGAAAAAGTCATAAAACAGGCTGCCGACCGGGCTTTTCTGAAAGGCGGTACCGCCCATATGGCCTGGCGTACAGAAGGTGTATTTACCCTCTTTAACATAGGTAAACAGCGCTTTGGTCAGCGGGGGTAAAATTTTATCGATGTACTCATCGGTATACTGGCGGATATGCAGCGCGATATCGTCTGCGGTGCTGAGCGCATATTCAAAAAACTGCAGCGCCATGCGCATTTCATTAACGCTGACGTCCATCTGCGAATGGGTGTTGATAAAGGCGTAGAGCGGCAGCGACTCATTGAGCTGGTTGATGTCGCTGCAGAGCGCCATGCTGTACTCATCCCAGTCAAATACGACGCCGCATACGCGCGGGTTGTGCTCAATCAGCTTCAGCAGGTCGCTGGCATTGCTGGGATAAACGGTGTGAAAGCCCTGCAGTTTCAGCGCGGCATCCAGTTCGCGAATTGGTTCATCTTTGTAGAACGCGCCGTGCGGTCCCATGATCGCAATAATATTCAATGCTCACCTCCTGTGGTCTTGTGGCACAGAGTAAGGATAGCGAAAAGTGGCCGGAGAATGTTCCGGAATAGCGCCGTTGCAGGCCTGATGTTTTCAGCGATGCATTTCGGTCGCCATAAATGGCGCCCTTGGGGGATCGCTGCCGCCATAAATGGCGGTCCTGCAGGGAACTCAGGCCCGATCGTGGAAAACAGGCATAAAAAAAAGCGGACCGGAGTCCGCTTTTTTGCTGCAGGGCTTACCTTACGCGTAACCGTAGTTCATCAGGCGCTGATAGCGGCGATCGAGCAGCTCTTCCGTGCTCAGCCCGTCGAGATCGGCCAGATCGGCCAGCAGCTGCTGTTTCAGAGAAGCGGCCATATCAACCGGACGACGATGCGCGCCACCCAGCGGCTCAGGAATGATTGAGTCGATCAGCTTCAGCTCCTGCAGACGCCCGGCGGTGATGCCCATCGCTTCTGCCGCCAGCGGCGCTTTATCTGCGCTTTTCCACAGAATTGACGCACAGCCTTCCGGTGAAATCACCGAGTAGGTGCTGTACTGCAGCATGTTCACTTTGTCGCCCACGCCAATCGCCAGCGCGCCACCAGAGCCGCCCTCGCCAATCACGGTGCAGATCACCGGAATTTTCAGACCAGACATCTCACGCAGGTTACGGGCAATCGCTTCAGACTGACCGCGCTCTTCGGCGCCCACGCCCGGATAAGCACCCGGCGTGTCGATAAAGGTGATAAGTGGCATCTTAAAACGCTCTGCCATCTCCATCAGACGCAGCGCTTTACGATAGCCTTCTGGTGCAGGCATACCGAAGTTACGGCGAATTTTCTCTTTGGTTTCACGCCCTTTCTGATGACCAATGATCATCACCGGACGGCCATCCAGACGTGCGATACCACCCACAATCGCTTTGTCGTCAGCATAGGCGCGATCGCCTGCCAGCTCGTCAAAGTCGTCAAATGCGTTGCGCACGTAGTCCAGCGTATAGGGACGCAGCGGATGACGCGCCAGCTGCGCGACCTGCCATGCACCTAAATCGGAGAAGATTTTACGGGTCAGTTCAACGCTTTTCTCGCGAAGGCGCTGAATCTCTTCATCCAGATTAATATCGTGTTTCTCATCTGAACGGCCAATCGATTTAAGCGAATCGATCTTCGCTTCGAGTTCGGCGATCGGCTGTTCAAAATCCAGGTAATTAAGACTCATAATGTTCCTGTTTTAGTCAAACTCCAGTTCCACCTGCTCCGATCCTACTAACGACCGCAGGTCGTTAAGTAAACGATCGCTGGGCGAAATACGCCACGCTGCACCAAAGCGAAGCTTCGCCCGCGCATCTGCTCTCTGATAATAGAGATGTACCGGAATGGTCCCGGAACGATGAGGCTCCAGAGACTGGCGGAGACGGTTTAAAAGCTGGTCATCAATTTGCCTGTCCGTCAGCGAGATAGCAAGTCCGCGCGCATATTTTTCCCGCGCTTCATCGATATCCATCACTTCCCTGGCGGTCATTTTAAGCCCGCCGCTGAAGTCATCAAAGCTGACCTGTCCGCTGACGATCAGGATACGGTCTTTCTCCAGCAGCTGCTGGTACTTATCTAACGCATCGGTAAATAGCATGACTTCCAGACGACCGGAGCGATCGTCCAGAGTACAAATACCAATTCGGTTGCCGCGCTTGGTCACCATCACGCGGGCAGCAATCACCAGCCCCGCAGCGATGGTGACCTTGCCACGTTCAGTAGGATGCATATCTTTCAGCCGCATCCCGCCGACGTAGCGCTCAATCTCTTTCAGATACTGATTAATCGGATGCCCGGTAAGATAGAGCCCCAGCGTTTCACGTTCGCCATCCAGCTGCACCTGCTCTGGCCACGGCGTAATTGACGCATACGATTTTTCGACCTGCTCCGGCTCTTCAGCCAGCACGCCAAACATATCTGCCTGCCCCGTCGCCTCTGCTTTAGCATGCTGGTCAGCGGCTTTCAGGGCATCGCTCAGGGCGCTCATCAGCGCCGCGCGATGGGGTCCGAGCCGGTCAAACGCGCCGGACATGATCAGCTTCTCTATCACCCGGCGGTTAATTTTGCGCGTATCGGTACGCGCGCAGAGATCGAACAGCTCTTTAAAATAGCCGCCCTGATTACGCGCTTCGAGAATCGCTTCAATCGGGCCTTCACCGACGCCTTTGATCGCGCCGATGCCGTAGACAATTTCACCGTCGTCGTTAACGTGGAACGGATAGAGGCCGGCATTGATATCCGGCGGCAGCACTTTCAGGCCCATGCGCCAGCACTCATCCACCAGCCCGACCACTTTCTCGGTGTTATCCATATCGGCGGTCATGACCGCAGCCATAAACTCAGCCGGATAGTGTGCTTTCAGCCACAGCGTCTGATAGGAGACCAGCGCATAGGCTGCAGAGTGCGATTTGTTAAAACCATAGCCGGCGAACTTCTCTACCAGGTCGAAGATTTTCATCGACAGTTCGCCGTTGATACCCATGCTTTCAGCGCCCTCTTTGAACACTGAACGCTGCTTCGCCATCTCTTCCGGTTTCTTTTTACCCATCGCACGACGCAGCATATCAGCGCCGCCCAGCGTATAACCCGCCAGCACCTGTGCGATCTGCATCACCTGCTCCTGATAGAGAATGATGCCGTAGGTAGGCTCCAGTACCGGCTTCAGACTCTCATGCTGCCACTGGATGTCAGGATAGGAGAGTTCTTCGCGGCCATGCTTACGGTCGATAAAGTTATCCACCATGCCGGACTGCAGCGGGCCGGGACGAAACAGCGCCACCAGGGCGATCATATCTTCAAAGCAGTCAGGCTTCAGTCGCTTGATCAGATCTTTCATGCCGCGCGATTCAAGCTGGAACACCGCGGTGGTCTCTGAGCGCTGCAGCATATCGAAGCTTTTTTTATCATCAAGCGGAATAGCCGCAATGTCGATCGGCGGCAGCCCCTGCTTTTCACGGCGCGGGTTGATCATCTTCAGCGCCCAGTCGATGATGGTCAGCGTACGCAGGCCGAGGAAGTCAAACTTCACCAGTCCGGCATACTCCACATCATTTTTATCAAACTGGGTGACGGGGAACTGGCCGTTTTCATCGCAGTAAAGCGGGGCAAAATCGGTGATTTTGGTCGGCGCAATGACCACGCCGCCAGCGTGCTTGCCGGCGTTTCGCGTGACGCCTTCCAGCTTGCGCGCCATGTCGATCAGCGCCCTGACCTCTTCATCGGCGTCATAGATCTCAGGCAGCTGCGGTTCAGCCTGAAACGCTTTTTCCAGCGTCATGCCCGGATCGGGCGGCACCAGCTTGGAGATGCGATCGACAAAGCCATAAGGATGGCCCAGCACGCGCCCTACATCGCGGATCACCGCTTTCGCCGCCATGGTGCCGAAGGTGATAATCTGCGAAACCGCTTCACGGCCATACATCTCGGCAACGTGATCGATCACCTGATCGCGCTTCTCCATGCAGAAGTCGACGTCAAAGTCGGGCATGGAGACACGTTCCGGATTCAGGAAGCGTTCAAACAGCAGGTCAAATTCCAGCGGATCGAGGTCGGTAATCTTCAGCGCATAGGCCACCAGTGAACCGGCACCGGAACCGCGTCCGGGTCCGACCGGGATCCCGTTATCTTTTGACCACTGGATAAACTCCATCACGATCAGGAAGTAGCCCGGGAACCCCATCTGGTTGATAACGTTGAGCTCAATCTCCAGACGCTCATCGTAGGCCGGGCGCTTCTGCGCACGCAGCTCTTCATCCGGAAAGAGAAACGCCAGGCGCTCTTCAAGCCCCTCGCGTGATTTCACCACCAGAAACTCTTCGGTGGTCATCTCGCCGGTCGGGAACTGCGGCAGAAAATATTCGCCGAGGCGGACGGTGACGTTACAGCGCTTAGCAATCTCTACGCTGTTTTCCAGCGCTTCCGGGATGTCCGAAAACAGCTCGCACATCTCCTCTTCGCTGCGCATATATTGCTGAGGACTGTAGTGGCGCGGACGTTTCGGATCGTCCAGCGTATAACCGTCGTGGATCGCCACGCGGATCTCATGCGCATCGAAGTCCTCTTCATTGATGAAGCAGACTTCATTGGTTGCCACTACCGGTATCCCTTCCGCTATCGCCAGCTCAACAGCGGCATGCAGATAGCTCTCCTCATCGGCGCGTCCGGTGCGGAGCAGCTCAAGGTAGTAACGGTCGGGAAAGTGCTGCTGATAAAAGCTCAGACACTGCGCCACCAGCGCGTTATTGCCGCGCAGCAGGCTGCGTCCGACATCGCCGCGTCGTCCGCCCGACAGGACAATCAGCCCTTCGCCCAGCTCAATCAGCCAGTCGCGATCGAGGATAGGCCCGGCAATGCCGTAGCCGCGCTGATAGGCGCGCGAAATCAGCAGTGTCAGATTCTGATAGCCGGTGTTATTCGCCGCGAGCAGCGTAAGCTGCGTAAGCTCATCGCCCATCAGCTCGCTGGCGACCTGGAAATCAGCGCCGATAATCGGCTTAACGCCGGCACCGTGGGCGCTGCCATAGAAGCGCACCAGGCCGCAGAGGTTGGTGTAATCCGTAATCGCTATTGCCGGCATCCCCAGCGCCGCGGCTTTTTTCACCAGCGGACCGGTCTTCGCCAGGCCATCGACCATGGAGTAGTCGCTGTGCACGCGCAGATGTATAAAACGAGGTTCAGCCATATCGGTTTCCGGTTAAAACAGCGTCAGGCTTAATAAAGCGGCGCGGGTTGTACTGAGGCGTGCAGTTCGGCATCCAGCAGCGTGTTGCGCACCGGCGCAAAACTGCGACGATGATGCGGCGTGGCACCAAACTGTTTGAGCTTCGCTATATGAAGCGCGGTGGGGTAACCTTTATGCTGCGCAAAGCCATACTGCGGAAAGAGACGATCGAGTTCAGCCATTTCGCGATCGCGCGTCACTTTGGCAATAATGGATGCAGCGCTGATTTCCTGCACCAGACTGTCGCCTTTGATCACCGCCTGCGCAGGCATCGCCAGCGCCGGACAGCGATTGCCATCGATCAGCACAAAATCGGGCGTAAGGTGCAGCCCTGCCACCGCGCGCTGCATCGCCAGCAGCGTGGCATGCAGAATATTGAGCTGGTCGATCTCTTCTGGCTCAGCCCTGCCGAGGCTCCACGCCAGCGCCTTTTCGGTAATTTCATCATACAGCGCCAGACGGCGCTTTTCCGACAGCTTTTTTGAGTCTGCCAGACCAGCAATCGGGTTAGCAGGATCGAGGATCACCGCCGCCGTTACTACGGCCCCTACCAGCGGGCCGCGTCCGACTTCGTCCACGCCCGCAATACGTTGCGCATCAGGATAGATAAATTCAGCCATGAGCAATCTCCAGTACCGCATCCGCCGCCTGCTCATCGGCATTCCAGCGGATCTGCTGATGCAGTTGAGTAAAGGTTTCCAGCAGCGCGTCGCGTTCGGCACCCGCATGCAGCAGCGGCTCCAGCGCGGCGGCCAGCGTCTGCGGCTGGCACTCATCCTGCAGCAGCTCTTTAACCAGCTCCCGTCCCGCCAGCAGATTAGGCAGCGAGACGTAAGGCGTTTTGACCAGGCGCTTCGCCAGCCAGAAGGTAACGGGTTTCATACGATACCCCACGACCATCGGGCACTTTGCCAGCATACACTCCAGCGCCGCCGTGCCGGATGCCAGAATAGCCGCATCGCTGGCGATCATCGCCTGACGCCCTTTGCCATCCAGCAGGTGCATAGGCAGCTCAGGCGCAATCTCCGCTTTAATCTGTTCAAACTGCGCCCGCCGCTTTGCGTTAACCAGCGGAACCACGATTTCCAGCGCCGGGTAGCGCTGACGCAGCAGCTGCGCCGCGCGCAGAAAATCGGCGCTCAGCATTTCAACTTCTGCGCCACGACTGCCTGGCAGTAAACCCAGACAGATCGCGTCGTCTGCAATACCCAGCTCGCGACGCGCGGCCTGCTTATCAGGCTGCAGCGGCATCGCATCAGCCATGGTGTGACCGATAAAACGACACGGCACGTTAAAGCGATCGTAAAACGCTTTCTCGAACGGCAGAAACGCCAGCACCATATCGGTATTGCGGCCAATCTTAAAGACGCGCTTCTGACGCCATGCCCAGACGGAAGGGCTGACGTAGTGCACGGTACGAATACCGGCGCGCTTCAGGTTGCCTTCCAGGGTGATATTAAAATCTGGCGCATCGATACCCACAAATACGTCAGGGCGGAGCGCGGTGAAGCGCTGCGTCAGGTCTTTGCGGATGGTCAGCAGGCGTCGCAGGCGGCCCAGCACTTCGACAATGCCCATGACCGCCAGCTCTTCCATTTCGTACCAGACTTCGCAGCCTTCTGCCTGCATCAGCGGACCCGCTACGCCAACAAAGCGTGCATCAGGATGACGCGCTTTCAGCGCGCGGATCAGACCGGCACCAAGAATATCGCCGGAGGTTTCTCCGGCGACCAGGGCAATCGTTAAGGGACGCACTGACATGAATTAACGGATCAATCCACGGGTTGAACGGGCGAAGAAATCAAAGAACGGCTGGACTTCGCTGTGCTGCTGCGCCAGCGCCTCGATTTCAGGCTTTACCTCATCCAGCGTTTTACCACTGCGGTAGAGCAGCTTGTAAGCGTTGCGAATAGCATGCAGCGCCTCTTTGCTGAAGCCGCGACGCTTGAGACCTTCAATATTGACGCCAAACGGCGTGGCGTGGTTACCCTGCGCAATAATGTATGGCGGAATATCCTGCGCCACGCCGGAACAACCGCCAACCATAACGTGAGCGCCGATAGTGCACCACTGGTGCACGGCCGTCACGCCGCCGATGATCGCAAAATCATCCACGGTAACGTGGCCGCCCAGCGTCACGTTATTTGCCAGAATGCAGCGGCTGCCGATCACGCAGTCGTGTGCAATGTGCGCATTCACCATCAGCAGGTTGTCGCTGCCAACTTTAGTCAGTCCGCCACCCTGCGTGGTGCCGCGATGAATGGTCACGCTTTCGCGGATCCGGTTGCGATCGCCGATTTCGGTGCGGGTAGGCTCACCCGCATATTTCAGATCCTGGTTTACCTCACCAATAGAGACAAACTGATAGATCTGGTTTTCTTCGCCGATGCGCGTATGGCCATTAACCACAACGTGTGATTTCAATACCGTACCTGCGCCAATTTCCACGTCAGCGCCCACAATACAGAAGGGACCGATATGAACATTTGCACCCAGTACAGCACCCTCTTCAACGATGGCGGTCGGATGGATGGTGGCGGTTGAATCAATCACTAATTATGCCTCCCGGCTACGGGCACACATCATGGTCGCTTCACAGACAATTTTACCATCCACTGTAGCAACGCCTTTAAAACGTGTCAGACCACGACGGGTTTTTTCGAAGGTGACTTCCATGATCATCTGGTCACCTGGTACTACCGGGCGCTTGAAGCGGGCTTCATCGATACCGGCAAAATAATAGAGCTCGCCAGGTTCCAGTTTGCCAACGCTTTTAAACGCCAGAATACCGGTCGCCTGCGCCATCGCTTCTAAAATCAGAACGCCTGGGAAAATCGGTTTACCAGGGAAGTGCCCCTGGAAAAACGGTTCATTAACAGAAACGTTCTTTACCGCACGCAGATATTTGTGCTCTTCAAAATCCAGCACGCGATCCACTAGCAAAAACGGATAGCGGTGCGGCAGCAGTTCTAAAATCTCTTCGATTTTCAGAGTATGCGTTTCAGTAGTCAAAATACTCTTCCTGTCCTAAAAAATCTGATGGCAACAATAACACGGCCTGCACCGATCAAAATGATCTTTCGCAGGCCGCAAATCAGTTCGGTGGCGTTCGCTTCTCTGCGCTACCTGCCGTCCTTTACCACACTGAAGGGCAAAAGCAGGCAGGCGGCATTATTATGAAAGCGGGTCGCGCGGATGTGCTTAGCTGTTTTTATCAACTTTGCGTTCGATGGCTTTCAGACGTTTGCTTATGTCATCGATATTCATCACCAGCGCTGCCGTTTTACGCCAGGCTTTGTTCGGTTGCAGTGGGATCCCTGAGGAGTAAACCCCCGGCTCTGTAATGGGACGCATTACCATGCCCATACCGGTTACGGTTACTTTATCGCAGATCTCCATATGGCCGTTAATGACGCTGGCGCCGCCAATCATACAGTAACGTCCAATCTTCAGGCTACCGGCCATGATCACACCTCCCGCAACGGCTGTATTGTCACCAATTACAACGTTGTGGGCAATCTGACACTGGTTGTCTATGATAACACCATTGCCGATCAGAGTGTTATCCAGCGCACCGCGATCGATAGTGGTGCAGGCACCAATCTCTGTCCGGTCACCGATGATGACCGTGCCGAGCTGAGGGATTTTCACCCAGTTGCCGCGATCGTTAGCATACCCGAAACCATCTGCACCGATGACAGTGCCTGACTGAATCAGACAATCCTGACCAATCTGAATCTCATGATAAATCGTCACGTTGGCCCAGAGGCGCGTGCCGCTGCCAATCCGGCTCTTTTTGCCGACAAAGCAGCCTGCACCAATCACGACGTTGTCACCCAGCTCAACGCCAGACTCAATCACCGCGTTCGCCCCTACCGACACATTTTGTCCCAGCGAGGCGGAAGGATCGATCACCGCGCTGGGCGCGATATTCTGCGCGGGCTGCGGCGTGGTGTCCAGCAGTTGTGCCATGCGGGCATAGGTAAGATAGGGATTTTTCACTACCAGGGCGGCAGTATTGCACCATTCCAGATCCGCTTCCGTCAGCACCACGGCTGACGCCTGAACGCTGGCGAGCTGCTCGCGGTAGCGGCTGTTGGCAAGAAAAGTGATTTGACCAGGGGTGGCGGATTGCATAGAAGCAATGCCGGAGATGACGATATCGCCATCTCCGTGCAATTCTGCATCCAACTGCTGGGCTAAATCAGCCAGTCGAATTGATGACATCGATTATTTAACCTGTTTCAGCACGTCAGCAGTAATGTCTTTCGCATTAGCAGCATAGGCTACGGCGTTAGCATCAATCACGACATCATAACCATCGCTGTCTGCCACTTTCTTCACGGCATCCTGGATACGGCTCAGCAGTTTGTTACGCTCTTCCATCTGGCGACGACGGTTATCCTGTTCGAAAGCCTGGGCTTTGCTGGAGAAGGCTTCGCGCTGGGACATGATGTCTTTTTCCATGCGGCTGCGCTCGCTCGCCTTCATGGTAGAAGCATCACGCTGCAGTCTCTGCATTTTGGTCTGCAGATCGCGTTCCTGGCCCTGCAGCTCAGTTGCGCGGCCTTTGAACTCATTTTCAAGCTGTTTAGCAACGGTCGCACGTTGCGGTAACTGCTGGAAAATGCTGGACACGTTTACCACTGCAATTTTGTCAGCAGCCTGAACGCCAGCGGAAACCGCTAAAGCAAGACCCAGACCTGCGGCACACAACAACTTTTTCACTATAAACTCCTTACCATCAACGTTTGTGTCTGCGACACAGTGTTTGGCTCGCTTAGCGCTTTGCTGCGCTAAGCTATGCCGTACTTCGCTTCCGCTTCCCTGCTCAGAACATTACCAGGTTTTACCAATGTTAAACTGGAACTGCTCTGCTTTGTCTCCCTCGACTTTCTTCACCGGCTGGGCATAGGAGAAGACCAGCGGGCCCAGTGGCGACATCCACTGCAGCGCCAGGCCTGCAGAGACGCGAATGTTGTTAGGATCGCTGTAGTCCGGAATATCCGCAGCGCGGGTGGCTGCCGTATTCTGCCAGTTGGTATCCCAGACGGTACCGGCGTCCACAAACAGTGAAGTGCGCACAGAGTTAGCGTACTTCTCGCTCAGGAACGGCGTTGGCGTGATCAGCTCGAGGCTGGCAATCGCCATTGCGTTACCGCCTACTGCATCATCTGACTTACAGATCCCGTTTGGATCGGTCAGATTACACGATGAGGAGCGATCGTTGAGGTAAGCGGCTTTCGGACCAATCGTATTGGAACGGAAACCACGTACCGTGCTGGAGCCGCCGGCGTAGAAGTTCTCATAGAACGGCATCTCTTTATCCCCGATGCCGTCTCCATAGCCCACACGACCACGCCCCAGGACTACCCAGGTGCCGTCACGGTTCAGCGGCACATACTGCTGCGTATCCAGCGTCGCTTTATAGAACGCGTTGTCTGAACCTGGAATCGTCACCTTACCGTTCAGGTTGGTGCGGTTACCGCGCGTCGGGAAGAAGCCGCGATCCAGCGTATTGTAGGTCCAGCCATAGTTAAAGGTAAAATCATCCGCAGAGAAATCGCCTTTATTATTGAGTCCCTGTGGACGCCCGACCGAGTCGAGGTAACGCCACATTGCTACCTGCGGCCGCATGTTCGACAGATCGTTATGCACATAGCCTAAGCCAACGCGCAGGGTGTTGTTCTCATTAACCGGGAAGCCGAGCGTGCCATCAACACCGTAACTCTTGTTGGTGTAGTCTGACAGATCGGCATCGTCCGCTTTAAAGTCGTTATAGAACAGGCGACCGCCCAGACTCACGCCGTCAACCGTAAAGTAGGGATCGGTCAGTGAGAATTCAGCATAGGTCTGATAATCATTTTTGGTACCGCTGATACTAACGGTATTACCGGTACCGAGCCAGTTATCCTGGGTAACACCCACCTGGAAGCTGACGCCGCTTTCTGTTCCGTAGCCCACGCCAAAGTTAAAGGTACCGGTGTTGCGCTCTTTAACTTTGTAGACCACATCCACCTGATCCGGCACGCCTGGTACGCGCTGCGTATCCACATCAACCGTTTCAAAGTAACCGGTGCGGTTCAGACGCTCTTTACCCTGATCAACCAGATCGCTGCCCAGCCATGCGCCTTCCATCTGACGCATCTCACGGCGCAGTACAGCATCTTTTGAGGTGTCGTTCCCTTCAAAACGGACTTTACGCACGTAATAGCGATTACCGGCATCAACGTTAATATGCAGCTTAACGGTTTTGTCAGCGTCGCTGATTTCCGGCTGCGTCACGACGCGCGGATAGGCATAGCCATAGCGGCCCAGCAGCTTTTTGATATCATCTTCCATCTGCGTCACTTTGGTGCCGTTGTAAAGCTCACCATTCGGGATTTTGGTCAGATGTTCAATTTCTGCTGAGTGGCCTGCCATGCTGCCGTTCACAATCACGCCGGCGATTTTATACTGGTCGCCTTCGTTGATGTTGACGGTGATGTAGATGCCTTTTTTATCCGGCGTCAGGCTGACCTGAGTCGAGTCGATATTAAAGCGCGCATAACCGCGATCCAGATAGAAACTGCGCAGCGTCTCAAGGTCGCCGGCCAGCTTCTGCTTCTGATATTTGCGATCGCCAACCACGTTCCACCACGGCACTTCATCACGCAGCTGGAAGCGGGAGATCAGTTCATCAGAGCTGAACGCTTTGTTACCCACGATGTTGATCTGCTGAATTTTGGCAGAGACACCTTCCTGGAAAACAAATTTCAGATCCACGCGGTTACGCGGCAGCGGTGTGGCAATCGCTTTTACGCTGGCGGTGTATTTGCCGACGCTGTAGTAGAAATCTTCCAGTCCCTTCTCGATTGAAGAGAGCGTGGTGCGATCCAGCGCTTCGCCGACGCGAACGCCTGACGCTTCGAGGTTCTGCTTCAGCTGATCCTCTTTCACCGCCTTGTTACCGGAGAATGTGATGCTGGCAATAGTCGGACGCTCTTTAACCTGAACAATCAGGGTCGTTCCGTCACGTAAAACCTGCACATCTTCAAAATTGCCGGTGGCAAACAGTGAGCGAATGGTGTTTCTGATATCATCATCATTCACCGTATCACCGACGCGTACCGGCATGCTGAGCAGAGCCGCGCCGACGGCGACTCGCTGGAGACCTTCGAAATGAATGTCGTTCACCACGAAATCGTCTGCACCGTAAACGGTGGCGCTGCTAAACAGCAGCGACGCTATGAGCAACTTTTTCATCGCCATCGTTGTTATGCGTTTTCCTAACACATCCCGCACCTGTCTGCGTTCCAGACGTTACAGGCGAGAGAAATCATTGAAAAGTGCAAGCCCCATTAACAGCACCAGCAGAATTGAGCCGATGCGATAACTGAAGTCCTGAACTCGCTCGGACACCGGTCCTCCTTTGATCTTTTCGATCGCCAGAAAAAGCAGATGCCCACCATCTAAAACCGGTAACGGAAACAGGTTGATGATGCCCAGATTGACGCTTATCAGCGCCAGGAACATCAGATAATAAATCACCCCGTACTCCGCTGATAAACCGGCACCCTGCGCAATCGAAATCGGGCCGCTCAGGTTATTCAGCTTTACATCACCTGTAATCAGCTTACCCAGCATCGACACCGTAAGCTTCATCAGCTGCCAGGTTTTGACGCCTGCCTCACCGATAGCGGCCACCGGCCCATACTGTTTCACCGTTTTATATGCGTCAGGCAGCGGCTGCACGCGCGGAATAACGCCGGCGAATCCCTCTTCAGGCTTGCCCGGCTTCGCGGCTGGCGTCAGCGTCAGAGAGTGCCGGGCGCCATTTCGCTCAACCTCAAGCGCCATCGGTTTACCCGGATTATCCCGTACCTGCCCGGCAAATGCCTGCCACTGCGTTAACGGCTGACCATCGACTTTAACGATCCTGTCGCCCGCTTGCAAACCGGCAGCGCTGGCGGGTGAATCCGCCTGTATTTCTGCCAGCGTGGTTTCAATCTGTGGCCCGCGTGGACGAATGCCGAGCGCTACCACCGGATCCTGCTTGTCTGGCTCAAACTGCCAGTCACGCAGGTCGACCCGCTTCTGCTGGGTTGCGCTTTCGCCAAACTGAGAAACGGTCAGCGTGGTACTCTCATCGCCGATTTTCCCAATCAGGGCCATGCGCACAGCATCCCAGTCAGGCGTTTCGATACCGTCAACTGCGTTAAGTTCCATGCCTGACTGAATTTGCGCTTCCGCTGCGACGGAGCCGCTCACAATTTCGCCAACCACCGGCCGTACGCCGGGCACGCCATGCATAAAGACCAGCCAGTAAGCGAAGATAGCGAAGAGGAAATTGGCAACCGGCCCCGCGGCGATGACGGCAGCACGCTGCAGCACGGTTTTGTTGTTAAACGCCTCGTGACGGCGCTCAGCGGAAACGCTCTCTACGCGCTCATCCAGCATTTTGACATAGCCGCCGAGCGGGATCAGCGCAATAACATACTCTGTCCCCTGCCGGTCAGTCCGTCGCCAGAGCGCCTTACCGAAACCGATAGAAAAGCGTTCGACATAGATGCCGCACCGGCGTGCCACCCAGAAGTGGCCAAACTCATGCACGGTGATCAGCACGCCCAGCGCGACGATGAAAGCAGCAAAACTCCAGAGAATGCTTAACATAGTTGCTGCTCCTAGAGGGTATGAAACACCAGCAGCAGCAGGCAGGCAAATACCGGCACGGCCGCTGTGAGGCTATCGATACGATCGAGGATACCACCGTGGCCGGGGATAAGATTTCCGCTGTCTTTAATGCCCGCTTCACGCTTAAACATACTTTCAGTGAGATCGCCCAGTACTGAGGCGAGCGTGGCAACAACGGCACACGCAATCAGCGTGCCCGGCGCCACCGTCAGCGGAGCCAGCAGCGCAAACAGCCAGGCGATGATAGCGGAGGAGAGCAGCCCGCCAAAAAAGCCTTCCCAGGTTTTACCCGGCGAGACTTTAGGCGCCAGCTTGTGTTTGCCGAACAGCCGACCAAACATATAGGCACCCGAGTCCGCGCCCCATACCAGCAGCATAACGAACAGGAGCCACCAGGCGCCGGCGAAGTGATCAATGTCGTAGTGATACTGGCGCAGCGCGATCATGCCACAGAAAAACGGGACGATAGTCAGCACGCCAAACAGCAGACGAAGCGGACGCGAGCCGCGCCAGAGTGCGGCAGAGGCGGGATAGAACAGCACCAGAAAGAGAGCAACGACCCACCAGCCAAGTGCGGCCCAGAGCGAGCTTTCCAGCTGAGGCTGATGCGCATCGTGAGAATAGGACGGTAAGGTAAACAGCATCGCTGCCAGCAGCAGGCCACAGAGCAGCGCCAGCCAGACGCGCTGCTGACGGGTAGCCATACCGGCCAGCTGCCCCCACTCCCAGGCGGCGAGCATGCAGATAGCAATCGTGGTAATCGCGAAACCAGACAGCGGTAACCAGAATAGCGCAGCGATCACCAGCGGAATCAAAATAAACGCGGTGATCAGACGAGACTTCAGCAAAGGTTACCCCCAGGTAGCTCAGGCGCCGCCTGGTGCAGCGCCGCCATAGCGTCGCTCCCGCAGAGAGAATGCATTCAGTGCACCTTCAAAAACATGTTCATCAAAATCAGGCCAAAGAACATCGGTAAACCAGAACTCAGCATAGGCTATCTGCCACAGCAGGAAGTTGCTGATTCGATGCTCTCCCCCGGTCCTTATCACTAAATCCACCGGCGCCAGCTCCTGCATACAGAGGTAGGGAGCAAGGCTTTCTTCGGTTATCTGGTCAGGACGCAGTAGCCCTTCCTGAACCTGTTCGGCCAGTTTCCTGGCACCCTGGATAATATCCCAACGGCCGCCATAGTTGGCAGCAATGTTGAGGGTCAGTCCATTATTTTGTTGAGTCAGTTCCTCGGCGCGGCGAATGCGTTCCTGAATACGACCAGAAAAACGGCTGATATCACCAATAATGCACAGACGTACATTATGTTTATGCAGGCTCTTTACTTCACTGTCGAGAGCCCAGATAAATAATTCCATTAACGCCGTCACTTCCTGC
This sequence comes from Pantoea eucrina, assembly GCF_020079945.1. NCBI lineage: Bacteria > Pseudomonadati > Pseudomonadota > Gammaproteobacteria > Enterobacterales > Erwiniaceae > Pantoea > Pantoea eucrina. The sequence continues at coordinate 648,673 of NZ_CP083448.1, read as the reverse complement.
GGCGGTCGGCTCCAGTTTTCACTGCTGAACGCATAGAGCGTTAACGCTTCCAGCTTGTGGCTGACCGCAAAGCTGACGGCACGGCGAACCGATTTTACCCCGGCTTTGTGGCCTGAAATACGCAGTTTGCCCTGATTTTTTGCCCAGCGACCATTACCATCCATAATGATGGCCACGTGACGTGGTGTGCAGTACGACCCGTCATCGATTGTATTGTGATTGTTGGACGACATAACGCGTAATAATTCCTTTCATCAGAAATGCTGTGTTTTCTGAATACATTGCGCCTGCGGCAAAGGCCGGCCCGTAAGCCGGATGACATCGAAACAATGTCGTGCCGTAAAACGCGAGCGACTATACCATTTTCAGCCAGAGCGAACAAATAGCGGGGCTATCAGCCAGCCAGAGTGACGCGTGACAGCAGTGCCTTTGCATGCTGCCGCGCCAGTCGATCGATTTCCAGCACCTCATCAATACTGGCTGGCTCCGGCGAGCTGAGCGTAGCCAGTACTTCGCTGTTGAGGGCGGCAATATCGGTAAAGCGAATCTGATGCTGCAAAAACGCTGCTACCGCGATTTCATTTGCTGCATTCAGCGTCGTCGTGGCCGCCTGCCCTGCAGTACACGCATCGATTGCCAGCTTCAGGCAGGGATAGCGTACGTAATCGGGTTCAGCAAACGTCAGCGCTTTCATTCGGGTGAAATCAAGCGGCGTGACGCCAGCGGCGATACGTGCAGGCCATGCCATGCTGTGAGCAATCGGTGTGCGCATATCAGGCGATCCCAGCTGCGCCAGCACGCTGCCGTCACAATAACGCACCATAGAGTGGATCACCGACTGCGGGTGCAGGATGACCTCCATTTGCGCGTCAGTGGCGTTGAACAACCAGCGGGCTTCAATGTATTCAAGACCTTTATTCATCATAGTGGCCGAATCAACGGAGATTTTGCGCCCCATTGACCAGTTCGGATGCGCACAGGCCTGATCCGGCGACATAGCAGCCAGATCTGCCAGTGGCGTGTCACGAAAAGGACCACCCGATCCCGTGAGGAGAATCGAGTCGATCCCGTTCTCCCGCAGATCAGCGTACCCCAACTGATGCTGTATGGAAGCGGGCAAACTCTGAAAAATGGCATTATGCTCGCTATCGACCGGCAGCAGCTGCGCCTGATGCTGACGCACAGCCTCCATAAACAAGCGGCCGCACGTGACAAGTGACTCCTTGTTAGCCAGCAGCACGGTTTTTCCGGCACGAATCGCTGCCAGCGTTGGCTGCAGGCCCGAGGCGCCGACAATCGCCGCCATCACCTGATCAACCTCATCCAGCGCCGCCAGATCGCAGGCTGCCTGAACGCCGGAGAGCACTTCGGTATCGACGTTGAGTGCTCTCAGTCGCTCACGCAGGTCGGCAGCGGCGGTCTCATCAGACATCGCCGCATAGCGCGGCCGGAACTGCTGGCACTGCTCAGCCATCAGCGCAGCATTCTGCCCTGCGACCAGCGCCGTAACCTGATAGAGATCGGGATTCGCGGCGACAACCGCCAGCGTACTGGTGCCAATTGAGCCGGTGGATCCCAGAAGAGTTAATTGCTTCATCATGCTATCCCTGTGAAGTCATCATAGGTGCCCGCAACGGCGCCAGGCACAATGTAAAACGCCGCCAGAGTGCATTCGGTACGAATACGGCTCTGAACGGCGTTTTATATCTGTTACAGGCAGGCGCTTACCTGCCTCCAGCAGATACAGATCGGGCTGACAGACTCAGAAGTCCATCAGCTCCTTCTCTTTTTCTGCCAGCGCAGCATCAACATGCTTGATGTGAAGGTCGGTCATTTTCTGGATATCATCCTGTGAACGACGTTCGTCATCTTCGCTGATCTCTTTATCTTTCAGCAGCGCTTTGATCTTATCGTTGGCATCACGGCGAACGTTACGCACGGAAACACGCCCCTGCTCTGCTTCGCCACGAACGATTTTGATCAGATCTTTACGGCGCTCTTCTGTCAGCGCTGGCAGCGGAACACGGATGTCGGTGCCGGCTGAACTTGGATTCAGGCCGAGGTCGGACGTCATGATCGCTTTCTCAACGGCCGGACCCAGAGAGCGATCGAACACGTTGATTTTCAGCGTACGGGAATCTTCTACCGTTACGCTGGCGAGCTGACGCAGTGGCGTAGGTGTACCGTAGTATTCCACCACAATGCCGTCGAGCAGTGAAGGTGAAGCACGACCGGTACGCACTTTGCTGATGGTGCTTTTGAATGCTTCCACGCACTTGTCCATGCGTGTTTCGGCATCTTTTTTAATATCGTTAATCACGTTAAAACCCTTGGATTCGGTTTGACCTGGCCATTTCCGCACGCGTCGGAACTGGTATCGATAAACATCGATCATCCTGCTACCTGCTGCTTACGTACAAGCCGCCTGCAACATCGATTATGTCAGGTAGTGGCGCAGCGTCAGGCACTGCGCTATCAGAATATACCTTATTTTACCTTGCGTCGGATATTAATGCGTAATCAGGGTGCCTTCTTTTTCACCCATTACCACGCGACGCAGTGCGCCAGGCTTATTCATGTTGAAGACGCGAATCGGCAGTGCGTGGTCACGCGCCAGCGTAAAGGCGGCCAGATCCATAACTTTCAGCTCTTTTTCCAGCACTTCAGCGTAGCTGAGCTGATCGTACAGCGTCGCGTCCGGATTTTTCACCGGATCGGCTGAGTAGACGCCATCTACTTTGGTCGCCTTCAACACGACGTCCGCTTCAATCTCAATGCCGCGCAGGCAGGCAGCAGAATCGGTAGTAAAGAACGGGTTGCCGGTACCGGCAGAGAAGATCACCACGCGGTTATTACGCAGCAGGCTGATCGCTTCAGCCCAGCTGTAGTTGTCACAGACGCCGTTAAGCGGGATGGCAGACATCAGGCGTGCGTTCACATAGGCGCGGTGCAGCGCATCACGCATTGCCAGGCCGTTCATGACGGTCGCCAGCATACCCATGTGGTCGCCTACTACGCGGTTCATGCCCGCCTGAGCGAGGCCTGCGCCACGGAACAGGTTACCGCCACCAATCACCACACCTACCTGGATGCCCAGCTCAACCAGCTCTTTCACCTCTTGCGCCATGCGGTCAAGCACGCTCGCGTCGATACCAAAACCTTCGGCACCCTGCAGGGCCTCGCCGCTCAGTTTCAGTAGGATACGTTGGTATACAGGTTTTGCGTTGGTCGCCATGGTCAATTCTTCCTGGAGGATAAGATGAATGAGAAGTTAAATCTGGTGGATCATCCGCTTAGCGCGTCAAAAAAGCTATTGGGATGAGACTGAAAATCACTGCGCCAAAACGCAGACAAAAAAGAACCGCCTCGCGGCGGTTCCGGTCACTCATTAAGACTGTTTGGACATCGCAGCCACTTCAGCTGCAAAGTCGGTTTCAACTTTCTCAATGCCTTCGCCCACTTCAAAGCGGATGAAGTTGATGACATCTGCGCCTTTCTCTTTCAGCGCCTGACCCACAGTTTTGCTTGGGTCGATAACGAAAGCCTGACCAGTCAGAGAGACTTCGCCGGTGAATTTCTTCATACGGCCTTCAACCATCTTCTCTGCGATCTCTTTTGGCTTGCCAGACTGCATCGCGATATCCAGCTGTACCTGGTACTCTTTCTCAACCACGTCAGCAGAAACATCTTCTGGCTTAACGAACTCTGGCTTGCTTGCCGCAACGTGCATTGCGATCTGCTTGCTCAGCTCTTCATCAGCAGCGGTGGTAGAAACCAGAACGCCGATACGCGCGCCGTGCTGGTAGCTGTTCAGCTGAGCGCCTTCCAGTACTGCTACGCGACGGATGTTGATGTTCTCACCGATTTTAGCAACCAGTGCAACACGCTCTTCTTCGAACTGTGCTTTCAGCGCTTCAACGTCGGTGATTTTGCCGGCAGTAGCTGCATCCAGAACTTTGTCAGCAAACGCCTGGAAACCGCCATCTTTAGCAACGAAGTCAGTCTGGCAGTTAACTTCCAGAATCACACCGTAACCATCAACGATTTTGGTTTTGATCACGCCGTCAGCTGCAACGTTACCTGCTTTTTTCGCAGCTTTGATTGCGCCAGACTTACGCATGTTTTCAATTGCCAGCTCGATGTCGCCGTTCGCTTCGGTCAGCGCTTTTTTGCAGTCCATCATGCCTGCGCCAGTACGCTCACGCAGTTCTTTTACCAATGCAGCGGTAATTTCAGCCATTCCAGAATCCTCGGTTCGTTTCCGGGTGCGTGCGCACGCGCAGAAACCTGTTGCGGAAAATTTACTCTGCCCCGCCAGCCCGTAACAGGGAGCGCGACAGACGGAGATAAATAAAAGGGGCCTGTGCGGCCCCTTATACAGATAACATCTGATGTCTAAGGGCTCTCAGAAAGAGCAATCCTTATTAAGCGTTTTCTAAAGACGCGTCTTCAGCCTGCTCAGCTAGGTCCTGTGAACGGCCTTCGCGCACGGTAGTGGCAACAGCAGTCAGGTACAGGCTTACAGCACGGATCGCATCGTCGTTACCAGGGATAACGAAATCAACGCCATCTGGATCAGAGTTGGTATCAACGATAGCAAATACCGGGATACCCAGGTTGTTTGCTTCTTTGATTGCGATGTGTTCGTGGTCAGCATCAACAACAAACAGCGCATCTGGCAGACCGCCCATGTCTTTGATACCCCCCAGGCTGTTTTCCAGCTTGGCCAGCTCACGAGCACGCATCAGTGCTTCTTTCTTGGTCAGTTTGTCGAACGTGCCGTCCTGAGACTGAGTTTCCAGATCTTTCAGACGTTTGATTGACTGACGAACGGTTTTCCAGTTAGTCAGCATACCACCTAACCAGCGGTGGTTAACGAAGAACTGGTCGCAGCTCAGAGCTGACTCTTTTACCGCTTCAGCAGCAGCGCGCTTGGTACCAACGATCAGGATTTTACCTTTGCGAGAAGAGATCTTCTGCAGCTCAGCCAGAGCGTCGTTGAACATTGGTACAGTTTTCTCAAGGTTGATGATGTGAACCTTGTTACGTGCACCAAAAATGAATGGCTTCATTTTTGGGTTCCAGTAACGGGTCTGGTGACCGAAGTGAACACCAGCCTTGAGCATGTCGCGCATGGAAACAGTTGCCATGATTACCTCTAAAGTATGTTTGGGGTTGGGCCTCCATGTATCCCATACGACCGACCTCTTTCAAGGCACCCCGGCGTATGTGTCGATACATGTGTGTTTTAGTACACATAATGAGATTTATGCGCTTCCTGCCGTCTCGCTTTCGTAAGACAGCAGAGAATCGTCGGCGCGCTTTATACCATAACAGGTATAAATACGCCAGCGGTTGTTAGCGCAAAACGTGTGCGGCAATCCCGATTTGGCAGCCCATTTGCTGCCTGCTAACATGACTGCCACAGAACTCATTATTGTCGAAAATTTCGGCGATTGCGGAAAAATTCATGGCTATCTCAATTAAAACTCCTGACGAAATCGAAAAAATGCGCGTGGCGGGCCGCCTGGCCGCTGAAGTGCTGGAAATGATCGCCCCTCACGTTGTGCCGGGTGTGACCACCGGTGAGCTTGATCGCCTCTGCCACGAGCACATCACACAGCAGCAGCAGGCGGTTTCTGCCTGCCTTGGCTATCACGGCTTCCCTAAATCGGTCTGCATCTCGGTAAACGAGGTGGTGTGCCACGGTATTCCCAGCGACGATCGCGTCCTGAAAGAGGGTGATATCGTGAACGTTGATGTCACCGTCATTAAAGATGAGTATCACGGTGATACCTCAAAAATGTTTATCGTCGGCAAACCCACTATCCTCGGCGAGCGCCTCTGCCGCGTGACGCAGGAGAGCCTCTATATCGCTCTGCGTCTCGTTAAGCCAGGCATTCGCCTGCGTGAGCTGGGACGCGCGATCCAGCAATACGTTGAGGCGCAGGATTTCTCCGTGGTGCGTGAGTATTGCGGTCACGGTATTGGCAAAGGCTTCCATGAAGAGCCGCAGGTGCTGCACTATGACGCCGACGACAGCGGTGTGGTGCTGCAGGCCGGCATGACGTTTACCGTGGAGCCGATGGTTAACGCAGGCGATTACCGCATCCGCACCATGAAGGATGGCTGGACGGTGAAAACCAAAGATCGCAGCTTGTCCGCGCAGTATGAGCATACTATTGTGGTGACAGAAACTGGCTGTGAGATTCTGACGCTGCGTGAGGATGACACTATTCCGGCGCGGCTGGAAAACGTCTGATCCTCTCTCTGCTACCCACTGAGCCGGCTTAATGCCGGCTTTTTAATGCGCGAAGGGGCATGTTGATGAGCGGTAACGTGACCGAGGCAGTATACAAAATTCTCACCGATTCACCCGCCGGCTGGGCTGACGACGCGCTAACGCGTGAACAGCTGAAAGCCGCGCTGGAGCAGTTTCAGCACGCGCTGAGCCTCGCCTTTGATGCCGGCAGCGACGTGGAGTCGCTGATCGACACGCGCACGCTGTTTATCGATCGTCTGCTGCGACGGCTGTGGCGTTTCTTCGGTTTTGATACGCTAAGTGATATGGCGCTGGTCGCGGTGGGCGGCTATGGCCGTGGCGAGCTGCATCCGCTGTCGGACATCGACATTCTGATCCTCAGCCGTCAGCCCCTTGATGAGGCCGCCGCGCAGCGCACCTCTGAACTGATCACGCTTATGTGGGATCTGCGGCTTGAGGTGGGACACAGCGTGCGCACGCTTGAGGAGTGCCTGCTGGAGGGCTTATCCGATCTCACCGTGGCAACCAACCTGATTGAGTCGCGCATGCTGACCGGCGACGTTGCGCTGTTTCTTGAGCTGCAGAAGAATATCTTCAGCGAAGGCTTCTGGCCCTCATCGCGCTTTTTTGCTGCCAAAATTGAAGAGCAGCAGGAGCGCCATCAGCGTTACCACGGCACCAGTTACAATCTCGAACCCGATATCAAAAGCAGTCCGGGCGGCCTGCGCGATATCCATACCCTGCAGTGGGTAGCGCGTCGCCATTTTGGTGCCACCACCATGGATGAGATGATGGGCTTTGGGTTCCTGACCGAAGCGGAGCGCAATGAGATCGACGAGTGTCAGGAGTTTCTCTGGCGCATCCGCTTCGCCCTGCATCTGACGCTGCCACGCTACGACAACCGCCTGCTTTTTGATCGGCAACTGACCGTCGCGCATCGCCTCAGCTACTCCGGCGAAGGCAACGAGCCGGTTGAGCGCATGATGAAAGATTTCTACCGCGTAACGCGCCGCATTAGCGAGCTGAACCAGATGCTGCTGCAGCTGTTTGATGAAGCGATCCTCGCCCTGCCAGCGACCGAAAAGCCGCGTGCGCTGGATGATGATTTTCAGCTACGCGGCGACCTGATTGACCTGCGCGACCCGGATCTGTTTCAGCGCGAGCCGCAGGCCATTCTGCGCATGTTTTATGTCATGGTACGCAACGCCTCAATTACCGGGATCTACTCCACTACCCTGCGCCAGCTGCGTCATGCGCGCCGCCATCTGCGGCAGCCGCTGTGCCAGATTGCTGAGGCGCGCCGCACTTTTATGGCGATTCTGCGTCATCCCGGCGCGGTAAAACGCGCGCTGCTGCCGATGCATCGCCATAGCGTACTCTCCGCCTATACGCCGCTCTGGGGCAACGTGGTCGGCCAGATGCAGTTTGATCTGTTTCACGCCTACACGGTGGATGAGCACACCATTCGCGTGTTGCAGAAGCTGGAGAGCTTCGCCGATGAGAGCACGCGGCCAAAGCATCCGCTGTGTGTGGAACTCTGGCCGCGCCTGCCCCAGCCGGAGCTGCTGCTGATGGCAGCGCTGCTCCATGATATTGCCAAAGGCCGCAACGGCGATCACTCAATACTGGGCGCGCAGGATGCGCTGGAGTTTGCTGAGCTGCACAACCTCAACTCCCGGGAGACCCAGCTGGTGGCCTGGCTGGTGCGTCATCATCTGCTGATGTCGGTCACCGCCCAGCGTCGCGATATTCAGGACCCTACGGTGATCCAGCAGTTCGCCGAGATAATGCAGAATGAGAATCGCCTGCGCTATCTGGTCTGCCTCACCGTCTCCGATATCTGCGCCACCAATGAGAGCCTGTGGAACAGCTGGAAGCAGAGCCTGCTGCGCGAGCTGTTTTTTGCTACCGAGAAGCAGCTGCGACGCGGCATGGAAAATAGCCCGGATCTGCGCGAGCGGGTGCGCCACCATCGTCTGCAGGCGCTGGCGCTGCTGCGCATGGAGAACCTCAATGAAGAGCGGCTGCACCATATCTGGAGCCGCTGCCGCGCCGACTATTTTCTGCGCCATACGCCTAATCAGCTGGCGTGGCACGCCCGTCATCTGATTGACCACGACCTCAGCCAGCCGCTGGTGCTGGTCAGCCCGCAGGCGACGCGCGGCGGCACGGAGATTTTTATCTGGAGCCCGGATCGCCCCTATCTGTTTGCCGCCGTAGCGGGTGAACTCGACCGCCGTAATCTCAGCGTGCACGACGCGCAAATCTTTACCAGCCGTGACGGCATGGCAATGGATACCTTTATCGTCCTCGAACCCGATGGCAGTCCGCTTTCACCCGATCGCCACCCGCTGATTATTCAGGCATTACAGCAGGCCATTACGCAGCAGGAGTGGGTGCCGCCGCGTACCCGTCGCCAGTCCGCGCGCCTGAAACATTTCAGCGTGGACACTGACGTGAAATTTTTGCCGACCCACACCGACCGGCGCAGCTATCTGGAGCTGATCGCGCTCGATCAGCCAGGACTGCTTGCCCGGGTAGGTGAAGTCTTTGCCGATCTCGGCGTGTCGCTGCACGGTGCGCGCATCAGCACCATCGGCGAACGGGTTGAGGATCTCTTTATCCTCGCCAATAGCGAACGGCGCGCGCTGAATGCAGAAATGCGCGATGTGTTACAACAACGGTTGACAGAGGCCCTTAATCCAAACGATAAAGTGTCCTGAATCACACTGCACAGATAAATTGAATCCTGTCCGGACACGTCCGGGCATCCGTATGACAGACTCAGGAAATAGCTATGCAACAGTTACAGAGCGTTATTGAATCCGCCTTTGAGCGCCGTGCTGACATCACGCCCGCCAGCGTCGACAGTGCCACCCGTGAAGCGATCAATCAGGTGATTGGTCTGCTGGACAGCGGCGAACTGCGCGTCTCTGAAAAAATCGATGGCGAATGGGTAACGCATCAGTGGCTGAAAAAAGCGGTGCTGCTGTCGTTTCGCATCAATGACAATCAGGTTATGGAAGGGGCTGAAACCCGCTTTTATGACAAGGTGCCGATGAAATTTGCCGGCTGGGACGATGCGCGCTTTAAAGCGGCAGGTTTCCGCGTGGTGCCACCAGCAGCCGTACGCCAGGGCGCTTTTATTGCGCGTAACACCGTGCTGATGCCTTCCTACGTCAACATCGGGGCTTTTGTCGATGAAGGTACCATGGTTGATACCTGGGCCACCGTGGGCTCCTGTGCGCAGATTGGCAAAAACGTGCATCTCTCCGGCGGCGTGGGCATTGGCGGCGTACTGGAGCCGTTGCAAGCTAATCCAACCATCATCGAAGATAACTGCTTTATCGGCGCACGTTCCGAAATCGTTGAGGGCGTGATTGTCGAGGAGGGTTCGGTGATCTCAATGGGCGTTTATATCGGCCAGAGCACCAAAATTTACGATCGCGAAACCGGTGAAGTTCACTACGGCCGCGTCCCGGCTGGTTCAGTAGTGGTCTCAGGTAATCTGCCGTCGAAAGATGGCAGCTACAGCCTCTACTGCGCGGTAATCGTGAAAAAAGTTGACGCTAAGACGCTGAGCAAAACGGGTATCAACGAACTGCTGCGTACTATCGATTAACTTCTCTGAGCGCTTTTCTTACTCATGACGGCACTGGCAACGGTGCCGTCATTTTTTCTTTACACCCCGCCTGATACAACTTGTTTTGCGCCGCAAATTAACTGGTGCGTTTACTTTTCAAACAGTCCATAATCCGCGCCAGTTAACTCCGGACGCGCACTGTCTGACCCGGTTTTTCGTCTAAAGTTTATAAGTATGCCGTAAGCGTTCCGGATCCGACCTGGAACGATTGATGACATGTCTGCGCGCTCACTCACTCTCAGAGGAAATTTAAACGCCATGTATGACAATCTGAAAAGCTTAGGTATCAGCAATCCTGAAGACATCGATCGTTACAGTCTGCGTCAGGAAGCGAACAACGACATCCTGAAAATCTATTTCCGCAAAGATAAAGGCGAATTTTTTGCCAAGAGCGTGAAATTCAAATATCCGCGCCAGCGCAAAACCGTGGTGGCCGAACATAACGGTCAGGGCTTCCGTGAAATTCAGGAGATCAGCCCCAACCTGCGTTACGTTATCGATGAGCTGGATCAGATTTGCCAGCGCGATCGGGTTGAGGTGGATCTGAAGCGCAAGATCCTCGACGATCTGCGCCATCTGGAGAGCGTGGTCTCTAATAAGATCGCTGAGATTGAAGCCGATCTCGATCAGCTGACCCGTAACAGCCGCTGATCCGTTTACACATCGCACTCAGGCCAGCGCTGCTGGCCTTTTTTACGCCCGTTCATCCAGCTGCAGCGCCACATACAGCAGCAGCCGGTCGTCGAAATTGCCGAGATCCAGTCCGGTCAGTTCTGAAATCCGGTTCAGACGATACTCCAGCGTATTACGATGAATAAACAGCGCGCGTGCCGTGGCGCCAGGCTGCACGTTATGGCTGAACCAGGCGAGCAGCGTACGCCGTAATAAACCGTTGGTATCGATGCTTCTGAGTTTTTCCAGCGGACGCGCCAGCTCGCTGGCCTGCCAGCCGCCACGCAGGCTGTCGAGCAGTACCGGCAGCACCAGATCCTGATAAAAAAAACTGCGCTGCTCCGGCATACGCTGCTTGCCCACTGACATAGTGGTGCGGGCAGTACGCCACGAGCGCGCAATGCCGCCCGGTCCGGGGAAATAATTGCCCAGCGCAATCCGCATACGCACCTGACCGCTCTCTTTCATACGCTGCAGCAGCTGGTCAACGCGCCGGCGGTGATCGTCGTGATCGTAACGGCCGTGAGCGTTCAGCGCGGGTTTCAGCACCACCATCTCCGTCAGCGATACGATGGCAATGAGGTTATCGCGATCCGGCGTGGTCAGCAGCGTCTGCAGCTGCTGCAGCTCTGACATTGCGCTGTCTACGCCCAGCTGGCCGCTATCCACTTCCACTACCGCCACCACACGCGGCTGGTTAAGATCGATGCCCAGCCGCTGCGCCCATTCGTTCAGCGTCGGCGAGAGTGTGTCGCTGCGGATCAGGTTAAGCACCAGCTCTTCGCGCAGGCGGCTATCCTGCGCCAGCAGATGCAGCAGCCGCGCCTGTTCCAGCATCATCTCCGCCGTCATACAGACCAGTTCGCCGTAATGCCGCAGGGCAGCAGGTTCTCCGGTCAGCCCGATGACTCCCACGATGCTGCCTTCAATGCGCAGCGGCAGATTGACGCCAGGCCGCACGCCGTGCAGATGCTTTGCTACCGCTTCATCAATATCCACCACCCTGCCCTGCGACAGTACCAGCAGCGCGCCCTCGTGCAGCTCGCCGATACGTTCACGATCGCCGCTGCCGATAATGCGCCCGCGCGCATCCATCACGTTGACGTTGCTGTCGATAATTTTCATGGTGCGCGCAACGATATCCTGCGCCAGACGCGCATCAAGATGAGAGGTTGCCATGGATCACTTCCTGAGCAAGGGGCAAACCGACAGAATACGCATCCTGCTGACGGCTGACATTGTGCAATTGCACATAGTGGCGGAGAGATTGCGGAAAATGTTACCGGGCGCACAAAAGAAAAAAGGCGAGCCGCAGCCCGCCCGGTTTATGCAGGGAGAATTACTGCATCAGCAGATAAAGCGACGCGTCACCGCGCAGAATGTTGAGCGCCAGTACCGGCGGTTTCGTGTCGAGAATTTTACGCAGTTCACCCAGGTTATCGATCGCCTGCTGGTTAACCCCGAGGATGATGTCACCTTTCTTCAGGCCGATACGCGCGGCCGCGCTGCCTGCTTTCACGCTGTCAACGCGCACCCCTTTGTGGCCATTGCTCTCCACGTTGCTGAGATCGGCGCCTTCAATACCGGTGTAAATGGTCGCCGACTGCACTTTATCTTTGGTGCTCTGCTGCAGCTCTACCGTCACGCTCTGGGATTTACCCTCGCGCAGCAGACCCAGCTGAAGTTTGGTGCCCGTCGGCAGCGAGCCCACTTCAGCACGCAGGGCAGCAAAGCTGCTCAGCGGCTTGCCATTCAGTGAAACCACGACGTCGCCGGCTTTCACGCCCGCTTTTGCCGCCGCAGAACCAGGCAGAACCTGGCTGACAAAGGCGCCGCGCTGGGCATCAACCTTCATCGCTTTCGCCAGCTCTGAGTTCAGCTCGGTGCCGAGGATCCCCAGCTCACCGCGTTTAACCTGGCCAAACTCCACCATCTGCGCCGTCAGGTTTTTCACCATCGAGCTGGGAATAGCAAAGCCGATGCCGATGTTACCGCCATCCGGTGCCAGAATAGCCGTGTTAATCCCGATCAGCTCGCCGTTCAGATTGACCAGCGCACCGCCCGAGTTGCCGCGGTTGATGGCGGCGTCAGTCTGGATAAAGTTCTCGTAATTCTCCACATTCAGGCCGCTGCGGCCCAGCGCAGAGACGATGCCGGAGGTCACGGTTTCACCCAGCCCGTAAGGGTTGCCGATCGCAACGGTATAGTCACCTACCCGCAGCGTATCGGAATCGGCCATTTTAATCGCCGTGAGGTTTTTCGCATCCTGCAGCTGGATCAGGGCAATATCAGACTGCGGATCTTTACCGATGATTTTGGCCTCATAGCGGCGGCCGTCGCTGAGCTGAACCTGAATTTTTGTGGCGTTGTCCACTACGTGGTTGTTGGTAACCACATAGCCTTTCTCTGCGTTAATAATGACGCCGGAACCGAGTGCGCGGAACGGCTGTTTTTGTGCATTGCCCGGTGCGCCATCATCTGCGCCACCGCCACCCTGACAGAGCGGCGATCCCTGAAAAGGCGATCCATCCTGACAGAAAGGCGAATTATCGCCAAAGAACTGCTGAAACTGCTGCGGCATGCGCGGCGTTTTTACCGCAGTGCTGCCTTCAACGTTGATGCTCACCACGGAAGGCATCACTTTTTCCAGCATGGGTGCCAGACTGGGCAGCTGCTGGCTGGAGGAGGACGCCGTTTCAGCGGCAAATACTGCAGCAGGCGCGCACGCCATACTCAGACTCAGTGCCAGCGCACTCAGCATCAATCTGTTTTTTTTCATTCGTTTTTTCTCTCTGAAAGTTGCAGCCTGACCATTGCTGTGGCCGTCATAACGGAGATAAATTTTATACGCAAAAAAGGCGATAAAGTTTTGCCTAAAGGTAAATATTTATGCGTCGTCTTTACAAAACTGGCCCTATTCTACCGCCATCATCCGGCGATATTCGTCCCACGCATAATTATCCGTCATGCCGCTGATATAATCCTGAATAAGGCGGAAGCGATAATAGCGCTCCCATAACAGCCGCTGATATTTATGCTCAACGACGCGCGCGCGCATCTGCTGCTGGTACGCCTTACGATGTTTACCGGAGAGCTTATGGAACAGGCGCGTCTCAATAGGATGGCCCGCCAGATAATCATCATTCATTAAGGTGGTAAATTGCTCATAATTGAGCTGCATCAGCGACTGATAGATCTCCAGCAGGCCTTTAATTACCCGGTAGCCCTGCAGCTCCAGCTGCTCTACTTCAGGATGATTAAATACCTGCTGACGCGCCACGGTTTTAAACAGCTTCAGCAGCCGCCCTTCATCACCATCATCTTCCAGCAGGGCGTGATTAAAATTGCCGGAGAAAATGGCCGGCAGGTTATCGACAAAGCGCCGCACCGCATGGCCTACCAGCAGATTCTGCACGTTTACGCGCAGCGACATAAAAAACTGATCGCTGATGCTGCGCCGTTTTTTCTGATTCGCCTCTTTCCAGGCCTCACCAATGGTGCGGCTAAATGCATCACCGGGAATCAGCGGCCCCCAGGCTTTAACCAGCGCGTGATAGAGCGTATCCACGGTAAATATCGCTTTTTCAACGGCATCATCCAGGTCGGCAATACAGTATGAAATATCATCCGCCGCCTCCATTATCCAGGTCAGCGGATAGCGATGATGTTCCGCCAGATCGGTGGCGACGCGCAGCTCCGCAATATATTCCCGTTCAGAGAGATAAAAGCCGGGTTTTTTCATCAGGACGCTGAATTCAGCCGGCTTCTCACCCTGCCACCAGGCGGGGGCAGTATATTTCAGAATGCAGGCGACCTGGGCATAGCTAAGGTTAAGCTGCAGCAGCGTATGGACCAGCCGAATCGCCTGTGCATTCCCCTCAAAATTGCACAGATCCTGACGAATCATTGCATTCAGTTCGTTAAAGTCAGCCTGCTGTTCGTCGCTGGCCACGCCGGCGACCAGCGGATCCACCAGCTCTGCCGGCAGATTATCTTCGAACCAGTCATTAATCGCCGCTTCGCCAAAATGTCCAAACGGCGGGTTGCCGACGTCATGCAGCAGACAGGCCATCTCGACCAGCGTCTCTGTAGCCCCTTCAAAACCGTCCAGGCCATACTGCTCCAGCCCGCCGCCCTGGGTTTTCAGGGTATGGAGAATCTCCTTGGTAATGTAGCGGCCGGTCTGCTGGACCTCCAGCGAATGAGTCAGTCGCGAGCGTACGGCTGCGTTGCGCTCCAGCGGGAATACCTGGGTTTTTTGCTGCAGCCGGCGGATAGCGGCGGAGTTAATGATCCGGCCCCGATCGCTCTCAAAATGGCGGGTGATCGCGTATTCGCCTTCCGGCGCTTTACGGCTGGTATAAGGGCGCGTGAAACCGATCTTCTTCCTGAAATTAATCGCCACCATAGCGGGCCCTCTTTTTGGTGAATTCATCGCTCTGAAGCCATGATAGACTATGCCTCAGTTTCCTCTTAAACATCTATAAACACAGCGAGATTCTTTATGAAAGCAGGCATTATTGGCGCGATGGAGCAGGAAGTTACCCTGCTGCGTGACAAAATTGAAAACCGTCAGACGCTGAAGCTGGCCGGATGTGAAATCTATACCGGTACCCTGAATGGCGTTGAGGTTGCCCTGCTGAAATCAGGAATCGGGAAAACGGCCGCCGCGCTGGGCACCACCCTGCTGCTGCAGCTCTGCAAACCCGATCTGGTGATCAACACCGGCTCTGCGGGTGGCCTTGCGCCGACGCTGCAGGTCGGGGATATCGTGGTATCTGATGAAGTACGCTATCACGACGCCGACGTCACCGCTTTTGGCTATGTGCCGGGTCAGATGGCAGGTTGCCCGGAAGCGTTTGTGGCCGACAGCCAGCTGGTGACGGCCGCTGAGCAGACAATTAGCGAGCTGCAGCTGAACGCCGTGCGCGGCCTGGTGGTCAGCGGCGACGCGTTTATCAACGGTGCAGAGCCGCTGGCACGCATCCGCTCACAGTTTCCGCAGGCGATTGCCGTAGAAATGGAAGCCACCGCCATTGGTCATGTTTGTCACCAGTTTAACGTGCCGTTTGTCGTGGTACGCGCCATCTCTGACGTCGCCGATAAAACCTCCCACCTGAGTTTTGATGAGTTTCTCAGCGTGGCGGCCAGACAATCCTCTCTGATGACAGAGCGCCTGCTTGCCCGTCTGACGCATGGCTAAGTGGCTGCTCGCCGGGCTGCTGCTGCTCTGCAACGGCCTGGTGTTAGCGGCTCCGCGCGTCATTACCCTCGCCCCGCATCTTACAGAGATGGCCTTTGCCGCCGGTATCACACCGGTGGCGGTCAGCGCCTGGTCCGACTATCCACCCGCTGCCCAGACGCTGCCGCAGGTAGCGAACTGGCAGGGCATCGGCGTTGAGCAGGTGCTGCAACTGAAACCAGACGTAGTACTGGCGTGGCGTGGCGGTAACCCGGCTCGTCAGATTGAACAGCTGCAGCACGCTGGCGTCAGGGTGGTATGGATCGATCCGCAAAGCCTGGATGAGATGATGGATAGCGTGCAGTCGCTGGCGCGCTGGAGCCCGCGGCCTGAGCAGGCTGTTTCAGCCGCGCAGGCGCTGCGGGCGCAGGAAGCCGCATTGCGCCAGCGCTACCGGCACGCGACTCCGGTGGCGCTGTTTCTGCAGTTCGGGCAGCAGCCGCTGTTTACCGCTTCGCGTAATACGCTGCAAAATGAGATCGTCACGCTGTGCGGCGGGCAGAATATTTTTGCCGACAGCCGGGTTAGCTGGCCGCAGGTCAGCCGGGAGCAGGTGCTGATACGGCAGCCGCAAGCGATTGTCATCAGCGGCGATACCGCACAGGCCGCCAGCATCACCCGGTTCTGGCGCTCACAGCTCAGCGTACCGGTGATTGCCATTAACCCCGACTGGCTGAGCCGCCCCGGTCCGCGCCTGCTGCTGGCCGCGCAGCAGCTCTGCGCTGCGCTGCATCCGCTAAAAAAATAAGCGCCCGCGCATAAAGTTCAGCCCGCATATGTCGACAATGAAGAGAGCAGGCACGGCAGCCACGTAAGCTACGTGCCCTTTTAGCGCAACGCGCTTTTGACTACACCAGGAATTAATCATGACCCGAGCTGTACTGCTGGCCATTATGCTGGCGGGCGCGGCGTCCGCCATGGCGGCTGGCACCAGCGGCTCGATTGCGGTGTCGCTGACTATCGTGTCACGCTGCACTGTCTCATCCGCCAGTGCACCGGGGCTGCCCGCCGCTGACTGCGCGGGCGGTAGCGGCGCTCAGCCGCGTATTTCCCGGCAGACGCTCACGGGCGATGCGCGCCGGCACGACACAACACAATTAGTCACTATTGAGTGGTAGAACTGGCTGCCGGAACGGCAGCCAGACTGGCATCAGATACTGAAAGAGGAACCACAGCCGCAGGTGGTTTTAGCATTGGGGTTGGTAACAATAAAGCGCGAACCTTCCAGACCTTCGGTGTAGTCCACCGATCCGCCCACCAGATACTGCAGGCTCATTGGATCCACTACCAGCGATACGCCCTGCTTTTCGATGGTCATATCGCCATCGTTCATCTGGTCATCAAAGGTAAAACCATACTGGAAGCCGCTGCAACCGCCGCCGGTGATATAGACGCGCAGTTTCAGCGCCGGATTCTCTTCATCCGCAATCAGATTTTTTACTTTATTGGCTGCTGCATCGGTAAACTGCAAAGGCAGCGCTGCTACGTCATCACTCATGTTTTACTCCGCGTAAACGTCCAGGTCAGAAAACAACCTTAATCACGCTATTATCTGCCAGCCGCCCGGTGCAATCAAGTAGCACCCTTGACACTGTGTGCCCCTGAAATGAACTACAGTTTAAACCCTGCGTGCGCGAGGCCCCTGCTGCGCGCTGCGCGGCGGTTCACCGTCGCGGCATCTTCCCGTAGAATGACGGGATGAATTTTTCCAGACAGCCGGAGCCAAACCATGAGTAAGTCAGAAAATCTATACACCGAAGCACAACGTCTGATCCCGGGCGGCGTGAACTCCCCGGTGCGCGCGTTTACCGGTGTCGGCGGCGTACCTCTGTTTATTGAACGCGCCGATGGCGCCTTTTTGTATGACGCAGATGGTAAAGCCTATATCGACTATGTCGGCTCCTGGGGCCCGATGGTACTGGGCCACAATAACGCGACCATCCGCAACGCGGTCATTGAGGCTGCCGCGCGCGGCCTGAGCTTTGGTGCGCCGACTGAGATGGAAGTGAAAATGGCGGAGCTGGTGTGCGAGCTGATGCCGGGTATGGATATGGTGCGCATGGTGAACTCCGGTACGGAAGCGACCATGAGCGCCATCCGCCTGGCGCGCGGCTTTACCCATCGCGATAAAATTATCAAGTTTGAGGGCTGCTACCATGGTCATGCCGACTGCCTGCTGGTCAAAGCGGGTTCCGGTGCACTCACGCTGGGTCAGCCGAACTCCCCAGGCGTGCCGGCTGACTTTGCCCGCCATACGCTGACCTGCACCTATAACGATCTCGCCTCTGTCCGCACGGCGTTTGAAGAGTATCCGGACGATATCGCCTGTATCATCGTGGAACCGGTTGTCGGCAACATGAACTGTATCCCGCCGCAGCCTGACTTCCTGCCAGGCCTGCGCGCGCTGTGCGACGAGTTTGGTGCCCTGCTGATTATTGATGAGGTGATGACCGGTTTCCGCGTGGCGCTGGGCGGCGCGCAGACCTACTACAACGTGATGCCTGACCTTACCTGCCTCGGTAAAATCATCGGCGGCGGCATGCCGGTCGGCGCATTTGGTGGCCGTCGCGACGTGATGGAAGCGCTGGCACCTACAGGTCCGGTCTACCAGGCGGGCACGCTGTCGGGTAACCCGATTGCGATGGCAGCCGGTTTTGCCTGCCTGACGCAGATTGCTCAGCCAGGCACGCACGCCACGCTGACCGCGCTAACCACGCAGCTGGCTGAGGGCCTGCTGGCTGCCGCGCAGGCGGAAAATATCCCGCTGGTGGTAAACCACGTGGGCGGCATGTTTGGTCTGTTCTTCACCGATGCTGAAAGCGTGACCTGCTATGCAGATGTCACTCGCTGTGACACAGAGCGTTTTAAGCGCTTCTTCCATCTGATGCTGAGCGAGGGGATCTACCTGGCCCCCTCCGCCTACGAGGCGGGCTTTATGTCGCTGGCGCACACGCCGGAAGATATTGAGCGTACCGTTGCCGCAGCGCGTCGCTGCTTTGCCCAGCTGTAACGCCGGACTGCTCTGAGGAGCGACCCGCCCTGCCCTGGCAGGCCATAACAAAAAGGTGCGCCACGGCGCACCTTTTTTCTGTCACGCGCGGCGCAGCAGCCAGATGAAATAGGGGGCGCCAAAGAAGGTTGCCATCAGCCCTGCCGGGATCTGATCCGGAAACGCCAGCATCCGGCCGCACCAGTCAGCCACCAGCATCAGCCCGGCGCCGGTTACGCCAGCCATCATCATCTGCGGCAGCGCGCGCCGGAAGCCGAGCATACGCACAATATGCGGTGCCATCAGCCCGATAAAGCTCAGCGGTCCGACCGTCAGCGTCGCGGCGGCGGTCAGCGCGGCGGCCAGCAGCAGCAGCAGCAATCGTGAGGCAGTCAGTGACATCCCCGCGGAGCGGGCGGTGGCGCTGCCAAGCGGCAGCAGCGTCAGCCAGCGGCTTGCCAGAGGCGCCAAAGCGACCAGTATCAGCGCGATGACCGCACTCTGCAGCGCCTGCGACAGCGTGATGCTATAGGTGGAGCCGGAGATCCAGCTCAGTAGCCCCTCCATGCGCGGATCGCCGCTCGCCAGCAGTAGCATCAGCAGCGTGGCAAACGCGCTGTTCAGCGCCATCCCCGCCAGCAACATACGCTGCGGCGAAAAGCCCCCCCGGCTGGCAACCAGCATAATGACGCCGAGCGTTAACGCGCCTCCGGCTATCCCTGCCGGCAGCAGCCACGCCAGCGCATCGCCCGGCACAAAAAACAGCATCAGCACCACGCCGCACGCCGCCCCGGAACTGATACCCAGCACTTCCGGGCTGGCCATCGGGTTGCCGGTCAGACGCTGGATCAGCGTACCCGCCACGCCCAGCATCATTCCCACCGCCAGCGCCGCCAGCACGCGCGGTGCGCGCCACGGCAGCAGCTGCTGCAGCATGTCACCGCTTACCCATGCCCAGCCCGTAGCGTTACGGCCAAAACTGATACCCGCAACGGTCAGCAGCAGCAGCACCGCCAGCCCCGTCAGCACCCAGCGCAGCACACGCTGACGCTCGGCCGGCACCCGATCCCCGGCGTTCATCTCCGGCGGCTGAGAGCCGGCACGCAGCCGCGGCAGCAGCCACAGCAGCAGCAGCACCCCGGTCAGCGCCGTCGCCGTGCCGGTCGAAATCTCACGCCAGTACACCGTGAGCAACTGCACCGACTGATCGGCCAGCCACAGCAGCAGTGCACCAATCAGCGGAGCCAGCAGAATGCGGCTGAGCAGCCGCCGCGCACCCAGCATTTTTGCCAGCAGCGGCGCAAATAGCCCAATAAAACCGATAATGCCGGCAATGTTCACCAGCTGCGCGCTGAGCAGAATTGCCAGCGCCAGCGCGGCAACGCGCGCGATGGAAAGCGACAGGCCAAGATTTTTTGCCACGCCATCATCCAGTCCCATCAGCGTCAGCGGACGCAGCAGCGCCAGCGTCAGCACAAACGCCAGCAGCAGCCGGGGCCAGAGCAGCGCCACGTTGTGCCCGTCGAGCTGATTAAGCGCCCCGGTGCTCCAGAGGAACATATTCTGCAGCTGATCGTGATTAAAGATGGCAAAGACCTGATTGACCGCGCCGGCATACAGGCTCAGAACCAGTCCGGCGAGGATCAGCGTCACCGGTGAAAGCCGTCTGCCCCACGCCACGCCAAACACCAGCACGCCGACCAGCAGCGCACCACCTGTCGCCGCAAACTGCTGCGTAAGCTCACCACCCGGCAGCTGCCACAGCGTGGCAACGGTAATGCCCAGCTGAGCGCCGGAGGAGATACCCAGCGTGGCAGGCTCTGCCAGCGGATTACGCAGCACCTGCTGAAACAGCAGGCCCGCCAGTCCCAGTCCGGCGCCGAGCAGCAGCGCCAGTGCCAGACGCGGCAGCAGACTGTAGTGAAAGACCATCTGGCGAATCGCATCGATATCGGGCGTCAAAAACGCCTGCGGCCACTGCGCCAGCGGCAGCGCGTGCTGCAGGTTGATAAAGGTCAGCAGCAGAGCGATAGCAAATATCGCACTCAGCAGCGCGGCGGGAAAAAGAGAGATACGCATTAACGGGACTCCAGCGCGCTTTCCAGCACGCGTACAAATCGCAGGGCTGCCAGCGTGGCACCGTAATACCATACGGCCGGCACGCGCCGGAAGCGGCCAGCACGCACAAACGGCAGCGCCTGCCACAGCGCGGTGCGGGTCACCTGCTGCATATCGCGCTGATTATCGTGGTCAAAGCAGAGCACCTCAACGTTGCCCACTTCAGCCAGCCGCTCCAGGCCGATGACCGCGCTGCCCCAGTAGCTGGTTTCACCCTGCCAGGCACTGGTAAGACCGAGCCGCTGCATGACATCCAGAAACAGGCTGTTCTGCCCGAAAACAATGGCGTGCCGGCTGTCGAGCAGCGACATCAGCAGGATTGGTCGTCCGGCCCATCCCTGCAGGCGCACCCGTGCCGCCGCCAGCTGCTGTCCGGTCTCCTGCAGATGCTGCTCCGCCTGCGCCTCGCGTCCAATGTGCGCGCCCAGCTGCCGCAGCGAGTGTTGCGCGGCGCTGAACGGCTTGCCGTCGCCGCTGTGAAGCGAAAAACCCAGCGTCGGGGCGATATGCTGCAGCGTTTCTGCTGACGGACCAAAGCCGCTGTAGTACAGGATCAGCGAGGGATCCAGCTGCGTCATCAGCTCCAGATTAGGTTCACCACGCAGGCCAAGATCGACGGTGCTGGCGGGCAGCGGCGGCTCGCCAACCCAGATATTGTAGTTGTGTACATCCGCCACGCCGAGCGGTGCCACGCCCAGCGCCATCAGCAGTTCAGCTGAGAGCCACTCCAGCGCCAGAATGCGTGAATTGTCCGGCACGGCAGCACGCAGCGGCGCGCACTGCATAAGCGGCGAGAGCGCCAGCGCCGTCAGCAGACGACGACGGGTCAGTGAGATCATCCCTGCTCCTCAGCGAACAAAACTGACGGGCGCGCCGCCCTGCGGGTGCGGCAGTATGCCCATCGGAATACCGTAGATCGTGCCCAGCACGTCAGCCTGCATGATCGCCGCCGGTTCCCCTTCGGCGATAACCTCGCCCTGACGCAGCGCCACCAGCCTGTCGCAGTAGCGCGCCGCCATGTTGATATCGTGCAGCACGGCAATCACGGTGAGTCCGCGCTCGCGGCTCAGCCGCTGGATCAGCGCCAGCACCTCAACCTGATGCGCAATATCCAGCGCCGACGTCGGCTCATCCAGCAGCAGGCAGCGGCTATTTTGCGCCACCAGCATCGCCAGCCAGGCGCGCTGACGCTCGCCGCCGGAGAGGCTATCCACCAGACGGCCGGCAAAGGGTTTCAGCCCCACCAGCGCAATCGCCTCCTCAACCCGGTTGCGATCTTCCGCGCCGTAACGTCCCAGCGCACCGTGCCACGGATAGCGCCCCATCGCCGTCAGTTCGCGCACCGTCATGCCTTCTGCCGCAGGCAGCTGCTGAGGCAGATAGGCCACCTGACGTGCAAACGCTTTGCTGTTCCAGTGCGCCACCGGTTCGCCGTTCAGCAGCACTTCTCCTGCCGTCGCAGCATGATGGCGCCCCAGCATTTTCAGCAGGGTCGATTTTCCCGAGCCGTTATGGCCAATCAGTGCGGTCACTTTTCCCGGTGTAAACGTAAGCGACAGCGGATGCAGCAGCGTGCGCCCCGGCACGTGAAAGCTGGCACTATCCAGCGCAAAAGTGGTTTCGGCGTAGTGCGAATGCAGCATGGTACTCCCTGGCTAACGGGCGCAGCGCGCCCGGATATCAGTCTCAGAAACGGAAGGTAGCGGTACCCACGATACGGCGCTCAGCGCCCCAGTAGCAGGCGTAGTCGCGGTAGCAGCTGGCGACGTAGTCACGATTGAACAGATTGTTGACGTTGACGCCCACAGTCGAACCCGGCAGGCCGAAGCGACCCAGGTCGTACTTCAGCGCGGCGTCTACCGTGGTGTAAGCGGCGACATCGAAGTTCTGGTTCGCGTTGCTACCGCTGGCATACAATCCTTTGCTTTCACCGACGTAACGCACACCGGCACCGATAGTTACGCCCGATAGCGCCGTGTCATGGAAGGTGTAGTCGCCCCACAGCGATGCCATGTGCTTCGGCACCTGCACCGGCGTGCGGCCTTTCAGCAAGTTATCTTCGGTGTATTCCGCATCGGTATAAGAGTAAGCCGCCGTCAGGTTGATGCTGGCGTTCACCGCGGCTTTCGCTTCCAGCTCCACGCCGCGTGAACGGATTTCGCCGCTCTGCACGCTAAACTGCGGATTATCAGGATCGGCCGTCAGGTTTTTGGTTTTGGTGAGCTGATACACAGCGGCCGTCATAACAATCGGACGATCTTTCGGCACATATTTTACGCCTGCCTCATACTGCTTAGCGCGTGAAGGATCGAACGCCTGACCGTTCCCTGTCGCACCAGCATTCGGGATGAACGCTTCGCTATAGCTGAAGTAAGGTGCAATACCATTATCGAATACGTAGTTAACCCCGCCGCGCCAGGTAAATGCCTGATCATTCTGACGGTCTACGGAATTTTCCACCCGATCGGTAACGGAGTTCATCGCGTAATCGTAGCGGCCACCGAGTGTTAACACCCAGCGGTTCCATTCCATTTGATCCTGCGCATACAGGCCAGTCTGGCGCTGCTGATTTAAATGCTGATAAGGATTGGTATAAGGGGTATAGCTGTCATCACCATATTGCGGATTGAATGGGCTAAGACCACTGGCGACACCAAACTGACCATCAATGTCGTTACGGGTGCGCTGGAAATCAACGCCCAGCAGCAAGGTATGAGCTAAATCACCGGTAGCAAAGTTAGCCTGGGCCTGCGTATCAACCGCGAACTGGTTGAGTTTCTCTTTCGAGAATGCCGCATTACGGGTAATACGTTGATTATCAGGGTTATAACCGAAGCCATAAATGCTGCGGTAATCCGTACGCAGTTCGGCATAGCGCAGGTTCTGCCGCACCGTCCAGGTATCGCTGAAGCTATGCTCAACGCTGTACCCGACCATTTTGGTGTTGCGCGAAATCTTGTTGCTCTCTTCGCCTTCATCAAAATGGGTCGGCAGTTTGTAACTGCTGCCGTCCGGGCGGGTGATGCCCACCACCGTGCCTTCGCGCGGCAGCCAGCCGTAATAGCCGGTTTCCGGTTCATTCTGGAAGTAAGTCAGCAGGTCAAAACGCGTATTTTCGTCCGGACGCCAGCTGAATGAAGGCGCAATGGTGTAGCGCTTCTCTTTGTTCATCGCCTGCTGCGCATCAGCGCTGCGCGCGAGGCCGGTCAGACGATAGCTGTAGACGCCTGCGTCATCGAGCGCGCCGCCGAAATCGAAGCCGGTTGAGAACAGATTGTCATTGCCCATCTGGAACTGCACTTCATGCAGCGTCTCCTGCGTGGGGCGCTTGCTGACCAGCGCCACTACGCCGCCCGGATTACTTTTTCCATAGAGCACCGATACCGGGCCGCGCAGCAGCTCCGCACGCTCCAGGAACCAGGGATCGAGGGCGAATTCTGAGTAGTTGTCGCCCTGCAGTTTCAGGCCATCCAGATACTGATTGGTGTTGGTTTCGCTGAAGCCGCGAATTGAGAGTGCATCAATCACGTCCGAACTGCCGCGGTTACCGGTCAGTACGCCAGGGGTATAGTTGAATGCCCCTTTAACGCTGGTGACGGCATGCATCGCCATCTCTTCCTGCGTCACCACCGAAACCGACTGCGGGTTTTTTTCAATCGGCGTATCGGTTTTGGTGCCGGTGGCGCTCTGCTTCGCCGCAATGGTCGGGGCCGGGCCCCAGGCGCTCTCCTGTGCCACCGTGCCGGTATCGGCAGCGGTGACAACAACAGTCTCTTCTGCCAGCGCCTGCGCGCTCAGCGTACCCAGTGTTAACGCAATAAATAAAGCCAGCGGGCGACGAGGCGTCAGCTCCGGCCGGAAAAAAGTAGTTCGCGCACTCATGAAGGAGTCTCTCAACAGATGAACAATGCGGGCGAATGAAAACGATAATGATTATCAGACGCAAAGATTCTAGGCGAAGCTGCGCGCGATCTGCAAGATGTAATCTGCGCGATTGCCGCAATTACTGCCTGATTGCAGCATCGATTGATCGCGGATAAAAAACCGGAGGCAAAAAAAAGGGCGCCGGAGCGCCCTGTATGAAGGGATGACTTATTTACTGTCAAACATATCTTTGATCCAGCCCGCCACGCCGTCAGAATCCTTTTGCTCATTCTGCGACTGTTGCTGCTGTTGCTGTTGCTGCTCAGGCTGCTGCTGCTGTTGCTGCTGGAACACCTGCTGCTGCTCCATCTGCTGCTGGCAGAGTGCGGCCGGATCCAGCGTCCAGACCGGCAGTGAACGCCAGGTACTGCTGCCAGATCCGCAGACGAAATTACCCGCAGAATCAACGTTCATCTGCGTGATATCCTCCGGCGGCGTCAGGACCAGCGGCATCGGCGCCTGATTATCGAGATAGCGACGGTAAATCTGCATCGCACCGCTGGAGCCATAGAGTTTCGACGTCTGGTTGTTATCACGTCCGACCCAGGTAATCGCCACTTCTTTACCGTCAACACCGGCAAACCAGCTGTCGATCAGATCGTTGGTGGTCCCGGTTTTGCCCGCCAGGTGCGCTTTCGGATAGCGTGCGCCCAGAGCATGGGCGGTACCGCGTTCCGCCACCTGCTGCATGGTATAGAGCGTCAGATAGGCCGCCTGAGCAGGCTCCACGCGCTGCGCCTGCGGAAAGCTCTGGAACAGAACCGAGCTATCTTCAGCGATGACCGAACGCACCGCCGACAGGTCAGCACGGTTGCCGCCGCTGGCGATCGACTGGAACGCCTGCGCCACTTCCACCGGCGTCAGGTTCAGCGCGCCCAGCAGCATCGCCGGCACCGGATGTAGCTGATCTTTCGACACGCCCAGTTTATTCCAGGTATCCACTACCGCATCCAGCCCCAGCGTCATGCCCAGATTAACCGTTGGCACGTTCATGGAGTTAGTCAGCGCATCCACCAGCATCACCTTGCCGCTGAAGCGACGATCGTCGTTCATTGGCTTCCAGACGCTGCCGTTGGGCTGCTTCAGCGCAATCGGTTCATCCGCGATCCAGCTGTTCAGCCGGTAGCTGTTGGGCTGACTCAGCGCGGTCAGATAGGTAGCCGGTTTCGCCAGCGAGCCGATAGAGCGGCGCGCCTGCAGCGCGCGGTTATAGCCGGCAAACTGCGGATCGGAACCGCCAACCATAGCACGCACTTCACCGCTGAAGCGGTCTACCACCACCATGGCGGTTTCCAGATCTTTCAGCCCGCGCTGTTTCTTCAGCGTGGGGATCCCCTCTTCTACCGCCTTTTCAGCCGCGTCCTGTGAAACCGGATCGAGCGTGGTGAAAATTTTCACGCCCGAGAGATCTTTTACCTTGTCGCCCAGCTTCGCCTGCAGCTCATTACGCACCATCTGCATAAAGGCGGGCTGCGGGGTGATCACGCCGCCTTTTGGCTGTACGCCCAGCGGACGCGCCGAGAGCATGTCATACAGCTCCTGGTCAATCACCTGCTGCTGCTGCAGCAGACGCAGCACCAGATTACGTCGCTCCAGCGCCAGCTTTGGATTCCGCCACGGGTTGTAGAGCGAGGCGCCTTTTACCATTCCGACCAGCATCGCCTGCTGATCGAGGCTGAGCTCATCAACCGGACGCCCGAAATAGTAGAGGCTGGCCAGCGGGAAGCCGCGGATCTGATCGTTACCGGCCTGACCGAGATAGACCTCATTGAGGTAGAGCTCAAGGATGCGATCTTTGCTGTAACGCGCATCCATGATCACCGCCATATAGGCTTCACGCGCTTTACGCCATAGTGAGCGCTCATTGGTCAGGAACAGGTTTTTAACCAGCTGCTGCGTCAGCGTACTGCCGCCCTGTACCGCTTTTCCGGCGGTGATGTTGGCCAGAAATGCACGGCCGATCGAGTAAGGGCTGATCCCGTCATGCTCATAGAAGTGACGATCTTCGGTCGCGATCAGCGTATCGACCAGCAGATCCGGGAAGCCGGCACGCGGCACAAACAGACGCTGTTCGCCGTTAGGCGACTGCAGCATGGTGATCAGGCGCGGATCGAGACGGAAGAAACCGAAGTCGCGCCCGGTATCGAGATTTTTAATACCGGAGAGCTCATCGTTGCTGAAGGTCAGACGCGCGTTGATCTGTCCCTCTTTGCTGTCAGGAAAATCAAACGGCCGGCGCAGCAGATCGATGGTATTGCCCTTGACGCTGAACTCGCCCGGACGCGTAATGCGCGACACTTCGCGATACTGCGTACCTTCCAGCAGCGCAATCATCTCTTTCTTATCATAGGCCATGCCAGGCTCAAGGCTGACCATGCGCCCGTAGACGGCGGCAGGCAGCTGCCAGACTTTACCATCAATACGGCTGCGGATCTCAGAGTCGAGATAGACGCCCCAGGCCGCCATCACAACAACAACAACGAGGAAGAGCTTAATGAGCCAGCCTAACCAGCGGCGCTTGCCGCGCTGCGGGCCTTTACCCCTTCCTTTACTTTTCGGTGGCACCGGAGCGCTCTCCTCATAATCTTCATCAATATCAGTTTGCCCGATGTGGCCATCAGGCTCTTTGCGGTGCCCGCGCCGCGCGGTAGTGCGCGGCGGCTTTGGCGCTTTTCCTTTGCGCCCAATAGGTTCGCGATCGTTCCCAGACATACTCTCTTCTCTCCAGGCATAGCGGTAGCTGCGGCCGTTACTCTAACTGCTTTCTCCCGCGGCGCATGGCAGAACCCTCTGAATTCGATCCACAGGGTTACGGGGAAAACTTTTTGGTGCGCCTTGTTGGCAGGGCGCTGGCCGGATCGTCCGGCCATGGATGTTTGGGGTAGCGCCCTTTCATCTCTTTCTGCACCTCGGGGTACGCGCCGCGCCAGAACGCCGCCAGATCGCGGGTGATCTGCAGCGGACGATGCGCCGGTGACAGCAGCTCCAGCACCAGCGGCACGCGGCCCTCAGCGATAGCCGGATTCTGCGCCTCGCCAAACATCTCCTGCAGGCGAACGGCCAGCGCGGGCGGATTCTCTGCGTGATAGCGGATGGGCAGGCGGCTTCCGGTCGGCACAGTGTAGTGAGTTGGCAGCGCACTATCCAGCCGCTGACGTTGCGACCATGTCAGCAAATGTAATAATGCCCGGCTGAGGTTAATGCCCTGCAGCCCTTTCAGATCGCGCACGCCCGTCATCTCAGGCAGTAACCAGCTTTCCAGTGTATCAAGCAATGCCGTATCGTCCAGCGGCGGCCACCCCTCTTCCGGCAACCACTGCGTCGCGCACTGCAGGCGCAGGCGCAGCTGCTCCGCTTCCGGCGTCCAGCCCAGCACCGACAATCCCTTTTCGCGTATCCAGCGCAGCATGGCAGGATGCAGAATCTCAGCGTCTGGCCGCGCCTGAGGCTGCGCGCTGAGCACCAGCTCGCCCAGCAGTTCGCGTTTCCAGGCGCGCAGCGTGCCTCTCTCCTCATCCCATTCCACGTCAACCCGGCGGGTAATGAGCTGCGGCAGCGCTGCCCGCAGCGCCGTCAGGTCCACCGGCAGCGCCAGCAGCATGCGTGCGTCCGCCGCGCCCGCCCCCTGCAGCAGCGCGGGCGCAATCAGGGCGGGATAGCGACTAAGGCCGTGATCCTCATCCAGCATGGCGCCGAGACCGTTTGCCAACTGGTAGCGTGCGCTCTCGCCGCGCCGCTGCGCAATGCGGTCGGCAAAACCCGCCGCCAGCAGCAGCGGAATGCGATCGGCATCCACCCGTCCACCGCTGGCGTGCAGACGCTGCTGCCACTGCCGCGCCCGCCGCTGCCACTGCGGCTGGGGATGGTTCAGCGCGTCACGCAAATCGACGCTGCCGCCGCGCGGCGGATCTTCGAGAGTGGCCACCAGCAGCGCCGCGCTGGCAATGGCATCGCTCTCCTCCCCCGCCGCGCAGAGTATGGCCGCAAGACGCGGATCGCTGCCGAGCCGCGCCATTTTCCGGCCGGTGGCGTTAAGCCGTCCGGCGCTGTCCAGCGCGCCCAGCTGGTGCAGCAGCGCGTCCGCCGCCTGCAGGTTGCGGGCCGGCGGCAGGTCAAGCCACTGCAGCTGCGCTGCCGTGCTACAGCCCCACTGCAGCAGCTCCAGCCGCAGACCGGCGAGATCGCTGCTTAAGATCTCTGCATCACTCTGCGCCGGCGCGCGCAGCGCCTGCTCCTGTGCCAGCAGATGCAGGCAGATACCCGGCTCAAGCCGGCCGGCGCGCCCGGCGCGCTGCGTCATGGATGCCTGACTGATACGCTGCGTTTGCAGCCGGGTGACGCCGCTGCGGGCATCAAACTGCGCGACCCGCTCCAGCGCGCTATCGACCACCAGACGGATCCCCTCGATGGTCAGGCTGCTCTCCGCAATGTTCGTAGCGAGCACGACCTTCCGGCGGCCGGCGGCGGCCGGCAGAATGGCGCGCCGCTGCGCCTCCAGCGGCAGCGCACCGTAGAGCGGAGCCAGATCGATATCGTCCCCCACCCGTGCGCTCAGCTCCCGCCTGACACGCTCAATCTCCGCCACGCCCGGCAGAAACAGCAGCAGCGAGCCGTGCTCCTCGCGCAGCAGCTGGGCGACCTCGCGCGCCACCGCCTCCTCAAAACGCGTCTGCGGATTGAGGGTGGCATAGCGGCGCGCCACCGGATAGCTGCGTCCGGCCGATACAATGGCAGGCGCAGCGGGCAGCAGCGCCTGCAGACGCTGATTATCCAGCGTGGCGGACATCAGCAGCAGCTTCAGGTCATCGCGCAGCCCCTGCTGCACATCCAGTAGCAGCGCCAGCGCCAGATCGGCCTGCAGGCTGCGCTCATGAAACTCATCAAGGATCACCAGCGCTACGTCCTCCAGCATGGGATCGCGCTGCAGCATGCGCGTCAGGATCCCCTCGGTGACCACTTCGAGTCGGGTATGCGCACCGACGCAGCTCTCACCGCGCAGCCGGTAACCCACGGTGTCGCCCGGCTGCTCGCCAAGCTGCTCCGCCAGCCGCTGGGCCACATTGCGCGCCGCCAGACGACGCGGTTCCAGCATAATAATACGCCCCGGCAGCGACGCCTGCTGCAGCAGCTGCAGCGGCAGCCAGGTCGATTTTCCTGCGCCGGTAGGGGCCGCCAGCAGCACCTGGGGCGAACGCTCCAGCGCCGTCAGCAGCGCAGGCAATACCTCGCTGACCGGTAATTCACTCACGCTCTTCTCCTGCTCTGCCTGTGCTAATATGGCGCGCATTGTACACCACCCGGCGCAGATTACCGGAGCACGCTTATGACCACGCAACGCCTGTTTTTTGCTCTTGAACTGCCTGCTCCGCTTCAGCAGCAGCTGGTGCAGTGGCGGGCGGATAATTTTGCCGCTGAGGCCGGTACGCCGGTTGCAGCGGCCAACCTGCATCTGACGCTGGCGTTTCTGGGTGAGGTGAACCGCGAGACGCAGGAGAGCCTGCAACAGCTCGCCGCGCGTATTACCCAGCCCGCTTTTACGCTTGACCTGGATGATGCCGGACACTGGCCACGCCCCGGCGTAGTATGGCTCGGCTGCCGCCGCGCGCCGCGCGGACTGCTGCAGTTGGCGTCGCTGCTGCGCGCTCAGGCGGCACGACACGGCTGCGCGCAGAGCGCACAGCCTTTTCATCCGCACGTTACCCTGCTGCGCCACGCCACACAGCGCATTGTGCTGCCGCCGCGCGGGTTTCACTGGCAGATGGAAGCGACCCGGTTTGCGCTCTGTTCATCGCTCTTTTCCCGCGGCCGTACGCGCTACAAAACCGTGGCGCGCTGGCCGCTCACTTCAGCCTGAGGATCCACCATGCAGTTTACTCTGCCGCTTAAGCCGGCTCGTCTGGTGGCGCGCTACAAGCGCTTTCTGGCTGACATCGTGACGCCTGAGGGCGACCTGCTGACCATCCACTGCGCCAACACCGGCGCCATGACCGGCTGCGCCACGCCCGGCGACACGGTGTGGTACTCCACGTCAGCCAGCACGACGCGCAAATATCCGCACAGCTGGGAGCTGACAGAGACGCAGTCGGGCCACTGGATCTGCGTTAATACGCTGCGCGCTAACCAGCTGGTGCAGGAGGCGCTGCAGCAGCAGCATATTCCGGAATTATCCGGTTACACCCACTGCCGCAGCGAAGTGAAATATGGCACGGAAAAAAGCCGAATTGATTTCCTTCTGCAGGCAGAGGGCAGATCAAACTGCTATATTGAAGTCAAATCCGTCACCCTTTTACAGAATGGTAAAGGCTACTTTCCGGATGCGGTGACGGTCCGCGGACAGAAGCATCTGCGCGAACTCAGTGCAATCGCGGCAGAAGGTCATCGGGCCGTTTTGTTGTTTGCTGTTCTGCACACGGGGATTGAGGACGTTTCCCCGGCGCGCCATATCGACGCGCACTACGCAGAACTACTGGTACAGGCACAGCGCCGTGGCGTAGAAGTGTTTGCGTATCAGGCCACGCTTTCTCCTGAGCAGATGCAGCTCTCCCGACCGCTGCCGGTGGCAGCCTGCGCTGAGCTGTCATAATAGTGGCGATAAACTGTGTCAGGATGGAGCCGGAGGCGCGCTAAATACGCTTTTACTCACAGGCTTGTCAAGGTGTGTTCAGGAATAATTGCCAACCTTGATTGCTTCTGCTATTTATAGCGGCCTGTTTTTTTCCCTGATGGGAATCGATAAACCCAGAGCAGACAGGCCAGCCGTGCAGCAATCCTGCCGGGCAGTCTGAATCGCAACGGGTAGTGCGTGTTATCCAGGAGAAACAACATGCAAGAAGGGCAAAACCGTAAAACATCGTCCCTGAGTATCCTCGCCATCGCAGGTGTGGAGCCGTATCAGGAGAAACCGGGCGAAGAGTATATGAACGACGCCCAGTTAGGCCACTTCCGTAAGATTCTGGAAGCCTGGCGCAACCAACTCAGGGATGAAGTAGACCGTACTGTGTCACACATGCAGGACGAAGCTGCTAACTTCCCCGATCCGGTTGACCGAGCAGCGCAGGAAGAGGAGTTCAGCCTGGAACTGCGTAACCGCGATCGCGAGCGTAAGCTGATTAAGAAGATCGAGAAGACGCTGAAAAAAGTGGAAGATGACGACTTCGGCTACTGTGAATCCTGCGGTGTTGAAATCGGTATCCGCCGTCTGGAAGCGCGTCCGACTGCCGATCTTTGCATTGACTGCAAAACGCTGGCTGAGATCCGCGAGAAGCAGATGGCTGGCTGATGTCCATCCGCCTGTTCTCACCGCACAGCAGGGAAAATCAATCTTTCCCCGCCGTGCGGTGTATCTTCCAGTGACACCCTCTGCTATGTCCTCCTGTATTGGTCGCTTCGCCCCTTCGCCCTCCGGCGATCTTCATTTTGGTTCCCTGATTGCTGCACTCGGCAGTTATCTCAGCGCGCGTGCGCAGCAGGGCCGCTGGCTGGTGCGTATTGAAGATATCGATCCGCCACGTGAAGTACCGGGTGCTGCCACGCGCATTCTGCAGCAGCTGGAGCATTACGGGCTGGAGTGGGATGGTGAAGTGATGTGGCAGTCACAGCGGCATGATGCGTATCGGGCGGCGCTGGCCTGGTTGCGCACGCATCGCCAGAGCTATTTCTGCACCTGCAGTCGCCGGCGTATTCAGCAGCTGGGTGGGTATTACGATGGTTACTGTCGCGATCGCCGGCTCCCGCCGGATAACGCGGCGCTGCGCCTGCGCCAGCACGCGCCGGTCCGGCATTTTACCGATCGGCTGCGCGGGGAGCTGCTGGCGGATCCTCAGCTGGCGGAAGAGGATTTTATTATCCATCGCCGGGACGGGCTGTTCGCCTATAACCTGGCGGTGGTGGTCGACGATCATGACCAGGGCGTTACCGAAATTGTGCGCGGCGCGGATTTAATCGCCCCGACGGTGCGTCAGATCGCGCTCTATCAGCAGTTTGGCTGGACGCCGCCGGCATACCTGCATCTGCCGCTGGCGATCGCCGCTGACGGCAATAAACTCTCCAAGCAGAATCACGCCCCTGCCCTGCCCGCTGGCGATCCGCGTCCGCTGCTGGTGCAGGCGCTGCGCTTTCTCGGACAGCCGGCAGAAGAAGGCTGGCAGGATAGCCCGCTGGCGTTGCTGCTGAGCCAGGCCATTACGCGCTGGGCGCCGGCGCAGATCCCGTTACATGACGCGCTAAAGCCGGATGAAATGACAACGCCATTCCTAAATGGTTCGCAACAGGCTATGATTAGCCGCTGATTTTATTACCACCCATTTTTTGTCACTGTCGAGGTGTCCCATTTTTACCCGAGTCGCTAATTTTTGCCGGAGAGTCCTCAAGCGTGACGAGGAGGTGCCTGAAGAGGTGGAAGCTGAAAACCAGATGACCATCATTCCCCGGGAAAACCATAACATCTCACGCAAAGATATCAGCGAAAACGCCCTTAAGGTGCTCTATCGCCTGAATAAAGCAGGCTTTGAAGCTTACCTGGTCGGCGGCGGCGTACGCGACCTGCTACTGGGCAAAAAGCCGAAAGATTTCGACGTGACGACCAATGCCACGCCTGAGCAGATGCGCAAACTGTTCCGCAACTGCCGTCTGGTTGGCCGCCGTTTCCGTCTGGCGCACGTGATGTTTGGGCCGGAAGTGATCGAGGTGGCGACTTTCCGCGGCCACCATCAGGAAGAGAGCGAAGACGATCGCAACAGCTCGCAGCGCGGCCAGAACGGCATGCTGCTGCGCGACAATATTTTTGGCAGCATCGAAGATGATGCGCAGCGCCGCGATCTCACCATCAACAGCCTCTACTACAGCGTGGCAGACTTCACGGTCCGCGACTATGTGGGTGGCCTGCAGGATCTGCAGGAGGGCGTGGTACGCCTGATTGGCGATCCGGAGACGCGCTACCGTGAAGATCCGGTACGCATGCTGCGCGTGGTGCGCTTTGCCGCCAAACTCAATATGCAGATTGCGCCGGAAACCGCCGAGCCGATCCCGCGCCTGGCGACGCTGCTGAATGACGTTCCGCCCGCCCGCCTGTTTGAAGAGGCGCTGAAGCTGCTGCAGGCTGGCTATGGCTACCGCACCTGGCAGATGCTGTGTGAATATCAGCTCTTCCAGCCGCTGTTCCCGACCCTGGCGCGCCACTTTACCGAGCAAGGCGACAGCATGATGGAACGCATGCTGGCGCAGGTGCTGAAAAACACCGATACCCGGCTGCACAACGATTTGCGTGTCAATCCGGCGTTTCTGTTTGCCGCAATGTTCTGGTATCCGCAGCTGGAATCCGCTGAGCGTATCGCTCAGGAGAGCGGCCTGACCTACTATGACGCGTTTGCACTCTCCATGAATGATACGCTGGACGAGGCGTGCCGCGCGCTGGCGATCCCGAAACGCATTACCACCCTGGTCCGCGATATCTGGCAGCTGCAGCTGCGTATGTCGCGTCGCCACGGCAAACGCGCATGGAAGCTGATGGAGCATCCGAAATTCCGCGCCGCTTACGACCTGCTGGCGCTGCGTGCTGAAGTAGAAAAGAATCCGGAACTGCAGCGTCTCAGCCAGTGGTGGGGTGAATTCCAGGCCGCCGTTCCGGTCCAGCAGAAAACCATGCTGAACACGCTGGGGGACGATCCGCAGCCGCGCCGTAAACCGCGCCGTCCGCGCCGCCGCTCCACCGGTCCGCGTCGCGAACAGGGCAGCAGCAGCAACGCATCATGAATCGCGTCTATCTCGCCCTGGGCAGTAATCTTGCCGATCCGCTGCATCAGATTGATGCAGCGCTTGCGGCGCTCGATACGCTGCCGGAGACCTCCCGCGTGGCGACCTCATCGTTCTATCGCACGCCGCCCTATGGTCCGGCGGATCAGCCCGACTACCTGAACGCGGTAGTGGCGCTTGATACAGCGCTGCTGCCCGAGACGCTGCTGGATCACACCCAGCATATTGAGCTGGAACATGGCCGCGTGCGCAAAGCTGAGCGCTGGGGGCCGCGTACGCTCGATATCGATATCATGCTGTTTGGCAATCAGGTGATCCATACGCCGCGTTTAACCGTACCGCACTATGATATGCACAACCGGGCATTTATGCTGCTGCCGCTGCTGGAGATTGCGCCGGGTCTGCGCCTGCCCGATGGCCGTCCGCTGAGCGGCGTGCTCGCCACGCTGGACTGCAGCGAAATCACCCTCTGGTCCGTCTGACACGCGATAATTTCCTGCCGGTCATATCCCCCCTGCAAGCAATCCAGTACACTGCGCGCATCAGAAACGCCGGAGATTGCGATGAAACCAACCACTATCTCTCATCTGCGCCAGCTGAAAGCCAGCGGGCGCCGCTTTGCCACTCTTACCGCTTATGATTTCAGCTTTGCCCGCCTGTTTGCCGATGAAGGCATTCAGGTGATGCTGATTGGCGATTCGCTGGGTATGACGGTGCAGGGGCATGATTCCACGCTGCCGGTGACGGTGGCTGATATCGCCTATCATACCGCCGCCGTGCGCCGTGGCGCGCCGCAGGCACTGATCATGGCTGACCTGCCCTTTATGAGCTATGCCACTCCGGAGCAGACTTTCGCCTCTGCCGCGCAGCTGATGCGCGCCGGTGCCAACATGGTCAAACTGGAAGGGGGTGCGTGGCTGGCGGAGAGTGTACGCATGCTGACCGAGCGCGCCGTACCGGTCTGTGGCCATCTGGGCCTGACGCCGCAGTCGGTAAATATTTTTGGCGGCTACAAAGTGCAGGGCCGTGATGAGGCGGACGCTGAACGCCTGCTGGCAGACGCCCTGGCGCTGGAAGCCGCTGGCGCACAGCTGATGGTACTGGAGTGCGTGCCGGTCGCGCTGGCGGGGCGCATCACCCAGGCGCTGACCATTCCGGTGATCGGCATCGGCGCAGGTAACGTCACCGATGGCCAGATTCTGGTGATGCATGACGCCTTTGGCATCACCGGTGGCCACATTCCAAAATTTGCCAAAAATTTCCTCGCCGAAACCGGCGACATTCGCGCGGCAATTCGCCAGTATATTGCCGACGTTGAGGCTGGCACCTATCCTGCCGCCGAACACAGCTTCTTCTGAATCCGGAGATTTATCGTGTTGATCATTGAAACGCTGCCGATGCTACGCCGCGAGATCCGTCGCTGGCGCCAGGCGGGCAAACGTATCGCCCTGGTGCCCACAATGGGCAATCTGCATGATGGCCACCTGACGCTGGTTGATGAAGCGCGCCAGCGGGCTGATGTGGTTGTGGTCTCGGTGTTTGTTAATCCGATGCAGTTTGACCGCGCGGATGACCTTGCACGCTATCCGCGCACGCTGCAGGACGATTGCGAAAAGCTTAACCGTCACGGTGTGGATCTGGTATTTGCACCAGCACCGCAGGCGATCTATCCGCAGGGTACAGAGAACCAGACGTTTGTTGAGGTGCCGGTGCTCTCCGCACTGCTGGAGGGTGCCAGCCGGCCGGGCCACTTCCGTGGGGTCGCTACGATCGTCAGCAAACTGTTCAACCTGGTGCAGCCTGACGTCGCCTGTTTTGGCGAAAAGGACTTTCAGCAGCTGGCGATCATACGCAAACTGGTTGCGGATATGGGCTTTGATATCGACATCGTTGGCGTGCCCACCGTGCGGGCGAAAGATGGGCTGGCGCTGAGTTCGCGCAATGGCTATCTTACTGCCGATGAACGCAGGCTGGCACCGGGTCTGAGCCAGGTCATGCAGAGTATGGCGGAGCGCCTCAGCAACGGCGAACGCCACATTGATGAGATTATTGAACAGGCGAATGCCGCGCTGCAGGAAAAGGGGTTTCGTCCTGACGGGCTGGCGATCTGCGATGCCAGCACGCTGCAGCCGCTGACGGTGGAGAGCCAGCGCGCGGTGATCCTGATGGCCGCCTGGCTGGGCAACGCGCGTCTGATTGATAATCAGCAAGTGGATCTGATGGCGTAAGCCGTCGTTTAAACAGCACCTTAAGGGTATACCGCGATGATTCGTACTGTTCTGCAGGGCAAACTGCACCGCGTCAAAGTCACGCAGGCCGATCTGCACTATGAAGGCTCCTGCGCGATCGATCAGGATTTCCTGGATGCTGCCGGCATTCTGCAATATGAAGCGATCGATATTTACAACGTGACCAACGGCCAGCGTTTTTCCACCTACGCCATCGCCGCCGAGCGGGGATCAAAAATTATCTCCGTAAACGGTGCTGCCGCGCGCTGCGCCTGTGCCGGAGACATCATGATTATCTGCTCTTACGTGCAGGTAGAGGATGAAGTGGCGCGCAGCTGGCAGCCAAAGGTGGCCTATTTTGAGGGCGATAATGAGATGAAACGTCTTGCCCGGGCGCTGCCGGTTCAGGTTGCGTAGCGTTCAGCCATATTACGCTGAGCTGCCGGAAACATCAGGGGCGCCTTTCCGGCGCCCCTGTTTATTATCCCGCTCAATAACATTCAGGTGCGTAAGCCGCGACCGCGCTGGATCAGCGTATACACCAGCACATAAAACACCACGATAAACGCTAACAGCACCGACAGCGTAAACACCAGCGGCACATCGTTAATGCCGAGGAAGCCGTACCGGAAGCCGCTGATCATATACACCACCGGATTCAGCTTCGAGACTGCCTGCCAGAACGGCGGCAGCAGCGCCAGCGAATAGAAGACGCCGCCCAGATAAGTCAGCGGCGTCAGCACAAAGGTCGGGATCAGGCTGATATCATCAAACGTGCGGGCGAACACCGCGTTCAGCAGACCCGCCAGCGAAAAGAGCACCGCGGTCAGCAGCAGAGTGATGGCAACCATTGGCCAGGAAAAAACGTGGAACGGCACAAAGAAGAGCGAGACCGCCGTCACTAGGATCCCCACGCAGACGCCACGCGCCACGCCGCCGCCGACATAGCCGGCAATGATGATGTGGGTCGGCACCGGTGCCACCAGCAGCTCTTCAATATTGCGCTGAAATTTTGCGCTGAAAAAAGAGGAGGCGACGTTAGCATAGGCGTTGGTGATCACCGACATCATAATCAGGCCCGGCACGATAAACTGCATATAGCTGAAGCCGTGCATGTCGCCAATGCGTGAACCAATCAGGTTACCGAAAATAATAAAGTAGAGCGTCATGGTGATCACCGGCGGGACCAGCGTCTGGATCCAGATGCGGGCAAACCGGTTAATCTCTTTGCTCCAGATACTCTTTAACGCGACCCAATAAAGATGCGTCATGCTCTGCCTCCTGCTTTACCCTGTGTCAGTCCCACAAACAGCTCTTCCAGCCGGTTTGCTTTGTTACGCATGCTCAGCACCTGTACGCCCTGCGCGCTCAGCTGACTGAATACGCTGTTAAGCCCCTGCTCACGCATCACTTCCACTTCCAGCGTCGAGGTATCCACCAGGCGATACTGAAAGCCCTCCAGCTGCGGCAGCGCGCTGCGCGGGGCGAGATCGAGAATAAAGGTTTCCGATTTCAGTTTAGAGAGCAGGCCCTTCATGGAGGTATTCTCCACCAGTTCGCCGCTCTGAATAATGCCGATATTGCGACACAGCATCTCTGCCTCTTCCAGATAGTGCGTGGTGAGGATAATCGTGGTGCCTTTCGCATTCAGCTCTTTCAGAAACACCCACATTGAGCGGCGCAGCTCAATATCCACGCCGGCCGTCGGCTCATCCAGAATCAGCAGCTTGGGCTCATGCATCAGCGCACGCGCAATCATGAGGCGGCGCTTCATACCGCCTGAAAGCATGCGGGCGCGCTCATTGCGTTTGCCCCACAGATCGAGCTGGTTAAGATACTTCTCCGCACGTTTGTTCGCCTCTGCCCGCTCCACGCCGTAATAGCCTGCCTGGTTTACGACGATCTGCATCACGGTTTCAAACGGGTTAAAGTTGAACTCCTGTGGCACCAGCCCGAGCTGGCGCTTGGCATTGACCACATCTTTTTGCAGGTCGTAACCAAATACCCGAACGCTGCCGCCAGATTTATTAACCAGCGAGCTGATAATCCCAATGGTGGTCGATTTACCGGCCCCGTTTGGTCCCAGCAGAGCGTAAAAGTCGCCCGCCTCTACGTTCAGATCGAGACCTTTCAGCGCCTGTACGCCGCCGGGATAGGTCTTGGTCAGCCCGGAAAGTTCCAGTGCATAAGTCATTGCGAGTCCATATCCTGTTGTTGTGACATCAAAGCCTGATGAAAATGATAGTGCGCCCGCGCCAGACGTGCGGCGAATTCAGCAGAATTTGTGTTGAAATCAGACGTGGTGCGCCTGCGGGGAGCGCATGACGCGCTGTATCGTGCAGAAAAGTGCATCAGGCCCGCAAGTCAGTCACTTACGGGCGGCTGATTCTATCCCGGAACGGCCAAAATGACCCAGGTAGATTGTGCGGTTATGCGTCCAGCATGGTGACTTTGCCGATATAGGGCAGATGACGATAGCGCTGCGCGTAGTCAATGCCAAAGCCCACGACAAACTCATCGGGAATGGTAAAGCCCACATATTCGACCGGCACCTCAACTTCACGACGCTCGGGTTTATCCAGCAGCGTGCAGATGGCCAGCGATTTTGGCTCACGCAGGCGCAGGATCTCACGCACTTTGCTCAGCGTGTTGCCGGAGTCGATGATATCTTCCACGATCAGCACATCTTTACCGCGAATATCTTCATCGAGATCTTTCAGGATTTTGACGTCGCGTGACGACGACATGCCGCTGCCGTAGCTGGAGGCGGTCATAAAGTCGACCTCATGCGGGACGTCAATTTCCCGGCACAGATCGGCCATAAACATAAAGGAGCCGCGCAGCAGACCAACCAGCACCATCTCGCTGCCGCTGTCGCGGTAGGCTTCACTGATCTGTTTGCCCAGCTCGGCAATACGGGTTGCAATCTCCTCCCGGGAGATCATCACATCAACGGTGTGTTTCATTGCGTTCGCCTGGTTAAGGTTTTCAGAAAGCTCCGCAGTCTATCACAATGCGCCTGATGGCTAACGGCGCACACAAAACGCAAACGATTACGTAGCAAAATTTTCCGCGATGGCATTAACTCTATAGCAGGGTTTACGCGCTTTATCCTGATTCAGCCGGAGCTGCTATGGCAAACTCATCCAGCAATAAAGAACCTTCCGATCGGCGCATGCTGCATCCGGAAACGCAGATGCTTAATTACGGTTACGATCCGCGGCTGTCAGAAGGCGCGGTAAAACCGCCGGTGTTTCTTACCTCAACCTTTGTTTTCAACAGTGCCGAAGAGGGCAAAGATTTTTTTGATTATGTATCGGGTCGCCGTCAGCCGCCTGCTGGCCAGAGTGGCGGACTGGTCTATTCACGCTTTAACCATCCCAACAGCGAAATCGTTGAAGATCGCCTGGCTATCTATGAGGGCGCTGAGAGCGCGGTGCTCTTCTCTTCCGGTATGTCAGCCATTGCCACTACGCTGCTTGCGTTTGCGCGGCCGGGCGAGGTGATCCTGCATTCACAGCCGCTGTATGGCGGCACAGAAACTCTGCTGAGCAAGACGCTGCACGATCTGGAAATTAAAGCCGTAGGGTTCAGCGAGGGTACGGATGAAGATAAGGTTTATGAGGCGGCGAAGCTGGCGTGGCAGCGTGGCCGGGTCGCCCTGATCCTGATCGAGACGCCGGCCAACCCCACCAACAGCCTGGTGGATATCCGGCTTATTGCGCAGGTGGCGGATGTCATTGCACAGCAGCAGGGTTCGCGTCCGGTTATCGCCTGCGATAATACGCTGCTGGGGCCGCTGTTTCAGCATCCGCTGCAGCATGGCGCAGATATCTCGCTCTATTCGCTGACCAAATATGTGGGCGGCCACTCCGACCTTATCGCCGGCGCCGCGCTGGGCAGCCGGACGCTGATGAAATCTGTGCGCGCGCTGCGCAGCGCGATCGGCACGCAGCTCGACCCGCACTCAAGCTGGATGATTGGCCGTTCGCTGGAGACGCTGGCGCTGCGCATGGAGAAAGCCGCCGCAAATGCGGAACGGGTCGCCGCCTTCCTGCGCGACCGGCCTCAGGTCGCGGCGCTGTTCTGGCTGCCCTATCTTGACGCACAGAGTGCGGCCGGAGAAACGTACCGGCGTCAGTGCAGCGGCGCCGGCTCGACCTTCTCCTTTGATATTCAGGGCGATGAACCTGCGGCTTTCCGCTTTCTCAACGCGCTGACGCTGTTTAAGCTGGCGGTAAGCCTGGGCGGCACCGAGTCGCTCGCCAGCCATCCGGCCAGCACCACCCACTCTGGCGTGCCGCTGGCGGTACGTCAGCGCATTGGCATCAGCGACGCGACGGTGCGCCTGTCGATCGGGATTGAGCATCCGGACGACCTGATTGCGGATATCAGCCAGGCGCTGGAGGCGGCAGACGGCGGCTGACGCCGAGCGGCTCAGATGCCGCCCTTGCGGTCGTCTGGCCCCGCTACGCGACCGTGAAGCCGAGCATCATGCCGGTATCTTCGTGCTCCAGCAGATGGCAGTGTGCCATATAGGCATGCTCCGCGCTGGCAGCATAGTCGAACCTTACTAAGACTTCACTGCGCCAGCCGTTGACGTTAACCATATCTTTCCAGCCGGCACGATGCGCGGTGGGCGGCTTGCCGTTTTCTGACAGGATACGGAACTGTGCACCGTGAATATGGAACGGATGCAGCATCGCATCGCCCTCGCCTGAAATCGTCCACTTCTCGGTTTTACCCAGCGGCACGGCAAACATCGGCTTCTGCATGTTAAACGCTTCACCGTTGATCTTATTGCCGTGGTGAAAATCGTATGCGGCAGCGTCGTGCGCACCGTGATCCATCGGCATCGCGCCATGTTCGCTCTGTTCCATTGGCATGGCATCGTGTCCGCTGTGCGTCTCTGCCGCGCCGTGGTCTGCCGCGCCCCCCATCGCCTGATGGCCATAACGATCCATCAGCGCCTGCATCCCCTGCTTATCCAGCTGCGGATCCATCATCAGCTGCAGCCAGCGGTTCTGTACGCCGTCACTGGCAGGCAGCGGCGGCAGATCCACCAGGGTGTCCGGCAGCGTCCCGCTCGCCATAATGCGCAGCGGCAGGATCTGCACCAGCGGCAGTGGCCGATCAAACGGCGGCAGCGTCATCCCCATCTGCGTCACCGGCAGCGTGACGATATCAAAAGGCTGCCCGTCAGAGGTATCGATCAGCACCTCAAAGCGCTCGCCCGGCAGCAGTGACAGCGACGTCACCTGTACC
Organism: Pantoea eucrina; assembly: GCF_020079945.1. Taxonomy (NCBI): domain Bacteria; kingdom Pseudomonadati; phylum Pseudomonadota; class Gammaproteobacteria; order Enterobacterales; family Erwiniaceae; genus Pantoea; species Pantoea eucrina. Next base: position 606,580 of record NZ_CP083448.1, on the reverse strand, counting down.
GGTTCAGCGAGCAGTCCGCCATCGCTGCCCACCACATAGACTGGTCGTTTATCGCTGGTGGCGATCTCCAGCGAGCGGGCGTTACAGCCGTTAAGCAGCCGCAGCCGCAGCCAGCCGCGCGGCACGGCGTGCTGCGGATACTGCACGCCGTTGGTCAGCATCATATCGCCAAACCAGCCTACCGCCGCGCGCATCACATCCAGCTGATAATCGATATGCGTGCCGGCGCTGTTAAGCTGTTTATCCTGGAAAATCAGCGGTACGTCATCGGCTCCCCACTGCATCGGCAGACGCAGCTTGCCGGACGCTTCATCCTCCAGCAGCACCAGCCCGGCTAATCCCTGCGCCACCTGATGACCGGTTTTGCCGTGCAGATGCGGATGAAACCAGCAGGTCGCCGCCGGCTGATCGGGGGTAAAGCTCACCTGCCGCGTGGCACCGGGCGCGATAATCGCCTGCGGGCCTCCATCCACGTCACCCGGAATCGCCAGGCCGTGCCAGTGTACGGTGGTCGCTTCCGGCAGCCGGTTATGAATATTGACCGTGACGCGCTTCTCGCGCTGCAGGCGCAGAACCGGCCCGAGCAGGCTGCCGTTATAGCCCCATGTCGGCACCGCTTTACCCTGCCACTGCGTGCTGCCCGTCATGGCGGTAAGGCTGTAGTGACCGCGCGCATCTGGCTCAAGCAGCGCAGGGATCGGCAGCAGCGGCCGCGTAGCCGCCATCAGTGAGCGGCTCCATAGCGGCAGTGCGCCTGCCGCGCTGAGCGCCGCGGTCAGTTTGAGAAAAGTGCGACGTTGCATACGCATATCCTTGTGATAATGAGGCACCCAGCCTAAACCCTGCCCCTGCGGGAGGGTCAAGTGCCGGGCAGCAAAATAGTAGCCTGCCCGTCGCCGGGGTAAAAGAAGCGGAATCCGGACGGTAACTGTGCTAACGTCAATGGATTGTCCTTTGCTGAGAACCATTATGACAAAAAGCATTAAGATCCTGCTGCTGGCGGGACTCTTTGGCTTCTCCACCAGCAGTTTTGCGCTGAGCGAGTCTGAAGCGGAAGATCTGGCTGACCTGACGGCGGTCTTTGTCTATCTGAAAAACGACTGCGGCTACCAGGCGCTGCCGGATGCACAAATCCGCAAAGCGCTGGTGTTTTTTGCCCAGCAGAACCGCTGGGATTTGAGCAACTACAGCAGCTACAACATGAAAGCGCTGGGCGAAGAGAGCTATAAAGATCTGAGTGGCATTGCAATCAATAACGATAAGAAGTGCAAATCGCTGGCGCGTGATTCACTGAGCCTGCTGGCCTACGTTAAGTAACGGTGCGGCATAGGGCTGTGCGGGTTATCTGCCCGCTATAAACTGCCGGTAAGCCGCGATCACCGCCAGAAAGTCATCCACGCCGCAGAATGAGAGACTCTCTTCATCGTAGTAGGCCATGCCCTCTTCCAGCCCCTCATCCTCAAGTGCCAGCTGGTTAGCGCGGATCATCACCTCTTCTTCATCCAGCCACAGCGTGTACTCATGTCCGATACGCTGCCACTGCTGATGGGTGCCTTTTACCGCACGCGCCGCCGCTTCCACTTCATCCAGCAGCCCGGCGTTGTCGCGGACCTCTTCGTTAAACCAGTGGCCTACCGCTTCGTGATCCATCGACATGCGCACCCTGACCTGGCCGGTGATATCGCGTAAAAATTCATACTCCATTGGGTTACCTCATACCAGTAGCGCGCCGGACTGCACGTTTATGTGCATTCTGAGCGCAGCGCGCGTAATAAAGTGGGATCGCGCTCGCATTATGCCGGGAGTGCCGCCGGTAAAAAAGGCATAAAAAAGGGGGATGATTTGCATCATCCCCCCCGATTTACCCGTCGCGTTATACGGCGGTCTGGAAAATCACGCTGTCCGCTTTCTCGGTATATTGACCCAGCTGGTCAAAGTTGAGATAGCGATAGGTGTCGTCGGCCGTTTTATCCACCTGCACCATAAACTGCTGATACTCGTCCGGCGTTGGCAGTTTGCCAAGCAGCGAAGCGACGGCAGCCAGCTCGGCTGATGCCAGGAAGACGTTGGCGCCGTTACCCAGACGGTTCGGGAAGTTACGGGTCGACGTGGAGACCACCGTCGCACCGTCCTGCACGCGTGCCTGGTTACCCATGCAGAGCGAACAGCCCGGGATCTCAATACGCGCACCGCTTTTACCAAAGACGCTGTAGTAGCCCTCTTCGGTAAGCTGCGCCGCATCCATCTTGGTTGGCGGAGCCACCCAGAGACGCGTCGGCAGCTGGCCCTTATGCGCGTCCAGCAGCTTACCGGCCGCGCGGAAGTGACCGATATTGGTCATGCAGGAGCCGATAAACACTTCGTCAATCTTCTCGCCCTGCACGTCAGAGAGCCAGCGCGCATCATCCGGATCGTTTGGTGCACACAGAATCGGCTCTTTGATATCCGCCAGATCGATCTCGATCACCGCAGCGTATTCTGCATCTGCATCGCCTTCCAGCAGCTGCGGATCGGCCAGCCATTTCTCCATGCCCTCAACGCGGCGCTCCAGCGTACGGCGATCGCCGTAGCCTTCCGAGATCATCCACTTCAGCAGGACGATGTTGGAGTTCAGGTACTCGATGATCGGCGCTTTATCCAGCTTGATGGTACAACCGGCAGCAGAACGCTCAGCGGAGGCATCAGACAGCTCAAAAGCCTGCTCAACTTTCAGATCCGGCAGACCTTCGATCTCCAGAATACGGCCGGAGAAGATGTTTTTCTTGCCCTTCTTCTCTACCGTCAGCAGGCCCTGCTTAATCGCGTACAGCGGGATAGCGTGTACCAGATCGCGCAGCGTAATGCCCGGCTGCATGGTGCCCTTAAAGCGCACCAGCACCGATTCCGGCATATCGAGCGGCATCACGCCAGTCGCAGCGGCAAACGCCACCAGGCCGGAACCCGCCGGGAAAGAGATGCCAATCGGGAAGCGGGTGTGTGAGTCACCGCCGGTGCCAACGGTATCCGGCAGCAGCATACGGTTCAGCCAGCTGTGAATAATACCATCGCCCGGACGCAGCGAGACGCCACCGCGGTTCATGATGAAATCCGGCAGCGTATGGTGCGTGGTCACATCAACCGGCTTCGGATAGGCCGCGGTGTGGCAGAAGGATTGCATCACCAGATCGGCGGAGAAGCCGAGGCACGCCAGGTCTTTCAGCTCATCGCGCGTCATCGGACCGGTGGTATCCTGTGAACCCACAGAGGTCATCTTCGGCTCGCAGTACGCGCCCGGACGAATACCCTCAACGCCACAGGCGCGGCCCACCATCTTCTGCGCCAGCGAGTAGCCGCGCGTGCTGGTGGCGATATCTTTCGCCTGCACAAAGACGTCGCTTGCCGGCAGGCCGAGTGACTCGCGTGCTTTCGTCGTCAGGCCGCGACCGATAATCAGCGGAATACGGCCGCCGGCGCGGACTTCATCCAGCAGCACATCGGTTTTCAGTTCAAAGGTTGCCAGCAGTTCATTGGTTTCGTGACTGCGGACTTCGCCTTTATACGGGTAAACGTCAATCACATCGCCCATGTTCAGGCGCTCAACATCCAGTTCGATCGGCAACGCGCCGGCATCTTCCATGGTGTTGAAGAAAATCGGGGCAATTTTACCGCCGAGGCACAGACCGCCGCCCTTTTTGTTCGGCACGTACGGGATATCTTCACCCATAAACCACAGCACCGAGTTGGTGGCGGATTTACGTGATGAGCCGGTACCGACGACGTCGCCGACATACGTCAGCGGGAAGCCTTTCTGCTGCAGCGCCTGAATCTGTTTGATCGGGCCAATGTTGCCCGCCTCGTCTGGCTCAATACCATCACGCGGGTTTTTCAGCATCGCCAGCGCATGCAGTGGAATATCCGGGCGCGACCACGCATCCGGCGCCGGAGAGAGGTCGTCGGTGTTGGTTTCGCCGGTCACTTTGAACACGGTGGTGGTGATTTTTTCAGCCAGCTTAGGACGCTTCAGGAACCACTCGGCATCAGCCCAGGATTGCAGGATTTTTTTTGCGTGGGCGTTACCCGCTTTGGCTTTCTCTTCCACATCGTAGAAGTTGTCGAACATCAGCAGCGTATGGGACAGCGCTTCAGCGGCAATCGGTGCCAGCGCTTCGTCGTCGAGTGCTTCAATCAGCGCGTGGATGTTATAGCCACCCTGCATGGTGCCCAGCAGTTCAACAGCTTTCTCGCGCGTAACCAGAGGAGAGTGGGCTTCGCCCGTTGCGACAGCAGCCAGGAAACCGGCTTTAACATAGGCGGCTTCATCAACGCCTGGCGGGACGCGGTTAACCAGCAGGTCAACCAGAAATTCTTCTTCACCCGCAGGCGGGCTTTTCAGCAGTTCAACCAGCGCGGCCATCTGGGAAGCATCTAACGGCTTAGGTACGATTCCCTGGGCAGCACGCTCGGCAACGTGCTTACGGTATTCTTCTAGCACGACGTTCTCCTCGCTCTCATTGTATAGCTTTCCGGTACACCTTGATGCTGTTAAACAGTAGGGTGAGGTGCCCGGTTCTGCGTCGGCCAGCATAGCAGGATTTCGCCTGATTGTTAATCTGTTTACAAAAAAGCAACATCCAGCCAATTTCCGGCATAACTGTCCGGGTATTCCCCTGCAGACGGAAAAAAAAGCGGCAGATATGCGGCAGGCGGTTTTCAGATCATAACTTTCAGCGTGGCAGAAAATGATCTGGCTAACCTTTAGTTATGCCTGCGGCTGTAACAGCAAAAAAAAACGGCCCCCGCAGGAGCCGTTGATCGCAGAAGTGAAACTTATTTCTTCTTCGCTTTCGCGTTTGGCAGATCGGTGATGCTGCCCTCAAAGATTTCAGCGGCAAGGCCAACTGATTCATGCAGCGTCGGGTGCGCATGGATGGTGAGCGCGATATCTTCGGCATCACAACCCATTTCGATCGCCAGACCGATTTCACCCAGCAGCTCGCCGCCGTTGGTGCCGACTACAGCACCGCCGATAACGCGATGCGTCTCTTTGTCAAAGATCAGCTTGGTCATGCCGTCAGCGCAGTCAGAAGCGATAGCACGGCCTGAGGCCGCCCATGGGAAGGTGGAGACTTCGTAGCTGATGCCCTTCTCTTTGGCTTCTTTCTCAGTCAGACCTACCCATGCAACTTCCGGCTCGGTGTAGGCGATGGATGGGATCACTTTCGGATCGAAGTAGTGCTTCAGACCAGAGATGACCTCAGCGGCAACGTGGCCTTCGTGCACGCCTTTGTGCGCCAGCATAGGCTGACCCACGATATCACCGATAGCGTAGATGTGCGGCACATTGGTACGCATCTGCTTATCGACACGGATAAAGCCGCGCTCGTCCACTTCCACGCCCGCTTTACCGGCGTCGAGGCCTTTACCGTTTGGCACGCGGCCAATGGCGACCAGCACCGCGTCATAGCGCTGCGCCTCAGCAGGCGCTTTTTTACCTTCCATCGACACATAGATACCGTCATCTTTCGCGTCAACCGCGGTGACTTTGGTTTCCAGCATCAGATTGAATTTCTTACTGATACGCTTGGTAAAGACTTTAACCACGTCTTTATCCGCTGCCGGGATCACCTGGTCAAACATCTCAACCACGTCAATCTCTGAACCCAGCGCATGGTAAACTGTCGCCATCTCCAGACCGATGATGCCGCCGCCCATGACCAGCAGACGCTTCGGCACTTCACGCAGCTCCAGCGCTGACGTAGAGTCCCAGACGCGCGGATCGTGATGCGGGATAAACGGCAGCTCGATAGGGCGTGAGCCTGCGGCGATGATTGCGTTATCGAAGTTGATGGTGGTTGCGCCACCCTCACCTTCAACCACCAGGGTGTTGGCACCGGTGAATTTACCCAGACCGTTTACGACTTTGACCTTACGGCCTTTCGCCATTCCGGCCAGACCGCCGGTCAGCTGGTTGATCACCTTCTCTTTCCAGGTGCGGATCTTGTTAATGTCTGTCTGCGGCTGACCAAACACGATGCCGTGCTCTTCCAGCGCTTTCGCTTCTTCAATCACTTTCGCGACGTGCAGCAGCGCTTTTGACGGGATACAGCCTACGTTCAGACAAACACCACCGAGGGTGTTGTAGCGCTCAACCAGAACGGTCTCCAGACCTAAGTCAGCGCAACGGAAGGCTGCAGAGTAACCTGCAGGACCTGCCCCAAGTACCACGACTTGAGTTTTAATCTCTGTACTCATCATGACCTCTTGTTAGATTGCCGGCGGTCAGAGCGACCTTTCCCAGGCTCATGCTACCCTGTCGCCACCGGGACATTTCACCGCGAGAGTTTACAGAATTGTTAATAAACTGCCAACCGCGGTAACAACTGAATGCTTACAACAAGGCCGGCATTTGCCGGCCTTGATTAACTTCACATCACCAGACGGCGAATATCAGACAGCATATTGTTGATGATGGTGATGAAACGCGCACCATCAGCACCGTCGATCACGCGGTGGTCAAACGAGAGCGAGATCGGCATCATCAGACGCGGTGCAAACTCTTTACCGTTCCAGACCGGCTCCATGGCCGATTTGGAGACGCCAAGGATCGCCACTTCCGGCGCGTTGACGATAGGCGCGAAGTGCGTCGTGCCAAGGCCGCCAAGGCTGGAGATGGTGAAACAGCCGCCCTGCATATCGCTGGCGGTCAGTTTGCCATCGCGCGCTTTCTTCGAGGTTGCCATCAGCTCACGCGAGAGTTCAGTGATGCCTTTCTTATTAACATCCTTGAACACCGGAACCACCAGACCATTTGGCGTATCAACCGCCACGCCGATGTTGATGTATTTCTTCAGCGTCAGTTTCTGACCATCTTCAGACAGCGAGCTGTTGAAACGCGGCATCTGCTCCAGGGCCGCCGCAACCGCTTTCATGATGAACACCACCGGGGTGAACTTCACATCCAGCTTGCGTTTCTCGGCTTCCGCGTTCTGCTGCTTGCGGAACGCTTCCAGATCGGTGATATCGGTTTTATCGAAGTGCGTAACGTGCGGGATCATGACCCAGTTACGGCTCAGGTTAGCACCAGAGATTTTCTGGATACGGCCCAGCTCCACTTCTTCCACTTCACCAAACTTGCTGAAGTCTACCTTCGGCCATGGCAGCATGCCTGGCAGACCGCCGCCTGCAGCAGCAGCTGGCGCAGCCTCAGCGCGTTTCACCGCCTCTTTCACGTAAGTCTGCACATCCTCTTTCAGGATGCGGCCCTTACGCCCGGTGCCTTTCACCTTCGCCAGGTTAACGCCAAACTCGCGCGCCAGACGACGGATCACCGGCGTGGCGTGCACATAGGCGTCATTCTCAGCGAACTCACTTTTCGCTTCCGCTTTAGCCGGCGCAGGTGCTGCAGCGGGTTTAGCCTCCGCTTTCGCCGGCGCGGCGACCGCTTCCGGTTTGGCTGCCGGTGCTGGCGATGGTGCGCCGCCTTCCACTTCAAAGATCATGATCAGTGAGCCGGTACTGACTTTGTCACCGGTGGCCACTTTCAGCTCTTTTACCGTACCGGCAAACGGCGCCGGCACTTCCATAGAGGCTTTATCGCCTTCAACCACAATCAGCGACTGCTCAGCGGTGACTTTATCGCCCGCTTTCACCAGTACCTCGGTCACTTCAACTTCATCACCGCCGATATCCGGTACGTTTACCTCTTTCGCGCCTGCAGCTGCAGCCGGGGCGGAGGTCGCCTCTTCTTTCATCTGCGGTTTCGCGTCGGCAGCCGGTGCGTCGCCTTCTGCGTCAAAGATCATAATCAGTGAACCGGTGTTCACTTTATCGCCGGTAGCGATTTTGATCTCTTTCACTACGCCAGCAAACGGCGCAGGCACTTCCATTGAAGCTTTGTCGCCTTCAACGGTGATCAGCGACTGCTCAGCTTCAACCTTGTCGCCCACTTTAACCAGGATCTCTGTGACTTCGACTTCATCACCACCGATATCCGGTACGTTAACCTCTTTGCTGGCGGTTGCCGTTGCAGCAGCAGGAGCCGGCGCGGCTTCTGCTTTTTTCTCTTCGGCAGCCGGTGCAGCTTCTGCCGCACTTTCAGCGTCAAACACCATAATCAGCGAGCCGGTATTCACTTTGTCACCGACGGCGATTTTGATCTCTTTAACCACGCCCGCCTGCGGCGAAGGCACTTCCATCGAGGCTTTATCGCCTTCCACAGAGATCAGCGACTGCTCAGCTTCAACGCTGTCGCCCACCTTCACCAAAATTTCGGTGACTTCAACTTCGTCTGACCCGATATCCGGTACGTTAATTTCGATAGCCATTACTCTTTACCTCTTAAGCCAGACGCGGGTTAACTTTATCAGCGTCGATATCGAATTTAGCGATAGCGTCCGCTACCACCTGCTTCTCGATTTCACCGCGTTTAGCCAGCTCACCCAGCGCAGCCACTACCACATATGACGCATCCACTTCGAAGTGATGACGCAGATTTTCACGGCTGTCAGAACGACCGAAGCCATCGGTACCCAGCACGCGGTAGTCGCTGGCTGGCACGTAGCTGCGGACCTGTTCTGCGAACAGCTTCATGTAGTCGGTTGACGCTACGGCCGGCGCATCGTTCATCACCTGAGCGATGTAAGGCACGCGTGGCGTTTCAGTCGGATGCAGCATGTTCCAGCGTTCGCAATCCTGACCATCTCGCGCCAGCTCGGTGAACGAGGTTACGCTGTAGACATCAGAGCCGATACCGTACTCTTTCGCCAGAATCTGTGCCGCTTCGCGCACGTGGCGCAGAATAGAGCCTGAGCCCAGCAGCTGCACTTTGCCTTTCTTGCCTTCGACTTCTTCCAGCTTGTAGATACCCTTACGGATACCCTCTTCCGCACCCTGCGGCATCGCCGGCATATGGTAGTTTTCGTTCAGCGTGGTGATGTAGTAATAGATGTTTTCCTGCGCTTCACCATACATACGCACCAGGCCATCCTGCATGATCACCGCCACTTCATACGCGTAGGAAGGATCGTAGGAGATGCAGTTAGGGATGGTCAGCGACTGAATATGGCTGTGGCCATCTTCATGCTGCAGACCTTCGCCGTTCAGCGTCGTACGGCCCGACGTACCGCCAACCAGGAAGCCACGCGCCTGCTGATCGCCCGCCAGCCACATCAGATCGCCAATGCGCTGGAAGCCAAACATGGAGTAGTAGATGTAGAACGGGATCATCGGCAGGTTGTTGGTGCTGTAAGAGGTCGCCGCTGCCAGCCAGGATGAACCTGCGCCCAGCTCGTTGATCCCTTCCTGCAGAATCTGGCCTTTCTCATCTTCTTTATAGTAAGCAACCTGCTCGCGGTCCTGCGGCGTATACTGCTGGCCGTTCGGGCTGTAGATACCGATCTGACGGAACAGGCCTTCCATACCAAAAGTACGTGCTTCATCCGCGAGGATTGGCACCAGACGATCTTTGATCGACTTGTTCTTCAGCATCACGTTCAGCGCGCGCACGAAAGCGATCGTGGTAGAGATCTCTTTGCTCTGCTCTTCCAGCAGAGGTTTGAACTCTTCCAGCGTCGGCATTTCCAGCTTCTCAGTGAACTCCGCCTGACGGGTTGGCAGATAGCCACCCAGCTTCTCACGCTGGCCGTGCAGGTAGTTGTACTCTTCTGAGCCTTTTTCAAAGGTGACGTAAGGCAGCTCTTCGATTTTCTCATCAGCCACTGGCACATTGAAGCGATCGCGGATGTAGCGTACGCCATCCATGTTCATCTTCTTGACCTGGTGGGCGATATTTTTGCCTTCCGCGGTATCACCCATACCATAACCTTTAATGGTATGAGCCAGAATCAGCGTTGGCTGACCTTTGGTCTCCTGCGCCTTTTTCAGGGCAGCATAGATTTTCTTCGGATCGTGGCCGCCGCGGTTCAGTGCGAAAATCTCTTCGTCGGACCAGTCTTTCACCAGCGCAGCGGTCTCCGGGTATTTACCGAAGAAGTGCTCGCGCACATAGGCGCCGTCGCGTGATTTAAAGGTCTGATAGTCGCCGTCAACGGTTTCGTTCATCAGCTGAATCAGTTTGCCGCTGGTGTCTTTCTTCAGCAGCTCATCCCAGCGTCCGCCCCAGATCACTTTGATCACGTTCCAGCCAGCACCGGCAAAAATGCCTTCCAGCTCGTTGATGATCTTACCGTTACCGGTGACCGGGCCATCCAGACGCTGCAGGTTACAGTTGATGATGAAGACCAGGTTGTCCAGCTTCTCACGGGTCGCAATGGTGATAGCACCTTTGGATTCCGGTTCATCCATCTCGCCATCGCCAAGGAAAGCGTACACCGTCTGACCAGACGTATCTTTCAGGCCGCGATGCTCCAGGTACTTCAGGAACTTCGCCTGATAGATAGCGTTCAGCGGACCCAGACCCATTGAAACGGTCGGGAACTGCCAGAAGTCCGGCATCAGTTTTGGATGCGGATAGGATGACAGGCCGTTGCCGTGCACTTCCTGACGGAAGTTATTCATCTGCTCTTCAGTCAGACGTCCTTCAAGGAACGCACGTGAGTAGATGCCTGGAGAAATGTGACCCTGGAAGTAGACCAGATCGCCGCCATCTTTTTCGCTGCGTGCGCGGAAGAAGTGGTTGAAGCACACTTCATAGATTGTGGCAGAGCTCTGGAAAGAAGAGAGGTGTCCCCCCAGCTCCAGATCTTTCTTCGACGCACGCAGAACTGAAACAATGGCGTTCCAGCGAATTGCGGAACGGATACGACGTTCGAGAGAGGTGTTGCCCGGATAGTCCGGCTCATCTTCTGTCGCAATGGTGTTGATATAGTTGCTGATCGCAGCAGCAGCACCGCCACCGCCAGCTACTTTTACACCACCTTTGCGGGCAGCGCTCAGGACCTGATCAATCAGATACTGCGCACGCTCAACACCTTCTTCACGGATGACCGATTCGATCGCCTGTAGCCAGTCACGAGTTTCGATCGGATCCACGTCATTCTGTAAACGTTCTGACATGGGGGGTATTCCTTATCTGTGTCTAATACGTTGAATTATCAGGAGCCTGTCTGCTTGTGTTGTGCTTCAGGTTCACAGCACAAGAAGACAGGCCCGTCGTTTATGTCGCACGTTCGTTGCCGTACGTTATTCCTTGCGTTGCTGTAAACGACGCAGGGAGCGTTCACGACGGCTCTGCTCCCGACTTCTGTCCAGCAAGATTTCCTCTATAAACGCCAGATGACGATGCGAGGCTTCGCGGGCCTGTTCCGGCTCGCGCGCCACAATCGCCGCAAAAATACTGGCGCGATGCTCGCTCACTTTCGCCAGCATTTCGCGGCGAGCGTAGAGCAATTCGAAATTCTGACGTACGTTTTGTTCCAGCATCGGGCTCATGGAGCGCAGCAGGTGCAGCAGCACCACATTATGCGCCGCTTCCGTGACCGCAATCTGATACTTCATGACGGCGTCCGCTTCGGCGTCGAGATCGCCGCTCTCCTGCGCCTGCTGAATCTGAAGATGGCAGTCGCGAATACGCTGCAGATCTTCATCGGTACCGCGTAGCGCTGCGTAGTAGGCAGCCACGCCTTCCAGCGCATGACGGGTTTCCAGCAGATCGAACTGAGATTCCGGATGCTGGGCCAGCAGCCCGACCAGGGGGTCGCTTAAGCTCTGCCAGAGGTTCTGCTGCACAAATGTGCCGCCACCCTGGCGACGCAGCAGTAAACCTTTGGCTTCCAGACTCTGAATCGCTTCGCGTAGCGATGGACGTGAGACATCAAACTGTTTGGCCAGTTCGCGCTCGGGGAGCAGTTTCTCACCCGGCTGAAGGGTCCCTTCCATAATCAGGGATTCCAGCTGCTGCTCTATCGCATCGGAGAGCTTGGGCTGGCGAATTTTACTATAAGCCATCTTCCCTTCTTATAAGCCAAACGTCTGGAGTAAATTGGTAATACCAATTGAAAAATGGTGCCCGTAAAGTAACAAAGTATTCACCTTGTGTCTATATGGCCACTCTCCTACTTCCAGCCCGATATAGCCCTGAACCCAGGCATCACGCCTTAAGCCGCCGTAGTAACAGGAAAAAGAAACAACTGCGCGAAGTTGTTAACAGATTTCACTTTTACCAAACCTTACACTGCAAAAGCGGTCGTTTCTCTTATACGCCATAAGCGAAAGCTATTCGTGTTTAAGCATTATTCATGGCAGAAATAGCGCAAGGGAAACCACAGAGTAAATCGCTGCTTTTTCCATCACTCCTTAGCACAAAAAGCAAAAGCAGGTGCAAAGTCGCGCGCTTATCACTATTCTGGTCGCCTGAATAGCGTCTCGCTACAGAGAGCCAGTCTGAATTCGTAAAGAAAAGATTACACGCAGTATCACAGCCTTAAGTGCGGGCACTGCAGGCGCACAATAACAATACAAAGAGGTTTGTATGGAACAACAGCATGGCGAAGCGCTGCATCGCGGCCTGAAGAATCGCCATATCCAGCTGATCGCGCTGGGCGGTGCCGTCGGCACCGGCCTGTTTCTGGGTAGCGCATCGGTTATTAAATCTGCCGGCCCGGCCGTGATTCTGGGTTATGCCATTGCCGGATTTATCGCCTTTTTAATTATGCGCCAGCTGGGCGAAATGGTGGTTGAGGAGCCGGTTGCCGGCAGCTTCAGCCATTTTGCCTACAAATACTGGGGCAATTTTGCCGGCTTCGCCTCTGGCTGGAACTACTGGGTGCTCTATGTGCTGGTTGCAATGGCCGAACTCAGCGCCGTCGGCAAATATATTCAGTTCTGGTATCCCGATTTTCCTGCCTGGGCCAGCGCCGCTATTTTCTTTGTCGTCATCAATGCCATTAACCTGACCAACGTCAAAGTGTTTGGTGAGATGGAGTTCTGGTTCGCCATTATCAAAGTCGTGGCCGTTATCGGCATGATCCTGTTTGGCGGCTGGCTGCTGTTCAGCGGCAACGCCGGTCCGCAGGCATCCGTCAGCAACCTGTGGGCTCAGGGCGGCTTTCTGCCGCACGGCATGACCGGTCTGGTTATGATGATGGCGATTATTATGTTCTCCTTTGGCGGCCTGGAGCTGGTAGGCATTACCGCTGCAGAAGCGGACAACCCGGAAGAGAGCATTCCTAAAGCCACTAATCAGGTGCTGTGGCGCATTCTGATTTTTTACATTGGCTCACTGGCAGTGCTGCTGTCGCTGCTGCCCTGGACGCGCGTCACCGCTGACACCAGTCCGTTTGTCCTGATCTTCCATGAGCTGGGTGATGCGCTGGTCGCGAATGCGCTGAACGTCGTGATCCTGACGGCGGCGCTCTCGGTCTATAACAGCTGTGTTTACTGCAACAGTCGTATGCTGTTCGGCCTGGCCCAGCAGGGCAATGCGCCAAAAGCGCTGCTCAGGGTTGATCGTCGTGGCGTACCGGTTGCCACCATTATGGTCTCAGCGGTCGCTACCGCGCTGTGCGTGTTGATTAACTATCTTATGCCGGGAGAAGCCTTTGGCATCCTGATGTCTCTGGTGGTGTCGGCCCTGGTTATCAACTGGGCGATGATTAGCCTGGCACATATGAAATTCCGCCGTAAGAAAGATCAGCAGGGTGTCACTACGCGCTTCCGCGCGGTGCTCTACCCGGCCGGTAACTGGCTCTGCCTGCTGTTTATGGCCGCCGTGCTGGTGATCATGGCGATGACGCCTGGAATGGCGATCTCGGTATGGCTGATTCCGGTCTGGCTGGTTATTCTGGCGGTGGGTTACGCCATTAAAAACAAAACGCAGAAAGCCTGATAGTCCCGCGTGCCCGGTTCATCTGACCGGGCACCTCTGCCGATCGTCCTCACACTTTTTTCCCTGCACCCGTTTTGTCCATCTACGCGACTCATTGTTGATCACCCCTGCCTGCCGTTTGCGCTGATACTTTTCGCTCCACTTGTCGCAGGAGACGACGATGAAAAGTGCTGCACTCTCATTCAGAGAAAAACTGGGATATGGCATGGGCGATGCCGGCTGTAACATGATTGGTGGCGCGATCATGCTGTTTCTGAACTACTTTTACACCGATGTTTTTGGCCTGGCACCGGCGCTGGTCGGCGTACTGCTGCTTTCAGTACGCGTGCTGGATGCGGTAACAGACCCCATCATGGGCGCGATAGCGGATCGTACCCAGAGCCGATGGGGCCGCTTCCGTCCCTGGCTGCTCTGGGTCTCAGTGCCATATGTTCTGTTCAGCGTACTGATGTTTACCACGCCGGACTGGAGCTATGAAAACAAAGTTATCTGGGCCTTTGTCACCTATTTCCTGATGTCGCTGACCTATACCGCCATCAATATTCCCTACTGTTCACTGGGCGGCGTTATCACCAGCGATCCGGGCGAGCGCGTTTCCTGTCAGTCTTATCGCTTCGTGATGGTGGGTGTCGCCACGCTGATCCTCTCACTCTCACTGCTGCCTATGGCGGAGTGGTTTGGCGGTGACAACAAGGCGCGCGGCTATCAGCTGGCGATGAGCGTGCTGGCGCTGATTGGCCTGGCGATGTTTCTGTTCTGTTTTGCTAACGTCCGCGAACGAATCCGGCCTGCGGTGCCGACGCATGACGATCTGAAGAAAGACCTGCGCGATATCTGGAAAAACGATCAGTGGGTGCGCATTCTGCTGCTGACCTTCTGCAACGTCTGTCCCGGCTTTATCCGCATGGCGGCCACCATGTATTACGTGACCTGGGTCATGGGCCAGTCGACGCATTTTGCCACGCTGTTTATCAGCCTTGGCGTGATCGGCATGATGGGTGGCAGCACGCTGGCAAAATATCTCACCGACCGCTGGTGCAAGCTGAAGGTCTTTTTCTGGACCAATATCGCCCTGGCGCTCTTCTCCTGCGGGTTTTACTGGATCGATCCACACGCTACCGTCACGGTGGTGGTGGCCTATTTCCTGCTGAATATTCTGCATCAGATCCCCTCGCCGCTGCACTGGTCGCTGATGGCCGATGTGGATGACTATGGCGAGTGGAAAACCGGCAAGCGTATTACCGGTATGAGCTTTTCCGGCAATCTCTTTTTTCTCAAGGTCGGGCTGGCGGTTGCTGGTGCCATGGTCGGCTTTTTGCTGTCGGTTTACGGCTATGACGCGGGTGCAAAACAGCAGTCCGCCAGCGCCGTCAACGGCATTATGCTGCTCTTTACCGTAATACCCGGTGTCGGCTACCTGATCACCGCAGGCGTAGTGCGCCTGATGAAAGTGGATCGCAAGCTGATGCGCACGATTCAAGATGACCTGGCGCTGCGCCGCGCTAACTTTCGCGATTTGTCCGCTCCATCCCCGGCCGCAACCACTCAACCCGGAGAGATCAAATGACCTGGCCTAACCCTTTTATTACGCAGCGCGCCGATCCCTTTATTCTGCGGCACGGCGCTGGCTACTACTTTATCGCCTCAGTACCGGAATACGATCGGCTGGAGCTGCGCCACGCCAGCACGCTTGCGGGACTGCGTGAGGCACCCGCCGTTACCGTCTGGCGCAAGCCGGATCAGGGTGAATACAGTGAGCTGATCTGGGCGCCCGAGCTGCACCACATTAATGGTCAGTGGGTCATCTACTTTGCGGCAGCGCCGAGCCGGGAAATTAAAGAGGGGCTGTTTCAGCATCGCATGTATGCGCTGGTCTGCGATGATGCCGATCCGCTGACCGGCTACTGGCAGCCCTGTCGCCGGGTCGAAACGCAGTTCGATAGCTTTGCGCTGGACGCCACCCATTTCGTCCATCAGGGTAAAAATTGGTATCTCTGGGCACAAAAAGATCCCGCTATTCCCGGTAATTCCAATCTTTATCTGGCCGAGCTGCTTAACCCCTGGACGCTTAAAGGCACGCCGGTGATGCTGAGCCGGCCTGAATATGAGTGGGAGTGTGCCGGCTTCAGCGTTAACGAAGGTCCGGCGGCGATCCGTCACGGCAACCGGCTGTTTGTGACCTACTCCGCCAGCGCGACCGATGAAAACTACTGTCTGGGTATGCTGAGTATTGACGTGCAGGCCGATCCGCGCGATCGCATCGCCTGGCAGAAGTCAGCGCGGCCGGTGTTTACCACCAGCTGGGAAAATCAGCAGTACGGGCCGGGACACAACAGTTTTACGACGGATGAAGCGGGACGCGACGTGCTGGTTTATCACGCCCGCAACTACACGGAAATTGAGGGCGATCCGCTGTGGGATCCCAATCGCCATACGCGCCTGAAATATTTCAGCTGGCGCGAGGATGGCACGCCCGATTTTGGCGTGCCTCCGGCGGATCACACCAGCGTGCCGTAGATAGTCAGGAGCGCCACCACCACCACCAGCACCAGCGAAGTGCGTTTTGCCAGCGCCACCGCCACGCGTGGGGTGGCGACTTTATCCGTGTGCGGATCGCGCGCCAGCGAGAACTGCGCCAGGCTGGTCAGCACCTGATACTGAGCGCGATGGAGGTCGCTCAGAGAAGCAAACCAGGCGGGCAGCGCGCGCTCGCCGTGACCCAGCAGCGCATAAGCGACGCCCGCCAGCCGTACCGGGATCCAGTCCAGCACGTGCAGCAGCGCATCAACACCTGAGGCAGCGCGTGCCTGATCTGATGCGTGTCGTGCCAGCCAGCTCTGCCAGGCGCGCAGAAAAGCGTACCCCACCAGCAGCACCGGCCCTCCGACCACGAACCAGAACAGCGGAGCGAGATAGAAACGGAAGTTGATCCAGATAAGCGCATTCTGCAGCTCGCGCAGGAACTCACGCTCGCTGCAGTTTGCCGGCACGCCATGAATGAGCGTCAGCTCTGCAGCCATCGCCTGGTGCGCCGCCTCATCATCACGGCTGGCAGCCTGCAGATAGTTATGATAATGCTGTCGCGCAGAACCGGCGCCGATACAGAGCAGTCCGGTCACAATCCAGAACAGCAGCTGCAGCAGCCCGAACAGCAGGCCATGCAGACTCCAGACCACCAGCCACACCAGCAGCATGGCTGCTGCGGTCATCAGAAGCGTCCGCGGCAGCGAAAAGCGCTGCCGGCCACGGAACAGCGGCTCCAGCCGGTGATCCAGCTGCCAGTGTTCGCCCATTTTAAACAGGCGTTCCCATCCCAGAACAAGTAACAAACTAAACAACGTCATAATGGCTCCTGCAGTGTCAGGTATTCTCCTGAGTAGTACCCTGTTTATAGCGTGACCAGTCAAACGCCGGGCCCGGATCGGTTTTACGCCCGGGTGCAATATCGCTATGGCCGGTAATACGATCGGCGGCCAGCGGATAGTGCTGCTGCAGCAGCGCGGTGACCTGCTGCAGCATGGCGTACTGGGCGTCGGTGTAAGGCAGCGTGTCGGTGCCTTCCAGCTCAATACCAATAGAAAAGTCGTTGCAGTTTTCCCGCCCGCTGAAAGCCGAAACGCCCGCGTGCCAGGCGCGCTCGTTTAGTGAGACGTACTGTACCAGCTCACCGTCGCGGCGGATCAGGCAGTGCGCTGCCACGCGCAGCTGCGCGATATCAGCAAAATAGGGGTGTGCATCGGCAGGCAGCGAGCCGGTAAACAGACGATCGATCCACGGCCCGCCAAATTCGCCCGGCGGCAAACTGATGTTGTGGATCACCAGCAGCGACGGCGCTTCATTGTCGGGGCGTGCATTAAAGTGGGGCGAGGGCACCTTACGGGCGCTGCTGATCCAGCCCTGTTCCAGTTTCATCTCTCTCATCCTTAGCAAAATCAGGCCGAGAATATCACGATTCAGAGCAGGGTTTAGCGTCTTCGTGCGATAGCGCGCTTTCTCATCCTCCGGTCATTGCCGCTGCCGCTGCAAAAACAGGCCAGCGTCATAACGCTTCCGGTGGCCCTGTTCTGCCCGGCGTTGTGAGCCCACCCGGTACTGCAACTGTCGTTTGCTGCAACCGCTAAAAATGGCTGCGCGGCACGCTCCGTTTTTCAGGCGATACGCTTTCATCACCCGCGGGTGCTGCTTATCGTAGCGCTGCAGAACAAAGGAGCCCTGCTATGGAAAGACAACGCGGTTTTACCCTGATTGAACTGATGATCGTCATCGGCATCGTCGCTATTCTCAGCGCAATTGGCCTGCCTGCTTATCAAAATTACCTGCAGCGCGCAGCGCTGACTGACATGCTGCAAACCATGTTGCCCTATAAAACGGCGGTGGAACTCTGCGCCATTGAGCGCGGCGGTCCGGCACAGTGTCAGGCTGGTGAACACGGCATTCCGGCGGCCAGAGGCTCGCGCTATGTCGCCTCGCTCACCGTTACCGGTGGCGTGATTGCGCTTACCGGCCAGGAGAACCTCAGCGGGCTGAGCGTGGAGATGCAGCCCGTCTGGAACACGGCTGAAGGCATGCTTAACTGGCAGCGCAGCTGTACCAGCAGCAGCAGCAGCCTGCGCGATAACTGTCTGAACCAGTTCCGGTTTGCAGATAAGGATGAGACCAATGGCTGAGCATGATCCGACACTGCTGGCGCTGTGCGCCCGCTATCAGGCGCGGCTGCTGCAGCATGATGACACCCGGCTGCGCGTAGCCGTTACCGACTCTCCCCACCCGCAGCTGCTGGAGGCGCTGCAGTTCGCCTGCCAGCGTCAGGTAGAGATTGAGTGCTGGCCGGCTGCCCGCATGGAGCAGGCGCTGCACCCGTCACTATCCGATGAGCGGCTGCCTGAGCAGCGCAGCGCAGCCTCAGCAACCGAGGCGGTAAACCAGATTTTGCATCAGGCCGTGCACCGACGCGCTTCAGATGTGCATATTGAGCCTCAGTCGCAGGGATTGCGTATCCGGCTGCGCATCGACGGCGTGCTACATAATCTGCCGCGCTTGCCGGAGGTGCAGCCGGCAGCCGTGCTGGCGCGGCTGAAGGTGCTCGCCGGGCTTGATATTGCAGAGCGGCGTCTGCCGCAGGATGGGCAGTTTACCCAGGAGATAAACGGCAGCGATGCCGCCTTTCGCCTCGCCACGCTGCCGGTCAGCCACGGCGAAAAAGCCGTTGTACGCTTGCTGCAGGGTGAAAGCAGTGCGATTGCGCTGGATAAACTCGGTATGCCGCTGGCCCAGCTGCGTCTGCTGAAACAGGCTCTGATTAAACCGCAGGGATTGATTCTGGTGACCGGCCCGACCGGCAGCGGCAAAACCTTTACGCTCTACAGCAGCCTCAGCGCACTGAACGTGCCGGAAAAAAATATCTGCAGCGTTGAAGACCCGATAGAGATCCCGCTGACCGGCATCAATCAGACTCAGGTGCGCCCCCGCAGCGGTCTCGACTTTAATCGCGTACTGCGTGCCCTGCTGCGTCAGGATCCGGATGTGATCATGGTCGGTGAAATCCGCGACAGTGAAACGGCCAGTATTGCGGTAAAAGCGGCACAAACCGGCCACCTGGTTCTCTCCACGCTGCATACAAACTCTACCGCTGAAACGCTGACGCGCCTCAGACAGATGGAGATCCCGGGCTATCTGCTGGGGCCAGCGCTGCAGCTGGTGATTGCACAGCGTCTGGTTCGTCGTCTCTGCCTGCACTGTCGCCAGCCAGCACAGGCTATCGCTCATCTGCCTGCCACGCTCTGGCCCGGCACCCTGCAGACCTGGCGAGCGCCGGGCTGTGACCACTGTTTTTCCGGCTACTATGGGCGCCTTGCGCTGTTTGAAATCCTGCCGGTTAACAGCAGGCTGCAGAACGCCATCTCTTCAGAGATGCCGCTGGAACATGTGCTGACTCTCGCCAGCGAGCAGGGAATGAAAACCCTGCTCAGCGCCGGTCTTGAAGCGGTGAGCCGCGGGGAGACATCGTTTGAAGAGATGCAGCGCGTGGTAGGGCTGGACAATGGCTAAACTCTATCACTACCGCTGGCAGGCGCTGGACACCATGGGCGAGCTGCAGGCAGGAGAGTCGCTGCTGCGCGATCGGGCCGCGCTGCTGAATCAGCTCGCCGATCGCGGCATGCTGATCGTGAGCTGGCAACGCGGCCGCTGCTGGCGCAGACGCGACTGGAAATGGCAGCAAAAAATTGAGCTGATGCACCAGCTGGCTACGCTGCTAAAAGCGGGGTTACCGCTGGCTGAAAGCCTGATGCTGCTGGCGCAGGGGCATCCGCATGCCGGCTGGCGCGTAGTGCTCGCGGGTCTGCAGCAGCAGGTGCTGGCCGGAGAGGCATTTTCGCAGGCGCTGCGCACGTGGCCCGATCTCTTTCCGCCCCTCTTTTCTGCGCTGATGCAGGTCGGCGAAACCACCGGACAGCTCGACAGCTGCTGCCTGCGGCTGGCGCAGCAGCAGGCAAAGCAGCGCCTGCTGCTGCGCCAGAAGGTTGGCAAAGCGCTGCGCTATCCGCTCTTTATCCTGCTGGTGGCGCTGGCGGTCAGTGCCGGTATGCTATTGTTTGTGCTGCCGGAGTTTACTGCCGTCTATGCCAGCTTTGATGCACCACTGCCCGCCTTTACCGCAGGCGTTGTCGCGCTGTCAGAAGGCATGCGGCAGACCGCGCTGCCGCTGCTGCTGATCGCTGCCGGCTGTGCCATCGCAGCGCGCCAGATTGTACGCCGCTCCGCGCGCTGGCAGCGGTGCCTGCAGCATTTTATCCTGCGCCTGCCGCTGATCGCCCCGCTCTGGCGCGGTGCGCAGCTCAGCCAGATTTATGCCATTTTGCAGCTGACGCAGCAGGCAGGGCTTACGCTGCTGCACAGCCTGCAGACAGTGGAGATGACGCTGACGGCGCGTCTGTGGCGCGAAGCGATAGTACAGCTGCAGGCGCATATTGCTGCCGGTGCCCCGCTGCACCAGGCCCTGCAGCAGCATACGCTGTTTACGCCGCTCTGTGCCCAGCTGACAGGGGCCGGCGAAGAGGCTGGCGCGCTTGATATTATGCTGTCCCGGCTGGCAGAGTGGCATGAAACGGAAACCTCAAACCGGGCGGAGGCGCTGGCTGCTGCGCTTGAACCGGCGATGATGCTGGTGATCGGAGCGATCGTAGGCACGCTGGTTATCGCCATGTATCTGCCGGTATTTGGTCTGGGAGAGGTAATACGTTAACGGGCGCCTGCTGCGCCCGTCCGGAAGGTTTATCGGTTAAAAACGCGATTCTCCTGCTCTGCCACGCGAATAAACGTTGTACGCTTGGTCAGCTCTTTCAGACGTTCGGCGCCAACATAGGTACAGGCTGAACGCAGGCCGCCCAGAATATCTTTGACGGTCTCGGCAACCGGTCCGCGCAGCGGCAGCCGTACGGTCTTGCCCTCCGCCGCACGGTATTGCGCTACGCCGCCCACGTGGCGTTTCATCGCCGATTCAGAGCTCATGCCATAAAACAGCATAAACTGCTCGCCCTGCTCTTCCACAAGCGTGCCTTCACACTCATCGTGTGCCGCCAGCATACCGCCTAGCATGACGAAATCCGCGCCGCCGCCAAACGCTTTGGCAATATCGCCCGGCACGGAACAGCCGCCGTCGCTGACAATCTGTCCGCCCAGACCGTGCGCGGCATCGGCGCACTCAATCACTGCCGACAGCTGCGGATAACCGACGCCGGTTTTGACGCGCGTTGTGCAGACCGATCCCGGGCCGATACCTACTTTGACAATATCCGCACCTGACAGGATCAGCTCTTCCACCATCTCTCCCGTCACGACGTTACCGGCGCAGATGGTCTTATCCGGAAAGCGTTCACGCGCACGCTGCAGAAACGCAACAAAGTGCTCTGAGTAGCCGTTCGCCACGTCGATACAGATAAACTGAAGCTGCGGCGAGAGAGCAAAGATCGCATTCAGTTTAGTGAAATCCGCTTCTGAGGTCCCGGTTGATACCATCACGTAATTCAGCACGGAAGCGGGCACGCGCTGGATAAACGCCTGCCATGCATCAATACTATAGTGTTTATGAACTGCAGTAAGCACCTCAAAACCAGCCAGCGCTTCTGCCATGGTGAACGTGCCAACGGTATCCATATTTGCCGCGATAACCGGCACCCCGCACCACTTCAGAGCGGAGTGCTTAAAGGTAAAGGTACGTGCCAGTTCAACATCAGAACGGCTTTTGAGCGTTGAGCGTTTCGGGCGGATTAACACATCTTTAAAGCCCAGTTTGATATCTTCTTCAATACGCATAGCAGAGGGTCCTGGTTAGTGAAAACGAACCGCAGTTCGGGTAGCGCTCACGGCTCCAGTGTCGTTATCATACGCGCCATAACGGCGGTGGCAAGGGTGCGAATTTCACTTTACTTACGCTACAATCCGGTAAATTTAGCCGATCGCTAAGTATGTGATCGTCTTCTCACTTTTGTGACACTGCCGCCCTCTGATGCGCTGCATACCGGGAGAAAAATATGCTGTTTACCGTTGCGCTTACCGGCGGCATTGGTAGTGGTAAAAGCACCGTCGCTAACGCCTTTGCCGCTCTGGGCGTGGAGATCATTGATGCTGATGTGATCGCCCGCGAGGTGGTAGAGCCGGGCACGCCAGCGCTACAGGCGATTGTAAAACGCCATGGCGAATCCATTCTGACGGCAGAAGGCACGCTCTATCGCGCTCGTCTGCGGGAGATTATTTTCCAGCAGCCGCAGGAGAAAAACTGGCTTAATCAGCTGCTGCATCCGCTGATTAATGCCCGTACTCAACAGCTCAGGGCGCAGGCGTCATCCTCTTATGTTCTATGGGTGGTTCCCCTGCTGATTGAAAACAACCTGCAGCGCCAGGCCGATCGCGTGCTGGTGGTCGATGTAGATGAAGCGGTTCAGCTGCAGCGTACGCGTCAGCGCGACGGCGTGTCGCTGAGCCAGGCACAACGTATTCTTGCTGCGCAGGTGAGCCGCGAACAGCGCCTCGCCTGCGCCGATGATATTATTGATAATAGCGGCACACCCGAACAGGTGCTGCCGCGGGTTGCTGAACTTCACCAGCGTTATTTGCGCCTGGCAGCAACCGGACGGGATTAAGATAATGAGTACAGTTGTTCTGTTTGAGCATCCGCTGAATGAGAAGATGCGCACCTGGCTGCGCGTCGAGTTTTTACTCAATCAGCTGCATGAAACGGTACCGGTGAATCATTCCGTTGCCGCACTGGGCGTGTTTCGCATTCTTGCCGACCTGCTGGATATTTTTGAGCGCGGCGATATGCGGACCGAGCTGCTTAAAGAGCTGGAGCGTCAGCAGCAGAAACTGCGCGCCTGGCTGGATGTGCCCGGTGTTGATGAGCAGACGGTAAGCCAGCTCAGCAACCGCCTTAAACAGCTCTCCGCTGAGCTGCTGAGCGCACCGCGTATGGGCCAGCATCTGCGTGACGATCGGCTGATATCGCTGGTACGTCAGCGTCTCAGCATTCCCGGCGGCTGCTGCAGTTTTGATTTACCTGGCCTGCACATCTGGCTGCACCAGGAGCAGACGCTGCGCGATACGCAGGTAGCTGGCTGGCTGGCATCGCTTGAGCCGCTGCGTAACAGCCTGATGATGATCCTCGATCTTATCCGCCAGTCTGGCGTATTTCGTCATCAGACCAGCCTGAATGGATTTTATCAGGACAATGCTGAAGGAGCAGACCTGCTGCGGCTGCGGCTGACGCTGGAAGATGCGCTCTATCCGCAGATTTCAGGTCATAAAAGCCGTTACGCTATTCGTTTTTTGCCGCTGGATAGTGAACAGGGCGCGGTGCCTGCCCGCCTGAATTTTGAACTGGCCTGCTGTTAGAGGATATTATGCCGGAAGAGATGATTACCGTACCCTGCCCGAACTGCGGCAGAGATGTGATGTGGGATGAACTGAGCCCGTGGCGTCCGTTCTGCAGCAAACGCTGTCAGCTGATTGATCTTGGCGAATGGGCCGCAGAGGAAAAACGCATTCCCAGCAGTGGCGACCAGACCGACAGCGATGAGTGGAGTGAAGAGCAGCAATAAAACAGCAGGGGCATCGCGCCCCTGTTTCAGAGTTCGTCCGCCACCAGACGGGCAATCAGCGCATGGTTTGCAGCCGGAAACTCCTCTGCAATAAGATCGCGCTGCGCTACCCAGCGCTGCGGCTGCCCCTCGCGTCCCCATGGCTCACCCTGCCACGCTTCCACCAGAAAGAAATGCAGCGTGACGCGCAGGTCATCATAGGCGTGGTCAGCCTGGCCGATTGCGGTCGCACGGGTCACCTCAATACCGGTTTCCTCCATAAGCTCACGCTTCAGCGCCTGCTCCGCACTTTCATTCTGTTCAATTTTTCCGCCGGGGAACTCCCATTTGTTTGCCATATAAGAGCTGGCTGCGCGCTGCGCAAGGAAAATCTGGCGGCTGGCATTACGGATAATGCCGACTGCGACCTGCAGGTGCTTCATAGAGTTGATCCCGCTTTATTATCAAAGTGCGCAAAGTGTAAAACAGCGCGGCGCGGATGTTAATAACCCGTCCTGAACGGCGTCATAACCGTAAAAAAAAGGAGCCCGCAGGCTCCTTTTCAGGGTCAGGCCAGACGGCCGTGACACTGCTTATACTTTTTGCCCGAGCCACACGGGCAGGGATCGTTACGCCCGGTTTTACGTTCACCACCCTGGGCGGCAAGCGCCTCGGCGGCGGCGGTTTCATCATCCACGTGACTCAGCTGCTGCTGCTGTGCCAGACGTTCAGCTTCTTCGCGACGCTGCTGCTCCATCGCTTCAACTTCTTCCGGCATCCGCACCTGAACCTTGCTCAGCGTGCTGATCACTTCATACTTCAGTGACTCCAGCATTGCCGCAAACATGGCAAAGGATTCGCGCTTATATTCCTGCTTGGGATCTTTCTGGGCATAGCCGCGCAGATGGATCCCCTGACGCAGATAGTCCATCGCCGCCAGATGCTCTTTCCACAGTGAATCCAGCGTCTGCAGCATCACGCCTTTTTCGAAGTTGCGCATCATTTCGGTGCCGACAACCTCTTCTTTCGCCGCATAGCTTTCGCGCGCGCGGGTCATGATCCGTTCACGCAGCGTCTCTTCATGCAGATCCGGCTCTTTATCCAGCCACTCAGCAACCGGCAGATCGAGATCAAAATCGGTGCGCAGACGCTCTTCCAGGCCCGGCACGTCCCACATCTCTTCCAGCGACTGCGGCGGAATATAGGTGTCGATCGTCGCCTTAAACACATCCTCACGAATGCTGTTGATGGTGTCAGACACATCAGAGACATCCAGCAGTTCATTACGCTGGCTGTAGATAGCACGACGCTGGTCGTTTGCGACGTCATCATACTCCAGCAGCTGCTTACGAATATCGAAGTTGCGGCTCTCAACCTTGCGCTGCGCGTTTGCGATCGCTTTGGTCACCCACGGATGCTCAATCGCCTCACCTGGCTTCATGCCGAGTTTGCGCATCATGTTCGAAACGCGATCGGAGGCGAAGATACGCATCAGTGCATCTTCCATAGAGAGGTAGAAGCGAGAAGAGCCGGCATCGCCCTGACGACCGGCACGGCCGCGCAACTGGTTATCGATACGACGTGATTCATGACGCTCAGTACCGATGATATGCAGACCGCCTGAGGCCAGTACGGCATCGTGACGCAGTTTCCACGCCTCTTTAATCGCCTGCACCTGCTCTTCAGACGGCGCTTCCAGCGCGGCCACTTCAGCCTGCCAGCTGCCACCCAGCACGATGTCGGTACCACGACCCGCCATGTTGGTCGCGATAGTCACCGCTCCCGGCTGGCCTGCCTGCGCCACAATATCGGCTTCGCTGGCGTGGAATTTGGCGTTCAGCACGCTGTGTTTAATACCGGCGCGCGTCAGTTCATTAGAGACCACTTCTGATTTCTCAATCGAAATAGTCCCCACCAGCACCGGCTGGCCTTTTGCCGTACAGGTACGAATATCTTCAATGATGGCATCGATCTTCTCTTTCTCGGTCATGTAGACCAGATCGGCCATGTCTTTACGCACCATCGGACGGTTAGTTGGCACCACGATAGTGTCGAGCTTGTAAATCGAGCTGAATTCAAACGCTTCGGTGTCCGCCGTACCGGTCATACCGGCCAGCTTCTCATACAGACGGAAGTAGTTCTGGAAGGTGATGGACGCCAGCGTCTGGTTCTCATTCTGGATATCCGCTCCCTCTTTGGCTTCAATAGCCTGATGCAGACCATCAGACCAGCGGCGCCCCTGCATGGTACGGCCGGTGTGCTCATCAACAATGATGACCTCACCCTCTTTAACGATATAGTCGACGTCCCGCGTGAAGAGCGCGTGCGCCCGCAGCGCAGCGGTGACGTGATGCATCAGCATAATATTGGTTGGCGAGTAGAGCGACTCGCCCTCTTCCATAATGCCCTGGCTGACCAGCAGCTCTTCAACCTTGACCAGGCCGCGTTCAGTCATGTGCGCCTGACGCGCTTTCTCATCGACCCAGAAGTCGCCTTCTCCCTGGAAGTTGTCAGAATCTTCTTTTTCCTGACGAACCAGGTGCGGGATGATTTTATTAACTTTGATATAGAGATCGGAGCTATCTTCCGCCGGACCAGAGATGATCAGCGGCGTACGCGCCTCATCAATCAGAATGGAGTCGACTTCATCCACCAGCGCATAGTGCAGCTTACGCTGAACGCGCTCTTCCGGGCTGAATGCCATGTTGTCGCGCAGGTAGTCAAAGCCATATTCGTTATTGGTGCCGTAGGTGATATCAGCCGCGTAAGCTTCACGCTTGGCAACCGCAGGCATGCCTGGCAGGTTGATACCGATACTCAGGCCCAGAAACTCAAACAGCGCGCGGTTGTTCTCTGCATCACGTTGTGCCAGATAGTCGTTGACGGTAACTACGTGCACGCCTTTGCCGCTCAGCGCGTTCAGGTAAGCGGGCAGCGTGGCGGTCAGCGTTTTACCTTCACCGGTACGCATCTCCGCAATGCACCGCTCATTCAGCACCATACCGCCAATCAGCTGCACATCGAAGTGGCGCATGCCAAATACGCGCTTACTCGCTTCGCGTACGGTGGCGAACGCTTCCGGGATCAGGCTCTCCAGCGCTTCGCCCTTTTCCAGACGCGCGCGGAATTCATTGGTTTTTGCTTTCAGTTCATCATCTGACAGTTTGACGAACTCAGGTTCCATCTTATTGATGACATCTACAGCTTTGCGCATGCGGCGCAGCGTACGATCGTTGCTGCTGCCAAACACTTTCGTTAACAGTTTGATTAACATGTTCAATTTTTCTCTTATCAGCCGGGATATCGCGGCCGGTTAACTCTTAAAAAGGGGAAAAGGGGGCGTAATCAGGCAACGAAAGGTCCGGCGCGGATACCATCGCTGGTAGCCTGCCAGTCAGCAACGGCATGAGCTATCGGAGAGTGATAGCAGGCGTACGGCAGTGTCAGATGCGCGGGCTGCGGCTGCACAGGCGATGTCAGCAGCGCCTGCAGCGAATCAATCAGCGCCAGCTTCTGTACGGCAAGCGGCAGCGCGATTTCAGCTTCAGCTTCGGTGGCCGGTGACAGACTGAATGAGAGGTGGCGGATCACCGTGCGGATAGCGTGCTGATGCCAGTAATCGACATTAGCGCCAGGCCGGCGGGCGCTCTCCTGCAGCCGGATCAGGTGATCAAAGTGAACCACATTGCCGGTGAACAGGCTGCTGACCGGGGAGTCGCTGGCGGAAGGCTCGGCGTTTTGCGCGCAGGCAGGCAGGCCCAGACTGGCCGCCACCATCCCCAGCAGGAGATGTGGCCAGAAATAGCGCCTGCCTAATTGTCGCCAGCGTGAAAAGAGTCCGATCACAATCCGTCCGCAACGTTAATAACACATCCATGCGGCTGACATGCTGTCAGCCCGCTTATATGAGCGCCAGATAATAGCACTTATGTACGGCTTCCACAGCAGAGATCGGGCGGCTTACGGCGGATTTCACGCTTTTCGTACAGCATTTCACCAGACAGGCGGGCATTTTGCGGGCGGGCTTCCACGCCATCAGAGAGGCGAAAAAAAACGGCGGATACCGCTGACCGGAGAGAGTGTCAGGGTATCCGCCGTTCTTATGACCGGCTGTTAAGCCAGGACTAAATTAGGTGCTTTAAACGCCAGCGGCAGCTCAGCTTCATCTTCGAAGGTGGCCCACTCCCAGGCTTCCTGTTTCGCCAGGACAGCCTGCAGCAGCTTGTTGTTTAACGCATGGCCTGATTTAAACGCCGAAAAGGCACCAATCACGTTGTGACCACACATAAACAAATCGCCGATAGCATCCAGCATTTTGTGTCGTACAAACTCATCTTCAAAGCGCAGGCCATCTTCATTCAGCACGCGGAAATCATCAAGGCCAATCGCACAATCTAAACTACCGCCCAGGCACAGGCCTTTAGACTGCAGATATTCAATTTCACGCATAAAGCCAAAGGTGCGCGCACGGCTGATCTGGCGGACAAATGCCTCAGCCGAGAAGTTGAGCTGGTAACGCTGCGAGCTTGAATCGATAGCCGGATGTTTGAAATCGATAGTGAAATCGAGCGAGAAACCGTTATACGGTTTGATCTCAGCCCACTTATCACCATCTTCTACCCGTACCGCCTGCTTAACGCGTACAAATTTTTTCGCGCTGTTAAGCTCTTCCACACCTGCATCCATCAGCAGGTAGACGAAAGGTGCTGCGCTGCCATCCATAATTGGAATTTCTGGTGCATCGACTTCCACAATAATGTTATCGATACCCAGACCCGCCAGCGCGGCGTTCAGGTGTTCTACCGTTGAAATACGTACGCCTTCATCGTTCACCAGGCAGGTACTCAGCATGGTGTCGCGCACGTATTTTGCATCAGCCGGGAAATCAACCGGTGGATTCAAGTCGGTGCGACGATAGATGACCCCGGTGTTAGCCGACGCAGGGCGTAAAGTCAGCGTGACTTTTTTGCCGGTATGTAAACCGACGCCAGTCGCCTGAACAATACGTTTTAGTGTCCTTTGTTTGATCATCGCATTATCTCGCAATATTACCATCCGACCGCCAGTATAAATTACCGGCGGGCGAAGACTTTAGCACAAAGAGCGGGAAATCCCAATTATCAGCTTATTCTTAATCTGCCTGTTTACGCAGGAACGCTGGAATATCAAGATAGTCAGGCTCTTTACCGGAAGCGGCCGGCTGTTCGTTAACAACTTTCGCAGCAGGTTTCTGCTCCTGCGGCAGCGGCGCCATGCCGTGCTGCTGATAGCGGTGATCCATAACCGGTTGCGAAGCAGGTTTATTGGTCACCAGAGTGATTTCCGGACGCTTATCCATACCGATGCCGGTGGCCACGACGGTGACACGCAGCTCATCATTCATCTCTGGATCCAGTGAGGTACCGATAACCACGGTCGCATTGTCAGAAGCGAATGCGCGGATAGTATTACCGACGGTTTCAAACTCATCCAGACGCAGATCGAAGCCGGCAGTGATGTTGACCAGCACGCCACGTGCGCCAGAGAGGTCGATATCTTCCAGCAGCGGACTGGAAATTGCCATTTCAGCAGCTTCTTCAGCACGATCTTCACCGCACGCCACGCCAGAGCCCATCATGGCATAACCCATTTCTGACATCACGGTACGCACGTCTGCAAAGTCGACGTTCATCAGACCCGGACGGGTAATCAGTTCAGCAATACCCTGAACCGCACCTTTCAGTACATCGTTTGCTGCGCCAAAAGCGTCCAGCAGCGAGATACCGCGGCCCAGCACTTTGAGCAGTTTGTCATTCGGGATGGTGATCAGGGAGTCAACGTGCTTGGAGAGCTCAGCAATACCCTGCTCAGCAAACGCCATACGTTTTTTGCCTTCAAAGTTGAACGGCTTGGTCACGACAGCAACGGTCAGAATCCCGAGATCTTTAGCCACTTCAGCGACAACAGGCGCAGCACCGGTACCGGTACCGCCGCCCATACCGGCTGCGATAAACACCATGTCTGCCCCATCCAGCGCAGAACGCAGTGCTTCGCGATCTTCTTCCGCTGAGGTACGACCGACTTCCGGGTTAGCCCCTGCGCCAAGACCTTTGGTGATATTGGTCCCGATCTGGATCGTCTGGCCGACCGCTGTTTTACGTAACGCCTGAGCGTCCGTGTTTACAGCAAAGAATTCCACACCTTCGATACGCTCGCGCACCATGTGCTCTACGGCGTTGCCACCGCCACCGCCGACGCCGATGACTTTAATCACCGCGTCATTGGTTAATTCCATAGGTTCAAACATGATTTCTCTCCGTTATGTGCCTGTTCGCCTGGAGATCATAAACATTGCCAGCATGATCTCCTTTTATCAAAATTAAAACTCTTTCTTCAGCCAGCTGTTGATTCGTTTAAACCAATTGCCAACTGAAGCACGTTTTTCTGTTTCTGCGTCACCGTTCAGGTGTGACTCTTTACCATAGTGCAGCAGGCCCACCGCCGTGGAGTAGTAAGACTCCTGAGCGTAGTCGGTCAGGCCCGTAATATTCAGCGGCTGGCCGATACGCACCTGCGTATGAAACACGCGTTGTGCGCAGGCTGCCAGACCTTCAATTTGCGCCGCGCCGCCGGTTAATACAATACCGGCAGCAAGATGATGCTTCACACCCTGCTGGCGCAGCTGCTCCTGCAGTTGCAGAATCTCGTCGTTCACCAGATTCAGCAGCTCGGTGTAGCGCGGCTCAATGACTTCAGCCAGCGTCTGACGCTGCAGACTGCGCGGCGGACGTCCGCCTACGCTTGGCACTTCTACATTCTCATCTTTGCCGACAATCGATCCCAGCGCGCAGCCGTGGCGTACTTTGATCGCCTCAGCGTCAGTAGGCGGTGTACCAAATGCATAGGCGATATCGCTGGTCACAACGTTCCCGGCATAGGGGATCACCTTGGTATGACGCAGCGCGCCGCCGGTATACACCGCGATATCCATTGTACCGCCACCGATGTCGACAACACAGACGCCCAGCTCACGTTCATCTTCTGTCAGGACAGAAAAGCTGGAAGCCAGTCCGGCAAAAATCAATTGGTCAACTTTAAGTCCGCAACGTTCAACTGCTTTTACGATATTTTTCGCCATATCGTTGTGACAGGTGATTAAATGTACTTTGGCCTGCATACGGACGCCGGATAAGCCCACCGGATTCTTGATGCCTTCCTGGTAGTCAATGGCATACTCCTGCGGAATGACATGCAGAATGCGATGCTCATCACGTACGCGCACTGATTTAGCCGTATGGACAACGTTTTCCACATCATCCTGAGTCACTTCCTCTTCGGAAATCGGAACCATCCCGATTTCGTTCTGACAGCTGATGTGTTTGCCCGATAAAGCAAGGTAGACCGACGAAATCTGGCAATCCGCCATCAGTTCCGCCTGATCGATGGCGCGCTGTACGCACTTCACCACCGATTCCAGATCGTTTACCCCGCCTTTGTCCATACCCCGCGACGGGCAGCTGCCCACCCCGATAATATTGACCATACCATCAGGCAGAATTTCTCCAACCAGGGCGGCAACCTTCGCGGTGCCAATTTCAAGTCCTACTACCAGTTTTCTGTCCGTTGCCTTGATCATTATGGTTTAGCCTGTGCCTGGTTCTGTTGCTGATTACTGTCCTGTGGCTCAATCGGTGCCGGAACCCAGCCTACTGCGGCGCCAGAGTCATAGCGTAGATCAACATAATCAACACGCTTGCTTTCATTCTGGCCCTGCAGCTGCAGCTCCGGATAGAGCTCAATAAAACGGTTCAGACGCTTCATGGTATCGCTCCGTCCCAGTTCGATGCGGATATCGTCCCCGGTGACCAGCTGCCATGAGCGACGCGCCGTCATCGACGCGACCTTCAGGGTAAACTTGCTGGCCTGGAGCACATCCCGCAGGGAGTGATAACCCGCCAGCACCTCTTTTTCACTGCCTTCCGGTCCATAGAGCATCGGCAGATTCTCTTTGCCGACATGACTGGCCGGAACGCTGAAGGAGACGCCATCGGCATCTACCATGTGCGAGTCGTTCCAGCGTGCAACCGGAACATACTCCACCAGATTTATCTTCAGCTCATCAGGCCACTGCTTGCGCACGCTGACCTGTTTAATCCAGGGTAATCGTTCAATCTGTTGCTGAATGATATCCACATTCTGCGACATAAAGGTCCCCGGGGCGCCCAGTGACAGAATCGCCTGGCGAATATCATCATGCGTGGTGTAGTGGGTTTGCCCCGTTACGACCAGCTTTGATAGCGGCAGACGTGAAGCGTCATTCATCCACTTCAGGACCACCAGGCCACCGGCTATCATGGTGCCCAGCACCAGCAGCAGAAACACAATGCCAAACAGCCGTGCGCCGTTGCTGCGCCCGGTGCGGGCTCGCTCCTGAGGTTCGCGGTTGCGTACGCGTAGCGCTGCCTGAGACATATCAGTCAGCCAGCGCCAGGATACGCGTTACCAGCTGCGGAAAGCTGTAACCCGCCTGCCGTGCCGCCATCGGAACCAGACTATGGCTGGTCATGCCCGGCGACGTATTGACCTCCAGCAGCTGAAAACGGCCTTCGCTATCGGTCATGACATCCACGCGTCCCCAGCCACTGCAGCCCAGCGACTGCCAGGCAGCCAGCACCAGCTTTTGCAGTTCAGCTTCTTTTTCTGCACTCAGACCGCTGGGACAGAAGTACTGAGTATCGTCAGAAATGTATTTTGCTTCATAGTCATAGAAAGCGCTGGCTGTTTTAATTTTAATGGATGGCAGGATTTCTTCCCCGACAATTGCCACGGTATACTCATCACCGCTTAAAAAAGCTTCAATCAGTACATCGTTGTCGTGGCGAAACGCTTCATCCAGTGCCGCTGGCAGATCGTCAGCGCGCTCAACCCGGCTGATGCCTACGCTGGAGCCTTCACAGCTCGGCTTAACAAACAGCGGTAAACTCAGCGCGTCAATAGCGGTAGCGGTCTGCGCATCGATTCCCTGCTGATACTGCTCCCGGGTCAGCCAGATAAACTTGCCTGACGGCAGTCCCCTGCCCTGCCACAGTAGCTTGCTGCGCAATTTATCCATGGTGATAGCAGAGGCCATCACGCCGCTGCCCGTGTAGGGTAGCTGCATAAAGTCCAGCACGCCCTGCAGCGTACCATCCTCACCACCGCGCCCGTGCAGCGCAATAAAGACTTTGTTAAACCCCTGCTCTTTGAGCGTCAGCACCGATACATCACGAGTATCCACACCGTGCGCATCAACGCCCATTTCCTGCAGGCCAGCCAGCACTGCGCTGCCTGAATTCAGTGACACCTCGCGCTCTGCTGAGGTGCCGCCCATTAATACGGCGACTTTATCAGCCATGACGCGCCTCCTGGTTCGGTGCAGCCTGCAGCTGGCTTTCAGCCAGCCGGCGCGCGATTTTGCCGATGTTGCCTGCGCCCTGCACAATCACTAAATCGTCACCTGACAGCAGGGGAGCCAGCGCATCCGGCAGGGCGTCATGCTCAGTCACCAGAATCGGATCGACTTTGCCGCGACTGCGAATTGCCCGGCAGAGCGAACGGCTGTCGGCACCTGGAATCGGTGCCTCTCCGGCCGGATAGACCTCCAGCATCAGCAGTACATCCACCTGGGAGAGCACGCTGGCGAAATCGTCAAACAGATCGCGGGTGCGGGTATAGCGATGCGGCTGGAACACCATCATCAGCTTTTTATCCGGCCAGCCGGCGCGCGCTGCCTTGATCGTGACATCCACTTCGGTCGGATGATGACCATAGTCGTCAACCAGCATCGCGCTGCCCGGCTTGCCGTTTACGGCAGCAGTATCAAACTCACCCAGCACGTCAAAGCGGCGACCAGTGCCCTGGAAACTCTCCAGCGCCGCGAGAATGGCCGCATCCTCAATGCCTTCCTCACTGGCGACCGCTACGGCTGCCGCCGCGTTAAGGGCGTTATGGCGGCCTGGTGCATTCAGAGTAACCTGCAGCAGCGGTTTATCATGCCGGCGCAGGGTAAAATGCCCCTGCGCACCGCGCTGCTCATAGTTCTCTACCCGTACGTCCGCATCGTCGCTAAAGCCGTAGGTGGTAATCTGGCGACCCACGCGCGGGATCAGGTCGCGGATCACGACATCATCCACACAGAGCACCGCGCGACCGTAGAACGGCAGATTGTGCAGGAAATTGATAAAGGTCTGTTTCAGGTTCTCAAAATCGCCCTGATAGGTATCCATGTGATCCGCTTCGATGTTGGTCACAATGGCGACCATCGGCTGCAGATGCAGGAAAGAGGCGTCGCTCTCATCCGCCTCAGCAATCAGGTAGCGGCTGGTACCCAGCCGCGCATGCGTGCCTGCTGCTTTTACCAGGCCGCCGTTCACAAAGGTCGGATCCAGGCCACCTTCCGCGTAGATACTGGTGACCATGGCGGTGGTGGTGGTTTTACCGTGCGTACCGGCAATGGCGATGCCGTGGCGGAAACGCATCAGCTCGGCCAGCATCTCTGCGCGGCGGATCACCGGAATACGCTGCTCGCGCGCCGCCACCAGCTCGGGATTATCCTGCGCCACCGCGGTTGACACCACGACCACGCTCGCGTCGG
Organism: Pantoea eucrina; assembly: GCF_020079945.1. NCBI lineage: Bacteria > Pseudomonadati > Pseudomonadota > Gammaproteobacteria > Enterobacterales > Erwiniaceae > Pantoea > Pantoea eucrina. The sequence continues at coordinate 572,133 of NZ_CP083448.1, read as the reverse complement.
TGACGTTCTCCGGACGATGGTTAAAATAGATAGTCGCCCCCAGCGAAGCAAGATGCTGGGTCACCGCGTTGGGCGCCAGATCGGATCCGCTGATGTGATATCCTTCATTCGCCAACACTTCGGCAATACCGCCCATGCCGGCACCGCCGATGCCAACAAAGTGGATGTGCCGGACGCGTCGCATCTCGGGCACAATTGAACGCAGTTTTGCCAGTTGTTGTGTATTCATCGCTCTCTGTTACCTGTTTTCCTGTTCGCACCCGCATACGGATGCAGGCCTATTCATCAGGCCCGAAAATTTACTTTGCAGCGCGCGCCACTTCACGGGCAACGCGTTCGGTGGCATCCGGGATCGCAACCTGACGGGCCTGTTCAGCCATGGTCAGCAGCGTCGCGCGGTCCCACTGGCGCAGCGTCTCCGCCACCCCTTCCGCAGTAAACTGCGGCTGCTCAAAAATTCTGGCCGCGCCCGCGTTTTCCAGCGGCAGCGCATTCCAGTATTGCTGGCGATCTTTATGCTGAAACGGCACGAAAATAGCCGGCAGACCTGCCGCAGCAATTTCGCTCACCGTCAGCGCACCTGAGCGACATACCACTACGTCCGCCCAGGCGTAGGCAGCGGCCATATCGTCAATAAATTCTGTGACCTTATGCTGCGGCTGACCTGCAGCCTGGTACGCCTGCTGCACTATCGCCTGGCCGCCTCTGCCGGTCTGATGCCAGAGGGTAATGGCGTCGCCCAGTTCGGCGGCGACCTGAGGCAGCGTCTGGTTCAGGATCCGGGCGCCCTGACTGCCGCCAACGACCAGCACCCGCAGCGGACCGCTGCGATCGCGCAGGCGTTCAGCCGGCGACGGCAGCGCCAGCACATCGGTGCGCACCGGGTTGCCGACAATATCGGCTGCAGGGAACGCCCCGGGAAACGCCTGCATCACTTTGGTGGCAATTTTTGCCAGCCACTTATTGGTGAGTCCGGCGATACCGTTCTGTTCGTGGAGCACGACCGGGATACCGCAGCTCCATGCCGCCAGACCACCCGGCCCGGAGACATAGCCGCCCATGCCCAGTACCACGTCGGGCTGCCACTGCTTCATGATGCGGCGCGCCTGACGCCAGGCGTTGAAAATACGTACCGGAGCCAGCAGCAGCGCTTTGATCCCTTTGCCGCGCAGTCCGCTGATGCGGATGAAGTCGATCTCAATACCGTGTTTCGGCACCAGATCCGCTTCCATCCGGTCGGCAGTTCCCAGCCAGCGTACCTGCCAGCCCTGCTCCATCAGGTGATGTGCCACCGCCAGACCGGGAAACACATGTCCGCCGGTTCCGCCAGCCATGACCATCAGCCGTTTGCTACTCATCGGGCACCTCGGGTAAACGCCTGCGCTTTCGCCAGGCGCGTTTCATAATCGATACGCAGTAAAAATACGATGGCGGTCGACATAATAATCAGACTCGATCCCCCGTAGCTGATCAGCGGCAACGTCAGGCCTTTTGTCGGCAGCATACCGGCTGCCGCGCCGACGTTAACCAGTGCCTGGAAGCTAAACCAGACGCCAATTGAGCAGGCGAGAAAGCCGGAAAAACGCTGGTCCAGCTCAAGGGCGCGACGGCCAATCGACATCGCGCGAAAAGCGACGAAGAATACCATTAACAGGGCTAAAACCACACCGACATAACCGAGCTCCTCACCGATTATCGAGAAGATAAAATCGGTATGCGCCTCCGGGAGATACTCCAGCTTTTGCACTGAGTTACCCAGCCCCTGTCCCCAGAATTCACCGCGGCCAAACGCCATCAGCGACTGCGTCAGCTGATAGCCGCTGCCAAACGGATCTTCCCACGGATTCCAGAACGAGGTCACGCGGCGCATACGATAAGGTTCGGCGATAATCAGCAGCACCACGGCAAAGATACCGGAGCCGATGATCGCAAGGAATTGCCACAGTTTGGCACCCGCGAGAAACAGCATCGCCAGCGTGGTCACAAACAGTACGACCACCGTCCCGAGGTCCGGCTGCGCCAGCAGCAGTACGGCGAGGATCACCATAACGCCCATCGGCTTACAGAATCCCCAGAAGTTATTACGCACCTCTTCCACTTTGCGCACCAGATAGCTGGCGAGATAGCAGAATAGCGAGAGCTTTGAGAGTTCCGCTGGCTGGATACGCAGCGGCCCCAGCGCAATCCAGCGCGATGCTCCGTTTACCGAGCTGCCCACGACCAGCACAATCAGCAGCATCAGCACGGACGCCACCAGCATGGCGTTGCTGTAGCGCTGCCAGAAATCCATCGGAATACGCAGGGTGACCAGCGCCATACCGAGTGCCAGCAGGATATAAAACGCGTCGCGCTTGGCAAAGTAGAAGGGATCGTCGTTCAGACGCTGTCCTACCGGCATGGAGGCGGACGTCACCATCACAAACCCGATAATAGCCAGACCAAACGTCAGCCATAAGAGCGTGCGATCGTAAAGCACCACCGGTGCGTCATCGCCATCGCGTGCGCCCATAACCCAGTCGCGCAGACGCACGGACAGGAAACTGGCAATGGCGGTTCCGGGTATACGCATCAGCCGGACTCCTTCGCCAGTTGCGCGAAGAGATCGCCGCGCTGCTCAAAATTACGAAACTGATCGAGACTGGCACAGGCGGGAGAAAGCAGCACCATGTCACCAGACTGAGCCGCCGCCGCAATCTGTGCGACCGCCTGCTGTAGCGTTTCGGTAAGTGTCGCTACCTCTGGCCGCAACGCGGCCAGCGCGTCGCCATCACGACCGTAACAGAACAGGCGGATATTATCGCCCTGCAGATAGCGCGCCAGCGGCGAGAAATCCGCGCCTTTGCCGTCGCCGCCGAGTAGCAGCCAGAGCGTACCCGCCACCTGCAGTCCCTGCAGCGCCGCTTCGGTACTGCCAACGTTGGTGGCTTTAGAGTCGTTGATCCAGCGCACTCCGCGCGCCTCATGCACTAACTGGAAGCGGTGCGGCAGACCGCTATAGGTCGTCAGCGCTTTCAGGCTCGACGCGCGCGGGATAGCCACGGCATCTGCCAGCGCCAGCGCAGCCAGCGCGTTGGTGTAGTTGTGCTGCCCCACCAGCTTCATCTCAGCGGTGTTCAGGATTTTTTCACCGTGCGCGCGAAGCCAGGTACTGCCCTGCTGCCGGGTCAGATGATAATCGCCCAGGTCGACACCAAAGCTGATACAGCGCCGATCGGCGCCGCGCACCGGCATAGTCATGCCATCATCGGCATTAACGACACACATCGCCGCGTTTTCATAAATACGTAACTTGGCGGCGCGATACTGCTGCATGCCCAGCGGATAGCGATCCATATGATCTTCCGTCACATTAAGGATCGTGGCAGCCGCTGCTTTCAGACTGTGTGTTGTTTCCAGCTGAAAGCTGGAGAGCTCCAGCACATAGAGCTGCGCGGGCGATTTCAGCAGCGTCAGCGCCGGCAAACCGATGTTGCCGCCCACGCCCACTGCCCAGCCTGCTGCGCGGGCCATTTCGCCCACCAGCGTAGTGACCGTGCTTTTACCGTTGGAGCCGGTAATGGCCACAACCGGCGCCTGCGCTTCGCGACAGAAAAGCTCAATATCCCCCACGATCTCAATACCGGCGTTCGCTGCGTCGCTCAGCGCCGGGTGCGCCAGCGCAATGCCGGGGCTGGCGACAATCAGATCGGCGGCCAGCAGCCAGTCGCTGTTGATACTACCGGTATGACACGCTACCTGCTCCGGCAGCTTATCCAGGCCTGGCGGTGAGAGACGGGTATCCATGACGCGTGGCGTAACGCCCTGCCCCAGGAAGAAATCGACACAGGAGAGGCCGGTAATACCCAGCCCGATAATGACAACGTTTCTGCCCCGATAGTCAGCCATGATTAACGCACCTTCAGCGTAGCCAGGCCAATCAGCACCAGCATCAGCGAAATAATCCAGAAGCGCACGATAACGCGCGGTTCCGGCCAGCCCTTGAGTTCATAATGGTGATGAATAGGCGCCATGCGGAAAATACGCTGGCCGCGCAGTTTAAAGGAGCCGACCTGCAGGATCACCGACAGCGTTTCAACCACAAACACGCCACCCATAATCACCAGCAGAAACTCCTGACGCAGCAGCACTGCCAGCGTGCCCAGCGCGCCGCCCAGCGCCAGTGACCCGACGTCACCCATGAAAACCTGTGCCGGATAGGTGTTAAACCACAGGAACCCGAGACCGGCCCCGACAATCGCGGTGCAGACAATGACCAGTTCACCCGCGTGACGCAGATAGGGGATATGCAGATATTCAGCAAACTTTACGTTGCCGGTTGCCCAGGCGACCAGCGCAAAACCGGCAGCGACAAACACCGTTGGCATAATTGCCAGGCCATCGAGACCATCGGTAAGGTTCACGGCGTTGCCGGTGCCCACAATGACAAAGTAGGCCAGCACCACATAAAACAGACCCAGCTGCGGCATCACATCTTTAAAGAAGGGCACCACCAGCTGCGTGGCAGGCGTATCTTTGCCAGCCACAAACAGCGCAAATGCCACGCCAAGTGAGATCACCGACATCCAGAAATATTTCCAGCGCGCGATAAGCCCTTTGGTATCTTTGCGCACCACTTTACGGTAATCGTCAACAAAGCCAATGGCGCCAAAGCCGAGCAGTACCACCAGTACACACCAGACATAGGGATTGGAAGGGTAAGCCCACATCAGTACGGAGATGGTGATTGATGTCAGGATCATGATGCCGCCCATGGTCGGCGTGCCGCGTTTGCTAAAGTGCGACTCCGGGCCATCATTACGTACCACCTGGCCAATCTGCAGCTTCTGCAGCCAGGCGATCAGGCGCGGTCCCATCCATAATGAGATAAACAGAGCGGTCAGCAGGCTGACAATGGCGCGAAACGTCAGATAGGAAAAGACGTTAAAACCGGAATAAAATGCGACCAGATGTTCGGCCAGCCAGACTAGCATGTTCCTTTCTCCTTCAGTCCCTGTACTACCTGCTCCATGGCGGCACTACGTGAACCTTTAACTAAAATAGTGATCTCAGGATGCTGCGCGAGCAGCGCCTGCAGATGGGCGATCAGCGCGGCTTTGCTGGCAAAATGCTGGCCTCTGCCGCTGCTGTCGCTGATAAAGTGGCTGAGCTGACCGGTGCTGAGCACGGCATCCACGCCGGCAGCCTGTGCTGCGGCGCCCACCTGACGGTGGCACGCTTCCGCTTCCTCGCCCAGCTCGCCCATATCGCCTACCACCATAACGCGGAAGCCGGGCATCTCACCCAGCACCTGCGCGGCGGCCGTCATCGAACCCACGTTTGCGTTATAACTGTCATCCAGCAGCAACTGTGTCGCCGAGAGACGCACCGGGAAGAGGCGTCCCGGCACCGGCTGCAGCATTTTCAGGCCAGACTGGATGGCGGTCAGCGGTGCGTCGACCGACAGGGCCAGTGCTGCGGCGGCCAGCGCGTTGGCAATATTATGGCGGCCCGGCAGCGGCAGTTCGATAGCGATATCTCCGCGCGGCGTGTGCAGCGTAAAGCAGGTCACGTCAGGCCGCAGTACGATATCGCTGGCGCGAAACTCCGCATCAGTCAGCGGCTGCGGCGAAAAGTGCCACAGCGTTCTGCCGGCAAAATAGGGCTGCCAGTTAGCGAGATCGTGACTGTCGGCGTTTACAATCGCCGTGCCGTGCAGCGGTAAACCGGCAAAGATTTCGCCTTTGGCTTTCGCCACGCCTGCCAGTGATCCAAAACCTTCGAGATGCGCCGCTGCAAGATTGTTGACCAGCGCGGTCTCCGGCTGTACCAGCGCCGTGGTGTAGGCTATTTCGCCCTGGTGATTAGCACCAAGCTCAATCACCGCGTACTGATGTGCCGCGGTCAGACGCAGCAGCGTCATCGGCACGCCGTAGTCGTTATTCAGGTTACCGGCGGTGTAGAGCGTTTCGCCACACTGGCGTAAAATTGCCGCCGTCATCTCTTTCACTGAGGTTTTACCCGATGAGCCGGTCAGCGCCACGACGCGCGCGGTCGACTGCTGACGTACCCAGGCACCAAGCTGGCCGAACGCAATGCGCGTATCAGCCACCACCACCTGCGGCAGCGCAACCGGTAACTGCCGGCTCACCAGCAGCGCCTGCGCCCCGCTGTTCATCGCCTGCTCAGCAAAGTCGTGCGCGTCAAAACGCTCACCCACCAGCGCCACAAACAGGCAGCCTGCGGTGACTTTACGGGTATCGGTCGTGACTTCATGCAGGGTCGCATCGCTGCCGTGCAGCGTACCGCCGCTGATGTCAGCCAGCGTTTGCAGCGTAATCGGGATCATGCCATTACTCCCAGCAGTCGGGCGACGGTGTCGCGGTCCGAGTAATCGAGACGACGATTGCCGATAATCTGATAATCTTCATGTCCCTTGCCGGCGACCAGCACGATATCTTCAGCTTTTGCCTGCATCACGGCGCTGGTCACCGCCTGCGCCCGGCCAGGCACGACGCGTGCGCGACCCGGATCGAGCAGTCCGGTCAGAATATCGTCCACAATCGCGGCGGGATCTTCGCTGCGCGGATTGTCATCGGTGATCACCACCACGTCAGCAAACTGTTCAGCAATCGCCCCCATCAGCGGACGTTTGCCTTTGTCGCGGTCGCCGCCGCAGCCGAATACGCACCAGAGCTGGCCCTTACAGTGAAGGCGCGCCGCTTCCAGCGCTTTCTCCAGCGCATCCGGGGTGTGCGCGTAATCCACCACAACGGTGGCTTTGCCCGCTGCACTGAAGACTTCCATGCGTCCGCATACCGGCTGCAGGTCTGCAGCGGTTGCCACTAAACTCTCCAGCGGATAGTCCATCGTCAGCAGCGTAGCCAGCGCCAGCAGCAGATTGCTGACGTTAAAGGCGCCCATCAGGCGGCTGTCAAAAGAGCCATCTCCCCAGCTGGAGCTGAAGCGCACGCGTGCGCCACCGTCGTGATACGCGACTTCAGTGGCATGGAGCCAGCGCCCGTGCCAGCCGGATGGCAGGTTGTTTGCCATGGTTACCGCGACCGCATCGGGCAGCTGCTGCAGCCAGCGATAGCCGGTCTCATCATCAGCGTTGATGATTGCGTCACCGATCTGATGTTCAGAAAAGAGCAGCCACTTGGCTGACTCATAGCTTTGCATGTCACCGTGGTAGTCGAGATGGTCGCGGCTCAGATTGGTAAATACCGCCGCCGCAAACGGCAATGCCGCCACGCGGTGCTGTACCAGGCCATGCGACGAGACCTCCATCGCTGCCAGGGTGGCGCCCTGCCCCACTAAGTCGTGCAGGATATGCTGAACCTCAACGGCCGAGCCGGTGGTGTTCTCTGCTGGCAGCAGCTGGCCATACAGGCCGTTACCCACGGTACCCATCACCGCGCCCGTCTCACCCAGCAGGTTAGCCCACTGTGCAATCAGCTGGGTGGTGGTGGTCTTGCCATTCGTCCCGGTAACGCCAGCCAGCTTCAGCTTGCTGCCCGGCTGCTGATAAAAGCGTCCCGCCAGCGCGGAGAGGCGCTGCGGCAGCTGCGCCAGATAGATCACCGGCACGCCGTGCAGTTCACGGATATCGCCGTCACTGGCCTCGCCTTCCGCTTCTGCAATCACGGCGGCAACGCCCTGCGCAATGGCCTGCGGGATAAAGCGCCGGCCATCAGCATGATGGCCCGCTACGGCGATAAACAGATCGCCGGCCGCCGCCGCGCGGCTGTCCAGCGTCATGTCACGAAGGGGACGCGCCGGCGCGCCGGCCACCCAGGGGGCCAGTAAATCGCGCAGGTTACGATCTGTCACTTGATGCCTCACTTCTGTTCTTCACTAATTCGTTTTTATCCACGACAGGCAGTGCGTCCGGCTCAATATTCATGGTGCGCAATACGCCGCCCATGATGGCGCCAAACACCGGCGCAGAGACTGCACCGCCATAATATTTACCGGCCTGCGGATCGTTAATCACCACGACCAGCGCAAAACGCGGCTGGCTGGCTGGTGCCACACCGGCGGTGTAGGCGATATACTTATTGACGTAGCGGCCATCGGGACCGACCTTTTTCGCGGTGCCGGTTTTAATCGCAATGCGATATCCTTTGATAGCGGCTTTTACCCCACCGCCGCCAGGCAGTGCCACGCTCTCCATCATATGCATTACCGTTCTGACCAGGTTCTCCGGAAAGACGCGCTCACCTGCAACCGGCGGATCCACTTTGGTAATGGAGAGAGGACGATTGATACCGTAGCTGCCAATCGTTGCGTAGACTCGCGCTAACTGTAACGGCGTTACCATTAGCCCGTAGCCGAAAGAGAAGGTGGCCCTCTCTATGTCAGACCACCGTTGTTTTTGAGGGTATAAGCCACTGCTTTCCCCGACCAGCCCCAAATTGGTCGGTTTACCCAGTCCAAAGCGCGCGTAAGTATCTACCAGCGCTGAGGAGGGCATCGCTAACGCCAGACGTGAAACCCCGACGTTACTCGACTTCTGTAAGACCCCGGTCAGGGTCAGTTCGTTATAGCGCGCCACATCTTTGATCTCATGACCGTTTACGCGGTATGGCACGGTGTTCAGTACGCTGTTCTCTTTCACCACCCCACGCTGCAGCGCAGTCATCACCACCATGGGCTTCACCGTTGAGCCCGGCTCAAAAATGTCGGTGATGGCGCGGTTACGCATGACATCTTTTGGCGTATTGCTGAGGTTATTCGGGTTGTAGGCGGGGCTGTTTGCCATTGCCAGGACTTCACCCGTGCTGACATCAACCAGCACCGCCGTGCCCGACTCTGCTTTGTTAAAGGCGACTGCATTGTTGAGTTCGCGATAGACCAGCGCCTGCAGCCGCTCATCAATACTCAGCGTCAGATTGTGTGCAGCACGGCTGTCGACCGACGAGATATCTTCAATGACGCGCCCGAAGCGATCTTTACGCACCGTACGCTCGCCTGGCGCGCCCGTCAGCCATTTGTCGAAGCTTTTCTCAATCCCTTCGATGCCCTGTCCGTCAATGTTGGTGAAACCAATCAGATGCGCGGTGACCTGACCGGCCGGATAGTAGCGGCGCGACTCCTGGCGCAGATAAATACCCGGCAGCTTCAGTTTTTTCACATAGTCGCCAATGGCCGGATTAACCTGACGCGCCAGATAGATAAAGCGTCCTTTGGGGTTGGCGTTGATGCGCGCGGCCAGCTGATCCAGCGGGATCGACAGCGCATCTGAGAGCGCTTTCCAGCGGCTATCAAGGGTGACGCCGCCGTGACCAATCAGCTCTTTGGGATCGGCCCAGATAGCATTAACCGGTACGCTGACCGCCAGCGGACGCCCGGCGCGGTCGCTGATCATGCCGCGTGCCGTCGGCACCTCCTGCACGCGCAACGAGCGCAGATCGCCCTCTTTAACCAGCCGATCGGGCTTGATCACCTGCAGCCAGGCGACGCGCGACAGCAGCCCGCCCAGCGCGAGTAAAATACAGCCGCACAGCAAAGCAAAACGCCAGCTTACAAAGCTGGCCTTATCTTCCTGTTTTTTTAACTTCAGCGTTTTGCCTGCGCCGCTCATTGAGGTCTGCGATTCCTTATTTCTGCACCACAATATTTTCCTGAGAAGGATCAACGTGCCGCAGCTGCAGCTTATCGGTTGCGATCCGCTCTACCCGGCTGTGATCGCCAAGCGCGTTCTCTTCCAGAATCAGGTTGCGCCATTCGATATCCAGCGCATCGCGCTCCAGCACCAGCTGTTCACGCTGCGCCGTTAGCAGGCGCGTTTTGTGCGTTGTGGTCACGACCAGTACCGAAGAGACCAGTACGGCAATCAGCAACAACACCGGGATCTTGCCAAAGCGCAGCAGGTCTCCGCCGATGACGCCGGGGAGACTGTGCCGCTCATTGCCAATCATGGCGCGGTCCTTTCAGCAATACGCAGCACCGAGCTGCGCGCGCGCGGGTTTTCCCGCACCTCTGCTTCGCCCGGAATGAGCTTGCCCAGCGTTTTCAGCTCGCGTCCGCCCAGCGCTTTCAGCTGGCTTTCCGTCATCGGAATTCCCGCCGGAACCTGCGGACCACGGCTTTGATCGCGCATAAAACGCTTCACCAGGCGATCTTCAAGAGAGTGGAAGCTGATGATGGATAAACGGCCACCCGGAGCCAGAACAGAAAGCGCGCCTTTGAGTGCGGTATCAATCTCTTCCAGCTCACTGTTGATCCAGATACGAATAGCCTGAAAGCTGCGCGTCGCCGGGTGCTTAAATTTATCTTTTACCGGCGTCGCGGCGGCAATGACTTCAGCCAGCTCTTTTGTGCGCGTCATCGGCTGCTCCCGATTGCGCTCTGTAATGGCGCGTGCAATGCGCTTCGCGAAACGCTCTTCGCCGTATGTTTTCAGCACAAAGGCGATATCAGCTTCTTCTGCCTGCAGCAGCCATTCAGCGGCAGAGTGACCCCGCGTGGGATCCATGCGCATGTCCAGCGGCCCGTCGCGCATAAACGAAAAGCCGCGCTCGGCGTCGTCCAGCTGCGGTGAGGAGACGCCCAGATCCAGCAGGACGCCACTGATTTTCCCGGTCAGCCCGCGCGCGTCGACATAGTCTGCCAGCGCTGAGAAAGGACCGTGCACAATAGAAAAGCGCGGATCGTTAATCTCAGCGGCGGCCGCAATTGCCTGCGGATCGCGATCGATGGCCAGCAGCTGTCCATTTTCGCCAAGCTGCGAAAGGATCAGGCGTGAGTGGCCACCGCGACCAAAGGTGCCGTCAATGTAAATGCCGTCTTCCCTGATATTAAGGCCGTTTACCGCCTCATCCAGCAGCACCGTGGTATGTTTAAAATTTTCCTGCATAGCTATAGCGATAAGTCCTGCAACCGCTCAGATAGAGGTTCCTGAGCTGAATGTTCTGCGTCAATATCATCCCTGACTTGTTGATACCAGGTCTGTTCATCCCACAATTCAAACTTGTTGAACTGCCCAACCAGCATCACTTCTTTTTTCAGTCCCGCATGCTGCCTTAAGGTATTTGCCAGCAGCAGCCGGCCTGCACTATCCATCTGGCATTCGCTGGCATGTCCGAGCAGCAGACGCTGTACGCGTCGCTCTGCCGGATTCATACTGGATAAGCGAGCCAGTTTTTTCTCAATAATTTCCCATTCGGGCAGGGTATAAAGCAGCAGGCAGGGCTGATGCAGGTCGATAGTAGAGACCATCTGACCCTGAGACTCTGCGAGCAGCAATTCGCGATAGCGCACCGGAACCGCTAACCGCCCTTTACTGTCGAGATTGACTAACGTTGCCCCGCGGAACATGCCAGCCTGACTCCTCAGCTACCGTTTTCACCACTTTATCCCACTTTTTACCACGAAACGAGTTTACGGAGCCGATGAAAACATTGTCAAGCCGCAACGGCAGGTGAATATCACTCTTTACATCCCGGAAAAATAAGCGGAAAGCGAAATAAAAAAGCGTGCGGAATGGCAAAGCAAAATTAAACCGATGAATAACAGTATAAAAATATCTGCTTACTTCAGACATGATTAAATTTGATTCAGATTTGGCTTAAGTACAGCAGCGCAGGGTTATGCGACAGCGGCGGCATTTTAGGGGATTTCTGAACGGAAGCCCAGCGCAAGCGCCTGCTGGCAGGGATTAAAAATGACTAACTTTTATCCAGCAGGATTAAATTGCTCGCTGTTTTGTGAAAATTAATGGCTGTTATTTACGCTTTTTTACGTCAGATAATTAATTGCCCGCCAGATAGTGAATAAATGGCGGGCATCATCGCGTCCGCTAACTCATTTTGTCAGGCGGCTTAACTGGCCACGATGAAATAAGTTACGGCGAATGCGCGTTAATCCGGGTTTGGGTTTGCGCGGCTCATCAAGAGACGCCAGCACCAGTTCCAGAACCCGCTCTGCAACGTCGCGATGACGCTGTCCCACCGCCAGTACCGGACAATCAAGGAAATCGAGTAATTCGTGATCGCCAAACGTGGCGATCGCCAGATCTTTTGGCAGCCGCCCTTCTCGTTTCAGCGTGACATCCATTACGCCCTGCAGCAGACCAAATGATGTGGTAAAAAGCGCATCAGGCATGGGATTTTCGTCCAGATAACGCTCAAACAGGGCAGCGGCGGCCGCGCGATCAAAACTGTTGCAGTAGAGGTAACTGACTGAACGCTCATCATCCTGCCAGGCTTCGCGGAAGCCCATTTCACGCAGAAAACTCACGGAAAGCTCCGGTAGCGCGCCCATAAACAGTACGTTTTTCACCGGGAGCTGACGCAATTCAGCCGCCAGCGCGCGCGCATCATCCTGATCGGCACCGACAACGCTGGTAAAGTGCTCACGATCCAGCGCGCGATCCAGCGCGACAATCGGCAGCGGATCGTTTATCCAGCGCTGGTAGAACGGGTGCTCCGGCGGCAGCGAAGTGGAGACGATGATTGCATCGACCTGACGCTGCAGCAGATGCTCGATACAGCGCATCTCGTTATCAGGCTGATCTTCTGAACAGGCGATAAGCAGCTGATAGCCGCGCTGGCGCGCCTGACGCTCCAGATAATTAGCAATACGCGTATAGCTGGTGTTTTCGAGATCGGGGATCACCAGTCCGATAGAGCGCGTGCGCCCTGCACGCAGGCCGGCAGCGACCGCATTGGGGTGGTAGTTATACTCGCGTACCACCGCCATCACTTTCTCAACCGTTTTGTCGCTGACACGATACTGCCGCGCTTTACCATTGATCACATAGCTGGCGGTGGTACGCGAGACGCCGGCCAGACGCGCAATTTCATCCAGTTTCACGATAACACCTTCATGTCGATAAGCCAGAGCTGGCGGAGATATCCGCAACGTAGCTGTGGATAAAATCTTTGTTACATCTAACCGCAGAAAACCGGCCTGAGCAACCGCTTTTCATCAGCAAACAAAGCTGGCGCATAAAATAAAAAAACCCGGCATTACGCCGGGTTAGAGTAAAGTGCAGTGATAACAGAGCGGGATTAACGCATGATGCGCTCGCCGCGTGATACGCCAACGATACCTGAACGTGCCACCTCAACAATCTCTGCTACTTCGCGTACGCTGTTGAGAAACGCATCCAGCTTGTCGCTGGTGCCTGCCAGCTGAACCGTGTAAAGCGTCGGTGTGACATCAACAATCTGTCCGCGAAAAATCTCCGCGCTGCGTTTCACTTCTTCACGGCCATAGCCGCTGGCCTGAATTTTGACCAGCATGATCTCACGCTCAACGTAAGCGCCCTGCCCCAGTTCAGTGACGCGCAGTACATCCACCAGCTTATGCAGCTGCTTCTCAATCTGCTCAATCACTTTTTCATCGCCCACGGTCTGAATGGTCATGCGCGACAGAGTAGGATCGTCGGTGGGCGCAACGGTCAGGCTCTCAATGTTATAACCGCGCTGGGAGAAAAGTCCGACCACGCGGGATAACGCGCCCGACTCATTCTCCAGCAGCACCGATAGAATACGACGCATAATTAAGTCCTCTCCGTCTTGCTCAACCACATTTCATCCATTGAGCCGCCCCGAATCTGCATCGGATAGACGTGCTCGCTGCCATCAACGGTGACATCCACAAACACCAGTCGCCCTTTTGCCAGCGTATCCAGCGCCAGCTGCAGCTTCTCTTCCAGCTCGGCCGGATGCTGGATAGCGATGCCGACATGGCCATACGCCTCAGCCAGGCGGACAAAATCGGGCAGCGACTCCATATAGGATTGTGAATGGCGTCCGGAATAGATCATATCCTGCCACTGTTTCACCATGCCGAGGAAACGGTTGTTCAGATTGAGCACCAGCACAGGCAGATCGTACTGCAGCGCTGTCGATAGCTCCTGAATGTTCATCTGGATGCTGCCATCGCCGGTGACACAGATTACCGTCTCTTCCGGCAGCGCCATCTTCACGCCCAGCGCAGCCGGCAGGCCAAAGCCCATGGTGCCAAGGCCACCGGAGTTGATCCAGCGACGCGGCTTGTCAAACGGGTAATAGAGTGCAGCAAACATCTGGTGCTGTCCGACATCAGAGGTCACGTAAGCCTCGCCGCCCGTCAGACGCGCGATTGTCTCTATCACCGCCTGCGGTTTGATCTTATCGCTGCTGCGATCGAACTCCAGACACTTACGGCTGCGCCAGGTTTCAATGTTCTGCCACCAGTCGCGCAGGCTGTCGTGCTGCTGCTGCGTGTCGCTCTGCGCCAGCAGCTCCAGCATCTGCACCAGCGTCTGTTTTGCATCGCCAACGATCGGAATATCTGCGCTGACCGTCTTTGAAATAGACGTCGGATCAACATCAATGTGCATGATGGTGGCATTCGGGCAATATTTTGCCAGATTGTTGGTGGTGCGATCGTCAAAGCGGACGCCGATGCCGAAGATCAAATCGGCGTTGTGCATCGTCATGTTGGCTTCATACGTGCCGTGCATGCCCAGCATGCCGACGCACTGACGGTGCGTGCCAGGAAACGCACCCAGCCCCATCAGCGAGGTGGTTACCGGGATGTTAAGCTGCTCAGCCAGCTGGCGCAGTTCCGCTTCGCATCCTGACGTGATCGCCCCGCCACCGGCATAGATTACCGGTTTATGCGCAGCCAGCAGCGTCTGCAGTGCGCGCTTGATCTGACCTTTATGGCCCTGCAGGGTCGGATTATAAGAGCGCATGCTGACGCTTTCCGGCCAGGCATACGGCAGCTTGTTCGCCGGATTAAGGATATCTTTAGGCAGATCGATCACGACCGGGCCAGGGCGTCCGCTGGCCGCCAGCCAGAACGCTTTTTTCAGTACAGTGGGGATCTCTTCCGTGCTTTTTACCAGAAAGCTGTGTTTGACCACCGGCCGGGAGATACCGACCATGTCACACTCCTGAAACGCATCATAGCCAATCAGCGATGAGGGCACCTGGCCTGACAGGATGACCAGCGGAATCGAATCCATATAGGCGGTTGCGATACCGGTGATGGCATTCGTCGCCCCCGGTCCAGACGTCACCAGCACCACGCCAACTTCGCCGGTTGCCCGTGCCAGACCATCTGCCATATGCACTGCGCCCTGTTCGTGACGCACCAGTACATGGTCAATTCCACCGACCGTCTGCAGCGCATCATAGATATCGAGCACTGCTCCGCCCGGATAACCGAATACCTGTTTTACGCCCTGATCGATCAACGAACGGACGACCATTTCGGCTCCTGACAACATCTCCATTTTCTGCCTCCAGGCGTCAGAAACAGCCGCGACGGGCAGCGCTGTCCAGCGCACGGTGTCGCATCTGTTCCCTTATCGCCAATTAAGATCAAAATCTTATGTTTATGCTCAGAAGAAGGAATTCATTTCCGCCTTCCAGATATCGGGAATCTACCTGAATGAATTCTTTTGAGAGTAGGACGATTACCATAACCGCAGAGCCTGCGGGCTGCAAACTGCCAGGGCCTGCGACATGCGTTCTCTGACACGCAAGCCTCTGACGTGTCGGGTCAGGGTGCGATGAATAAACTAATCGGCAGGCATAAATTCAGAGGAATATGCTGGTCTGAAGATTATTTTCAGCGAGTTGTAAGAAATATATTTTTGTTATCGCCTGTTGCATCAGCCCACAATGTTTTTAACTTCTTTCTTTGCCGTGTGATTAACGTCAAAAATTGCCAGAGGCATTATATTATTCTGCCTTGCAGCCTGAGATTTGTATTTTCATCTGCCGTATATATTAAAATAGATCAATAAAATCATAAAGTTAATCAATATAATCGATTTACGATAGCGTACATTACATCTGCCCCTGCGATGCAGCACGCTATTTTTTTCGCGATCCTCCACAGGCGTCAATATTTCCAGCAGATCGCGCTTTTGGCGTAAGAAAAATAGCCGCTGGTTCAGGGTTGACATCACATCGCCAATCCAGTACCAATATGTACAGCACACATTTTATGGGGTCTGATTCATGTTTCGTTCTTTCCGCCTACTCGGTCTACTACTAAACGCATCCAGTTTGCGCGGTAGACTCGTGGGCGAAATCAACAACTGATTCCAACCCGCTGAAAGTTAAAAACCCGCGCCACTGCGCGGGTTTTTTTATGCTCGTTGCACCGGCGAAGTTAATGCAAAAGGAAGATAACCATGAGCCAGCAAGTTATTATTTTCGATACCACTCTGCGCGACGGCGAACAGGCGTTACAGGCCAGCCTGAGTGTTAAAGAAAAATTGCAGATCGCCCTGGCGCTGGAAAGAATGGGCGTGGACGTAATGGAAGTGGGTTTCCCGGTCTCTTCACCCGGTGACTTTGAATCGGTACAGACCATTGCCCGTACGATTAAAAACAGCCGCGTCTGCGGGCTGGCGCGCTGTGTCGAGAAAGATATTGATGCCGCTTACGAATCACTGCGCGTCGCCGATGCGTTCCGTATTCACACCTTTATCGCTACCTCACCGATGCATATTGCAACCAAGCTGCGCAGCACGCTGCCGGAAGTGATTGAGCGCGCGGTGCACATGGTAAAACGCGCACGTAACTACACCGATGATGTGGAGTTCTCCTGTGAAGATGGCGGGCGCACGCCGATTGACGATCTCTGCCGCATGGTTGAAGCCGCCATCAGCGCCGGTGCTACCACCATTAATATTCCCGATACCGTTGGCTATACCCTGCCTGGCGAATACGCCAATATTATCGGGCAGCTGGTTAACCGCGTGCCTAACATCGACAAAGCGATTCTGTCAGTGCACACCCATGATGATTTAGGGATGGCAACCGGCAACGCTATTGCTGCGGTACTGGCGGGCGCGCGTCAGGTTGAAGGCACGCTGAATGGTCTGGGCGAGCGCGCCGGTAACTGCGCGCTGGAAGAGGTGATCATGGCGATCAAAACCCGCCAGCAGATCATGAACGTTCACACCGCTATCAACCACCAGGAGATCTACCGCACCAGCCAGATTGTCAGCCAGATCTGCAACATGCCAATTCCGGCGAACAAAGCGGTGGTCGGCTCAAATGCGTTTGCGCACTCCTCCGGCATTCATCAGGATGGCGTGCTGAAAAACCGTGAAAACTACGAAATTCTGACGCCTGAATCGATCGGCCTGCACAAAATTCAGCTGAACCTCACCTCCCGCTCCGGACGCGCGGCGGTAAAACATCGTATGGAAGAGATGGGCTATAAAGAGGCTGACTACAACCTCGACGCGCTGTATGACGCCTTCCTGAAGCTGGCCGATAAGAAAGGTCAGGTGTTTGACTACGATCTGGAAGCGCTCGCCTTTATCAACAAACAGCATGAAGAGCCGGAATTTTTCCAGCTCAACGAATTCAACGTGCAGACCGGCTCCAGCGTCACGGCAACCGCTTCAGTCCAGCTCGGCTATGGTGAAGAGACCAAAGCGGATGCGGCCACCGGCAACGGTCCGGTTGACGCGGTCTATCAGGCGATCAACCGCATTACCGGCTTTGACGCCGAGCTGGTGAACTACAAGCTGACGGCGAAAGGTCACGGCGAAAATGCCCTGGGCCAGGTGGATATCGTAGTGAACTACAACGGACGCAAGTTCCACGGCGTAGGTCTCGCTACCGATATCGTTGAATCCTCTGCCAAAGCGATGATCAACGCACTAAACAACATCTGGCGAGCCCGACAGGTCGAAAAAGAACTGCAGCGTAAATTTAAAGAACAGAAGGAAACGGTGTAACTATGACTCACTCATATCATATTGCGGTCATGCCTGGCGACGGAATCGGCCCGGAAGTGATGGCGCAGGCGATGAAAGTGCTCGACGCGGTTCGCACCCGCTTTGGCATGCGTATCACCACCAGCGAATATGATGTTGGCGGTATCGCCATCGATCGTCACGGTGAACCACTGCCGCCTGCGACCGTAGCCGGGGCTGAGCAGGCAGACGCGATTCTGTTTGGCTCCGTTGGCGGCCCGAAGTGGGAGCATCTGCCGCCGGCTGGCCAGCCGGAGCGCGGGGCGCTGCTGCCGCTGCGCAAGCATTTCAGACTGTTCAGCAATCTGCGCCCTGCCGCGCTCTATAAAGGTCTTGAAGCATTTTGCCCGCTGCGCAGCGATATCGCGGCGCGCGGTTTTGATATTCTCTGCGTACGTGAGCTCACCGGCGGCATCTACTTTGGCCAGCCAAAAGGACGCGAAGGCAGCGGTGCACACGAGCGGGCGTTTGATACCGAGGTTTACCACCGCTTTGAGATTGAGCGCATTGCACGTAACGCCTTTGAAGCCGCACGCAAGCGCCGGGGTCATGTCACCTCCATCGACAAAGCTAACGTGCTGCAGAGTTCGGTGATGTGGCGCGAAATCGTGAATGAAGTGGCAAAAGCGTATCCTGACGTGCAGCTGGCGCATATGTATATCGACAATGCCACCATGCAGCTGATCAAAGATCCGTCGCAGTTTGATGTCCTGCTCTGCTCCAACCTGTTTGGCGACATTCTCTCTGATGAGTGCGCCATGATCACCGGGTCGATGGGCATGCTGCCGTCAGCCAGCCTGAACGAAGAGGGTTTTGGCCTGTTTGAACCCGCTGGCGGCTCTGCGCCGGATATCGCCGGACAAAATATCGCTAACCCGATTGCCCAGATCCTGTCGCTGTCGATGCTGCTGCGCTTCAGCCTGAACGCCGCCGACGCGGCGAATGCTATCGAACAGGCGGTCAGCCAGGCGCTGGAAGCGGGCCATCGCACCCGCGATCTGGCGGGCGACGGCCCTGCTGTCAGTACGGATGAAATGGGTAGCCTCATCGCGGGCTTCATTGCCGGAGAAAAATAAAAATGAAAAGCTTATACCAGAAGTTATTTGACGCACATGTCGTTCACGAAGCGCCCGATGAAACGCCGCTGCTCTATATTGACCGTCACCTGATCCACGAAGTGACCTCCCCGCAGGCGTTCGACGGCCTGCGCGCGCACGGCCGTAAAGTGCGTCAGCCGGAAAAAACCTTTGCCACCATGGATCACAACGTTTCAACCCAGACGAAAGATATCAATGCGTCGGGTGAAATGGCGCGGATTCAGATGCAGGAACTGATGAAGAACTGCGATGAGTTCGGCATTCAGCTCTACGACCTGAACCATCCCTTCCAGGGCATCGTACACGTGATCGGGCCGGAACAGGGCATGACCCTGCCAGGTATGACCATCGTCTGCGGCGACTCACATACCGCCACGCACGGCGCCTTTGGTTCACTGGCGTTTGGTATCGGCACTTCGGAAGTTGAGCATGTGTTTGCCACTCAGACGCTGAAGCAGGGTCGGGCGAAAACCATGAAAATCAATGTGTCGGGCGCCGCTGCGCCGGGCATTACGGCGAAAGATATCGTGCTGGCGATCATCGGTAAAACCGGCAGCGCCGGCGGCACTGGCTATGTGGTGGAGTTCTGCGGCCCGGCGATTGAAGCGCTGAGCATGGAAGGCCGCATGACGCTGTGCAATATGGCGATTGAGATGGGCGCGAAAGCGGGTCTGGTGGCGCCGGATGACACCACGTTCGCCTACCTGAAAGATAAGCAGTTTGCGCCGAAAGGCGACGACTGGGAGCAGGCCGTGGCCTACTGGCGCACGCTGAAGTCAGATCCGGACGCAGCGTTTGACAGCGTGGTGACGCTGAACGCCGCCGATATTGCCCCGCAGGTCACCTGGGGCACCAATCCGGGTCAGGTGATGGCGGTGGATCAGGCGATACCCGATCCCGCCTCGTTTGCCGATCCGGTTGAGCGCGCCTCCGCTGAAAAAGCGCTGGCTTACATGAACCTGCAACCGGGCGTGAAGCTGACCGACGTGGCTATCGATAAAGTCTTTATTGGCTCCTGCACTAACTCACGCATTGAGGATCTGCGCGCTGCCGCGGCGGTTGCCAAAGGGCGTAAAGTGGCACCCGGCGTGGTCGCGATGGTCGTGCCGGGTTCCGGTCCGGTTAAAGCGCAGGCGGAAGCGGAAGGTCTGGATAAAATCTTTCTTGAGGCGGGCTTTGAGTGGCGTCTGCCGGGCTGCTCTATGTGCCTCGCCATGAACAACGATCGCCTGAATCCGGGCGAGCGCTGCGCCTCGACCAGCAACCGCAACTTTGAAGGCCGTCAGGGCCGTGGCGGCCGTACGCACCTGGTCAGCCCGGCGATGGCTGCCGCCGCAGCGGTCTCCGGCCGTTTTGCCGATATTCGTGAACTGACTCAGGGAGCTTAAGCGATGGCGACTAAATTTACGCAGCACACCGGTATTGTCGCGCCACTGGATGCGGCCAACGTGGATACCGATGCCATTATTCCAAAGCAGTTTCTGCAGAAGGTCACCCGCACCGGCTTCGGTGCCCACCTGTTTCACGACTGGCGTTTTGACGATGATGCCGGCACACAGCCTACCGCCAGCTTTGTGCTTAACAAGCCTGAGTTTGCCGGTGCCAGCATTCTGCTGGCGCGCGAGAACTTCGGCTGCGGCTCCTCCCGTGAGCACGCCCCCTGGGCGCTGACCGACTTCGGTTTCCATGTCGTCATTGCGCCAAGCTTTGCCGATATCTTTTACGGCAACAGCTTTAACAATCAGCTGCTGCCGGTGCGACTGAGCGAAGAGGATGTTGACGCACTGTTCCGGCTGGTTGACGCCAGTCCGGACATGCGCTTTACGGTGGATCTGGAAGCACAGACGGTCACGGCAGGCGATAAGATCTATACGTTTGAGATCGACAGCTTCCGCCGCCACTGTATGATTAACGGTCTGGACAGTATCGGCCTGACGCTGCAGCATGAAGAGTCGATCGCGCGCTACGAGCAGCAGCAGCCCGCTTTCCTGCGATAATGATTAAACGCCGCTGCGTCAGGTAGCGGCACGCTTTACGCGCCGGCGATCTCCGTCGCCGGCTTCACATCGCGCACGCGCGCGACCAGCAGCAGCGCCAGCACGGACATGCCCAGCGCCACCTGATAAACCGATTCATGCCCGAAGCGCTCGCTCAGGATCCCCTGCAGCAGCCCGGCCACGATCAGCCCGGTGGAGATGGAGGTGGTAAACAGCGTTGTTGCCGCGCCCGCCCGGCCGGGCATCAGATCCTGAAACCAGAGCATGCCAATACCGGCGATAATGCCGATAAAAGCGGCGTTAAACAGCTGCAGCAGCATCAGCGCAGTTTTTGAGGTAAACAGCACCAGCCCGAGATAAAAGAGAATTGCTGCCACGCCCGCCACCAGCATCAGCGCACGCTTGCCGACGCGCTTCGCGTAAAAGCCCGCCAGCAGCATAATCGGGATCTCCAGGCCGGCGGCCGTTCCCATCAGCAGGCCCGCCAGCTTTTCCGGCAGCCCCAGCGTGTTGCTCATGTAGAGCGGCATATCAATAAAGTACATGGTGTTGCACGCCCACATGATTACTGAGGCGATAAACAGCAGCATCACCTGCGCATCTTTCCACGGGCTGACCTGCAGCAGCAGCTGCTCCGGCGTCGCCACCACGCGCGGTACCGACGGCAGGCCGCGCCAGATCAGCAACATACTCAGTAAAAACATGCCCGCCACCACGGCAAACAGCGTGACGAAACCGAAATTGAGCGCCAGCGCAAATGAGAGCGGCGGACCGATGACCCACGCCAGCGACAGCTGCGCCCGCATCACCGAACTGAACATCACCACTTCACGCGCTGATGCGTCCGCGTACTCCCGCGCCAGCGCAAATATCTGCGGCATTGAGACGCTGGCCAGCGCGGAGAGCAGCACGCCCAGGCTTATCAGCGTGGCGTAGTGACGGTTAAACGCAAACAGCAGCGCGTTCAGAATGGCCATCAGGCAGCAAAAGAGGATCAGGTGGCGCCGGTCGCCGCGCGTGTCGGAGCGCTTTGCTACCAGCATACTGATCACAATGCCGCCGAGTGCGTTAATGGTGAAAAAGAGCCCGACCCAGAAGGGGCGTACCTGCACCTCGCGGGTCAGAAACAGGCTGAGGGTCGGTGCCTGCAGCGCACCCGCAACGCCCGCCATAAAAGTGACAACCATAAAAGCGAGATAGACCGGATCGGGGCGGCGCTGCCGCGTTAACAGCGACTTCATGCAGAAATCCCTTTGGAAAAAACAGAAAAGAGTAGCGAAAGAGCGTAGACGATTTCACACCGCTATGAAAAAAGCCAGCAGAGAAAAATCTGCTGGCGGTGTAATTGCACCCTACTCAGAAAAATGTGCCACACGGGCGACACAGCTGGTTGAGCGCCACCCGGATCGGGTGCCTCCCGCTCTTCCATTGAGTGGCAGTATGCCTCTATTATAGGGCAATAAATACTGAGCGAAATCGCCACGGAGTTCCCCTTTTATGTCTTCGGCCCGTCTGCAGCAGCAATTTATTCGTCTCTGGCAGCAGTGTGAAGGTCAGGATCGGGCGACAACGCTTGATGCACTGGCCAGCAGTCTGCACTGTTCGCGGCGCCATATGCGCAACCTGCTTCAGGCGATGCAGCGTGAAGGCTGGCTGACCTGGCAGGCTGAGGCGGGACGCGGAAAGCGTTCGCAGCTGCGCTTCCGCTGTACCGGTCTGGCGCTGCAGCAGCAGCGTGCAGAAGCGCTGCTGGAGCAGGACGGTATTGACCAGCTGGTTCAGCTGGTTGGCGACAAAGCGCAGGTGCGGCAGATGATTGCCGCCCACCTGGGCCGCAGCGTGCGTCAGGGAAAACATATTCTGCGCGTGCTTTACTACCGTCCGCTGCAGAACCTGCTGCCCGCCTCGCCGCTGCGCCGCTCGGAAACGCATCTGGCCCGCCAGATCTTCAGCGGCCTGACGCGCATAAATGAGGAAAACGGGGAAATTGAACCCGATATTGCTCATCACTGGCAGCAACTCTCCGCGCAGCAGTGGCGCTTTTATCTGCGTCCGGCCATCCGCTTTCATCACGGGCGCGAGCTGGAGATGGCAGATATTCTTGATTCGCTGCAGCGCAGCGCCGCTCTGCCGCTGTTTGCGCATATCTCGCAGCTGCACTCGCCGGCGCCCTGGACGCTGGATATCACTCTGACCCAGCCTGACAGCTGGCTGCCATGGCTGCTGGGCAGCGTCAGCGCCATGATCCTGCCGCGCGAATGGCCGTCCCTGCCCGACTTTGCCCGTCAGCCTGCCGGCTGCGGCCCTTACAGCGTGGTACGCAATCAGCAGACGCAGCTGAAAATTGCCGCGTTTGATGACTACTTTGGTTACCGGGCGCTGATTGACGAAGTCTCAATCTGGGTGCTGCCGGAAGTCAGTGACGAGCTGGTCTACTCTGGCGTAAAACTGCAGGGCAGCGAGGCGGATGAGATAGCGGAAGAGAGCCGTCTGGAGGAGGGCTGCTACTTCCTGCTGTTTGACCAGCGCTCCGCCTGGGGACGCCATGCCCGGTTCCGCCGCTGGGTCAGCGATCTGCTTAATCCGATTACCCTGCTGCATCATGCCGATCCCGGCTATCAGCGTTACTGGTTTCCTGCCTGGGGCCTGCTGCCGCGCTGGCACCATCGCCGCGATCTGCGGGCGGCGGACAAGCCGGAAGGTCTGACCCGGCTGACGTTAAGCTGGTACAGCGACCACGTCGAGCATGAAGGCATCGCCAGCGCGCTGCGTCCCCTGCTGGCGCAGCAGGGGGTGGAACTGATCACCCGGGTGGTGAGCTACGAAGCGTGGTTTGCCGGCGCCGGAGAGAGCGATATCTGGCTCGGCAGCGTTAACTTCACCCTGCCGCTGGAGTATGCGCTGTTTGCGCAGCTCTATGAGCTGCCGCTGATGCAGCACTGCATTCCGCTGGCGTGGCATGAGGATGCTGCGCGCTGGCGTGAGAAACGCCTGCCGCTGGCTGAGTGGGCGCGCCAGCTGGTAGATCAGGACTGGCTGCATCCGCTGTTTCACCACTGGCTGCTGCTGGAAGGCCAGCGCAGCATGCGCGGCGTACGGCTGAATACGCTGGGCTGGTTCGATTTTAAATCTGCCTGGTTTGCGCCGCCGGCGTTATGACGCTTTCACGCCGTGGCGGAAATGTCTACACTAAGCCGTTCTCAACGGGGTGTCTGCGTCGTCAGGCTGAGAGAAACCCGTCGAACCTGATCCGGTTAATACCGGCGTAGGGATTTGAGATGTGCCAGCCTCAGATCCTTTGCGACTCACTCATATCCTCTCCTTAAGGAGCGCAAAGTGTTAAAGAACGTTCTGCCTGTCCTGCTGCTGTTGTCCGCACCGGTATTCGCCGCCAGACCGCTACTGACCGTCTATACCTATGATTCGTTCGCTGCTGAATGGGGCCCTGGGCCGGCGGTAAAGAAAGCGTTTGAAGCGGAGTGCGGCTGCGAGCTGCGCTACGTGGCGCTGGAGGATGGCGTCTCGCTGCTCAACCGTCTGCGCATGGAAGGGAAAAACAGTAAAGCGGACGTTGTGCTGGGACTGGATAACAACCTCCTGCAGGCGGCGGAGAAAACCGGCCTGTTTGCTAAAAGTCAGGTCGATACCGCGGCGCTGCAGCTGCCTGAGCGCTGGCAGAACGACACCTTTGTTCCTTTCGATTACGGCTACTTCGCCTTTGTGTATGACAAAAACCGCCTGAAGAATCCGCCCGCAAGCCTGCAGGAGCTGGTTGAAAGCCCGGAGAAATGGCGCGTTATCTATGAAGATCCGCGTACCAGTACGCCAGGCCTCGGCCTGCTGCTCTGGATGCAAAAAGTGTTTGGCGATCGCAGCGACGCGGCGTGGCAGAAGCTGGCGGCGAAAACCGTTACCGTCACTAAAGGATGGAGTGAAGCGTACGGCCTGTTTCTCAAGGGCGAAGGCGATCTGGTGCTGAGCTATACCACGTCGCCCGCTTACCACATTATTGAAGAGAAGAAAGAGAACTACGCTGCTGCCACCTTCAGTGAGGGGCACTACCTGCAGGTCGAAGTCGCCGCCCGGCTGGCCGGCAGTAAACAGCCAGCGCTGGCACAGCGTTTTATGCAGTTTATCGTCAGCCCCGCTTTCCAGCAGACGATCCCCACCGGCAACTGGATGTACCCGGTGATCAAAAGCGATTTGCCGGCTGGCTATCGGGCGCTGAACGTGCCGCAAAAAGCGCTGCAGTTTTCACCGGCAGAAGTGGCTGACCAGCGCGCCGCGTGGATCAGCGCCTGGCAGCGGGCTGTCAGCCGCTGATGCCCGGCTGGCTGATACCCGGCGCGCTGAGCGCGCTGCTGCTGTGCGCCGTGGCGCTGCTCGCTCTGGGGGCGCTGCTGACGGCGGCCCCGCTGCCGGACATGCGCAGCCTGCTCAGTGACAGCTATCTGCACCACGTGCTGGCGTTCTCATTTGAGCAGGCGCTGCTCTCGGCACTCTGCTCCGTGCTGCCGGCCGTGCTGCTGGCGCGCGCGCTCTATCGCCGCTGCTTTCCTGGCCGCGCGCTGCTGCTGCGTTTATGTGCGATGACGCTGGTGCTGCCGGTGCTGGTGGCGGTATTTGGCCTGCTGAGCGTCTACGGCCGCAGCGGCTGGCTGGCACAGCTCTGCACGCTGCTGGGTATTCCCTACCACTTCTCTCCCTATGGCCTGCAGGGTATTTTGCTGGCGCACGTCTTTTTTAACCTGCCGCTGGCCACGCGCATGCTGCTGCAGGCGCTGGAGAGCATTCCGCCGGAGCAGCGTCAGCTGGCGGCTCAGCTTGGGCTGCGCGGCTGGAATCTGTTCCGGCTGCTGGAGTGGCCCTGGCTGCGTCGCCAGATCCTGCCGACCGCGGCGCTGATCTTTATGCTCTGCTTTGCCAGCTTCGCCACGGTGCTGGCGCTGGGCGGCGGGCCACAAGCGACCACGCTGGAGCTGGCGATCTACCAGGCGCTGAGCTTTGATTACGATCCCGGCCGCGCCGCGCTGCTGGCACTGCTGCAGCTCAGCTGTTGTCTGCTGCTGGTGCTGCTCAGTCAGCGCTTCAGTAAAGCGATCCCTGCCGGCAGTCAGACGCTGCAGGGCTGGCGCGATCCGCAGGATAGCGGGTTTGCACGCGTCAGCGACACGCTGCTGATTGCTCTCGCGCTGCTGCTGCTGCTGCCTCCGCTGGCAGCGGTGGTGGTCGATGGCGTGCGCGGCGGTGTGGCCGGCGCACTGCAGCAGCCGGCGCTCTGGCAGGCCACGCTGACCTCGCTGCGCATCGCCCTTGGCGCGGGCGCACTCTGTGTGATCCTGACAATGATGCTGCTGTGGAGCAGCCGCGAGCTGCGTCAGCGCCAGCATCGGGCGAGCGCACAGGCGCTGGAGCTGAGCGGCATGCTGATTCTGGCGATGCCGGGCATCGTGCTGGCCAGCGGCTTTTTCCTGCTGTTTACCGCTACCTCCGGGCTGCCGGCGCGTGCCGACGGGCTGGTGATCTTTACCAATGCGCTGATCGCCATTCCCTACGCCATGAAAGTGCTGGAAAACCCGATGCGCGATATCGCCGCACGCTATGCGCCGCTCTGCGCCTCGCTCGGTCTCTCCGGCCTCAATCGCCTGAAGCTGATTGAGCTGCGGCTGCTGAAGCGTCCGCTGGCGCAGGCGCTCGCCTTTGCCTGCGTACTCTCGATTGGCGACTTTGGCGCAGTGGCGCTATTTGGCAACGCCGATTTCCGCACCCTGCCCTGGTATCTTTATCAGCAGATCGGCGCCTATCGCGGTGCCGACGGTGCCGCGACCGCCCTGCTGCTGCTGCTGCTCTGCCTGTTACTTTTTACTCTGATGGAAAAACTGCCGGGACGCCATGCTGACACTCACTGATCTTACTTACCTTTATCAGCATCTGCCGATGCGTTTCAGCTTCAGCGCTCAGGCGGGTGAACGGCTGGCGATACTTGGCCCGAGCGGCGCCGGTAAAAGCACGCTGCTGAGCCTGATCGGCGGCTTTCTGCCGGTCAGCCACGGCACGCTGCTGATTAATGGCCGCGATCACACCCGCAGCGTACCGGCGTTGCGTCCGGTCTCGATGCTGTTTCAGGAGAACAATCTCTTTCCGCACCTTTCGGTACAGCAGAATCTGGCCCTGGGTCTGCATCCGGGCCTGAAGCTCACGCGCGACCAGCAGCAGCAGCTGAGGGAGATTGCACACCAGACCGGACTGCATGATTTACTGACGCGCTTGCCTGGCGAGCTCTCCGGCGGCCAGCGGCAGCGGGTGGCGCTGGCGCGCTGCCTGCTGCGCAACCAGCCGGTACTGCTGCTGGATGAGCCTTTTTCGGCGCTCGACCCGGCGCTGCGCCGCGAAATGCTGCAGCTGGTGCGTACGGTGTGTGACGCACGCAATATCACGCTGCTGATGGTGTCGCACAGTCTGGAGGATGCGCAGCAGATTGCCGCACGCAGTCTGGTGATTGCTGATGGCCGGATCGAGTGGGATGGTGAGACGGCGGCGCTGCTTCGGGGTGAGAGCAGCAGCGCCGCGCGCCTGGGTATTACGCCAGCTTAAGCGAAGAAGACTTTCCAGAGCAGCTGCAGGAAAACAGGCATCATCGGATGAAACAGCAGCGCGATAAACGCGGCGCTGCCCGCTACGGCCATCAGCGGCGCCAGCCAGCGCAGGCGCGCTTTCGGCAGGTAGCGGGTTGCCCAGTCGCGTGTTTTGTCACTGCGCCACCAGCGCCAGAGCAGCCATCCGCCCAGCCAGAGCAGAATCGTTACCAGCAGCAGCAGCCATTTAAAGCTGTCGCCCTGCGCCTGCGGCACATCAATGGCCACACCGGCGAGGATCCCCGGCAGCAGATAGGCGGGCGGCCACAAAATACAGCCGATGATATTGGGCGGCAGAAACTTCCGCACCGGCAGCTCAAGCATGCCTGCCGCCAGCGGGATCAGCGGGCGTGTCGGGCCGACAAAGCGCCCCACCAGCACGGTAAACATGCTGTGCTGATGCAGCGCATGCTCGGTCTTATCCAGCAGGCTTTGATACTTTTTCAGATACTTCCAGCGGTGCAGCGGCCCCTGAAACTTCCAGCCGATACCGTAGGAGATCCAGTCGCCCAGCAGGCAGCCAATCAGCCCCGCCGCCCACGCCGGATAGAGGCCAATCTGACCGCTGCCCACCAGCGCCCCCAGGCTGGCCATCAGCACGGTGCCCGGCAGCAGCAGACCCACAAACGCCAGTGATTCAAGAAAGGTCACCAGAGCGACGGCGAACAGCGCGTACTCCAGCGATTGCGTAAACAGGTGTTGAATCCAGGCTTCCATAGCTATCCTCTGCGGAATATGAAGGCTGGATTGTCCTGAGCCTGCGTCAGGGCGTCAAGCTTTTCCCGCTGCGCTGCAGAGAGTTGCCGACACTGTATAAACATCCATGGTATACTGCGCATAATTTCTACTCCGGAGTCACCGTGACAGAACCGCGCGCAGGCTATCTGCTGACCCGTCACTGGCGGGATACCCCTTCAGGCAGCGAGATCACGCTGTGGCTGGCAACCGATGCCGGGCCGCAGCGGCTGGTGCTGCCCGCGCAGGAGTCAGTGGCGTTTATTCCGGAAGCGTTCCGCCGTCAGACCGAAGCGCTCATCCGCGACGAAGCCCATACCCGTCTGCAGTCGCTGACGCTGAAGGATTTCCATTATCGTCCGGTGTTTGGCCTCTATTGCCGCAGCCATCGTCAGCTACAGCAGCTGGAGAAACGTCTGCGTGAGAACGGCATCAGCGTTTATGAAGCTGATATCCGGCCACCCGAGCGCTATCTGATGGAGCGCTTTATTACCGCCCCGGTCTGGTTCAGCGGCGAGCCGCGCGGTGAGACTCTGATCAACGCCCGCCTGAAGCCGCATCCCGACTACCGGCCGCCTCTCCGCTGGGTGTCGCTGGATATTGAAACCACCGAACGCGGCGAGCTTTACTGTATCGGGCTGGAAGGCTGCGGTCAGCGTCAGGTGTATATGCTGGGCCCGCCCAACGGCGACGCCAGCGCGCTCAGCTTTGAGCTGATTTACGTTGAGAGCCGCCAGCAGCTGCTGGAGCAGCTTAACGCCTGGTTCGCGCGGCACGATCCCGATGTGGTCATTGGCTGGAACGTGGTGCAGTTCGACCTGCGGGTGCTGCAAAAGCATGCCGATCGCTACGGCATTCCGCTGCGCCTCGGCCGTCAGCAGCAGCCGCTGGAGTGGCGTGAACACGGCTTTAAGCCGGGCATCTTTACCGCCCAGCTCGCCGGCCGCGTCGTGATTGACGGCATTGAAGCGCTGAAGTCTGCCTACTGGGATTTTCCCTCTTTCAGTCTGGAATCCGTTGCGCGCGAGCTGCTGGGTGAAGGTAAAGCGATCAATAATCCGTGGCAGCGCATGGAGGAGATCAACTGGCGCTTTGCCCATGATAAACCCGCGCTCGCGACCTATAACCTGAAAGATTGCGAGCTGGTGACGCGCATTTTTCACCATACCGCCATCATGCCCTTTTTACTGGAGCGGGCCAGCGTTAACGGCCTGGCGCTGGATCGGCACGGCGGCTCGGTTGCGGCGTTCAGTCATCTCTATATTCCGCGTATGCATCGTGCGGGGTATGTAGCGCCCAATCAGGGCGACGTGGCGCCGGAGGCGAGTCCCGGCGGCTATGTGATGGACTCCCGTCCCGGCCTCTACGACTCCGTGCTGGTGCTGGATTACAAAAGCCTCTATCCCTCAATCATCCGTACTTTTCTGATTGATCCCGTCGGGCTGGTTGAGGGCCTGGCCCATCCGTCTGACGCAGATTCTGTGCCTGGCTTTCGCGAAGCGCGCTTCTCGCGCCACCTTCACTGTCTGCCTGACATCGTGGCGCAGATCTGGCAGGGGCGTGAAGCCGCAAAGCGCGACGGCAACGCCCCGCTCTCCCAGGCGCTGAAAATCATCATGAACGCCTTTTACGGCGTGCTGGGCACCAGCGCCTGTCGCTTCTTTGATTCACGCCTCGCCTCCTCCATCACGCTGCGCGGCCACGCCATTATGCAGCAGACGCGGGCGCTGATTGAGGCGGAAGGGTTTACGGTGATCTACGGTGACACCGACTCCACGTTTGTCTGGCTGCAGGGCAAATATAGCGAGGAGCAGGCAGCGGCCACCGGCCAGCGGCTGACGACGCTGATCAACCGCTGGTGGCAGCAGCATCTGCAGCAGACGTTCGGCCTGACAAGCGCGCTGGAACTGGAGTATGAGACGCACTTCAGCCGTTTTCTGATGCCCACCATTCGCAACGCCGAACAGGGCAGCAAAAAGCGCTATGCCGGGCTGACCGGCAGCGGCGCGCAGCAGCGGCTGGTGTTTAAAGGGCTGGAGTCGGTACGTACTGACTGGACGCCGCTGGCGCAGCAGTTTCAGCAGCAGCTCTATGGCCGTATTTTCCGCGGGGAGCCCTGGCAGGATTATATCCGTGAAACTGTCGCACAGCTGATGGCCGGCCAGCTTGACGATCTGCTGGTGTATAAAAAACGCCTGCGGCGACCGCTGCATGAGTATGAGCGCAACGTTCCGCCGCACGTGCGCGCGGCGCGTCTTGCCGATGAACATAACCGCAGGCTGCAGCGTCCGCTGCAGTACCAGAAAGGCGGTTCCATTCGCTATGTGATGGCGACCGCCGGGCCGGAGCCGCTGGAGGTGCGTACCACGCCACTCGACTACGATCACTACGTCAGCAAACAGCTGCAGCCGATAGCGGATGGCATTCTGCCGTTTGTCGGCGACGACTTTGCTACACTGATTACCGGGCAGCTGGGGCTTTTTTGACAGGTGACGAATGCCCTGCCATCCAGTACCATAGCGCCCTTCCTGTATTTCAGCATGCACAACCTGACCAGACATCTGTCTGGCGCTTTGTTATTGCCTGAGAGCAGGCGAACGTCTTTAAGTCATTCAGAGAATCGAGCAAAAAATATATGGTATTTACACTGGGTCAACGCTGGATAAGTGATACGGAAAGTGAACTGGGACTGGGTACGGTCGTGGCGCTGGATACGCGCATGGTCACGCTGATGTTTCCCGCAACCGGCGAGAACCGCCTCTATGCCCGTCATGATTCTCCGGTCACCCGCGTGATTTTCAATCCGGGTGATACCGTTACCAGCCATGAAGGCTGGCAGATGCTGGTTGATGAAGTGCGGCACGAAAATGAGCTGGTGACCTACATCGGTACCCGCGCTGATACTGAAGAGAGCAACGTGGTGCTGCGCGAAGTGATGCTGGACAGCAAGCTGGTCTTCAGCAAGCCGCAGGATCGCCTGTTCGCCGGTCAGCTCGATCGCATGGATCGCTTCGCCCTGCGCTTCCGCGCGCGCAAATACCAGAGCGAGCAGTATCGCCTTGCCGTCAGCGGCCTGCGCGGCATGCGCACCAACCTTATCCCGCACCAGCTGCATATCGCGCACGATGTGGGCCGCCGTCACGCGCCGCGCGTGCTGCTGGCAGATGAAGTCGGCCTGGGTAAAACCATTGAAGCGGGCATGATCATCCAGCAGCAGCTGCTGGCGGGGCGCGCCGATCGCGTGCTGATCGTGGTGCCGGAAACGCTGCAGCATCAGTGGCTGGTAGAGATGCTGCGCCGCTTTAACCTGCGCTTTGCTCTGTTTGATGACGATCGTTATACCGAAGCGCAGCACGACAGCGACAATCCGTTTGAAACAGAACAGCTGATTATCTGCTCGCTCGACTTTGTGCGCCGCAATAAACAGCGTCTGGAACTGCTGGCGGATGCGGAGTGGGATCTGCTGGTCGTGGATGAGGCGCACCACCTGGCGTGGAGTGAAGCGGCACCCAGCCGCGAATATCAGGTAATTGAACAGCTGGCGGAGAACACGCCGGGCGTACTGCTGCTTACCGCCACGCCGGAACAGCTGGGGCTGGAGAGCCACTTTGCCCGTCTGCGCCTGCTCGATCCCGATCGCTTTCACGATTTCAGCCAGTTTGTCGCCGAGCAGCAGCACTATCGTCCGGTGGCCGATGCCGTCAGTTCACTGCTGGCGGATCAGGCGATCAGTAAAGATGAGATGAACCTGATCAATGAGCTGATTGGCGAGCAGGATATCGAACCGCTGCTGCAGGTTGCTAACAGCGACCGCGACGGTAAAGAGGATGCGCGCAAAGAGCTGGTCTCAATGCTGATGGACCGCCACGGCACCAGCCGCGTTCTGTTCCGTAACACCCGTAACGGCGTGAAGGGCTTTCCAAAGCGCGAGCTGCAGCAGATCCGTCTGCCGCTGCCGGCGCAGTACCAGACAGCGATCAAAGTCTCCGGCATTATGGCGGCCCGCAAGTCGCCGGAAGAGCGCGCCCGGGACATGCTCTATCCGGAGCAGATCTATCAGGAGTTTGAAGGCGACAGCGGCACGTGGTGGAACTTTGATCCGCGCGTTGAGTGGCTGATGGGCTATCTCACCAGCAACCGCAAAGAGAAAGTGCTGGTGATTTGCGCCAAAGCGGCCACTGCGCTGCAGCTGGAGCAGGTGCTGCGCGAGCGTGAAGGTATTCGCGCGGCGGTGTTCCATGAAGGTCTCTCCATTATTGAGCGCGATCGCGCCGCGGCGTTCTTCGCCTCGCAGGAAGAGGGCGCGCAGGTGCTGATCTGCTCGGAGATCGGCTCTGAGGGCCGTAACTTCCAGTTCGCCAGCCGGCTGGTGATGTTCGATCTGCCGTTTAACCCCGATCTGCTGGAGCAGCGTATCGGACGCCTCGATCGTATCGGTCAGCTGCACGATATCCAGATTATGGTGCCCTGGCTGGAGAAAACCGCGCAGGCGGTGCTGCTGCGCTGGTATCACGAAGGGCTGGACGCGTTTGAGCACACCTGCCCTACCGGCCGCGCTATTTATGACGCTGAATATAACCAGCTGATTGAGTTCCTGGCGGCACCGGAAAACCCGCAGGGTCTCGATGAGTTCATCCTGAAAAGCCGTAAGCAGCATGATGCGCTGAAAGCGCAGCTGGAGCAGGGCCGCGACCGACTGCTGGAGCTTAACTCCAACGGCGGCGAAGCGGCGCTGGCGCTGGCTGATGCCATTGCAGCTCAGGATAATGATACCGAGCTGGTAAACTTTGCGCTCAACCTGTTCGACATTGTCGGCATCAATCAGGAGGATCGCAGCGACAACCTGATTGTTCTGACCCCTTCCGATCACATGCTGGTGCCCGATTTTCCCGGTCTGCCGGAAGATGGCTGTACGATTACCTTTAACCGTAATCAGGCGCTGTCGCGCGAAGATACGCAGTTCATTACCTGGGAGCATCCGCTGATCCGCAATGGTCTGGATCTTATCCTCTCCGGCGATACCGGCAGCTGCGCCCTGTCGCTGCTGAAGAACAAGGCGCTTCCGGTCGGTACGCTGCTGGTTGAGATGATCTATGTGGTTGAGGCGCAGGCGCCGAAACAGCTGCAGCTTACCCGCTTCCTGCCACCGACGCCGGTGCGCATGCTGATGGATCGCGCAGGTAATAATCTGGCGGGCAAAGTGGAGTTTGAGAGCTTTAACCGTCAGCTTAACGCAGTTAACCGCCATACCGGCAGCAAACTGGTCAACGCTGTCCAGCAGGATGTGCATGCCATTCTGACGCAGGCGGAGCAGGCCGTGGTGCCGGAAGCGCAGGCGCTGATTGCCGCGGCGAAAGCGGAGGCGGATGAAAAGCTGAGCGCAGAGCTGTCGCGACTCGAAGCACTGCGCGCCGTCAATCCCAACATCCGTGACGATGAGGTTGAGGCGCTGGAGAGCAATCGTGCGCAGGTGCTGGCCAGCCTGAGCGAGGCGGGCTGGCGTCTTGATGCGCTGCGCCTGATCGTCGTAACGCACCAGTAAGCAGGCGAGACTGACATGCTGATGGAACCCTACAATCCGCCGTCCGAACCCTGGCTGCATATTCTGTATCAGGACGCGCACATTATGGTGGTCAACAAACCGAGCGGATTGCTCTCGGTGCCGGGCCGGCTGGAGGAGCACAGGGATAGCGTGATGACGCGCATCCAGCGTGATTTTCCGCAGGCGGAATCGGTGCACCGGCTCGATATGGCGACCAGCGGCGTGATTGTGGTGGCGCTGAATAAGGCGGCAGAGCGCGAGCTGAAGCGTCAGTTTCGCGAGCGTGAGCCGTCAAAGCACTACGTGGCGCGCGTCTGGGGCCATCCGGCAGCGGAAAAGGGCCTGATCGATCTGCCACTGATTTGCGACTGGCCGAACCGGCCAAAGCAGATGGTGAGTCACGAACTGGGAAAACCGGCTCAGACGGAGTATGAAGTGCTGGAGTATGCCGCCGATAACAGCGCGCGCGTGCTGCTGAAGCCCATTACCGGTCGTTCACACCAGCTGCGCGTGCATCTGCTGGCGCTGGGACATCCGATCCTCGGCGATCGTTTCTATGCGCATGAGGCGGCGCTGGCGATGGCAGCGCGTCTGCAGCTGCATGCGGAGTCGCTGACCATTACCCATCCGGTATTTGGCAGCAGCATGACATTTCGGCAGCCAGCGGAGTTCTGACCTGCGTCACCCCGCCCTCTTTCCGGTAAAAAGGGCGGGATGGCCGGGCTATTTAAACCCTTTCTCTTTGCGGATCAGGTCGTATGCGGCCTGAATCTCCTGCGCTTTCTGTTTCGCCATCTCCATCATTTCCGGCGGCAGACCTTTCGCCACCAGCTTATCGGGATGATGTTCACTCATCAGCTTGCGATAGGCGCGTTTAATGGTGGTGTTATCATCACTGCTTTTCACGCCCAGTACGCTGCAGGCGTCTTCCAGCGTGGGTCCGCGCTTCGTCTGCTGCCAGCCGCCGCCTGAGGCACCCGCACCGCCAAACTGCTGTCCGCCTTCCATCATGCGCAGAAACTGATCGAACTGCTGGCGTGAAATCCCCAGCTCTTCGGCAATCACATACAGCACCTGCCGCTCGTTCGGATGCAGCGAACCATCCGCAAATGCCGCCTGAATCTGAATTTCCAGAAACATCCGAATCAGATCGAAACGGCCAAAACAGGCGCTGCGCAGCTCACGCAGTTTGTTACGCAGCGGATAATCGCTCTGTTTCCCTTCACGAAAGGCGCGCTGCGCGGCAGTGCGGGCCTCTCCGTGCAGCTGCATACGATCCATAAACAGCGACGCAATCTGAATATCCGCTTCGGTGACGCGCCCTTTCGATTTGGTCAGATGCCCCATGATCTGAAACGTCGTGCTGAAAAACAGCGTCTGCCGCGACTGATTATTGGCAAAGTATCCCTGCCCTTTTACGCTGCGCACTTTATCAATCAGATGACCAATGATCAGACCCAGGACAATGCCCCAGAACCCCGCGCCTGACATCACGCCAAGCGCAAGACCAATAACTTTTCCCCAGTAGCGCATAAACTCCTCAATTCGCCATGCTTGTGGCTGAAAATTGCATTATCATACCTGTCATTTATCTCCGCGCCTAACGGCAACGCAGACAGAAAAGGATTAACGCTGGCACTACGCCGGGCGGTAAGTTAGTCTCTGTCCGGATTGTCGGCATGATGCCAGTGTCCATGGAATTATCGAAACCGCGTATGAAAAAACGTATACCTACCCTGCTGGCAACCATGATTGGTGCCGCACTTTATAGTCAGCACGCGCTGGCCGACGATTTGATGTCGCAGTGTATGCTGGGCGTGCCAAGCTACAACCGCCCGGTTATCAATGGTGACGCTAACTCCCTGCCGGTAACTATCAATTCCGATTCGGCAAAAGGCAATTATCCGGACGATGCAGTATTCACCGGTAATGTCGATGTGCAGCAGGGTAACAGCCGTCTGCGCGCTGACGAAATGCAGCTGCATCAGCGTCAGCAGGAGGGCCAGACCGCGCCGGTACGCACCGTGGATGCACTGGGCAATGTGCACTATGACGATAATCAGGTCATCCTGAAAGGTCCGAAAGCCTGGTCCAATCTGAACACCAAAGACACTAACGTCTGGAACGGCAACTACCAGATGGTGGGTCGCCAGGGACGCGGTGATGCCGACCAGATGAAGCTGCGTGGCAATAACCGGTATACCATTCTCGAAAATGGCACCTTTACCTCCTGTCTGCCGGGCTCTAACAGCTGGAGCGTGGTGGGATCAGAGGTGATCCAGGATCGTCAGGAAGAGGTGGCGGAGATCTGGAACGCGCGCTTCAAACTCGGCAATGTGCCGGTGTTTTATAGCCCTTATCTGCAGCTGCCGATCGGCGATCGTCGTCGCTCCGGTTTCCTGATCCCGAATGCGAAATATGGCAGTAATAACGGCTTCGAGTTTATGCTGCCGTACTACTGGAATATTGCGCCGCAGGCGGATGCCACGCTGACGCCGCACTATATGAGCAAGCGCGGTACGCAGCTGCAAACGGAGTTCCGTTACCTTACGGTGTTTGGCGCCGGCCTGATGGAGCTGGATTACCTGCCGTCCGATAAGCAGTATGAAAAAGATCGCGCGGCGCGCTCTTCTATTGAAGACGATCAGGACTCTAAACGCTGGCTCTTCTTCTGGCGCCATTCAGGCGTTTACGATCAGCACTGGCGCTTTGCGGCGGATTATACCAAGGTCAGCGATCCCTACTATTTCAACGATATCGACTCGAAATATTACAGCTCGACCAATAACTATGCGACGCAGAAATTCAGCATCGGCTACGCGGATACCAACTGGGATGCGACGCTGTCGACCAAAGATTTCCAGGTCTTCGGCAATACCAGCTCTGCCAACGTCTACCGTGCTGCGCCGCAGCTTGACGTTAACGCCTACCAGAATGATATCGGTCCGTTTGATGGCCGCGTCTACGCCCAGGCGGTGAAGTTTACCAACGTCAGCAACCGGATGCCGGAAGCGACGCGTCTGCATATTGAGCCGACGCTGAATCTGCCGCTCTCCAACGGCTGGGCCAGTCTCGATACCGAAGCAAAACTGCTGGCGACGCACTATCAGCAGGACAATATCGAAAGCTATAACACCCGCTTTAATCCTGACGCCACAAACAACAACAGCGGACGGCTGAAAGATTCCGTAAACCGTACGCTGCCGCAGTTCAAAGTGGATGGCCGTCTGGTATTTGACCGGGATATGGACTGGTCGCAGGGCTATACCCAGACGCTGGAGCCGCGCGTTCAGTATCTCTATATTCCGTATCGCGATCAGAGCAACATCTATCCTTACGACTCTACGCTGCTGCAGACCGACTATACCGGCCTGTTCCGCGATCGCACCTATAGCGGTCTCGATCGCATCGCCTCCTCAAATGAAGTGGCAAGCGGCGTAACAACACGCATTTATGACAACGATCTGGTTGAACGTTTTAACGTTTCTGTAGGTCAAATCTACTCGTTTACTCCGTCGCGTACCGGCGTAAACCAGACGAATAAAGAAGATGATACCGGCAGCCTGGTATGGGCTGGCGACACGTACTGGAAAATCAGCGATCGCTGGAACGTCCGTGGCGGACTGCAGTATGACACCCGTCTCGACAACGTTTCACAGGGTAATACGGTACTGGAGTATCGCCGTGATGCCGATCGCATGCTGCAGCTGAGCTATCGCTACAGCAGCCCGGAATATGTCGCGCAGGCGCGTAACAACGCCAGCCTGATCAACAATCCGATTTATAAAAATGGCATTTCGCAGGTCGGTGCAACCGGCAGCGTACCGATTGCCGATGCCTGGTCGCTGGTGGGGGCATACTATTATGATACCCGCAACAGCCGTCCGGCAGAGCAGCTGGTAGGCGTGCAGTACAGCTCCTGCTGCTACGCTATTCGTCTGGGTTACGAGCGCAAGATTAACGGCTGGGAAAACAACGACAGTAAATATGACAACCAAATCTCATTCAACATTGAGCTGCGTGGCCTGAGTTCCAACTACGGCTTAGGCACTAATGAAATGCTGCGTCAGGGCATTATTCCCTATCAGCGCGCATTCTGATGTTGTGATGTTTGACAGGCGATCCCGCAGTGCGGAAACAATAATGGATAAAGTATGAAGAACTGGAGAATGCTGATTCTGGGTGCGGCGATGTCGGCCGGCACCGCTTTCGCAGCCCCACAGGTAGTTGATAAAGTCGCCGCCGTCGTGAACAACGGCGTGGTGCTGGAAAGTGACGTCGATAACATGATGCGCACGGTAAAATCCCAGGCGCAGCAGGCGGGTCAGCAGTTGCCTGAAGACCGTACGTTGCGTCATCAGATCCTTGAGCGTCAGGTCATGGATAACATTATTCTGCAGATGGGCGAAAAAGCGGGCCTGCAGATTAGCGATCAGCAGCTGGATCAGGCGATCCAGAACATCGCTGCGCAGAACCGTATGAGCGTCGATCAGCTGCGCAGTCGCCTCGCCTACGACGGCATGAACTACAACGACTACCGTGCGCAGATCCGCAAAGAGATGCTGATATCTGAAGTGCGTAACAATGAAGTGCGCCGTCGCGTCACCATTCTGCCGCAGGAAGTTGATACGCTGGCGACGCAAATTGGTTCACAGAACTCGCAGGGCACCGAGCTAAATATCAGTCAGATTCTGCTGCCGCTGCCGGAAAATCCTACGCAGCAGCAGGTTGACGATCAGGAAGCGCTGGCACGTCAGCTGGTGGGCGAGATCAAAGGCGGTGCCGATTTCGGTAAGCTGGCGGTGACCTACTCAGCCGATCCTCAGGCGCTGAAAGGCGGCAACATGGGCTGGGGTAAAATTGAAGAGCTGCCGACGCTGTTCTCACAGGCGCTGAGCAGCGCGAAAAAAGGCGATGTGGTCGGTCCGATTCGTTCCGGCGTGGGCTTCCATATCCTCAAAGTCAACGATCTGCGCGGTGAGAGCAAGAATATCTCGGTCACTGAGGTACACGCCCGCCATATTCTGCTGAAGCCATCACCGATCCTGAGCGACGATCAGGCGCGTGAAAAAATTACGCAGCTGGCCGCTGACATCAAAAGCGGAAAAACTACCTTTGCCGCTGCTGCCAAACAGTTCTCTGACGATCCGGGTTCAGCTAACCAGGGCGGCGATCTTGGCTGGGCGTCACCCGACATCTACGATCCCGCTTTCCGCGACGCGCTGCTGAAGCTGCAGAAAGGTCAGGTCAGCGCACCGGTGCACTCTTCGTTTGGCTGGCATCTGATTCAGCTGCTGGATACGCGCCAGGTGGATAAAACCGATGCGGCGCAGAAAGAGCGCGCCTATCGCCTGCTGTTCAACCGTAAGTTTGCAGAAGAAGCGCAGACCTGGATGCAGGAGCAGCGCGCCAGCGCCTACGTGAAGATCCTTGATGGCAACTGATAGCTATCGCGTTGCGATCACGCCCGGCGAACCCGCCGGGATTGGTCCCGATCTTACGGTGCAGCTGGCACAGCGCAACTGGCCGGTTGAACTGGTCGTCTGTGCTGACGGCGAAGTGCTGCGGCAGCGTGCCGCGCAGCTTGGCCTGCCGCTAACCCTGCAGCCGTGGCAGCCTGACCGCGCCCCGCAGCCGCAGCAGGCAGGTACCCTGACGCTGCTGCAGATTGATACGGCACAGCCGGTGGTGCCAGGTCAGCTCTGCGTGGCTAACGGTGCGTACGTCCTTGAGACGCTGGCGCGCGCCTGTGACGGTGCGCTTCAGGGCGAGTTTGCGGCGCTGATCACCGGACCGGTACATAAAGGCGTTATCAACGACGCCGGCATTCCGTTTACCGGCCATACCGAATTTTTTGCCGATCGCGCCGGTGGCGACCGCGTGGTTATGATGCTGGCAACCGAGTCGCTGCGCGTAGCGCTGGCAACTACCCACCTGCCGCTGAAAGATGTCTCTGCCGCCATCACGCGCGAGAGCCTTCATGAGGTCATCACCATTCTGCATCAGGATTTGCAGCAGAAATTTGGCCTGGCGCAGCCGCATATCTTTGTCTGCGGTCTTAATCCGCACGCTGGCGAAGGCGGGCATATGGGGCGTGAAGAGATTGACACTATTACGCCAGCGCTGGATGCGCTGCGTCAGCAGGGCATCCGTCTGACGGGGCCACTGCCGGCCGATACGCTGTTTCAGCCTAAGTATCTGCAACATGCCGATGCGGTGCTGGCGATGTATCATGACCAGGGATTGCCGGTCCTTAAATATCAGGGTTTTGGCCGGGCGGTGAATATCACCCTGGGCCTGCCTTTTATCCGAACCTCTGTCGATCACGGTACCGCGCTGGAACTGGCCGGTCTTGGACAGGCAGAGCCGGGCAGCTTTATCACGGCGCTTAATCTCGCCATCACTATGATCAAGAGCAGTAATGAATAATCGCGTCCATCAGGGGCATTACGCCCGTAAACGTTTCGGGCAGAACTTCCTGAACGATCAGTACATTATCGATAGCATCGTCTCTGCTATTCATCCGCAAAAGCAGGAGGCGCTGGTCGAGATCGGTCCCGGTCTCGGTGCCCTGACCGAGCCGGTAGGCGAACGCCTGGACGCGCTGACCGTCGTTGAGCTGGATCGCGATCTGGCGGCTCGCCTGCAGACGCATCCGTTCCTTGGTCCCAAGCTGACCATTTATCAGCAGGATGCGATGACCTTTGATTTTGCTGCGCTGGCGCAGGAGAAAGGTCAGCCGCTGCGCGTGTTCGGCAACCTGCCCTACAACATCTCCACGCCGCTGATGTTTCATCTTTTCAGCTATACTGGTTCGATCAAAGATATGCACTTCATGCTGCAGAAAGAGGTGGTTAACCGTCTGGTTGCCGGCCCGGGCAGTAAAGCATATGGTCGTCTCAGCGTGATGGCGCAATATTACTGCCAGGTGATCCCGGTCCTTGAAGTGCCGCCGCAGTCGTTTACGCCGCCACCTAAAGTGGATTCTGCCGTGGTGCGACTGGTGCCTTATGCACAGCCGCCTTACCCGGTCAGTGATGTTAAGATCCTGAGCCGCATTACCACCGAGGCTTTTGGTCAGCGTCGTAAAACGTTGCGTAACAGCCTGGGTCATCTGGTTGCGGCGGGTGCGCTGGAAGAGTTAAATATTGATACCTCACTGCGTGCTGAAAACGTCAGCGTTGCGCAGTATTGTCAGCTGGCAAACTGGCTGGGTAATCATCAGGCAAAAACAGCGGAGAACTAAGTGCATGAGTGATATGGCGCGCGTCTGTGTTCAGGTACTGAGTCAGTATGTGGAATCGCAATCCTCACCGGACGAGGATCGCTACGTGTTTGCCTATACCATCACTATCCGCAATCCCGGGCGCACGCGCGTTCAGCTGCGCAGCCGCTACTGGCTGATCACCAACGGCAACGGCCGCGAAACGGAAGTTCAGGGCGATGGCGTAGTGGGCGAGCAGCCGTTTATCGAACCGGGTGGCGAATACCAGTATACCAGCGGTGCGATTCTGGAAACGCCGATGGGCACCATGCAGGGCCACTACGTTATGATCGATGAAGAGGGCAGCGCCTTTAACGTCGATATTCCGGTGTTTCGCCTCGCCGTGCAAACCCACATTCACTGATCCCCCCCGCCCGGCTCGTCCGGGCGGCGCGTTTTACCGGACTGATATCATGAGTACATATCTGATTGGCGATATCCACGGCTGTTACGATGAGCTGCGCGCGCTGCTGGCGCAGGTAAGCTTTGATCCGCAGCAGGATGAACTCTGGCTGACCGGCGACCTTGTGGCGCGCGGTCCCGGTTCACTTGATGTGCTGCGCTACGTAAAATCACTGGGTGACAGCGTACGCATGGTGCTGGGTAATCATGACCTGCACCTGCTGGCGGTTTTCGCCGGGATCAGCCGTAATAAACCGAAAGATCGCCTGACGCCGCTGCTGGAGGCGGACGATGCTGATGTGCTGATCAACTGGCTGCGGCGCCAGCCGCTGCTGCAGGTTGATGAAGAGAAAAAGCTCGTCATGGCGCATGCCGGCATTACCCCGCAGTGGGATCTCGCGACGGCAAAAGCATGCGCGCGTGAAGTAGAAGCGGTGCTCTCCAGCGACAGCTATCCGTTGTTTCTGGATGCGATGTATGGCGATATGCCCAACAACTGGACGCCGGAACTGAGTGGCCTGGCGCGCCTGCGATTCAGTACGAATGCCCTGACGCGCATGCGTTTCTGCTTCCCCAACGGCCAGCTGGATATGATCTGCAAAGAGGCGCCCGACTCCGCCCCACCGCCGCTGCGGCCCTGGTTCAACGTGCCGGGTAAAATGGGCAGTGACTACACGCAGATTTTCGGCCACTGGGCCTCCCTTGAAGGCAAAGGCACTCCCGATCACGTTATTGGTCTGGATACCGGCTGCTGCTGGGGCGGCACGCTGACGCTGCTGCACTGGGAAACACAGCAATGCTATGTACAGCGCTCCCGGCGTGAAGCCGCACTGGCCGCTGAAGGCGCCGCCGCGACTCCTCCGCTAAACAACACGCCATAAAAAAAGCCCCGCGATGTCAGCGGGGCTTTTGCGCAGGGCGCGCATTTATGCACGCCAGGCAGGGATCAATTAACGACGCCGATCCAGGATCTCAAAGCAGTAGCTGTGCGAATTTTGCGCATCCGCATCGTGG
This sequence comes from Pantoea eucrina, assembly GCF_020079945.1. Lineage (NCBI taxonomy): Bacteria > Pseudomonadati > Pseudomonadota > Gammaproteobacteria > Enterobacterales > Erwiniaceae > Pantoea > Pantoea eucrina. Next base: position 529,746 of record NZ_CP083448.1, on the reverse strand, counting down.
AACTCGCTGAACGTCGACTGCCACTCATCTGGCTCGTAATCAGGGAATTGCGTATCCCCTTCCACTTCAGCATCAATATGCGTCAGGTAAAGACGATCGGCGCGGGGCAGCATCTGCTCATAGATACGCCCGCCGCCAATCACCATAATCTCTTCTGCGTCACCGGCTGCCTCAATTGCCGCTTCCGGTGAAGTGACCCAGGTCACCCCCTCGTGCGTACCGGGCTGGCTGCTGACCACAATATTGAGCCGGCCTGGCAGCGGACGGCCAATCGATTCAAAGGTCAGACGCCCCATGATCACCGGTTTATTCAGCGTAGTACGTTTGAACCAGGCGAGATCGGCGGGTAAGTGCCACGGCATGGCGTTTTCCATACCAATAATGCGATCCGCAGCCAGTGCTGCGATCAGACTAATCATGATTTAAAACCTGCTGGAAAAAATTGGCGCAATGATACGTAAAGGCGAAAGTTTCGTCGATAGGCCAGCCGTGCTATTTGCGTAAAGCTCTTTTTGCCGCCAGATTCAGGCTGCCGGGCAGAGCTTTACACCGACTTTACTGCGATTAACGGAGAGGGCCGCCATAATCGCCTGCGCAGCTGGCACAAATCAGCGGCATTAGCGGCAGGTTTTCAGAAAGAGTGTAAAGAAAAGCGCACTGAGCGGCTCCACGCGGAGCCGCTGCAGTCATCAGAAGTCGTAACGCAGACGGACCAGGTTCACGTTGCCCAGCGCCTTGCTGGTATCGGAGGTGATGACATATTCATAATCAACGCGGAAGCCGTAGTCGAGCTGCGCACTGATGCCCACGCCATTATCGATACGCTTATAGTGGCGTCCGTTGACGAACTCCAGGCGATCGCCCATCACGTAAGGCTGCAGGGTTTTCACCGCATACTGGCCTACAGCAAATTTATAACCGGCAAAATATTCGATGCCCCAGGCGTCATCCGCAAAGTAGTTTGTTGCGCTTTTCAGGCGGGTTGGCGCAAAGTTCTGATACCAGCCGGCGCCTGCCGCCAGCGTCCAGCTATCTGGCGTCCAGCTGACCGAGGTGCCCCAGATATTCTGATCGTAGCGCTCGCTGTCGCCATTGCCCGGATTGCGTACGGTGGCACGGGTATAATTCCACGCGGTTCCCCACGCCAGTTCATCGCTGATGTGATAGTTGACACCCAGCGATCCGCCGCCGTTGCGCTTGTAGCGCAGGCCGTTACCCGGCAGATATTCGGTATCCTCAAAGAGATAAGAGGCGTACAGATCGGCGGCGCCGGCACGGGTTTTATACTTCAGCATTTTGCGCGAGCGATAGCTGCCGTCGTAATCGCCGTTGATCCCGACGCCGGAACCCTGGGCCAGCATATCGTAATCCCAGATATCGGTTTTTGCGCCAACCACATCGTAATAGACGCTGTTTTGCTGACCAAAATAGAGTTCGCCGAGGCTGGCACTTTTAAAACCGGTATAGAGCTGACGACGTGAGGTATCGCGTGCGCCGCTGGCATAGTGATGGTCCCAGCCCCACCACGCCGGGAAGTTAACGCCCAGCTCATAGTAGCCTACCCAGCTCAGATCTTCTGCGATCGCGTAGTCTGCGCCAAAGCGAAAGCGCGAGCCACCATCGTAGCCGTTACGCTTATAGGATGTGTCACTTACGCCATTCTGATGCATAAACTGCGGGCGAATGCTGCCGCCCACTTTAAAGCCAAGGCGATCGAACGCATTGTTCGCCTGAGGATCCTGCTTCAGCAGAGTAATTTCAGCCTGGCTGGCGAGCGGCGCAGCCATAAGTAACGCAGCCACTGCGCTAAGAGTCAAAGCACGCATGTTCATTTTATATTTTCCGGTGAAGGTAAAGGCTCTATGGTTGAGCGCGCCAGATAGTAAGGTGCCCTCACCGGATCGCGAGTTATAAATTTGTGCGAAAAATCTTAAAAAGTTATTTAGCAGCACCAATAGCTAAAAGTTAAGCCAAATCAGCAGGTTTGCTATAGCTACTCTGTTTCAGGCAAAAAAAAACGGCCCCATACGGGGCCGCTGTCTCTTACGGACGCTGCGCTTATTTGCCTTTCAGCTGCGCATGCATCTCCTGTACTGAAGTCACTTTCTCAGTGGGATCCGCATTCAGGGCCATCGCAGTCGCGAAGCCGCCGTTCAGCGTGGTGTCATAATGCACTTTATACTGCAGCGCGCTGCGGCGAATCAGCTTAGAGTCTTCAATCGCCTGACGTCCCGCCGTGGTGTTAACAATATAGGTGTATTCACCGTTCTTCAGGCGATCCTGAATATGCGGGCGTCCCTCATGCACCTTATTGACCAGGCGTGGATTGATACCGGCTTCACCCAGCACCACCGCCGTACCGTGGGTAGCGTCCAGCTCAAAGCCAAACTTCTGCAGCTTCGCCGCCAGATCGACGATGCGCTTTTTATCGCCTTCACGCACCGAGAGCAGCGCACGACCGCTTTTCTTCATGTTGCTCTGCGCGCCCAGCATCGCTTTACCGAAGGCTTCAGCAAAGGTACGGCCGACGCCCATCACCTCACCGGTGGAGCGCATTTCCGGTCCCAGAATCGGATCGACGCCCGGGAATTTATTGAACGGCAGCACCACCTCTTTCACCGAGTAGTAAGGCGGAATGACCTCTTCCGTCACGCCCTGCTCCAGCAGGGTTTTGCCCGCCATGACGCGAGCCGCCACTTTGGCCAGCGGTACGCCGGTAGCCTTGGAGACAAATGGAACGGTACGTGCCGCACGCGGATTCACCTCAATCAGGTAAACCTCGTTATCTTTGACCGCAAACTGCACGTTCATCAGACCGCGTACGTTAAGTTCAAACGCCAGCTTCTCAACCTGCTGACGCATCACGTTCTGGATCTCGCTGCTCAGCGTATAGGCTGGCAGGGAACAGGCTGAGTCGCCGGAGTGAACACCCGCCTGCTCAATATGTTCCATGATGCCGCCAATCAGCACCCGCTCGCCGTCGCAGATGGCATCCACATCGACTTCCACCGCATCATCAAGGAAGCGATCCAGCAGCACCGGCGCATCGTTAGAGACGGATACTGCGGTCTGGAAATAGCGCTTAAGATCCACTTCGTCATAGACGATTTCCATCGCACGGCCGCCCAGTACATAGGAAGGACGTACCACCAGCGGATAACCGATACCGGCAGCTTTCTCTACCGCCTGCTCCAGCGTGGCAACCGTGGCGTTAGCCGGCTGTTTCAGTTTCAGACGATCCACCGCCTGCTGGAAACGCTCGCGGTCTTCAGCGCGGTCAATGGCGTCCGGGCTGGTACCGATAACCGGTACACCGGCCGCTTCCAGCGCACGCGCCAGTTTCAGCGGCGTCTGGCCACCATACTGCACGATAACGCCTTTTGGCTGCTCAATTCGTACAATCTCCAGCACATCTTCCAGCGTAACCGGCTCAAAGTAGAGGCGATCGGAGGTGTCATAATCGGTTGAGACCGTTTCCGGGTTGCAGTTAACCATGATGGTTTCATAACCATCTTCACGCAGCGCCAGCGATGCGTGGACGCAGCAGTAGTCAAACTCAATACCCTGCCCGATACGGTTTGGTCCGCCGCCCAGCACCATGATTTTGTCACGATCCTGATTCGGGTTCGCTTCGCACTCCTCCTCATAGGTGGAATACATGTAGGCGGTATCGGTCGAGAACTCAGCGGCACAGGTATCCACCCGCTTATAGACCGGATGCAGATTGTACTGCTGACGCAGCTTACGGATTTCGCTTTCTGCCACACCCGCCAGCGCTGCCAGACGCGCATCAGCAAAACCTTTACGCTTCAGCGCGCGCAGGAAGCCGGCATCCAGCGCGTTAACGCCTTCACGTGCAACCTGCTCTTCCAGACGCACCAGCTCTTCAATCTGTACCAGGAACCAGCGATCGATGTTGGTGAGATTAAATACGCCATCCACCGACATACCGGCACGAAACGCGTCAGCAACATACCAGATGCGGTCCGAACCAGCGTCTTTCAGCTCGCGGCGGATACGGGTCAGCGCGTCGGCGTCATCCAGATCCACTTTTGGATCGAAGCCGTTAGCGCCGACTTCAAGGCCGCGCAGCGCTTTCTGCATCGACTCCTGGAAGGTACGGCCAATCGCCATCACTTCACCCACTGATTTCATCTGTGTAGTGAGGCGATCGTTGGCACCCGCAAATTTCTCAAAGTTAAAGCGCGGGATCTTAGTCACGACATAGTCGATTGAGGGTTCAAACGACGCCGGCGTGCGACCGCCAGTGATATCGTTCATCAGCTCATCGAGCGTAAAGCCCACCGCCAGCTTAGCCGCGACTTTAGCAATCGGGAACCCGGTGGCTTTGGACGCCAGCGCGGAGGAGCGCGATACGCGCGGGTTCATTTCGATTACGATCAGACGACCATCTTTCGGATTTACGGAGAACTGAACGTTAGAGCCGCCGGTTTCCACACCAATCTCACGCAGCACCGCCAGCGAGGCGTTACGCATGATTTGGTACTCTTTGTCCGTCAGCGTCTGCGCCGGTGCCACAGTGATGGAGTCGCCGGTGTGAATGCCCATGGCGTCGAAGTTTTCAATTGAACAGACGATGATGCAGTTATCATTTTTATCGCGCACTACCTCCATCTCATACTCTTTCCAGCCAATCAGCGATTCATCAATCAGCAGCTCGTTGGTCGGAGAGAGGTCGAGGCCGCGCTCACAGATCTCTTCAAACTCTTCGCGGTTGTAAGCGATACCGCCGCCGGTGCCGCCCATGGTAAAGGAGGGACGAATAATGCACGGGAAACCGACCTCCTCCGCGACCTTCAGCGCCTCTTCCATCGTGTGGGCGATACCCGAACGGGCGGTATCAAGACCGATGCTTTTCATCGCCACGTCAAAGCGACGGCGATCTTCAGCTTTATCGATAGCGTCAGCCGTGGCGCCAATCATGGTCACGCCAAACTCTTCCAGCACGCCCTGGCGCTCCAGCTCCAGCGCACAGTTCAGCGCGGTCTGCCCGCCCATGGTAGGCAGTACTGCATCCGGGCGCTCTTTTTCGATGATTTTGCGCACCACTTCCCAGTGGATTGGCTCAATATAGGTCGCGTCAGCCATTTCCGGGTCGGTCATGATGGTCGCCGGATTGGAGTTAACCAGAATGACGCGATAGCCCTCTTCACGCAGCGCTTTACACGCCTGCGCGCCCGAGTAGTCAAATTCACACGCCTGACCGATAACGATCGGGCCAGCGCCAAGGATCAGGATAGATTTTATGTCAGTACGTTTTGGCATCGGAGGCTCCTGATTACTTCGCGTTTGAACGGTAGGCTTCAATCAGTTCGATAAAGTGATCGAACAGCGGCGCCGCATCGTGCGGGCCAGGACTCGCTTCCGGATGTCCCTGGAAGCTGAAAGCGGGTTTATCGGTACGATGAATACCCTGCACGGTCTGGTCAAACAGCGACACATGCGTCACACGCAGATTGGCCGGTATCTGGCTCTCATCGACGGCGAAACCGTGGTTCTGTGCGGTGATCATCACAGTATTATTATCGAGATCTTTTACCGGATGGTTGCCGCCGTGGTGACCCAGCTTCATTTTGACGGTTTTTGCACCGCTGGCCAGCGCCAGCAGCTGATGCCCCAGGCAGATACCAAATACCGGAATTTCTGTCTCCAGAAACGCCTGAATCGCGCGGATAGCGTAGTCACACGGCTCCGGATCGCCCGGGCCATTGGAGAGGAAGATGCCGTCCGGATTGAGTGCCAGCACCTCTTCTGCTGGCGTCTGCGCCGGCACCACCGTCAGGCGGCAGCCGCGATCCACCAGCATACGCAGAATATTGCGCTTGGCGCCGTAGTCATAGGCGACCACGTGATACGGCAGTGCGTCAGCTGACTGCTGCTCAGGCAGGCCATCCTGCAGCGTCCAGCTCCCCTGCTGCCACGTGTAAGTCTCCGTGGTAGCCACTTCTTTCGCCAGATCCATACCTTTCAGCCCCGGGAACGCCTGCGCTTTCTGCAGCGCCAGCGCGGCATCCGGCGCGTCACCCGCAATGATGCAGCCGTTCAGCGCGCCCTTTTCACGCAGCAGACGCGTCAGCTTACGCGTATCGATATCAGCGATGCCGACAATATTATTGCGCTGTAGCCAGGCAGAAAGGCTCTCTTCACTGCGGAAGTTGCTGGTAATCAGTGGCAGGTCGCGGATCACCAGGCCCTGAGCGTGAATCTGGTTTGATTCATCATCTGCGATATTGACGCCAACGTTGCCGATGTGGGGATAAGTAAGAGTAACAATCTGGCGGGAATAGGAGGGATCAGTAAGGATTTCTTGATAACCGGTCATTGACGTGTTGAAAACGACCTCACCCACTGCCGAACCCGTAGCCCCGATGGCCCGACCGTGGAATTGGGTTCCGTCTTCCAGAACCAAGAGCGCTGACTTAATCAAAACATCCTCCAGGGAATAAACAGTCACAATATATGCATATTAATTCATAATACTGGCCTGAATCAATGTAAAAACCGCCTGACTGCTCGATTTTTGGCAAATTGCGCGCATTCTAATGATCACCTCTGCTGATGTCTACCCGGAAAGGCTATTTTTTTATGTTTTTCGGAGGCTATAACTAAAATATAGTGCAAACAGGGCAAAAGCAGCATCTTAATAGGGTAATTAATCGGTTGCCTGACAACAATAACCGCCGAATAAGCGGAGCTACGCAAAATATTTGACCAAATGGTCAAATTTAATCTTAGCAGCTGAGAAAAAGATGAGTTAACTTGCAAATAAACCCATTACGAAGATATTTTATGGCGAAGAGGTTATTTTGACAAAAATAAAGGGCAATAAAAATATTGCCCTGCCAATCAATGGACTAGCGACTGAAAAACCACATCACGATGGCTCACAACAATCAATTTTTTGCTAAATTAAGCACATCACGCATGTCATAAAGACCATTTTTTCGCAACTCAACCCAGACTGCAGCCCGGACGGCACCTTTTGCAAAGGTCATCCGGCTTGAGGCCTTGTGGCTAATCTCTATCCGTTCGCCGATATCAGCAAACAGAGCAGTATGCTCACCAATGATGTCGCCGGCGCGCACCGTGGCAAAACCGATAGTGTGCGGTTTGCGCTCACCGGTATGGCCTTCACGCGCGTAAACCGCATGATCCTCCAGCTTCCACTCCATGGCGTCCGCAATGGCTTCACCCATTGCCAGCGCGGTTCCTGAGGGCGCATCAACTTTATGGCGATGGTGCGCCTCAACGATCTCAATATCCGCATACTCCCCCATCACTGAGGCCGCCTGCTGCAGCAGATTCAGCATCAGGTTGACGCCAACGCTGAAGTTGGCAGCAAACACGATGCCGATCTCCTCTGCCGCTGCACGAATTGCGGCTTTTCCGGCGTCATCAAAACCGGTTGTGCCAATCACCATCGCCTTTTGATGCTGGCGGCAAAAGGCCAAATACTCCAGCGTGCCTTCCGGACGCGTGAAGTCGATTAGCACATCGAAATCGTCCACCACCTTTAGCAAATCATCGGTGACGGTGACGCCGGTTTTACCGATGCCCGCCAGCTCACCCGCGTCTGTACCCAGCAGTGAAGAGCCGCTGCGCGCCAGCGCAGCGCCCACCGCCACGCCTTCCGCCTGATGCGCGGCCTGAATCAGATTTCGTCCCATGCGGCCCGGCGCACCAACAATAGCTAAGCGGATATCACTCATATTTATTCATTCCTGATACAAAACTATGCATGCAAAGCGTAAACAGGTTAACCATCAGCTAACCGTCACGCCACAATAAAAAAGGGATATAAGAATTTCAGGACAGCGATAAAACATTATCAGTAAAAGCAATCCCGGCGGCTGGTTGTGGCGAGGCATACAGCCGTACATAAAGAAAAGGCCGAACAATGTCGGCCTGATACGGTAGCAAATGTTAAACGCTTATTGCACGTTGCGCACGTCAACGCGCAGCTCTTTCGGCACTTCGAATACGATATTTTCTTCGCGGCCGATCAGCTCAATGGCTGCTTCACCACCGAGTTCGCGCAGGCGCTGGATCACCTGCTGTACCAGAATATCGGGCGCAGAAGCACCTGCCGTCACGCCAATACACTCTACGCCGGTTACCCACTCTTCCTGAATATCGTCCGCGGAGTCGATAAGCTTCGCCAGCTTGCCTGCGCGCTGCGCCAGCTCAGCCAGCCGGTTAGAGTTAGAGGAGTTTTTTGAGCCGACCACCAGCACCACTTCAGCATCCTGCGCCAGCACGCGCACCGCTTCCTGCCGGTTAGTGGTGGCATAGCAGATGTCATCTTTGCGCGGGCCGATAATGGCCGGGAAGCGCTGACGTAAGGCGTCAATGACGTCAGAGGTGTCATCAACTGACAAGGTAGTCTGCGTCATAAAACAGAGGTTGTTCTCATCTTTGACGGTCAGCTTAAACACATCTTCCGGTGATTCCACCAGATACATGCCGCCATTGGGGTTGCTGTATTGCCCCATGGTGCCTTCCACTTCAGGATGACCGGCGTGACCAATCAGGATCGCCTCAACCCCTTTACGGCTGGCACGTGCCACTTCCATATGGACTTTCGTTACCAGCGGACAGGTGGCATCAAACAGCATGGTCAGATCGCGCGCTTTTGCTTCAGCGCGTACCGCCTGCGACACACCGTGCGCTGAGAAGATCAGAATGGCGCCATCCGGCACTTCACCGATCTCTTCGATAAAGATCGCGCCACGCTCGCGCAGGCTGCTCACTACATAACGGTTGTGCACCACTTCGTGACGCACGTAGATTGGCGCGCCATACATCTCCAGCGCCCGCTCAACGATGCTGATAGCGCGATCCACTCCGGCGCAGAAACCGCGCGGGTTAGCTAACAGGATTTGCATTGTTATCCTCCAGCACCGGATCGATCTCCAGTACTTCGATATCAAACCGGACAGGCTGCCCCGCCAGCGGATGATTAAAATCCACGGTGATTGAGTCACCGGAAATTTCACGGATCACCCCGGGCATCTCGCTGCCGCCCATGCCGCTGAACAGCATAATCGCGCCGATTTCCGGCTCGCCCGCGTCGATAAAGTCGCGACGCGAAAAGTACTGGATCAGATCCGGGCTGCTGGCGCCAAACGCATCTTCCGGCACCAGGGTAAAGGCGAGCTGATCGCCCGCTTTGCGCCCCAGCAGCTCGCGCTCCAGCGCCGCCGACAGGCTGCCGTCACCCAGACGGAACAGCGCAGGCTTGCCGTTAGCACGGGTGGATTCGGCAGTAGAGCCATCCTCCAGCTTGAGCGTGAAATGCACCAGCAGCGCGCTATCGGGCTGAACTGTCTCTGTCATCGGTTACCCTTACTCTCTTTTTCATCATGCCTGCGCCTGCAGCCGTGACCGGCGTGCAGGCAGCAGACGTCAGGATGTTGCTTTTTTGCCGCTGGGGCTGAAGAACCCCTCAAGCACCACCAGCGCCGCGCCGATGCAGATGCCGCAGTCAGCGATATTGAACGTGGCGAAGTGCCAGTTACCGACATAAAAGTCGATAAAGTCGACGACAAAACCGTGCCAGGCGCGATCGAACAGGTTGCCAAGCGCCCCGCCAACAATCAGCGCATACGCAATATTGCTGAGCCTGTTGCTGGCGCGGTTGCGATACATCATCACCAGCAGCGCGACCACAATGGCAATGGCAATACCGGCAAAGAACCAGCGCTGCCAGCCACCTTTGTCTGCCAGGAAACTGAACGCGGCGCCATAGTTATGGGCATAGAACAGGTTCAGAAACGGCATCAGCGGCTGCGTTTCATGCAGCATCATATTGTTCATGACCCACAGCTTGCTGGCCATATCGATGCCAATAACGACCAGCACCAGCCAGCTCCAGCGCAGTCCGGTAGAACTGAGTTTAGTCATCAGGCAAATTTCCGTACTTCACCGTCACCGGCTACGTTTGAGTAACAGCGTCCGCACACGTCGGCGTGCTCCGGATTCTGGCCTATGTCGGTAGTATAGTGCCAGCAGCGCGGGCACTTCTCGCCTTCTGCTTTATGCAGAACGATTTTCAGCCCTTTCAGCAGGTCGCTCTGCTGCGCCTCATCGCTCGCCGTTGCGTAATCGGCTACCGTCGCGCCGGAGGTCAGCAGCACAAAACGCAGCTCGTCGCCAAGCGCCTGCAGCTTCGCGCCCAGCTCCGGTTCCGCATAGAGCGTGACCGTCGCTTCCAGCGCGCCACCGATGCGCTTGTCGCTGCGCGCCTGCTCGATCGCTTTGTTGACTTCGCCGCGGACTTTCAGCAGATCGGCCCAGAACGCATCGTTCATCGGCTCATCCGCCGCAAGACCGAACAGATTGTCATACCACTCTTCAGTGAAGACATACTGCGCGCGTTCGCCCGGCAGGTGACCCCAGATCTCATCAGCGGTAAAGGACATGATAGGCGCCATCCAGCGCACCAGCGCCTCCACAATGTGCCACAGCGCGGTCTGGCAGCTGCGACGCGCCAGGCTGTCGCCCTTCGCGGTGTACTGGCGATCTTTAATCACATCCAGGTAGAACGACCCCATCTCAATGGAGCAGAAGTGCATCAGACGCTGCACCACTTCATGGAAGTCGTAGTTTTCATAGGAGGCAACGATATCCTGCTGTGCAGCCAGCGCACGTCCTACCGCCCAGCGATCGACCACCACCATCTCTTCTGGCGTAACGCAGTCAGTGGCCGGATTAAAGCCCGCCAGGTTAGCCAGCAGGAAGCGTGCGGTGTTACGTATACGGCGATAGCTGTCGGCTGCGCGTTTCAGGATCTCATCCGATACCGCCATTTCGCCGGAGTAGTCGGTAGAGGCGACCCACAGACGCAGAATGTCCGCGCCAAGCTTATCCATCACATCCTGCGGCGCTACCGTGTTGCCGATCGACTTCGACATCTTGCGACCCTGACCATCCACGGTAAACCCGTGCGTCAGAACCTGACGATAAGGCGCTTTGCCTTTCATCGCCGTAGAGATCATCAGCGAGGACATAAACCAGCCGCGATGCTGATCGGAGCCTTCCAGATACATATCCGGCGCGTGTCCCTCAAACTCCGGACGCGCATCGACTACCGAGAAGCTGGTTGATCCCGAGTCAAACCATACATCCAGCGTATCCGGCACTTTCACGTACAGATCGGCGTCGTCACCCATCAGTTCGCGCGGATCGAGATCCCACCACGCCTGAATGCCATCCTGCTCCACGCGCTGCGCAACTTTCTCCATCAGCTCAAGCGTGTCAGGGTGCAGCTGCTCACTTTCTTTATGCACAAACAGCGCCATGGGCACGCCCCAGGTACGCTGACGCGAGATGCACCAGTCAGGACGGTTGGCAACCATCGCTTCGATACGCGCCTGACCCCAGTCCGGGATCCACTGTACGCCTTTAATCTCTTTCAGCGACTGCGCACGCAGTCCCTGCTGATCCATGCTGATAAACCACTGCGGCGTCGCCCGGAAGATGATCGGCGTTTTGTGACGCCAGCAGTGTGGATAGCTGTGCAGCAGTTTCTCCACGTGGAGCAGCGCGCCCTTCTCTTTCAGCAGTTCAACAATCATGTCGTTGGCTTTGAAGACATTTACGCCATCAAGCGACGGATAAGTGCCCGGCAGATAGGTACCATCTGGCGCCACCGGGTTAGCGGTCTCGATGCCATATTTCTGACCAATTACGTAGTCATCCGGACCGTGTCCGGGCGCGGTATGCACCGCACCGGTCCCCGCTTCCAGCGTAACGTGCTCACCCAGCACCACTTTCGACTGAACCTGCGTCAGGAACGGATGCTGAAACAGCTGCAGCTCCAGCGCTGCCCCCTGGCATTCACCCAGCACCTGCCACTCGCTGATGCCGGCGCGCTTCATCACGCTCTCCACCAGATCTTTAGCGAGGATCAGGCTGCGGCCCTCAATCTGGACCAGCTGGTACTCAAATTCAGGATGCAGGGAGATCGCGCGGTTGGCGGGCATGGTCCACGGCGTGGTGGTCCAGATCACCAGTGAAACCGGCCCCTCTGAGGCGCTGACGCCAAAGGCTGACCGCACCGCGTCGGCATCCAGCGCGTTGAACATCACGTCGATAGACGGCGAGGTTTTGTCGTAATACTCAACTTCCGCTTCCGCCAGCGCTGAACGGCAATCCATACACCAGTGCACCGGCTTCGCGCCTTTATGCAAATGGCCGTTACCGATGATTTTGCCCAGTGCACGGATGATGTTGGCTTCGGTCGTGAAGTTCATGGTCAGATAGGGACGATCCCAGTCGCCCAGCACGCCAAGGCGGATAAAATCTTTTTTCTGCCCTTCTACCTGCTCAGCGGCATAGCTGCGGCAGGCGGCACGAAACTCTGCCGCGCTGACTTTCTCGCCCGGCTTGCCAATCATCTGCTCAACTTTGTGCTCGATCGGTAAGCCGTGACAGTCCCAGCCCGGAACATAGGGTGAGTCGTACCCTGCCATGCCTTTCGACTTGACAATAATGTCTTTCAGAATCTTGTTAACAGAGTGACCAATATGAATATTGCCGTTTGCGTACGGAGGGCCATCATGCAGGATGAAGGTTTTTTTCCCTTTTTTGGCGGCGCGGATGATGCCGTAGAGATTGTCATCGTACCAGCGCTGCAGCATGCCCGGTTCGCGTTTGGCCAGATCGCCACGCATCGGGAACCCCGTTTCCGGCAAATTCAGGGTAGATTTATAGTCACTCATCAGATTCTCGATTCCGTCTGTCGGTCATTAAACCGGTGTTTGTAGCCCAAAGAATTGGCGGGCTGTCACCACATCTTTTGCAATTTGTTCTTTCAGCGCATCCAGCGAGGAAAAGCGCTGTTCGTCGCGGATCTTCTGTTTCAGCACCACCTCAATATGGCGGCCATAGAGATCCATATGTGTGTCGAGCAGATGAACTTCAAGCTGCTGACGTAAACCTTTTACCGTCGGGCGGGTACCGATGTTGGCGACGCCTGGCACCGGCTCTGCGGTCAGACCCAGCACTTCCACGGCAAACACGCCCTTAACCGGCGTGACCGCGCGACGCAGCGGCAGATTAGCGGTCGGAAAACCTATGGTACGGCCCAGTGCATCACCGTGCACCACGCGGCCTGAAATGCTGAAGGGATGGCCAAGCAGCTGCTGCGCCTGCGCAAAATCATCCTGCGCCAGCGCCTGACGGACAGCCGTACTGCTGATGCGCTTACCGCTGTCGCAGAAGGTCTGGGTGCTGATGACCTCAAAGCCATACTCTGCACCCGCTTTCTGTAATAACAGGAAATCCCCTTCGCGACCAGCGCCGAAGCGGAAATCATCGCCTACCGCCAGAAAACGCACGTCGAGTTTTTCCACCAGCAGCTCGCTGATAAAACGCTGAGCCGGATAGGCTGCAAACTGACGATCAAACCGGATACAGAGCACGGCGTCGACGCCAGCGCGCTGCAGCCAGCGCAGTTTTTCACGCAGCCGCGTCAGACGGGCCGGTGCTTTTTCACCCGCAAACAGCTCCAGCGGCTGCGGTTCAAACAGCATCACCACCACCGGCAGATTGCGCTTACGGCCCTCTGCAATCAGCTGCGCCATCAGCGCCTGATGACCGCGATGCACACCATCGAAATTACCAATGGTCAGAACGCAGCCGCGATGCTGCTGTTTCAGATTATAAATACCGCGGATTAACTTCATGGCTGACTCAAACCGGTGGAAATCGGCGGATTATACCCTTGAATAGCGCTGAGGTTAACCCGTATACACGCCTTTCCTGCGCTGAAGCGCCCTCTGGCCCACCGTCGGGCAACAAATCACCATACCTGCTGAAGAAATTGTTGCGAAATACTGTATTCAGAGCGGGGTTGCTGGTAGAATCTTGCGCCATCAATTACGTAAGCGGGTGTCGTGGTTAAAACGACGCTTATTTGCACAAATCCATTGACAAAAGAAGGCGCAAAAGGCATAGTCCTCGGCCTTTGATTTGTCCATATAGAACACATTTGGGAGTTGGACCTTGGCTAATATCAAATCAGCTAAGAAACGCGCCGTAACATCTGAGAAACGTCGCAAGCATAACGCGAGCAACCGTTCTATGATGCGTACTTTCATCAAGAAAGTATACGCGGCTATCGCAACCGGCGACAAAGCTGCTGCGCAGAACGCATTCAACGAAATGCAACCAATCGTGGACCGTCAGGCTGCTAAAGGTCTGATCCACAAAAACAAAGCTGCACGCCATAAAGCAAACCTGGTGGCTCAGATCAACAAACTGGCTTAATCGCCTGTCTGTTTATCGCTTTGTAGAAAGAACCGGCTTATAGCCGGTTTTTTTATGCCTGTCGTTTGCCGGCAGCGTAAAAAGGAGGCTGACGCCTCCTCTCCGGTTAACGCAGCTTAACGCAGCTTAACGCGCAATAGCGTATAGCCAATCACCGCTGACAGCAGCGAGCCGCTGAGAATACCCAGTTTTGAGAAGGTCACCAGCTCTTCGTGAGCGGCATCAAACGCCAGCGAACTGATAAAGATAGACATGGTAAAGCCGATACCGCACAGCACGCCAATGGCCATGATATCGCGTATCGTGGTTCCGCCCGGCAGCGCTGCCAGACGCAGCTTCACGGCCAGCCAGCAGAACAGCGTAATACCCAGCGGTTTACCAATCAGTAACCCGAGGATAATCCCCAGCGGCTCTGGTGAGAACACATCACCAAAGGTGATACCACTCAGTGAAATCCCGGCGTTAGCAAACGCGAACAGCGGCAGAATCAGCCAGTTCACCCACGGCATCAGACCGTGCGCCAGATGCTCTGCCGGTGAATGCCCCTCTTTCTCCTCCAGCGGTACAAAGAAGCCGACCACCACGCCCGCCAGCGTAGCGTGCACGCCCGACTTCAGCACCGCGGTCCAGAGCACAATCCCGACCAGCATATAGACGGCGATGTTACGCACGCCACAGCGGTTAAGCAGGGCCAGCACCACGATGGCGGCAGCCGCCACGCTGAGCGACAGCACGGAGAGATCGCTGGTATAGAAGAGAGCGATAATCACAATGGCGCCGAGGTCGTCAATGATGGCCAGCGCCATCAGGAACACTTTCAGCGCTACGGGAACACGACTGCCGAGCAGCGCCAGCACGCCCAGGGCGAATGCGATATCGGTCGCGGTCGGGATCGCCCAGCCGTTGCGGGCGATTTCGTTATCATGGTTGAAGATCAGGAAAATCAGCGCCGGGGCGACCATGCCGCCGAGGGCAGCGATAACCGGAAAAATGGCGCGATCGCGACTGGCCAGCTCGCCGCTGATTAACTCGCGTTTTACTTCCAGACCGATCAGCAGAAAGAACAGCGCCATCAGCGCATCGTTGATCCACAGCAGCAGGTTCTTGCTGATATCGAGTGCGCCAAAGCGGATCTGTACCGGCTCTGCCAGGAAGCTCTGGTAGCCAGCGGCCGTTTCCGCGCTGTTCGCCAGCACCATGGCTGCGACCGCAGCGAGAATTAATACCATGCCGTTGCTGGCATCGCTTTCTATAAAGCTTTTCAGCAACGTTTTGATTGAGCGGGGCTGCTTCATTACTCCTCCTGAGCAAAAACAATTTGTTAAGGAGTGTAACCGCGTTAACCCTGTGATAAAAGCCGCTTGCCGCGTCTTTACGCCAGTTTAAAATCAATAAAAAAGCGGAGAGTTACCTCTCCGCTTTTAGTGTGTTGCCCGGACGCTGGATCAGCGCGTCAGATCATCAAAGAACTTCTTCACGCCGTCAAAGAAGCTTTTTGAACGCGGGCTGTTCTTTTCACCGCTCGGACCACCGAAGCTCTCTTCCAGCTCACGCAGCAGCGCTTTCTGCTTATCGTTCAGGCTGACCGGGGTTTCCACCACCACCCGGCACAGCAGGTCGCCAACGGCGCCGCCGCGCACTGATTTCACGCCTTTACCGCGCATGCGGAACAGCTTGCCGGTCTGGGTCTCCGCAGGCACCTTCAGCTTCACGCGGCCATCCAGCGTCGGCACTTCAATCTCGCCGCCCAGCGCCGCCATCGCAAAGTTGATCGGCACTTCGCAGTAGAGGTTATTCTCTTCACGCTCAAAGATTGGGTGCTTTTTCACCGAGACCTGAACGTAGAGATCGCCTGCCGGTGCGCCATGCTCGCCCGCTTCCCCTTCGCCACTCAGACGAATACGGTCGCCGGTGTCTACCCCCGCCGGAATTTTTACCGACAGCGTTTTCTGACGCTCTACGCGTCCATGACCATGACAGGCATTGCACGGATCCTTGATGACCGAACCGCGACCGTGACAGGTCGGACACGCCTGCTGTACGGTGAAGAAACCCTGACGCATCTGTACCTGGCCTGCACCGTGGCAGGTCGGACAGGTCTGTGGCTGCGTGCCCGCTTTGGCGCCGCTGCCGTGACAGACGTCGCACTCTTCCAGTACCGGGATGCGGATCTCTTTGGTCACGCCGCGTACCGCTTCTTCCAGCGTCAGCTCCATGTTGTAGCGTAAATCGGCACCGCGTGATGCACGCTGACGGCGACCGCCGCCAAAGATATCGCCAAATACGTCGCCAAAGATATCGCTGAAGTCTGCGCCGCCGCCGCCGAAGCCGCCACCAAAGCCGCCGCCACCGCCGCCCTGTTCAAAGGCCGCGTGACCATACTGGTCATAGGCCGCACGCTTCTGAGCATCCGTCAGAATTTCGTACGCTTCCTTCACTTCTTTAAATTTTGCTTCGGCTTCTTTGTCGCCCGGATTACGGTCCGGGTGATATTTCATCGCCAGGCGCTTATAAGCCTTTTTGATTTCACGCTCATCAGCCGATTTTGAGACGCCTAAGATCTCGTAAAAATCACTCTTTGCCATTTTGTTCTGCCCTTAACATAGTTGCACGGGCGTGGAGAAACTCCTACGCCCGTGCTGGTTTCAACGGCTGTCAGGCCAGCCGTCGCGCCCGGTCAGGGGCAATTATTTTTTATCTTTAACTTCTTCGAACTCAGCGTCGACCACGTCATCCTGCTGCTGCGCTGACGCGTCGCCGGCGTCCGCTGCGCCTGCCTGACCCTGCTGCTGTGCCATCTCCATCAGTTTGCCGGAGACTTCCATCAGCGCCTGCATTTTCGCTTCGATAGCCGCTTTGTCTTCGCCTTTCAGCGCGGTATTCAGCTCAGTCAGTGCAGCTTCGATAGGTGCTTTGTCTTCTGCAGAGAGCTTATCGCCCGCTTCATCCAGCTGCTTGCGGGTGCTGTGCGCAATCTGGTCACCCTGGTTGCGCGTCTGTACCAGCTCTTCAAACTTGCGGTCAGATTCAGCGTTCGCTTCCGCGTCACGCACCATTTTTTCGATCTCATCTTCGTTCAGACCAGAAGAGGCTTTAATGGTGATTTTCTGCTCTTTACCGCTGTTTTTATCTTTCGCTGACACATGCAGAATACCATCAGCATCGATGTCAAAGGTGACTTCGATCTGCGGCATACCGCGTGGTGCAGGCTGAATGCCGTCGAGATTAAACTGACCCAGCGATTTGTTATCGCCAGAACGCTTACGCTCACCCTGCAGCACGTGAATGGTCACGGCAGACTGGTTATCTTCAGCAGTAGAGAACACCTGACTGTGTTTGGTCGGGATAGTGGTGTTCTTGCTGATCAGCGCGGTCATTACGCCGCCCATGGTTTCAATACCCAGCGACAGCGGCGTTACGTCCAGCAGCAGAACGTCTTTCACATCACCTGCCAGTACGCCACCCTGAACAGCAGCACCGACCGCTACGGCTTCATCCGGGTTAACATCTTTACGCGGCTCTTTGCCGAAGAACTCGGTCACTTTCGCCTGCACCATTGGCATACGAGTCTGACCACCTACCAGGATGACATCGTTGATGTCAGAGACTGACAGGCCAGCATCCTGCAGCGCAACTTTCAGCGGCTCAATTGAACGGGTTACCAGGTCTTCTACCAGAGATTCCAGTTTCGCACGCGTCACTTTGATGTTCAGGTGCTTAGGACCGGTTGCATCTGCCGTGATATATGGCAGGTTAACGTCGGTCTGCTGCGCAGAAGAGAGTTCAATTTTTGCTTTCTCAGCGGCTTCTTTCAGACGCTGCATCGCCAGCGGATCGTTATGCAGATCGATACCCTGGTCTTTCTTAAACTCGGCTACCAGATAGTTGATCAGGCGGCTATCGAAGTCTTCACCACCCAGGTGGGTATCACCGTTGGTTGCCAGCACTTCAAAGGTTTTTTCGCCATCAACGTCGTCGATCTCAATGATTGAGATATCGAAAGTACCACCACCCAGGTCATAAACCGCGATAGTACGGTTGCCCTGACCTTTGTCCAGACCGTAAGCCAGCGCTGCTGCGGTTGGTTCGTTGATGATACGCTTAACGTCCAGGCCCGCGATACGGCCCGCATCTTTGGTCGCCTGACGCTGTGCGTCATTGAAGTAAGCCGGTACGGTAATAACCGCTTCAGTCACCGCTTCACCGAGGAAATCTTCCGCGGTTTTCTTCATTTTCTTCAGCACTTCAGCAGAGATCTGCGGCGGTGCCATTTTCTGGCCCTTCACGTCCAGCCATGCGTCACCGTTGTCAGAACCGGTGATTTTGTACGGCATGATTTTGATATCACGCTGTACTTCTTCGTCCTGGAAACGACGACCAATCAAACGCTTGATAGCGAACAGGGTGTTCTGCGGGTTGGTCACTGCCTGACGTTTAGCCGGCTGACCTACCAGCGTTTCGCCGTCTGCGGTATACGCAATGATTGACGGCGTGGTGCGATCGCCTTCAGCGTTTTCCAGCACGCGTGCCTTGCCGCCGTCCATGATCGCCACACAAGAGTTGGTTGTACCCAGGTCAATACCAATAATCTTACCCATCTAAACGTCTCCCACGTAAATTCTTTGTCAAATTGGGTTGTGATGCAGAGATGTGGTCGTTACCGCCACTTTCAACTGCGACTGCAGGCTTTTTTGCTGCCTCACAACGCCCGATGACAAGTAAATGGGGCCGCTTCGATGCGCATCAAGGGTTAAAAGCAAAAAATATTTCGATTCTTTTAGCCGGACGGGATAAATGGCGGGAAAATGTACAACTTCAGCAGCAGTACGGCGGAGCAGTGCTGCCCGCCGTACCGGGCTCATCAGGATAAAGAGCGCGAGGAGTGCCCCGCTGGCTGACGTGCGTCACGCCACAGCCAGCAGCCGACAGCGGCACCGATCGCCGCCAGCGCCAGCACATACCAGGCCGGTGCCACAGGTGTCAGCTGCATCATCAGCGTTACGCTGACGGGCGTCAGGCCGCCGAAAATCGCGTAAGCAACATTGTATGAGAAAGAGATGCCGGTAAAGCGTACCGCTGGCGGAAAGGCGCGCACCATGACAAACGGCACTACGCCTACCACACCGACGCTCAGTCCCGCCACGCCGTACCAGAAAAACAGCATCTGCGGCGCGCTGCCGGTGTTTTGGAAAAAGTGCCAGCTGCAGAAAGCCAGCAGCAGCGATCCCGCTATCAGCGTACGCGCCGCACCCGCGCGATCTCCGATCCAGCCTGCCAGCACGCATCCGACCAGCAGCATTACGGTCGCCAGGCTGTTGGCCTGCAGGCTCAGCGCAGCAGGCACGCCCTGTTTCTGCATCAGTGCGGGCGCCATTAAAATCACCACTACAATGCAGGCGGAGAGCAGCCAGGTCAGCAGCATTGAGATCGCAATACTGCGCTTGTGGTGCAGCAAAATAGCCTGCAGCGGCAGCCGTTCAGACAGCGTTTTCCGCTGCTGCATCTGCTGAAATACCGGCGTTTCATGCAGCCAGCGACGCAGGTACATCGCCAGCAGTCCAAACAGGCCGCCGAGAAAGAACGGCAGCCGCCAGCCGTAATCGCGCATTGCCGCTGGCGAAATCGTGCTGTTAAGCAGCGTCGCTACCAGTGAACCCAGCAGGATACCGGCAGTGAGGCCTGCGGTCAGGGTGCCGCAGGCAAAGCCGGTACGCTTTTCCGGAACGTGCTCAGCAACAAATACCCAGGCGCCCGGCACTTCACCGCCAATTGCCGCCCCCTGCAGCATCCGCAATAGCAGCATTAGCAGCGGTGCAGCGATACCTATGCTTGCATAGGTGGGCAGTGCGCCCATCGCCAGGGTCGGCAGCGCCATCAGCAGAATACTCAGGCTGAACATCTTTTTCCGGCCGACTTTGTCACCAAAGTGCGCCATAACAATGCCGCCCAGCGGTCGCGCCAGATAGCCGGCAGCAAAAATACCAAACGTCTGCACCTGACGCAGCCAGTCAGGCATATCGGGCGGGAAAAAGAGCTCGCCAATGACGGCAGCAAAGAAGATAAAAATAATGAAGTCGTAGAATTCCAGCGCCCCGCCAAGGGCAGCCAGCGACAGGGTTTTATAGTCCTGCCGGTTAAGTCGATGCGAGGTGAGCGAGTCCATAACGGTGCGGTATCCAGAGCCGGGAAAGGTAGAGCAGACGTTACTATACCGGCAAACCCGCACCACACCAGCAAGGCTGAATTTTATGCCTGAAAAGCCTTATATTCAGAGGTTTGTCTCACGCCGTGCGCTTTTCGGACGAAATGCTGCTACCACTGCCGCATGCGTCTCGATATAGGGTCCTTCCAGCAGCTGCAGGCAGTAAGGCACGGCGGCAAAAATTCCGGGTACCCTTACGCTGCCATCCTCCGCTTTTACCCCTTCCAGCGTCTCTTTAATCGATTTCGGCTGGCCGGGCAGATTCAGGATCAGCGACTGTTTGCGGATAACCCCTGCCTGACGTGACAAAATGGCAGTGGGTACAAACTGCAGGCTGATCTGACGCATCTGCTCACCAAAGCCAGGCATTTCACGATCCGCTACCGCCAGCGTCGCATCCGGCGTCACGTCGCGTCGTGCCGGCCCGGTGCCGCCTGTGGTCAGCACCAGATGGCAGAAACGTTCATCTACCAGCTCGCAGATCGCCTGTTCAATCATCGGCTGTTCATCCGGCACCAGGCGCGTCTCCAGCTCAAAGGGTGTTGCCAGTGCAGCATTGAGCCAGCTCTCCAGTGCCGGAATGCCCTGATCCTGATAAATGCCGTTTGCTGCGCGATCGGAAACGGAAATTAATCCAATGCGTAAAGTATCCATAAGAGTATCGCTGTGGTTAGCCGCGTGGCGGCAAAGAAAGAGAGATGCAGAAAGGATAATACAAAGCGCAGAGCAGAGAAATGCGTAATGCCGCGGCGGCAAGGCACCGCCACGGCGTCATGCTTACAGCAGTTCGGTCAGCATCTTTTCAAGTTTGCCCTGATCAACGGCAAAGTTGCGGATGCCTTCCGCCAGCTTAGTCACCGCCATAGGATCCTGGTTATGCTGCCACAGGAACTCCGCTTCGGTCATTTTCGCCGGACGCTCGCTGATCTCGCCGCTGTAGCTCAGCTTGCGCTCAACGCTGCCTTCGCTCTCAGCCAGCTCTTTCAGCAGGCCCGGAGAGATGGTCAGACGGTCGCAGCCCGCCAGCTCAATGATTTCGCCCACGTTACGGAAGCTGGCGCCCATCACCACGGTCTCATAGCCGTGCTGTTTGTAGTAGCTGTAGATTTCAGAAACGGACACCACGCCCGGATCTTCATGCGGCGCATACTCTTTTTTATCAGTGTTCTGTTTGTACCAGTCGAGAATACGGCCTACGAATGGGGAGATCAGGAAAACGCCCGCTTCTGCACAGGCGCGTGCCTGCGCGAAGGAGAACAGCAGCGTGAGGTTACAGTTAATACCCTCTTTTTCCAGCTGTTCCGCTGCACGGATGCCCTGCCAGGTTGAAGCGAGTTTGATCAGAATACGATCGTTGCTGATGCCCGCGTCGTTGTAGAGTTTAATCAGGCTGCGCGCTTTCGCGATGCTCGCTTCGGTATCGTAGGAGAGGCGTGCATCAACTTCTGTGGAAATGCGGCCCGGGATCAGTTTCAGGATCTCCAGCCCGATGTTGACAGCCAGTTTGTCAGAGACCAGCGCCAGCTGCTCTTCCTTATCGCTGCTCTGCTGACGCGCCCAGCCGATCGCTTCGTCAATCAGCTTGCGGTATTCAGGGATTTGAGCAGCGTTGAGGATCAGGGAAGGGTTTGTCGTGGCATCCTGCGGCTGATAGAGCTTCATCGCTGCAATATCACCGGTGTCGGCGACCACGGTAGTCAGCTGACGCAGGGAAGTAAGTTTATCCGTCATGGTTCTCTTTTCTCTTTGGTTGACTGTCAGGGTATAAAAGGCTGAATCGATAATATCACGCGCAATCAGCGGCGCAACATCGTGGCGTGCCCTTTACGATAGCGCTGGCAAATAGGAGCGATTTGCCGATTAATGCCGCTTTTTTGATACACTCCGCGCAATGCATTTTCCGTTAATGTCCTGATATTTAAGCAGGCGCACAAGGAGACCCGGTATGCTGATGGTGATTTCACCGGCTAAAACGCTGGATTATGAGAGCCCGCTTGCCACCCCCCGCTTTACCCAGCCTGAGCTGCTGGAAAAATCGCAGCAGCTGATTGACGTTGCGCGCGCCCTCTCCCCGGCTGATATCGCTTCGCTGATGCGTATCAGCGACAAGCTGGCGCACCTGAACGCTGAGCGCTTTAACCAGTGGCAGCCGCCCTTTTCGCCGGAAAATGCGCGTCCGGCTATCCTGGCATTTAAAGGGGATGTTTATGCCGGCCTGCAGGCTGAACGCTTTAGCGAGGCAGATTTTGATTTTGCCCAGCAGCACCTGCGTATGCTCTCCGGTCTGTATGGCCTGCTGCGCCCGCTGGATCTGATGCAGCCCTACCGGCTGGAGATGGGTATCCGACTGGCAAACCCGGCTGGCCGCGATCTCTATAGTTTCTGGGGCGATATGCTCACGGAAGCGCTGAATCAGGCGCTACAGGCGCAGGGTGACCAGGTGCTGATTAACCTGGCGTCAGATGAATATTTCCGGGCAGTAAAGCCGGCAAAACTGAATGCCCGGCTGATTAAGCCGGTGTTTCTGGATGAAAAGAACGGTCACTATAAGGTCATCAGTTTTTATGCCAAAAAAGCGCGCGGTCTGATGAGCCGTTTTGTGATTGAGCATCGCCTGACACAGCCAGATCAGCTGAAGCAGTTTGATGCAGATGGATACCGTTTTGATGCGGCCGCCAGCCAGGGAAATGAGCTGGTGTTTAAGCGTCAGGAACAGCGATAAATCAGTTTATGCCGGGGCGTCATCGCGTTTCGTATGCGCATCAATCCGGGCGCCATTAATGACGCCCCTACGGGACCATCCGATATCCGTAGGGGGCGCATTTATGCGCCCCTGGCATCATCGCGTTTCGCACGCGCATCAACCCGGGCGCCATGAATGGCGCCCCTACAGGGGATGGGATATCCGTAGGGGGCGCATTTATGCGCCCCTGGCCGCCATGGACTACGCCCCGATCTGTTACTGTTACTGCAGCAGGAATTTGCGCAGTGCGACAAACTCTGCCGGCATCTGATGTGACAGCAGCGGCAGATCGGCGCGATCGGCCAGCGCCTGCGGCAGCGTAAGCGTCTGCCCCAGAATCTCTTCTACGCTCTCGCGGAATTTCGCCGGATGCGCTGTACCGAGGAACAATCCATACTCACCTTCCTGCAGCTGATCGCGCAGCAGACGATAAGCGATGGCCGCATGCGGTTCTGAGAGATAACCCAGATCGGCCAGCTCGCGCATCGTGGCCTGCGTCGTCTCATCAGAGACCGCACCGTAAGCGAGATCGGTCAGACGCCAGGTTTTACGGCGGAACAGCTCTTCCACGCGCGGCCAGTTATTCGGCTGGCTGACATCCATCGCGTTTGACAGGGTAGCCACAGTGGCATTCGGCTGCCAGGCACCATTGCCGAGAAAGCGCGGTACGGTGTCATTGGCGTTGGTTGCGGCAATAAACCGTTTGATTGGCAGACCGAGCGATTTTGCCAGCAGGCCGGCCGTGAGATCGCCAAAGTTACCGCTGGGTACGGAAACCACCAGCTGATTACGCTGCTCCTGCGGAAGCTGTGCGACCGCCTCAAAGTAGTAGCAGATCTGCGCCAGCAGGCGGCTGATATTGATAGAGTTAGCGGAGTTAAGGCCAATCGCTTTTTTCAGCTCCTCATCATCAAACGCCTGCTTAACCAGCGACTGACAGGTATCGAAATCGCCATCAATCGCGATAGTTTCAATATTGCCACCCAGCGTGCAGAACAGTTTTTCCTGCAGGGCGCTGATTTTGCCCTGCGGATAGAGGATCACTACACGCACATTGTCCATACCGTAGAAAGCGTGCGCCACGGCAGCCCCGGTATCACCCGAGGTGGCAGTCAGAATAGTGATCTGCTCATCTGCGCCGGAGACATAGGAGAGCATCTGCGCCATAAAGCGGCCGCCGAAATCTTTGAATGCCAGCGTCGGGCCGTGGAACAGCTCCAGACAGGCGATATCTTCGCTGACTTTCGCCACCGGTGCCGGGAAGGTAAAGGCCGTTTTGACCCGCTCAGCCAGCTGATGCGGGGTAACTTCATCCCCGATATAAGCAGACAGGATTTTGCTGCTGCGGCTGACAAAGTCCATCTCCAGCATCGCATCGATATCGGTCAGTTCAAATTCCGGCAGCTCCAGTGGAAAGAACAGCCCCTGCTGCGAGCCCAGCCCCTGTTTGACTGCCTGCGAGAAGCTGACCTGCTCGTTGTGATCCTTAAGATTATAGAGTTTCATACGTTATCCCAGTTTACGTGCGCCAGCCGTATCAAGACGGCAGATATGGACGAAGCCTTCTTCATTCTGCAGATAGTGCTGGCTCAGCCAGTCTGCCATCCGCTGCGCCGTTGCCATCTCATTGCAAACAGCGAAAAGCGTCGGACCGGAGCCCGAAATGCCGCAGGCCAGCGCGCCGATATCGGCTGCCGCCTGCCGTGCCGCGGCGAAGCCCGGCAGCAGTTTGGTGCGGTACGGTTCGGCCACCACATCCTGCATTAACTTAGCCGCCAGCTGCGGCTGCCGGGTATGGCAGGCGTGAATAAAGCCCGCCAGCAGGCGGCCATGTTTAATCACATCCTGCTTGCGATATTGCGCCGGCAGAATCGCCCGCGCTTCCGCGGTAGAAACTTTAATGCCGGGATACGCCATAACCCACAGCCACTCATCAAAGCACGGCACCTGCTGGCTGATAATCCCCTGCTCTTCAATCATTAATTGTACGCCGCCGAGGAAGCAGGGAGCCACATTGTCATAATGTACGCTGCCAGAGATACGCCCTTCCAGCTCGCCCATCAGCGCCAGCAGTGCGGTATCGCTGAGCGGCTTGCCGCAGAATTCGTTCATCGCCATTAAGCCTGCCACGACGGAACAGGCGCTGGAGCCGAGGCCGGAGCCGATCGGCATATTTTTCTCCAGCGTCATCGCCACCGGCACTTCTTTGCCAATCGCCTGACAGAAACGCTCCCAGCATTGATAAACGATATTTTCTTTGGGATCGTCAGGCAGCTTGCTGACAAAACGACCGCGATTCTCAAGGCTGAAACGATCGGCCGCTTCAACTGCCACACAGTCGCCCAGCAGCGATCCATCCACCGGCGACACCGCGGCTCCCAGAACGTCAAAGCCAACGCTGACGTTGCCGATGGAGGCCGGTGCATAAATTTTTACCATCATTAAACTCCTAACTTCCACGACAGCGTACGCAGCAAATCAGCAAACACGCCCGCTGCGGTAACATCATTCCCTGCACCATACCCGCGCAGTACCAGCGGAATCGGCTGATAGTAGCGGCTATAGAACGCCAGCGCATTTTCACCGTTTTTCACTTTGCACAGCGGATCGTTGCCATCTACCGCCTCAATTTTAACGCTGCAGTGACCATCTTCTGCAATCGCTCCGACAAAACGCAATACTTTGCCTTCATCGCGCGCCTGAGCGACGCGTGCTGCAAAGGCATTATCCAGCTCCGGCAGACGCGCCATAAACTGATCCGCATCCGTCAGTTCAGTCAGGCTGGCAGGCAGAAGCGGCTCGATGGTGATATCGCTCAGCTCCAGCTGGTGCCCTGCTTCGCGCGCCAGAATCAGCAGCTTGCGCGCCACATCCATTCCTGACAGGTCGTCACGCGGATCGGGTTCAGTAAAGCCCATCCCGCGCGCCAGCGTAGTTGCCTGAGAGAGCGACATCCCCTCATCCAGCTTGCCGAAGATAAAAGAGAGCGAGCCAGAGAGAATGCCGGAAAACTTAATCAGTTCATCGCCCGCGTTCAGCAGATTCTGCAAGTTTTCAATTACTGGCAGACCGGCACCGACGTTGGTGTCATAAAGAAACTTGCGGCGCGACTTTGCAGCGGCAGCCCGCATCTGCTGGTAGTAGTTCCACGAGGAGGTGTTCGCCTTTTTATTCGGCGTCACGACATGGAAACCTTCGGCAAGGAAGTCTGCATACTGGTCGGCCACCGCCTGGCTGGAGGTACAGTCGACGATCACCGGATTGAGCAGGTGATACTCTTTTACCAGCCGAATCAGACGTCCGAGGTTAAACGGCTCGCGCGCCTCACTCAGCGCCCCTTTCCAGTCTTTAAGGTCGATGCCGTGGACGTTGGTCAGCAGCGCGCGCGAATTTGCGATTCCGCAGACGCGCAGATCGATATGTTTGCCTTTCAGCCAGGCCTGCTGGCGATGCAGCTGATCCAGCAGCGCACCGCCGACGCCGCCGACGCCGACCACGAACACTTCAATCACCTGATCGGTAGCAAACAGCATCTGATGCACAACGCGCACGCCGGTAGTCACATCGTCATTGCTTACCACGACAGAGATTGAGCGTTCGGAAGAGCCCTGGGCGATCGCCACGATATTAATATTGGCGCGTGCCAGTGCCGAAAAGAATTTTGCGGAGATGCCGCGCAGCGTACGCATGCCATCGCCTACCACCGAAATCACCGCCAGCTGCTCCAGCACATCCAGCGGATCGAGCAGGCCCTCTTTCAGCTCAAGATGAAACTCCTCTTCCAGCACGCGCCGCGCGCGCGCCTGCTCGCTCTGGGGTACGCAGAAGCTGATACTGTATTCGGAGGAGGATTGGGTTATCAGCACTACGGAGATGCCGGTGCGGGACATCGCAGCAAACACGCGCGCGGCCATGCCCACCATGCCTTTCATTCCGGGGCCGGAGACGTTGAACATCGCCATGTTGTTTAGGTGGGTGATGCCTTTGACCGGATTTTCGTCATCGCTGCCCTCGCCGCCAATCAGCGTACCGGGCGCCTGCGGATTAGCGGTGTTTTTAATCAGGCAGGGGATCTGAAACTGTGCGATCGGCGCAATGGTACGCGGGTGCAGAACTTTGGCGCCAAAGTAGGAGAGCTCCATCGCCTCCTGATAGGACATCGACTTCAGCAGGCGTGCATCGGGCACCTGACGCGGATCGCAGGTATAGACGCCATCGACATCGGTCCAGATTTCGCAGCAGTCAGCGCGCAGGCAGGCGGCCAGTACGGCAGCAGAGTAGTCGGAACCGTTGCGCCCCAGTACGACCAGCTCGCCTTTTTCGTTACCGGCGGTGAAGCCAGCCATCAGGATCATATGATCGGCCGGGATCTGACTGGCGGCAATGCGCCGGCTGGATTCAGGGATATCCACTGTGGACTCCAGATAGTGTCCCACGGCCAGCAGCTTCTCAACCGGATCGATCACGGTCACCTGATAACCACGCGCCTGCAGCAGCGCCTCCATAATGGCAATCGACAGCTTTTCACCCCGGCAGATGATAGCAGCATTGACCGCGTCCGGGCACTGCCCCAGCAGGCTGATACCGTGCAGCACCTGCTTAAGCTGAGCAAACTCCAGCGCAACAAAGGTATTGATGCGCTCAGCGTCAAACCCCGGCTGGGCGGCCGCAAGCCCCTGCAGGAGATCGGCAAAAATGCGCTCGGCGTCGCTGATATTCGGCAGGGGATCCTGGCCGCTGATGGTTTTTTCAATCATCGCCACCAGGTGATTAGTAATTTTTGCGGGTGCAGAGAGCACGGTGGCAACCTGTCCCTGCTGCGCATTGCTTTCCAGAATGTCCGCTACGCGCAGAAAACGCTCTGCGTTTGCTACTGAGGTTCCGCCGAATTTCAGCACTCGCATGGTTAAAGCTCTCCTGAATTTTTGCCGAAAAAAAAGCCCGCACTGTTGAGGTGCGGGCTTCTTTTTTATTTTTTCCTGTATGCGTCAGCCCGCACCGTTACCTGTGGTAATGGTGGTGGTAATAATTGTTGTGGTGTTCAGGCTGTCGTTACGCATTAAGATTTTTCTGTCTGTCTTTGTCTTGTCCGTCTGCCTTCCAGAAGTAAAGCAAAGCGCACGTTAAGTCAACGAATTTGTCTTTTGCCGCTGAACCTGCAGCCGGGCAGTGCTGCGCTGGATCGGGTGAATGGTGTTGCGATCGTTCAGCCCCGAGGCGAGATGCCCGATCAGCAACTATCTGTTCAGGATTTTGCCGAGTAATGCTCTGCCAGCTTTTTTTCCACATCGTGCAGCAGCCGGTGCAGCATTGCGCTGTCGCGCTGCTCCAGCAGACCGATGCGTTGATCGATCCAGTCCACCATCTTGGTGTCATCGCTCACCTCAAGCGTCGTGAGCAGCTGCTGAAAACGCTGACGCAGCGCCTGCAGCTGCAGCGCATTGGCCGTTTCTGCCGGGGTGACGGTGACCTGATTAAGCGAGGCGAGCTGATAGCAGTAGACCATTACCGCCTGTCCCAGATTGAGTGAGGGATAATCCGCCGCCATAGGAATACCGGTCAGCAGATCGACCTGGTCCAGCTCCTCGTTCGTCAGCCCGCTATCTTCGCGACCAAATACCAGCGCAATGCGCGGCAGCCACTGTCGCTTTTCCTGCAGAATAGTTTCTACCTGCACAGGCGTGGCATAGTAGCGAAACTTCGCCCGGCTGCGCGCCGTGGTGGCGACAGAAAAATCGACATCGGCCAGCGCGTCACTGAGCGTGGCGTATGTCTGAACACGATCGAGGATTTCACCGGCACCGTGCGCAACGCGCCGCGCCGCCGGGTCCTGCCACGCATCGCTGGCGACAATGCGCAGCTCAGTAAAGCCCATGGTTTTCATCGCGCGGGCAGCGGCACCAATATTTTCCGGACGGGCGGGTGAAACTAAAATCAGGGGAAAAGACATAATTTTTCCAGTAGCAAATTAACACTCTGCGCTATGGTGGCATGCAGCGAAAAAAATACCAATTGTTATGCAGTGATAAAGCCGAATGTTAATAATGTTAAACTGCCGGAATAAATTGTGCTGATAACATTTATCGTAATCAGGCAGATATTATGCGCTTATAAAACATAAATCCTGTTAATTCATAATACTACGCCAGCTATTTATGCAGTTTGCATAGGTTTAAAACCGCGGGCTAAATGTAGCGAAAATGCTGCTTTTTGTGAGCTAAGCTGGCAATACAGGAGAAGTTTTTCATAAAAGTGTTAACGTGCTACACTTGCTTTTGATATAAGTCAACGAAGCGTTGTTTTTATGCTTATCGGTTGTTGCTGGTGCTGTTAGGTTGCTGTTAATGCGGTTAGGATAAACGCTATTCCGATCCCAACGGGGCGCACAGATATTCATTCTGACCGGCTGAGCTGACACTGAAGTTGACCTGATGGATGGTATATTCCGAAGATTATTTCGTACTCCGGCTGCGCACACGCCCTTATTCTGTCGCGGCAACGGCAGTACGCCCTGTTTTCGATTTGTTGGCAAATTTTAGGTAGCAAAACATGCAGACCCCGCACATTCTTATCGTTGAAGACGAACTGGTCACGCGTAACACGCTAAAAAGTATTTTTGAGGCGGAAGGTTACGTGGTCTATGAAGCCACTGACGGTGCTGAAATGCATCAGGTTTTAACAGACAATGACGTAAACCTGGTGATTATGGATATCAACCTCCCAGGGAAAAATGGATTGCTGCTGGCGCGCGAGCTGCGTGAACAGGCAAACGTTGCGCTGATGTTTCTGACCGGTCGCGATAATGAAGTGGATAAGATCCTCGGCCTGGAAATTGGTGCTGATGACTACATCACCAAACCTTTTAATCCGCGTGAGCTGACCATTCGCGCGCGTAATCTGCTGTCGCGCACCATGAACCTGGCGATGCCGGGTGAAGAGCGCCGTCAGGTAGAGAGCTACCGCTTTAACGGCTGGGAGCTGGATATCAACAGCCGTTCCCTGATCAGTCCAAACGGTGAGCAGTATAAGCTACCGCGCAGCGAGTTCCGCGCGATGCTGCACTTCTGCGAAAATCCGGGCAAAATCCAGACGCGCGCCGATCTGCTTAAGAAGATGACCGGTCGCGAGCTTAAGCCGCATGACCGTACCGTGGACGTCACGATTCGCCGTATTCGTAAACATTTCGAGTCAACGCCCGATACGCCGGAAATCATCGCCACCATCCATGGTGAAGGCTATCGCTTCTGCGGTGAGCTGCAGGATTAAGTTAAACAATAAAAAAACGCCCGTTCGGGCGTTTTTTTTGGCTGCTTTAGTGCCACGGCATAATGGGCACTGCGCTTAGCGCGTTTTTCGGCGATCCATCCACAACCTTATCTGAGTAGCTCAGATAGACCAGCGCATTGCGTTTCTGATCGAAAAAGCGCACCACCTGCAGCTTCTTAAACACCAGCGATGTCCGCTTGCGAAACACGACTTCTCCCTGCGCCTTGCCTTGTGCGATTTTCTCGCTAAGCTCTACAGGCCCTACCTGCTGGCAGGAGATAGCCGCATCCGATGTATCTTCAGCCAGCCCCAGGCCCCCTTTGATACCGCCGGTTTTAGCCCGGCTGATATAGCAGGTGACATTTTTCACGTCCGGATCGTCGAACGCCTCGACCACGATCTTATGATCGGGGCCGAAAATTTTGAATACGGTGTCAACAGAGCCGATCTCCTCCGCCAGCGCGACGGGAGTGAGCATAAAAGTTGCCAGCGTGACTATAAGAGCGCGATTTATTGTCATTGGGTTACCATTGCAAAGGAAAGAGATGTGGCGATAATGTACCGTCACCAGATCAAAGTACCAAACCTGAACGGGTTATCACCCGCATTGATATAGCACAGTTGATCAACACACAAGCGCCGCGCGTTTGTGCATTTAGTGCTATTATTCGACGACTTCATCGTTGCGCCACCAGAGAGTTATGAGGATGTTTTATGGACCAAGCCGGTATCATTCGCGATTTGCTTGTCTGGCTGGAGAGCCATCTGGATCAGCCGCTTTCACTTGATAACGTTGCACTGAAAGCGGGTTACTCCAAATGGCACCTGCAACGGATGTTTAAAGAGGTCACCGGACACGCCATCGGGGCCTATATCCGTGCGCGTCGGCTCTCCAAAGCCGCCGTGGCGCTGCGTCTGACCAGCCGCCCTATCCTCGATATCGCTCTGCAGTATCGCTTCGATTCACAGCAGACATTCACGCGCGCGTTTAAGAAACAGTTTAATCAGACGCCCGCCTGGTATCGCCGCTCGTCCGAGTGGAACTCTTACGGTATCCGCCCGCCCATTCGTCTGGATAACCAGCCCGTGCCGGAAGCACAATTTGTCACGCTGCCGGAGACGATTCTGGTGGGCCAGACGCAGAGTTATACCTGCGCGCTGGAGCAGATCTCCCGCTACCGTGATGAGATGCGCGTGCATTTCTGGAAACAGTTCCTGCTGGAAACCGATACCGTGCCGCCGGTGCTTTATGGTCTGCATCAGGTGCGCGCCAGCCATGAGAAAGATGATGAGCAGGAGATCCTCTATACCACTGCCGTGCCGGCCGATCAGCAGGCGCTGAATATGCAGTCAAACCAGCGCGTGACGCTGGAAGCGGGCGACTACGTGCAGTTCAGCTATGAGGGTCCGCGCGTCGCGCTGCAGGAGTTTATCCTGATGCTCTACGGCACCTGCATGCCGCTGCTGGGGCTGATCCGTCGTCAGGGGCAGGATATTGAGCGATTCTATACCCACGGCGGCAAAAAGCGCAGCGAACCGCCTGCCGATATTCGCTGCGAATACCTGATCCCGATCCGCCCGCAGCCCGTTAATTAATCGCCAAAGAACCTCGTCGGGCGCATTAACCCGGACGCCATTAATGGCGCCCCTACATTTTCCGTAGGGGGCGCATTAATGCGCCCCTGGCCGCGGTAAAAAACGTCATCACGTTCCGTACGCCCATTAATTCGGGCGCCATTAATGACGTCATCACGTCCCGCGCGCGCATTAACCCGGGCGCCATTAATGACGTCATCACGTTCCGCACGCGCATTAATCCGGGCGCCATTAATGACGTCATCACGTTCCGCGCGCGCATTAACCTGGGCGTCATTAACGACGCCCCTACATTTCCCGTAGGGGGCGCATTAATGCGCCCCTGGCAGCTCATCCAGTGCCGGGGCATCCAGATGCGAGACGTCGCCGGCGGTCTCTACAATCCAGCCAGACGCCAGCCAGGCACTCTGCTGATGATCCACGCGTGAAATCGAGCAGTTACGCAGGCGCAGGCGTCGTTCCGCATGCGCCGGTAAACCCAGAATGGTGCTCACCAGGGCACCCAGCGCCATACCGTGGCTGACCAGCAATGGCCGGCTGCCGGCTGGCAGATCGAGGCAGGCGTTCAGCGCATCATGCATGCGCGCCGCCAGCTCGCTCATCGACTCGCCGCCGGGAATGCGCCCCGCTTCGGTGCCATCCACCAGCGCCTTGCGCCAGCGCTCCTCTTCCGCCGTCAGGCCATCAAGCGGACGCTGCTCCAGACAGCCCATATTCAGCTCGCGCAAACGTGCATCCAGCGTAACCGGGCAGCCGCAGGCGTCAGCGATAATCTCTGCCGTACGCCGGGTGCGGCCTAAATCGCTGGCAATGACGTGCGTAATGCCCAGCGTTTTCACCCGCTCACCGACCTGACGCGCCTGCTGTTCACCTTTATCCGTCAGAGCACTGTCGGACTGCCCCTGAATGCGTCGGGCCGCATTCCAAACCGTTTCACCGTGACGAACAAGATAGACCTGTAACATGCGTAATTTCCGTTATACTGCGACAAATTTGCCTTGAGGGTTCAATCAATTATGTACCATGTTGTCGCAGCCACCACCAATCCGGCAAAAATTCATGCGGTTGCGCTGGCGTTCAGCGACGTATTCGGTGAGGGATCCTGCCATATTCGCGGGGTAGCGGTCGAGAGCGGCGTGGCGGCGCAGCCGCTTAGCGATACAGAAACGCGCAGCGGCGCACGTCAGCGCGTGATTAATGCCCGTGCGGCCGCGCCGGAGGCGGATTTCTGGGTGGCTATTGAAGCGGGCATCGAAGGCGACTGCGCGTTTGCATGGATGGTAGTGGAAAATGCACAGCAGCGCGGTGAATCACGCTCTGCCAGCTTTACGCTGCCGCCGGTTGTGCTGGCAGGATTAGCAGCCGGGCGCGAGCTGGGCGATGAGATGGCGCGCCTGACCGGGGTCGACAATATCAAACACAAGGGCGGCGCGATCGGCGCTTTTACGCAGGGCCTGCTGACCCGCTCCAGCGTCTATCATCAGGCGCTGATCCTCGCACTCTGCCCGTTTACTCATCCGCTTTATCAGCAGTAATCAGCCGCGATTCCAGCCAGCGTCTGAGTTCGGGTGGCGCCTCTTTCAGGCTGTTAGAGCCGCGCGTTATCGTCGCAATGCCCACGCCCAGCTCGTTTTTCAGTTCGCGCTGGCTGATATCGCCGTTGATTAACGCTTCGATAATGCGCAGCCGCGTGCCGAACGATTCACGTTCATCGGGCGTCATCATCAGCTGCAGCATCGGCAGCGCCACGTTATCGGCAAACGCATGCTGCATCAGGTCGATAAAACGCAGCCAGTGATCGTCAGCGGGCTGCTCAGAAAGGGATGAAGGCATAGTGGCTTCCGTACTCATTAACGAGTACGGAAGCATAGCACACTCAGTAACGCTGATTCCACTCGCTGTCGCTGAGAATCTTGTCAGGTTTCCCCATGAAGTAACGATAGTAGGCGTCATACGCCAGCACGTTCTTCACGTAGCCCCGCGTTTCAGAGAACGGAATCGTTTCAATAAAGGCCACGGCGTCCAGTTTGCCTCCGCTGTTATTACGCCAGCTGCGCACCCGCCCCGGCCCGGCGTTATAAGCGGCGGAGGAGAAAATGCGGTTCTGCCCGAACTGCTGATAGACATACTCCAGATACTGCGTGCCAATCTGGATATTGGTTTGCGGATCAAGCAGCTGGCTGCTGTTTACATAGCCGGGAATATTGTACATTTTCACGGTATGCGCGGCCGTGGCTGGCATCACCTGCATCAATCCGCTGGCCCCGACCGGGGAGCGCGCTTTCGGGTTCCAGGCGCTCTCCTGGCGCGAGATGGCCATGGCGTAGCTCGGATCGATCGCCTTATCACCGGTGTATTGCTGATACAGATTGCGCCACGCCAGCGGGAAACGCTCTTTCAGGCTATCCCACATTTTTGCGCTAATCGTGGCCTGCACGCTCAGATCCCACCAGTCCTGCTGGTTCGCGTAGTGCGCCAGCATCTGCTGCTGCGTGCGGGTTTTACTGACGATCAGGTTTGCCCACTCGCTGCGCGCCAGGTTATCCATGCCCCAGTACATCAGCTCGCGTACGCGCGCCATCTCCGGTCCCTGCACGATGCTGTTGTCCGCGGCCGGCGCGTCATCAATCTTCAGCGGATAGTCGGTGCCAAGGCGCTGCGCCGCCACCATCGGATAGAAGCCGCGCTGCTGCATCAGCTTACGCAGAATCTCATCGGCTTCATCTTTGCGCCCCTGCGCTATCAGCAAATCCGCCTGCCAGTACTGCCACTCATCTTTTTCTTTCGCTTCCGGCGGCAGGCGCGCAATCCAGGTGTTGAGGCCACGGCGATCGCTTTCGCTCAGCGCAAGGCGCACGCGACGTTCGATAAGCGCGGTGGATTCACTGTTCATCACCACGGCATCGCGCCAGCGCGCCTGCTCTGAGGTCAGGTCAGCCCCCATCATGCGCCATACCACCGCCTCTTTCAGATCCTGCTCTTCTGCCTGACTCATCTTCTGCGCGTTAACCAGCTGCGGGATCATCATGCGCGCGTTATCCATATCTTCGCGCGCCACGCGCGCAAAGGCGTAGCTGGTGGCCATACGGGTAAAGTCGGTCGGCCCCAGAGTGGCGGCAAACGTCGTTACGGTCTGCGGATTCTGCTGCAGGGCCAGCAGTGCGCTGGCGGTGGTCTGGTAATCCGCCGGCAGCATTTTTGCCAGATAGTTTACCAGGCTGTCGTTACCCGCTTTCATCGCCAGGCGGATACGCTCCAGAATGGTGATCGGCGAGAGCTGGCCTGATGCCTGCCAGACTGAGAAGAGCCGGTCGCAGTCAGCGGGCAGTGCCGAGCCGCGCAGCCAGATACTTTTCGCACCGGTAAACGCCGTCTGCTGCTGGCCGGTGGCCCATTTAGCGTAGTACCAGTTGCAGCGCGCCTGCACCGGCTTCGGCTCATCCGGACTGAAGCTTAAAATCCCCTGCCAGTCCTGCCGGTGCGCCAGCACGTTCACAAATCGCGTCTGCAGCGATTTGGCTGGCGGCAGCGTCGGATACTGCTGAATAAAGTTTTTGATCGCCAGCCCCGCTTCCTGATCGAGATCCTGCGCCAGCAGGCGATACTGCAGATAGGGATAGAGCGGATAATCCTGCAGCGTCGGCATCAGCTGCTCAACCTGGTCCATCTGTTTGTTATCCCAGGCCTGCTTGATCTGCGCATAGCGCTGTCGTTGCTGATCCAGCGAGTCGGCCCATACGCTGCCTGCCGTGCTGACCAGACACATCCCTATCATCCAGTTACGCCACTTCTCCACTCCGCTCTCCTCTCTGCTTCGGTCCAGCGTATGCCGGACTCCCTTCATGCTAACCAGGGCTTTCGTCTCTCGCCACGTTCTTAACAAAATTTACCTGACGAACAGGCTCCTGCCCCCTGACCCGCCTGTGCACCTGCAACGCAGTTTACGCCACGGCGCCTTTAAGGCTACTATTGACCACCCGCTGCTGACGCCGCCGCAACCGCCTGAAACCTGTCAGGATTGTCGCGCTCAGAGGCTCAATGGCAAACCGCATCCGCTGCTCTGCGGCAGAACACCACTTTTACCGAGATGCTTATGGAAACCCGGCGCGACGAACGACTCAATAAGCTGGCCCAGGCCCTGAAACGCACCGATAAGCTGCATCTGAAAGAGGCGGCGCAGCTGCTGGGCGTCTCTGAAATGACCATCCGCCGCGATCTCAGCGAATCGGCCTCGCAGGTGGTGCTGCTCGGCGGCTATGTGGTCAGCGATCCGAAAAACCATGCCGGGCACTACTTTGTTTCCGATCAGCACGGGCACAACGCCGCGCGTAAACGGCGTCTGGCGCAGGCCGCCGCCGCGCTGATTCGTGAAAATGATACGGTGTTTTTTGACTGCGGAACCACGCTGCCCTACGTCATCGACGCGATTCCGGACACCCTCGCCTTCACGGCAGTCTGCTGCGCGATGAACACCTTTCTGGCACTGAAAGAGAAGCCCGCCTGCAGCGTGATCCTCAGCGGCGGCGAGTTTCACGCTGACAACGCGCTGTTTACGCCAGTCGGCAATCACTCCATTCTTGATGATCTCTGCCCGGCGCTGGCGTTTATCTCAGCAGCGGGAGTGGATCTGCAGCAGGGCGCAACCTGTTACAACCTGAATGAGCTGGCGATGAAGCACCACGCCATGCTGCGCGCGCGTGAACGGGTACTGGTGGCAGACAGCAGCAAATATGGCAAGGTGCTGCCCGCCCGTATCAGCGCGCTGCACCGTTTCGAGCGGCTGGTCAGTGACAGCACCCCTGACGCCGCGCTCAGTGCGTGGCTGGCAGAGCAGGCGATTACGCTGCATCTGCCCTGATCGCCGTCAGCGCGTACAATTACGCAGCAGTGCGCCTGACATCACGCCTGTCACGCAAGTTTCACCGCGGCGCGGCTGTGATTAGCCCGTGAAAACCGCTAAACTTCACCATCTGACGTTCCACTATTTACAGACCAAGAGGCTCATCACAACGTGGCTCAATTCGTCTATAGCATGCATCGCGTCGGCAAAGTGGTACCGCCGAAGCGTCACATTCTGAAGAATATCTCTCTCAGCTTCTTCCCGGGCGCCAAAATCGGCGTACTCGGTCTGAACGGCGCGGGTAAATCGACCCTGCTGCGCATCATGGCCGGTATCGATAAAGATATCGAAGGGGAAGCGCGCCCGCAGCCGGGCATTAAAGTGGGTTATCTGCCGCAGGAGCCGCAGCTCAATCCGGAACACACCGTGCGTGAATCCGTTGAAGAAGCGGTGGCGGAAGTCGCTGGCGCTCTGAAACGTCTTGATGAAGTCTACGCGCTGTACGCCGATCCCGATGCGGACTTCGACAAGCTGGCCGCCGAACAGGGCCGTCTGGAAGAGGTGATTCAGGCGCACGATGGCCACAATCTGGAAACCCAGCTCAACCGCGCCGCTGACGCGATGCGTCTGCCGGAGTGGGATGCCAAAATCGGCAACCTGTCGGGTGGTGAGCGCCGTCGCGTCGCGCTGTGCCGCCTGCTGCTGGAAAAGCCGGACATGCTGCTGCTTGATGAACCGACCAACCACCTGGACGCGGAATCTGTCGCCTGGCTGGAACGCTTCCTGCACGACTTCGAAGGCACCGTGGTCGCGATTACCCACGACCGTTACTTCCTCGATAACGTTGCGGGCTGGATCCTGGAGCTGGACCGCGGTGAAGGTATCCCGTGGGAAGGCAACTACTCCTCCTGGCTGGAGCAGAAAGATCAGCGTCTGGCGCAGGAAGCGTCGCAGGAAGCTGCACGCCGCAAATCCATTGAAAAAGAGCTGGAGTGGGTGCGTCAGGGTGCGAAAGGCCGTCAGTCTAAGGGCAAGGCGCGTCTGGCTCGCTTTGAAGAGCTGAACAACAGCGACTATCAGAAGCGTAATGAAACCAACGAACTCTTTATTCCGCCAGGCGCACGCCTCGGCGATAAAGTGCTGGAAGTGAAAAACCTCAGCAAATCGTATGGCGATCGCGTCCTGATTGACGATCTGTCGTTCTCGCTGCCAAAAGGGGCAATTGTCGGGATTATCGGGCCGAACGGCGCGGGTAAATCGACGCTGTTCCGCATGATGTCTGGTCAGGAGCAGCCCGATTCCGGCAGCATCGATCTGGGCGAAACCGTGAAGCTGGCGTCGGTCGATCAGTTCCGCGATGCGATGGATAACTCTAAAACGGTATGGGAAGAGGTCTCTGGCGGCCAGGATATTATGCGTATCGGTACCACCGAGATGCCAAGCCGTGCCTACGTCGGACGCTTTAACTTCAAAGGCACCGATCAGGGTAAACGCGTAGGCGAACTCTCCGGTGGTGAGCGCGGACGTCTGCACCTGGCGAAACTGCTTCAGGTAGGCGGCAACCTGCTGCTGCTGGATGAACCAACCAACGACCTCGACATCGAAACCCTGCGCGCGCTGGAGAATGCCCTGCTGGAGTTCCCGGGCTGCGCGATGGTGATCTCGCATGACCGCTGGTTCCTCGACCGTATTGCCACCCATATCATCGATTATCAGGATGAGGGCAAGGTTGAGTTCTTTGAAGGTAACTTTACCGAATACGAAGAGTATAAGAAACGCACTCTCGGCGCAGATGCGCTGGAGCCGAAGCGTATCAAATACAAGCGTATGGCGAAGTAACCTGCTGATAAAAAAGGCGCCTTCGGGCGCCTTTTTTTATTGTGCTCAGGCGTTAATTGCCCAGCCGCTCTTTGACCAGCTCCACACAGCGCAGGAAGCGCGCATCGTAGTTGTCCTCCTGCACGTGTACAAACTCAACGTTATTTTCCCGCAGCATGGTCACCAGAATAGACTGAAACTCGCGCCGGTCTACCGAGCTGCCGAGGCTGCGGAGGCCATCTGCCACCCAGGGCACGTTGTTCTCCAGCAGGATCACCAGGTCAAAGCGGTACTCATCGATCAGCGCCTGCACAAAAGGATGTTCGCGTCCTTCATACTTCAGGCAGAACGCCTGAGTGGTAATAAAGTCGGTATCGATAAAGGCGACTTTATTCGCGTACTTGACGGCAAAATCGATGTATTGCGCCTGACCGAGCGCGATTTTATCGTAGTCAGAATACTGCAGCGCCATCTCGTCGCCGCCGAGGTGAGAGAAGACGTAGTCGCGGCCATACTCCCAGGCGCTGGTGGTATTAAAGATATTCGCCAGCTTGTTGACCAGCGTGGATTTGCCGCTCGACTCGCCACCCAGCACCGCGACGGTGCGCACAAAGAAAGGCTTCACTTCGGTCGGAATATATTCCCAGTAGCGAAACGGATCCTGACGGATCTGGCTGCCGCTGATGCTCATAAACGATCGATGCGGATCGATCACCCGCGCCGGGATCCCCAGATATTGCTGATACATCGGCGCATCCGGTTCTTCGCTGGTATAAACGCAGTCGGGCATAATCCCCTGCTCTGCCAGAAACGCGCTGACGCCTGCGCTCCAGAGATCCCAGCCGTGCGGATAGGGTTCGATTCCCTCTTCGTTGAATGAGTGAAT
The DNA here is from genome assembly GCF_020079945.1 of Pantoea eucrina. Classification (NCBI taxonomy): domain Bacteria; kingdom Pseudomonadati; phylum Pseudomonadota; class Gammaproteobacteria; order Enterobacterales; family Erwiniaceae; genus Pantoea; species Pantoea eucrina. Next base: position 490,103 of record NZ_CP083448.1, on the reverse strand, counting down.
ACGAATGTTTTTCTGGTATTTGAATGTCTGCAGCAGCCAGCGCAGACGATCGCTGATGGTGGGCTGCTGCGACATGGCGCTGTTCTCAAACAGTGCGCGATCGCGCGGCTCGTCGTGGCCCATAATAATATGCAGCTCATCCACCTGACTGCAGGCGCGCTGGATCAGGTAGATATGGCCGGTGTGCAGCGGATAGAACTTGCCAAATACCACGCCCACGGTTTTCTCACGCCGCGGAAACTCCAGCCCGAGAAAGTGATGCAGCGCCGCCAGTTTCTGCGCACCAGGGCTTTTTATTTTCGCGTTAAGCAGCTGACTCAGGTAGCCTTTGGTCATTCCGCTGGCGTCAGCCACCTGCTGCAGCGTATGGCCCTGCTGCCGAATCGCGGTCTTCAGATAGTCAAATGATGACACTCAGTGCCTCCTGCGGACAATAAACGGCGGTGCGGCCTTTAAGGCGGGGCGCATTAATGCGCCCCCTGCATATCGCGGCGGCGGCATTTATGCCGCCCTGGCGAAATTACAGCTCATCCAGAATGGCCAGCGCATCTGCCAGCTTCTTCGCGCTGTAAACCTTCATGCCATCAATGGTTTTCTTCGGCGCGTTGCCGGCCGGCACGATGGCGCGCTTAAAGCCGTGCTTGGCTGCTTCAGAGATACGCTCCTGGCCACTCGGTACCGGCCGGATCTCACCTGCCAGCCCGACTTCACCAAAGATCACCACATCCTGCGGCAGAGGGCGATCGCGCAGGCTGGAGACCATCGCCAGCAGCAGCGCCAGATCGGCACTGGTTTCCGTGACTTTTACGCCGCCTACCACGTTAACAAACACATCCTGATCCGCCATTTGCAGGCCGCCATGACGATGCAGTACCGCCAGTAAAATCGCCAGACGGTTCTGCTCCAGCCCTACCGCTACGCGGCGCGGATTGCCCATCATCGAGTGATCCACCAGCGCCTGGATCTCAACCAGCAGCGGCCGGGTACCTTCCCACACCACCATCACCGAACTGCCTGAAGTGATCTCATCGCCGCGCGACAGGAAAATAGCTGAAGGGTTGCTGACCTCACGCATTCCCTGCTCCGTCATGGCGAATACGCCCAGCTCATTCACCGCACCAAAACGGTTTTTATGGCTGCGCAGCGTGCGAAAGCGCGAGTCGGCATCGCCATCCAGCAGCACCGAGCAGTCGATACAGTGCTCCAGCACTTTCGGACCTGCCAGCGAGCCATCTTTGGTGACGTGGCCGACCATGATAATCGCCACGCCGCGCGTCTTGGCAAAACGCGTCAGATAGGCGGCGGTCTCCCGCACCTGCGCCACGCTGCCGGGAGAAGACTGAATATCCGCCATGTGCATCACCTGGATGGAGTCGATAACCATCAGCTTCGGCTCTTCCTGCTCGGCAATCAGGCAGATCTGCTCAATACTGGTTTCCGACAGCATATTCAGGTTGTCCGTGGGCAGTCCCAGCCGGTGCGCGCGCATCGCCACCTGCTGCAGCGACTCCTCGCCGGTGACATAGAGCGTCTTCATGCTCTCCGCCAGCTTGCACATAACCTGCAGCAGCAGCGTCGATTTACCGGCACCGGGGCTGCCGCCAATCAGGATAGCGCTGCCCGGTACCACGCCGCCGCCCAGGACGCGGTCAAACTCTTTAAAGGTGGTGGTGAAGCGCGGCAGCGCCTCAAGGCTAATCTCCGAGAGCTTCTGCACCCGGCTGCTGCCGGCGTTACCTGCATAGCCGCTCAGGCGCTCATTGCGCGCAGCGGCAGGCGAGGCAGCAATACGCACCTCGGTGATGGTGTTCCAGGCGTGGCAGGCGCTGCATTGCCCCTGCCAGCGCGGATAGTCTGCGCCGCATTCGTTACACACGAAGGCGCGTTTTGCCGCTTTGGCCAAATCAGTTCCTCAGTTAACGCTCTTCATGAATCAGGCTGCCGGTCAGGATGCAGAACACCCCCATCAGGTCAGCGTGACGGATAGTGACTTCCGTCTGCTCATTCACTTTAGGTTTAGCATGATAGGCAATACCCAGTGCTGCACGCTTAATCATCGGCAGATCGTTGGCGCCATCGCCGACCGCTACCGTCTGCTGCGGCGCGATATCAAAACGCTGTGCCAGCTGATGCAGGGTATCCGCTTTATATTGCGCATCGACAATCTGTCCGATCACCTCGCCGGTGAGTTTACCGTCGCGCATCTCCAGCTCATTGGCGACGGCCGCCGCGAGATGCAGGGTCTGACGCAGATGGTCCGCATAAAAGGTAAAACCGCCAGACGCAATCGCAACCTGCCAGCCGAGCGCCTGCAGCTTATGCACCAGCGTGGTCAGGCCCGGCATCAGCGGCAGAGTGTCGCGCACCTGTTTAAGGATAGCGGCATCGGCGCCAGCCAGCTGCGCTACGCGCTCACGCAGGCTGGCTTTGAAGTCGAGTTCACCGCGCATCGCCCGTTCGGTGACCTCAGCCACCTGCTCACCGCAGCCCGCCAGTCTGGCGATCTCATCAATGCATTCGATCTGGATCGCCGTGGAGTCCATATCCATCACCAGCAGCCCCGGCGTTTTCAGATGCGGGATTTTGCCCAGCGGCGCCACGTCAAACCCGGCGTCATGTGCCAGCCGGGTGGCACGCGGCGTCAGCGAACCTGCCAGCCGGATCACCTGATATTCGTCAACGTTCCATGCGCTGACAATCACCATGGCGGCCCCCAGCTGATGCTGATAATCGGTCAGCTGCTGTTTATCGAGTCCGCGCCCATACAGCAGCCAGCCCGTGCGGCCGGCACGGTAGTCCAGCGGCATAACTTCATCACCGCTCAGGGAGAGGGGTAAACCCGGCCAGAGTGAGACATCGGCGGGCAGATCGCACCAGGTAAGACGATTTGGCATTACAGCTCCTGTAGGGACAACAAAACCACGCAAGAGGCTACCTTGTCTGCGCGGGTTCTGGCAACATAATTGCCAGCCTTTCTGCTGCTATGTCACATGGGTTTCTGATGGTTAAAACTGCACTGAAATTTCGCCTGCATCGCACGGTGATTGTTCTTATCTCTCTGGCGTTGCTGGTGGTGCTGATGCAGGGCGCCTCATGGTTCAGCCTGGGTCATCAGATGGCGCGTTCTGAACAGGTTGAAGAGCTGGCCCATACCCTTACCCGCCAGGTGGCGTTCAGCCTGAAGCCCCTGATGGATAACAGCGATGATAACCGCACGCAGATTGCCGCCATTCTCGATCAGATGACGGATAACAGCCGCATCCTTGATGCCTCCGTCTATGCTGACGATGGCAGCCTGGTGGCACACAGCGGTGAAACCATTAACGTACGCGACCGTCTGGCGCTGGATGGCAAACGTGCCGGCAGCTACTTCAATCATCAGATTGTGCAGCCGCTGGAAGGCAAAGAGGGGCCACAGGGTTTCCTGCGCGTGACGCTGGACACGCACGTTCTGGTTACCGAATCACGTCAGGTAGATAACACCACCAATATTCTGCGCCTGATGATGCTGCTGGCGCTGGCGATTGGCATCATTCTGACCCGTACTCTGCTGCGCGATCGCCGCACCCGCTGGCAGCAGTCGCCCTTCCTGCTTACCGCCAGCCGCGCGGTGAAAGAAGATAAAGAGGAAGAGCCGGCAGAAACACCCGACGCGCAGGAAAAGACGCGCTAAGCGCCAGCCTGAGCCGCGGGCTATTCAGAAAGATACAAAAAAACCAGGCCGCTGCTTCTGCCTGGTTTTCGGTTTTTAACGGCGCGCTTTAAGCGGTAAGAATAGCCTGAAGCTGAGCGAGGTTTTTCACCTGAAAATCAGGGGTAATATCCGCAGGCAACGGGCGCGTGCCGTGATCGATCCAGCAGGTTTTAAGACCCGCATTCATTCCCCCGAGAATATCAGACTCGGGCGTATCGCCAACCATCAGTACGCGCTGTGGTGCCGGATTGCCGAGCAGCTCCAGCGTATGGGCAAAGATTTTTGCGTCCGGCTTGGGAACACCAACCTGCTCTGAAATCACCAGCGCATCGAACATATCGTGAAAGCCCGTGCGCTCCAGCCGCGCCTGCTGCAGGGCCGTAAAGCCGTTGGTGACGATCGCCATTTTGACGCGGCCTTTAAGGCTCTGCAGCAGTTCAGGCGCGCCTTCCAGCGGCAGGCAGATCTCCGCCATCGCATTAAGGAAATCGCTGTTCAGGATATCCGGCTCTACGCTGAGCTTCTCTCCCCAGAGCGTAAAGCGCTGCGTCTGCAGCTGTGCGGCGGTGATGGTGCCGTTCTGGTAATCCACCCATAAAGGCTTATTGATCGCCTGATAATCGGCGTAATCGCGATCGCTGAACTGCACGTCGTAGCGGGTAAACATGCGCTGCAGTCCGGCAAAGGCATCGAAATGAAACAGTGTTTCGTCAGCATCAAACAGGATGCAGTCCCAGTCGTTTAACATGGTGCTCCTTAATCAGCGGTCAAAGTGTCAGCGCCATAATGATGGCGTCTTCCCGTCCGCCTGCGGTGGGGTAGTAATTGGGGCGCACGCTGACCTGGTGAAAATCGAGCTGCTCATACAGGGCAATCGCCGCGCGATTTGAGGCGCGCACCTCCAGCCAGAGGGTCAGCACATCGCGCTGCTCCAGTTCGCCGATCAGCGTCTGCAATAGCTGACGCGCATAGCCGCGGCGCTGAAAGTCGGGATCAACGGCGATGTTAAACAGCGACGCCTCATCCAGCACAACCTGCGTAATGGCAAAGCCGGCAAGGCGTCCGTCACTGTGCAGCCCGAAGTTGAGAAAGCGTTCCCCCTGATTGCTGGCGAAGGTCTGTTCACTCCAGGGAAAAGCGTGCGCCCGGCGTTCAATGGCGAGCTGCTGCGGCCGATCGTCAGCCGTGATGAGCGAGATAGTGGTCATGGTTACACATCTGTTGCCACAGCGCGCGCCTGGCTGCGCCGCTGCTAATCAGTTCATTAAGGACGGCGCTGGTGAATACCACACCGTTAAAGGTGTGCCCGCTCTCCACGCCCAGCAGCCAGCCGGGACAGGCTACCTGCTCTGGCAGCATCGGCAGCTGCTCCGGCGTCAGCGTCATCACCTGTGCGGGCAGAATATCCAGCGCCCGCAGCACGTCCCGTATCAGAGGCTCATCCAGTGCCGGCGGGTGTTCCGCTACCAGCAGCAGGCGCGTATCGGGTGCCAGCCTGACGGCGATCTCCCCTTGCAGCACGCGCGGACGCCGCAGCTGATACTGCGTAATCCCCATCTGCTGCAGAAGCCAGTCGCGTCTTGTACTCATGCTGTTTTCCGCTATGCCGTAAGTAATGCGCGCTATGCTAGCAAACCCGTCGAACATGCGCCAACAAAGCACTATAATCCCCGCTCTGATTTAACAGGAGCGTTCCATGTCTGCTTTTACCCCGGCCAGTGAAGTTATTCTGCGCCACAGTGATGAATTTACCACCCGCCACGTGCTGCTTGCGGGTGATCTGCAGGATGACCTGCCCGCCCAGCTGGAAACCGCGCTCAGCCGCGTTCATACCCAGCAGTATCATCACTGGCAGAACCTGAGCCATCGGCTGGGCGATCGCGCCGTATACAGCCTCGTGGCCAGCGCGGCCGATGTGACAGACTGCACCACTCTGATTTACTTCTGGCCCAAAAATAAGCCGGAAGCGCAGTTCCAGCTGCAAAATCTGCTCGCGTTACTCCCTGTCGGCAGCGATATCTTTGTCGTGGGCGAAAACCGCAGCGGCGTACGCAGCGCCGAAGGCATGCTGGAGCAGTGGGTGACGCTGGAGAAAATTGACAGCGCGCGTCGTTGCGGCCTCTATCATGGCCAGCTGACGCAGCAGCCTGAGTTTGACGCCAGCCGGTTCGGCAATACTTACCAGCTGGATGAGATGACCATCCATACGCTGCCGGGCGTATTCAGCCGCGATGGTCTGGATATTGGCAGCGATCTGCTGCTGTCGACCCTGACGCCGCACACCAAAGGAAAAGTGCTGGATCTCGGATGCGGCAGCGGTGTCTTAGCCACCGCGCTGGCACAGCACTCTCCGAAGGTGCGGCTGTGGCTGTGTGATGTGCACGCTGCTGCCATTGAAGCGAGCAAAGCCACGCTGGCGGCAAACGGGCTGGAAGGCGAGGTGTTTGCCAGCAACGTCTTTAGCGACGTTACCGGACGTTTCGATCTGATCATCTCTAATCCGCCGTTCCATGACGGCATGCAGACCAGCCTTGATGCGGCCAACAGCCTTATCCGCGGCGCGGTGAAGCATCTGAACAGCGGCGGCGAACTGCGTATTGTGGCGAATGCTTTCCTGCCTTATCCGCAGATACTGGATGAAACCTTCGGCAGCCACGAAGTGCTGGCGCAGACCGGCCGCTTTAAGGTTTACCGTGCGGTTTATGGTCGTGGCGCGCGCGGACGCTAAGCGCCTGATGCGGCGATAAAGCGTTGCTTTTTCCAGCAGTCGGTTTATCGCCGTAAAATATCTGTTGACGCATTGCGTAAAACCTCTAGAATGCGCCTCCGTGGTTAGCAATACTGTAAAGTGTTGCCGGTATGCGAAGGTGGCGGAATTGGTAGACGCGCTAGCTTCAGGTGTTAGTGTCCTAACGGACGTGAGGGTTCAAGTCCCTCTCTTCGCACCAATAATCACAGAGTTTATATCGCGTGCACTGCGCGAAGGTGGCGGAATTGGTAGACGCGCTAGCTTCAGGTGTTAGTGTTCTTACGGACGTGAGGGTTCAAGTCCCTCTCTTCGCACCATGCGGTGATATAAACAGACAACACGATGCGAAGGTGGCGGAATTGGTAGACGCGCTAGCTTCAGGTGTTAGTGTTCTTACGGACGTGAGGGTTCAAGTCCCTCTCTTCGCACCACTGTTGTCACCTCTCTCCCGGCAGTTAATTCCCTGAATGTTACTCTCCTGCTTATCACGCGCTGCGTGATGTTGCTGTTTCTGCACGTTGCTAACCCAGATGAAAATTCACTGACGCTGCCGTGATGCCGCCCGCCAGCGCGACACAGGATGGCAGCAATATATAGTGGCGCAGCCGCTGGTGAAACAGCATAACCAGCGTCAGCAGAAGCATAACAATCATGATCGCCCGCCACTGCGCATAGCCCGGTTCCCATAACGCAAACAGCGGCATAGCGGTACAGGGCAGCAGAATACCCCAGCCACTATTCAGGCGCTTACCCATTGTCCAGCTCACACCCCACAAGCCGCAGGCAGCCAGCATTGCTGCGATCATCATTACGCCCCTTAATGATAAGAATTACCATTATCATATGACAACCATTCTCATTCTGCAGCGAATTTTTCACCGCATGACAGAAATACTGGAAAATGCTAAATTGCCGCCGATAACACACCTGATAACAACATGAAACGTGCTGACTATCCGCATAGCAGAATTAACGCTGCCGGGTAGCGCTTTGATATTTCAGGGCTGTCACGGGTAATAATAATGAAATTAAACGCTTACGATGAACTGAAACAGAGCAAATATCGGCTTTCGCTGATGCTGTTTTTGTTTCTTAATATCGCCGTTTCACTTTTTTGCCTGCTGCCCTGCCTGAACGTTCAGATACCGATATTTACCCTACCCGCAGTGCTGGTCGCGGGTTTCAGCACCACGCTGCTGCTGCTTTGTCTGATAATGCCCGGCCTGCGCTTTCCCGTATTAACGCCGGTCGCGCTGCTGCTCGGGCTGCTGTGGGCGTGGCATATTAATCAGAAATATCATCCGATTTCAGCGTTTGATAGCAGCTATTTAATTATCAGCTTACTTAGCGTCTTTTTTATCAGCGCTATCGCACTGAGCGACTATTTAACGGCATTCTGCCTGCATATGCTGCCGCCGGTGCTGACCGTGCTGCTGCTGGATAACGGACAGCACCTGACCACTATTCTGTTTACTATTACGCTGCCACTGATTGGATTTTCCCTGCTGCATTTGATGCGCCGGCGTTTTGACCATTTTACCCGGCAGCTGATTGGCCAGCTGTATGAAGAGAAGCAGAGCTTCAGCGCGCTCAGCATGCTCGATCCGCTGACCGGCCTCTATAACCGGCGCGGGCTGCAGAACCGGCTGGAAACCATTCTCGAGAACCATGCCGGCAGCCACTTTATCCTGCTGCTGGATATCGATCACTTTAAAGCCTATAACGACAATTACGGACATGCGATGGGCGACCAGGCGCTGAAGCGCGTATCGGCCGCGATCCGTGACGCCGTCCGCTCACGCGATGTGGTCACCCGCTATGGTGGCGAAGAGTTTCTGGTACTGCTGACCAATGTCAACGCGTCAATCGCCATGAAGCTCGCCGAGCGCATCCGGCAGTCGGTGCTGGAACTGGAGATCCCCCATCGTTCTGATACCGCGGTATCGACTCACGTCACCGTCAGCGCCGGCATCGCGCCGATGGCTGCGCACGATTTTGAGCGGGCCGTCGCCAACGCTGACCGTGCGCTCTATGTCGCCAAAAACCGCGGGCGCAATACCATTCTGGCCTGGGAGGCGCTGCCGGCACGCCGGCAGGCGATTAGCGAGCCGCACTAAAGTGATAAATACAACGCTATAGCAATCTTATGCTGCTGCTATCTTGCTCACTCAATCAGGAACGATTATCATTTATTTTTCGTTTCCCGTTATCATTCAGGATTGGCATGGCTACGATTACGCGTCAGGCGCACCGCTTCAGTGAGCAGTCCCCGATCTTCATGCAGCGCGATCGCACGCTGGTACGCGCGCTGCAGGAGCTGATCCATGAGCAGTGCAGCGACCGTCAGGCGTATGTCAGACTGGGAGAAACCGCACCGGAAGGCGTTTTGACGCTGGCTGAATGGTCGGCACCGGAGCACTTTCAGTCTCTGACGCAGCGCTACGGTGACTATCTTTATCGCAGCCATCCTGATACGCCGCGGGAGGCGAAGCCGCTGCAGTCACTCTGGGCGCAGTGGTACTTCGGCCTGCTGGTGCCCACGCTGATGATGGCGCTGCTGCATGAGCCGCGTGCCCTCAACTGCTCACCTGAATATATCCGCGCTGAGTTTCACGAAAATGGCCATCCCGCCACCTTCTGGCTGGATGTGCAGGAGGATGAGCCCGCGCGATTTCTCTCTGCCCCGCAGCGTATGGCGCGCCTGATCCAGACCTGCCTGCAGCCCGCCGTGGAAGGCATGACGCAGCACGGCGACATCAATGCGCGCCTTATCTGGAACAACATGGGATACCTGATCTACTGGTTTCTGGGTGAACTCCGCGCGCAGCTGCCCGCCGCGCTGATCGACCAGCTGGAAGAGATGCTGTTTTTCACGCCGTCGCTGCCGGACGGCAGCGATAACCCGCTTTACCGCACCATGATTATGCGCCACGGGACAATGGAGCGGCGCAGCTGCTGTCAGCGCTATCGTATTCCTGACGTCGAGCGCTGCGGTAACTGTACACTGAAAGCGCAATAAGCACGCGCGCGCCGTAAATTCTCCTTTTCTCTCGTTTACACTTTTTTCGCCTTGTGGCAGCGTTCAGGTTCAGTTTTTACCGGAGAACACCATGAGCCTGGAGTCGGTACAGCAGTTCTTTGCTGAGCATGCGCCGGATATTGAAATTATTGAAACGCCTGAAAGCACGGCCACCGTGGCGCTGGCGGCACGCGTTCACGGCGTCTCACCGGGGCAGATTGCCAAAACGCTGTCGCTGAAAGTGAAAGAGCAGGTGGTGCTGATTGTTACCCGCGGCGACGCGCGTCTGGATAACCGCAAACTGAAAGCCGCCCTGGGCGCCAAAGCGCGCATGCTGAGCGTGGATGAGGTGGTGAACTGGACCGGCCATCCGGTCGGCGGCGTCTCTCCTTTTGGTCTGGAAAACCCGCTGACCGTGTACTGCGATATCTCCCTGCGCAGCTTTGATGAGGTGCTGCCTGCCGCGGGTTCAGTGCGCAGCGCGGTACGCATCTCACCGCAGAGAATGGCGGAGCTGACCCATGCCGCCTGGATCGACGTCTGTGAAGCGCTTTGAGGGCACGGATCTTATCGCGCCGTCGCTGTCACGTTTCAGAGCCGGGGCGGCAGACGGGTAAAAGCCTGTTCAAGCATATCCAGCAGCAGCGCATTATCAACGTGCTGAAGGACATGGACCAGTGCCCCGGTTTCTGGCGGGATCCCCACATCAAGTCGCAGCGGTGGACGGTAACGCCAGCTCTTGCCGCGCGTTGCACCGGGACGCAGCTCGATATCCACGTAATAATCGGCGCCTTCCGCCACGCGCTGGTTCAGCAGCCAGGCGACCACCAGCGCATCATGGATCCAGCAGCCTGGCAGCCGCCGGGTCCGCATTGAGTAGTCGATCCAGGGGCCCAGCGTCTCGCGGATAAACTGCGTCAGCGGATGCGATTGCGCCGTGATGCGCGCGAGATCGTCGCGGGTCAGCAGCGTCTGCGTGGTGGCGTCCATCGGCACCAGGGTGATGGTGGCACCGCTGTGCAGTACCTGATGCGCCGCCTCCGGATCGAGACCAAAATTGGTATCTTTGATGTAGTCATCAAGCGCAAAGACGCCGCCCATGATCACAATCTCCGCTACCGATTCAGCCATCTGTGGATAACGCTGCAGCGCCTGCGCCACGTTTGTCAGCGGCCCGATAGCGACCAGCGTAAACTCTCCCGGGTTATCGCAGATCAGCTGGCCCATCACGCCGGCAGCGTCATGGCCGTCCGCCGCCATCACCGCTGGCTGACGCACGCCCTGCCACAGCGCGGCCAGCGCCGGATCGGCCAGATTATCCAGACGCGCCCGCCAGGGCAGCGGATCTTCGCGCAGCGCCTGCAGCGCCCCCTGCACCACCGGAATATTCAGCCCGAGACGTTTCAGCAAATCTTTTGCCACGCGCGCGCCCGTCGCGCTGGGCGTGTTACCGGTGACCGTGGTAATCAGTTCCGGCGACAGCGCGGGTGATGCCAGCGCCAGCGCAATCGCCAGTCCGTCATCAGTATTTGCACCTGCGATGCCATTCCCCGGATCGCAATCAATAATCACTCTTTTCATAATGTTTTATCGTTATTGTATTTAAGGCTGCAGGCAGCCACAGGACTCGCCGGTTTCGATGTAGTGCGGCAGCTCGGCCATCACCCCCTCCTCCGGCTGGTTTTTCAGCATAGCAATAGCGCGCTGCGCCAGCTCAGACAGCGGCTGTCGCACCGTGGTCAGCGAAGGCACATGAAACACGGCCTGCGTGGTACCGTTGAAACAGACCAGCGCCACATCCTGCGGCACGCGGATCCCCTGCTCGGCAAACGCGCGAATACAGCCAATGGCCTGGCCTTCGTTACTGGCAAACAGCGCACGCGGTACGCGACCGCTGGCGATCATGCGCTGCGCCGCGTCGTAGCCGCCCTGCCGCGAGTAATCCGCCGGGAAAATCAGGCTTTCATCCACGGGCAGCCCCCGCTCCTGCATCGCATCACGCCAGCCCTGAATACGATCCCGGGCGTTAAACATCGCCGGCGGGCCGCTGATCATGCCCACCTGCTGATAACCGTGACTCAGCAGATGCCGGGTGACATCACAGGCCGCCAGCCGCTCGTTCATGCTCAGCACGCTGACGCCGGGGCGCGGGGTAATGCGATCCAGCATCAGCAGCGGCGTTCCGCTCGCCTGCACCACGTCAATATAGGGATGACGATCGACGCTGTTATAAAACAGTCCGTCGATCTGACGGTTAAGCATGCCCTGAATCAGCTCCAGCTCACGCTGACGATCGTCACCGGCATCACCCAGCAGCATGATATGGCCGTGGTTAAGCGACTCCTGCAGCAGGACATGCGCCATGGAAGCAACAAACGGGTTCGCAATGTTCGGCACAATCAGACCAAAAGTTTTGGTGGTGCCGGAGGCCAGCGCGCGCGCTACGGCGTTAGGCCGGTAGCCCGTCTGCTTAATGGCAGCCAGCACCCGCTGACGGGTCGCTTCCGCCACCGGGCGCGGCCCGTTGTTGATCACATAGCTGACCACGGCTACCGAGGTGCCTGCGACGCGGGCGACATCGGTACGGGTAACATTTCCGCCGGGAGATTTTGCCAAATTAGCCTCAATATAAATGCCGCTGGCCGGATTCACCGGCCAGCGTTATGTCAATGGTACTGCCTGCAGCTGCGCGTCAGATGGCATCCTCCGGCAGATTAAGGTCGCGACCGCGCGTTTCCGGTGCGACAAACGTCGTCAGAAATCCGATAGTGGCCATCGCGCTAAAGTAAACGGCGATTGGCCACCAGTGGCCGGTCCATGAGAGCAGCGCTGCCGCGACCAGCGGCGCAGTGCCGCCAGAAAGAATCGCCCCCAGCTCTTTTGCCACTGCCATTTTGGTATAGCGATGCTTCACGCCAAACATCTCGACGCCCCAGGCCGCCTGTACACCAAATATCCCCAGCGAAGCGAGCGCCATTCCTGTAACGATGACAGCAATAATAATTGTCGGATCGCGGCTATCCATCAGGCTGAAGGCGGGCCACGCATAGATCATCAGCAGCAGGCAGAAACCACGATAGGTAATGCGGCGACCAAAACGATCGGAGAGCCAGCCCGCAAACGGAATAATCAGGAAGCCCAGCAGCGAGGCGATAAACACCGCCGTGGTCGGTACCGACTTATCCAGCATCAGCACTTTTGCGACATAGCCGACGATAAAGCCCTGAGCCAGATAAGAGGGGCCATTCTCACCAATGCGCAGGCCCACCATGGTCCAGAACGCCCGCGTACGCTGCCAGACGCTGCGGCTGTCAGTTTCAATGTGCGCCCGGGAGAGCGTCTCGCTGCGCTGCGCCTGCAGTTCAGCCTGCTGACGCTCAAACACCGGCGTTTCGCGCAGATGGCGGCGGATCCACAGCGCCACTACGGCGATCAGGACGCTGCTCAGAAAAGGAATACGCCAGCCCCAGGCCAGCAGACTCTCTTTATCCATCTGGATCACCGCCAGCCAGACCAGAGAGGCGATCAGCGTGCCGCTGTTTGAGCCCAGTGCGATCACGGAAGAGACCAGGCCGCGTCGTTCAACCGGGGCATATTCGCCCAGCATAACGGTGCCGCCAGAGAGCTCCGCCCCCGCTCCCAGCCCCTGCGTAAAACGCAGCAGTACCAGACAGGCAGGTGCCCAGAGTCCGATTGTTGCATAAGACGGGATCAGGCCAATCAGCGTGGTTGAGGCGCCCATCAGGATAATCGTACTGATCATCACGACTTTGCGCCCTTTGCGATCGCCAATCCAGCCAAACAGCAGCGCGCCTATCGGGCGGGCGATAAAGCCGACTGACCAGGTGGCAAAGCTCGAGAGCAGCGCCATAGCGGGTGTCGCTTCCGGAAAAAAGATGTCGCCAAAGATGATACCTGCCGCCAGGCCATACAGCGCAAAGTCGGCATACTCCATTGCCGTACCGAGCCAGCAGGAGAAGGTTGCGCGCCAGAAATCTTTGCGGCCAGCGGGAGTTTGCAGCCGTTCATCAGCTGCGGTGAGGTGGGGTGAGTGCTGTACAGTGGGATGATGTTCCGTCATAACCCTTTCTCTTAGTGAAGTGAAAACAGTAAACGCCCTTCCATGGGTCTGTTCCCTTGCTTAAGCAAGCAGAACGTCCCGGTGACGACGTTCGACAGGCAAATCCTGAAAGATCAGTAAGGAATTCCCTGGTGTTGGAATTCATCTCTCTGCTGCGTTTCGCCGGTGTTTAATTCACCGATCGTATTAGCACAGCAAATGTAACATGGTCATTTCAGGGCCGTAGCCGCGTCTGGCACCGTGAGTTATCACTGGGGAGACAGTCTATCTACGCGCGTAGATAAATCAAGCGGCAAAATGAAAATTAGTTAGATTATTTTGACTATCCTCCGTGACTGATACCAAAAAAACACGAGAATTCAGGTAATTGCATGCGTTTTAATTAAGCAAAAGCCGTATTAAAACGCAGCAACGGGTATCAGTAACTTATCAATAGCTGCACCGTGCCTGCTGACGCGCCGCCTTTATGCCACCTGCAGATGACAATGAAATGACAGCGGCTGCCTCAGCTCAGCGTAAAATAACTTAACGCCTCACAGCCTGTGCCCGCCTGCGGTGTGGCTATCACCTTTCGCTGCGCCAGATCGATAACGCTTAACGACCCATCGCCTTCATTCGCGATAAGCAGCGTGCGGTTATCCTCACTGAAACAGCCATCCCTTGGCCGGCACCCTACGCGCAGAGTACCTGAGGGATTAAGCAGATCGTCAAACAGCGTAATCAGTGATTCATCATGCCCAATCGCAACCAGCCGTTCGCCACTGGCACTGAACCGCACAACCTGGCAGGGCTGCTGGTGGCCGGCCAGCGTAATACGCTGCCGGACCCGGTGGCTCTGCCGATCGATCACATAAAGCAGCGGTGCGTCGGCGGCGCTGGCGACCAGATAAGGATGTCTGGGCGAGGCAGCAATACCGGCTATCGGACCAGGCAGCAGAATGTTATCAATGACGCGGCCTTCTGCCTCACATAAATCGATTACTGTGATGCTGGCGTCCTCTTCATTTTCCGTAAACAGCTTGCGTCCGCTGGGGGAGAGCGTCAGCCGGTGGGCGTTATGCGAAGGCAGCGGTATGGTTTTCTCTACGCGATCGGTGTGCGGATCGATGACCGCAACCGCCGCGCTGTTTTCACAGCAGAGATAGACTTTACCGTCGCGCCCCAGCTGTCCGCTGTGTGGCGACTGCAGTGGCGTAAGGTCGATAAAGCCGCTGATCCGGCGCTGACGCAGATCGATAACAGCGACTTTATGCCCGGGATAAGGGTTAGCGCCGTGTACGCCGCCGCCATAGAGCGGGACATAGGCTTTTTCCAGTGCGGGCAGCATCAGCAGCTCGTGCGGGCGCGGCGGAAACGCATTCAGCTCCTGCTCAACGGCAAAGCTTTCCGGATGCAGAAACAGCACCCGGTTCCCCTGTTTATCAACGGCTATCAGACCGCGGGCAGATGACTGCATAATCACTCCTTAAACAGAATGCCTGACTAAAGCGTAGCTAAGCTGTATGACGAAGGTAAATTTCGCGCTGATACCAGACTAAAATCCAGCAGGGATAAACGTTCACTTCTCACTGCAATTTTCACATTCCTGCACTTCAGGCTGCACGCAGAGAACGATCTTAGGATTAATCCTGGCGGGGAAAATTAAACTGTGAAATTCGTCACGCTGTTATTTTGTTAAACTTTTATTGATAACGGCTGCTTCATTTTCCGCTTTATCTGAAAGAGAAAAAAAGTATTAGCGCAATCGCGAAGAATGTTTTATTAAGCTCATTGTAATACTTTTACACACAGCCCCCGTAAGGAAACATAAGAGCGCCTAAGGCGCCAGCATCAGGGACTCCTTGCCCATAATCACAATAATCAGGTGCATCATGTCAAAAAAACGTCTTCAGCCGGCGCGCGCGCTCTGGCACAACTGGAAAAGAATAGCGTTTACCGGTCAGTCATTACTGCAGAAAAAACAGCATAATGCGCTCTGCGCGCCGGAGTATGATCCCAGCGAAGAGGACAATATCGTGTTACTTTCTGGTGAGAAGACGTTGCCAGATATCCCGAAAAAAGTATGGCTGTACTGGGATACAGAATATTTACCAAAATCGTTACAGGCGAATATTGCTAAAATACGCCGCGATAATCCTGACCACAGCGTTCACCTGTTAAATAAATATTCTGTAAAAGAAGTCCTGCCCGATTTTATATTTACCTCAGCGCAATTAACGGCGCAGCAGAAAAGCGAAGTGATCAGGCTTGAGCTGTTATTACGCTACGGCGGCATCGCTATCGACTGCGCTGCGCTGCTGTTTGAAGATCTGAGCTGGGTACACAGCGCCCATCAGGAACGCCCGATGGATGTGATCGGCTATTATTGCGAACGCTCAACGCTGAATTATCTCGCGCCTGTTATTGAGAACTGGTTTCTTGCTGCTGCGCCAAATAATCCTTTTATTCGCGAATGGCAGAAGCAGTATGCGCCCATCAAGCATCAGGGTGAGCAGAGCTTCTTTAACGAAATGCGCAAGCGTGATGACTTTTCGCTGCTGACGCAGAGAATCGCTGAACCGGCACAGCAGCCGGGTGCGCTGGCGCAGCAGGCGGCCATGCGTGAATATCGCCGCGTTAATCTCTTTCTGCGTAAATGCGAAGCCAGCGCCTTTTACTATCAGCGCCTGAACAACTGGAAAAGCGACGCCTTTACGCATGCCATTCTGTTTCATCAGCGCCCGCATACGCCGCCGCCGGTTATTAAGCTGGATGGTCACGCACAGCTGCATCTCGACTTTAACCTGCGTCTGGGAAACTACAACCGCAGCAGCCTGCTGGGCGCAATGATGCAGCCTGCTGCACCGCTCAGCGTGGCGCTGCACTCACCCGTTAACAAAGCGAGCGCGTAGCCAGTGAATGAAGGTCGTCACCGCACGCGGCACCTGTGCCGCGTAAGGGCGCACCACCCAGAGGCGGTCGGCAAAGGCGTCGACAGCCTGCCACGATGAGAGCACCGGCTGCAGCGCGCCGCTTTCCAGCGCTGCGCGGGCGCTGAAATCGGGCAGCATGGCAATGCCTGCTCCCTGCAGCGCGGCGTCCCGAATCGACTCGCTGTTATTGGTGGCGAAATTTCCCTGAATTTTTACCGTCAGCGTTTCGCCGCCCTGATGCGACTGAAAGCGCCACTGCGGCGCATCAGGACCGCGCGGATACCACAGGCAGTTATGCTGAAGCAGCGCCTCCGGCGTCTGCGGCACGCCGTGCTGTGCCAGATATGCGGGGGAAGCCACCAGCAGCGCGCGCGTGGCGCATAGAGGCAGCGCGACGTGCGTTTCCGGCAGCGACTGACTGTGGCGGATAGCGAGATCAAACCCTTCCCCGCCGAGTGACACCAGGCGGTCAGTCACATCCAGCTGCAGGCGCACCTGCGGATATTCGCGCAGAAAATCGCCGATAATCGGCACCAGCTGCTGCCGGGCAAACGCCACCGGCGCGCTGATGCGTACCTGCCCGCGTACCGGCCCCGCCTCATCGCGCACGCGATAAACGCTTTCCGCTATCCGGGTAAAGGGCTCACGCAGCTCGCCAGCCAGCTGCTCACCGGCTGACGTCAGCCGCACGCTGCGCGTGGTGCGCTGAACCAGAGCAACCCCGGTCAGCGCTTCCAGCTCTTTAATTTTCTGACTCACTGCCGCTTTACTGACATCCAGCCGCTCAGCGGCGCGGGTAAAACTGCCCTGCTCCGCCAGTACCGTCAGCCAGTAAAGATGTGTCCAGAGCGCTTCGGTTTTCATCGACTTACCCGCCATTGTTCAAAATAGTGAACAATCATTTTATCGCAGTCGCTTTTTCTTTGCGCGCGCAGCGGGCAGCATAGCCTCACTTATGCGACTTTTACGCCACTACTGCGAGGGTTTACCAATGCCATTACTCACTTTCGATCTGATTCAGGGCCGCTCCGAGGCTGAAGTTCGAACGTTACTGGATGCCGCCCATCGCGCCGTCCTGACTGCGTTCGGCGTGCCTGAGCGCGACCGCTATCAGATTGTTCATGAAAACAAAGCTTATCAGATGGTTTTCCAGGATACCGGACTGGGCTTTTCGCGCACGGATAATCTGGTGATGGTGCGGGTCTACACCAGCCCGCGCAGTGAGGCGCAAAAAAGCTGTTTTATGGCAGAACTGGCGCGCGAGCTGCGTGAAAGCTGTGGCGTGCAGGGCCACGATCTGATGATAAGTTTTATCATCAACAGCAAAGGTGACTGGAGCTTTGCACACGGTGAAGCGCAGTATCTTACCGGTGCGTTATAAGCCACAGTCTGCCCGATACGCTACCGCCGCCGCGCTTATCATCCCGCCTGGCGGCACGATTCCGAATGTACCGCACAAATCCCGCCGGACAGGTTGCAGCCCGGTGACAGCCAATATAGATTGACGCAAACCCCCTGAAGAGGGCGCGCGGCCGCTGGCGCTGCGCTATTCATTTATCGTGAGGATTTGCCGTTGGCATTGCTTTCAATCGTGCTGTTTCTGACCGCCATCATCATTTACGCCTGTAAAGCCGGACGCAATACCTTCTGGTTCAGCCTGATGCTGCTGCTGCTGACGCTGTTTATTGTGCTGAATGCGACGCTGTTCGCCAGCAACTATTTTACCGGTGACGGCATCAACGATGCGGTGATCTACACGCTGACCAACAGCCTGACCGGCGCCGGCATCAGTAAATATGTGGTGCCCGCTATCGGGCTGATTATGGTGCTGTTTCTGCTGTTCTGCTTTCTTTCATGGATTTTGCGCCGCCATAAACGTCCGCATCATCTCGGCTGGAGCCTGCTGGCGATCGCCTGTGCCGCCGGCTCGGTGCAGACCACGCCGGCGTTTCGTCAGGTTAAAGAGCTGATTGCGTCGCACGCGCACGCGGGCGACTCCGATTTCGCCGCCTGGTACATCACGCCGCAGAACCGTATTGAACAGCCGGGGCTCAACCTGGTCTATATCTACGGCGAAAGTCTGGAACGCACCTATTTAAATCAGCAGGCTTTTCCCGACCTGGCGCCAGAGCTGAGCCGTGAACAGGCGCAGAGTCTGGATTTCAGCAATACCGCGCAGCTTCCGGGCACTGACTATACCATTGCCGGCATGGTCGCCTCACAGTGCGGTATCCCGCTGTTTGCGCCCTTTGACGGCAACGCCTCAGCCGCGCTCTCCAGCTTCTATCCGCAGAGTCTCTGCCTCGGCGATATTCTCAAAAACAGCGGCTATGAAAACTGGTTTATTCAGGGCGCCGATCTGCGCTTTGCCGGCAAAGATACCTTTCTGCTTTCGCACGGCTTTGCCGCAGCGAATCTCTATGGCGCACAGGAGCTGAAAAGCCGCGTGGCCGATCCCGACTACCGCAACAACTGGGGCTTTTACGACGACACCGTGCTGGACGAGGTGTTTGAGAAGTATGCTGAACTGTCGCAGCAGAACAAACGCTTTGCCCTGTTTACCCTGACGGTGGATACCCATCATCCTGATGGCTTTATCTCCCGCAGCTGCCAGCATAAAAGCTATCAGTATGAGGGCAAAATGAACCAGTCATTCAGCGCCGTCGCCTGTTCACAGGAGCACGTGGCGCGGCTGATTGAGCGTATTAAAGCTTCGCCGTGGTTTAAAAACACCGTCATCGTCGTCAGCTCCGATCATCTGGCGATGAACAATACCGCCCACCCCTATCTGACGAAGCTGCCGCGCCGCGATCTCTTTATGGTCATTCGCGGCGATCGGCCGCAGGCGGAGGTGCGCGATGCGCCACGCAGCACGCTGGATAACGGCGCCACGGTGCTTGAGATCCTCGGCGGTGACAAGGCGCTGGGACTTGGCCGCAGTTCACTCTCTACGCCGTCGCTCTCCACGCAGTTTGACGACATGGCGAAAAAGGTCAGCAGCTGGAAAGCTGATATTGTGCAGCTGTGGAATTTTCCGGCCAGCATGAAAGAGTTCACCATCGACCAGCAGAAGAATACCTTTACCTTCTCCGGCGCCACGTTCCGCCTGCCGATCCTGTTCCGGCTGGGCAATAAGCAGGTTGAACCGCTGCCGGAGGGAGAGTATGCCGCGCCGCTGCGCTATCAGCTGGCCGATTTTGCCGCGAACGACAAATTTGTCTGGGCCGACCGCTGCTTCAAAATGGCGCGACTCTGGAAGCCGGAGCTGGCGCTCTCCACCGATCTCTGCCTGGCGATGGGCCAGATGGGTGGCCAGCCCAGCGTGGTGCGTATCGATCAGCCGCTCTGGCACGGCAAAACGCACTTTCCGCCGCTGCGCGTCAGCCCGGAAACCTGGCGGCTCAACCAGCAGCAGATCCGCATTGAGGATAATGACATTCGCTACGATGCCGACAGCTTTGTGCTGAACGTGCCGGGCGCTCCGCACAGCATCCGGCGCTTTAGCGGCATCTCGCGCCCGGAGAGCTGGGGGCGCTGGTCCAATGCCAATCTGGCTCCGGAGGTGAATATTGAGTATGCCGAACCGCTGCCGTCGCGGTTCGATCTGGTGATCACCGCACGCGCGTTTGGTGCCAATGCGCAGCAGCCGATTCCGGTACGCGCAGGCAGCGAGGAGCACACTCTGCGGCTGGACGATAGCTTCTCCACCACCACGCTGCACTTCAGCCATCACGACGGCAGCCATAATCTGGTGATTGTGCCACCGGCACCGCAGCTGTCGAATCAGGACAATATTGTCGGTCAGGCGCCGCGTAAGCTCGGCATTGGCATGGCGGAGATCCGCATCGTGCCGCGCCCCTGAGCGCGGACTCAGTCGCGCGGCGGCGGCTACCGGTCAGGCAGTGCAGTACCCGTCGGCTGGCCAAATTCATCAACGGCCGGGGCCATCTTTCCTGCCTCTGAAATAAAACAGGCGGACCCGGTGGCCCGCCTGCTGGCGTTATCCTTTAAAGAAGATGTCGCCCGATTTGCCCATCACGATTTTGCCGCTGTCATCAGCGATCTGAATATAGTTGGCGTTGATGTACGCCCAGTGTGCACCAGCCTGCGGAGCGGGCAGATGACGCGCCTGCCAGTCAGTGATGGTGTACTCTTTTTTACGATACTCTTCCGGTACCACATCGCCAACCTTGTGCTCTTTGTAGTCGATAATGATGGTATGCAGATTGTAGTTGTTGGCGGCGGAAGGCTGCTCGCCGGTGCCGTTGTTAGACGGGCGAACCGGCGCGTCGTCGCCTGATGCCACCGGTGCCTGATCGGCTGGCGCATCGGCGTCTGGCACCGGCGCGGCGTCAGGTGCCTGCACATCCGGCTGCTGTACCTGAGGCGGCATCGGCACGCTATTGGTCTGCTCATCCGCTGCCAGTGCGGCTGGCGTCAGGCTGAGCGCGCCCAGAAACAGGCCGGCAGATAAAAGGGTTAGGTGTGTCCTGCGCATTGGTGATTCCCACTCTGATGAATAGTCTGATGTCCATTTACTGACAAGCGCACCGGGCCAATGGTTCCCGCTGCCGTACGGCGCTCGTCGCGTCATGCCACAGCATACCTCAGCCTGGCCCGATTCAGGCGCGCTAAAATTGCAAATAATCGTGATAATGCCGCTATAATCGCGCCATGAGATGCGGGCCCGGCCCGTACAGAATATTACGTGCAGGAGAGAACTGATGAATCAGGGGCCGTTAACGGAAAAAGAGCTGAACTGGCTGGATGAGATGCTGGAGAAGTATGGCAATACGCACTCCGTGGTGGATACGGCCGAGCTGGATGGGATGCTGACCGCCCTGCTCTCCGGCCCGAATGATATTGAACCCAGCGAGTGGCTGGTGGCGATGTGGGGCGGCCAGAAGCATATCCCTGAATGGGCTAACGAGCGCGAGATGGATCGCTTTATGACGCTGACCTTCCAGCACCTCAATGATATTGCTGAGCGTCTGGCTGAGTTTCCGGAGCAGTTTGAGCCGCTGTTTGGCCTGCAGGAGATGGAGGGCCAGGAGTTTACCGTGGTCGAAGACTGGTGCTATGGCTATATGCGCGGCGTCGCGCTGGACACCGACTGGTCATTGCTGCCTGAAGCGCTGCAGCCGCAGCTGCAGGCGATTGCCCTGCACGGCAGCGAAGAGCAGCGTGAAGCGCGCGAGGCGCTCGATCCGGACGCATTTGAAGCGAGCATGGAGGCGATCCGCCCGGCGGCGCTGGAACTGCACGAATACTGGCAGGCCGAGCGCATGGCGCAGCCCGATCCCGAGCCACAGCTGCCGTTCTTTGCCGGTGACAAAACCGGACGCAACGATCCCTGCCCGTGCGGCAGCGGCAAAAAATATAAGCAGTGCTGCCTGAATAAATAACCTGCGTTGGGGCCGCATAATATCGCGCCTAATCCACCCCGGGCCGCATAAATGCGGCCCCTACAAATATCGCACCTGACCCCGCGTCGCATTAATGCGCTCTCTACAACAATATCCGTAGGGGCGCCATTTATGGCGCCCTGGCCACACCGCGCACCTGACCCCGGGCCGCATAAACACGCCCCTGGGAATATCGCGCTCAATCCACCCCGGGCCGCATTAATGCGGCCCCTACGGATATCACGCCCAATTTATCCCGGATTGCATTAATGCGACCCCTACAATAATGTCCGCCCTGGCCCCATGCGTTCTGCAGTCAGGGGGCGGGTCTGACGTCGCTGACCAGCACCGGCAGCTGCCAGGCACCGCCGGCGCGGATGGCGCGGCACATGCCGGTGGTGGCGTCGCTGCTCTGAACAAAACTGCGGCCATCCCAGACCCATGCGGCGGTACTCCAGCAGTCACCAATGCCGCGGCCTTTCTGCGCTTCGCTGATCGTCCCGGCGTGATAATCGGAACCGGAGTCGGTGATCAGCTGCGGTGAACCCTGCAGCGCGCGATCCATCAGCCAGTAGCCATACCCTTC
This sequence comes from Pantoea eucrina, assembly GCF_020079945.1. Taxonomy (NCBI): domain Bacteria; kingdom Pseudomonadati; phylum Pseudomonadota; class Gammaproteobacteria; order Enterobacterales; family Erwiniaceae; genus Pantoea; species Pantoea eucrina. The sequence continues at coordinate 467,657 of NZ_CP083448.1, read as the reverse complement.
GTTATAGGCGCCGCGCCAGCAGAGGGCGGCGATCAGTACGTGGTCCGCATCCACAGCGGTCAGCGTCGGCGGCTCTGCGCCCTCTTCCGGCTGATCGTCCGCCGGTGCGAGATTATCGCAGCTGTCATCATCCGTCAGCGTAGCGATAAGCGCCGGCTTGATCCGCGCCAGCTCCTGCGGCGTCAGCGGACGCGGCTTTGCCTCAACGGTTCTGGCCTGGATAATCACCGGCAGCGGCACCGCAGGCGGCACGCTGCTTTCCGGCTTGCTGCCTTTACGCACCAGCGCACCCGGCGTGCCGATGCGCCCCTGCGCCTCATCCATTTTCAGCAGCACGGCAAAGGCACCGTTTGCAGAGAGATCAAACGGCTCGGCACCACCACGGAACTCCACGCTGCCGCTGCCTTTAATGGCAGTGATAATCGACCGGGTCTGCGCATCGGTCAGCGTCCACTCATCGTTATCAGCCTTTGCCAGTTCACCCAGCGGGCGATCGTCGATCCAGAGCGTCAGCGTATCGACCTGCTTTGAGTCATCATCGCCGGTATCCGCCAGCACTACCCGGCCATGCGTCGCCGTATCCGGCCCGCCCGCCCGCGTCAGCAGCACCGATCCCCCCGCGCCTTCTTCCGCGCTATAGCCCGCCGCGCGACAGGTCAGCGTGTTATCGCACGCCAGTTCCCACTCTTTGTGAGCAAACGAGACGCCTTCTTCAGCTATCGCCGAAGCCATCAGGGCGCTGAGCAGCGGGAGCGCCAGCAGCAACCGTATCTTCATGCCATGTTTTCCATCAGAATAAAGCAGCAGTGTGAGGATTTTTTGCAGGCAGGAGAAGTGAATTTTTGCAGCGGCAGAGGCGTACAGATGTCGCCTCTGCCGCTCAGCGCTTAGCGGGTCAGTTCCGCCTGCGCGTCAGCCAGCTCTTCACGCGCCTCAGTGAGTTTGCGCTGCTGTTTTTCAATCTTATCGCGGCGGCCGCTGGCCTGCGCTTTCTGCAAATCCGCTTCGCGCTCAGCCACTTTCTGCTGCTTCTCCGCCACTTTCTCCTGACGCTCCTGCAGCAGGCCCGCATCGGTACAGTGCTGCTGATTTTCACGCAGTGCTTTCTCCAGCCCGTTTATACGCGCCTTATTGCCATACTCGCGCGCCATCTCCAGCTCCTGCTGGATCGACTGCTGTTTCTGCTGACAGCCGCCGGCAGCCTGCGCGGCGGTGGCAGAGAGCGCTGCTGCCAGGGTAATCAATGCAATCGCTGTTCTTTTCATGGTTTCATCCTGAAAGTAGAGTAAAACGCCCATTATACGGCGGGTTCTTAACAGATTCTTAAAAGCGCAACGCGGCAAGGAAAAAAAGCGGCTTGTTTTGATCGGGATCAGGTTTGTTACCAGAATGGGGCTGCTATAAGAGTCCTTTACTGTATTGCGCACATCCTCAAATTTTTATTCGCAACAAATATTCTTATTGTTTATTAAGAAATGTTAACCTCTTTTATTGAAAATGTAAATTCACCTAGATATATAAAAATTCCTTTATATAACAGGACATTAAGAAACCTGTGAAATAGTCCAGACTATTGCCCCTGTAACAATAAAAATATCAGATATCAGTTATTTTTTAATATCACATGGTGCAGTTAAAGGTATTATAATTTCAGTGACCTGCCCCCAGTATTAGATACAACCATCAGTTAGTAATGTCGGTTTGTTTACCTTCACATTTTCCATTCCGCCATCGTGCTGCAAACTCTGATGGCGTCTGATAATTCAGTGCTGAATGTGGACGACACTCGTTATAATCCTGCCGCCAGTCATTAATGACTTTCCTGGCGTGAATGATATTGCTGAACCAGTGCTCATTCAGACATTCATCGCGAAATCGGGTGATGCTGCCAACTTACTGATTTAGTGTATGATGGTGTTTTTGAGGTGCTCCCGTGGCTTCTGTTTCTATCAGCTGTCCCTCCTGTTCAGCTACTGACGGGGTGGTGCGTAACGGCAAAAGCACTGCCGGACATCAGCGCTATCTCTGCTCTCACTGCCGTAAAACATGGCAACTGCAGTTCACTTACACCGCTTCTCAACCCGGTACGCACCAGAAAATCATTGATATGGCCATGAATGGTGTTGGATGCCGGGCAACCGCCCGCATTATGGGCGTTGGCCTCAACACGATTTTACGTCACTTAAAAAACTCAGGCCGCAGTCGGTAACCTCGCGCATACAGCCGGGCAGTGATGTGATTGTCTGCGCTGAAATGGACGAACAGTGGGGCTACGTCGGTGCTAAATCACGTCAGCGCTGGCTGTTTTACGCGTATGACAGGATACGGAGGACGGTTGTGGCGCACGTCTTCGGTGAACGCACTCTGGCCACACTGGAGCGTCTTCTGAGCCTGCTGTCGGCCTTTGAGGTCGTGGTATGGATGACGGATGGCTGGCCGCTGTATGAATCCCGCCTGAAGGGAAAGCTGCACGTAATCAGCAAGCGTTACACTCAGCGAATTGAGCGGCATAACCTGAATCTGAGACAACATCTGGCAAGGCTGGGACGGAAGTCACTGTCGTTCTCAAAATCGGTGGAGCTGCATGACAAGGTCATCGGGCATTATCTGAACATAAAACACTATCAGTAAGTTGGAGTCATTACCTTAAAAACAGTCATTTCATAAAGATAAAGTGATTTTACTAAAAACATCATGGAGGAGAAATGTCAAAGACCAAAGTACTTTTTGCTTATTGCCATGAGTTAGAAAGATGTGTATCGATTGATGAAGCAAGAACAGAATTTTTTTCAAGAAAGCCGAACGACAGACAACGATTCACTTTCTCCTGCAGCGATCACAACTGCAGCGTCACCATTAGTGGCGTTAACTATCATGTCAAAGCGGAAGACGGGAAAAAATTCAAGGTTGCACATTTTCGTTCTCCACATCCCCACCATCAGGGATGTGAATGGATGCAATTTACTGAGGAAACGGATCAGGTCCGTCAGCCTGATGAGACAGAGGCTGATTACAACGAAAGAAAAGCTTGGCAGAAGCTAAATGATTTTATCAATTGCTTCGATCCTTGTACTGATGATGAAGATCCTGAGCAAAAGAAATCAGGACAGCTTCCAGCACGTTCACAGGTAAACAATCCCGACAAAGGCGATGATTTGTCTAGCGATCGAGCTCTCAAGTGGAGCCGTTATACACGAACTAACCAGCTACAGCGGCTGGTAGACACTTGGCAAGAAGCCAAGGAAACTCTTACATACGACGAGTTCAGGGCATTAAGGCTAAGAGTCAAAAGCTATGGGAAGGTTTATTTCTGTGAATATATAACGCATATTCAGAAAGGGCTAACAAACCAATACGCAGGCGTCATTTTCGGCGGTGGCTCTTTAGTTAAACGCTATGGCCGTGGTTTTCTCATTCACTTCTTCGATAAACATGACGATAAACCCATTCGTCTATATATCGACAAGAACCTTATGGATAAAGGGCGGTTCGGCCATTATGTTGAAGAAATTTTGGCAACAGAGAATGTGAGATATTTTCGTATCTTTTTGTTAAACCCAGATGTCTCTGAAAGAAAAGATCGCGCTGGCAAACCCGTTATCAACCTTGAAATATCAAGCCTGCGACAATTGGCGATTTACTACGAGCTTAACTATTCAAAAGAGAGTTAACCTCAATTAACTTATGCAGAGGATCAATTTTATTATTTCAGGCTTGAGATGGTTAGGTTTATCTGCAGCAGAATGCGTTCAGACCTTCATAAACAGTAGCGCAGTGATACTCTGCAATTTATGAAGATCTGTTCAGGATAATCATTTACATCTAAAATAGCTGCAATGACTATTTTTGATATAAATATTAATTACACAATCATAATTATCAACGTTTCGCTACAATCTTGCCTGTTGTGTTATCCAAACGATATTGCGAAATAGTACCATCCACAATATATTGGATTACAGCCTGAACTGTAGTCAGAGGAACATTAAACCATTCTTTCGGTGTATAAACCTGTCCAGTATGACTTTTGAGTGTAATATTAAGGCGACGCGTTGCTAGAAAGCCATGTACTAAGGCTTCAAGTTTTTGTGCATTTAAATTGAAACATTGGCTGGTAGCTACAATTCTGACAGGGGCCTCAAGAAAAGTACGGTCTTTTTCAGCATTTTTGATTCGCTGTTCTACAGTCGTTTCAGTAAAGCCAATTTTGTATAAATTTTGTTTATAAGGTATGAGCGCTGGATCTTTACTCTTAGTTGCAAGTATATAAACTAAACCAGACAGAACTGAAACATCTGAAGGTATTAGTTTCTGACCATTGAGTTGCACTTTACGCCCTTCTTTGTCCCTCACTAAGCCATGAGTTAAGGACTGATAGAGCATATTCATTTCAGTGCCATTTTCAAATATCAGGTGTAAACGCGCATTATAAGTACTGTACTCACGCAGTCGCTCACCAGCACTATGTACGTAACCAATCACGCCGTTAAGAACAAAAAAGTCGCCTTCGCTAATTTTCAACTTGTGCGTAAAACGTTCCAGGGAAAAAATGCCATTTTTTAAACCACCCCGTAGTTGAAAAAAAAGAGGCTCAAACCGCTGGAAATCGGGGCAAGGCTGCCGCTGAGCAATTTCATCGGGTTGCTCTTTTCTATCAACCGAAACATGCGTAATACTGAAAATATCAGGCTCATCGAAATTTAATAGTTCGTCATCGTCATCTGCAAATACGTCTTCCAATGAGGTAACAAGTTCTGATTTATTGATATAAGCGGGTGATTCAGACTCTGCGGCCAAGTTGGTATGTATATAGTCCGAACTATTTGATTCAAGTAAGTTATAGAAATCTCTAGATCTTAGCTGTAAACACAGATCCGGATTCTCTTTAATACTCTTTAAGCGCCTTGCAAGGCGCTTTTCATCAAGAGATACCGTATTTCCTTCAGTTGGAAGCCGACCATACTGTTCGTAATACGCTACGATTTCTGAAAATTTATGACCATACAGATTAACTAAGCCAGATTTAGGTTTTAGCGGTTGCACGTCAAGCAGGTCGAATTCATCGTCCTCTGAAATGATGCTATCCAATGTCGATTTACCTGACAGGTGATTAGTCGATAAACGGATCATATTACTGTCCCTGTTTTGCCATCTGTTGCTGTTTCATCTTACGTATAAACGCTAACGCTTCCGCATACCTTACTTCGATCGGGTCACTTGAGTTCAATGATGGCTCTTGTCCATGCTCTTTTTTGAATTGTTTAATCTTAGGCCAAAGGATTACAGCTTCCTCTTCTGAGACTTGAGATTTACTGGCACTCACAGCCTCCTGAATGGTCTTAAGCATAGAAGCCGTAACTGATTTAGAGAGGATCTCATAAGCGCCATGAAATGGATTAATAGAATCAATCAGGTCTATATCAAGATTGTCGATGCAAAGGAACTTCTCGCCCATTTTAAGAAACTGTTTTCCAACAATACTCGAATTAGATTCAATCCCAGACTTATCTCCCATATCTATTACAGCATCAGCTGGCAGGTCTTCACCATCGAACAATCCACCTTGCTGAGTAATTAGCATGCTTTGTAGGATACCCTGCCTTATTTGTTCTTGTTCTTCTTCAGTCAAGTCAGGGTAAAGAGTTTGAATCACTGCGGGTAATGCCACCTGAGTGATAGTCTCAGGAGCAGTAGTTTCACTGATTGCTTCTTTTACCGTTTGTTCGTTAGCCATTAACGTGGCCATAATTTCATTCTTGTCACCATTAAGAATGTCGAGCACCTTTTGAGATACAGGTGTGCTTGATGAATCGTCAACTAATAAGGTATTCGGTGGCAGTAGTTTTCCATCCCATTGCGAACGAGGTTTGAACTGGATACTGGGGGCAAGAATCTGTTCCATTAATAACGAGGTCGTAATAGCTTTAAGCATGTTGTTGACCGATGATTTCACATCATCATCCTGCGCATCTGGCTGGGCAATTAAGTTGGTGAACTGCGCATGTTTTTTGCCAATACAATCACGCGTAGCACGGCCAATAATTTGTACAATTTCTGTTAACGAACTGCGGTAACCAATGGTCAAAACATGTTCGCAGAACGGCCAATCAAAACCTTCTTTAGCCATGCCCAACGCGATGATAATATCTATGTCATCGGCAGCTTTTATATTACGCAGGTAGGCTTGGATTTTTGGCCTTTCAATGGGATTATCATCGACCAGATTAGCCAATTTCAGCAAACGTCCATCTTTAGCCTCAATATGGTATACACCTGTAACTGTGTCACGTTTTAGCACGTTTCCCAAAACATCCAGAATAGCATCTACTTCTCCATGCTTGTCCTTAGTGGATTCACCAGAGTTAACATTTGGGATATGAATTATAGTTTTCTTACTGGCATCTAAAACTGAGGGTAAAGCGTCGATATAAGGCCCTTGGTAAAAGTGATAGCCAATGCCTAAGGATTTCAAGTATTGGTAGCCGTTTAGCTGCTCATAGTAGGTATATGTGACCTTTGTGAACAATGCTTCATCTTCGGCCAACAAAATAGGTACCGTATCGCCCCGGAAGTAGGAGCCAGTCATCGCGATAATGTGAGCACTTGATTTTTTCATTAAATCATCAATGAGGCTACCCAAGCGGTTATCACCGTCAGCTGATACATGGTGGAACTCATCAATAGCGACAAGAAAATTATTAAAATCAGTCACGGCTAATTTTTCAAAAGCAAAACGCAAGGTTGCATGAGTACACACAAGAATCTTGTCATCACTGCTCATAAAGCGCCGGAAAGCTTTGACCTTGCCTGACTCACCGCCATCTACACATAGATTATTTTCCGGTTTAACAACCCAGTCAGCAAAAAAACCATGCTCACTGAGCTTGGTATCTTGAAATGAACCCCCGATCGATTTTTCCGGAACCGCGACTATCACCTTGCTCAAATTTTGATGTTCCAGCTTATCCAGGCCAAGAAACATAAGTGCACGCGATTTTCCGCACGCCGGTGGTGCTTTGATCAGAAGATACTGATTACCACGCTCAGCAAAAGCTCTAGCCTGCATTTCACGCATACCCATTGAGTTAAGGTTAGAACTTTGACCCGTTTGACTATACTCTACATGTAGAAGGTTCTTCATCATTAGTCCTTAAATTTCATTGGTACCGTTATCTGCTATTAGTTCATAAAACAGTATCAGTTTTGAACCACTGCTTCATAGCGTGCTAGCAAGCAACTTAATCGGTCGGCAGCATCATTAAAGGGGCGCTCCCGGTAAAGCCTATCAACTGCTTTATCAAGTGTCTGATGTGCTATTAATAACTCAGGAGGCATCTTATCAGGATCATAAAGTTGAGCTAGGGTATAGCCTGGAAATTCTTCACGAGTCAGAATAACCTCTTCGGCTAGTTTTTCAATTTCTTTACTTTGGGCATCAGTGACCTCAGGCCAGGGGAAAGGATTATAAACAATTGAAGCCGAATATCGATAATCGCTTTTTAAACGACCAGCGACTAATCTCATCCAATCGTTGTGTAAAAGTGAAGATAAAACACCAAATTCGTATAAACTCCCATTTGGAATAATTAAATTAAGGTTAGTAGATATTGTATCTGTATTGAATAGACCTAGAGGAACATATGTTCGACGTTCAGAACTTACACTAGGCACCAGTATGTAACTATTCGGGTTATTTGTTTCTCTGAATAAGTGCGATTTATTAGCGAGTTTTTGCGTCCCAGGATCAGGACTCTTTCTACGCATATCAGCAACCAATTGAACCCTTTTATATACATGTGGCATGGAATGTAGCTCATCCAACGATATTCCATCCAACCATAGACACCATCTCTCTTTGCCATTTAAAAACTCAGTTGCACCAATGACCTTCTTAATCCATGGTAATGCACGAGGTTCTACCTTTAGAAGCTCTTTATGTTCCTCTGGTGTTAATAGAAGATGACCTCCATCTGTAGGCTGATTCCCTTTTATCATTGACTTAACATTATGACATATTGGCGCATGAGAAGAATTTACAACTATATTCCCACCTTTAGTTAAATATGGACTTATGTTGTCAACTTGCTCGCAATGCCAAGTCTCATTGACTCTTTGAAATAACTTACTTTTCTTTGCTCGAGAAGACAAACCTATAATTATTACATGAACTGCTGCTTTATCACGCGCATTATTTGCCCAAGCAAAAGTTGGATAAGCTAAGTGTATATGCAGACCAAGAGCAAAAACTGACGGCCAGAGAATTGAAACTTGATCTCCCTGACACAGTGAGTTTGTTGCCACTAATGCCAGTTCAGCTCGAGAATTTTGAATATATCTAGCCCCCTTCCAGAACCAACATGCTACAAAATCAAGAGAGCCTAGTGATTTAAAATTACTAAAAACTTCCTGCATATCTTCTCGTTGCTCTTTAGAACGGCCTAGAGTACCAAGAAAGGGGGGATTACCAATTACATATACTTCGTCCTCAATTCCTTTTGGACAAATAAGATTCCAATCAACTTGCAAACTGTTACCACTATAGATATTACCACTATCACGCAAGGGTAATGCAGGTAGAGCAAAGCCAAACGCTTGTTCCCACTGGCTATTTAATTGATGTTCGGCCAGCCAGAGGGATAACCTTGCTATTTCGCAAGCGAAGTCGTCAATTTCAATACCATAAAACTGTGAAAGATGTAGCCCACTCATCGAAAAACCTTGTGGTTCCAGCTCTTTCAGGGCATCAATGACTTTCATCTCTAATTTTCGTAGTTCTTTGTAAGATACGATTAGAAAGTTTCCGGACCCGCAGGCAGGATCAAATATCTTTATTTCAGAAAGACGAACTAGTAGAGCCTTTAAACCTTTCGGGCTACGCAATTGTTTGTTCAGCTCAGTTTCCAAAGGCTCCAGGAAAAGCGGCTTTATCACCTTTATTATGTTGCTGTACGAGGTATAGTGCTGCCCCAAACGACTACGTTGCTCGACGTCTATCACCGCCTGGAACATACTTCCGAAAATATCAGGGTTTATTTCACTCCAGTCCATTGTGCCACATTCAAGCAGCATCTTACGGCCTTTCTTGCCTAGTTCTGGAATAGGCTCATCAGAGGAAAAAAGCCCTCCATTTACATAAGGAAAGGCCGCTAAATGAGTAGGTATCTTTTGTCGTTGCTGGCTTGCTGGAGCCGCGTTAAGGACGGTGAATAATTGATATAGGAAGGCATCGAGATCGCTACCATCTTCCTCGGTGTAACTCTTAATCGCAGAGGTGAACTGAGCTGGTTCAAATATACCTGTATCTTCGGCGAACAGACAGAATAGCAAACGTGTCAGGAAGACGTTAAGAGCATGAATATCTTCTGGTTTACTGAGATCATTGTGGACACGAATGAGATCAAACAGCTTGCCCATCTTCTCTGCAGCTTTAACATCTGCGGGGTTCTCACTACTTATAATTGCCTTTTCTAAACCAGCTAAAGGTAAGAAAAAGCCATAGTTGCTATAAAGTTCATCTAGTTCAATATCGAGTCTCTCTTTACTACATGTATCCCACGCTATAAATCTTACATAATCAGTAATTAGTACAAAACGTATCTTATTTTTCGCTATGAGTGGATCAACGATACGTAACTCAAAAGCCTCATCAAGGTCTTCTTTGTCATTAACACTTTGAAAATAGAATTTATTTTTCAAACCAACATGACCAGTTTCCTTGGCAACATTACGACTACTGCCTTGTCGAACCTGTGTGATCGTTGCTTTAGGGAAGTCAAAGGCTGCCATAAAACTATAAATGAACTCATCCCGATCTAGTTCGCGGGTAAGTTGCTCGAGTTGTTCAAATATTTTTGCCTGATTGACGGCCATCAGTAATCCTTTAGGGTATGTCAGCTTTTTAGTAACAATTGTAATAGGTTAAAAAATCCAGAAGGTCTAAACCTTGATAATGCTCAACCTTGTAAGGCTGCATATTAACCTCAGCGACATCAACCCTCAGCAATGAACAGGCTCCATCGTGCAGATATAATTTGTCCACTGAGGTCAAATAAATTCTTTTCATGCTTATTTAAATTTCAAGCCTGACTGAACGGGTTGGCATAATACCCGATTGATAAGGTCATCTGTAGATGTGCTTTCGTACCTGTCTGACAAAACATGGCGTAGTTTCATCAATCGAGCATTAGCTGTTCCAACCAAAGAACCAAACGTAGTGGCGCGAACTCTCCCATACGGAGTGCGTTCTCCATCACCAACAACTTTCTCACGGGCAACACCAGCCGCTACCTTTTGCCCAACGACCCAAGCGTTAATAAATGGCGTTCCTGTTATCAAACCTGATGCTGCAATGTCCTGTACATATCCATCAGCTTGATTCACCTCTTTTCTTGTGAGCTCAAATCCGCCTTTCTTCAGTTCAATCACCAAAACCTGTTGCATTTGAACTAGAGACACATCTACTGGATCAAATGACTCGATGCCAGTCATTTGCCACGTTGTTTTTTGTGGCAAAACAACAATATCAGGACGATTGCGCTCGTTTATAAATTGAGCACTAGGGCTTTTGAAGAGCTCGCGTGCTACGGATTGTAATGTCATATTCGAGCAATACTCTTGCGATTCGAATTCAGGACCAAACAACCAACGAGAACGCAAAATCAACGGATGTAGGGTGTGTAACTCATCCGTTTCAGGATCATCTGCCAAACGCTGAATTGTTTCTACCACGCTGAGTCGACTGTCAATTTCATCAAGGACCCGCAAGGCATCCTTGACTGTCCATTCAGCCAGTAACCGATCTAAACCCTCTATATCGTCGTGCTGCAAAGTAGCAAGCTTTTCCAGTAATGCGGCTCCACTCTTGGTCTTTTCAAGATGAATAAGCGCCTTAACTGCTGTGGCAAGAAATTCAGGGGAGACAGTTGGATGTTCTTGGGCAACCGCTGTAGTGAATTCAGCTACTCCCAAGCGGGCCCCCTGACCCAAGGTTGCTAACTCTGAGCGGTTTTGCATCAGAGCGTCTTCTGATGTAACTTCAATAAATTCTACAGCAAGCCTCTGTGCAATCTCACGAATGTGCTCAGCTGTAGCCTGATATAATTCATTTACGGCATCAGTGGCACGAAAAGCGGTCCAGTCTCGTTCAACATCAGATTCAAAACCTTCTGTGTCAACGATCACCTTGTAACGTCGGGCAAAGCGAGTGCGTCCATCGAAATTAGCTATCTGTCCAACCGCCCATGACGGGGTTCCAACTAATCTATGTTGTACCCAAAATGCGATTCCTTGGTGCAAAGAAGAATGATTCAGACGAGTTGAGTCGATGACAACAACTTTGGCATAATGTCCAGCACTGAGGTACAGGGTTTCTTCACTTATTCGCCCATCAATCTCAGTAAAGGGACGTAACTTGCCATTAACACGCACCTCGAATTCAGGATCGTGGATGAATCGGGCGGATAATACAGTGAGTATTTCATCGGCATCTGGCAGTTTACGTGTTACCTGTACCTGCAATCGTGTACCGGAACCTATATGCTTCTCCTCAGTCTCACTACGACACACGAAAGGACTAGAACCAGCTCCGGTACCAACAACGAAGGTTGCCAAAATGCCATCGCGCCAGGTTTTCACTTCGTATTCGTCAGCAAAACAAAGCAAGCCATGGCGACCAATGCCATTGCGACCGTAAGCCTTTCGCGGGCGGGCAGTTCGTCCGGTAGGGAACTCTACATTGAAACCTTGATACTTCTCGCGGGTGTAGCGCAAAGTCATCCAGCGCTTTTTAAATTGCTCCGGGGTCATACCATGACCATCGTCTGTCACAGTCAATACTCCACCTATTTCGGTAGGTAGAACCAAGTCTACTCGTGACGCTCCGGCATCCCAGGCGTTAGCAACTAACTCTGTTAAAGCGACCTGTGGAACATGTGCTACCTGCCCAAGTTCCCGTAGCAGGTAATCGTCCTCAAAAAGCGAGTTCTGTAGTGGTTGCTCAGACATGGGCGGCCTCACATAAACGATTCGGTGACCAAATTAATTCAACTAATCCCGCAATCAGTTTCCGACGTACCTGTTGTTCCGCTTTATCGAATACCTCAGCGAATTTGAAAGACAACTCATATTGGGTAGTAAACTGCTGAAACTGTGGCTGATGTTCGTAAACACTGGAGTCCAAACTTGCGGCAAAGAAGTTCTGTTTGGCATAGTGCACCCGCTTCAGGGGAAACGGTTTGTCCTGCAGGCTCCGGTTAACATCTGCTGGTAGGAGTAAAAGTGACGCAACATGATTGCGCCAATCTTGAAATTCCTGCTCAGTACTGAACTGATCTTTCACGATTTCGTAATCATCAGCCCAGATATGTTCGATGTCGAATGGGTTCTTAAGAGTACGGTCCACCAATCGATCAAATGTCTCAGTACGCCCTGCACCGATCTCAGTTGCTTCTGTCAGTCGTGCTAGCAAATGGTAGATATAACGGCGACTGAATTGATTGAGCCCTAAACCATCAATACCCGTTCGTCCTTTTACTGTGTAGCCGGAGAACGTAACATCATCATCTGCCAGTTTCTTCTGGAGGATAGCTACCAACTCTGGTAGCGGTTTACGCCTGATATCCCGGCACAATAACCACATAGCGTAAGACACACTAGAGTATCCAACCCGGACATAATTCACTACTCGACGCATCAACCAGATGTCCAAATAAGTAGCTGTGACCGCCAGTTTCCGGTCCACAGTCTCGTCATCGTCAGTTTCTATCAACGATGCCAGGAGCACCGTATTCTGCCAAGTAAAATCATTGTGAGCGTTATAGTAGACCGCTCGTAGCTTCGGAGTGTAATGCTTGCTGCTGTTTAGGATACGCCGGTACGCTTTGGCAAAAAATGGAAAGCTTACAGCCATCATGTTCTGATTTTCCTGAGCTTTACCCAAACCCAGGCGAGAGTTGTTTTCTCGCACCCAGCGGTGAAAGACTGAACCGATCAACTCCCAATCTTTATCAACCGATCCCGCCTTACGTTCACGGATACTTTCTGCGTACTGTGCCCGTAACCACGCCTTAATACAGTTGGCATCTCGCTCCGGTTCGTGCTCCCCTCCCCAGGAGATCAATTCCAGGACTTGCTGTTTCCAGATTTGATTGGCCTGTAGCCGCGCATCCTGTTCTTCAATCGGAGCCAATAAATATGCCTTCAACATATCTACCGGACTAAGCGGCTTACCCCGATCATTCATCGTTTCAAAAATGGCGTAAGCATAACTGTCGTTATCAGTGGCAATCTCTATCAAACCTACCCGTGTCAACAACCAGTAGATGAAATGCGGCAATGCATTTCCTATCTCTGCCATCAAGTCGTTTGCTTCAATATCACTATAACGGGCGTACATGGTTTGTATGGATTCATCCTTACCATCCGGATTGAACGCTTCCCCCTTGAATAGGGCATTGATAACAGGAAGTCGCTCAGAGATGTCGAGGTTGAACTTGGGGTTACCGAGGTTGTCGCTGAAAATAAGTGGGGCTAAGGTTTGGGCTACCGGCAGCCTCTGTTCCTCGGCAGATCGGTACAGGCAAATCAGCAACAATGTCAAAGAGGTAACTCGCTGCTGGCCATCGATCAAGTAATTTTTGTTATTGCGTTTGCTGACAATGATTGAGCCAAGAAAATACTCCCCATAGTTACTAATAGCGCTGGTTTCATCACCCTGCTTGTAGTAGTTAAAGAATTTTCCCTGAAGATCAGACAGCAGCTCGTCAATGTTCTCCTTCTCCCACTTGTACTCACGCTGATACTCATCGATAGAAAAGGATTGGCTTTGCAGCAACTGCTGTACGTTACGGTAGTGGGGGGTGATTGTGCTCATATCAGACGAAACCGTACTAATGATTAATAGTTGTATTATGCCCTGCTCGCGGAGCAGTGTCTTTGACCCTTGTTCAAAATCAGTGCGTTGCAAAATCTGCAGTGGCACAGCGGAGTCAATAAATTGCAAACACCAAAATTAGCAAAAAAATAAGGCATGCCTGAGGCGCGCCTTATAGAAATCCTTTTAATCAGCCCTTATTCAACTTAGCAGTATCAAACGGACTAACCGCCTTCTCCCGATTGGCATCCAGATTAGATTAGCCCCTTAGATCACCAGACACTTCGCCTCTCTTAAAATAAGAGGTAGTCTTGGAACTATGTTTAATACCAGTCAGAATAATAAGATGGTTGAAGTGTTATCAGGACCTGAGCGGCGTCGGCGTCGTACTCCGCAGGAAAAAATTGCCATTATTCAGCAGACTATGGAACCGGGCATGACCGTGTCTCACGTCGCGCGACTGCACGGTATCAATGCTAATCAGATCTTCAAGTGGCGCAGGCAGTATGAAGACGGTTCACTGACCGCCGTGACCTCAGGCGGAGAAGTCGTTCCCGCTTCCGAACTTGCTGCTGCCAATAAGCAAATCCGCGAACTTCAGCGCCTTCTGGGCAAAAAAACGATGGAAGCTGAAATACTCAAAGAGGCCGTGGAGTTCGGCCGGACAAAAAAATGGATTGCGCATGCGCCCTTGTTGCCAGAGGACGACGAATAAGCGACGTCAGCCGCAGTATTGGAGTGTCGCGTGCGCAACTGAGTCTCAGGGTCCGCCGTTCGCCTGACTGGCAGGATCGCAGGCTGCATGCCAGTTTTGACGATACTGCGGTGTTATCCCGTATACATACTATGGTCGCCGAACTGCCCACATATGGTTATCGCCGGGTGTGGGCGCTGTTGCGGCGACAGTCAGAGCGTGACGCGCTTCCTGTTGTTAACGCAAAACGCGTGTACCGGATTATGCGTACTCATCACCTTCTGCTGGAGCGCAAACCTGCTGCTCCTCAGCGTAAGCGTGCACATAAAGGGCGCGTATCGGTCACTGAGAGCAACCGGCGCTGGTGTTCAGATGGCTTCGAGTTCCGTTGCGACAATGGTGAAAAGCTGCGGGTAACCTTCGCACAGGACTGCTGCGATCGGGAGATCATCGACTGGGCAGCGAGCACCGGTGGCTATGACAAAGAAACGGTGCAGGACGTCATGTTAGGCGCGGTAGAAAAACGCTTCGGCCAGCATCTGCCGTCAGAACCGGTGGAATGGCTGACAGATAACGGTTCAGCCTACAGAGCGCATGAAACGCGGGCGTTCGCCCGGATGCTGGGACTTGAGCCCTGCACGACCGCAGTTCGCAGCCCGGAAAGCAATGGCATAGCGGAAAGCTTCGTGAAGACGATAAAGCGGGATTACATCAGTGTAATGCCAAAACCGGACAGCCAGGCAGCGGTGATGAACCTGGCGGTGGCGTTCAGTCATTACAACGAACATCACCCGCACAGCGCGCTGGGATATCGCTCGCCACGGGAATATATACGCAGAAAGTTATCACAACCGTAAGAGAGAAAAGACGTCTGGATATATAGGGTCAAATCCACAGATAATCAGCCCACCACTGCAGCATCAACCTTCGCTCCCCAAGATGTTCCGCCTTATGAATATATGCCGCACGCACAGAGTTACGCTCCTGATGACTCATCTGCCGCTCCCCTGCATCCCTCAACCACAGCCCTGATTCAATCAGCGAGCTACAAGCCATCGTCCTGAAACCATGACCACATACTTCTACCGTCGTGTCATACCCCATTACGCGCAGCGCCTTATTCACCGTGTTCTCACTCATTGGCTTGCGCGGATTGTGGTCACCAATAAAAATAAGTTCATGGTCTCCACTGAATTTCCGTATTTGCTTCAAGATACCCAATGCCTGACGAGAAAGCGGCACCAGGTGAGGCGTACGCATCTTAGAACCACGGTGAGAATGTTTTACACCTTCGATCGGTTCACGCTCAGAGGGAATGGTCCACATTGAGGTTTCAAAATCGATCTCCGACCAGCGGGCAAAGCGCAATTCGCTGGAACGGATAAAAATTAATAGCGTCAACTTTACCACCAGGCGCGTTAACGGTCGGCCGGTATAGCTATCGATACGCTGGAGCAGCTCAGGTGTACGTTTTAACTCCAGCGCCGGACGGTGTTGCCGATTGCCAGATGCGACTGCCCCAGCCATTTCCTGCGCCGAGTTGTAATCAATTAATCCGCTCTGCACTGCGTAACGCATTATCGCAGTAGTACGTTGTTGAAGCCGGGATGCAACTTCAAGACGCCCCGACTGTTCGACAACCTTGACAGGTTCTAACAGGTCACGAGTTTTTAGTTCAGCAATGTTGTATTTGCCGATAGCCGGAAAGAGGTTATCTTCCAGACTTTTCAGTACGCGACGGCTATGCTCTTCCGACCATTTTTTATTCGTGGCATGCCAGTCTCTGGCAACCACTTCAAACGTTATTGCCTCTTGCTCCTGCTCTACCTTAACGGCTTTCTTATTCTCACTGGGATCGACACCATTAGCTAACAGCTTACGGGCTTCATCCCTGCGCGCCCTGGCATCCGCCAGCGAAACCTCATGGTATTTCCCCAGCGCAGCATCTTCTCCTTACCGCCAAATCGATAACGCAGCCGCCAGTATTTGGAACCATTAGGGTGAACAAGCAAAACCATGCCTTCACCGTCAGTCAGTTTATAGGCTTTTGCTTCAGGCTTAGCCGAACGAACCTTCACATCACTCAGAGCCATGATGAGTATCCTTTCAAGGGTTCTGTGTGGGTACAAACATTATCGAACCGGGATATACCCGCAGATGTACTCGCATCAGTAAGTTGATGTAGATTGAATCAGGTTGACTTAGGTTGAGTGAAAAAGCGAGGAAAGCCTTGCGGATACTGGATTTCAGGCACAAAAAAAGACGTCCGTTGACGTCTATTGATGTTCCGATGGTGCCGAAGGCCGGACTCGAACCGGCACGTATTTCTACAAACTATTTGAAGTCTTCTGCGTAGATAACTCGCAGATTTCAAAGATTAATTTAGTTTGAAGAGTAACGGCATATCCCAAATGCACATGAAAATGCCTGTACAAATTAACACGGGGATTTTATGCAGATCAAGAAAGATTCTTACCTTGTGACCGATCTATCCGGCGTCTGGGTAGTCAGGATCGCTATACCTCCTTACATGAAGCATTTCTTCGATGGAAAGAGCTACTTCATTCGTTCAACTGGTACGGGAGATATCAGGAAAGCGAGAGCGTTTAGAGACAGCGTGGCTACAGAGTTTAACGTGCTACGTGAACAGCTCAGGCCTAAAGAATCAGGTTCACGTGTCGAGCAGATTTTGACTGAACTTCGCCAGATTGGTGTGATTGCTAACAATGCCCCTCCAACAATACCTCAAATCCCATCACAGGTAACGAGTTGCCCTTCTCTCCTGAAGATGCGCGATCAATACCTTCTCCAGTTCAGCGAGAAGCGGAAGCTGACTACCCTGTCTAAAACAAATAAAGCTGTAGAGGTCTTCTTATTCCATCTTGGTAAAAGTGATATTCAGCTCAGTGAGATAAACCGTACATCTGTCACATGCTGGCTTGATAAGCTAAAACAAGAGAAGGCACTACAGACGATACAGAACTACATCAGCTCCCTTGCTCAAATCTGGGATCTGGCCCGTAATCGTTATCACGATGCACCACAGGATAACCCTTGGCGTGGTCATGGACTGGAAGCGAAAAGCAGTAAGGTTAGCTATGAGGTTTTTGCACATACTGAGATAGCGAAGGTATTCGCTGCAATGAATGGTGACGCAGAGATGCAAGCTGTAACGCTGATAGGTATGTACAGCGGTATGCGTCTCAATGAAATCTGTTCCCTGAAAACGAACAACATTAAAACTGTCGAAGGTGTATTGTGTTTTGAAATTATGGAAGGTAAGACGAAATCAGCGAGACGATTAGTTCCTGTTCATAGCGCTCTTAAGACACTCGTTGAATCATTGCTTCAGACACATTCTAACGGCTTCTTATTCTACAGGGCATCCATTATTGAGCGTGCAGATGGTAAGCGATCTACGTGGCATACACAGCGTTTTACGAGGGCTAAACGAAGCGTTTTAGGAGAACAAGGAAGCGAGAAGAAGGTGTTTCACAGCTTGCGTCATGAATTTGCTCAACAGCTTGACCGAGCGCAAGTACCGGAGGATAGGATAGCCCTGCTTATGGGGCATGAACGAGGCAAAACAGAGAGTTTCAAAACTTATAGTAAATCAGGTTCTCCAGTCGAATTAGCAAGTTATGTAGAAAATATCACTTACCCATTGTTAGAAGCAGAAGAATGAAAAGATTACTGATAATGATTTTTCTGCCAATAATTTTGTGTAATGCTGTTGAGGCTGCATAGCTCAAAGTGAAATTTCGGGATGATAACAACTATTTGATTTTTGTGTATAATAGTTACGGTCACAAAGTGTACGTTAATAAAGGATTTTCTGGTCATTGCAGTTTCAGCGTATCAAATGGCAAGTTTTAAGTTGTTCAGAAAATATACAAGTGTAATTCGTATCATTCAATGGAGATGAACATGACACGTTATAAACTTTACTCTGAAAGGCAAAAAGCTCTTAGAACAGATGTTTCTGATGTGTATCAGTATACTGAATTTCCCGATAAATTAAGATATCAAATACTCACAATTCTTGACGATATTTTAGAGGGCGGAGGCAGGTTAGATTACAGCTCAACAAAATCAGATTTTTACTTTCCTTTGTATAAAACTCTTTGTCGCGAATACGGCGAGCAACCTGTTATTCGGCTTGAATTAATGGCCAAGAGGTATTTGGAAGATATAATTGAAAATGAAAAGGATTCCGAAAAATTTTTGGATGTCATAGATCTTATGTTATCCAAAATAAACTCAGATATTCGAAAAAATAGTAAAGCGTATGGCTATACACCTACCCAAATAGATGAATATATTGAAGAATTAAATCACCGATTTATGCAGGCAGGGGTAGGCTTTCAGTTTGAAAATGGCGAAATCATCAAATTTGAATCGCAGTTGATGCATACGGAAGCCACCAAACCAATACTCCAAATTTTAGGTAGCAATCCAAATTATAAAGGCGTAAATGATGAGTTTTTATCAGCTCATGAACATTATAGAAATCGAAGGTATAAAGAGTGCCTTAACGATTGCCTAAAATCTTTTGAGAGCCTAATGAAAGCAATTCATACTAAACATGAATGGCCTTTTGAAAAAAGTGCAGCAGCGACCAAGTTGATTGAGGGGTGTTACGAAAACAAACTAATCCCAGAGTACATGAAAAATGGCTTCACAGGGTTGAGAACACTTCTTAGTAGTAGTATTCCCACTATTAGGAATAAAGAAAGCGGACACGGTCAAGGACATGAAGTAAAAATAATACCTGAGCATTTGGCAAGTTATTCAATACATATGACGGCATCTACTTTGCTATTTCTTGCAAAGTGTGAAGAGCAGTTATGATAAAAGAGTCCCCAATAGCTATCTATCACAGCCAGCGGGGATCTTATTATCAACATGATGTAGCAACCATTTCTGCTCATGAAGTAAGAGCGTAAATCTTCAGGACTGAAAAGATGCTGATGCGGCCTGCTTGTCACATCCTCCAGTAAATCTACTTTCGCCATTCCCTGAAGACGCAGTGTTACTCATGAGCAAACCTACCGGGCAGGGCAAGGGTGATATCACTTCCTCATAAGTGAAGATGGACTGAACCCTGCATTCTGACCAGCACCCTGCCATCCACCAGCAAGCCCCTGAGCAGACATCATCTGGGTCTCGTACTGCTGCTGTACAGTGTCGAGCGCAACACGTTGGATAGTCCCATCTGGAAGCGCAACATTCATTTGCCCATTTGAAACGATCTCGATTTTCAGCGGTGCAAACTGGACGGGTGCCTGTGGGAGAAATGCTGCACGGTTCTGAAGAAGATCAGGTGACAGTAATGGGAAACCGTTACTTGGTACAGGTGCAGACTTGATCCGGTCATACATGCTATCAATCCACGTCCAACCTTTGTCTACCCAAGAGTCCTTGATCGCGTTGCCGCCGTGTGTTGTTTCCGTACCAGTTGCCCCACCCCATCCAAATTTCTCATGGGCGAATTTCTGGAACTCTGGAATCCATTTGTCAAAAATCAGGTTACCAATTTCAACGCCAATGTATGCAGCCGCAGCGATACCAAACGCTTTGCCAGCCGCACCGCCAATCACACCAGATGAAGCAGTAGTAGAAGCAGTAGAAGAAGCAGTACGCCCTATACCGAGCATACGCCCCCCAAGTTTCAGACCACCGAGAGCCAGCGCAGCCGTAGCGGTCACAATGAGCCAGTCAAAGAAGGTGTTGAACTGGTCTTTTACAATGTCGAGAGCTTTCTGTGTAGACGGTGACAGTGTGCTGTAGAACTTGTCCCACTTTTCTTCGAACAGTGTCAGATAACCGTCCACGTTCATTCCGACATTATCGAGTGTCTTGGTGATATCGTTAAGACGATCAAGGAACCAGCCAATTGCCTGACCGCCACGCTCAAACAGCCCACCAGAGTTATTAAATGTGCTGGCGAGTGAATCGAACAACGTGGTTAGGTGGGACTGGTAGCCTCTGAATGTTTTATCCATCGCATAACGTTCAGCGTTGAACATACGTCCTCTGGCTGCAAGGATATTGTCACGCGCTCGTTTTTCTTCCTCTGGTGTCGGAACCATTGCATCCATCAGAAGCTTGGCAACGTCACGTCCTGACAGTTTTTTGAGTTCTTCACGTACTTTTGAAGAATCTACACCGAGTTGCTGAGCCACTTTATTCACTAACGCTGGAGATCGCTGGATAACCTGGTTCCAATCCTGCATGTTTAGTTTCGGGCTTGCAGCGATCTGTTGTAGCGCTCGGTTCAAACCAAACTGGTCATCTGCTGACATACCGGAGTTATGCGCAAATACCGATTCGTTAGCGTAGAACTGTGCCAGACGTTCATCTGACAGGAAGGATTTAGGCATAGTGGCACGCAACGACGCAAGCTGCTGTCTGACAGTCACAGTATCCAGACCATAGTGTTCAGAGATATCGCCAGCATCCAGAGTCGCTTTCATAGCACCCTGTTCCGAACCATATGAACTGAGCATCATATTATGCGCTTGCTGACGTTTAGCGCCTTCTTCCAGAGATTCTTGAAGGAACTGCATACCTTTATGTAATGCCATAAAAGCTCCCACAAGCGGTAACGCTGCGCCAGACAGGCCACCTAATGCAGAACCAAGACTGTTTGATTCCATCGCTGCAAGACGTGCTGAGGCTCGTTGCATAGAGGCTGCACGGATCTGTTGAGATACCTCAAAATTTAGTCTGCGCAGATTCGAGTAGAACGATCTCAAGTCTCCACTCGCAACGTGCTGCATCTGGAGCATTTGCAGTCTTGAGTTGTAGCGTTGCGCTGCTACTGGGTCACGTAGTTGGAGATTACCGTACAGGGCAGATGTTCGGGCACGTTCAGCGAGAGATTCGATTCGTTGGCGTGGTGTTAAGCGAGACTGACCAGATCGGGGCAGAGGGGGATTAGCTGCGCCTCTGATACGATATGCGTCACGGATTGCTCTACCTACTTCCCTCGCTGCTGCCTGCCCTTCCCTTTGATAGCGGGTGAAAAGTCCAGTGTCAGCGCCTCTGATACGAAACGAGTCACTAAGAGATTTGTTAATGTTACGCCCCGCCTGAGCAGCGCGCTTTTCAATAGCCCTGAAGGTAGGCTCCATGAGCTTTGCGCGGTTTTTAGAGAAGACTTGGTCGAGATTCTTTTCAATACGTTTTGCTACAGGCAGGATTTGCTTTTCGAGGCGTTGTAATCCTCTTAGCACAGTTTCCTGTAGGGACATTTCAATTACGAAACTGTCGACTGTGATTTGGTTAGCCATTGGTTATGCCTTAGGTAAAAGAAAAGCCCTGGCGATAACCAGAGCTTTAGGTAGGGGGCTTAATTGTGTGGGGGTTACTTCTTCGCAGCACGTTTAACCGCATCAGAGATGAGCTGTTCAAAGGTCGGAATTGCATCAAGAGCTGCACGCGCTTTCTGCTTCGCTTCAGTGAGCTTTACGGCTGCTGCTTTACGGCAAGTGATAAGACGTTGTAGATCTGCATCATAAATTGCTTTCGAGTAATCCAGAGCCTCTGCGCTGTGTGCGTATGACATGAGACTTTCAACTGCGATAGGGATGAAGACCAAGCGAGATGAAGTTGGCGTACTGACAGGTGCGTCTCCAACCATGAGTGTGTAACCACCAGAGGAGCGCCTTTCAACCAGCTTGTAACCATCAATATGGAGGTGACCCGTTTTCAGCATCTCATTAAAATGTGTGTCGGATGAACAGAACAATGTTTTGACATCAGGATGCTTTAGGTCGAATGCAAAACGAGCTTGGAGGTCAGATCTGAAACGCGTTTGATCGTCTTCGAATTCGGTCACAGCATCACAAGCTGCCTCGTGTTCAGATGCGAGTTTTTTGATGATTGGCGTGTAATGGCGCTCAATTGCGATCCGCTTCTCAGACGGAAATAAATCATCATAGTCAGCCTGTTTACTTGCCACGATATCATCTGACTGTGATTGTGCAGCAGCTTTGAGATTCTCAGCTTCACGTTGAAAGCTTTCAATCAACGTACCGTCACTGTCGAGCATTGTCGGCTGGGAAATCTTGATATGAGTCGCGCCGTTGAGGGTAACCATTCGGGTATTGTAATCGTCGGATGGTGCAATGTGCTGGCGAGGTTGGTCGATGTTCATTAGTGAAATTCCATGTTTACAGGGATTTGTACATAAGACTGTGAACGCAGACGATCAATAAGCTGATCCAACTGGTCACGAGTTGTTTGGTAGAGGTCGTTAGCGGCAGCGGCAGCTTCTACGGGGGAAAATTGCATCAGGAGGAAAGCGTCAAAAAATCCGTTAACGAGCAAATGAGGCTCGGTATAGACACATCTGAAGATCTGACCTGTCGATACATTGTCGAGGTCAATCACGAAGCCACGGCTGAGGTCAGATTCATCACGCCATTTGATAATGTGGTCATCATTCATTAAGCACCCACTTCTTTAGAAATATGTTCAACACGCTGTTCAAGCTTATGGAGTTCAGCGAATAGTTCCGGGTGGTCTTTCATAACCTTCGCAGTAACGATGTTCTGCAACAGCTTAACCACTTCAGCACCAAACATTTCAGGGTGTGTTTTGAGCATCTGCTTAGCGAGTTGTTGATAATGGGCAATGTTCTTACGGGTCACACTTAGATTTCGCTTGACCGTAATCAACTCTGTTTCAAGTTCTGAAAGTCGGTCTGTTTGCTGGGTATGCTGGTCGATTGTTTTAACGCTGGGGGATTCTTGCTGTGATTCCATCAGCTTAAGGAGTTCGCTTACTTCAAGCATTGCGTTGTCTCCACATGGAATCAGCGCGGCATAGAAGCACGACGAGAATTGTTGTAAGGATTGCAGGGATCATTATTAGGTCTCTCATTAAAAAATGCCCTTCCCCGATCATCAGGGAAGAGCTAATCAGGATCGGATAGTGAAATGACAAGACAATATCCGCAAAAACCACTGGAGACCGCTTACCCTGCAAGGAAGGATTAGTGGCTTTGCACCTGCAATCTGAAACCGATGGAGAGGGTCGGAGAAATCTACAGGATTTTGAAGGGGGGAAGTTTTTGCGGATATCACTGGAGGATTGTGGGCAGCGTCTGATGGATAACCCCATCTAAAGAAACAACCATCTTTTTCTGTCCACTTATTAATAGTAACTTTTTGTAACAATATTGTCAATAGATAACGCTTGATTTTCAGTTTTATTTATGCTTAGCGGAGAGAGATTGAAAGGCGGTCAGGTGAGACATGGTCACCAGTGCTATTGGTGTAATGGAAACCCTTCTCTACCGGGAGTCTGCGCAAAAGGTGTGCGGTTGCTTTAGCCTGCTTATGAGCACGTTGGCGCTGAATCTCACGCTGACGATCTTCTGCTGACAATCTGCGGTTGTACTCAATTTCTGATCGGGAAATTCTGATGGACATTATTGGGTGACCTTTTTTAGTTTTTTAAAAACAGAGGGGGTGTTTTGTTACGGGGTATGGGGAAGTGTCTGGGAAAATATCTGGAGCGTGTGTGCACAGGTGCTTAGGGGTGGAGAGCTTGGCGTTACCTTTCTATCGCAGAGGGACCCTGAAATATCTGTACAGATGCGCTGTGAGAGCGTCTGAGAAGCGTTCTGTACAGCGTGAGCCTCTACAGACCCGCTGTGGATTAACCTGTCACGATATCGCCTGTTGCTTGAGACGGTAGAATGTTGCCTTGCTGATGTTCAGTCGGGACATGATGTCTTTTGGTGACATGCCAGCCTTAACCAACTGTTCAACCTGCTCTCCAGTGGCTTTGATTGGCCTGCCACAATGGACACCTTCTGACTGAGCACGCTTAATGCCTGCTGTTCTGCGTTCTGCAATAAGATCTTTTTCCAGTGATGCGAGTCCAGCCATCATGGTCAGCATGGCTTTCCCGACCGGAGTAGACAGGTCAAAACCCTCTCTCAAACTAACAATCTTAACGCCCTTAGCCTGTAGAAGTTCAACTGTGGACAGTACGTCGATTGTGTTGCGTCCAAGACGGTCAATTGCGACACAGATAAGCGTGTCCCCTTCACGAACATAGTTCAGGAGGTCACTGAACCCCTGACGCTCAGAAGCTTTTATGCCACCCGATACAGCGGAATCACTGAACCACTTGGTTACCTGATAGCCAGCTTCAGAGATTTGCTGTTGCTGGTTTGCGATGGTCTGTTCGTTGGTTGATACACGAGCGTACCCGATTACTGACATGTGATAGATCCTTGTCTCAAAAGTTAGTCTCATAAATATACATGTATCAAAAGGCCATAACAACCTTTTGAGACAAGAAAAGAGAACTTTTGAGACAGGTTTTTATGTCGTTTTCAGAAGACGGCTGCACTGAACGTCAGAAGCCGACTGCACTATAGCAGCGGAGGGGTTGGATCCATCAGGCAACGACGGGCTGCTGCCGGCCATCAGCGGACGCAGGGAGGACTTTCCGCAACCGGCCGTTCGATGCGGCACCGATGGCCTTCGCGCAGGGGTAGTGAATCCGCCAGGATTGACTTGCGCTGCCCTACCTCTCACTAGTGAGGGGCGGCAGCGCATCAAGCGGTGAGCGCACTCCGGCACCGCCAACTTTCAGCACATGCGTGTAAATCATCGTCGTAGAGACGTCGGAATGGCCGAGCAGATCCTGCACGGTTCGAATGTCGTAACCGCTGCGGAGCAAGGCCGTCGCGAACGAGTGGCGGAGGGTGTGCGGTGTGGCGGGCTTCGTGATGCCTGCTTGTTCTACGGCACGTTTGAAGGCGCGCTGAAAGGTCTGGTCATACATGTGATGGCGACGCACGACACCGCTCCGTGGATCGGTCGAATGCGTGTGCTGCGCAAAAACCCAGAACCACGGCCAGGAATGCCCGGCGCGCGGATACTTCCGCTCAAGGGCGTCGGGAAGCGCAACGCCGCTGCGGCCCTCGGCCTGGTCCTTCAGCCACCATGCCCGTGCACGCGACAGCTGCTCGCGCAGGCTGGGTGCCAAGCTCTCGGGTAACATCAAGGCCCGATCCTTGGAGCCCTTGCCCTCCCGCACGATGATCGTGCCGTGATCGAAATCCAGATCCTTGACCCGCAGTTGCAAACCCTCACTGATCCGCATGCCCGTTCCATACAGAAGCTGGGCGAACAAACGATGCTCGCCTTCCAGAAAACCGAGGATGCGAACCACTTCATCCGGGGTCAGCACCACCGGCAAGCGCCGCGACGGCCGAGGTCTTCCGATCTCCTGAAGCCAGGGCAGATCCGTGCACAGCACCTTGCCGTAGAAGAACAGCAAGGCCGCCAATGCCTGACGATGCGTGGAGACCGAAACCTTGCGCTCGTTCGCCAGCCAGGACAGAAATGCCTCGACTTCGCTGCTGCCCAAGGTTGCCGGGTGACGCACACCGTGGAAACGGATGAAGGCACGAACCCAGTGGACATAAGCCTGTTCGGTTCGTAAACTGTAATGCAAGTAGCGTATGCGCTCACGCAACTGGTCCAGAACCTTGACCGAACGCAGCGGTGGTAACGGCGCAGTGGCGGTTTTCATGGCTTGTTATGACTGTTTTTTTGTACAGTCTATGCCTCGGGCATCCAAGCAGCAAGCGCGTTACGCCGTGGGTCGATGTTTGATGTTATGGAGCAGCAACGATGTTACGCAGCAGGGCAGTCGCCCTAAAACAAAGTTAAACATCATGAGGGAAGCGGTGATCGCCGAAGTATCGACTCAACTATCAGAGGTAGTTGGCGTCATCGAGCGCCATCTCGAACCGACGTTGCTGGCCGTACATTTGTACGGCTCCGCAGTGGATGGCGGCCTGAAGCCACACAGTGATATTGATTTGCTGGTTACGGTGACCGTAAGGCTTGATGAAACAACGCGGCGAGCTTTGATCAACGACCTTTTGGAAACTTCGGCTTCCCCTGGAGAGAGCGAGATTCTCCGCGCTGTAGAAGTCACCATTGTTGTGCACGACGACATCATTCCGTGGCGTTATCCAGCTAAGCGCGAACTGCAATTTGGAGAATGGCAGCGCAATGACATTCTTGCAGGCATCTTCGAGCCAGCCACGATCGACATTGATCTGGCTATCTTGCTGACAAAAGCAAGAGAACATAGCGTTGCCTTGGTAGGTCCAGCGGCGGAGGAACTCTTTGATCCGGTTCCTGAACAGGATCTATTTGAGGCGCTAAATGAAACCTTAACGCTATGGAACTCGCCGCCCGACTGGGCTGGCGATGAGCGAAATGTAGTGCTTACGTTGTCCCGCATTTGGTACAGCGCAGTAACCGGCAAAATCGCGCCGAAGGATGTCGCTGCCGACTGGGCAATGGAGCGCCTGCCGGCCCAGTATCAGCCCGTCATACTTGAAGCTAGACAGGCTTATCTTGGACAAGAAGAAGATCGCTTGGCCTCCCGCGCAGATCAGTTGGAAGAATTTGTTCACTACGTGAAAGGCGAGATCACCAAGGTAGTCGGCAAATAATGTCTAACAATTCGTTCAAGCCGACGCCGCTTCGCGGCGCGGCTTAACTCAAGCGTTAGATGCACTAAGCACATAATTGCTCACAGCCAAACTATCAGGTCAAGTCTGCTTTTATTATTTTTAAGCGTGCATAATAAGCCCTACACAAATTGGGAGATATATCATGAAAGGCTGGCTTTTTCTTGTTATCGCAATAGTTGGCGAAGTAATCGCAACATCCGCATTAAAATCTAGCGAGGGCTTTACTAAGCTTGCCCCTTCCGCCGTTGTCATAATCGGTTATGGCATCGCATTTTATTTTCTTTCTCTGGTTCTGAAATCCATCCCTGTCGGTGTTGCTTATGCAGTCTGGTCGGGACTCGGCGTCGTCATAATTACAGCCATTGCCTGGTTGCTTCATGGGCAAAAGCTTGATGCGTGGGGCTTTGTAGGTATGGGGCTCATAATTGCTGCCTTTTTGCTCGCCCGATCCCCATCGTGGAAGTCGCTGCGGAGGCCGACGCCATGGTGACGGTGTTCGGCATTCTGAATCTCACCGAGGACTCCTTCTTCGATGAGAGCCGGCGGCTAGACCCCGCCGGCGCTGTCACCGCGGCGATCGAAATGCTGCGAGTCGGATCAGACGTCGTGGATGTCGGACCGGCCGCCAGCCATCCGGACGCGAGGCCTGTATCGCCGGCCGATGAGATCAGACGTATTGCGCCGCTCTTAGACGCCCTGTCCGATCAGATGCACCGTGTTTCAATCGACAGCTTCCAACCGGAAACCCAGCGCTATGCGCTCAAGCGCGGCGTGGGCTACCTGAACGATATCCAAGGATTTCCTGACCCTGCGCTCTATCCCGATATTGCTGAGGCGGACTGCAGGCTGGTGGTTATGCACTCAGCGCAGCGGGATGGCATCGCCACCCGCACCGGTCACCTTCGACCCGAAGACGCGCTCGACGAGATTGTGCGGTTCTTCGAGGCGCGGGTTTCCGCCTTGCGACGGAGCGGGGTCGCTGCCGACCGGCTCATCCTCGATCCGGGGATGGGATTTTTCTTGAGCCCCGCACCGGAAACATCGCTGCACGTGCTGTCGAACCTTCAAAAGCTGAAGTCGGCGTTGGGGCTTCCGCTATTGGTCTCGGTGTCGCGGAAATCCTTCTTGGGCGCCACCGTTGGCCTTCCTGTAAAGGATCTGGGTCCAGCGAGCCTTGCGGCGGAACTTCACGCGATCGGCAATGGCGCTGACTACGTCCGCACCCACGCGCCTGGAGATCTGCGAAGCGCAATCACCTTCTCGGAAACCCTCGCGAAATTTCGCAGTCGCGACGCCAGAGACCGAGGGTTAGATCATGCCTAGCATTCACCTTCCGGCCGCCCGCTAGCGGACCCTGGTCAGGTTCCGCGAAGGTGGGCGCAGACATGCTGGGCTCGTCAGGATCAAACTGCACTATGAGGCGGCGGTTCATACCGCGCCAGGGGAGCGAATGGACAGCGAGGAGCCTCCGAACGTTCGGGTCGCCTGCTCGGGTGATATCGACGAGGTTGTGCGGCTGATGCACGACGCTGCGGCGTGGATGTCCGCCAAGGGAACGCCCGCCTGGGACGTCGCGCGGATCGACCGGACATTCGCGGAGACCTTCGTCCTGAGATCCGAGCTCCTAGTCGCGAGTTGCAGCGACGGCATCGTCGGCTGTTGCACCTTGTCGGCCGAGGATCCCGATGTCACTTTCAGAAGGCGACAGCACGAAATATCAAAAGTCGACCGCACGGTCTTTTCTGACGTTGGAGTCGCCTCAGAAAACGGAAAATAAAGCACGCTAAGGCGTAGTTCCCTCGGGCTACACCGCGTCCGCACTGCGCGGTTCTTTCTTCCCTTGCAGTGACGCAATCAGCGGGCAGGAAACGTTCCCCTTCCGCGCATGGCAGGCGCACACCAAATCAGACAGCACGGCCTCCATGCGCGCCAGGTCAGCCATCCTCTCGCGCACGTCCTTGAGCTTGTGCTCGGCCAGGCTGCTGGCTTCCTCGCAATGGGTGCCATCCTCCAGCCGCAGCAGCTCGGCGATCTCATCCAGGCTGAAGCCCAACCGCTGGGCTGATTTCACGAAGCGCACCCGCGTTACATCCGTCTCGCCATAGCGGCGAATGCTGCCGTAAGGCTTGTCCGGTTCCGGGAGCAAGCCCTTGCGCTGATAGAACCGGATGGTCTCCACATTGACCCCGGCCGTCCTGGCGAAAACGCCAATGGTCAGGTTCTCCAAATTGTTTTCCATATCGCTTGACTCCGTACATAACTACGGAAGTAAGCTTAAGCTATCCAATTCAGATTCGAAAGGACAAACGTATGTCTGAACCTCAAAACGGGTGCGGCGCGCTCTTCACTGGCGGGCTGGCCGCCATCCTCGCCTCGGCTTGCTGCCTCGGGCCGCTGGTTCTGATCGCCTTGGGGTTCAGCGGCGCTTGGATCGGCAACTTGACGGTGTTGGAACCCTATCGCCCCATCTTTATCGGCGTGGCGCTGGTGGCGTTGTTCTTCGCCTGGCGGCGCATCTACCGGCCGTCAGCCGCCTGCAAACCGGGTGAGGTTTGCGCGATTCCCCAAGTGCGAGCTACTTACAAGCTCATTTTCTGGGGCGTGGCCGTGCTGGTTTTGGTCGCGCTCGGATTTCCCTACGTCGTGCCATTTTTCTATTGATCACAGGAGTTCACCATGAAAAAGCTGCTTTCCGCCCTTGCCCTCGCTGCCGTTGTTGCCCCCGTGTGGGCCGCCACCCAGACCGTTACGCTGTCCGTACCGGGCATGACCTGCTCGGCCTGTCCGATCACTGTCAAGAAGGCGATTTCCAAGGTCGATGGCGTCAGTAAAGTTGACGTGACCTTCGAGACGCGCGAAGCGGTGGTCACCTTCGATGATGCCAAGACCAGCGTGCAGAAACTGACCAAGGCTACCGAGGATGCGGGCTACCCATCATCAGTCAAGAACTGATCATGAAAGACCCGAAGACACTGCTGCGGGTCAGCATCATTGGCACAACCCTCGTGGCGCTGTGTTGCTTCACCCCTGTTCTGGTCATTTTGCTCGGTGTGGTCGGCTTGTCCGCGCTGACCGGCTATCTGGACTATGTGCTGCTGCCTGCGCTGGCGATTTTCATCGGCTTGACCATCTACGCCATCCAACGAAAACGCCAAGCCGATGCCTGCTGCACCCCGAAATTCAATGGAGTAAAAAAATGACCGAAATCACCGTGAATGGCATGACCTGCACATCCTGCGCCACCCATGTCAAAGATGCTTTGGAAAAGATTCCCGGCGTGAATGCCGCTGTGGTGTCCTATCCAGAAAGCCGCGCGCAAGTCATGGCAGACACCGCCGTGAGCCACAACCAACTGCTGGCCGCCATCGCCGCATTGGGTTATCAAGGCTCGATCCGGGTTGGTGATTTCAAAGATGAACCAAAAATCCGTGATGCACTTGAGGGCGCCGGTTTGCATATCGCCATCATTGGCAGCGGCGGGGCCGCGATGGCGGCGGCGCTGAAGGCCGTCGAGCAAGGCGCGACGGTCACGCTGATCGAACGCGGCACCATCGGCGGCACCTGCGTCAATATCGGCTGTGTGCCGTCCAAGATCATGATCCGCGCTGCCCATATTGCCCATCTGCGCCGGGAAAGTCCGTTCGACGGCGGTATTGCGGCAACTGTGCCTGCGATTGACCGCAGCAAACTGCTGGCCCAGCAGCAGGCCCGTGTCGATGAACTGCGGCACGCCAAATACGAAGGCATCCTGGACGGCAATCCAGCCATCACCGTTTTGCACGGTGAAGCGCGTTTCAAGGACGACCAGAGCCTGGTCGTCCGTTTGAACGAGGGTGGCGAGCGCGAGGTAACGTTCGACCGCTGCCTGGTCGCCACCGGTGCCAGTCCGGCCGTGCCGCCGATTCCGGGCCTGAAAGAGTCACCCTACTGGACTTCCACCGAAGCGCTTGTCAGCGACACCATTCCCGCACGCCTGGCCGTGATCGGTTCGTCGGTGGTGGCGTTGGAACTGGCGCAAGCCTTTGCCCGGCTCGGCAGCCAGGTCACGATCCTGGCACGCAGCACCTTGTTCTTCCGGGAAGACCCGGCCATCGGCGAGGCCGTGACAGCCGCTTTCCGCGCCGAGGGCATCGAGGTGCTGGAGCACACGCAAGCCAGCCAGGTCGCCCATGTGAACGGCGAATTCGTGCTGACCACCGGACACGGTGAATTGCGCGCTGACAAGTTGCTGGTTGCCACCGGTCGGGCACCGAATACGCGCAGCCTCGCGCTGGACGCGGCGGGGGTCACTGTCAATGCGCAAGGGGCCATCGTTATCGACCAAGGCATGCGCACGAGCAACCCGAACATCTACGCGGCCGGCGACTGCACCGACCAGCCGCAGTTCGTCTACGTGGCAGCGGCCGCCGGCACCCGTGCCGCGATCAACATGACCGGCGGCGACGCAGCCCTCAATCTGACCGCGATGCCGGCAGTGGTGTTCACCGACCCGCAAGTCGCCACCGTGGGCTACAGCGAGGCGGAAGCGCACCACGATGGCATCGAGACCGACAGTCGCACGCTGACACTCGACAACGTTCCGCGAGCGCTTGCCAACTTCGACACACGCGGCTTCATCAAGCTGGTCATCGAGGAAGGTAGCGGACGGCTCATCGGCGTGCAGGCGGTGGCCCCGGAAGCGGGCGAACTGATCCAGACGGCGGTGCTCGCCATCCGCAACCGCATGACGGTGCAGGAACTGGCCGACCAGTTGTTCCCCTACCTGACAATGGTCGAGGGGTTGAAGCTTGCGGCGCAGACCTTCAACAAGGACGTGAAGCAGCTTTCCTGCTGCGCTGGATAAAAAAAGGAGGTTTTCAATGAGCGCCTACACCGTGTCCCGGCTGGCCCTTGATGCCGGGGTGAGCGTGCATATCGTGCGCGACTACCTGCTGCGCGGATTGCTGCGTCCGGTGGCGTGCACCCCGGGCGGCTATGGCCTGTTCGATGATGCCGCCTTGCAACGGCTGTGCTTCGTGCGGGCGGCCTTCGAGGCGGGCATCGGCCTGGACGCGCTGGCGCGGCTGTGCCGGGCGCTGGATGCTGCGGACGGCGATGAAGCGGCCGCGCAGCTTGCCGTTCTGCGCCAGTTCGTCGAGCGTCGGCGCGAAGCGTTGGCCGATCTGGAGGTGCAGTTGGCCACCATGCCGACCGAGCCGGCACAGCACGCGGAGAGTCTGCCATGAACAGCCCCGAGCGCTTGCCGTCCGAGACGCACAAACCGATCACCGGCTACCTGTGGGGCGCGCTGGCCGTGCTCACCTGTCCCTGCCATTTGCCGATTCTCGCCATTGTGCTGGCCGGCACGACGGCCGGCGCGTTCATCGGAGAGTACTGGGGTATCGCAGCCCTCACGCTGACCGGTTTGTTCGTCCTGTCTGTGACACGACTGCTGCGGGCCTTCAAAGATCGATCATGAGCGCTTCCCATTGAGACAAACCACGCTGTCGCTACGTTGCCTCATGCCGGCATCAAATTCGGCTGAGTAGCTTCTCGCCATCTGGACGTAGCTCACCCTTGGGTGAAACATGCCGATACAGGGTCTGCCGCGTGACGCCAAGTTCCTGGCACAGGTCGCCGACCTTGGTCTCTGGCTGACCCATTGCCGCCATCGCCAGCCGCAGCTTGGCGGCGGTCATCTTGAACGGCCGGCCGCCTTTCCGCCCGCGCGCGCGGGCCGAGGCTAGGCCGGCAATCGTGCGCTCCGCGATCAACTCGCGCTCGAACTCGGCCAGGGCGGCGAAGATGCCAAAGACCAGCTTGCCGGCGGCGGTCGTGGTGTCGATGGCCGCGCCGTGCCCGGTTAATACCTTCAAGCCGATGCCGCGCCCAGTCAGGTCGTGCACGGTGTTGATGAGATGTCGCAGGTCGCGTCCGAGCCGATCCAGTTTCCACACGACCAGTGTGTCGCCAGTTCGCAACGCCTTCAGGCAGCTCGTCAAGCCGGGCCGATCCTCGCGCATGCCGGATGCCTGGTCCTCGTAAAGATGTACTGGATCGACCCCGGCGGCAATCAGCGCGTCGCGCTGCAAATCGGTAGCCTGGGAGCCGTCCGCCTTCGATACCCGCATGTAGCCTATCAGCATGTCGTACCTGTCACATATACGTTCGATTATGTGACAGTGTGCACCGGAAAGTTCTGGTCGTCAAAATTTGTCACTTAACCCGTCATTCTGTCTAAGACATGCAAAGGGTCCATCAGGCACGTAATGTGACAGGAATTCCGGGGGGATGCCTTCCTTTGCGAAGGTGGCGCGCAACTGTTCCAGGGAAGCGGGGTCGCGCCGACCATAGGAAGCCAACGCGAACAGCGAGCGTGCCGTCTCGGGGTCGTGCCGCGCTTCAATGATGGCCTCATCGATGGCCTGGACTGCCCGTTGCCAGTGATCGACGGGTTCGGGCTTCGGCGTTTTCGCCGACAGGCCACTGGTGAAACCGGTTTGGGGTTCGGACCAGAACAGCTTTGCATGCTCGCCCGGCGGGCTTATATCCCTCATCTCAATCAAGCTGATTGCCGTTGCCGCCGCCTCCAGCATCTGCAACCGTACTGCCGGGTTCAGGGTTTCATACGGTCGCCACAGACTTTGCCCAGCACGCAGCGGATGCCCGCAGCCTTCCCAGACTTGGCGGAGATACCCCGCGCAGGTTCCGCACGTCGAAAGCGGGGTGTTCAGCTCATCGAGCAGCGTGCGTAGTAGCCGAAACCACAATCCAGCGTGGATGCGTCGGCGCGGCAGCTCCACATGGCCGGTCGTCAGTGCCTGCCAGGTGCGCCGGTCCATCACCGCAATCGCGTCGCTGGCGGTGCGCGGCGCAGTGTCGGCGTTCTCCCAGCCGAGAAACCGCCCAGGCACGCCCCAATAGGATTCCAGCCAGCAGCCATGCAGCGGGCAGCTCAGCATCAGGGGCAGCTTCCATGCAAGCAGTACGGCTTGGTTTGCCGGGTCGTTCAGACAGAGCGGGCAGGCGCGATGTATCGGCTGGCTGGGCAGCCAGGCACGCCAGCTCGTGATGGATCGCGTCCTACGGCGGAGTTTCGGCAGCAGCACCGAGAGCTGGAACGCATAGGTTTCCAATGCGTCTGGAATCTGATCATCAAGGCTGTCCAGTAGCCAAGGCACCCAGCCGGCGAAACTCATGCAACGCAGCCGGTCCGGCTCGATGCCGCTCCGCTGGGAGAGCATCGCCAGCAGCGCCAGTGGTGGCGCGGTGTCCAGGTCATCAACCTGGCCGTGACCAAGATCGTGCTCCAGCAGCTCGGACACCTCCATGTGATAGCAAAGGGCCACGCGGTTGAGCCACGAAGACAAGGCTTCGCCTTCCCTGGGAGCCGGATGCAGTGGCCAGTGTGGCGCTGGCTTCACATCAGTTCCCGCTCGAATTGCCGCCGCCGCTCGCTGGGACCGGTGTAATCGGCCATGCTGAGCGTGCGATGGTTGATCGCTTCCTCACCGCTCTCCACGGCAGCGACGGCCGCCGCCATCAACAGGTGCGCCAGCTCGCCGATGGTGCCCTCGCTGCGCGTGAGCAGGTAGCGGGCCATATCCAGCGTGGCAATCGACGAGGGTCGCCGCAGCGGGAGCGAAGCCGCGAAGCTGGCCAGCAGTGAGCAGCAATCGTCGTTGGCCTCCCACACCGGCAGCATCATCGGCTCGAAGCGGTTTTCCAACTGGTCGTCCGAGCGGATCGCCAAGTAGGCATCGCGTGTGCCGACCCCGACCAGCGGGATGCGCAGCTCGTTGCCGAGGAAACGCAGCAGGTTGAGGAATTCCCGGCGGTTGACGCTGTTGCCGGCCAGGACGTTGTGCAATTCGTCGATCACCAGCATGCGCACGCCGACCTTGCGTAGCAGTGCCAGCGCCAATTGCTCCATTTCCGGCAGCCGTGGGCGCGGGCGCAATGGCGCGCCCATCGCGGCAAGTAGCGCGACGTAGAAGCGGATTACCGACGGTTCGGATGGCATCTGCACGACCAGTACCGGAATGTGCTCCTGGTCGGCGTCGGAGCTGGCCGGGTGGGTGCGGCGGAATTTCTCGACGATCATCGACTTGCCGTTGTTGGTTGGACCGACCAACAGCAGGTTGGGCATGCGTTGTTTGTTCGGCCACGCATACAGGGCTTCCAGCCGATTCAGCGCCTCGACTGCTCGCGGATAGCCGATCCAGCGGTCAGCGCGAAGGCGATGGATGCGTTCGTCCGCCGGAAGACGGGCCAAGCCCTGGGCCACCGGCATCAGGTGGGACAAGTCGATGATGGGATATTCTTCCACGGCTACCACTCCTCAATCTGGTCGAACGGTTTGGCAGGTGGCTGGTTGTCTGCCTGCGGGTCAGCCATGTCCGCGTCCGGTGGTGGCGTGGTTTTGAAAAGAACTGCCGTTGCCTTGAGATGCTGGCGTCGATCCGCGTCGCGCCGCGCCTTGCGCGTAGCTTTCTGCGCGGTGGACACGATTTCGCGCATCTGGCCGATCATGCGAAACAGCGCCGACTCATCCACCTGTTCGCGCCCTTGCTGCCGCAATTTCGCCAGCGCCTGTCGTTGTTCCCAGAGGGTGACAGCCGGGTGCGACAAGGTGCGGTATGGAATTTCCAGATAGTGCTGCCCCTCCGGCTCCAGCACCCAAATGCGGCTGATGTCGCGCGGGTCGCGCCGGATCAGGAACGCAGGCAAGCGGTCGCGCCGAGCTATCCACGGCTTGAGCGCATCGGCGTAGTAATGGATGTGGTCGATGACGAAGCCGGTGCGGGTCAGCGTGCGGCGGATGATGGGCAGAAAATCGACCAGAAAAGCCGTGGTGCGAGTGATGACGGTTGGCACGCCGGTCCGCGCGATAGCTTCGGCCCAGCGCGCTGCCGGCGGCTGGAGCAGGCCGTTGTGCACGGAGCCGTGGTAGGTGCCGACCGCCAATGTGAGCCAGCGCTCCAGCTCACGCAGCGTCAGGGCGGCCTTGTTTTCGGAATCGTAGTCGCCGCGCTGGTCAGGGTTGGAGAAGGTCGTCCCTGGCAATTCGTCGTGGATCATCTGCATCGCCGTGCCGATGATCCGTTCCACGATGCCGCCGTAGTGCGGCTGCCCGAGCGGGCGATAGTCAAGCCGGATGCCATGCTGCTCGCAGCCTCGGCGTAGCGCTTCGCTCTTGAACTCGGCCGCGTTGTCCAGGTAGAGCAGCCTGGGCTTGCCGCTCATCGGCCACTCCATTTCTATGTTCAGACCCTCCAGCCAGGGACGCTTGTCGCAGGCGACATGCACAAGGCACAGGCCGACCGAAACAGATGACGGCGCTTCCAGCGTGACGACCATGCCGAGCACGCAGCGGGTAAACACGTCGATGGCGATGGTCAGATACGGACGGCCAATCGGTTGCCGGTCGCGCTCGTCCACCACGATCAGGTCGATGACCGTGTGATCAATCTGCACTTGTTCCAGTGGCGCGGTCACGGCGGGAGGCTCACCACCGACACCTTGCAGGCTGCGGGACGCATCCTGACCTTCCCGGCGGCGAGTGGCCTTGAGCGGATCGAGGCCGGCGATCCGCAGAGCCACGGTGTTGCGCGCCGGCGCCCGCAGCTTTTGCGCTTTGCAAGCCTGCGCGACCTCGCGGTGGAACGCTGCCAGGCTACGCTTCTGCTTGGTCAGGAAGCGCTTTTGCAGCAACTCGCGGATGATGCGCTCAACTGATTCCGGCAAGCGTCCCTTGCCTTTTCCGCCGCCGGATCGGCTGCGAGCCAGGTCCGTCACAAGCCCAGCACCTTGCCGGGCACGGCGGATTAGGACATACACCTGCCGCCTGGACAGGCCAAGCGCGTGAGCAGCGGCATCGGCGGCTTCATGCCCGACCACATCAAGCGCTGCCAGCGGCCCGATGATTTCCGCCCGTTGCCGGGCCTGCGCCCAAGCCGCATCGGGCAGGGTGGCCACGCCTTGCTCGGCAATCAATGATGTGTCTGACGCCATGCTCACACCTCGCTTTGGTGCACACGAGTATTGAGCATAGTCGAGATTGGTGCAGATGACTTCTGATATTGCGTTGTCAGGAGTCGCCTGCACATCTGGCGTTACGCCCCGTCAATTGGTGCAGTCGTCTTCTGAAAATGACATTTTAGTTGTCTTGAAAGGGGTGGTTTTGAGACTTTTAAGCGACTGCTTTTGGGACGACTGAGTGACGCTGGAATGTCGCCACTGATGCTGGTGGATTAGCACTGGTCACATTGGGTGTTGTAACGTCTGCCTTAGTAGGAAGTCCAGCCTGAGCAGCGAGTACACGTTTGGATTGAGAACGACGCTGGTTGTTATCTGATGCGAGGAGTTTTTGCGCAACGTCAATTTGAGTCTTGAGGTCAATTGCGCTGGTGGTCTTATCGTCGACACCGTATCTACGAAGGGTCACAGCGTCTTTGTGCAGAATTGCTTCAAGGAAGCTGTAAGCGGCTGATGAAGTCTGCTCGGTCACAGTATCAGTATTTGGTGGTGTGTTAGTTGTTGTGGTCATTCATGAATATACCTTTTGGTTTTTTGAGAATGGATAGCTGGGAGGTAATAGCGAGACGAAATGAGAAGAAATCTGTCAGATAACGCTTAGATAAATCATTACAGATCAATAAGTTAACTAATAAGTAATCTGGTGAAGGTCTTTGCTGATAGCCTTCTCAGTCGTCTTTGCTGGTGACAGCATTACTAAACTTTAGAAGAAACACTGTAAGAGCACTGGTTGGCAAAACATCATAAAGAATATGGAAAAAAAATTGCGGAGACATTGATCAGTTACCAAGGGATTGTTTGCGATGACGTACTAAGCAGAGGTTTACATAGCTTGGGGAAATAGAGAGCTTATCAGCGATCTGCTTATGGGTCAGTTTCTGAGAGCGGAGACTAATAACCTGGTCAGGAATGTTTCGCTGGTGTGTTGCGACTGGTAGTCCAGCAAGTTTACGGATAAGAATTTGTTCATGTTGATTAAGACCAGCTTCGTTAGCCGCTTTTGATGGGGTCTGTCCAGAGTGGATTAGTGCTAAGAAGTATTGAACCTCTGGAGTTGGGGAGAGATTGTACATTGGGGAGATACCTTGTGTAGAAGGGGTAATGATTGGCAGAATCTCAAAGGGGTCATCATGTGAGTTTTTTTATCACATGGGGCAGATTTGCCACTTGGAGATGGTGAGTTGTGAGTAATGACGGGTTTGTCATAAGTCTTTTTATCGTGCGGCAAATTTACCGGACGGGAATGGTTAGTAGTGGCAGATTTGCCACAAGTCTATCTGTGTAAATGAACTGCTTCAAAAGTTAACTGGCATCGTTGAGAATGTCCACGAGTCGCGCCATTGAGCGTGTAAACAGCGTGGTCACCATTTCATGTCACTCCCTTGTTTCATGTGATGTAACGAGCCTGGGGCGAGGCGCAGCGATAGCGGAGGAAGGTAAACGGTATGGATATGAACAGACTACTATCACACTTAAAGATCTTTTCGCCTCTCACGTAGGCTCATTGTCGGTCGCCAGCTCCCTCCCCCACGGATAAGAAAACTGTTCATTTCATATGATGCGTGAGCAAGGCGACTCCCCTACAGGAAAGCCGAAAGGGTGAAGAACAATCTGATCAGAGAGACTCTACTACATACTTACTTATATTTTTACGAGTAGGTAAACATCTCACCCGTGGTCACATCAACATAACAACATA
Source organism: Pantoea eucrina (assembly GCF_020079945.1). NCBI lineage: Bacteria > Pseudomonadati > Pseudomonadota > Gammaproteobacteria > Enterobacterales > Erwiniaceae > Pantoea > Pantoea eucrina. The sequence goes on along the minus strand of NZ_CP083448.1, from coordinate 428,857 downwards.
GGTCAGGTAACCACTTGAGGTTCTCATAGTTATCAGGGTATACATCAACACGCACATACTGTGTCTGGTCACTAACGGAACCACCACCACGAAGACGAATATCTACACCCCATTGAACCTTATCTCCTGACATACACGCTTCAACCTGACTTTGAGTAAGACCAGCCTGAACAAGCAACTCTCGTTTCTGCTCAGATGTCTGTACAGGTTGCTGGTGAGTACGATAACTTTCAGCATCTTCAACAATGTCAAAAGAACCGTCATCAATTGCATCTTCTACTACATACCGCGTTATATTTTTAACTTCAAGATGATGCTCAAACGCTGAGATAACGTTACGACAAGCTGAAGCCAGTTGTTGAGCATATTTATCAGAGATGTGCTCAGACTTTGGGCGGTTACTATTAACCATCATGAAGACATTCTCTGTTGAGATTACGTCCAGAGACTTGAGCAGGTTAAACACAACGTACTTGTTGTGGTCACTACCAGATGTATTTTGCCGAATAGCACCCATGAAAATATCCTCAACATGAGAAAGCATGTTGCTGTACTGATGAATGTGATTGAAGTCAGAACGGAAGGTATTGGGTGTTTCTTTAGGCTGACGTGGCTTACGTGGTTTACCCGTCTTGGTGATGGTCACAGGTTTGGTAACAGCAACAGGTGCTTCACCTTGAATCTCTCTGAGAACCTCTTCAACTGCATTCTGAATATCTTGCTCAGTGGGAACCTTAAAGCCTTTCGGAAGACGCTTGTTTAAATTGACATACATTAATACCTCATGGTACGTGTGGAAGAAAACAATATACAGACCACTCCACAGAAGCACCTTACCAGGAGGTACGCTTCCACACGTTTTGACAGTGCTAATGTAGGGTGGTCTGTATATAGTTTAACGCAGATGAGATGGTGATAAGTAGTTGTGGGGTAATCATCGAACATACTTAATATTAACATTTTTGCAACATTTGTCAACTAATTTGTTATAGTTCTAAGCGTCTAATGTAATCCCCTGAATTCAAATAAATTTGTGCATTGATCTTACCAAGCTATCGACTGTTGTTGCCAGTTCAAAGAATGAGACTTTAAGGTTCGATATAATTTGATTTAAGTAGCAACCATGCTTATCCGCGATAAAAAATGATAAAGGTCGTAGGCATTGGGTACCTGTGGCATTCCTGATAAAATAACGACTCAAGATTTCCATCATTTTTTAAGGAAAATTTTCTATTCAAACTAATGCTTGCGCTGAGAAAAATGCTGGCTAATATACTCATTATGTAGCCAGAATACCTTAAAAGACGCTACATTTAGTACCTTGAGTATAAATCGGGAGCACATCTGCGCCCCGTTTCTCTGGGCATAACCAATATAACCTCACTGAATCGAACCTCAGTCACCTTACTCTATATTTCAACAATGTGATTGCTGCCTGGCTTGGTTGATTGGTTATGTAAACTGTTGAAAGTAGTCAAAAGGAACGTTCAATGCTTATTCAGAAAAAGCGTATTCGAAATATTGATAAATACATAACCAACTTCGATGACCGAGAAATCTACATTGCTCACCCACTACCAGACATCAAGAAAACTGACTCGATAGGTTTCTCAAGCAACAGAGACTTAGGTGAAGAAGTTCTACCCAAAGTTGTGGGGCCGATCACGAGATTTAATTCAGTTGGTAAATCTGCTCCCGATAAAAACTCACCTAAAGAAACAGCCTACCGGCAAATATCTTGGACACGACAGCAATGGGTCGGAGGTGGTAACACTCAGGAAGTGACAGATACTCGAGAAATCGCCTACAAGCGATACAAAAGAATCATCACTCCACCTCCAAGCATAGAGCTTAAGATTGTAGAAAATCTTGAAGGAGAGAAGTTGTTGATCTCACCTAAATTAATGTTGTCAGATAACAACAAAGAGTTGGTCACACACTGCGTAAACCTTTTTTTGGAAATTTTTGGATTCTGCGAAACTGTTGACGATCAATTCAACACAATTATCAAAGGTAAGTCTATAAAGCTCAATTGGAATCTGCTACCGAAAGGTCAATATCCTTGGGACAAGATTGGAACACAAATTATTACAGCCATAAATATTCGAAGCAAGTCTAACGCAGCCGTTGTTGAGGGCAGGCTCGAATTAATCAATAGCAGAAAACCTGATTTCGTAGCTGTTGGCAATGCGGGATTTCAAGGCTACGTTGTATTTGGTTTTACTAAAAGCAATGTTTTCGTTTTGGAAAGTTCTCAATGTAACAATGCTACGTATGTTTTCGATAGTAACTGGACGCACCTATCACAACTCAGCAAAGCTGAGATATTGGATGCGAACCTGCATAAAGGAAGAGTGATTCACAAAAACTCATGGCAAGCAGAGATAGTTAAATTTCTGCCATAGACTTTTAAAGGCGCGGGAGAGTGCTCGCGCTTTTTCTTTTCTCAACCATTTCAAAGACAATAGAAGCCATAAAGCCCCGCTGGTGGTACTACCAACAATCGGAGCGTAGCGACTTCATCATATGTCCAGAGTGATCACACCTTATCAGGATAACCGTGTACCCTTGCGGGAGCGTGGCTGAGACGCTGGCAGAGCCTGCATATCGTGTGCAGGTACGTTTACCACCATAGACCTGTTTGGGGCTATAAAAACGCCACACATCGGGCTTAAATGCGTATGTTCAAACTGTTTTGGGAGAGTTTTGAGACGTGGGCTGCGTCATAGCTTTCAAGTTGAAAACTGTACGTGTTTGAAGCTTGGAACTACACGCCACTGTGAGTTAGAATCCCAAATAGCCACTACTAACCACAGAGGCATTTTCGTGTATTAGGGTTCAGTACAGTTTCAGGTGACAGAAAGGTAGTAAAGATAGATTAACCTTCTGTTTTTATTGAAATTATTCTTACTGGTGCCGAAGGCCGGACTCGAACCGGCACGTATTTCTACGGTTGATTTTGAATCAACTGCGTCTACCGATTTCGCCACTCCGGCATGGATAAGGATACGGAAAACGCTGGCGATTATACCGTTACCCGTGGGGTGTGCAACCGCTATTGAGCAGCGCGTGCGCTGAGCGTTGAAAAAAACAGCGTCGTTATCTCCCCGAAAACCAGAACACTCTCAATCTGTATGGCCCTGCCCGCTTCTCCGGAACTTTCTGAGATCTTCCTCCTCATATCCTGCATTATCGGCGTCTGAAAGACGGAACCATGAGGTTATACATGAGTAAATCAATGCAACGCGGCGTTTGGGCATGGGGTATGGCGGCAGCACTGGTCGCGGGCAGCGCGTCGGCGGCGAGCTGGCAGGATCAGCTGAGCAGCGCCGCGTCTCAGCTCTCGCAGCAGCAAAACAGCAATACCAACACCAGCAGCAGCAATGGCGCGCAGAGCGGCGGGCTGTCGCTCTCCACGCTGACCGGCCTGCTGAACGGCGGCGATAAAGCGGTGAGCGCCAGCAATATGACCAATGCGGCGGGCGTGATGGAGTACTGCGTGCAGCATAACGTGGTGGATAACAACGTGAAGTCGGTGAAAGAGCAGGTGCTGAGCAAACTCGGCCTGAGCACGCCGGCGGCGCAGGCGCAGAAAACCGATTATCAGCAGGGTATCGCGGGCCTGCTCAACACCGGTAACGGCCAGCAGCTTAACCTGCAGAGCCTGAGTAACTCGCCAATGGGTGAGAAGCTTAAAACCAAAGCCTGTGATGTGGTGCTGAAGCAGGGCAAAAAATATATCGGCATGTAATTAGCGCCGGGTGCCGGGCCACTGTCCCGGCCTCATCATGCTGATGAATGCGATTTTTTATGGCCAGATGCGCACGCTGCTGGCCTCCCCATGTTTTTCTGTGCGCCCTGACGCTATAGTGAGATTTTGTAGCAAACAGGACAGCGCGCATGAAAGGCATCAACATAGCGATTTACTTCGACCCCGATCTGATTCGACTCTGCGTACATCAGCAGGATGACAGCTACCTCAACCAGACCTTTCAGTATGACGACAGCGTCATTGAAGAGATCTATCAGTGGCTGGAACAGTACACGCCAAATCGCACCCATATCTGCCTGATTGAGCACGACACCGCTGATATCCTCGCCGATGAGCTGACCGATAACGGCTATCACGTCCATCAGGTGAGCCAGCATGACCTGCTGAACTGGTTCGCCAGCGAGCCGCCGGCGACGCCGGATGGATCGCCGGTGCGCGCCCTGCTGCGCTATCTGGAGAGCGAACGCCCGGCAGAGTATGAGTCGCGCACGCCGCAGATCGAAGCGCTGATGGAGTTGCTGGATGAGCTCGACGCGCTGGAAGGCGTGGATGAGGTTGAGGATGAAGATAGCCTGCCGGATAACGTGCTGCGCCTGATGAAGCAGAAAAAAATCAGCGCTGACGATGCCGCGCAGCGCCTGCTGCCGGACGTTAATGAGCGCATCCGCGAACACCTCATCAGCTACCCCGAACTGATGACCCCTGAGCTGCTGGAAGATTTTTTCCCCGAGATGATCGAAGCGCTCGACACACCAAAGCACTGAGTAATACATCCTGTCACAGGGCTGCGCACGCGGCCCTGTCCTGCGGAGATGCATGATGCTGGAACTCTTCAAAGCGATAGGCCTCGGGCTGGTGGTGATCCTGCCGCTGGCCAACCCTCTGACGACCGTGGCGCTGTTTTTAGGGCTGGCGGGCGAGATGAATTTTCAGGAGCGTAACCGTCAGGCGCTGCAGGCGTCGGTCTATGTGTTTCTGATCATGATGGTCGCCTGGTATGCCGGTAACGCGGTGCTGCACACCTTTGGTATCTCGATTCCCGGCCTGCGCATGGCGGGCGGGCTGATCGTCGCCTTTATCGGCTTTCGCATGCTGTTTCCGGCCAAACCGGTCGGTCATTCAGTAGAAGCGCGCCATAAAAAAGATGAGCAGGATGCCAGCGACGATCCGCGCGAGACGGTCAATATCGCCTTTGTGCCGCTGGCGATGCCCAGCACCGCCGGTCCGGGCACTATTGCGATGATCATCAGCTCAGCCTCAACGGTGAAGGCCGGCGTCGATTTCCCCGCCTGGGTGGTGATGGTCGCTCCGGTGCTGACCTTTCTGGTGGTCGCCGTGATTTTATGGATTTCACTGCGCAGCTCCGGCGCGATTATGAAGCTGGTAGGCAAAGGCGGCATCGAAGCGATTTCACGCCTGATGGGTTTTCTGCTGGTCTGTATGGGCGTGCAGTTTGTGATTAACGGCGTGCTGGAAGTGGTACGCACGTTTCATTGAATCCGGGTGGCGTTGAATATCGTATAAATCCCGTAGGGGGCGCATTTATGCGCCCCTGGTTGAATCCGGGCGTTATCAAATCCCGTGCGGGCATCGGCCAGGGCGCCATGAATGGCGTTATCAAATTCCGTGCGGGTGTCGGCCAGGGCGCCATTAATGGCGCCCCTACGGGGGGCGAATCCGGGCGTTATTGAATGTTGTACGAATACCGTAGGGGGCGCATTTATGCGCCCCTGGTTAAATCCGGGCGTTATCGAATTTGTGCGGGCATTGGCCAGGGCGCCATTAATGGCGTCATTGAATTCGGTGCGGGCATTGGCCAGGGCGCCATGAATGGCGCCCCTACGGGGAGCGAATCCGCGCGTTATTGAAAGTCGTACGAATATCGTAGGGGGGCGCATTTATGTGCCCCTGGTTAAATCCGGGCGTTATCGAATTTGTGCGGGCATTGGCCAGGGCGCCATTAATGGCGTCATTGAATTCCGTGCGGGTATCGGCCAGGGCGCCATGAATGGCGCCCCTACGGGGGGCGAATCCGGGCGTTATTGAATGTCGTACGAATACCGTAGGGGGCGCATTTATGCGCCCCTGGTTAAATCAGGGCGTTATTGAATTTGTGCGGGTATCGGCCAGGGCGCCATAAATGGCGCCCCTACGGGGGCGAATCCGCGCGTTATTGAACGTCGTACGAATCCCGCAGGGGGCGCATGAATGCGCCCCCCGTATAGCGGTTAATGCAGGGTTTTGCGGACGTCGGCGACCTGATCTTTGGTCACGGCCGGGGCGCGGTTGCTCCAGCCCTGGCGAACGAAGGTGGCGAGCTGTGCGACCTCTTCGTCGCTCAGACGCTGGCCGAAGCCCGGCATCGCCAGCGTCGACGGCGCTTTAGCCGTTGAAGGCTGCTGCGCGCCGACGAGGATCGTGTGGATCAGCCCCGTCGGATCGCCTGCGTTCACGATCGTGGCCTGATCCAGCTCGGGGAAGATCCCCGGCGCACCCTTGCCGGTTACGAAGTGGCAGGTGCCGCAGTTGTCGAGATAGAGACGCTCGCCTTCGCTCAGGTTCTTCGCTGCCGTCAGCTTCGCTTCGGTCTGCTGCTGCGCCTGCACGTTGTAGGCCTGCAGCGGCGGGTTACCGCCGAGGAACTTCAGGTAAGCAGCAATCGCTTTCAGATCGGCTTCGGTCATATGGGAGCTGGAGTGCTCAATCACCGACTTCATCTCACCGCCCACGGCAGCTTTATCGTTCCGCCCGGTCTGCAGGTAATCGATCACCTCCTGCTCGCTCCAGTGCGGCATGCCGCGCAGCGACGGTACATCCCAGTTATTCAGGCTGCCGCCGGCGAGGAAGGTTTTGTCGCTGCTGTCGAGCGATTTCTCATTCATGCCCAGACCGCGCGGCGTATGGCAGCTGCCGCAGTGGCCGAGACTCTCGACGATATAGGCACCGCGATTCACTTCCGCAGAGGCGCCGCCAATCGGCTGAAACGGCTTGTCGGAGGTAAACGCCCAGTTCCAGAAGCGCATACCCCAGCGCTGGCTGAACGGAAAGCTGAGCTTCGTCTCCTGCGGCTGCTCGCTGCTCGGCTTGACGCCCTTCATAAAGTAGACCCAGAGTGCGTGCATATCCGCATCGCTGATCTTCGCATAGTCCGGGTACGGCATAGCCGGATAAAGGCGTGAACCATCCGGCAGCACCCCTTTACGTACCGCGTCAGAGAACTGCTGTTCGCTGTAGTTACCGATACCGTGCGCTTTGTCCGGCGTGATGTTAGTGGAGTAGATCGTACCCAGGTTCGACTCAATCGCCAGCCCGCCCGCGTAGGCTGCTTTGCCCGCGACGCTGTGGCACGCCATGCAGTCACCCAGCCGCGACAGATACTCACCCTGCTTAATCAGGGCCGCTTCATCTTCCGCCTGCGCCTGCAGCGCCACGCCGCTCAGCGCCAGCGCTGCCAGTAATGTTAGTTTTTTCATCTGCTTATGCCTGTACCAGTGGGCCGGGGTTCTTCAGATACTGCTCTTTGATCGCCTGCGCCGCCATCAGGGTGATCGCGCCGATAGTATCGGTCGGGTTCGCCTGGAAGTTTTGCGGGAAGGCGTTGCCACCCGGCACAAAGACGTTATGCACGTCCCAGCTCTGCAGGTATTTGTTCAGCGCCGAGGTTTTCGGGTTATCGCCCATCACCGCACCGCCCACGTTGTGGGTTGAGACATATTTGGTGAGGTCAAAATCGGCGCCCATCGGCAGGAAGCTCATACTCATGCTGTCCGGGTTCAGCTCTTTGGCAATATCGCCCACGATGCCCTTCAGATGCTGCTGCAGCTTCAGCTCATTCTCTTTCCAGTTAAAGGTCATACGCAGCAGCGGGTTACCGCGATGATCGGTGTAGTGCGGATCGAGATCGAGATAGATATCGCGATAGGACTGGCAGGTGGTGGTGATGCTGATCTTCATCGAATGGTTGTACCACTGCTCCAGACCCTCTTTGTAGCCCATACCCCAGGCGGGCGTGCCTTTCGGCAGCGCAGCAGCCATCGGCGTGCCGGTCGCCTGCGAGCTGTGGATCTTGGCGCCGCCGAGGAAGCCGAGCCCCGGGCCGTCGAAATTGCCTGGCGAGATGTCATTGAACATCTGGCCGGTCGCGCCGGCTGTGGCGTAAGAGTTAAAGTTCTTATCTTTAAAGAACAGCGTGGCGCCGCCGTTGGAGAGAAACGCATAGTTGCGCCCTACCACACCCTCTTCAGTGATCGGGTTATACGGCTTGCCGATACCGGAGAGTAGCATCAGACGCACGTTGTAGAGCTGGAAGCTGGAGAGCACCACAATTTTGGCTGGCTGGAATACCTCGTTGCCGTCGGCATCGTAGTAGATCACGCCTTTGGCAGTTTTGCCATCATCGTGCAGCACGACTTTAGCCACTTCAGCGTTCACTTCGTAGGAGAAGTTCGGCAGACGCTTCAGCGCATCCATCACCGCCGTCTGCGGTGACGCTTTGGAGTAGTTCAGGCACGGATATTTTGAGCAGTAGCCGCAGTAGTTGCACGGTGCAATCTGGTTGCCGTAGGGGTTTTTCCACGCGCGCGACACGCAGGCTGAAGGGTTCGGGAACGGATGATAGCCGAGCTTCTTCGCCGCTTCTTTAAACATCACGTTGTTGAGCGTGTCGTCCAGCGCCGGCAGCGGGTAAGGCTCTGAGCGCGGCCCTTCAAACGGATCGCCGCCTTCGAGGATCTGACCACGCAGGTTGCCGGTGGTGCCGGACTGCCCGCAGATCAGCTCAAATTTATAGAAGTAAGGCTCAATCTCTTCCCAGCTGAACGGGAAGTCCATCACGCGCATATCATCCTGCAGAATGCCTGGCTTATACGCCTGATCAACATAGGTTTTCAGTTTGATATCGGTCGGGGTCGGGCGGATCAATACTGCTGTCCAGTGCATGCCTGCGCCGCCCACGCCGGTGCCGGGTGCAAAGGCACCCCATTTGCGGGTAGGCAGCGCGGTCTGATCCATATTGTAACGCACCGTCACCGCTACCTCTTTTGGTGTGGCGAAGACTTTATTACGCACGTTGTAAGCGTATTCATCGGCCGGCTTCGGGTAGGCGAAGTCGGGATAGTCGCGCTCGCCGCCGCGCTCCAGCGCGCGCACCTCAAGTCCGGCCAGCGCCAGCTCAATACTCATCAGCGAGCCGGCCCAGCCGAGGCCGCACACAACGACATCGACTTCTTTTTTTGTAATCTGTGCCATGTTAGTTCTGTCTCATATACCAAATAGGGAAATTCAGGCGCGCTGGCCCAGCAGGCTGACCGGTCCGAGCGGATACGGCACGTTGTGCTGCTTCACCCATTCGGTAAAGCTGGCGCGGGCACCCGGGAAGCCGATAGCGATCCACGCCTTCATGCCTTTATTACCGCCATACATCGGGTCGGCAAGATAACCATGTTTGGTATCAGCCAGTAGCTGGCTGAAGAACTGTGAGGCTTTCAGCGCCGGCTCGCCCAGCGCCGCAAAATCGAGGCCATCATTCTTGTTGATACGGGTCAGCACGGCATCTTTCTCTTCCGTGCTCAGCTCGTGAAAGGCTTTCTGATAGGTTGTCTGCGTCCACTGCTCTACCAGTTTGATGGCGGTGCGGTACATCTGCTGCGGCGTAAACGGGATCTGATAACCCATGGTCGCCGGGGCGTGCACATCAAACGGCCCCTGCAGATAGATTTCTGCACCGAACTCCGGCGTGTGCAGCTGCTGGTCGATAAAAACCGGCACGTTGGTTTCCAGCGCGCCGGGCGCCTTGCCGCTGCCGCCAGCCGGGATCAGACGGTCGGTTGCTGCCAGGATAAACTGCCATTCACTGGCGCTGAAAAAGATCGGTTTATAATCGGCGAGTTCCGGCGCAGCCATTTCTGCCGCCTGCGCGGCGGTAACGCCTTTTAATAAAAGGTCGCTGACCGGCAAAGCCAGCAGCGCCCCGAGTAAAAATTTACGTCTGGTGGTGGGTTTTTCTAACAGCATGGCGCGACAATTCTCACTAGCTAAGAAAGATAATTTATATTTTTGTTAATGACGTTATAAATCGGCAAACAGGCGGGCAATCTTATGGATACAAATATTTCAGGATGTAAAAATTAAATTTAAAATGTGTTTAAGTGAAGGATAGTGATTTTTTCACCGTATCATGCGCGTGCAACAGTGCCACTTATTAACTGAAATTGTGGTTTAAACCCGCCAAAAGCAGGGGTTTTTAGCGCTTTATCTTGATATAACGCTAAAAGCGCTGCAGGAAAGAAATAATCGCCCGGCGCAACTGTTGAAAATAAATCACGCTTACGCTGTAGCAACAATTAGCGTAAATATTCAGCTTCATTAATGCTCAGCCAGATTTTTATCCCTCTGCGTTTTATTTGCCCATTTGGTGCATAGAAAACCAGCAAAATAATTAATACTCGGTATTAATCTTATATTCTGACAAAGCTCAGAACAAACCGGCATTTTGACTCTGCCCGCCGCGCGTTAAATTCAGCGTCTCTCCCTCTGAGGATAATAATAATGCGCTTACTGATTTTACTGGCAGCGGTCTGGAGTACTGCCTTTACCCTGCATGCCGCCACGCCAGAGGATACGCTGGTAGTGGCGGTACCGCTGGATGGCATCATCAGCTTTGACCCGGCGGAGAGTTTTGAGACGGTCAGCAACAGCGTGCAACGCAATCTCTATCAGACCCTGACCGAGCCGGACCGCAACGCGCCGCAGCAGCTTGCGCCGCTGCTGGCCAGCGAATGGCAGCCTGGCAGTACGCCGCACAGCCTGCGGTTTACCCTGCGGCCCGACGCGCGCTTTGCCAGCGGTAACGCGGTAACGGCGCAGGATGTGGTGTTCTCTCTGACGCGGGCGGTACAGCTCAACAAAGCGCCGGCGTTTATTCTGGCAGAGTTTGGCTGGACCGCTGCCAACATCGCCAGCCAGTTTCAGGTGCTGAGCGACACACAGCTGGAGATGCGCTGGCCGGCCGCAATCGGACAGGATCTGGCGCTGCGCCTGCTCACCGCGCCGGTGGCGTCGATTGTTGACAGCAAAACGGTACAGCAGCATGCGGTCAATGGTGACAGCGGCAACGGCTGGCTGCACACCCACTCCGCCGGCAGCGGCGCTTTTACGCTGCAGCAGTATGTGCCGCAGCAGGCGGTGGTGCTGAGCGCCAGCCCGCAGGCCAGCCCGGCACCGCAGCTGCGGCGCGTGCTGCTTAAAGGGGTAACGGATGCCGGCGCGCGCCGCCTGCTGATCCAGCAGGGCGATGTCGATGTCGCCTATCAGCTCGGCCCCGATCAGATCGACGCGCTGAAACAGGATAAGCACCTGCGTATTGAAGCATTTCCTTCCAGCCTGATTTACTACCTGGCGTTCAATGCACACAACGCCGCGCAGCCGGCACTGGCTAACCCGGCGCTGTGGCGCGCCGCGCGCTGGCTGGTGGATTATCAGGCTATCTCACAGCAGCTGCTGAAAGGACAATACCGTATCCATCAGAGTTTCCTGCCGCAGGGATTTGACGGCGCACTGGAGGAGACGCCGTTTCACTATGACGTCGCAAAAGCCAAAGCCATTCTGGCGGAGGGCGGCATTCAGCCCGGCACGCGCATTGCGCTGACGGTCATCAACCAGCCACCCTATATTGATGTAGCGCAGGCGCTGCAGGCGAGTTTTGCTAAAGCAGATATCGAGATCGATCTGCAGCCGGTGGCGGAGTCGGCGCTGTGGAGTAAAATGCGCGGCCGCGACTTCCAGTCCATCTTTATCTACTGGGGGGCGGATTATGTTGATCCTAATACCAACGCCAGCGCCTTTGCCTGGAACGTACCGGGCGGGGCTAAAACGCTGGCGTGGCGGGTGGGCTGGGATATTCCGCAGCTTAGCGCGCAGACGCGGGCGGCGGCGGGTGAAAGCGATGCGGTAAAACGCAGGGCGCTCTATACCGCCCTGCAGCAGCGCGTACAGCAGGACTCCCCGTTTGTGGTCACGCTGCAGGGTGCGCAGCAGGTAGCGATCCGGCAAAACGTGACCCACGTCCAGCAGGGTATTGGCGTCAGCCTGCTCTTCTTCGATACGGTCCGTAAAGGGTAACGCCGCTTCTGCCCTCCGGCATATCCGAAGGGCTTCCTCTTTTCTGCGCAATCAGTTGCGCTACCGCAGGCTGCGCTTGCTATCCTTGGTGTCATAACGCATTGCTGAAGAGCGAGAGATTATGACCACCCCACTGCTGATTGCTCAAACCCACGATATCCGGCTGTCGCTGCTCCCGGCGATGGCCAATCGCCACGGGCTGATCGCGGGCGCCACCGGTACCGGCAAAACCGTTACGCTGCAGAAGCTGGCAGAATCCTTTTCACAGGCCGGCGTGCCGGTATTTATGGCTGACGTCAAAGGCGATTTAAGCGGCATTGCCACTCCCGGCAGCGCCTCTGAGAAGCTGCAGGCGCGGCTGTCACGGATTGGCGTCAGCGACTGGCAGCCGCATGACAACCCGGTGATGCTGTGGGATATCTTCGGTCAGCAGGGCCACCCGGTACGTGCCACCGTCACCGATCTGGGCCCCCTGCTGCTGGCGCGGCTGCTGGGGCTGAATGAGGTGCAGTCGGGCGTATTGCAGATTATTTTCCGCATTGCAGACGATCAGGGGCTGCTGCTGCTCGATTTCAAAGATCTGCGCGCAATGACGCAGTATATCGGCGACAACGCCAAAGCGTTTCAGACGCAGTATGGCAACATCAGCAGCGCATCAGTGGGTGCGATTCAGCGCGGCCTGCTGGCGCTGGAGCAGCAGGGAGCGGAGCATTTTTTTGGTGAGCCGATGCTCGATATCCGCGACTGGATGCGCTGCGATGAGCAGGGCCGCGGCTATATCAATATTCTCGCAGCAGAACGGCTCTATCAGATGCCTAAACTCTACGCCACCAGCCTGCTGTGGCTGCTGGCGGAACTTTATGAGCAGCTGCCGGAAGCGGGCGACCTGGATAAGCCGAAAATGGTCTTCTTCTTTGATGAGGCACATCTGCTGTTCAGTGATGCACCGCCCGTATTGCTGGAAAAGATCGAGCAGGTCATCCGCCTGATCCGCTCCAAAGGCGTGGGCGTCTGGTTCGTCACGCAGAACCCGTCAGATATTCCGGACAAGGTATTAGGCCAGCTTGGCAATCGCGTGCAGCACGCCCTGCGCGCCTTCACGCCGCGCGATCAGAAAGCGGTAAAAAGTGCCGCTGAGACCCTGCGCGCTAACCCGGCGTTTGATGCCGTGGCGGCGCTTCAGGCGCTCGGCACCGGTGAGGCGCTGATCTCTTTCCTCGATGAGAAAGGCAGTCCATCCATCGTGGAACGCGCTATGGTGATCGCCCCCGGCTCACGCATGGGGCCGCTGACGCAGGATGAGCGCAACGACCTGATCAACCATTCGCCGCTTTATGGCAAATATGATGAGGAGGTCGATCGCGAGTCGGCGTTTGAGCGCCTGCAGCAGGGTGTTGCCGCCGCACCGCAGCAGTCAGCGGCGCCGGACGTTAAAGGCGCCGACGTGAAGGTAGACAGCGGCATTCTTGGCGGTCTGAAAGATATTCTGTTTGGCACCACCGGACCGCGCGGCGGTAAACGCGACGGCGTGGTTCAGAGCGTGGCCCGCAGCGCAGCGCGCCAGGTCACCAGCCAGATCGTGCGCGGCATGCTGGGCAGCCTGCTCGGCGGGCGCCGCCGTTAAGGACTCTCTGCTAAGATGGGATAATGGATAAATATCAACAACTGAAGCGCAGCAAACAGCTGGCGCTGGCGCTGCTGCTGGCGGCAGCGGCAACCTTTATCGTTACGCTGTTTCTGCCACCCAATTTCTGGGTACTGGGCGTTAAAGCGATCGCGGAAGCGGCTATGGTCGGTGCACTGGCCGACTGGTTTGCGGTGGTGGCGCTGTTTCGCCGCGTGCCGCTGCCGCTGATTGCGCGCCATACGGCGATTATTCCGCGTAACAAAGATCGCATCGGCGAAAACCTCGGTCGCTTTGTACAGGAGAAGTTTCTCGATACCGATTCGCTGCTGGCGCTGATCCGCCGCAACAATCCGGCACAGCTGCTGGCGCAGTGGCTGAACGCGCCGGGCAACGCCGATCGCGTAGGGCGTCATCTGCTGCAGGTCATGCGCGGTTTTCTCGATCTCACTGACGATGCCCGCATTCAGCAGTTTATGCGGCGCGCCGTGCATCGCGCGCTGGATAAGGTCGATCTGACCCAGTCCAGTGCGATGATCCTCGACAGCCTGACCAAAAATAACCGTCATCAGGCGCTGCTGGATGCGGCGATTGAACAGCTGCTGCAGCTGCTGCATAAGCCCGGCACGCGTGAGTTTATCGCCCTGCAGATTGTGCGCTGGCTGAAGCGTGAGCATCCGGTTAAAGCTAAAGTGCTGCCGACCGAGTGGCTGGGTGAACACAGCGCCACGCTGGTCGCTAACGCGGTGGACTCCATTCTCGACGAAGTGGCGCGCGATCAGGGGCATGAGCTGCGTCTCGGCTTTAATCGCGCGGTGCAGCGGCTGATTGACCGGCTGAAAAGCGATCCGGAGATGGCAGCGCGCGCGGAGTCAGTGAAGCAGTGGCTGAAAGAGGATGAGTCGCTGAATCGCTATATCGGTGAGCTGTGGCAGGATCTGCGCGCCTGGCTGAAGCGCGATCTCAGCAGCGACGATTCCCGCGTACAGGAGCGGGTACGGCTGGCGGCGCTGTGGCTGGGAGAGACCCTGCTGGCCGATGAGGCGTTACGCAGTTCGATGAATCAGCATCTGGAGGATGCGGCGCGCAGCGTGGCCCCGGAGTTTGCTGCTTTTCTGACGCGTCATATCAGCGATACGGTAAAAAGCTGGGACGCACGCGATATGTCACAGCAGATTGAGCTGAATATTGGCCGCGATCTGCAGTTTATCCGCATCAACGGCACGCTGGTCGGCGGCACCATCGGCCTGCTGCTCTATCTGCTGTCCCAGTTGCCCGCGCTTCTGCAGACGCTGCCCTGACCCGCCGAGGCTGAGCCAGGGCGCCATCATTAACCGAGGGCGCCATAAATGGCGCCCCTACGTTATCGTGCAGGGGCCTCATTAATGAGGCCCTGGCGCATTCATGCGCCCCTGGATCTCTCCCGCTTAACGTCGTTTCAGCAACAGATAGAGACTGATAGCGAAGAAAGCGCCGCTGGGCAGGATTGCCCCTAATATTGGCGGCAGGCCATAGACCAGGCTCAGCGGACCAAAAATCTGATCCAGCACGTAGAACAGGAAGCCGAAGCTGATACCCGTCACCACGCGCACGCCCATCGATACGCTGCGCAGCGGTCCGAAGATAAAGGAGAGCGCCATCAGCATCATGACCGCTACCGAAAGCGGCTGGAAGATTTTACCCCACATATTGAGCTGATAACGGCCCGACTCCTGCCCGCTCTGCTTCAGATATTTACTGTAGTTATACAGTCCGCTGATAGAGAGCGCGTCCGGATCCAGCGCCACCACGCCCAGCTTGTCTGGCGTCAGGTTGGTTTTCCACTCGCCGTTCAGGCTCTGCGAACCGGTGATCTGTTTTGGATCGGTGAGGTCTGACTCATCCACCTGCGCCAGCTCCCACCGCTTACGCGCCTGATCCCAGGTCGCGGTGGCCGCATAGCGCACGCTCTGCAGACGGCGGGCGTCGTTAAAGCGGTAGATGCTGACCCCATCAATCTCGTTATCGCCCTTAATGCGTTCGATATAGATAAAGTCGTTGCCATCCTTCGCCCAGAGGCCGTTCTGCGTGGAGACCAGCGACCCGCCGTAAAGCTGCTGCGCGCGGAAATTACGCGCCATCTGCTCGCCCTGCGGCGCCACAAACTCGCCGACGGCCATGGTCAGCAGCACCAGCGGGATCGCGGTTTTCATGACGGACAGCGCTACCTGCAGGCGGGTAAAGCCGGACGCCTGCATCACCACCAGCTCGCTGCGCTGAGCCAGCGTGCCGAGGCCAAGCAGCGCGCCAAGCAGCGCCGCCATCGGGAAGAAGATCTCAATATCTTTCGGCACGCTCAGCAGGGTGTAGTAGCCCGCATCCAGTGCGGAATACGCGCCCTGCCCGGTTTTGCGCAGCTGATCGACAAATTTGATAATGCCCGACAGCGACACCAGCATGAACAGCGTCATCATGATGGTGTTAAAAATGGTTTTACCGATATAACGGTCAAGAACCTTAAACATCACACCGACCCTCCGCGGCTGAAACGCGCCCGCAGACGACGCATCGGCACGGTATCCCAGGCGTTAAGCGCCACCGCCAGTGCCAGATACGCGACGTTAACGGTCCACATCCAGATAGCCGGATCGAAGCGCCCTTTGGCCGCATTGGAACGCAGCGAACTCTGCAGCAGGAAGAAGATCAGATAGAGCAGCATCGCAGGCAGCATCGACAATACGCGGCCCTGACGTGGATTGACCACGCTAAGCGGCACCACCATCAGCGCCATAATCAGCACCGAGAAAACCAGCGTCAGACGCCAGTGCAGCTCAGCCTGGAACTGCGGCGTTTTGGTGTTGATCAGCGTAAGCAGATCGGCCTGATCGGCATCGTTAGGATCGAGCGTCGCTTCTTTATAGCCGACTACCGCCTGATAGTTCACAAAGTCAGTGATGCGGAAATCACGCAGCAGCGCGGTACCTTCAAAGCGAGTGCCTCTATCCAGCGTCACCACCTGCGAGCCATCCTTGCGCTGCTCCATATGGCCGCTGTCCGCCAGCACCACCGACGGACGCGCGTTGCCTTTAGGCCGCAGCTGCGCGAGGAACACGTTGCCAAAGGTGTTGCCTTTCACATCCTCGACAAACAGCACGGTATTGCCGTCGCTGGAGGTCTGGAACTGGCCTGCGGCCAGCGCAGCAGCGCCCGGGTTCGCTTTGGCATTCTGCGTAACCTCATCCTGATAACGCGATGACCAGGGACCGAGCCAGATAACGTTGACTGCCGCCACCAGCGAGGTCATCAGCATCAGGATCATTGCCGCTTTAACCAGTAACCCTTTACCCAGGCCGCAGGCGTGCATCACCGTAATTTCACTTTCGGTGTATAGCCGGCCCAGCGTCATTAAAATCGCCAGAAACAGACTTAAGGGTAAAATAAGTTGCGCCATTTCAGGCACACCGAGTCCTAACAAGGTCAGAACCAGATTTGTGGGGATTTCGCCATCCACCGCCGCCCCTAAGATCCTGACTAACTTCTGACAAAAGAAGATTAGCAGCAGGATAAACAGGATAGCCAGCTGGCTTTTGAGCGTTTCCCGAACCAGATATCTAATAATGATCACGCTTAGTACGCCTGTGAAAACTTGTCTTTTTGCAGGAAAATCGCTAGTTTCAACGCTTATCAGCCATTTTTCTTCATCAATGGCCGTATTGGTCGCTAAAATGGTCTGTTAATGCGTCAGGGTGGTGAAAAAACATCATATTGTCACCCCACTCATTATGACCAGCGGCGTTAAATTGTCATGGCGTCGCGCCAAATAATGGGTGACGAACGCGCTACATTCTAACGACAGCTACGGCCGTTGTCTTTAAGATTCAGGAGAGTGCATGGAGTTCAGTGTAAAAAGCGGCAGCCCGGAAAAACAGCGGAGCGCCTGCATTGTTGTAGGCGTTTTTGAGCCGCGCCGTTTATCGCCCATTGCCGAACAGCTGGATAAAATCAGCGACGGCTATATCAGTGCGCTGCTGCGCCGCGGCGAACTGGAGGGCAAAGTCGGCCAGACGCTGCTGCTGCACCATGTGCCGAATATTCTCTCTGAACGTATTCTGCTGATTGGCTGCGGCAAAGAGCGCGAGCTGGACGAGCGTCAGTATAAGCAGGTGATCCAGAAGACCATTAACACGCTGAATGACACCGGCTCCATGGAAGCGGTCTGCTTCCTGACCGAACTGCATGTTAAAGGCCGCAACACCTACTGGAAAGTGCGCCAGGCTATCGAAACTTCGAAAGAGGCGCTCTACAACTTTGATCAGCTGAAAAGCAATAAAGTTGAGCCGCGTCGTCCGCTGCGCAAGCTGGTGTTCAACGTCCCGACGCGTCGCGAACTCACCAGCGGTGAGCGCGCTATTCAGCATGGCCTTGCCGTAGCAGCCGGCGTGAAAGCGGCAAAAGATCTCAGCAACATGCCGCCAAATATCTGTAATGCGGCCTATCTCGCTTCGCAGGCACGCCAGCTGGCGGACGCTTACAGCAAAAACGTTACGACCCGTGTTATCGGCGAACAGCAGATGAAAGAGCTGGGCATGAATGCCTATCTTGCGGTCGGCGCCGGTTCGCACAATGAGTCGCTGATGTCGGTTATTGAGTACAAAGGTAACAGCGATCCGGACGCGCGTCCCATCGTGCTGGTGGGTAAAGGGCTGACCTTTGACGCCGGCGGCATTTCCATCAAGCCTGCTGAAGGCATGGATGAGATGAAATATGATATGTGCGGCGCGGCCTCGGTCTATGGCGTAATGCGCATGGTGGCGGAACTCAATCTGCCGCTGAACGTCGTGGGCGTGCTGGTGGGCTGTGAAAATATGCCGGATGGCCGCGCAATGCGCCCGGGCGATGTTCTGACCACGATGTCAGGCCAGACGGTGGAAGTGCTGAATACCGATGCTGAAGGTCGTCTGGTGCTGTGCGACGCCCTCACCTACGTTGAACGTTTTGAGCCTGAAGTGGTGATTGACGTGGCGACCCTGACCGGTGCCTGCGTAATTGCGCTGGGTCATCACGTCAGCGGCCTGCTTTCGAATCACAATCCGCTGGCGCATGAGCTGATCAGCGCTTCTGAACAGTCAGGCGACCGCGCGTGGCGGCTGCCGATGGCCGATGAGTATCAGGAGCAGCTGGAGTCGAACTTTGCCGATATGGCGAATATCGGCGGACGTCCGGGCGGTGCGATTACGGCCGCCTGCTTCCTGGCGCGTTTTGCACGCAAATATAACTGGGCGCACCTCGATATCGCCGGCACCGCATGGCGCTCCGGTAAAGCCAAAGGCGCTACCGGTCGTCCGGTACCGATGCTCTCTCAGTTCCTGCTGAACCGTGCGGGTCTGAACGGCGACGATTAATCGGTATTGCGCGTCCTGTGGCGGCATTTCCCCCGTAGGGGCGCCATTCATGGCGCCCGGTTTGATGCGTGTGCGGAACGTGATGACGCCATTCATGGCGCCCGGGTCGATGCGCGTACGGGACGCGATGGCGTTCAATACGGTGCGGTTATTGGCCAGGGGCGCATAAATGCGCCCCCTGTGGCGGCATTTCCCATTTAGGGGAGCCATTAATGGCGCCCGGGTTGACGCGCGTACGGGACGTGATGACGCCATCAACAACATTCCTGCTGCTGATATCGGCCTTAATGTTGGACGCACGCCGCGCGCTGACGCACAATGCTCTCTGTTGTTACTGATGGAATTTAGCCCGCCATGAAAAACGCCACCTTCTATGTTTTAGAGTCAGAAAGCGCCAGTGATGGCCTTAGCGCTATTGAAGCGCTGGTGTGCGATCTGGCTGCTACCCGCTGGCGTGAAGGCAAACGTATCCTGATCGCCTGTGAAAGCGAAGCGCAGGCGAACCGGCTGGATGAGGCGCTGTGGCAGCGCCCGGCTAACGCCTTTGTGCCACATAATCTGGCGGGTGAAGGCCCGCGTTACGGTGCGCCGGTAGAGCTTGCCTGGCCGCAGCGCCGCAGCAGTGCGCCGCGCGATTTGCTGATCAGCCTGCTGCCGGCATTCGCAGATTTTGCCACCGCTTTCCATGAAGTGATAGACTTCGTACCGTATGAAGAATCCCTGAAACAACCGGCGCGCGATCGCTATAAAGCCTATCGTAGCGTTGGTTTCCAACTGAAAACGGCGCCACCACCCCCGCCGCAAACGACATAGCAGAAATGGACAAGACATATAACCCGCAAGATATCGAGCAGCCGCTCTACGAGCACTGGGAACAGCAGGGCTACTTTAAACCGAATGGCGACACCAGCCAGGAAAGCTTTTGCATCATGATCCCGCCGCCGAACGTTACCGGCAGCTTGCATATGGGTCACGCCTTCCAGCAGACCATTATGGATACCATGATCCGCTACCAGCGCATGCAGGGTAAAAATACCCTGTGGCAGGCGGGCACTGACCATGCCGGTATTGCGACGCAGATGGTTGTAGAGCGTAAGATCGCCGCCGAAGAGGGGAAAACGCGCCAGGATTATGGTCGTGACGCCTTTATCGATAAAATCTGGGAGTGGAAAGCGGAATCAGGCGGCACTATTACCCGCCAGATGCGCCGCCTCGGCAACTCCGTGGACTGGGAGCGCGAGCGCTTCACCATGGATGACGGCCTCTCAAATGCGGTGAAAGAAGTTTTTGTGCGCCTTTATAAAGAGAACCTGATCTACCGTGGCAAACGCCTGGTAAACTGGGACCCTAAACTGCGCACCGCTATCTCCGATCTGGAAGTAGAAAACCGCGAAAGCAAAGGCTCGATGTGGCATATCCGCTATCCGCTGGCGGATGGCGCGACCACGGCAGACGGCAAAGATTATCTGGTTGTCGCCACCACCCGTCCGGAAACCCTGCTGGGCGATACCGGCGTTGCCGTCAATCCGGAAGATCCACGCTATAAAGATCTGATCGGCAAAGAGCTGATCCTGCCGCTGGTAGATCGTCGCATTCCGATCGTGGGTGATGAGCACGCCGATATGGAAAAAGGCACCGGCTGCGTGAAGATCACCCCGGCGCACGATTTCAACGACTATGAAGTGGGTCGTCGTCACAAGCTGCCGATGATCAACATTCTGACCTTTGACGGCGATATCCGCAGCCGTGCCGAGGTGTTTGACACCAACGGTGAAGCGAGCACCGCCTGCTCCGATGAAATCCCGGCGGCGTTTCAGGGTATGGAGCGCTTTGCCGCGCGTAAAGCGATTGTCGCTGCCGTGGATGAAGCGGGCCTGCTGGATGAGATCAAGCCACACGACCTGACGGTGCCGTACGGCGATCGCGGCGGCGTGGTGATTGAGCCGATGCTGACCGATCAGTGGTACGTGCGTACTGCCCCGCTGGCGAAAGTTGCGGTAGAAGCGGTAGAGAACGGCGACATCCAGTTTGTACCGAAGCAGTATGAAAATATGTACTTCTCCTGGATGCGCGATATTCAGGACTGGTGTATTTCACGCCAGCTCTGGTGGGGGCATCGCATTCCGGCGTGGTATGACAACGACGGCAACGTCTATGTCGGCCGCACCGAAGAAGAAGTGCGTCAGGAAAATAATCTGGCTGCAGACGTGGCGCTGCGTCAGGATGATGACGTGCTGGATACCTGGTTCTCCTCCGGCCTGTGGACCTTCTCTACTCTTGGCTGGCCAGAGAACACCGAAGCGCTGCGCACCTTCCACCCCACCAGCGTGCTGGTGAGCGGCTTCGACATTATCTTCTTCTGGATCGCGCGCATGATCATGCTGACCATGCACTTTATCAAAGATGAAAACGGCAAGCCGCAGGTGCCGTTTAAGACCGTCTATATGACCGGTCTGATCCGCGATGAAGAGGGACAGAAGATGTCGAAGTCGAAAGGCAACGTCATCGATCCGCTCGATATGGTTGATGGGATTTCGCTGGAAGCGCTGCTGGAGAAACGTACCGGCAACATGATGCAGCCGCAGCTGGCGGAAAAAATCCGCAAGCGCACCGAGAAGCAGTTCCCGGACGGCATCGTGCCATCAGGCACTGACGCCCTGCGCTTTACGCTGGCCGCGCTGGCCTCAACCGGACGCGATATCAACTGGGATATGAAGCGTCTTGAAGGCTATCGCAACTTCTGTAATAAGCTGTGGAACGCCAGCCGCTTTGTGCTGATGAATACCGAAGATCAGGATTGCGGTCAGCAGGGTGGCGAACTGAAGCTGTCGCTGGCGGATCGCTGGATCCTGAGCGAGTTTAACCGCACGGTGAAAGCGTACCGTGAGGCGCTGGACAGCTATCGCTTCGATATCGCGGCCAATATTCTCTATGACTTCACCTGGAATCAGTTCTGCGACTGGTATCTGGAGCTGACCAAGCCGGTGATGAACAGCGGCAGCGAAGCGGAGCTGCGCGGCACGCGCAACACGCTGGTAACGGTGCTGGAAGCCCTGCTGCGTCTGGCACACCCGATTATTCCGTTTATTACGGAAACTATCTGGCAGCGCGTAAAAGTGCTGAAAAACATCGATCATGACACCATTATGCTGCAGCCGTTCCCGCAGTATGACGCGGCGAATGAGGATGCCGCAGCGCAGGCAGACATTGAGTGGATGAAACAGGCGATTGTCGCGGTACGTAATATCCGTGCTGAGATGAACATCGCGCCGAGCAAGCCGCTGGATGTGCTGCTGCGCGACTGTTCCGCTGACGCACAGCGTCGCGTGGAAGAGAACCGCAACTTCCTCTCCCGCCTGGCGCGTCTCGCGAGCCTGACGATCCTGCCGGCGGGCGACAAAGGCCCGGTCTCTGTGACCAAGATCGTCGAGGGCGCAGAGCTGCTGATCCCGATGGCCGATCTGGTCAACAAAGAGGCGGAGCTGGAGCGTCTGGCAAAAGAGCTGCTGAAGCTGGATGTTGAGATTGAGAAGATCCAGACCAAGCTGGCGAACGAAGGCTTTGTGTCGCGCGCCCCGGAAGCGGTGGTCGCGAAAGAGCGCGAGCGCGTGGCGGAGATGGAGCAGTCAAAAGCAAAACTGATTGAACAGCAGGGCGTGATTGCGGCATTGTAAGCGCTTAAGACCTGTTCGTTAACCGAAGCCGGGCTCTGCCCGGCTTTTTTATTACCGGAATTCTGCCATGAGCACCCTCACCTCACTGAATCTGCAGGTCCGCCCGATCTGCGCCGCGGACAACCAGCCGATTGCACAGGTGATCCGCACGGTGTCAGCCGAGTTTGGCCTGACCGCGGATAAAGGCTATACCGTCGCCGATCCCCAGCTTGATAGCCTGTTTGAACTCTACAGTACCCCAGGGAGCGCCTACTGGATTGTGGAGCTGGAAGGCAGCGTCGTGGGCGGCGGCGGCATTGCGCCGCTGGCGTGCAGCGCGCCCGATATCTGCGAACTCCAGAAGATGTATTTTCTGCCGCAGGTGCGCGGGCTCGGCCTGGCGCGTGAACTGGCGCTGCGCGCGCTGGCGTTTGCCCAGGCGCAGGGGTTCCGCCGCTGCTATCTGGAGACCACCGCCAGCCTGACGCGGGCGATTGCGCTTTATGAAGCGCTGGGATTTACGCACATTGACCGCGCCATGGGCTGTACCGGTCACGTCGATTGCGAAGTGCGGATGCTTAAAACGCTGGCGTAGAAGCCCGCACTCAGAACGCGGGCACGCCGCTGTGAAAGCGCAGCTCCGTATCCGGCTCGCCGATCAGGCGCGCTTCCGCTG
The DNA here is from genome assembly GCF_020079945.1 of Pantoea eucrina. Lineage (NCBI taxonomy): Bacteria > Pseudomonadati > Pseudomonadota > Gammaproteobacteria > Enterobacterales > Erwiniaceae > Pantoea > Pantoea eucrina. The sequence goes on along the minus strand of NZ_CP083448.1, from coordinate 405,633 downwards.
CGCCGATCGCCTGCACGCGCGGTGTAATATCGCGCGGTGAGATCTGCGCTGCCAGCGCAAGGTAGTCCTGATAGTGACGCGCTTCTGAACGCAGCAGCGAGATATAGAACTTCTCCAGCTGCGCATCCAGATGCGGTGCCAGGCTGGCAAACCGTTCGCAGGAGCGCGCTTCAATATAGGCGCCGCAAATCAGCTTATCCACCAGCGTATCGGGCTCATGGGTGGTGACCTCCCGCAGCAGCCCTTTTGCATAGCGGCTGGCGGTGATTTTGCGGTAAATCAGACCGCGCGCCTGCATGATCTCCCATACCTGATAAAAGTGGTGCAGCTCCTCTTTGATCAGCAGCACCATCTTCTCCACCATCTCATCCGCCCACGGCAGTTCGTTGCGCACGATAACGCTTTTGGTCAGATTTTTATGCGCATTGATGAAGTCGCTGCTGTGCGCTTCGCCAAAGACAAACGCCTCATAAGGTTCGAGCCACGCCAGAATCGCCTCACCGCTCGGTTTATCTGCCACATATTTACGGATCAGCCATACGGCGGTCTGTGCCGCTTTCAGCTCACATACCATGTGATCGGTCAGCAGCAGCGTAAGATTTTCCGGTTTGCGCGCCTCTGCGATCCACGCCTCAGGCGTGCGACAGTGCAGGAACTGGTGGATGGGTGCTAATAGCGGGGCGTAATTCATCGGTGGTCTTTACAGGCAGGTAAGTGAAACGGGCGACAGGCGCCGCCCGGTACAATCAGTGACGGACGCCGTTATCCTCGCCGTCGTCGTCCATCTCTTCATCTTCGTCTTCGTCATCTTCCGCGTTGGGATCTTCGAAGTAGGTACCCCAGCCGTCATAATCGACGTTGTATTTGCCCACCAGGTTCACCAGCTGCTCAACCTGCGCATCGATCAGTTCAGGTTTCAGGGCAGATTCGCTGAGGATATCCACACACATTACCGTGGTGCCATCTTCCAGCTCCAGCTCTTCCGGCTCGGTGACTTCATAGCCCAGCTTAAACGCATCAACTGCCGCTTTTTCCAGCGAGTCGAAGTTGTTGCAGGAGAGATGATGTTCAATGGTGTAGAGCGCGTCCGGATCGCTTCCGTCATCCAGCAGCTCTTCGATGATCAGACGCGTCTCTTCGCGCTGTTCTTCCAGCAATGCTTCGTATGCCATGTGTGAGTCCTCAAAATGGTGGCAGTGAATGCAATTATTTTCCCATACTGCCTCGCGCGCCACTACACAAAACAGAAAGTTTATTTGCGCCGGGGTTGAAAATGAATATTCATACCATTAAATTGAATTTTAATTCATTATTAAGCAGCTTACGGAGCAAAGCATGAGCCAGTTATATTCGAAACATTTCCTGCGGTTGCTGGATTTTACTCCGGCAGAGATCGCCAGCCTGCTGTCGCTGGCCGCTGAATTAAAGCAGGCCAAAAAAAGCGGCAGTGAACCGCGCTACCTTACCGGCAAAAATATTGCGCTCATCTTCGAAAAAGACTCGACCCGTACCCGATGCTCTTTCGAAGTTGCCGCTTACGATCAGGGTGCAAACGTGACCTATCTCGGGCCGGGCGGCAGTCAGATTGGGCATAAAGAGTCGATGAAAGACACCGCCCGGGTGCTGGGACGCTTCTATGACGGTATTCAGTATCGCGGCTATGGTCAGGCGCTGGTGGAAACTTTGGCTGAACACGCCGGTGTACCAGTGTGGAACGGTCTGACCGATGAGTTTCATCCTACGCAGCTGCTGGCCGATCTGCTCACGATGCAGGAGCAGCTGCCGGGTAAAGCGCTGAGCGACATGACGCTGGTGTATGTGGGCGACGCGCGCAATAACATGGGCAACAGCATGCTGGAGGCCGCCGCGCTGACGGGGCTCGATTTGCGTCTGGTAGCGCCTGAAGCGTGCTGGCCGGAGAGCGGGCTGGTAGAGACGTGCCGGGCAGCGGCGGCGCAAACCGGCGGCAAAATTACGCTGACGGAGAATATCGCCGAAGGCGTGCAGGGTGCAGACTTTATCTATACTGACGTCTGGGTCTCTATGGGCGAGGCGAAATCGGTGTGGGAAGAGCGTATCGCTCTGCTGCGCCCCTATCAGGTTAACAGCGCGATGCTGGCGCTGACCGGTAATCCGCAGGTGAAGTTTCTGCACTGCCTGCCCGCTTTTCACGATGACAAAACCACGCTGGGCCAGCAGCTGGCGGCGCAGTACGGACTGGAAGCCGGAATGGAAGTCAGCGAAGAGGTATTTGAGTCGGCGCACAGCGTGGTATTCGATCAGGCGGAAAACCGCATGCACACCATTAAAGCAGTGATGGTGGCCACGCTGGCTCAGCGCTGATTAACGCCAGGCAAACGTTTACTTAGCGCTTGCTGCCCGCCCGCGAATGCGTATAATGCGCCACAATTTGCCGGAGGAAATATGCCACAGTGCCAGCCACATTTTGCCGCTCCCGTCCGCCTGAACGCAGGCGGCACCGCTGTTTCTTTCCGCTATTCACCGATCGTTATAAAGCCCCTGTAAAGGGGCTTTTTTTTGTCCGCTATCCGGCAGCACTGAGGAGAAAGCTATGGCTAACCCGCTATATCGCAAACACATCATTTCCATCAACGATCTTAATCGCGATGAACTGGAGCTGGTGCTGCATACCGCTGCCCGGCTTAAGGCGCAGCCGCAGCCTGAGCTGCTGAAGCATAATGTGATTGCCAGCTGTTTTTTCGAAGCCTCTACCCGGACCCGCCTCTCGTTTGAGACGGCGATGCATCGCCTGGGGGCATCGGTGGTCGGGTTCGCCGACGGCGGTAACACCTCGCTGGGCAAGAAAGGCGAAACGCTGGCCGACACCATTTCCGTCATCGGCACCTACGTTGACGCTATCGTGATGCGCCATCCGCAGGAGGGTGCGGCGCGTCTGGCCACGGAATTTTCCGGCGGCGTACCGATCCTCAACGCCGGCGATGGTGCGAATCAGCATCCGACGCAAACCCTGCTCGATCTCTTTACCATCCGTGAAACGCAGGGGCGGCTTGATAACCTCAGCGTCGCGATGGTCGGCGATCTGAAATATGGCCGTACCGTGCACTCGCTTACGCAGGCGCTGGCAAAATTCACCGGCAACCGTTTTTACTTTATCGCCCCGTCAGCACTCGCCATGCCCGCCTATATTACCGATATGCTGGATGAACAGAACATTGTCTGGACGCGGCACGACAGCATTGAAGAGGTGCTGCCTGAACTCGACATTCTTTATATGACACGGGTGCAGAAAGAGCGTCTCGATCCGTCAGAGTACGCCAATGTTAAGGCACAGTTCATTCTGCGCGCCGCCGATCTGCACGGCGCGCGCGGCAATATGAAGGTGCTGCATCCGCTGCCGCGCGTGGATGAGATCGCCACCGACGTCGACAGCACGCCCCATGCCTGGTATTTCCAGCAGGCGGGGAACGGCATTTTTGCCCGCCAGGCGCTTCTGGCGCTGGTACTGAATAGCGAACTGACAGACTAAGGAGCCGACGATCATGACCCAGGATAATAAACTGCAGGTAGAAGCGATTAAACGCGGCACGGTAATCGATCATATTCCGGCCCAGACGGGATTTACGTTGCTGTCGCTGTTCCGCCTGACGGAAACCGAGCAGCGTATTACCATCGGCCTTAACCTTCCTTCCGGCGAGATGGGACGTAAGGATCTGATCAAAATCGAGAACACTTTTCTTACTGAAGATCAGATCAATCAGCTGGCGTTTTATGCGCCGCACGCTACGGTAAACCGTATCGAAGAGTATGAGGTGGTGGCCAAAATTACCCCAACGCTGCCGGCGCGCATTGAGCAGGTGCTGACCTGCCCGAACAGCAACTGTATCAGCCGCAGCGAGCCGGTTTTCTCCAGCTTTGCGGTAAAGCAGCGTGAAGATGATATCCACCTGCAGTGTAAATATTGCGAGAAGTCGTTTGCCCGCCATGTGGTGCTGGGTCACTGGTAATCATCTGACCGCTCCCTATAATGGGAACCCTTGCTTACGCGGCGAGCGCCCCGCTGGCCGCGCACTTCTGAGGAGAAACGATGTCTCGCGAAATCAGTACGGAACAGGCTCCCGCCGCTATCGGTCCCTATGTGCAGGGCGTAGATCTCGGCAGCATGATTATCACCTCCGGACAGATCCCGGTCGATCCGGCAACCGGCGCGGTCGCCGATGATGTGGCAGCCCAGGCGCGCCAGTCGCTGGAGAATGTCAAAGCGATTGTTGAAGCAGCCGGTCTGCAGGTTGGCGACATTGTCAAAACCACGGTCTTTGTCAAAGACCTCAACGACTTTGCCACGGTTAACGCCACTTACGAGGCGTTTTTTACTGAGCATCAGGCCAGCTTCCCGGCGCGCTCCTGTGTCGAGGTCGCCCGCCTGCCTAAAGATGTCAAAATTGAGATTGAAGCGATCGCCGTACGTCGCTGATCCCCTGCCCCTCTCCCGGCCGGGAGGGGGGACTCACCACTTCCTTGCGGCATATCAAGCCATACGCAATTAATCCCGCCCCGGACACAACATATAGTCATTACACTACCTGAAATATCTATATATAGCTCAGGAGTGGTGAATGGTGACGACGGTTATAAAACGCGACGGCTGCAGAGTCCCCTTTGATATACAGCGTATTGAACAGGCCATTGCGGCGGCGGCAGAGGCAGTGGCGCAGTGCGATCCTGCCTGGTGCCGGGCGCTGGCTGAGCAGATTGGTCAACAGCTGGCCGCGCGCGCGGAAGTCGATATCCATGAGATCCAGCTGGCGGCTGAAGAGGCGCTGATGCATGCCGGTAAACCGGCGGTGGCGCGCGCGTGGATTGAGTATCGCCACGACCGGGACCGGGCGCGCGAGCAGCGCAGCCGGCTGCATCACGCCATCAGGGGGCTGGTGGAGCAGACCGACACCGCGCTGCTGCATGAGAATGCGAACAAAGACAGTAATGTCATCCCGACCCAGCGCGACCTGCTGGCGGGCATCGTGGCAAAACATTATGCGCAGCGGCATCTGCTGCCGCGCGCGGTGGCCGAGGCGCACGATCGCGGCGAGATCCACTATCACGATCTCGATTACGCCCCCTTTTTCCCGATGTTCAACTGCATGCTGGTCGACCTGCGCGGCATGCTGACCCGGGGCTTCAAAATGGGCAATGCGGAGATCGAGCCGCCGAAATCGATCGCCACCGCCACCGCCGTTACCGCGCAGATCATCGCGCAGGTCGCCAGCCATATTTATGGCGGCACGACGCTTAACCGCATTGATGAAGTGCTGGCGCCGTTTGTGGAATTAAGCATGGCGAAGCATCGGCAGGTCGCGGCGGCGTGGCAGATCGCCCGCGCGGAGGAGTATGCCCGGGAACGCACTGAAAAAGAGTGCTATGACGCGTTTCAGTCGCTGGAATATGAAGTCAATACGCTGCACACCGCCAACGGCCAGACCCCGTTTGTGACCTTTGGCTTCGGGCTTGGCACCTGCGAAGCAGCACGCATGATCCAGCGGGCGATTCTGCACAACCGTATCGCCGGGCTGGGTAAAAACCATAAAACGGCGGTATTTCCCAAGCTGGTTTTTGCCATCCGCGAGGGGATTAACCGTCGACCGGGCGACATTAATTATGATATCAAACAGCTGGCGCTGCGCTGCGCCGCTAAACGCATGTATCCCGACATCCTCAATTATGACCAGGTTGTGGCGGTGACCGGCTCATTTAAAACGCCGATGGGCTGCCGCAGCTTTCTCGACCGCTATGACGTGCAGGGAGAGCCGGTTCATGACGGGCGCTGCAACCTCGGCGTGGTGACGATCAATCTGCCGCGCATTGCGCTGGAGGCGCAGGGCAATGATGACCGCTTCTGGCAACTGCTCGATAAGCGACTGGTGCTGACAAAGCAGGCCCTGATGACGCGTATCGCGCGTCTTGAACGCACCAAAGCGCGCGTGGCGCCGATTCTTTACATGGAGGGAGCGTGCGGCATACGGCTGCAGGCTGATGAAGAGATTGGCGTTCTGTTCCGCAACGGACGCGCGTCGGTTTCGCTTGGCTTTATTGGTCTGCATGAGACGCTGAATGCGCTGAGCGGTAATGCGCAGCACCCTTACGATTCGCCCGCGCTGCAGGCAAAAGGCGTGGCGATTGTTTCCCGCCTGCGCGCGGCGGCCAGCGCGTGGAAAGCGGAGAGCGGCTACGGCTTTAGCCTCTACAGCACGCCGAGTGAAAACCTGTGCGATCGCTTCTGTCGCCTCGATGCAGCGGAATTTGGTGTGGTTCCGGGCGTGACCGATAAAGGCTACTACACCAACAGCTTCCACCTTGATGTAGAGAAGAAGGTGAATCCGTACGATAAAATCGATTTTGAAGCGCCCTATCCGGCCATCAGCAGCGGCGGCTTTATCTGTTACGGCGAATATCCCAGCCTGCAGCACAACCTGAAAGCGCTGGAAGATGTCTGGGACTACAGCTATCACCGCGTGCCCTACTACGGCACCAATACGCCGATCGATGAGTGCTACGCCTGCGGCTTCAGCGGCGAGTTCAGCTGCACCAGCAAAGGCTTTACCTGTCCCGCCTGTGGCAATCGCGACCCTGCCCGGGTCTCCGTCACGCGCCGCGTCTGCGGCTATCTTGGCAGCCCGGACGCCCGCCCCTTCAATGCCGGTAAACAGCAGGAGGTGCAGCGACGCGTGAAGCACATGAGTGGCGGCCTGCCGAAATGATGCGTATTCATGGCTATTATGACATTGACGTGGTGAACGGGCCGGGCACGCGCTGCACGCTGTTTGTCGCGGGCTGCGAGCATCGGTGCCGGGGCTGCTATAACCCGCGCACCTGGCGCACCGACACGGGCACACCCTTTACGCTGCAGATGGAAGAACAGCTGATTGCCGATCTCAACGATACCCGCGTGCCGCGTCAGGGCTTATCGCTCAGCGGGGGCGATCCGCTGCATCCGCACAACGTACCGCATATTCGCCGGCTGGTGCGGCGCGTGCGGCGCGACTGCCCCGGTAAAGATATCTGGCTCTGGACCGGCTATGAGCTGGCTGAGCTTTCTGCCGCTCAGCGGGTGATACTCGACGCTATCGATGTGCTTATTGATGGCCGCTTTGTTGAGGCTGAAAAGGATGCACGGCTGCAGTGGCGCGGCAGTCGTAATCAAAAGATCTGGTGGTTGCGCCAGCCGCCGCCTGCGGAAGACATTGCGCCGCCGGGCTTGCGTTTCAGTGATTAGCGTCCAGACTTGTCAGGTCACTCATGCAACGAACCCTGGGTTCGTTAACCACATGGAGAAGAGAAGATGGGCAAGAAAATAGCGGTTCTGATCACCGATGATTTTGAGGATTCTGAATTTACCTCACCAGCGGATGCTTACACCCAGGCGGGCCATGAAGTGGTCACCATTGAGATGCAGGCAGGAAAAACGGTGAAAGGTAAACAGGGCAAAGCAGAAGTGAAGATTGATAAAGATATCGATCACGTCAGTGCAGCAGAATTTGATGCACTGCTGCTGCCGGGCGGCCACTCCCCCGACGCGCTGCGCGGTGACGATCGCTTTGTCAATTTCACCAAAGAGTTTGTTGCCAGCGGCAAACCGATTTTCGCTATTTGTCACGGTCCACAGCTGCTGATCAGCGCCAACGGCGTGCGCGGCCGCAAGATGACCTGTGTGAAAGCGATTGCGATCGATTTGCGTAACGCGGGTGCCGATTTTTACGACAAAGAAGTGGTCGTGGATGATGACAAGCTGGTCACCAGCCGCACCCCGGAAGATCTGCCGGCATTTAACCGCGAATCGCTGCGCATCCTGAGCGCATCATAATATCCCGGCCGCCTGTAGTATCCAGGGCGGCATGATATATCTGACCCAGGGCGGCATGAATGCCGCCCCTGTGATTGCACGATCTGTAGGGGGCGCATTCATGCGCCCCTGGTGTATTTATGATGCGATACGCTGCCAGCTGATTTTCTTGCCAAAACCCAGTGTGTTATCCGTCATCTTCAGCTCATCTATCGTGAGCTGCCACAGAGGCGCGGTGACTTTTTTTGCGACCGGAAAACGGCGCTGATAGGCGCTTAACGCCTGCGCATCCTCGCTTAGCCGGATATGTCCGCGATACTGGACGCCTTTAAGCATCTGAACACTTTTCGGCTGGCCATTAATGGTGCCTGCGACCTGCGGGTTATGCAGCATCATGGCACCGTGACGCGTGGCGGTGTCGCTCATCAGCCAGAATGCCATCTGTGCTTCATCAAACAGATAGTAGCAATTAGCGCACCACAGCTCTTCCGATGCGCTGGCGCAAAGCGAAAGCACATGCTGTTTCTTCAGGTAGCGCAGTAAATGAGACAGATCGGACAAAGGTCGCTCCCTGCACATAGCCGTGAACGCGGCGGCACGTTACACTGCTGGTGCTTTGTTTTGAGGTCTGAGAAATGGAACAGAACTGGCAGCTTTATATGCTGCAAACCGCTGCCGGGATGATCTATACCGGAATTACCACCGATGTGGCGCGCCGGCTGCTGCAGCATCAGCAGGGACGCGGCGCCCGCTCGCTGCGCGGTAAAGGGCCGCTTACGCTGATGTTTCACTGCCCTGCCGGTGACCGCGCTGCGGCTTCACGACTGGAGTATCAGGTCAAACAACTCGCCCGTACCCACAAACTGCTGCTGATAGCGCAACAGCCGGCGTGTCTGACCACCTGGTTTACTCAGCGTGGTTAAAAGGCGCAGCAAATACCACTAACCCTTCTGCGCCGCTGAACGCATCGTCTGCCAGCTTGTAAATCTGGAATGTCGCCTCGCTGTCGGGCCAGCGGCAGTGCAGCCCATGATGGGCCGCCGACTCAAAGCCCAGCGGCTGGTAAAATGCGGGATCGCCCAGCACCACCACCGCGCTGTAGCTGAATTCATTCAGTGAATCGAGCCCCTCATAAACCAGCTGCTTTGCCAGGCCCTGCCCGCGTACCGAACTGTCAACGGCCAGTGGAGCCAGCGCCACCCAGTTACGATCTTCACCCTGCAGCGTTACCGGACTGAAAGCAGCATAGCCCAGCACCTGACCCTCATCATCGGTTGCCACCACGCCCAGCGTGAGCAATCCATCTTCGCGCAGCTGCTGTACCCGTTCAGCTTCAGCTGGGGTCGCAAAACTGCGTTTTAACAGGCTGTCGATGCCGGCAGCATCAACGCCAATCTCAGTACGAATTAACATGGCATCCCCGTGCGTGACGCATAAGCCTGCGCCTTCTGTTCCCTTCTGCCTTAGCCTGAGCAGCTACCAGCAGCAAGTCGTTGGCTTCGCCGCGAAACCCGGCATCTGTTTCGGCATCGCGTGAAACGGTCAGACGCCTCCTGCAGCGTGGCGATGCGGCAAAACTGACTCGCAGCAATCCGATCGCCCAGGCCGCGCCCTTGCAGAAAGTCTAACTCACCTTCAGCAAAAACATGACGAAATTGCGCGTTTAAGAGTTGTTGCAAAAGAGTTTTTTCCATCTCCGTACCCGCTTTGCCCGCAATATACGCCTATTCAGCAGGCTTTTTCCCCTAACCGGCGGCGTACGGTTACGAACGGTGTGGCTCTGCGTATTTATAACAGGTTATCAATTATGCCATCTCTGTCGCGCAGTCCTCCCTGCTGAGATCAACAAGCCTGCTATTACGCGTCAGGAAAATAGCGCAGCGGCAGGGGTATACCTTCCGGAAAAATGGTTAATAAAGGCACAATCCGGCTACATCCCTGCCCTTAATAGCAGTTTTAATATGGGTAATGTTGCGTAATACTTATGGCAGCAGGCTGTTCAACGCCTGCGCCATCATTTGCTGGAGTACTCATGTCTGAGAAAAAACCTGTTCGCCTGTCCGTGCTGGATCTGGCTCCTATTCCGCAAGGCGCGTCTGCGCGCGACGCCTTTCACCATTCACTGGCGCTGGCGCGTCAGGCGGAAGCGCTGGGTTTCCACCGCTACTGGCTCGCTGAGCATCACAACATGACCGGTATTGCCAGCGCGGCGACCTCGGTGCTGATCGGGTATCTCGCGGCAAATACCGAAACCCTGCGGCTTGGATCCGGCGGGATTATGCTGCCTAACCATGCGCCGCTGGTGATTGCCGAGCAGTTCGGTACCCTGGAGTCGCTCTACCCTGGTCGCATCGATCTCGGGCTGGGCCGTGCACCGGGTTCCGATCAGCGCACGATGATGGCGCTGCGCCGTCATCTCTCCAGCGCCCAGGCCGACAGCTTCCCGGAAGATGTCGCTGAGCTGCTGCGCTGGTTTGATGCTGAAGAAGGCGAGCATCATCCGGTACAGCCAGTGCCGGGCCTCGGCCTGAAAATTCCGGTGTGGCTGCTCGGCTCAAGCCTTTACAGCGCTCAGCTGGCGGCGAAGCTCGGGCTGCCGTTTGCCTTTGCCTCGCACTTCGCCCCGGATCTGCTGCTGCAGGCGCTGCATCTGTACCGTGAGAAGTTCCAGCCTTCGGCACGCCTGGCTAAGCCATACGCTATGGTCTGTGTGAATATTGTGGCGGCAGAGAGTGAGCGCGACGCGCGCTTCCTGTTTACCTCCATGCAGCAGCAGTTTATCAACCTGCGCCGCGGCAAGCCGGGCCCGCTGCCTGCGCCGGTGGAAAATATGGATAGTCTCTGGTCGCCGTCAGAGCAGTATGGCGTGCAGCAGGCGCTGAGCATGTCGATTGTGGGCGATAGCGAAAAGGTGCGTCACGGTCTGGCAGCGTTGCAGCGCGAAACGCAGGCGGATGAGATCATGGTCAACGGTCAGATCTTCGATCCCAAAGCGCGGCTGCGCTCATTTGCGCTGGCGATGGAAGCTGCCGGCACGCTGTAGCAGGTTGAGTAAAAGAGATAAAAAAGGGACGCCGCATGGCGTCCCTTTTTATTGCTTAACGTTTAGCGATTATGCATCACGACGACGTGAGGTGCCTTCGTCGCGACGTGGGCCACGGCCCGCTTCGCGGCTAAAGCGTCCGCCTTCGCGGCCACCTTCACGACGCTCGGAGAAGCGACGCGGTGCGCCTTCACCACGTGGTGCACTGTCGCCACGCGGTGCGCTGCTGCGACGCTCGCCACCGAAGTCACGACCGCCACTGCGGCGCTCAGTACGCTCGTGCGGCTGTGCATCACCCAGCAGCTGCATATTCATCGGCTTGTTCAGAATACGCGTGCGCGTGAAGTGCTGCAGAACTTCACCCGGCATGCCTTTTGGCAGTTCGATGGTGGAGTGCGTGCCAAACAGCTTGATGTTACCAATGTAGCGGCTGCTGATATCGCCTTCGTTAGCGATAGCACCCACAATGTGGCGAACTTCAACGCCGTCATCGCGACCCACTTCAATGCGGTAAAGCTGCATGTCGCCAACGTCACGACGCTCACGACGTGGACGATCGCCATCACGGCTCTCACCACGGCTGTCGCGGTCACGACGCGGACGGTCAGCGCGGTCATCACGATCGCGGAACTCACGACGCTGCGGACGCGGCGCGTCAGCCGGTACGATCAGTGGACGTTCACCCTGAGCCATTTTCAGCAGGGCAGCCGCCAGCGTTTCGATATCTAGCTCTTCTTCCGGCTGCATTTTGCTCAGCAGCGCGCGATACTGATCCAGATCGCTGCTTTCCAGCTGCTGCTGTACTTTTGCTGCAAATTTGGCCAGACGACGCTCACCCAGCAGCTCTGCGTTTGGCAGTTCTACTTCCGGAATAGTCAGCTTCATGGTGCGTTCAATGTTACGCAGCAGACGACGCTCGCGGTTCTCAACGAACAGCAGCGCACGGCCAGCGCGGCCCGCACGACCGGTACGGCCGATACGGTGAACATAAGACTCCGCATCCATCGGGATATCGTAGTTAACAACCAGGCTGATACGCTCAACGTCCAGACCGCGCGCCGCAACGTCGGTTGCAATCAGGATATCAAGACGGCCATCTTTCAGGCGCTCCAGCGTCTGCTCACGCAGTGCCTGGTTCATGTCGCCGTTCAGCGCGGCACTGTTGTAGCCGCTGCGCTCTAAGGCTTCAGCCACTTCCAGCGTTGCGTTTTTGGTACGCACGAAAATGATGGCTGCATCAAAGTCTTCTGCTTCCAGGAAACGCACCAGCGCTTCAGTTTTACGGCCGTAAGCGGTCCAGTAAGACTGTGAAATATCCGGACGCGTGGTCACGCTTGACTGGATACGCACTTCCTGTGGATCTTTCATGAAGCGTTTGGTAATACGACGAATCGCTTCTGGCATAGTTGCAGAGAACAGTGCGGTCTGATGACCTTCCGGGATCTGCGCCATGATGGTTTCAACGTCTTCGATGAAGCCCATACGCAGCATTTCATCAGCTTCGTCCAGAACCAGACCACGCAGGTTAGAGAGGTCCAGAGTACCACGCTTCAGGTGGTCCAGCAGGCGGCCCGGGGTACCCACAACGATCTGTGGTCCCTGACGCAGGGCGCGCAGCTGTACGTCATAACGCTGGCCGCCATACAGGGCCACGACGTTGACGTTACGCATATGTTTAGAGAATTCTGTCATCGCTTCAGCCACCTGCACCGCCAGTTCGCGGGTCGGTGCCAGCACCAGAATCTGTGGTGCGCGGACAGAAGGATCAACGTTGTTTAACAGCGGCAGTGAGAACGCCGCGGTTTTACCACTACCGGTCTGCGCCATACCCAGAACATCGCGGCCCGCCAGCAGGTGAGGAATACACTCAGCCTGGATTGGGGAAGGCTTAACGTAGCCCATACCGTTCAGAGATTCGAGGATGTCGGCGTTCAGGCCCAGATCAGCAAAAGTGGTTTGAATATCAGTCATGTAGTACACGTGCCTCTTAGATTGCGGCGGCCAGTCTACATAACTCGTCGTGAAAATTTTCAGTCATTTTCATCAAAAAGTGTGAACCGGCTCAAATTAGAAGTTTTGACGAACAGAAAAGCCCTCACCTCTGGAGATGATGACTTTACAGGTACAACAGGCAATAAAAGTTCGTCAGCTATTGCTGGTCAGATTCTGATAAATCGTCTTGTGTCTGGCCGAGTTGCGCCAGTTCCAACAATGCGTATCGGTGTTCAACAAAGTTGTTAACGTTGTTAGACACCGCCAGTTTGAACAACGCTTTCGCGTCGTCCTTCTCCCCCAGACTTAGGTAGTACTTACCTAAATAGAAGTTGGTTTCACTGAGATGTTCAGCGAGCGAGGTGTTATCCGTTGCGTCCGCCTTGAGACGTTCCATCAATGTTTTTTCACTGATGTCGCCCAGGTAGAACTCGACAATATTCCATCTCCATTGGTCCTTAGCCGCTTTGTCATAACGCTGTTTCAGCGCTACTTTAGCCTGGTCTTTGTCTATCTCGCTTTCAGTGAGATAGAGCCAGAGGCTGCGGAACGGATCGTTAGGATCGTCTTGATAAAACGCCAGCAGATCATCTTGCGCTAACCTGTATCGACCACCGTAGTAGAGAGCGATACCGCGGTTTAAATGCGCATAATTGTAAGTTGGATCAAGCTCAAGTACAGAATCAAACGCTTCGTAGGCGGCATCAAAGTTGCCAGCCTGCGTTAAGTATATACCAAGATAGTTAAACACTTCTGGCATATCTGGTCTTATAGACAGCGCTTGCGAGAAATCGTTCCGCGCCAGTGCCCTCAGACCCAAACTATCATACAACACTCCGCGCTCATATAACAGCTGTGCGCGTTCATCGTCGGTCAGGGCCCGACTGGCAAGAATTTGTTCCATTCGCGCCAGAATGACCTCTTGCTGCAGTGTGGGCTGCAAAGGTACTGCCAGAACTTCGTTCTTACGCCAATTGGAGTTGCTGCATCCTGCCAGCGAAATAGCTGTCGCAACAATACACCAGCGCAAAAAAGGCTTCATTTCCCACTCCCGATACAAACATTGGGATAACCATCCTGTCATCCGCCTGCTATGCACAAGGGTTCCCGCCCTCGCGATGATACCCTGGCGGTGTCAACTTATCGGCACAGCGACCGTGAATTGACGATACCAGAGTATACAAACACCCCTTTCTGCCGGGCAGAAAGGGGCTAATCAGGACACGCTTATTCAGCGTCAGAAGCGTCCACAGCAGCAGCGGCTTCTGCCGGCTTCTGCTCAGTTGCCTCTTTGATGCTCAGACGTACGCGGCCCTGACGGTCAACTTCCATCACCTTAACCGGTACTTCCTGACCCATCTGCAGGTAGTCGGTCACTTTCTCTACGCGCTTGTCGGCAATCTGAGAAATATGAACCAGACCTTCTTTACCGCCACCGATAGCCACGAACGCACCGAAATCAACGATACGGGTAACTTTACCGGAGTAGATGCGGCCCACTTCAATCTCAGCGGTGATCTCTTCGATACGACGAATCGCTTCTTTCGCTTTCTGACCGTCGGTCGCAGCGATTTTTACGGTGCCGTCATCTTCGATTTCAATGGTAGTACCGGTCTCTTCGGTCAGCGCACGGATTACCGAGCCGCCTTTACCAATCACATCTTTGATCTTGTCAGAGCTGATCTTAATGGTGTAAATACGCGGTGCGAATTCAGAGATCTCCTGACGCGGCGTGCTGATAGCCTGCTCCATGACGCTCAGGATATGCAGACGCGCACCCTTAGCCTGGTTCAGCGCAACCTGCATGATTTCGCGGGTGATGCCTTCGATTTTGATGTCCATCTGCAGCGCGGTAATACCTTCACGGCTACCCGCTACTTTGAAGTCCATATCGCCAAGGTGATCTTCATCGCCCAGGATGTCAGACAGCACGACAAACTTCTCATCTTCCTTCACCAGACCCATAGCAATACCGGCAACGGCTGCTTTGATCGGTACGCCTGCGTCCATCAGTGCCAGTGAAGCACCGCAAACGGAAGCCATAGAAGAAGAACCGTTTGATTCAGTGATTTCTGATACAACGCGTACGGTGTACGGGAACTCTTCCTGCTTAGGCATAACTGCCAGTACGCCACGCTTCGCCAGACGACCGTGACCAATTTCACGACGCTTTGGTGAGCCAACCATGCCGGTTTCGCCCACTGAGTATGGAGGGAAGTTGTAGTGGAACAGGAAGCTGTCGGTACGCTCGCCCATCAGCTCATCCAGGTTCTGCGCATCGCGTGCGGTGCCCAGCGTAGCAGCAACCAGCGCCTGCGTTTCACCACGGGTGAACAGCGCAGAGCCGTGCGTACGCGGCAGTACGCCGGTACGAACGTCCAGACCGCGGATCATATCTTTTTCGCGACCATCGATACGCGGTTCGCCGCTCAGGATGCGGGTACGAACCACATTCTTCTCGAGGCTATGCACGATATCGCCGATTTCTGCATCATCCAGCGCAGCATCTTCAGCCAGCAGGGCAGCGATCGTCTCATCTTTGATCACGCCAACCTGTGCGTAACGCTCCTGCTTATCGGTGATGCGGTAAGCATCAGCGATGCGCGCTTCCGCCAGCGCGGCAACACGTGCAATCAGTGCATCGTTAGTCGCTTCTGGCTTCCAGTCCCAGCGCGGTTTGCCCGCTTCGGCAACCAGCGCGTTGATGTTTTCGATAACAACCTGCTGCTGGTCGTGGCCAAATACCACGGCGCCGAGCATCTGCTCTTCAGTCAGGATATCGGCTTCCGATTCAACCATCAGTACCGCGTTCTGGGTACCGGCAACCACCAGGTCCAGACGTGACTGTTTGATCTCATCTGCGGTCGGGTTCAGGACATACTGGTCGTTGATGTAACCAACGCGAGCAGAACCGATTGGACCGTTGAACGGAATACCTGACAGTGACAGCGCAGCAGAGGCACCAATCATTGCCACGATGTCCGGGTTAACCTGAGGGTTAACAGAAACGACAGTAGCGATAACCTGCACTTCGTTAACGAAGCCTTCCGGGAACAGCGGACGCACCGGGCGGTCAATCAGACGCGCAATCAGGGTTTCGCCTTCGCTTGGACGGCCTTCGCGACGGAAGAAGCTGCCCGGGATACGACCAGCAGCATAGGTACGCTCCTGATAGTTAACGGTCAGCGGGAAAAAGTCCTGGCCTGGTTTCGCTTTCTTCTGGCCAACAACGGTTACAAATACCGCTGTGTCATCCATGCTTACCATAACAGCCGCGGTAGCCTGACGTGCCATCATGCCGGTTTCCAGCGTGACGGTATGCTGACCATATTGGAATTTGCGTACGATCGGATTCAGCAAAATTAACATCCTTAAATTCAGGGCAGAGCCATTGCGGCTCGCCAGTGATAACCGATCTTTGTCGCATCCTCGCGACTAATGACAACCCTCAACCGCCCCTGCGGCAAAGCCTCTCATTAGCCGCGCGAACCTCTGCAAACAAAGATCACACTCAGCAACAATACATGAGTTTGGTCTGGATTGCTGCGGATTGCTCGAAAAAAGGGGCCTTAAAGGCCCCCTTTTCGCGAAACTCGCACAAATCTGATCGTCAGATGCGTTTTTTTGCATAGTGCATGCGCTACATCCCTGATCAGATTCTTCAGACTTAGCGACGCAGACCCAGGCTCTCGATCAGGCTGGTGTAGCGAGCAACGTCTTTACGCTTCAGATAGTCCAGCAGCTTACGACGCTGGGATACCATGCGCAGCAGACCGCGACGGCTGTGGTGGTCTTTCTTGTGCTCAGAGAAGTGACCCTGCAGGTGGTTAATCTGAGCAGTCAGCAGAGCAACCTGAACTTCAGTTGAACCGCTGTCGTTAGCGCCACGACCATATTTAGCAACGATCTCTGCTTTAGCTTCTACGCTTAGAGACATAATAAACTCCAGTAAAAAAATGAATGTATGGGTGCCGATCTCTAATTCAGCAGCCCGCTTTTAAAGCCGCGCTATTCTACTCTGCGCCCGCAGGCAACGCAAATGCGCTGTTGCAGCAAAGATGAGCAGCACGGTCAGCCAGGAAACTCCACCACCAGCCGGCGTGGCGCTACCCGTCCATCGGCGGCGATTTCAGCCATACCGATGAATTTTTGTGCCTCACCTTCCGTGACCCTTACCAGACCTGCTGCCGGCGTATCCGCAGCCTGGACCGGCATACCCTGCTTAAAGCTGGCGGCAACCGTAACGGGCAGATTGACCACCGGAAAATCTTCCGCCGGGCTGTCCATTGGCAGCAGCAGCGCATCGAGCGCGCTGTAGTCAGGCGTTTCAGCCGCGGTGGCTTCTGCTGCCACCGCCTGCAGCTGCTCCAGCGTCATCATTCGTGCAATCGGGTAGCGTGCGACCTGCAGACGACGCAGCATAATGACATGCGCGCCACAGCCCAGCTTCTCACCCAGATCGTCGATGATAGTACGAATATAGGTGCCTTTGGAGACGTGGATCTCCAGCTCCAGCTCATCACCTTCATGGCGAATAAACTGCAGCTCAAATACGGTGATGGGTCGGGCTTCACGCGGCACGGTAACGCCTTCGCGCGCATACTCATAGAGCTTGCGACCCTGATATTTCAGCGCCGAGAACATAGTCGGCACCTGCATCGTATCACCGCGAAAACTCTCCAGCGCCGCATCCAGCTCAGGCTGGCTGAAGGTCACCGGGCGGGTTTCCACAATGTTGCCATCTGCGTCTGAAGTATCGGTACGTTCGCCCAGCCGGGCGATAACGCGATAACGCTTATCAGAGTCGAGCAGATACTGCGAAAACTTGGTGGCCTCGCCCAGACAAACCGGCAGCATACCGGTGGCAAGGGGATCCAGCGCACCGGTATGACCCGCTTTGTTAGCATTAAACAGGCGCTTAACTTTTTGCAGCACATCATTGGACGACGCGCCCTGATGCTTATCCAGCAGGAAGACACCGTGTACGTCGCGGCCGCGACGACGAGGACGACTCATCAGTCCTCCTTGTCATCTTCCGCCGGGGTTTCACCGCGCCGTTCTGCATCGTTTCTGATCACGTTAGAGACCAGATTTGACATGCGCATCCCTTCAATCAGTGAGTTGTCATAGAAGAAGGTCAGCTCCGGCACAATGCGCAGACGCATCGCTTTGCCCAGCAGAATGCGGATGTAGCCTGACGCCTCTTTCAGCGCTTTCAGACCATTTTTTACCGCTTCTTCATCCTGATCGTTCAGGAAAGTCACAAATACTTTGGCATAGGCCAGATCGCGCGACACTTCAACGCCAGAGACCGTCACCATCATACCCAGACGCGGATCTTTGATTTCACGCTGCAGAATAATCGCGATCTCTTTTTGCAGCTCCTGAGAAACCCGCTGCGGGCGACCAAATTCTTTCGCCATAATGATATCTCCCAAATAATTCGGGAGGCCAGTGGCCTCCCAAATTGCAGTACATCGATAAGTGAATTATGCGATGGTGCGTTTAATTTCAATGATTTCGAACACTTCGATCATATCGCCAACGCGAACGTCGTTGTAGTTCTTCACACCGATACCACACTCCATGCCGTTACGCACTTCGTTGACGTCATCTTTGAAGCGACGCAGGGATTCCAGCTCGCCTTCATAGATAACCACGTTGTCGCGCAGGACACGAATTGGGTTGTGACGCTTGATGTTGCCTTCGGTAACCATACAGCCCGCGATCGCGCCAAATTTCGGTGATTTAAACACATCACGTACTTCGGCCAGACCGATGATCTGCTGTTTGAATTCCGGCGCCAGCATACCGCTCATCGCAGCTTTTACTTCGTCAATCAGATTATAGATGACGGAGTAGTAACGCAGGTCGACGTTTTCAGCATCAATCACGCGACGCGCAGAAGCGTCAGCACGGACGTTAAAGCCGAGGATGATCGCATTGGAAGCGGCCGCCAGCGTAGCGTCGGTTTCGGTGATACCGCCCACGCCAGAACCGATAATCTTCACCTTCACTTCGTCGGTGGAGAGTTTCAGCAGCGAATCGGAGATCGCTTCTACCGAGCCCTGTACGTCAGACTTCAGAACGATGTTCAGCTCTGAGACTTCGCCTTCAGTCATGTTCGCAAACATGTTTTCCAGCTTCGACTTCTGCTGACGCGCCAGTTTCACTTCGCGGAATTTACCCTGACGATAGAGAGCAACTTCACGCGCTTTCTTCTCGTCACGGACCACAGTCGCTTCATCACCCGCTGCCGGTACGCCAGAGAGACCCAGGATCTCAACCGGAATCGATGGGCCTGCTTCCTGTACTTCGCGTCCCAGTTCGTCACGCATCGCACGTACGCGGCCATACTCGAAGCCACACAGTACGATATCGCCTTTGTTCAGCGTACCTTCACGTACCAGCACGGTAGCGACCGGACCACGACCTTTATCCAGGAAGGATTCGATAACCACACCGCTTGCCATACCTTCACGAATAGCGGTCAGCTCAAGCACTTCCGCCTGCAGCAGAATGGCGTTCAGCAGATCGTCGATACCGGTACCCGCTTTCGCAGAAACGTTGACGAACATGTTTTCGCCGCCCCACTCTTCCGGAATGATGCCGTACTGAGTCAGCTCGTTCTTCACGCGGTCCGGATCGGCTTCTGGTTTGTCGCACTTGTTCACTGCAACCACAACCGGTACGCCGGCCGCTTTTGCGTGTTGAATCGCTTCGACGGTCTGTGGCATCACGCCATCATCCGCAGCAACGACCAGGATAACGATATCCGTTGCCTGCGCACCGCGAGCACGCATTGCGGTAAACGCGGCGTGTCCCGGGGTATCCAGGAAGGTGACCATGCCGTTTTCGGTTTCAACGTGATAGGCACCGATGTGCTGGGTAATACCACCCGCTTCGCCAGAGGCGACTTTGGTTGAGCGGATGTAATCCAGCAGGGAGGTTTTACCGTGGTCAACGTGACCCATGATGGTCACGACCGGCGCACGGCTCTCCTGCACTGCATCAGTATCACGATCGTCCATTACCGCTTCTTCCAGCTCGTTCTCGCGGCGCAGGATCACTTTATGACCCATCTCTTCCGCGACCAGCTGTGCAGTTTCCTGGTCGATAACCTGGTTGATAGTCGCCATCGCGCCCATCTTCATCATCGCTTTGATGACCAGTGAACCTTTCACTGCCATCTTGTTCGCCAGTTCAGCTACGGTGATGGTTTCGCCGATAATCACGTCGCGGTTAACGGCCTGCGCTGGCTTGTTAAAGCCCTGCTGCAGTGCGCTAGGTTTGCGATGCTTACCGCCTTTACCACCGCGAACCTGCGCACGCGCTTCTTCACGATCGGTTTTAGCTTCGGAGTGCTTGTTGCCTTTTTTGGCAGGACGCGTGGCTTTAGCCGTGGTGCGTGCACGTGCACGACCCGCTTCAACCTGACGATCGTTTTCGTCTTCTGCCTGACGGGCATGAGTTGAAGTTGTGACGTGATAGTCACCTTTATCTTCTTCCTCAGGTTTGTCCCACTCAGCGCCTTTCTCTTCTGCCAGGCGGCGTGCTTCTTCCGCTACGCGGCGTGCGCTCTCTTCGAGCTTACGACGGGCTTCTTCTTCAGCTTTACGCTTCAGTTCAGCCGCTTCAGCTTCGCGACGGGCTTTATCAGACTGCGCAGCCTTGGTCACTTCATCGGTAGGTTGGTTTGTCACTTTATCTTTTTCCGCTGCTTCACGCTTAGCCTTGTCAGCGGCTTCGCGCCTGGCTTTATCTTCGGCTTCACGTTGCGCTTTTAATTCAGCCTCGCGACGGGCTTGTTCTTCCGCCTCGCGACGCGCCTGCTCTTCCGCTACGCGCTGTGCCTCAGCTTCCGCTTCTGCCTGAGCCTGCTGCTCAGCCTCTGCATCACCCTTCACATATGTGCGCTTTTTGCGAACTTCAATTTGCACCGATTTACTTTTACCCCCGGTGCCCGGAATATTCAAGGTGCTGCGCGTTTTGCGCTGCAACGTCAGTTTACCTGAACTGGTTTGACCGTGCTCACGGTTCAGGTGGGACAGTAAGGTCTCTTTCTCTTGCTGGGACACCGCGTCGTTTTCAGACTTAGGGATCCCCGCATCAGCAAATTGCTGTACCAGGCGATCGACCGGAGTCTGAATTTCGGCGGCCAGCGATTTTACGGTTACATCTGTCATGCTGTTCCTTCCTGTTATTACGCGTCATCGCCGAACCAGCAGATATTACGTGCAGCCATAATCAGCGCACCGGCCTTCTCATCATCCAGCCCTTCAATATCTGTCAGATCGTCAACACCTTGCTCAGCGAGATCTTCCAGCGTGCAAACGCCTTTTGACGCCAGGCGATAGGCCAGCGCACGATCCAGGCCTTCAAGATTCAGCAAGTCCTCAGCGGGCTCCTGATTACCAAGGCTTTCTTCTTTCGCTAATGCCAGGGTGGTTAACGCATTTTTGGCTCGTTCACGCAGGGCTTCAATGGTCTCTTCGTCGAGGCCGTCAATTTCCAGCAGCTCGTTCATTGGCACATAGGCCAGTTCTTCCAGCGAAGAGAAGCCCTCTTCCACCAGTATGGTGGCGAACTCTTCGTCGATGTCGAGATGTTTCGTGAACATATCGATTGCTGCGTGGGCTTCAGCCTGATGCTTAGCCTGCAGATCGTCGACGGTCATCACGTTCAGCTCCCAGCCGCTCAGCTGGGAAGCCAGACGCACGTTTTGGCCATTACGGCCGATCGCCTGAGCCAGATTACCGGCCTCAACAGCGATATCCATGGTGTGATTATCTTCATCCACCACGATTGACGCCACATCGGCAGGCGCCATGGCGTTAATTACAAACTGTGCCGGATTATCATCCCACAGCACGATATCGATACGCTCGCCGCCCAGTTCACTGGAAACAGCCTGCACGCGTGCGCCGCGCATACCGACGCAGGCACCTACCGGATCGATACGTTTATCGTTGGTTTTTACCGCAATTTTAGCGCGTGAACCCGGATCGCGGGCAGCCGCTTTAATTTCGATAACTTCTTCACCAATTTCCGGCACCTCAATGCGGAACAGTTCGATCAGCATTTCAGGTTTGGAACGGGTAACAAACAGCTGAGCACCACGCGCTTCAGGACGCACGGCATACAGCACGCCGCGAATACGGTCGCCCGGACGGAAGTTCTCACGTGGCAGCATATCTTCACGTACGATCACCGCCTCGGCGTTGCTGCCCAGGTCCAGCGTGATGTTGTCGCGATTCACTTTCTTCACCTGACCGGTGATGATGTCGCCTTGCTGCTCGCGGAACTGGTCCACAACCATTGCGCGCTCAGCTTCACGTACTTTCTGAACGATAACCTGCTTCGCAGTCTGTGTAGTGATACGGTCAAAGGTGACAGATTCAATCTGATCTTCAACGTAATCGCCCAGATTGAGCGCTTCATCTTCGAAGCGAGCCGCGTCCAGCGTGATTTCACGCGTAGGCTGAGTAACTTCATCAACGATTACCCAACGACGGAACGTGTCGAAATCGCCGCTGCGACGATCGATACTGACGCGCACGTCGATTTCCTGCTCATACTTCTTTTTGGTCGCAGTGGCCAAAGCGCTCTCCAGCGCTTCGAAGATTTTCTCACGCGGCAGAGCTTTTTCATTAGAAACGGCTTCTACTACAGCTAAGATTTCTTTATTCATCCTGGTTAGCCTCAATCCGGACTTTTAAAAGTGGGGGACCAGGTTCGCTTTCTGAATATTGCTCAGTGCGAACACTTCATCGTTACCCTCGACGGTCACAGTGATCATCTCGCCTTCCACCGACTTGATGATGCCCTGCCATTTGCGACGGTTCTGTACCGCCATCCGCAGGACCAGGCTGACTTCCTCACCCGCAAAGCGCGCATAGTGTTCTGCAGTGAAAAGTGGACGATCGAGACCCGGCGAGGAAACTTCAAGGTTGTAAGCCACCGTAATTGGATCTTCCACATCCATCACAGCGCTCACCTGGTGGCTAACATCGGCGCAATCATCAACATTGATACCCTCTTCGCTATCAATATAGATGCGCAAGGTTGATGTGCGACCACGAACGAATTCAATACCGACCAGTTCGTAGCCAAGCGCTTCTACCGGAGCAGAGATCAACTCTGTCAATTTTTGCTCTAATGTGGACAAGCCCACCCCCAAGACATAAAAAAAGGGCCTAAAGCCCAGTGTTACGATTTCCTGATAACAAAAAACCCCGAAAAATCGGGGCTTTTTATGACTGGACCCTGTATGCCGCAGTGCGGCTTCGGCGCACAATCCAGAAGAATTTTTTTCAAAAACTCACTGATAGTGCGTCCGTCGATGCATACAGTATATTTGAAAAAGAACTCTAAGGGAAAGTGGTTGCGGGGGCCGGATTTGAACCGACGACCTTCGGGTTATGAGCCCGACGAGCTACCAGGCTGCTCCACCCCGCGTCCGAAAACGTGGCGAATATTACGCCGATCTTGCGAAAATAGCAAGTTTTACTGAGAATTGGTACCGAGGACGGGACTTGAACCCGTAAGCCCTTTCGAGCACTACCACCTCAAGGTAGCGTGTCTACCAATTTCACCACCTCGGTACTGCACTGACTGCGACGATAGTATAGTCGCTTAAGCGTTGACGATTTACTGCTTACTGCGGGATATCATTGCCCGGGGTTGCCGGTTTAGCTGGCTGAGTCTGCTGTTCAGACTGAGCTGGCGCAGTGAGGTTTTCCCACTCGCTTCCTTTGGAAGTCTTATTGCTGTTCAGGTTACCCAGAATCAGACTGATAATGAAGAACAGCGAAGCCAGTATCGCGGTCATACGTGTCATAAAGTTACCTGACCCGTTTGAACCAAACAGCGTACCGGAAGCGCCTGCACCGAATGAGGCTCCCATATCAGCGCCTTTGCCTTGCTGCAGCATGATCAGACCAACCAGGCCAATCGCCACAATAAGGAAAACAACTAACAGAGCTTCGTACATAATCAACCTGTTTCCTTGCGCGTAACCGCACAGTTAAAGCTTCAACCAATACAGACGGGTAGTCTCGTCATTACCCATCAGAAGCGGGTGTGAATACTAACCAAAGGCGCCTGGCTCTGCAAGTGCAATTTTAGCCATAAAATTCAATTGCAGAAAAAAGCGCCAGCATGATGATTTACCAGGCGAAAAGGCATCCCGCCTACCGCCTGGCCGGGTTTAAACTGCTTTTACCGCTGCGGCAATATTATGCGCCAGCGCGGTTACCTGCGCTTCATCTTCGCCTTCCACCATCACGCGGATCAGCGGCTCCGTGCCTGATTTACGCAGCAGTACCCGCCCGCGCCCTGCCAGCGCCTGCTCTGCTTCGGCAGCCGCAGCTTTCACTCTTTCACTCTCCAGCGGATCGTGGCTGCCGGTAAAGCGCACGTTAACCAGGATTTGCGGCAGCATTTTCATACCGCTGCACAGATCGTGCAGACTCATGTGGTTGCGCACTATGGCAGTAAGCACTTGCAAACTGGCTACAATTCCGTCGCCGGTACTGATTTTATCCAGCAGAATAACGTGCCCGGAGTTCTCAGCCCCCATGCGCCAGCCTTTCTCCTGCATTTTTTCCAGTACGTAGCGGTCGCCCACTTTGGCACGGGTGAACGGAATGCCCAGCTGTTTCAGGGCCAGCTCCAGCCCCATATTACTCATCAGCGTCCCGACCACGCCGCCGCGCAGCTGTCCCTGACGCAGCGCTTCGCGCGCAATGATATAGAGAATCTGGTCGCCATCCACTTTCTGTCCCAGATGATCCACCATCATGATGCGATCGCCATCTCCGTCATAGGCGAGACCAAGGTTAGCCTGCTCTTCCAGGACGCGCTGCTGCAGCTGACGCAGGTCAGTCGCTCCGCACTCCTTGTTGATGTTCATGCCGTCCGGCTGCACGCCAATCGCGATGACCTGCGCACCCAGCTCACGCAGCACGTTAGGGGCGATGTGATAGGTGGCACCATTCGCGCAATCGACCACAATTTTCAGACCGTTGAGACTCAGCTCGCCGGGGAAAGTGCCTTTACAGAATTCAATATAGCGACCGGCGGCATCCACGATACGGCTGGCACGCCCCAGTTCAGCAGATTCCACGCAGGTCAGCGGTTTTTCCAGCTCGCGCTCAATCGCTTCTTCCACATCATCCGGCAGCTTGGTGCCTTCGGCTGAGAAAAATTTAATGCCGTTATCATCAAACGGATTGTGAGAGGCGGAGATCACGATCCCCGCTTCCGCACGAAACGTTCGCGTCAGGTAGGCGATTGCCGGGGTTGGCATCGGTCCGGTAAAAGCTGCCGAGAGGCCTGCTGCTGCCAGCCCCGCTTCGAGCGCCGACTCCAGCATATAGCCAGAAATGCGCGTGTCTTTGCCAATCAGTACTTTTCTTGAACCTGAACGCGCCAGCACTTTGCCTGCGGCAAAACCCAGCTTCAGTACAAAATCGGGCGTAATCGGCGCTTCGCCTACTTTGCCGCGGATGCCATCTGTACCAAAATATTTACGCTCACTCATGCCTGTTATCCTTTTGCTCTCTGGGTCGCTTCCACGATGCGCATCGCTTCAACTGTCTCTTTCACATCATGCACGCGAATAATCTGGGCGCCCTGCATCGCAGCAATGACTGCGCAGCTCAGGCTGCCGGTAAGACGCTGTGCCGGGCCGACATTAAGCAGCTGACCAATCATCGATTTACGCGACATTCCCACCAGCAGCGGTAAGCCGTAATGATGAAAATGGCTCAGGTGGGCCAGCAGCTCATAGTTATGGCTGAGATTCTTACCGAAACCAAAGCCCGGGTCGAGCAGCAGTTGCGCTTTTTTGATGCCCGCCGCCTCACAGCGCGCAATTTGCGCAGCGAAGTAAGCGTCCACTTCGCTGATCACATTGTTATACGTGGGTGTCTGCTGCATGGTGCGGGGTTCACCCTGCATATGCATCAGACAAACCGGTAAACCGCTCTCTGCCGCCGCATCGAGCGCGCCAGGCTCTGAAAGCGAGCGAATATCATTGATGATGTGAGCACCCGCTCTCGCTGCTTCACGGATGACGTCAGGCTTTGAGGTATCTACTGAGATCCAGACTTCAAACCGCTGTGCAATGGCCTCCACGACCGGGATAACCCGCTCCAGCTCCTCCTCAACGCTGACCTCGTCCGCTCCGGGCCGGGTCGACTCGCCGCCGACATCGATGATTGTCGCGCCGGCATTTACCATCTCATTGGTATGCGTCAGTGCGTTTACCAGAGAGTTATGCGCGCCGCCGTCAGAAAAGGAGTCGGGCGTTACGTTCAGAATACCCATTACATGGGGGAAGGAGAGATCGAGAAAGGAATCACGCGCGTGGAGTTTCATGGCAGGTATGGTCCTGAAGTGGTCAAACGTTAAATGTAAAAAACCCCGGACTGGCCGGGGTTTTTGCTGAGGTGATGGCCTCTTATTTATTGAACTGCTCAGACATGGTATTACCCGGATTCGGCGTACGCGGTTCATCAACCGGACGTGGCGCCTTTGGCGTACCGTTGCTGTCAGAGTTGTTGCTGCCGGGATCTTCCCAGCCAGCTGGCGGTCGCACATCGCGGCGCGCCATCAGGTCATCAATCTGCGGAGCATCAATGGTTTCATACTTCATCAGCGCATCTTTCATCGCATGAAGAATATCCATGTTCTCGCCCAGAATACGACGTGCACGCTGATAGTTGCTGTCGATCAGGTGTTTAACTTCCTGATCGATGATGCGCGCAGTCTCATCTGACATATGCTTGGCTTTCGCTACGGAACGGCCAAGGAACACTTCACCCTCTTCTTCCGCATAGAGCAGCGGGCCAAGCTTCTCTGAGAAGCCCCACTGCGTCACCATGTTACGAGCCAGATTGGTCGCCACTTTGATGTCGTTAGATGCACCGGTAGAGACATGTTCTGCGCCGTAGATGATCTCTTCAGCCAGACGACCGCCATAGAGCGTGGAGATCTGACTTTCCAGCTTCTGACGGCTGGCGCTGATAGCATCACCTTCCGGCAGGAAGAACGTCACGCCCAGCGCACGACCGCGCGGAATGATCGTAACTTTATGTACCGGATCGTGTTCTGGCACCAGACGGCCGATAATCGCATGCCCGGCTTCATGGTAAGCGGTTGACTCTTTCTGCGCTTCCGTCATCACCATGGAGCGGCGTTCTGCACCCATCATGATTTTGTCTTTGGCTTTTTCGAACTCGACCATCGACACTACGCGCTTGTTGCCACGAGCGGCAAAGAGTGCGGCTTCGTTGACCAGGTTTGCCAGGTCAGCTCCCGAGAAGCCCGGTGTACCGCGTGCGATAATAGCAGCATCGATGTCGGTTGCCAGCGGCACACGGCGCATATGCACTTTCAGGATCTGTTCACGACCGCGCACGTCCGGCAGGCCAACGACAACCTGACGGTCAAAACGGCCCGGACGCAGCAGCGCAGGGTCGAGTACATCCGGACGGTTGGTTGCGGCGATAACAATAATGCCTTCATTGCCTTCAAAACCATCCATCTCAACCAGCATCTGGTTCAGCGTCTGCTCACGCTCATCGTGACCACCGCCTAAACCGGCACCACGCTGACGTCCTACCGCATCGATCTCATCGATAAAGATGATGCACGGCGCAGCTTTTTTCGCCTGTTCGAACATGTCACGCACGCGGGATGCGCCCACGCCGACAAACATTTCTACGAAATCGGAACCGGAAATAGTGAAGAAAGGCACTTTCGCTTCGCCGGCGATAGCTTTAGCCAGCAGCGTTTTACCTGTACCCGGCGGGCCCACCATCAGGACGCCTTTCGGGATTTTACCGCCCAGCTTCTGGAAACGGCTTGGTTCACGCAGATACTCTACCAGCTCACCTACCTCTTCTTTCGCTTCATCACAGCCAGCGACGTCGGCAAAGGTGGTCTTAATCTGGTCTTCCGTCAGCATGCGGGCTTTGCTTTTGCCGAAGGACATCGCGCCCTTACCGCCGCCGCCCTGCATCTGACGCATAAAGAAGATCCATACGCCAATCAGCAGCAACATCGGGAACCAGGAAATGAAGATAGAAGCCAGCAGGCTTGGCTCTTCAGGCGGTTCACCCACTACTTTGACGTTTTTGGTCAGCAGGTTATCGAGTAACTTGGGATCGTTGACAGGAATGTAGGTGGTATATTTATTACTGTCTTTTTTGGTTACGTTAATTTCACGCCCGTTAATACGTGCCTCGCGGACCTGATCCTGGTTCACTTCCGACAGGAAGGTTGAATAATCAACCCTACGGCCATTCGACTCGCTGGGCCCAAAGCTCTGGAATACTGACATCAGCACGACCGCGATGACTAACCAGAGAATCAGGTTTTTCGCCATGTCACTCAAGGGATTAACCTCATATTACAACGGTGTTAACAGACAGCGTAGGGTACTATATATCCTTCATACCTGGAATCGCAGCATGGATGAATTTGCTGGTTTACCCTGAAACTCAGAATCAGGCCGGGATAAACGCACTATTCAGCTTGCTTTGACGCCGGTATTCGGGCCTACAGTTTGCGCCCTGTCGCCACAATATACACTTCACGTGAACGTAACCGCGAAGCGTCTGGCTTACGAATTTTCACTTTCGTAAATAGGGAGCGAATTTCCCGGAGGTATTCATCGAAGCCATCTCCCTGAAACACTTTCACAACAAAACTGCCGCCGGGAGCCAGTACATCCCGACACATTTCCAGCGCCAGTTCAACTAAATACATTGAACGAGGAATATCCACAGCTGGCGTACCGCTCATGTTGGGTGCCATATCTGACATCACCACCTGAACTTTCTGGTCCCCTACCCGCTCAAGCAGCGCTTTCAGCACGGCCTCGTCACGGAAGTCACCCTGCATAAAATCCACGCCGACAATCGGATCCATCGGCAGCAGGTCGCAGGCAATCACCCGCCCGCTATTGCCAATCTGCTGTACCACATATTGTGACCAGCCGCCGGGTGCCGCGCCTAAGTCCACCACGGTCATACCGGGTTTAAACAGCTTGTCACCCTGCTGAATTTCATCAAGTTTAAACCAGGCGCGCGAACGCAGCCCTTTTTTCTGTGCCTGAAGCACATATTTATCGCTAAAGTGTTCCTGAAGCCAGCGACTGGAACTGGCCGAACGCTTTTTACCCGTCATAATTTTTCCAGTTAAATCGTCATCGTAGCGATAAATCAGCGCGCAATGGGTAGCGATGATTTGGCGATATACCCGAGATGGCGGTAGAATGACCCGTTTTCAATCCCTGAGTAAGCAAAAAATACGATGAATCTGAGTACCAAACAAAAACAGCACCTGAAAGGCCTGGCCCACCCACTGAAGCCGGTGGTCATGCTGGGCGGCAACGGCCTTACTGAAGGCGTGCTCGCCGAAATCGAACAGGCGCTTGACCATCACGAACTGATTAAGGTGAAAATTGCCTCAGAAGATCGCGAAACCAAGCAGCTGATCGTCGAGGCCATTGTGCGTGAAACCAAGGCCAGCAATGTGCAGGTTATCGGCAATGTGCTGGTGCTGTACCGCCCGGCGAAAGAGCGCAAAATCACGCTGCCTCGTTAAGCTCTATACTAAGCGCGGCGCAGCGGGCAGAGAAAGTGCCACGCTCACGCATGCGATAAAAGGCCGCCATGCGGCCTTTTTCCTTTCTTTACATTCTGCCCGGCATAACAGCAGCGGGTGCTTACAGATATTCAACCTTCAGCACTTCATACTCCACGTCACCGCCTGGCGTTTTCACAATGGCTACGTCATCGGCCTCTTTGCCCACCAGACCACGCGCCATTGGCGAGTTAACTGAGATCAGATTTTGTTTAAAATCTGCTTCATCGTCACCCACAATGCGGTAAGTAAACTCTTCGTCGGTATCTACATTCAGCACAGTTACCGTGGCACCGAAAATGACGCGACCGGTTTTTGGCATAGATGTGATGTCGATCACCTGCGCATTAGAAAGTTTAGCTTCAATCTCCTGAATACGCCCTTCGCAAAACCCCTGCTCTTCACGCGCAGCATGGTACTCGGCGTTCTCTTTCAGGTCGCCATGCTCACGAGCTTCAGCGATGGAGGCGATGATGCGCGGACGCTTTACGGTTTTCAGTTCGTTCAGCTCTTCACGCAGCTTCTCAGCGCCTTGTAACGTCATCGGAATCTGATTCATTTTGGCTCCTCGTCTCTATCCTGGTTAACGGTGTCATCCTGACTGGTGACAGCAGAATAATCGCTTCTGCGGCACACGGCCCCTTTTCAAAAGCAAAAGAACCCTGACCCGGAAAGCTTTCCGGGTCAGGGATCGGTTTTGCATTTTGATACGTATTTTACCCCAGAGTTCCCTGTGGGTCATCGTTTACTTTGCCCTGCCAGGGGACGTAGTATTGACGCCCCATCCGTCAGTTACCGCGAGATTATGCGATTTTCACGACTTGTTACCGGATTAACCTGCGCGGTAATGCTGCAGGCACAAGCGGCCCCCGTTGAAGAATACATGCAGTATTTACCTGACGGCGCGAACCTGGCGCTGATGGTACAGAAAGTGGGCGCATCAACCCCTATTATTGACTACCACGGAAAACAGATGGCTTTACCGGCCAGCACCATGAAAGTGATCACGGCGCTGGCGGCACTTCTGGAGCTGGGACCCGACTTCCGCTTTCAGACCACGCTTGAGACACGCGGTGCTATTACCGACGGCACGCTGAACGGCGATCTGGTGGCCCGCTTTGGCGGCGATCCTACGCTGAGCAGGCAGAATCTGCGCAATATGGTCGCCGCGCTGAAGCAGCAGGGTATCACGCACATCAAAGGCAACCTGGTGATTGATACCTCCGTATTTGCCAGCCACGATATGGCTCCCGGCTGGCCATGGAACGATCTGACCCAGTGCTTCAGCGCACCACCTGGCGCGGCGATTGTCGACAAAAACTGTTTCTCGGTTTCGCTTTACAGTGGCAAAACCGCTGGTGAAACCGCCTTTGTGCGTATTGCGTCTTACTATCCGGCCCATATGTTCAGCCAGGTCCGGACGCTTGCCCCTAACAGCGGCGAAGGTCAGTACTGCGAGCTGGATGTGGTGCCTGGTGAGCTTAACCGCTATACGCTGACAGGCTGTATGCGCCAGCGGGCAGAACCGCTGCCGCTCGCCTTTGCGGTTCAGGATGATGCCGCCTGGTCAGGTGAAATCCTGAAAGGGATGCTGCGTGCGGCTGATATTGATTATAGCGGTCATCTGGTACGCCAGACGCAGGTTACGTCGCCGGGTACCGTGCTCGCCTCGACCCAATCCGCGCCGCTGCATACGCTACTGCGCATGATGCTGAAAAAGTCGGACAACATGATTGCGGACACCGTGTTCCGCACCATCGGCCATCACTACTTTAACGTGCCGGGTACGTTTCGTGCCGCCTCTGACGCCGTGCGTCGTATTCTGCGCGAAAAAGCGGGTATTGATATGGGCAACAGCATTCAGGTTGATGGTTCCGGCCTGTCGCGTCACGATTTGATCTCGCCAGAGACAATGATGCAGGTGCTGCAGTACATTGCTAAAAACGACGCCACGCTCGACTATATCTCTATGCTGCCACTGGCCGGCTACGACGGCACGCTGCAGTACCGTGGCGGGCTCCATGAAGCGGGCCTCGATGGCAAAGTCTCAGCAAAAACCGGTTCTCTGCAGGGCGTCTATAATCTGGCAGGGTTTATTACCACGTCCAGCGGTGCGCGCGTTGCCTTTGTGCAGTTTCTGTCAGGCTATGCCGTGCCCCCGGAAAATCAGAAAACGCGGCGTATTCCGCTGGTTCGCTTTGAAAGCCGCCTCTACACGGACATTAACAAGAACAACTAATGAAATTGTTGATTGTTGAAGATGATGCGCTGCTGCAATCGGGCCTGGCACAGGCGCTGGGCGCTAAGGGTTATGCAACAGATTGCGCCAGCAGCGCCGCAGAGAGTAATGCGCTATTGCGCAGCGGTCAGTATACGCTGATCGTGCTGGATCTTGGCCTGCCGGATCGCGACGGCGCTTCGCTGCTGCGCCAGTGGCGGCGCGAGGGCGTTGCGATCCCGGTGCTGATCCTTACGGCGCGTGATGCGCTGGAGGATCGCGTGGAGGGCCTGGATGCCGGCGCGGATGATTATCTGATCAAGCCTTTTGCACTGGCAGAACTGCAGGCGCGGGTTCGGGCGCTGATCCGCCGCTATCAGGGTCACAGCGATAACCAGCTGCAACAGGGCGATCTGACGCTCAATCTCAGCACGCAGCAGGTGCTGCTCGAGAATCAGTCGGTGGATATTACGCCCAAAGAATTTGCGCTGCTGACGCGCCTGCTGATGCGCATCGGACAAAATGTGCATCGTGAAACGCTGCAGCAGGATCTCTATAGCTGGAACGACGATCCCGGATCGAACACGCTGGAAGTACATATACATAACCTGCGCCGCAAGCTGGGAAAAGATCGGATTAAAACGGTTCGCGGTGTGGGTTACCGGCTGGAACTGCGCGAATGAACAGTATGCGGCAGCGCTTACTGATCATGCTGGCGCTGATCCTGCTTATCTGTCAGGTCATGAGCGTGATCTGGCTCTGGCACGAGAGCCGGGAGCAGATCAGCTTTCTTGTCAATGAGACGCTTTCGGCTCAGGCGCGCAATCAGCGGGTTGAGAATGAGATCCGCGAAGCGATCGCTTCGCTGCTACTGCCCTCACTGGTGATGGTATGCCTGACGCTGCTGCTCTCGTTCTGGGCGATTAACTGGATTATTCGCCCGCTTAAGCTGCTGCAGGATAGCCTGGCGCATCGTTCCGCCGACAACCTCACTCCCCTGCCGGTGTATGCGGATATGGATGAAATTGTTGCCGTCACCGGCGCGATAAATCAGCTGTTTTCCCGTCTGGACCACACGCTGCAGCAGGAGCGGCTTTTTACTGCCGATGCTGCCCATGAACTGCGTACGCCCCTCGCCGGGCTGCGGCTGCATCTGGAACTGCTGCAGCAGCAGCAGGTGCCGCAGAGTGAAATGCTGATTAGCCGTATCGATCAGCTGATGCACACCGTAGAGCAGCTGCTCATGCTGTCACGTGCCGGCCAGGCGCTGGCGGGCGGACACTATCAGCAGCTGTGGTGGCTGCAGGATATCATGCAGCCGCTGAAACCAGAGATGGACGAGCTGCTGCTACAGCGTCAGCAGCGGCTGCGCTGGCCAGAGGGGAGTGATATCCCGCAGCAGGGCGAAGCGGTGCTGTTGCGCCTGATGCTGCGCAATTTGCTGGAGAACGCCTCGCGCTATAGCCCGGAAAACAGCGAGGTGCAGGTTAAGCTATACCGGGATGCGCAGCAGGTAACGGCAGAAGTATGGGATGAAGGGCCGGGTATTGATGCCGGAGCCGCAGAGGAGTTAACCCAGGCCTTTCGCCGTCGCGATCAGCGCTACGGCGGCAGCGGACTGGGTCTGAATATTGTGCTGCGTATTGTACAAATGCACCGCGGTACGCTGACGCTGGAAAACCGTGAAGACCGCAGCGGACTGATTGCCCGCTGTACGCTGCCGTATCAGCTCAACGGCTAGCTCTGCAGATAAAAAAAGCGGCCCGAAGGCCGCTTTTAGCTGCGATTAACGCTGATAGATAATTTCGACGCCTTCGTCGTCTTCATCATCCCAGTCGTCATCCCAGTCATCATCTTCTTCCACTTCCTGAGCGGTCTCCAGCGCTTCACGATGGTAATCATCCCACATGAACGCGACCTTCTCAGGCTGCTTCTCTTCCAGTTCTGCTTCTTTAGGATTAGCAATGATAAAGCTCATCACATCCCAGCAGAGTTCATTCACGCCGGTACGGCTGGCGGCAGAGATAAGATAATATTTGTCATCCCAGCCGAGCGCCTCTGCAATCGCTTTAGCGCGGCTTTCAGCTTCTTCCTGACTCAGCAGGTCAGTTTTGTTAAACACCAGCCAGCGCGGCTTCTGATAGAGCTTCTCGCTATATTTTTCCAGCTCGCCAAGAATGATGCGGGCGTTTTCAACCGGATCGGTTTCGTCGATAGGCGCAATGTCGATCAGGTGCAGCAGGACGCGACAGCGCTCAAGATGCTTCAGGAAGCGAATGCCCAGCCCGGCGCCTTCCGCTGCGCCTTCAATCAGCCCCGGGATATCGGCCACGACAAAGCTTTTTTCGCTGTCCATGCGCACAACGCCCAGGCTGGGAACCAGCGTGGTAAACGGATAGTCCGCCACTTTTGGCTTCGCTGCAGAGACGGCGCGAATAAAGGTCGATTTACCCGCATTCGGCAGACCCAGCATGCCGACATCGGCCAGCAGCATCAGCTCCAGCTGCAGATCGCGTTTCTCGCCTGGCGTACCCATGGTTTTCTGGCGCGGGGTGCGGTTAACCGAGGATTTAAAACGCGTGTTACCAAGACCGTGCCAGCCGCCTTTCGCTACCATCAGCTTCTGCTCATGGCGCGTCATATCGCCCAGCGTTTCACCGGTGCCCTGATCGATTATGCGCGTACCGACCGGCACTTTGATGGTGACATCTTTACCACGTTTGCCGGTGCAGTCGCGGCTCTGACCATTCTGACCGCGCTCAGCGCGGAACGCTTTTTCAAAGCGATAATCGATCAGGGTATTGAGGTTTTCATCTGCCAGCAGATAGACGTCACCGCCATCACCGCCGTCACCGCCGTCCGGGCCGCCTTTAGGAATATATTTCTCGCGGCGGAAGCTAACGCAACCGTTGCCGCCATCGCCTGCGACCACAAGGATCGTCGCTTCATCAACAAACTTCATTCTATTTCTCCGTCACACTGTCGTCTGTCGCTGCAGAGAGCGGCAGACGGGTCCGCCAGGGTCTTCTGTGCTGACCGGCGGCGGATAATGCAAATCTGGTAATATGAGATGTACAGAAAGTGTACAACAAACCGCGCAGCTCAGTTAGCGGGGATTCGATAACCGGCGGCAGAATGTAAAAAGCCCCGCAAAGCTGCGGGGCCTTTCCTTCGTGTGTTCAGACGATTATCGTCTGCAGCACGACAACCTTACTCAGCAACGATGCTGATATATTTGCGGTTGTTCGGGCCTTTCACTTCGAATTTAACTTTGCCGTCTGTGGTAGCAAACAGGGTGTGGTCACGACCACAGCCTACATTGGTACCGGCGTGGAACTTGGTGCCACGCTGACGAACGATGATGCTACCTGCCAGAACAGATTCACCACCGAAACGCTTAACACCCAGACGTTTTGCGTTGGAGTCGCGACCGTTACGGGTCGAACCACCAGCCTTCTTATGTGCCATTTGTCAGATCTCCTCTTACGCGCTGATCGTCGTGATTTTCACATCAGTGAACCACTGACGGTGACCAGCTTGCTTACGGTAGTGTTTACGACGACGAAACTTAACAATCTTGATTTTTTCGCCGCGACCGTGAGCAACAACTTCTGCCTTGATCATTCCGCCTGAAACCAGTGGCGCGCCGATTTTCACGTCTTCGCCATTTGCAATCATCAGAACCTGGTCGAACTCAATGGTTTCGCCGGTTGCGATGTCCAGCTTTTCCAGGCGAACGGTCTGACCTTCGCTTACTCGGTGTTGTTTACCACCACTTTGGAAAACCGCGTACATATAAAACTCCGCTTCTGCGCTTGCCTTTCTGTGTAATCAGGCGGCGCGATAATATTCACAATAGGGCGCGAATTCTACGCAAATATCCAGCAGAAAACAAGCGCACTTTGCACTCTCCTGCAGAAAAAAAGCGCAGAGTGAATGCAACCGTTTCTCATCCTGAATTTTCAAGTACAATCAGTAACAGATTACCTGAACTCACGCTGGGTAAAAGCGCCTACCATGCAAAAAACGAGTCAAAGCTGAACAGACGAATGAACCTAGAACAAATTAACGAACTAACCGCGCAGGACATGGCGGCCGTCAACCAGACCATCCTCGACCAGCTGAATTCAGATGTCTCACTGATCAACCAGTTGGGCTACTACATTGTCAGCGGCGGAGGTAAACGCATTCGTCCGATGATTGCCGTGCTTTCAGCGCGTGCGCTCAACTATCAGGGTTCGCTGCATGTTACGAACGCAGCACTGATTGAATTTATCCACACGGCAACGCTGCTGCATGATGATGTGGTGGATGAGTCTGACATGCGTCGCGGCAAAGCGACTGCGAATGCGGCGTTTGGTAATGCCGCCAGCGTGCTGGTAGGTGATTTTATCTATACGCGCGCTTTTCAGATGATGACCAGCCTCGGATCCTTAAAGATCCTCGCGCTGATGTCAGAAGCGGTGAATGTGATCGCAGAAGGCGAAGTGCTGCAGCTGATGAACTGTAACGATCCTGACATCACTGAAGAGAGCTACATGCGCGTGATCTACAGTAAAACGGCGCGTCTGTTTGAGGCTGCTTCTCAGGCCTCAGCGATTCTGGCAGAGGCTTCGCCTGCTCAGGAGAAAGCGCTGCAGGATTATGGTCGCTACCTTGGCACCGCTTTCCAGTTAATTGACGATTTGCTCGACTACAGCGCAGATGGCGAGACGCTGGGTAAAAATACCGGTGACGATCTCAGCGAAGGGAAACCGACGCTGCCCCTGCTGCATGCCATGCATCATGGCACCCCCGAGCAGGCCGCTATGATCCGCAGCGCGATTGAGGAAGGCAACGGACGCCATTTGCTGGAGCCGGTGCTGGCCGCTATGCAGCAGACGGGTTCACTGGAATGGACGCGCAAACGCGCTGAAGAAGAAGCGGATAAAGCGATTGCTGCGCTACAGCTGCTGCCTGAGAGTCCGTGGCGTACTGCGCTTGAAGCGCTGGCGCATATGTCAGTGCAGCGCGACTTTTAATCCCGGACGGAGCCGCCCGGCTCCGTTTTTTATTTTCCCGCCGTTTCCTGCGCCGTTTGCATAAGTTTGCACGCTTTTTGCGAATACCCGCCAGATTTTGCTACCTGGGTGTAACAATTACTGGAAATTAATGGAACCTTTTTGCTATATAGAGCCGTTAATTTCCAGTTTTACCCTTCACTGCCACAGCAGCGATTACGCATTACATGGATATGGAGAACAAGTTATGCAGACAAGGAAAGAGGATTGGCATCCTGCAGATATTATCGCAGCGCTACGCAAACGTGGTACTTCACTGGCGGCTCTGTCACGTGCGTCAGGACTTTGCTCCTCAACGCTCGCCAATGCGCTGTCACGCCCCTGGCCCAAAGGCGAGTGGCTTATCGCTATGGCGCTTGAGGTACATCCGGCAGAAATCTGGCCAAGCCGCTATTACGATCCTGACACCCTGCTTCTGCTGGATCGCAAAAAGCGGATCCGATCGCCCGATAGTCTGAAAAAGATCCCGGAAAAAAAAATAAAAAAAAACCAGCCACGCTGCTGTGACTGGTTCTGGTCCATCATACTGACTGGCTTATTCGCCGCTGATACGCTCAATGTTCGCGCCCATCGCTTTGAGCTTATCTTCGATATGCTCATAGCCGCGATCGATGTGGTAAATCCGGTCAACAACCGTAGTGCCTTCAGCAATACAGCCTGCCAGTACCAGACTCGCCGAAGCACGTAAATCGGTCGCCATAACCTGTGCACCCGAGAGCGTTTCCACACCGTGACAAATCGCCGTGTTGCTCTCGATTTCCGCATGCGCACCCATACGGATCAGTTCCGGGATGTGCATAAAGCGGTTTTCAAAGATGGTTTCTGTGATCACGCCCGTGCCTTCCGCCAGCAGATTCAGCAGAGTGAACTGCGCCTGCATATCGGTTGGAAAACCCGGATGCGGTGCAGTGCGGATATTCACCGCTTTTGGCCGCTTGCCGTGCATATCAAGACTAATCCAGTCATCACCGGTTTCAATCTCTGCACCCGCGTCGCGCAGTTTAGCCAGTACCGCATCCAGCGTATCCGGCTGTGCATTGCGGCAGATGACTTTGCCGCGCGAGATAGCCGCAGCCACAAGGAAGGTGCCGGTTTCGATACGATCCGGCAGCACGCGATAGACACCGCCACCCAGACGTTCCACACCTTCAATCGTAATTTTGTCCGTGCCTGCGCCAGAAATTTTTGCACCCAGCGTATTGAGGAAGTTTGCCGTATCAACAATCTCCGGCTCGCGCGCCGCGTTCTCGATTACCGTGGTGCCGGTTGCCAGCGTTGCCGCACTCATAATGGTTACGGTAGCGCCGACGCTGACTTTATCCATGACGATGTGCGCGCCTTTCAGGCGGCCATTGACTGAGGCTTTAACATAGCCCTCTTCCAGCTTAATTTCCGCGCCGAGCTGTTCCAGACCAGTGATATGCAGATCGACCGGACGGGCACCAATCGCGCAGCCGCCCGGCAGTGATACCTGACCCTGACCAAATCGTGCCACCAGCGGCCCGAGCGCCCAGATAGAAGCACGCATCGTTTTAACCAGATCGTAAGGAGCGCTGAAGACGTTAACTTCGCGCGCATCAACATGCACCGAACCGTTACGCTCTGTGCGTGCACCCAGCAGGCTCAGCAGCTTCATGGTGGTATCAATATCACGCAGCTGCGGGACATTCTGAATTTCTACCGGCTCTTCTGCCAGCAGCGCGGCAAACAGAATCGGCAGCGCTGCATTTTTTGCGCCGGAAATGGTCACTTCACCACTTAAGCGGGTGGGGCCTTGCACACGAAATTTGTCCATTAACACGGCTCTCAATTATCTATCAACAAAACAACCAGACTGGTACTCAGAATCCGTTAAGTTTACGGTCGCGAGCCCACTCGGCGGGAGTATAAGTCTTGATGGAAACCGCATGAATGCGATTATCCGCAATGTATTCCATCAGCGGCGCATAAACAGCCTGCTGTTTTTTTACCCGGCTCAGTTCGCCAAACATTTCGCCCACGGCGATCACCTGGAAATGGCTGCCGTCGTTGCTCATCACGTGGACTTCATCTAATGACAGCGCCTGCATCAGGACTGCCTGAACTTCACTATTTTCCATGGTTTATAACTTCACTTGATAATAATAAGGCGGATATCTTAGAGGAAAGCGGCTGAGTCTTAAATATGCAAAAGCCCCTGAACGCATCAGGGGCCTAGTTTTTCAGCCGTCAGATCAGACGCTTTTCTCCGCAGAAACAATAATCTGCTGAAGATTATAAAGCGTAATAAGAGAATGGAGTTTATCTGTCACACCCGTGAACAGCGGCGTACTTCCCTGCGCGCGTACCATCTCGCGCAGATGCACCAGCAGCGCCAGCCCGGCCGAATCGACCCGCTCCAGAGCCGCCACATCAATGACGTTTATATTCTGCATAACCGTTTCACGCTGCTGCCATAGTGTCAGCAGCGTATCCCGGTCAAGCTTGCCGCTCAGTACCAGCGTATCAGTACTGCGCTGCCAGCGTAACGATTCACTCATTATTGCTGTTTATCCAGTGTAATAGGTTGTGCCGCATAGGTTTTCAGCTGTGCAGTCAGGCCATCAATGCCTTTAGTGCGCAGCAGATCGCTCCACTCATTCTGCTTGGTGGTGATCATACTGATCCCTTCGGCAATCATATCGTAAGCCTGCCATTTTCCGCTCTGGCTGTTTTTACGCCACTGAAAATCGAGACGCACCGGCGGACGGCCGTTAGGATCAACAATGGTGACGCGAATAGCCACAATATTGGCATCGCCCAGCGGTTTTTCCGGCTGAATCTGGTAAGTCTGACCGTGATACAGCGCCAGCGCCTGCCCGTAAGCCTGGGCCAGGTAGTCACCGAATGCGGCAAAGTAGGCGTCGCGCTGTGCCGGCGTCGCTTCACGATAGTAACGGCCTAAAACCAGCGCGCCGGCATATTTAATCTGCACATAGGGCAGCAGCTCCTGGCGCACAATATCGCGCAGATAGTTGGGATCCTGCTTGATTTTCGGCTGTTCATTTTTCAGCCGGGTAAAAGTTTTGGCTGCGGCTTCATTCATCAGCTTATACGGGTTGCTCTGATCCGTATCCGCTGCTGTGGCGGCCAGGGGAGCGATTGCCAGCAGGGCAACCATCAGAAAACGTTTCAACATCGTGTTTTACCTCTCTGGATTATTCCGTTGTGGCAGGCGCAGGTGCACGCTCGCCATCCTGTGACTGATTCTCTTTGCTGCCGTCGCCGCTTTTGTAAAGGAACTGACCAATCAAATCCTCAAGCACCAGAGCAGATTTGGTGTCGCGCAACGTTCCGCCATCTTTCAGCATAGCTGAACCGAGATCCGGATCGTCAAAGCCCAGATTCAGCGCCAGAAACTGTTCGCCCAGCAAACCCTGCGTACGAATAGCCAGAGAACTGGTATCCGGGATTTTGTCGACATACTGTTCGCTGATATCCATGGTCACGCGCGGCGACAGGCTTTTCTCATCCAGTGAAATATCCGTTACGCGGCCAATGACGACGCCGCCAATTTTCACAGGTGAACTGATTTTCAGGCCGCCAATATTGTCAAAGGTAGCGTAGAGCTTCCACGTGGGCTCGGTGCCCAACGATTTGAGATCGGCCACGCGCAGACTGAGAAACAGCAGCGCCACCAGCGCCGCCAGCATAAATACCCCTACCCAAATTTCATTTTTCTTGCTTTGCATTGCATCAGTTCCCAAACATCAGTGCGGTCAGCACAAAATCAAGCCCAAGCACCGCCAGTGAAGCGTGTACGACGGTACGCGTTGTTGCCCGGCTGATACCTTCCGACGTCGGAATCGCATCGTAGCCGTTAAACAGCGCAATCCAGGTTACCGTAATGGCAAAAACTGCGCTCTTGATCAGGCAGTTAAGGACATCATTATGAAAATCTACCGCGCTTTGCATCGCGGACCAGAAAAAGCCGGGATCGATACCTTTCCAGCCAACGCCAACCAGTGCACCACCGGCAATACCGACGGCCGTAAAAATCAGCGTTAACAGCGGCATACTGATAAAACCCGCCCAGAAGCGTGGCGAGACCACGCGGCGCAGCGGATCCACCGCCATCATCTCCATACTGGAGAGCTGCTCTGTGGCTTTCATCAGACCAATCTCTGCCGTCAGCGCCGAGCCGGCTCGTCCGGCAAACAGCAGCGCCGTGACAACCGGCCCCAGCTCACGCAGCAGCGACAGCGCCACCAGCATGCCAAGGCTGGTCTCCGCGCTGTAGGTGGTCAGCACCAGATATCCCTGCAGTCCCAGCACCATGCCGATAAACAGACCAGAAACCACAATAATCAGCAGCGAGAGTACGCCAACGCTATAAAGCTGCCTGATCAACAATGGAGCATGGCGGCGAAAAGCGGGTTTTCCCACCAGCGCATGAAACAGCATCAGACCGGCGCGACCAAAGGTCGCACAGCTGTTTATTCCCCGACGCCCGAACGACGCCAGTGCCTGTAACACCATGAGTTTACTCTCTCCCTGTCCGGGTCAAATCACTAAGATAGTCGCCGGCGGCGAAACGAAACGGCACCGGACCATCAGCATGCCCATCAATAAACTGGCGTACGCGCGGATCGGCGTTCTCCTTCAGCTGCCGGGTGCTGCCTTCAGCAATGATTTTTTG
The DNA here is from genome assembly GCF_020079945.1 of Pantoea eucrina. Lineage (NCBI taxonomy): Bacteria > Pseudomonadati > Pseudomonadota > Gammaproteobacteria > Enterobacterales > Erwiniaceae > Pantoea > Pantoea eucrina. The sequence continues at coordinate 364,191 of NZ_CP083448.1, read as the reverse complement.
CCCGGCAACAATATAGGCGTGATCGGCGATGCTCAGGACTTCAGGCACATCATGCGATACCACAATACAGGTCACGCCCAGCGAGTGGTTCAGCTCATCAATCAGCTTGACCAGCACGCCCATAGTTATTGGATCCTGCCCCACAAACGGCTCATCAAACATAATGAGTTCCGGTTCCAGCGCAATGGCACGTGCCAGCGCAGCACGTCGCGCCATCCCGCCGGAGAGCTCTGCCGGCATAAGTTTTGCCGCGCCGCGCAGTCCGACCGCTTCAAGCTTCATCATCACCGTGCTGTGCAGCAGTTCCGGCGGCAGCTGAGTGTGCTCGCGCAGTGGCCAGGCGACGTTTTCATAGACGTTAAGATCGGTAAAGAGCGCGCCTGACTGAAACAGCATGCTCATTTTCTTACGGGCTTCATAGAGCTTGCGCCGTGACAGGCTGGGAATATTCTGGCCCTGAAACCAGATTTCGCCGTGGTCAGGCTGCAGCTGACCGCCAATCAGGCGTAACAGCGTTGTTTTTCCGATGCCGGAAGGTCCCATAATCGCGGTCACTTTGCCCGCCGGAACCGTAAGTGAAATATCATCGAATATCGTGCGATCGCCACGGGTGAAACTCACACCGCGCACCTCGACCAGATTCGTTTGCTGCTGAGTCATTATTACCTCGTTAAGCGGGTCGGGCGTACTAAATGGGGTGGATGGTAGCCTGGTAAACCGCAATTCACGATAGTTTTACAGAAACTTACCGGTTCAGTGTGGCGAAAACGGTCATTAAATTTACTTTTGTCGCTCAGAGAGTCAAAATCAGCGGCTGACTCTCCCCGCATCTCAGGTTTTTTTGCCGGCCAGGGTCCGCCGGCACCGTATCCATCAAGGATTTTTCATGTTTGTAGCTACCGCCCTGTTGTTTATCGGATTGCTGTTACTGGTTTACGGGGCCGATCGACTGGTCTTCAGCGCCGCCATTCTGTGCCGCTCATTCGGTATTCCGCCGCTGATTATCGGCATGACGGTAGTCAGTATCGGCACATCGCTACCGGAGCTGATTATTTCGTTTTCAGCTGCGCAACATGGACAGATGGATTTGGCCGTAGGCACCGCGCTGGGCTCAAACATTACGAATATCCTGTTAATTCTGGGTGGCGCCGCGCTGCTTCATCCTTTAACCGTACACTCCAATTTGATTCGGCGCGAACTTCCGCTGCTGCTGCTGGTCTCTTTGCTGAGCGGCATTATGCTGTTTGATAATTACCTGAGCCGGCTGGATGGTGTGGCGCTGTTGCTGATGGCGCTGTTCTATCTGCTGATCGTGATCCGCATTGCCCGCCGCGCCGGACATGACAACAGCGATACACTCACCCGGGAACAGCTGGCAGAACTGCCGCGCGATGAAGCGGGTAACACGGTAGCCTTTCTCTGGCTGGCGGTCGCGCTGATTATATTGCCGATGTCGACCCGTATGGTCATCGACAATGCCACCGTCTTTGCTGATTACTTTGGCGTAAGCGAGCTGGTGATGGGGCTGACGCTTATCGCGGTAGGGACCAGCCTGCCGGAGCTGGCCACGGTTGTCGCGGGTGCGCTGAAAGGTGAAGATGATATGGCGATTGGTAATCTGATCGGCGCCAATATTTTCAACCTGGCGATTGTTCTTGGCCTGCCCGCGCTGTTTCATCCGGGCGAGGTCAATCCGCTCGCGTTTAGCCGTGATTACTGGGTCATGCTCGGCGTCAGCGTAGTGTTTGCCCTGTTTTGTCTGCTGCGTAAGCGGCGCGTCGGCCGGATAGCCGGCGCGCTGTTACTGAGCGGATTTCTTCTCTGGGTGCTATGGCTGTGGCTCAGCCCCACCCTTCTTACTGGCTATTAAGGATGCACTGATATGTCACAGCAGCATGCAGAGTTTGATTTTCAGCAGGCGGGTAAAAAGGTTCTGCGCATCGAACGTGAAGGACTTGAACAGCTTGATCAGTATATCAATGACGACTTCAGCCGCGCCTGCCAGCTGCTTTATGCCTGCCAGGGAAAAGTCGTGGTGATGGGCATGGGCAAGTCAGGACATATCGGTAAGAAAATGGCCGCGACCTTTGCCAGCACCGGCACCGCCTCCTTTTTTGTGCATCCGGGTGAGGCGAGCCATGGCGACCTCGGCATGGTGAGCGCCAGCGATGTGGTTATCGCCATCTCGAACAGCGGCGAGTCGGCAGAGATCCTGGCGCTGATCCCGGTGCTGAAGCGACAGAAAGTGCAGCTGATCTGTATGACCAGCCGCCCGGAGAGCGCCATGGGCCGCGCGGCAGATGTTCACCTGTGTGTGAAAGTGCCGCAGGAAGCGTGCCCGCTGGGACTGGCGCCAACGTCCAGCACCACGGCAACGCTGGTGATGGGCGATGCGCTGGCGGTGGCGCTGCTTGAGGCGCGCGGTTTTACGCCAGAGGATTTTGCGCTGTCGCATCCTGGCGGCGCGCTGGGTCGTAAACTGCTGCTGCACGTCAGCGACATTATGCACAGCGGCGATGAAATTCCGCACGTCACGCGCGAGGCGTCGCTGCGTGATGCCCTGCTGGAGATCACGCGCAAAAACCTCGGTCTCACAGTGATCGTCGATGACTTAATGAAAATTGAAGGGATTTTTACCGATGGCGATCTGCGCCGTATTTTTGATATGGGCGTCGATTTTCAGTCAGCGCGTATTCAGGACGTCATGACGCGTGGCGGCATCCGCGTCCGGCCAAATATGCTGGCGGTAGAGGCCTTAAATCTGATGCAAAATAAAAATATCACTGCCGTCCTGGTAGCCGATGAAGATCGGCTGCTGGGCGTCGTCCACATGCATGACATGCTGCGCGCTGGCGTAGTCTGAACAGGAAATGTAAATGAACGCTGAAAATGCGCTGGTTGCCACCTGCTATGGTCCGGTATCAGCTGAAGTCATGGCACGGGCAGCGCAAATCCGCCTGCTGATTTGTGATGTCGATGGCGTCATGTCAGACGGCCTGATCTATATGGGAAACAGCGGTGAAGAGCTGAAGGCGTTTAATGTGCGGGATGGCTACGGCATACGTTGCCTGCTGACCTCCGGCATCGAAGTCGCTATTATAACCGGCCGTCGCGCTAAGCTGCTGGAAGATCGCTGTGAAACGCTGGGCATTACTCATCTTTACCAGGGACAATCAGATAAGCTTTTGGCGTGGCGCGAACTTCTGGATAAACTGTCACTGGACAGCACGCAGGTTGCCTATATTGGCGACGATCTGATCGACTGGCCGGTCATGGCGCAGGCGGGTCTGAGTGTTGCCGTAGCGGATGCACATCCGGTCTTGCTGCCGCGTGCAGACTATGTCACACGCATCGGCGGCGGACGCGGTGCGGTACGCGAAATATGCGACCTGATATTACTGGCGCAGAATAAATTTGAGGATGCCAGAGGGCAATCAGTATGAGTAAAAGCAGGCGTTGGATAACGCTGATTCTGGCTCTGGTCGCGCTGATATTGATCGGCTGGAACCTGACGAATCAGGATGAGAGTGCCACGCCGTTGGCTTCAAACGATCAGGAGCCAACCTACACCAGCGCGAACTCTAATACCGTGGTATACAACCCAACGGGTGCACTGGCCTACAAGCTTGTCTCCGATAAAGTGACCTATTTTTCAGCTGATGAAGTCAGCTGGTTTGATCGTCCCGTTATGACAACCTTTGATGAAAACAAAGTGCCAACCTGGTCAGTACGGGCGGACAAAGCAAAGCTAACGAAAGATCGTATGCTTTATCTGTATGGCCACGTTGAAGTGCATACGCTGACGCAGGATTCTCAGCTGGAACGCATTATCACTGATAACGCGCAGGTCAATCTGGTGACCCAGGATGTCATGTCTGACGACCAGGTGACGCTATTTGGCCGCAGTTTTAACTCCACGGGCATGAAGATGCGCGGCAATTTGCGGACAAAAAACGCCGAACTGCTTGAAAAGGTCAAAACCTCTTATGAAATTCAAAATGAACAAAAATAGCGTTAACGCGCTGCTGCTGGGATCGCTGCTGATTGGCAGCCTGCCCGCGCTGGCTGTCACCGGCGACTCAGAAAAACCGGTTAATATCGACTCCGTTAATCAGGCGCTGGATCTGCAGGGCAACGTGGCGACCTTTACCGGCAATGTTATTGTCACGCAGGGCACGATTAAAATTACAGCGGATAAAGTCGTGGTAACCCGTCCCGGCGGCGACAGCAACAAAACTATTGTTGATGCCTATGGCAATCCGGCTACGTTTTATCAGATGCAGGACAACGGCAAGCCGGTTAAAGGCCATGCCGCTAAGCTGCACTATGAGCTGGCCAACGATTTTGTCGAGCTGACCGGTAATGCTTTCATTGAACAGCAGGACAGCAACATCAAAGGCGATCGCATCACCTATCTGGTGAAAGAGCAGAAAATGCAGGCCTATAGTCAGGGTCAAAGCAAACGCGTCACCACGGTGCTGGTTCCTTCACAGCTGCAGGATAAAAACGGTTCCGCTGCGAGCCCTAAAAAGAGTAACTGACCGATGGCAACTTTAGTCGCTGAAAATCTGGCCAAAGCGTATAAAGGCCGCCGCGTAGTGGAAGATGTCAGCCTGCAGGTTAAATCGGGCGAGATTGTCGGACTGCTGGGTCCTAACGGCGCCGGTAAGACCACGACATTTTATATGGTGGTCGGCATTGTCCCGCGCGATGCGGGCCGCATTATTATCGATGATGAGGATATCAGTATCCTGCCCCTGCACGCCCGTGCGCGTCGTGGTATCGGATACCTGCCGCAGGAAGCCTCTATTTTCCGGCGGCTGAGCGTGTATGACAATCTGATGGGCGTGCTGCAGATCCGCGACGATCTGACCGAAGAGCAGCGCCAGGATCGCGCCAATGAGCTGATGGAAGAGTTCCATATTGAGCATCTGCGCAACAGCCTGGGCCAGGCGCTCTCCGGGGGAGAACGTCGCCGCGTTGAAATTGCACGCGCGCTGGCAGCGAATCCAAAGTTCATTCTGCTGGATGAGCCGTTCGCCGGGGTTGACCCCATCTCCGTTATCGATATCAAAAAGATCATCGAACATTTGCGCGACAGCGGCCTCGGTGTCCTGATCACCGACCATAACGTGCGTGAAACGCTGGCCGTCTGCGAACGCGCCTATATTGTCAGCCAGGGCAATCTGATTGCACACGGCACGCCGGATGAAATTCTGGCAGATGAGCAGGTTAAGCGGGTTTATTTGGGCGAAGAGTTCAGACTCTGATAAGGTGTCGATTAACCCGATATTCGCTTAGGACATTCAAGCCGGATTATGAAGCAAGGTTTGCAACTCAGGTTCAGCCAACAGCTGGCGATGACCCCCCAGCTGCAACAGGCCATTCGCCTGCTGCAGCTCTCTACGCTTGAACTCCAGCAGGAGCTCCAGCTGGCGCTGGAGAGCAATCCGCTGCTTGAGCAGACCGATATTCATGATGAAGTGGACGCACGCGAAACGCAGGAAAGCGATACGTTAGATACCCGTGAGGCGCTGGAACAGAAAGAGATGCCTGACGAGCTGCCGCTGGATGCGTCGTGGGATGAAATTTATACTGCCGGCACCCCTTCCGGCACCGGAACAGATTATCAGGATGATGAACTGCCGGTGTATCAGGGAGAAACCACGCAGTCGCTGCAGGATTACCTGATGTGGCAGGTGGAGCTGACCCCGTTTACCGATACCGATCGCGCTATTGCGACATCGATTGTTGATGCGATCGACACGACCGGTTATCTCACCGTGACGCTGCAGGAAATTTGCGACAGTATCGGCGACGATGAGCTGACGCTGGATGAGGTAGAGGCGGTTCTCAAGCGCGTCCAGCGGTTTGATCCGGTTGGCGTAGGCGCGCGCGATCTGCGCGACTGTCTGCTGGTTCAGCTATCGCAATATGCGGCTGACGCTCCTATGCTAAAAGAGGCGCGCCTGATTGTCAGTGAACATCTCGATCTGCTGGCTAATCACGACTTCCGCAGCCTGATGCGGGTGACCCGCCTGAAAGAAGAGGTGCTGAAAGAGGCGATGCTGTTGATACAGTCGCTCGATCCGCGCCCCGGACAATCGATTAATACGGGTGAACCGGAATACGTTATTCCGGATGTGCTGGTGCGCAAAGCGGGCGCACGCTGGATAGTGGAACTGAACGCTGAAAGCCTGCCGCGTCTGCGGATCAACCAGCACTATGCCGCCATGGGCGGTTCAGCGCGCAGCGATAGCGACAGCCAGTTTATTCGCAATAATCTGCAGGAAGCGCGCTGGCTCATTAAAAGCTTGGAGAGTCGTAATGACACTCTGCTCAAGGTTACCCGCTGTATCGTTGCGCAGCAGCAGGCGTTTTTTGAGCAGGGCGAAGAGTATATGCGTCCGATGGTGCTGGCAGATATCGCGCAACAGGTCGATATGCACGAGTCCACCATCTCACGCGTGACCACGCAAAAATATCTGCACAGTCCGCGTGGTATTTTTGAGCTGAAATATTTTTTCTCCAGCCATGTCAGCACGGAAGGCGGCGGCGAAGCCTCGTCTACGGCCATTCGTGCGCTGGTAAAAAAACTGGTCGCGGCAGAAAATCCCGCAAAGCCCTTGAGCGACAGCAAACTGACCGCCATGTTATCTGAACAGGGTATTATGGTAGCGCGACGTACGGTTGCGAAGTATCGCGAGTCTTTATCTATACCGCCATCAAACCAGCGTAAACAGCTGGTCTGACCGAACTCAGAAGGAAGACCTATGCAGCTAAACCTTACCGGACTCAATGTCGAAATCACTGACCCGCTGCGCGAATTTGTGAACAGCAAATTTGGCAAACTTGAACACTATTACGATCGCATCAATCAGGTTTATATTGTTCTGAAAGTGGAGAAAGTGACTCAGATTGCAGAGGCAACTCTGCACGTTAACGGCGGTGAGCTGCACGCCACAGCGGAAGCGGAAGATATGTACGCGGCCATTGACGGGCTGGTTGATAAGCTGGCACGTCAGCTGACCAAACATAAAGACAAACTGAAAAAACACTAACCTTCACGTTTGCAGAGCGCTGACCCGTTCAGCGCTCAGGGAAAAATGGGGCGGAAGAGCGCCCCGTTTTATCATCTGCGCAAGCGCCAGCAGGGCTTTTCGCTCTGTGGCTATGTGAACTCGCAAGTGAAACCACGATGAACAACGATCTGACACTGGAATTGAGCTCGGTTCTGACGCCTGACTGCACCCGCAGCGGCGTACACTGCCAGAGTAAAAAACGCGCGCTGGAGATTATCAGCGAACTGGCGGCTAAGCAGCTCAATCTGCCGCACCAGACGCTTTTCGAAGCGATTCTGACCCGCGAGCGTATGGGCAGTACCGGCATTGGCAACGGCATTGCTATTCCGCATGGCAAACTGGAAGAGGATACGCTGCGGGCAGTGGGGGTGTTTATCAGCCTCGATCAGCCTATTGCTTTTGACGCCGTGGATAATCAGCCGGTCGATCTGCTGTTCGCTCTGCTGGTGCCTGCCGATCAGTGTAAGACGCACCTTCATACCCTGTCGCTGGTCGCAAAACGCCTGGCAGATAAGACGGTCTGCCGTCGCCTGCGTGCGGCCCAGAGTGATCAAGAGCTCTACGCCATTATCACAGAAGCTCAGGAAGCGCATTCGTAATCAGTACATAGCGTTACCGGTCTGCGGGCCGGATAAAACAGGGGAGAATAGTGATGGTGCTGATGATCGTCAGTGGTCGATCAGGCTCAGGTAAATCAGTTGCGCTGCGTGCCCTGGAGGATATGGGCTTTTACTGTGTCGACAATCTGCCGGTAGTCCTGCTGCCTGAGCTGGCGAATACGCTGACAGAGCGGAATATTTCGGCGGCGGTAAGTATTGATGTACGCAACATGCCGGAGTCGCAGGAAGTCTTTGAGCTGGCGTTAAATAATCTGCCTGACTCTTTCTCTCCTCAGCTGCTGTTTCTGGATGCCGATCGCAATACGCTGATCCGGCGCTACAGCGACACCCGTCGCCTGCATCCGCTCTCCAGCAAAAACCTGTCGCTGGAAAGCGCCATTGATGAAGAGAACGATCTGCTGGAGCCGCTGCGCTCGCGTGCCGATCTGATTATTGATACCTCAGAGATGTCAGTGCATGAGCTGGCTGAGATGCTGCGCACCCGCCTGCTGGGCAAGCGCGAACGCGAACTCACGATGGTGTTTGAGTCGTTCGGTTTCAAACACGGTATCCCGATCGATGCCGACTACGTGTTTGACGTGCGCTTTTTGCCTAACCCGCACTGGGATCCCAAGCTGCGTCCGATGACGGGCCTCGATCGACCGGTGGCGGCGTTCCTGGATCGGCATACAGAAGTACATAATTTTATCTACCAGACGCGCAGCTATCTTGAGCTATGGCTGCCGATGCTGGAAACCAACAACCGCAGCTACCTTACTGTGGCGATCGGCTGTACCGGTGGCAAACATCGTTCCGTGTATATCGCCGAGCAGCTGGCTGACTATTTCCGTTCGCGCGGTAAAAACGTGCAGTCGCGTCATCGCACACTGGAAAAGCGTAAATCATGACCGTAAAGCAAACTGTCGAAATCCGTAACAAGCTGGGTATGCATGCGCGCCCGGCGATGAAGCTGTTTGAGCTGGTGCAGAGCTTTGACGCGGATGTTCTGCTGCGCAATGAAGCGGGCACCGAGGCTGAGGCGAGCAGCGTTATTGCGCTGCTGATGCTGGATTCAGCAAAAGGCGGTCATATTGAAATTGAAGCCAGCGGACCGCAGGAAACTGCGGCGCTGGCCGCCGTTATTGAGCTGTTTGAATCAGGCTTTGACGAAGAGTAAAGGTTTTAGTGTAGCCGGTAGCGATTCAGGAAACCCTCCCCTCCCAGCTGGCGCATCTGACGCATGATCCACTGCTGACGCTGGCGAACATAACCTGAAGGCGCATCCGCGCGAAAACGGATCGGATTAGGCAATACTGCAGCCAGCAGGGCAGCCTCTGCGATAGTCAGGCGGCTGGCGGGCTTATGGAAATAGTGCTGCGCTGCGGCTTCAGCGCCAAAAATACCGGGACCGAACTCAGCGATATTAAGATAGACCGTCAGAATACGACGTTTACTCCAGACGGTTTCAATGCCAACCGTCATCCCCGCCTCCAGCCCTTTACGTAGCCAGCTACGTCCGTCCCACAAAAAGAGATTTTTCGCGGTCTGCTGAGAAAGCGTTGACGCGCCACGCATCCGCTCGCCGCTGCTGTTGTCGAGCACCTGCTGAATAGCGCCAACGTCAAAACCCCAGTGCTCAGGGAATTTCTGATCTTCGGCGGCAATCACGGCCAGCGCCATCCACGGGGAGATGTTATCCATGCTGACCCACTCTGAATGTGCGACATAACTGATATCTCCGTGCAGCCAGGCGCCTGCCTGACGTTCCGCCATAACTGCGGAAAAAGGCACGGGTAAAAAAGCGAAAACGGCAATTCCTCCGATCCAGAGTACTGCCCATGCCAGCAGACATTTAACCATCAGCGACCTGAAAAGGCTGAACCCTTTCCCTCTGTATTTTTTCATTACCTCTTCCTGTATCCCTTCCCTGTATTAATTAATCACTCTGGTCATGATTGCGTCCAGTGCTCATTGTTATACCTGCCTGCATGCTGCCAGCCGGTTTCCGGAGCTGAAAAAGCGTTCAGGCCAGCCGCGGCTCTTCTGCTGATACCCTGAAACATCAAAGGCTTCCATCTTTAAGGAATCGGTTCCATGCATAAAAATCGCGCAAAGCAAACTTCAGACCGCCGTTAATCTGTACTAATAGTCATGTTAATAAGACTTTCATATAGCTTAACATTTGCAAAGAATAGCTTAGCGTTTCCTGACTATCGTCTGCTATGAGATCGGTTTCAGACACATATTATGCTGCCAGAAAGCCAAATCCCCCGGTAATTGTCCGTAAATCAAATTTTACACTCTGACCGGCCTGTTTTTCAGAACGACCGATCTGGAAGTTTAACCGCCTGCTTTCCAAAACGTTTCGGATAAATGTGATGCAATACGGCTATTTTTATTACAAAACAATAGCATAAAGACTATTTTCCTGATAACAATCCGTCCCCGGATAGCTATCCGGGCTTTCGCCGCTTCCCTCAATCCTGATGGCGAAAAATCAGCCAAAACCGGTTGATATTGATTAAATAACAAACAAATCAGCGGGGAAATTGATTCCCCGCTTGACAGTGTTGTCAAATTAATGTTTTCTGTAGCGGAACGTTGTTCAACATCACACAATTTAATGAATCTTGTCGCGCAGGCTGGCAAATTTGCTAAGGTGATTTTGTAACGTTAACCAATACCTGACTGCTGCTTTTTACTTCAATTAACCATAACAGCAGCAGTCACTTTTTCCCTGGTGTTGGCGCAGTATTCGCGCACCCCGGTTTCGACCGGGGTCATTTTTTTTAGCGCTTCTGATTTTCCCGCCCGGCAACCCATTCACGCAGTACGGCAACATCCTGTCGCCACTCCTGCTTCAGTTCATCGATCCACTCCTGCACATTGTCCCACCAGGCCGGCAGTTCCGGTGACTGGATCTGTTTTGCCAGCTGCTGCAGATGCAGCAAGCCTACCGATCCCGCGGCACCTTTAATTTTGTGCCCCTCTTCGGCAATGCCTTTTTGATCGCGCGCCATCATATTGGAATCAAGCACATCAAGATAACCAGGCATCATCTGTTCAAACATTGTCAGGCTCTGTGTAATCAGGCCAGGCCCGACCAGCTCGATATACTGCTCCAGCATCGCCACATCCAGCAGCATGCGCGACTGCGTATCCGCGACAGGCATATCTGTCTCTTCTTCCTCGCCCTGATAATCCCAGAATTTTTTGATCACTGCCGTCAGCGCCGGTACCGCCAGCGGTTTACTGAGTACTTCATCCATTCCGGCATCGAGATACTCTTTTTTATCTTTAAGTACGTTGGCCGTCAGCGCGACCAGCGGCGGCAGCTGCACGCCCTTATGCTGCTGATGGATAGCGCGCGCAACGTCCAGTCCGGTCATATCCGGCAGCTGAATATCCAGCAGCACCAGGTCAAACTCCTGCGGATCAAACAGGCTTAGCGCGTCATGGCCATTCATGGCGACCTCAACGCTGCATCCGAGCTTTTCCAGCACCGAGCGGGCGACAATCACATTCAGTTCAATATCTTCCACCAGCAGTACGTGCAGCGCCGGCAGCGGCAGGCTGTCATCCAGGCCGGTATCTTCCACTTCGTCAGCCACGCGCGGCGCGTTAATCTCAACCACAAAGCAGGAGCCTTTACCCGGCGCGCTGCTGACGGTGATATCTCCGCCCATCGCCTGCGCCAGGCGGCGCGATACCGCCAGCCCGATACCGGTACCGGTCGCGGGTTTGCCGCCGTGCTGATCTTTAACCTGATAATACATGGCAAAGATTTTGTCCTGCTCCTCCTGCGGAATACCCATTCCTGAATCCTGCACTTCAAAGCGCAGCGTTTCATTCGCGCTGTACGCGACCCGCACGACAATCTCTCCCTCGCGGGTGAATTTCACGGCGTTTCCAATCAGGTTCCACAGGATCTGCCGTAAGCGCGTGCCGTCAGCCAGAATTTTATGCGGCAGCGGCAGCGCGGGCTGCATAACAAACTTCAGATCTTTCGGCTGGGCCAGCAGGCCGGATAAGTTTTCGAGATCGGCAAGGAAACCGGTGAAATCAAGCGGCTGGTTATCCAGCTGAACTTTGCGCCGCTCGATTTTATCCACTTCGATCACATCGTTAAAGATATTGCCCAGCGTAATGGCTGAGACGTGAATCGTTTTCAGGTACTTCAGCTGCTCCTGGCTGAGCTCGGTATCCAGCAGAATACGGCTCAGACCCACGATGCCGTTCAGCGGCGTGCGCAGCTCGTGGCTGATCGTTGAAATAAAGGTGGTTTTCTCCCGGCTGGCGTTCTCCAGCGCATCCTGATAGCGCTTACGCTCCGTGATATCGCGTCCGAATCCCATCAGGCCGCTGCGCTTGCCCACCCGATCGTAATAGGGTACTTTACGGATTTCAAAACAGGCTTTGCGCCCGTCCGGATACTGCAGCCACTGCTCATAGGTGAGCGATACGTTATGGCGAAACACCTTTTCGTCTGTTTCCAGTACCTTGGTCGCTGCCTCATCATCATAAATATCGCGCGGCGTCAGTCCGATCAGCTGTTTTTCACTTAGGCCGGTCAGCAGCTCCATGGCGCGGTTGCAGCCGGAGAACTGTTTGTCGATATTACGGTAGAAGACCAGATCGGGCGATGCATCCAGAAATGAGCGCAGGAAAGAGGATTGCTGCTCCAGCTCAATCTGCGCCTGCTCGCGGCGCGCCATCTCTTCACGCAGCTTATCCATCACCTGTTTACGCGCCTCTTCTGCGCTGATGCGATCGCTGATCTCCTGATTCAGCTGCGTGATGGTCTGTTTCATCTGCTGATTAAGCTCGAGATCGCGCGTGCGCATCTCTTCCAGCTTATCAACCAGCTTCGTTAGCCGCTGACGCGACTCCTCCAGCTGATCGACCACGACTGACAGGAAATAGACCGCCCAGGGCGTAATCAGCAGACCAAAGAAGACCGAGCGCACCACGTCGATACTTTCCACGTGCCCGCGCAGTACCATAGTGACCGCCATCTGGACAATCATCGCCAGCACCACCAGCGCCGACGCCAGCAGCAGTGAAAAGCGCACCAGACCGAGTTTGACCATCAGGTCGACATAATATTGAGCTAACAGACGAATTTGTTTCATGGCAGATCCCCTGAACGAATGGCGCCATCATAACGTAATTAGCCTGCGTCTGCCCGGGCTGACCGGGATATTGCGCCCACCTGACGCCCCATCATAGTGCATCCGCGCCCGGCTTGAACGTTATCTGGCGCGCGCTGAGTAAAGCACTTGACTAATTTGCACAGGTGAATAATCTGAAAGGCCGTCTGCGCGCAGCTAAGCGTCAGACCTTATTGCTCTCTTTCGCCTGTGGCAGCTGATTTCTCAGCATACTGCCACCCCTCCTTATTGCATACTGATTCACATTTAACGAAATTTTACTCAGTTACCTTCTGATTAGTTTTGCTTATACAGACCTATATTTAATTCAAAACAGACGCCATAAGAAAAACAGATACATGACATGCCGGTCTGCACAGCTACGATATTTTATGCTGCTATAAGCAGCACTGCCAGCAGGGTAAAGTAATATCGCCGCCTGCAGATAGTGAGACGGCTCACACTTAGCAGGGGTTTAAATCGGCGCTTATTGACATAAATTTACTGTTAAAAAACATAAAATTCATAAGGTTAACCTCTTTTTTCTGCAGATATAGGGCTCAGCGCTCTCTATTTGACCTCTGTGCGCTTTCCCGATAAGTTGAAATTCCGCTGGATGCTTTCCAGTCGGGACTGTGTCTCGACATATCTATGCAGCAAGAAGACTCCCTCTGGATGCAAGTTATCTCCCGTTAGAGACCGGATTGAAGAGCAACTCATCAAGGACGTTATACCCGGATCCTGAGAGTCATTGCTCGGTGTGGCGACGCCCGCGTACAGCGCGGAAAAAACCAGTGAAACAGCACGCGTCAGCGCTCTGTGCCTGAAACAGAACAGGCAATGTCTAAAGCAGTTTAAGGAGACTCTCAATGTCCACGCAAAAACCTCATTCCTATGGTTTGTACGACCCGGCCGCAGGCAGCGATAGCTGTGGTGTAGGTTTTATTACCCGCAAGGACGGCGAGCAGACACATGACATTCTGCAGATGGCGCACAGCGCACTCTGCACCGTGCCGCATCGCGGCGGGATGTCCGCAGAGGGTGTCGGTGATGGTGCCGGCGTTAACGTCGATCTCTCGCTTAACTTTTTCCGTAAATTAACCGGCCAGGCGCTGGAAGCTGGCCAGTTTGGCGTAGGCAACTTTTTTGTCCCGAAAGATGCCGCGCTGCGGGCTAATGCCGAACGTCTGGTTGAAGAGACGCTGGCCGCATGGAATTTCCCGGTGCTGCTGAAGCGCGATATGCCGCTGGATAATAGCGTAACCCGCCCTGCCGCCGTGGCGTTTCAGCTGCCGATTGTGCAGTGGGTGTTTGCCGCTCCGCCTGCGCTGACGAATCAGACTGACTTCGAACGTCAGATCTACCGGGCGCTGCTGGATATCGAAGCGCGCGCGTTCACCGAAAGTGAGTTTGGCGGCCTCTATCCGCTCTCACTCTCTTCCCGCACGCAGGTGTTTAAAGCGCGTCTGAACTCGAATGAAGTGATCCCTTACTTTAAAGACCTCACCGACAGCGATCACCAGGTGCGCGGACTCTTTTTCCATACCCGCTTCTCGACCAATACCGATCCCCATACCACTATGGCACAGCCGTTCCGCCTGATGGCGCATAACGGCGAGCTGAATACCGATCGTAAAAACCGCATTGCTGAAGCGGCGCTGATGCTGGCGCGCGGTAAAAAAATTGTCCGCCCTAAAGGCCAGTCTGACAGCTCGCGTCTTGACCAGAGCATCCACAGCCGCCTGATGGAAGACGATCTCGACCTGATCACCGCCGTGGTCTCCATGATGCCCCCGGCGTGGGAGAACGACAGTTCACTCTCCGCTGACGTGCGTGCGATGCTGGAGTACTTTTCGCTGTATGAAGAGAAAAATGATGGTCCGGCCGCGCTGATTTTCGGCAACGGCGAGGTCATCGGTGCCCGTCTGGATCGCCTGGGCCTGCGTCCGCTGCGTTCAGTGGAAACTGCCGACTATATCGGTGCCATGTCAGAAGCGGGCCAGATTGCCTTTCCGCCAGAAAGCGTACTGCGTCGCGGCCGCATCGAAGCGGGCGGTATGCTCTATTACGATCACAAAGAGAAGCGCGCCTATACCACGACCGAAGCGCTGGAAAAACTGGCGGCCGCAAAAGATTATCGTGCCCTGCTGCAGGCGGCGCGCGTCGAGCTGCATGAGCTGCCGGAAATTCCGGCCGAGAAGCTTGGCTCTCCGCTGCGCTATCGCGGCGATCTCAAAACCTACCAGCGTTTTGTCGCCTACTACTACAACCAGGAAAGCTTCAAGTTCATGATGGATCCGATGCTGCAGACCGGTGCGGAGAAGATCTCCGCAATGGGTTACGGCAACGCCATCAACGGCCTTTCCGATCATGAAGGCGGCATGGCGCACTACTTTTCGCAGCGCTTTGCGCAGGTGACCAACCCGCCGCTCGACTCTATCCGTGAAGCTGACGGCATGACGCTGCGCGTGGCGCTGGGCGCAAAACCCCATCTTGGCCGTAGCAAAGGGCAGCAGATTATTGTTCCCAGTCCGATCCTGACCCACCTTGATATGCTGCGCCTGCGCGAGCAGAACGTGGCACCTTACGCGCGCTTTGAAATGCTCTATGAGCCGGTGACCGGCAAAGATATCGTCAGCCGCGCCGCTAATGCCAGCGCGCTGGAAAAAGCGATAGATAATCTGGCTCAGCAGGTGGTGGATTTCGCCCGTACGCAGGGCGGCATTGCCGTGATCACCGATCGTCACGTATCAACCACGCATGCCGCCATGCCGATGCTGCTGGTGATCTCCGCCATTAACCAGCGTCTGGTGCAGGAAGGGCTGCGTCTGGATGTCTCTCTGGTGGTTGAGAGCGGTCAGAGCATCTCGTCGCACCATATCGCTGCCACGCTCGGCTTCGGTGCTTCCGCCGTCTATCCGCTGGGCGTACAGATGCGCGCAGAAGAGAAATTTGGTGAAGGCGAAGAGGGTAATAAGGCGTTCAGGCGCTATGCCAAAGCCGCTGAGAAAGCGCTGATGAAGACCATGGGTAAAGTGGGCCTCTGCACCGTCGAGAGCTACAGCTGCGGTGAGTTTTTTGAGCCTAATTTTCTCGATACTGAAGATCCGGTGCTGAAAAAATATTTTCCGAATATCAAAACCCCGGTGGGTGGCGCAGGCTTCCCGGCGATCGCCCAGATGGCAGTAGACTGGCATCAAAGCGCGCTGAAAATCCAGGGTGAAGCGGAAGTGCCGCTGCTTGGCCTGTTCAAAGAGCGTGCGGAAGGTGCCGGTCACTCCTACGGCACCATCGCCGTGCGAACCTTTATCGATATGACTGAACAGCCGATCCGCTTTGCCGATAAGGCGCGCGAAGAGGATAACTTTATCCGTCTGATGACGCTCGCCAGGCTGGAAAACGCGTTTGGTATTAAAGCGGACGCATTCAAAGAGAGCAGCTTTGAACGGATCCCGAATGCGGTCATCGATACCTTTGCCATTACGCCGGATTACCGTCAGTTCTCCAGCCTGATGCATGCCGAGCGCAAACGCCGTCCGGCAGCGCTGCGTGACATTCTTGCCCTGCCCTGCGATCTGACCCACGTTGACAGTGAAGCGGAGTTTGGCCGCAAGCTGGGCCGCTATTCGCTGGTGAACAATGGTTTCGCCATCCGTGGCCTGCAGTGTCAGACGGTGGCGGGCAGCCTGAACCAGTTTGAACTGCGCCTGATCGACGCGATTGCCGGTCTGAAACCGGAGCAGGAGCGTCTGGCGGCGCTGGCACGTGCGCTCAGCACCCGCTTCCGGGATGACATTGAGAGCAGCAGCGTGGAAGAGAGCGTGCTGCGCATTACCGCCTATGGTAAGGCCGCAGAGTACCTGGCAAAAATATTCACGGCGCAGCCTTCGCTGCCGCTGGAGGAGATTCAGCCGGCACACGAAATCACCCGCACCTTCGCTTCCGGTGCAATGAGCCACGGAGCGCTGGTTGCGCCTGCGCATGAAGCCGTCGCGCACGGCACCAATATGGTGGGCGGCATGAGTAACTGCGGTGAAGGCGGCGAGCACTATTCGCGTCACGGCACCATCCGCGCCTCGCGCATTAAACAGCTGGCTTCAGGACGTTTTGGTGTCTGGGCGGCCTACCTGGCCGATCCGATGCTGGAAGAGCTGGAGATCAAAATTGGTCAGGGTGCAAAACCTGGCGAAGGCGGTCAGCTGCCGGCGCCTAAAGTCACGGTAGAGATTGCTGCCGCACGCGGCGGCACGCCGGGTGTGGAGCTGGTGTCGCCTCCGCCTCACCATGACACCTACTCCATTGAGGATCTGGCACAGCTGATCCACGACTGCAAAGCCGCGCGCGTGCGCGTTATTGTCAAACTGGTCTCTTCAGAAGGTATCGGCACCATTGCGGTGGGCGTAGCCAAAGCCGGCGCCGACGTCATTAACGTGGCGGGCAACACCGGCGGAACCGGTGCGGCATCGGTAACCAGCCTGAAATATACCGGCCGCGTGGCAGAAATCGGTATTGCTGAAGTTCATCAGGCGCTGTGCGCCAATGGCCTGCGTGACAAAGTACAGCTCCGCTGCTCCGGCGCGCAGCAGACCGGCAGCGACGTGATTAAATCCGCGCTGCTGGGCGGCGATAGCTTTGAGTTTGGTACCACGGCACTGATGATGCTGAAGTGCGTGATGGCGAAAAACTGCAACGTGAAGTGCCCGGCGGGCTTAACCACCAATGCCGAAGCCTTTGATGGCGATCCGCGTCAGCTGGCGCAGTACTTCATCAACGTGGCGCAGGAAGTGCGCGAGTTTCTCGCCCGCCTCGGCCTGCGCTCGCTGCGTGAGGCGCGCGGCCGGGCCGATCTGCTGCACCTGATGGATCATCCGCTGGAAGTGGGCAAACTCGATCTGCGCGCCATGCTGACGGTAGTACCGGAACAGAAAATCGCGCATCCGGTCTATCTGGAAAAAGATTTTACGCTCGACGACGGCTGGGTAACGGAAGTGACGGCGCAGCTGGTTGAGCAGGCGGGCCGTGAGGTTACTCTGGGCAACGGCGTGACGCTGAATAACCGCAATAAAAGCGTTGGCGGACAGCTGGCTATCGATATCGAGCGCCTGCTGAACCATACGCTACCGGCTGAGCAGCGCCTCCTGCTGCCGGCGGTGCTGAAGGACGATCGCGGGCGCCACTACCTGGCGCCACGTACGGTGCAAATCCATACCCAGGGCGCAGCCGGACAATCATTCGGGGCGTTCTGTAACGACGGCATGCTGATGCAGCACTACGGCACCTGTAACGATGGCGTAGGCAAAGGTCAGTGCGGCGGTGAGCTGGTGGTGATGTCACCAGGCGGCGGCGCACAGGATAGCGATGGCAACGTGCTGATCGGCAACTTTGCGCTGTTTGGTGCCACCGGCGGCCGGCTGTTTGTGCAGGGCCAGGCGGGCGATCGCTTCGCGGTACGTAACTCCGGCGCCACCGCCGTGGTGGAAGGCGTGGGCGATTTCTGCTGTGAATATATGACCAACGGCGCCATCCTTAACCTCGGCACCTTTGGCAAAGGCTTTGGCAACGGCATGAGTGGCGGCTTCGCTTATCAGTATGACCCGTACGGCAACCTTGCCGGCCATGCGGCGGGAGACTCCGTACTCTTTGGTTCCATTGCGGATGATAACGAGATGGCGCGCGTGCATAAGCAGGCGGTACTGACCATGCTGAACTGGCATCTGGAAGCGACCCGCTCGCCACGCGCCGCCTGGCTGCTGGCGAACTGGGAGAGCGAATGTCAGCACTTTGTGTATGTTATGCCGCGTTCGCTGCTGCTCTACCAGGATGGTGGTGAGATCCTGAAAGCAAAATCGCGCAAAGATCTGCTGGAAGAGCTTTCAACCTCGCTGGCTGCGCACCAGGTAGCCAAATTTAAAGCGGCGTGGCGCAGCGGCAAAACCATTGCTGACGGGGCCGTACCCGCCTACGGTGCGACTGATACGCAGGAGATGTTTATCCTGCTTAACAACTACACCGTGCTGAGCTTTGCGCAGCAGCTGGCGCTGGGCAAGCTGCCGAAAGGCACCGCAGTGGAAGATCCGGCGGTTGAAAAAGCGGTACGCAATCTGCTGATGACCGAGGATTTTGCGCTGGTCAGTAAGCTGCAGCGGCACGCCCGCGCGGCAATTGAGAGCTACAGCGATGATGAGCTGGCAAGCCTGATCGCGGCAAAACGCATGGCTGATTACAAAGCGGCATTAACGCAGCGTAATATCCGCTCTATGGATAGCCTGGCGACCTATGGCTGGATCATCTATCAGGATGCGCGCCATCGCGAGGTGCTGGGCCACCTGCCGGACTTTGAAGAGCTGTTTGCGCGTGCGGCGCTGCCGGAAATTGCCGCTGCGGTCGGAAAACTGTCCTGATCGCGTCAGCCCGGCATTTGAGCCTTAAGAGTGAACATTACTAACAGGATTGAGTACCCGTATCATGAAGATTCCTTACATTCCTGAAGACGCACCGTTTAACGGTGAGCAGAAATACTGGCTGGCGGGTTTTCTCGCCGGTCTCCACTCGCGCCTGTTAGTGCTGGAAGATAAGCAGACGGCGCCTGCCGCTGGCGCCAGCGCAACTACGCAGCTGCACATTCTGTACGGCTCCCAGACCGGCAATGCCGAAGCGCTGGCCCAGACCGCGGCTAAAGCGGCTCGTGCCAAAGGTCTGGTCCCGGTGGTGCAGGCGCTGGGTGAGGTCGATCTCGAAGTCTTCACCACCATGCGTCATGTGCTGATTGTGACCTCAACCTATGGTGAAGGTGAGATGCCTGACAACGCGCAGCTGTTCTGGCAGGCGATTTCAGCCAGCACCGCACCGCGCCTGGAGCAGATGCACTTTGCCGTGCTGGCAATTGGCGATACCGGCTACGACGGTTTCTGCCAGGCGGGTAAATTCATCGATATGCGTCTTGAACAGCTGGGTGCGCGCCGCGTGGTGGATCGCATCGACTGCGATATCGATTTTGAAGAGCCATCCGATGCCTGGATTGGCAGCGCGATGCCGCAGTTTGCCGCCAGCGCCGGCAGCAGCGGCACCGTGCTGGAGAGCGCACCGGAAGCGCCGGTGATCCCCGGCAGCAATAAGCAGAATCCTTATGCGGCTGCGCTGACCACCAATAAACGCCTCTCCGGCGAACAGTCGGCCAAAGATATCCGCCACTTTGAATTTGATCTCAGCGGTAGCGGTCTGAAATATGAAGCGGGCGATGCGCTGGGGATTATTCCGGTCAACGACGCCGCGCTGGTCACGCTGCTGCTGACTGAGCTGAAAGCGGACTATGAAACACCGGTACCGGGCTTCGATCGCAATCTGGGCGATCTGCTGACCTATCAGTTTGAGATCGCCGAGCCGTCACGCAAGCTCATTGAGTGGATTGGCCAGCACACCGCCAACCAGGAGCTGCTGCATGTGCTGCAGCACGACGATAAAGATACGCTGGCCAACTGGCTGTGGGGCAAAGACAGCCTCGATCTGCTGCAGCTGGAGCTGAAGCGCAGCCTGTCGGTGCCGGAATTTGTGGCGATGCTGCGGCCGCTACAGCACCGCGCTTACTCCATCTCCTCCAGCGCCAAAGCGCATCCCAATCAGGTGCACCTGACCATCGCCTCTGTGCGCTATCACAGCGGCGGACGCGAGCGTAAAGGCGTCTGTTCCACTTATCTGGCAGAGCGCGTACGCCGTGGCGAGAAGCCGGCTATTTTTATTTCGCCTAATAAAGCGTTCCGCGTACCGGCTGATGGCAATGCACCGCTGATCATGGTCGGACCGGGTACCGGTATTGCGCCGTTTCGCGCATTTCTGCAGGAGCGCCAGGCAACGGAAGCAAAAGGCAAAAACTGGCTCTTTTTCGGCGATCAGCATCAGGAACATGACTATATCTACAGTGATGAGCTGCACGGCTGGCAGCAGAGCGGTCTGCTGACGCACCTCGATCTCGCCTTCTCGCGCGATCAGGAAGAGAAAATTTATGTTCAGAACCGGATGCTGGAGAAAGGCGCTGAGCTCTACGCCTGGCTGCAGGAAGGCGCATACTTTTACGTCTGCGGTGATGCATCGCGCATGGCGAAAGATGTCGACGCCGCGCTGTATGAAGTGGTACGTCAGGCTGGCGGTCTGTCCGGTGAACGTGCCGCAGCGTATATCGACCAGCTGAAGAAAGAAAAACGCTATCTGCGCGACGTCTACTGAGTGACAGCATAAAAAAACGGGCCATCAGGCCCGTTTTTTCTGCGCGAAAAGATTACTTAACAACGCGCAGTGAAGGACGTCCGCCGCGCGGCGGTGGCTCGTCATCAGGAGAATGATCCTCATCCTGAGCATCATCCGGACGATCGCCATCGATAACGGACATGACCGTCTCTTCCTGACCCGCTTCCTGATCGTCCATCGCCTGATCGTAGACCGGCTCCGGTTCGAACATGGTGCCCGCACCATTTTCACGCGCGTAGATTGCCATTACAGCAGCCATCGGCACAGAAACCTGACGCGGCACGCCGCCAAAGCGCGCGTTGAAGCGCACTTCGTCATTGGAGAGATCGAGATTGCCTACCGCACGCGGCGCAATATTCAGCACGATCTGTCCGTCGCGCGCATACTCCAGCGGGACCTGTACGCCAGGCAAATTGATATCCACCACCAGATGCGGCGTCAGCTGATTATCCAGCAGCCAGTCGTAAAATGCCCGCAGCAGATAGGGGCGACGCGCGGTGAGTTGCGACATTTCCATACTTAGCCCCGAGCCTGCAGGCGCATTTCCCGCTCAGCTTCCGTCAGTGAGGCGAGGAAGGAGTCGCGTTCAAATACGCGTGTCATATAACCTTTCAGCTCTTTCGAGCCGGCACCGCTCAGATCAACGCCCATCTGCGGCAGACGCCACAGCAGCGGCGCCAGGTAGCAATCCACCAGGCTGAACTCTTCGCTCATAAAGAACGGCGTGCGCGCAAACAGCGGCGCAATCGCCAGCAGCTCTTCACGCAGCTGTTTGCGCGCGGCATCTGCCTCAGCGCCGCTGGTGGTTTCGATGGTACGCAGCAGGCTATACCAGTCCTGCTCGATGCGGTGCATCATCAGGCGGCTTTCACCACGCGCAACCGGGTAAACCGGCATCAGCGGAGGATGCGGGAAACGCTCATCCAGGTACTCCATGATGATGCGTGATTCATACAGCGTCAGTTCACGGTCAACCAGCGTAGGTACGGTGCGATACGGGTTGAGGTCAATCAGATCCTGCGGCAGATTATCTGGTTCAACCTGCTCGATCTCCACGCTGACGCCCTTTTCAGCCAGTACGATACGTACCTGATGGCTGAAAATGTCAGTCGGACCAGAAAACAGCGTCATTACCGAACGTTTGTTGGCAGCGACAGCCATGAAAACCTCCAAGTTTGTTCACAAAAATATACTGCGAATAGCCAACCACACGGCGACTCACCCGATCATCAGACTCGCACACTGCCGGGCAGCGCTGATATCCGGCTCATGTCCGGAGCGGAGCGTCAGTTCAGGCCGCGGCTCGCGGGCGCAAAGTGTCAGTGAGTTTACCAGATTTTAAGCAGCTTGTGGGGCGGGGTTGCGCATTTGCGGGCAAATAGCCGGGAAAGCTCGCGTTTTTACACTGCTTTACCGGGATAACAGCCAATAAAAAACCCGCCGAAGCGGGTTTTTTGAGCCAATTGACACTGCCGAAGCAGTAAGCAATTAACGCTTGGAGAACTGAGGACGACGACGTGCTTTACGCAGGCCGACTTTCTTACGTTCAACCTGACGAGCATCACGGGTAACAAAGCCCGCTTTGCGCAGTTCTGCACGCAGAGATTCGTCGTATTCCATCAGAGCGCGGGTGATACCGTGACGGATCGCACCAGCCTGACCAGAAATACCACCACCTTTAACGGTGATGTACAGATCCAGTTTACCAACCATATCAACCAGCTCCAGCGGCTGACGCACGACCATGCGTGCAGTCTCGCGACCGAAGTACTGCTCCAGAGAGCGCTGGTTAATTACGATGTTACCGCTACCCGGCTTGATAAAGACGCGAGCGGCAGAGCTTTTGCGGCGACCAGTGCCGTAGTTTTGAGTTTCAGCCATTGCCTATAATCCCGATTAAATGTCAAGAACTTGCGGTTGCTGCGCCGCGTGGTTGTGCTCGTTGCCTGCGTAAACTTTCAGTTTACGGTACATAGCACGACCCAGTGGGCCTTTTGGCAGCATGCCTTTAACCGCGATTTCAATCACACGCTCAGGACGGCGGGCAATCATCTCTTCGAAGGTCGCCTGCTTGATACCACCGATGTGACCAGTGTGGTGATAGTAAATCTTGTCGGTACGCTTGTTGCCGGTTACAGCAACTTTGTCCGCGTTCAGAACGATGATGTAATCACCGGTGTCAACGTGCGGAGTATATTCCGCTTTGTGCTTACCACGCAGACGGCGCGCCAGTTCAGTCGCCAGGCGACCCAAGGTTTTGCCAGTTGCGTCAACAACATACCAGTCACGCTGTACGGTTTCTGGTTTAGCTGTAAAAGTTTTCATTGAAAAGCTTACCCAAATAAAAGTTACACGTTGGTGAAATCCCAAACGCTAAGTTAACGATTGAGGCTCACGCGACCATTTCGCCCAGCAAGCCCACCCCCTCAGGTAGAGTTACCGGATCACACAGCTTTCCGGGAAAAGAAATGCTGTGCTGTAACGTGGGGTCGCAAGATTATAGAGAAGTCAGATTTAAAAATCGAACCTTTTTGCGACAAAATTCACGATTTCTGGCCGGGCGTCACGGCAGATGCGGCAGCCGGAGATACTCCTCGCTCTGCATCTCCTGCAGGCGTGACAGGCAGCGCTGATACTCGAACTTCAGCCGGGTTCCCTGATAAATTTCAAACAGCGAGGTTTCCGCTGCCACCACCAGTTTGACGTGGCGTTCGTAAAATTCATCCACCAGCGCCAGAAAGCGGCGCGCCTGATCTTCAGTTTTATAAATCATCACCGGCACATCAAACAGCAGCACGCTATGGAAACGCCGCGATAGCTCAATGTAGTCGTGCTGGCTGCGCCCCGCCCCGCACAGCGTCAGGAAATCAATGGCGAGCACGCCTTCATGTACTCCACGGGTGGGCATCTCCCGGTGATTGATCTCCAGCACCGGCGCATCATCGGGCGCTCCGCCCGCCAGCGCACGAAACATGCGCGTCATCTCCGCCTGTGTGGCGTCATTAAGCGGATGGTTCCACAGATGTGCTGACGTCAGCGTACGCAGGCGATAGTCGATGCCGGCATCCACGTTCATCACCTCACAGTGCTGTTTAATCTGCTCAATAGCGGGCAGGAAGCGCGCGCGCTGCAGACCGTTGCGGTAGAGATCGTCCGGCGGAATATTGGAGGTGGCGACCAGGGCGATACCGCGTGCGAACAGTGCCTCCATCAGCGTACCCAGCAGCATGGCATCGGTAATGTCGGAGACAAAAAACTCATCAAAGCAGAGGATATCGGTCTCTGCTTTAAAACGGTCAGCCACAATCTGCAGCGGATCGCTTTGTCCCTGCAGCTGCGTCAGCTCTTCATGTACCCGCAGCATAAAACGATGAAAGTGCAGCCGCAGTTTGCGATCGCCAGGAATTGACTGAAAAAACAGGTCCATGACCCAGGTTTTTCCCCGGCCGACGCCGCCCCACATATAGAGACCGCGTACCGGTGCTTCCGGCGCTGGCTTCTCTTTACCGACCAGCCGGGAGAGGCGCCCCAGCAGGCCGCGACCGCTGTTTTCACGCGGCTGCTGACGGGCAATCAGCCCTTGCTGGATAGCGTCTAAGCGGGTTATAGCTTCACGTTGTACGTCGTCCGGGCGGAACTCGCCCTGCGACAGCGCCTGCTCATAGCGCGCAAGCGGAGATGAGGTTTGCATGGTTCTCTCAGAATCCCTGAAAAGTCCGATTCACGTGTCGGTTGCTGAAAATTAGGCCGCTCTACACTAAGCGATACAGTCCGATAGTTCCACTTCCTGCAGATTAACGGGTATAGTGACTTATAGTGAAGCTGAAGTTGAAGTTGAAGCAATGCCCTACGAAGCAACGGAAATTACACGGGAGTTATTATGACCTGGGAATACGGGCTGATTGGTTTAGTGATTGGCATTATTGTCGGCGCAGTCGCTATGCGTTTTGGCAACAAAAAATTGCGCGAACAGCGCAGCATGCAGTATGAACTGGAAAAATCAAAAGCGGAGCTGGCAGATTATCGCGAAGAGCTCACCAACCATTTTGCCCAGAGCGCAGAGCTGCTGGACAATATGGCGCGCGATTACCGCCAGCTTTATCAGCACATGGCAAAAGGATCCAACGATCTGCTGCCTAATCTGCCGGGTGAAAAAAATCCGTTCGCCTATCAGCTGACGGAAGCGGAAGCGGATAACGATCAGGTGCCGGTGCAGATCCCGCGCGACTACTCTGAAGGCGCTTCCGGGTTACTGCGCGGCAGCGATCGCGCTACCCCGCCCCGCAGTTAATCTTTTCAGGGCACCGCCTCATGCGGTGCCCTTTTTGTTTCGAACACTTGCAGTAAACGATTGTCACACTTTCTGTACTCCCCTATTCGCAGCGAGAGCCTGATAACCCATGAAAAAACAAACAAAACTATTAAGCGCACTGGCGCTGAGTATCAGCATGAGCCTGGCCGCAACGTCAGGCGCGATGGCCGCGCTTCCGGCACAGATTCAGGGGCAGGCGCTGCCAAGCCTGGCACCGATGCTGGAGAAAGTGCTGCCGGCGGTGGTCAGCGTACACGTTGAGGGCAGCGACAGTGGTCAGCAGGCGCAGGAGATCCCGGAACCGCTGAAGCGTTTTTTCGGCCAGGCGCCCGGTCAGTCACAGCCCCAGCCGTTTGAAGGCCTGGGTTCAGGCGTCATTATTGATGCGGCAAAAGGCTACATTCTGACGAACAACCACGTCGTAAACGGTGCGGACAAAATCAGCGTCCAGCTCAGCGACGGCAACGAATATGATGCCAAACTGATTGGCCACGACGAGCAGACAGATATCGCTCTGATTCAGGTTGAAGGGGCTAAGAACCTGACGCAGGTGAAAATCGCCGATTCTGATGCGCTGAAAGTCGGCGACTTTGCGGTAGCCATCGGTAACCCGTTTGGTCTGGGTCAGACGGCCACCTCCGGGATCATCTCGGCACTCGGCCGCAGCGGTCTTAATCTTGAAGGACTGGAGAACTTTATTCAGACGGATGCGGCGATTAACCGCGGTAACTCCGGCGGCGCGCTGGTCAACCTGAACGGTGAGCTTATCGGTATTAATACCGCGATTCTGGCATCAAGCGGCGGCAATATTGGTATCGGCTTTGCCATCCCCAGTGATATGGCGATTAACCTGGCGCAGCAGCTGATTCAGTTCGGCGAAGTGAAGCGCGGTCAGCTGGGTATCAAAGGCACCGAAATGACGGCGGATATTGCGAAAGCGTTCAACGTTGACGCGCAGCGCGGCGCATTTGTCTCTGAAGTGTTGCCAAAATCGGCCGCGGAGAAAGCGGGGATAAAATCGGGCGATATCATCACCTCTATCAACGATAAGCCGATCGCCAGCTTCGCCGAGCTGCGCGTTAAAGTAGGCACCACGCCGCCAGGCCAGCAGGTGAAAATCGGTCTGCTGCGCGACGGTAAGCCGGTCAGCGTGACCGTTACGCTGGAGCAGAGCGCGCAGAGCACCGCCAGCGCGCAGCTGATGTCTCCTGCTTTGCAGGGCGCGCAGCTGAGCGACGGCACCACCAAAACAGGCGATAAAGGCATTAAAGTCGACGCCATCGAAAAAGGCACGCCGGCTGAGCAGGTCGGTCTGCAGAAAGATGATGTGATTGTGGGCGTAAACCGTACCCGGGTGCAGAGCCTTGCCGAGATGCGTAAAGTGCTGGAGGGCAAACCGCCGGTGCTGGCGCTGAATGTGGTACGCGGCGACGAGAGTATCTACCTGCTGCTGAGATAATCCCCCCGACAGGCGGACAAGCAGGTGTGTGTCCGCCTTTCTCATGTTATTCTGCCCTGCGATCTCACCTGGCTTGAAATAACACCATGTTTCTTAAACTTTTGCGTGCAGTGGTGATGGGCCTGATCGTAGCAGGCTTGCTGCTTGTTGCGATCCCGGCGCTGCGGATGGGCAGCGACGTCACTTTTGATCATGAAAGCAGCGCTGACGAAACCCCTTTCAGTTTTAATCCGGGGGTGCGCCGCGCCGTGCCCGCCGTAGTCAATGTCTACAACCGCAGCGCCCACGGTAACAATAATCGCGGTATCACCACGCTCGGCTCGGGTGTGATCATGAACGCGAAAGGGTACATCCTTACCAACAAACACGTTATCAATAACGCCGATCAGATCATCGTGGCGCTGCAGGATGGCCGCTTTTTTGAAGCGACCCTGGTGGGCTCCGACGCCATGACCGATTTAGCCGTGCTCAAAATCAGCGCCTCAGGCCTGCCGGTTATCCCCATTAACCCTGCGCGGCTGGCGCACATTGGTGACGTCGTGATGGCGATTGGTAACCCTTATAACCTTGGGCAGACGGTCACACAGGGCATTATCAGCGCGACCGGGCGCGTCGGCCTGAGCTCTTCCGGCCGGCAAAATTTTCTCCAGACCGATGCCTCAATTAATCAGGGCAATTCAGGCGGCGCGCTGATCAATTCGCTGGGCGAGCTGATGGGTATCAACACGCTGACCTTTGATAAAAGCAACGACGGAGAAACACCGGAAGGCATCGGCTTCGCTATTCCTACCGCGCTGGCGGCCAAAATCATGGATAAGCTGATCCGCGACGGGCGGGTGATCCGCGGCTATATCGGCATTACCGGACGTGAACTGCCGCCGCTGCACGGCCAGGGCAGCAATCTCGATCGCGTACAGGGTATTATTGTTAACAGCGTCGCGCCGGGCGGTCCGGCCGATAGCGCCGGGATCCAGGCCAACGATGTGCTGCTGCAGGTTAATGGCAAGCCTGCGCTCTCCGCGCAGGAGACGATGGATCAGGTGGCGGAGATCCGCCCCGGTTCAGTGATTGATGTGCAGGTGCTGCGCAATGAGCAAAAAATGACGCTGCCGGTTACGATCCAGGAGTTTCCGGAAGCTGCCGCCCCCGTCACCACCGCCCAGTAAGCCGCGGCGCCAGCCGGCGCCGCGCTTAACCTGACGTTCTCAGCTTCTGTCGACCGGAAACGCGATCACATCGCTCAGCGCGCTGGCTTTCAGCGCCAGCATAATCAGGCGATCCACGCCCAGCGCCACGCCGGAACAGGCTGGCATACCATGCGCCAGCGCATCCAGCAGATAGTGGTCAATCGGATGCTGCGGCAGCCCGCGCGCCGCACGACGACGGTTATCCTGTTCAAAACGCTGACGCTGCTCACGGCTGTCGGTCAGCTCGCGAAAACCGTTCGCCAGCTCAACCCCTTTGTAATAGACCTCGAAGCGTTCAGCAACGCGATGATCTTCCGTGCTGATCTCCGCCAGCGCAGCCTGACTTGCCGGGAAGTGATAGACAAAGCAGGGTTTGTCGTTGCCAATTTTCGGCTCTACGCCCAGCATAAACAGCAGCTGCAGCAGCGTATCGCGATCCTCTTCACGCTGCGCCAGCTCCCCCTCGCCGAGCTTTGTCGCGGCTTCGCGCAGCTGCGTTTTATCCGCAGAGAGCGGATCAATCTCCAGATGACGGATAAACGCCTGCTGATAGGAAAGGGATTCTGCAGTGTCGCACTCCAGCACCTGCTGCAGCAGATCGTCCACCTCGTTCATCAGGCGATACATATCGTAGTGCGGGCGGTACCACTCCAGCATGGTGAATTCAGGATTGTGATGACGCCCCGCCTCTTCATTACGGAAGCAGCGACCCATCTGGTAGATCGGCCCGCTGCCAGCGGCCAGCAGCCGTTTCATATGGTATTCCGGGCTGGTCATCAGCCAGAGATCGCGGCCTTCGCTGGCGCCGGGTCCGACAAAACGCGTCTGAAACGGCACCAGATGGATATCGGTAATGGTGGCCTGGCTCATCGCCGGGGTATCCACTTCCAGCACGCCGCGATCGGCAAAGAAACGCCTGATTTCCGCCAGAATCGCGGCGCGTTTCAACAAATTGGCAATGGGTGCGCTCGGCTGCCAGCTTGCCGTTTCGCTCATGGTGATGACTCCTCATACAAATAAGGGGTGGAAGTCTACCCGGAACAGAAGCAGCAAACAACGAGGCGTAGCGGAAGAGAAGCTGGCAGATCAGAGGAAAAGAAGAGCGGTGCGAAAGCTTTCGCACCGGCAGATTTTACTGGGTGCTGCGCTGAATTGCCTGACCACCCGCTTCGACATCCTCACCGACGCCGCGCGTGGTGTTACAGCCGCTCAGTACCGAAGAGAGCACCAGCACAGAGAAAATTGCGACAATACTTTTCTTAAACATAGCCATATCCTTGTTGGTTGCAGTAAAAGTACAGCTTTTAAAGCATAGTCTGCTTCTGCAACCCTGGTAGCTGCGCCCCGGAAAAATTCACGCCGCCATCGCGTTTCGCGGCCATAAAAAAAGGCGCATCACCGATGCGCCTGATTGAGTACTGATGTCGTGCTTATTTTACGCGGGAAACGTATTCACCCGAGCGGGTGTCAACTTTCACCACTTCGCCAATCTGAACGAAGAGTGGCACTTTGATCACTGCGCCGGTAGACAGGGTCGCTGGCTTGCCGCCGGTTCCGGCGGTATCGCCTTTCAGGCCCGGATCGGTTTCGGTGATTTCTGCTTCGATGAAGTTTGGCGGCTGAACGGCAATCGGTTTATCGTTCCACAGGGTTACGATACACTCTGCGTTGTCCTGCAGCCACTTGGTCACGTCATCCAGTACTTTGGCTTCAACCTGGTACTGTTCAAACGACTCAGGGTGCATGAAGTAGAAGAAGTCACCGTCGTTGTAAGAGTACTGCAGCGTCATATCACGAACGTCTGCGCCTTCGGCAGAGTCGGTAGATTTGAAGGTCTTCTCAACGCGAGAACCGGTCAGCAGACGACGCATTTTAACGCGTGCGAAAGCCTGGCCTTTACCCGGTTTTACGAATTCACTGGATTCGATGGCATACGGTTCGCCTTCGAACATGATTTTAAGACCGGAACGAAAATCGTTGCTAAGATAAGTCGCCATAAAGGCCCTCTGTAGATATTAACTGGTAATAGCCAAAAAAATGGCACACATTGTAACCCTAAATTCCCCTGTCAGAGAAGATTGGTTGCAGCAACTTGCTGATGTTGTCACCGATCCTGCTGAATTACTGCAACTTTTAGGCCTCGAACATCATCAGGAATTAGCTGCCGGCCACGCTGCACGCCAGCTTTTTGCCCTGCGCGTGCCGCGCGCCTTCATTCAGCGCATGCGTCACGGCGATGCCGGTGACCCTCTGCTGCTGCAGGTGCTGACCAGCCGCCAGGAGTTTACCGATGCGCCGGGCTACACTACCGATCCGCTCGATGAGCAGAGCAGCGTGGTGCCGGGCCTGCTGCACAAGTATAAAAACCGCGCGCTGCTGCTGGTCAAAGGGGGCTGTGCGGTAAACTGCCGCTACTGTTTCCGCCGTCACTTTCCTTATCAGGATAATCAGGGCAACAAGCGTAACTGGCAGGCGGCGATCGACTACATTGCCGCGCACCCGGAGCTGGATGAGATTATCTTTTCCGGCGGCGATCCGCTGATGGCTAAAGATCATGAGCTGGCCTGGCTGATTGCGGCGCTGGAGCAGATCCCGCATCTGAAGCGCCTGCGTATTCACAGCCGGCTGCCAGTGGTGATCCCGGCGCGCATTACGGAAACGCTGTGCCAGCTGCTGGCTGACACCCGCCTGCAGGTGCTGCTGGTAAGCCATATCAATCATGCGCAGGAGATTGATGAGGCGCTGCGCGCGCGTCTGCAGCTGCTGAAGCGATCGGGCGTGACGCTGCTGAATCAGAGCGTGCTGCTGCGCGGCGTTAATGATAATGCGGATGCGCTGGCTGAGCTAAGTAATGCGCTGTTTGATGCCGGCATTCTGCCCTACTATCTCCACGTGCTCGACAAAGTTCAGGGCGCTGCCCACTTCTTTGTTTCAGACGCCGAAGCGCGCGCGCTGATGCGTCAGCTGCTCAGCCGGGTCTCCGGCTATATGGTTCCCAGACTGGCGCGTGAGATTGGCGGTGAGCCGAGCAAAACCCCGCTGGACCTTCAGCTGCGTCAGGAGTAACGCTCGCTCTCCGGTGCGCATGAATGCGCACCCTGCAAGCAGACGTGCCGCAACTGATGCGCACCCGGCGTGCTTATGTAGGGTCGCCATTAATGGCGACCACAGCGGCTCGTAACCCCCACATTCCGCTGCAAATAAAAAAAGCCGCTCTCGCGGCTTTTTTATTGCTGCTCTGCTATTACGGACACTTGTAAACCTGGCCGGTCATTTTGCTGTCGAGCGGCGCGAACGCAGAAAGCAGATTCTGCGTCGGGCTGGTGGCACCATAAATAACGTTGCCGCCCATTTCAGCCGCCCGGTTGCGCAGATCGTTGGCAGCACCGCGCAGCGCGCTATTTTCGCCGCCCGCCCCGCTCAGCCAGTTGCTCTGTGAGCCGGTGACGTTGCCCAGAAGCTGACATTGACTTGCTGGCTGCTCATCGACAAACGTGACGCGTTCGCCAGCGGCGCTCAGCTGATTTGAGCTGCTGCAACCCGCCAGCAGCATGATGCCCGCTGCCAGTCCGGGCAAGAGGTTAATCCGCATTGTAATCCCCATTTTATTATCATCAGTGTCGGGCGGCAGCGTAGCAGAAAAGCGCACTTTTTTTCTGAACATTCATTGCCCTGAACCCACAAAGCCGAAAGATCGCGTCCCTACTTATACCCTGTTCGCCAGCAAAAGAAAAACCCCCGACCGTTTCCGGTCGGGGGTTTCGCAGATAGCTTACGCTGTCGGGGACAATTACATCATGCCGCCCATACCGCCCATGCCACCCATACCGCCTGCGCCCGCGCCTAAATCAGGTGCGTCGCCTTTAGGCAGATCGGTAACCATGCACTCGGTAGTGATCATCAGACCAGCTACAGAGGCCGCGTACTGCAGCGCAGAACGGGTTACTTTGGTCGGGTCCAGGATACCGAAGTCGATCATGTTGCCGTACTCTTCGGTCTGCGCGTTGTAACCGTAGTTACCGTCGCCCGCTTTCACGTTGTTTGCCACAACGGAAGGCTCTTCACCGGCGTTGGAAACGATCTGACGCAGCGGAGCTTCCATTGCGCGCAGCGCAACTTTGATACCGACGTTTTGATCTTCGTTCTGACCACGCAGATCGGTCAGCTGAGCCGCAACGCGAACCAGCGCGACACCGCCGCCCGCTACCACGCCTTCTTCTACCGCAGCACGGGTAGCGTGCAGGGCATCTTCAACGCGGGCTTTCTTCTCTTTCATTTCCACTTCAGTAGCGGCGCCTACTTTCAGTACGGCTACGCCGCCTGCCAGTTTCGCTACGCGCTCCTGCAGCTTCTCTTTATCGTAATCGGAGGTCGCTTCTTCGATCTGCTGACGGATCTGCGATACGCGGCCAGAGATAGCGCCCTGATCGCCCACACCATCGATGATGGTGGTGGTATCTTTGTTGATCACGACACGCTTGGCCTGACCCAGATCTTCCAGCGTGGATTTCTCCAGCTCCATACCGATCTCTTCAGAGATCACGGTACCGCCGGTCAGGATAGCGATATCCTGCAGCATCGCTTTACGACGGTCGCCAAAGCCTGGCGCTTTAACCGCAGCCACTTTCACGATACCGCGCATGGTGTTCACCACCAGCGTTGCCAGTGCTTCACCTTCCACATCTTCCGCGATGATCAGCAGTGGTTTGCCCGCTTTCGCAACGGCTTCCAGTACTGGCAGCATTTCACGAATGTTGGAGATTTTCTTGTCAGCCAGCAGAATGAACGGGCTTTCCAGCTCAACTGCGCCGGTTTCTGGCTTGTTGATGAAGTAAGGAGAGAGGTAGCCGCGATCGAACTGCATACCTTCCACTACGTCCAGCTCGTCCTGCAGACCGGTGCCTTCTTCAACGGTGATAACGCCTTCTTTACCCACTTTTTCCATCGCCTGGGCGATCAGGGTACCAACGCTCTCATCGGAGTTAGCAGAAATAGTACCTACCTGCGCGATTGCGCGGGTGTCCTGGCAAGGTACAGACAGCGCTTTCAGCTGCTCAACAGCAGCGACAACGGCTTTATCGATACCGCGCTTCAGATCCATCGGGTTCATGCCGGCCGCAACGGCTTTCAGGCCTTCGTTAACGAT
Source organism: Pantoea eucrina (assembly GCF_020079945.1). Lineage (NCBI taxonomy): Bacteria > Pseudomonadati > Pseudomonadota > Gammaproteobacteria > Enterobacterales > Erwiniaceae > Pantoea > Pantoea eucrina. The sequence goes on along the minus strand of NZ_CP083448.1, from coordinate 331,015 downwards.
AGACTGTGCCAGTACGGTTGCGGTGGTGGTGCCGTCGCCTGCTGCATCGTTTGCTTTAGACGCGACTTCTTTCACCATCTGCGCACCCATGTTCTCGAACTTATCTTCCAGCTCGATTTCACGCGCAACAGAAACACCATCTTTAGTGATGGTCGGTGCACCAAAAGATTTATCCAGAACCACGTTACGGCCTTTCGGGCCCAGGGTAACTTTTACTGCATCTGCCAGTACGTTCACGCCACGCAGCATTTTTACGCGTGCGTCATTACCGAATTTTACGTCTTTAGCTGCCATTTCAAATTTCCCTTAAATTCGTTTCGTTCAGTGAATTACGCGTAAATTACGCTTCGACAATCGCCAGGATGTCGCTTTCAGAGATGATCAGAACTTCTTCGTTGTCGATTTTCTCGGTTTTTGCACCGTAGCCTTCGCTGAAAATCACCAGATCACCCACTTTCACGTCCAGCGGCTTGATCTCGCCGTTGTCCAGGATGCGGCCATTGCCAACAGCCAGAACTTCACCACGGGTTGATTTGCCAGCTGCAGAGCCGGTCAGAACGATACCGCCTGCTGATTTAGCTTCAACTTCTTTACGCTTGACGATAACGCGATCGTGCAACGGACGAATTTTCATTTGGTAGCTCTCCTTTGAGAAGTCCAATCATTCATTTTTGGGTTGAACGCCGGGCTTGAGGGTTCCGGCCTCGTGCAGGAAGAGATAGGGGCAGACAAGAGAGTTTCAAGGGGAAAAAAATAAAAAAATTTTTGTTTGTGCTACAAACGCTTAAAAAGAATACAAATAAGGCGGCTTGCGCCGCCTCGCTTACCTCAGCGATCTTTATCGTGACCGATGCGATCCTGATCTTTACGCTCAAATTCACCATCCATTGTTACGCCGCTGTCGGGTCCCTGCCCCGGACCGCGCCAGACGCGCAGATGCGGCATCAGCCTCAGCGTCAGGAGCTTTTGCACTGGCGGCAGCAGCAGCAGCAGGCCGAGAAAATCGGTAAAGAAGCCGGGCAGCAGCAGCAGCACACCGGCGATGATCAGCGAGACGCTTTTAATCATCTCCGCTGCCGGGCTTTCGTTACGCGCAAGCTTCTCCTGCATCAGCATAAAGTTTTTCATGCCCTGATTTTTCACCAGCGACACACCGATACAGGAGGTAAAAATTACCAGCAGCATCGTCAGCAGCACGCCCAGCGCATGTGCCACCTGGATAAACAGCGTGATCTCAATCCACGCCAGGACAAAAAAGAGTAAAAACGGTAACCAGCGCACTGGTGTCTCCTGTGAGTTGGGCCGCCTCGCGACAGGCCAGGCGGCAGAAACAGAGCGATCGTAACGATCATAGGTGGTGAGATGGGCACCCGCGCGGTGGATTTCAACCGCACCGGCCAAATAATTCCTTTTGACATAAAAGTGAGAGATACATCACATATCGTTATTACCACTTGCCGGGCAAATGTCCGTAAAGTGATCTGTGTACGAGCATTTCTGCCGTGACAGAATATGATCGTGCCCGCCAGTCCGAAGATGGATAAAATGTCGGCACTGGTATTCCACGACAATATAATTGCTTCACCTGCGTGTTATTCGCTCTCCATCCATGCCGGATGCGTGGCGGTATCAGAGCAGCAATAATAAGAAGGTAATCATGGCGAACAACATTCGTATCGAAGAAGACCTGTTAGGCATGCGCGAAGTGCCGGCGGATGCTTACTACGGTGTTCATACTCTGCGTGCGATTGAAAATTTCTATATCAGTAGCAGCAAAATCAGCGACATTCCTGAATTTGTCCGCGGCATGGTGATGGTTAAAAAAGCAGCCGCGCTGGCTAACAAAGAGCTGCAGACGATCCCGCGCAACATTGCGAATACCATTATTCAGGCCTGCGATGAGGTGCTGAACAACGGCAAATGCATGGATCAGTTCCCGGTAGATGTTTACCAGGGCGGCGCCGGCACCTCGGTGAACATGAATACCAACGAAGTGCTGGCAAACATCGGCCTGGAGCTGATGGGTCACCAGAAAGGTGAGTATCAGTATCTCAACCCCAACGACCACGTTAACAAATGCCAGTCAACCAATGATGCCTACCCGACCGGCTTCCGGATTGCGGTTTACGCCTCTATTCTCAAGCTGCTGGATGCGATTGCCCAGCTGAGCGAAGGCTTCCAGCGCAAAGCCGTGGAGTTTGAAAACATTCTGAAGATGGGCCGCACCCAGCTGCAGGATGCGGTGCCGATGTCGCTGGGCCAGGAGTTCCACGCGTTTAACGTGCTGCTGAATGAAGAGACCCGCAATATTCTGCGCACCGCCGAGCTGTTGCTGGAAGTGAACCTTGGCGCAACCGCAATCGGTACGCGCCTTAATACGCCGGATGGCTATCAGCAGCTGGCCGTGCAGCGCCTGGCAGAAGTCAGTAATCTGCCGGTGGTGCCGGCGGAAGATCTGATTGAAGCAACGTCCGACTGCGGCGCCTACGTGATGGTGCATTCAGCGCTGAAGCGTCTGGCGGTGAAGCTGTCAAAAATCTGCAACGACCTGCGTCTGCTCTCTTCCGGTCCGCGCGCCGGCCTGAACGAAATCAACCTGCCGGAACTGCAGGCGGGCTCCTCGATCATGCCAGCCAAAGTCAATCCGGTGGTGCCGGAAGTGGTGAATCAGGTCTGTTTTAAGGTTATCGGCAACGATACCACGGTGACCATGGCGTCTGAGGCGGGTCAGCTGCAGCTTAACGTAATGGAACCGGTGATTGGCCAGGCGCTGTTTGAATCCGTCAGCATCCTGACCAACGCCTGCTATAACCTGCTGGAAAAATGCGTTAACGGCATTACGGCGAACAAAGCAGTCTGCGAAGCGTACGTATTCAACTCTATCGGTATTGTCACCTATCTCAACCCCTACATCGGCCATCACAACGGCGATATCGTGGGTAAAGTCTGTGCTGAAACCGGCAAAAGCGTACGTGAAGTGGTGCTGGAACGCGGCCTGCTGACCGAAGCGGAGCTGGATGATATCTTCTCCGTCCAGAACCTGATGCATCCGACCTATAAAGCGAAACGCTATACCGACGAAAACGAACAGTAATCTGTTTCCGATCACGTCGTCCCGGGCACGCCTGTATACAATACGGCGTGCTTTTTTTATATGTGGCGACTACAACATTCAGGGGGCACGTTCTGCAGCCTGAGGAGAGAAACGGATGATAGCAGTGGAACTGGCAGTGGTATTCATGGCGATCTGGCTCGGTGCCCGTCTGGGCGGTATCGGAATCGGCTTTGCCGGCGGTCTGGGAGTGCTGATATTGACGCTGGTATGCGGCATGAAGCCCGGCGCAATCCCGTTTGATGTGATCGAAATTATTATGGCCGTTATCGCCGCGATTGCTGCCATGCAGGTCGCAGGCGGTATGGATTACCTGGTCGGGCTGGCGGAAAAGCTGCTGCGCCGCCATCCGCGCTACGTGACTTTTCTGGCGCCGCTGGTGACCTATCTGATGACGCTGCTGGCCGGCACCGGCCACACCGCTTTTTCCACGCTGCCGGTTATCGCTGAAGTTGCTAAAGAGCAGGGCGTCAGGCCATCGCGTCCGCTCTCTATCGCGGTGGTGGCCTCCCAGATTGCGATCACCGCCTCTCCGCTCTCTGCGGCAGTGGTATTTTTTGCCTCCATACTGGAACCCCGCGGCGTCAGCTATCTGGCGCTGCTGGGCGTGGCGCTGCCCTCAACGATGGCGGCAATCTTCTGCGCGGCAGTGATCACCAACTTTCTGGGTACAGAGCTGAAGGATGATGCAATCTATCAGGCGCGACTTGCCAGAGGCGACGTGACGCTGCGCGGTGAGAAAGTGTATACCACCCGACCCGGCGCGCGCCGCGCCGTATTGCTGTTTCTGACCGGCATTGTGGCAGTGGTGCTCTATGCCACCGCCATCAGCGACAGCGTGGGCCTGATCGCCAGCCTGGTGCTGCCGCGTAACGAAGCGATCGTCGTGTTTATGCTCACGGTCGCTACGCTGATCTGTCTGACCTGCCGCGTGGACAGCAGTGAGATCCTCAGTGCCAGCACGTTTAAATCGGGCATGAGCGCCTGCATCTGCGTCATGGGCGTGGCGTGGCTGGGCGATACCTTTGTCAAAGCGCACCTGAGCGAGATCCAGACTCTGGCGGGCGACATGCTGCAGCGCTATCCCTGGATGCTGGCGCTGGTGCTGTTTTTTGCCGCCACCTTGCTTTATTCGCAGGCGGCAACCACCAAAGCATTGATGCCGGCAGCACTGATGCTCGGCGTCTCGCCGCTGGCGGCAGTGGCCTCGTTTGCGGCGGTATCAGCGCTCTTTGTCCTGCCTACCTATCCGACGCTGCTGGCCGCGGTGGAAATGGATGACACCGGTTCGACGCGAATCGGCAAGTTTGTCTTTAACCACTCCTTTATTATTCCGGGCATACTGGCCATCGCCTTTTCCGTGGCGTTTGGCTTTCTGTTTGGCAGTCTGATCCTCTGACGCCGTTACATTATGAAATCCTGTGCCGAAGCGGTCGTGCTATGCTCACCGCTTCTGCACTACCGGAGTTGATTAATCTTTTATGGCTGCACCTCTTTCCCGCCTGCTGACGCTCTGCCTGACGCTGCTGCTTTGCCTGTCGGCTCAGGCCGATCTCTTTGCGCCGAAATCCACCAGCCGCTTTGTGCCGGTCGATCAGGCCTTTCAGTTTGATTTTTCTCAGCGGGGCTCAACGCTGACGCTGAACTGGCAGGTCAGGCCCGGCTACTATCTCTATCGTCAGCAGATGAAGATTACGGCTCAGCACGCGCAGCTGGCCCCGCTGACGCTGCCGGCTGGCGAAGCGCATGAAGATGAATTTTATGGCAAAAGCGAGATCTATCGTCAGGCGGTGACGCTGCCGGTGACGCTGCAGCGGGCGGATGCGGGCGCCACGCTGACGGTGACGTATCAGGGCTGCGCCGCGGCCGGATTCTGCTACCCGCCGGAGAGCCGTACCGTTCCGCTGAGCGCCGTCAGCAGCGGCAGCGCGCCGGTTACGGCGCAGCCTGCCGCCACGCCGCTGCCCTTCTCGCCGCTCTGGGCACTGCTGATCGGTATCGGCGTCGCCTTTACCCCCTGTGTCCTGCCGATGTACCCGCTGATTTCCGGCATTATCCTCGGCGGCGCACGCCGCTACAGCGTCGGCCGGCTGCTGGCGCTGGCGCTGGTCTATGTGCAGGGCATGGCGCTGACCTACACGCTTTTGGGCGTTGTGGTCGCGGCGGCCGGGCTGCGCTTTCAGGCGGCGCTGCAGCATCCATACGTCCTGGCGGGTCTGTCGCTGCTGTTTATTCTGCTGGCGCTGTCGATGTTTGGCCTGTTTTCGCTGCAGCTGCCCGCCAGCCTGCAGACGCGTCTTGCGCTCTGGAGCAATCAGCAGCGCGGCGGCTCGCTGCCTGGCGTATTTGTCATGGGCGCGCTGGCCGGGCTTATCTGCTCCCCCTGCACCACGGCGCCGCTCAGCGCGATCCTGCTATATATCGCACAGAGCGGAAACCTGTGGGCCGGCGCCGGCACGCTGTGGCTCTACGCCGTGGGAATGGGGCTGCCGCTGATCGCCGTCACGCTTTTTGGCCATCGGCTACTGCCCAAAAGCGGCCCGTGGATGCAGACGGTAAAAGAGGCATTCGGGTTTGTTATCCTGGCGCTGCCGGTATTTCTGCTGGAGCGTATCCTCGGCGACACCTGGGGTTTGCGGCTCTGGAGCCTGCTGGGCGTAGCGTTTTTCAGCTGGACATTTATTCACAGCATCAACGCGCGCGGCAGGTGGCGCGTCGTGCCGCTGGTGATGTTAGGGGCAGCGCTGATTATGGCGCGGCCGCTGCAGGAATGGGCGTTTGGCGCTACGGCAAGCCAGAGCGTGGCACACCTGCCCTTTAAGCGCATCAGCAGCAGCGCGGAGCTTGAGCAGGCGCTGCAGCAGGCACCGGGGCGCATCACCATGCTCGATCTCTATGCCGACTGGTGTGTCGCCTGCAAAGAGTTTGAAAAATATACCTTCAGCAATCCGGCAGTCGCCAGCGCGCTTGCTGACGTGCAGCTGCTGCAGGCGGATGTCACCGCAAACAGCGCGCAGGACAATGCCCTGCTGAAGCAGCTGCAGGTGGCGGGATTACCGACCATTCTGTTTTTTGACGCGCAGGGTCGCGAGATCCCCGATTCGCGTATCAGCGGCTTTCTGCGTGCGGCAGCGTTTCGCGCGCATTTGCAGAATCTGCCGCGTTAAACGACACTGGTTCAGCCACTGCCCGCTCATCGACGAGCGGGCCGATATTCCAGAGGAGAGTCATGTGCAACGCGAACAAATTCTGGAGCATGCGCTGAATGTGCTCGAACAACACGGCCTGGCGGCCACCCTGTCGCTGCCACAGCTGGCAGGTGAAACCGGCCTCAGCACCGGACAGCTGACCCGCTACTGGCCCGACTGCGATGCGCTGCTCTATGATGCACTGCGCTATCACGGTCAGCAGATCGACAGCTGGCGGCGTCAGGTACAGCTGGATGAGCGGCTCACTCCGGCGCAAAAGCTGATGGCGCGCTATGACGTGCTGGCAGAGTATGTCAGCAAAGGCCGGTTTCCCGGCTGCCTGTTTATTGCTGCCTGCAGCTTCTATCCGCAGCCTGACCAGCCGGTGCACCAGCTGGCGGAGCAGCAGAAGCGACACTCATGGCAGTTTACCCATGAGATCCTGGTTGAGCTGGCGCTGGATAATCCCGCGATGGTGGCCGATCAGATGGAGCTGATCCTCGAGGGCTGCCTGAGCAAACTGCTGGTGAAACGCAACGTACAGGATGTGGCGACCGCCCGGCGCCTGGCGGAAGATGTATTCAGTATTGCGCTCTGTCGTCAGAACGGCGCACTCGCCTGAAAACGGGCTGACATGCCTGAAAAGCAGGCAGTCAGTCACGGATAGCGCGCTTTTTTGCTAAAACCCGTTGACGATCTGCGGCCATTAAGGTTTAATGCGCCCCGTTGCCCGAATAGCTCAGTCGGTAGAGCAGCGGATTGAAAATCCGCGTGTCCCTGGTTCGATTCCGGGTTCGGGCACCACAATTCAGAAAACCCGGCCTTATGGCCGGGTTTTTGCTTTTCTGCTTTATTCATTCCGCTTTGCCTGCTGCTCCTGTAGCCGGTGCCGTCCTGATGGTTTTACATCAGCAAAATCGTAGAACGCGCCGACTTCCCTTCCTATAGTGGCTGATAAACACATTCTCCGTCTGCTTGGCGTTTCTGCATCAGCTTCCGCCTGTCCGGAACAACGCTGGCAGCGGAATAGCGCAGGAGAAGCGACAGCATGAAAATTGCTTTTGACGTGGATGTTATCCGGGATCTCGGCATTACCCGGATGGTGCATCAGGTGGCAGAATGGGGCTATAAATATATTGAGCAATCACCCCATCCGCAGATCAATCCCTTTTATAAACACCCCAAAGCCAGCCGCGAAATCCTGCGTGAATATAAAAATGCGCTGAACGCCACCGGCACCGAAATCTCTTCCTTCATCACGGTTTATCGCTGGTCGGGACCCGACGAGCTGCGGCGTCAGGCGGCGGTAAAAAACTGGAAGCGCATGATTGAGATTGCGGTTGAGATGGGCGTGCAGGTTATCAATACCGAACTCTCCGGCAACCCTAATGAGCCAGAAATCTGCGAAGAGATGTTCTACCGCTCTATGGAGGAGCTGCTGCCGATCGTTGAGCGGGAAGGGATCCGCATTGAAATCCAGGCGCACCCGTGGGATTTCTGCGAAGAGAACAATGAAACAGCGGATATCGTGAAGTCGTTTCGCAGCGATAACGTGAAGTATATCTATAGTGCGCCCCACACCTTCTATTATGACAAAGGCAAAGGGGATGTGAAAAACATGCTGCACTACGCTGGCGACGATCTGTCGCATATGCTGATCGCCGATACCATGAACCACACCAAACACTGCCGCTACATTGTGAATCCGCCCGGCGTGGACGCAACCATCCATCAGCACGTCGCGGTGGGAGAAGGCGAAGTCAACTTCGATGCGCTGTTTGAAGCGCTGCGCGAGATGGATTTTGCCCGGCGCAGCTTCAAAGTCGGCGGTGAGTCGATTATCTCAGCGGCGCTATTCGGCTATCCGGAGAAGATGCGCTATCAGGCGGTAGAGACGCGCGAACTGATTGAGCGCGAACTGCTGAACCTCTGATTGCCGCATCGGGTAGTATTCTCCCCCTGGGCCCTGCAGGGGGAAACGCACCGCTTACATCGCGCCAGGCATCACCGCGCCCTTCTGCAGCGGCACTATTATCATCGCCATATCAACAGCAAAGCTGCGGATCTCCTCCTTTAGCTCACACTTCAGAATGCCCTGTCTTGTCAAAATATCCCGTTCTGGCAGGCTGTCAGAACGCAGTTTTTTGATGGAATTCACTCGAATGAAAGCAACCACGCTGGCCGGACTGGCTAAGCGCGCAGGCGTTGGCGTCGCAACCGTGGATCGGGTCCTGAACGATCGCGGGGGCGTCTCGCCCGCAATGACGCGAAAAGTGCTGCAGGCGGCCCGGGAGGCGGGCTTAAAACGTATTCTCCCGGAGGAGCATCGTCACAGCTGGCAGATTGAGGTCATCCTGAGCGGCAACGGCTCATTCTTCTTTCAGCAGCTGGCGCAGGAGTTTGCCCGTCTGGCAGATGCGCTGGGCTACCGGCGCGTCCGGCTGCATCGCACGCTTATCCCGGAAGATGCGCCGGAGAAACTGGCGGCCCATATCGATGCCGGCAGTAAAAGAATGGACGGGCTGATTGTTTTTGCCCACGCCAGCCCGCTGATTTATCAGGCGCTGGCCAGCTGCCAGGCGCGGGGCGTGCCGGTCATCACGCTGGTGAGCGATCTGCCTGACGCGCCGCGGCTCTGCCATGTCGGTATCGATCAATACAAAGCGGGACGCACGGCGGGCCTGATGCTCGGCAGCATGGCGGCCAGTACAGGGGATGTGGTGCTGATCAGCGGTCGCGCTGACTACCTCGCGCACCAGCAGCGTATTGAAGGTTTTCAGCAGGTGCTGGCTGAGCGCTTTCCGCAGCTGCGACTGCGTGAGATCCTCGCCGGCCAGGACGATCGCGAACGCATCAGCCGGCTGCTGGAAAAAACGCTGGCGGGATCGCGCCAGATCGCCGGACTCTATAACACCGGCATGGGCAATACCCAGATTTATGAAGCGCTGGCGCGCCACCGGCTGTGCGGCAGCACGGTTTATGTGACGCATGAACTTTATGCAACTACGCGCCAGCTGCTGCAGCAGCGCATCCTGACCCTGACCCTCGATCAGAACACGCAGCGCCACGCTGAACTCGCTCTGACCCTGCTGCTGCGGCATCTGGAAGAGCGCGAGCAGCCTGATACTTACGCGCCGGGCAAAGTCGACTTTATGCTCTATACCCAGGAGAACTGTACCTGATCCCGCAAACCCGCTCACCGCCAGCGCGGTTAAATCGGCGCGGAATTGCGCTGCTACACTCAGTGGCAGCGCAACGCTCACGACCATAAGGTGAAATGACGATGTCAGATAATCAGTATCAGCCCGCAAAAGTCTGGACCTGGGAACCGGAAGCCAAAGGCAACGGCGCCAGCACGAACCGCCCTGCCGCTGGCGCCACGCATGAGCATGCGCTGCCGGTCGGGAAGCATCCGCTGCAGCTCTACTCGCTCGGTACGCCAAATGGTCAGAAGGTCACTATTCTGCTGGAGGAGCTGCTGGCGGTGGGCGTAAAAGAGGCGGAGTATGACGCCTGGCTCATCCGCATTGGTGAAGGCGATCAGTTCTCCAGCGGTTTTGTTGATGTGAACCCTAACTCTAAAATTCCGGCGCTGAGCGACCACTCCGTGACGCCACCGCAGCGGGTGTTTGAATCAGGTAATATCCTGCTCTATCTGGCGGAGAAGTTTGGCTACTTTATTCCGGAAGATGTGGCGGGCCGCACTGAAACCCTGAACTGGCTCTTCTGGCTGCAGGGTTCTGCACCCTATCTTGGCGGCGGCTTTGGCCACTTCTACCACTATGCACCGGAGAAAATTGAATACGCCATCAACCGCTTTACGCTGGAAGCGAAGCGTCAGCTGGATGTGCTGGATCGCCAGCTGGCGGATCACCGCTTCCTCGCAGGTAACGCCTATACCATTGCGGATATCGCGACCTGGCCCTGGTATGGCAACCTGGTGCTGAATGGCCTGTATGGTGCAGCAGAGTTTCTGGATGTGCAGGCTTACACCAACGTGGTGCGCTGGGCGAAAGAGATCGCGGAGCGTCCGGCGGTAGTACGCGGACGTAAAGTTAATCGCGCCTTTGGCGCTGAGCCGCAGGATCAGCTGCTGGAGCGGCATGACGCCAGCGATTTTGAACACAACACCGAAGATAAACGTCAGGCACGGGGAGAGAAGTAATGACCGCTTACATGGTAATGATTAAGGATGAGACGCTGGACAAAGATGAGCTGGCAACCTACTCACAGAAAGCGGGCGACGCGCGTGGCGATCATCAGATCACGCCGCTGGCTTTTTATGGCGAGCAGGAAGTGCTGGAAGGCCGGGATGCCGAAGGCGTTGTCGTTCTGGCATTTGCCGATATGGACGCCGCGCGCGCCTGGTATCACAGTCCGGCTTATCAGGAAGCGAAAGCGCACCGCGTGAAAGGCGCTAACTACCGCGTTATCCTGGTCAACGGGGTCGCATAACGCGCCGACGCCAAGCAGACCGGCTGCCGGTCTGCTGATGTGCCCGGCGGCGTGATGCTGCGCCGGGCACCCTCATCTACACGCCGCTTTCATTCTCCAGCTTTTGCCGTTTGCGCAGATGCGGGAAAAGCGTCATCCAGACGGCGACCACTATCAGCGTACCTATTCCGCCCAGCGCGGCCGCCGGTACCGCCCCCAGCCATGCGGCCAGCAGGCCTGATTCAAATTCCCCCAGCTGGTTGGACGTATTGATAAAAATAGCGTTCACGGCGTTGACGCGGCCACGCATATCATCCGGCGTATCGAGCTGCACCAGCGCACCACGAATTACCATACTGACCATATCAAATCCACCCAGCGCAGCCAGCGCCAGCAGCGACAGCCAGAGCTGAGTGGAGAGCGCAAACAGCAGCGTCGCCAGACCAAAACCGGCAACCGAGCCAAACATAATCATACCGACGTGCTTCTCCAGCTTATTACGGCTGAGCCAGACGCCCACCACAAGCGCACCGACTGATGGTGCGCCGCGCAGCATGCCCAGCCCCCACGGCCCGGTATGCAGAATATCCTGCGCAAAAATCGGCAGCAGCGCCGTGGCCCCGCCCAGCAGCACGGCAAACAGGTCAAGCGAGATCACGCCCAGCACATCTTTGCGCTCGCGGATAAAACGCACGCCAGCGAACATATTGGTCAGATTCATCGGCATGCGCGACTGCGGCGGCCGCGCATAGCGCAGACGGCTAATCAGTACAATAGAGAAGAGATAGAACAGCGCGGAAACGCCATACACCACTTCAGGCCCGGCGACATAAAGCAGGCCGCCCAGCGTCGGGCCGACGATCACCGCCGCCTGACCGCCTACTGAACTGGCAGCCATCGCACGGGCCAGAACCGGCGGCGGCACCAGCGCCGGCAGCATAGAGGTGATAGCCGGCCACTCCAGCGCCTTTGCCACTGAGATCAGAAACACCAGTCCCCAGATCTCAACGCTTCCTGCCCAGTGCAGCAGCGTCAGCGCCACCAGCCCAAGCAGCGCTGCCCACTCAATCAGTTGTCCCACCAGAACAATGCGACGACGGTCGTGCTGATCGGCCAGATGACCAGCCGGCAGCGCCAGCAGTACCGAGGGTAAAAACTGCATTAAGCCGATCATACCCAGCGCCAGCGCACTGTGTGTCAGGGCATAGATTTGCCAGCTGACCGCCACTGAAAACATCTGAAAGCCGAATGACGAGCAGGTGCGCGCCAGCCAGAAAGCCACAAACGGTCGATGCCGCAGCAGAGAGTCTTCTGCAGCAGAGCTTTTTATACCTGTCATGCGATCCCATCCTGAAATGATTAACTGATTAGCGTCATTGCACTAATCTGGTCAGAAGCCAGGCAGTGACTTCTGTTATCGTTTTGTCTCTCTGAGCGTGCGTGATATCACTCTGGCAGGCAATGGCAGGTTGTGCGCTTTTGAAACAAAAACTTAACTGCCTGGCAGATAAACATTGGTCTCTATATATCAGGAGGGTTATTGTTATTGATTGAATACCGGTATTGATTTATTGATTACTGAATTAACAGCTTAATTATCCCTTTTAACGCCAGGAATATCTCTGTATCAGAGACAGGTAAAAAAAGGTGATTTAACACTCTCTTTCGATCTATATTAACCGCCGGTAAATTTCAGTCATAACACGCATTTATAATAAAACATATCTTTCCGGTTAATAATTTTTTTGCAGAGATACATGAAAAACAGTACTTATAATCCTTATGTTACTGAGCGTATTCATCGCTTTGACAACACGCTGTGCGGCGTGTGTTATTCAGCACCCTTTATGCATTGCGAGCAGGACGCTGATACATTACTTAATGGACATAACATAATTGCTTTGCATAATCAGTTGCCTGATACCCCTGAACTAATAATTATTCCGCTGGCGGGAAATAGCCTGATGGAATTTTTACGTGCCCCGGAAAATTATCCGATGCTGCAGGCTGCCCACGTCCGTCTGGCAATTGATTATGCAGGGCTGCTACAGGGTGGTGCCCCTCTGCTTGCCGTTGCGCACCACTTCTCATTCTGGCTGTGCGATCTCGCGCCGCCGGGAACAGAGTGGAAAAAGATCGTGGCGTTTCCATTTAGCGGTGTGGTTTTATCCGAGGATTTTTTTAACGATAATTACCTCAAGTTCAGCTTTCCGTTTTTAATTGAGTCTCTGAGAGAAAGAGAAGCAGACGTTATATTACGCACCGCACAGCTGACGCTGAATAGCGAACATTACCAGCGCCTGCAGTTAAGCGGCTGGCAGCAGCAGCGCACACCCGGCACGCTTTTTTAGGGTAACCGTTTACACAATCTGCTACTTCGCGGCGCAGCCACCTGATTTGATCGGAATTAACGCCGCTATTCCGCCATAAAATGTCGTGTGATTTGGTCCGACAGAGTTAAAACCGCTAAAAAAAGCAAACTCGTTAACGTTTTTAAGATAAAATTTAACGCAAAGGGATCATCTGGCGTCACGGAAGAACGCTGCGTGAACATTTCTGCTCACTTCGTACTCTATGTCGGGAAACAGCCTGAAGCGTTGTTTCCTTTGTTTTTCTATGGCAAAGAAAGAGGTCAATATTATGGGGAAAGCTTCCTCATCTTTTGGCGTAATCCGCCTGCTCACGGTGCTGTTCGCACTGCTGACGGGCGCGTTTATGCTGGTTGGTGGCATTTGGTTAGCCACCATTGGAGGTTCCTGGTACTACGTTATTGGCGGTGTGATGATGCTGATCACCGCTGTTCTGCTCTGGCGTCGCAGCAGCGCCGCGCTGCTGCTGTATGCGCTGCTGCTGCTTGGCACGCTGATCTGGGGCGTATGGGAAGTCGGCTTTGACTTCTGGGCGCTGGCACCGCGCACCGATGTACTGGTGATTTTCGGTATCTGGCTGATCCTGCCTTTCGTCTATCGCACGTTCAATCCTGCCGGCAGAGGCGCGATGCTGGTGGCGCTGATTGCCAGCGTACTGGTTCTGGCGTGGGCTGTTTTCCACGATCCGCAGGAGCTGAACGGCGAGCTGCCCGCTGCAGCGACCACCCCGCAGACTCAGCCTATCAGCAATATTGCTGATGCTGACTGGCCGGCGTACGCGCGCGATCAGCAGGGTACCCGCTTTTCTCCGCTGAAGCAGATCAATGCCAGCAACGTCAAAGAGCTGCAGGTTGCCTGGCAGTTCCAGACCGGCGATCTGAAAAATGCTAACGATCCGGGTGAAATCACTGATGAAGTGACGCCGATTAAAATCCGCGACACGCTCTATCTCTGCTCACCGCATCAGATCCTGTTTGCGCTGGATGCTACAACCGGTAAGCAGAAGTGGAAGTTTGATCCGGCTCTGAAGCAGAATCCGACCTTCCAGCACATCACCTGCCGCGGCGTTTCCTATCATGAAACCCCTGCAGCAGCGGATAGCGCGGCAACTCAGCCGGCACTCTGCGCACGTCGCATCTATCTGCCGGTCAATGATGGTCGTCTGTTTGCTCTGGATGCGGAAACCGGCGAACGCTGCCCGGCATTTGGTAACAACGGTGAGCTGGATCTGCAGCACAAGCAGCCGGTTACCACCCCTGGTCAGTATGAACCGACCTCACCACCGATTATCACCGATACCACTATCGTGATCGCCGGTGCCGTAACCGATAACTACTCTACCCGTGAGCCATCGGGTGTGATCCGCGGCTTTGACGTCAACACCGGCAAACTGCTGTGGGCATTCGATCCGGGCGCGAAAGATCCTAACGCGATTCCGGAAGATGAGCACACCTACACCCTGAATTCACCGAACTCATGGGCACCGGCGGTTTACGATCCGAAACTGGATATCGTTTATCTGCCAATGGGCGTCTCTACCCCGGATATCTGGGGCGGCAACCGTACGCCTGAGCAGGAGCGTTATGCGAACAGCGTTCTGGCGCTAAATGCCACCACCGGTAAGCTGGTCTGGTCTTATCAGACCGTGCATCACGACCTGTGGGATATGGACCTGCCTTCTCAGCCGACGCTGGCTGATATCACCGACAAAGATGGCAACACCGTTCCGGTGATCTACGCGCCGGCGAAAACCGGTAACATCTTTGTACTGGATCGCCGCAACGGCAAGCTGGTTGTACCGGCACCGGAAACCCCGGTTCCGCAGGGCGCAGCGAAAGGTGACCACGTATCACCGACGCAGCCTTACTCTGAGCTGACCTACCGTCCTAAGCAGAATCTGACTGACAAGGATATGTGGGGCGCGACGATGTTCGACCAGCTGGTGTGCCGCGTGATCTTCAAGCGCCTGCGCTATGACGGTCCGTTCACGCCGCCGTCTGAACAAGGTACGCTGGTCTTCCCGGGTAACCTCGGTATGTTTGAATGGGGTGGTATCGCCGTTGATCCACATCGTCAGATTGCCATCGCTAACCCAATGGCGCTGCCGTTTGTCTCGAAGCTGATCCCACGCGGACCGGGCAACCCGGCTGAGCCACCGAAAGGTGCGGAAGGCGGCTCCGGTACTGAAACCGGCGTACAGCCGCAGTATGGCGTGCCGTTTGGCGTTGAGCTGAATCCCTTCCTGTCACCTTTCGGCCTGCCGTGCAAACAGCCAGCCTGGGGTTACATTTCAGCGGTGGATCTGAAAACCAACGAAACCGTATGGAAAAAACGCATTGGTACCGTGCGCGACAGCGCGCCTCTGCCGCTGCCGTTTAAGATGGGTATGCCTATGCTGGGCGGCCCAATCACCACGGCGGGACACGTTGCCTTTATCGGCGCAACGGCAGATAACTACCTGCGTGCGTTTGATACCAACACCGGTGAAATGCTGTGGCAGGCGCGTCTGCCAGCCGGTGGTCAGGCAACGCCGATGACCTATGAAGCGAACGGCAAGCAGTACGTTGTCATCGCGGCTGGCGGTCACGGTTCGTTTGGCACCAAACTGGGCGACTACGTGGTTGCCTATGCGCTGCCTGACGCGAAATAACCTTTCGTAACAGCAGAATAAATCAGGCGGGCCGGTGGCCCGCCTTTTTTATGCGCTCTGTCTCTCCTGCACCACGCCGCGTACCAGTAAAGCACACAGCGCCATCATCAGCGCGGTGAGCAGAAACACCGGCTGCATGCCAAACGCTCCGCTCACGATCCCGCCGCAGAGCGGTCCGGTCACCTGCCCGGCATACTGTGCCGAGGTCGCATAGCCCAGCATTTTTCCCGTCTGCTGCTGCGGGACGTGGTGGCGTATCAGCGCGGTAATGCAGGGCAGCAGTCCGCCCAGCGCCACGCCCATCAGAAAACGCAGGCCGGTAAGCTGCCATACGTGGCTGATAAACGCCTGCGGGATCAGCAGCAGCGCGCTGGCCGCGAGCCCGGCAAGCAATACTCGCCCGTGCCCGATGCGGTCCGCCAGCCGCCCGGCCAGCGGCGCAGCAAGAATACTTCCCAGCGCCGCCGCCGCCATCACAATCCCGGCGTTGACGGTTATCGCGTGCTCGCCCTGCACAAACTGCGCAATATAGAGCGTGATAATAGGTTCCACTGACATCGTGGCAAACATCATCAGCATGGCCGTGAGCCACATCAGTCGCACCACCCGAAGATTCGCCGGCGGCTCATCAGCGGCCTGCCCTGCCGTGGCTGCGCCTTTGGGCTGCCGCGGTGCCTCTTTCAGCAGACACGCCGTGCCGAGAAACGCGAGGAAGATCGCCGCGCCCGTCAGCCAGAAGGTGTGACGGATGCCAATCAGCGGCGGCAATATTCCGCCCAGCAGCGGCCCCGCGACGTTGCCCGCCATAATGCCTGCTGAGAGGATACCCAGCGCCCAGCCGGTGTGGGCTTTTGGCGTCTGCGCAGCGACCAAAATCGTGGATCCGGAAGCGTATCCCCCCAGCAGCCCGGCCAGCAGGCGCAGCGCCACCAGCTGCCAGGGTGCGGTGGCCATACCAATCAGCGACATGGCTATCGCCATGCCGAGGCTGGCGCGGATCAGCATCAGTTTGCGTCCGTAGCGATCTGCCAGCCGGCCCCACAGCGGCGCCGTCAGCGCGGCGCTCAGAAACGTGGCCGCATAGGCGGCACCCGACCAGCGGGCGATCGCCGCCGGCTCCTCAACCCCAAGCTGCTGAACATAGATCGGCAGAAACGGCAGCAGCAGCGTCATGGCGACGATAGTGGTAAATGACCCCAGAGTGCAGACCAGCAGGTTGCACTTCCAGTGTTGCTGTTCAGCTGTTAATGATACTGAAGCGTGTGACATACCCTCTCCCGGCGGTTGTTTTTATCAGGCTACCTGCGCGGAGAGAGAGAAAACAGAGGGTGCCGGAGAGTTACCTGCCAGCCTGCCACTGTTGCCAGCGAGCAACAGTCAGGGCACCTGCAGTGCGGTGATCAGCGCATCGCAAAGCTGTGTAACCGGAGAGGAGGGCTGCGGCTGCTCTTTCAGCAGCAGGTAGCTGTGAAAGCGGTCCATTTGCCAGTCGCTCAGCACCGGCTGGATATCGCCGCGCGCCAGCGCCTCACGCGTCATATAGGAGGGCAGATAGGCAATGCCGCCGCCGGCCAGCGCCGCGTTAAGCAACGCCATGCTGTTGTTGGCGCGGAAGCGGCTGCGCACCTCCAGCGCCAGCCGCTGCTTATCACGCCGGAACGGCAGAGCGGCGGTATGGGCCGGCCCGTGGAACAGCAGCAGGTTGTGGCGCGTCAGGGTACGGGGATGATCAATCAGCGGATGCGCGGCAAGGTAGCCGGGCGTAGCGTAAAGGCCCCAGTCGATGATACTGAGTTCGCGCCAGGCGCCTCCCTGCGGCGCGCGGTTGCGGACCACAATGGCGACATCGGCATCGGGGTGAGGGTCTTCGCTGGTGGTGAGATCCAGATCCACATGCAGATGAATATGCCGGCGAATAAAGGCGTCCACCACCGGCGCCACGCACTGGCAGCCAAAGGTTACCGGAGCCTGCAGGCGAAGATTGCCGGCCGGCAGCTGGTGCAGCTGCTGCACAAACGCATCCGCCTGATGCAGCTCATCCAGCATGCGCAGGCAGAATGGGTAGTACGCCTGCCCGTGGCCGGTCAGCGCAACATGACGTGTGGTACGCTGCAGCAGTTTGATCCCCAGCCGCACCTCCAGCCGGGCAATTTCACGGCTGACATAGGATTTGGAGACGCCGAGAATACGCGCGGCTTCGCTGAAACTTTGTTGCTCCGCCACGTGCGCAAACAGCAGCATGGCTGTCAGATTATCACCAGGGTTCATGGGTCCGGCTGTCAGAGAAACATGACCCGCAGCTTAAAAGGTATTGCGCCGTTCTGCACCCGATTTTCTTTCCGCTGCTGGCCGGTCATACGGCGACGGCAAAAGGCAGCAGCAGCCGCTCCGGCTCAACGCGACGCTGACGACGCAGCTGGCCTGGCGTAATGCGAAAATAATTTTTAAAGGTGCGGGTGTAGGCCTGCTGCGTATCAAAACCGTAGTTCATGGCGACCTGTAAAATGGCGTCGTCGCTGTTAAGCAGCGTTAATGCCGATTCAGTCAGACGGCGCTGGCGGATATACTCAGCCAGTGAAAAACCGGTGTGCTGACGAAACAGACGCTGCAGATGCCAGCGTGAATAGCCCGATCGACGCGCCACCTCATCCAGATGCAGATCGTGACCTAAGTTATCTTCAATCCACTCCAGTAAACTACGGATAAACTCTCGCTGATTCATCGCACCCTCCGGCTTAACAGACTGTTCCTGAAGAGCCACTGTAGCGCAGGAGATTTATCCCTTAATTAGCGAAGAATTAGCGCAGAATTAGCAAAGCGCGCAGCGGTAAAATTCAGCGGTGATAATTTTTCGCTAAGAATGCAGCGTTACACTGCCCCACACTGATAAGGAGACTCCATGCGCGTGCTGCTGGTAGAAGATGATGAGATGATTGGTGCCAACCTGCAGCAGGCCCTGGAAGCCGCAGGCTGGTCGGTGGACTGGGTGCGCGACGGCCGGTTTGCCTCGCACGCCTGGTCGGAAAGCAATTACACCTGCGTGCTGCTCGATCTTGGCCTGCCGCGTGAGGATGGTATCGACGTATTGCGGCGTGCCCGCGCCCGCGGTGATATGACGCCGGTGCTGGTGCTGACCGCCAGGGACAGCGTTGCCCAGCGCATTCAGGGGCTGGATAGCGGCGCGGATGATTATCTGCTCAAGCCCTTTGATCTGCAGGAGGTGCTGGCACGTATGCGCGCTATCACCCGACGCCGCCACGGTGCCGCCGACTCACTGCTCGGCAGCGGCGACGTGCAGCTGGATATGATGACGCGGGAAGTGCTCTATAAGGGCCAGCGTGAACAGCTTACCGCTCGCGAATATGCACTGCTCTATGCGCTGCTGGAGCGGCCCGGCGCGATCCTTTCACGCGAACAGCTGGAGAATCGCATCTATGGCTGGGGCGAAGAGGTCACCAGCAACGCCGTTGATGTGCTGATCCACGGCATGCGGCGTAAACTGGGCAACGAAGCGATTCGCAACGTGCGCGGCCTTGGCTGGCGGGTACCGGCACAATGAAAAATTTTACGTTTCTGCGCTCCCTGCGCAATAAGCTGCTGATGAGCCTGGTGCTGCTGCATCTGGCGATGATTGGTAGCGTGACCTGGTACTTTTTCCACTGCTACGGCGACATGATGGGCTCAATGAAGGACGATCAGCTCGCAAAAGTGGCCGACGTCTGGTCAGCCAGTCAGACCATGCCCGCGCTGATCCCGACGATCCTCGATCAGGACCGGCTCAAAAGCGCTTACATCGTCCAGCTGTGGGATACGCATAATCAGCTGCGTGCCAGCTCGTGGCCGGCGCTGAAAGCCCCGCTGCAGGCGGTGCACGGCTGGTCCGATTTACGCCTTGGCGACTGCGGTGACGATTGTGAATGGCGCGTCTATACCCGCCCTGGCGAAGCGGGCAGTGAAATCGGCACGGTTCAGGTGCTGCACAATATCGGCTATATGAAAAGCCTGATGGTAAAACGCGTGCTCTCGGCGGTGATCCCGCTGATCCTGATGATGCCGCTGTCGCTGCTGCTGATCTGGCTGATCGTACGCGCCATTACGCGCAATCTGCTGGTGGCATCCCGGCAGATCGCGGCGCAGGAGAGCCTGCACCCGCATACGGTATCGCCGGATGGCCTGCCTGACGAAGTGCTGCCGCTGGTCGCCGCCTATAATGCGCTGCTGGATAAACTGCGCGCCGCCTGGTCCGCCCAGCGGCAGTTTCTGGAGGATGCCGCGCATGAGCTGCGCACGCCGGTCACCGCCGTTACGCTGCAGCTGGAGAATCTGCGCCAGCATATTCAGCCCGGCGAGGCGCGCCGTCAGTTTGATCAGCTGGAAGCGGGCGTCAGCCGCACCCGTCATCTGGTGACGCAGCTGCTGGATGTGTCACGTCAGGAGGATCGGTCCGCGGTGCCGGTCGCGGAAACGATCGAACTCGACGATCTGCTGAAAGAGAGTATTGAGCAGCTGATGGTGGTTGCCGATAAGCGCGGCATCGATATCGGCTATAGCGGCAGCACGCGTTACCGGCTGCAGGCCAGCCGCTCTGAGCTGCGCACTCTGTTTGATAACGTCATCGGCAACGCAATGCTGCATACGCCAGAAGGAAGCCTGGTCGATGTGCTGCTGCACCGCACAGGCGATCGTACGGTGGTCGATATCGTCGATAACGGTTCCGGTATGCCGGAATCGTTTCTTGAGCGGGCGTTTGACCGCTTTACCCGTTCACCGGACGTGCAGGCGCAGGGCAGCGGTCTCGGCCTGTCGATTGTGCGCAGCGTGGCGCAGAAGCATCAGATGCAGGTGGCGCTCTCTAACTGTCTTACCCCTCAGGGCGAGCGCTGCGGACTGCGGGTGCGGGTGACGTTGCCATAGGGGCTGGCGCTGAGCCGCGCGGGGCTGATTGCGGCAGCGCGCGGCACCGGAGGGGTTCCGCCCGCCAGCGCAGGGGTGCGCTAAGCAGTGCGCGGCACTGAGGGGGTTCCGCCCGCCAGGCTTCTGGCAGTTTCAGCGGCATCTCCGCACGCGGACGGGCTAAGGGGCGGGTGGGCGCGCCCCTTAGCAATCCGCGCCCCGCGCCGTCCTCGCGAATTCCCGGGCTTATCCCTCCGGCCTTAACGGACCGCGCGGATTCGCTCCTGCTCAGCCCGCGCTCTCGCCGGCGTCCTGCCGGCTCGCCCTGGCCGTCGCTCTGCGCCCGGCGCTGCGGATGGCGCCCTCTACCATCGCCTGTAAACCCTTCATTTCTTTTTTAATTTGGTCTGGTGTGCGCTGAAGCTTCTTCACAAAACCTTCAGCCATAAAAAATTTAAGAAAGAAAAAAAGCGCAAACCACCAGAGCCCACCGCCATAAAAAATCCCAGGAAAGAGAAAAAAATTAGCAGCGGCGGGAAGCGCCTTACTCCCCGCCTGTAAACCCTTCATTTTGTTTTTTTAAAAGTGTTGCGGTGTGGTCTGAAGCTTTTCACGAAACCTTCAGCCATAAAAACCGTAAGAAAGAGAAAAAAATCAGCAGCGGCGGGAAGCGCCATCCGGGTCCGCCGAGGGAGGGCACGGTTCCGGGATGAGCCGACAGGACGTCGGCGAAAGGGCGCGGTGAGCAGGAGCGAATGGCGGCCGGTCCCCGGGAAGCGGGCGTGAGCGAGGGAACCGCGCAGCGGCGGACGGGGCTGGCGCAGGGCCGGGGAGTGCAGAGGGCGCGGCCTGGCGTCCTCTGCCCGGTCGCCGTGCCGGGGCACAGGCTACTGCCGCCGCTGACGGCGAACGGAACCGCCTCCGTGGCGAACGGAACCGGCGCTTAACCCGGAACCGGTGCCCGTAGCAAACGGAACCGGCGTCCATGCCCCACTCCCAATCGTACCTCTTCGCGACCACGTAAACGGTTGCGGAGTTCCGTTCGCTGCAGATAGAATATGTGACAATTGTCACAAAATAACTGAATCCTATTGCAACACTTTTTGACAAATGTGATGAAAATCTATTTTCTAACGCTCTGTTACAGGCACATTACGCGGGCCTGAAGGCTGGCAGTCAGCACGCGTTATCGCCGCATACTGCTCAATACCCGGGAACGTACTCATTCGATCGTGGCATCTCTGCGGCGATCCTCAGCAAGTGGTCAAACAATAATGAAATTTAAATCGTTGATAGCAGGTGCATTACTGATTGGTAGCGGAATGGGCGCAGCGCAGGCAGAGAGCGACCCGCAATATCTGTCTGACTGGTGGCATCAGAGCGTAAACGTGGTGGGCAGCACCCATACCCGTTTCGGGCCGCAGTTTAATAACGACGTCTACCTGGAATATGAAGCCTTTACCAAACAGGAGTGGTTCGATTTTTACGGCTACATCGATTTGCCAAACTTCTTCGGTGCGGGCAACAGCAACGCCAATGGCATCTTCGATCACGGCACACCGCTGTTTATGGAAATTGAGCCGCGTCTGTCGCTCGACAAGCTGGCGGGCACCAGCCTGGCATTCGGTCCGTTTAAAGAGTGGTTCTTTGCCAACAACTATATCTACGATATGGGCCGCAACAGCGACAACCGGCAGAACACCTGGTATATGGGTCTCGGTACCGATATCGACACCCACAGCGATGTCGGCCTCTCGCTTAACGTTTACGCCAAATATCAGTGGGAAAACTACGGTGCGGCCAACGAGAACAGCTGGGATGGTTACCGCTTCAAGGTAAAATACTTTGTGCCAATTACCGACCTGTGGGGCGGCAAGCTGAGCTATATCGGCTTCACCAACTTTGACTGGGGCTCCGATCTGCGCGATAAATCTGACCGCTCGCGCACCAGTAACTCTGTTGCCTCAAGTCATATTTTATCACTGAACTACGACCACTGGCACGTCTCTGCCGTTGCGCGTTATTTCCATAACGGCGGTCAGTGGGCGGATGGTCAGGAGCTGAATTTCGGCAATGGTCCGTTTGAAGTGAAATCAACCGGCTGGGGTTACTATCTGGTGGCAGGTTACAACTTCTAAGCATGGCAGTTTTGCCCCGCCGGATGCAGCACCGGAGGGGCAAAAACAGAGGCGTTAATCCTGCGACTTCACGACGTTGATACGCCACGGAATGTTGAACTTATCGATAAACATGCCGAAGCCGTCTGACCAGAATGTCTTCTGCCATTCGGTCGTGATTTTGCCGCCAGCAGAGAGTTTATCAAACCACTCTTTGCCCTCTTTCTCGTCAGTGGTTGCCAGGCTTACCGCATAACCCGCGTGCTCAGAGGCCGGTGGCTTGCTGGTATCGCCGTCGCTCAGCATCAGCTCGCCCTGACCAATCTGCAGATGTGCATGCATGATTTTTTCCGGTGGCAGCGGCGGTGCGGATTTATCGCCCACCTGCTCTCCCTGCTCCGGATTATCGCCGAAGGTCATTTTTTGCAGCACTTTGCCGCCGGTGGCCTGCAGGTAAAATTCGATGGCTTCTTCACAGCGACCATACAGAAACAAATAAGGACTTACTTGCATCGTTCCCTCCGCTTATCAGTTAGTGAGCTTTTGCACTCACCACTAAGTGTAGACGATCGCGTTCAGCCCCCGCCCGCGCTGGCTTTGGCTGATCCGTCGCTGTTTTTCGCCCATAAAAAATCCGGGCACCAGGCCCGGATAATTAATGCTCCGCAGGCGCGCTTACTTCTCTAATGCGTGGATATCCGCGCTGCCCTGATAAGGCTGTACCGTTTTATCCTTACGCTGCTTCGCCACGTCGCCAGCCGTTACGCGGGTGGTAACGCCGTTGCCCCAGCTGCTGCGAATAAAGTTCACCACATCCGCAACCTGCTGGTCGCTGAGACGCCAGCCAAATGCCGGCATGGTGATGGCCGTCGGCGCGCCTTTCACGCCTGGGAGCGTACCGCCCACCAGCACAATGTGGATCAGCGAAGCCGGATCGTCAGCCATCACGACCGGGTTGCCGCGCAGCGCCGGATAGAAGCGCTGATAGCCTGAACCGTCAGTTTTATGGCAGGCAGCACAGCTGTCTACGTAGACTGACGCGCCCGGCTGGCTGTCATCGCCGTGCCACAGCGCTTTCGCTACCGTATCATCCGGGGTAAATACCGCCTGCTGCGGATCTTTGGCGCCCAGCGACTTCAGATACTTCGCAATCGCGCTGATATCCTCATCGCTGAGATGCTGCAGGCTGTGTTCCACCACCTCGGTCATACCGCCAAACGCCGCGGTGTGATCGTTACGGCCAAAGCGCAGGAACTGCTTCAGCTCCTCTTCGCTCCAGCGGCCCAGCCCGTCACGGTTGTCACCGCGCAGATTGCTGGCGGTCCAGCCATCAATCGGTGCGTTGCTGCCGGCAAGGTAGTCGCTGCCGTCACCGTTGTTCAGCGCTTTCTCCTGCATCGTAATGCTGCGCGGCGTATGGCACGCTCCGCAGTGTCCGAGCCCTTCAACCAGATAGCGTCCGCGCGCCAGCGCCGGATCTTCCTGTGCGGCGGGCTGGAACGCTTTCACGTCCGGTGCAAAGATGCCGCGCCAGATCGCCAGCGGCCAGCGCATGGAGAGCGGCCAGGGAATGTCGCTCTCTTTGTTCGCCTGGCTGACCGGCGCCACGCCGTGCATAAAATAAGCGTAAAGCGCTTTCATATCCTCGTCGCTGACAACCGCGTAGGAGGGATAAGGCATCGCCGGATAGAGCGTATCGCCATTTTTCGCTACGCCATGACGCACTGCTTTCTGAAAGTCGTCATAGCTGTAGTCACCAATGCCGGTCGCTTTATCAGGTGTGATATTGGTGGAGTAGATGGTGCCAATCGGCGTCGCCATTGCCAGTCCGCCGGCAAACGGCTTGCCGCCGGCCGCGCTATGGCAGGCCACGCAGTCCCCGGCGCGCGCCAGATATTCACCGCGTTTGATCAGTGATTCGGCGGCCACATCGTCAGCCAGCGCGCTGAACGTCAGGGTGCCCAGCATCAGGGCCAAAACTGATTTCATCATCGTCATGTTCCTTATGCCTGTACCAGCGGACCCGGGTTTTTCAGATACTGTTCGCGGATCGCTTTCGCTGACCAGTAGCTCAGTGCAGCGACCATACCGGTCGGGTTATAGCCCAGCCCCTGCGGGAAAGCTGACGCCCCCGGCACAAAGACGTTGGGCACATCCCAGCTCTGCAGATAGCGGTTGACCGCGCTGGTCTGCGGATCTTCACCCATGATCGCACCGCCGCTCATATGTGTGGTCTGATAGGAGGTCGTATCAAAATGGGTTCCCGGCGCTTTGGCGGAGCCGATAATGGTTTTCGGGTTCATCGCCTCGGTGATCTTGCGCATCTTGCCAATCATAAACTGCGCCATTTTGATGTCGTTATCCTGCCAGTCAAAGGTCATACGCAGCAGCGGCTGGCCGTACGCATCTTTATAGTTGGGATCGAGATCGAGATAGTTAGCGCGATAGGACTGGTGCGCACCGTGCGCATCCATGGAAACATGGTGCGTATAGGTATCGGCTACCGCCGCTTTCCACTGGCTGCCCCAGCCTGGCGTACCGGCTGGCACCGGCACGCCGGAGATAGGCTTGGTGCCGGCCTGGTTAACCCAGAAAGGAGACCCGCCAACAAAACCGTGCGGCCCGTGATCAAAGTTGTCCGCGTTAAAATCATCTACCGCCACACCCGCCCCGCCTGCGCCGATAAACGGGTTGGTGGTGGTGTTTTTATCAAACAGCGCTTTCAGCGTGGAGAGATTCTGATAGGCGAAGTTGCGCCCCACCACGCCCTCATTAGTGATCGGATTATAAGGTTTGCCGATCCCGGAGAGCAGCATCAGATGAACATTGTGGAACTGGAAGGCGGAGAGGATCACCAGATCGGCCGGCTGCACCACTTCACGTCCCTGACCATCAAGGTAGGTTACGCCGGTAGCGCGCTTTTTATCATCGGTCAGATTGACGCGCAGAACGTATGAATTGTTGCGCAGCTCA
Source organism: Pantoea eucrina (assembly GCF_020079945.1). NCBI lineage: Bacteria > Pseudomonadati > Pseudomonadota > Gammaproteobacteria > Enterobacterales > Erwiniaceae > Pantoea > Pantoea eucrina. The sequence continues at coordinate 305,279 of NZ_CP083448.1, read as the reverse complement.
AACTTCGGCTCCTGACGCAGTGCCGGCAGGATATTGACGTTAGGCGACGCTTTGGAATACATGTAGCAGGCGTAGCCACTGCAGAAGCCGCAGAAGTTGCACGGCCCCATCTGTGCACCGTAGGTATTAGTATAGGGTCCGGAGGTGTTCGCTGACGGCATATCATAAGGGTGATAGCCAACCGACTCCGCCGCCTGCGCAAACAGCTGCGCAGAGTAAGTACGCTTCTGTGCCGGCAGCGGAAAGTCGCTGGAGCGATCCGGCGCAAACGGGTTGCCGCCGTGTGCGTTATTGACCACTTTGCCCTTGATTGACCAGGCGCTGCCGGAGGTGCCAAACACCTTTTCGGCTTTGTCGAAGAACGGTTCCAGCTCATCGTAGCTGACGCCAAAATCCTGAATGGTCATGCCTTCCGGAATAAAGCTTTTACCGTAGCGCTGCTCATAGTGGCTGCGCAGATTCAGCTCAACCGGATCGACGCGGAAATGCACGCCGGACCAGTGCAGGCCCGCACCGCCGGTGCCGGTGCCGGGCAGAAAAGCGGCCAGCTGGCGATAAGGTACCGCGGTCTGCGACGCATCGTGACGGATAGTCACGGTGCTTTTAGAGAGGTCCTGAAACAGCTTTTTGCGAACGTTGTAGGTCAGTTCATCAATCGACTGCGGATAAGAGCCGTCCGGATAGGTGTCGCGATGCGGACCGCGCTCCAGCGCAACGACGTTAAGACCCGCTTCGGTCAGCTCTTTTGCCATAATGGCGCCCGCCCAGCCAAAGCCCACAATCACTGCATCAACTTGTTTTAATTCGTTTGCCACGCTTACGCCCTCGCTCCGCGAATGTCGACTGACGGGAACGGATAACGTTCACCGCGCTCTACCCAATCCATAAAGTCGGCGCGGGCGCCCGGGAAGCCAATCAGCTTCCAGCCCACCATGCCCTGGTTGCCGCCATGAATCGGGTCGCAGAAAAAGCCTTCGCGGGTATTCTGCAGCAGGTAAGAGAAAAAGGTTTTTGCCGGCAGCTGGGCAAACTCAGCCTTACCGGTTTCGAAGGCGCTCAGCAGCGCATCCTGCTGTTCGCCGCTCAGGCTGGCGAACACCTTGCCATGCTGTTTCTGACTCCAGGCATTGGCGTCGGCAATGCCTAAGCGATAAATCTGCTGCGGCACCAGCGGCAGCTGGTAGCCCAGCTCTTTCGGCATATCCGGGTGAAAAGGTCCCTGCATATACCAGTTGCTGCCGGTGGCGTAGGGCGTATTCATCTGACGATCGATAAATTCCGGTACGCCTGCTTCCAGCGCGCCTGGTCCGCGCTCGTCGCTGGGGATCAGCCGCGCCACGGCGGCGGTGATGAAGGCAAACTCTTCGGCGGTAAACCAGCCTGGCTGATAGTCGCGTGCCGGCTGCGCTGGCGCTGCTGCATCGCTGGCGGCGGCGGCAGGCGCGACCAGCACGCCCATGGCGGTTGAACCGACCGCCATAGCGGGTGCGAGGGTGATCGTCCTCAGCAGGAAATCACGACGTGAATGACCCTTTTTTTGTTCTGACATGACATTGCCTCAGTACCGCATATAATGCGGCATGGAAGGTTAAGTAGTTGCGTTGTAATGGTTTTTATTCTTGACTTAAGGGATACAGCACGTTTGTTACCGGTAACAAGATGACAATTGTAACACCGAAACGGTAACGAATTTAGTTTTCCGAAACAATTACGCACAAAATACTTAACATTTTCCCGCGCTGGTTTACATTCCGGCGACGGAATTGTCATGCCCGGAAACAACCCACTACAGACAGATAAACAGAAATAGCGGTATAAACGTGTCTACACCACAGCGGAGTGCTTATGTTTAAATCCTTTTTTCCGCGGCCCGGCGCATTTTTCAGCTCGGCAGCGATTTGGAGCGTGCTTGTTATTTTTGCCTGGTTTGGCTTTTTCAGCGACCTGCCGGCGCGCTGGCCCGCACTGCAGGCCGCGATGCAGCAGCCGCTGCCTACCAATGCCAGCCGGTTTATTCACGCCAGCCAACTCTGGTTTTACGGCTACTACTGGTCTGCGGTTGCGCTGTTTGCCCTGGCGTGGATGATAATCGATCGCCATCCGTGGCAGCGCTGGTCGGTCTGGGGCACGGCGCTCATCATCTTTGTCACCTGGTTCAACGTTCAGGTCAACGTGGCGGTCAACGCCTGGTATGAGCCGTTTTACGATCTGATCCAGAAAGCGCTGACCAAAGCGGGTGCCGTACAGATAACCCAGTTTTATAGCGAAATCAGCGACTTTCTCGGTATAGCGCTTATCGCCGTGACGATTCTGGTCGCCAACGTCTTTTTCATCAGCCACTGGATTTTCCGCTGGCGTACCGCGATGAACAGCTACTACATGCACAACTGGCAGCGTCTGCGGCATGTGGAGGGGGCGGCACAGCGTGTGCAGGAAGATACGATGCGTTTCTCCACCACGCTGGAGGACTGGGGCGTCAGCTTTATTAAGGCGATCATGACGCTGGTAGCGTTCCTGCCGGTGCTGCTGGCGCTGTCGAAACATGTGAAAGATATACCGATTCTCGGTTCGATACCCTATGGCCTGGTGATCGCCGCTATTCTCTGGTCGGTGTTCGGCACCGCGCTGCTGGCGCTGGTCGGCATTAAGCTGCCGGGACTGGAGTTCCGCAATCAGCGGGTGGAAGCGGCCTACCGTAAAGAGCTGGTCTATGGCGAAGACGATCCGTCGCGCGCGTCACCGCCCACGGTGCAGGCGCTGTTCAGCCGGGTGCGCTACAACTATTTCCGGCTCTACTTCCACTACCTCTATTTCAACGTCACGCGTTTTCTCTATCTGCAGGTAGATAATGTCTTTGGCGTGTTTCTGCTGTTTCCGGCGATCGTGGCCGGTGCGCTGACGCTGGGCCTGATGAATCAGATCCTCAACGTGTTTGACCAGGTACGCTCCTCCTTCCAGTATCTGATCACCTCCTGGTCGACGCTGGTCGAGCTGATGTCTATCTACAAGCGTCTGCGCAGCTTTGAGCAGATCCTGCAGGATATCCCGCATCAGGAGATGCTGCGCGAGGCGGCGAAAGAGCCAGCCGGCGAGTAACGGCATCCTGCGCCCGCCTTCTGCATGGCCGGGAAGGCGGGCGCAGCCTGGTGCGGTGTCACCCTGGCAGGCAACTCACCCTGCCATCACCTGAAACACTTTCTCTACCGCATACGCACCGGGATCTTTTACCCCATCCAGACTCTGCTGGTTGAGATAGGCTGAGCGTCCCGCTTTCGCACTGTTCATCTGCGCCGTAGCCTCTGCGCCCTGCGCCGCCGCCTGCGCGGCCGCCGTCAGCGATTCGCCCGCCACCAGTTTTTCCAGCGCTGGCTGTAGCGCATCAATCAGCGTGCGGTCGCCCGGCTGCGCGCCGCCATAGTGCTTCATGCGCTCCAGCCCCTGCATCAGCGCCTCCGGCAGTGAGCTGCCCTCTTCCAGATGCTGTCCGGCGGAGGTAAACAGAATCGACATCAGTACGCCGCTGGAGCCGCCCATCGCCCCTGCCAGCTGCTCGCCAATCAGCGCGATCAGCGTCGGCAGCTCGTTCAGCGGCAGCTGCTTCTCCTGCAGCGCGCGCTGAATACGCTTTGCACCCGCAGCAAACGTGGAGCCGGTATCACCATCGCCGACCTTTGCGTCCAGCGCATTCAGTTCACTCTCCAGATCGATGAGCGTCTGCGTAACGCGCGTGATCCAGCCCGCCACCTCATCATTTTCAGAGGGATCGAAGTCGAGCGCGCTGCTGACTTTCTCTGCCGTCTGCAGATTGATGGGCGCAAACTCATAGGGCGCAACCCAGCCCTGCACCTGAACCGGTGCCTGCAGCGCCAGCAGGAACGGCTCTTCCAGCGCCAGCACGGAGAGTGAAAAGCCTTTCATATCCAGCGCGCTGACCAGCGTAGCGGGACCGATAAGATGGGTAATACACGCGGCCAGCGGCGTGCGCAGGACTTCACGCGTCAGCAGCGCCAGCTCCAGCTGCGAAAAACCGCCTAAATTGTTGATAAGCAATAGCGCCAGCTTACCGTCCGGCAGCGCCTGCGCCAGTTTATCCGTCATCAGAGCGGTGATTTTTCCGCTGTCCTGCGTATCCAGCGTAATGACCCCCGGCTCGCCGTGGATCCCCATACCGAGTTCACTGTGGCCTGGCGCCACGCGCGCTTCGCGCTTCTCACCCGGAAGATGGCAGGTCGCAAACGCCAGACCAATAGAGAAAACAGACTCAATCGCCCGCTGCGCCAGCGCCTTCACCTCCTGCAGTGAATGCCCGTGCTCAGCCGCGTAGCCCGCAATCTTATGCACCAGTGCGGTGCCGGCGAGACCGCGCGGCTGCGGGTTTTCAGGCAGCGCAATATCATCCTCGACCATGACCAGTTCTACGTGATAGCCCAGGTTTTTGGCTTTCTCAGCCGCCAGACCAAAATTAAGGCGATCGCCGGTATAGTTTTTAACGATCAGCAGACAGCCCGCGTCACCGGTCACGTTGATAATGGCGTTAAGCACCGCCTCCACGCTGGGCGATGCGAAAATATCACCGCAGACGGCCGCAGTCAGCATCCCTTTGCCGACGAACCCGGCGTGCGCCGGCTCATGGCCCGATCCGCCACCTGAGATCAGCGCCACCCGGCTTTTATCCCAGTCTGAACGCACCACAACGCGGATATCATCGCCCAAATCGAGACGACGCAGGTTACGCCACGGCGTGCTGAGTAAAATACCTTCGATGGCTTCGTTAATCAGATCGTTCTTTTCATGCATAAAAAACTGGCTCATCGCTTTTTTCCCCCTGGTGTAGTTGTCACTAAAGGTAGCGCATCTGTGCAGAAAACCGTCAAAGCAACGCGCGGAAATGCAAAGGGCGGCACACGCCGCCCCTGAATCAGAAAAAGCCCTGCCGCTGCACCTTAGCCATGCTGCCTGACGCGCGTATAGATGGTTACCGCCGCCAGCAGCATCATGACGCCGCTTGCCATAAAGACGCCGCCCGCGCCCTGCAGGTCAAACATCCAGCCGCCGGCCGCCGCGCCCGCCGTGATCGCCAGCTGAATGGTCGCCACCAGCAGTCCGCCGCCCGACTCTGCATCATCAGGCACGGCACGCGAAATCCATGCTGACCAGCCGGTGGGCATGGAGCCAAATGCCAGTCCCCATAGCGCCACGCCGGCTCCCACCAGCCACGGCAGCTGCGCCATTGCGGAGAGTACCACCGCCGTCACGCTCATCAGCAGCGCCATGCCGGTCAGCGTCAGCGAGACGCTGCGCGTAACCAGCACGCCCGCCAGCGAGGTGCCAAAGAAGTTAGCTATTCCAAACGCCAGCAGCGCGAGCGACAGCTGGTTAACGTTAAGCTGCGCGCTGCCCTCCAGATAAGGTCGCAGGTAGGTAAAGAAAGCAAAATGTCCGGTAAACATCAGGATCACCGCCAGCATGCCCCAGCGCATGACGCCCTGGCGCAGCAGATCAAGCACGCCGCCGCTTTGCGTCCGGTTTTCCGGCGGCATTGCCGGCAGCGTGAAGAACTGCCACAGCAGCGCCAGCACGCCCAGCAGCCCCGTCATCAGAAAAATGTTGCGCCAGCCAATCACATCGCCGAGATAGCTGCCAAGCGGTGCCGCAATAATTGTCGCCAGCGAGATGCCGCTAAAGACAATCGATAGCGCGCGCGGCACCTGCTCCGCCGGCACCAGTCGCATGGTAATGGCGGTTGACAGCGTCCAGAAGCCGCCAATCGCCATACCCAGCAGCACACGTGCCAGCAGGATCATCGGCAGACTGTTCGCCAGCGCCACCAGCAGCGCCGAGGCGATAAGCAGCAGGGTAAATGCCAGCATCACCAGACGACGATCAAACCGCCGCGTAAGCGTGCCGATCACCAGACTGGTGAGCAGCGCAACCAGCGCGGTTACCGTCACCGTCTGCCCCGCCTGACCTTCGCTGACCTGCAGCGACGCGGCTATCGGCGTCAGCAGGCTAACCGGCAGGAATTCAGCGGTGATCAGGCCAAACACGCCAAATGCCATGGCAAGTACCGCGCCCCACGCGGGTTTTTCTGCCACCGCGCGGGCAGCTGTCAGTTCAGTTTCCAGACTCATTTGCGATCCCCATCACAAAAAAATAGTTTCGCTAAGGATAGAGCGCTGCGGTAAGACGATCTATGATACAGAAAGTTTATTAGTTGATAATTCGTCTGGATTGCGATGAACCGTTATAAAGATTTAACCAGCGAGCTGCTGATGGGCATGCGCCTGTACGGCGTAAAATATCAGCGTATTGCGCTGCATGCGCCTTTTGGCCTGCAGTATGACGACGCGCCTGGCCGGGCGCAGCTGCATTTTGTCGGGCGCGGTACGCTGCTGCTGCGCGCCGCTTCCGGTACGATCTATCCGCTGCAGGCGGGCGATGCGTTACTGATCCCGCACGGAAAAGCGCATGCGCTGATCTCAGATGAGACGGCGCACTGTGAACCGATCACCACGTTTAACAGTAAGCCCATCTGCCCCAGCGTCTGCGCGATCAACGATGCGGCAGATGCCGATCTCTGTCCGGCGGATAGCGATGTGATCCTGTTCAGCGCCTGCATGGCGTTTGAACTGGGCGGTATGCAGCCGCTGGTACACACCATGCCGGATGTCATGCTGGTCAGCACCCTGCTGGGACAGTATCCGGAAATCCAGCCGATTCTGGATGCGATGGAGCGGGAAACCCGCCAGCGCAAAGCGGGCTTCGCCGGTATTCTGTCGCGGCTGGCGGATGTGGTGGCCGCGCAGATCGTGCGCGGCTGGGTAGAGAACGGCTGCGGCGCCGGCAGCGGTCTGGTCCAGGCGCTGCGCGATCCGCGCCTGAGCCTGGCGATGGCGGCGATGCACCGTGCGCCGGGAGAAAACTGGACGGTGGAGCGGCTGGCGCGTGCGTCAGGCAGCTCGCGATCGGTGTTTGCTGCCCGCTTTCAGAACGCCACCGGCATGACGCCGCTGCGCTATCTTACCGAACTGCGTATGCGGCTGGCGAAAGAGCGTATCGTTGATCAGGGCGAGGCGGTAGAGAGCGTTGCGTTTGAGCTTGGCTATGGGTCGCTGGCTGCGTTCAGCCGGGCCTTTAAACGGATAACGGGCACGTCACCCGGCGCGCTGCGCGCCGGGCGGGAAGTGGCGTAAGCGTTAGCGGAAGACGCTAATCGCCTCAACCAGGCGGTTCGCCTGATGCGCCATGCGGGTTGAGGCTTCTGCGCCTTCAGCCACGCGCGCGGCATTTTGATGGGTGATATCATCCAGATCTTCTACCGCCGTGCTGACCTCGCTCAGCGCCGTGGCCTGTTCAGCGGTAGCTGCGCTGATCTGCGCAATCAGCGTCGTCACGTTCTGCACCTGGCTGACAATATCCTGCATGGTGCGACCCGCGGCTGCCGCATAGTCGTTGCCTGACGCTACGCGGCTGGCGCTGGTCTCCACCAGCGTTTTAATTTCGCTGGCGGCTTTTGCGCTGCGCTGCGCGAGATTGCGCACTTCACCTGCGACCACGGCAAACCCTTTACCCTGCTCACCGGCCCGCGCCGCCTCTACCGCCGCATTGAGCGCGAGGATATTGGTCTGAAAGGCGATGCTGTCGATCACGCTGGTGATGCTGGCGATGCGCTTCGCGCTGTCGGCAATATCGCCCATCATGCCTGCCATCTCCTGCATCACCTCGCCACCTTTGATAGCAGCGTGGCTGGTGGTGCCCGACAGCGCATTGACCTCGCTGGCGGTTTCCGTGTTGCTCTTCACGGTGGCCGTCATCTCATTCATGGTGGCGGCCGTCTGCTGCACGTTAGCGGCTGCCTGTTCAGTCCGGCGGGAGAGCTCACTGTTGCTGCTTGCCATCGCATCACTGGCGCTGAGGACGTTGATCGCCTGGCCGCTGACGTCATCCACCAGCCAGCGGAACATCAGCCCCAGCTGGCCAATGGCGCGCAGCGTCATGCCGATTTCATCCACGCGGTCGGGCTGATCGACTTTATGGCTATTACCGGTCGCTACGCTCAGCGCCTGCTGGCACATCCGCTCAATGGGACGTGAAATTTGCTGCTCCAGCCAGAGGTTCGCCAGCAGCAGGCAGAGCGCCGTCGCAATGCTGAAGCCGCCGAGTGCCAGCGCCGTCAGGCCTGCCCCCCAGGCGCTGCCCGCGATCAGCGGCAGCAGCAGCGCCAGCGCTGAACGAATGCGCCAGCGCAGCGGCAGCGTTTTCAGCAGTGAGGTGGCGCGGCGCCAGCCGCTGCCGATAATCAATCCTTTATAGAAGCAGCGACCTTTGCTGCGCCCTTCGCGAAAATCGCGGTACAGGGTTTCAGCCTGCTGCACTTCCGCTGCTGAAGGTTTGGTCCGCACCGACATATAGCCGCGTACGCATCCTTCGCGTACCACCGGCACCGCATTGGCCCGCACCCAGTAGTGATCGCCATTCTTACGCCGGTTTTTCACCAGCGCGCTCCAGGGCTGCCCCTGCTTCAGGGTATGCCACATATCGGCAAACGCTTCGGGCGGCATATCCGGATGGCGTACCATGTTGTGGGGCTGACCGTTTACCTCTTCCGGCGTAAAGCCGCTGACCTCAATAAAAGCGTCGTTGGCGTAGGTGATATGGCTGCTGAGATCGGTAGTCGACATCAGCGTCGCATCGTCATTGAAAACGAATTCACGCTGTGTGACGGGCTGGTTGTTGCGCATACAGAGATCCCTGGTCAATTCAGGCTGATAAACATTATTCCGGATCTATCGGCTGATTAGCGGAACGACTTAAGCGCTGATGATTTATTTCTTGCTGCTAAAAAAGAGCTATTTAGATAAACCATTGTATTTAAACGTTAAAAAGAATAGCTGAAAACCGGATTGTGCGTTGCGGCTCACACCATTATTTAGCCAGAATGGAGGAAACGGTAAATATTTACGGGCGCAGCAGCGCCCGCAGCGGGCATTAACCCAAATCGATATTTTTCATGCCCCACCACCAGGTGAAGAGAAACCCGCCCGTCCAGGCGACCAGCAGACCGGCAAGATAGACCGCCATACCGACAAAAATGCCCTGTGCTGACGTCATCAGCGGCAGCGTCACCAGGCCGGAGGGGCCCAACACCGTATTCATCCCCACTGGCAGGCCGAGCCAGGCGACCAGACCGATAAAGAAACCGCCCAGTGCCCCTCCGCAGCAGGCGGTAATAAAGGGCTTGAGGCGCGGTAGCGTGACCCCGTAAATCAGCGGTTCCCCGACGCCCAGCAGCCCCGGCACAATTGCTCCTTTGATCTGGCTGCGCAGCAGCGACGCTTTTCCGGCTTTGCACCACAGCGCCAGCGAGGCACCGACCTGCCCCGCTCCCGCCATAGCCAGTATGGGAAACAGCGAATTAAATCCCTGCGTCTCCATCAGCGCGAAATAGACCGGAATAAAGCCCTGATGGATACCGAACATCACCGCAATTAAAAACAGCCCGGCCAGAATGGCACAGCCAAACGGATTGTTATTGAGGTGAATAAACAGCCACGACATTCCTTTAAACAGCTCCCCCCCCACCGGCATAATGAGCAGAAACGTCACGGCGCCGGTAATCAGCAGCGTCAGCAGCGAGGTGAGGATCATATCCAGGTTATCGGGAATGATTTTACGCAGCTGCTTCTCTGTCCAGGCACCAAATATCGCGGCCAGCAGCACGCCGATAATGTTGCCGCGCGGATCGATCGTCAGCCCGAAAAAGTTCTCCATCCCGCTGTAGTACCCGACGGTGGCTTCCGGGCTGTAGCCAAGCACAAACAGCGAGGCGATAATCGCGCCGTTGACGCCGGTGCCGCCAAACGCTTTCTGCGCGTTATAGCCAATCAGAATGCTGAGAAAGGTAAACAGTCCTTTGCCAAACACTTTCATGTAGGCCACGGTCGCCAGCAGCCACGGGGCGTGCTCACCCGGCTGATTAAGGTGAAACAGCTGCTCGGTCAGGGTGGCAAAACCGAGCAGCAGGCCAGCTCCGATAAATCCCGGAATAAGCGGCGTAAAGATGGTGGCAAAGCAGGCGAGAAAGCGGTGCAGCGCACTGCTCTGTTTCGCTTTTAACTGCTGCTTTTGCGCCCGGGCGATCGCCTGCAGATCCTGCGCCGGCGCGCCGTCATTGAGCAATAGCTGCATCTTTTCCGCCGCGGTTTGCGCCTTGCCCGGCCCCAGAACAATCTGCAGCTGGGCGTCGCTGACAATCACGCCCAGTACGCCCGGCAGCTGTTTCAGCTGCGGGCTATCCGCCAGCGCAGCATTCACCAGCGTCAGGCGCAGGCGGGTCATGCAATTGCCGCACATCGCTACGTTACCCGGCCCGCCCACGGCCCGCAGAATATCGCGCAGCAGCGTTTCAGTGATTGCGGCCATCAGCGTACTCCTGAGTCACGTAATGCGGCGCGGATAAACCCGCGGTTCTGATCCAGCAGCGCGCGCGCCTCTTCCGCCGTCAGGCCCGCCAGCACCATGACGATAGCGGTTTTGCAGTGGCCGCCGCACGCCGTCAGCGCCTGCTGAGCCGTGGCGTCGTCGCATTCGGTGGCCTGCTTAACGATGTTTATCTGGCGCTGAACCAGTTTCTGATTGGTAGCTTCCACGTCCACCATCAGGTTGCCATACACCTTGCCGCTGCGGATCATCGCGCCAGTGCTCAGCATATTCAGCACCAGTTTCTGTGCCGTGCCCGCCTTCATGCGCGACGAGCCGGTGACGACCTCCGGCCCCACAACCGGCGTCAGCGCGACATCAGCCGCCTGCGCCATCGCGCTGTCGGGATTGCAGGTCAGCGCGGCGGTAAACGCGCCCTGTTCGCGTGCGTAAGCGAGCGCGCCCAGCACATAGGGGGTGCGGCCGCTGGCTGCAATGCCGACCAGCACGTCCCGGGGGCTGAAACCGATATCCGCCAGATCCTGTGCGCCCTGTCCGGCGTTATCTTCCGCGTTCTCAACCGCCTGCAGGATCGCCGTATGCCCGCCGGCAATCAGCCCCACCACCTGACCGCGCGGCGTACCAAAAGTAGGCGGGCACTCACTGGCATCCAGGATACCGAGCCGGCCAGAGGTACCGGCGCCGCAGTAAATCAGTCGCCCGCCCTGGCTAAAGGCGTGCGCAATCGCCTCTGTGACCTGTGCGATCTGCGGCACAATCGCCTCTACCGCCAGCGCCACTTTTTTATCTTCGTCATTAATGACGCGCAGCATCGCTTCCGTGCTGAGCTCGTCAATATTCTGGCTGGCCGGATTGCGGCTCTCAGTGATCATTTTGTTGAGATCAAGGGTCATACTACGCTCCTGCGAATGAATAATTTATTCTGAAAAATTTATACCACAAAGAATTGTTAATTCATGTGCAGCGGCGCAGAATTTTTTGTTTTCATGGTTACAGGCATAAAAAAACCCGCCAGCGGCGGGTTTTATTCTGCTCAGAAACAACTCAGGTGGCGTTTTGCGTACGCAGCTGCAGCTCGTAGGCGGCAGCCTGCTTAGCGTCAAACTGATTTTCCCAGCGCGCAATGACCAGCACAGCAAGCGCATTTCCCACCACGTTCAGCGCCGTACGTGCCATATCCATGATGCGGTCAACGCCTGCGATGAACGCCAGCCCTTCAAGCGGGATCCCCACGCTGCCCAGCGTCGCCAGCAGCACCACGAAGGAGACGCCCGGTACACCGGCGATCCCTTTAGACGTTACCATCAGCGTCAGCACCAGGATGATCTCATCGGTCAGCGACAGATCAATGCCGTAAAGCTGGGCGATAAAGATGGCGGCAATGCTCTGGTAGAGCGTAGAGCCATCAAGGTTGAAGGAGTAGCCGGTAGGCACCACAAAGCTGGTGATCGCTTTCGGCGCACCATACGCCTCCATCTTCTGCATAATGCGCGGCAGCACCGTCTCAGAACTGGAGGTAGAGTAGGCCAGAATCAGCTCATCTTTCAGAATACGCATCAGGGTCGTGATACGCAGCTTGCAGAAGCGCGCGACCGCACCGAGCACGACAAAGGCGAAAAACAGGATGGCGGCATAAACCAGCAGCACCAGTTTCGCCAGCGGATAGAGCGATGCAAAACCGAAGTTCGCAATGGTCACCGCAATCAGTGCAAATACGCCCACCGGCGCATAACGCATGATCATGTGGGTCACTTTGAACATGGTTTCTGATACCGAGCGGAACAGGCCGACCAGCGGATCGCGATGTTCCGACGGCAGCGCCGACAGGCCCAGGCCAAACAGCACTGAGAAGAAAATAATCGGCAACATATCGCCTTTGACCAGCGAGGCGAAGATGTTCTGCGGGATCAGCGACAGAATGGTGCTGACCAGGCCATGAGGAGCGCCCTGAACCGCTTCGGTGGTAGCTTCATATTTAGAGATGTCCACCGTTGCCAGCGTTGACATATCAATGCCGCTGCCGGGTTGGAATACGTTAGCCAGCGTTATGCCGACCACAATGGCAATGGTGGTGATCACTTCAAAATAGATAATGGTTTTCACCCCGATACGCCCGAGTTTTTTCGCGTCCCCGACGCCGGCAATGCCAACAATCAGCGAGGAAATAACAATCGGCACCACAATCATCTTGATCAGATGAATGAAGATATCACCGGCAGGAGTAAGAATATTGGTGATTAACCATTCACGATCGTCTGGCTGATTATGCAGCACGGTTCCTGCGATAATGCCGAGGATCAGGGCAATCAGGATCTGCCAGGCGAGGGTGAGTTTAAAACCTTTCATAACGCGTTATTTCCTCAGTTAAAACCCCTTTGCTCTGCTGCGAAGGTGCAGAAGATGGTACACACAGGGAAGTGAGCAAAAGCCCGATAAAATAGAAGGTTATAATGGGCTGTATTCCGCTTTGTTCTGCTGGCGGTTTGCACCAGCGCAAGGATACAGCCTGAGTTGATACCTGCTGAACAGCGGCCAGATAAGTACCATTTTCACTACGGTAAATGCAACCCCCGGCGCAATAGCTTAAATCGTGCGCAGCTCAGTAGCATAAAATGCTGCTGTTATCCTGTGGCTATAACCCGCTGTTATGAAAAGCGTTAATTCGATAATTTTCCGCATAGCTATTCAGATTTGACGATTTTATCGCCCGGCGCGTTTGCTCAATATTTAATCACAAAACCCTCTGTTGCCTGCTGCCAGCCGCTTTCAGCACGTCGCTTTTTTACCGCAAAAAGCGCCGTTTTCGCGCCCTTTACCGCATGCTGGCAGGCCGTGATCCAGACTGCAAAACCGAAACAAAGCCCCTGCCCCCTCTTCAATTAACCTTTGATTGACATATGATTAACATCTTCAAGGAGGTCAGCCATGAGCCAAATTCACAAGCATCCTGTACCCGCTGCCATTGCAGCGAATGCCCTGATTAATGCCGATGAGTATGCGGCGCGCTATCAGCAGTCCGTGGACGATCCTGACGCCTTCTGGGGTGAGCAGGGAAAGATTCTCGACTGGATCACGCCTTACAGCACGGTGAAAAATACCTCGTTTGCGCCGGGCAATATCTCTATTCGCTGGTATGAAGATGGCACGCTGAATCTTGCGGCTAACTGCCTGGATCGCCATCTGGCGACGCGGGGCGATCGCCCGGCCATTATCTGGGAAGGGGATGACGCCAGTGAAAGTAAAACGCTGACTTTCCGGGAGCTGCACGCTGACGTCTGCCGCATGGCAAATGTATTAACGCAGCTTGAGATTAAAAAAGGCGACGTGGTGGCCATTTATATGCCGATGGTGCCGGAGGCCGCTGTCGCCATGCTGGCCTGCGCGCGTATTGGTGCCGTGCATTCAGTGATTTTTGGCGGCTTTTCGCCGGAAGCCGTGGCGGGACGCGTGGTCGACAGCAACGCGAAGCTGGTGATCACGGCGGATGAGGGTATCCGCGCCGGACGTGCCATTCCGCTGAAAAAGAATGTTGATGACGCGCTGGCAAATCCGCTGGTGACCAGCGTGAAGCAGGTAATCGTATTTAAGCGCACCGGAAAAACCACGGAGTGGCATGAGGGACGAGATCTCTGGTGGCACGATCTGGTCAGCCAGGCCAGCGCAGAGCACGAAGCGGTGGCGGTTGAAGCGGAACACCCGCTGTTTATTCTGTACACCTCCGGTTCGACCGGCAAGCCAAAAGGCGTATTGCATACCACCGGCGGCTATCTGGTCTATGCGGCCAGCACCTTTAAATATGTCTTTGATTACCATGACGACGACGTTTACTGGTGCACCGCAGACGTCGGCTGGATCACCGGTCACAGCTATCTGCTCTACGGGCCGCTGGCCTGTGGCGCAACCACGCTGATGTTTGAAGGGGTGCCCAACTGGCCGAAGCCGAGCCGGATGGCGGAAGTCGTCGACAAGCATAACGTTACCCTGCTCTACACGGCGCCCACCGCGATTCGCGCGCTGATGGCGGAAGGCGATCGGGCGATTGAAGGCACCCGACGCAGCAGCCTGCGCATCATGGGCTCCGTGGGTGAACCGATCAATCCGGAAGCCTGGGAGTGGTATTACAAAAAGATTGGCGACAGCCGCTGTCCCATCGTCGATACCTGGTGGCAGACTGAAACCGGCGGCTTTATGATCACGCCGCTGCCGGGCGCAACCGAGCTGAAAGCGGGCTCGGCCACCAAACCGTTCTTTGGCGTACAGCCGGCGCTGGTGGACAACGAAGGCAATCAGCTTGAGGGCGCAACCGAAGGTAACCTGGTTATTAATGACTCCTGGCCTGGTCAGGCGCGCACGCTGTTTGGCGATCATGAACGCTTTGAACAGACCTACTTCTCCACGTTTAAGCATCGCTACTTCAGCGGTGACGGCGCGCGGCGCGATGAAGATGGCTACTACTGGATCACCGGACGCGTGGATGATGTCCTGAACGTTTCCGGACATCGTCTGGGCACGGCAGAGATTGAGTCCGCGCTGGTTTCACATCCGAAAATTGCTGAAGCGGCCGTGGTCGGTATTCCGCACAGCATTAAAGGGCAGGCCATTTACGCCTATATCACCCTGAATCAGGGCGAAGAGCCGTCAGCGGAGCTGTATACGGAAGTGCGCAACTGGGTACGCAAAGAGATCGGCCCTATCGCCACGCCGGACGTGCTGCACTGGACCGACTCGCTGCCGAAAACCCGCTCCGGTAAAATTATGCGGCGTATTCTGCGCAAAATTGCAGCGGGCGATACCAGCAACTTTGGCGATACCTCTACGCTGGCCGATCCAGGTGTAGTAGAGAAATTACTGGAGGAGAAGCAGTCGATCGCCATGCCGTAATCGTTGCCCTTATCAGCGGAGAGCATCAGCCTGTCCCCGGCAGGCTTCTCTCCGTTAGTTCACCTTACGCCGTATGCTGTTCACCATCGCACAACCCTGATAACCAGAATATTCAATCCGTTAAATCACATTAATGTGAGATTTCCGTCTGCTTTGCCTCTGGAGAAACTGTGATGAATGACACCCTGAATCAACAGGAAGCCGTCTGGCAACAAATAGAAAATAACCCCCGTTTTCAGGAGCTGGTCCATAAGCGCCAGGCTTTTGCGCTGCTGCTGAGCATTATTATGCTGGTCCTGTATGTCGGGTTTATCCTGCTGATCGCGTTTGCGCCCGGCTGGCTCGGCACGCCGCTGCATGCCGGTACCAATGTGACGCGCGGTATTCCGATTGGCGTGGGCCTGATTGTGGTCTCTTTTCTGCTTACCGGCGTCTATGTCTGGCGCGCAAATGGCGAGTTTGATCGCCTGACTAAACAGATCGTCAGCGAGGTAAAATCATGAAGCGCGCGCTCCCGATTCTGCTGGCGCTGGCGCCAGCGGGCGTACTGGCGGCCGATGCGCTGACCGGCGACGTCCAGCAGCAGGCGACCAACTATGAAGCGATAATCATGTTTGTGGTGTTTGTCGCGTTCACGCTGGGTATTACCTGGTGGGCATCAAAGCGCACCCGCTCACGCAGCGACTACTACACCGCAGGCGGCAATATTACCGGCTTCCAGAATGGCCTGGCGATGGCGGGCGATTTTATGTCCGCCGCCTCATTTCTTGGTATTTCGGCGCTGGTCTATACCTCGGGCTATGACGGGCTGATCTATTCGCTCGGCTTTCTGGTCGGCTGGCCGATGATCCTGTTTCTGATCGCTGAGCGGCTGCGCAATCTCGGACGCTATACCTTTGCCGATGTGGCCTCCTACCGGCTGCAGCAGAAACCGATCCGCACTCTCTCTGCCTGCGGTTCGCTGGTGGTGGTTGCGCTCTATCTGATTGCGCAGATGGTAGGGGCCGGCAAGCTTATCCAGCTGCTGTTCGGCCTTGATTATCATATCGCCGTGGTACTGGTTGGCATTCTGATGGTGCTCTATGTTCTGTTCGGCGGCATGCTCGCGACTACCTGGGTGCAGATCATTAAAGCGGTGCTGCTGCTGTTTGGTGCCAGCTTCATGGCGATTATGGTAATGAAAGCCACCGGTTTCAGCTTCAACACGCTGTTTACTGAGGCGATGGCGGTTCATCCCAAAGGCGCGGCGATTATGCAGCCCGGCGGGCTGGTGAAAGATCCTATCTCCGCCCTGTCGCTGGGGCTGGGGCTGATGTTTGGCACAGCGGGACTGCCACACATTCTGATGCGCTTCTTTACCGTGGCTGATGCGCGCGAAGCGCGTAAAAGCGTGTTCTGGGCCACCGGATTTATGGGTTACTTCTATTTCCTGACCTTTATTATCGGCTTTGGGGCGATTCTGCTGGTGGGCGCAAACCCGCTGTTTAAAGACGCCAGCGGCGCCCTGATTGGCGGCACCAATATGGCAGCGGTGCATCTATCGAATGCGGTAGGCGGCAGCCTGTTCCTCGGCTTTATCTCGGCGGTGGCCTTCGCCACGATTCTGGCCGTGGTGGCCGGGCTGACGCTGGCGGGCGCGTCGGCAGTGTCGCACGATCTCTACGCCAGCGTGATCCGCAAAGGTCAGGCAACGGAGCGTGAAGAGCTGCGCGTCTCTAAAATTACCGTGCTGGTGCTGGGTGTGGTTGCCATTGCGCTGGGGATCCTGTTTGAGAAGCAGAACATCGCCTTTATGGTCGGTCTGGCCTTCTCTATTGCAGCCAGCTGCAATTTCCCGATTATTTTGCTCTCCATGTACTGGTCGAAGCTCACCACACGCGGCGCGATGGTGGGCGGCTGGCTGGGACTGCTGACGGCGGTGGTGCTGATGATTCTGGGCCCTACCGTCTGGGTTCAGGTGCTGGGTCACGCTACCCCGGTCTATCCTTACGAGTACCCGGCGCTGTTCTCCATGCTGGTCGCTTTTGTCTGCACCTGGTTCTTTTCCATCACCGATCACTCCGCTCAGGGTGCACAGGAGCGTGCACGGTTCCGCGGACAGTTTATTCGTTCGCAAACCGGTATCGGTATTTCACAGGGGAAATCGCACTGATCGCAGCCGCACCGGGTTCGACACGGTCGCCATAAATGGCGTCATCGGATCCGGTGCGGACATCGACACGGGCGTCATGAATGACGTCATTTGATTCGGTGCGGGAATTGACACGGGCGTCATGAATGACGTCATCGAATCCGGTGCGGGCATCGAAACGGGCGTCATGAATGACGCCCCTACGGGGGGTATACGTAGGGGGCCCCCTGGTTTATTACGCGCACGGTATCAACCGCCATCAATCGCGTCATTCAGTCACGTGCGGACATCGGCCAGGGCGTCATGAATGACGTCATTTGATCCGGTGCGGCGATTAACACGGGCGTCATGAATGACGTCATTTGATCCGGTGCGGCGATTAACACGGGCGTCATGAATGACGTCATCGAATCCGGTGCGGGCATCGAAACGGGCGTCATGAATGACGCCCCTACGGGGGGGATACGTAGGGGGCGCATTTATGCGCCCCTGGTTTGCAGCGGCAGATCAGAAGCGGAGTGAGGCACCTACGTATGGGCCATCTACCAGCACGTTATCTTTGCGGCTGCCTTTGTTGTTCAGCTCAATATACTGGTAGCCCACGCGCAGATTCAGCAGTGAAACTGGCGTAAAGCTCAGGCCGCCTGACGCTTCCTGATAGCTGTCCAGGCGATCGGAAAACGCCTCTGGCGCATAGTAATATTCACCATACAGGCCCCACATGCTGTTGAAGCTGTACTGTGCACCTGCACCCACGGCGATGGTGAAGCCATCACGGCCATCTTCCGGATGCGTAAACAGCGCTTTTGCCGTCGGCGCTACGCGCAGATCGCCAACATCGATGTTATAGCCCAGACCTGCACCGTAGGTGCTGCCGTCATGGTCGCTGCGCAGCCAGTTACCTTTCAGAAACAGGCCCGGAGAGGTGGTACCGAGGCCAAGGTTCAGGTTGGTGCTGTGCTCACCCACGTCAACACTGCCCTCAATCGCCTGTACGCTACCGCTCAGCAGTGCAAGGCCCAAAACGCTTCCGGTAACAAGTTGCTTGATCATGCTAATCCACTCCATGAAGTAAAAAATAAGTCGGCGCAAAGAGTAGTTAGCATAGTCGTCAGACACAACTTTTATTGGAAACCTTTACGTAAAATTAAATTACAGCGGGAACGATTTATCGATAAATGTGTCATGCGTGCCACAGCAGATGGCTCAGAAGCGGTGCCAGCAGAACCGTGACGACGCCCGAAAGCATCATCACCAGGCTGGATACCACGCCCTCCTGCTGACCTATCTGATAGGCGCGCGCCGTTCCGGCACCGTGAGAGGCAGCACCCAGCCCGGCGCCTTTCGCCACTCCCTGTGTTATCGCGATGCGCAGAAAAAGAATATCCCCTGCCGCCATGCCAAATACGCCGGTAATCACCACAAACAGCGCGACCAGATCGGGCTGTCCGCCCATCGGACCGGCGGCGGCCAGCGCAAATGGCGTGGTGATTGAACGCACAGCCAGACTACGCTGAATACTCTCCGGCAGTGCCAGTAACCGCGCCAGCCAGACTGAGCTGCAGACGGCAACCGTGGTAGCGCACAGGACCCCTGCACTCAGCGACAGCCAGTGACGCCGGATGAGCGCCATGTTTTCATAGACCGGCACGGCAAACGCCAGCGTGGCGGGTCCCAGCAGCCAGAGTAGCCAGTGACTCTCCGCAATATAGTTTTGCCAGCTGACATGCGTGATAAGCAGCAGCCCGACCAGTACCAGCGGCGTCAGCACCAGCGGCATCAGCATCAGCCGCCGCCAGCGCCGGTAGAGACGCTTGTTGAGGTAATAGACCAGCAGGGTAAGTACCAGACAGAACAGACTGATGATGGCGTTACTCATGGATATCCTGCCTGCGTGCTGCACGCGCCATTTCAAACCGGTAGAGACGATCAACCACCAGCGATGTGACCGCCAGCACCAGCAGCGTGCTGATCGCAATTACGATAAAAATACGCCATCCCTCACTGCGCAGCAGATCGCTGTAATTGACTACCGCCACCACGGCCGGAATAAAAAACAGCAGCATTTCAGCCAGCAGCCAGTTTGCCCCGGCACGGACCCAGCCCAGCGGCAATACGCGCAAAACAATTAATAACAGCAGCACAACCATGCCGAGTACATTTGCCGGTAGCGGCAGGTGCAGCCAGCGCACCAGAAGGTCGCAGACGCTGAATAGCCCGATATAAAGCAGCAGCTGCAGCGGCAATATCAGATGTTGTAACAGACGGGGGCGCGGATTAATGGCGGCAGCCATGGCGATCTCCGGTAAGGAATGTGAGAAACGCAGTATAAATCTGCCGCTAACCGTGAAAGAAATGAATTAAAATCATCCGGACTATGCCATTAAGGAATGATTATGGATATACGCGCCCTGCGTTACTTTGTCGCCGTGATTCAGCAGCAGAGCTTTACCCGTGCAGCAGAGCAGCTCTATGTTACGCAGCCCACCATCAGCAAAATGGTGCGCCAGCTGGAAGAGGAGCTGGGGTGCGCGCTGCTGCGGCGGGAGGGACGCCGTCTGCATCTCACCGACAGCGGTCAGGCGGTCTACCAGCGCGGTCTCGCGATCCTGCAGGAGTTTCATCAACTGGAGGCGCAGATTGGTGATATCAATCAGCTGAAAACCGGTGAGCTGCGCCTGGGGATTCCGCCAATGGTGGGTATGCAGATTGCCGGCTCAATTTCGGCTTTTCAGCGCCGCTATCCGGGCGTGCAGCTGCATATTGCAGAATCAGGCGGCCTGACCGCACAGCAGGCGGTGCTGAGCGGCGCGCTGGATATTGCGCTTACCGCCCTGCCGGTTGAGCCAGATTTACCGCTTAACACGCTGGAGCTGATGCGCCATCCGCTCTGCGTGCTGGTATCGCGCAGCGCGGCCTGGCACGCCCGCCCGCATCTGACGCTGGCAGAACTGGCGCAGCATCCGCTGCTGATCCTGAATGAAGAGTTTGCCCTTAACCGGCAGCTGATGCAGGCGTTTCAGCGTGAAGGCGTAACGCCTCAGATTGCGCTGCGCAGCGGTCAGTGGGATTTTCTGGCTGCGATGGTGCAGGCGGGGATGGGCGTAGCCGTACTGCCGGAACCTATCTGTCAGCGGCTGGATCCGCAGTCGCTGGCGTGGCTGCCGCTGGCATCTGCGCTGGAGTGGCGTATCGGATTGATCTGGCGTGAAGGCAGCTATCTGTCGCGCAGTGCGGAAGCCTGGATCAGCTGCTGTCGTACACACTGGCCGGATGATGCGCCGCGTCTGCAGGTGTGAGACGCGGCGGCATTCAAAGGAGGTTACTCCTCTTTCTCAATCAGTAGCGCTTCCAGCAGATCGAGATCGCGCAGCAGGCGCTGCATGGTTTCATTGGAAATCTGCTGCGTTGCGCGCAGGTGATACACTTCCGCACGCTCGGCGCGCAGCGCGGTCAGACGGAACCGACGCTCCAGGTTCTCAGCAAACAGCGCCTGATCCACGTCATCCTTGCCATCCACGCGGCGGCGCAGGTTGCCAATCACCCGCAGGCTGACCTCTTTAAGCAGCTCCGGATCGATATTCTCTTCGGTATCACTCTCCAGCCGCTGCTCCATCTTATGCAGGCTTTCAATCGCCACACCCGCCATAGCGGCTCGCGCATGCTGCAGTTCATGACGATGACCAGCTTTATCATGGCTGTCGATACCGCGCAGCAGAAGAGGCAACAGGATAACGCCAACAAACAGAGAAAAGAGGATCACGCCGGTGGCGATGAATACCAGTTCATAACGCGCCGGGAAGGGCTCGCCATTGCTGAGAAACAGCGGAATAGAGAGCACGCCCGCCAGCGTAATCGCACCGCGTACGCCCGCAAAAGAGGCAATCAGCAGCTCGCGCAGCGAGTAGTTTGAGAATTCCAGCGGTTTTTTCTTCAGCAGGCGCATGCTGGCACGCTTCATGATCCAGAGCCAGCCAAAACGCACAATCATCAGCGCCGCATACACCAGCGCGACATCGGTAAACAGCATCCACAGCTCGACGTTGGGATCGGCATTCGCCTGCTCAACGGACGTCGCAAGGATATCCGGCAGCTGCAGGCCAAGCATCAGGAACACCATGCCGTTGAACACAAACTCCAGCATCTGCCAGACGCTGTTTGCGCGCAGGCGCATCGCCAGCGGCGCCTGACGAATAATGCCGGAGCGCGTGATGGTCATCCCGGCCGCGACGGCGGCAAGAATACCGGAGACGCCAAGATGTTCAGCAATCAGGTAGGAGGCAAACGGCAGCAGCAGCAGCAGTACGGTCTGCGTCGCCGGATCGTCTCCGCTCCAGCGGCTCAGCAGGCGCAGCGAGCGGCCATAGAGCCAGCACACGGCCACGCCCGCAATCAGTCCGCCAATGGCAACTTTGAGAAATTCCACGCTGGCGCCGCCCCAGGTAAAGACCATGGTGCCCATCGCCACGGCGACCGCGAACTTCAGCGATACCAGGCCAGAGGCGTCGTTCATCAGCGCCTCACCCTGCACAATCGACATGATTTTCTTTGGGATGCGTCCTTCGCCAACGATACCTGACAGCGCCACGGCGTCGGTCGGTGACAGCACAGCCGCCAGCGCAAAAGCCGGGATCAGCGGAATACCCGGCACCAGCCAGTAGATCAGGTAGCCGATACCGACCACGGTGATCAGCACCAGTACCAGCGCCAGCCCGAGGATCTCGCGACCGTGGCTCAGAAACTCATTGATAGGCGTCTTCCAGCCGTCAGCAAACAGCAGCGGCGGGATAAACAGCACCAGAAAGAGTTCCGGATCGAAATCGACATGCAGGCCGAACGTCGGCCAGGCAAGTAAGGCACCCGCTGCGATTTGCACCAGCGGCAGCGGAATTTGAAACGGCAGGATTCTTGCCGCGACGCCGGAGAGTGACACCACCAGCGTCATAATGAGAATAGTAAAAAAGATTTCCATGCTTTCCTTAGGCGAATCGATATGGTTAAAAGCGAGGGTCGTTACGCTAAAAAGTGTAAAACAAAACGCCGCGCATGGGGGGACCCGATGTGCGGCGCTGGCAAAGTCAGGGGATTATCTGGAAATTACTGGAACCTGTGGTCAGATAGCCCAGCCTGCCGCATAAAAGGTGACCAGTGCGACAGCGATCGCTACCGTCCCCACGTTGAGTCTGCGCCACTCCCCGGCAAACAGACGGCCAATCACCAGCGAGGCGAAGCCCAGCATAATGCCGGTCACGATGTTACAGGTCAGCACAATAAACACCGCGGTCAGCAGGCCTGACATGGCATCAACAAAATCACTGAAGTCAATTTTTGCCACATTGCTCAGCATCAGTAGTCCGACATACATCAGCGCCGGCGCGGTCGCATAGGCCGGCACCAGACCGGCAAGCGGCGACATAAACAGCATCAGCAGAAACAGTACGCCCACGACGATAGCGGTTAATCCGGTTTTGCCGCCCGCTGCCGTACCGGCGGCTGATTCAATATAGACCGCTGCCGGAGACGCACCGACCAGGCCGGCAAACAGGCTGCTGAGGGAGTCGCTGGTCAGCGCCCGGCCGCCATTGAGGATCTGCCCTTCTTTATCCAGCAGATTGGCCTGCCCGGCAACCGCACGAATGGTGCCGGTCGCATCGAATACCGCCGTCATGACCAGCGCCAGGACGCTGGGCAGTACGGCTGGCTGCAGCGCGCCTGCGATGTCCAGACTGAACATCGCTGACTGACCGCTGGCATCCTTCAGGCTTGGCATCGCAAACAGCCCCTGCCAGGTCACCGCCGGATCAAACACAAGCCCGATCAGTGAGATAGCCAGTATAGTCAGCAGGATGCCGCCGGGTACGCGGCGTTTTTCCAGGCCAAAGATTGCCGCCAGACCCACCAGCGACATGATGACCGGAAACGCGGTGAAATCGCCCAGCGCCACCGGCAAGCCTGCGGCCGGGTTTTTTACCACCAGGCCAATACCGTCTGCTGCAATCAGCAGTAAAAACAGGCCGATACCAACCCCGGTACCGTGCGCCACGCCCATCGGCAGATTGCGTAAGATCCAGGCGCGGATACCGGTTACCGAGATAAACGTAAACAGTAATCCCATCAGGAATACGGCGCCCAGCGCGACCGGTACGCTGATGTGCTGCCCAAGGACCAGGCTGAATGCAGTGAAGGCGGTCAGCGAGATAGCACAGCCGATAGCCAGCGGCAGATTGGCCCAGAGTCCCATCAGCAGGGAGCCAAACCCGGCGACCAGGCAGGTGGCAACAAATACCGCCGTAGGGGAAAAGCCCGCTTTACCAAGCATGCCCGGTACCACAATAACCGAGTAGACCATGGCCAGGAAGGTGGTAAGCCCCGCCAGCACTTCCTGCCGCACGTTGCTGCCGCGTGCTGAAATGTGGAACCAGGCGTCCAGTTTTCCACTGGCCGGGCGTGAGTCGCCAGACATAATTATTCCTCTGCATATTTTAGGTGTAAGTCGCCGCACAGCTGCCGCTTACGCATCACCCTGGTGGGGATTTCTCAAAGAGAAAAGAGGCGCAAACGATTACGCAGCTATGTACTTCCCGTCAAAGAGGGGGAGATAAAATGGCAGGCGATTATCTGGCGTTTGGGGTGACGTTTTCAACTGTTAATCGTCACCGGACTGGAGAAAGCACGCCTGCGGTGACGGCGGACCAATTCGGGGCGCATTAATGCGCCCCCTACGATTACCGGATTCCGGGCCGGCGTCAGTCGCTGAATTTAATCGGGCCGCCCTGCTTCAGCGCCCGCTGCCAGGCGGCGCGCTGCTGCATCTCTTCCAGCCAGCGGGTGGTGGCAGGCAGATCGTGCAGGCCGCCGCGCATCTGAAGCGCCAGCAGCGGAAAACTCATCTGAACATCAGCAATGCTGAAACGCGAACCGGCAAAAAACGCATGCTGACTTAAATGCTGTTCAATCACGCGGGTATGCAACGCCAGCTGCTTATTCAGCCAGGCTTTCTCCATTCCTTTACGCATGGCGCCACCGATCGGGCGCAGCAGCCAGGGAACCGGTTTTTTGCTTAGCTGCGCAAAAACCAGCTTGATGATCAGCAGCGGCATCAGCGATCCCTCGGCATAATGCAGCCAGTAGCGTCCCTGAATCTGTTCATCTTCATTGCTCAGCGTCAGCTGCTGCTCGCTGTCATACTTCAGCTGCAGATACTCCAGAATGGCGCCGGATTCAGCAATAACGCGGTTGCCATCGGTTATTACCGGTGATTTCCCCAGCGGATGCACCTTTTTCAGCTCATCGGGTGCCAGCATCGTATTTTCCCGCTGATAACGTTTGATCTGATACGGCACCGCCAGCTCTTCCAGCAGCCATAACACACGATGCGAACGGGAGTTTTCCAGATGATGAACGGTGATCATGTACAGCTCCTTGCTGATAAAGGTATCGCACCAGTATAGCGGATTAACGCCCCTGCTCATCCTGCTCCGGGTCAAGCAGCACGGCGCCTGAACCCTGCTGCGCCAGCCGGTCGCCGGGGTTGCGTAACGGACAGTCGCGCATCGACAAACAGCCACAGCCAATACATCCGTCCAGATCGTTCCGCAGCCGCGTCAGCGTCTCAATGCGTTTATCCAGCTCCTCACGCCAGTGCTGCGTCAGTGCATCCCACTCCTGCGTCGACATCCGTTTATTCGCCGGGACATGCATCAGGCTCTCACTCACCGTCGCCAGCGGAATACCGATACGCTGCGCAATTTTAATAATCGCTACGCGGCGCAGTACGTCACGGCTGTAGCGTCGCTGATTACCATTATTACGGGTGCTGGAGATCAATCCTTTGGTTTCATAAAAGTGCAGTGCCGAGACCGCTACGCCGCTACGTTTTGCCACTTCTCCTGGCGTCAGCACCGGCTTTGGATAGTTACGCTCTTTTTTTACCATCAGCCTTTACCTCAAGTTAACTTGAGGAACTATACTCGCTCACCATCAAAAGTACGAATTTCTCACCGGGTAATACCCCTTCAGAAGGATGAGGCTATGATGCAACAGGAAATCATTCATTCACTGACTAACTGGATCGATCAGAATCTGGATAAAGCACTGTCGATTGATGATGTGGCAGCAAAATCGGGTTACTCAAAATGGCACCTGCAGCGTATGTTCCGTACCGTGACGAAACAGACGCTGGGTGGCTATATTCGTGAACGGCGTCTGACGATGGCGGCAGAAGCGCTGCTGCAGACGCAGCGACCGGTTTTTGATATCGCTATGCAGTATGGTTACGATTCGCAGCAAACCTTTTCGCGCGTGTTCCGCCGGCAGTTTTCGCAGACGCCTACGGCGTATCGTCACGCCATGCGTCGTCAGGCGATTGCGCAACGGCCTCGCCTGCTTAGCTTTGACTGCAGCGACAATATGAACAGCTTCGCCCAGCGCACCACCGGTGAATGCTGCCCTGTCCGGTAATCAGCGCGCCTGCTTCAGGCGCTCTCTTCCAGCTTTAGCCGCGCGTCCCAGCCCGCCTTCGCGGGTACAAAATTTGTTCAAAAATTCAAATCCGCTGATATAATGTGATCCAAATCACACTCAATCCGACGTGAGAGCGTTTCCTGACGCGCTCTTTGCCGTCAGTGATGTCCGGTTAATGTCAGGGATATCACTGATTCGAAGAGGTTTTGCGTTAATGGCTACGTTAACAACCAGTTTACTGGTAATGCGCTGGGGTATTCTGAGCGCCGTTCTGATGTTTCTCGCCAGCTCAATGAAAATAAAACTGCGGCAAAAGAGCCATCCGATTATGGCGCTGCTGTGTGGCGGTCTGGGCGTGGGGATGTCGTGCTGGTTTGTGACCGGACTGCTGGGTATTACGCTGAGCATGGAGAACGTGCACAACTTTATGCAGATTGGCAAACAGGCTTTTATCGATGTGATGAGTCAGGCGCCGACTGAGTGGCCAATTCCCTGAATAGTATGCATAAAAAACCCCGCGCTGCGGGGTTCTTTATATTGCTGTGCGATCAAATTTTCTTCAACACGGCGGGAATACCGACTTCCGCAACCGAAACGCCCGGTCTCTTCGTACCGCGACGATCCTGAATCCACATATCACCCATCATCTGGTCCAGCCCGCGGTCCAGACCCGTTACCAGTCCGGCACCCGGCGTGAAGGTCAGCTCACCAAAGTAGATCTCTTCACCGTGGATATACCAGTCAACGCGGACATAGTCGAAATCGCTGGCCAGCGTCTTGCTCAGCGCCAGCGCCTTCTGCAGCTGCGGCAGAATAGGCTCAACATCCAGACCGGTATCGCGGATCTTATGATACGCCTCGTTCAGATTGTTGACGTAAAAGTTCATCGACAACAGCGGGTTGCAGCGGTTGTAGATCACCTGCAGCACATATTCAAAACTGCCATCGCGCTTATTGAACATGTGAAATTTGTAGTCAATCGGCGCACTTTTGCCATCGCCAATGTACTGCTCTACCAGAATCCGCGGCTTGATGTAGCGATAGTGGATCTCACGCGCTTCATTAGCGAAGTCCGTTTTCAGCCAGCGATGACAGTCGCTGATGATCTGCTGCTTCTTCAGCGCATCCGGCTCTTCCAGCAGGATCTCAACCATGTTGGAACCATGGTTAGGCTTGATCACAGTATTCTTCCACTGCGACAGGGTGTGAAGCGAATGCGGATCGCTGGTCTCGTAAACCAGCGGGATCAGATACTCACTGCCTACCTTCTCAGCAATGTATTCGCGTACTGAATACTTGTCCGACAGGCGACCATAGATTTGATAGTCGCCATACACAAATTTGCGATACAGCACCTTCTCGTTAAACACCTTTGGCTCGCGCAGATTAGGCAGCTTACGGAATTTACGGAAGTAGTAGATGCGATCCTGCGTAGCCCAGGGCATCTTCTTGATAAAATACTGAACGCTTCTTCTGAGTTCTTCTTTCAACCTGAGCATATCTGACCTCATTTGTAGGTTTTGTAGTTGAGTGAGGAAACCTGAATTTTTTGAATGACGCCGTTTTTAAAGAAGTAATTCATTACGGTAAGGGAGAGCAGCTCAGTGATGAAGACGCTCCAGGCGGCACCCATAATGCCGTACCCCTGGATCAGCCACCATGAGAGCGGCAGGCTGATAACCATCAGGCAGAGGATCTTCTTCAGCAGATAGTTAAACCCGCCCTCTTTGACCATGTAGCGGTAAGCTACGGTCCCCATTGCCGAAAAGCAGGTTGCTAACGACAGTAACGTAACGAGACTTCCCGATTGTGTGTACTCGTGACCATATAACGCGATGATAATCTTCTCGCCAAACATGGCGATCACCGCCAATAACAGCAATGAAACTCCCATGACATAGCCGTTCAGCCGCGCGGTGAGTTTGATTGCGGCTGCTCCACGCTCACGGAAAATTTCCGAAAAGCAGGAAGTGATGATGGCAACCGGGATAAAAATCCAGGAAGCCGAAATGGTGTTAGCCGCGGCGAACAGGCCCAGATCGCGGGCGGAAGCGATACCGGCCAGAAACATCTGCGCCGCTTTTACCTGCACGGAGATAAAAATGCTGGAGATAGCGAGCGGCAGACCGGCATACATCAGGTAGCGCAGATAGGTAGTGCGTTTCTGCTGCGGCGGCGCAATGTCCTGATGCTCACGGTAAAAATTGATGCGCTTGATGAGATAAGGCACCAGCGTTACCGCCACGATGGATACGGTCAGCCACAGCGGATTGAGATGCAGCCACGCGATGGTAAAGCTCAGCGCGAAGCCAAGCAGCAGTCCCACTGAGTTAGCCAGCGTATTGAGCCGCGACGCGAGACGCGCATTGTTGTAGACGCTAAAAGTGTCCTGCGTTACAAATACCGAGGAGATAAATGAGGCCAGTGCAAATGCGAGAAAATTCTCCTGCATGTTGTACCAGACCCAAATCAAGACCGGAATGGAGGTCAGCAGCAGCAGCGCGAGGCGCATGGTGCGCGCCACGGCCATCAGACGCAGACCTTTAGGCGCACTTTTGCTTATGCGCTTAAACAGGATGGTTTCGGTACCGAAAATCGCCACGGTCTGCACCATGGAGAATAGCGAAGCTGAAAATGCCATCTGGCCAAATATGGTCGGGCCAAACGATTTTGCCACATAGGAGGTGACAAAGATGACGCCGAACACCGAGACGACTTTTTCAGACATCATCCAGACGGCATTAGACATTACGCTCAATTTCATTGACTGGTCCTTAGTATTACTTACAGCAACTGCCTTGCGGTAAAACGTCCTTGAAATGAATTAACAAGCGCTCAGTGGGCCTGACAAAAATTAATAACTTCAAACCAGGCTGGTCCGAAAAATGAGACTCGCGTCAGGATTTAGAAGAGAAATTCAGGAAAATTCTGATTAAATCTGGTGCGAATTTCAGCGGATGTAAACGATTTCAACCCGAATTCGAGACAAAAGTTTACTGGCACGCCCTCTCTTTTTTGCAAGAAAGCTGTACCGAATATCCAATGTTTGTCGTATTTTTCTGCATTTGGGATGGAATGAATCTATATCAAAAAGCCAATGCCAGGAAGATGTTCATTGGCATTCATAATAAAATAAGATTTATCCCATGATGATATTTATTCTAAATATCTTAATTTATCCCTCGCAATTCAAATCGCGCACTTTAATACTGCATTAATACCGTTTTTGCAGTACCAGATATTAATACAGTAATTCTCATCCACTAATTGATAAGAAAGGTAAGAGCATTTATGAGAAAGTCACGATATAGCGAAGAGCAAATCACAAATGCCATTAAAGCTTCTGAAACAGGAGTAAAAGTCAGGGAGATTTGTGAAGAGCTCGGCATTTCAGAGGCTACCTTCTACAGCTGGAAGAAGAAATTTTCAGGCCTTTCTTCTGAAGAAGGAAGAAAGATCAAAGAGTTAGAGGACAAACTACAGAACCTTACCCGCGAACTGCAAACGCTGAGTTCCGATAAAGAGATGCTGCAGAGCGTGCTCAAAAACTTCTTTACCACCAATGAAAAGCGTCAGGCAGTCAACTTTTTGCAGACAACCTTTGATATTGGAACCCGCCGCAGCTGTCGTTTGCTCGACATCAGCCGCAGCGTTTACCACTATCCGTCAGGATCAGAAAATCGCTAATAGTTGTAAGGCCGCTGTTATTTGACTAAATGCTGAGATTTGTTCTTACCAGAAGAGATGAAGATCATTTAATCCGGCGTTCACAATATAACAATTCGCACCTCTTTTTCCTGATGAGTAATGGCAGGAAAATGCTTCTTTTTTTGCGGTAAAATTGATTCACACCAGCAAAAGTCTTGTAGTTTAAGCCATTTAGACGTTGCCCAATCTCATTGCGGTGAGATTGGCGCTTCGTTTATTGCATTAATGCCGCTGTTGCTGGCCTTAAATCACAGTTGTTTTTAGTTAGCACAACTGAACATCTCCTCCGGCTGCACCACTTTTCCCCTCTCATTTATCCTGGCCCTGACGGTTGCGCTTAAAAATCGGCGCGTCGCGTGGGATAAACAATTTATGATTTAATTTATCCAGGAATTTTCCCGCCCAAAAACGTAATGAGCTTTAAACTATGTAAGATAAAAAGCGATATGATCGATAAATAACATTCGGTTATTTGTCGCTGGTTTTAATATTTTTATGCGGAATGTGACCGGGATCATTCTTAACCGCAGCGCTCTCGCTTGATACCTGAATGGTTTTTCTTACCATTAAACAGGGCCATTCTCTGATTAAAACCGGGGGCAGCAGAGCGGTTCCAGCCAATTTTTATTCTCATTTCGTCTCATCAATATGCAACTGCTGCTCTGTTTTGCATAAAAAACAGACGTCCTGACACATTTATCATCGGGGTAAGCACGCCATAGCAGCCGGGCGTTATGTCAAAAGGTGATTAAAAGACAACCTGTCTGCCTGCTCAGGAGCATATAGCGGCGAATGTTCAGGCGGTAAGACGGGCAAAACAGGCAAAAACGGGTGGGCTAAATTCTTAAAAACGCCGGTATAACGCTACAAATCAACGCCGGTTGGACATCGCTGGCCGTGGTCACAGAATGAGGAGGCATGAACGCCAGCAACCTCAGCAAAAGCTGTTAGCGACATAATACGCAGAGCAAAACCGGCACGCCTCTGGCTGTAAAAAGCGCGTCACTGCTGGCGAGCTATATCGCAGCGTAAACCTGCCGGGCTGACGCTACGGCACTTCTGTTTTCGTCAGGCTGTCCGTTGCCTCTCAATCTCAGTCAGTAACTTCTGGACTAACCCTGCAGCAAAACGCTGTCGGCTAACAAGCTCATCTTCGTCTTCATCGTTCCCGCTATGGAAACGTGCATAGGCAACAGCTCCCACCTTCTCATAGCCTTCACCATGCTCGTCATCCCCAAAACGTCTGCCAAGCGCTGCCAGCCCGTCCGTCAAAGCCTCCGGGTGCTGCTTTGAACGAATACGCTGAACGAATAGAGCTGCGACTTCCTCTACCGAACCGGAATATCTGATCACGTGGATTAGGTCAGCAGCATCCTTCCTCTCCTGCCGTTGATCTAAAGCCAGCGCTTTCAGAATCACAAATGCTGGCACGTCTGCAAATCGCACTGTATCTACTGATATACCATCACCATCCAGAAGCTGTGCAGAAACGGTCTTCTCCTGATACCAGTCGTGGACGATTCTGGCATGCTTAATTGTTAGCGCCGAAACTCTTTCCCCATCGACGCTGATGGTCCGGCCTGGCTCCTCGTTACCCGCATCCCGGAGAAGCTCAACGACTACTTCGATGTTGTCATTGACCCTGCGACGCCAGCGCCAGGATGCAGGCTGCCCATCTTCAATCCATCGGGTAAAGCCGCGTGCTTTTAGCTGCTGCGCAAGGCTAGCGTACTCGTTGCCGGCTGCCAGTATTTCTAGGTTTAATACAACATCCACGTCTGAGGTTCCTGCATGTACAGGAATGTCAGGCGGAGTCGCTGGTGTAAGGTAACGGGGGACCAAACCACCGACAAGTCTCAGAGTTTCTCTCAAATTTCCAAAGGCGCTTAACAGTGTAAGCAGCGTCCTCTCGCATGCCAGTGTGACATTTTGATCGTATCCAGCCGCTGTACGAGGTTTCAATTCCGTTGCCATAAAGACTCCAATCGTTCTCTGATATGTTGCGCCAGTTCCTTGTTACGGCCCCGACCATCTAATAAGTCCAGATACAGAATGTAAGGACTGGCGAAAAAGGCAGGCTGATCCGAGCGCATATATCGATAAAGCAAGCTCGCAGGTTCGCGCTCGATGAGCGTAACGTTTGCCCCTTTACTCACTGGCTTCAGGCCTAATCTATCAGCCATCTTATCCGCATAGCCCCTGGGCACAATGATTTCTGCTCCCTCAGTAATGGTCAGCAGTGGAGCATAAACATTCGCTGCAGCAGCACCCGTAAATGCCCACGGATAATCCACTTTCTGACGGTCTATCTCTTCCGCCAGGTGAGCCAGCAGATGCTCGGGCGTTTCGACAAAGGTGTACCACTTTGACCTTTTTTCTTTACGCCCCTGCCACTGCTCAGACCAGGCGTCTAAAAGCTTATCAGGGTGAGTGAGCATTCTGCGCTTGCCCGGTCCTCTACCAGTAGACTCCACCCATTCACGCAGCGTCAGCTCCTGCAGGACGAGAGAGCAGGTGTATGGAGATGTTTCGGCTTTTTCGGCCAGTTCTGCACCGGTTAACCACTTATGACTATTCATCAGAAGCGCATGTATTACACTTTCCCGAGCCTCAGTGAAAAGCTCAATGCCATGAGTGTTCTTTTTGGTACGGTGGGAAGGCTTTTCGATGTTAATGAGCCAGCCTTCATGCTTCAGATAAAGGCTGCCCCCCAGCTCGAATGAGGCGATATTTTGATTCCTGAGCTCCTGTTTAGCCCCGGGACTCAACTCACCTGCAGCAAGCAGTCCAATCGCTTCGTGACAATCACTGGTTTCATCTATGCCTCTGCGAAGCTGGTAGACAGCATTTCTCAGGTCTCTTGGGTAGACCTTTTTTTTGACGTCGACGAATACCTGCAGGGTTTTACCAGGAGTCTTGATCACAATCTTGCCATCAAGTTCAACTCCAGCTTCGGGAAGCTCGTGTGAGGCATTCAGTATAGAAGCTTCGGAGCCGAAGGCTTCAGCAATAGCTTCCCTCAGTGCATCCAGCATCTGTTGTTCGAATTCTGAATAATGTGGGTAATGGCTCATGACATTCGTTTCCAGCCCGTTATTAGCTGTGCAAAAATAAAGCTAGCTTAGCTAATATTAGTCATAATTGCATCATTAGCTGCGCAGCTAATAATTATTCTAAGGCTAATATAGCTCTTTCCTGCTTTACATCAGCTGACGCGTCCATACAGATAAAATATGCCACTCTTTTTTCTCCTGGCTGTCATGCAGGATCTTTGGATCAAAAAACGGATATGAATTGATATTTGATGAGTGCCGAAAGTACAAAATAAAAAGCCCCTATATTAACAGGGGCTTGCGCATATATTTTAAAAGGTGACTTATCAGTCAGCTTCAGAACGGGATATCGTCGTCGAAATCCATTGGCGGTTCGTTGTTCGCCGGTGCGCTCTGCTGCTGTGGACGCTGCTGCGCGCCGCCGCTGAACTGATTGCCGCCCTGAGACTGCTGCTGCTGCGGCTGCTGTGGCTGACCCCAGCCGTTGTTATTTCCGCCGCCGCTCTGGCCGCCCATCGGTGCGCCACCTGCATTCGCACCGCCCTGCTGACGTCCGCCCAGCATCTGCATGGTGCCGCCTACGTTGACAACAACCTCGGTGGTATATTTTTCCTGACCGCTCTGATCCTGCCACTTGCGTGTACGCAGCTGACCTTCAATATAGACCTGTGAGCCTTTACGCAGATATTCGCCGGCAACTTCAGCCAGTTTGCCAAACAGCACAACGCGGTGCCATTCGGTGTTCTCTTTGTTTTCACCGGTCTGCTTGTCACGCCAGCTTTCAGACGTGGCCAGCGTGAAGTTGGCTACAGCGCCACCGTTTGGCATGAAACGCACTTCCGGATCCTGACCCAGATTCCCGACAAGAATCACTTTGTTTACGCCACGACTGGCCATGTTGCTCTCTCCCGATGAGTTGATGCTATAAGTCTAAACGACAAAGTTTAACACGTCCTGATCTATGATGGATACTTTGGAGCGTGCTTCCAGTTTTGCGTCTCTAGTGTACCAAAGGATAAAACTACTGGATATTTATTCAGGTTATTTTTTGTGCCATAATGATGCGTTTCTATCCGTTATGCTTTGCTGGCATAGCGGGTGTAGTTCAATCCGGGAAAGGTGAATGGATAAGATCGAAGTCCGCGGTGCTCGCACCCACAATCTGAAAAATATTAACCTGATCATTCCACGCGATAAGCTGATCGTTGTCACCGGTCTCTCAGGTTCCGGGAAGTCATCGCTGGCGTTTGATACGCTCTATGCCGAAGGTCAGCGGCGCTATGTAGAGTCCCTCTCTGCTTACGCGCGCCAGTTTCTCTCGCTGATGGAGAAGCCGGATGTCGATCACATCGAAGGCCTGTCGCCCGCCATTTCCATTGAGCAGAAATCGACTTCGCATAACCCGCGCTCGACGGTGGGTACTATTACTGAAATCCACGACTACCTGCGCCTGCTGTTTGCCCGCGTGGGTGAGCCGCGCTGTCCCGATCACGACGTCGCGCTTGCGGCGCAGACCGTAAGCCAGATGGTGGATCAGGTGCTGGCGCAGGAAGAGGGTCGCCGCCTGATGCTGCTGGCACCGGTGGTGAAAGATCGCAAAGGTGAGCACACCAAAACGCTGGAAAACCTGGCGGCGCAGGGTTACATCCGTGCCCGCATCGATGGTGAAGTGTGCGATCTCTCCGATCCGCCGAAACTTGAGCTGCAGAAAAAGCACACTATTGAAGTCGTCATCGATCGTTTTCGCGTGCGCGACGATCTCGCGACACGTCTGGCGGAGTCGTTTGAAACCACGCTTGAACTCAGCGGCGGCACCGCGATCGTGGCGGACATGGACGATCCTGACAGCGAAGAGATGCTCTTCTCCGCCAACTTCGCCTGCCCGATCTGCGGCTACAGCATGCGTGAGCTGGAACCGCGCCTGTTTTCGTTCAACAACCCGGCCGGCGCCTGTCCGACCTGTGACGGCCTTGGCGTGCAGCAATACTTCGATTCCGATCGCGTGGTGCAGAACCCTGAGCTGTCGCTGGCGGGCGGTGCGATTCGCGGCTGGGATCGCCGCAACTTCTACTATTTCCAGATGCTGCGCTCGCTCGCTGAGCATCTCGATTTTGACGTAGAGGCGCCGTTCAGCAGCCTGAGCGACAAAGCGCGTCAGGTGATCCTGTATGGCTCGGGCAAAGAGAATATTGAATTCAAATATATCAACGATCGCGGTGATACTTCCGTGCGGCGTCATCCGTTTGAAGGGGTGCTGCATAATATGGAGCGCCGTTATAAAGAGACGGAGTCCAATGCGGTGCGCGAAGAGCTGGCGAAGTTTATCAGCAACCGCGCCTGCACCAGCTGTCACGGTACCCGCCTGCGCCGCGAAGCGCGCCACGTATTTGTTGAAGATACCAATCTGCCTACCATCTCTGAAATGAGTATTGGTCATGCGATGGAGTTTTTCACCAACCTTAAATTGAGCGGCCAGCGCGCAAAAATTGCTGAGAAAGTCCTGAAAGAGATCGGCGATAGGCTGAGTTTCCTGGTCAACGTCGGTCTGAACTATCTCTCCATGTCACGTTCGGCTGAAACGCTCTCCGGCGGCGAGGCGCAGCGTATTCGTCTGGCCAGCCAGATTGGCGCGGGCCTGGTTGGCGTCATGTACGTTCTTGATGAGCCCTCTATCGGGTTACACCAGCGCGATAACGAACGCCTGCTCTCGACCCTGATCCACCTGCGCGATCTCGGCAATACCGTGATTGTGGTAGAGCATGACGAAGACGCGATCAGAGCGGCTGACCATATCATTGATATCGGTCCGGGCGCGGGCGTGCACGGCGGACAGATAGTGGCTGAAGGTGATGTACACGCCATTATGGCGCATGAAGAGTCGCTGACCGGCCAGTTCCTGAGCGGCAAGCGCGAAATCGCAGTGCCGGCCGAGCGGGTGAAAGGCGATCCGGCTAAAGTGCTGAAGCTCACCGGCGCGCGCGGCAATAACCTGAAGGATGTGACGCTGACGCTGCCGGTTGGCCTGTTTACCTGCATCACCGGCGTCTCCGGCTCCGGGAAATCAACGCTTATCAACGATACGCTTTTCCCGATCGCGCAGCAGCAGCTTAACGGTGCAACCAGCGGTGAAGCGGCACCTTATCGTGAGATCGCCGGCCTTGAACACTTCGATAAAGTGATCGACATCGATCAAAGCCCGATCGGGCGTACGCCACGATCTAACCCGGCGACCTATACCGGCATTTTTACGCCGGTGCGTGAACTCTTTGCCGGTGTGCCGGAGTCGCGCTCGCGCGGCTACAATCCGGGCCGCTTCAGCTTTAACGTGCGCGGCGGACGCTGTGAAGCGTGCCAGGGCGATGGCGTGATCAAAGTGGAAATGCACTTCCTGCCCGACATCTATGTGCCGTGCGATCAGTGTAAAGGCAAGCGCTATAACCGCGAAACGCTGGAGATCAAGTACAAAGGCAAAAGCATTCACGAAGTGCTGGAGATGACGATTGAAGAAGCGCGCGACTTCTTTGAAGCGGTCCCGGCGCTGGCACGCAAGCTGCAGACGCTGATGGATGTCGGCCTCTCCTATATCCGTCTCGGCCAGTCCGCCACCACGCTCTCCGGTGGTGAGGCGCAGCGCGTCAAGCTGGCGCGTGAGCTGTCGAAGCGCGGTACCGGACAGACGCTCTATATTCTGGATGAGCCGACCACCGGCCTGCACTTTGCCGATATTGCGCAGCTGCTGGAAGTCCTGCATCAGCTGCGTAATCAGGGCAATACCATTGTGGTGATTGAGCATAATCTGGATGTGATTAAAACCGCAGACTGGATCGTGGATCTGGGTCCCGAAGGCGGCAGCGGCGGCGGTGAGATCCTGGTCGCCGGTACGCCGGAAACCGTGGCAGAGTGTGAAAAGTCACATACCGCACGCTTCCTGAAACCGATGCTGAAGAAGTAAGCCTTTTCTGTCTGCGCCTTTACCATTATCAGGCCGCCCTCCGGGGCGGCTTTTTATTTGCCGGTTATTCAGACGTGCCTGATTACGCAACAAAATGCAGAAACAGGCAAGAATCAGACAACTTCAGGCATGGTCGCATCCAGGCGAGCTGACTACGCTTATAGCGGTCTGCTTGCAACGCTGCCTCAGCGTTGCGGCCTTTCGAACTCCGTAAGGCGTTTGCATACCCTACTCACGACACATCCGACTGGAGACATCATGAATATTACCCATGCCTGGGCTGCACAGGACGCCAAATCAAAACTCGCCCCGTTCGACTACAAACCGCGCGAACTGCGTGAGCATGATGTGGAGATTGAAGTGCTCTATTGCGGCGTCTGCCACTCCGATCTACACCAGGCGCGCAACGAATGGAACAACACAATTTTTCCGGTCGTACCGGGCCATGAAATTGTCGGTCGCGTAACCGCCGTGGGCGCGCACAGCCATAAATATCAGCCCGGTGACCTGGTGGGCGTTGGCTGTATGGTTGACTCCTGCCGCAGCTGTCCGAGCTGTCAGGAAGGGCTGGAGCAGTATTGCGAAGAGGGCATGACAGGCACCTACAACGGCCAGGATCGCGAAACCGGCGCGGTCACCTACGGTGGCTACTCCACCAGCATGGTGGTCAACGAAGATTTTGTGCTGCGCGTGCCGGAAAACCTCGACCTGGCAGGCGTTGCGCCGCTGCTGTGCGCGGGGATCACCACCTATTCGCCGCTGCGCCACTGGAATGTCGGGCCGGGCAAAAAAGTGGGTATCGTAGGCCTCGGCGGCCTGGGCCATATGGGGGTGAAAATTGCCCATGCGATGGGCGCGCAGGTCGTGCTGTTTACGACATCGCCATCAAAAGTCGAAGATGGCAAACGTCTTGGCGCTGATGAAGTGGTGATATCTAAAGATGCCGATCAGATGGCGGCCCACGCTAACAGTTTCGATTTTATTCTGAACACGGTAGCCGCACAGCACGATCTCAACCCGTTTATCACCCTGCTGAAGCGTGATGGCAATATGACGCTGGTCGGTGTGCCCGAGCACGATCATCCGGCACCTCAGGTGGTTAACCTGATTTTCAAACGCCGCAGTGTCTCTGGCTCGCTGATCGGCGGCATCGCTGAAACGCAGGAGATGCTCGATTTCTGTGGCAAGCACGGCATCACCTCAGACATTGAACTGATTGCCATGGATCAAATTAATGAGGCGTATGAGCGCATGCTGAAAAGCGATGTAAAATATCGCTTTGTCATCGATATCAATACCCTGCGCGATACGCCTGCGGCGTAACGGCTCAGGCGTTGTGCTGGCTGGCGCCCGCCGCGTGCGTGGCGTCGGCCTGCTGGTAAGAGGCGTCAACCAGATAGTAAATCTGCGAATCCTTCAGCGATCCATCCAGCCACAGCGTGCTCCAGCAGGATTTATTCAGGTATTCGCTGGGAAAGACGTCGCTGTGCTCTTCACGCAACAGTTCAGCCAGTGCGGGAGAGGTTTTCAGCGTCACCGCCGGCCGCCCTGCTTTCTCATAAAGCATGGCAAACAGCACACCGTGGCTCTTAATCTGCGTTGCATCCCACGCCTCTTTAATGTCCTGTTCTGCGGCGGGTTTGCTCATGCAGTAGGTCAATAGCTCAGAAATCGTCATTGGTTATTCCCCTTGTAAAGTCGCGACGATGCGTCTGGCACCGCCCTGTATGCGATGTTCGCCCAGCCAGATGCCCTGCCAGGTCCCCAGCATCAGCCGCCCGCGACTGACCGGCAGCAGCAGTGAAACGCCCAGCAGTGACGACTTGATATGGGCAGGCATATCGTCTGCGCCTTCATAATCGTGCTGCCACCCTGCGTTTTCAGGCACCTGGCGTAAGAAATGCTGCTCCATGTCGCTGCGCACGGTGGGATCGCAGTTTTCATTCAGCGTCAGCGACGCGGAGGTATGCTGTAACAGCAGATGCAGCTGGCCGATGCGCACGCCATTGAGGCCGTTAAGCTGGCTTAAGATCTCATTGGTAATGAGGTGAAACCCGCGCGCTTTTGCGCTCAGGGTGAGGGTCTGTTGCTGCCACATAGCAAAGTCCTAAAAAAACAGGTCTCTTAAGTGTGCAGCATGTTGGCGAAAGGTAAACCCTGCCGCAGGAAAAAGCATCAGCCTGCCTGGCAGACGCAAAAAAAAACCATCCGCATTAAAACGGATGGTTCGTGGTGTCGCGTCCGGCGGTTACATAACGGCAGCAAACGCCTCTGCAACGCGTTTAACGTTACTGCGGTTCAGACCAGCAACGCACATACGCCCGCTGGCGATAAGATAGATCCCGAACTCATCGCGCAGGCGATCAACCTGCTGTGCGCTGAGACCGGTGTAGCTGAACATA
Source organism: Pantoea eucrina (assembly GCF_020079945.1). Classification (NCBI taxonomy): domain Bacteria; kingdom Pseudomonadati; phylum Pseudomonadota; class Gammaproteobacteria; order Enterobacterales; family Erwiniaceae; genus Pantoea; species Pantoea eucrina. The sequence continues at coordinate 266,249 of NZ_CP083448.1, read as the reverse complement.
CCGCGCTGCTTCAGCAGATAGTCGACATTTTTACCCGGCAGAATTGCCTGCAGCTCGCTGACCAGCGCCTGGCGCATCTCCGCAATACGCAGGCGCATCGCTTCAACTTCTGCCAGCCACATGTTCAGTAATGCGGCATCATTCAGCACGCAGGAGACTACCTGCGCACCAAAATTTGGCGGACTGGAGTAGTTGCGGCGCACGGTGGCTTTCAGCTGACCCAGCACCCGTCCCGCTTCTTCAGCGCTGTCGCAGACCACAGAGAGCCCGCCCACGCGCTCGCCATAGAGCGAGAAGATCTTGGAAAATGAGTTGCTCACCAGCGCCGGCAGACCCGCGGCTGCGATAGCGCGAATGGCGTAAGCATCCTCTTCCATTCCTGCACCAAAGCCCTGATAGGCGATATCGAGGAACGGGATCAGCTCCTGCGCTTTCAGCACGGCGGTGGTCTCATCCCACTGGGCGTCAGTGAGATCGGCGCCGGTCGGGTTATGGCAGCAGGGATGCAGCAGCACAATGGCATGCTTCGACAGCGATTTCAGGCAGCGGATAAATGCGTCAAACTTAACGCCGTTGGTCTCAGCATCGTACCAGGGGTAGGTGTTTACCGCGAAGCCCGCGCCGTTAAAAATCGCTACGTGATTTTCCCAGGTCGGATCGCTGACCCAGACCTCTGAGTGCGGAAAATAGCGCTTCAGGAAATCAGCCCCCACTTTCAGCGCACCGGAACCACCCAGCGTCTGAATAGACGCGATGCGTCCCGCTTTCAGCACCGGGTGTTCGTGACCAAACAGCAGCGGCGCAATGGCGTTGCGGTAAGGGCCTAAACCTTCCATCGGCAGATAGAGTGATGCCTGATGCGGCTGCGCCTGCAGACGCTCTTCAGCTGCCGCAACGGCCTGCAGCTGCGGAACGATCCCTGCTTCGTTGTAGAACAGGCCGATACTGAGATTGACTTTATGCGCGCGCGGATCTTGTTTGTAGGTTTCCATCAGCGACAGAATCGGATCGCCGGCGTAGGCATCAACGTTTTGAAACACGGTGCAGATCTCCATAAAAATGCATGAGTAAGCGTAAGACGGCGCTTTTATACCTGATAGCGGCCAGGACGATGGTTCAGCGCAATGATAAGGTTGAGGATCGCCGCGCCCGCAACAGAGGCCAGCAGCATCGGTAGCGGTACGACAAACAGCGAGGCGCATACCACACAGGTATCAACCATCATCTGTAGCTTCCCGGCACGCAGACCAGTGCGATCCTGCAGCCAGAGCGCCAGAATATTGATACCACCCAGGCTGGCTTTGTGACGAAACAACACTATAAACCCGATCCCCATGACCACGTTACCGAACAGTGTCGCATAAAAAGGATTTAATGCCGAAAAGTGGATAAACAGCGGATGCAGCTGTGTGAACAGGGAAACCAGCGCCACGGCACCAAAGGTTTTGCAGGTAAATTCCCACCCCATGCGGCGTATCGCCAGCCAGTAAAACGGCAGATTGATGGCAAAAAAGGCGGCGCCGAAAGAGGAGGATGAAAGGTAGCTGATTAAAAACGCGATACCGGCCGTTCCGCCGGTCAGCGCGCCCGCCTGCTTCAGCAGCATGACGCCAAATGAGACCATCAGCGTTCCCAGCACGATAGCCAGCGCATCTTCGATACGGGAGTGAGGAGCCGCCACTGGCTGAGCGATGTTGTCCATCAAGAGTTCTCTGTGCAAATAAAAGCGATATAGCTGCAAAAAACGCACCACTCCGGCCTCGCTGCTGCTTAGCCGGAGGGTACCAGCGAATATCCCATTGATATCTAAGGCGCTTTATTGCACAGTTTTATGCATGAATCAGAATAAAACCGTTGATTCATGCACAAATTCGGTCTTAATCGCGAGAAATAAGCAGAGAGAGGGAGTCTGATGCACTTTTATGGCGCATTATGCACCTTTATGGCGCACTTTGTGCGCAGGCTTCATCATCAGGCCATTCTCTTTCAGCCGGTTGAGTACCACCGCCGTTTTAACGTGCGACACGCTCTGATGGCCCGCCACCAGCTGGCTGATCAGCGCGCTCAGCGAGGCGAGATCGGCCACCGCCACTTTCAGCAGATAGTCAGCGTCTCCGGTGGTTTTAAACGCGTCAACAATGGCGGGTTCCGCTTCCACCATCTGCAAAAAATTATCTTCGTAATCAGGCGTATGGTTTTTCAGCCGCACTTCAATCAGTCCGACCATGCCGAGACCCACCGCATCAGGCGACAGCCGGGCATGATAGCCAAGGATTAAATTCGCCTGTTCAAGGTTGATGCGGCGGCGTGAGCATTGTGATGCGGATAACCCCACCAGATCGCTCAGTTCCTGATTGGTAAGACGGCCGTTAGATTGTAATAGCGTCAATATATTAAGATCGTAATCATCTACCTGCGTCATTCTGATCCCACAGCGTTGTCACATTCGCTTTGGCACAGATAACCTGATAGCGGGTCGCCTTGTCCAACACTATTTTCTGATGACGTGAGATGCATGCACAAAACGTGCATGCACTGGCAGGCAAAGGCTTATTCGTCGTCGTATTGCGGGCCGGCGTAGTTGTCAAAGCGCGACCACTGGCCGTTGAAGGTAAGACGCACGGTACCGATCGGCCCGTTACGCTGCTTGCCGATGATGATCTCAGCGATGCCTTTCAGATCGCTGTTTTCGTGATAAACCTCATCGCGGTAGATAAACATGATCAGGTCAGCATCCTGCTCGATCGATCCTGATTCACGCAGATCGGAGTTAACCGGACGTTTGTCGGCGCGCTGCTCCAGTGAACGGTTTAGCTGCGACAGCGCCACGACCGGCACATTCAGCTCTTTGGCCAGCGCTTTCAATGAACGCGAAATTTCGGCGATCTCCAGCGTACGGTTCTCGGAGTGCGACGGCACGCGCATCAGCTGCAGATAGTCGATCATGATCATGCTCAGACCGCCATTTTCGCGGAACACGCGGCGGGCACGCGAGCGTACTTCGGTTGGCGTCAGGCCGGAAGAGTCATCAATAAAGATGTTTTTCTTCTCCAGCAGAATACCCATCGTGGCGGAGATGCGCGCCCAGTCCTCATCTTCCAGCTGGCCGGTACGAATACGCGTCTGGTCCACGCGCGACAGAGATGCCAGCATACGCATCATCAGCTGCTCGCTGGGCATCTCCAGACTGAAGATCAGCACCGGTTTCTCATTGAGCATCGCGGCGTTTTCGCACAGGTTCATGGCGAACGTGGTTTTACCCATTGAGGGACGCGCCGCCACGATAATCAGATCGGACCCCTGCAGGCCAGCCGTTTTTTTGTTCAGATCCTGATAGCCGGTATCTACGCCGGTTACGCCATCGTGCGGCGTTGAGACCAGCGCTTCAATACGGGACACGGTGGCTTCAAGGATCTGCTCAATGTTCTGCGGGCCGTCATCTTTATTCGCGCGCTGCTCGGCGATTTTAAAGACGTTGGATTCGGCAAAGTCGAGCAGATCTTCACTGCTCCGCCCCTGCGGATCGTAACCGGCGTCGGCAATCTGATTGGCAACCGCGATCATCTCACGCACTACCGCACGTTCGCGCACGATATCTGCATAGGCGCCGATGTTAGCCGCACTTGGCGTATTTTTCGCGAGTTCGGCCAGATAGGCAAAGCCGCCCGCCATCTCCAGCTCGCCGCGCGTTTCCAGCGACTCTGACAGCGTGATCAGGTCGATAGGCTGGCCCAGCTCCAGCAGCCGCTGCATCTCAGCAAAAATCATGCGGTGTGAGCGGTTAAAAAAATCGTCTGCGACAACGCGCTCAGAGACGTTGTCCCAGCGCTCGTTGTCCAGCATCAACCCACCCAGCACCGACTGCTCCGCTTCTATGGAGTGCGGCGGCATTTTTACGCCTTCCAGCTGCCGATCGCGGGGTTCGTTCGATTTGTTGGTGGGTTTGTTTCCTGCCATAGTGAATGCATTACCGATCGTGAAAGGGACGCGCAAGTATACCGCCCCCGGATGAACATTCACAGGAGTCAGCATGGCAAAGCGTATTCAGTTCAGTCAGCACGGTGGCCCGGAGGTTTTGCAGTGGGCAGATTTTGATCCTGCCGATCCGGCTGAGCATGAGGTGCAGGTAGAAAACCGGGCGATAGGCATCAACTATATCGACACCTATGTGCGCAGCGGGCTCTACCCGGTTTCAGCCTTTCCTTCCGGACTCGGTACCGAAGCGGCAGGCGTGGTCAGCAAAGTGGGCGCAGCGGTCACGCGTTTTCAGCCTGGCGATCGGGTGGTTTACTGTCAGGCCGCTCTGGGCGCTTACAGTGAACTTCACAACGTTGCGGAAGAGCGGCTGGCGCTGCTGCCGGAGAGTATCTCTTTTGAAACGGCGGCTGCCTCATTTCTTAAAGGGCTGACGGTCCAGTATCTGCTGCGACAAACCTGGAAAGTCAAAGCGGATGAGACGTTTCTGTTTCATGCTGCCGCAGGCGGTGTGGGTCTGATTGCCTGCCAGTGGGCCAAAGCGCTGGGTGCACATCTTATCGGCACGGTGGGTTCTGCCGAAAAAGCGCAGATTGCCAAAGCGGCTGGCGCATGGGCCACCATCAACTATCGCGAAGAGGATATTGCACAGCGCGTCAGCGAACTGACGCAGGGGAAAAAAGTGGCCGTGGTGTACGACTCTGTCGGTAAGGATACCTGGGAACCATCGCTCGACTCTCTGCAGCGCCACGGGCTGCTGGTCAGCTTTGGCAACGCCTCCGGCCCGGTAACCGGCGTGGATTTAGGAATTCTTAATAAGAAAGGCTCTCTGTTTGTCACCCGCCCGTCGCTGTTTGGCTATATCACAAACCGTGAGGAGCTGGAGCAGGCGAGCAGTGAACTCTTTTCCCTGATAGCCAGCCGCGCCATTCAGGTAAACGTACCGGAGCAGCAGAAGTTCCCGCTGCGCGATGCCATGCGCGCGCATCAGATACTGGAGAGTCGTGCGACCCAGGGCTCCAGCCTGCTGCTGCCCTGATGCAGGCAAAAAAAGAGGGCTTCCTGAAGGAAGCCCCTGATTCTTTTTTTAGTTCGCGCTGGTGTAGGGACAGCGGTACTGAATCTGTATACGTATAGTGGCAGAAAACATAAGTAAAAAATATGTTTACGTTTTATTTAGCGCCAGCGGAATTCAGCGCTGTGATCTGAGCCGCATTTTTTACCAGCCGCGTCGCTCCATCCTGCTGATTTTTCTCCTGAGCCGGTTCAGTCTGGTGCTGCTACCCGGTGTGGTAACGCTGCGCCAGACCCAGACGGCGACCACGGCCAGCAGCAGCCAGGGTAACAGTTTTATAACAAAGGCAAACAGGCCGGTTAAAAACATCAGCGCGGTGGCAACGGCTAAAGCCGCAATCACCCCCAGCAGGGAAACGCCGGTCAGCAACAGCATTAAAAAGAACCCAAGCACAAATACAATTTCCACGTCTATTCTCCTCTGTCAGGACTCTGCTGACAGATACAATTTTCGTGCCAGATCGGTTAATTTATAAGATATTGATTGAAAAGTATTTATTCAGGGCACTGCGGTAGAAGTGGTGAAAAAAACCAGGTTTCAGGCAAAATAAAACCGCACCTTTCTGCTGCGGTTTTCAGAGCGCGCGGATTACGCTTCCTGGGGGATGCGATCGGCCACCAGCGCCAGCGCGGCTTCCAGCACCCGCACATCAGCACCCGGTTTATGGGCATTTTCGCTCAGATACCGTCGCCACTGACGGGCACCCGGAATACCCTGAAACAGCCCCAGCATATGCCGGGTGACGTGCCCCAGATAAGTGCCCTGCGTCAGTTCCGCTTCGATATAGGGATACATTGAACGCACAACGGCGACCAGATCCACTGCCGGCGTTGTGCGGCCAAAAAGCTCGCGGTCAACCTGCGCCAGCACGGAAGGATTTTGATACGCTTCGCGGCCCATCATCACGCCATCCAGATGCATCAGGTGCGTCTTGGCCTCTTCCAGCGTTTTTACCCCGCCGTTGATCGCCATGGTCAGCGCCGGAAAATCACGTTTTAGCTGATAAACGCGCGGATAGTCCAGCGGCGGGATCTCCCGGTTCTCTTTGGGGCTCAGGCCTGACAGCCAGGCTTTGCGAGCGTGAATGATAAAGGTGTCGCAGCCGCCCCGCTCTGCCACGGTGCCGGTAAAGTCGCGCAGAAACGCGTAGCTGTCCTGCTCATCAATACCGATGCGGGTTTTTACCGTGACCGGAATAGAAACCACATCGCGCATCGCTTTAATGCAGTCAGCCACCAGGTTCGCATCCGCCATCAGGCAGGCACCAAAACGACCGTTCTGTACGCGGTCGGAAGGACAGCCCACGTTAAGGTTGATCTGATCGTAACCGCGCGCTTCAGCCAGTCGGGCACACTGCGCCAGCGCCGCCGGATCGCTGCCGCCCAGCTGCAGCGCAACCGGATGCTCCTCTTCGCTATAGGCAAGGTAATCGCCTTTGCCATGAATAATCGCGCCGGTCGTCACCATTTCGGTATAGAGCAGCGTATCGCCGGTCAGCTTGCGATGAAAATAGCGGCAGTGACGATCGGTCCAGTCGAGCATCGGCGCGATAGAGAAGCGTTGCGAAGAGAAGTTATCAGTCATGAAGCGCAGTAGATCCGGAGTTAAATGATGAGAAACTGCGCAATGATACCACAGCCGTCACGGACGACACAGCCGCCCGTGACAGACCCGTCAGAAGTTAAAGCCGAGCTGTACCATCGCACCCCAGGTACGATCTTTACCGGCGGAGCCCGCGAGATCCAGATGCACCGCATTATTAAACGGCGACAGCCCGAGGCCGGCGGTAACCACGTTAACGTCATTTGATTTCAGATCGGCGCGATAGCCTGCCCGCAGTGCCAGCCAGTCGAGCACGCGATATTCCGCGCCTGCGCCCGCATACTGGCTGCTCTCCTGCGACTTAAAGCGTTTGGTTTCCGTCAGGTCCACATCGCCGGTCAGGGTAACCGGCCCGCGCTCCCATGCCAGTCCGGTTGTCACCAGCGGACGGATTTGATAGGTATCGCGATAGCCATTGACGACTTTGGTTTCCAGATCGCGTGAGATCAGGTTCTGCCCGGTCAGACCAAACGTCCAGTTTTCAGCAAACGCGGTTGCGAGACCGGCATCAACGTTAAAGCCGGTGTCTGAACTGCGATAGCGTCCGTTTTTAAGATCGTTTTTATCGTAGTTATAGACGCTGGCGCTGTAGTTATAGAGCCAGGTCTTCTGCAGCTTGGGCGTAATACCGAGCGAGACCGGATGACCGGCAACCGTGAACTCATGCGCCATGGCGATACCATAATCGGTGACCAGCGCTGCCAGTCCGTTCGCGCTGGAGCGCAGGTTATCCTGATCGCCCGGCTGCGGAAACGCCCCGTTTGCCAGACTATCCAGATAATCGATATCGCTCTGAGCCACATTGGCCCGGATATGGGCGGTGCCATAGGCTTTGGTAATAAAAGCAAACGGCAGCGTCGCATTGGGAACGGTGACGGCCAGCGCAACGCCAGCGGTGGCATCCGCTTTGTTACCTTTAAGCCCGCGCAGCTGATCGGCCATATCACCGGCTGCGGCACGCAGTTGCGGTACCGCATTGATGGCGGCAAACGGATCCGAGATGAGATTCGCGTTGATGTTATCAATCACGTCGCGATAGCGATCAACCGTATCGGTGATGTCATCAATGCGATCGACCAGCTTGTCTTTATCCGTCACCTGTAACCCGGCAGAGGGAAAAATAATGCCGGCGTTCTCTTCCGGCTGCGCGCGTGTCATCAGCGCGGGGTTAGCCAGCACGGCAGAGCTCCAGTGCGACGATGCGACACCGGTTCCGCCCATCGCATCATTGCGCGCATCATACCAGGTTCCCGCGGCCAGCGCTGAAGAGGAAACCAGCAGCGCGTTTAAACCAGCAAAATAAGCCACCCGGGCCAGCGTAAAGCGTGTTGTCATCATGAGGCTGCTATCACCTTAAAAAATTATTGAGTGTCGCGTAGGCGAAATAATGGTGTTAACCGCTATTCTGAATGGCGGCTAACGCTTCATTGCTGTGAACTGAAAGGGATAAGCACTGCTGTTCGCAGAATTGGACACGATTGCGTCACACTGCGCTTTTTTTAGCCACTCAGGCGAATTATTGCTCTTATAAGGCCAGTGATAACTTTAGCCTGCCTGAACCATATCGGGAATCTGGTCACTTGCAAAGCAAAAATAGCGCGCTAAACACGCTTAAAATTGCCGGATAAGTGTGATCGACAGCACGCTTCGGCCAGGGCAGGCAAAAACAGCATGGGCGGATGGAGTGTGATAAAATAACATCACCTGTTAGCCGGAGAACATTATGTCAACTCTTACCCCAGCGCAGCTGCTGACCCAGGTCGAGGCGCTCTGTCTCGATCGCGGCGTGCGTCTTACGCCACAGCGTGCCGAAGTACTGCGCCTGATGGCTGAGCAGAAAGGTTCTGTCAGCGCCTACGATCTGCTGGATCAGCTGCGTATGAGTGAGCCTCAGGCGAAGCCGCCCACGATTTACCGCGCCCTCGACTTTTTGCTGGAGCAGGGATTTATCCACCGCGTGGAGTCCAACAACAGCTATGTGGTCTGCCATCATTTCAATGAGCCGGCCCACAGCTCTGTCATGCTGGTTTGCGACAGCTGTGCCGCAGTGAGTGAACAGCAGGCGCACGGCGTGGAAAAAATCATTGCGGGACTGGCTGACCAGGCAAACTTCAGCCTGCGCCATACGGTAATTGAAGCGCACGGCCTGTGCGAAAACTGTGCGGAAATTGCCGCCTGTACACAGCACGCCGGCTGCGCGCACGATCATGAAGCGATGAGTAAAAAACGCGGCAAAAAGGGCTGAGCACACGCCTGAAGGCATGCGGGCGGGTTATGCTCTGAAGCGGGGTGGCACTAGCTGTGTGGATCGTTGTGCCGGCTTTCCCATTCGTTTACTTCGCGCTCCGCTTCTGCTCTGGCATAGCCGTAACGCTCCTGAATTTTGCCGATCAGCTGCTCGCGTCTGCCTTCGATCACGCTCAGGTCATCATCGGTCAGCTTGCCCCACTGCTCTTTGCATTTTCCTTTAAACTGTTTCCGGCTGCCACTCGCTTCATCTCTGTTCATTGCATCTCTCCCCGGTTTGCTGAGCCAGACGGTATGCCACCACAGCGCGGGCTGAACCGCCGTATAACCCGCGTGCTGTCACGTTAAGGTTAACCGCTGCAGCACAAACTGCCAGTTTTGTGGGCTACCGCCTGACCGGCTGCTATCACACGCTGAACCAGCTGTCGCGCTGCCAGTGATGACGCCAGATCAGCCCGAGCGTAATGCCTCTCAGCGCGAGAAATACGGTAATAGCCAGCCATAAACCATGATTCCCGAGCCACGGCAGCGTCAGCAGCGTCAGCGCATAGCCCAGCGCCGCCAGCAGCATGCTGTTGCGCATATCCCGGCCGCGCGTGGCTCCGATAAACATCCCATCCAGCAGATAGCACCAGACGCCAGCCAGCGGCAGGATCACCTGCCAGATCAGATAGCGGTCAGCCGCCTCACGCAGCGACTCAATCGAGGTCAGCAGCGCGATAATTGCCGGACCGCAGAGGGCGTAAATCACAGCGAACAGCAGCGCCACAATGCCCGCCTGCCGGCAGGCGGCATACCAGATCAGCCGCAGCCGGCTGCGATCGCCTGCGCCGGTCGCCTCACCGGAGCAGGCTTCCACCGCATACGCAAAACCATCCAGCGCATAGGCAGTAAAAGTCAGGAACATCAGCAATACCGCATTGACGGCGACCACGTCAGCGCCGAGTCGCGCGCCCAGTAGCGTCAGCGAGGCGAAGCAGAGCTGCAGCAGCAGCGAACGCAGCATGATGTCGCGGTTAAGCCGGAACAGGCGCGCGGCGTCGCCGCGCCAGCTGGCTTTAAGCAGCGAAAATGATATGCCGCGCAGCGCCAGCACCCGCGCCACCATCCATAGCCCCACGGCCAGCGTCACATAGTCCGCGACGGCGGTGGCCGCTGCGGCACCCGCCACGCCCCAGTGCCACTGCAGAACAAACAGCAGATCGAGCAGGATATTCACGACGTTGCCGGTAATAAGCAGCACCATCGGCGCGCGCGCATACTGTACGCCGAGCAGCCAGCCGAGGATCACCAGATTTGCCAGCGTGGCAGGCGCGCTGAGCCAGCGGATAGCGATAAAGGTTTGTGCCTGCTGCTGCACCGCCTCGCTGCCGCCCATCAGCGCGGCTGCCAGCTCGCTGACCGGCGTTCGTAGCGCAATGAACAGCACGCCTGCCGTCAGCGCAATCAGCATCGGCTGGATCAGCGCCCGCGCCAGCGCTGGCTTATCGCGGGCGCCGAACGCCTGCGCCGTCAGGCCAGTGGTGCTCATCCGCAAAAAGAGCAGCAGCATAAAGACAAAGCTGGTGGCCGTTGCACCCACGGCTACGCCGCCGAGGTAAACCGGGCTGTCGAGGTGGCCAATGATAGCCGTATCCACAATGCCCAGCAGCGGTACGCTGATGTTAGAGAGGATCATGGGCAGCGCCAGGCGCCAGAGCGTGCGATCAGAAGAGGTAAACAGCGGCATCAGCCAGTCCTGTTATTGCGGGCAACGCGCCTCATGCAGCTGCACGGCGCCACGGTTGGAAGCAGAGGGGTAATATAGCAGACCGCGGCCTGTGCAGGCACAGACCGCAGCGGGGGGACTAACCAGGTATTACAGCCATTCACCGGTACGGACAATACCGACAGCCAGACCTTCAACGGTCAGAGACTGCTGGCGCGTATCCACTTCGATAGGCTGAAAATCGCTGTTTTCCGGCAGCAGATGCACGATAGCACCCTGCTTTTTCCAGCGTTTTACGGTGACCTCGTCGTCAATGCGCGCCACCACGACCTGGCCATTACGCACATCCTGGGTTTTATGCACGGCAAGCAGATCGCCATCCATAATCCCGATATCTTTCATCGACATGCCGCTAACGCGCAGCAGAAAATCCGCGCTCGGCTTGAACAGGTTAGCATCGACCTGATAGTGGGTCTCGATGTGCTCCTGAGCCAGCAGCGGCTCGCCGGCAGCGACACGCCCGATTAACGGCAGTCCACCGCTTGTCTCTTCTTCCATCAGCAAGCGAATGCCGCGCGAGGCGCCAGAGACAATCTCAATGACCCCTTTACGCGCCAGCGCTTTCAGGTGCTCTTCAGCTGCATTGGGTGAGCGGAAGCCCAGCTGTGAAGCGATTTCAGCACGCGTTGGCGGCATGCCGGTTGTATTAATATGGTCGCGAATCAGGTCATAGACCTGCTGCTGCCTGCTGGTTAACGCTTTCATCCCGCCCCCTGGTTGTTTATACAGTCGCTGTGAGTATATACAGGTATTGGCGAAATGAAAACCGCAGCTGCGGCAAAAATCAGCGATATATCGGTACGGGCGGCCTTAATATGCGTGCGGCCAGAGCAGCGTTATCCAGACAAACAGCGCGAGAAGGATCGTCAGCAGTACGGCGGCAGAACCCATATCCTTAGCGCGGCCCGCCAGCGGATGACGCTCCTGGCCGATTCGGTCGACCACCGCCTCAATCGCGCTGTTGAGGATCTCCACCACCACCACCAGTATCACCGAACCAATTAGCAGCACGCGCGTCACTGCGTCCACATCCAGCCAGCAGGCGACAACTACCGCAATCACCGCTGCAACGGCTTCCTGACGAAAGGCCGCTTCATGTTGCCAGGCTGCGCGTATTCCCTGCCAGGAGTAGCCCGCCGCTTTGATGATACGCAGCAGGCCGGTAACGTTATTTGCCATGAATAGGGAACCCTTGAGTAATTTTGGCGTCAATGAGTGCGCAGCGTGCGATGGCACAGCCACAGATCTCCGCTGCACTTTCTGGTATGCTTGCCGCGCTTTGCTAACAAGAGGCTTCAAGTTGTCTATGTCAGGTTGGCGTAAACTCTATTACAAATTATTGAATTTACCACTCTCTATTTTGGTAAAAAGTAAGGTCATACCGACCGATCCGGTTTCGGAGCACGGTATCGATCCCACTCGTCCCGTGATGTATGTTTTGCCTTATGATTCAAAGGCGGATCTGCTTACATTACGCAACCAGTGTCTGCGGCTTGATCTGCCCGATCCGCTCGCGCCGCTGGAGATTGACGGCACGCTGCTGCCGCGCCATGTGTTTATTCATGATGGCCCGCGTGTCTTTCCTTACTATGTGGCGAACCCGGAGTCAGTGAAACTGTTTCACGACTATCTGGATCTGCATCGTAATAACCCGCAGCTGGATGTCCAGATGCTGCCGGTGGCGGTGATGTTTGGCCGTGCGCCGGGTCGTGAAATTCAGGGCGAGCCTACGCCGCATCTGCGCGTACTGAATGGCGTACAGAAGTTTTTCGCCATTCTCTGGCACGGTCGCGACAGCTTTGTCCGCTTCTCTTCCACCGTCTCGCTGCGCCAGATGGCGACCGAACACGGCACGGATAAGTCGATTGCGCAGAAGCTGGCGCGCGTGGCGCGTATTCACTTTGCCCGCCAGCGTCTCGCCGCGGTGGGACCAAGCCTGCCCGCCCGTCAGGATCTGTTCAACAAGCTGCTGCAGTCGAAGGCGATTGAAAAAGCGGTTGAAGATGAAGCGCGCAGCAAAAAGATTTCGCATGAAAAAGCGCAGCAAAACGCCGTTGAGATGATGGAAGAGATCGCGGCAGACTTCTCATATGAGGCGATCCGCGTTACCGACCGCATCATGGGCTGGCTCTGGAGCCGCCTCTATCAGGGCATTAGCGTCAACGGCGGCGAGCGCGTGCGTCAGCTGGCGCAGGATGGTCATGAAATAGTCTATGTGCCCTGCCACCGCAGCCATATGGATTATCTGCTGCTCTCCTACGTGCTTTATCATCAGGGGCTGGTGCCGCCGCACATCGCTGCCGGTATCAATCTTAACTTCTGGCCAGCCGGGCCCATTTTCCGCCGGCTGGGGGCCTTCTTTATTCGCCGTACCTTTAAGGGCAATAAACTCTACTCCACCGTATTCCGCGAATATCTGGGCGAGCTGTTCAGCCGCGGCTACTCGGTTGAGTACTTTGTTGAGGGCGGACGCTCGCGCACCGGTCGCCTGCTCGATCCCAAAACCGGCACGCTTTCAATGACGCTGCAGGCGCTGCTGCGCGGCGGCAGCCGTCCGATTACGTTTGTACCGATCTACATCGGCTATGAGCACGTAATGGAAGTGGGTACTTACGCCAAAGAGCTGCGCGGCGCAGCGAAAGAGAAAGAGGGCTTTGTGCAGATGGTGCGCGGCCTGCGTAAGCTGCGCAATCTCGGTCAGGGCTACGTTAACTTTGGCGAACCGCTGCCGCTGGTTAACTACCTGAACAAGCATATTCCCGAGTGGCGCGAGGCGATCGACCCGATCGATCCGCAGCGCCCCGCGTGGATGACGCCAGCGGTAAACGATATCGCTGCCCGCCTGATGGTGCGCATTAACGAAGCGGGTGCGGCCAACGCCATGAATCTGTGTGTGACCGCGCTGCTTGCGTCCCGTCAGCGCTCGCTGACGCGTGAGCAGCTGACGGAGCAGCTGGAGTGCTACACCCAGCTGCTGCGCAACGTGCCCTATTCACCGGAAGCGACGGTGCCCGATCTGAGCGCCGAAGCGCTGCTGGATCACGCGATGGGCATGAATAAGTTTGAAACCGAGCAGGACAGCATCGGCGATATCATTATTCTGCCGCGCGAGCAGGCCGTGCTGATGACCTACTACCGGAATAACATTCAGCACATGCTGGTGATGCCGTCGCTGATTGCCGCGATTGTGCAGCAGCACCGCGAAATCAGCGAAGCAGAGCTTCTGCGTCAGGTAAGCCTGGTCTACCCGATGCTGAAAAGTGAACTGTTCCTGCGCTGGGAAAGTGCCGAACTGCCGGCGCTGCTTAGCGCGCTGTGCGCGGAGATGGCGCGACAGGGGCTGGTAACGCAGCTGGATGGGCAGATTAAGCTGAGCGCCGCGCGCTATCGCACGCTGCAGCTGCTGGCAGCCGGTATTCGCGAAACGCTGCAGCGCTTTGCGATCACTTTCGCCATTCTCAGTGCCAAACCGACGATCAACCGCGGCACGCTGGAGAAAGAGAGCCGCACGCTGGCGCAGCGTCTGTCAGTGCTGCACGGTATCAATGCGCCGGAGTTCTTTGATAAGGCGGTATTTACCACGCTGGTGCTGACGCTGCGCGATGAGCGCTATATCAGCGACTCAGGTGATGCCGATGCGGAGCGCACGCACGCGATGTGGCAGATGCTGGCGGAGCTGGTCACCAGCGATGTGCGTCTGACAATTGAGAGTGCAGTCGCACACGAGTAAGGCAAGGCAGGGACGCAGGATGCGTCCCTGCCGGTTCAGAACAGCGCCAGAAACGGCTGCGTATTCAGCAGCACGCCAGCAAACAGCACCAGTCCCACATAGTTATTGTTCAGAAAGGCCTGAAAGCAGGCGTCGCGTTCGCGGCGGGCGATCAGGCTCTGCTGATAGACAAACAGCGCGCCGGCAGCCAGCAGTGACCAGTAGAATGCCCCGTTCAGATTCAGCATACTTCCCACCAGCGCCATCAGCCCCAGCGTGGCCAGCTGCAGCAGGCCAATAATCAGCTTGTCAAAACGACCAAACAGAATCGCCGTAGATTTAACGCCTATCTTCAAATCGTCATCGCGATCCACCATGGCGTACTGGGTATCGTAGGCCACCGTCCAGCAGATGTTAGCGAAGAACACCAGCCAGCAGACTAAAGGTAAGGACTCACTTACTGCAGCCCACCCCATCGGGATCGCCCAGCCAAAGGCTGCGCCGAGCACCACCTGCGGCAGATGGGTATAGCGTTTCATAAAGGGGTAGACCCAAGCCAGCGCCAGCCCGCCGAAAGAGAGCAGGATGGTCATGCGATTCATGGTCAGCACCAGCATAAACGCCAGCAGGCCCAGCGCAGCAAACAGCAGCTTTGCCTCTTTTTCTGAAACCGCCCCGCTCGCCAGCGGCCGGCCGGCGGTGCGTTTGACGTGACCATCCACTTTGCGATCGGCGTAATCATTGATGACGCAGCCGGCAGCGCGCATAACGATGACGCCAAGCACAAACACAATCAGCACCGGCAGCGGCGGCACCGCCATGCCAGCCAGCCACAGCGCCCAGAGCGTAGGCCACATCAACAGCAGCGTGCCGATAGGTTTGTCGATGCGCATCAGGCGGCTGTAAGCCTGCCATTTGCTTACGGATAATGATTTTTGCACGGGTCTCATCCTTGCTGCAGCGCGCGGTAAAGCGGCGATGCCGGTAAAAAAAGTTCAGTTAACAGAAGGGGCTTATCCGACAGGCGCAGGCGCGAACGCCGTCCCCACAGATCGCCGGCCTGGCCGGGATGAATAAAATCGCGGCTCAGCGCTGAAGAGGCAAAAAGATAGCGCCCCAGCGGGCGTGTGCCAAGTTGCTGCAGCATCTGCTCCGGTCCCTGCAGCGTACTCTCGGGCACTACGGTGCGGCCCAGCAGCCACGGCTCGCCGTCGCCGCACAGCACGATTTCGCGCAGCCAGAAGCGCGTATCGTTCGGCAGAAAAGCCGCTTCTGCTGCGACCTCCGCCGCGCTGACAAAGCCTTCACGGATGGGTTGAACGGTAACCTGCCGGCAGTGCTGCTCAAAACGGCGCGTCATGGAATCTTCTTCCATCAGCCAGTCGGTCAGCGGTGCGGGCAGCAGCGAGGAGGCGGGTAACCACTGCAAGGCATATAACTGGCGCAGCGCATCGTGCGACATCAGGCGATCTCCGGCAAAAAAGTTGCCTTAGTTTACCGCAGAGCGCGGCCGCTGGCACGGCCGCGAGCGCCGGAGATGATAAGGGACGTTATTCGCGCTTCAGCCGGTTGCTGTTTGCCAGCCACAGCGTGACCACCAGAATCAGGATCGCAGCGGAATAGCAGAGCGTGTCGAACGGGTTTTTGTGGTCAACGATAATCAGCCGGATAATGGCGGTGATCCCGATATAAACAAAGTAGCGCAGCGGAAAGTGATAGCCCGACTGAAAATATTTCACAATCAGCGCGATAAATTCAAAGTAGAGAAAGTAGATCACAATGCCTTCAATCAGCAGATAGGATGACGCCTGTTCACCGGTGCTGAACAGCACGTTAGCCAGATGAATCGTCTCCTTGCCGAGAAACACCACCAGGATCACGGCCAGGATTAACAGGCCGAGGTTAAGTACCCACTGCAGCACCGTCGCGATGAGCTGACCGGCGGCTGATTTATCTGTCATTGCTGCGTCCTTAATGCGCAAATGAGAAGAGCGCTATCATGCTGCAATGTGATCTGAATCACAATATGACGTTAAGGTGGCGGTTCTCCGTCAGGGGCAGCGTAAACGCCGTGGATATCTCATCGCAGTGAACCGGATTCAGCTACAGTTAACAGGTCGACGCCGCTTCAGGTTATTTATATCTAACGAAAAATTCATGCGGTGCGCTACCGGTCTTCCCCCGCTGCCGTGTTTGCCAGGCAGGCAGCTGGCTGCTTTTTGCCTGGCATACAGGAGCCTGCGACCGTGCTAACTCTGCTTAATCTGCTTTCTGCTGTCGCACTGCTGGTCTGGGGCACCCACATTGTGCGTACCGGCATCATGCGCGTGTACGGCGCCGATCTGCGCCGGGTACTGAGCCGCAGCGTGGAAAAAAAACCGATGGCTTTTCTGGCCGGCATTGGCGTTACCGCTCTGGTACAGAGCAGCAACGCCACTACGCTGCTGGTCACCTCGTTTGTGGCGCAAAACCTGGTCAGCCTGACACCTGCCCTGGTGGTGGTACTGGGGGCTGACGTCGGCACGGCCATTATGGCGCGCGTGCTGACCTTCGATCTCTCCTGGCTCTCCCCGCTGTTTATCTTTTTTGGCGTGGTCTTTTTTCTCAGCCGCAAACAGACGCGCGTCGGACAGATGGGCCGTGCTGCCATTGGTCTCGGGCTGATCCTGCTGGCGCTGCAGCTGATTGTCACCGCAGCACGTCCGATAACGCAGGCTTCGGGCGTGCAGGTGCTCTTCTCCACCCTGACCGGCGATACGCTGCTGGACGCCCTGATTGGCGCCGTTTTTGCCATCATCAGCTACTCGAGCCTGGCGGCGGTGCTGATCACCGCGACCCTGACGGCCGCCGGGGTGATCTCATTTAAGGTGGCGCTCTGTCTGGTCATTGGTGCCAACCTCGGCAGCGGCCTGCTGGCGATGATCAACGCCAGCGGTTCTAATGCGGCTGGCAAGCGGGTGGCGCTCGGCAGCCTGCTGTTCAAGCTTATCGGCAGCATTGCGGTACTGCCGTTTGTTGATTTTATTGCTGAGCTGCTGGATCGGCTGCCGGTGAATGATGAAGAGCTGGTGATCTTTTTCCACGTTTTCTACAACCTGGCACGCTGCCTGATCATGGTGCCGTTTGCGGCACCGATGGCGCGACTCTGCCAGCGTATGATTTCTGACGATGCAGAGCATCAGGCGCATCTCAAGCCCAGACATCTGGATAAAAGCGCGCTGGATACGCCTGCGCTGGCGCTGGTCAATGCCGCGCGTGAGACCCTGCGCATGGGCGACGTGCTGGAGCAGATGCTGGAGTCGTTCAGCCGCGTAGTCCGGGGCGAACTGCGTGAATCGCACCGGGTGCGGCAGCTGGATGATGATGTTGACGTGCTCTATACCGCGATCAAACTCTATCTGGCCCGCATGCCGCGCGAAGATCTGGCAGAGGAGGATGCGCGGCGCTGGGCTGAAATTATTGAGATGGCGCTGAATCTTGAACAGGCGGGTGACATCATTGAGCGCATGAGCGGTGACGTTGCGGATAAATCGTTGCAGGCGCGGCGGGCCTTTTCGGCAGAAGGGCTGGAAGAGCTGAATACACTGCAGGAGCAGGTGCTGAATAACCTGCGCCTGAGCCTCTCGGTATTTCTGTCGCATGATATCACCAGCGCGAAACGTCTGCGGCGGGCCAAACATCGCTTCCGTATTCTGATCCGCCGTTTCTCTCACTCGCACGTGGAGCGGCTGCATCTGAATAATGTGCAGAGCATTGAGACCAGTTCGCTGCATCTGGGGCTGCTGGGAGATATGAAGCGCCTTAATTCGCTGTTCTGCGCGGTGGCTTACACCGTTCTCGACCAGCCAGATGATGAGCGGGAAGTAGATTAAGGTAAGCACGCAGAGGCGCATTTATACGCCCCTGGTTTAGGGTGTGCACGGTATCAACCGCCATAAGCCGCGTCGTTGGATCCGGTGTGGACATCGGCCAGGGCGTCATTAATGACGCCCCTACGAGGGCGATGTAGGGGGCGCATTTATGCGCCCCTGGTTTAATGCGTGCACCGTATCAACCGCCATAAACCGCGTTATCGGATCCGGTGCGGGCATCGACACGGTCGCCATGAATGACGTCATTGGCTCCAATGCGGAAATCGACACGGGCGTCATTAATGACGCCCCTACGAGGGCGATGTAGGGGGCGCATTTATGCGCCCCTGGTTTAATGCGTGCACCGTATCAACCGCCATAAACCGCGTTATTGGCTCCAATGCGGAAATCGACACGGGCGTCATTAATGACGCCCCTACGAGGGCGATGTAGGGGGCGCATTTATGCGCCCCTGGTTTAATGCGTGCAACGTATCAACCGCCATAAACCACGTTATCGGATCCGGTGCGGGCATCGACACGGTCGCCATGAATGACGACCCTGCGAGCACGATGTAGGGGGCGCATTTATGCGCCCCTGGTTTAATGCGTGCACCGTATCAACCGCTATAAACCGCGTCATCGGATCGGGTGCGAAAATCGACACGGTCGTCATGAATGACGCCCCTACGAGATTGATGCAGGGGGCGCATTTATGCGCCCCCGGGTTAATGCGTGCACCGTATCAACCGCTATAAACCGCGTCATCGGATCGGGTGCGGAAATCGACACGGGCGTCATTAATGACGCCCCTACGAGGGCGATGTAGGGGGCGCATTTATGCGCCCCTGGGTTAGTTACGATAACAAACTAAACGCAATCATGCCGACGATGGCGCCAGTGGTGCCGAGAATGGTCTCCATCAGCGTCCAGGTCTTTAGCGTCTCGCCCTCGGTGGCACCGGTAAAGCGGCCAAACAGCCAGAAGCCGGCATCGTTGACGTGGCTGATAATAATTGAGCCACCGCCAATACAGATTGAGAGCGCCGCGAGCTGCGCGCCGCTGTAGTGCAGCGGTTCGATCACCGGCATCACCAGCCCTACGGTGGTCAGACAGGCCACGGTTGCAGAGCCCTGAATAACCCGGATAGCGCCCGCCAGAATAAAGCAGGCCAGCGCAATCGGCATACCGGCGCCGGTCAGCGCATGACCCAGCACCGGCCCCACGCCAGAGTCAACCAGCACCTGCTTAAAGACGCCGCCGGCACCGATGACCAGCAGAATAATGCCGGCGGGCTGCAGCGCGCTGCCGCACACCTGCATCACCTTCTCTTTATCCATACCCTGCCGGTACGCCAAACCATAGATCGCCACCAGCAGCGCCAGCAGAATCGCGGTAAACGGATGGCCAATAAATTCCAGCCATTCGTAGAGCCGGGTATCCGGCGTGGTAAAGCGCGCACCGATGGTTTTCAGCCCGACCAGCAGCAGCGGAAACAGGATCAGAGAGAGGCTAAAACCAAATGAGGGCAGCCTGCCCTCGTCTACATCCGGCTGATGATCTTCCGGCGGCGCGCTGAAGCTGACGTGACGGGCGATCAAACTGCCAAACAGCGGCCCGGCGATCAGCATCCCCGGAATGGCTGCGCAGAGTCCCAGCAGGATCATCCAGCCGAAATCAGCGTGCATCTGTGCCGCCAGCAGCATCGGCGCAGGTCCCGGCAGCAGAAACGCCGCCGCCGCCGCTACGCCGGCAAACAGCGGGATCACCAGCTTCACCAGGTTGTCATGCGTGCGGCGCGCCACCGCAAAGGCGATGCTGATCAGCAGCACTACCGCGACTTCAAAAAACAGCGGCAGCGCGCAGATCAGCCCGGCGATCCCCATCGCATAGTGCGCCCGGCTCTCGCCAAAGGTTTTCAGCATCCGGATAGCGATCTGATCCACCGCACCGGTTTCATGCAGGATTTTGCCGAACATTGCGCCAAGCGCCACGACGATGGCAAGAAAGCCCAGCGTGCCGCCCATGCCTTTCTGCATCGTATCGGCGATCTGATCGAGTGGCATACCGGAGAAAAGTCCGGCGCCAATAGACACTAACATCAGGGCGACAAAGGCGTGCATCCGCGCTTTCATCACCAGAAACAGCAGCAGCAGGACAGAGCCTGCTGCGGTTAACACCAGCGTTGCGGTACTCATTACTCGCCCTTGTTGATTGCATCCCTGATGGTCGCAACCGTAGCTGCAACAACGTCATCCAGCGAGTGATTGATATCCACCATCAGGACATCAGCCTCATCTGTGCCAGGTTCCTGTAGCGTGGCAAACTGCGTTACCAGCATCTGCGGCTTGAAGAAGTGACCCTTACGGGCTTTAAGGCGGGTTTCAATGGTTTCGAAATCGCCTTTCAGATAGATAAATTTCAGGTTGTGATTGCCCTGGCGCAAAATATCACGATAAGACTTTTTCAGCGCCGAGCAGACGATAATCGACACCGCCTGAGTACGCTGCATGGCAAAAGCCGCGTCGTTCAGCGCCTGCAGCCACGGCTGGCGATCGTTGTCATCCAGCGGATGGCCTTCCGCCATTTTCATGATGTTGCTGCGTGGATGAAGGAAATCTCCATCCAGAAAAGCAGTATTCAGTTCGTGTGATACCCGATTAGCAACGACAGACTTTCCGCTGCCGGATACACCCATCAGGATAAAAACGTGATGTGATGAAGATGGCGTGATCATAGTTTTGCGCTCCGGCAGCTTATTCTGCCAATGTTACCGATAACAAATCTGTCATTCATTGTCGGAGTGCGCCCCGATACTGACAACCCTCGTCTGCCGGAAAAGCGTAAAAGTGTGAAGTGGCTCATACAATCGCCAAAATCAGATGCTGTCACCTTCAGCAATCTCAAAGCCGATATCGAGCGGGCCGCTAAATGAACGATCGCCACCAATGCGCGCCAGCAGCATGGCAGCCGCCTCGCTCCCCATCCGTTCGCGCGGTGTCAGCACGGTTGCCAGCCGCGGCGTCACGACCTGCGTAATATCGTGACCATGAAAGCCCGCGATCGCCATCTGCTCCGGCACGCGCAGCCCCTGACGCTGGCATTCAAACATGGCGCCTACGGCCAGGTCATCGTTAGTACAGAACAGACTGTCGGTTGCCGGATAGCGCTTTTGCGCCTCGCACAGCAGCTGCGCGCCGGCGCTGAAGGAAGAGGCGTCTTCCATCATCACGCTGTGCGGCGTCAGCCCCGCCTCGCGCATTGCCTGTTCATATCCCTGCTGCTTCTGCAGCGTACGTTCATCGAGCCGCGCCCCCAGGTAGACCGTATGGCGATGCCCTTTCTTCAGGATAGCCTGCGTCATCTGTCGCGCCGCTTCGACATTATCAAATCCCACCGCCATATCCAGACACGGCGTGACGCTGTCCATGATCTCAATGACCGGGATCCCGGCTACCTCCAGCATGCGCAGCGTACCGGTGGTATGGGTGCGTTCGGTTAAGATCACGCCGTCAATATTCCAGCCCAGCAGCGAGCGCAGCTGCCGCTCCTCTTTTTCCGGATTGTAGCCAAAGTGCGCGACCAGCGTCTGATATCCCGCCTCATCGGTCACGGTTTCAATTCCGCGCAGCACGTCAGCAAAGACCTGGTTGGTCAGGGAGGGCAGCAGCACGCCAATGGCGCGGCTGGTGGCGTTTGAGAGCATATCGGGTGCACGATTAGGGATATAGCCCAGCTCATCCAGCGCGACGGCAATTTTGTCACGCAGCGCGGCGGAGACCCGCTCCGGGTCGCGCAGATAGCGACTGACGGTCATTTTGGTGATGCCGACGCGATCGGCGACGTCCTGTAATACCGGTCTTTTCTTCTTCATCGTATGCACCTGAGGCCAAAGATAGGCTGAGTTTATCACTATTTTTACCGCTTCCGTGTCTGGTGCCCGCCCGCATGCCGGATGGGTCGATCGGCGATAAAAAAAGCCAGCACGCAGGCTGGCTAAACAATACCGGAAGCAGTATCGGACTTACCGGCGATTAATAACCGGCGCTGAGATCGTCAACCGAACGCGGATCGGAGGCGCCGTAGCGCATGCCATCAGGACCGATCATGATGCTCTGCGTGCTGCCCATTGCCGGCAGCACCTTCACGTGCTGGCCTTTCGCTTCCAGCAGGCGCAGTGTATCGGGACTGAAGCCTTTCTCCACGCGCAGCTGATCGGGCAGCCACTGATGATGAAAACGCGGCGCGTTAGTCGCTTCCGCCACGTTCATCCCGAAATCGATGCTGTTAACCACCATCTGCAGCACGGTCGTGATGATCCGGCTGCCGCCCGGACTGCCGGTGACCAGCCAGGTTTTCCCCTCTTTGGCCACAATCGTCGGTGACATGGAGGAGAGTGGACGCTTCGCTGGCTGAATGGCATTCGCCTCGCCGCCGACCAGACCGTAAACGTTTGGCGTGCCGGGCTTAGCGGAGAAATCATCCATTTCGTTGTTCATCAGGATGCCGCTGCTGCCCGCCACAATCCCGCTGCCAAAGTAGGTGTTCAGGGTATAGGTCACTGCCACAGCGTTGCCCGCTTTATCCACCACCGAGAAGTGGGTGGTCTGATTGCTCTCATACGGTGCCAGCTTACCCGGTTTGATCTCTGACGAGGGGCGCGCTTTGCTGACATCGATCTGCTGCGCCAGGGTTCTGGCATAGGCTTTGCTGGTCAGCGCCTGCTGCGGCACGTTGACGAAATCGGGATCGCCAAGATACTCTGAGCGATCGGCGTAAGCGTACTTCTCCGCTTCTGCCATGACCTGCATGGCGTCTGCGCTGCCAAAGCCCCACTTCGTCAGATCGAAGTTCTCCAGAATATTCAGGATCTGCACAATGTGGATCCCGCCCGATGAGGGTGGCGGCATGGAGAACACTTCATAGCCGCGGTAGGTGCCGCTGACCGGTTTACGCTCCACGGCACGGTAAGCGGCGAGATCCGCTTTGCCAATCAGCCCGCCGTGCTGTGCCATTTCGCCCGCGATCTCATCAGCAATGCGGCCGGTATAGAACGCCCCGGCTCCCTGCTGCGCAATCAGCTGCAGGCTGCGCGCCAGGTTCTTCTGCACCAGCCGATCGCCTTTCTGGTAAGGTTTACCATCCGCTTTGTAAAAAATTGCCCGGCTGGTTGCGTGATTGATCAGGTTCTCTTTGCCATAGGTGGCGAGATCGTCCGCCAGCGCATCGTTTACGATAATGCCGTCACGTGCCAGCTTTATAGCCGGGGCCAGCAGCGTGCGCAGCGGCAGCGTGCCATACTTCTTTGCCGCCAGCGCAAATCCCGCGACCGTACCCGGCGTGCCCGAAGCCAGATGAGAAGTAAGTGATAACTTACTATCCGCATTACCCTGCTTATCAAGGAACATATCGCGCGAGGCGCGCGCCGGTGCCATTTCACGAAAGTCGATAGCAGCAGTACGCCCGGACGCCGTGCGCAGCAGCATAAAGCCGCCGCCACCGAGATTACCCGCCTGCGGATGGGTAACGGCCAGCGCAAAGCCCACGGCGATCGCCGCATCCACCGCATTGCCGCCCTGTCTCAGAATATCCACGCCCACCTGCGTTGCCATCGCATCCACCGAGGCGACCATGCCGTGCTGCGCCTTCACCGGATGAAAGGTGTCGCTGTCCACGCCATAGGAGATCGGCGGCGCGCTTGCGGGCGCCGCAGCAGCCCCCTGCACCACGGTAAAACTCATTAACATCGCCCAGCTCAACTGGCGCAACCTGCCTGCTGTCCTCATCCTGCTACCATCCTTTTCAGTTGTTTACATTTGTTATTTATCGATGCAAGTGTTTGCTAAAGCAGTAAAAACATAACACTTAACGCAAATTGCACGCACGCCCGATTTCAGGCTTTGTGATACCGCATAAACTTATGATCAAGAGGCAGGCGGCCTGCGGGCCGCCTGTTTACACATCAGGTCAGACGATCGGAGGGAATAATGAAAACATGGCTTATTGCGCTGGCAGCCCTGCTGCCGCTGAGCGGTATGGCAAATACGCTGAATAACAATAATGTGAATCAGCCCGGCTATAACCCAAGCCAGCAGCGTATGCAGACTCAGATGCAGACCCAGCAGCAGCAGCAGCAGCGCCTGCTGCACCAGGATCAGCAGCGGCAGACGCAAAATATGCAGCGGCAGCTGCAGGAAAAACGCGACAGCACGCGGCAGCAGGTACTGCAGTCGCAGCCGGGTCAGAATACGCAGCAGAACGGCACCATGCCGAATAACAACTAACTGAAATCGGGACCGATAATGTCGATGCGATCGGTGCAGATGGCATCCACGCCCCAGCTCAGCAGCTCGCGGGCACGCGCGGGCTGGTTAACCGTATAGGCCAGGATACGCAACCCGGCTGCCTTTAGCAGTGCGGTGCGCTCCGCGTCGAGCAGCCGGTAATTCAGGTGAATCGACACGCACTCCAGCTGGCTGGTCAGTTCCCGCCATGCGTCATCCCACTCATCCAGCAGCAGACCGCGCGGCAGCTCTGGCGCGGCCTGCTGCGCCGCTGCCAGCGCTTCAGGTGAGAATGAGGAGAGCAGCGGAGGTGTCTGCCCCTGCCAGAGCTGACGGGCGGCGAGCGCCACGGCAGCGCCCGTCTCCGCGTCGGTGCCGGTGGTGGGTTTGATTTCGATGTTCGCCATCATCCGATGCTGACGACAGCGCGCCGCCACGTCCGTCAGCAGCGCCAGCGGCTCGCCCGTATATGCCCCGCTGAACCAGTCGCCGGCATCGAGCTGTGCCAGCTGCGCCCACGTCTGTTCGCCCGCCACGCCCCAGCCGCTGCTGGTGCGATCAAGCGTGTCATCGTGCAGCAGAAAGATCTGTTTATCCTGCGAGAGTTTGGCATCAAACTCAATCATGGTATGGCCGTAACGCGCGCCGGTATCAATCGCCGCCAGCGTGTTTTCCGGGGCGAGTTTACCGCCGCCGCGATGGGCCACAATTTTCGGGTAGGGCCAGTTGTTGTTACTCATTCCAGACGTTTTCCATGAACAGCATCGAAGAAGTGTAACGCATCCGGCGGCAGATGCAGCCACAGCGTGCTGCCCGCCTGCGGACGTTCGCTGTGCGGCAGCCGTACCACCAGCCGCGCCTGACCAAGATGGCCGTGTGCCAGGTTATCCGCGCCGAGGATCTCCAGCGTATCGACCACCAGCGGCACGCCGCCTGCTTCACGCGAAGAGAGATGAATATGCTCAGGACGGATGCCGAGCGTCAGCGGCCTGTTAGCCCACTGCGGCCGTCTCTCGCCCAGCGGCAGGCTGTTCAGCGCATCCAGCGTAAAGTGCAGGCCATCGCGGCTGATCTCTCCTGGCAGCAGGTTCATCGCCGGGGAGCCGATAAAGGCGGCAACAAACTGGCTGGCCGGACGCTCATAAACCTCTACCGGCGTGCCAACCTGCTCCACAATCCCTTTGTTCATCACCATCACCCGCTCCGCCAGCGTCATCGCCTCAACCTGATCGTGCGTGACGTAAAGGCTGGTGGTTTTCAGACGGCGGTGCAGCTGCTGCAGTTCAAGACGCATCTGCACGCGCAGGCGCGCATCAAGGTTGGAGAGGGGTTCATCGAACAGGAAGACAGCCGGTTCACGCACGATAGCGCGTCCCATCGCCACACGCTGCCGCTGCCCGCCCGAGAGTTCACGCGGTCGCCGGTTCAGCAGGTGGTCAAGCTCCAGACTACGCGCGGTCTCCAGCACGCGCTGGGCGATCTGCGCTTTGCCCATGCCGCGGATTTTCAGGCCATAGCCCATGTTTTCGCCTACCGTCATATGCGGGTAGAGCGCGTAGTTCTGAAACACCATCGCAATGCCGCGATCTTTCGGCTCCATCTCCGTGACCCGCTGCTCAGCAATAAAAATGTCGCCGGAGCTGACGCGCTCGAGTCCGGCCACCATGCGCAGCAGCGTCGACTTGCCGCAGCCGGAGGGCCCCACCATCACCATAAACTCGCCCTCGTTGATGGTGATGGTCAGCGGCTGGATCACCGCATTTTTGCCGTCATACGATTTCGTCACGCTCTGTAAGGTTACGCCTGCCATCTATTTCTCATTCTCCACCAGGCCACGCACAAACGCGCGCTGCATTACAAGAACCACCACAACCGGTGGGATCAGGGTTAATAACATCGCCGCCATCACTTCATTCCACTGCGTCGGGCCGCCGCTGGTGTTGATCATGCTTTTTACCCCCGCCACGGCGGTGCTCAGACTGGCATCATTGATAATCAGCAGCGGCCAGAGATACTGATTCCAGCCGTAGATAAAGGTGATCACAAACAGCGCGGCAAGATTGGTTTTTGACAGCGGCAGAACAATGTCCCAAAAGAAGCGCATCGGCCCGGCACCGTCAATGCGCGCGGCTTCAATCAGCTCGTCCGGCAGCGACAGGAAGAACTGGCGGAACAGAAAGGTGGCCGTTGCCGACGCCATCAGCGGCAGCGTCAGCCCGCTGTAGCTGTCGAGCAGATTAAGGGTGGCGATCACCTCAACCGTCGGGAAGATACGCACTTCAACCGGCAGCATCAGCGTAATGAAAATCAGCCAGAAAAAGAGCGTGCGCAGCGGAAAGCGAAACCAGACCAGCGCAAAAGCTGAGAGCATAGAGACGCTGATTTTGCCGATCGTAATCGCCAGCGCCATGATAAAGCTGTTCAGCAACATCATGCCAAACGCGGCGCTGCCGTTAACGCCCTGCGTCCAGATACGCGAAACGTTCTCCCACAGATGCGTGCCGGGCACCAGCGTCATCGGGACCTGATAAACCGCGGTGTTATCCAGCGTGGCGGCGACAAAGGCGACATAGAGCGGAAACAGAATGGTCAGCACGCCCAGAATCAGCAGCGTGTGGCTGAAAATATCCAGCCCGCGTCGGTTCTCAATCATTGATATTGCACCTTACGCTCAACAAAGCGGAACTGCAGAATAGTGAGGCCAATCACCAGCAGCATCAGCACGACTGACTGCGCGGCAGATGAGGAGAGATCGAGACCGGTAAATCCTTCCCGATAAATTTTGTAGATAAGCGTGGTGGTGGACTGTACCGGCCCGCCACCGGTGGCGGCATCAATGACCGGGAAGGTATCAAAGAAGGCGTAGACCAGGTTGACCACCAGCAGAAAGAAGCTCACCGGCGTAATCAGCGGCAGAGAAAGATGAAAAAAGCGCCGTACCGGCCCGGCCCCGTCGATAGCGGCCGCCTCAGTCAGCGACTTCGGAATCGACTGCAGCGCCGCGAAGAAAAACAGAAAGTTGTAGCTCATCTGCTGCCAGATAGAGGCGAGCACGATCAGAAACATCGCCTGACCGCTGTTCTGCGCATAGTTCCAGTTATAGCCCATCTGATTAAGCAGATGGCTAAGCAGCCCAAGCCCTGGATTAAAGAGGAACATCCACAGCACTGCGGCGACCACCGGTGCCACCGCGTACGGCAGCAGCAGCAGGGTCTGATAGAGCTTCTGCAGACGCACAACATAGTCAACCAGCGCGGCCAGCAGGAGCGAGAACAGCATCCCCAGCACCGTGACCAGCAGGCTGAACACTATCGTGGTCCAGAAGGAGTCGAGATAGTAGGGATCGCTGAACAGACGGCTGAAGTTCTCCAGCCCGACAAAGGTGCTGGAGATGCCAAACGGATCGATGCTCTGCAGCGAATACCAGAGTGCTTCTCCGGCAGGCCAGAGAAAGAAGATGGCGGTGATAATCAGCTGCGGTGCCATCAGCAAATAGGGCAGCAGCCGGGCACGAAAGACCGGACGAGACGATGAGGGCATAGCGAACTCACGCTGAAAGCGGGAGCGACCCAGCGCCGCTCCCGGTGGATCGGATTTATTTCACCTGCTGTTCAAAGCGACGCAGCAGTGCATTACCGCGCTTAACCGCGTTATCCAGTGCTGCCTGCGGCGTCTGCTTGCCGGTCCAGACGCCTTCCAGCTCTTCATCTACCACCGTGCGGATTTGCGGCATATTGCCGAGACGCATCCCTTTGGTGTATGGCAGCGGATCTTTGTTGAGCATCTGCCGGGTAGCGATATCCGCGCCCGGGTTCTTCTCATAGAAACCCTGCTTTCTGGTCAGCTCGTAGGCGGCGGTAGTGATCGGCAGGTAGCCGGTTTTCTGATGCCATTCGGCGGCAATCTCCGGCTGCGCGAGGAACTTCATAAACTCCGCCGCCCCTTTATAGGTGGCCGCATCTTTGCCTTTCATCACCCACAGGCTGGCGCCACCGATGATGGCGTTCTGCGGTGCTTCAGGCACGGTCTCGTCATACGGCATCATGCCTACGCCGAAGTTAAATTTGGCGTAGTGCTTGATATCCGCCAGCGAGCCGGAAGAGGCGGTCGTGATCCCGCAGTCGCCGTTATAAAACTTGGCGGTCGGCTCATCCTTGCGTCCAAAGTAGGTAAAATCACCTTTTTTGTTCATCTCTTCGAGCATCTGGATATGCCGCACCTGCACCGGCTTGTTGAACTCCAGCACCGCATCCGTGCCGTCGAAGCCGTTGTTTTTACTGGCTACCGGCAGCGCATGCCACGCGCTGAAGTTTTCAATCTGGATCCAGCCCTGCCAGCCGCTGGCATAGCCGCAGCTCATGCCGGCTTTACGCAGCGCAGCGGCGTCTTTTGCCAGCTCCTGCCAGGTTTTCGGCGGCTGCTCCGGATCCAGCCCCGCTTTTTTAAAGGCATCTTTGTTGTAGTAGAGCACCGGCGTTGAGCTGTTAAACGGCTGAGAGATCAGCTGACCGCTGCTGTCGCTGTAGTAACCCGCCACGGCTGGCACAAACTGCTTCGCATCCATCTGCACGCCAGCCTGGCTGAACACGTCGTGCACCGGCACAATCGCTTTCGAGGCCATCATGGTTGCCGTACCGACTTCATAGACCTGCAGCAGCGCAGGCGCTTTACCGGTGCGTACCGCTGCGATCCCCGCCGCCAGGCTCTGCTCGTAGTTACCTTTGTAAGTGGGCACAATTTTGTAATCGGGATGCGCCTGGTTAAAACGCTGTGCCAGAAAGTCAACTTCTTTGCCTAACTCCCCTTCCATTGAGTGCCAGAAAGGGATTTCGGTCGCAGCCAGCGCGTTACCGCTGAGCGCCAGACCAAGCAACACACTCATCAGACGGGGACGAAGCGTTAAAGCGGTCATAAAGTTTTCCTGTGCTGTTAGGTACGCGCAATATCACGCATTTTTTGTTCGCGGAGTAACATGACACGGGAAGATGATAGAAAAATAACCGAAATATGACAGAGATATGACACACAGAAACGCGCCAGCCGGGCGGTAAAACGTGAACGTTGTGCACATTTTTCAGCAAAAAAGCGGCAGGCAGGAAAAAGGCGGCCCGGCAGGATACCGGGCCGCAGGCCGATCAGGCACCGAGATAGGCGCTGCGCACCGCTTCGTTAGAGAGCAGCGCCTCACCGCTGTCCTCCAGCACCACGTGACCGTTCTCCAGCACGTAACCGCGATCGGCAAGCTTCAGCGCCTGATTGGCGTTTTGCTCAACCAGAAAGATGGTCATCCCCTCTTTACGCAGCTGCTCAATAGTGTCAAAAATCTGCTGGATGATGATAGGCGCCAGCCCGAGCGAGGGTTCATCCAGCAGCAGCAGACGCGGCTGGCTCATCAGCGCACGACCAATCGCCAGCATCTGCTGTTCACCGCCGGACATGGTACCGGCACGCTGCACTTTGCGTTCTGCCAGCCGGGGAAAGAGCTGGTAAACCCGCTCAATACGCGTCTGATACTCATGCCGGCTGGCAAAGAAACCGCCCATCGCCAGATTCTCCTCCACCGTCATGCGGGAAAACACCCGACGCCCTTCCGGCACGATCGCGATCGCCTCCCGCATGATTTTTGCCGTCTGCCAGTCGGTAATGTTTTTTCCGTCAAACACAATGGTGCCGCTGGTGGCGCGTGGCTCGCCGCACAGCGTACCCAGCAGCGTGGTTTTACCGGCGCCGTTGGCACCAATCAGCGTGACGATCTCCCCCTGACTGATATGCAGATTAATATTGTGCAGCGCCTGGATCGGACCGTAGTGGGCGCTTACACCCTGCAGCGTTAACATCGGGTTTGCCATCTTACGCCTCACCTAAATAAGCCCGGATCACGTCCGGGTTGTTGCGGATCTGTTCCGGTGTACCGTTCGCCAGCGGCGTTCCCTGATTGACCACGTAGATGCGGTCGGAAATGCCCATCACCAGCTTCATATCGTGTTCAATCAGCAGTACTGATACCTTGTGCTCGCTGCGCAGCTCGGCGATCAGCGCATCCAGCTCATGCGTTTCACGCGGGTTAAGGCCCGCGGCCGGTTCGTCCAGCATCAGGATCTCCGGGCGCGTGACCATGCAGCGGGCAATTTCCAGCCGGCGCTGCTGGCCGTAAGCCAGATTACCCGCCTGGCGGTTTGCCAGCTCCAGCAGGCCGATACGCTCCAGCCAGATGGCTGCGCGATCGAGCGCCTCGCTCTCACCGCGGCGAAACGCCGGTGTTTTTAACAGGCCGGAAAAGACGCCGCTTTTCAGATGCTGATGCTGCGCCACCAGCAGATTTTCAATCACCGTCATCTCACGGAACAGCCGCACGTGCTGAAACGTGCGCACAATGCCCATGCGCGCGATTTTCTGTCCCGGCAGGCCCTGCAGCGGCCGATCGCGCAATTTAATGGTGCCGCCGGTCGGCTTATAGAAGCCGGTCAGGCAGTTAAACACGGTGGTTTTACCGGCACCGTTGGGTCCGATAAGCGAAACAATTTCCTGCGGATGCAGCGCCAGTGCCACATTGTTGACGGCCAGCAGGCCGCCAAAACGCATCATCAGGCCTTCAACGGCTAATAAAGGCTGACTCATGCCTGCTCTCCCTGTTTGCTCTTTTTCAGTTTCAGATGCGGACGCTTCATCGGTAGCAACCCCTGCGGACGCCAGATCATCATCAGCACCATCAGGCCGCCCAGCACCAGCATGCTGTACTCATTAAGATCGCGCATCAGTTCACGCGATACCACCAGCAGGATCGCCGCGAGGATCACCGCCAGCTGAGACCCCATCCCGCCCAGTACCACGATAGCCAGCACAAAAGCGGATTCAACAAACGTAAACGACTCCGGGCTGACAAAGCCCTGGCGCGCTGCAAACAGCGTCCCGGCAAAACCGGCAAATACGGCGCTGATGGTAAAGGCGGTCAGCTTGATGCGCGTCGGGCTCAGCCCCAGCGAGCGGCAGGCGATCTCATCTTCGCGCAGCGCTTCCCATGCGCGCCCCAGCGGCATACGCAGCAGGCGATTGATCACAAATAGCGTCAGTACCACCAGCAGCAGCGCGACCAGATAGAGGAAAATCACGCGGTGATTGGGGTTGTAGGCAAGCCCGGTCAGCTCGTGGAACGTCGTCCAGCCCCCTTCGCTGACGCGGCGGCCAAACTCAATGCCAAACAGGCCGGGTTTGGGGATTTGCGCGATACCGTTCGGCCCGCCGGTAATCGACGTACTGTTCAGCAGCAGAATACGCACGATTTCACCGAAACCGAGCGTGACAATCGCCAGATAGTCGCCGCGCAGGCGCAGCACCGGAAATCCCAGCATCAGGCCAAAGGCGCCCGCCACGATGCCCGCCAGCGGCAGGCTCTCCCAGAAGCCAAAACCGTAGTAGTGGTTCAGCAGCGCAAAGGTATAGGCGCCAATGGCATAAAAACCGCCGTAGCCCAGCACCAGCAGTCCGGAGAGGCCAACCACCACGTTAAGCCCCAGTCCCAGCATGACGTAGATCAGCGTCAGCGTAGCAATGTCGATGCTGCCGCGTGAGGCAAACAGCGGCCACGCAACGGCAGCGACGATCAGCAGCGCCATCAGCAGTTTCTGCTTCGCGGTAGATCCATCAAACGCCGGCAGCACAAAGGCTTTACCGCTGCGGTGAAACCGGCCTGAAAACAGCGGACGCAGCAGCTGAAAGATAAAGACCACCGCGCAGCCAGCGAAGATCCAGTTCCAGCGAACCTCGCCCGCGCTGACCACAATCAGCCGGGTGCCATCCAGGTCGAGACGCATGCCCATAAAGAAGCTGGCCAGTACCAGCAGCATTGCCGCGGAAAGCACGGCGTTAAGCAGCCCGAGACGCTTCATACTTTCTCTACCTCCGGGCGGCCCAGGATACCGGTTGGCATCACCAGCAATACCACGATCAGCAGCGCAAAGGAGACCACATCTTTATATTCCGTCGAGAGGTAAGCTGACGTCAGCGCTTCCGCAATGCCGAGTACCAGTCCGCCAATCATGGCGCCCGGAATACTGCCGATACCGCCCAGCACCGCTGCAGTAAATGCTTTCATGCCGGCCATAAAGCCGATAAACGGGTTGATTGAGCCGTAGAACTGCCCCAGCAGCACGCCAGCAACCGCTGCCATAGCCGCACCAATCACAAAGGTCAGCGAAATGACGCGGTCGGTATTGATGCCCAGCAGGCTGGCCATTTTCAGATCTTCTGCGCAGGCGCGGCAGGCGCGGCCCATACGCGAATAGCGGATAAACAGCGTCAGCGCCAGCATTGCCAGAAACGTCACTACCCAGATCACCAGCTGCATGGTCGTGAGCGTGGCGGCGAAGCCGTTGCTTTCACCCAATGTCCACTGGCCGGTGATCAGACTGGGCAGCGCCAGATCGCGCGAGCCCTGGGTCAGGCTGACGTAGTTTTGCAGGAAAATAGACATCCCGATGGCGGAGATAAGCGCAATCAGCCGCTTGGAAGCGCGCACCGGCTTATAGGCAACGCGTTCAATACTCCAGCCGTAAGCGCTGGAGATGATCACTGCCATGATAAAACCGGCGGCGATCATCAGCCACGAGGTATCAATGCCCATCATCATCAGGGCGGCAATGACAATAAAAGAGACATAGCTGCCGATCATGTAAACCTCGCCGTGGGCGAAGTTGATCATGCCGATAATGCCATACACCATGGTGTAGCCAATCGCGATCAGCGCATAGGTGCTCCCGAGGGTGACCCCGTTGAACATCTGCTGAATAAAATAGAGAAACTGCTCGGACATAATGAGGACCTGCAAGTGGATCAGAGATTCCCTCTCTGGGGTAAGAAAGGGTCAGGGCAGCAAACCGCTCGCGGCGCGTCTGCCAGCTCCCTGCCCCCGCCCGCGCACGGGAGGGGGAGATAGTTACGCTATGCGGTAGAACCGGTTAACAGCGCTTATTTCACTGCGGTTGATGAGCCATCTTTGTGCCATTTAAACACGCCGAACTCGAACCCTTTCAGATCGCCTTTCTGATCCCAGCTCAGGTTGCCCATCACGGTTGGCACCGGTGCGCCCTCTTTCAGGTTTTTTGCAATCGCATCGGGCTCATCGCTTTTGCTGCGCTCAATGCCCGCCACCAGCGACTGGATTGCGGCATAGGTGGTCCAGACAAACGGGCCGGTCGGATCTTTGCGGTTTGAAGCGCTGTTGCCCTTAATGGCATCAACGATCGCTTTGTTCTCCGGCAGCTGGTCATAACGCTTTGGCAGCGTGACGTACAGCCCTTCTGACGCATCGCCAGCAATATTGGAGAGTGAGGCGTTACCCACGCCCTCTGGTCCCATAAAGCCCGCTTTCAGGCCGGCAGTTTTTGCCTGGCGCAGGATCTGCCCCAGCTCCGGGTAGTAGCCGCCGTAGTAAACAAAATCGACGTTCTCTTTCTTCAGGCGGGCAATCAGCGTGGAGAAATCTTTATCGCCGGCGGTGATGCCCTCAAACAGCACCACGTTGCCACCTTTGGCCTTCAGGGTTTTCTGCACGGACTCCGCCAGACCCTGGCCGTACTGCTGCTTGTCATGCACAACGGCAATACGCTTCGGCTTGATCTGCTCCAGAATATAGGTCGCTGCCGTCGGCCCCTGATCGGAATCCAGACCGGTAGTGCGCATAACGTCAGCATAGCCACGCGCCGTCAGTTCAGGGGCGGTGGCGGCCGGCGTGATCATCAGAATGCCTTCATCGTTATAGATGTCAGACGCAGGCTGCGTAGAAGAGGAGCAGAGATGGCCGATAACATATTTAATGCCGTCGTTAACCACTTTGTTCGCCACCGCAACCGCCTGTTTCGGGTCGCACGCGTCGTCATACTCCACGCCAACCAGCTTGTCGCCGTTTACGCCGCCTTTGGCATTAATATCTTTGATCGCCTGCGCTGCACCCGTGAACTGCATATCACCATATTGCGCGACCGGGCCGGTTGCTGCACCCACGATAGCGATTTTAATATCGGCAGCCAGCGCGGCATGGCTCATTGCCAGTGCAACGCAGCCCGCCAGTAACGCGCGTCCTTTACTCATCTTCATGCGTACTTCCCCATCTGTTATGTCGTGTCTGTTGTGATTGGTTTTATTTCAGCCAGTGAAAGAGGAAACTGATTCAGATAGAAGGAGTTAGCGTTCTTATCTGGCTTTTTTTGTTAAAACAGCTTTATTTTCAGGTTATTAAACAGGAATTTTCTGCTGTAAATCAACTGACATATTCAGTAATGAGCGGCCTGAACAGCATAATACTCTGGAGGTTATGGCCGTAATTTGTGCACCAGGGTAGCGCGTTATGCTGGCTTATTCGGCAATCGTTGCGGGCTTACTCCACAATCCTGGCAAAGTGTCTGCCATTTGACCTGTTTTTATCGCAAAAAAGTGACAGCGCTCTGACTGTATAAATTCGCTACACTATGCCCTTTCTGCCAGTACAGGTACGGGTTATGAAACTCACTATTCAGCGTATCGTTTCACTTACGCCGCAGGATCGCATCGATCTCGCTAAAATCTGGCCACAGCAGGATATTGCGCAGCTGGAAAAGACATTGAGTGATACGCAGCGGCTCTATGCCGCGCGGTTTAACGATCGGCTGCTGGGCGCGCTGCAGCTGGAAATCCGCGGTACCCACGGCAAAATCACGCACTTTGAAGTCCGTGAGGCTACGCGCCGGCGCGGCGTCGGGCGTTACTTACTGGAGGAGACTCTGGCGCAGAATGGTTCGCAGGATCACTGGTGGATTGCGGATGATGGCTATGCTGACCAGGGGATCCGGGCGGCGTTTATGCAGGCGTGTGGCTTCCGCGCGCAGGCAGATGGCTGGGTAAAAGTGGCAGAGTAGCGTTACGCGGCCGGATGGCGGACATAAAAAAGGGCAACCCTGAGGTTGCCCTTATTACCGTCTGCGAACTGTCAGGCTTCAATCGCCATGCGCAGCTTTTTCATCGCATTCTTTTCCAGCTGACGCACGCGCTCTGCTGAAACGCCATAGCGGTCGGCCAGCTCCTGCAGCGTGGTTTTATTGTCATCATCCAGCCAGCGGGCACGGATGATATGCTGACTGCGTTCATCCAGGCTGAGCATCGCATCACTCAGCTTATCCGCTGCGTGGGCGTCCCAGTTATCCTCTTCGATACCGTCAGCGAAGTCTGATGTTTTATCCTGCAGGTAGAGTACGGGAGCCATTGGCTTGCCGTCGCCCGCCTCATCGTCAGAGGACATATCAAAGGTCATGTCCTGTGCCGCCATACGCGACTCCATCTCCAGCACATCTTTCGTGCTGACGCCGAGTTCACGCGCCACCATGTCAACTTCATCCTGATTAAACCAGCCCAGACGCTGCTTGGTTTTACGCAGGTTAAAGAACAGCTTACGCTGCGCTTTGGTAGTAGCGACTTTGACAATGCGCCAGTTGCGCAGCACGTACTCGTGGATCTCTGCTTTGATCCAGTGCACTGCAAATGAGACCAGGCGCACGCCCACTTCCGGATTAAAACGGCGCACCGCTTTCATCAGGCCGATGTTGCCTTCCTGAATCAGATCCGCCTGTGGCAAACCATAACCTGCATAGTTACGTGCGATGTGAACAACAAAGCGCAGGTGTGACAGGATCAGCGTTTTCGCTGCATCCAGATCGCCCTGGTAATGCAGCCGCTCAGCCAGTGCTTTTTCCTCTTCTGCCGTCAATACCGGCCAGTTGTTGGCAGCCCGAACGTAAGATTCCAGGTTGCCCAGAGGAGCAATCGCTAAAGTTTGCATTTCTTTGGTCATTCAAACCCTCACAAATTCAATGGAGTTGCTGCGCGTGTCCTTACGCAGACGCTACAGTATGTCAACGTCAGGCGAAAACCAACAGCAATCTGTGCTAATTAGACGCCAGGGTTATCCACAAGTTCAATTATAGCAGTGAATATTTTACACACAGGTGACAGCGGGGAAAATCGGAGCATTCCTCTGCGCCTGCATCGCTGGCGGCAGAGGAAGAGTATATCAAAAAATCGTTGCCATGGGTTACTGCGGCGTAAATCGGCGTAAATGTTGTACAGTGGCAAGCCAGGCAGCAATCCAGCCAATAATGGCGGCAATCAGCAGCAGCAGCAGGCCTTCGTCCCACGCAAAACCTTCAAGCGTAAAGGCGGTGCCAAACACCGACGCGACCTGCGCCACCACCGACTGCAGTCGCAGCACCAGCACTTCAGACAGCACCAGCGACAGCAGCGCACCGGCAAAACCGAGCAGCGCACCGCCATAGAGGAACGGCCGCAGGATAAAGCCATCCGTTGCGCCAATCAGCTTCTGGACGTTGATGGTGTCACGCCGGGCAAAGATGCTGAGCCGGACGCTGTTACCAATCACCAGGAACACTGCCACAATCATCAGCAGACCGATCATAGAGGCCACCTGCCCGACCAGACCGGTCAGCGCCGCCAGACGGGCAAACCAGCTGTCATCCATCCGTACTTCATCCACGCCCTGCACTTTTGCCACCCGATCGCGCAGGCTTGCCATAGTGTCTGAGTTCTGGAAATTAAGCTTCGGCGTGATGATGGCCACCGCCGGCAGCGGATTTTGCTCCAGCAGATCCATCGCGCCGCCAAAACCAGACCAGTTGCGAAACTCACTCTGCGCCTCGTCGCGCGTCAGGTAGTTCACACTGTCGACGCCTTCCAGCTGCTTAAGCTGTGCGGTGACGTTTTCTGCCGCACTGTCGTCCAGCGTCTTGTCGAGATAGACCGTCAGCTGCGGCGCCGGATACCACTGGGTGGCCGCCTGGCTGACGTTTTTCCACACCATGTAACAGACGCTGGGCAGCGTCAGTGAAATCGCGATAACCATAACGGTAAGCAGCGTTGCCAGCGGCTGGCGCCACATATCAGACAGGGTACCGCGCAGGGCGTAGCGCCACTGCTCCTGCCAGCCACCTTTCAGCGCTTTGCGCTTTGACGGGGTTTTAGGCTGCTTTGCCGGTCTGGCCGCCGCCGGGCGCTTGTTGCGTTTATTGACCATCGTGGCCTCCGTGCAGACGTCCCTGATTCAGCGTCATCACGCGGTAGTTACGCCGCGCGATCAGCCCCAGATCGTGGGTTGCCATCAGTACCGTTACCCCAACCCGGTTGAACTCTTCAAACAGGCGCAGGATATCTTCTGACAGCGCATTATCGAGGTTACCGGTGGGTTCATCTGCCAGCAGTACGGCGGGTTTATTAACCACCGCGCGCGCAATACCCACGCGCTGCTGTTCACCGCCGGAGAGCTGAATCGGGTAACTTTTCGCTTTGTCGAGCAGGCCGACTTTATCCAGGGCCGCTGAAACACGACGGCGGATATCTTCGCCGCTGGCGCCGGAAATAATCAGCGGGATAGCCACATTGTCATAGACAGAGCGATCCATCAGCAGATGGTGATCCTGGAAAATCATGCCAATCTGGCGCCGCAGAAACGGCACTTCGCTGTGACGCAGGCGAGAGATATCGTACCCGCTGAACCAGATCTGCCCGGCGCTCGGACGCTCAATGCCGCAAATCAGCTTCAGCAGGGTACTTTTACCCGCGCCGGAGTGTCCGGTCAGGAAGGACATTTCGCCGGGACGCAGATGAAAATCAACGCCCTGCAGCGCCTGGCGCCCTCCCAGATAAGCCTTACTGACTTCTTCAAAGCGAATCATGCCAATCATTCCTCTCGGGCAAACAGTGCCTCAATAAAGTCTTCGGCCTTAAATGGCCGTAAATCTTCGATGCCTTCTCCGACACCGATATAGCGAATAGGAATGCCGAACTGATCGGCAATGGAGAAGATAACGCCCCCCTTCGCCGTGCCGTCCAGCTTGGTCAGGGCGATACCGGTCAGCCCTACCGCTTCATTAAACAGTTTTGCCTGACTCACCGCATTCTGTCCGGTGCTGGCATCTAACGTCAGCATCACTTCATGCGGCGCATCCTCATCCAGCTTCTTCATCACGCGGGTGATTTTTTTCAGCTCTTCCATCAGGTGCGATTTGTTCTGCAGGCGACCAGCGGTATCCGCAATTAACACATCCACATTGCGCGACTTCGCCGCCTGAATAGCATCGAAAATCACCGAGGCGGAATCCGCACCGGTATGCTGTGCCACAACCGGAATATGATTGCGCTCTCCCCACACCTGCAGCTGCTCGACCGCAGCGGCACGGAAGGTATCGCCGGCAGCCAGCATCACCGATTTGCCTTCCGCCTGATACTGGCGCGCCAGTTTACCGATAGTGGTGGTTTTGCCGACGCCGTTTACGCCGACCATCAGGATCACAAACGGCGTTTTGCCACTGACATCCAGCGGCGCATCGACTTTATCGAGAATGCCGGCCATTTCCGCCTTCAGCAGACCATAGAGCGCTTCAGCATCGCGCAGCTGTTTGCGGCTCGCCTGCTGAGTCAGGCTGGTGATAATCCGGCGAGTAGTTTCCACGCCCACATCCGCAATCAGCAGCTGCTCTTCCAGCTCGTCAAACAGGTCGTCATCAATCTTTTTACCGCGAAACAGGCTGATAAAACCTGAGCCAAGGTTGGTGCGCGTTTTAACCAGGCTGCGCTTGAGGCGCGCAAAAAAGCCCTCTTTAGTCGGACGCTCCTGCTCCTGCGCCACAATAGGCGCGGCCGCCAGCGGAAGATCGCTTACGGTGTCTGCAGAGTCTGCAGCGGCGTCTTCAGCGTAGGTTTCCGCCAGCGCCAGTGCCTCCAGCTCTTCATCGCTGAGCGGCGCATCCTCATCTGCCAGAGGTTCCGCTTCCGCCAGCTGGCTTTCATCGCCGGGCAGAACCGGCTCCGGCGCGACGGCGGCTGTCAGCGGTGGCTCCCCGGCAGTGGCAGCCGGTATCTCTTCCGGCAGCGGCGCCAGTTCAGGTTCTTCTTGCGGCAGGGTCTCTTCAGCAACCGGCAGCGGCGCCAGTTCAGACTCCTCTTCCGGCAGGATCTCCTCCGGCTGCGCGGTGATGATGGCCTCTTCAGGTGGCAGCGCATGCCGGGCTGCCTGATCTGCTGCCGCCTGCTCTTTCGCCAGTTGCTCCGTCAGCGCAACGGTTTCTGCTGCCTGCGCTTCGGCACGCTCTGACGCACTCTCTTCAGCGGCAGCGGGCTGAGCCTCCTCTGCAGGCTGCTCTTTTACCTGCTCTTCAGCCGGGGCGGGTGCCTGCTCTTCCTTGCCAAATCCCAGCCAGGAAAAAAAGCCGCGTTTTTTCTCTTTTGCCATTGTGTAACTACACTCCTCGATGGCTTATTCCCGGTAGCACGCTGTCCCCAGGGGATATAAATTCAGTTTTTTAGCTTTCTGCGGCGTAAAATCAGCGAATTACGCACGCTTGTATCGTTCAATAGTCTAACACTTTCCGGCCACCGCACCACAGCACCCTTTTTTACGTTTCTTCTGCCTGTCGCGCCCGTTAAACTACGCAACAAATTATGACGAGTTGTGAGCAAAATGAGTAAATCACCCCGCAGCGGCGGCGGCGCTGGCCAGATCCGCATCATTGGCGGCCAGTGGCGCGGCCGTAAACTTCCGGTG
Source organism: Pantoea eucrina (assembly GCF_020079945.1). Classification (NCBI taxonomy): domain Bacteria; kingdom Pseudomonadati; phylum Pseudomonadota; class Gammaproteobacteria; order Enterobacterales; family Erwiniaceae; genus Pantoea; species Pantoea eucrina. The sequence continues at coordinate 226,159 of NZ_CP083448.1, read as the reverse complement.
CCGGATAGCGCAGGCCTGCGCCCCACGACCGATCGCGTACGCGAAACCCTGTTTAACTGGCTGGCGCCCGATCTTCCGCAGGCGCGCTGCCTCGACTGCTTCGCCGGCAGCGGCGCGCTGGGTCTCGAAGCGCTGTCGCGCTATGCGGGTTCAGTCACGCTGCTGGAGCTGGAGCGCAGCGTAGCGCAGCAGCTGTCGCGCAATGTCGACACGCTGCGCGCCACGCAGGCGACGGTGGTGCAGACCAGCGCGCTGCAGTGGCTGGCGCAGCCTGGCGAAGCTTTTGATATCGTATTTGTCGATCCACCCTTTCGCAAAGGGCTGCTGGCGGAGACGCTGGCGCTGCTGGAGCGCAATCAGTGGCTGAGCGCAGACGCGCTGATTTACGTGGAAAGTGAAGTGGAACAGGGGGCGCCTGACGTGCCCGCCAGCTGGCAGCTTTACCGGGAGAAGATCGCCGGTCAGGTCGCCTATCGACTCTATCAACGCCAACAGGAGGCGCATGATGTGGCTTAATCTGGGACGGTTACTGATGATTTGCGTCTGGGCTTTTCTGCTGCTTAATCTGGTGCACCCTTTCCCCACACCGCTGCGCTATTTTGTGCATGTCGCCCTGTTTTTCATGGTGATTATGCATGGACTGCAGCTGGTGCTGCTGCGCGCCACCCAGCCTAAAGAGGCGCCGAAGCTGAGCGGCGCCACGCAGGCTAAGATTTTCTTTTTCGGGGTATTTGAGCTGCTCGCCTGGCAGAAAAAGCACTATCCGAAGATGTGATCCGGCGCTAACCGGGGTACCTTTGCCAGCGCTCCGGTTTCAGCGCGCGGGGGTAAAGCTGACAAAACGGCTGCCCTGCATCTTCAGCTCGCCTTTTACGCCCTTATCCATCTGGTGATAATCGCTGGCGCTGACCGCGGTTTTAATGTCGCTCGCCCCGTTCAGCGGATGAAACCAGGCTTCATATTTCATCTCTTCACCGGCAATCTCTTCGCGCTGACGCGAACGACGATTCGGTGCCGGATATTCACGCTTGGTTTTTACCTGCACGGTCAGCGATCGTACCGGGGAGGCGTCGTTAACCGCAGCTTCCCGCCGCTGCTTGATAAACTGCCGGGTCGCCAGAATGGCGATAATCGCCAGGACGATAAAAAAGATTAGCGGTGGTTTGCTCATGTTTTTGCTCGCACTTCACTTCATTTGATCATTAAAAAAGAAGCTAAAGCATACAACCAGAGTTGCCCGATTGTCACATTTGCCAGCGGTAACTTAAACTCAAAGAGAGTCTGGGATATTTCAACAGTGTGGACATCTGGTCTACAAAAGGGAGAAAAAATGCTTTGGTCTTTCCTTGCAGTACTTTTTTCCGGCTGGCTTTATGTGGATGCCTCCTATCGCGGTCCGCAGTGGCAACGCTGGCTGTTTAAACCTGTTACCCTGCTGCTGCTGGTTGCCTGGGCCTGGCAGGCACCGGCCGTGAACACCACTGACTATCTGATCCTTGCCGGACTGATTGCCACGCTGGCAGGCGATGCGCTGATGCTGCTGCCCCGACAGCAAATGCTTTATGCGCTGGGCGCGTTTTTCCTTTCGCATCTGCTCTACACCATCAGTTTTACCGCCCATATGACCATGAGCTTCTACTGGCCTATTCCGCTGACGTTTCTGATTATCGGCGTTGCGGTCATTGCGCTGCTCTGGACGCGGCTGGAGGAGCTGCGCTGGCCCATCTGTACCCTGATTGGCATGACGCTGGTGATGAACTGGATGGCGGCTGAAAACTACTTTTTCCGTCCGACCGACTACAGTTTCTCGCTGCTGATTGGTGCGGGCCTGCTGCTGCTGGCCAATATTATCTGGTTTATTTCACATTATCGCCGCCGCTTCAGCGCTGACAGCGCCATTGTCGCCGCCTGCTATTTTGCCGGTCATTTTATGATCGTGCGTTCACTCTGGCTCTCCTGATAATCCGGCCATTCCGGGCTTGACTCTGGAGCTGACTCCAGAGTGTAGCCTTCAGTAACGGGCAGCTGCCCGTTACTGATACCGGAGGCTCCATGCATCAACAGATTTCCCCCTGCGGCTGTGACCGGCCGGGCAGCAAACTGCGGCCACACGCTGCCGTGCGCCCCCTGCCCGCGGCCCGCTTCACCCGTCTGACCACGCCCGTCACAACCGGCACCGCCTGCTGTGCCGGAAGCGCGGCGCCAGCTGACGCGGATGAACACAGAGGCTCTGCTAACGGGCAGCCTGCACTGCGCTGGCGAATTACCGGGATGGACTGCCCGGGCTGCGCGCGCACTATCGAAACCGCCGTACAAAAGCTGCCGCAGGTCACGCAGGCGCGCGTGATTTTTGCCAGTGAAAAGCTGGAAGTCTGCGCTCCCGCTGCCATGCAGGCCGCTATAGAACAGGCGGTAAAACAGGCGGGCTTCAGGCTGCACGCCGCTGATGCCCCCGCTCCCCCGCCGGCGACTTCATGCTGGCGCGATCGCGCCGCGCTGCTGCTGCTGGCACTGCTGATGCTGACGAGCTGGCTGATAAGTCAGCAGTCACCGATCTGGGGCGATCGCCTGTTTGTTGCGACCGCGCTGGCCGGTCTCCTGCCGGTCGCGCACAGCGCCTGGCAGCGGATCCGCAGCGGCTCGCCTTTCTCAATCGAAACGCTGATGACGGCGGCTGCAGCCGGCGCGCTGGTAACGGGCGCTCATGCCGAAGCTGCGATGGTGCTGCTGCTGTTTTTAATCGGTGAGCGGCTTGAGGCCTGGGCCGCAGCGCAGGCGCGACGCGGTGTGACCGCTCTGATGGCGCTGCGTCCGGAGCGTGCGACACGGCTGCAGGGCGCGCAGCGCGTTGCGGTCCCGCTGGCGGCGCTGCAGCCGGGCGACATTATTGAAGTTGCCGCCGGCGGCCGCCTGCCGGTTGATGGCGAGCTGCTGCAGTTCAGCGCCAGCTTTGATGAAAGCGCATTAACCGGTGAGTCCCTGCCGGTGAGCCATCAGCCCGGCGATCGGCTGATGGCGGGCGCCACCAGCGTTGATCGGCTGGTGCAGATAAAAGTGACCTCTCTGCCGGGAGAGAGCGCTATCGATCGTATCCTGCAGCTCATCGATGAAGCGGAGAGCCATCGCGCACCGGCAGAACGCTTTATCGATCGCTTTAGCCGCATCTATACGCCGGCCATTATGCTGCTGGCGCTACTGGTGATGGTGGTCCCGCCGCTCTCTGGCCTGGGAGAGTGGCAGCCGTGGATCTATAAAGGGCTGACGCTGCTGCTGATTGGCTGCCCCTGCGCGCTGGTGATCTCAACGCCGGCGGCGGTGACTTCAGCGCTGGCCTCTGCCGCGCGTCAGGGCGTGCTGCTTAAAGGTGGCGCCGCGCTGGAGCAGCTGAGCCGCGTGCAGGTTATCGCCTTCGACAAAACCGGCACGCTGACCCTGGGTAAACCGCAGGTTACGGCGATCCACGCTTTTGGTCAGACTGACGAAGCGGCGCTGCTGCGCCTCGCGGCGGCGGCAGAGCGCGGGTCCGGGCATCCGCTGGCGCAGGCAATTGTCGCAGAAGCCGCGAAACGGCAGCTGATTCTGCCGGATGCGCAACAGCAGCAGGCGCTGGCGGGCAGCGGCATTCGCGCGAGCATCGACGGCGTCCCTTATCAGCTGCTGACACCGCGTGCCGCGCCGGGATTGAGCGAGCAGCAGCGGCAGCGTGTGATGGAGTACGAGCGCGAGGGCAACACGGTGGTGATCCTGCTGCAGGCAGATCGGCCGCTGGGGCTGCTGGCGCTGCAGGATCGGCTGCGTGAAGAGGCTGCGGCGGCTATCGATCAGCTCAGAGCCGCGGGGATCGCCAGCGTCATGCTGACCGGTGATAACCCGCGTGCGGCCGCCGCCATAGCGGCAGAACTTAATATTGAATATCGGGCGGGTTTGCTGCCGGCAGACAAAGTCAGTGCTGTACGCGCGCTGAGCCAGCAGCAGCCGCTGGCGATGGTAGGTGACGGCATTAATGATGCGCCAGCGATGAAAGCGGCGGCTATCGGGATTGCTATGGGCAGCGGCACCGACGTGGCGCTGGAAACGGCCGACGCTGCGCTGACGCAGAACCGCCTGACCCTTCTGCCGCAGACCGTCGCGCTGGCGCGACGCGCCCGCGCCATCGTACTGCAGAATATTACGCTGGCGCTGGGGCTGAAGGCGCTGTTTCTGCTCACGACGCTGCTCGGCTTAACCGGCTTGTGGCTGGCAGTGCTGGCCGATTCGGGCGCTACGGCGCTGGTGACCGCAAACGCTCTGCGTCTGCTGCGCCAGCCCCCCGTCAGGCCTCCGCGCCTTTCCTGATCAGATACTGGTACGGCAGCGCTTCGGTCTGCTGTGCCAGTAAATCGTGATCCATAAAGCGGCAGAAGCCGGGGATATCGCGCGTAGTCGCCGGATCGTCGGCAATAATCAGCAGCGTTTCACCCGCCTGCATCGTGCGTACCGTCTTGCGTACCATCATCACGGGTTCAGGGCAGCGCAGGCCCAGCGCGTCCAGCGTATGGTCGGGTGCGGAGAAAGGATCGCTCATGATTCTCTTATCGGTCAGTAAACAGGGATGCTCATTCTAGCTCGCCATTTCCGCAGCGCAAGGCGACAACGATTGCGTTAAAATTAACCGTTGCATAAATTGCGCAACGGGTTAAGATGCCGTCCGATTTTTCAATACCGTTGCTTAGTCCCCAAAATCGTTAGTCTTTTAGCACGCGCAGCCAGCGCAGCAAAAATGCGAACGATGAAGGGATGGGTTCCCTCACCCCATTGTTAAAAAAGGCTCAATATGATCGCTTTTTCTGCGCGTCAGCGCATGCACGCCCTTTTCTGGCTGTCGCTGTTTCATCTGCTGGTGATCACCTCCAGCAATTATCTGGTTCAGCTGCCGGTCGCTATTTTCGGTTTTCATACCACCTGGGGTGCGTTCAGCTTTCCCTTTATTTTTCTCGCAACCGACCTGACCGTGCGTATTTTTGGCGCCCCGCTCGCGCGACGCATTATTCTCGCGGTGATGATCCCGGCGCTATTTATCTCGTACGCTATCTCCTGCCTCTTTTATCAGGGGGCATGGCAGGGCTGGGCGTCGCTGCAGCAGGTCAATCTGTTTGTCGCCCGTATCGCCTGCGCCAGCTTTATGGCCTATGCGCTGGGTCAAATCCTTGACGTTCACGCCTTTAACCGTCTGCGCCAGCTGCCGCAGTGGTGGATAGCGCCAGCCTGCGCCATGTTTCTCGGCAACGTCAGCGATACGCTGGCCTTTTTCTTTATCGCTTTTTATAAGAGCCAGGATCCCTTCATGGCAGCGCACTGGGTCGAGATTGCCCTGGTGGATTACAGCTTCAAAGTGCTGATCTGCCTGATCTTCTTCCTGCCCGCCTACGGCCTGCTGCTGAATGCCGCCCTGAAGCGCATGGCGGAACGGCATCAGGCCCGCCAGATCAATTTCGGCTAATGTGCCATAGACGAAATGGCGCGGTGCGCTAAGATTTCCTGACACATCGGCGGTTGCTTTTGACCGCCGATTCCGTTTGTATAAGCCAGACTGGAATTGTAAAAGGGAACAGAATGCGCAACGTAGTGAAGTATGCAGGTATCGGCCTGCTGGTGCTGGGCCTGGCGGCGTGCGATCAGAAAAAAGAGGATGCTGCTGACAACAGCGGTACCAGCGTCAGCCAGTCCGCTCAGACGGTGAATCTGATGGAAGGGAAACTGAGCTTTACGCTGCCTGCGGGCATGTCTGATAAGAGCGGTAAACTCGGCTCTGAATCCACCAATATGCACGTCTACGCTAATGAAACCGGCCAGCGCGCCATTATCGTGATTGCCGGCGACCCGACCAGTGACTCACTTGAGACGCTCTCAAAACGTCTGGAGCAGCAGCAGCGCAATCGCGATCCGCAGCTGCAGGTGGTGTCGAATAAAGCGGTAACGCTGAAAGACCAGCCGGCACAGCAGCTGGATACGGTGATTTCCGCTAACAACCAGACATCGTGGTCAACGGTGGTGCTGGCAAAAGTCGATAATCAGCTGCTGACGCTGCAGATCACCCTGCCGGCAGAGAATCAGCAGCAGGCGCAGAGCGATGCAGACAGCATTGTGAAGAGCATTACGCTGAAGTAAGCCGTTACCCGATGCGCATTAATGCGCATCGGGCCATATTTTGCAGGGTCGCCATTCATGGCGACCTTTTTTATAACCGCACCGGCGAAATATGCCAGATCTCATCCGCATACTCCTGAATGGTGCGATCTGACGAGAAGTAGCCCATACCGGCAATATTCAGCGCTGCACGCCGCTGCCACTCATCCGGCTGCCGGTAAAGCTTATCCACTTTATCCTGCGTATCCACATAGCTGCGGTAATCCGCCAGCAGCTGATAATGGTCGCCAAAGTTAACCAGCGCATCAAACAGGTTACGGTAACGTCCCGGCTCCTGCGGGCTGAAGACGCCGGTGGCAATCTGCGTCAGCACCTGATGCAGTTCAGCATCTTCCTCAAAGTATTTGCGCGGGTTGTAGCCCTCTTTGCGCAGCTGCTCAACCTGTGGAGTGGTGTTGCCGAAGATAAAGATGTTCTCTGCGCCCACGTGCTCGCGCATCTCCACGTTTGCGCCATCCAGCGTGCCGATGGTCAGCGCGCCGTTTAGCGCAAACTTCATGTTACTGGTGCCGGAGGCCTCAGTACCCGCCGTGGAGATCTGCTCGGAAAGATCGGCCGCCGGAATGATGATCTGCGCGAGGCTGACGCCGTAGTTAGGAATAAACACCACTTTCAGCTTGTTCTTTACCTGCGGATCGTTGTTGATCACGTCAGCCACATCGTTGATCAGATGGATAATGTGTTTTGCCACGTAGTAGGCCGAGGCGGCTTTACCGGCAAAAATATTTACGCGCGGCACCCAGCTGGCATCGGGATCGGCTTTGATCCGGTTATAGCGGGTGATCACATGCAGCACGTTAAGCAGCTGCCGTTTGTACTCGTGAATACGCTTGATCTGTACATCGAACAGCGCGTGCGGATTGAGCACGATATCCATATTTTTGGCGACCCATGCCGCCAGCCGCTGCTTGTTGGCAAATTTGGCATCGGCAACCTGGCGAATAAACGCCGGGTAGTCGATATGCGGCTGCAGCTCGCTGAGCTGTGACAGATCGGTGCGCCAGGTGCGGCCAATGGTTTCATCCAGCACGCCGGAGAGCGCCGGATTCGCCAGCGCCAGCCAGCGACGCGGCGTCACGCCGTTGGTCTTGTTGCAGAAACGTCCCGGAAAGAGCCGGGCAAAGTCGGCAAACAGCGACTGCACCATCAAATTGGAGTGCAGCTCAGAGACGCCGTTTACTTTGTGACTCACCACCACCGCCAGCCACGCCATACGGATGCGGCGGCCATCATTCTCATCAATAATCGAGATGCGCGACATCAGATCCCAGTCGTCGGGATAGTGCTCCTGAATCGTCTTCAGGAAGTAATCGTTGATCTCGAAAATAATACTCAGGTGACGCGGCAAAATTTTGCCGATCATATCTACCGGCCAGGTCTCCAGCGCCTCGCTCATCAGCGTATGGTTGGTATAGGAGAAGATCTGACAGGTGACTTCAAACGCGTCATCCCAGCTGAATTTATACTCATCAATCAGCAGCCGCATCAGCTCCGGGATCGCCAGAACCGGATGCGTGTCGTTCAAATGGATAGCGACTTTGTCAGCAAGGTTGTCCCAGGTTTCATGCATTTTCCAGTGGCGATGCAGAATATCCTGCACCGTAGAGGAGACAAGAAAGTACTCCTGACGCAGCCGCAGCTCGCGTCCTGAGTAGGTTGAATCATCCGGATAGAGAACCCGCGAAACGTTCTCGGAATGATTTTTGTCCTCGACGGCCGCAAAGTAGTCGCCCTGGTTAAACTTGCCGAGATTGATCTCATTGCTCGCCTGCGCCCCCCACAGCCGCAGGGTATTGGTGGCATCGGTGTCAAAACCGGGAATGATTTGATCGTACGCCATCGCGACAATCTCTTCCGTTTCAATCCAGCGAACGCGCGCGCCCTCATGCTGCAGACGACCGCCGAAACGCACTTTATAGCGGGTATTATGGCGCTGAAATTCCCACGGATTGCCATACTCCAGCCAGTAGTCCGGCGACTCACGCTGCTGGCCGTCGACAATGTTCTGCCGGAACATACCGTAGTCATAGCGGATGCCGTAACCGCGTCCCGGCAGGCCTAACGTTGCCAGCGAATCTAAAAAGCAGGCGGCCAGACGACCAAGGCCGCCGTTGCCGAGTCCGGGATCGTTCTCCTCTTCCATCAGTTCGCTGAGATTGAGTCCCATCTCATCCAGCGCCTGATTGAGATCGTCATAAATGCCCATCGCCAGCAGCGCATTGCCCAGCGTGCGGCCCATCAGGAACTCCATCGACAGGTAGTAAACCTGACGCACATCCTGCGACAGCTGCGCACGGCTGGAACGCAGCCAGCGCTCCACCATACGGTCGCGCACCGCGAGCAGCGAGGCGTTCAGCCACTCGTGCTTATTCGCGATTGAAGGATCTTTGCCAATCGTAAACATCAGCTTATAGGCGATTGAGTGCTTCAGCGCTTCAACCGTCAGCGTGGGTGAGGCGTAGGTGAAAGGTGCATTCATATCCGGACTCCCAATCTCTCAATTACAGCATACGTTGATAAAGATCGCGGTAGGCCTGCGCAGCCACCTGCCAGCTGAAATCCATCGCCATGGCCTGGCGCTGAACATAGCGCCACAGTGAAGGCCGTGACCAGAGTACAAAGGCGCGACGAATAGCCCGCAGCAGTGACCAGGCATTGCTGTCTTCAAAACTGAAGCCGCTGGCAACACCATCCGCCAGGTTCTCCAGAGAGCTATCCTGTACGGTATCGGCCAGGCCACCGGTACGACGCACCAGCGGCAGCGTGCCATATTTCAGGCCATAGAGCTGCGTCAGCCCGCAGGGTTCAAAGCGGCTGGGAACCATAATCACATCGGCACCGCCAACAATGCGGTGTGAGAACGCTTCGTGATAGCCAATCTGCACGCCTACGCTGCCGGGGTGTTCCGCCGCGGCCGCAAGGAAACCCTGCTGCAGTTCGGCGTCGCCCTGACCCAGCAGCACCAGCTGCCCGCCCTGCGCCAGCAGACCCGGCAGCGCTTCCAGCACCAGATCGAGCCCTTTCTGTTTTGTCAGCCGGCTGATGACGCAGAAAATCGGCACTTTATCGTCGACCTTCAGTCCCATGGCGATCTGCAGCTGACGTTTGTTTTCCGCTTTGCTTTCCAGGGTTTCGCGGTCATAACGGGCGGTCAGCAGCAGGTCATGAGCCGGATCCCAGATGCCCGGATCCACACCGTTGAGAATACCGCTCAGACGACCTTCACGCAGACGCTGCTCCAGCAGCGCTTCCATGCCATAACCAAACTCCGGTCGGGTGATCTCCAGCGCGTAGGTCGGACTGACCGCCGTGATGTGATCGGCAAAGAACAGACCAGCCTTGAGGTAAGAGATCTGGCCGTAAAACTCCAGGCCATGCATGCCAAAATATTCGCGCGGGATCTGAATCTCATCCAGATGCCGGGCGTTAAACAGCCCCTGATAGGCAAGGTTATGTACGGTAAAGACCGTTTTAGCCGGATTGCCGCGCGCGGCGATATAGGCGCAGGTCAGACCGGCATGCCAGTCATGCGCGTGCACAATCTGCGGACGCCACAGGCCATCTACTCCGCTGGCCAGCTCGGCACCCATCCAGCCCAGCAGTGCGAAACGCAGATAGTTGTCTACGTATGCGAACTGCGACGTGTCGTGGTAGGGGCTGCCGGGACGGTCATACAGTCCTGGCGCATCAATCAGATAAATACCGACACCGTTGTACTGCCCGAACAGCAGGCGCACGGGCCCGGCAAAAGTTTGCAGCTCCGCCACCACGTCAGTATCAGGAATTCCTTTACGCAGATCCGGAAACGCCGGGATCAGTACCCGCGTATCCGTACCATCGGCTATTTGCGCCTGCGGTAATGCGCCGACGACATCAGCCAGCCCGCCCGTTTTCAGCAGCGGAAAAAGCTCTGAACAGACATGTAAAACCTGCATCCTGAACCCCTATTATGTTATCGCGCGCGTTCCACGCGGCGGTTTTTTTGTATGCTTGTCGCCACTCACTGACCCGCGGTGGCCAGCCTGCCCAGCATGGCGCGCGTCACCAGTACGATGCCCTCTTCCGATCGGTAAAAACGCCGGCTGTCTTCATCCGGATTCTCTCCAATCACCATGCCCTCCGGGATTGCGCAGGCACGGTCAATTACACAGCGGCGAAGCCGGCACGAACGGCCTACCACAACATCCGGTAGCAGCACCGCTGAATCAATATTGCAAAATGAGTTTACGCGCACGCGCGGAAACAGCACTGAATTCACGACTACGGAGCCGGAAATAATACAGCCGCCCGATACCAGCGAGTTCATGGTCATGCCATGACTGCCGGAGCGATCCTGCACAAATTTAGCCGGCGGCAGTGGCTCCATATGGGTCCGGATGGGCCATTCATGGTCATACATATCCAGCTCTGGCGTCACGGATGCCAGATCAAGATTCGCACGCCAGTAGGCCTCCAGCGTACCTACATCACGCCAGTAGGGTTCTGCATTCTCATCGTTCTGCACGCAGGAGAGCGTGAATGAATGTGCATACGCCTCACCGCTCGCCACAATTTTTGGCAGCAGATCTTTGCCAAAGTCGTGGCTGGAGTTCTCTACCAGCAAATCTTCTTCCAGTAACTGATAAAGATAGTCGGCATTGAAAACATAGATACCCATACTTGCCAGCGCCTTATCTGCGTCGCCAGGCATAGCGGGAGGAGTCGCGGGTTTTTCAACAAAATCGACCACGTTGTTGTCAGCATCTACCGCCATCACGCCAAAGGCGGTCGCTTCCGCCAGCGGAACCGGCAGACAGGCGATAGTGCACTTCGCCCCGCGTTCAGCGTGGTCGAGCAGCATACGCGAGTAGTCCATTTTGTAGATGTGATCGCCTGCAAGGATCACGATGTACTGCGCGTTATAACGCCGGATAATATCGAGGTTCTGCGTCACCGCATCGGCGGTGCCGCGATACCAGTACTCCGTCGCGGCGCGCTGCTGAGCGGGCAGCAAATCGACAAACTCATTCATCTCCTCGTTAAACAGTGACCAGCCGCGCTGAATATGCTGCGTCAGCGTATGCGACTGATACTGGGTAATGACGCCGATGCGCCGGATGCCTGAGTTAATGCAGTTGGAAAGGGCAAAGTCGATGATACGAAACTTGCCGCCAAAGTGAACGGCAGGCTTCGCGCGTTTTGCGGTCAGATCTTTCAGACGCGTGCCGCGTCCGCCAGCAAGGATCAGGGCAACTGTCTGGGTAGGGAGCTGGCGCGCCAGCATCAGAGGATCGTTTCTGTCTAACTTCACCATGTCTGACTCCTTATGATTGCTTTAGGAACACACACACGCCGCGTGCGGGCCCGTGCCAGACAGTTGTCAAAATGGGATTATCTTCCCCGGCGAAAGGAGGTATGGCATGCCATTCTCCGTCTGGTAAGGCTAGGTCACTGATTGCATCTGTTGCATTTATTGTTATCAGCCAGCGATCCGACAGCAGGATTTGCATCTGATGCGCACCCCGCTCCCACTCTTCTGGTTCCAGTGGTTTGCCGCTGGCATTGAACCACTGCACCTGACCATCACCTTCCTGCCACCAGCAGTCTGCCGTCAGCGCCGGAATGCGCTGGCGCAGCTGGATCAGCGCCGCAGTAAAGTCGACCAGTCCTTCATCATCCTGCTGCCAGTTGAGCCACGTCAGCAGGTTATTCTGACAGTAGGCGTTGTTGTTGCCATACTGGCTCTGGCCGCGCTCATCGCCCGCCAGCAGCATCGGCGTGCCCTGTGCCAGCAGCAGCGTGGTCAGCAGCGCATGCGCGCTGTGCCGCCGCCGCTGCAGGACATCCGGATTCGCTTTCAGCCCTTCATGCCCGTGGTTATGACTGAAGTTGTCACTGCTGCCGTCGCGGTTATCCTCGCCGTTAGCCTGATTATGTTTATGGTTATAGCTCACCAGGTCGCGCAGCGTGAAGCCATCATGCGCGGTAATAAAATTAATGCTGGCGTGCGGCCGGCGCCCTGCCTGCTGAAACAGATCGGCTGAGGCGGCAAACCGACGCGCCAGCTCGCCGTTGTTCAGTTCGCCATGCAGCCAGTAGCGGCGTGCGGCGTCGCGAAAATGGTCGTTCCATTCGGCAAAGCCTGGCGGAAACCGGCCCACCTGATAGCCGTTTTCGCCGATATCCCACGGCTCAGCAATCAGCTTGACCTGCGACAGAACCGGACAGGCGCGAATCGCCGCCAGCAGCGGTGCTTCAGCGCAAAAGTCCGGCGTACGCCCCAGCACGCTGGCGAGATCAAAGCGAAAGCCATCAACGTGACAGTGCTGTACCCAGTATCGCAGCGCTTCCAGCGCCCACGCCACCACCTGCGGATCGCTGAGATTTAGCGTGTTGCCGCAGCCGGTCCAGTTCTGGTAATTCCCCTGCTCATCAAGCCAGTAGTAGCTGGCGTTATCCACCCCGCGCAGCGACAGCGTCGGGCCAATCTCTTCCAGCTCTGCGGAGTGGTTAAAGACCACGTCCAGGATCACTTCAATACCTGCTGCGTGCAGCGTTTTCACCGCCTGCTGAAACTCCTGCAGCGCTGTGACGCCCGCTTCCCCTGACGCATAATCCGGGTGTACCGCCCAGAGCGCGTAGGGGTTGTAGCCCCAGTAGTTTTGCAGCCCTGTCCGCTGCAGTCGCGGCTCGCTGGCAAACGCCGCCACCGGCAGCAGCTCCAGCGCGGTAATGCCGAGGTCGCGCAGGTACTTCACCATAGCAGGGTGGCCGAGCGCCGCATACGTCCCGCGCAGCGTTTCAGGAATTTCCGGATGCAGCTGCGTCAGACCGCGCACGTGCGCTTCGTAAATGACCGTTTTGCCCCAGGGCGTACGCGGTGGCCGATCGTCTTCCCAGTCAAAGTCTTCAGCGATAACCAGCGATTTGGGCATGCAGCCGGCGCTGTCCTGACTGTCAGGCTGCGCGATGCCGCCATACAGCGCGGCGTCATCCGCAACGCTGCCGGTAACGGCTTTGGCGCAGGGGTCCACCAGCAGTTTAGCCGGATTAAAACGGTGTCCCCGCTGCGGATCCCACGGACCATAAACGCGATAGCCGTAGCGCTGACCCGGCTTCAGCCCGGCAATATAGCCGTGCCAGATATCGCCGCTGCGGGCGGGCAGCGTCAGACGCTGCTCCTCTCCTTCACAGCTGAACAGGCAGAGCTCCACCTTCTCTGCGTGACGCGAGAAGAGCGTGAAGTTGACGCCGCGTCCATCATAGCGGGCCCCGTGCGGCGCAGGCTGGCCCGCTTCGATCATCAGTCCGCCTCCCGCACCAGCCAGATGGTCGACAGCGGTGGCAGGGTCAGACTCAGCGACTGCGCGCGGCCGTGGCTGGCAATCTCGTCGGTGCGGGCGATGCTGTGGTTACGCACGTCGCTGCCGTGATAGTCGTGCTGATCGGTATTCAGCACTTCGCGCCAGCTGCCCGCCTGATTGACGCCAAAACGGTAATCCTGGCGCGTGACCGGCGTAAAGTTGCTGGCAACAATGATCTCATTGCCTTCGCGGTCGCGGCGTACAAAGACAAACACCGAGTTATCGTGGTCATCCACTACCAGCCACTCAAAGCCCTGCGGATCAAAGTCGAGCTGATAAAGTGGCGCATAGTGGCGATAGGTGTGGTTGAGATCGCGTACCAGACGCTGCACGCCGTGATGCCAGTTGTCATCGCCTTCCAGCAGGTGCCAGTCGAGGCTGACGTCATGGTTCCACTCGCGCCCCTGAGCAAACTCATTGCCCATAAACTGCAGCTTTTTACCCGGAAACGCCCACATCCAGCCGTAGTAGGCGCGCAGGTTAGCGAACTTCTGCCAGGCGTCACCCGGCATGCGATCGAGAATAGAGCGCTTGCCGTGCACCACTTCGTCATGGGAGAGCGGCAGCACGAAGTTTTCGCTGTAGTTGTAGGCCATGCCAAATGTCATCAGATTGTGATGATAGCGGCGATGTACCGGGTCGAGCTTCATGTAGTCGAGGGTGTCGTGCATCCAGCCCAGGTTCCACTTAAACCAGAAGCCCAGCCCTTCATTTTCGCTCGGGCGCGTGACGCCAGGGAAGTCGGTTGACTCTTCCGCCACGGTGATGCTGCCAGGTACCGCCGTGCCCAGCGTCTGGTTGGTATGACGCAGAAATGCAATCGCTTCCAGATTTTCGCGCCCGCCCAGATGATTCGGGATCCACTCGCCCGCTTTACGGCTGTAGTCGCGGTAGATCATTGAAGCCACCGCATCCACGCGCAGGCCGTCAATGCCAAACCGCTCCAGCCAGTAAAGCGCGTTACCGGAGAGATAGTTGCTGACTTCACGCCGGCCAAAGTTATAGATCAGCGTATTCCAGTCCTGATGATACCCTTCGCGCGGATCGCTGTGCTCATAGAGTTCAGTGCCGTCAAATTTCGCCAGACCGAAGTCGTCGTCAGGAAAATGGCCCGGTACCCAGTCCAGCAGTACGTTGATACCCGCCTCATGTGCCGCTGCAATAAACTGACGGAACTCATCGCGCGTGCCGAAGCGCCGCGTCGGCGCATACATGCCCAGCGGCTGATAACCCCAGCTGCCGTCAAACGGATGCTCATTAATCGGCAGCAGCTCGATATGGGTAAAGCCCATCTCTTTGACATAGGGGATAAGCTGCTCAGCCAGCTCTTTGTAGCTCAGCCAGAAGTTGTTATCGGTGTGGCGTCGCCATGAGCCGAGGTGCACCTCATAAATAGAGATAGGCTGATCAAAACCGTTCGCCGCTTTGCGCGCTGGCTGCATCTCAACCTTCGGCGGCAGGCCGCAGATCATCGATGCCGTCTGCGGGCGCATCTGCGCTTCAAACGCAAACGGGTCAGCTTTGATACGCATCTGCCCGTGTAAATCGACAACCTCATATTTATAGAGCTGTCCGTTTACCGCACCCGGCACAAACAGCTCCCAGATACCGAGTTCGCGCCGGAAGCGCATCGGATGACGGCGGCCGTCCCAGAAGTTGAAGTCGCCCACCACAGAGACGCGCCGGGCATTCGGCGCCCATACGGCAAAGCGGATGCCGCTGACGCCATCAATGGTCGCGCCGTGCGCACCCAGGGTTTCATACGGACGCTGGTGCGTACCTTCAGCCAGCAGCCAGGCGTCCATATCGGCCAGCAGCGGGCCAAAACGGTAGGCGTCATCAATCAGATTCTGCTGACCATGCCAGTTCACCGCCAGCTGATAGCGAAACATGTTCTTGCGGCGCGGAATCACTCCGCTGAAAAAGCCGCGTGAATCCAGACACTTCAGCTGACCACATTTGCGGCCGGTTTTGGTTTCAATCACCCAGACTTCAGACGCATCCGGCAGCAGCGCGCGGACTTCAAGGCCCTGAACGGTCTGGTGCATTCCCAGGACAGAAAAGGGGTCGGCGTAATCCCCGGCAAAAAGCGCATTGATCGCATCGCGATCGGGAAACTCTGACATGACTTTCTTCCTATGATTTTGTGCAGGCGACCGCAGGGGCAACTGTGCCGCTGTAAGTGCGCTGCTTTTCATTGAGTCATACGTACGCTGGCAAGAGAGGCCACCCTCCATGGGAAAATTCGTTGCCAGGTACCACTACTAATTCGCTTAAAAGTACAACCTGTTAACAATCGGTACTTCTCAGTTAAATCATAGCTTGGGGTTGGCAGAAGCCAGGGAGGAACGTGAAAAATTGTTATCGGAAAAACAAAAAAGGGAAGCCGATCACTCGCTGGCGGCAATTTGCCTTAGGTTTTGCCCGTCAGCTGATTAAAAAAAAGCAGGGAAACCCCGGCCTGTCTGATGTCGCTGCGCTTAGTCGATAAGCAGACGCAGCATGCGACGCAGCGGTTCTGCGGCACCCCACAGCAGCTGATCGCCAACGGTGAAAGCGGAAAGATACTCCGGTCCCATATTAAGTTTGCGCAGGCGGCCAACCGGCGTGGTCAGACGACCAGTAACCGCGGCGGGCGTCAGCTCGCGCATCGTGATCTCGCGATCGTTTGGCACCACTTTTACCCATTCGTTATGCGCTGCAAGCAGCTGCTCAATCTCTGCCAGCGGCAGATCTTTTTTCAGCTTCAGCGTAAACGCCTGGCTGTGGCAGCGCAGCGCACCGACGCGCACGCAGAGGCCGTCAACCGGAATGATGTTGCCGGTGTTGAGAATCTTGTTGGTCTCCGCCTGCCCTTTCCACTCTTCGCGACTCTGCCCGTTATCCAGCTGTTTATCTATCCACGGGATCAGGCTGCCCGCCAGCGGAACGCCAAAGTTGTCGACAGGCAGCGTGCCGGAACGGGTAAAATCAGTCACGCTGCGCTCAATCTCCAGAATAGCGGAAGCGGGATTCTGCAGCGCCGGAGCGACATGATCATGCAGCATACCCATCTGCGTCAGCAGTTCGCGCATATGACGCGCGCCGCCGCCGGACGCCGCCTGGTAAGTCGCCACCGAGGCCCACTCTACCAGATCGTTTGCAAACAGGCCGCCCAGCGACATCAGCATCAGGCTGACGGTGCAGTTGCCACCGACAAAGGTTTTGATGCCGTTGTTCAGGCCGTCGCGAATAACCTGATGGTTGACCGGATCGAGAATAATGATGGCGTCATCTTTCATGCGCAGCGTAGAAGCTGCATCAATCCAGTAGCCCTGCCAGCCGCTCTCGCGCAGCTTTGGATAGACTTCACTGGTATAGTCGCCGCCCTGGCAGGTAATAATGATGTCGAGCGCTTTCAGCGCGTCAATATCAAACGCATCCTGCAGCGCGCCGGTTGACTTACCGCCAAACGCGGGCGCAGCCTGACCCAGCTGTGACGTAGAGAAGAACACCGGATTGATCACGTCAAAATCGCGTTCTTCGCTCATTCGTGACATCAGCACAGAGCCGACCATGCCACGCCAACCAATAAAACCTACATTCTTCATTTTCTGTCCGTCTCAGGAGCTCGGGCCGAGGCCTGTATAGTGCATGTATCAGACCCGGCGCTAACGATGCGCGAGCCTGCGTAATATTCAGGTTTACCTGCGACCTTCAACTCTACAAAATACTGCACTTCTGGCAAGTGAATTAATTCGATTACACCTGTTTTTTCAGCAACAGAGCTAATAATAGTGAACACCAACAGAAAGGAGTGGTTTACCGCCCATGACTGAAATGATATCTGCGACCGTACTGCTGCTGCTGATCATGGATCCTCTCGGCAATCTGCCTATTTTTATGTCGGTGCTGAAACATCTGGAACCCAGACGCCGTCGCGTGGTGCTGATGCGTGAAATGCTGATTGCGCTCGGTCTGATGCTGCTGTTTCTGTTTGCCGGTGAACGCATTCTGATGTTCCTGAATCTGCGCACCGAAACGGTCTCTATTTCCGGCGGCATTATTCTGTTCCTGATCGCGATTCGCATGATTTTTCCCTCCGGCGACACCGGCAGCAGCGGCCTGCCGGCTGGCGAGGAGCCGTTTCTCGTGCCGCTGGCCATCCCGCTGGTCGCCGGCCCCTCACTGCTGGCCACGCTGATGCTGCTGTCGCACCAGTACCCGCATCAGATGAGCCATCTGGTCGGCGCGCTGCTGATCGCCTGGGGAGCTACGGTTATCATTCTGCTGCTGTCGGGGCTGTTTCTGCGCCTGCTGGGCGACAAAGGCGTTAACGCGCTGGAGCGGCTGATGGGACTGATCCTGATTATGCTGGCGACGCAGATGTTTCTGGATGGGATCCGGGCGTATCTGAAGTTATAACCGCATGCTATGGCTGCGGGCGACTGGCATCGCCCGCATCAACCATTCAGGATTTTTTCTTTATGGGTTTGCCAGACCAGTAGCCTGCCAGCAGTGAGCCGGAGAGGTTGTGCCAGACCGAGAAGAGTGCACCCGGCAGGGCAGCAAGCGGTGAGAAATAGAGTTTGCCGAGCGTAGCCGCCAGCCCCGAATTCTGCATCCCCACCTCCAGCGCCAGCGTGCGGCAGGTCGACTCATCAAAGCCAAACAGCTTGCCGCCCCAGTAGCCGCCGAGCAGACCAATGGCGTTATGCAGGATCACCGCCAGAATAACCATCAGGCCCACCGATCCGATAAAGCTCTGGCTACCCGCCACCACCGCGCTGATAATCAGCAAAATGCAGAGCATGGAAAACGCCGGCAGCCAGGGTTCAACGCGGCGCACCACGCTGTTCATGGTGTGATGAATAATCAGCCCGAGTGAAATCGGGATCACCACAATTTTCACGATGCTCAGCAGCATCCCCACCACGTCGACCTGAATATGCGTATCAACGTAAAAACGGGTCAGCAGCGGAGTAGCAAAGACGCCCACCAGCGCAGAGACGGAAGAGATAGTTACCGAAAGCGCTACATCGCCCTTCGCCAGATAAATCATTACGTTTGACGCGGTTCCGCTGGCGACGCTGCCGACCAGAATCATGCCGGCTGCCAGATCGGGCGGCATCTGAAACAGCTTTGCCAGCGCCCATGCGGCCAGCGGCATCACCAGATAGTGCAGAAAGGTGCCGGCAATCACCGGAGCCGGACGCACCAGCACGCGTTTAAAATCGTCAATATTTAGCGTAACGCCCATGCCAAACATGATCAGCATCAGCAGATAAGAGACCCACGGACCGATACCGGTAAAGGTGGATGGCGAGTAATAGGCGGCGACTGAGAGCAGTACAGCCCAGAGTGGGAACAGGCGGGTGAGACTGGCGAGCATGAAACACTTCCTTTTTCAGAGACCTTTGTCCGCTACAAAAGCGAGCCGGAGAGGTTTTAGATGATTTACCACAGGTGAAAGATCGCACGGGGAACGACCGCTGCAATCGGAAGGGATCATAACATTTCGTTATCGCCGCCGACGGTGCCGGCGGCAATTGCCTATCAGCTGCTGCGTATTGCGCCCTGAAGCGGGAAATAACACTGCGCTTTGCGGCAAACGCCAGCAGATATGGCGGGGTTAGCCGGAAAAAAAGCCGGACAGCGTCCGGCTAATCAGCATCATAAAGAGAGGTATCAGGCACCAAACAGATTGTGATGCAGCGCGCGCACCACTGCTTCCGCATCTGGCGTCGGCACCAGGAAACAGAGGTTGTAGCTGCTGGCACCGTAGCAAATCATGCGCAGATTAAACGGCTCCAGCGCACCAAAGACCTCTTTGCCCACGCCGCAGGCTTTCGACAGGTTGTTACCGATAATAGCGACCAGCGCCAGATTCTCTTCAACTTCCACGCGGCACAGCGAAGAGAGCTCGGTAAGCAGCGCCTGCGTCAGCAGGCTATCCACGCTGCTGGTGGAGCCGGTGTTATCCAGCGTCAGCGCCACGCTGACTTCAGAGGTGGTGACCAGATCCACAGAAACATTATGGCGCGCCAGAATCGCAAACACCTCAGCCAGAAAACCGTGCGCGTGCAGCATGTTCAGGCTGTGCAGCGTCAGCAGCGTCTGCTTGCGACGCAGTGCCAGCGCGCGGAAAAGCGGCGGATTACGCGTTTCATTGCAGACGCGCGTGCCGCCGGCGGCCGGATCTTTACTGGAGCCAACAAACACCGGGATATCGCTGCGTACCGCCGGCAGCAGCGTGGCGGGATGGAGCACTTTCGCGCCAAAAATTGCCATTTCTGCCGCCTCTTCGAAGGTGATCTCTTCGATACGGCGCGCAGCCGGCACCACGCGCGGATCGGTAGTATAGATACCTGCCACGTCGGTCCAGATATCGATGCGCTCAGCCTGCAGAGCCTCGCCCAGCAGCGCAGCAGTATAATCGCTGCCGCCGCGGCCCAGCGTGGTGGTGCGCCCTTTGCTCTCGCTGCCGATGAAGCCCTGGGTAACCACCAGCGCTTCGGCAATGCGCGGCTGCAGCTGCGCCGCTGCCAGCGTCTGCAGCTCAGCCACCTGCGGCTCGGCCCGGCCAAAACGATCGCTGGTGCGCATCACTTTGCGAACGTCAAACCACTCGGCATTGACACCGCGCTCGCGCAGGATCTCGACAAACAGCAGCGTTGACATCAGTTCGCCGTGGCTGACCAGCTCATCGGTAAGAGCCAGAGAATTGGCCAGTGCCGTGGTATCTGACAGCATGGTGATGTTTTCCAGCACGCGGTCAATTTCTTCACGGATCACATCCGGCGCAGCAAGGCGATCGATAATGGCGTACTGGATACGGCGAATTTCATCCAGCATCTGGGTACGCTCTGCCTGATCCTGGCCCTCGGCCAGCGCGACCAGCAGATTCGTCACGCCAGCAGACGCAGAGAGAACGACCAGACGGGTCTGGGCATCGGACAGCACAACGTCTGCGCTGCGGTTCATGGCATCGAAATCGGCAACGCTGGTGCCACCAAATTTTGCCACAATCAACGGTTGAGACATGTAACAAACCTCGTGTCAGGTTATCTTCCGCCGGGAATTCGGTTCAGAAGACAGGGATAACAGCCTTGGCACAAGAGAAGAGCGGAATTGGACAGACAAGATCAGGAGATGAGTCACCAAAAGCACTTCACCTTGCGAAACGTCCGACTGCGGACGCTTCTGGTGACAACCCAGAGGATTCAGCCCCTGCAGCCGACAGCACAACACTCCGCGTGTTATGCCATCTCGGCGTCGCACCCCCTGATGTGTTTTCGCCGGATACGGATCCTCAAACACACTGCCTGGGCGACGCGCCTCTTCTGGCTTGCACCCGGAGGTGCAAGTCGCGGGCATAAATTATCGACAAATTGTGCTGCTGTCCAGCCTTGTGGCACCCGGAGAAATGATTTTTTAACGCGTGCAGCCCCGCTGTAAATACGCGCCGCGCCCGATGCGGGATCCCTGATACAAAAGCGCCCGCTTACGCGGCTTTTTACTGACGCGCCGCAGAATTTATCTTTTCCGCATGCGGCATACTGGCGCCTGGATTTCACTGAAACCGTGCGGCCAGGGTCACAAAATTTTCCTTTCGCCTGCAACTATGGTCATACTGAAATGCGTTTGCGCGATGCCTGTTCGACTGTACCCGACGCGGTTATGCCCCTGATAAACAGGCGCACACCGGGGTATCAGCAGCGCGCCGTAAGAGAAACTAAGCATGCCGGGCCAGCGGAACGCGCCCGGATGAAATGACGGTTCTTATATCAACAAGAGTGTTGCCATGAAAAATATCAATCCGACACAAACCGCAGCGTGGCAAGCGCTGCAGCAGCATTTTGAACAGATGAAATCAGTGCAGATCGCCGATCTTTTTCAGCAGGATGCCGATCGTTTTGCGAAATTCTCCGCTACGTTCGATGACCAGATGCTGGTGGATTTCTCAAAAAACCGTATCACTGAGGAAACCCTCACAAAATTACAGGCGCTGGCTAAAGAGACTGACCTGGCGGGCGCCATTAAATCGATGTTCTCCGGCGAGAAGATCAACCGTACGGAAGAGCGCGCCGTGCTGCACGTGGCGCTGCGCAACCGCAGCAATACGCCGATTCTGGTTGATGGCAAAGATGTGATGCCGGAAGTCAACGCCGTGCTGGACAAGATGAAAGGCTTCTCTGAGCGTATCATCAGCGGCGAATGGAAGGGATACACCGGTAAGCCCATTACCGATGTGGTCAACATCGGCATTGGCGGCTCCGATCTCGGTCCGTTTATGGTGACTGAGGCGCTGCGCCCTTATAAAAACCATCTGAATATGCACTTTGTCTCCAACGTTGACGGCACGCATATTGCTGAGACGCTGAAAGATCTGAACCCGGAAACCACGCTGTTCCTGGTGGCCTCAAAAACCTTCACCACGCAGGAAACCATGACCAATGCGCACAGCGCACGCGACTGGTTCCTGAAAACGGCGGGCGATCAGCAGCACGTGGCAAAACATTTTGCCGCGCTCTCTACTAACGGCAAAGCGGTCAGCGAGTTTGGTATTGATACCAGCAACATGTTTGAGTTCTGGGACTGGGTTGGCGGGCGCTACTCGCTCTGGTCGGCCATCGGCCTCTCTATTATTCTCTCCATCGGATTTGACAACTTCACGCAGCTGCTCAGCGGCGCACACGCGATGGATCAGCATTTTGCCACCGCTCCGGCGGAGCAGAACCTGCCGGTGCTGCTGGCGCTGATCGGTATCTGGTACAACAACTTTTTTGGTGCCGAAACCGAAGCGATCCTGCCTTACGACCAGTATATGCATCGCTTTGCTGCCTATTTCCAGCAGGGCAACATGGAATCGAACGGCAAGTATGTCGATCGTGAAGGCAATCCGGTCGACTATCAGACCGGCCCGATTATCTGGGGCGAGCCTGGCACCAATGGTCAGCATGCGTTTTATCAGCTGATCCATCAGGGAACCAAGCTGGTGCCGTGCGACTTTATTGCACCGGCCATTACCCATAACGCGCTGGCCGATCACCACCAGAAGCTGCTGTCGAACTTTTTTGCTCAGACCGAGGCGCTGGCATTTGGTAAGTCACGCGATACGGTAGAGAAAGAGTTTACCGATGCCGGTAAATCGGCGGAGTCAGTGGCGCACGTTGTGCCGTTTAAAGTGTTTGAAGGTAACCGTCCGACTAACTCCATTCTGCTGCGCGAAATTACCCCTTACAGCCTGGGTGCGCTGATTGCGCTGTATGAACATAAGATTTTCACGCAGGGTGCCATTCTGAATATTTACACGTTCGATCAGTGGGGCGTGGAACTGGGCAAACAGCTGGCAAATCGTATTTTGCCTGAGCTGGAAAATGACGCAAATATTGCCAGTCACGACAGCTCGACCAATGGATTGATCAATCGCTACAAATCCTGGCGTTAATTTGCATCAGGATCATCAGGGCGGCCGCTGGCCGCCTTTTTTATTCCGCTTATTTGCCGGTTTTAATACGGCCATTCATTGCTGATGCAATATCCCTTCGGCTGGCTACAGAAAATCTGATGTTGCGCTAAGCCTCTGCAAAAATCACAGATTTTACCGGATCTGATTGTGTGCAACAGGCGCTCAGCCCCCCTGAATCCACGCGGATTTAAATTTACAACCCATCAGGAAAATCCGATAATTCCTATTCCGTGCCAAATTTTACTAAAAAAGTGTAAAATCCTGCCGTATATAATGTCGTCATATTTACGCTTCAGGCAGTAGCAAACGGGCCACGGAAAAAAGCTATTCACGCCGGTTTTTTCTGACTGCAATACCACAGCAGCCGGATACGGGCGCGCTTTTTAGCCTGCTACAGGCTGATATTTTATTGCTCTGACGTAAACGCGCCTGAAACCAGGATAGCTCCTTCATTCATTTTTTTTCTAAATGCAGGAAACGCTGTTATGAAAAAACTCGTGGCTGCCGGTGCAGCCTTGTTATATCTCGCGGTCGCTTCTGCCGCCCACGCCGTACCGGAAGAGACCGGCGCAGCAGCCGGCGCACAGGCGGGCGCGATCTCCTCTGGCGCATCGACCGCGGTGGGGATTGGCGCGCTCGGCGCGCTGGTAGGTCTCGGCCTTGCCGCTGCTGGCGGCGGCGGCGGCGGTGATGGCGCAAATACCGGTACAACAACAACCACAACGGGCACGACCCGCTGATAATACGCTTTGACTCCTGACCACACCGCCGTGTGGTTATTTTTTGCTTTTGTTTTTTAGACAGGGATACACACAGTGCGCCAACTCTCTTTGCTGCTGCTTTGTCTGTTGCTGCAGGCCTGCACACAGACGCAAAAAGGTCTTGAGCAGACCGTCATGCTTGCCGTCAATGGTCCCGACGACGTCACGGTCAGTGCCGAACAGATTCAGAAACTCCCTTACGCCAGTATGTACGCCCGCATCGACAATGGCGCACGTATCTTTGTGGTACTCGGCTACCTTGAAGCGGGTCAGCAAAAGTGGGTGACTCAGGACAAAGCCATGCTGGTGATGCAGCATGGCCGCCTGGTGAAAACGCTGGGACTGCGCGACAACCTGCAGGCGGTCAGCAACCTCGCCGGGGATCCGCTGGCTGATGCGCTGCATCTGCAGAACGGTGCCAGCTGGACACGCGTCGTGCAGTGGCGTGAACAGGATCGGGTACGCGCCGCAACGGCGGTCTCGCAGTTTGAGCGCGGCACCGATGAAGTGCTGACGCTGGCGGGAGAAGCGATACCGTGCCGCGTCTGGCAGGAAAATGTGTCGATGGCGAGCCTGAACCGCACCTGGCAGAACACGTTCTGGATCGACAACCGCGACGGCACGGTGCTGCAGACGCAGCAGATGCTTGCCGCTGACCAGTTTCCTGTTGTAACCACCCTTCTGAAGCCGGCTAAATCATGAAAAAAATAATAACTCTGCTGGCTGCACTGGCTCTGCCTGCGGCAGGCAACGCGCTGGCCGCAGGCCAGATTACCGTGCACGCTGCGACAGGCGATAGCAGCATGCAGATTGATGACGTTCAGCGTCTGAGCCAGCTGCTGACGCATCCCGGCCTCAATACCTGGTGGCCCGGCACCGTCATAGCAGAGCGCGGTGCTACCGCTGCCGTACAGCAACAGCGCCACCAGCTGCTGACCGATCTGCGTGCCTGGCAGGGCAGCAGCGATGCCGCACTCGGCGCAACCATCGGTGCAGTGATCCGGCAGCTCAACGCGCTGCCGGTTACCGGCCGGCAGTTTACCTCGCTGGATATCGACTGGCTGCGGCTGCATCCGGAAGCGGATCGTGCGCTGCAGGGCAGTTATGACCTCTATACCCTGCCGGAACCGCACCAGGTACTGATTATGGGCGCCCTCGCCCGGCCTGGCGCAGAGAGCTGGCAGCCCGGACGCAGCGTACGCGACTATCTCGCCGCACACGAACGCCTGACCGGCGGCGATCGCAGCGTGGCCACCGTTATTGCGCCATCTGGCGAGGTCCGTCAGGTTCCGGTCGCCTACTGGAATCAGCGTCATGCTGAAGTTGAACCCGGCAGCATTATCTGGCTCGGCTTTACCTCATGGAGCCTGCCGTGGGGCCAGGCAGATTTAAATACGCGTCTGATTTCTGTTCTGACTCACCGGATCCCGCAATAATGAAAAAACAACTACTGCTCAGCCTGCTGGCTGCATCTGTCTCTGCCGCCTGCCAGGTGCAGGCTGAAACCTGGCCGCAGCCGGTGGGTCCTTCACAATCCGATTTTGGCGGCGTCGGCCTGCTGCAGACGCCTACCGCCCGCATGGCGAAAGAGGGTGAATTCAGCCTTAACGCGCGGGATAACGATCAGTATCGCTACTACTCCGCCTCGCTTCAGCTTCTGTCGTGGCTGGAAACCACCGTACGCTATACCGATGTGCGGACCCGTCGCTACAGCGGCGTGGAAGATTTCAGCGGCAACCAGAGTTATAAAGATAAAGCGTTCGATCTGAAACTGCGCCTCTGGCAGGAGAGCTACTGGCTGCCGGAGGTGGCGGTGGGTTCACGCGACCTCGGCGGCACCGGGCTGTTTGACAGCGAATATCTGGTGGCGTCTAAAGCCTGGGGGCCATTCGATTTTACGCTGGGCCTTGGCTGGGGCTATCTCGGCAACAGCGGCACCGTGAAAAACTCGTTTTGCTCTTACAGCGACAGCTATTGCAGCCGCACCGGTGGCGGCACGGCTGGTTCAGTCAATGGCTCACAGCTGTTTCATGGCCCTGCTGCCCTGTTTGGCGGCGTGGAGTATCAGACGCCGTGGCAGCCGCTGCGCCTTAAGCTGGAGTATGAGGGCAACGATTATCAGGATGACTTTGCCGGACGGCTGGAGCAGCGCAGCAAAGTCAACGCCGGTGCGATTTATCGCCTTACTGACTGGGCAGATATCAATGCCAGCTATGAGCGCGGCAACACCTTTATGTTTGGCGTAACCATTCGCACCAACTTCAACGATCTGCGCCAGACGCATATCGATACGCCGAAGCCTGCTTACGACCCGCATCCGCAGGGCGATCTGCTGGATTCTGCCGTGGTCGCCAGCCAGCTTAGCGCACTGAAGTATGACGCCGGATTCAATGGCCCGCGCATTCAGACCAAAGGCGCTACCCTTTACGTCAGCGGTGAGCAGATCAAATATCGCGATACGCGCGAAGGCGTTGATCGCGCCAATCGTATTATGATGAATCACCTGCCAGCCGGCATTGACACAATTGCCGTCACGGAGTCGCGCTTTAATATGCCGCAGGTGACGACGCGCACGCAGGTTGCCAGCCTGCATAATACGCTCAGCGGCTATCCGCTGGGGCATGAGCAGCCGCTGCAGCAGTCGCGCGTTAATCCGGTCGATCCGGGCGCAACCGAGCAGGGCCTGTTTATGCGTAAAGATCGCCTGAACTACAGCCTGTCACCGGTGCTCAACCAGTCAGTTGGCGGGCCGGAAAGCTTCTATATGTATCAGGTTGGCGCGATGGCAAACGCGGATTACTGGCTGACCGATCACCTGCTGGTGAGCGGCAGCCTGTTTGGCAATATCGTGAACAACTATGACCGCTTCAATTATAACGGCGCGCCCTCTGACTCCACGCTGCCGCGCGTGCGTACCCATATCCGCGACTATGTGAAAAACAATGTCTACGTAAACGATCTGCAGGCCAACTATATGCATTACCTCGGTAATAACCTGTATGGTCAGGTTTATGGCGGCTATCTGGAGACCATGTATGGCGGCGCCGGTGCTGAAGTGCTCTACCGCCCGGTAGACAGCAACTGGGCGGTGGGCGTTGATGCCAACTATGTCAAACAACGCGACTGGGACAACATGATGCAGTTCCGCGACTACAAAGCGCCAACCGGTCATCTGACCGCCTACTGGCGCCCGTGGTTTATGCAGGATGTGCTGGTGAAAGCGAGCGTGGGGCAATACCTGGCGAAGGATAAAGGCGCCACGCTGGATATCTCCAAACGCTACGACAGCGGCGTCACCGTGGGCTTCTACGCCACCAAAACCAACGTTTCATCTGAAGCGTATGGCGAAGGCGACTTTACCAAAGGCTTCTATATTTCGGTTCCGATGGATCTGTTTACCGTCACGCCAACGCGCGGCCGTGCACAGGTGAACTGGGTGCCGCTGACGCGTGATGGTGGCCAGATGCTGAGTCGTAAATATCAGCTCTACGATCTGACCGCCGATCGCGACGCGCGGTTTAATTAAGATCGGGCGCGGGGTAACACCCGCGCACTCTATCTGTGCTGATGCTCTCCACCCCTCTTTCCCCTGGCATCAGTCAGACTCCGCACGCTTTCTTTCCTCATTGCTCACAGATCCGACCAGCACAACTGCATTTGCCTCCATAATGGTTAAAACGAAAATGGTTTCCACGTACAACGCTGAAATGGAGCAACTATGGCTACCCCGGTACCGGCTAAACGCGGAAAAAAACCTCGCGTTACCTCCCCTGCGGCTACGCCGCCGGCTGGCGGTCAGGTTCAGTCGCTGACGCGCGGCCTGCGTCTGCTGGAGCTAATTGCCGACGCGCACGGCAGCGTGGCGCTGACCGAGCTGGCGCAGCAGGCGGGCCTGCCAAATTCAACCACGCATCGTCTGCTCTCCACGATGCAGCAGCAGGGCTTTGTGCATCAGGTGGGCGATCTGGGCTACTGGACGATTGGCGCCCACGCCTTTGTGGTGGGCAGCAGTTTTCTGCAGAGCCGCAATCTGCTGGCCATTGTGCATCCGGTGTTACGGCGACTGATGGAGGAAGCTGGCGAGACGGTGAATCTGGCGGTGCTGGACCTGAGTGATTATCAGGCGGTGATTGTTGATCAGGTGCAGTGCACGCAGCTGATGCGTATGTCAGCCCCGATTGGCGGCAAGCTGCCGATGCACGCTTCCGGCGCCGGGAAAGCTTTTCTGGCCCATCTGAATGACGATCAGGTAACTGCACTGCTGCATCAGAAAGGCCTGCACGGCTATACGCCTAAAACGCTGATGTCGCCGCATACGCTGAAAGAGAATCTGGCGCTGATCCGCAAAATGGGCTTCTCGCATGATGATGAGGAGCATGCGCTGGGGCTGCGCTGCGTAGCGGCACCTATTTATGACGAGCACGGCGACGCGTTTGCCGCGATCTCTATTTCAGGCCCGCTGGCCCGTATGACGGACGATCGTATTACCGAGCTGGGTGCGCTGGTGATCCGCGCCGCCCGAACGGTTACGCAGGCGTACGCCGGGCGTTAAACTGCTACCGTGGCGTAGCGCACGCTGAAGCGCCGGGCGTTACGCCACGCCATCGCCTCTTCAACATGGCCATTGCGGATCTGCGCCTGCAGCGATCGCCACCAGCCGGGGTCAAACAGCTGCGGATGCAGCGTCTGCAGCAGCCTGCCGGTCGCGGGTTCGCTGCAGAGCGCGTAACGGAACGTCTCCGGAAATATGTCATCGGGCCCGACGCTGTACCAGGGCTCTGCCTGCAGCTCCTGCTCTTCATAACGCGCGGGCGGAACGTCACGGAATATCAGCTCAGTCATCAGGCGGATTTCATCGTAGTCATAAAACACCACGCGCCCGTGGCGCGTCATACCGAAATTTTTAAACAGCATATCGCCGGGAAAAATGTTAGCCGCCGCCAGCTGACAGATGGCATTGCCATACTCCTCCAGCGCATGCCGACGCTGCGCCTCGCTGGCGTGCTGCAGCCAGAGGTTGAGCGGCTCCATGCGACGCTCCAGCCAGAGATGACGAATGATAACGTTCTCATCGCGCAGCGTGATCTTTTCCGGTATATCGCGCATGAACTCCGCCATCAGCGCGTCCGGGATCCGCGCGCGCGGCAGGGCAAAATAGCGAAACTCCTGCGTATCCGCCATGCGTCCGACGCGATCGTGCTCTTTGACCAGCCGGTAGCAGTCGTGCACCTGCGCTTCCGTTACCTCCTTTTGCGGCGCGAAACGGTCTTTAATGACCTTGAATACCCGATCGTAGCCCGGCAGAGTAAACACCAGCATCACCATGCCGCGCACGCCAGGCGCAGGCGCAAATGCGTCATCATGGTGTGCCAGATAGTGCAGATATTCGCGGTAGCTCTCGGTTTTACCGTGTTTCTGGCAGCCAATGGCGATATAGCGCTCGGCGAGGGTTTTGCCTGGCAGCAGCGGCTGCAGCCACGCCACCAGCGCCGCAGGCACCGGGGCGTAAACCATGAAGCTGGCGCGGGCGAAGCCAAATACGATGCTCGCCTCATCGCGATCCGTCAGGCAGGTATCGATCCACAGCTGCCCATCGCTGTCGCGCTGGATCGGCAGCAGACAGGGCAGGATCTCACCGCTGCGGAACTGCAACCGCGCGACAATCCACGCGGTTTTGTTACGATAGAAAAGTTCGCTGGCGACCTCCAGCACGGCACCGGCCAGCTGCGCCGCGCTGAACTGCTCCTTCAGATGCCGCTCAATCCAGCGGATATCGCGTGCCCGATCCTGCCACGTCAGCCGCAGGGGAAGATCGGACAGCAGCTGCCGCAGCGCACTCTGCCAGTCCGGCCGGGGAGCATAGCGACGCGACAGTGGACGCTGCGCTTCCGGTTGTTGCAAACCCGGCTGCGAGGAGTGAATAAACAGCCGCTCTGGAAACAGATGGCTGTGCCCCTGCAGCCGGCAGTAAACGGAGTTAAAAAAGCTCTCTGCAATTTCATGGCGCGGATAGCCCGGCAGCAGCGTCTCATAGTGCGCCTTTACCCGCAGCCAGAAGGCGGTATCCCACTCCGCCTGCCCGTTCAGCACGCGCAACTGACTGACTACCAGGGTGACATGATGATCATACAGATGTATGCGCTCCTTCATGGCGCGCTGCGCCGCCGGCCAGTCCGCCTGCTCAAACCGCTGCTGCGCACCGGCGGTGATATCGAGAAAACGACCGTACTGCGCGTCAAAGCCCTGCAGAATGGTATGGGCAATAAGGGATTCTCCGGGTGACATCAGTTATCTCCGGTACGCGGTGGCCACGAGCCGCTGCACAGCAGCGGCGCCTCTCTTGCCGATCCGATCAGAACTGCGCGGTTTCCGTTGAGCCGGTCAGGGCCGTCACAGAAGATGCGCCGCCCTGAATCACCGTGGTGATGCGATCAAAGTAACCGGTGCCCACTTCCTGCTGATGCGATGAAAAGGTGTAGCCTTTGTCGCGCGCCGCAAATTCCGGCTGCTGCACTTTTTCAACGTAGTGGCGCATCCCCTCGCCCTGCGCGTACGCGTGCGCCAGGTCAAACATGCTGAACCACATGCTGTGGATCCCGGCCAGCGTAATAAACTGAAAGCGATAGCCCATGTCGCTCAGCGCCTGCTGAAAGCGTGCGATGGTGCGATCGTCGAGGTTTTTCTTCCAGTTAAATGAGGGTGAGCAGTTATAAGCCAGCAGTTTGCCGGGATAGCGCGCGTGTATCGCGTCAGCAAAGCGCTGCGCCAGCGCCAGATCGGGCGTGGAGGTTTCACACCATAAAACATCGGCATAGGGCGCATAGGCAAGACCGCGGCTGATCGCCTGCTCGATCCCGGCACGGGTGCGATAAAACCCCTCCGGCGTACGTTCACCGGTGATAAACGCGCTGTCGTTCGGATCGCAGTCAGAAGTAATTAAGTCAGCGGCATCCGCATCGGTGCGCGCAATCAGCACGGTTGGCACATTCATGACATCAGCCGCAAGGCGTGCAGCTACCAGTTTCTGAATCGCGTCCTGCGTTGGCACCAGCACCTTACCGCCCATATGGCCGCATTTTTTTACCGCCGCCAGCTGATCTTCAAAATGCACGGCGCCAGCCCCGGCCACAATCATCGATTTCATCAGCTCAAAAGCGTTCAGTACGCCGCCAAAGCCCGCCTCCGCATCGGCCACTATCGGCAGAAAATAGTCGACATACGCGTCATCTTCCGGCGACAGGCCGCTGGCCCACTGGATCTGATCGGCGCGCTGAAAGCTCTGGTTAATCCGCTGCACCACCTCCGGTACAGAGTTAACCGGATAGAGCGACTGATCGGGGTACATCTGACCGGCGAGGTTTGCATCCGCCGCCACCTGCCAGCCCGAGAGATAGATCGCTTCGATACCGGCTTTCGCCTGCTGCACTGCCTGCCCCCCGGTTAACGCACCAAGGCTATTGATATAACCTTTAGTCGCGCCGCCGTTCAGCAGCGACCAGAGCCTGACGGCGCCCCGTTCTGCCAGCGTGCAGGCGGGCGTTACCGAGCCGCGCAGGCTGATGACCTCTTCTGCCCGATAGGGACGCGTGATACCGTTCCAGCGCGCATCCTGCCAGCTCATTTCCAGTTGTGTGATCTGTTGTGTCCGATTCATAGCACTCTCTCCGGGGGTCAGGCCAGCAGGCGGTAGCCTGGCAGCGTCAGAAATGGAACCAGCTCTTTATCCGTGGTGATTTGCGCCATCAGCGCGGCCGCATCTTCAAAACGTCCCTGCTGAAAACGTATATCGCCGTAGCGCTGGCGCAGTGCGGCCAGCTCTTCGTCAAGAAACTGCTCAAACAGGGCAGCAGTGACCAGCTGGCCATCACTCAGGATCTGTTTGTGACGGATCCACTGCCAGATAGAGGCGCGGGCGATTTCAGCCGTTGCCGCATCTTCCATCAGTCCCTCAATCGGCACGCAGCCGTTACCGCTAATCCACGCTTCCAGATACTGCAGCGCAACGCGGATGTTTGCGCGCATGCCCGCTTCGGTACGTAAACCGCGGCAGGGACGCAGCAGCCGCTCAGCCGTTACCGGCGAATCGGTATTACGCGTCACGTGCAGCTGATTGGCGCGATCGCCCAGCTGGCGATCAAACACCTTCATGGCAATATCTGCCAGACCAGGATGCGCAACCCATGTCCCGTCATGGCCGTTACCCGCTTCGCGCGCTTTATCTTCCTCAACTTTCTCTTTTACCCACGCATTGCGCGTCTCTTCCTGCGCCGGGATGAGTGCAGACATGCCGCCCATTGCCAGTACGCCGCGCCGGTGGCAGGTTTTAATCAGCAGCCGGGAGTACGTATCCAGAAATGGCTGATCCATGGTGATCTGCTGTCGATCGGGCAGAATGCGATCGCCGTGCTGCCCCAGCGTTTTGATGTAGCTGAAGATGTAATCCCAGCGGCCGCAGTTAAGCGCTACGGCGTGGTCGCGCAGCTCCCACAGGATTTCATCCATCTGAAACACCGCGGGCAGCGTTTCAATCAGTACCGTGGCTTTGATCGTGCCACGCGGCAGATCAAAACGATCTTCGCTGAAGCGGAAGATCTCACGCCACCACGCTACCTCACTGGCGTGCTCGGTTTTAGGCAGATAAAACCACGGTGCATGCCCTTTTTCCTGCAGCGCCCGCACGTTATGGAATACAAAGAGAGCAAAATCAAACAGGCCAGCCGGAATCGCTTTGTCGCGCCACTCCACATGCTTTTCAGCCAGATGTAATCCGCGCACCCGGCACATCAGCAGTGCAGGATCGGAGCGCAGCTGGTAGATCCGGCCATCATCGCGGGTAAACCGCAGCGTACCGGCGACCGCTTCACGCAGCACCTGCTGCCCTTCAATCAGCTTGCTCCAGCACGGAGCCAGCGAATCCTCGAAATCCGCCATAAAAACCTTAACGTTGGCGTTCAGCGCGTTAATGGTCATTTTGCGATCGGGTGGCCCGGTAATTTCGACCCGGCGATCGCACAGCAGCTCAGGCAGCGGGCGCACCTGCCATTCATTTTCACGAATGGAAGTGGTTTCCGCATTAAAGTCAGGCAGCGCTCCGCGATCGTAGTCCCGCTGGCGCTGCTGCCGCGCTTTAAGCAGTCGATCGCGTTCCGGGGCAAAGCGCACGACCAGCGCCTGCAGAAAATCGATAGCCGCCGGCGTCAGCAGTTGCTGCTCCGCGTCTGAGAAGGGCTGAGTGAAGGTCAGCGTAGAGTGAATAATCGTGTCTGTCATGCTGGCTCTCTCCTGAAGCGATCCTGGTTTACTGCCGGGATCAGAATACTGGATGTTTTGTAACCGACAGGATCAGAGCATATGCATTTTAATTTTTATTTCAAAAACTATTTCCATTTTATGAAAAGATAAGCATTAACTATCTGTATATACTGTTATTTAAAGTATCAAAATAAAGGCAATGGTTTCTGCTTTGGAAAAGACATAAAAAAACCGCGATGGCCTGAGGGCGATCGCGGTGGAGAGAAGCTAAAAAGAGATCAGTCGAGAGTCGGATTCATATGGCGCAGATCAAACGGCGTGATCTGGTAAACATAGTAGTTCAGCCAGTTAGAGAACAGCAGGTTGCCGTGGCTGCGCCAGGTCGCACGTGGCGGCAGGGCCGGATTGTTCTGCGGGAAATAGTTAAACGGCACTTCCGGCTGCAGACCCGCATCATTATCCCGGTGAAATTCACCTGCAAGGGTCAGCGCGTCATATTCCGGGTGCCCGGTTACAAAGGCCAGCCGCTTGTCCCGGCTCGCCATCAGATAGGCGCCGGTTGCCTCAGATTCAGCAAACAGTTCGAGATCGGTGTAGTCGCGTATAAGCTGGCTGGGAAAATCTGCATAGCGCGAATGCGGCGCCAGAAAATTGTCATCAAAGCCGCGCGTCAGCAAAGCGTGCGGATGCAGGATCTGATGTTCATAGACGCCTGACAGTTTGTTTTGCCGCGTCTGCTTGGGAATACCATACAGAATGTTCAGCGCAGCCTGTACCGCCCAGCAGACAAACAGCGTAGAGGTGACATGCTCGTTTGCCCAGTGCAGCACGCGCTGGATCTGCGGCCAGTAGGCGACGTCGTTAAAGTCAACCAGACCCAGCGGCGCACCTGTCACAATCAGGCCATCGAAGTTATCGTGCTGTATCTCTTCGAAATTGCAGTAAAAGTTATTCAGATGTTCGCTGGGGGTATTGCGCGATTCGCGGCTGTCTATCCGCAATAGCTGCACATCAATTTGCAGCGGTGAGTTAGAGAGCAGACGTAAAAACTGATTTTCAGTCTCGATCTTTTTTGGCATCAGGTTAAGGATCAGTACTTTTAACGGGCGGATCTCCTGAACACGGGCGCGCGATGAGGTCATCACAAACACATTTTCATCACGTAAGAAATTCACTGCCGGTAATTCGTCGGGCACCCTGATTGGCATAACCTGCTCACCTCTTGCTGATAACCATATAAACGTTTAGACATCCAGATGCCCGAGATTAGCCTGGCATACGCGGAATGTCGAGACTTCATGCTATTTATGAAAATGTTTCAGCTTAATGTGGCATAACCGACAGCGACAGAGAAGAAAGGAAATTGCGCCGGCACTAAAAGCGAGACGGTAAGATCTTTTTTGAGGTAAAAAAAGTACCCATAGCATGCTGATGCTTCAGCAATACCCGTGAGCGAACATAAAAGTTATTTTCTGCAGACGTAAAAAAGCCCTGAACGCGTGTTCAGGGCTCTCTTACTTGATGGATGCCTGGCAGTTCCCTACTCTCGCATGGGGAGGCCCCACACTACCATCGGCGCTACGGCGTTTCACTTCTGAGTTCGGCATGGGGTCAGGTGGGACCGCCGCGCTGTGGCCGCCAGGCAAATTCTGTTATCCGGCAAAACAAGCTGAAAATCGGGTCTCTCAAAACGCCTCTGGCGTTGTAAGGTTAAGCCTCACGGGTCATTAGTACCGGTTAGCTCAACGCATCGCTGCGCTTACACACCCGGCCTATCAACGTCGTCGTCTTCAACGTCCCTTCAGGGCTCTCAGGGAGCCAGGGAGAACTCATCTCGGGGCAAGTTTCGTGCTTAGATGCTTTCAGCACTTATCTTTTCCGCACTTAGCTACCGGGCAGTGCCACTGGCGTGACAACCCGAACACCAGCGGTGCGTTCACTCCGGTCCTCTCGTACTAGGAGCAACCCCCCTCAATTCTCCAGCGCCCACGGCAGATAGGGACCGAACTGTCTCACGACGTTCTAAACCCAGCTCGCGTACCACTTTAAACGGCGAACAGCCGTACCCTTGGGACCTACTTCAGCCCCAGGATGTGATGAGCCGACATCGAGGTGCCAAACACCGCCGTCGATATGAACTCTTGGGCGGTATCAGCCTGTTATCCCCGGAGTACCTTTTATCCGTTGAGCGATGGCCCTTCCATTCAGAACCACCGGATCACTATGACCTGCTTTCGCACCTGCTCGAGCCGTCACTCTCGCAGTCAAGCTGGCTTATGCCATTGCACTAACCTCCTGATGTCCGACCAGGATTAGCCAACCTTCGTGCTCCTCCGTTACGCTTTGGGAGGAGACCGCCCCAGTCAAACTACCCACCAGACACTGTCCGCAGCCCGGATAACGGGCCCACGTTAGAACATCAAACGTTAAAGGGTGGTATTTCAAGGATGGCTCCACGCGGACTGGCGTCCGCGCTTCAAAGCCTCCCACCTATCCTACACATCAAGGCTCAATGTTCAGTGTCAAGCTGTAGTAAAGGTTCACGGGGTCTTTCCGTCTTGCCGCGGGTACACTGCATCTTCACAGCGATTTCAATTTCACTGAGTCTCGGGTGGAGACAGCCTGGCCATCATTACGCCATTCGTGCAGGTCGGAACTTACCCGACAAGGAATTTCGCTACCTTAGGACCGTTATAGTTACGGCCGCCGTTTACCGGGGCTTCGATCAAGAGCTTCTCCTTGCGGATAACCCCATCAATTAACCTTCCGGCACCGGGCAGGCGTCACACCGTATACGTCCACTTTCGTGTTTGCACAGTGCTGTGTTTTTAATAAACAGTTGCAGCCAGCTGGTATCTTCGACTGGCCTCGGCTCGGGGAGCAAGTCCCTCCACCTACGCGCCAGCGTGCCTTCTCCCGAAGTTACGGCACCATTTTGCCTAGTTCCTTCACCCGAGTTCTCTCAAGCGCCTTGGTATTCTCTACCTGACCACCTGTGTCGGTTTGGGGTACGATTTCGTGTTGCCTGGAGCTTAGAGGCTTTTCCTGGAAGCAGGGCATCAGTTACTTCGGCTCCGTAGAGCCTCGTCGTCACGCCTCAGTGTTAAAGAAGACCGGATTTGCCTGGTCTTCACACCTGCACGCTTAAACCGGGACAACCGTCGCCCGGATAACCTAGCCTTCTCCGTCCCCCCTTCGCAGCAACACCAAGTGCAGGAATATTAACCTGCTTCCCATCGACTACGCCTTTCGGCCTCGCCTTAGGGGTCGACTCACCCTGCCCCGATTAACGTTGGACAGGAACCCTTGGTCTTCCGGCGAGCGGGCTTTTCACCCGCTTTATCGTTACTTATGTCAGCATTCGCACTTCTGATACCTCCAGCAGCCCTCACAGGCCACCTTCTGCGGCTTACAGAACGCTCCCCTACCCAGCGACGCAAGCGTCGCTGCCGCAGCTTCGGTGCATGGTTTAGCCCCGTTACATCTTCCGCGCAGGCCGACTCGACCAGTGAGCTATTACGCTTTCTTTAAATGATGGCTGCTTCTAAGCCAACATCCTGGCTGTCTGTGCCTTCCCACATCGTTTCCCACTTAACCATGACTTTGGGACCTTAGCTGGCGGTCTGGGTTGTTTCCCTCTTCACGACGGACGTTAGCACCCGCCGTGTGTCTCCCGTGATAACATTCTCCGGTATTCGCAGTTTGCATCGGGTTGGTAAGCCGGGATGGCCCCCTAGCCGAAACAGTGCTCTACCCCCGGAGATGAGTTCACGAGGCGCTACCTAAATAGCTTTCGGGGAGAACCAGCTATCTCCCGGTTTGATTGGCCTTTCACCCCCAGCCACAGGTCATCCGCTAATTTTTCAACATTAGTCGGTTCGGTCCTCCAGTTAGTGTTACCCAACCTTCAACCTGCCCATGGCTAGATCACCGGGTTTCGGGTCTATACCCTGCAACTTAGCGCCCGGTTAAGACTCGGTTTCCCTACGGCTCCCCTATGCGGTTAACCTTGCTACAGAATATAAGTCGCTGACCCATTATACAAAAGGTACGCAGTCACCCCCATAAAGAAGGCTCCCACTGCTTGTACGTACACGGTTTCAGGTTCTGTTTCACTCCCCTCGCCGGGGTTCTTTTCGCCTTTCCCTCACGGTACTGGTTCACTATCGGTCAGTCAGGAGTATTTAGCCTTGGAGGATGGTCCCCCCATATTCAGACAGGATACCACGTGTCCCGCCCTACTCTTCGAGCTCACAGCCTGTGCGTTTTCGTGTACGGGGCTGTCACCCGGTATCGCGCGCCTTTCCAGACGCTTCCACTAACGCACAAGCTGATTCAGGCTCTGGGCTGCTCCCCGTTCGCTCGCCGCTACTGGGGGAATCTCGGTTGATTTCTTTTCCTCGGGGTACTTAGATGTTTCAGTTCCCCCGGTTCGCCTCGCAGCACTATGTATTCATGCTGCGATGATGCACTGGGTGCACCGGGTTTCCCCATTCGGACATCGCCGGCTGTAGCGGTTCATATCACCTTGCCGGCGCTTTTCGCAGATTAGCACGTCCTTCATCGCCTCTGACTGCCAGGGCATCCACCGTGTACGCTTGGTCGCTTAACCTCACAACCCACAGGCGTTTTGAACGCTCGTGAATCGCGATAATTTTGAGACCCGGCCGCATCGCGCATCGTTCTTATTACGGAGAACGAATACGACGCGGTCGTTTCAAATTTTCAGCTTGTTCCGGATTGTTAAAGAGCAAAACTTCGCAATGCGCCCTGAGGTGCATTCTGAAGTATTTTTCAGGACTGTAATGGTGGAGCTAAGCGGGATCGAACCGCTGACCTCCTGCGTGCAAGGCAGGCGCTCTCCCAGCTGAGCTATAGCCCCATACAGTCACTGCAGAGACCATCTACTACCACTCAACTTCTCTCCAGGGAGAAACGTTGATTTGGCTCAGGCAAGGCATGTTTCCGCGAAGCATAGTGAACTATGCGAGCCGGAGACATAACGCAGCATGAGACAAATCTGGTAGGCCTGAGTGGACTTGAACCACCGACCTCACCCTTATCAGGGGTGCGCTCTAACCACCTGAGCTACAAGCCTGTAGAGGTTTTTCTGCTCGTTACTTTCTATCAGACAATCTGTGTGAGCACTTCGCGGGAAGGTATCTTCAGGTAAGGAGGTGATCCAACCGCAGGTTCCCCTACGGTTACCTTGTTACGACTTCACCCCAGTCATGAATCACAAAGTGGTAAGCGCCCTCCCGAAGGTTAAGCTACCTACTTCTTTTGCAACCCACTCCCATGGTGTGACGGGCGGTGTGTACAAGGCCCGGGAACGTATTCACCGTAGCATTCTGATCTACGATTACTAGCGATTCCGACTTCACGGAGTCGAGTTGCAGACTCCGATCCGGACTACGACGCACTTTATGAGGTCCGCTTGCTCTCGCGAGGTCGCTTCTCTTTGTATGCGCCATTGTAGCACGTGTGTAGCCCTGGCCGTAAGGGCCATGATGACTTGACGTCATCCCCACCTTCCTCCGGTTTATCACCGGCAGTCTCCTTTGAGTTCCCGGCACGACCCGCTGGCAACAAAGGATAAGGGTTGCGCTCGTTGCGGGACTTAACCCAACATTTCACAACACGAGCTGACGACAGCCATGCAGCACCTGTCTCAGAGTTCCCGAAGGCACCGAAGCATCTCTGCTAAGTTCTCTGGATGTCAAGGCCAGGTAAGGTTCTTCGCGTTGCATCGAATTAAACCACATGCTCCACCGCTTGTGCGGGCCCCCGTCAATTCATTTGAGTTTTAACCTTGCGGCCGTACTCCCCAGGCGGTCGACTTAACGCGTTAGCTCCGGAAGCCACTCCTCAGGGGAACAGCCTCCAAGTCGACATCGTTTACGGCGTGGACTACCAGGGTATCTAATCCTGTTTGCTCCCCACGCTTTCGCACCTGAGCGTCAGTCTTCGTCCAGGGGGCCGCCTTCGCCACCGGTATTCCTCCAGATCTCTACGCATTTCACCGCTACACCTGGAATTCTACCCCCCTCTACGAGACTCAAGCCTGCCAGTTTCAAATGCAGTTCCCAGGTTAAGCCCGGGGATTTCACATCTGACTTAACAGACCGCCTGCGTGCGCTTTACGCCCAGTAATTCCGATTAACGCTTGCACCCTCCGTATTACCGCGGCTGCTGGCACGGAGTTAGCCGGTGCTTCTTCTGCGGGTAACGTCAATCGGCGAGGTTATTAACCTCACCGCCTTCCTCCCCGCTGAAAGTACTTTACAACCCGAAGGCCTTCTTCATACACGCGGCATGGCTGCATCAGGCTTGCGCCCATTGTGCAATATTCCCCACTGCTGCCTCCCGTAGGAGTCTGGACCGTGTCTCAGTTCCAGTGTGGCTGGTCATCCTCTCAGACCAGCTAGGGATCGTCGCCTAGGTGAGCCGTTACCCCACCTACTAGCTAATCCCATCTGGGCACATCCGGTGGCGTGAGGTCCGAAGATCCCCCACTTTGGTCCGAAGACGTTATGCGGTATTAGCTACCGTTTCCAGTAGTTATCCCCCTCCACCGGGCAGTTTCCCAGACATTACTCACCCGTCCGCCACTCGTCACCCGGAGAGCAAGCTCCCCTGTGCTACCGTCCGACTTGCATGTGTTAGGCCTGCCGCCAGCGTTCAATCTGAGCCATGATCAAACTCTTCAATTTAAAGTTTGATTTGCTTAAACAAGTTAAGCGGTGCTCTGTGAATTAAACTTCGTAATGAATTACGTGTTCACTCAGCAAAGACTTGATATTTTTTAAAGCCCGTAGGCTTGTGATATCAATCCTGCGAGTGCCCACACAGATTGTCTGATAAATTGTTAAAGAGCGGTGCAGCCAGCGCCTTAAGCGTCTGCTGCGAGGTGGCGTATATTACGCTTTCCTCCTCCGGAGTCAACCACTTTTTTCAGCGTTTTCTCCGGCGGAAGTTCTTACCGAATCTTCCTGTCGACGCCGTTTCCGTAAGCCGGTGTGCCGTGTCGATGGAGGCGCATTATAGGGAGTTCTTCCGGGCTGACAAGCGTTAAATTCACGAAAAATGACTGTTCGCTGCATTCCCCAGCAAAAGGGGGCTTTATACCCTGTTACACACAAAGTTATCCACAAAACAGCAGCCAGACAAATTTAAGCGAGCATCGCGCAAACGTTTTCGCTACAATGCCCGGCGACGACAGGGATGCCCCTTTTGGGGCGTTACATGAGGCAAACGCGCTATCTTCTCTGATAAGGTGCGCTTTCGGCCTGATGTAACGCTCTTATTTACGCGAAACAAAGCCAAGGGATAAAACCACCATGCAACAACGTCGTCCTGTACGCCGCGCTCTGCTCAGT
Organism: Pantoea eucrina; assembly: GCF_020079945.1. Taxonomy (NCBI): domain Bacteria; kingdom Pseudomonadati; phylum Pseudomonadota; class Gammaproteobacteria; order Enterobacterales; family Erwiniaceae; genus Pantoea; species Pantoea eucrina. Next base: position 185,787 of record NZ_CP083448.1, on the reverse strand, counting down.
GTCTCTGATAAAGCCGGTATCCTCGAATTTGCTCATGCTCTCTCACAACGGGGCGTCGAGCTGCTCTCCACAGGTGGCACTGCACGTTTGCTGGCAGATGCAGGCCTGCCCGTCATCGAAGTGTCTGACTACACCGGTTTCCCGGAAATGATGGATGGACGCGTTAAAACTCTGCATCCTAAAGTACATGGCGGCATCCTTGGTCGTCGCGGTACCGATGACGCGATTATGGCAGAGCACGCTATCAACCCGATTGATATGGTGGTGGTGAACCTCTATCCCTTTGCGCAGACCGTAGCAAAGCCTGGCTGCTCGCTGGAAGATGCAGTCGAAAATATCGATATCGGCGGGCCAACTATGGTGCGCTCAGCGGCAAAGAATCATAAAGACGTCGCCATAGTGGTTAAGAGCAGCGACTACACCAGCATCATTGCAGAGATGGATGCCAGTGAGAATGCGCTGACGCTGGAGACGCGCTTCAATCTGGCGATCAAAGCGTTCGAACATACCGCTGCCTATGACAGCATGATCGCAAACTACTTCGGCACGCTGGTGCCTGCCTATCATGGCGAAACGCAGGCGCCCGCCGGTCGCTTCCCGCGCACGCTTAACCTCAACTTCATTAAGAAGCAGGATATGCGCTATGGCGAGAACAGCCATCAGGATGCCGCCTTCTATATAGAAGAAGAGATCGCGGAAGCGTCGGTAGCCACGTCACAGCAGCTGCAGGGTAAAGCGCTCTCCTATAACAATATTGCAGATACCGATGCCGCACTGGAGTGCGTAAAAGCGTTTGATGAACCTGCCTGTGTCATCGTCAAACACGCTAACCCATGTGGCGTAGCGGCGGGGGCATCTATCCTTGATGCTTACGAACGCGCTTATCAGACTGACCCGACCTCTGCTTTTGGCGGCATTATCGCGTTTAACCGCGAGCTGGATGAGGCGACTGCACAGGCAATTATCAGCCGTCAGTTTGTTGAAGTGATTATTGCCCCTTCTGCCAGTGACGCAGCGCTGCAGGTGACGGCAGCAAAACAGAACGTGCGCGTGCTGATCTGCGGTCAATGGCAGCAGCCGGTTGCCAGCCTGGACTTCAAACGGGTCAATGGCGGTCTGCTGGTACAGGATCGCGACCTCGGGATGATCACCGCCGACCAGCTTCGCGTGGTCACGCAGCGTCAGCCAACTGAGCAGGAGCTGCGTGATGCGCTGTTCTGCTGGAAAGTCGCCAAGTTTGTTAAATCCAATGCCATTGTTTACGCCCGCGACAACATGACCATCGGTATAGGCGCCGGTCAGATGAGCCGCGTTTATTCGGCCAAAATTGCCGGTATTAAGGCGAGCGATGAGGGGCTGGAGGTCACAGGCTCAGCAATGGCGTCTGACGCTTTCTTCCCGTTCCGTGATGGTATCGATGCTGCTGCCGCTGCCGGCGTCAGCTGTGTCATCCAGCCCGGTGGTTCTATCCGCGATGAAGAGGTGATTGCTGCTGCAGATGAACACGGCATTGCGATGATCTTTACCGATATGCGCCATTTCCGCCATTAACAGCTGGAGCAGCAATAATGAAAATTTTAGTAATTGGTAATGGCGGACGCGAGCACGCGCTGGCGTGGAAAGCGTCACAGTCACCGCTGGCTGAAACCGTGTTTGTTGCACCGGGTAACGCAGGCACCGCGCTGGAGCCGGCCCTGCAGAATGTGGCCATCAGCGCTACCGATATCCCTGCCCTGCTCGCGTTTGCGCAGCAGGAGCAGATCGACCTGACGATTGTTGGTCCGGAAGCACCGCTGGTAATTGGCGTGGTCGATGCCTTCCGCGCTGCCGGGCTGAAGATCTTTGGTCCGACGCAGGCGGCCGCACAGCTGGAAGGCTCTAAAGCGTTCACCAAGGATTTTCTGGCACGTCAGCAGATCCCGACCGCTGAGTATCAGAACTTTACCGAGACAGAGCCAGCGCTGGCTTACCTGCGCCAGAAAGGCGCCCCCATTGTTATCAAAGCCGATGGCCTGGCTGCAGGTAAAGGCGTAATTGTCGCGATGACGCTGGCCGAAGCGGAAGCGGCAGTTCAGGATATGCTGGCGGGTAATGCGTTTGGCGATGCCGGCCATCGTATCGTGATTGAAGAGTTTCTTGACGGCGAAGAAGCCAGCTTTATTGTCATGGTGGATGGCGACCACGTGCTGCCGATGGCTACCAGCCAGGATCATAAACGCGCTGGCGATGGCGACACCGGACCCAACACTGGCGGCATGGGAGCCTATTCACCGGCTCCGGTGGTGACTGATGAGATCCACCAGCGCGTGATGGATCAGATCATCTGGCCAACCGTGAACGGTATGAAAGCGGAAGGCAATACCTATACCGGTTTCCTGTATGCCGGACTGATGATCGACAAAGCGGGTCAGCCAAAGGTCATTGAATTTAACTGCCGCTTTGGCGATCCGGAGACCCAGCCCATTATGCTGCGGCTGAACTCCGATCTGGTGGCTCTCTGCCTGGCAGCGGTCGATGGCGCCCTGGATACGCAGAGCTCAGAGTGGGATCCGCGCCCTGCACTGGGTGTCGTGCTGGCTGCAGGCGGCTATCCGGGCAGCTATCGTACCGGCGATCAGATCCACGGTCTGCCGCTTGAAGCCGTGCCGGAAGGTAAAGTGTTCCATGCCGGCACCACGCTGCAGGACGATCGGGTTGTCACCAGCGGCGGACGCGTGCTGTGCGTGACCGCACTGGGTGAAGATGTCGCCGCCGCGCAACGCAACGCCTACGCGCTGGCAGAGACTATCTCCTGGGACGGCTGCTTCTGCCGTCGCGACATCGGCTATCGCGCCATCAATCGCTGATATCGACGGGGCACCCTGCTGTGCCCCGTCTTCTTTAGCCGCTCAGATCGCTCTCTGTCGGCTGCCAGCTGCACTCATCCTCTGCGGTAACGCGCAATATCTGGATCCCCTCCGGCGCTTCGAGCCATGACACCATCAGCGGCTGAGACCCCTGCTGCTGCTGCGTCAGGCGCCTCAGCGTTTCACTGTCGAACGCGACATTTTGCAGGTTACCCGCACAGTCGCGTACCCGATTGCCGCCCAGCCAGTGTCCCTGCTGCAGTAATACCCGGCCGCTCAGCAGCGCATTGCTCTGGGCCAGCATACGCTGTGCGTCAAAGCGATAGAGCGCGACGGCATCATCACTCAGCGCTTCACGCCGTCCTGCCAGCTGCCGCTGCATAAAATTCAGGTTGCCCTGGTGATCAAAACGCAGCGTGACGTCATCGGGCTGCTCGCCGGTAAGATGGCGTTCCACGCTCAGCAGCGTCTCGTGTTGCCAGATATAGTCTGTTGTTTCGCGCACGGGCGTGCTGAAAGGGTTATAAACGGTACGCAGGTGGATCAGATCGTGGTCGCTGTTTTTACGCCAGATACGAACCGCGCCGCGATCGGCCAGGTAGCCGCTGGCGGTAAATGCCGGGAGATCAGGCGTGGCGCTGCAGCCGGAAAGCAGGACAGCACAGAGCAGGATACGGATGCGCCGGAAAAGCGTATTCGACATAGCAGGCTCCGGTAACAAAAAGGGGCGAAATCGCCCCTCTTCTAAAGCTAAACCGCAAGGCGGAAAACTTACTTAACTGCGTCTTTCAGTGCTTTACCAGAAACGAAAGCTGGTACGTTTGCTGCAGCGATTTTGATCTCTTTGCCAGTCTGTGGGTTACGACCGGTACGCTCAGCGCGGTGGTTCACTTTAAAAGTACCAAAACCAACCAGTTGTACAGCATCACCTTCTTTCAGAGACTCAGTGATCGCAGCTAGGGTAGATTCCAGCGCAGCTTTAGCCTGGGTTTTAGACAGGTCCGCTTTTTCTGCGATCACATCAATCAGTTGAGTCTTGTTCATAAGTTATCCTTAAAGTGTATTTATCGCTTGCTAAGCAACGAGTGCGAGGGAAAAGCCATATTCTGGCACTCTTCAGCCTGCACGCACCGATAGCCACAATTTTCAGCCCCCCAAATGTAGACCAGACAGGGGGCTAATGTGAAGCCTCCAGGCGCGCTAATTCAGGCCTGGAGTCACGTTTTATCGCCTTACTGCTGAAAATTTATACCGATGTTACTGATTCCGGCTTCGCGCAGGTCAGAACGCAGTCCTTTGATCAGCTCAAGGTCGCGCTCTTCGCACTCAGCGAGCAGGCGAAAAATCTCCCACTGCATATCCCATTCATCAATCACCGCCTGGTTTTCACGCAGCTCTTCGTCGCTCATTTCGCGTCCTGCCTGCGTCATTTCCAGAATAGCCACGGTGGTGATAGATGTACGACTCACCTCAATCGCGTGCTCCAGCGTTTCACCGCTCAGCATCGCGTGCAGCACTTCGCTCAGTGCTACGCAGGCATCGATGGCCGGATGAACACCGTAAACATCGAAATCATCGCCAGCCGGGATCGCCTCTTCCAGTTTCTCCAGCTGACTGTCGAAATTGATTTTGGCATCTTTCACCGTCAGGCTTTCCCATACCAGATCAAGAATACGGCGATAGAGCTGAGGATCGGCAAATCCGGTCTGTTCGCAGAAGGCCCAGTAATTAGGGAACATCCGCTCGCATAAACAGGCCATGAAGGTCATATGCTGCCAGCTTTCCAGCTTCGCCAGACGCAAATGCACGGGGTTCTGTAACATCAAACTTACTCTCAATAGATTAGCTGGCGGCAGTGTACCGCAAAAGGCGCAGACAAACAGCGTCAGCGCGCATTTTGCCACTTCACAAATGCAGGCCGCCCTGAGGCGACCGCATCTGCCCAGCGCGTAGGCTCCGGCAAACGGTAGCCGCCCATGCAGGCTTCAACCCAGTGCAGCGCGCTGTCCAGGCTGACACGGTGTCCGGTAGAGATAAACAGCGGGTTACAGCGCGCTTTGCTGCGCCACACCCAGGCAAGCTGCTCACCTTTATCCATCAGCGGCTGCCGGCTACCGGGTGCGGCGTCCAGATCGGCAAAGCGTCCACACAGCCGCTTTTTGGCTACGCCGATAGTGGGAATATCCACCATTGAGCCAAAATGTGCCGCCACGCCGAGGCGCCGGGGATGCGAGATGCCGTGCCCGTCCACAAACAGCAGGTCGGGCTGTTGCGTCAGCTGCTGCCAGGCCGCCTGCAGCGCAGGCATCTCCCGAAACGAGAGAAAGCCCGGAATATAGGGCATGGTGGTAGGAATGCGCGCAATGCGATGCTCCACCAGCGTAAGTGAGGGATATTCCAGAATGACGATCGCGGCGCGCGTCACCTCGCCTCCCTGCTCAAATCCGACATCAGCGCCGCCGATAAAGCGCGGCGGCAGAACGTCGAAATCGTCCTGCCGCACAACGTTAGCAGCCAGCGCCAGCTGTTCCTGACGTAATGCGGCTAAATCCATGCTTATTCCTGATGATATTGTCGCGAAAGACGATGCACCGCTTCAACGAACACACCTGCATGTTCCGGCGGCACATCCTGATGGATACCGTGCCCGAGGTTAAATACGTGTCCTTCACCCTGGCCAAATCCGGCAAGAATGCTGGCCACCTCCTCTTCAATACGGGCAGGCGGCGCATAAAGCATAGACGGGTCCATGTTACCCTGCAGCGCAACCTGATGACCCACGCGGCGACGCGCTTCGGCCATATCCATGGTCCAGTCAAGCCCCAGCGCATCACAGCCGGTGGCAGCCATCGCCTCCAGCCACTGTCCGCCGCCTTTGGTAAAGAGCGTGACCGGGACGCGACGGCCTTCGTTCTCACGCACCAGACCGTCCACAATTTTATGCATGTAATTCAGCGAAAAATCGCGGTAGTCGCGTCCGGTCAGCACGCCACCCCAGGTATCGAAGATCATGACCGACTGCGCACCCGCTTTGATCTGCGCATTAAGGTAGAGGATCACGCTGTCTGCCAGCTTATCCAGCAGCGTGTGCAGCGTGTGCGGTTCGGCATACATCATCTTTTTGATTTTGGTAAATGCCTTGCTGCTGCCGCCCTCAACCATATAGGTGGCCAGCGTCCACGGGCTGCCGGAAAAGCCAATCAGCGGGACGGCCCCCCTGAGATTGCGGCGGATGGTCCGTACCGCATTCATCACATAACCCAGCTCCTGCTCCGGATCGGGCACCGGCAGGTTATCAACATCGGCACGACAGGTAATCGGACGGGAGAAGCGCGGACCTTCGCCGGTTTCAAAATAGAGTCCCAGCCCCATTGCATCCGGGATGGTTAAAATATCGCTGAAGAGGATCGCTGCATCCAGCGGATAGCGGCGCAGCGGCTGCAGCGTCACTTCACACGCCAGCTCAGCATTTTTACACAGCGACATAAAATCACCGGCTTCAGCGCGCGTGGCTTTGTATTCCGGTAAATAGCGTCCGGCCTGACGCATCATCCAGACCGGGGTAACATCTACAGGCTGGCGCAGCAGGGCGCGCAGATAACGGTCGTTCTTCAGTTCACTCATAATGGGCTCTCTCATGCTAAGGGCGTCAGTGTAGCATTTTCATGCCACGCTGGCGCGACACAGCGCCACGGTGTCCTCAATCAGGCGCCGGGCCACGGTGCCTGGCGGCGGCAGCTGGGGCAGCGCATCAAAGCGATACCAGCCCGCATCCAGCAGCTCTTTTCCATCGTGCTGCAGCTCGCCATCCTCATACTCAGCCATAAATGCCGTCATCAGCGAATGGGGAAATGGCCACGGCTGCGAGGTCACGTAGCGCACGTTTTTTACCCGTACGTTACTCTCCTCCATGACCTCACGCGCCACTGCCTGCTCCAGCGTTTCGCCTACTTCAACGAAGCCGGCCAGCACCGTATAGATGCTGTTGCGATGGCGGGCGTGATTGGCCAGCAGGATCTCGTCGCCGCGGCGAATCGCCACAATGATGCAGGGCGCAATCTGCGGATAGTAACGTTCGCGGCAGTGGGTACAGAGGCAGGCAAACTCACGCGGGCTGATGCGCATTTCATGGCCGCAGTAGCCGCACCAGCGGTGGGAACGGTAAAATTCAGCCAGCTGCACCCCCCGGCCGGCGAGCTGAAACAGTCCGGTATCCTGATCGATAACCTGCCGGACCGAGCCCATATTTTCCGGACGCGACGCCTGGATCAGCCAGACGTTTTCGCCCAGCCACTCACCGATAAGTATGCCGTGCTGGCCTGCAAGACCAAAATCTGCCGCTAAGCCGTGCGGCAGCTCACCCTGCGGCAACCAAAGTTTCTGTTCAGAGCTGACAATCCACCAGCCAGCGTCTACGCTTGAGATCTCACGTTGCATCTTATTCGTTGTCCTTAGCGTCGCACGGCACGCTGAAAGTCTGATGTTAAGTGTAATGAACAACTATAACTCACCGGGAGCCTCATATGCTTACCCAGTTAGATAATCTGACCAGGCGTGTCGGTGGCGGTAATGAATTAGTCGACACGTGGTTACGTGCGCGTCGAAATCTGCTTGTCACTTACTATGAATTGATTGGCATCAAGCCGAATAAAGAAGCGCTGGCGGCACTGAACGAGCAGGCACTGGATGATTTCTGCCATACGCTGGTGGACTATCTCTCAACCGGCCACTTCAGTATGTATGAGCGCATTATCAAAGATCTGCAGGGCGACAGTCCGCTGGTTGCTGCTGCGCATCTCTATCCGGCGCTTGAAAGCAATACCGATCGCATCATGCAGCTCTATGACAGCCATCTGCAGCAGGCGATCACGGATGAAAACTGCGTTGAATTCCAGCAGGCGCTTTCTGAAGTAGGCGAAACGCTGGCGTCGCGCTTCTCGCTAGAAGATAAACTGATTCAGATGGCGTGGGATAACCAGCTGGTTTCTCCGCCGGTAGCAAACGACAGCGTTATCGCGCGTCCGGCCTGATCCTGCTGCAGTTGTAAAATCCTTGTTATTCCGTAAAAGCCCACTTATGCTGACCGGGCTTTTATTGTTTTAAACAGAAACACCTTGTCGGAGTGCCCCCCGGGGCTGAGACCGTTAATTCGGGATCCGCGGAACCTGATCAGGTTAGTACCTGCGAAGGGAACAAGAGTAGCTATTATCAGCGCGCGATTGGATTTTACCTGTCTGCAGGCGCTGTTACTCCTTCCGGACTCCGGACAAGCAACTTCCACTGACTTCAGGAATTTTGCTATGTCTGCTGCTAAACCTTCTCGTCGTGAACAGCGCGCGCAAGCGCAGGATTTTATCAACTCGCTGCAGGGCACTGCCTTTCCCAACTCACAGCGTATCTGGATCGCCGGCAGCCGCGCCGACATTCGCGTGCCGATGCGTGAAATCCAGCTCAGCCCCACCCATACCGGCGGCACCAAAGCGGACCCGCAGTACGAAATCAATGAGCCGGTTCCGGTCTATGACACCGCTGGCGCCTATGGCGATCCGCAGGCCACTATCGATGTGCATCAGGGACTGGCAAAGCTGCGCGCCGCGTGGATAGACGAGCGTGATGACAGTGAACCGGTTACGCAGCGCAGTTCCGCTTATACACAGCAGCGTCTGGCCGATGAGGGACTGGACCACCTGCGCTTTGAATCGCTACCTTCTCCGCGCCGGGCAAAACCTGGCCGCTGCGTCACGCAGCTGTACTACGCCCGTCAGGGCATAGTGACGCCGGAGATGGAGTTTATTGCGATACGTGAAAATATGGGGCGCGAACGCATTCGTAGCGAAGTTCTGCTGCAGCAGCATCCGGGCGAAGCCTTTGGCGCGCACCTGCCGGCGAATATCACCGCAGAATTTGTGCGCGATGAAGTCGCCAGCGGGCGCGCCATTATTCCGTCAAATATCAACCACCCCGAATCGGAACCGATGATTATTGGCCGTAATTTTCTGGTGAAAATCAACGCCAATATCGGCAACTCTGCGGTCAGCTCCTCGATTGAAGAGGAGGTGGAAAAGCTGGTGTGGTCCACGCGCTGGGGTGCCGATACCGTGATGGACCTCTCCACCGGCCGCTACATTCATGAAACGCGCGAGTGGATCCTGCGCAACAGCCCGGTTCCCATTGGCACCGTCCCGATCTATCAGGCCCTGGAAAAGGTGAATGGCATCGCTGAAAACCTTAACTGGGAAATTTTCCGCGATACCCTGCTGGAGCAGGCGGAGCAAGGCGTCGACTACTTCACTATTCATGCCGGCGTGCTGCTGCGCTATGTGCCGATGACGGCCAGACGTCTGACCGGTATCGTGTCGCGCGGCGGCTCAATCATGGCGAAATGGTGTCTGTCACATCATCAGGAGAGTTTTCTCTATCAGCATTTCCGCGATATCTGTGAAATCTGCGCCGCTTATGACGTGGCCCTCTCGCTGGGCGATGGCCTGCGCCCGGGATCGATTCAGGATGCCAACGATGAGGCGCAGTTTGCAGAACTCAGAACGTTAGGCGAGCTGACCAAAATCGCCTGGGAGTATGACGTGCAGGTGATGATTGAAGGTCCGGGCCATATCCCGATGCAGATGATCCGGCGCAACATGACCGAGCAGCTCGACCACTGCCATGAAGCGCCCTTTTATACGCTTGGCCCGCTGACCACCGATATCGCACCGGGCTATGACCACTTCACCTCCGGTATTGGCGCGGCGATGATTGGCTGGTTTGGCTGCGCCATGCTCTGCTATGTAACGCCTAAAGAGCACCTCGGGCTGCCCAATAAAGAGGATGTCAAGCAGGGGCTTATTACCTACAAGATCGCCGCGCACGCCGCCGATCTGGCCAAAGGGCATCCGGGGGCGCAGATCCGCGATAACGCTATGTCCAAAGCGCGCTTTGAATTCCGCTGGGAAGATCAGTTTAACCTCGCGCTGGATCCGCATACTGCCCGCGCCTACCACGATGAGACGCTGCCGCAGGAATCGGGCAAAGTCGCGCACTTCTGTTCTATGTGCGGGCCGAAGTTCTGCTCAATGAAAATTACCCAGGAAGTGCGGGAGTTTGCGGCGCGCCAGCAGGCTGAGGCACAGCCGGTTGAAGTGGCTGAAGCGGGAATGGCAGAGATGTCTGAGACATTCCGCCGCCGCGGAGGTGAACTCTATCATCCTGCTGATGCGATCGGTAAGGAGAAAGCATGACAACCGCGTTTGCTGCTACTGCCCCGCAGCTGGGACTCTATCCGGTGGTTGACAGCGTCAGCTGGATCGAACGCCTGCTGGCCGCCGGGGTACGCACGATCCAGCTGCGCATCAAAGATCTGCCGGATCGGGATGCAGAAGACGCGGTGCGTGAAGCGATTGCGCTGGGCCGGCATTATCACGCACGGCTGTTCATTAATGATTACTGGCGTCTGGCCATTGCGCATCAGGCATATGGCGTACACCTGGGTCAGGAGGATCTGGAGGTAGCGGATCTGCAGGCGATTCAGCAGGCGGGCCTGCGGCTGGGCATCTCAACGCATGATGACGCAGAGCGGGAGCGCGCGGTGGCACTGCGCCCCTCCTATATCGCACTGGGGCACATCTTCCCCACGCAAACCAAGCAGATGCCGTCTGCGCCGCAGGGAGTGGTCCGGCTGCAGCAACACCTGCCGCATTTGCAGGGTATTCCTGCGGTCGCTATCGGCGGCATTTCACTGGCGCGCGTGCCTGAGGTGCTGGCGACCGGTGTCGGCAGCGTGGCAGTTGTCAGCGCCATCACGCAGGCGGCTGACTGGCGTGCGGCCACCGCTGACCTGCTGCGGCTGGTGGGAAGCGGAACGCCGATCGCGCAGGCCTGAAAATTGATGTAACCCGCGCAGAAATGGCGCAAGCCGGCACGCAGGGATAGTCAGCAGGCCTCGTCTGCGCGTCTGAAACCGTTACAGTACGTCTTGCCCGCTGTGGTTTGCAGCGGGCCAGGGCTGGTTCCCCTTCTCTCCCTCCAGCCCTGCCTTTCCGGTTTACTCCGCCAGCAGCTGCTCCGCCTGATGCCTGTCGCTGCTGCACGCCTGCATGGCGCGCTCCACCGCCGTTCCCAGCCGCGCCAGCGCCTGCTCCGTCTGTTCATTCATGGGCAAGCCGTAATTGAGTCGCAGACAGTTCCGGTATTTACCCGCAGCGGAAAACAGAGAACCCACGGCGACCTGCAGGCAGGCCTCGCGCAGCTCGGCATTAAGCCGCACCGCATCAAACGCCTCCGGCAGCTCAATCCACATCAGAAACCCACCCTGCGGGCGCGATACGCAGATGCCGCAGGGAAAGTAGTGCCGCACCCAGCAGCTGAATGTTTCATAGTTGCGCTGATACACCTGGCGCATACGGCGCAGATGCGGGAGATAGTGGCCCTGGCGAATAAACTCCGCCACGGTGTGCTGCGGCAGCGTGGCCGTGGATCCGGTGCCGATATATTTCATATGCAGCACCCTGTCGCGATAGCGGCCCGGTGCCACCCAGCCCACCCGCAGCCCCGGTGCCAGCGTTTTTGAAAATGAGCTGCAGAGCAGTACGCGGCCATCCATGTCGAGCGATTTGAGCGTGACAGGACGCGGGTAGTCCCATGCCAGCTCGCCATAAACATCATCCTCTATGATGGCGGCATCAACCCGCTGCGCCAGCGCCAGCAGCGCCCGCTTGCGCGCTTCCGGCATAATAAAACCCAGCGGATTATTGCAGTTTGGCACCACCACTACGGCTTTGATTGGCCACTGCTCAAACGCCAGCTCCAGCGCCTCAAGACTGATCCCGGTGACTGAGTCGGTCGGGATTTCAATCACCCTGATCCCCAGTCCGCGCAATGTCTGCATCGTGCCATGAAACGCGGGCGACTCTACCGCAATGATGTCACCCGGCGCACAGACGGCGCGAATTGAAACCGACAGCGCCTCATGGCAGCCGGTGGTGATCACAATATCCTCTGCCGTCAGCTGACAACCGCTGTCGATGGTCAGGCGCGCCACCTGCTCGCGCAGGGCGCTGACGCCGAGCAGACTGTCATAGTTGAGCAGTTCAGTCTGCTGTTTCTGCGCCAGCCGGCTCATGATTTTCCACAGCGGTTTCAGCGTGGGCTGCGTCAGATCGGGCATGCCGCTGCCCAGCTGCATCACGTCACCGCTGGTGCGACTGCTGAGGAGTTCCAGCACGGAATCCCACTGCGTAACCTCTACCGGCCGCTGTACCGGGCGCGTCAGCGCAGGCACAGGCGGGGTCGCTTTATGCGTGGCAACAAAATAGCCGGATCGCGGCTGCGGTACGATCAGCTGCTTCTCTTCCAGCAGGTGATATGCCTGCTGCACGGTGCTGATACTGACTCCATGCTCGCTACTCAGAGTGCGTACTGAAGGCAGGCGTTCACCGCTGCGATAAAGCCCCTGCTCAATCCGATCGGAGAGCAGGCAGGCCAGATGCTTATAGCGCGTCATTGTATGCTCCTGGTAACAAATCCATCTAAAAAACCAGTACAGATAAGCGCTACTTTTAGCATTCAGAGAGGACAAAACGCAATCTGTATGGTTAACAAACCCTGTATTTGGGTCTGTATGGTTTTGACGGGAAAACGGACAATGCTGCTCAGATACCCCTGTTAAGGAGCGAGAGAATGGAATTTGATCAGAATCGTGCTGCAAAACCTTTCAGCGTAACGCTGCCAGACATGATCCGTGCGGCGCTGCGGATGCTAAAGCAGTGGCGTGCCCGACGCGCGACGCGTCAGATACTGGCTCAGCTCAGCGACAATCAGCTGCGCGATATTGGCCTGACGCGCCACGATGTAAAGTGTAAGCGCTGAGCATCAGGCAAAAAAAAACCCTGCCGGAGCAGGGTTTTTTATCATCGGTGCAGCAGACGATTACTCGTCGTTGTTGCCACCCAGACCAGCGTTCAGCAGCTCAGCCAGGCTTGCAGAGGCTTCATCCGCAGTCACCTGCGGTGCAACCGGCGCTTCACCCGCCTGACGGCGACGCATACGATCCTGATGGTAAGCATAACCGGTACCAGCCGGGATCAGACGACCCACAATAACGTTCTCTTTCAGGCCGCGCAGTTCATCGCGCTTGCCTGCTACTGCGGCTTCGGTCAGGACACGCGTGGTCTCCTGGAACGAGGCTGCAGAGATGAACGACTCGGTTGCCAGAGACGCTTTGGTAATACCCAGCAGATCGCGCGCATAGGTTGCGCCGATTTTGCCAGCGGTCTCCAGATCGCGGTTGGAGATCTTGATGCGGGAGACTTCTGCCTGCTCGCCTTCAAGGAACTCCGAGCTACCTGCGCTCATGATGGTCGCTTTACGCAGCATCTGACGTACGATGACTTCGATGTGCTTATCGTTAATCTTAACGCCCTGCAGGCGGTAAACTTCCTGCACTTCGTTAGTGATATAACGCGTTACCGCATGAACGCCACGCAGACGCAGGATGTCGTGTGGTGATTCCGGGCCGTCAGATACGACGTCACCGCGTTCCACGCGCTCACCTTCAAATACGTTAAGCTGACGCCACTTTGGAATCATCTCTTCGTACGGATCGCTGCCATCAACCGGTGTGATCACCAGACGACGCTTGCCTTTGGTCTCTTTACCGAAGGAGATGATACCGCTGATCTCCGCCAGAATAGCTGGCTCTTTCGGACGACGCGCTTCGAACAGATCCGCAACGCGCGGCAGACCACCGGTAATGTCCTTGGTACCGCCAGATTCCTGCGGAACACGCGCCAGGGTATCACCCGAACTGATCTTCACGCCATCTTCCAGCTGCACAATCGCTTTACCTGGCAGGAAGTACTGAGCCGGCATGTCGGTGCCCGGGATCAGAACGTCGTTGCCGTTGGCATCAACAATTTTCAGCGCCGGACGCAGGTCTTTACCGCCAGCAGTACGCTCTGCGGAATCCAGTACCACCAGCGATGACAGACCGGTAAGGTCGTCAGTCTGACGGGTAATGGTCTGACCGTCGATCATGTCGGTGAAGCGGATGAAACCACCCACTTCGGTGATTACCGGCATGGTGTGCGGATCCCAGTTTGCTACGGTTTCGCCTGCAGCAACCTGCTCACCATCACCTTTCGCCATCACCGCACCGTAAGGCACTTTATAGCTCTCTTTGGTACGACCGAACTCGTCGATCATCTTCAGCTCAACGTTACGTGAAACGATAACCAGCTTCCCGGAGGAGTTGGTTACTGACTTCGCGTTGGTCAGCTTGATAGTACCTTTGTTCTTCACCTGAATGCTGGATTCAGCAGCCGCACGCGATGCCGCACCACCGATGTGGAACGTACGCATTGTCAGCTGAGTACCCGGCTCACCGATGGACTGTGCTGCGATAACGCCGATGGCCTCACCTTTGTTGATGATGTGACCACGAGCCAGATCGCGACCGTAGCAGTGTGCACACACACCGAAGTCGGTTTCACAGCTTACTACTGAACGCACTTTGATAACGTCAACGGAGTTCTCTTCCACCACGTCACACCAGTGCTCATCGATCAGCGTATTACGCGGGATCAGGATGTCAGCAGTGCCTGGCTTCAGAACGTCTTCAGCCGTTACACGACCCAGTACGCGCTCACGCAGCGGCTCTTTAACGTCGCCACCTTCGATAACCGGCGTCATCATGATGCCTTCGAACGTGCCACAGTCATCTTCGGTAACAACCAGATCCTGCGCCACGTCAACCAGACGACGGGTCAGATAACCGGAGTTTGCCGTTTTCAGTGCGGTATCGGCCAGACCTTTACGCGCACCGTGCGTTGAGATGAAGTACTGCAGTACGTTCAGGCCTTCACGGAAGTTTGCCGTGATAGGCGTCTCGATGATGGAGCCATCTGGCTTCGCCATCAGACCACGCATACCTGCCAGCTGACGAATCTGTGCTGCAGAACCACGCGCACCGGAGTCGGCCATCATGTAGATGCTGTTGAACGAGACCTGCTGCTCTTCTTCGCCGTTACGGTTGATAACGGTTTCCGTCTGCAGGTTATCCATCATCGCTTTAGAGACGCGTTCGTTGGCAGCGGCCCAGATATCGATGACTTTGTTATAACGTTCACCCGCCGTAACCAGACCAGACTGGAACTGCTCCTGAATTTCAGCCACTTCAGCTTCAGCTTCAGCGATGATTTCCGCTTTCTTCGCCGGAATAACCATATCGTCGATACCGACTGATGCACCTGAACGGGCTGCATAGGCGAAACCGGTGTACATGGTCTGGTCAGCAAAGATAACGGTCGGCTTCAGGCCCAGAATGCGGTAACAGGTGTTCAGCATTTTGGAGATCGCTTTCTTACCCAGCGCCTGGTTGACGATGGAGTAAGGCAGACCTTTCGGTACGATCATCCACAGAATCGCACGGCCAATGGTCGTGTCGATCAGGCTGGTTTTCGCAACGAGCTCTTCCTGTTCGTTTTTCGCATATTCTGTAATACGCACTTTAACGCGGGCGTGCAGCTCAGCCAGGCCAGCGCGGTAAACACGCTCAGCTTCTTTCGGGCCGGTCAGCACCATGCCTTCGCCTTTGGCGTTTACTTTGTCGCGGGTCATATAGTACAGACCCAGAACAACGTCCTGTGAAGGAACGATGATTGGCTCACCGTTCGCTGGCGACAGAATGTTGTTGGTCGACATCATCAGCGCACGCGCTTCCAGCTGAGCTTCCAGCGTCAGCGGTACGTGTACCGCCATCTGGTCACCATCGAAGTCGGCGTTATAGGCCGCACAGACCAGCGGGTGCAGCTGGATCGCTTTACCTTCGATCAGAACCGGTTCAAACGCCTGGATACCGAGACGGTGCAGCGTTGGCGCACGGTTCAGCAGCACCGGGTGTTCGCGGATAACTTCGTCCAGGATATCCCAGACAACCGCTTCTTCACGCTCAACCATTTTCTTGGCAGCTTTGATGGTGGTAGCAAGACCACGCAGCTCCAGCTTGCCGTAGATGAACGGTTTGAACAGCTCCAGTGCCATTTTCTTCGGCAGACCGCACTGATGCAGACGCAGGTATGGACCCACGGTGATAACCGAACGACCGGAGTAGTCAACGCGTTTACCCAGCAGGTTCTGACGGAAACGACCCTGCTTACCTTTGATCATGTCAGCCAGCGATTTCAGCGGACGCTTGTTAGAGCCGGTGATGGCACGACCGCGACGGCCGTTATCCAGCAGGGCATCTACCGCTTCCTGCAGCATACGCTTTTCGTTACGCACGATGATATCTGGCGCAGCCAAATCCAGCAGACGCTTCAGACGGTTATTACGGTTGATCACGCGACGATAGAGATCGTTCAGATCTGACGTAGCGAAACGACCACCATCCAGCGGTACCAGCGGACGCAGATCTGGCGGCAGAACCGGCAGAACGGTCAGGATCATCCACTCTGGCTTGTTGCCAGACTGCACGAACGCTTCCAGCAGCTTGATACGCTTGGTCAGCTTTTTACGCTTGGTCTCAGAGTTAGTCTCGTTCAGCTCTTCGCGCAGCTGCTCACACTCCTGCTCCAGATCCATATTTTTCAGCAGTGCCTGGATCGCTTCCGCACCCATCTTCGCGTCAAATTCGTCACCGAACTCTTCCAGCGCGTCAAGATACTGCTCTTCCGTCAGGATCTGACGTTTTTCCAGGTTGGTCATGCCGCCTTCGATAACCACGTAGGATTCGAAGTAGAGGACACGCTCAATGTCACGCAGTGGCATATCCAGCAGCAGGCCGATGCGGGACGGCAGCGACTTCAGGAACCAGATGTGTGCAGTAGGTGAAGCCAGCTCGATGTGACCCATACGCTCACGGCGTACTTTGGTCTGCGTCACTTCAACGCCGCACTTCTCGCAGATAACACCGCGATGCTTCAGGCGCTTGTACTTACCGCACAGGCACTCGTAGTCTTTAACCGGTCCGAAGATACGGGCACAGAAAAGACCGTCACGCTCTGGCTTGAAGGTACGGTAGTTAATGGTTTCCGGCTTTTTAACTTCACCAAAAGACCAGGAACGGATCATGTCTGGCGAAGCCAGAGCAATTTTGATCGCATCAAACTCTTCGGTTTTAGTTTGCGCTTTCAGAAACTTAAGTAAGTCTTTCACGGATTAGCTCCCGTCGGAGTGGAACTCTCAGGGACGCGCACCCGGAGTGCGCGTCCCATAACCAGTACTTGCGAGTGCTTACTCGTCTTCCAGCTCGATGTTGATACCCAGCGAGCGGATCTCTTTCAACAGTACGTTGAAGGATTCCGGCATGCCCGGTTCCATCTGATGGTTGCCATCGACGATGTTTTTATACATCTTCGTACGGCCGTTGACGTCATCAGACTTAACGGTAAGCATTTCCTGCAGGGTATACGCGGCACCATATGCTTCCAGTGCCCACACTTCCATCTCACCGAAGCGCTGACCACCGAACTGCGCCTTACCACCCAGCGGCTGCTGAGTAACGAGGCTGTAGGAGCCGGTCGAACGGGCGTGCATCTTGTCATCAACCAGGTGGTTCAGTTTCAGCATGTACATGTAACCTACGGTTACCTGACGCTCAAACTGCTCACCGGTACGGCCATCAAACAGCGTGATCTGACCAGAAGAAGGCAGGCCGCCGAGCTGCAGCAGCTCTTTGATCTCGCTCTCTTTCGCACCGTCGAACACTGGCGTGGCGATTGGCATACCTTTTTTCAGGTTCTCTGCCAGACGCAGCACTTCATCGTCCGAGAAGGTGTTCAGATCAACTTTCTGACGCACGTCGGTGCCCAGATCGTAAGCACGCTGGATAAACTCACGCAATTTGGCGACTTCTTCCTGCTTCTTCAGCATCGCATTGATCTTCTCACCAATGCCTTTCGCCGCCATACCCAGGTGGGTTTCCAGAATCTGACCGATGTTCATACGCGATGGTACGCCCAGCGGGTTCAGTACGATGTCAACCGGCGTGCCGTTTTCGTCATAAGGCATATCTTCGATCGGGTTGATCTTAGAGATAACACCTTTGTTACCGTGACGGCCTGCCATTTTGTCACCAGGCTGGATCTGACGTTTAACGGCCAGATAAACCTTAACGATCTTCAGCACGCCTGGTGCCAGATCGTCGCCCTGGGTGATTTTGCGACGCTTCGCTTCGAGTTTCTTCTCAAACTCGTGCTTCAGCTCATCATACTGTCCGGCCAGCTGCTCGAGAGTGTTCTGCTTCTCTTCGTCAGTCAGGCCCAGCTCCAGCCAGCGCTCGCGCGGCAGCTTGTCCAGCTTGTCCGCTTCAACGCCGCCCGCGATCAGCACAGCCTGGATACGGCTGAACAGACCCGCTTCAAGGATCTGCAGTTCTTCAGACAGGTCTTTCTTCGCCTGCTTCAGCTGCATCTCTTCGATTTCCAGCGCGCGCTTATCTTTTTCCACGCCATCGCGGGTAAAGACCTGCACATCGATAACGGTACCAGAGACGCCATTCGGTACGCGCAGCGACGAGTCTTTCACGTCGGACGCTTTTTCACCAAAGATAGCGCGCAGCAGTTTCTCTTCTGGCGTCAGCTGGGTTTCACCTTTAGGCGTTACCTTACCGACCAGAATGTCACCACCGGTTACTTCTGCACCGATATAGACGATACCGGATTCATCCAGCTTGGAGAGCGCAGCTTCGCCGACGTTCGGGATGTCAGCGGTGATCTCTTCCGGCCCCAGTTTGGTGTCACGGGACACGCAAGCCAGTTCCTGAATGTGGATCGTGGTGAAACGGTCTTCCTGAACCACACGCTCTGAGACGAGGATGGAGTCTTCGAAGTTGTAACCGTTCCATGGCATGAACGCCACGCGCATGTTCTGACCCAGCGCCAGCTCACCCAGATCGGTGGATGGACCATCTGCCAGCACGTCACCGCGCTCGATTGGCTCACCCAGAGAGACACACGGCATCTGGTTGATACAGGTGTTCTGGTTTGAACGGGTGTACTTGGTCAGGTTGTAGATGTCGATACCGGCTTCGCCTGCGTACATCTCTTCTTCGTTAACTTTGATAACGATACGGGATGCATCTACATACTGTACGGTACCACCACGTTTCGCGACGGCAGTTACACCGGAGTCAACCGCTACTGCACGTTCCATACCGGTACCTACCAGCGGCTTATCAGCGCGCAGAGTCGGGACCGCCTGACGTTGCATGTTCGCACCCATCAGGGCGCGGTTAGCATCATCGTGTTCCAGGAACGGGATCAGTGACGCACCGACAGAAACCACCTGCTGGGTGGAAACGTCCATGTAGTCAACCTGATCGCGGCTGAACAGGCTCGATTCACCTTTGCTACGGCAGGTGACGAGATCGTCAACAAAGCTACCATCATCAGCAAGGTTGGTGTTCGCCTGAGCGATAACGTAGTTACCCTCTTCAATCGCAGAGAGGTAATGAATTTCGTCACTCACTTTGCCATCAACAACGCGACGGTATGGTGTCTCAAGGAAACCATATTCGTTGGTCTGCGCGTAGACAGAGAGTGAGTTGATCAGGCCGATGTTCGGGCCTTCCGGCGTTTCGATTGGACATACGCGACCGTAGTGAGTCGGGTGTACGTCACGCACTTCAAAGCCAGCACGCTCACGGGTCAGACCGCCTGGGCCCAGAGCAGAAATACGACGCTTATGCGTAATTTCAGACAGCGGGTTGTTCTGGTCCATAAACTGAGACAGCTGGCTGGAACCAAAGAACTCTTTTACTGCGGCTGAAATCGGCTTGGCGTTAATCATGTCCTGCGGCATCAGCGTATCAAGATCGCCCAGTGACAGACGCTCTTTCACTGCACGCTCAACGCGAACCAGACCTACGCGGAACTGGTTCTCAGCCATCTCACCGACAGAACGGATACGACGGTTACCAAGGTGATCGATGTCATCCACTTCACCGATACCGTTACGGATACCGATCAGCTTCTTCATCACCTCGATGATATCTTCTTTGCTCAGGATACCTGAACCTTCGATCTCATCACGCAGCAGAGAACGGTTGAACTTCATGCGGCCGACCGCAGAGAGATCGTAACGATCTTCAGAGAAGAACAGGTTCTCGAACAGGTTTTCCGCTGCTTCACGCGTTGGCGGCTCGCCCGGACGCATCATGCGGTAGATCTCAACCAGCGCGCTCAGGCGATCGTTGGTTGGGTCAACACGCAGGGTCTCGGAGATATAAGGGCCGTGATCCAGATCGTTGGTGAACAGGGTTTCGATGCGCTTGTGGCCCGACTGGCTCAGTTTTGCCAGCAGATCCAGTGACAGTTCCATGTTAGCCGGAACAATCAGCTCACCGGTGTTCAGATCGATGTAGTCTTTAGCAACGACTTTACCGGCGATATATTCAACCGGGACTTCGATATGCTGAACGCTATCTTTTTCCAGCTGGCGAATATGACGCGCAGTGATGCGACGACCTTTCTCAACGTAGACCGTGCCGTTGGCTTCGATATCGAAGGAAGCCGTTTCGCCACGCAGGCGCTCAGGCACCAGTTCCATCTGCAGCTTGTTGTCGCGGATTTCAAAGACCACTTTTTCGAAGAACAGATCGAGGATCTGCTCAGTGGTGTATTCCAGCGCGCGCAGGATGATACTGGCCGGCAGCTTACGACGACGGTCAATACGGACGAACAGGTTATCTTTTGGATCGAACTCGAAGTCGAGCCATGAACCACGGTAAGGGATGATACGTGCGTTATAAAGCACTTTACCGGAAGAGTGCGTTTTACCCTTATCGCTGTCAAAGAACACGCCAGGACTACGATGCAGCTGAGAAACGATAACACGCTCAGTACCATTGATAACAAAGGTACCGTTGTCAGTCATGAGTGGAATTTCACCCATGTAGACTTCTTGTTCTTTGATGTCTTTAACGGTGCCTTCCGGCGCTTCGCGCTCGTAGATCACCAGACGCAGTTTCACGCGCAGCGGTGCCGAATAGGTCACGCCACGGATCTGACATTCAGTTACGTCAAAGACCGGCTCACCCAGGCGATAGCTGACATACTGCAATTCAGAGTTGCCGCTGTAGCTCGCGATTGGGAACACGGAACGGAAGGCTGCTTCCAGACCGTATTGGCCTTCTGGATCTTGCTCGATGAACTTCTGAAACGAGTCAAGCTGGATAGAAAGGAGATAGGGAACATCCAGAACTTGTGGACGTTTACCAAAATCCTTACGAATACGTTTTTTCTCGGTATAGGAGTAAACCATAGGGTTCCTCAGCTAGCTGACAAGTCGACCCACGCTGTCCGTCCTGACGGGACAGTTATGCAACACTATTTTTGTTTTTCATGCGATGCGTGGCACCCCATGCAATACATCTTTCTATCACTCTTAAATCATTTCATCGCTATTGTGCCGGCAGGGAACCTTCACAGGAGAGCGGTATATTAAGGCGTCGATAGAAAAAGATATTGAAGAGAAACAATGGATAAACAGTGCGAAACGCCATCGTTCCCCTGTAGCGCAAAAAGGCTGGTGACCAAAAAGTCACCAGCCATCAGCCCGATTACTCAGACTGCAACCCTAAGGTTGTCTTACTTAACTTCAACTTCAGCGCCAGCTTCTTTCAGAGCAGCTTCAAGTGCAGCTGCGTCATCTTTGCTGATGCCTTCTTTGATCACGCCAGTCGCTTCAACCAGATCTTTGGCTTCTTTCAGGCCCAGACCAGTTGCAGTACGTACTGCTTTGATTACTGCTACTTTGTTCGCGCCAACTGCTTTCAGCACAACGTCGAACTCAGTTTTCTCTTCAACAGCTTCAGCCGGGCCAGCAGCTACAGCTACAGCAGCAGCAGCAGAAACGCCGAATTTTTCTTCCATAGCAGAAACCAGCTCAACTACTTCCATTACGGACATAGCTGCAACGGCTTCCAGGATTTGATCTTTAGTGATAGACATGTCGATTGTTCCTAAAATTCACAAAAAGTTTATACGTAAGCAGGTACGAAGGAAAAGAAAGAGGCCTTAAGCCGCTTCTTTTGCATCGCGTACAGCAGCCAGAGTGCGAACCAGTTTGCCAGCAGCGGCTTCTTTCATGGTCGACATCAGACGTGCCAGTGCTTCTTCGTAAGTCGGCAGAGTTGCCAGACGGTCAATATTGGCCGCCGTGATCAGCTCACCTTCAAAGGCTGCAGCTTTGACCTCAAATTTTGCATTCGCTTTCGCGAACTCTTTGAACAGACGAGCAGCAGCGCCCGGGTGTTCCATAGAGTATGCAATCAGGGTCGGACCAACAAACGTGTCTTTCAGGCACTCGAAAGGAGTACCTTCAACGACGCGGCGCAGCAGGGTGTTGCGAACAACACGCATGTAAACGCCAGCTTCACGACCTGCTTTACGCAGTTCAGTCATTTTATCAACGGTAACGCCACGGGAATCCGCAACAACCGCTGAAAGCGCGCCTTTGGCTACTTCGCTAACTTCAGCAACAATCGCTTGTTTGCCTTGAAGATTTAATGCCATTAGCTTTGCTCCTGGATTTGACCGGGAAAAATTTCCCGGAACTCACTTCACCTGACTGCCCGAAAGCAGCAGGCGCTATTACACGGTGAGCAGAATCCAGTGAAGAAATAAATCTTTTTGGTTCTGTCACCGTCTACGCAGGATATTAAGCAGAGTTTCCGAAGAAAGTTCCGCTCCTGCGGTCTTGGACGGAGGCCAGGATTAGGCCTGGCTCCAACCTTAGCCACTGTATTTTAATGCGTTACCGCATTAAGCCGCAGCGGCTATGAATTTGGGTTCTGAGAACAGTGTTCATTCAGAACAACGGGCGTAAGATTCTAGATGAATTTTTCGCCCGTTTCAAGCAGCAATTAGTTTGCTACTGCGTTCAGACCAGCCTGGTCAACGGCAACGCCGGCGCCCATGGTGGTAGAGATGCTGACTTTCTTGATGTACACGCCTTTAGCCTGAGCAGGTTTTGCTTTTTTCAGCGCGACCAGCAGAGATTCCAGGTTTTCTTTCAGTTTGTCAGTATCGAAGTCCACTTTACCGATGGTAGTGTGGATGATGCCGTTTTTGTCGTTACGATAACGAACCTGACCCGCTTTAGCGTTCTTAACCGCTTCAGCAACGTTTGGCGTTACAGTACCAACTTTCGGGTTTGGCATCAGACCACGTGGGCCCAGAACCTGGCCCAGCTGGCCAACAACGCGCATTGCATCCGGAGATGCGATAACGACGTCAAAGTTCATTTCGCCTTTTTTGATCTGATCGGCCAGATCTTCCATACCTACCAGCTCAGCGCCAGCTGCTTTAGCAGCTTCAGCGTTTGCGCCCTGGGTAAAGACAGCAACACGTACTGAACGACCAGTACCGTGTGGCAGAACGGTTGCACCGCGTACGTTCTGATCAGATTTACGTGCATCGATGCCGAGGTTAACAGCAACGTCTACGCTTTCTGTGAATTTGGCAGTAGCCAGTTCTTTCAGCAGAGCAACAGCTTCGTTGATGTCGTACTGTTTAGTTGCATCAACTTTGTCACGGATCACGCGCATGCGCTTGGTCAGCTTAGCCATTTCTTAATCCTCCACTACCAGGCCCATGGAACGAGCAGTACCTTCGATAGAGCGAGTCATCGCTTCTACGTCAGCACCAGTCATGTCCGCAGCTTTGGTTTCTGCGATTTCACGTACCTGAGCACGAGTTACTTTACCGACTTTGTCTTTGTTCGGCTTACCAGAACCAGACTTGATGCCCGCTGCTTTTTTCAGCAGTACGGCAGCCGGAGGCGTTTTGGTAACGAAGGTGAAAGAACGGTCGCTATATACAGTGATAACAACTGGAGTAGGCAGGCCTTTCTCCAGAGATTCTGTTTTGGCGTTAAACGCTTTACAGAATTCCATGATGTTAACACCCTGCTGACCCAGAGCCGGACCAACCGGTGGGCTCGGGTTAGCCATACCAGCTGCAACCTGCAGCTTAACGTAGGCTTGTACTTTCTTGGCCATGATAATTCCTCTATTGGGTATAGCGCCTGAAAACAGGCTCCCCGTGGTAACGATTTACCCGCCGTTGCCAGCGTGTAAAAACAAAAGGCGCGAAATTATAGGTAAATTTCGCGCCTTCTGCAAGAGTCAAAAAGTGAACAAAAGGGTTAACCTTTCTCCACCTGAGCAAAATCAAGCTCAACCGGTGTTGCACGACCAAAGATAGAAACCGACACTTTCAGGCGGCTCTTCTCATAGTCAACTTCTTCGACCACGCCGTTGAAGTCAGCAAACGGACCGTCGTTGACGCGTACCATCTCGCCTGGCTCAAACAGCGTTTTCGGACGCGGCTTATCACCTACCTGCTGCAGGCGGTTCATAATCGCATCAACTTCTTTGTCACTGATTGGTGCAGGACGGTCAGATGTACCGCCAATGAAGCCCATTACACGCGGTACACTGCGCACCAGGTGCCAGCTGGCGTCATTCATCACCATCTGTACCAGGACGTAGCCAGGGAAGAATTTGCGCTCGCTTTTGCGACGCTGACCGCCACGGATTTCAACGACTTCTTCAGTCGGCACCATGACGTCACCAAACAGTTCTTCCATGTTGTGCAGTTTGATATGCTCTTGCAGCGATTTCGCTACGCGGGCTTCAAAACCGGAGAACGCCTGAACGACGTACCAGCGTTTTTTTGGAGCTTCAGACATCTCAGAACCTCAGGCCAGTAATAAACGATACCAGACGGACCAGAATACCATCCAGCCCCCACAAAATCAGTGACATCACGGCCGTAACCGCGGCAACGATTAGCGTGGTATGTAAGGTTTCCTGACGGGTTGGCCAGATAACCTTGCGCATTTCGGTTCTTGCTTCACGAGCAAAAGCCACGGTTGCTTTACCTTTGATAGTCAGTAAAGCGATGCCACCCGCAGCAGCGATCAGCACTACTACAGCCAGCGCACGTAAGGGCAGCGTAATATCGCGATAGAGATAGTTACCCACAATGGCAACCAGCAGTAACGCAATCACAGCTACCCACTTTATCGCTTCCAGGCCGCGCCCGCTCCCTTGAGCTTCGGTATTCGCACTCATAAACCAACCTGCCACAATAATTCAGAAACTATTCTGCCCCGCGTATAGGCGAGGCATCCAAACCGAATGAGCTGTTGGGCATAACTCGGTCTCCAGCGCTGTAAAACAGAGCCTGTCTCAGCAATGATTATGATTGAAAATCACTGATGAGCCAGGTTCTAAGTGACAGCGTGCAAAAAGGGCATCAAATGATGCCCTTTTCATGCGCATTGCGTCAAATACTATCGCAATTAAGCGATAACAGAAGCAACAACGCCCGCGCCAACGGTACGGCCGCCTTCGCGGATTGCGAAGCGCAGACCCTGGTCCATCGCGATTGGGTGGATCAGGGTAACAACCATCTTGATGTTGTCGCCCGGCATGACCATCTCAACGCCTTCTGGCAGCTCAACTGAACCGGTCACGTCAGTGGTACGGAAGTAGAACTGTGGACGGTAGCCTTTGAAGAACGGAGTATGACGGCCGCCTTCGTCTTTAGACAGAACGTAAACTTCTGACTCGAACTTGGTGTGTGGCTTGATTGAGCCCGGCTTCGCCAGAACCTGTCCACGCTGAATGTCTTCGCGCTTGATACCGCGCAGCAGAACACCACAGTTCTCGCCCGCCTGACCCTGGTCCAGCAGCTTGCGGAACATCTCAACACCGGTACAGGTTGATTTCGCGGTATCTTTGATGCCCACGATTTCAACTTCGTCACCGACTTTAACGATGCCGCGCTCAACACGACCGGTAACAACGGTACCGCGGCCTGAGATTGAGAACACGTCTTCGATTGGCAGCAGGAACGGCAGGTCGATAGCACGAACCGGATCCGGGATGTAGCTGTCCAGGTAGCCCGCCAGCTCGATGATTTTGCCTTCCCACTCTGCGTCGCCTTCCAGCGCTTTCAGCGCTGAACCACGTACGATTGGCGTATCGTCGCCCGGGAAGTCGTACTGTGACAGCAGGTCACGTACTTCCATCTCAACCAGCTCCAGCAGCTCTTCATCATCAACCATGTCGCACTTGTTCAGGAACACGATGATGTAAGGAACGCCAACCTGACGACCCAGCAGGATGTGCTCACGGGTCTGTGGCATCGGGCCATCAGTCGCAGCAACAACCAGGATCGCGCCGTCCATCTGCGCAGCACCGGTGATCATGTTTTTCACGTAGTCGGCGTGTCCCGGGCAGTCAACGTGTGCATAGTGACGGCTTGCGGTTTCGTACTCTACGTGAGCGGTGTTGATGGTGATACCACGCGCTTTTTCTTCAGGGGTGCTGTCGATCTGGTCGAATGCACGCGCCTGGCCGCCGTTGGTTTTAGCCAGAACGGTGGTGATTGCTGCAGTCAGGGTGGTTTTACCGTGGTCAACGTGACCGATGGTGCCCACGTTTACGTGCAGTTTGTTACGCTGAAATTGCTCTTTAGCCATCGCTTGTCCCTCTAAGACACGAATATATCAAAGATATCGTCACATTAACCAGGCAGTGCCCGATGTTAGTTTTACAGAGAGAGAATCAGGAGAGAGATAAAGGAAGTGGTGCTGATACCCAGAGTCGAACTGGGGACCTCACCCTTACCAAGGGTGCGCTCTACCAACTGAGCCATATCAGCACATCTGGAGCGGGCAGCGGGAATCGAACCCGCATCATCAGCTTGGAAGGCTGAGGTAATAGCCATTATACGATGCCCGCATCCTGGAACTCGGCTACCTGTTCTTTCTGTAGCTTTTGAATAATAAAAGAAGACCTTTTACTATTCGAGCCAGTCAGAGTTTCCGACTGACCCTGACCACACAGATGTGCAATCTGAATCCGGAGGTGAGAGATTTGAACTCACCCATCAGGTAAACTCTTACCTGATGCCCAACCAGGAGGCTGAGATGGTGGTGGGAGAAGGATTCGAACCTTCGAAGTCTGTGACGGCAGATTTACAGTCTGCTCCCTTTGGCCGCTCGGGAATCCCACCTACTTGATGGTGCCGGCTACCGGAATCGAACTGGTGACCTACTGATTACAAGTCAGTTGCTCTACCAACTGAGCTAAGCCGGCATCAAGTGACGCGCATTCTAGGAAGACCGGCTCCGAGATGCAACAAGAAAATCATCATTTTTATTCTTTTGCTTACTATTTGTGCAAAAGCTCTCAACAGCAGGCATTACTGCCGCTTCTTCACTCATATCTGGTACAAATGTTCACCACCGCGTTCAGCGGCTACGCTCTGTTTTCTCTTTGACTGAACTGCCCGGGGTTAAACTATTTACTGGTTTTTTTAGCGGCTGATAGAAAAACACAGCTTTTTTCATTCCATCAGGTGAAAAAAATGTGGCGTGTTCTGCGAAAGCGCTCGCACGATCATCATTTTGCTTCTGTTTAAAGTGACACTGGTGTTAACCTCCTGCCCACTGTTTCCGTTAATTTATCTTCTATGACGCGCAATCGCGTTCAGGACGCTTCATGATGAGGCAGGGATGAACCACACTTTGCGGTCAGATATATGCTTATGAGTAGAAAAACAACGCCACTGACCACCCCTTATCTGCAATTCGACAGACAGCAGTGGGCTGCGCTGCGTGACTCAGTGCCTATGACACTGGATGAGCGTGAAGTTGAGCGCCTGCGCGGTATCAATGAAGATCTCTCTCTTGATGAGGTTGCTGAGATCTATCTTCCTCTATCACGTCTGCTGAACTTCTACATCAGTTCTAATTTGCGACGTCAGGCCGTACTGGAACAGTTTCTCGGCACCAACGGGCAAAAGATCCCTTATATCATCAGCATTGCCGGCAGCGTTGCCGTCGGAAAAAGCACGACTGCGCGCGTGCTGCAGGCGCTGCTGAGCCGCTGGCCGGAACATCGCAAAGTAGAATTGATCACCACTGATGGTTTCCTGCATCCGAATGCCGTGCTGAAAGAGCGCGGTCTGATGAAGAAGAAAGGGTTTCCGCAGTCCTACGATATGCATCGCCTGGTAAAGTTTGTTTCCGATCTCAAGTCGGGCGCCAGCCAGGTCACGGCACCGGTCTACTCGCATCTGATTTATGATGTCATCCCTGACGGCGATAAAGTGGTTGAGCAGCCTGATATCCTGATTCTGGAAGGGCTTAACGTGCTGCAGAGCGGTATGGACTACCCGCACGATCCGCATCACGTATTTGTTTCTGACTTTGTGGATTTCTCAATCTATGTGGATGCTCCGGAAACCTTACTGGAACGCTGGTACATCAACCGCTTCCTGAAATTCCGTGAAGGTGCTTTCAGCGATCCCGATTCCTACTTTCATCACTATTCGCAGCTGCCGAAAGAGGATGCCGTTAACATTGCGCGCGGGCTGTGGCAGGAAATCAACGGTCTTAACCTGAAAGAAAATATTCTGCCAACGCGTGAGCGCGCCAGCCTGATTATGACCAAAGAGGCTAACCACGCCGTTCAGAGCGTAAGGCTGAGGAAGTAACAGCAAAAAGCCCTGCGTGCAGGGCTTTTATCATAGTGCTGTGGCTAGCCGTTATCTGGCCTGAGTGAGATCTCCCCGCCAACCCAGGATTTAATCACTCCCTCCTGTTCCAGCAGCAGGCCACCCTGCTTATCTATCCCGCGCGCAATACCGTAAACTTCGCGCTCACCAATCAGTAATTTAACCGGACGATTGATAAAATTATCCAGCTTTTCCCAGCGCTGAATAAAGGGAGCCAGACCGTCGCGCTCAAAAAGCGGTAACGCCGCACGCAGACTGTTGATGATACTGGCTGCCAGCTGGTTGCGATCGATAGTCACGCCCGCTTCCTGCAGGTTGATCCAGCCCTGATTGATTTCTGAAGTGCCTTCACCCCGCATTCCCAGGTTGATGCCTGCACCCATAACAATCTGCGCCGCATCGCCGGTTTTACCGGTGAGTTCAACCAGGATGCCAGCAAGTTTACGATCGTTAAGATAGAGATCGTTTGGCCACTTCACACGGACATTTTCAGCGCCAAGGAACTGAATCACTTCAGCCATGACAATCCCTATGACCAGGCTCAGGCCCATCGCAGCAGCAGGCCCCTGCTCCAGACGCCAGTACATCGACAGATAGAGGTTGGCTCCAAAAGGCGAAAACCATTTACGTCCGCGGCGTCCACGTCCTGCCTGCTGGTACTCCGCAACGCAGGCAAAACCTGACTCAAGCTGATCCATGCGATCAAGCAGATACTGGTTGGTTGAGTCTATAACCGGAATAACGGCGATACCCGGGGTCTCCAGATGAGTATGGATAAGCGCTTCATCCAGCAGCTGCAGAGGCGCAGCCAGGCTGTAGCCTTTTCCTGTCACAGTAAAGACATCCAGACCCCAGCTTTTCAGAGTCTGTATGTGCTTATTAACTGCAGCACGGCTCATGCCCAGCGCTTCACCCAGATGTTCACCTGAGTGGAATTCACCGTCAGCCAGCAACGCAGCCAGCTTGAGAGGGACGCTTTGATCTTTCATGCAATAACCTCAACTGCATTACGCTCGCCATTGGCGCCGATAAAACGCACTTCAGGTTCCAGCCAGACATTGAACTTCTTACCCACGTGCTGCCGCACCGTATGTGCCAGTGTAATAATCTCCTGCGGCGTGGCGCGATCCTGATTGATCAGAACCAGCGCCTGCTGGCGATGTACGGCGGCGCCGCCTACGCTGAAGCCCTTAAGCTGACACTGGTCGATTAACCAGCCTGCCGCCAGTTTTACCTCGCCATCAGGCTGAGGATAGTGTGGTATCGCAGGCCACTGCGCGAGCAGCTCTGTCAGCTGCTCAGCTGAAACAAGCGGGTTTTTAAAGAAGCTGCCCACATTTCCGGTAACGCGCGGATCGGGCAGTTTGCTTTGACGCATCTGACATACAGCATGGCAGACATCCCAGGCGGTAGTCGTCGCCGGGTTAAGTTTTGCCAGATCGCCATAACTCAGTACCGGTTTCCACGCTTTCATCAGGCGCAGTCCGATCGCGATGATGACGTAATCATCTTTGAGCGCGTGTTTAAATATGCTATCGCGATAGCCAAAGCCGCACTCTTCACGATAGAGCCTTTTAGTGGCTGATGTAGGCAGATGCAGTACATCGACATAGTGACAGACATCTTTAAACTCTACGCCATAGGCACCGATATTCTGGATCGGAGCGGAGCCTGACATACCGGGAATGAGCGCCAGGTTTTCCAAGCCAGGGATCCCTTTTTTCAGGGTATATTCCACTAACTCATGCCAGTTTTCACCGGCGCCAGCGTGCACATGCCAGGCTTCTTCATGCTCTTCAGGCTGAATACCTTTGATGGCATTAACGACGACGGTGCCGTTGAAATCCTCGAGGAACAGAACATTGCTTCCTTCACCGAGGATAATAAAGGGTTGATTGCGCTGCTGGCTGGAGTGCCACGCTGCGGTAATGGCTTCTGCGCTATCAGCGATAATCAGCGATTGTGCGTCGATCTCAAGACCGAGCGTATTACATGCTTTAAGGGAGGTACCTGGGCTGGACATTTCACGGCCTTTACTGAGTAATCTGGCCGTAGTTTACCCGATTGACTAACCAGGAGTGGGTGTTTTGATGGTTTTAGTGAGGAAATTTTGCTTTTCTGCAGACGTAAAAAAGCCCTGAACGCGTGTTCAGGGCTCTCTTACTTGATGGATGCCTGGCAGTTCCCTACTCTCGCATGGGGAGGCCCCACACTACCATCGGCGCTACGGCGTTTCACTTCTGAGTTCGGCATGGGGTCAGGTGGGACCGCCGCGCTGTGGCCGCCAGGCAAATTCTGTTAATCCGGCAAAACAAGCTGAAAATCGGGTCTCTCAAAACGCCTCTGGCGTTGTAAGGTTAAGCCTCACGGGTCATTAGTACCGGTTAGCTCAACGCATCGCTGCGCTTACACACCCGGCCTATCAACGTCGTCGTCTTCAACGTCCCTTCAGGGCTCTCAGGGAGCCAGGGAGAACTCATCTCGGGGCAAGTTTCGTGCTTAGATGCTTTCAGCACTTATCTTTTCCGCACTTAGCTACCGGGCAGTGCCACTGGCGTGACAACCCGAACACCAGCGGTGCGTTCACTCCGGTCCTCTCGTACTAGGAGCAACCCCCCTCAATTCTCCAGCGCCCACGGCAGATAGGGACCGAACTGTCTCACGACGTTCTAAACCCAGCTCGCGTACCACTTTAAACGGCGAACAGCCGTACCCTTGGGACCTACTTCAGCCCCAGGATGTGATGAGCCGACATCGAGGTGCCAAACACCGCCGTCGATATGAACTCTTGGGCGGTATCAGCCTGTTATCCCCGGAGTACCTTTTATCCGTTGAGCGATGGCCCTTCCATTCAGAACCACCGGATCACTATGACCTGCTTTCGCACCTGCTCGAGCCGTCACTCTCGCAGTCAAGCTGGCTTATGCCATTGCACTAACCTCCTGATGTCCGACCAGGATTAGCCAACCTTCGTGCTCCTCCGTTACGCTTTGGGAGGAGACCGCCCCAGTCAAACTACCCACCAGACACTGTCCGCAGCCCGGATAACGGGCCCACGTTAGAACATCAAACGTTAAAGGGTGGTATTTCAAGGATGGCTCCACGCGGACTGGCGTCCGCGCTTCAAAGCCTCCCACCTATCCTACACATCAAGGCTCAATGTTCAGTGTCAAGCTGTAGTAAAGGTTCACGGGGTCTTTCCGTCTTGCCGCGGGTACACTGCATCTTCACAGCGATTTCAATTTCACTGAGTCTCGGGTGGAGACAGCCTGGCCATCATTACGCCATTCGTGCAGGTCGGAACTTACCCGACAAGGAATTTCGCTACCTTAGGACCGTTATAGTTACGGCCGCCGTTTACCGGGGCTTCGATCAAGAGCTTCTCCTTGCGGATAACCCCATCAATTAACCTTCCGGCACCGGGCAGGCGTCACACCGTATACGTCCACTTTCGTGTTTGCACAGTGCTGTGTTTTTAATAAACAGTTGCAGCCAGCTGGTATCTTCGACTGGCCTCGGCTCGGGGAGCAAGTCCCTCCACCTACGCGCCAGCGTGCCTTCTCCCGAAGTTACGGCACCATTTTGCCTAGTTCCTTCACCCGAGTTCTCTCAAGCGCCTTGGTATTCTCTACCTGACCACCTGTGTCGGTTTGGGGTACGATTTCGTGTTGCCTGGAGCTTAGAGGCTTTTCCTGGAAGCAGGGCATCAGTTACTTCGGCTCCGTAGAGCCTCGTCGTCACGCCTCAGTGTTAAAGAAGACCGGATTTGCCTGGTCCTCACACCTGCACGCTTAAACCGGGACAACCGTCGCCCGGATAACCTAGCCTTCTCCGTCCCCCCTTCGCAGCAACACCAAGTGCAGGAATATTAACCTGCTTCCCATCGACTACGCCTTTCGGCCTCGCCTTAGGGGTCGACTCACCCTGCCCCGATTAACGTTGGACAGGAACCCTTGGTCTTCCGGCGAGCGGGCTTTTCACCCGCTTTATCGTTACTTATGTCAGCATTCGCACTTCTGATACCTCCAGCATGCCTCACAGCACGCCTTCTGCGGCTTACAGAACGCTCCCCTACCCAGCGACGCAAGCGTCGCTGCCGCAGCTTCGGTGCATGGTTTAGCCCCGTTACATCTTCCGCGCAGGCCGACTCGACCAGTGAGCTATTACGCTTTCTTTAAATGATGGCTGCTTCTAAGCCAACATCCTGGCTGTCTGTGCCTTCCCACATCGTTTCCCACTTAACCATGACTTTGGGACCTTAGCTGGCGGTCTGGGTTGTTTCCCTCTTCACGACGGACGTTAGCACCCGCCGTGTGTCTCCCGTGATAACATTCTCCGGTATTCGCAGTTTGCATCGGGTTGGTAAGCCGGGATGGCCCCCTAGCCGAAACAGTGCTCTACCCCCGGAGATGAGTTCACGAGGCGCTACCTAAATAGCTTTCGGGGAGAACCAGCTATCTCCCGGTTTGATTGGCCTTTCACCCCCAGCCACAGGTCATCCGCTAATTTTTCAACATTAGTCGGTTCGGTCCTCCAGTTAGTGTTACCCAACCTTCAACCTGCCCATGGCTAGATCACCGGGTTTCGGGTCTATACCCTGCAACTTAGCGCCCAATTAAGACTCGGTTTCCCTACGGCTCCCCTATGCGGTTAACCTTGCTACAGAATATAAGTCGCTGACCCATTATACAAAAGGTACGCAGTCACCCCCATAAAGAAGGCTCCCACTGCTTGTACGTACACGGTTTCAGGTTCTGTTTCACTCCCCTCGCCGGGGTTCTTTTCGCCTTTCCCTCACGGTACTGGTTCACTATCGGTCAGTCAGGAGTATTTAGCCTTGGAGGATGGTCCCCCCATATTCAGACAGGATACCACGTGTCCCGCCCTACTCTTCGAGCTCACAGCAAGTGCGTTTTCGTGTACGGGGCTGTCACCCGGTATCGCGCGCCTTTCCAGACGCTTCCACTAACGCACAAGCTGATTCAGGCTCTGGGCTGCTCCCCGTTCGCTCGCCGCTACTGGGGGAATCTCGGTTGATTTCTTTTCCTCGGGGTACTTAGATGTTTCAGTTCCCCCGGTTCGCTTCGCAGCACTATGTATTCATGCTGCGATGATGCACTGGGTGCACCGGGTTTCCCCATTCGGACATCGCCGGCTGTAGCGGTTCATATCACCTTGCCGGCGCTTTTCGCAGATTAGCACGTCCTTCATCGCCTCTGACTGCCAGGGCATCCACCGTGTACGCTTGGTCGCTTAACCTCACAACCCACAGGCGTTTTGAACGCTGTGAATCGCGATAATCTTGAGACCCGGCCGCATCATGCCTCGTTCTTATTACGGAGAACGAATACGACGCGGTCGTTTCAAATTTTCAGCTTGTTCCGGATTGTTAAAGAGCAAATACTTCGCAATATGCTTAACAGCATATTCTGAAGTATTAATGGCAATGTCTTTCACTCATTACCAGCAAATGGCGTCCCCTAGGGGATTCGAACCCCTGTTACCGCCGTGAAAGGGCGGTGTCCTAGGCCTCTAGACGAAGGGGACACTAAGTCTCATTCGTAAGACGCTTTGCTCGTTACTTTCTATCAGACAATCTGTGTGAGCACTTCGCGGGAAGGTATCTTCAGGTAAGGAGGTGATCCAACCGCAGGTTCCCCTACGGTTACCTTGTTACGACTTCACCCCAGTCATGAATCACAAAGTGGTAAGCGCCCTCCCGAAGGTTAAGCTACCTACTTCTTTTGCAACCCACTCCCATGGTGTGACGGGCGGTGTGTACAAGGCCCGGGAACGTATTCACCGTAGCATTCTGATCTACGATTACTAGCGATTCCGACTTCACGGAGTCGAGTTGCAGACTCCGATCCGGACTACGACGCACTTTATGAGGTCCGCTTGCTCTCGCGAGGTCGCTTCTCTTTGTATGCGCCATTGTAGCACGTGTGTAGCCCTGGCCGTAAGGGCCATGATGACTTGACGTCATCCCCACCTTCCTCCGGTTTATCACCGGCAGTCTCCTTTGAGTTCCCGGCACGACCCGCTGGCAACAAAGGATAAGGGTTGCGCTCGTTGCGGGACTTAACCCAACATTTCACAACACGAGCTGACGACAGCCATGCAGCACCTGTCTCAGAGTTCCCGAAGGCACCGAAGCATCTCTGCTAAGTTCTCTGGATGTCAAGGCCAGGTAAGGTTCTTCGCGTTGCATCGAATTAAACCACATGCTCCACCGCTTGTGCGGGCCCCCGTCAATTCATTTGAGTTTTAACCTTGCGGCCGTACTCCCCAGGCGGTCGACTTAACGCGTTAGCTCCGGAAGCCACTCCTCAGGGGAACAGCCTCCAAGTCGACATCGTTTACGGCGTGGACTACCAGGGTATCTAATCCTGTTTGCTCCCCACGCTTTCGCACCTGAGCGTCAGTCTTCGTCCAGGGGGCCGCCTTCGCCACCGGTATTCCTCCAGATCTCTACGCATTTCACCGCTACACCTGGAATTCTACCCCCCTCTACGAGACTCAAGCCTGCCAGTTTCAAATGCAGTTCCCAGGTTAAGCCCGGGGATTTCACATCTGACTTAACAGACCGCCTGCGTGCGCTTTACGCCCAGTAATTCCGATTAACGCTTGCACCCTCCGTATTACCGCGGCTGCTGGCACGGAGTTAGCCGGTGCTTCTTCTGCGGGTAACGTCAATCGGCGAGGTTATTAACCTCACCGCCTTCCTCCCCGCTGAAAGTACTTTACAACCCGAAGGCCTTCTTCATACACGCGGCATGGCTGCATCAGGCTTGCGCCCATTGTGCAATATTCCCCACTGCTGCCTCCCGTAGGAGTCTGGACCGTGTCTCAGTTCCAGTGTGGCTGGTCATCCTCTCAGACCAGCTAGGGATCGTCGCCTAGGTGAGCCGTTACCCCACCTACTAGCTAATCCCATCTGGGCACATCCGGTGGCGTGAGGTCCGAAGATCCCCCACTTTGGTCCGAAGACGTTATGCGGTATTAGCTACCGTTTCCAGTAGTTATCCCCCTCCACCGGGCAGTTTCCCAGACATTACTCACCCGTCCGCCACTCGTCACCCGGAGAGCAAGCTCCCCTGTGCTACCGTCCGACTTGCATGTGTTAGGCCTGCCGCCAGCGTTCAATCTGAGCCATGATCAAACTCTTCAATTTAAAGTTTGATTTGCTTAAACAAGTTAAGCGGTGCTCTGTGAATTAAACTTCGTAATGAATTACGTGTTCACTCAGCAAAGACTTGATATTTTTTAAAGCCCGTAGGCTTGTGATATCAATCCTGCGAGTGCCCACACAGATTGTCTGATAAATTGTTAAAGAGCGGTGCAGCCAGCGCCTTAAGCGTCTGCTGCGAGGTGGCGTATATTACGCTTTCCTCCTCCGGAGTCAACCACTTTTTTCAGCGTTTTCTCCGGCGGAAGTTCTTACCGAATCTTCCTGTCGACGCCGTTTCCGTAAGCCGGTGTGCCGTGTCGATGGAGGCGCATTATAGGGAGTTCTTCCGGGCTGACAAGCGTTAAATACAAAAAAAGAATCGTTCGCGCTATTTTTCGCCACAACGCTCTATTTCACAACGATTTGCCTGGTAACTGCGCAAATTCATACGCAAATCTGCTCACTGCAGACCAGTCGGTGTACTCGACTTCTTTAGAGGTATCGGTTTCACCACCGGTCATGCGCATAATTAACTGAATCATTACCCGATCAAACCAGCGATAGCGCGGATAACGTAACGCGCCGGCAAACACAGCGCAGCAGTCGGGCTGCCACGGTGACTGCTCAAGAAATTTGCGGGTATAGGCATTGGTTTGCGGGGAACGCTTGTCAGCTTTGCGCGCCGTCAGATTCACGCTAAAAAATCCGCTTACCCGCTGCTGCAGCGACTGCCGGTGCTGCGTGACAAACGTCATCAGCGCCGTATCAAAATGACCATAGCGAATCGAGGCGCCTATCAGTACGCGATCGTACTGCGACCAGTCAATCTGTCTCGTCTCTGCAAGATCCTGCACATCACATAACTGCTGCGGTACCAGAGTCTGAGCAATACGCGCTGCAATTTCGCGGGTTTGTCCGTCGCGGGTGGAATAAAGTATTAATGCTTTCATTACAGGTTCCTGTTTCTCTTATTCACGCCAGAAAGTCGGCGTGAACAGCACCAGCAGCGTAAAGACCTCAAGACGCCCGAACAGCATCGTCAGGATCAATATCCATTTCGCCACATCATTCATGGTTGTGAAGTTGTCTGCGACTACACCCAGCCCCGGCCCAAGGTTGTTCAGCGTTGCCGCAACGGCAGCAAACGCGGAGAAGTCATCAACGCCGGTCGCGATAATGGCCAGCATGCTGAGCAGAAACACCAGCGCATAGGCGGAGAAGAAACCCCATACCGCTTCCAGAATACGCTCCGGCAGCGCCCGGTTGCCAAGCTTAATGGTGTAGACCGCATTGGGGTGCACCAGACGTTTTAGCTCACGTGAACCCTGCTTGAACAATAGCAGAATACGAATAACCTTCAGGCCGCCCCCGGTTGAGCCTGCCATACCACCGATAAATGCTGAGCAGAGCAGCAGCACCGGCAGGAACAGCGGCCAGCGTGCAATGCTATCTGTGGTGAAGCCCGCCGTTGTTGCCCATGACACCACCTGGAAAAAAGCCTGATTCAGCGTTTGCCAGCCGCTGTCATAAACATTATGCAGCCAGAGCACCAGCGTGCAGATCACCACCAGCGTAAACTGCACGCCAATAAACATCCGGAATTCAGGATCGCGCCAGTAAACTTTCAGGTTACGCCCGCTCAGCAGTGAAAAGTGCAAACCGTAGTTACAGCCGGAAATCAGCAGAAAAATCGCAACAATCGTATTGATTGTCGGACTGTTAAAATAGCCGATGCTGGCGTCGTGCGTGGAGAAACCGCCAATAGCGATGGTAGAAAAGCTGTGCCCGATAGCGTCAAACATCGGCATGCCGGCCAGCCACAGGGCCAGCGCGCAGGCGATGGTCAGCACAACATAAATCAGCCACAGCGTTTTTGCTGTCTCTGCAATACGCGGCCGCATCTTATTGTCCTTCAGCGGCCCGGGCATTTCGGCGCGATAAAGCTGCATGCCACCAACGCCCAGAATCGGCAGTATGGCAACGGCCAGCACGATAATCCCCATACCGCCCAGCCACTGCAGCATCTGCCGGTAAAACAGAATCGCTTTCGGCAGGGAGTCGAGCCCCACCAGCGTCGTTGCACCCGTCGTCGTCAGGCCGGAAAAGGATTCGAAAAAGGCATCGGTCGCGGAGAGGTGAGGCTGCTCGGCAAAGATAAACGGCATTGCACCGACGCTGCCCAGTACCGTCCAGAACAGCACCACAATCAGAAAGCCTTCGCGCGGTTTAAGTTCGGTCTTCTGTTTACGGTTGGGCCACCAGAGCAGCGAACCAATGACAATCGCCATCAGGAACGTCTGACTGAAGGCGCGGCCGGCACCGTCGCGATAAATCAGCGCCACTAAACCCGGTACAATCATGGTTACCGAGAATAAAATAACCAGCAGACCCACAATGCGGGTAATGGCGCGGAAGTGCATTCAGCCGTGTCCTTTGTTCAGTTATCCAGCGGGAGCAGCGCTAGCGCACCCCGGCTGTAGTCAGAGAGGTTTTGCTTAAAGGCCGCTATCTGCGCATGAGGCAGCGCAATGCGCAGCGTGATGCAATCTTCATAGCGGCTCTCTTCAGTAACGCCGTCAAAACGCTGCAGCAGGCGTTCTATATCGCTCATCTGTGCATAATCACAGCGCAGCATAAAAGATTGCATCGGCATTTTGCGCTGACGCGGCAGCTGTTTCAGTCCCTGCTGCACCCCGCCGCCGTAAGCTTTGACCAGCCCGCCGGTCCCCAGCATGATGCCGCCATAATAGCGTACGACTACGGCAGTGATCTCACCAAGGCCGCTCCCCATCAGCTGCGCCAGCATCGGCTTACCTGCCGTGCCGGAGGGTTCGCCATCGTCGGAGAAGCCCAGCTGCTGTGAATCGTCCGGAGCACCGGCAACCCAGGCCCAGCAGTGATGCCGCGCAGCGGGATGCTCGCTTTTGACCCGCTGCACAAACGCCCGCGCCGCTTCAGCACCCGGCGTATGCGCCAGCAGAGTGATAAAGCGGCTTTTTTTGATCGTCTCTTCGCTGCTGCTTATCGCCTCAGCCGGAATATCATAAGCGTCCATCAGGCCAGGTGCAGGTCGCGCGTCATGTTCTCAATGCGATTAGGGTGGATCACCACATTATCTTCAATGCGAATTCCGCCATACGGCTTCAGCGCATCAATCGCCTGCCAGTCAAAGTGCTGGGTGTACCTACCCCCGCGTAGCGGCGCCAGCAGCGAATCGATAATATAGAAGCCCGGCTCAATGGTCAGTACCATGCCGGGCTCCAGCACCCGGGTGCAGCGCAGATAAGGGTATTGCGCCGGCGCAGCCAGATGCGTGCCGCGATCGTCCTGCATAAAACCGGCCACATCATGTACCTGCAGCCCGAGGGGATGACCCAGGCCGTGCGGCATGAAAGGTCCGGTGAGATTCTCTGCCACCAGCGCCTCTTCCGTCAGGCCTTTTACCAGACCAAATTTCAGCAACAAACGCGCAATGCGCTGATGCATCTGCAGATGATAATCGGTATAGCGCACGCCCGCTTTCAGCGTAGCGATCAGCGCCAGCTCCTCTTTATTCATTGCCTCCACCAGCTCGGCATAGCGCGTTTTACTTTGCGCCGCATAGCTGCGGGTTAAATCTGCTGCATATCCTGCATACTCAGCGCCGGCGTCAATCAGGAAGCTGTGACGTTTGGCTGGCGGCTGGTGATCGAGCCGGGTGTAGTGCAGCACGGCTGCATGTTCGTTCAGCGCCACAATATTGCCATACGGCACATCCGTATCCCGGTGCCCGGTAGCGGTAAGATAGGCGAGGTTAATATCGAACTCGCTCATGCCGGAGAAAAACGCCTCTTTAGCCGCGCGATGGCCAGCAACCGCCAGCTTCTGCGCCTGACGCAGGCAGGCGAGCTCATAATCCGTTTTGATACTGCGATGATAATGCAGGAAATCGATGACCGCCTGCGGGTTGATCTGCGCGCTGCTGAAGCCCAGCTGCGCAGCACGTTCCGGTACCGGGCCAATGTAGGCGACGTTTTCACGCGATGCTGGCAGCAGCTGTGCAATCTCATCTGCATTTTTCAGCCCGATGACATCAACATCTCCGGTCCAGAAGCTCTCCGGCAGCGGCTCGACGTTATGCCAGTAGTCGACGGGTGAATAGAACCACAGTTTAGGTTTATTGCTGCCGTCGACCCACAGCCAGCAGTTCGGCACCTGCGTGACCGGCACCCAGGCTTTGAACTGCGGATTCACTTTAAACGGATAGGTGTGATCATCCAGAAAAACGGTCTGTAGCTCGCCGGAGTGGATCAGCAGCGCATCCAGTTTGCCGCGCGCCAGAATCTGTTGCGCCCGCTGCTGCAGCGTTTTGATATGCGCCTGATACAGTGTTTTCAGTGAATCCATGAACGAGTCTCCGATGTCGCGAAAGTGGCCGCAGTGTAGCATAGCCGCGCCGCTATTGGCGCGCCAGCCAGCCTGTGATCGCGGTATCAAATAAGCACACTGCCGTTTGCAAAAGAGGGGCAGGCC
The DNA here is from genome assembly GCF_020079945.1 of Pantoea eucrina. NCBI lineage: Bacteria > Pseudomonadati > Pseudomonadota > Gammaproteobacteria > Enterobacterales > Erwiniaceae > Pantoea > Pantoea eucrina. The sequence goes on along the minus strand of NZ_CP083448.1, from coordinate 145,732 downwards.
GCTCACACTCCTGTTCATCTGGTATGACCAGATCACTTTTCGCGGTTTCAGGAGACGGATATGCTCTACCAAGGCGATACCCTTTCATTACACTGGCTCGAAGACGGCGTTGCCGAGCTGGTTTTCGATGCTCCCGGCTCGGTCAATAAACTTGATATTAAAACCGTCGCCAGCCTGGGAGAGGCGCTGAATGTATTGCAGCAGCAGCCCGGTCTGCGCGGTCTGCTGTTAAGCTCCGCCAAACCCGCTTTTATCGTCGGCGCGGATATCACCGAGTTTCTTTCGCTGTTTGATGCCCCTGAAGAGAAACTGAGCGCGTGGCTGACCTTTGCTAACAGCATTTTTAACCGGCTGGAAGATCTGCCGGTGCCGACCATTGCCGCCATTGATGGCTATGCGCTGGGGGGTGGCTGCGAGTGTGTGCTGGCAACCGATCTGCGCGTCGCGACGCCGGAGACGCGTATTGGCCTGCCGGAAACCCGGCTCGGCATCATGCCAGGCTTTGGCGGTAGCGTGCGTTTGCCGCGCCTGCTGGGAGCCGACTGCGCGCTGGAGATCATTGCCGCCGGCAAAGATGTGGATGGATTAAGCGCGCTGAAGCTGGGTCTGGTCGATGCCGTGGTCAGCCGCGACAAACTGCGCAGCGCCGCGCTCACTATGCTGCACGACGCCATTACCCAGCAGAGCTGGCAGGCACGCCGGGCGCCGAAGCTGGCGCCGCTGAAGCTGAGTCCGGTTGAAGCCGCGATGAGCTTTACGCTGGCGAAAAGCATGGTGCTGCAGACGGCAGGTAAACACTACCCTGCCCCGCTGACAGCGGTGAAAACAATTGAAGCTGCCGCCGGGCTGACGCGCGATGATGCGCTTAAGCTTGAAACGGCTGCGTTTGTGCCGCTGGCACAGAGCGATGTTGCCCGCGCGCTGGTCGGCATTTTCCTTAACGATCAATATGTCAAAAGCCTGGCGAAAAAACATAGCGCCCGCGCAGAGCTGCCGCAGCAGGCCGCCGTGCTGGGTGCCGGCATCATGGGGGGCGGGATTGCCTGGCAGTCAGCGTGGAAAGGCGTACCCGTTATCCTGAAAGATATCAGTGAAAAAGCGCTGACGCTGGGTATGAATGAAGCCAGCAAGCTGCTGAATAAGCAGCTGGCGCGCGGCAAAATTGATGGTGCGAAACTTGCTGCCGTGCTGACAACTATCCAGCCGGTGCTGGAGTATAGCGGTTTCCGCCGCGCTGATGTGGTGGTAGAAGCGGTAGTGGAGAATCCGGCGGTCAAAGCGAAAGTGCTCGCTGAGACCGAACAGCAGCTGCGGGACGATGCCATTCTCGCCTCCAACACCTCAACCATCCCGATTAGCGAACTGGCGAAAGCGCTGCAGCGTCCGCAAAATTTCTGCGGTATGCACTTTTTCAATCCGGTACCGCGCATGCCGCTGGTGGAAGTGATCCGCGGCGAACAGACCTCAGAAGCGACCATCAGTAAGGTGGTGGCGTGGGCCAGCAAAATGGGAAAAACAGCGGTCGTGGTTAACGATTGTCCCGGTTTCTTTGTTAACCGGGTACTGTTCCCCTATTTTGCGGCTTTCAGCCTGCTGCTGCGCGACGGCGCTGATTATCGCCAGATTGATAAAGCCATGGAGCAGCAGTTTGGCTGGCCAATGGGGCCGGCGTGGCTGCTGGATGTGGTCGGTATCGATACCGCCCATCATGCGCAGCAGGTCATGGCGCAGGGCTTTCCGGCGCGCATGCAGAAAAACTATCGGGATGCCATCGATGTCCTGTTTGATGCGGGCCGGTTTGGGCAGAAAAACGGCCTCGGCTTCTACCGCTGGGAACAGGATAAAAAAGGCAAACCGCAGAAGATACACGATCCGGACGCCGATACGCTGCTGAGCAGCGTCAGTGAACCAGCACGCGCATTCAGCAATGAAGAGATTATCAACCGTATGATGCTGCCGATGCTGCATGAAGTGGTGCGCTGTCTGGAAGAGAAGATTATCGCCTCACCGGCAGAAGCAGATATGGCGCTGGTCTATGGCCTCGGCTTCCCGCCATTCCGCGGCGGCGCTTTCCGCTATCTTGATACGCTCGGTAACAGCAATGTGGTCGACCAGGCCAGACGCTACGCACATCTCGGCGCGCTTTATACGCTGCCGGAGGCGCTGGTGCAGCGTGCGCACGCGCATCAGAGCTGGTACCCCGCCGTTCAACCTATTGATGAAGCGTCGCTGCAGCGCGCCTGAGGAACAGAGATGGAAAATGTCGTCATTATTGATGCCGCACGCACGCCCATGGGCCGCTCTAAAGGCGGCGCCTTTCGTCAGGTGCGGGCGGAAGATCTCTCAGCACATCTGATGCGGGAGCTGCTGAGCCGCAACCCGGCGATCGACCCCGCCTCGCTGGATGATATCATCTGGGGCTGCGTGCAGCAGACGCTGGAGCAGGGATTTAATATTGCGCGCAACGCGGCGCTGCTGGCGGAAATTCCGCACCGCGTGCCCGCCAGCACGGTGAATCGCCTCTGCGGTTCATCTATGCAGGCGCTGCATGATGCTGCCCGGGCCATTATGACCGGCGATGCGCAGATCTGTCTGATTGGCGGCGTTGAGCATATGGGCCATGTCCCGATGAGCCACGGCGTTGATTTCCATCCCGGCCTGAGCCGGACAGTAGCAAAAGCCGCCGGCATGATGGGCCTGACAGCGGAAATGCTGGCGCGCATGCACCATATCAGCCGCGAACAGCAGGATGCGTTTGCTTTCCGCTCGCATCAGCGTGCATGGGCGGCGACGCAGCGCGGCGATTTTGCCCGCGAAATTATTCCCACCTGGGGGCACGACTCCGATGGCGTGCTGAAGCGCTATGAGAGTGATGAGGTCATCCGTCCGGAGACCAGCCTGGAGGGTCTGGCCGCGCTGCGGCCGGCGTTTGATCCGGTGAGCGGCACGGTGACCGCCGGCAGTTCATCCGCGCTTTCTGACGGCGCTGCCGCCATGCTGATCATGAGTGAAAGCCGCGCCCGTGAACTGGGCATCACCCCGCGTGCGCGTATCCGCAGTATGGCGGTAACCGGCTGCGATCCTTCAATTATGGGATACGGCCCGGTTCCCGCCAGCAAAATGGCGCTGAAGCGTGCCGGACTCAGCGCAGCGGATATCGGACTGTTTGAACTTAATGAGGCTTTTGCTGCGCAAACCCTGCCCTGCATCAAAGATTTAGGGCTTATGGCGCAGATGGATGAGAAAGTAAACCTGAATGGCGGGGCGATTGCGCTGGGGCATCCGCTGGGCTGTTCCGGCGCGCGCATCAGCACCACCCTGCTCAACCAGATGACACAGCATGACGTGCAGTTTGGCCTGGCAACCATGTGTATCGGCCTGGGTCAGGGCATCGCCACCGTATTTGAACGTATCTAAAACAGAGACCTGTGAATCGCACGTGTTCCCGCCCTTCCGGGCGGGCTTTTTTACGGCTGCGCCTCAGATAAACGCAAAGGCATCGCCATACATCTGCGCTTCCAGCGCGCCGCGCTCGCTGCAGAAACGCTCACGGGCAATTTTTGCCATCTCAAAGCGTCCGGCGATATAGATGTCATGGCCGCTCAGATCGGCATGATCCTGCATAACGGCGGTCAGTACCGTCCCGCTGCGCCCCTGCCAGCCATCTGCAGGCTGCTCAACCACTGGAATCACCTTGAGATTCGGGTGTTTTACCGCCAGCGCTTCCAGCTCATCCATATCGTAGAGGTGCTGCAGTTCACGTCCGCCCCAGTAAATGGCGATATCACGATCGGGCTGCTGCGCCAGCGCGGTCAGCAGCAGTGAACGCGCGTAGGAAAAGCCGGTGCCGCCGGCGATCAGAATCACCGGGCGCTCGCTCTCTTCCCGCAGCCACGCATCACCATGCGGCATATCAATCGTTACCTGGCGGTCGCTTCTGATGCGATCCATCACGGCCATAGCGTAAAGATTGAGATCGGATGCGCCAATGTGCAGCTCAATAATCTCTTTCTCCATTGGCGTTGAGGCAATGGAGAAAGGACGCTTGTCGCGCTCATCCATTACCACCATCAGATACTGACCGGCGCGAAAGCTAAATTCCGCTTCCGGGATCAGGCGCACGCGATATACGGTGTCGGTAATCGCCTCAACCGAAGTCACTTTGCAGCTTAACGTCGTCATAATTGCCCTTTCTTATGGTTCTCTGCTGCCGTCAGCGCTGCGGCGGTTCGGCAAAGATTGCTAACTCATCCCAGATTGCGTCAATACGCGCGGTGACCGCCGGATCTTTGACGATCGGCGTGCCCCACTCGCGCTGCGTTTCACCCGGCCATTTATTAGTAGCATCCAGCCCCATTTTGGAGCCCAGCCCCGAAACCGGTGAAGCAAAGTCGAGGTAATCGATCGGCGTATTCTCTACCAGTACGGTATCGCGCGCCGGGTCCATGCGGGTGGTAATCGCCCAAATCACATCATTCCAGTCGCGCGCGTTTACGTCGTCGTCACACACAATAACAAATTTGGTGTACATAAACTGACGCAGAAATGACCAGACGCCAAACATCACCCGCTTGGCATGTCCTGCGTACTGTTTTTTAATCGTCACTACCGCCAGGCGGTAGGAGCAGCCTTCAGGCGGCAGATAAAAATCGACAATTTCCGGAAACTGTTTGATTAAGATTGGCACCAGCACTTCATTCAGTGCCACCCCCAGTACCGCAGGCTCATCGGGTGGACGACCGGTATAGGTGGAATGATAGATCGGTTTACGCCGCTGCGTAACGTGCGTAACGGTAAAGACCGGAAAGCTGTCTACTTCATTATAGTAACCGGTATGGTCGCCATAGGGACCTTCCGGCGCCATGTCGCCCGGTTCAATGTAGCCTTCCAGCACAATTTCCGCGCTGGCGGGCACTTCCAGATCGCAGGAGACGCATTTTACCACTTCGGTTTTATTGCCGCGCAGCAGGCCGGCGAAGGCGTACTCCGAGAGCGTATCCGGCACCGGCGTGACCGCGCCCAGTATGGTGGCGGGATCGGCACCCAGCGCCACCGCGACCGGAAAGCGTTCGCCGGGGTGGGCTTTGCACCACTCCTGAAAATCGAGCGCGCCGCCGCGGTGCGACAGCCAGCGCATAATCAGCCGGTTTTTGCCGATAACCTGCTGGCGGTAGATCCCCAGGTTCTGCCGCTCTTTATGCGGTCCGCGCGAAACGGTCAGCCCCCAGGTAATCAGCGGTGCCGCATCGCCAGGCCAGCACTTCATCACCGGAATACGCGACAAATCAACCTCATCGCCGCTGAAGATCTCTTCCTGACAGGGAGCATTGCGCAGACGCTTTGTTGGCATATTCAGCACCTGCTTAAACTGCGGCATTTTGTCAAAGAGATCGCGGAAGCCTTTGGGCGGCTCCGGCTCCTTCAGAAATGCCAGCAGTTTACCGACGTCGCGCAGCGCGCTGACCTCCTCCTGCCCCATACCCATCGCCACGCGCTTTGGCGTGCCAAACAGGTTACACAGCACCGGCATGTCATACCCTTTGGGGTTTTCAAACAGCAGCGCCGGGCCGCCGGCACGCAGCGTGCGGTCGGCGATTTCGGTCATCTCCAGTTCAGGATCAATCTCCTGAGTGATGCGCTTGAGCTCGCCACGCTGTTCCAGCAGCGAAAGAAAATCTCGTAAGTCCTGGTATTTCATGTGGCTTCAGTTTTCCGGCCAGAGTGAATCGGGAAATCGTGCAGATCCGTAATGGTCTGGCAGTCTGATACAGATGCGCCCTGGTCGTCAATTCTCTTGCCGCAAAGCGCACAGATAACGCACTAATCAGAAAATTCGCAGAGAATTTCTCTGGCCGGCACGGTATACGCCAGCCGATGCGCTATAACTCTGACTGCAGGTTTGTTATTCTTGGCATCCATTATTTGGGGGCAGTTATGGAATCCTGGTACTTACTCTATTGCAAACGCGGACAGCTGCTGCGCGCTAAGGAACATCTTGAGCGTCAGGCAGTAACATGCCTCAGTCCAACGATCGCGATGGAGAAGCTGGTGCGCGGTAAACGCACCACTGTCAGTGAGCCGCTGTTCCCTAACTATCTGTTTATCGAATTCGATCCGGAAGCGATTCATACCACCACCATCAGCAGCACGCGCGGCGTCAGCCATTTTGTGCGCTTCGGCGCTATGCCCGCCACGGTGCCCTATGAAGTGATTGAAGCACTGCAGACCGATACACCACAGATTGTTCTGGATCCTGAAACGCCGCAGTCGGGCGATGAAGTGCTTATCACCGACGGCACGTTTGAAGGGCTGCGGGCGATTTTTGCCGAGCCCGACGGAGAAACCCGTTCGATCCTGTTGCTGAACCTGCTGAATAAGCAGGTGATGCGCAGTGTGGATAACAAACTGTTTCGTAAGGTTTAAGCCAGCCTGAACAGCTGACGCGCGTTTGCGTCGGCCTGCGCACTCAGCGCCTCCGCCGTCTCTCCGCGCCAGCCCGCCACCTGCTGTACCAGATGAGGCAGAAAACAGGGTTCATTGCGCCGCGAGGCCGGACGGGGCCGCATATCGCGCGGCAGTAAATAAGGCGCGTCCGTCTCCAGCAGTAAACGCTCCGCCGGGATCAGCGGCAGCATCTCACGCAGCGCCATTCCGCGGCGTTCATCACACACCCAGCCGGTAATGCCCACGGAGAGGCCCAGCGCCAGACAGGCTTCCAGCTCCGCACGCGTGCCGGTAAAGCAGTGTACCACCGCTCCCGTCAGCTTCGGCAGCCACGGCTCCAGCACCGCAACAAAGCGATCGTGCGCTTCGCGGCAGTGTAAGAACACCGGCAGCTGCAGCTCTGCAGCCAGCGCCAGCTGGGCATCGAATGCATACTCCTGCTGCTGATGCGCAGCCAGATTGCGGTTGAAGTCGAGCCCGCACTCCCCTATGGCAACCACCTGTTCGCTCTCTGCCAGGCGGCGCAGCGTGCTGGCTGTTTCTGCGGACCACTCACTGGCGTGATGCGGATGGACGCCGGCCGTAGACCAGCAGTAGCCGGGATGCTGTGCTGCCAGCTGTCGTGCCTGCTGGCTCTCCAGCGCGTTAGTGCCGGTAAGCAGCATGCCGGTGACACCTGCTTCGCGCGCGCGCTTAACCACCTGAGCGCGATCTTTTGCGAATTGCGTGCTGGTCAGGTTTACACCGATATCAAACATCTCTTTCCCCAAATAAAAACCGCCCGGCAGGCGGGCGGTTTGTAAAATGCTTTCACCCCGCGCGCAACGGGGCGTCCTGCGTAAACGCGATCAGGAGTCTTCCTCTGCCGCTTTACGCCCTTTACCCACATAGTAGCGGGAAAAGAATACGCCGACTTCAAACAGGCAGTACATCGGAATAGCGAGCAAAGTTTGGGAAAAAACGTCTGGCGGTGTGAGCAGCATCCCAACAACGAAAGCGCCGACCAGAATATAAGGCCGTTTTTTCCGCAAATCGTCTGGCGTGGTGATCCCGGTCCAGCAGAGCAGCACGATGGCTATCGGCACTTCAAACGCAACGCCAAATGCCATAAACAGCGTCATGACAAAGTCGAGATAGTTCGTAATGTCGGTCGCAATGGTGACGCCCTGCGGCGCGGTCTTGGCAAAAAAGCCAAACGCCAGCGGAAAGACAATAAAGTAGGCAAAAGCCACACCCACGTAGAACAGCAGCGTACTGGAGAAAAGCAGCGGCATAACCAGCCGGCGTTCATGCCGGTAGAGCGCTGGCGCGATAAATGCCCATACCTGATAGAGGATCACCGGAACCGCCAGAAACACCGAGACAATAAGGGTCAGCTTGATCGGCGTAAAAAATGGCGAGGCAACATCTGTGGCAATCATACTGGCGCCGGCCGGCATCTGGCTGATCAGCGGTGCGGCGACCGCGTGATAGATATCGTTAGCGAAATAGATCAGGCAGAGAAAAATCGCAAACACGGCAATGATGCAGTTCAGCAGACGCTTACGCAGCTCGATCAGATGGCTGATGAGCGGCTGGGTATCTTCAACAGCCATGGTTATCGTTCATCTTTTGCAGAGAGGGGAGTGGGTGAGTGCGCCGCATCAGCCCGATCGCTGACGGTTTCTGCGGCGGCAGGTGCCTGCGCCGGAGCGCTGGCGTGATGCTCCGCCTGCGCCGGCGTGACGGCAGCAGCCGGCGGCACATCAGGTTTAACCGCGGCAGGCTGATGAATCGTATTCGCTTCATCCTCCGCTTTTTCGATATCAATACTCTGCTGAACAGAGCGCTTCATGGAGTCAGCGGTTTTACGCAGCTCTTCCATTGACTGCTTCAGCTCCGGAGAGAGCGTTCCCTTTCCCGCCTCTTCCACTTTCTTCAGGCTGTCCTGCAACTCCTGCAGCTTTAGCTCCTGCGCCAGCTCGTGCTGCACATTAGCCGCCAGCGAGCGAATTGCCCGGATCCAGCCCACTACCGTTTTTACCGCCACCGGCAGACGTTGCGGCCCGAGTACAATCAGGCCGATCACGAACACCAGAACCAGTTCACTAAAGCCAATATCGAACACAGTTACACCTTACTTATCCCGCGGCTGATCTTTATTCACCGGGTCATGCTGTTTATCTGCCAGCGTTTTGGCATTGAAGTCAGCATCCTGCTCTTTAGGCAGATCTTTTTTCTCATCTTCATCACTCATCGCTTTTTTAAAGCCGCGAATGGATGAGCCAAGATCTGAACCGAGGTTGCGCAGTTTATTGGTGCCGAACAGAAGTACAACGATGACGGCAATGATTAACAATTGCCAGATACTGATACCGCCCATGAGATATGCCTCTGAAATACTTAACAAAACGAAAAACTGTAATGTGGCGGGCCGGGAAACCGGCTCCGGCCTGCGACATTACGCGATTTGCACCAGGCAAACAATTAGTTTGTCTTGCGCCAGCCCACCAGCCAGGTCACGATGCCCGCTGCCATTAACAGCGCCGGGAAGAAATCCCAGTCAGGCCGGCTCAGAAGTACTGCCGTCCCGCTTAACAGCAGCGTAGCCCCCACGCCAAACAGATAGCGCGACTGGTGATGCCGGGTACGCTGCGCGTTCAGTTCATTAACCAGTTTATCAACGCTGTGCTGCAATAACTTATGCTGGCGCATGCTGTCGTAAAACAGTTCCGGCAGTTCTGGCAGTTTTTCTGCCCAGAAAGGCGCTTTCTCTTTAACCTTACGTACCAGCGCCGGAAGACCGATCTGATCTTTGATCCACTCTTCCAGGAACGGCTTCGCGGTTTTCCATAAATCGAGCTGCGGGTAGAGCTGTCGTCCAATCCCTTCAATATAGAGTAGCGTTTTTTGCAGTAGCACCAGCTGCGGCTGCACTTCCATATTAAAGCGGCGCGCCGTGTTGAACAGGTTCAGCAGCACGTGACCAAATGAGATCTCCGCCAGCGGCTTCTCAAAAATCGGTTCACAGACGGTGCGGATAGCAAACTCAAAATCTTCAACGTTAGTATCGGGCGGCACCCAGCCGGAATCCACGTGGAGTTCCGCTACCTTGCGGTAGTCGCGGTTAAAAAAGGCAATAAAGTTTTCGGCCAGATAGCGCTTATCTTCTTTGTTAAGCGATCCCACAATCCCGCAGTCGATACCGATATATTGCGGATCTTCCGGACGATCGTAACTGACAAAAATGTTGCCCGGATGCATATCGGCGTGAAAGAAGCTGTCGCGAAATACCTGGGTAAAGAAAACCTGCACGCCGCGTTCAGCCAGCAGCTTCATATTGACGCCGTGCTGCTCCAGCGTGGCGACATCGGAGATCGGGATCCCGTAAATCCGCTCCATCACCAGCATGGTTTCGCTGCAGTAATCGGAGTAGACCTCCGGTACGTAGAGCATGCGGCTCTGATCAAAATTACGGCGCAGCTGAATCGCATTGGCCGCTTCCCGCAGCAGATTGAGTTCATCAATCAGCGTTTTTTCGTAATCGCGGACCACTTCCATCGGACGCAGGCGGCGACCATCCGGCAACAGGCGCGGCACCCAGCGTGCCAGCCGGTAGATCAGCTTCATATCCGCTTTGATTACCGGCAGGATATCAGGGCGGATCACTTTGATGACCACTTTGCGGCCGTTAGATTTCAGCGTCGCGGTGTGGACCTGAGCAATAGAGGCAGAGGCGAGCGGTTTGATATCGAAATCGTCAAACCAGGTCTCAACCGGACCGCCAATCGAGCGCTCAATCTGCGCTTTTGCTTTTACGCCGTCAAACGGCGCGACGCGGTCCTGCAGGATTGCCAGCTCGTCGGCAATTTTAGGCGGAAACAGATCGCGACGGGTTGAGAGCATCTGACCAAACTTGATCCAGACCGGGCCAAGCTGCTCCATTGCCAGACGCAGGCGCAGGCCCATCTCCGCTTCTTTATGCCGGTTGGGGATCCAGAATACGCAGCGGCGCCACAGCCGCAGCGGCAGCGTGATGCGCATGTGCGGTATGAGTTCATCCAGCCCGTAGGTCAGAAAAATTTTAACGATAAAATATAAGCGCCGAAGTTCTCCGAGCGTCATTTCGCCTCCCGCTGTGCCAGACGCGCCTCAAAGGCGTTTAGTGAACGCTCCATCGCTTCAACCTCTTCTGCAAACCATGCCAGCTCCAGCGCACCCGGCGCCAGCCGCCACTCTTCGGTTACCACCTGGCTGAGATAGTCCTGACGGCGCGTTACCTGCTGCTGCGCAAAAGCCAGCGCCCGCCTGCCGGCCTGACTGATACCCTGTGCCGCAATATCACCGGTCCAGGGTGCCAGATACTCTGCCGGATCGAGTTCAGCCAGATCCATTAATGCGGAGAACTGCTGTACCACCTGCAGATCGCCCTCAACGTTCAGCTCGCCGCTGCGGATCAGGCCGGTGAGCTGCTGGCGATCGCGCAGTTTAGGCAACGTACTCAGGCGCAGGCTGACGCTGCAGTCGCTGCTGTCCTGCCAGTCGCCCAGCACGTCCAGTCGCGTTTCGCTGAAGACCAGCACAAGGGGAAAATCGAGCTCCTGCAGCCGCAGCAGCAGCACCTTACCTGCCAGGCGCTGCCGGGCGGCTTTCAGGCTACGATCGCGATAAAGTACACGATTCAGCGCGGTTTCAAGCGCGCCGGTAATAAGAGGGGTTAGCGTCATGGTCACTCAGAACTTAAAGCCACGATGCAGCGCGACAATGCCGCCAGTCATGTTGTGATACGTGCTGTTTTCAAAACCGGCGTCGTTCATCATCGCTTTCAGGGTCTCCTGATCGGGATGCATACGAATAGATTCAGCCAGATAGCGATAGCTCTCTGCGTCATTCGCCACCAGCTGCCCGATACGCGGCAGAATATGGAATGAATAGGCGTCATACGCCTTGCTCAGCGGATCCAGCACCGGCTTAGAAAACTCCAGCACCAGCAGACGACCGCCCGGCTTCAGCACGCGAAACATTGAAGCCAGCGCTTTCTCTTTTTCCGTGACGTTGCGCAGGCCAAACGAGATGGTGATGCAGTCAAAATAGTTATCCGGGAACGGCAGAGCTTCCGCATTCGCCTGCACATAGCTGACGTTGCCGGTGACCCCAAGATTACGCAGCTTTTCACGGCCCATTTTCAGCATCGAGCTGTTAATATCCGCCAGAACCACCTGCCCGGTTTCACCCACCAGACGGGAAAATTTCGCCGTGAGATCGCCCGTGCCGCCTGCCAGGTCGAGCACGCGCTGACCGCGACGCACGCCGCTGCTGTCAATGGTAAAACGCTTCCATACGCGATGGACGCCGAACGACATCAAATCGTTCATCAGGTCATATTTTGCCGCAACGGAATGAAACACGTCCGCGACTTTATCGGCCTTTTCACTTTTTGCTACGGTCTGGAAGCCAAAGTGAGTAGTTTCCTGCTGTGATTCATCTGCCATCGGTTTTACCTGTTCCACAAATAATTCTCTCCGAAGTGTATCAGAGTCGCGCGATCCGAGCACGTTGCCGCCGGTTATTCATTGATACGGCGCACTTCCGCTGCCGTTTCCGCATCATCCTCTGCCCAGCGCTCATCCGCTTCATCCGGCAGCGCCCGCTGCACCAGCTGCGGATTAATGGGCCGCTTAACTTCGACTCCCAGCGACTTAAACGCCTCGCTCTGGGCGATAAGATTGCCGCGCCCTTCTGCCAGCTTTTTCATCGCCTGCTGATAGCTCTGCTGCGCCTTGTCCAGATTATGTCCGATGCCGCTCATATCATCGACAAACAGCCGCATTTTGTCATAGAGCCGTGCGGCGCGATCGGCAATCCGCTGGGCGTTGCGGCTCTGATGCTCATAGCGCCACAGATTATTGATAGTACGCAGCGCCACCAGCAGCGTAGTCGGACTGACCAGCATGATATTCTGCTGCAGCGCCTCGCTAATCAGCTCAGGCTGCCGATCGATAGCCAGCAAAAACGCCGGCTCCACCGGTATAAACATCAGCACATAATCCAGCGAGCGTAAACCGGGTAATTGTTGATAATCTTTTCGCCCCAGCAGACGAATATGACCGCGCATCGCCGCAACATGGTCCTGAATAGCCAGCTCCCGTGCGGCATCATCCTCAGCGTTAAAGTAGCGCTCATACGCGACCAGCGTCATCTTGGCATCCACCACCACATCTTTGCCCTGCGGCAGCCGGACAATCACGTCGGGCTGCATGCGCCCCTGCTCCAGCGCGATGTTCACCTGGGTTTCATACTCATACCCCTCACGCAGGCCGGACGCTTCCAGTACCCGACTGAGCACCACTTCGCCCCAGTTACCCTGAATCTTGTTGTCGCCTTTCAGCGCTTTGGTCAGGTTTAACGCCTCCTGCGCCATTTGTGCATTGAGCTGCTGCAGCTGGCGGATCTCATACGTTAACGTATGACGCTCACGCGCCTCCTGACCAAAACTCTCATTGACCTGACGGCGAAAGCCATCCAGCTGATCGCGCAGCGGCGCAATCAGGCTGTTAAGACTCTGACGATTTTGCTCATCAACACGGCGACCGCTGTTTTCAAAAATGCGGTTCGCAAGATTCTCAAACTGGGCGCTCAGACGCTGCTCGCTGCTGGTCAGCAGCCGCTGCTTCTCTTCAGCGGCAAAGCGCGTCTCCTCCAGCCGGATAGTCACCTCGCGCAGCTCCGCTTCCTGTGCGCTGTTGACCTCCAGCTGATTACGCAGCTCGCGGCTGAGCTGTTCACTTTCAGCACGCCAGTAATCCAGCTGCTGCAGGCGCTCCTGCGCCCCGCTCAGGGTGCCATGCAGCTGCCGCAGCTCCTGTTCACGCTGCCGGAGCTGCAGCTGCAGCTGTTCCTGCTCGCGCTGCTGACGCTGCTGCGCCGCTTCCAGCAGGCGATGCTCCGCGGTCAGGCTGGCATGCTGCTGACCGGCACGCAGCTGCGCCAGCAGCCAGCCGATACCCAGACCGGCCAGTGCCAGTACAAGCGTAATAATAAGTTGCTGATCCATGATCCCCCCGCCCCTCGCGATGCTCAGGGGAAAGGTAAAGTTGGCCTGGAGGAATGTCTACTGAAATCTCTGACCGCCAGCCCGCAGGACCTCAGCAGGCTCTGACCGTGAGTTCGCCCGCTTTCCAGGCGTCGATCAGAAAAAACGGCATCGGCAGCACCCATTCACTCTCATTCACCACGCGCGCCGGATAACACCAGCTCTGGCCGCCGCAGGCGAGTTCAACCTGCTGCGTACCGTTGCAGGGGGCAGTAGCCTTACCGGTCATGCTGGCATAGCCGGCGTTACTGCCGACATGAAAATGTTCCGTTTGCCAGCGAACGGGGGCGTGAGCAGGCCACGGCTGCGCCTGATGAAAATGAAAAAGATCATCATGACTGAGCAGGCTGGCACGAACGGTGGGCCACAGTGCCACTTTGAGGAAATATTGATCGGTAAAGCGCTGACTGCCAGTGTAGCGCGCCATAAAGTCGCGCATCTGCTGCGCAAGATTGCGGACGACGCCGTGACAGCCGCCCCACATTCCGGCCAGCAGCAGTTCGGTATGGGTAAAGTAGTCACGCATATGATGAAACCAGAACGGCGAGTCGAGCCAGGCCTGCACGGCCGCAGCTTCGCGCTCTGACAGCAGCGAGTCGGCGTCGCGAATGATAAAGCGCCTGACCATGGGGTCATCCATCACCAGAAAACGCCAGAGCGTAGGCTGAATCTCATTTTCGTGTGACATATCAACCAGCTGTGCGCCAGCGTGCTGCAGGCGCTGCCAGACATGCTGCGGCACGCTTTTATCCAGATAGACGCGACACTGCCATGCCGGATAGAGCTCGCGCGCGACCTCAACGTTTTTAATCAGCGTTTCGCAGTATCGCGGCTGATTGCCATACAGGCTGAACGCAATACTGTTTTCCGCCGGGTTGTGCGGGTTAAACGCCGGCGGCGCATCAGCCGGAAACGGGTGCTTTTGTCCGGCAGAAAAGCGGGCATCAGAGTGCATCAGCGAAGCCAGACCGTAGCGTGCCACCTCATCCGGCTTATCCAGCCAGCCGCAGACCTCGGTCAGGCCATCCAGCCAGGTTTCCGAAGCCTGTGCACGCTGTGCGTCAGGCGCCTGGCAGATTTTCTGATAGATTTTGTACGATTTTTTATAGTCGCCGGTGCGCATCAGCGTCAGTGCATAGTCGCTGAGCACCTGCATATGGTTCGGCATTACCCGCAATACCGCTTCACAGCACTGACGCGCCTGCGCGTAGTCGCCGTCGGCCATCGCCTGGCGAAACTGCGCGGCGGCGTGTTCAACGCGCGCCTGCGCAGCAGCGGGATGATTGACAGCGGCGGAACGGGGAGCGGAGAAGGTTTTGCGCATAAAAGGGATCCCAGAGTTCGCTGAATAGGTGCGCATCCTGATTCGTCAGCGGCTGAGTTCCCTGTAAGGCGGGTCCCGCATCCATTGCCAACTGGCGCACTACAGTAAGCGACGCGCGGCTTCCACCACAATTTTCACAGCGTCGCTCTCGGTCTGCTTCATGGTTGCCGCGTCCGGGATCTCTTTTTGCGTACGGTTCACAATGACGCCCGCCACCATGCCGGCACGCAGTCCCTGACTGGCGCACATGGTTAACAGTGTAGCGGATTCCATCTCATAGTTAAGTACGCCCATCGCCTGCCACTCCTGCATGGAGCCCTGGAAGCGATTGACCACGCGACCTGAGAAGGTGTCATAACGCTCCTGCCCCGGATAGAAGGTGTCAGAAGAGGCAGTGATGCCGATATGGGTACGCGCGCCGCACTCTTCTGCCGCCGCGACCAGCGCCGTGGTACAGGCAAAATCGGCCACGGCCGGAAATTCCATCGGAGCAAAGTGCAGGCTGGCGCCATCCAGGCGTACTGAGGCGGTCGTCACCAGCACGTCACCGACGTTAATGTGCGGCTGAATGGCACCGGTGGTGCCGACGCGCAGGAAGGTACGGACGCCGAGCTGTGCCAGCTCCTCTACCGCAATCGAGGTTGAAGGACCACCGATACCGGTTGAGCAGACCACTACCGGCTTGCCGTCGATCTCCGCCAGCCAGGTGGTAAATTCACGATGCGACGCCAGATGCTGCGGATTCTCCATCAGCGCAGCGATTTTTTTCACCCGCTCCGGGTCGCCCGGGACGATCGCCAGCGTAGCGCCTTTCAGATCAGCTTTAGTGATACCAAGGTGGAAAACGTCAGACTGGGTCATATCAGACTCCTGCTAATTAAGTAGTGTGACGCGCACTCTACGTGAGGCTGCGCGACAAATATGTGATATCTCTCACTTCAAATAATGAAAGTTACATTACCAACCGCACTATTTGTGATTTTTGTCACAATATAACGCGCCGTTTCACACATTTATCCGGCACGGTGCTGCGTAAGCTTCAGCGGCAATGTTAATACAGAAGCCGCATCTGAGAATCTGTTCCTTTTATCCTGTAACCATCCGGCCATCATGACCAGGCTATAGTTACCTGATTGCGCACCTGCCAGCACGGAGAGAACCATGAAAACCACAGAAAATATGGCACAAGAATCGACCCCGGGTGGCTTCGCCCCAGCGGCGCAGCCCGCCGCCAGCAGCACAATCATTACCCAAAGCGATGCGATTCATTGTGGCGAGACCTCTATTCCCAGCCAGGGTGAAAATCTGCCCGCCTGGTACGCACGACCTGAATCATTCAGCGGTACGCTGCCGGTGGTACTGGTGGTTCAGGAGATTTTCGGCGTACATGAGCATATCCGCGATCTGTGTCGCCGTCTGGCACTGGAGGGCTACCTCGCAGTGGCGCCGGAACTCTATTTCCGCGAAGGCGATCCGCAGGAGTATCACGATATCCCGACGCTGCTCAGCGAGCTGGTGAGCAAAGTGCCCGACAGCCAGGTGCTTGCCGATCTCGATCATGCGGCAAACTGGGCTGCACGGCACGGTGGTGATATTCGTCGTCTGGCGATTACCGGCTTCTGCTGGGGCGGGCGTATCAGCTGGCTGTTTGCCGCACACAATCCTCAGGTGCGTGCCGCAGCCGCCTGGTATGGCCGCCTGGAAGGGGAAAAAACGTTAAAGCAGCAGAAGCATCCGATTGATGTCGCCGTCGATCTGAACGCGCCGGTGCTCGGCCTGTATGGCGGGCAGGATGAGGGTATTCCGCTGGAGAGCATCGATAAAATGCGTCAGGCGCTGCATGCCGCCAATGCCACAGCGGAAATTGTGGTCTATCCGGATGCCGGTCATGCCTTTAACGCCGATTATCGTCCGGGCTACCATGCGGAGTCGGCCCGGGATGGCTGGCAGCGTATGCTGGCGTGGTTTAAACAGTATGGGGTAGCCCCGACCGCATAACATAATCCGGGGCGCTGTGGCGCCCTTTTTTGTGCACGTTCTGCTTTTAACGCCCGCGTATGCTGCTTTCAGCGCGCAGCAGCTCACCTCATTTAGCCATCCAGATGTTTACACCGCCACAATCTGCGGGTAGTGTATAGCTTACCGCGTCATCCGTTTTGTCCCGCTGTGAAGGATTCTCATGATCGAACTCAAACACCTGCGAACGCTGCAGGCGTTACACAACACCGGCTCGCTCGCCGCCGCTGCGGCGCAGCTGCACCAGACGCAGTCTGCGTTATCGCATCAGTTCAGCGATCTGGAGCAGCGCCTTGGCTTCCGGCTGTTTGTGCGTAAAAGCCAGCCGCTGCGCTTTACGCCGCAGGGTGAGATTTTACTGCAGCTGGCAGAGCAGGTACTGCCGCAGATCCAGCAGGCGCTGCAGGCATGTCATGAGCCGCAGCAGCAGGCCACGCTGCGCATCGCTATTGAATGCCACAGCTGTATTCAGTGGCTGACGCCTGCGCTGAATAACTTTCGCAAGAGCTGGCCGCAGGTGGTGATGGATTTTAAATCCGGCGTCACTTTTGATCCGCAGCCGGCGCTGCAGCAGGGCGAGCTTGATGTGGTACTGACCTCGGATATTCTGCCGCGCAGCGGGCTGTTTTATACGCCGATGTTTGATTTTGAGATGCGGCTGGTGCTGGCACCCGATCATCCGCTGGCGCAGCGCACGCATATTACGCCGCAGGATTTCGCTGATGAAGTTCTGATGATCTACCCGGTACAGCGCCAGCGGCTGGATGTCTGGCGTCACTTTCTGCAGCCCGCCGGCGTCAGCCCGGCGCTGAAAAGCGTGGACAATACGCTGCTGCTGATTCAGATGGTTTCGGCGCAGATGGGGATCGCCGCTTTGCCACACTGGGTGGTTGAGAACTTTGAAAAGCAGGGGCTGGTCGTCACCAAAACGCTGGGCGACGGTCTCTGGAGCCGGCTCTACGCCGCTGTACGCGAAGGCGAACAGCGTCAGCCGGTACTGGAAGCCTTTGTGCGTTTTGCCCGTCAGCACGCCTGCGATCACCTGCCGTTTGTGCGCGACGCCTCGCAGCCCGGCGCGGTATTACCCGGCGCATCCTGATAGTCCGGTGCGGCGTGCGCGCTCCGCGCTGTTATCCCCGCCCCGCCTGCACTATAATGCGCCGCCTTTACTGCATACCCGGAGAGTTTCACCATGACCAATAACGATGTTCTGCGCAGCGTGCGCTATATGCTTGATCTGAGCGATAGCAAAGTGGTGGAGATTTTTGCCCTTGCGAGAAGCGATGTGCCGCTGGAGGATGTGCAGGCCTGGCTGAAAAAAGAGGATGACGCCGCGTTTCGCAAACTGCCTGATGTACTGATGGGCTATTTCCTCAACGGCCTGATCTACTACCGGCGCGGTAAAAGCGACGATGCGCCGGCGCCCTCTGTTGAACGTCGCATGAGCAATAACATCTTTCTGAAGAAACTGCGTATCGCGTTTGCGCTGAAAACCACCGATATTCCCGACATCCTGCTCAAAGCCAACTTCAAGGTTTCACAGGGCGAAATCGGCGCTATCTTCCGCAATCCGGATCACAAGAACTATCGCGAATGTGGCGATCAAATTCTGCGTAATTTCCTGAAAGGGTTAACGCTTATCCAGCGTCCGGGAACGCCGGCGAAGAAAAGCTGATCGCACGGCGCAGCCTGCAGGCTGCGCCCGCCACGTGCTCAGGCGTGACGCCTGCCGATCACCCAGCGTTTATGCACATAGAGTGAAGCGAAGATCACCGCAGCGCCCGCAATAAAGCTCGGCCAGTGCGGCTTCTCCTGCCAGATCGCCAGATTCACCAGCAGTCCCGCCGGAACGTGCATATTGTTCATAATGCCCAGCGTGCCGGCATCCACCTGCGTGGCGCCATAGTTCCACATAAAATAGCCCAGCCCGGATGCGGCCACACCCAGCCATATCAGCACGCTCCACTGCAGCGTAGTCGTGGGCAGCTTCTGCGGATTGCCCCACAGCGACCAGGCCAGGGCGGCAATCAGCACCGCTCCGAGATAGAACCAGGAGAACGCCGTATGCTGCGGCATAGGCCGCGTCTCCTGCAGCCGTTTGTATCCCACCATGCCGACAGCAAAGCAGAGATTCGCCGCCTGCACCAGCAGCAGACCCAGCCAGAAATGATCGCTGACTTTGTCATAGCGAATAATGGCTGCCCCCGCTACCGCCAGCAGCGCGCTGAAGGCGTAGCCAATGCGCAGCGGACGCCGGCTCAGCAGGTCGTAAATCAGCGTGATATAGAGCGGCGTCATCACCGTAAACAGCAGGAACTCAGATACGCTCAGGTAGAGATAGGCTTCAAAACTGAGCAGATACATAATGCCGAGCTGCAGCATTCCCACCAGCATATAAAGCAGCAGCGTTGATGCCCGGTAGCCGCGCCAGCGCAAAAACGGCAGAAAAACCAGCGCGGCCAGACCTAGGCGCATCAGCACGGAAAACCAGCTATCAACCTGGCCGGCCAGATATTCGCCGATCAGACTGAAAGAAAAAGCCCACAATACAGTGGTGATAATAAGTAACAGCACGGCACACCATTCCCCGATAAACAGACGCGCTAGTGTAATCAAACCCGCCTGCGCCAGCTGAATAATCTGGTTTACAACTGAATACATTTTACTCACTCGTAGCTTGCAGCTATCGATACGTGCTGGTCAGCTGTTACCTCCTGACACAAACTCTGGTCAGAATGCGCATCAACACTGGCTTAAAACCTGGCAAAATGCGCGAAATCCAACATTTGCTGGTTTTTTTCGCTCCTGATTGTCATAAAACTGTAACATATGTGTCACACGTCACAGTAACGCGCAGCAACCATCTCTATTCTTTGCGCGATATGGAAACGCCAGGTTTCCTTTGCGCTTATGCGTATTTCTGCCCCAACCTGCTGGGAAATTCATAACTATTCTGCGCCCCGGAGGGCCACACTCATGCTGAGTATTTTCAAACCTGCACCGCATCGGCCTCAGGTCGCTGACGATCGTGTTGATCCGCTGTATCGCCGGCTGCGCTGGCAGATCTTCCTCGGGATCTTCTTTGGCTATGCGGCTTACTATCTGGTACGCAAAAACTTCGCGCTGGCGATGCCCTATCTGGTTGAACAGGGCTTCTCGCGCGGTGATTTAGGGTTTGCCCTCTCCGGCATCTCTATTGCGTACGGCTTTTCCAAATTCATCATGGGTTCTGTTTCCGATCGCTCAAACCCGCGCGTTTTTCTGCCGGCGGGCCTGATTCTTGCCGCCTCGGTCATGCTGTTTATGGGCTTCGTACCCTGGGCGACCTCCAGCATTATGGTGATGTTTGTGCTGCTGTTCCTGTGTGGCTGGTTCCAGGGAATGGGCTGGCCGCCGTGTGGCCGCACCATGGTGCACTGGTGGTCACAGAAAGAGCGCGGCGGCATCGTTTCGGTGTGGAACTGCGCACATAACGTCGGAGGCGGTATCCCGCCGCTGCTGTTCCTGCTCGGTATGGCGTGGTTTAACGACTGGAAAGCGGCGCTCTATATGCCCGCGTTTGGCGCCATTCTGATCGCGCTGTTTGCCTTTGCCATGATGCGCGATACGCCGCAGTCGTGCGGCCTGCCGCCGATTGAAGCGTGGAAAAACGACTATCCGCCTGATTACAGCGAGAACCATGAACAGGAGCTGACCGCAAAGCAGATCTTTATGCAGTACATTCTACCCAATAAGCTGCTGTGGTATATCGCGCTGGCAAACGTCTTTGTCTATCTGCTGCGCTACGGCATCCTCGACTGGTCGCCGACCTATCTGAAAGAGGTGAAACACTTTACGCTGGATAAATCCTCCTGGGCCTACTTCCTGTATGAGTATGCGGGCATTCCCGGTACGCTGCTGTGCGGCTGGATGTCAGACAAAGTGTTCAGAGGCAATCGTGGCGCGACCGGGGTGTTCTTTATGACGCTGGTGACAATCGCTACCGTGATCTACTGGCTTAACCCGCCGGGCAATCCGGGCATCGATATGCTCTGTATGATTGTGATTGGCTTTCTGATCTACGGCCCGGTGATGCTGATTGGCCTGCACGCGCTGGAACTGGCACCGAAGAAAGCCGCCGGCACCGCAGCGGGCTTTACCGGCCTGTTCGGTTATCTGGGTGGCTCAGTGGCAGCCAGCGCTATCGTTGGTTATACCGTTGATTTCTTCGGCTGGGATGGCGGGTTTATGGTGATGATCGCCGGCTCGGTGCTGGCAGTGGTGCTGCTGCTGCTGACCATGATCAACGAACATAAGCATAAGAAACAGCTGGGATAAGCGAGACGGGCCGGGAGAGACCGGCCCGTTTTTTTACTCCAGAAAGAGTTTACGCAGCGTGTGCGGCACCGCATCGTCCGCATTGCTGCCAATGATCTCCAGCGACGGCAGCGTATCCTTCAGGCGCTGCTGACCGTTGTGCATAATGCACCCTTTACCGGCCATACTCAGCATCTCAACATCATTCATGCCATCGCCGAATGCGATGCACGCTTTCAGCGAATGCCCCAGCTGTTTTGCCACAGCCTCCAGCGCGTGCCCCTTCGACACGCCGCCCGCCATCACTTCCAGACAGGTTGGCAGCGAGAAACTGACGTTAACGCGATCGCCCCAGCGCGCTTCAATCGCCTGCTCCAGCGGCAGCAGACTGGCCGGATCGCTGCAGGTGAAGAAGACTTTGCTGATGCCATCGGTGGGCAATATTCCCGGCTCATAGAGCTGATACATAAACTCCGACTCCTGAAAATAGTCCTGCTCATCGGGATGGTGACGGTTCATAAACCACTCATCATCGCGATAAACATGGGTCAGAATGTTTTCATCCTGATATTTCAGGGCGTAAAGCTCGCTGGCGATATCGCCGTCAAGATTGTGGCTGAAAATCAGCTCGCCTGAGGCGTTATGCACGCGCGCGCCGTTGGAGGTGATCATATACGCCGGAATACCGAGCTTATCGCGCATCTGTCCCACGTCGATATGGTGGCGGCCGGTGGCAAAAACAAAATGGATATCACGCGCCACCAGTGCCTGCAGCGTGGTACGGGCAAACGGCGTCAGACGATGTTGCGGCGAGAGCAGCGTGCCATCCAGATCGGATGCAACGATGTGAAACATGGAAACCTCGGGTTGTAATAACGGAAATAACGTCAGCTGAGATGACGGGCAAAAAAATCCACGGTGGCATTGAGCGCTTCGGCGCGCATTGCATCTGATTCAAACAGAATTTCATGTCGCGCGCCTTCAATGACGCGCGGTGCGTTACCTTCGCAGGGATGCCCGGCTGCCGCCAGCGCCTGGCAGAAGAGATCCTGTGAACGGTTGTCCACCACATCATCTTCACTCGCCTGCAGCAGCAGCAGCGGCGTGGTGATGTTTGCCGCCTGACGCATGATATTGCGTCCGGCCTGAACGCCTTCACGTACCCAGTGATAGGTCGGACCGCCGACGCGAATAGCCGGATCGTCAGCATAAAAGCGCAGATTGCGTCGATAGCGCTCGCGGCTGTGCGTCAGGCGGTTAATGCCAAACGGATGCGCGCGCCAGCGCCCGGTGCCAAGGGCGTATCCGTCGCGCAGCGCCGGCCGCTTCTCTGCCCAGTCAAGAATACGGTGCGCCAGAAAGGGCGGCAGCGGCAGCACAATGCCAAACATAGGTGCGCACAGCACCGCCGCATGAAATGCCCGCGGCTGCCGGGCCAGAAACAGCGCAACAATCGCACCCCCCATTGAGTGAGCCAGTACATAGCGCTGCTGATAATGCTGGCTGACAATCTCTTTCAGGTAGAGCGTCTCCAGATCGTCAACATAGTCGCTGAACTCCACCACGTGGCCGCGGTGCGAATCTGCCAGCAGCCGCTCAGAGCGCCCCTGCCCGCGATGGTCAATAATCACCACATCGTAGCCACAGTGAAACAGGTCGTATGCCAGCTCCGGGTATTTGATATAGCTTTCAATACGCCCCGGCACAATCAGGATCACGCGCGTGTGGTGTGGCGCAGTAAAACGTACATAGCGGAGAGTAAGATTGCCCGTGCCGGTGAACTCACACTCTTCCCGCTGCCGCCAGAAGTCGAGCAGCGGACCGGTAGCAAACGCCGCAAAAGCGCGTTCACGCCTGAGCCAGCTCTCTCTGTGATGCTGCATCTGCCCCTCCCGGAGAGTTCAATTCGCCCTGCTGGTATGCCATAGCGCAGCGCAATTTTCTGGCGTATTGTGTCATACTTCGCTCGCTTCAGGGAATGTCATGTATGACTACAGAATGGTGGTTAACCTACCTGCTTACCACAACCATCCTCAGCCTTTCGCCAGGCTCGGGCGCTATTAATACCATGAGCACCGGTATCAGCCACGGCTATCGCGGTGCGGCCGTATCGATCACCGGCTTACAGCTCGGGCTGGCAGTGCATATTGTGCTGGTGGGGGCCGGACTCGGCGCGCTATTTTCACAGTCGCTGCTGGCGTTTGAGATCCTGAAATGGGCCGGCGCTGCCTATCTGATCTGGCTGGGTATTCAGCAGTGGCGCGCCGCTGGCAGCCTCGATCTGAACGCCGTTGCCAAAGCGATGCCGCGCCGGCACCTGTTTCAGCGCGCGCTGCTGGTTAACCTGACCAACCCTAAAAGCATCGTGTTTCTTGCCGCGCTGTTTCCGCAATTTATTCTGCCCCATCAGCCGCAGCTGATGCAGTATCTGATCCTCGGCGTGACCACGATCGTGATCGATATTATTGTAATGATTGGCTACGCCACGCTGGCGACGCGCATTGCGGGCTGGATCAAAGGTCCGAGACAGATGAAGCTGCTGAACCGCATTTTTGGCGGATTGTTTATGGCGGTCGGCGCGCTGTTAGCCAGCGCGCGCAAAATAGCGTAATAAACGGCCGGGTGTGCAGTCAGCCACACCCGGCGCAGCGTCGCCGTTTCAGGCGACCGGGCCTAGCGCGAAATAATCAGGTGAATGCCAAAACCAGCAAACAGCACGCCCGCCATGCCATCCACCCACTTTGCCATGCGCTGATACTTCTCGCGCATCCACGGCAGGGCAAAGATAGCGGCCACCAGCGCAAACCATGCAAAGGTTTCTGCAATAATCAGCAGGAATAGCCCCCAGCGCGTCGCGGCACCGACATCATTCCCGACAAACAGCGAAAAGACGCTGCCAAAATAGATAATGGCTTTGGGATTGGACAGGTTTGTCAGCAGCCCTTTCAGAAAACTCATGCCGCGCTTTGGCAGCTCTACTACGGGTGCATCACTCTGCGGCTGCTTATGGCGCTGACATGCCGAGCGCAGCAGCTGCCAGCCCATCCACAGCAGATAGAGTCCGCCACCCACCATGATAATTTCATGCAGCCACGCCATTTTGGCCAGCAGCAGGTGCAGCCCCATCAGCGCTACGCCCGCCCAGATAACAATTCCCAGCGTAATGCCCAGCACGCCCATCATCGCCTCTTTGCGCGAGCGGCTGGCCGCAGTTTGCGACACAAAAAAGAAGTCCGGGCCGGGGCTCATCAGCGCAACCAGGTGCACCAGCGCGACGGTAGCAAACAATATCAGCATGCGTTTAGTCCTTTATTCGTCATTATCAAGATGTTCCCGGATCATCAGCAGGAACGGCTTACCAAAGCGCTCCAGCTTGCGATGCCCTACGCCGTTTACGCTCAGCATATCTGACGCGCTGACCGGCAACTGTTCCGCCATTTCAATCAGCGTGGCGTCATTAAACACCACGTAAGGCGGAATATTCTCTTCATCTGCTATCGCCTTGCGCAGCTTACGCAGCTTGGCAAACAGCTTGCGATCGTAGTTGCCGCCGTACACTTTTGGCGCACTGCTGCGGCTTTTCGCCGTTACGGTGCGCGGTACCGCAAGCATTAGCGGTATTTCAGCGCGCAGTACCGGGCGCGCAGCCTCGGTGAGCTGCAGCGCAGAGTGCATGGCGATATTTTGTGTCACCATACCGAGGTGAATGAGCTGACGCAGTACGCTGATCCAGTGCTCCAGGCTCTGCTCGCGTCCCAGGCCATAGATCGGCAGTTTGTCGTGGCCGTTATCGCGAATACGCTGGCTGGCTGAGCCGCGCAATACTTCCACAATGTAGCTCATGCCAAAACGCTGGCCGGTACGGTAAATGCACGACAGCGCTTTCTGCCCGTCGACCAGCCCGTCATAGCGGCGGGGAGGATCGAGGCAGATATCACAGTTGCCGCAGGGCTGCTGACGTCCTTCGCCAAAGTAGTTCAGCAGTACCAGACGCCGGCAGGTTTGCGCTTCCGCAAACGCGCCCATCGCATTGAGCTTGTGACGCTCGATATCCTGCAGCGGCCCCGGGACTTTCTCCTCCAGGCATTTGCGCAGCCAGACCATATCCGCCGGATCGTAAAGCATCATCGCCTCAGCAGGCAGGCCGTCACGTCCGGCGCGACCGGTCTCCTGATAGTAAGATTCGATGTTGCGCGGGATATCAAAATGCACCACAAAGCGTACGTTGGGTTTGTTGATCCCCATGCCAAACGCCACGGTAGCGACCACAATCTGCAGATCGTCGCGCTGAAACGCCTCCTGCACATGCGCACGCTGTGCGCTGTCGATGCCGGCGTGATAGGCGCCCACGCTCAGACCACGGCTCTGCAGACGCGCGGCGGTATCTTCCACTTTTGCCCGGCTGTTGCAGTAGATAATGCCGCTTTTGCCACGCTGCTCCTGCACATAGCGCAGCAGCTGATCGGTGGGCTTGAACTTCTCCACCAGGGTATAGCGAATGTTAGGACGATCAAAGCTGCTGACCTGAATCAGCGGATCGCGCATCTGCAGCAAATGAACAATGTCGTTACGCGTGGTTTCATCGGCCGTGGCGGTCAGCGCCATCACCGGCAGCTGCGGAAAGCGCTGCCTCAGCTGCCCGAGTGCGCCATACTCCGGCCGGAAGTCATGCCCCCACTGCGAAATACAGTGCGCTTCATCGACGGCCAGCATCACCGGATTCCAGTGCTGCAGCCCCTCGAGGAAGTTGTCCATCATCAGACGTTCCGGAGCGATGTAGAGCAGTTTGAGCTTTCCGGTACGGCAATCGGCAAAAACCTGCTGCTGCTGTTCGCGCGTCTGCGTCGAGTTAAGACACGCCGCCGCCACGCCGTTGGCCAGCAGCTGATCAACCTGATCTTTCATCAGTGAAATCAGCGGGGAGACCACCAGTGTCAGCCCGTCCTGCACCAGCGCCGGGATCTGATAACAGATCGATTTGCCGCCGCCGGTCGGCATGACGACCAGACAGTCGCGCCCCGAGAGCGCTGACTCGATAATGGATTGCTGACCCGGACGAAACTGCTGATAGCCGAAGGTGTCATGTAACACCTGCTGCGCCAGCGTTTCCTGATTGTGCACTGCCGAAATTGCCACGGTAATCCTGTTTTACTGATTAGAACAGATCGTTAAGCGTTACGCCCACGCCTAAACGGGTCTGACGGTGGTTATAGTCGATAAGCGATTCGCCATAGCCGCTGAACAGCTGCGTATAAAAGCGAACGTGTTCAGTGAGAGGATAGCTCCAGGCGAAGGTTGCGCCGCCGTAGCCGCTGTTCCAGTTATAGTTGCCTTCCACGCTGAAAATGCTGTCGCCCATCATATAGCCGAGCTTCGCGCCGTAATAACCCATGTATTTGGTAATGTCCGGGTTATCGTCATTGCTGGCGCTTTCCGGCAGACGATACCAGGGCTTGATCTCCGCAAGGAAGTTGCCGTTTTCTGCCATCAGGCGGGCGTAAAGGCGGTTCCAGCTGCGGGAAGTGGGATCGCTGCGGCCATTGGACTGATGATTAACGCCCAGCTCCACATCGCGCAGCGTCCAGCCTGCCAGTGAGTAGTCCGTTGCCCAGCCCAGAAACAGCTGTGGCTCATAGTTCGTTTCGCGGAAGGGTGACGACGCGCCGCGATTCGACAGCTGCCACCATGAACGCTGAGTATACGAGGCGGCCAGTACTGAGTTATCACCTAAAATGCCGCGCCACAGCGGAAACGCCAGGCTGAGCTGGAATTTTACTTCATCTTTTTTCGCTTTGTCTGCCCAGTTGTAAGAGGAAATCGCCTCTTTATTCATGTCGCTGGTGTAGGTGTAAAGCAGGTAGTTGTTTTCATAGGGGTAAAGCACAAACGGATTGTCATGCTTTTCCAGCAGATTTGCGATCACGCTCCCCTTCACCGCAGGTGCGTCGTGAATATTTTTAATCGTGGCTTCATCTGCCTGCGCCAGTGCAGGAACGGTTAATGCCGCGGCCAGCATGACGTATTGCTTACGCATAGTGTTCTCCAGTGCGCTGCGTGGGAAGGTTTTCAGGGCGGTGGTACAAAAAGCAGGCCATTCTACACGCAAAGCGGGGCGTTGATCAGCGCCGATTTCTGAAACTGGAAAGCAGCGCGGGAGCAGCATAATATACACAACTTCTTAACATCTTAAGGCCGTAACTATGTCATCTCCGATGCTGACTCAGCAGGACGCGCGCCAGCTGATTGGTGAAATTTTTGTTTATCATATGCCGTTTAATCAGGCGCTGGGCCTGGAACTGGAACACCTTGATGCTGATACGGTCCGGCTGGCATTTGCCAATAAAACCATGCTGGTAGGCAACGCCGCACAGCAAATCCTGCATGGCGGCGTGATTGCCTCAGTACTGGATGTTACCGCCGGGCTGGTTTGCGTCAGCCATGCGCTGACGCGGCAGGAGAGCATCAGCGAAGAGGAGCTGCGGCAGCGGCTGGCGCGAATGGGCACTATCGATCTGCGGGTTGATTATCTGCGCCCGGGCCGCGGCGAGCGTTTTATCGCTACCGGCACTCTGCTGCGTGCCGGTAATAAAGTCGCCGTGGCGCGCGTTGAACTGCATAATGAGCAGCACGATTATATCGCTACGGCCACCGCCACCTACCTGATTGGTTAACCCACGCAGCGCAACCGGTGCGCCGCCTTATGGACAATACAATGGACAGCCAGCAAACGCGGGAGGGCATTTTTTATGCGCTCGGCGCTTATTTTATCTGGGGCGTTGCTCCGGCCTACTTCAAACTGGTCAGGGCAGTGCCGCCCGCCGAAATCATGACCCATCGGGTGATCTGGTCCGTGCTGTTTATGCTGATCCTGATCACGCTGAGCCGCAGCTGGAAGCAGGTGCGCCAGGTGGCCGCTCAGCCGAAAAAAGTTCTGCTGCTGGCGCTGACCGCCGTCACCGTCGGCGGCAACTGGCTGCTGTTTATCTGGGCGGTCAATAATCAGCATATGCTGGAGGCGAGCCTCGGCTACTTTATCAATCCGCTGATTAATGTGGTGTTGGGTATGCTGTTTCTGCGTGAGCGCTTTCGCCGTCTGCAGTGGCTGGCGGTTGTGCTGGCGGCGGCGGGCGTACTGGTGCAGCTGTGGCAGTTTGGCTCGCTGCCGGTAATTGCGCTGGGGCTGGCGCTGAGCTTTGCGCTGTATGGTCTGGTGCGGAAAAAGATCCAGGTTGATGCACAAAGCGGCATGCTGATCGAGACGCTGTGGCTGTTCCCGCTGGCGGCGATCTATCTGTTTGGTATTGCCGACAGCGCGACCAGTCATCTCAGCGCCAATCCGCTCAGCCTCAATCTGATGCTGGTGGCCGCCGGCGTGCTGACCACCATTCCGCTGATGCTGTTTGCCGCAGCCTGCGCGCGTCTGCGCCTCTCAACCGTGGGCTTTTTCCAGTATCTTGGCCCGACGCTGATGTTTCTGCTGGCGGTACTGTTTTATGGCGAGCGCCTCACCCCCGATAAGCTGGTCACCTTTGGCTTTATCTGGCTGGCGCTGGCGGTGTTTATTTTTGACGCCGTACTCTTCTCAGCCCGCACGCGGATGCGCAAAGCGTGAGATAAAGCGCGCCAGTGCCGGGCCGGTGAGCAGAATGGTAAACAGACGCAGCGTCTGCAGCGCCATAACAAACGCCATATCGACCCGGCTGCCGGCGGCGATAATAGCGACGGTATCCAGCCCGCCCGGGCTGGTAGCCAGATAGGCGGTCATCAGGTCAATATGCAATACCCGCGTCAGCATCCATGCCAGCGCCGCACACAGCACCATCAGCCCGAGGATTGAGGCGAGCATCTGCGGCAGCGTCCGCAGCGCCAGCAGGAAAATCGGGCGCGTAAAGCGCAGTCCGACGCTCCAGCCAATCAGCGCATAGGCCAGCGCCAGCAGCCACTCCGGCACCTGCAACGTCGCGATTTCGCTCCCCTGCAGCGTGGCCCCAGTCAGCGCCGGCAGCAGCAGCGCACCGGAGGGGATCCGCAGGCGCTGCCCGAGCCAGGCACCGGCGATCATCACCACCAGCGTCAGCAAAAAACCGTGGCCGAGCGCCGGAAACCAGATTAGTCCGGTCGCACCGCCGCTGGTATCCAGACCAATACGCGCCACTACCGCCGCCGCCGTGGCGACGAACAGCACGCGCAGATACTGCATAAACGCGACCAGCCGCACGTCAGCCCCGAAATCCCCCGCCATCGCCACCATCGCCGAGGCGCCGCCGGGCGACGATCCCCAGGCACCGGTAGGCCCCGGCAGGTTACTGAAGCGCACCAGCAGAAAACCTGAGAGACCGCTGGCGGCCAGCGTAAGGATCAATACCGCCAGCACCACCGGCCAGTCGTTTAATAAGGGGGTCAGTATGGCGGGCGACAGGCTCTGAGCGATCATGCAGCCCAGCACCGCCTGCGCCAGAATAAACAGCCGCTTATCGATGCGCAGCGTTGCGCCGCTGAGTCCCATTACGGTTCCGGTAATCATCGGGCCAAGCAGCAGCGCAGCAGGCAGGTGAAGCAGCTGGAGAGCAACGCCCAGCGTCAAAGATGCAACCACCAGCAGCATCCATTGTAAGCGGAGAGAGTAGTGTGACATGAGCAAAATCAGACAAAGATAAGAGTTCAACAGGTTACGCAGGTTGCGCCCCCGGAGCCAGCGCAAATCGTTTTTTAATCAGCAGGCGGGGGCGATGTTTGACCAGGGCGCCATGAATGGCGCCCCTACAGAAATGTAGGGGGCGCATTTATGCGCCCCTGGCGTCAGACGGGTGCGGTGTTCAACCAGGGCGCCATGAATGGCACCCCACGATCACAGCCAGTTTTTGCGTTTGAAATAGAGATAAGGTGCCAGGCCTGCCAGCATCATCAGGCAGATTGCGCCAGGATAGCCGAAGCTCCATTTTAGCTCAGGCATAAACTCAAAGTTCATACCATAGCTGGAAGCCACCAGCGTTGGCGGCAGGAACACCACCGAGACCACCGAGAAGATCTTGATAATGCGGTTCTGTTCGATATTGATAAAGCCCATCGCCGCCTGCATCAGAAAGTTGACCTTCTGGAACAGGGATTCATTGTGCGGCAGCAGCGATTCAATATCGCGCAGGATCTCACGTGCCTGCTCCAGCTGGTTACCTGGCAGGCGCGCCTTACGCACAAGGAAATTGAGCGCACGCTGCGTATCCATCAGGCAGAGACGGACTTTCCAGCCGATATCTTCCAGCTCGGCGAGACGCGACAGCGCCTCGTCATACTCTTCACCCTGCTGGCCTTCCATAATCACGCGGCTCAACTTCTCCAGCGCGCTATAGATATTTTCAATCTCATCCGCCAGCTGCTCAATTTTGGTCTCGAACAGATCCAGCAGCAGCTCGTAAGCGTTGCCGTCGGTCAGCTGCTGATTGCGGGCGCGCATGCGGTAAAGGCGAAAGGCTGGCAGCTCGCGCTCGCGCAGCGTATAGAGGCGATCTTCGCGGATTGTAAAGGCCACGGTGGAGTTGCCGGCGTGATCTTCAGCATCCTCAAAGAAAAAGAACGAGTGGATATGCAGGCCATCTTCATCTTCAAAGAAGCGCGCCGAGGCTTCAATATCTTCCAGCTCCGGACGCGTTGCCAGGCTCTGTCCCAGCTCTGACTGCACGCGCTCGCGCTCGCTGTCATCCGGCTCGATGAGATCGACCCATACCGACGTGTTGAGTTTATCGTTGTTGTCTTCCAGCTCGATGCGCGTCAGGCGATCGCGCTCGAGTTTAAATGCGCTCAGCATAGCAATACTCCCCATTGCAGACCAAATGGGACAGGGCGGTGCCCGTCACGTCCGAAACGTAACGGACACGGCAAAGCCTTAACGCGGAAACTTTCGCTTCAGGGTGTGATCAGTGCTGACTCATGCGACGGATAAGCAAAGGAGGTCGCGGATAACCTTTAAGGCTACCTGCGTAAAGAGGTAGCCTTAGATATTCCTGCTAAACAGGATGTTGAGCCAGCATCGACTGGGCGCGTCCAAGGCATTGTCCTCTCATGATAATAGTGCGCGCATGTTACGCTGAGACGAAAAAGTCGTCAAGGTAGCGCAGCCGCGCTACATCGCCTCCAGCCGCGCATACGCGGCGACCAGCCACTTAATGCCCTGCCCCTGGAAAGCGACCTGCAGGCGACTGTGCTCGCCGCTGCCTTCCAGATTAATAATGGTGCCTTCGCCAAACTTCGCGTGGCGCACCCGCTGACCCAGGGTAAAGCCGCTGTCGCTTTTGCTGGTGGGCGTGCCCATGCGCTGATGGCTGACCGGACGGCTGACGCTGGCGCGCAGGCGCACTTCCTCCACGCACTCTTCCGGCAGTTCGCCAATAAAGCGCGACGGGCGATGATAGACTTCCTTGCCGTAAAGCCGCCGCGTCTCGGCGTAGGTGAGCGTCAGCTTGACCATCGCCCGGGTGACACCAACATAGGCCAGCCGCCGCTCCTCCTCCAGACGCCCGCCCTCATCCAGCGACATCTGGCTCGGGAACATGCCCTCTTCCATGCCGACAATAAAGACCTGAGTAAACTCCAGCCCTTTTGCCGAGTGCAGCGTCATCAGCTGTACGGCATCCTGCCATTTATCCGCCTGACCTTCGCCCGCCTCCAGCGCGGCGTGCGATAAAAACGCCTGCAGCGGCATCAAATCTTCATCTTCATCCTGATAGCTGAACTGGCGGGTGGCCGTGACCAGCTCCTCTAAGTTCTCGATACGCGCCTGGCCTTTTTCGCCTTTTTCCTGCTCATACATCAGCCACAGACCGGAATCTTTAATCACGCGATCGGTCTGCACATGCAGCGGCATCTCTGCGGTTTCATGCGCCAGCGCATCAACCAGTTCGCAGAAGCGCTGCAGTGCCGACGCCGCCCGGCCCGCCAGGGCCCGGTTCTGCAGCAGTTCCCGCGTAGCCTGCCACAGCGTCAGCTGTTTTTCGCGCGCCGTCTGCCGTACCACATCCAGCGTTCTGTCGCCCACGCCGCGCGTCGGCGTATTGACCACGCGTTCAAACGCGGCGTCGTCGTTGCGGTTGGCGATCAGGCGCAGATAGGCGAGCGCATCTTTGATCTCCTGGCGTTCAAAGAAGCGCATACCGCCATAAATACGGTAGGGCATGCTGGCCTGCAGCAGCGCCTCTTCCAGCACGCGCGACTGGGCGTTACTGCGATAGAGAATCGCGCAATCCTGCAGCGCATTGCCGTTCTCATGCCAGGTTTTAATGCGGTTAACCACAAAGCGCGCTTCATCCAGCTCGTTAAACGCGCAGTAGATTGAAATCTTTTCGCCGTCGCTGCCGTCGGTCCAGAGCTCTTTTCCGAGCCGCCCGCTGTTGTTGGCGATCAGGGCATTGGCAGATTTCAGGATATGGTTGGTGGAGCGGTAGTTCTGCTCCAGGCGGATAGTTTCCGCCCCGGGAAAGTCCTGCAGGAAGCGCTGGATATTTTCAACCTGCGCGCCGCGCCAGCCGTAGATGGACTGATCGTCATCGCCGACAATAATTACCCGGCTGCTGTCGCCCGCCAGCATGCGGATCCACGCATACTGAATGTTGTTGGTGTCCTGAAACTCATCGACCAGAATATTGCTAAAGCGCTCGCGATAATGATTCAGGATCTGAGGCTTATGCAGCCACAGCTCATGCGCGCGCAGCAGCAGCTCGGCAAAATCGACCAGGCCGGCGCGATCGCACGCCTCCTGATAGGCCTGATAAATACGCAGCCACGTCTGCTCAACCGGATTGTTGTAGCTTTCGATATGTTTTGGCCGCAGACCCTCATCTTTCTTGCCGTTGATGTACCACATGCCCTGCCGCGCCGGCCACTGCTTATCATCCAGATTCATTGACTTAATCAGACGCTTCAGCAGCCGCAGCTGATCTTCGCTGTCGAGGATCTGAAAATCCTGCGGCAGTCCGGCGTCCAGGTGGTGCGCCCGCAGCAGGCGATGCGCCAGGCCATGGAATGTACCAATCCACATGCCACCCTGCCCGCTGCCAATCAGCTGATCGATACGATGACGCATCTCAGCCGCCGCTTTATTGGTGAAGGTGACCGCCATGATGGAGTATGGCGAGCAGTTCTCTACCGACAGCAGCCAGGCGATGCGGTGCACCAGCACACGGGTTTTGCCGCTGCCTGCTCCGGCCAGCACCAGCAGATTGCTGCGCGGTGCGGCAACCGCCTCACGCTGTTTGTCATTCAAGCCGTCGAGCAGATCAGAAACGTCCATAAGCACCGTTTTAAACAATAGAGATGCGTACCCTGAGTTATACGTGCTGCAGCGATGCTGCGGGTGTCTGAATATCCGCGCGCTTAATCAGGCAAGCGGTCAGAGTGCACACGCACAGCCAGTCACGCTGTGCGCCAAAGGATACGACTGGATAAATTTACAGCCATTATAGCAGTGAGGTCAGGGATGCCAACCGATGAATTTCAACGTGCGGCAGCAGGCGGGCGTCATGGATTTGCATCAGATTGCCGCTGTTCAGATTAATCCAGCACGCCTGCAGGCCAGCGCGCAGCGCGCCTGCAACATCGGTAGTCAGGTCATCGCCAACGTGCAGGATCGCCTCCGACGCAATAGCAAGCCGCTCCGCCGCAAGATGATACATATCCTGCCACGGCTTGGCGCGACCGTGCGGACCGGCGCGCAGCGTAAACTGAAAGTAGTGCTGAATGCCGAGCTTTTCCGGATCGGCATTGCCGTTAGTGATGGCCACCAGCGGCACGCGCTCGCCGAGCCAGCGCAGCGTCTGGTGCGTCTCTTCCGGCATCACAACCTGACTGCGCCAGTGGTGAAAGGTGCGCATAACCTCGCCTGCGCCCGCGGCAGCGTCGGCGGCCGGCAGGCCAATATTCAGCAACGCCAGTTCCACCGAACGGCGGCGCCACTCTGAGACGTCGTGATAAATATCGGGCTCGCGTGCCAGCAGCTCATCACGCAGCTGCTGATAATCGGCCGGCGTGAACTCACGCAGCGCCGGGTGAAACGCCTGCAGCGCCGCATGCGTCTCCTGCGCGGTCTTGCGGATCACCGGGCGGTTGTCATACAGCGTATCATCCAGATCGAAGGTCAGCGCCTTAACCGGATGCAGGGAGCGGTAAAACTTCATTGTGATTTTCCTCGTTTGGCACGCGGATGCGCGGCATCGTAGACCGAGGCCAGATGCTGGAAATCGAGATGGGTGTAGATCTGTGTGGTCGAGAGATTGGCATGCCCGAGCAGCTCCTGCACCGCACGCAAGTCGCCGCTTGACTCCAGCAGGTGGGTGGCAAAAGAGTGGCGCAGCTTATGCGGATGAATATGGCTGGCCACGCCCTGCTTGATGCCCCACTCAGCAAACCGCTTCTGCACGTTGCGCGCGGAAATCCGGCTGCCGCGCGAAGAGACAAACAGCGCATCATCCTGCGGAGCAAAACTGTCGCGCAGCGCCAGCCAGTGCTGCAGCCAGGTCACCGCCGTTGCGCCAACCGGCACGCGCCGCTCTTTACTGCCTTTGCCCAGCACCTGGACTTCACCCGACTCCGCATCAAGATCGCGGCAGTTGATCCCGACCAGCTCGCTGAGACGCAGGCCGCCGCCATACATGGTTTCAAGCATCGCGCGATCGCGCACCGCCAGCGGGTCATTAAGGTCAATCTCCAGCAGCTGCGTGACTTCATCCACGTCCATATTCTTTGGCAGATGGCGGGCGTTACGCGGCGTGGCGATACCTTTCGCCGGATTTGCGCTCAGCATGCCCTGGCTCACCTGCCAGTCGAGAAAGCTGCGCAGGGCAGACATACGCAGCGCCAGACTGCTCGCCTGAAGGCCATCGCGCCGGCTGCGCGCCGCCAGGCTGCGTACCTGCGCCGGCTCCAGCTTCGACCATTCGGTTAACTGCATGCTCTCCGCGAGAGCCACAAGCGCCAGCAGCTGACGACGATAGTTTTTCTGCGTCAGCGGACTGAGCTGGCGTTCTACCTGCAGATAGCGCAGAAAGGCGTCGACGGCGGGCAGCAGCGTACTCATACGCGCTCGATCCAGCGCGCCAGCAGCGTCGGCAGCATCTGAGCCAGGTGCTGCAGTAAGAGTGTCCCCATGCCGGCCTGATAGTGCTGATTATCGCGGCTGCTGAAGATGACGACGCCCGCCTCACCCCGCTCGCCCAGCAGCGACATCGCAACCGAGCCAACGGCTTTTGCCTGCGGCAGCAGCAGCAGCAGCTCCGGTCCGTTCAGGCTGCCAAGATAGTGCTGCTGCTGACCAAAACGCTGAATACGCAGCGGCTCAAACGCCTGTCGCGCCAGACCCAGCTGGATAAAATCAGAGGGCGCGCCGAGGCGCCATTGATCGCTGAACAGCCGCACATTGGCGCCCGCCAGACCCAGCTCACGCGCCCAGCGCTGCAGGCGGTTCAGCATCTCCTGCAGGCTGTCAGCGGCGGCGAGATGTCCCTGCAGCGCCAGCAGGCGATCGAACAGCTGATGATTAGCGTTGGCCTGCTCCATCAGCAGCGTGATCTCCTCTTCCAGCTGACGGATGTGGTTGCGCTGGCGCGCCATATGCCACTCTACCAGCGAGACGCTGCCGCGCACCGCGTGCGGCACCGCCATCTGTTCAACCTGACGTGCGTTGCGGATAAAAAAATCGGGGTTCTGCTGCAGATAAGCGCTGACGGCGCGATCGTCGAGCTGTACCGCGCTGTCAGTCTGCTCTTCCGGGTATTTCATAAATGGATAAATCCGTCATAAACGTGGGTGGCGGGTCCGGTCATATATAGCGGCTGTCCGGCCCCCTTCCAGGCGATATGCAGCGTCCCGCCCGGCAGATCGACACGCACTTTTTCTGCCAGCAGCCCCTGCTGAATACCACAGGCTACTGCTGCACAGGCGCCGCTGCCGCACGCCTGAGTTTCGCCGGCTCCGCGCTCATAAACGCGCAGGCGTACGTGCTCACGGCTGACCACTTCCATAAAGCCGACGTTAACGCGCTCCGGGAAGCGCTCGTGACTCTCCAGCGCCGGCCCCAGCGTCTCAACGGCTGCAGTGATCACGCTCTCCACCTGAATCACACAGTGCGGATTACCCATTGAGACTGCACCAAACATCACGGTCTGCTCGGCGACGCGCTGCAGATAGAGATTTTCCGCCTTGTTAGCGCGCAGCGGCACACGCTGCGGATCAAAGTCAGGCTCGCCCATATTGACCCGTACCAGCTCGTCGCTGGTCACGCTCAGCACCATACGTCCGGTTTGGGTGCTGACGCGAATGTCACTTTTGTTGGTCAGCCCTTTGAGGCGCACAAAGCGGGCGAAACAGCGCGCGCCGTTGCCACACTGCGCCACTTCACTGCCGTCAGCGTTAAATATGCGATAGTGAAAGTCGAGATCCGGATCGTAGGGTGGTTCTACGATCAGCAGCTGATCAAAGCCGATCCCCAGATGCCGATCCGCCAGGCGGCGAATCAATTCCGGCGAAAAAAAGACGTTTTGTGTCACTGCATCCACGACCATAAAGTCGTTGCCGAGACCGTGCATTTTCGAGAACTGCATTTTCTGCTCCGCCGGATAACTCATTAAATTTAGTTTGACTGTACGCCTGATGAGCTGCCGGTGACCAGGCCCCCGGTATCCGCCTGCTGAGCGGCCTGCTGCTGCTGTTCTGTCGGCTTGTCGTTCTGCTGCGGCTTATCCGCGGGCGGGAAGTATAACGGGCCTTTCAGGCCGCAGCCTGCCAGGCTGACCAGCATCAGCGCCATGCCCAACTGGCTTATGACTCGTCTCATTTTATCTGCTCGTATTGTCCAATTCTCAGCTGCTTATCATCGCAGCTGATGGTGTAAAAGCAACAGGAAATATCGGACAGCGTGGCCGTGCAGGCTGGCTGAAAACCAGCGATCAGTGCACCTGATAACGCGGCATAAAATCAGCGTTGTCGTTATGCGGCGGGGTCGGACAGAGCTGCGTCAGGGTCTGACTGCGAAACGGAATCACCTGAAAACGGTCGCCGGTGTTCACGATTTGATAAAACTGCGGCAGATTGAAATTGATAAAGCTTGAGCCGTAGGTAAAGCGATCGTGTGATGAAGAGTAGAAGCGGCTGACGTCGCGCACCAGCTCCTCTTTACTGCCTTCGCAGTGGTGGTAAATCTCCACACGATTGCTCTCATCGAGAATATAAATGTTGAATCCGCGATCGTCGCTGGTGTCTTCAAAGAAGAACTGAATAATGCCTTCGCTGGCGTAGCCGTTTACCACCGGCGGCAGCGGAGTCTGATTCGACTCCACCTTGATCGATAATCCATGCAGCTTGTTGTTGGAAATTGCGCCGTAGAACTCCACCGCGTTCTCCAGCTTCTGCACTGAGACGCTCATGCGTTCAAAGAAGAGTCCCCAGGTCTGTCCCGCAACGCGAATCGCTTTGAAGCGGCCTGGCTCCTGCCGCGTACTCGACAGGCGCAGCTCAATGCACTCTGATACCAGCTGCTGTACCCGCGTGCGGATCAGGCCACGCAGATGCTGACTGTAGCAAAATACCTCAACCGTATCGGGCGGCGCCGCATCCTGATGCATCTTGCCCAGAATGGTTTTCAGCGCGTCAATCATCGCCTGTTCACCGCTGAAATGCAGGGTGCGTACTTCATTCCACGAGTTGCGGTAGAGCAGATCGACGCTGCCAATCAGGCACTGCTGCTGCTGACCAAAGCTGAAGACATCCAGCTTGCGGAAATCAAAGTGCACCACCTGGTTGCGGAATGCCGCGGTGGGATCGTGCTCAAGATTCACAATGATCGCCAGATGGCGGATTTCGCACGGGCTGTAAAGCGCTTTTGGCGTAGGCGCCGGCAGGCGCAGCGGAAAGTGACCGGAGACGTCGCTGACCAGCTCCTGCAGACGCGCCAGGTCGCACAGCTCGTTACCTTTAATGTGCAGACGCGTTTTCTGCGTCAGTAATCCGTTGAACCATGCCCACGCCACCAGCTTGTTCAGATAGCGGTTATATTCCAGCGGCTGATGGCTGATAATCGAACTCATATCCGGCGACTGATTATAGAGATACCAGCCTGGCCGGTTCGCGCGCCCGGCGGGCACGTGGATAAAGGTCAGATTCTCTTCTGACAGATCGGGGGATATTTGCGGGTTCACCAGCGTGACTTTACCCGGCAGCGCTTCAAAAGCGGCATACAGTTTACGCGTCAGCACGCCGATATCCTGCGGGCTGGCACTGACGCTTAAATTGTTCCGGCGCGCAAAGCGAATCAGATTACGATAGCTCTGCATCATCGCATCCAGCAGCTCATTATGCGCCTCGCGCACGCGCTCGATTTTCCACTCCGCCCGATTATCCAGAACGGCGAGTTTCTCTTCGTCCCAGCCCCAGGCTTGTACCAGTTGTAGCAGGATTTCGCGCCGCCAGCCGTTGCGGGCGTGCTGATCGTCCCCGGAAAGCTTCTCGCACACTTTCAGATAGAAACAGCGCCGCACCAGGTCGAGGCGGGCGTGATCTTCCACACTGGTCAGATAGCGCGTGACCCGCTCCAGCATCATGCAGTAGGGATCCAGCCCGAAGCTCACGATCTCGCCTTCATGCAGGCGCTGTCTGATATCCATCGCCAGCAGCTGCGTATTCGGATACTCCCAGCTGTACGCTTCCAGCAGCAGCGTTTTCAGCACTGCTTTATAGGGGGAGTCGATACTTTTATAGAGCTGCCACAGGCTGGCGCCAAAATACTCTTCTGCCGACAGCGTACCCAGCCCGCCTAAATCGAGCCATTCGTTCGGGGTCAGTACACCCTGTGAATAGAGCGACATGACGTAGTCGTCATAGTGATGCTCTTCCTCATTCGGCACCATATTCCACAGAACACGCTTACCCGCCATGCGCACTGCCGTACGGTAGAACTCATCGAGCAGCAAAATATGCTGTGTCGATCCGCAATCCTCACCGCCGAGGCTGCCGCTCTCGTTATGGCGAAAACGGTTTTCATCGATAAGGAAAAAGCTGACTTCCACACCCATTGACACACACCACTTCTGTAACAGCGTACACTTACGCTGCAGGGCCAGACGCTCTTCGTTATCAAGCCAGGAGTGGTGGCACACCCAGATATCCAGATCGGATGCGCTGTTCTGCCCGACCGACGAGGTGCTGCCCATTGAGTAGATAGCGGTAATTGGCCGTTCGCCCCCGGCCGCTGGCGTCAGGTCTGCCGCCGGTTTGCCGGTAACGGTATGCAGCAGCTGCTGTTGCTGTTCATCAGGCGTGAAGAAGCAGACGCCGTGTGGAACGTTACCTTCGAGGTAACCCGGCATCAGAGGATGATGATAGTGCAATAATGTTGGCAGCAGACTGTAGACGTGCTGGAAAGCAGGCCCCATGGCAGCCAGCGCGCGATCTACGCGCAGCTGGTTAATCGCATCCAGTCTCTGTTTAAGTGTCTCAATGTAGAGGTACAAGACGTTTCGCCTGATTGTCCCAGTGTTAAGCACCCTGCTTCCAGCGTTTGCCATTTTAATAATGAGGTATGCAGGCAAATTATTGCTGGAAACGTGATCAATCTAACACCAGAAGGATTGACCGTAAAGAAAGTTGCGCTACATGACAGTTTAGCATCTGCCGCAGAGCAACCCGCTTTTTTTGCGCCACGCCTGCTGAGGTGTGGCGAGCCACACATGAATAGTGCGGCCTTTTCAATCCGTTGAAACTGACAGCATTCCCCTATCGATGATAGGATAATCGATGAACGATCAAAATGGTTAACGGTATGTTAAACAAAATTTTCAGAATTGCTACCCGTCAAAGTCCTCTCGCACTCTGGCAGGCACAATATGTTCAGCAGCGCCTGATGGCAGCCCATCCGGGCCTGCAGGTAGAGCTGGTGCCGATGGTGACCAAAGGTGATGTTATTCTCGATACCCCGCTGGCAAAAGTGGGCGGCAAGGGTTTGTTCGTAAAAGAACTGGAACAGGCCATGCTGGAGAATCGCGCCGATCTGGCGGTGCATTCCATGAAAGATGTGCCGGTTAACTTTCCGGAAGGCCTGGGTCTGGTAACTATCTGCGAACGTGAAGATCCACGCGACGCCTTTGTCTCTAATCACTATAACGCTATCGATGAGCTGCCTCAGGGTGCAGTAGTCGGCACCTCCAGCCTGCGCCGTCAGTGTCAGCTGAGCGCACGCCGGCCCGACCTGGTTATCCGTTCGCTGCGCGGCAATGTTGGCACCCGTCTCGGCAAGCTCGATGCGGGTGAATATGATGCCATTATTCTGGCCGCTGCCGGTCTGAAACGCCTTGGGCTGGAAGATCGCATTCG
The DNA here is from genome assembly GCF_020079945.1 of Pantoea eucrina. Lineage (NCBI taxonomy): Bacteria > Pseudomonadati > Pseudomonadota > Gammaproteobacteria > Enterobacterales > Erwiniaceae > Pantoea > Pantoea eucrina. The sequence goes on along the minus strand of NZ_CP083448.1, from coordinate 105,233 downwards.
TCAGGCACTGCCTGCAGAGCTTTCACTGCCCGCCGTGGGACAGGGTGCCGTAGGCATTGAGTGCCGGCTTGATGACAGCGCATTAATTACGCTGCTGCAGGCGCTGAACCACAGTGAGACAGCCGTATGCGTGCGCGCTGAGCGCGCCATGAATACCCGGCTTGAGGGTGGATGTCAGGTGCCGATCGGCAGTTTTGCCGTACTGGAAGATGATCAGCTCTGGCTGCGCGGTCTGGTCGGTGCGCCCGACGGCAGCCAGATGGTAACCGGTGAACGCCGTGGCCCGCGTGAGCAGGCGGAGCAGATGGGCATTTCGCTGGCTGAAGAGCTGCTGAATAAGGGCGCGCGCGAAATTCTGCATGAGGTCTATCAGGGGCAGCCGCCGGTATGACTATTCTCGTGACCCGTCCGGAACCGGCTGCCAGCGAGCTGGTTGCGCGCCTGCGCAGCCTGGGCAAGCTGGCGTGGGCGTTCCCGCTGATTGAATTTACGCCGGGTCGCGATTTAGCACAGTTACCGCAACAGCTGACGGCGTTGCGGCCGGGCGATTTGGTTTTTCTGCTATCACAGCAGGTGGTGCATTTTGCACAACCGGCGCTGCAGCACAGCCAGACAGTCTGGCCCGCGGTCGCTGATTACTATGCGATTGGCCGCTCAACCGCGCTGGCGCTGCATACCGTCACAAATCTCAAAGTAGACTATCCTCATGCGCGGGAGACCAGCGAAGAGCTGGTTCGCCTGCAGCGCCTGCAGCAGGTCAGCGGCAAGCGCGCGCTGATCCTGCGCGGCACTCCCGGTCGGGAATTATTAGCTGAAACTCTCATCGAACGTGGCGCAGAAGTGCAATACTGTGAGTGCTATCAGCGCAATGAGAAGCACTACGACGGCGCTATTGAGGGTCGGCGCTGGCGCGACCGCGGGATTACCACGCTGGTGGTGACCAGCGGTGAAATGTTAAAACAACTCCATGCACTGTTTCCGCCAATCGATCGGCGGGAGTGGTTACTGCACTGTCGACTGGTGGTCGTCAGTGAACGTTTGGCTACCCAGGCCGCTGAAGCGGGCTGGCAGGAGATAGACGTAGCCGATGGTGCCGATAACGACGCGCTGCTGCGTGCGTTACGCTGAACTTAACAATGGGATGAGCCACAATGACGGAACACAAAGCTTCCTCCGCCATGGTTGAAGAAACTACCCCAGCGGACACTTCCCCGACGCCAGAAAACCAGCCGCCACGCGAAAAACAGCGCGATGGCCGGGTATTAAGCGCCGTGGCAATTGTGATTGCGCTGGCGATTGGCGCAGGCCTTTACCTCAACGGGAAACACCAGGCCGATGTACAGGCTCAGACTAACCAGCAGCTCAGCGAGCAGCTCAGCGCGCTGCAGCAGCAGCTTGGCAGCGACAAACGCCAGCTGACGCAGCAGCTGACTGACGCGGGCACTGCCCTGCAGGAAGCGCGCACGAAGCAGGATAACAGCGCAAAAGAGCTGGAAACGCTGCGCGAAAAAGTCGCCACTATCTCCGGTAATGACACCCGCACCTGGCTGCTGGCGCAGGCTGACTATCTGGTAAAACTGGCGGGCCGCAAACTCTGGAGCGATCAGGATGTCACCACGGCCGCTGCTCTGCTGAAAAGTGCCGATACCAGTCTGGCTGAGATGAACGATCCCAGCATGACCAACGTTCGTCGGGCGCTGACGCAGGATATCAGCTCACTTTCGGCCGTCAGCCAGGTCGACTACGACGGCATCATCCTCAAGCTGAATCAGCTCTCTAACGGCGTAGACAATCTGCGCCTGGCGGACAACGACAACGACGATGCGCCAATGGATAGCGACGGCGGCGAACTCTCCGGCTCGCTGCACGAATGGCGGCAGAATCTGGTGAAGAGCTGGCATAATTTTATGGATGATTTCATTACCATCCGCCGCCGTGATAATACCGCTCAGCCGCTTCTGGCGCCTAATCAGGACGTCTATCTGCGTGAGAATATCCGCTCCCGTCTGCTGGTGGCTGCGCAGGCGGTACCGCGTCATCAGGAGGAGATTTATAAACAGTCGCTGGATGCGGTATCGAGCTGGGTACGCGCCTGGTATGACACCAACGATGCGGCGACCCGGGCGTTTCTTGCACAGCTGGACGAACTGAGCCAGCAAACCATCTCAATGGATGTGCCGGATTCGCTGGAAAGTCAGCCGCTGCTGGAAAAACTGATGCAAACGCGCGTGCGCAATCTGCTGGCGCAGCCATCGGTTGCGGCTGAACAACAGGGAGGCTGACCATGCTAAAAGTACTGGTACTTTTCCTGCTGTTGCTGGCTGGCGTCGTGCTGGGCCCGATGGTAGCCGGGCATCAGGGTTATGTGCTGATCCAGACTGATGACTGGAATATTGAGACCAGCGTGACCGGGCTGGGGATCATCCTGGTCCTGAGCCTGCTGGTGATTCTGCTGGCAGAGTGGATCCTGCGTCGTCTGTTCCGCACCGGCGTCCGTACGCGCGGCTGGTTCACCGGCCGCAAACGTCGCAGCGCGCAGCGTCATACGCAGCATGCGCTGATGAAGCTGGCTGAAGGTGACTATCAGCAGGCAGAGAAGCTGCTGGCGAAGAATGCCGATCACGCCGATCAGCCGGTAGCAAACTATCTGCTTGCGGCTGAAGCGGCACAGCAGCGCGGCGATGAAACCCGTGCTAATCAGCATCTGGAACGCGCTTCTGAACTGGCAGAGAACAATACTATCCCGGTGGAGATCACCCGGGTCCGGCTGCAGCTGGCGCGCAACGAAGATCATGCGGCGCGTCACGGTGTTGACCGTCTGCTGGAAGTTGCGCCGCGCCATCCGGAAGTGCTGCGTCTGGCGGAGCAGGCCTATATTCGTACCGGTGCCTGGGGTGCCCTGCTGGATATTCTGCCGGCGATGCAAAAGGCCAAAATTAACGATGATGCGCAGCGTCATGCGCTGCAGCAGCAGGCGTGGCTGGGGCTGATGAACCAGGCGATGGCCGATCAGGGTAGCGAGGGCCTGAAGCGCTGGTGGCAGAGTCAGAGCCGCAAAACGCGGCAGGAGACTGCGCTGCAGGTCGCCATGAGTGAGCATCTGATCGAGTGCAACGATCCCGACACGGCTCAGGATATCGTGCTGGACGGTCTGAAAAAGCAGTATGACGATCGGCTGGTGCTGCTGATGCCGCGCATTAAAAGCGGCAATCCTGATGCGCTGGAGAAAGCGCTGCGTCAGCAGATCAAACAGCATGGGGCAACGCCACTGCTGCACAGCACGCTGGGGCAGCTGCTGATGCGCCACGGCGAGTGGCAACAGGCGGCCGATGCGTTTGAGCAGGCGCTGGCGCAGCGTCCTGATGCGTTTGATTATGCCTGGCTGGCGGATGTCTACGATCGCCTGCAGCGTCCGGAGGATGCGGCCAGCATGCGCCGCGAGGGCCTGCTGCTGACGCTGAAGAACAATCCGGCAACCTGATTTATGCTTGTTGTTTGTCTGCCGGGCTTGTCCCGGCTTTTTTTTGCCTGAACCGTGTCATCCCCGCCGTAAGCAGATAAAAAAACACCTGCCAGAAGCAGGTGTAAGATCAGGTCGTAAGACAACTGATGGTATCCGACTCAACGTAATGTCCGTCTAACTACAGTAGCGCACAGCGTTACTGCCAGGCTGGACAACGGATACCGTAAGGGGCTCTGCATCATTCCCAGGTTTATGTCGCCTGAGCGGACATAAGAGGTGGAATGAGCATCTACGACAGGAAGTATTGCACAAGATGTGCCAGATTGGCATTTTTCTTAAAAAGCTTTTCTGGTTCAGAGAGTTAACGCTGCTGTTCTCTTATCTGAAAAGCGACATGCCGCAGGCAGTATGCGATTGCGGTCATTTCCGTCGCAAAACAGCGACAAATAGATCTCTTATGGAATAAATTCAATTTATTCAAAGCGTTATTTGTCGCAAAAATACGACAAAAACTGTAGCGGTCGCATTGCGGGTTTAAACCAGGGCGCCATTAATGGCGCCCCTACGGTTTGGTGGGGGCCGCGCATCGTATCGCAGATTTTTTTGCAGGGGTCGCAGATTACACGCAAACGAAAAAAGCCTGCTTTTTCAAGCAGGCTTTTCGAATATGGTCGGCGAGAGAGGATTCGAACCTCCGACCCACTGGTCCCAAACCAGTTGCGCTACCAAGCTGCGCTACTCGCCGATTTTTTACTTCTTTACTTCTTTACTAAAATTCTGCCTGGTGCGAAGAGAGGGACTTGAACCCTCACGTCCGTAAGAACACTAACACCTGAAGCTAGCGCGTCTACCAATTCCGCCACCTTCGCATGTCCCAGCAAAATCTGGGGTGGCTAATGGGACTCGAACCCACGACAACTGGAATCACAATCCAGGGCTCTACCAACTGAGCTATAGCCACCATAATTCTGGTGCGTAAGCTGTTACGCTTACTATTCACTGCATAACGCGGTTAAAACCAACCACCGAAGCTCTTGCGCCCAAAAGAAAATGGCGCGCCCGACAGGATTCGAACCTGAGACCTCTGCCTCCGGAGGGCAGCGCTCTATCCAGCTGAGCTACGGGCGCGTAGCGCCGTTGCGGATGGGCATACTACGTATTTGGCTTCACCCTGTCCAGTGCTTTTTAAAGAAAAAAACGCGTTTGGTTATGCTTTGTGCATTCCGTCGATAAATAGCGCAATTTCACGCTTATAAGCTAAAAAATTGCTGGATTAATCAGCAGCCTCAGAGATCGCCCCTCCAGTGATAGCGCAAATATTTCAGCAGCTTTAACTGCCGGCGCCAGCGTGAAGGCTGCCGGATCAGCCGATAGAGCCACTCCAGCCCCAGACGCTGCCAGAGACCCGGTGCACGGGTAACGTTGCCGGTAAAAACATCATAGGTGCCGCCTACTCCCATATAGAGTGCGTCGGGCCAGTGCTGGCGGCAGTCACGCATCAGAAGCTCCTGACGTGGTGAACCCTGCGCTACGGTAACGATTTTTGCGCCGCTCGCAGCGATACGTGCAAACAGCGCCTCGCGGTCAGCCGGGGCAAAATAGCCGTTCTGGCTGCCGACAATATTTACGTTCCACTGACGCTGCAGTTTGTCGCAGGTCTCCTGCAGTACCTGCTCGCGGCCGCCAATTAAAAATACCGGAATCCCGGTGCGTCCGGCGCGCTCCATCAGCGCCTCCCACAGATCGGCACCGGCAATGCGGCTGACCTGCAGCCGCGGATACTTTTTGCGCAGCGAGCGGACAATACTGATGCCATCCGGATATTTAAACTCAGCTTCGCTAATCAGAGCGCGCAGCTGCGCATCTTCTTCCAGCGTCAGCATCTTTTCAGCATTGATGGCAATCAGCGTACCGCGGCGGGGCGTGTTATCAGGCAGCAGAAAGCTGACAAAGCTCTCCATATCGTTAAACGCGTGCAGATCAACGCCGCGTATCGCGTAATGCGGCTCAGTGGTCGTCATGGTTTTCATCTTCCGTTTTGCCCGATGATCAGGAGGAACCGCGCAGCGCCTGAACACGACGCGGACGAATAAGCCCTGCGCGCGCCAGCAGCCAGCTGAGCAGCTTTGCCAGGCCTGTACAGGCGGCAAAAATGATGCAGAAAAACACCACGCGCGAGCCGAATGCGTCCAGCCCCTCGCGAGCGAGAACGATCATGTTAAACACCGCACCGAAGCAGAAACTCTGCAGCACCGCGCCGCTATAGCGGTTGTCGCTGTCACGTCCCTGCGTATAAAGCGCGTCAAAGCCTTTCATCAGGAGGCCCACCGCTACCGCACCCAGCGGAATAAACAGCACGCCACCCATGATCAGCAGCGAACCGATCAGCGTCGGCGAAATGGCCAGGCCGGAGTGGTTATTCAGCACTTCCCAGGTAAAGTAGTTAGCGCTGTTCAGGATCGCAGAGGGACGATCGGGCCACAGCCAGCCCGGAATAAAGACATAAAAGTCGCGCCAGAGCGGCGCCAGCCCCTGAAAATCGATTTTGTCATAGTTCTGCAGCAGCAGCGCCAGGTTCTCCCACGGCGAGAACGTATCCCGAGTCAGGTAGAGAAACGTATAAAAGGCCTCTGCCCCGGCCACATCCAGGTTGTAGCGCCGCAGCGCCAGCCAGAACATACCGCAGATCGCCATCGCGCCTGCCCCTGCCAGCATCCAGAGCGTGATCCAGCCGCGCGTAATACCAATAAACAGAAACAGCGCAAAGGCGATGATGATGTTCGCGCGCGTACCGCCCACCAGCGCATAGGTCAGCAAGCCAAACGCCACTGTTACCAGCAGAAACAGCAGCCACTGCCGCTGTGTCGGATGCAGAAAATAGCGGATCAGCATCGCCGGAATAAAGAAATAGAAGAAGCGCTTGAGCGCCACGCCAGAAACCTCACTCGAGAAAATCTGGTTATAGGCCGAGAGCCGGAACAGCAGCAGCCCGTTGTGCATGAAAAACACGGTCACCGTGCCAATCGCCACCAGCGCCAGCAGCAGGCAGGTGAGATGCGTCTCCACCCGATCCATTACCAGCCACGGCTTGCGCGGCGCGGCGCTGGCCGGTCGCAGCCGGACTTTATAACTGACGTAGTAAATAGCGTAGAAGCTGGTGGCTGCCAGCAGCGCCTGCAGCAGAAAGGCGGGCGGTACCACGGCCACATCAAAGCGGAATACCAGTACGCTGGTCAGCGGAAAACCAAAGTAGAAGGTCAGCAGAAACAGCAGCGTAAAGAAGAGATGAAAGTTAAAGCGCACGCGCCTGAACTCACGCCAGGTCAGCGTCAGGATAAAGCCCAGCGAGCAGAGATAAACCACCAGCAGACCACTAAACTGCAGCAGACTCATGATGCACTTCCTTCACTCAGGCTGAGCGCATGGCGCCAGCCGGCAAGATAGCCCGGCGCAAAAAAAGCGATGGCCGGTTTGTCGCACGCCGTCAGCTGGCGCTGCGCTTCCGCGATGCGGCTGGCATCAAGTTCGTCACAGCTGAACAGCACCGGGATGCCCTGCTCGCTGAGATCGCGCCAGAACGGATTTTTACGGTTCAGCACAAAGGGAATGTTAGCCTGAATCAGCAAACAGAGCGTGCCAATCCCCTGCTGCCGCTCAAACATAAAATAGCCAAGCTGGCAGCGTCTGAGCAACTGCAGGTAGGCTGGAAAATCGAGCCTGTCGCGGATCAGCGTAACCTGCCCGGCCGGAAACAGACGCTGCGCCGCCGCATCGATCTCATCAATATAGGCATAGTTGTTGGCCGGGTAGCCGAGCGGAACCAGCACGCTGACCTGCTCGCCAAACTGCCGGCGTATCGCCTGCAATCCTTCAATGTGCCGGTTGCTGCGGTCGCCGGAGTTGCCCAGCAGGATCGTCAGCGCACTGTCCGATGCTGTGGCTGCCGGCAGCGCAATATCAGGCATGCGCGTCGGAAAATAGAGCAGTGACGCCGGCACCTGCGGATGCCGCTGCTGATAAAAAAAGAGATCGCCGCGCGTAGCAAACACCTGTGCCATACGCCCCTGCGCGATGCGGCGCAGCAGATAGAACAGACGATATTTCAGCCCGGCACCCTCTTCATACAGGTCAGCTCCCCAGACATGCCAGAACGCCTGATGGCGGCGGATCTTTCCGCTGAGCAGCGCCAGCCAGATACGCGGGTTAAACTGTCCGTGAAAGAAAAAGCGCCGGGAGCGATCGGCGGCGCGCGCTATTACCGCCTGCGCCAGCGCGGCTTTAGTAGCGAAAGTTTCGATCTGCAGCTGGCTACAGGCGGGCAGCGAGCCAGGCGCAGCAACCACCATAAAGCGGCGCGGCGCGGCGGCAGGCAATTCAGTGCCTATCACGTCATTAAAGAAACGCAGCACCGTCTGATTGTGATGCGGGATATCAGATCCCAGCACATGAAATAACGTCATTTTGTCCGGCAATAAATCAGGAAAGCGCCACAGCAAAGGGCAAAATAGAGTATATAGGTCGCCATATACGCCTGCGCTGCGCCAGTCGCGCCGTGAAGCGGGATCAGCCAGCGCGAAAACAGCGTCAGCAAAGCAAACTGGCTGATCTCGGTGAGAATATAGAAGCGCAGCGACGCTTTGGCGATCACCAGATATCCGAAAACATAGGCGCCGACTTTAAAGAGATCGCCACATAACTGCCAGATAAAAAGATCGCGCATGCCGCTAAACTGCGGGGAAAACAGCAGCCAGATCGCCATGTCGCGCAGCAGCCAGACCGCGAAACTGGCGGCCGCTACCGCCGGCAGTACAAACCGCAGCGCGCGGCCTATCTCCCGTGCAATCTGCGGCTTATGCTCCAGGCGTGCCAGCGTCGGCAGCAGCCAGACGCTGAAAGTAGCGGTAATAAACTGCAGATAGGCGTCAGAGATCGTCGTCACGCCCTGCCATAATCCCACCTGCGCCCAGCCCTGCTGTTCCGCCAGCAGATTACGCATCATTACCCACGCAACCGGCAGCGTGATCGACGTTATCAGCGCCATCAGCGTATATTTTGCCAGGTTGCGTGCCAGTTCCGGCTGCCATACTGGCCTGAGCCAGCGCAGCGGCAGCACCGCACGATGGCGCCGCAGCATAATCAGCGCCGGTATCACCAGCAGCGCCGGGACCAGCGCCAGTCCCGCCAGCGCCCCCTGATAACCGCCCAGCCACCAGCAAATAATATAACCGGCCACCCCTGTCAGGCTGCCGGTTATCAGCGCCAGCGCATTGCCGCGCGCATCGCGAAAGCCTTTCAGCAGCGCCAGTGCCAGATTCGCCCAGGCGATGCCAAACTGCAGAAACGCCACGATGCGCACCACGCTCTGGTAGTGCTCGTGCCCAAACAGCATCCGGCTGACCGGTGCCGCCCCCAGCAGCAGACCCGCGGCCAGCAGCGCCGAAAAGCCCAGCACCATCGCAGAGGCCGTACCGGTCAGCGCCCGCAGCTGCGCAGGTTCATGCTGCAGCTGCGCCACGCTGGCGGTCACGCCATTAAAAATGCCTGCGCCAGCCAGTACGCCGAGCACGGTAATCAGCTGCCGGAAGTTGCCCGCCTGCCCGACGCCTTCCGGACCGAAACTCAGCGCCAGCAGCTTTATCACCAGCAGGCCAGCCGCAATTTTTACCAGCGTGGAGGTCGCGGTCCAGACCGATGCTTTTGCCAGCGACATCAGGCAAAGTAGCTCAGCAGAGAGCTAATCACGGTACGCTGATTGTTATCTGACAGGTTATAGAACAGCGGCAGGCGCAGCAGGCGCTCGCTGTCGCGTGTGGTGACGCGATCTTCACCGTGGAAGCGGCCAAATCGCTCACCGGCAGGCGACGTATGCAGCGGAATGTAGTGAAACACCGTGAGGATCGCCGCTTCTTTCATCCAGCGTATCAGCGCTTCGCGATCGTCACTATCGCGCAGTTTCAGATAGAACATATGCGCATTATGACGGCAGCTATCCGGCACTGCCGGCAGCGCGATCCGCCCCTGAGCCGCCAGCGGCTGCAGCGCGTCGTAGTAGCGCTGCCACAGTCGCAGTCGCTGCTGGTTAATAGTCTGCGCCGCTTCTAGCTGCGCCCAGAGATAGGCTGCCTGCAGATCGGCCATCAGGTAGCTTGAGCCGATATCGCGCCAGGTATATTTATCCACCTGACCACGGAAAAACTGACTGCGGTTGGTGCCTTTTTCCCGGATAATTTCAGCACGCTCGGTGAGCGCTGCATCATTTATCAGCGTCGCACCGCCTTCACCTCCGGCGGTGTAATTTTTCGTTTCGTGAAAGCTAAAGCAGCCGATGTGCCCGATGGTGCCAAGCGCGCGGCCTTTATACTGTGACATGACGCCCTGTGCAGCATCTTCAATGACATAAAGCTGATGCTTTGCGGCCAGCGCCATAATGGTGTCCATTTCACACGCCACGCCCGCATAGTGTACCGGTACGATAGCGCGCGTTTTCGGCGTGATCGCAGCCTCAATCAGTGTCTCATCAATGTTCATCGTATCCGGGCGCACGTCAACAAAGACAATGGTGGCGCCGCGCAGCACAAACGCGTTTGCGGTGGAGACAAAGGTATAGCTCGGCATGATCACTTCATCACCGGGCTCGATGTTGATCAGCAGCGCGGCCATCTCCAGCGAGGCGGTGCAGGAGGGCGTCAGCAGCACTTTTTTACTGCCAAAATGCTGCTCCATCCACTGCTGGCAGCGGCGGGTAAAGCCGCCGTCACCGCACAGCTTGCCGCTGGCCATCGCCGACTGCATATAGTCTGTTTCAGTGCCCACCACAGGGGGCGCGTTAAAAGGGATCATGATGCTTTCCTGTAAAACCAGTAGGCGGTGCTTTCCAGCCGGGCACCGCAGCGTAAATAGAGGCGCATCGCTGCAAGATTGCTGAGCTGCGTGGCAACTCGCAGCTGCGCCAGCTGGCGCACCCGGCCCCAGTCAGCCGCAGCCAGCAGCAGACGCTGGCCAATACCCTGCGACCGGGCATCAGGCAGCACCGCCAGCAGTCCGATACGCACATCGCCGTTCACTTCACGCAGGGAGACAAAGCCCTGCAGGCTGCCCTGTTCATCGCAGGCGATCAGACACTGGTGATCGAAGGTGCCGCGCACCGCGTTTTCAATCCACTGCGCATAAAACCGGCCGCTGTCGGCCGCGTCAAACCACGGGGCACGAAACCGGCTCTGGCTGAAGGCTTCTGCAGCGGCGGCACGCAACGCCGGGATTTGCGCCTCACGCGCAATTCGTACGCCAGGCTGACGCGCCGTCTGCGTCAGCGGTAACGTCAGATCGGCTTCTCCCTCAACCAGCTGAAAGCCGTGCTGGCAGACCGCATCAATCGCCGCGGTCTGCTCTGCCGGCACTTTTATCTGCAGCAGGCCTGTCGCCTGCTGCAGCGCCTGCGGCAACGTTAGTTCACCCTGCAGCGTCAGGCGCGCCGTGGGCTGATGAAAGAAGTCACTCTCCCACTCAAGGGGATCAATACTGACGCGGACGGGCATGTAAAATATCCAGCAGATACTGGCCGTAGCCGGTTTTGGTTAACGCCTCGCCTGCCGCCTGTAGCTGAGCATCGCTCAGCCAGCCGTTGCGCCAGGCAATCTCTTCCAGGCAGGCTATCTTGAATCCCTGCCGCTTTTCTACCGTCTGCACAAAGACGCTGGCTTCAACCAGGCTGTCATGCGTACCGGTATCCAGCCAGGCGAACCCGCGACCCAGCAGCTCAACAGAGAGTGAGCCAGCCTCCAGGTACATCTGGTTAATCGCCGTAATCTCCAGCTCACCGCGCGCCGAGGGCTGGACGCGCTTTGCAAACTCCACCACGCGGCGATCGTAAAAATAGAGTCCGGTCACCGCCCAGCGCGATTTTGGCTGCGCCGGCTTCTCTTCGATTGAAAGCGCATTAAACGCCTCATCAAATTCCACCACGCCGAACCGCTCGGGATCCATCACCTGGTAAGCGAAGAGCGTCGCGCCTTCCGTTCGGGCAGCCACTTTTTTCAGCTTCGGACTAAAACCCTGACCAAAGTAGAGATTGTCGCCCAGCACCAGACAGCAGTGGTCGTCACCAATAAACGATTCACCAATAATAAACGCCTGCGCCAGTCCATCGGGGCTTGGCTGTTCAGCATAGGAGAGCCGGACACCAAACTCACTGCCATCCCCCAGCAGACGCTCAAAGTGCGCCCGGTCTTCAGGCGTGGTAATGATCAACACATCGCGGATGCCTGCCAGCATCAGGACAGAAAGGGGATAATAGATCATCGGCTTGTCATACACCGGCAGCAGCTGCTTGGAAATTGCGCGGGTAATCGGATGCAGGCGCGTTCCTGAACCACCCGCCAGAATAATACCTTTCATCATTGCTCCTTCTGGCTCTGCTTCAGCGCGATGCGGTTAAGCCGAGGCGTTCAGCGCGATAGCTGCCGTTGAGAATAGCCTGCCACCACTGCGGGTTGGCCAGATACCACTCCACCGTTTTACGTATGCCGCTCTCAAAGGTTTCCTGTGGCGTCCAGCCCAGCTCGCGGGCAATTTTGCTGGCATCGATGGCGTAACGCAGATCGTGTCCGGGACGGTCGCTAACAAAGGCGATCAGCTCGCGGTAGCTGTTAATCGCCGCAGGACGCTGCCCGGCGGCAAGCTCATCGAGCAGATCGCACAGGGCGTGCACTACCTCAAGATTACGTCGCTCATTATGCCCGCCAATATTGTAGGTCTCTCCTGCTGTGCCGTGACTGACAACGGTATAGAGCGCGCGCGCATGATCTTCCACATAGAGCCAGTCGCGGATCTGGCTGCCGTTGCCGTAGACCGGCAGCGCCTTGCCCGCCAGCGCATTGATGATAGTCAGCGGGACCAGCTTCTCCGGAAAATGGCACGGGCCATAATTATTGGAGCAGTTGGTGACGATTACCGGCAGTCCGTACGTTCGCATCCAGGCACGCATCAGATGATCGCTGCTGGCTTTTGATGCGGAGTAGGGGCTGCTCGGCGCATAAGGCGTGGTTTCGGTGAAAAAATCATCCGTACCGTGCAGATCGCCAAAGACTTCGTCTGTGGAAATATGGTGCAGCAGGAAGCCAGCTTTGCGCGTGCTCTCCATCGCCTGCCAGTAGTGGCGTACCGCTTCCAGCAGATGATAAGTGCCGACAATATTGGTTTCGATAAAGGCAAATGGCCCATCAATCGAGCGGTCGACGTGGCTTTCTGCTGCCAGATGCATTACGCAGTCGGGCTGATACTGCGCCAGCACCCGATCAAGCTCCGGCCGGTTACAGATATCAACCTGTTCAAAGGCAAAACGCGGATGCTGCTGCACGCCCGCCAGCGACGCCAGATTGCCGGCGTAGCTTAGCTTATCCACCACCACGACCTGATGCTCCGTGCTTTCAATCAGAAAGCGCACCAGCGCTGAGCCTATAAATCCCGCGCCGCCGGTGATCAGAAAGCGTTTCATCGCCATACCCCTTTGGTATCGACAATCCACGGCTGGGCAATCTGCGCAGCGTCAATGGCCCGGAACTGTGCATGATCAACCAGCATCACCAGAATGTCAGCCTGCTGTAGCGCCTGCTCCACGGATACCAGCGAGGCGTCCTGCCCCAGCCGGTCAGGAATCGACGTAACGTGCGGCTCGACAACCCAGGTCTCTCCGCTGTGCCACGCCGCAATGCGCTGCGCGACCGCCATTGCCGGGCTCTCACGCAGATCGTCGATATCGGGCTTAAACGCCAGCCCGAAACAGGCAATAGCGATCTCGCTGGCGCGCTTATCGCTCTGCGTCGCGCACTCCGCCAGCGCCTGTTTTGCCTGCTCCAGTACCCAGCCAGGTTTGGCATCATTCACTTCACGCGCGGTGCGAATCAGCCGCGCCTGCTGCGGGTTCTGCGCCACAATAAACCACGGGTCGACGGCAATACAGTGTCCGCCCACGCCCGGTCCGGGCTGCAGAATATTGACGCGCGGATGCCGGTTCGCCAGCGCAATCAGCTCCCAGACGTTGATCTTCTGATCGGCGCAGATCAGCGACAGCTCATTAGCAAAAGCGATATTGACATCGCGGAAGCTGTTTTCCGTCAGCTTGCACATCTCCGCCGTACGCGCGTTGGTTTCAACGCAGGCTCCGCGCAGGAAAATACGGTACAGCTCGCTGGCACGCGCCGAACAGGCGGGCGTCATGCCGCCAATCACGCGATCGTTCTCCAGCAGTTCGGTCATCACCTTGCCGGGCAGCACCCGCTCCGGACAGTAGGCGATAAAGATATCGCTCTCGCCCTCATGCTGAGGAAAACGCAGATCGGGACGCGCCTCGGCCAGCCATTCCGCCATCTGCTCTGTGGCGCCGACCGGCGAAGTCGACTCCAGAATCACCAGATCGCCTGTTTTCAGTACCGGTGCCAGCGACAGCGCGGCCGCGCGGACAAAGCTCAGGTCTGGCTGATGATCGTTCATAAAGGGCGTGGGGACAGCGATCAGAAACGCATCTGCCGGTTCTGCCGTCGTGGTGGCGCGCAGCAGCCCCTGCTGCACCGCCTGCCGGACCACCTCGCCGAGATCGGGCTCCACGATGTGGATTTCCCCCCGGTTAATGGTTTCAACGGCGCGCAGATTGACATCCACGCCCACGACCTGCTTTCCCCTTGAAGCGAAAACGGCTGCCGTTGGCAGCCCGATGTAACCCAGTCCGATCACGGAAATGGTATTAAAAGACATAATTAAACTCTGTTGTTGTTCAGCGCCTGCAGAATGCGTGCGCAGGCGTGGCCGTCGCCATAAGGGTTGTGTGCCCGGCTCATACTCTGCCACGCCTCTTCGTCCTGCAGCAGCAGGGTGACTTCAGCGACAATGGTATCGACATCGGTGCCAACCAGTTTTACCGTCCCTGCCGCGACCGCTTCCGGCCGCTCCGTGGTATCGCGCATCACCAGCACCGGTTTTCCCAGCGACGGCGCCTCTTCCTGAATTCCGCCGGAATCGGTGAGGATCAGCCAGGCACGGTTCATCAACCAGACAAACGGCAGATACTCCTGCGGTTCGATCAGAATAATATTGTCGATACCGCTAAGTATCCGGTTAACCGGCTCGCTGACGTTGGGATTGAGATGCACCGGATAGACGATCTGCGCCTGCGGATGAAGGCGCGCAATCTGCGCCAGCGCACTGCAGATACGCTCAAAGCCCTTACCAAAACTTTCGCGCCGGTGACCGGTAACCAGGATCAGCTTTTTGTCCGATTCCAGAAACGGATAGTGCGCCGCCAGGCGGGCATTGAGATCGGCGTTGGTCAGCACGCGATCGCGCACCCACAGCAGCGCGTCGATTACCGTATTGCCGGTGACAAAGATACGCGCATCAGGCAGGTTTTCCCGCAGCAGGTTCTGCCGCGATGTGGTGGTCGGCGTGAAGTGATAGCTTGCCAGATGGCCTGTGAGCGTGCGGTTAGCCTCCTCCGGCCAGGGCGACATCAGATTACCGGTGCGTAAACCAGCCTCGACGTGTCCCACCGGGATCTGCTGATAAAAGGCCGCCAGGCTGGCAGCCAGCGTGGTGGTGGTATCACCGTGCACCAGCACCACATCAGGTTTAAAATCGGCTAAAACGGTTTTCATGCCCTGCAGAATACGGCAGGTAATCTCGGTCAGCCCCTGCTCCGGGCGCATGATATTTAAATCGTAATCGGGCTGCAGCTGAAACAGATGCAGCACCTGATCGAGCATTTCACGGTGCTGTGCGGTGACGCACAGGCGGGATTCAAACGCAGCATCCTGCGCCAGTGCCTGCACCAGCGGCGCCATTTTGATGGCTTCAGGACGGGTGCCAAATACAGTCAGTACTTTCACGCTGATTCTCTTATTGGCGAATAGCTGATAACGCGCGCGGCCGGCGCACCAGCGCCACACCCGCTCCGACCAGCGCCCCGATCGCTCCCCACATCACCATCATAAACAGACGGCGCGGGCTGTCGCGTGAAACGGGCTCTTCCGGCGTGCGCAGGTAGCGGTAAGTCTGGAACTGTTTATCAAGGCGTGGGCCAGCCTGTAACGTGCTCAGCATCGCCCTGTTTTGATCATAGCTCAAATCGTAGGCGGGGCCGCTGGCCTGCAGCATATCGAGCTGCGCCTGTAGCCGCTGCTGGCCCAGTAAAAAGCGATCGCTCTCTGGCAGGCTCTCACCTGCAGCAGGCGCACGGTTATCGGTAATACCCTGCTGACTGGCGAGCTTCAGCGCCTGCTCAATGCGCTGACGCTGGCGATCGTACACCGCCTGCGCCACCGCCTGCTGCCGGTCAACCTGCGACTGCAGCTGCACGTTACGCGCCTGCCATGCGCCTTTCAGCTCTTCATTCAGATGGCGTGCCGCACGCTCGCTGGCGTAAGCAATATACTGACGCAGAAGATTGTTAGCATCACCGGCGGTTTCTGCCACCAGCCGCACCGTATCAAGCGTGTTGTGCGCGCTATCTGCCGGCATAAACTGGATGTTGGTGATCATATCGTCCAGCAAGGCCGCATCATTATGCGCATTACCACTTTTACGGCTTTTAAAATAGTCGGTCTGCTGCCAGAAATCGCGCCGCGTATCCCATGAAGCGAGCTGCATGGTGAACTCCTGATAGACCTCATCCATTACGGTAGGGGCCGGATTATTCAGGCTCAGCGCATTGCTGTGGATATCGAGGTTGTTCAGAAACTGCTGCTGTACATAGTAGTCGCCCAGCATGTTAACCGTAGGCCGGTCGGTGACTGCCGTGGTGCTCCACGCCTGCTTCATCAGCATTGAAGCGAGCCAGGCCAGCAGGGCAAACAGAACAGCGCAGCCCGCTATCCAGCGTTTACCGCGCCACAGCGTGCAGCCCAGGCCGCGAATATCCAGTTCGTTCTCCACAACAGAGTTCATAACAGCGGTGTCCTTATCTGATGCTTATCCAGGTCATGTTTTATTGATATGCGCTTGATTCCATCTGCGCTTGAGACGGCGAATCATTCGTGCCATACGCCACGCGTGTTTAATGCAGTAGCCATAGAGCAGAAATGCTACCAGGAAGAGCACCAGCATGACCCACTCAGGTATGAACGCCAGATATTCGCCGAGCACGCCGATGCCTGCCAGCAGCGCCGCCGCCAGCGTGATCAGTAAAAAAGCCTGACGTGACGAGAAACCGGCACGCATGATGAGATGGTGAATATGTTGCCTGTCGGCTGAGAATGGACTCATGCCCTTGCGCAGCCGGCGATACATGATAGCCACCATATCCATCAGCGGGATGGCGATCAGCCACAGCGCTGTTACCGGCGTAATAGGATGGCTCAGGCCCTGTGTCGTTTCCAGCAGGATCCAGATAATGGTGAAACCGATCATGGTGCTGCCGGCATCACCCATAAACACTTTATAGCGTTTGCCCAGAAAACCGAGGTTCAGCAAAATATAGGGAATAGTGGCGGCGATCATGGCAAAACACCACATTGCCAGGCTGGTCATGCCGTCAAAATAGAGAATGATCCCCATTGCACCGAACGTTACGCAGGAGAGTCCGCCCAGCAGACCATCGATACCGTCGACCATGTTAAACGCATTAATTGCCGCCCAGACGGCGAACAGCGTTAATACGTAGCCAAAGGGACCGACGACAATCTCCACCGGACCCACAATAAAACCGAGACTCAGCAAATAGAGCTTGGCGCCATACATCATGACAACGGCGATAATCGCCTGCATACAGGCGCGAAACTTTACGCTGATATCAAAGCGATCGTCGAGTGCGCCGACCAGCACCAGCACGCCGGCACAGAAGAGATAGAGCAGGCCGTTCGGCATATAGGACTGCGTAATAAGGAAAGCGAAGCAAACGCCAGCGTAAACGGAAATACCGCCAACGAGAGGGATAACGCCCTGATGCTTTTTCCTTGCATTAGGCTTATCAACTAATCCGATTTTTTTTGCGACCTTACGGGCCATAAAAAGGAATGCCAGAGAGAAGAGAAAAGTTAAACCCAGCTCTGCACCCATAGTGAGTAAATTCACATTAACGCTCTCAGCTAAAATCGTGGACAACAATAAGCAAAATCCCGGTTATTGCTGTATATCCCTGTCTGACCAGGCCGCAGCGCGCGCGGTTGCTGAAAAAATCGCCGCCTTTCTGCTTGCGTCATTCTAAAACTTTTCTGACTCGCCTAATCCTAATGCGCACAAATAAAAAACGCCACGATAAGCCGTGGCGTTTAACAGAAATAATGCCGATTTATTACCTGCGTAACAATATCATTGTTTCGCTTTTAACCGCTTATGAACGCTTCATCATGTCGAAGAATTCATCGTTGGTTTTGGTCATCGCCAGCTTGTTGATGAGGAACTCCATCGCGTCAATCTCGCCCATCGGGTGAATAATTTTGCGCAGGATCCACATCTTCTGCAGCTCTTCCTGAGAGGTGAGCAGCTCTTCTTTACGGGTACCGGAACGGTTGTAGTCAATTGCCGGGAAGACGCGTTTTTCCGCAATCTTACGCGACAGGTGCAGTTCCATGTTACCTGTACCTTTAAACTCTTCGTAAATGACTTCATCCATTTTCGAACCGGTATCAACCAGCGCTGTGGCGATGATAGTCAGGCTACCGCCCTCTTCCACGTTACGTGCTGCACCGAAGAAACGCTTCGGACGATGCAGGGCGTTGGCATCAACACCACCGGTCAGGACTTTACCTGAGGCAGGAACCACGGTGTTATACGCACGCGCCAGACGGGTGATTGAGTCGAGCAGGATGATGACATCTTTTTTATGCTCGACCAGGCGCTTGGCCTTTTCGATGACCATTTCAGCAACCTGCACGTGGCGGGATGCAGGCTCATCGAAGGTAGAGGCGATAACTTCACCTTTAACCAGACGCTGCATCTCGGTCACTTCTTCCGGGCGCTCATCAATCAGCAGCACCATCAGGACGCAATCCGGATGATTATACGCAATGCTCTGCGCAATGTTCTGCAGCAGCATGGTTTTACCCGCTTTTGGCGGTGCCACAATCAGGCCACGCTGGCCGCGGCCAATTGGCGACGCCAGATCCAGCACGCGAGCGGTTAAGTCTTCAGTTGAGCCATTACCCCGCTCCATACGCAGACGACTGTTAGCGTGCAGCGGCGTGAGGTTTTCGAACAGAATCTTACTGCGGGCGTTTTCCGGCTTGTCGTAGTTAACTTCGTTAACTTTCAGCAGGGCAAAATAGCGCTCACCCTCTTTTGGCGGACGGATTTTACCGGAAATGGTGTCGCCGGTACGCAGGTTAAAACGACGAATCTGGCTGGGGGAAACATAGATATCGTCAGGACCGGCGAGGTAGGAGCTGTCTCCGGAACGGAGGAATCCAAATCCGTCCTGCAATATCTCCAGCACGCCATCACCAAAGATGTCTTCGCCGCTCTTCGCATGTTGTTTGAGGATGGCGAAAATAATGTCCTGTTTGCGCATGCGCGCCAGGTTTTCCAGCCCCATATTTTCGCCGAGAGTAATCAGCTCAGAAACCGGCGTATTCTTTAATTCGGTAAGATTCATAGTGATGGGTTCTTAAACTCGGGGTAATTCTCGAAATGATTGTCGTGAATGGTATGGCAAAAATTCCATGCCTGTTAATGGCTCTTTTTCAACACTGCTCGGCGGGTATCGTCTGATAGAGCGATAGGAAGCGAGAGACGGTCGAAAGATGATGCCGGGTATGCTAGCCGTCAGATTGCCAAACCACAAAAACGTTCAACTCGAGCGGGGTCTGACAAGAGAAATCTTTAGATGCAAACTACAAAGGTAAGTGCGTAATGCAGTATCGTCAAATTAGCACGCCTGACCAGCGGCGTCCAGCAGTGGCGAAAAAATTCACCACTGCGGAACAGAGCGCGTTGCGCTTACGCCAGATTGGCGTTCAGGAACTCTTTCAGCTGGCCTTTAGACAGCGCACCCACTTTAGTTGCCGCCACTTCGCCGTTTTTAAACAGCAGCAGGGTCGGAATACCACGGATGCCATATTTTGGCGCGGTACCTGGGTTCTCATCAATGTTCAGCTTGGCGATGGTAAGCTTACCGTCGTACTCTTCAGCAACTTCATCGAGGATCGGGGCGATCATTTTGCAAGGACCACACCATTCAGCCCAGAAGTCAACCAGGGTAACACCCTCGGCTTTCAGCACGTCAGTATCGAAACTGTCATCGGTGAGGTGAACGATTTTATCGCTGCTCATGTTTAACTCCAAAGATTATGCCTGGCGAATTGGCGTAAAATATACCAACGTTGGTTAACTTTATTTCATCGGATACGCTTTCGTAAAGCGATAGTAAGCTGATATTCTACCACACTATGAGCAAAACACACTTAACCGAACAGAAGTTTTCCGACTTCGCCCTGCACCCTCAGGTCGTGGAAGCCCTTGATAGCAAAGGCTTTCAGCACTGCACGCCTATCCAGGCGCTCGCACTGCCTTTTGCGCTTTCAGGGCGTGATGTTGCGGGTCAGGCGCAAACCGGTACCGGCAAAACGATGGCGTTTCTGACGTCAACGTTTCATTATCTTCTTTCTCACCCTGCTGCTGAAGGGCGCCAGGTTAATCAGCCACGTGCGCTGATCATGGCCCCTACGCGCGAGCTGGCCGTACAGATTCACGCCGATGCGGAGCCGCTGGCTAAAGCGACCGGCCTGAAAATGGGTCTGGCTTACGGCGGCGACGGCTATGACAAGCAGCTTAAAGTGCTCGCTGACGGTGTCGACATCCTGGTGGGCACTACCGGACGTCTGATTGATTACGCAAAACAGAACCATGTGAATCTGGGCGCTATTCAGGTTGTGGTGCTGGACGAAGCCGATCGCATGTTCGATCTCGGCTTTATTAAAGATATTCGCTGGCTATTCCGCCGCATGCCGCCTGCCACGCAGCGTCTGAGCATGCTGTTTTCCGCAACGCTCTCTTACCGCGTCCGGGAACTGGCGTTTGAGCATATGAACAACGCGGAATATGTCGAAGTGGAACCGGAACAGAAAACCGGCCACCGCATCAAAGAAGAGCTCTTCTATCCATCCAATGAAGAGAAGATGCGTCTGCTGCAGACGCTGATCGAAGAAGAGTGGCCCGATCGCGCCATCATCTTTGCTAACACCAAGTATCGCTGTGAAGATATCTGGGGCCATCTGGCCGCCGACGGTCATCGCGTCGGTCTGCTGACCGGTGATGTCCCGCAGAAAAAGCGCCTGCGCATTCTCGATGATTTCACCAAAGGCGACGTGGATATTCTGGTAGCAACGGATGTTGCGGCGCGCGGTCTGCATATTCCGGCCGTAACGCACGTCTTTAACTACGATCTGCCGGACGATCGCGAAGATTACGTTCACCGTATTGGTCGTACCGGCCGTGCCGGCGCCAGCGGACACTCTATCAGCCTCGCGTGTGAAGAGTATGCGCTGAATCTGCCCGCGATTGAGGAGTATATCGGTCACGGCATTCCGGTCAGCAAATACAACAGCGATGCGCTGCTCAGCGATCTGCCACCGGCAAAACGTCTGCAGCGCAACCGCACCGGCAACGGTCAGCGTCGCGGCGGCAATAACAGTAATCGCCGGAGCAGCGCGCCCCGTAACCATAACCGTAAACGCCCAGGTTAATCCCACATGCTAAGCGCATCATCACTCTATGCAGCGATCGACCTCGGGTCTAACAGCTTTCATATGCTGGTGGTGCGTGAAGTTTCCGGCACTATTCAGACCGTGGCGCGCATCAAGCGCAAAGTCCGGCTGGCAGCAGGACTTAATGCTGACAGCGAACTCTCTGCTGAGGCGATGCAGCGCGGCTGGCAGTGCCTGAAGCTGTTTTCGGAACAGCTGCAGGATATCCCGCCAGAGCAGATCCGCGTGGTGGCGACCGCCACGCTGCGCATCGCACGCAACGCGCCAGACTTTCTGACCACCGCTGAAGCGATCCTGGGCTGTCCGGTCAATGTTATCAGCGGTGAGGAAGAAGCGCGCCTGATCTATCAGGGCGTGGCCCATACGACCGGCGGCTCCGACCAGCGTCTGGTAGTCGATATTGGCGGCGGCAGCACCGAACTGGTTACCGGTGAAGGTTCGCACGCAACCACGCTGTTCAGCCTTTCAATGGGCTGCGTCACCTGGCTGGAGCGTTTTTTCAGCAATCGCCATCTGACGCAGGACAATTTTGACCGGGCAGAACAGGCGGCGCGCGACATGCTGCAACCCGTGGTAGCGGCGCTGCGTGAGAAAGGATGGCAGGTCTGCGTCGGTGCATCCGGTACGGTTCAGGCTCTGCAGGAGATCATGGTGGCGCAGGGGATGGATGAGCGTATCACCCTGAGTAAACTGCAGCAGCTGAAGCAGCGCGCTATTCAGTGCGGCAAGCTGGAAGAGCTGGAAATTGAAGGGCTGACGCTGGAGCGTGCGCTGGTCTTTCCCAGCGGTTTGTCGATTCTCATCGCCATTTTCAACGAACTGAATATTGATAGCATGACGCTGGCAGGCGGCGCGCTGCGCGAAGGTCTGGTGTATGGCATGCTCCATCTGCCGGTCAATCGCGATATCCGCAGCCGTACGCTGCATAATGTGCAGCGCCGTTTTTCTATCGATGTGGAACAGGCTGACCGGGTGCAGCAGCTGGCTGAACGTTTTTTTCGTCAGGTCAGCCAGAGCTGGAAGCTTGACCAGCGCTGTCGCGATCTGCTGTTAAGCGCCTGTGCCGTACACGAAATTGGCCTGAGCGTCGATTTTCGTCAGGCTCCCCGGCACGCCGCCTATCTGATCCGCCATCTCGATCTGCCTGGCTTTACGCCCGCGCAGAAAAAAGTGCTCGCCTGTTTGCTGCAGAACCAGAGCGGCAGTATCGATCTGGCTCTGCTGGCGCAGCAAAATGCCGTGCCGCCGCGTACGGCAGAACGTCTGAGCCGCCTGCTGCGCCTGGCGATTATCTTCTCCACGCGTCGCCGTGACGATACGCTTCCGGCGGTACGCTTACTGGCAGAAGAGGATACGCTGCACCTTACGCTGCCGGCGGGCTGGCTGGAGGCGCATCCGCTGCGCGCCGAGCTGCTGGAGCAGGAGAGCCACTTTCAGTCCTACGTTCACTGGCTCCTGACCTTCTCCTGATGACGTGACGGCTGCCACTACTTTTTTGCATTCGCCAGCATTGCCCGCAACCCGGCCACCCGGGTTTGCCCGGTTTTAACGCGCTCTTCTGCGCTTACCACTTTTTTCTCACGCTCCCACTCGACGTCATCCTGCGGCAGTTCCAGCAAAAAACGGCTGGGTTCAGGACGAATCAGCTCACCATACTGGCGACGCTCCCGGCAGAGCGTAAAGGTCAGCTCTTTCTGTGCGCGCGTAATGCCTACATAGGCGAGACGCCGCTCCTCTTCGATGTTGTTCTCATCAATGCTGCTCTGATGCGGCAACAGACCTTCTTCCATGCCGACCAGGTAGACATAGGGAAATTCCAGCCCTTTTGATGCGTGCAGCGTCATCAACTGAACCTGGTCGAGATCTTCATCACTCTCTCCCCGCTCCATCATATCGCGCAGGGTAAAGCGCGTGACAACCTGTGCCAGCGTCATGGGCTCATTCAGCTCATCACCTTCAAGCATTTCCGTCATCCACTGGAACAGCGTATTGACGTTTTTCATCCGCATCTCTGCGGCTTTCGGACTGCCGGAGGTCTCAAACAGCCAGCTCTGATAGTCGATACCGCGGATCAGATCGCGCACCGCGCTAATCGGCTCCCGTTCAGTCAGCTGCACAATCTCATTCAGCCAGTGGGTAAAACGCTGCAGATGCTCCAGACCGCGCCCGCTTAGCGTCTGAGCCAGCCCCATGTCAAAACTGGCATTAAACAGGCTCTTATTACGCAGCGTGGCCCACTCACCCAGCTTCTGCAGCGTGGCCGGGCCGATTTCGCGACGCGGCGTATTTACGATGCGCAGAAACGCGCTGTCGTCATCCTGATTAGTCAGCACGCGCAGATAGGCCAGCAGATCCTTGATCTCCGGGCGTGAAAAGAACGAAGTGCCGCCGGAAATACGGTAGGGAATGCGGTTCTGCATCAGCAGCTTTTCAAACACGCGCGACTGATGATTGCCGCGATAGAGAATGGCGTAATCTTTATACTGGGTGCGGTTGATAAAGTGATGTGCGATCAGCTCGCCGGTTACGCGCTCCGCTTCGTGGTCTTCATTATTCGCGCTCAGCACCTTCAGCGATTCGCCTGACCCCAGTTCAGAAAAGAGACGCTTTTCAAACACGTGCGGGTTATTGGCGATCAATATATTAGCCGCTTTGAGAATACGCTGCGTGGAGCGATAGTTCTGCTCCAGCTTCACGACCTCCAGCGCCGGAAAGTCCTCTTTCAGCAGCACCAGGTTTTGCGGACGCGCCCCGCGCCAGGAGTAGATAGACTGGTCGTCATCGCCCACCACGGTAAATCGCGCGCGCGCGCCGACCAGCAGTTTTACCAGCTCATACTGGCTGGTGTTGGTATCCTGATACTCATCCACCAGCAGATAGCGAATACGCTGCTGCCAGCGTTCGCGTACCGCCTCATTACGCTGCAGCAGCAGCGTGGGCAGCAGGATGAGATCGTCAAAATCGAGCACGTTGCACGATTTGAGATGCCGATCATAGAGCTGATAGCAGTGCGCAAATATCTGGTCACGCTGGGATTTTGCTATTGCTGCCGCACCCTGCGGATCGATCAGATCATTTTTCCAGTTAGAGATCGTGGCAATCAGCTGCTGCAGCTGTGTTTTATCCTCTTCCAGCCACTGGCTGGTCAGCTCTTTCAGCAGCGCCAGCTGATCCTGGTCGTCAAACAGCGAAAAGCTCGATTTCATCCCCAGCGCGGCATATTCACGCTTGATAATCTCCAGCCCCAGCGTATGAAAGGTTGAAATCATCAGGCCGCGCGCCTCTTTGCGTCCCAGCGTTTGCGCCACGCGCTCTTTCATTTCGCGCGACGCCTTATTGGTAAACGTCACCGCAGCAATGTGGCGCGCCTGATAGCCGCATTCGCGGATCAGGTGAGCGATTTTATTGGTAATGACGCGGGTTTTACCGGACCCCGCCCCCGCCAGCACCAGGCAGGGGCCGGTGACAAATTCGACAGCACGTTGTTGGCCGGGGTTTAAACGCATAAAAAACATCACTCGATTGAATCAGACAGGAAGAATTACATCGCGTCGCAGGGTGCGTACCTGAACGCAAAGGTCGCCATCAATGGCGCCCCTGCAACTGACGCGCACTACGCTATAATGCGCCGCACATTATACATAACAGGAGAGCACCATGGCGAAAACCGCAGCAGCTTTACATATCCTTGTGAAAGAGGAAGCACAGGCGAAAGCCCTGCTGGCGCAGCTAGAGAAAGGAGGCAACTTTCAGCAGCTGGCAAAAAAACATTCAACCTGCCCGTCCGGACGCAACGGCGGTGATTTGGGCGAGTTTCGTCAGGGACAGATGGTGCCGGCTTTTGATAAAGCGGTTTTTACCTGCCCGCTGCTGAAGCCTTACGGACCGGTAAAAACCGCGTTTGGTTACCACATCATTAAGGTGCTATGGCGCAGTTAATCACTTCTGGCTCTTCATCTGCTGCAGCACATTGCTGCACTGATTAGCGTCGGTGTCGCTGGGTGAAATCAGCGCCAGCAGCGCGGCAGCCGGTGCCACAACCGCCCCCAGCGCTACGGCCGCCGCACCGCGTGCAATAAGCGGCCCGGTTTTAACCCCGGCATCCGGATTTTTAAAGGTTCCGCGCACGTAGAGCGGAGAACGCAGCGTAATAATGCGAATGCCTTTGCTCTCAGGATTTACCGACAGATCGAGTCGCTCGCTGGCAAAGTTAACGTTGCCGGTGACGTTGATTACCGCATTTTCGGTATCAAACACGAACAGGCGCGGCGTTGCGACGCCCTGGCGCAGCGTAAGATCGGTGGCGGCACAGTTGATGCGCACTTCATCATCACCAAACAGTTTACCCACCACGTAGTTTCCGACGTTAAGCCCGGCAATTTCCATCAGGCTGCGGCTGATGAGGCCATCGTTCATCAGCAGGCGCAGCTGACCGTTGCTGCTGCCCAGCAGTGCGGCAACCGAATTGCCGGTACCGCTTAGCGTTGCGTCTCCGTTGAGCTGGCCCAGGCTGCGCTGCATGGCGGTTACATCAGGGAACAGCTGGCGCAGCTGCAGTTTGCGCGCGTGCAGATCGGCGCGGCCGCGCATCGGTGAACGGCTGCCCTCAAGCCGGATAGTGGTATTGATATTGCCGCCGGCCATGCCGAAGCGCAGCGGATCAAGCAACAGATCGCCTTTTTCCAGCGTCAGATGCGTATAGAGGTCGCTGAGCGGCAGCTTGCTGCTGTGCTCAATGCGCTTGCCGCTAAACTTCACGTCGGCATCCATCGCATCCCAGCTTTTGGTTTCAAACTTATCGTAAGGCAGCACGCGATCGGCAGGCTGCGTGGCGGCTTCACCACGCTGCGCCTTCGCCCGCGCCGTTTTCTCACTCCCTTTACCGGAATCAACGCCAATCAGCGGGCCGAGATCGGC
Source organism: Pantoea eucrina (assembly GCF_020079945.1). Lineage (NCBI taxonomy): Bacteria > Pseudomonadati > Pseudomonadota > Gammaproteobacteria > Enterobacterales > Erwiniaceae > Pantoea > Pantoea eucrina. Next base: position 79,166 of record NZ_CP083448.1, on the reverse strand, counting down.
CATGCGCAGCTGACGGGAAGTGAGTTCGCCGCTCAGCTTCGGCCGGGGTTTGCCCTGACGATAGGTGAGCGATCCATGGATATCACTGTCACCGATATGGCCATTAAACTTTTCATAGCGGAACAGCGCGCCTTTGGCGTCATTAAAGCGGGCAGTCAGATGACCGTCAGTTTCATAAGGGGGGGTATCAGGCAGCAGCACGCCGGTTAAGCCATAGAGATTGGCCAGCGTATCGCCGGAAAATCGCAGGCGCACATCCAGCCCGCCCAGGTTCAGCGGATCCTGCAGCGTGCCTTCCAGCCTTACCCGCGTGGTGCCGTTACGCAGATCGGCCTGCAGCGGAAATGGCGTGGTTTTGCTGCGCAGTGAAAGCATGCCGCCAATTCTGCCGTCGCCGGAAAGCGGCTGCTGGTTATAGGTGCCTTTCGCCTGCCAGCCAAAAACAAAATCGCCAGCGCCTTTCTGCTTATCATCGCCGCCGGTAACCTGAGCATAAGGCACGGGTTTACCGAGTGAGTTGATATTCACCGTTACATCCGCTTTGTTGATCGCATCGCGGTAGCGCAGCTGCCCCTGATCAAACAGAATATTATCCATGCGGAATGACCAGGCTGAGGGAGCCGCGTCAGCCTCGCTGTTTTCGCTACTGGCGAGCGTAAATGTCCAGTTATTCTTCTTGCTGGCGAGCTGTATCAGACGCGCGTCGGGCTGCTGCAGCTTGATCCAGGGCAGGTAGATCTCTTTGTGCAGCAGCGCCAGGGGGGCCAGCGTCGCATCAACGCGCTGCAGGTGTACCATCGTCACGTCAGGAATGTCGGGCGGATTGCCCAGCATGATATCTTCAGCGTGTACCTGCGGCCAGGGGATCCAGCTGCGCCAGCCCGGCTCAGCGCGGTTACGCGCCCAGTGTACGCCAAGGTCGCCGCGTATCGCGAAAGGACGGTTCAGCTCTGCTGACACTTTCTGATTAATGGTTGGTTTCAGGCGGTTCCAGTCAAAGGTGGCAATCACCACAACCAGTACCACGATCAGTAACAGCAGAATGCCCGCCACCCAGCTGGCAGCTTTTCCCATGCGAGTCATGCTTTTTCCTCCTTGTTCTCACGTCTCATTAAAGATAGTCGAGACGCGGCGCAACAACATCAGAGAAGCATCAACGGCAGCGATCCCAGCTCACTAAAAGGAAGCGGACGGGAAAAAAAGTATCCCTGAGCTGCAATAGCGGGTGAGGATTGTACCTGGCGCCACTCCTCTTCGGTTTCCACGCCCTCAACTATTACGCCATTGCAGTAGCGATTAATAAGCGTCAGCAGCGTTGAGAAAAGGACTCGCCCCTCTTCTGACGCGCGCAGCAGCATAAAGAGTTCACGCGATAATTTGATGTAGTCATAGCGCAGTTCGGTCAGCGCGGAAAAATTTGCCATGCCGGAGCCAAAATCATCCAGCCATAGCGGCCCCAGCTCCGGCATCTGCGCCACCATCTCCTCCTGCGGCAGCGCATGATGCTCAGTGAGTTCAAAGCGCACCCATGGCAGCTGGCCAATCAGCCGTCGCAGGGCCGAATGCTGCTGTATCGCCAGCAGCGTCGGCCCGTCAATATTGACCGATGCCACCAGCTGATGGCGGATAAAAAAGCGGGACCACGTCAACAGCAGAGTAAGTTGTTCATGCACCACATCCAGCCGCTGCTCTGTCGATAGCGCAGCAAAGTAGCTTTCCGGTGAAAGACGCTTTTCCGGCATAGCCGCGTGCGTAACGGCGGTCAGCAGCTCAATCGCCAGCAGGCGGCCAGATATCTGATAAATAGGCTGAAAATTATAAGTACGCTGGCACTGCTGCCGGAAAAATGCGATATCCGGTTGCGCATGTTTGAGAGAAACAGGCAGCCGGTGTCCGGAATTCTTCATCACCATGGTTTTTTCCTGGTCGGTGGTGAGTGCCTGCAGAAAGCAACCCGGCGGCAAGTATCGGCTGGTCCCTGGATAACTTTATCGCTTTGTGCAGCCATATAGGGCGTCGAGTCTAACAGCGCGCCTTTGCCTTAATCGCAGAAACAGAGGATGCTTTGTCTGCTAAATCGTCGCCGGAGGGCGATTTAAAGACTTAAGGCAAACTGACGCGCCAGAAAACCGGCCGCCGGAAGGGTTCGGAAAAAGGCGCAGCCGGAGGGATTTCTCCGCTGAAATTTCCCGTGACTGGTTTGACTTACTACTCTGTTTTATCCTGTTCATTGCGCTTAGTACGCCTCTTCCATCTTTCGCACTTTATCTGAAGTGTGCACTTATTATCTTCGCTAAACATAACTGTTTAAATTCAGTCTCTTGAAAGAGAATTCCCGCCTGCCAGGTATAGTCTGATTCTCGCTGGTTATCGTTTTTTCGGCTGGACGACAACGCAAAAGAAGACCATCTTTTAATCAATAACAGCAGGACACTGTTCCTTCGGCCGCAGAAAAACAACGACTATACGCCCTGCTCAGGACAGATTTATGCACACAGAAATTATCAATATCTGGCCATCCGGTGATGCGCCAGGCGCCAGTGACTCCCGCGCTCAGCCGCAGATTGTTGACCTGGCTAAAGAGTATGAGCCTTACGATCGCGCAGCCACCGGCGTGCGCTGCCCGGAAATGGCTATCTGGTATCCGGAAACCTCCAACGGGATCACCCTGCTGGTGGCACCGGGCGGCGGTTATCAGCGGGTGCTAATCGATCGTGAAGGCAGCGCGCTGGCCACGTTTTTTACCTCGATGGGCTATACGCTGGCCGTAATGACATATCGCCTGCCCTATGACGGGCATCATGAAGGCGCGGATGCACCGCTGGCCGATGCCCAGCGGGCGGTCCGCGTGCTGCGCGAACGGGCGCAGCAGGGCAAAAACGGTAAGTACATTGTGATGATGGGCTTTTCCGCAGGCGGCCACGTTGCGGCCTCGCTGGGAACGCGGTTTAACGAGAAGCTCTATCCGGTCCAGGATCGTATCGATGCGCTCTCACCGCGCCCCGACGCTATGGTGCTGATCTACCCGATTATCAGTATGCGTGACGGCCTGGCACACGAAAGTTCACGCACGCGCCTGCTGGGCGCCTGGCCGGATCAGAAAAGTATCGATGCCTATTCGCTGGAGACGCGCGTGCACGCGCAAACACCGCCAGCCCTGCTGATCCATGCGGCTGACGATGAAGCGGTTTCCGTTAACCACAGCATGCTGTTCTTCAGCGCGCTGCGTGAACATAAAATTCCGGCCGAGATCCATTTTTATCAGAAAGGCGGGCACGGTTTCGGTATCCGCGGCGTAGCCGATCTGCCACTGGCAAGCTGGCCGATGCTGGTCACCGAATGGCTGCGGGCGAAAACCTGACGTTGTTACGCCCTGCGCGGAATTCATCACAGGGGGCGCATTTATGCGCCCCGATCGGTGCTGTTTTCTGCTTTACTGCTTTCGTCCGGGGCCGGGGCGGCGGGCGCATCAGGCACTGCCATCACCTTGTTCCAGCTCTCCTGCAACATCTTCACATTGGTCTCTGCTTCGCCCTGTGGCTGGATCAGTACCATAGTCAGCTCCTGCGTCAGCTGCTGGCGCAGTTCCTGGTTGAGCTGCTCACGCGTTAACTCACTCAGGAAAGACTGGCGCAGTTTCTGATACTGCTCGGGAGCAATATCCACTACCGCATTCTGCTGCGAGCGCAGGCGCTGCCCCATCAGAATGTCAGTATCCGTACGGGCGTAGGTGGTAAACAGCTTATTCAGCTCCAGCAGCTTCTGCGCCATAAGCGCATCAAATTCATCCTGCGGCAGCCCTTTATCGCGAACCACGGCCAGCGCTTTAGCGATCTGATTCATGTTTTGCGGCAGTGACGCGTTGGGACTCTCCATATTGATGGAGCACTGCGCGCGCTGATAAAGCACGCGGCAGTCAAAGCCGACCTGCACATTTTGCGCTTTATTATCTGCCAACGCGCGCTGCACGTGCCAGAACAGCGCTTCCCGCGCCAGATCGCTCTGCCAGTAACGTTGCAGATACTGCGATTCGCGAATCGGTTGCCACGACGTATCCCATACCAGCGACAGCCGATCCTGTGCCAGAGAGCCATCAACCAGATTGACCGGCTGATGCGGCAGCGGCGACAGCGTGGGCAGTGGTGCCGGCGTATCGCGTTTTCCTTTCAGCGTTGCGAAAGTCTTGCCAATCTGCTCCATGATAGTGCGGCTGTCGACATTACCAACCACATAGAGCGTCATATTATCTGGCGTATACCATTGCTCATAAAAACTGTTCAGCTGCGCGGGATCGACCGGCGCGCGCGGTGGCTCACCGGGGTCGTGCGCCAGCATGGTTGAGCCTTTCAGGCGGTAGCGCCACCAGACATCCTGCGTGTCAGATGGCCAGGTGGCGATGGGATCGGTCGCGCTTAATGCCGTCGCGACCACCTGCTCATTAATGCTCATCTTACCCGCGGTCGCCGCCAGCCAGTTTAACGCTTCTTTAAGCAGTTCTGGCCGGTTGTTGGGCAGACTGAGGTTGTACTGAGTGTAGTCGTATGACGAGATCGCTGGCGGCAGCGGACGCTGCGGATCCATCGCCTGCTGCCACAGTGCACGCTGCTGATTGGTATCCAGCGCGGTGTTATGCACCATCGCCAGGCGCGGTAACAGATGACTGAAGCCGGTCTGCTGAGCGCTCTCCGCCAGCGAGCCGGTATTAACCACCAGGCGAAGCTCAATGCGATCGCTGGGACGTTGTGGTGTGGTCAGCAGCTGCCAACTGAACCCGTTGTCCAGTTTGCCCTCCTGCCAGGCGGGATCGGGCTGAAGTGTTTCGGCGTGCGCGCCGAAACCGGTTGCTGCAAGCAGCAAGCCGCCAACCAAAAGCCGAATTCTGGTGCCCTGCATGTGAACCCCTAATCAAACAGATAAACGCTTGTTAGCACGGACTGACTGGCCACCGGGAAAGCGGCCCGCGCGGCGTATTGCCGCCGCGTTTATTTAATGACAGTTCCTTTGACCACAGGATGGCCAGGAAGTCGCGCAACAAGGAAAAAAATCGGGAAAAAAATCAACGGGGTTTATTATGCAAATGCCCGCTGTCAGGGCAAGTGACAGCGGGCATTTAATCGGAAATTAACGCAAATTGCGGATTATGCGCCGGTATGAGAGACGTGATTGACCTTTTTCGCTGAAGAAAGCGTCTCTTTCATCTGGTTTTCATCCAGCTGACCCACCCACTTAGCCACCACCACCGTGGCTACGCCGTTACCGACCAGATTAGTCAGCGCACGCGCTTCGGACATAAAGCGGTCGATGCCCAGAATCAATGCCAGGCCCGCGACCGGCAGATGCCCTACCGCAGAGAGCGTCGCGGCGAGAACAATAAAGCCGCTTCCGGTAACGCCCGCCGCGCCTTTCGAGGAGAGCAGCAGAACCACCAGCAGGGTGATCTGATGGAAGATATCCATATGAGCGTTGGTCGCCTGCGCAATAAACACGGCGGCCATGGTCAGATAGATTGAGGTACCATCCAGATTAAACGAGTAGCCCGTTGGAATAACCAGCCCCACCACCGATTTTTTGCAGCCGAGGCGCTCCATCTTATCCAGCATGCGCGGCAGCGCTGATTCAGACGATGACGTACCCAGCACAATCAGCAGCTCTTCTTTTATATAACCGATAAATTTGAAGATGTTAAAGCCAGCCCAGCGCGCAATTGCGCCCAGCACGATCACGACAAACAGGATACAGGTAATATAGAAACAGATGATCAGCTGGCCAAGCTGCACCAGCGAGCCGACACCATACTTACCGATGGTGAAGGCCATGGCACCAAACGCCCCGATAGGTGCCAGGCGCATAATCATGTTGATCACGCCAAAGATCACTTTTGAGAAGCTTTCGATAACGTTGAACATCACGGTACCGGCGCTGCCGAGGCGATGCAGTGCGAAACCAAACAGAATAGCGAACAGCAGCACCTGCAGAATGTTGCCGCTGGCAAAGGCACCAATGACGCTGCCCGGGATGATATCAAGCAGGAACGCGATCACACCCTGCTGCTCTGCCTGCTGTGCATAAACGGCTACCGCTTTCGCATCCAGGGTGGCGGGATCCACGTTCATTCCTGCGCCAGGCTGAACCACGTTCACTACCACCAGTCCGATGATCAGCGCGATAGTACTGACGATTTCAAAATAGAGCAGCGCTACGGCGCCAGTGCGTCCGACGGCTTTCATGCTCTCCATGCCGGCGATACCGGTCACCACCGTACAGAAGATTACGGGGGCGATGATCATCTTGATCAGCTTTACAAAACCATCACCAAGCGGCTTCATCTGCGCGCCTAATTCGGGATAGTAATGGCCTAACAGAACGCCGATGCCGATGGCAACCAGCACCTGAAAGTAGAGGCTTTTAAACAGTTTCATAACAGGTGTCCAGGTAGAGACGGCATTCACCGCCTGTGTCAGGGAGAAACGCATGCGGCAAGCCGCCTGAGAGCGTAAAACCTTACCGATAAACTGAAAATAACACCCTGTTAACAGGATGAGTATCCCCTGACATTCCTTACAAAAGTTACAAAACTCTAACTATGAACTGAAACGCTTCAGCTGGCGCTGTGGCGCGGTTTCTGCAGAACAATCAATTGATAAGGTCACTATCACGTGCGTGAACAGCGCTGCAGCCAGCCCTGTTCAAAGGTGGTAAGCGGCAGGGCTTCGGCATACAGATAGCCCTGACCAATAGTAATGCCACGCGCCAGCAGCCAGTCGCGCTGCTCCGCCGTTTCCACCCCTTCAGCCACAACGTCAGCATCCACAATCTTTGCCACGGCGGCCACAATGCGCACCATAGTGTCATCGTCCGGCAGCGCGGCGACAAAGCTGCGGTCCATCTTCAGCTTATTAACCGGTAACGCTTTAAACTGATGCAGATAATTGAGATTGCAGTAGCCCATACCAAAATCGTCCAGCGCAACGGCAACTCCGGTCTGCTGCAGCGCGAGCAGCAGCGCCATCGCCTGTTCGGCATCACCTATTCCGGCGGTTTCGGTGACTTCCAGCACTAAAGAACCCGGCCGGATGCAATGCCGTTCCAGCAGGCTCTGCAGATGCGTCACCATGCCGCTGTCGCGCAGCTGGACGGCCGAAATATTTACGCTCAGCGGCAGCGTAATCCCCCGTCGCTGCCAGCCGGCCAGAATGCGGCACGCCTCTTCAAATACCCAGCGACCGATGGCGGAAATCACGCCGATCTCTTCCGCGCTGGCGATGAACTCTTCCGGCAGCCCGAAGCTGCCATCCGCCATCCGCATACGCAGCAGCGCTTCAGCCCCCGTCAGCTCACCGGTTGCCATGTTAAGCTGGGGCTGCAGATAAAGCGCAAACTCACCCTCCTGCAGCCCCTGCAGAATGTCATGCTCCTGCGTCAGCCGCTTCTGCGCCCGTTCGGTCAGGACCGGATCAAAAAACAGGATCTGATTTTTCCCCTGATGCCGCGCTGACATCATGGCTGACGTCGCCCGATCCAGCTGCTCGCGGGCAGAGCAGAGGCTCTCGTCAGAGAGCGACAGCCCGATACTGGCATTGGGTCGCAGCTGCAGCTGATACAGATTGACCGGCTGATTGATACGCAGCATCAGGTTGCGCGCCAGACGCATCGCGCGGAAGGGGTTGTGCGCCCGCTTCAGCAGCAGCGCAAAATCGCTGGGCCCCGTCTGCGCCAGCAGCGTGTGGTCATCAATCGTACTGCGGATTTTCTCTACCAGCGTCAGCATCAGCGCATCACGCTGCTCATCGCTCAGCACGCCGTTGGCTTCCTGCAGCGTTTCGATACGGATAACCATGACGCTCCAGGGCTGCTGCCGGTGACGCTGCTGCAGATGCTGGTCGAGCAGTGCCAGGAACAGCGTGCGGTTAGGCAGATCCGTCACGGCAAAATGGGTGGTCAGCCGGCTCATCTCATCGTGAACGGACTCCAGCACCTGCTGATTGCGGTTATAGCTGCGGATCAGCATGCCTATCTCATCATCGCGGTGATTGCCGGGCAGCGTAAGCTTATGTGTCAGGATGGCTTGCGGCGGCAGCTCCTGCAGCTCGCGTGAAATATCGCGCAGCGGGTGCACAACCAGACGGTTAATACACCAGCTAATAGCGACTGAGAGGATCAGCGCCATCAGCAGCCAGGTGGTGATCATGGTTGAGAGCGTACTGAGCAGAAACTGGTAAACGCGCGAGGAGTCCGCCTGAAGCACCAGATAGGCGATGGGCTTTGGCATGCCGCCCCGCTCTATCGCATACAGCGGCAGCGTGATCTGCACCGGCAGTTCAAACAGCCGGGCGACCAGACGCGGAACCGGCTTTTCCGGTGCAAAATCGGCGTGCAGCGCCTGAAACGCATTGGGCAGCACCACATCGGCCCGCGACAGGATACCGGCGGGTTTCAGTGTATTAAGAATATGCTCCGCCTGAGGGATGTCCGCTTTCAGCACCGCCTCTGAGAGCGGCTGGCGTACCGTGTGCGCCACATTCTCCATCTGCTGGGCGTAATCAACCCTGCGCTGCTGCACAAAATGAAAAAGCTGGATAACGATAAAAATCGTGATCGTCACCAGCACAACCGCAGACACGGCTGCCATTTGCTTGATGGTTAACGAGCGACTGACGCGCAACAAAATTTCTCCCGGCCGCAATGCCGCCATAATTCGCAGTGATAGTAGCCTGAATGCGCAGCAAGTATATCCCAGGTCTCAGACGTTGTACGCCGCGATAAGGGTGAAAATCATCGGTCGGAAGGAAGAGAGGCGCGTTTTCAGCGTTTTACCCGTTGCCGGGAGCGTAGAAAGCGAGCGCGCACCGCGCGCTCGCAGGAGAGCATTAACCTTTTTCCTGCCAGGCAAGCCACACTAATAGCTGCAGGCTGGCAGAGAAGTAATTCTGTTCCGGCTGAATGCGGTCGCTGAGATGACCGGTCTGGTTCAGCGTCAAATCGCGTACCGCTGTCAGGCCGCCTTCCATATTATAAGGCGCCGGGCTGTTAGCCAGTACGTCGAACCAGGCCGGCGTAGTCTGACGCGGATAGCCCTGCCAGACGTGCTGAAAAGGCACCAGCCGCAGGCTCTGCGGATCGTACCACCAGATATTCAGCGGCACGCGAATCGCATCATAACTGAACCGATTAGAGTACCCCACCGCCGGTGCGACAGAGCCATCCGCGTTCAGCGCGACCCAGTCCAGTGGCAGCGCGGTTTTACCAAACTGCATCTCACCCAGCAGCGTCATGCCATCGTCAATGAGCGTATTCCAGACGCGCAGATGGCTCTGCTGAGCAAACGCCTGCCAGGCAGCAAACAGAAAATAGGAGGGGTTCAGCACGACGTAGCTCGACTTATTAAAGCCGTTTGCGCCAGGCAGCATAACTTTGTGTCCGGCGTAATCGATCACGTTCAGCTTAATAATTGCCCGCTGAATGCGATCGGAATCCTGCTGATAATCTCCTCCCCACTTTTGGGCCGCGCGCTGCAGCGCCCAGGCAATGAGCACATTACCGTCGCTGGCGTCGTTTTTGTCTGCCACCGGATCGGCCGCATCAGGCACATAGCGCCAGTAGAACAGGTCATTTTGCGGATTATGCAGATGCGCACGCGTCCACTGCCACAGCAGATCAAAGGTAGCGCGATCGTTATTCGCTACCGCCAGCAGCATGCCATAGCCCTGACCCTCTGTATGGCTGACGCCTTTGTTGCCGGTATCGATAATCCGGCCGTCGCTGTTCAGAAAGCGGCTTTTATAACTGCTCCAGCCGTCTGCCATCGCCTGCGCGCTAAAAAATATCATCATTAAACAGAGCATCCACCGACGCCCGTGCCGCATTACATTCATTACCGCTTCCTATTGATATCGATACAGCAGCGTTGAGCCATTGTCGTTTTCCAGCGTCAGCGGTACTGCGGCGCTGCCGCCCTGACCGCGCAGCCACTGCGCATACAGCCCGCCCAGCACGGCCCCCATTGCCAGCCGCCAGCGTTCAGCCGGCAGCGTGTCGTGACCGGCCGGCAGCGCATGATGCTCAATCTGAATCGCATTTTCTGCCGGATGAATCTGCACAAAGCCCCAGTTGAAGCGGGCCAGCTGCAGATTCATCTCCCGTTCCAGATCCTGCACGGTACGTGAAGCCGGCAGCGGATAGCGCATCGCCAGCGTCTCCCCGGTGCTGGCCAGAAAAGCCGTGGCTTCATCACCGCCGTTCTCCAGCACGCTCTCTGTCATCACGCAGACCAGGTCAAACCAGCCAGGCTGATGCGACCAGGTCACGCGTGCGGTGGGTTGCTCGCTCATCAGTTATCTCCAAACATATAGCGGAAGTAGAGGTTGGCAGTGCTTTCGTTGTAGTCGCCAAAGGTGTCATACCCCAGCTGCCCGCCAATCGTGACATCTTTATTAATTTTATAATCCGCACCGGCGTGCAGGTTGTAACCTATGCCGTTTTTACTTTCACCGCTGTAGTAAGCACTTCTGACAAAGCCGCGATCGGCCAGACTCTGCAGCTGCGACTGCAGCGCAGCATCGTCCGGGAAGTAGGCGCTCTTATCCTGGCTGTAAGACTGATACCCTACCGATCCCCCGACGTTGACTTTCAGATCGTCAAACTGACGGCTGAAATCCACCGGGAATGAAACGGATGCATAGTTCTGCGGGCTGAAATAGCCGCCCTGGCCATAACTGAAATAGCTGAGGTTTTTGGAGAAATCCATCCAGGAGAGGTTCATTCCCACCTTCAGCTCGCGATCGTCGTAGTGGAAAGGCCGTACATAAACGCCAGCGGTTGCCTGAACGCTCTGGTTACTCGCCACATTTTCGCCAATGTAGCTATAAGCGCCGCCGCCGGCATAAAGTCCGGCATCGCCGTTGTCATAGCTCAGCAGGGCATTCGCGCCATTTTTCGTTACGCGTCCCCAGCGTTTGCCGCTGGTTTTATCTTCTGCTCCCACATACGAAAGCAGGCTGTCGGTCATGGCACGGCGTTCACCGGTCAGGATCAGCGTCAGGAAATCAGTCAGCTTCGGTGACCACTGGATCCCGCCCACCAGCGTGCTGAGATCCTGGCCCAGCGGCGTGCTGCCGAGATCGATTTTATAGCTGTCGCCCTTCAGCGCCATGTTCAGCTCAACGCCGGAAGCGGACTGCGAATCGGTGGCTGAAGCGGGAACGTCCGTGATTTTCGCATCCCCGGCTGCCACGACATTGCCCTGCACCAGCGCATTGCTGCCAAAGCGGCGCCATGCATCTCCGCCAGCGCTGCCCGCGGTCAGTGAAACCGGCGTAACGGTAAAATCAAACCGCGACTCGCCAAACGGCACCGTGGAAAAGGTCAGCGGCGCTTTCGCTTCGGTCAGCTTACTCAAGCCTGACTCGCCATCGCGTCCGCGCACCTGCATCTGTCCCTGTACCCAGGTCCCGGTTTTCTCCTGCAGCGCGTCCATCATCGTGTCAATCTGATGCAGCGTCTGGTTCTGCTGCAGCACAGGCGTATTGGCTGCCAGCGCAGTGTCTGCTGTGCGGCTTACTGTTGGTGCGTTCTGCCACGGCATGACCGCGCCATAGCTGGAAGAGGAACGGCCAACCGGCGAGGTGCTGCGGTTAATAAAGGGATTGTCTGCCAGCGCCAGTCCGCCAACCACAGGTACGCTGCCGCTTTGCGCGCCCTGCAGACCAATCATTTTACCGCGTGCGGTACGCAGATAACGCATCGCTTCGCCGTGCTCGCCGTTGGCTTCCGCTACGCGCGCCAGCAGCAGCAGCCGCTCCGGCGTCTCTTCATTGCGCAGTCCGCGCGTCAGCGTATTCGCCCTGCTGATATCATTCTCTGCCAGCGCCACGTTAATGGCCCCGGTGCGCGCATCCTGTTGCGGCGTATCCTGCGTGATCAGATAGTCATAGACCACGCCCGCCTCTTTGTTCATTTTGCCGGACTGATAGAGACGCGCCATGGCAAACATCAGATCGCGGTTTTGCGGATCCTGCTGCAGCGCACCCACCAGTTTGTCATAGGCCGCCGCATACTGTTTCTGCTCACGCAGGCGATCTACTTCATTGATCAGATAGCCGTTGCGCACATCAGCCAGCTGCGCTGGCGTACTGCGCGCCTGCAGTTCAGGCGAGCTGAGAAAACGCTGCGCTTCACCGCTCAACCCGGCCTGGTTGAGCACCGTGACCTGCGTGGCATAGTCCCCGGCGTTACCCTGCACGCCGCGCTGCATGTTGCTGCGTACCACCGCCACGGCGCTGGTGAGATCGCCCGCTTTCGCCAGTTTCTCCGCCAGATTGCCGGCGTCAACCGGATTAGCCGGCGGGGCAGCAGCCAGCGCGCGCAGCGTATTCGCCGCCGCCGCATCCGAGCCCTGTGCCAGATACTGATCGGCCGTTGCCATTTGCAGATTAAAGTTAACGCGCTGCGCCAGTTCACGCATTGCGCCGGTTTTACTGCGATCGGGAATACGTGCCAGCAGCTGGCTCGCCTGCTGCCACGCGCCGCTTTCGCTGGCGTTGAGCGCACCGGCATAGAGTTCGCTGCTGGTCGCGCCATTGCGCATCACCGGCTGCATCACATTGGCTGCCATCAGCGTATTGCCCTGCGCGCGGTAGAGCCGCGCCAGATCCAGACGCAGCCAGCCATCGGTGGGATAGCGCTGTACGCCGCTGGTCAGCGTGGCGATCGCGGCGGCGCTGTTGCCTGCGGCCTGCTCGCGTTTCGCCTGTGCCCGGATGGGATCGCTGTTATTACCGCGTGGCGCCACGCTCTGCCGCACGCTGTCGGGCAGTGAGGCGAGCAGGCTGTTAGCTTCAGCGCTGCGGTTCTGCTGGCGCAGCACATAGAACAGTCCCTCTTTGGCGCTGCGGTTATCCGCATCGCTTTGCAGGATCGCACGGTAGGTCTGCTCCGCCTGCTGCAACTGATTGGTGCGGCGCTGCACATCGGCACGGAACAGTTTTGCCGCCACGCCTTTTTCGCCTTCAGCCTGGGTCAGCGGCTCGCTCAGCGCCAGCGCCTGCGCACTGTCGCCGCTTTTCAGCGCCTGCTGAGCGGCGGCAAGCTGCGCGTAAAAGCGGGCATCCGCCGCCTGCTTCTGCCGCGCATCGCTCTGATCGCCACCCAGCTGTGCCGCCCGGTTCAGGTAGTCTGCGGCTTCAGCGTAGTGCCCGGCGCGCTGCGCAACATAGCCCATGCCCGCCAGCGCATCCGCATCCTGCGGGTTCGCCTGCAGCACTTTTTCAAAGCTGGACTGCGCACCGCTGACATCGCCGCTGTTCAGGGCCGTAAAGCCGGCGCCCTTTTCCGCGCCGCCCACGTTTTTACGGTAGTAATCCACTACCGCGTTATCCTGAGGATGACGCTGCTGCCAGGTCTGATAGAGCGCAGCGTCCTGAGCCTGCGGTGCCAGCCAGAGCAGCGCCTGACGCAGCGAGCGGTCAGCCTCTTTATTGCCGTCAGCCATACCGGCCAGCAGCTCAATCCCCTGGCGACGGGTCGGCTCCTGATAGGTCATCGCCTTGCCCAGCGCCAGCTGCGCACCGGTATCCTGCGGATGATCGGCGGCAAACTGCCGCAGCGCTTCAACCGCCTGCGGCAGCAGCGTGCGATCGCCGGCCATGGTCAGATAATATTCAGCGGCGACGCTCGGCGGTGGCTCGTTACCGCTGAAGGTGTTGCGCCACGTCTGCAGCGCTGCGGCGATGTTGCCGCTGCGTGCCTGCTGACGCGCCAGCGATAGCTGCGCCTGCGGAATACTCTGCAGCTGACGGGCGTTATCCAGTTCGGCCAGATGCGCATCGTTGGGCGAAACGGCACTCAGCCGCGCACGCCACTGCGCTGCCTCGGCGGTACTTCCGGTCTGCTGGGAGTAGAGCGCCAGCAGATAGAGCGCCTGGGTATTATTCGGCTCCGCCTGCAGGATTTTCTGCAGCGACGCCTTTGCCAGATCGTCATGCGCTTTCTGATGCCAGTAGGCAGCCTGGTCAAACAGCGCCTGCAGCGCAGGATTGTTGCTCTCTGCCGCCAGCAGCGGCTGAGAGAGCGTCAGCGCCCCGCCCAGCAGCAGGGCGTGGCGGATGCCGGCACTCAGTATATTTTTATGCATTCTTTTTATCCTTACTTCCTGCCGGACTGACTGTCTGCTTTGGGGTTAAGACGCCGCCATGCGTGACGCTTCAGCATGAGCCAGGCGCTGCTGCCGATCAGCACGGCAACCAGCAGCGCGGCCAGCGCCATCAGCACCGAGTGCTGGTTGGCGTACCACACCACCATCATGTACCACGGCATTTCACCGCTCGGAAACTGCGGACCAACCCGGAAGCTGCGGATCCCATTTTCATCGGTAATGATGGCGGTATCGCCGCGAATACCGGCGTTGATACGCGCTGAATTGAGATCGTCATGCAGGCGCAGCAGCTGCTGATCGCTGGTTGCCACCGTCATGACCACCAGCCGGTCAGCGCTCCACGGCGAGCGATAGCTGACAAATCCGCGCCACGCCTCATTTGAGGAAAAGTAGCGATCGGCATCCAGCTCCTGGCGATACCAGTCGCCGGTCAGCCAGCCGTGCAGTTTTTCCATCAGGCCAGGCTCGTTAACGCTCAGCGTATTGCCGCTGGTCTGCTACGGCGTGCCGTGCAGCATCTGCTGCGTAAAGGCGCTGTGCTGCATGGTGCTCACCGCCAGCACATCATTCTGCTGCAGCCGGCTCAGATTGGTGCCGCCTTCAGGCAGGCCAAACAGTACCTGATTTTGTACCAGCGCCACCCCGGTTGCGTTACCCGCGCGCGCCGCCATATCGAGTAGCGTGGCGATCTCCGCATCACCCGGTTTTTCCGGCAGCAGCAGCGTGGTCTGCGAAAAATCCGCCAGGCGCGTGAACGGGAACGCGGCCCCGACAAAGTAAGAGAGGTTCGGCAGCATGGTGAAGTGACGGGTGTGGCTCAGATCGATCCACGAATCCTCTTCGATGCGGCTTTTGATATTGTTGTTAAGCAGTACGCCGCACGGCGCATCCGCTTTTGGCTTGATATTAAAGTAGAGCGCCAGCTGGTTATCGCCGTAAATCAGATATGGCTCCAGCTTCAGGGTGTAGTGCTCCTGACGCGCGTCGCCGCCCAGGCGGTGCCAGGCGCTCTCCAGCAGGCCGACTTTGTTAACCGTCAGGTTACGCAGGAAAGTCCCGTTGAGGGCGACATTCAGGAACGAATTGTTTTCGTCGATCCAGCTTTCAGTGGGAAAACGGTAGTTCAGGTTGACCGGAATCGTATCGCCATCCCATAAAAACAGATCGGGCGCCGCGCGGAAGTTTACGCGCAGCGCATCATGCCAGATACCGGTCGTGGTCAGGCTCTGATCTTTGCGCAGCAGTTCACTCAGGCGTACCGGGCGTGAGGTGTTGATCCAGCGCGGGGCATCGTAAGGCTTACGCTGGGCCAGCGGCTGCGGCTGCACAGCAAGCTGGCTGGCATCGGTAGTCAGCGGTTTGGTTGTCAGACGATTCGCCGCCTGACGCAGCTGTGCGTCATCGCTGCCCACAATCAGCAGCAGTTTATAGACCGGATTATCCGGGTTATCGATCACCTGCAGCAGCGGGCCATTGCTGGCCGGCAGCGTCACGATGCCGATTTTGTCGCCCGGATGCCCGACCAGAATACCGTTGCGCTCTGGCAGCGCGCCGCGACTCACCGGAAAGCGAATGCCGCGGTAGTCAGACTGAATACCCATCCACGACGCCACCAGCGCGGCAGCGCTCACCGCATCCGGCGTCACGCTGCTGGCAAAACCAAAGGTGACGCTGGCCGGCGTCATACGCTGCGCATCGATAAACGGGCGCGGGAAGTTACGCAGGCTGGTGCCGATATTCAGCTGCTGGCCCTCCAGGCTCAGCGTGGTTTGCGGCAGAATCGTTACCTGATACTGCTGTGCGCTCTCTTTTTCACACAGCAGCTTATCCGCATCGTTGATTTTAAAGCTGAGGTTGTTATCTGACACTACCATGGCAGCCGGAATATCCAGCTGATAGTCGCTGACGTCGCTGTCGCTGGAGCCGAGCGGCAGCGTGCCGAGCGGCTGTCCGTTCAGCATCAGCTGCAGCGACGTATTGCGCGCGGCCAGCGCTGATGAGACGCGCAGCGACAGGTTGAGCCGTGCGTTGGTAACCACCTCATCACCGGGCAGGGTAAAGACAATGCCCGACTGCAGCTGTCCTCCGGTCAGGGTGATGCCCTGTTTCTGGCCCATCTGCGCCACAGAAATCGTACTGCTTACCGGCTGGTTGAGGACAGTGCTTCCGGTATCAGCCGCAGGCAACAGAATTGCCGGCGCCTCAGCCTCAGCCGGCGTGGCGGCACTGCTTTCCGGCGCGTCACTACCGCTTTCCGGTGCATAAGGGGCGGCACCGGCCGCCTGCTGCAGCTGCGCGTCAGCCGTGCTGTCGAGCCCTTCCGGCGGCGGCACGGCTGACAGCGCACTGCTGTCCTGCGTAACCGCAGGCTCTTCAGCCTGAACCGATGTCAGCAGCAGTGCGGTCGCCAGCGAACTGGCGAGCAGCGTTTGCGTTAATTTCTTCATGCTGCGCTGTCCTCTTTGGCCGCAGGCTGGTCATCACGCTTGTGCTTCTCGCGGCGATCTTTCCAGGTCAGCCAGAACAGCTCAAAAACGGTACGAATAATAGTGCCGATCGACACCAGCGGATTATCCTGCTTATACTCCGGCTGGATCCACGCATCCGCTCGCGCCAGCACGACGCGCACCAGCTCGCGGCGACGCGCCAGCGGCATCGCGCCAAAGCGCAGACGGATTGTCTCTGCATCGCCGGAAATTTTACTGACCGGGATAGTGATAGTGCCGGACTTCAGCAGCAGATCGATCTCTTCAATCTCATCCATTTCATGCCGGTTGTCAGGCGCATCCAGCTGCGCACCGCCCATCGAGAGATCGCTGGTGCGGGTACGCGACGAAATTCCGCTGGCGTAGTGGATCACAGCCGGGATCTGCACCTCAATACGAATGGTTTTACGCACCTGCTTGGTTTCGCGCGCCACGGCGATGGCCGCCATCAGAATAATCAGACTGAAAATAGCCCAGCCAACGTTGAGCGCGATAACCCAGGGATCGACCCCGAAATAGTCATGCGCCGTCGCGCGGACCACGCCGGCGACAATACCGATGGAGAGCAGCGTCGCGACAATGACGTGTGGCCGTACGATATGGAAATCAAAGAAGCCCTGATCGAGCAGACCGCCTTTATCCGTTACGTTGAACTTGCCATGTTTCGGCGACAGTAGCGTCAGCAGGGTCGGGATGACCAGATGGAAGCACATCACCGTTTCGTAAATCTCTCCCCAGAAGGTATAGCGGAAGCGGCCATTCATACGGGAGTTAACGTAGAGCGACATCACCAGATGCGGCAGCACATAGGCGAAGATCAGCGACGCCGAAGAGTGGATGATATTCAGGTTAAACAGCAGATAAGCCAGCGGCGCGGTAAGAAACGCCACGCGCGGCAGGCCAAACTGAAAGTGCAGCATGGCGTTGAGGTAGCAGAGGCGCTGCTGCCACTTCAGACCACGGCCAAACAGCGGATTATCCACGCGGAAAATCTGCGTCATGCCGCGCGCCCAGCGGGTACGCTGAATAACGTGCAGGCCGAGGCGTTCCGTTGCCAGACCGGCCGCCAGCGGGATCGCCAGAAACGCTGAGCCCCAGCCGCGACGCTGCATTTTCAGCGCGGTGTGCGCGTCTTCCGTCACGGTCTCAACGGCAAAGCCGCCAATCTCTTCCAGCGCGCTGCGCCGGATAACGGCACAGGAGCCACAGAAAAAGGTCGCATTCCAGTTGTCATTGCCCTGCTGTACCGGACCATAAAACAGCGATCCCTCGTTAGGAATAGAGCGGGCGGCACGCAGGTTGCGCTCGAACGGATCGGGAGAGTAGAAATAGTGCGGCGTCTGCAGCAGGGCCAGCTTCGGATCTTTCAGGAAGGGGCCGACCGTTGCCTGCAGGAACGCGCGCGTGGCGACGTGATCGCAGTCGAATACGCAGATCAGCTCGCCTTTGGTAATGGTCATCGCGTGATTAAGATTGCCCGCTTTGGCGTGCCGGTTGTCATCACGCGTGATATAGCCCACGCCCACGTCAGCGGCGAATACCGCAAACTCGCTGCGCTTGCCGTCATCCAGCAGATAGACTTTGATTTTATCGCGCGGGTAATCGATACACTGCGCCGCCAGCACGGTATCGCGCACCACATCCAGACTTTCGTTATAGGTCGGTACGTATACATCCACCGTGGGCCACAGACGGGTATCATCCGGCAGCGGTTCAATCGTACGCTTTAAAGGCCAGGTGGTCTGCAGGAACCCGAGAATTAAGATCAGCCAGACGTAAAGTTCAGCCAGATATAAGCCAATGCCGAGAATAGCTTCGATCTCGGAATTAAACTTCAGCGTTTCGGTAGTGCGCCACCAGATATATCGGGTCGACATCAGCGCGGAAAGAATAACCATTACCACGGTTATTTTACGGCTTTTGCTGAAGCCCAGTAAAAACATCATACCGATGCTGATTAAACCAAAAATATATTGTTTCTGGCTGTCCATAGGCGTGATGATGATTACCGCCGCCACCGGCGCGAGCACCAGCAGCAGCAGGTAAAACCCGAGTTTACTCATGAGTCACCCTGAAAAAGCGTTATAAATTATCTGAGCCGGGCCTGAGCCCGGGGTAATGACTCCAACTTACTGATAGTGTTTTATGTTCAGATAATGCCCGATGACCTTGTCATGCAGCTCCACCGATTTTGAGAACGACAGTGACTTCCGTCCCAGCCTTGCCAGATGTTGTCTCAGATTCAGGTTATGCCGCTCAATTCGCTGAGTGTAACGCTTGCTGATTACGTGCAGCTTTCCCTTCAGGCGGGATTCATACAGCGGCCAGCCATCCGTCATCCATACCACGACCTCAAAGGCCGACAGCAGGCTCAGAAGACGCTCCAGTGTGGCCAGAGTGCGTTCACCGAAGACGTGCGCCACAACCGTCCTCCGTATCCTGTCATACGCGTAAAACAGCCAGCGCTGACGTGATTTAGCACCGACGTAGCCCCACTGTTCGTCCATTTCAGCGCAGACAATCACATCACTGCCCGGCTGTATGCGCGAGGTTACCGACTGCGGCCTGAGTTTTTTAAGTGACGTAAAATCGTGTTGAGGCCAACGCCCATAATGCGGGCGGTTGCCCGGCATCCAACACCATTCATGGCCATATCAATGATTTTCTGGTGCGTACCGGGTTGAGAAGCGGTGTAAGTGAACTGCAGTTGCCATGTTTTACGGCAGTGAGAGCAGAGATAGCGCTGATGTCCGGCAGTGCTTTTGCCGTTACGCACCACCCCGTCAGTAGCTGAACAGGAGGGACAGCTGATAGAAACAGAAGCCACGGGAGCACCTCAAAAACACCATCATACACTAAATCAGTAAGTTGGCAGCATCACCGAGCCCGGCTATTAATACTGGCTGCGGATCGGCGCCTGAACTTCACCGTTGCCGACCTGAATACTGAGCAAATTAGCCACGCGCTTTGCCACCAGTTCAATATCGAAGGCGGCCGCAGACGCGGGGCTGAAATCGTACACTGACTGCTGTGATGCATTCGCTTCCGCCACGCTTTCATCGCGGTGGACAACGCCAAGCAGGCTATCGCCCAGACGCTGCTGCATAAATGATGTGACTTCACGGCTGATATTGCGGCGATTGTCGCTTTGGTTCAGCACAAAATAGTGGCCATGTTTATTATTCAGCGGCTGACCAATCATGCGGTTATTTTCAATTTGCGGCAGCAGAGAGACGGATGCCGTATCCGCAAGCATGACTACTAAATGCATATCGGCAAGTTGCTGCATCGCTTTAAGCGCCGGCCCCGGACCGGGAGGAAAATCGGCCACAATTACCAGGCCGGGATAATTCAGCACGGTATCGAGACCGCGCCGCAAAAAATGGGTGTCGCTGGCAAGCTTGTGCTCAAAGCGTTCACGCTGCTCCTCTGTGACGTCGCCGTAGGGCAGCACAAAAATATTGCCGCCGGTGGTCAGAATCGACTGGCTCCAGTCAGCCTGCTCTTCAGAGCGCGCAACAAAGCCGCGGCCATCCTGCAGCGGGACGCCAAAATGCAGACGCAGCGCATTCTGCACATCAAAATCGATTGCCAGCACCTTGCTGCCGGCGCGCGCCAGACTCCATGCAAGGTTGGCCGCCATGGTGGTCTTCCCTACTCCCCCTTTTGGCGAGCACACACAAACTAACGGCATAACGCAATCTTCTCCAGTAGCGGTTTGAGGAGTGTTTCTTTAGACAATGCAGCGGGTTCAGCCGGACGCGAGCGAAACAGCGTGCTGAAGCGGGCAGAGGCGGGCGGAGCAACAGGCGCTGCTGCGGCCGGCACCGCGCTGGCAGGCGGCTGCGGGGCCGCGGGGCGGGTCACGACCGGCTCAGAAAGCGGAGGCGGAAACAGTGAGCCGGCGCGCTGCCGCTCCACAAGCGCCGCCGCGGGCATCGCTGCCGGCGCGCGCTTCGGCGGCGGCGGCGGAAATAGCGCACTGCTGCCCGGCGCGGCCTCGCGGACCGGCGCGGTGGCCGCCAGGCTGCTGAGCAGCGAGGCGCCCTCCTCTGCCGGAGCACGCGGAGCGGCAGGTATGGCTGGCGCGGCAAATGCCTCAGGGCCGGCCGGCTGTGGCTGCGGCAGATCGATACGCTGCCCCTGGCCCAGCTCCGGCGCATCATCTGTGCTCAGCTGGCGCAGAATGGCCCACTGATGATGATCGGCGCTCTGCGCCTGACCCGACATATCTTTGAAATCGATATCAAGCGTCTGCGTTTTTTCTTTGAAACGCTGCAGATCGTCATAATTCTTCATGATCAGTGCCTGTGAAAGCAGAGGGCATTTTTTGGCGAATATAGCACACACATTAAAAGACGGTGAGAAAATTCTGATTATTAAAACCGCATATCTGATAAAGCTGCTTTATCTGTGTTTATAAAAAACCGGATGCTTTACCGGCGGGAGATGCGCGGCGAAAAGAGACTAATGCATTGCCGTTAACCGAAACGAAAATGCCGCCGAAAAGAAATTAAATATTTGTAAAATAAGGATATTTATGATTTTGGCGTTGCGTAACCCCAGCGGTTAAGCCGGCAACGCCTGCGCGGTGATTTAAGAATTTGTCTTAGCGCGCTGCGCGGGGAGCCCTGTCGCTGACGGTCAGATAACGTAATGTGATAGATTTCCGGTCCTGTGCCCGGTTAACCTGATAAAGGTTAGCATTGCTGAACTGTTTTCGCTAAAAAAAAGAAAGGCTCCCGCGGGAGCCTTTTTTATCAGTGGCGTTAATCAGGGTGTTTCCAGCGGCTGGTTTTCATCCTGATCGACGGCAAAGCAGGCAACCTGCTGATCGCCATAGCGTTTGAGTTTTGGCTGCAGCTGCACGCAGGTGCCAAAACGGCGCCGGCAGCGCGCGTTGAACGCACAGCCCGGCGGCGGATTGAGCGGGCTGGGCAGCTCACCGGTCAGTTTGATACGCTCGCGCCGCTCATCCGGATTAAGACGCGGCGTGGCGGAAAGCAGCGCCTGCGTATAAGGATGGCGCGGATTGCTGAAGATCGCCTCTTTACTGCCTTTCTCCACGCAGCGCCCGAGGTACATCACCATAACTTCATCGGCGATGTGCTCGACCACTGAGAGGTCGTGCGAAATAAAGACGTAGGAGAGGCCCAGGTCCTGCTGCAGATCCATCATCAGGTTCAGCACCTGCGCGCGTACCGAAACATCGAGCGCTGAAACCGGCTCATCCGCGATCAGGACATCCGGATCCAGCATCAATCCGCGCGCAATGGCAATACGCTGACGCTGACCGCCGGAGAACATGTGCGGGTAGCGATCGTAATGTTCGGTCTTGAGACCCACTTTCGCCATCATCTCCAGCGTTTTTTCGCGCCGCTCCGCTTTGCTCAGCGCGGTGTTGATAATCAGCGGCTCCTCAAGGATCTGGCTGATTTTTTTACGCGGGTTGAGCGAGCCATAGGGGTTCTGAAAGATGATCTGAATTTTCTGCCGGCGCAGTTTTTGCGCCTGCGGATCGTGCTTCAGCAAATCCTGTCCGTGCCAGTAAAGCTCGCCTTCGGTCGGGGTTTCGATCATGGTCAGCAGACGGCCAAGCGTGGATTTTCCGCAGCCCGACTCACCGACTACCGCCAGCGTTTTACCCCGTTCGAGGTTGAAGGAGACGCCATCCAGCGCCTTCACCAGGCGCTCCTGACCAAACAGGCCTTTCTTCACCGGGTAGTGTTTTTTCAGGTCAATCGCCTGCAGCAGATAATCCTGCTTCGTGTTATCAGGACTCATAGGTCGGTCTCCCGGCATCATCCAGTGGGAAGTGGCATTTAGACTGGCGGCCCGGAATGTCGCGCAGCGCAGGTTCTTCGGTACGGCAGCGATCGGTCACATAGGGGCAGCGCGGATTCAGCAGGCAGCCAGAGGGCCGGTCATATTTGCCCGGCACCACGCCCGGCAGCGATGCCAGCCGCGCCTTGTCTGCCGCAAACTCCGGCAGCGCCCGCAGCAGCGCCTGCGTATAGGGATGACGCGGCGCCCTGAAGATATCCACGGCTTTGCCGCTCTCCACCACCTGACCGGCATACATCACAATAATGTGCTGCGCCGCTTCGGCAACCAGCGCCAGATCGTGGGTGATGAGGATCAGCGCCATGTTCTCCTGCTTCTGCAGCGCCAGCAGCAGTTCGATGATCTGCGCCTGAATGGTGACATCCAGCGCCGTGGTTGGCTCATCGGCAATCAGCAGCTTAGGCTTGCAGGCAATCGCCATGGCGATCATCACGCGCTGGCTCATGCCGCCCGACAGCTGGTGCGGATAGACATCAAGCCGCGAAGCCGGATCGGGAATACCCACCTGCTCCAGCAGATCGATAGCGCGCTGGCGGCGGGTGCGTTTACTGCCGCCCTGGTGCACCTTGAGCGCTTCCATAATCTGGAAACCCACGGTATAGCAGGGATTGAGGCTGGTCATCGGATCCTGAAAAATCATCGCCACTTCTGCGCCAACCAGCTGCCGGCGCTCTTTTTCAGAAATCTTCTGCAAATCGCGCTGGTTAAACTCCAGCTTCTCAGCCATGACGCGGCCAGGAAAATCGATCAGACCCATAATCGCCAGCGAACTGACTGATTTACCGGAGCCCGACTCACCGACAATCCCTACGACCTGGCCCTGCTCTACCTGATAACTGATGCGGTCAACCGCACGGAACGGTGTTTTTTCGTCGCCGAAATGCACCGATAACTTCTCTACATTTAATAACGCCATCTCGGTGCCTCTTTACTGCTTGAGTTTCGGGTCGAGTGCATCACGCAAACCATCGCCCATGAGGTTGAATGCCAGAACCGTCAGCAGGATGACCACTCCGGGGAAGGTCACTACCCACCAGGCACTTTGCGCATACTGCAGAACGTCAGAGAGCATGGTGCCCCACTCCGGCGTCGGCGGCTGCGCCCCCATTCCGAGAAAGCCCAGCGCCGCCATGTCGAGAATGGCGTTGGAGAAACCGAGCGATGCCTGCACAATCAGCGGAGCCAGGCAGTTTGGCAGAATATTGATGAACATCTGACGCAGCGTTCCCGCACCTGCCACGCCGGAAGCGGTGACATAATCGCGGTTAACCTCAACCAGCACCGCCGCGCGCGTCAGGCGGATATAATGCGGCAGCGCCACAAACGTCAGCGCCAGCGAAGCGTTGACGATGGAGGGGCCAAAGATGGCTACCAGCACCAGCGCCAGCAGCAGGCTGGGCAGCGCCAGCATGATATCGACCAGACGCATAATAGTGGCATCCACCACGCCACCGAGGTAGCCCGCCATCAGGCCAAAAATCACGCCAAAAATCAGTGACAGTACCACGACCAGGCAGCCTACCAGCAGCGACAGGCGCGCCCCGAACATCAGGCGTGACAAAATATCGCGGCCCACATCATCGGTGCCGAGGATATAACTCCAGCTGCCGCCCTCCTGCCATACCGGCGGATGCAGCAGCGCATCGCGGAACTGCTCTGCCGGACCGTGCGGTGCCAGAAAATCGGCAAAAATTGCAATCAGCAGCATCAGCGTGATGTAGACCAGGCCGATGACTGCGCCCTTATTACGTTTAAAATAGTGCCAGAATTCCTGAAACGGGGTCATCGGCTTTGGTGCGGCAGTTACGCGCGCGGGTTCAACAGCAGACATAGCTCCCCCTTATTTCTTATGTCGGATGCGCGGGTTAACCACGCCATACAGCAGATCAACCAGCAGGTTGACCAGAATGATCAGGATGGCAACCAGCAGCACGCCGCCCTGCACTACCGGATAGTCGCGGCGCTGCAGCGCTTCAATCAGCCAGCGGCCCAGACCCGGCCATGAGAAGATAGTCTCGGTCAGAATCGCACCGGCCAGCAGCGTACCGACCTGCAGACCGATAACGGTAACCACCGGCAGCATCGCATTACGCAGCGCATGCACGACAATAACCCGCATGCGCGTCAGCCCTTTGGCGCGGGCGGTGCGGATATAATCCTCGCCCAGCACCTCCAGCATGGAGGAGCGCGTCATACGCACAATCACCGCCAGCGGAATGGTGCCCAGCACAATCGCCGGCAGGATCATATGCATGACCGCATCTTTGAAGTCGCCCTCTTCCCCCCACAGGAGCGTATCGATCAGCATAAAGCCGGTCAGGGGATGGCTGTCGTCAAGGAAGATGGTATCGCTGACCCGGCCAGAGACCGGCGTCAGGTTGAGCTGCACCGATACCAGCATAATCAGCATGATCCCCCACCAGAAGATCGGCATGGAGTAGCCGGTCAGGGAGATCCCCACGGCGGTATGATCGAAAACCGATCCGCGCTTTACGGCGGCCAGTACGCCCACCGGAATACCCACGGCGATAGCAAACAGCATGGCACAGATGCCCAGCTCCAGCGTCGCCTGGAAGCGCGGGACAAACTCATCCCACACCGGAATGCGGCTCTTCAGAGAGATACCGAGATCGCCGTGCAGCACCCCGTTGATATAGGTGATGTACTGCTTCCACATCGGCTGGTCGAGGCCAAACTGCGCCATCAGCTGTGCGTGACGCTCCGGGGAGATACCGCGTTCGCCCGCCATGATCAGCACCGGGTCGCCGGGGATCAGATGAACAAACGCAAAGGTCAGTAGGGTAATACCGATAAACGTCGGGATGACAAGGCCCAGACGTCGGAGTATGAATTGCAGCATAAGCCGGATTCTCAGTCATTCTCCCGCAGCGGAAAGTCGTCGCGGGACTACATTGCTCATAACGCGCGGTCGGCAAAGCCGGACGCGATGCAGGCAGCGCTTCAGTAAAAGTATTTGCCGGAAAAAAGTACGGGACACGGATGGCGAAGAGCGCATCCGAGGGCCAGCAGGCTGGCCCTCACCGTGATAATCCGAAAGGGTTATTCCTGAATATCGACGTTTTCGAAGTGATGCTTACCTAACGGATCAACCACATAGCCGCTCACTTTCTTGCTGACAGGCTCATAGACGGTCGAGTGTGCAATGATCAGTGCCGGAGCCTGATCGTGCATAACAACCTGCGCCTGCTTGTAGAGCGCAATACGTTTATTGTGATCGGCTTCCGCACGGGCCGGCTGGATCAGATCTTCAAACGGCTTGTAGCACCAGCGGGAGTAGTTGGAGCCATCTTTTGCCGCTGCACAGCTGAACAGGGTGGCAAAGAAGTTATCCGGATCGCCATTGTCGCCGGTCCAGCCCATCATCACCGTCTGGTGTTCACCTGCTTTGGCGCGCTTGAGATATTCGCCCCACTCATAGGTAACAATTTTGGCTTTTACGCCAATTTTCGCCCAGTCCGCCTGAACCATCTCCGCCATGCGGCGCGCGTTCGGGTTGTATGGACGCTGCACCGGCATTGCCCAGAGATCGATAGAGAAGCCATCCGCCATGCCTGCTTCTTTCAGCAGCGCTTTGGCTTTTTCCGGATCGTAGGCGTAATCTTTGATCTCGTCGTTATAGCCCCACATGGTTGGCGGGATCAGGTTTTTCGCTGCCTGCCCTGCTCCCTGATAGACCGCATCGATGATCGCCTGCTTGTTGACCGCCATGGTCAGTGCCTGACGCACTTTGGCGTTATCCAGCGGCTTTTTCTCTGTGTTAAATGAGAGATAACCCACGTTCAGGCCAGGCTGCTCCATCAGATTGATTTTGCTGTCTTTCTTCATGCTGGCGATGTCAGCCGGGTTTGGATAAGGCATCACCTGGCACTCGCCCTTCTGCAGCTTGGCGTAGCGCACTGACGCATCTGGCGTAATAGAGAAGACCAGACGATCGATTTTTGGTTTAGTGCCCCAGAAGTCCGGGTTCGCTTTGTAGAGAATGCGTGAATCTTTCTGATACTGCTGCAGTACAAACGGGCCGGTGCCGACCGGATTCAGGTCGAGTTTTTCCGGCGTGCCTGCTTTCAGCATGTTATCCGCATACTCTTTAGAAAGAATAGAGGCGAAGTCCATACCGAGGTCAGCGAGGAAAGGCGCTTCAGGACGGGTCAGGGTAAAACGCACGGTGTGATCGTCAACTTTTTCAATTTTGCCGATCAGCTTCGGCATATCCATGCCTTCAAAATATTCGTAGCTGCCGCCAGAGACGCCGTGGAATTTATTGTTTTTATCGAGCTGGCGCTCAAATGAAAACACCACGTCATCGGCGTTAAATTCACGCGTTGGTTTGAAATCTTTCGTGCTCTGCCACTTCACGCCCTGGCGCAGGTGGAAAGTGTAGGTTTTGCCATCTTCGCTGACATCCCACTTTTCAGCCAGGCCTGGCTGCAGTTCAGTGGTGCCGGTTTTAAACTCAACCAGACGGTTATAAATCGGGACCGAGCTGGCGTCATAGGTGGTGCCAGAGGTAAAGAGCTGCGGGTTGAAACCTTCCGGCGAGCCTTCTGAACAGTAGACAAGGGTCTTCGCCTGAACACCGGCAGCGACGGTCATCGCAATCAGGCTGAGACCGGCCTTCAGCATCCTGGATTTAGCCCGGGAGTTCATCATGTTTTGCTCCATTGTGATGTGATGTTGTGTGCATCGCCCGTCCTCTGATTTTTTTATGCGGTACGGGCAGGTCTGACAGCGACCAGAATGTGAGCGGTTATTGTTATTGCCCTGGCGGGATACACCAGCCAGATGCGTCCGTCTCTACATCTTACTGAAGCATCAATTTGTCAACAGTTGCAACGAACGTCAATACAACGTGGGGTTATTTACACAGAGTGTGAGTAAGTGCAAGCAACGATAAAAAAGAGCACTGGAGAGAGAAACCGATATATAAGGCGGTGAAAAAGCGTTCGATACCGCTGGATTATCTGGCGCTTGCGTCAAATAACAGTGATTATCACCGCTAAAAAACATTTTAAAATTGTCGATAAACGTCGAATATCTGAACGATTCCCCGTGCGTTATGACGTTCGGGTAGCGAAATATGCTGGCGTAATGGCATAAGAAATCAGCAAAAAGCAAAAGCCGGTCATAAGCAGAATGTGTCGCGAATTAAGAGAGGTGCTTTGATGCAGCAAGTGATGAAGAGCGGTGTTGAGGAATAATAAGGTTTATCCCGGTGATGATTAATGGAACGCGTAAATTGATGACTTTGCTTGATCGCTGCCGGGATGTGAGTCTGGTTCAGGGAAGGCCAGTAAATCCTCAGTCATCACCGAAGCCGGATAAAGGATGAAATGCGGGGCCGTGGAGTAAAGCGTCACACGCCATGAATGGCGTGTGACGGGCGATCAGGGACGGACCTCGTCTTTACGAAGCGGTCGCGCATTTCACCCTGAGAGTGCAAATACGACAGACAAAAAAACCTGCTTTTTGCAAAGCAGGTTTCTTAAATGATGGTCGGCGAGAGAGGATTCGAACCTCCGACCCACTGGTCCCAAACCAGTTGCGCTACCAAGCTGCGCTACTCGCCGATGGGGGCGAATATTACTGCTGCGCCTTTACAGCGTCAATCCCTTTTCCCTTTAAAGCTGCCTGATTGCCTGAAAAGCAGGCAACCCGCGCCGGGAAGGCGATCTCAGCGCGGGCATACCGGTCAGAGATTGCTCGGTGCTTTAGCGGCCGGAGCCTGACACCAGTTGTTTGCCGGATTGATACCGCCATTGGGTGAGGTGTAGCCCAGACAGCCCAGTATGGTATCAAACAGCTCAACGTGACGATGCGTTTTACCGACACGCTGCTGCGCCTGCAGTCGCTCAAAGTTGCTGCGGTTCACCGGATCGTCCAGATATTTATCGGACGCCCAGACCATCATCGGCACGCGGAACTGCTCAGGCGGCGCCATCTCACGTGGGGTGCCGTGCAGGTGCATATTTTCGCTGATCGACTCGCCGTGGTCCGCCGCATAGAACACCAGCGCTTTTTTATCACGCAGCTGATCCAGTACGCTGTCGAGCATCGAGTCCACATACAAAACAGAGTTGTCATAAGCGTTGATCAACTGCGCCTTGCTGCAGGTGTCATCCACGCCCATGCACTCAGGCTGATAACGCGCGAAGCTGCGGGGATAGCGCTGCGAGTAAAGATAGTGTGAGCCTTTGGTATGCAGCACCACCAGATGTTTGCCTTTCGGGAAACGCTGCAGGGAAGCCTGCAGTTCCGGCACCAGCAGCATGTCGTCTACCGCTTTACCCTGATTACGCTTTTCAGAGCCGATCTGCTCGCGGAAAGAGAAGTTATTCACATCGGCATTGTCATAGAACCAGACCTCGCTCTGCATGGCGAACAGCTCAGAGGTAAAACCCAGCTCTTTCATGACGGCAAATACGTTCTGCTCTTTCAGAGTACGACCCGGATTATCCATGGTGCCGCCTTCGCGAACAAACATGCAGCGCAGCGAGAGCTTGGTTGCGGTGTCGCAGGACTCACCGCGGAACGCCACCAGGTTTTTCTCTTTGGAGAGCTTTGGCGTGGTATCGCGATCGTAGCCCAGCATCCCCATATGATCCCAGCGCGTGGTTTCACCGATAACAAACACGACGTAAGTGTCATCAATGCCTGCCGGTGCCACATAGGTAAAGTTTTTCGCCGGATCGAACAGCGCTTCGCTGTCCAGCTTTTCATCCACTTTAGTCCAGGTAAACAGCCCCAGAGCAGCAATCCAGTTAGAAGGCAGATAAGAGTGTGCCACTACCCCGCCATAGCTGGGCAGATCGATATTCGTGATCTCTTCCTGCGTTTTCTGCAGTTTGTCAAAATAGCGGATCGGCAACCATACCAGCGCCACGCTCAGCAGCATAATGGCTACCGGTTTCAGGCGCTGTCCCGGTGTTTTTAGCTGCTCAATCAGCGTCATACGCAGCCGGTTGCGCCAGATCAGCAGCAGCGGCAGCGCGCTGACCAGCACCATCCAGACAATAAAATGCAGGCCGATCACTTCTTTAGAGAGATCGATGTCGGTTGTCATAACCGAAGCCACAATGCCGTAGCCAATCACGACATTAAAGAAGGTCATGTAATATGCCGCGGCCACGGAAATCACTACCAGCAGACTGGCCAGCACGCGGTAAGCCCATTTTCCACCCAGCGAGAGCAGGCGCATCAGGAAAAAGGTAAGTAAAACAGCGGCCGTGACTTCAGCAACAGCAGAAAGCCAGTCGGACGGGGTTGATTTGGTTAAGAAGCCGTCAAAGCGGCGGTAAAAAATTGGCAGGTTTAGCAGGATGCCAAGATAAAGTGCGAGCAGCAGAGAAAGCTTCTGCTGAGTTAAACTTTTGATATAATTCATTTAAATTTTCTGTTCCCGACCCGGTGTCGATTTATCACCGTTCCTGTGACTCTGTTCAGACAGCAAGGTTCGCTTTGAGAATGGAAAAGCGTGACGTATCGAGCAGGATCGGGACGAATCTGAACCGAAAATAACTGCGATGCCGTGTTAAGCGCAGCAGTAGAACATTTAACCAATGGTAAGACCAGATTTTTTTGTGCGGGCTAAAAGCGGGTGAATAAAAAAGGCTCCCGCAGGAGCCCGGTTAACCGCGTGCGTGCTTAATTAATGATATTCAGCGTCACGTCGATATTGCCGCGGGTGGCATTAGAGTAAGGGCACACGATGTGTGCAGCATCGACCAGCTTTTGGGCTTCTGCAGCATCCATCTCCGGCAGGTGGATATTCAGCGTAGCTTCAATACCAAAACCGGTCGGAATCGGGCCGATGCCAACTTCACCTTCAATCCACGCCTCTTTTGGCATCGCGATTTTGTCGCGACCGGCAACAAATTTCATGGCGCCGAGGAAACAGGCTGAATAGCCCGCCGCAAACAGCTGCTCCGGATTAGTCGCCTCGCCACCGGCTCCGCCCATCTCTTTTGGCACGCCCAGCTTAACGTCCAGGACGTTGTCAGAAGAGGTTGCACGTCCGTCACGGCCACCGGTTGCTTTTGCTTTAGCTGTATAAACCACTTTGTCTAAAGACATACTTTATCTCCGTTCGCTATATAATAACGCGCTACTTATCCGCGCCGATGTAAATGCTTTTTTATCCGCGCAGTCAGCCTGCGCGGTTCAGATTGGTGCGCAGCATATCAAGCTGCTCTTTCAGCGCTGCCATCGTCCCGGTGTCACAGGCCGTCGCACACTGCACCGCTTCCGGAATCGCAGCGGCGCGCGCCTGTAGCTCGCGCCCCTCATCGGTCAGCGTCACCACGACCTGCCGTTCATCCTGGCGTGAACGCTGCCGGCGCACCAGCCCGGCTGTTTCCAGCCGCTTAAGCAGCGGCGTCAGCGTCGCGGAGTCAAGAAACAGCTGTTCGCCAATCTCTGACACCGTGACATCATCCTGCACCCAGAGCACCAGCATCACCAGGTATTGCGGATAGGTGATATTGAGTGCCGCCAGCTGCTGACGATAGACCTTATGCATGGCCAGATTCGCCGAGTAGAGCGCGAAACAGAGATGCTGATCAACCTGGGGTGGCGGCCGCTTCACTTTTTTGCCATCTTGATTACTGTTCATGCAAATTAATATAGATAGCGCGCTAGATAATTGCAAGCTACTTTTCACGGGAGAGTGAAGATGCAGGATTCACTGGAGGAGCAGGCGCGTCGTTTTGCTACTGAACTTCATGCAGCTACAGGCCAGCGACGTAAATACACCGATGAGCCCTATATCGTTCACCCGCAGGCAGTGGCTGAACTGGTGCGCAGCGTAACCGATGATGAAGAGATGCTGGCAGCTGCCTGGCTGCACGATACGGTAGAAGACACATCCAGCACGCTACAGGATATTGAACAGCAGTTTGGCCAGCGCGTAGCCGGCCTGGTCGCGATGCTGACTGATAGCGCCCAGCCGCAGGCCAGAAACCGCGCGGCGCGCAAACTGGCACACTTCCGGCATACGGCGGACGCCTCACCCGAAGCGCAGACGATCAAGCTGGCAGATATTATCGATAATACCCGCGCGATAGTGCAGTTTGACCCGGATTTTGCGCGCGTTTATCTGATTGAGAAGCAGGTGCAGATTCAGCTACTGCTGCAGGGCGATAAACAGCTCTGGCAGCAGGCGCATCAGAATATCAAACAGGGATTGCAGCAACTGTCGCAGCCCCCCTATAACGTTCCGGAAAGCTGGTTCGCCCGTCAGACGGCTAAATTTGAAGCGCTGAAATAAAAAACCCGCCGTGCAGGCGGGTTCGGAGAACCGATAATTGGTTACTCAAGCAGCTGCCGTCCCAGATAGGGATTCGCCTGCAGCAGCTTCATCAATTTGCGTGCCGTAGCGGAGGGGCGCGTGCGCTGCGCTTCCCAGCTTTTTACTGATGAGACGCTCACCCCCATCACGCGGGCGAACTCATCCACCTGCATGCCGGTCATCTCACGTAAACGCTGTGGCTCGGGAACTGACACCGTGTTGAGTGCAATATCTGATACGGAAGGCTTAGCATCACGTGTCAAAACAATTTGCTCAAGACTGCTGAGTAATTCAACCATTGGATCTTTTAATTCCATAGAGAACTCCTTAAAACTCACTATGAAGCACGTGAAAGTAGAGAGGTAAGCATCAAATGATGCTGAAACCAGGCTTTATCAGGCTGCATCCCGCAGCGGTTTGGACGTTAGATTTATAAAACCGTTACGGGACACAGCCTGCTGGGCACTGCGAACATGTCAGCGCAATGCAACAATTGCCGGGTTTCTTAGTATGGGTCAGAATCCAGGAATTGCTGTCTGTTTTTTGATTATTTTTTCATCTTGCTTATGGCTAAAACCTGCAGTAACGCTTAAGTGCCTGTCAGGTAAAAAGTTGCTGTCTGTCACACTCTGCCCCCTGTCCTGAATGAAGCAAAAATAGCGCCAGATCCGCATTTCGCATCCTGCGGACGTTTCGCACCGCCGCTGCGGCATTTTTGTTCGCATTGTGCTCAATAATAGAGCAGAGATGCACCAGTCTGATGCATATTAAAGGAAAGGTTATGAGTTATGCCGCCTCTGCTGCGTGCACTCCTTCGCCTGCTAGCTGGTCAGGGGCTGAAATGGGGCAGCGGTCTGCCACATCGTTGACTATTGCTGTGCCACACGGGCGCGCTGACCGGAGAGCATCACACTGCACGCCTTCGGTCATTGTGCACGCCAGGCCATTGCACTATTCTTTAGGACCATTCTCAGCGATTCACATATTGCCATTTTGTCACGACAGGAGTTGAAACATGGCGTCAGGAACTTCCCGCATCTGGATGCGTACCGGCATGCTGCTCGCCAGCGCGCTGGTCATATTGCAACTCACCGCCTGCGGTGACAAAGAGGGCGATCAGCGTAAGGCGTTTAACGATTTTCTGCAAAATACCGTGATGCGCAGCGGTGAACATCTGCCGGCACTGAGTGAAAACCAGAAGCAGACCTTCGGTAACTACGCCAGTGACTATGCCATTCTGTATGGCTTTTCTCAGCAGGTGAGTCAGGCCACGGAACAGGGTATGCGTCCGGTCGTGGATGAGCTGGCAGCGATTCGCGTTCCGCAGGATTATCTGACCCGCCGCGATACCCTGCGTCAGGTGAGCGGCAATCTCAGCGTTCTGACGCAGCAGATCCAGAGCGCGAAAATGCAGGCTGACAGCAGCAAGGCGACGCTTAAACAGCCCGACGACCTGAAAAAGTCGTATGACGCAGCCTATGCAAAAGTGGTTACACAGCCGGCAGGCACGCTGATCCCGCTGCTGCCTAAGCTGCAGGCGCTGAGCCAGAGCGCTGTACAGACCGGAGACTATCTGCAATCGCAGGGAACACGCGTCACTTTTAATGATGGTGGCGTACAGTTCCCGACGCAGGATCAGGCGACCCGGTACAATGTGCTGATGAGTGAGCTGTCTGCAAATGCGCAGGCGCTGACGCAGGCGCAAAATGCAGTACAGGGTTCCTGGCAATAACGCCGGTTACGGGCAGTATTACCACTGCCCGGTTCTCGCTGCGCTTCGCTTTATAACGGCCTGTCGCTTTACCTACCCGCCTGTGATCTGGCGCAATTATGACCAGAAATTCTTTGTGACGCTAATCACACTTCTGCAATAAACCCGCACTACCAAAGAGTGAGGCTTATCACATAAAACCCGCTTTTTTGCTGAATTTTTCGGCGTCGCTGCTTTTTTATCCTGTCTTTGTGTGACAAGAGTCACATTACCCCCCCCTGTTCACCCCGCTTTTGCGTGATATGGATCACACTAATTCCGGACGCTACGCACGCTCCTGAACAAGTGCTAGAGTCCGCCTGCATACAGTAATGCCACGGCCCCCGCCGTAATGTCTCAACAAAAACAAATGCGCGCTCTTATTGCAGCGCGTCTCAATAAGGGGTGGGTTTATGTCCTCATCAGTCAAGGTCAGAGTGCAGAGCTTTGGTCGCTTTCTGAGTAATATGGTGATGCCTAACATCGGTGCGTTTATCGCATGGGGTATCATCACCGCGCTGTTTATTCCAACCGGATGGATCCCGAACGAAACGCTGGCGAAACTCGTCGGTCCGATGATTACCTATCTGCTGCCGCTGCTGATTGGCTTCACCGGCGGCCGTCTGGTCGGCGGCGATCGCGGTGGCGTGGTCGGCGCCATTACAACAATGGGCGTCATTGTCGGTGCCGATATGCCGATGTTCCTCGGCGCGATGCTTGCCGGACCGCTGGGCGGCTGGGCAATCCGCGCGTTTGACCGGGCCGTTGACGGCAAGATCAAAAGCGGTTTCGAGATGCTGGTGAATAACTTCTCCGCCGGCATCATCGGTATGCTGCTGGCGCTGCTGGCGTTCCTGGCTATTGGTCCGCTGGTGCAGGGGCTGTCGCACATTCTCGCCGCCGGGGTTAACCTGATGGTGCAGAACAACCTGCTGCCGCTGACCTCTATTTTTGTTGAGCCGGCGAAAATCCTGTTCCTTAACAACGCCATCAACCACGGCATTTTCTCGCCGCTGGGTATTCAGCAGGCGAGCGAAGCGGGTAAATCGATCTTCTTCCTGATCGAAGCTAACCCGGGCCCGGGGATGGGCGTGCTGGTCGCTTATATGATCTTTGGTCGCGGCAGCGCCAAACAGTCAGCGGGCGGTGCCGCTATTATCCACTTCCTCGGCGGCATCCATGAGATTTACTTCCCGTATGTGCTGATGGCGCCGCGCCTGCTGCTGGCGGTGATCCTGGGCGGTATGACCGGCGTATTTACGCTGACGCTGCTGAATGGCGGCCTGGTCTCTCCGGCGTCACCGGGTTCTATCCTGGCCGTGCTGGCGATGACGCCAAAAGGCGCCTATTTTGCTAACGTTGCCGCTATCGTAGCCGCTTTTGCCGTCTCTTTTGTTGTCTCTTCTATCCTGCTGAAAACCAGCAAAGTGAAAGAAGACGAAGATATTGAAGCGGCGACCCAGCGTATGCGCGACATGAAAGCGCAGTCTAAAGGCCAGCCGGCGGCAGGCGCGCCGGTAGTAGCTGACGCTCACAGCGTAGACGTGAGCCACGTGCGTAAAATCATCGTTGCCTGTGACGCCGGTATGGGTTCCAGCGCCATGGGTGCCGGCGTGCTGCGCAAAAAAGTGCAGGATGCGGGCCTCACGAATGTGTCGGTGACGAACAGCGCTATTAATGCGCTGCCGGGTGACGTTGACCTGGTGATCACACACCGCGATCTTACGGAACGGGCGATGCGTCAGGCACCGCAGGCGCAGCATATCTCGCTGAATAATTTCCTTGATAGCGCGCTCTACACCAACCTGACCGAGCGACTGGTCACGGTAAACCGCAGCGTGGCGCATCGCGAAACGGTGCAGTCAACGCTGGCAGACAGCTTTGATAACGAGAATACGCACCTGTTTAAGCTCGGGACGGATAACGTATTCCTCGATCTGAGCGCCAGCAACAAAGAACAGGCGATCCGCTTTGCCGGTGAGCAGCTGGTAAAAGGTGGCTATGTCCAGCCAGAGTACGTTGAGGCGATGCTGGCCCGTGAAAAGCTGACGCCAACCTATCTGGGTGAGTCGATTGCGGTTCCGCACGGAACGGTAGAAGCGAAAGATCGCGTGCTGAAAACAGGCGTGGTGTTCTGTCAGTATCCGGCAGGCGTACAGTTTGGCGATGAGCCGGATGAGGTGGCGCGCCTGGTGATCGGGATTGCGGCCCGCAACAATGAGCACATTCAGGTGATCACCAGCCTGACCAACGCGCTGGATGATGATAGCGTGATTGAACGACTGGCGCAGACCCGCAGCGTGCAGGAAGTGCTGGATCTGCTCTCAGGCAGCAGCGTCAAAGCGTAATCAGT
The DNA here is from genome assembly GCF_020079945.1 of Pantoea eucrina. Lineage (NCBI taxonomy): Bacteria > Pseudomonadati > Pseudomonadota > Gammaproteobacteria > Enterobacterales > Erwiniaceae > Pantoea > Pantoea eucrina. Next base: position 43,280 of record NZ_CP083448.1, on the reverse strand, counting down.
CAGCAGTTTTTTCCCCGGGGCGGGCAGGCCCGCCCTGTGTCCGGGGCGGAAATGCCCGCCCTTTCGCTATTTGAGATGGGTCAATTTTATGAAAGCGTTACATTTTGGAGCAGGCAATATTGGTCGCGGATTTATCGGCAAGCTGCTGGCCGATGCCGGCATCGAGCTGGTCTTTGCTGACGTCAATCAGGTTGTGCTGGATGCCCTTAACGCCCGTCACACTTATCCGGTTCATGTTGTTGGCGAACAGGCAAAAACGGAGACGGTCACCGGCGTCAGCGCCGTTAACAGCACCAGCGATGACATCATTGCGCTGATCGCTGAAGTCGATCTGGTCACGACTGCCGTCGGACCGCAGATCCTCGAACGTATTGCCGGCAGCGTGGCGCAGGGTCTGATCGCCCGTCACGATCGGGGTAATACGGCACCGCTTAACATCATCGCCTGCGAAAATATGGTGCGCGGCACCAGTCAGCTGAAGCAGCATGTGCTGAAGGCGCTGCCGGCGCAGCATCACGCCTGGGCAGAAGCGCACGTCGGCTTTGTCGATTCCGCCGTGGATCGTATTGTCCCGCCTTCTGAAGCGGGCAGCAGCGATCCGCTGGAAGTGACCGTTGAGACCTTCAGCGAATGGATTGTTGATAAAACGCAGTTTAAAGGGGCGCTGCCGGCGATCCCTGGCATGGAACTGACCGACAATCTGATGGCGTTTGTTGAACGCAAGCTCTTTACCCTTAATACCGGCCACGCTATTACCGCTTATCTGGGCAAACTGGCGGGTCATGTAACCATTCGCGATGCGATCCTGGATAGCCGCATTCGCGCCGTGGTTGAGGGGGCCATGCAGGAGAGCGGCGCCGTTCTGATCAGGCGCTACGATTTTGATGCAGAGAAACATGCGGCTTACATCAGCAAAATCCTTACCCGCTTTGAGAACCCTTACCTGAAAGATGACGTCGAGCGCGTAGGCCGCCAGCCGCTGCGCAAGCTGAGCGCAGGCGATCGCCTGATTAAACCGCTGCTCGGCACGCTGGAGTACCAGCTGCCGCACGATAATCTGGTGCAGGGGATCGCAGCCGCGATGCACTACCGCAGCGATGCCGATCCGCAGGCGCAGGAGCTGGCCACGCTGATCGCGGAACAGGGCGTTGCAGAGACGCTGGTAAAAATTTCCGGCCTGGAGCCGGAGAGTCAGGCAGTAGAGGCTGTGGTGAGCGCTTACAGCGCTATGGCATAATGCGCGCCCCCGGGTGAGCAAACCGGGCGCAACAGGGTTGCGCCCGCAGACGGTAGCTGAACGATGCAGGCAATGATGGAAGAGAAGCAGGCTTTTGAAAACCAGGTGCTTGAGCGCCTGAACGCCGGTCGTTCGGTGAGAAGCTTTCTGATTGCTGCGGTTGAACTGCTGGCAGAAGCGGTTAATCTGCTGGTGCTGCAGGTTTTTCGCAAAGATGATTATGCGGTAAGGTACGCCGTCGAACCACTGCTGCTGGGAGACGGGCCGCTGGGCGAGCTGTCGGTACGTCTTAAGCTTGTTTACGGACTGGGCGTGATTACGCGGCAGGAGTATGAGGATTGCGAACTACTGCTGACGCTGCGCGAAGAGCTGAACCACGACGCCAGCGACTATCGCTTTACCGATGACGAGGTGCTGGGGCCGTTCAGTGAACTGCACTGTGTGGTCGCCTGGCCGCCGCAGCCCGACTTCACCCGCGATGATGAGGCGCTGCGCATTATGCAGCAGCAGCGTTATCTGCAGATGGTGCGATCCACCATGGTGCTCTCTTTGACCGAACTGATTTCCCGAATTTCGCACAAGCAGGCATTCAAAAAGCCCGCTGTCTGACCTCAGGCAGCGGTACATCGAACAGTCATACTGCCCGCCCGGCCTAAATTAATGTATCCTTTCCCTGTTTTCCTTAATGAGTTTTTCCAATGAAAGAACAAGTCAAAGCCGAGATCAAACGCCTCAGCGATCAGCTGGACGCACTGAACCGCAAAGAACCCCAGCTGCTGGAAGCGGGTGACGCTGAAAAGCTGGGTGCGCTGCTGAAAGAGAAAGAGACGCTGGTGCAGGAGATTAAACGTCTGCGCGGCGTACGTGATGAAAAGCTGAGCAAAGAGGCGCAGCAGCTGCAGCAGCTGCCGTTCAGCCGTGAAATCACGAAAAAAGAGCAGGCCAACATGGGTGCGCTGAAGAAAAGCGTGCGCGGCCTGGTTGTGGTGCATCCGATGACCGCGCTGGGACGAGAAATGGGTCTGAAAGTCATGACCGGCTACGCAAAACAGCCGTTCTAAGGCTGTTCAGGCTGCACGGTCTGCGCGGTGAGCGCAGCCGGCGGCCTGCTGAACCTGCTCTTTCAGGCTGTCGAGCAGCGTGTAGCGCCGGCGATATTCGGCGCGCTTTTTACTGGCTATCTCCTCCAGCGCTTTGCGCTCCATCTGCAGCGGCAGCGTAAAGCAGCCGTCGGCCCGCTCCTCGCCGCCCAGCGACAGCCAGAACTCACTGTAGCTGGCAAAAAACTTATCCCCTTTACTGTGTCGATAGCGCAGGCTGCGAAACACATGCGTGGTGTCGCCGACGGCGGCTATCGCTTCTGCTCCACACGCCTCCGCCAGCAGAAACAGTGCTTCCATCAGCACGCGCTTGGGAAACAGACCGTGCGCCGCTTTGGTCGCTTCGCGGATCGCCTCCGACGGAATATGCTTGCGCGGCCCCTGCAGTCCGCCAATAAACAGCGTACACCGCTGCGGCCCGCCAATCAGCGAGAATGAGAGGGAGGCCAGCAGCATACTTTGATAGTGCAACGTCAGCGTCAGCTCACCTTCGCGATCGTAATAGCCGGAGCTGCAGGCAATCGTAAACTGCTCTTCATTTTTGCCGCTGAGCTGTGCAACAGGCGTCCCGGCCGGATTCAGCATCAGCTGACGCAGGGCGGGATTATCAAGCTGTGCAACATGCTGGTAGTGCTGCACGATAGCGCGTGCGCGCTGCGCCACGCTAAACCGCGAACAGAGATAGGGACGATGCGGTTTAGCGGGCAGCAGACCCTGGCTGGCCATCAGCTGTGGCAAAAAGGGCAGCTGCGCCAGCTGCTGCAGATAGGTCAGCGTGGTAAACGGATAGAGCGCCGTTCGCAACGCAAACTTGGTACGAAAGCGGCCGCTGTGCCAGAGATTATCAGGTCGAAGTTTGCCGCTGATCAGCGGAAAAAACAGCGCTGGAGAAGAGAGATCGCCCGATTTAGTGTGGGTAATTGTTGTCATAAGGAGCTTAACGTCTCGAAAAAACCTGCTGCAATGTTAAGCACAGCCGCTTCAACGATTCGTTAATGACCCCACCCCGCCGGCACTAAACGGTTTGCTGTTTAGCCGGGGTTTAGATTGCCGTGACGCAGATAAAAAAAACCGGCGACATCGCACCGGTTTTTTACGCAGAAATAAGCGCTGATTATTTTGCTGAAGCAAAACGCGCTGCTGCTTCGTCCCAGTTCACTACGTTCCAGAACGCTTTGATGTAGTCAGGGCGCTTGTTCTGATACTTCAGATAGTAAGCGTGCTCCCACACATCCAGACCAATGATTGGGAAGCCAGACGCACCGGCGATCGCGTCACCCATCAGCGGGTTATCCTGGTTAGCGGTTGAAACCACAGCCAGTTTGTCGCCTTTTTTCACCAGCCACGCCCAGCCAGAGCCAAAACGGGTAGCTGCTGCTTTTTCAAACTCTTCCTGGAATTTCTCAACGCTACCGAAATCTTTTTCGATCGCCGCTTTCAGGTCGCCCTGCAGCGTGGTGCCGGTTTTCAGGCCTTTCCAGAACAGGCTATGGTTAGCGTGGCCGCCAGCGTTGTTACGCAGCGGGCCTTTTTTGTCTGCTGGCAGCTGATCCAGTTTGGTAATCAGCTCATCAACCGGCAGATCGGCGAATTCGGTACCTTCCAGCGCTGCGTTAGCGTTGTTTACGTAGGTCTGGTGGTGTTTGGTGTGATGGATTTCCATCGTCTGCTTGTCGAAGTGCGGTTCCAGTGCGTCGTAGGCGTACGGCAGGGATGGCAGTGAATAACTCATGTTCTTCCTCTCCATTTAATGTTTTGCAGCATCACCTTACCAGTGTGCCGCGTAAGCAGTGGGATCATTATAGTTAAAATCATGATCCATAAAAGGGTTATCAATGCCGTAGAAATGATAAGGATTTGCGGTTCAGCGGCCTGAACCGGCTAGCGCAGCCGCTGCGGGTGGGTATAGATCGTTGCCCGCCCTGGCTTACTGAAGCCTACCAGCGTCAGATTACTGCGCTGCGCAACCTCTACCGCCAGCTGGGTGGCGGCCGAGACCGCAAACAGGATCTCCACGCCGCACATGGCGGACTTCTGCACCATCTCATAGCTGGCGCGGCTGGAAACCAGTACTGCGCCCTGCTGCCATCCCTGCTGACTGCGCAGCCCCAGCAGCTTATCCAGCGCAACGTGCCGCCCGACATCTTCACAGCCGCCCGGCAGCAATCCCTCGGGTGAGAGCCATGCCGCCGCGTGCGTACAGCCGGTAAGATTGCCCACCGGCTGATAGTCACGCAGCCGCGCCAGCCCGCTGTCCAGCTGAGCCAGGTCAAACGTCTGGGTAAAAGGCAGCGGCTTCAGCGGCTTACCAATCTGATCCAGCTGCTCAACGCCGCAGACGCCGCAGCCGGTTCGCCCCGCCATCGCCCGGCGCTGCGCTTTTAACGCCATAAACCGGCGGCTGGCGAGCTCAATCTGTACTTCAATGCCGTTGCAGCCCGGCACCACATCGATGCCATAGATCTCAGCCGGTTGTTCAATAATCCCTTCTGAAAGCGAGAAACCCAGCGCAAACGCCTCAAGGTTGTCAGGCGTCGCCATCATGACCACATGCGAGATGCCGTTATAGACCAGCGCTACCGGCACCTCCTGTGCCAGCCAGTCAGTTTCGGCCGTTTCCGGTGTCCGGCGCTGCCACACTTCAGCCTGGCTTACGCCAGCGATCGTTTTCACAGGTTGCTCGCCTGCCTGCTGTTTTGCTGTCACGTTATCTGTCTCTTATTGCACTCATCAAAAGCGGCGGGCCTCACGGCCTGTACGCTATACCGGCTGCCGGTTCAGATGCTGAGCATGAACGTCGGCCAAAAATTTTTCTTCAACTTATGTGCTGGCACTCTGGCTGCGCGGCCCGCGGCGGTCACAGAATCGTCCCTCCCTCCGGCTGCCGTCACCGGCAGTTAATCGTCCGTCAGCCAGCCGCCTGAGCGTCAGGCTGCTATCATCAGCGTAGTCGTGCTGCTTTCATTGTTGGCAGCGTTATCGCCAGAAAATAGAGGTGTTCCCTGATGAGTATTCGCATTATTCCGCAGAATCAGCCGGAAACACGCGAACCGCAGACCGCGGAACAGATCCCGCCGCTGCTGTTTCCCCGGCTGAAAAATCTCTATAGCCGTCGCGCTGCACGCCTGCGCCATCTGGCGGCAAAAAATCCGCTGGGTGACTATCTGCGCTTTGCTGCAGTGATCGCTCAGGCGCAGGAGATTGTGCTGTATGACCATCCGCTGCGGCTCGATCTGCGTCCGCGCCTTGCAGAAAGCGCGCAGCGCAATGAGCCGCCGCTTGATGTTCGCCACTATCCGCGCGATCGTCACTGGCAGCAGCTGCTGCACTCACTGATTGCAGAACTCAAACCGGAGATGAGTGGCCAGGCGCTGGCGGTGCTGGAGAACCTGGAAAAATCGTCCGCCAGCGAGCTGGAGACGCTTGCCGGCGCGCTGCTGGCCGGGGAATTTAGCCGGGTCAGCAGCGATAAGTCGCCTTTTGTCTGGGCTGCGCTGTCGCTGTACTGGGCGCAGATGGCCGCTATGATACCCGGCAAGGTGCGGACGGAACAGGGCGATCACCGGCAGTTCTGCCCGGTCTGCGGCAGCGTTCCGGTTACCGGCCTGGTGCATATGGATGTGGCGCAGGAGGGATTACGCTATCTGCACTGCAACCTGTGCGAAAGTGAGTGGCACGTCGCCAGTGACCGATGCTGCAACTGTGAGCAGACGCGCGATCTGCACCTCTGGTCGCTCGATAATCACCAGGCTGCCGTTCATGCAGAGAGCTGCGGCGACTGCGGCACCTATATGAAACTGCTCTGCCAGGAGCGGGATCCGGCGGTAGAGCCTGTTGCCGACGACCTGGCGTCGCTGGTGCTGGATGCGCGCATGGAGCAGGAAGGGTTTGCCCGCAGTAGCCTGAATCCATTTATGTTTCCCGGCGAATAGCTGGCCCGGGCGTTACCGCTACGTACCGCGTTTTATACGGAGGCTTTGATGAAACTGATAGGCAGTTATACCAGCCCGTTCGTGCGCAAAATTTCAGTTATTCTGCTGGAAAAGGGCATCGTGTTTGAGTTTATAAACCATACACCCTGGGCGGAAGATAGCCAGGTGCCCCACTATAATCCGCTGGGAAAAGTACCGGCTCTGATCGACGAGCGCGGATTAACCTGGTACGACTCTTCTGTCATTGCTCAGGTTATTGAGCTGCGTGATGAAGCACCCGGCCTGCTGCCTGATGATGCGCTGCACGCGCTGCAGGTACGCCAGCTGGCAAAGCTGGCTGATGGTATTAACGACGCGGCGGTGACCATTGTGCGGGAACAGATGCGGCCTGACGCGCAGCAGTCTGAAGAGGTGCTGCTGCGCAACCGCGAAAAAATCCAGCGCGGTCTGGATGCGCTGGAGGCGGCCGCGGCGAAAGCGGAGTTGATCAACACCGGCACACTGAATCTGGCGGATATTGCGACCGGCTGCATGATTGGCTATCTGAATTTCCGTCGCGTGCTGCCGAACTGGTGTGTAAACCGCCCGGCGCTGGTCAAACTGGCGGAAACCCTGTTTCAGCGCGAGAGCTTCGCGCGTACCGTGCCGCCGGCAGGTTAGACGGCAATAAAAAAGGGACGATTGCTCGTCCCTTTCGCTACCGCATCCTGCTGCCGTTTACTGCAGCAGGGAAATATCTGCCACCTGCAGGAACAGCTGACGCAGCTGTGCCAGCAGCGTCAGACGATTCACGCGCACGGCATCATCTTCTGCGTTAACCATAACGTTGTCGAAGAAGTTATCTACCGCTTCACGCAGCTGTGCCAGCTCCACCAGCGCATCCTGATAGCGGCCTTCAGTAAACCAGGGCTGCAGCTTGTCGCTCAGCGCGGTGACGAAAGTCGCCAGCTGGATCTCCGCGTTCTCTTTCAGCAGCGATGCCTGCACGCTGTCGTTCAGCGGATCGCTGGCTTTTGCCAGAATGTTCGACACGCGCTTGTTGGCCGCTGCCAGCGCTGAGGCTGCCTCCAGCGTGCGGAAATGCGATACCGCTTTCATGCGCGCATCGAAATCTGCCGGACGGGTAGGACGACGCGCCAGTACCGCCTGAATGGTATCAACGCTGTGACCCTCTTCCTGATACCAGGTACGGAAGCGACCCAGCATGAAGTCGATCACCTCATCAACCACTTTCGCATTGCTCAGCTTGCTGCCGTAGAGGCGCACGGCCTCTTCGGTCAGACTCTGCAGATCGAGCGGCAGATTCTTCTCGACGATAATACGCAGTACGCCCAGCGCGGCGCGGCGCAGTGCAAAGGGATCTTTGTCGCCTTTCGGATGCTGACCGATACCAAAAATGCCCGCCAGCGTATCCATTTTATCTGCAATCGCGACGGCACAGGCCACCGGGTTAGAAGGCAGCGCATCGCCAGCAAAGCGCGGCTGATACTGCTCATTGAGCGCTACCGCCACATCTTCCGCTTCCCCGTCATGACGGGCGTAGTGCATACCCATGACGCCCTGGGTGTCGGTAAATTCAAACACCATGTTGGTCATCAGGTCGCACTTGGAGAGCAGGCCGGCGCGGGTCGCGTGATTGACATCTGCACCAATCTGCGCGGCGATCCAGCCTGCCAGCGCCTGAATGCGGTCGGTCTTATCACGCAGCGTGCCCAGCTCTTTCTGGAACAGCACCGTCTCCAGACGCGGCAGATTATCTTCCAGACGCTTTTTACGATCGCTGTTAAAGAAGAACTCCGCATCCGCCAGACGGGGACGCACAACTTTTTCATTACCGGCCACGATCTGCTGCGGATCGCCTGACTCGATGTTGGTAACGAAGATGAAGTTCGGCAGCAGTTTTCCTTCCGGGCTGTAGACCGGGAAATATTTCTGATCGCCTTTCATGGTATAGACCAGCGCTTCCGCCGGTACTGCCAGGAACTTCTCTTCAAACGTTGCGGTCAGCACCACCGGCCACTCCACCAGCGAAGCAACCTCTTCCAGCAGGCTGTCGCTGAGATCGGCGACGCCGCCCAGCTGCTGTGCAGCCGCTTCCGCATCCGCCTTGATTTTTGCTTTACGCTCAGCGTAATCAGCCATTACCTTACCGCGCGCCAGCAGCTGCTGCGGATAGTGATCGGCGTGCTCCAGCGTAAACTCCGGCTCGCCCATAAAGCGGTGGCCGCGAATGGTGCGCGCTGACTGTACGCCCAGGATAGTGGCCGGGATCAGCTCCTCTCCCAGCAGCAGCGTCACGGTATGCACCGGGCGCACGAACTGGACATCGCTGGCGCCCCAGCGCATCAGTTTTGGAATCGGCAGCTTGCTCAGTGCGGTAGTGACCATTGCCGGCAGCAGCGCGCTGGCCTGCTCGCCCTTCACCGCGGCGCGATGCACCAGCCATTCGCCTTTATCGGTGCTCAGGCGCTCAGCCTGATCGACCGTGATGCCGTTGCCGCGTGCCCAGCCTTCAGCTGCTTTCGTCGGATTACCCGCTGCGTCAAACGCAGCCGCGACGGCGGGGCCGCGCTTCTCAATCTCGCGATCGGGCTGCGCCGCCGCCAGCGCTGCGACTTTCAGCGCCAGACGGCGCGGAGCAGCAAACCAGCTGACTTCGCCGTGCGTCAGGCCAGCGCTGTCCAGCTCGGCAGTAAAGTGTGCAGCAAAAGCTTCCGCCAGGCTGCGCAGGGCTTTCGGAGGCAACTCTTCGGTGCCAATTTCCACCAGGAAAGTTTTATCGGTCATGGCTGCCTCTTACTTATTACGGTTGCACATCGGGAAACCCAGCGCCTCGCGTGACGCATAGTAGGCTTCCGCCACGGCTTTCGTCAGGGTGCGAATACGCAGAATATAGCGCTGGCGTTCGGTAACGGAGATCGCCTTGCGCGCGTCGAGCAGGTTAAAGCTGTGGGCCGCTTTCAGAATGCGTTCATAGGCTGGCAGCGGCAGCGGCTTCTCCAGCGCCAGCAGCTGCTGCGCCTCTTTCTCATACTGCTCAAAACAGCTGAACAGGAAACCGACGTCGGCATATTCGAAGTTATAGGTCGACTGCTCTACTTCGTTCTGATGAAACACATCGCCGTAGGTGGTTTTGCCAAATGCACCGTCGCTCCAGGTCAGATCGTAGACGCTGTCCACGCCCTGGATATACATCGCCAGACGCTCCAGGCCATAGGTGATCTCACCCGTGACCGGCTTGCACTCAAGGCCGCCAACCTGCTGGAAGTAGGTGAACTGCGTCACTTCCATACCGTTGAGCCACACTTCCCAGCCGAGGCCCCAGGCGCCCAGCGTCGGGTTTTCCCAGTTATCTTCTACGAAACGAATATCGTGGATAGTGGGATCGATACCCAGCTCTTTCAGCGAGCCGAGGTAGAGCTCCTGAAGATTGTCCGGGTTAGGCTTGATCACCACCTGGAACTGATAGTAGTGCTGCAGACGATTGGGGTTTTCACCATAGCGTCCGTCGGTCGGACGACGTGAAGGCTGCACGTAGGCGCTGGCCATCGGCTCCGGGCCAATAGCGCGCAGGCAGGTCATCGGGTGTGAGGTGCCGGCGCCCACTTCCATGTCCAGCGGCTGGACAATGGTGCAGCCCTGGCGCGCCCAGTAATCCTGCAAGGTCAGGATCAGGCCCTGAAAGGTCTTGGTATCAAACTTTTGCATGTTGAATTCGCACGGGATACGGGTGAATTAAAAAGAGTTCGACAGTATACCCTTTGACCGGGCAATGTGCAGCCGGAAATCCTGAGGCTGTGCGGGTCGCGCGCGCTTTTACCGCACAGAGGGCTCTGAATTACGGCGGCAGATGTTGTTGAGTGGCGGCACAGCGGCTACCCTTCCTCACACCATCTGTACGCGAGGATCCCATGCCGCAAAAAATTAGCTGGATCGACAACTTACGTGCGGTCGCCTGCCTGATGGTGATCGTGATCCATACCACGACCTGGTATATCACCGGACCGATGGCGGTCACCGGCATAACCTGGGATGTGGCCAACCTGATGAACGCCGCCTCCCGCGTCTGCGTGCCGCTGTTCTTTATGATCTCAGGCTACCTGTTTTTTGGCGAGCGCAGCGCGCAGGCGCGACATCTGATACGCATTGTGCTTTGCCTGCTGTTCTACAGCGCGGTCGCGCTGGCGTATATCACCTGGCTGACACCGATCAGCGAAGGTCGATCCATCATGAAGCTGCTGCAGAAACCGGTGTTTTATCATCTGTGGTTCTTCTTTGCGATTATCGGTATCTACCTGCTTTCGCCGCTGATACAGGTCAAAACGGTACAAAAACGCTATGTGGCGCTGCTGGTGGTGGTGCTGGCGGTGGTGGCAAACCCGAATACGGTCAGCCAGTCAGTGGGATCCTTTCGCTGGCTGCCGGTCAATCTCTATGTCAGTGGCGACAGCATCTACTACCTGTTGTACGCCCTGCTCGGACGCGCTATCGGCTGTATGGAGACGGGCGGCCGCCGGATCGGCTGGCTGGCGGGAGGCGTTTTTATCGCCTGCGTGCTGGGTATTGCACTCGGTACAAAGCAGCTGCTGCAAATCAACGGCGCCTTCAACGACACCTGGTATCTCTACTGCGGGCCGCTGGTCTTTATCGCGGCCATCAGCCTGCTGGTTCTGTTTAAAAACAGCCTGAACCAGCGGCCGCTGCCGCTGCTGGCGACCATTTCTCGCTATTCGCTGCCGGTATATGGTTTTCACGCGCTGTTTATTCACTATCTGCGTACTCACCACTATGACGATATGTCACGCCCCTGGCTCGATTTGCCGTGGGTGTTTGGCGTCACGCTGCTGGGCAGCCTGCTGCTGGCAAAGGTGCTGAAGCGCATCGATACGCGACAGCTGGTCAGCTGAAAGCGCTGACCGGCTCGCCAGAGTTCATCGCGCATTCTGGCTTTTACCGGTCAGTCAGCGTGCTCTGCCAGTCATGAAACAGCGTCAGCCAGTTTCTTACCGGCAGCTTTAGTTTTTGTCCGGTCCCGAAACCGTGCCCGCCCTGCTGGAACAGGTGCATTTCTGTTTTCACTTTATGCTCGCGCAGCGCGGCAAACATCAGCAGCGTATTCTGCGCTGAAGCCGTACCGTCATTCAGCGCGTGAACGAGAAACGTCGGCGGCGTACGATCGCTGACGCGCGCTTCCTGCGACTGCTGCAGAAGGGTCTGCGGGCTGATGTTTTTGCCGTACATGGCGGCGCGCGTGCCCGGATGTGTTACGCCATCCTTAAGCGACAGTACCGGATAGATAAGGGCAGTGAAGTCGGGACGGGCTGAGACGCTGTCCTGCGCATCCTGTGCCGGATAGTTATCAGCCTCCGGATCGTTACTGAGATTCGCGGCCAGATAAGCCCCTGCAGAAAAACCCATCACGCCAATACGATCGGCAGCAATATGGTATTGCGGGGCATTAGCCCGGATAAGCCGAAGTGCCCGCTGCGCATCCGCAAAGGCCGCCTGGCGATTCTGTGTGGTGCCGTCATGCGGCATACGATAAAGAAGAACGAAGGACGTATAACCCTGACGACTTAACAGCGTGGCGATATTAAGCCCCTCAAGATCTTTCATAATATAAGAAAATCCCCCACCCGGAATGATAAGCACGGCTGTGTGATTATTTTTTCCCGCAGGCGCTACATAAATCATTTCCGGCGAATTAACCTGCGTAACGGCACGATTATTATCAGCAGGATTTTTACTGAAATTAATAAATTTATTCTGTGTTATGTTTTCGCCCGGCCAGATAGGAATTTCCTTAGAGGCAAAGGCCAGCGGAAGATAAAGCAGTAAAAACGCGCTTATCAGGCGAAAAAGGATCATTCTTCTGGCTCCATATTATTAATAAAAACAGTTACAAACGCACTTTAGCCTCGGCCTTTTCTTTACCTCTGCGGATCGGCAACTCTCTGAAAAGGAAAAATATCAGCAGCAGAATTTGAAAATAGCAGAAAGCGGATGAATAATAATCCCGGCAGTAATCTGATAAAATACCGGGCCAGGAAAAATTAGACTTTTCTCATGTTTACCAAAACATAGCCCTATGTTATAAGTGCATTTTAAACTATAAGAATCTGTGACCATGGGAATTTACTGGATCATAAGTCTTAGCATGACTTTTGTCGCAATTGTCGAAATCATGTTAAGTAAAAATGAAAACACAGCACATATCAGGACGTGGCTTTATTTTATTGCTGTTGTAGTACTTTTTACTTTTGGCGGCATCCGTGGCCTGGGAACCGGCCTTGATGACTTCCAGTATCGCGACTTCTATGCACAGTTTCTCGATAAAATTATTATCGAGGGCTTCTGGCGCGCCGTGGTCGAGTTTCGCTATGAGCCTGCTATTTATGCGATTGCCGGTGCAACGCGCATTTTTACGGCCAATGCTGACATCTTTATCTTTGTTATCGCCTTCATCGCGGTATGCGTTAACGCGCACTACTTCCGCAAGCTGACGCCGCTGCCGCTGGTCGCGCTGGCCGTCTACTCGGCGCACCTGTTTATCAACAAAGATATGAACCAGATCCGCTTTGGTCTCTGCTCGGCGTTTCTGCTCGGCTTTGTCTGGCATATGTCGCGTCGCAGTAAATCGGGTATGGTGACCACATTTCTGCTGTCGTTTTTCTGCCACGCAACGGCCGTTGTCGCGCTGCTTATTCCGATGGCGATGATTATCCGCAAAAACAAATATGTGCCGATTGCGATCGTCGTTATCAGCCTGCCGCTGGCCTTTATGGGAAGCTCGGCACTGATCTCCGCGCTCTCCAGCCATCTGGGTTCACTGGGCGACAGGGCCATGGGCTATGCCGATGCAGAGTCGCGCCAGGAGCAGGGTATTCTTACGCTCTCTAACCTGAAGAACATTGGCTTTGTCTTTATCTTCAGCTACATGCTGCTGAGTGATAAAATCAGAAACGCCGACCCGGCAAAATTTAACACTTACTATATTCTGGCGATTACGTTTGCCATCGGCAGTGGCCTGCGTATGGCGCTGCAGGACTACGCCTCTGGCGGCCGCCTGGCAAACTACCTGCTGCAGGTTGAACCGGTGCTGATTTCACTCTGTATCTGGGAAACCAAAAAGCTGAGAAAGGTCATCGCCGTAGCGATAACCGTGCTGATGGTGCTCTACTATCTCTACTATAACACCATGGCCAGTAAGCAATCGATCGTCGGCTACGAGGTGTCGCGCAGCTTCCAGCTGTTCCGTTAATTGTTAAAAACGCTAACCAACTGGTTAGCGTTTTTTATTTATAACCTCTTTTTTCCACCATACCAGGGAAATTCTGAATATTACGCCGCGCTTATACATCGCTTGATTTTTCTATCGTTTAAAACTCTAATAGTTTACATCTGCCGCGGCAGAGCTTAACGCTTTTAATCAGAACACCATCCGATACAGGCGCTTTAATTATTATTACAGCGCGTTGTTATCCCATTAAAAAGAATGCTGATATGAACGAAAAAAATAATTTTGATATTGTCAGGCTTTCGCTCGCCTTTATCGTTTTGCTGGTACACTCAGCTGAAGTCACCAGAAATGCCGACATTCGTTTCCTTGCACATTATCTGAATAGCGATTTCGCTGTGAAAGGATTTTTTGCAATAAGCGGATTTCTTATTGCAAAAAGTTACTTAAGAAGCCGCTCGCTGAATTCTTATTTTATTAAGCGCGCCCAGCGCATCCTGCCCGCTTATATATTTGTTATCCTGATGTGTTTTACCATTGGCCTGTGTCTGACGACGTTGCCGCTAATGGATTTTCTGAAACATCGTGAAACTATTAAGTACCTGGTGGCAAACTTTACCTTTCTGAATTTTATTCAGGCTTCACTGCCGGGTGTGTTTACCGATAATCCAAACCAGCCGATGGATGGCTCACTCTGGACGATCAAAGCGGAACTGACGCTCTATGTGCTGTTACCGTTTATCGTTCCGCTGATGAAGCGTAATCCGCTGAAAGTCTGGGGCGCCATTTTCATCATCTCCTGCGCCTGGTTCTTCTATTTCACCTCTGTCTATAGCGGCCCCAAAGCCGATACGCTGGCGAAGCAGTTTGTCGCCCTCTCCTCGTACTTTTTCTTTGGCAGCCTGCTGGCGATACACAAGCCCGCTTTTGATCGGCTGAAGCTGATTACGCTGGTGTCGATGGCGGCATGGCTGCTGTGCAAACGCAGCGAGTATGCGTTTCTTATTGAGCCGGTCGCGTTCTCTTCAGTGGTGATTTTCTGCTGTACCAGCCTGTGTCGTGAGATAAAAATCAGCCAGTTTGGCGATCTTTCTTATGGCATGTACCTTTATCACTGGCCGATTATTCAGGTACTGCAGCACTTCGGCGTGTTCAGCGCCAACGCCTTTGCTGGCCTGCTGCTGACTATCGTCATCACTCTGGCGCTGGCGTGGACCTCATGGACCCTGCTGGAGAGCCGCTTCCTGAAACGGGCGCATCATACACCGCCTTCCATCGTACCACCGGCTGCTGCCCGCGACTGAATCAGCCAGCAGGCCACCTGCGGGTGGCCTGACCTGCGATGAGGTAAAAAGAAGGGTGCACGGCGTTAATAATCTGCCTGCTCATACTGCGCAATAACCGCCAGAGCCAGACCCTGGGCCGGCTCAAGGCGCTGTGCCAGAAAATGGAGCGTCGTATGCGCGTGGGTGAACGCCAGCGTACTGGCCTGCATCGTCTGCTGTACCGCCTCCCTGAAAACAGCTGAGCTGTTCCACGGCGCGTCAATAATGATACAGGCCGGGTTAACCAGCTGCATGACCTGACTCAGCGCAAAACCAAGATGCTCGCCCGCTTCGCTCATCAGCGGATTAAACAGTGAAGGTTCACTCTCACCCTGCTGCCAGCGCAGGCCCGGCTTGCGTTTGCTCAGCTGCTGCTGAATGGCGGGCTGACCGATCAGCGTCTCCAGGCACCCCCGGCGGCCGCAGCTGCAAAGCTGCCCCTCGCGCTGCATCCGCAGATGGCCGATTTCACCGGCGGTCCAGCTGCTGCCGGTAAACAGCGCGCCGCGATCGATCAGCGCGCCGCCCACGCCCTCCGCAATACGCAGATAAAAATGGCTCTGCGCCTTACTGAGCTGCAGCTGCTGTACAGAGAGCAGCGCGGCTGCCTTGACGTTGTTGAGCACCAGCAGCGGCAGGCTGACGCAGCGTTGCAGCGGTGCCAGCACCGCCACGTTCTCCCAGCCAAGCGGCGCAGAGAAGTGCACAAAGCCGCGCTGTGAATCGATAATGCCCGGCAGACCAACCGCAATCCCTGTCAGCTCCGGATGCGCGGCGCATAATGTCTGACACACTTCAGCCAGCTCCTGCAGCAGCCGCTCCGGGGCGGCCGTTTCGGTTCGCCACGTCTGTTCCGCAATAACCTGTGAGAAGTAGTCGCGTACCTGCCAGTGGATCGTCTGTCGCGCTACCATGATGCCAGCGCTTTTCAGTTTTTCCGGCCGCAGGGCGATCTCAATTTTGGGCCGTCCTGCCGCCGTCACGCTGACCGGCCCCAGCTCGCGCACCAGCCCCTGCGCCAGCAGGTCGTCGATAATCAGTGAAACCGTGTTTTTGCTCAGATCCAGCGCCCGGGCGATGTCCTGACGGGAGGTGATGCGGGCGGAGCGCAGCTGCGCCATGACCCGCTTCAGATTATTCAGTCGAAGTACCGCTGGTCCTTTACCGGCTGCTTTCATGGCGCCTTCACCTGAGGATGAGATACGGTTCAGTTTAGCAGCCCGGCATCACCCGGGCGCGCAGGCGGCCGCGCAGTTTACCCGTTTCAGCTATCAATATTCATCACCGCGCACGCGGCTGCGGTAGCTCTCCCAGTCGAAGCGTACCCACAGGCTGTTTCCCAGCCGCATCCGGTCCATTACGCGCTCGCCCAGCAGGCTGTTCATTCCTGCCGGGTCAAGATTAGAGAGCATGCCGGTAGGGCGTTTTGAAGAGGAGCGCCGATCGACAATCTGATTAATAATCACTTTTTCGTAGCGCGATTCACTCTGCATGCCGATCTCATCGATCACCAGCAGATCAACCTGCGTAAGATCCTGCAGCAGCCGCTCTTCCGTGATATCGCTGCCGCCGCTGAACGTACCCTTCATGCTGGACATCAAATCGGCCACCGTCACAATCAGGACGCTCCTGCCGCGAATGATCAGATCATTCCCGATCGCCGCCGCCAGATGATTCTTTCCGGTGCCGGGACGGCCGGTAAACACAAAGCTGGCAATACTGTTCTCAAATCCGGCCGCGTACTCGCGCGCCAGCGCCAGCGCTTTGCGCTGCCCGTCATTCTCTACGCGATAGTTGTCAAAAGAGCAGTTCATATGCAGTTCGCGAATACCGGAGCGGCCCATGATGCGCTGCATCTTCATGGCGCGGTTCTCACGCACTATCGCTTCTGAGCGCAGACGGCCCTGCTCCTGATTCCACGCCAGCAGCTCAGCGCCATTTTTGAATTTTGGCTGCACCTCTTTCGGCATGATTTTTTTCAGGCGATTGAAAAGATCGGTTGGCGTTTTCATTACTCACCTCGGAAACCATCGGGAATATCGTAATCAGTATTGTCGATACGCGTAATATCGCGCTTTGGCTGGCCCCCATTGCCGGCACGATGCATCTGCACGCTGCGCGCCAGCTTCTGCTGCCACTGCACATGATGAAACGGCCGCCCTTCTGCCTGCCAGTAAGCTACAAAGGTAGCCAGCTCAGCGGGCGTCACCGGCTCGCTGAGCGCCACGCCCCATATGGCGGCCTGACGCTGAAAGTCGCTGTCGGGCTGCCAGCCCTGATACATGGCAAACTTACCCGCCGGGATAGCCAGCGCGGCGCTATCCGGCTGAAAAAGAGTGTCATCCAGCGCGACATCGCTGGGCTGCCGGGCTGCCGCCTCCAGCGCCAGCAGCGCTGCCAGGCGCTGCGGCGTCAGCGCATAAAAAGCGGGCACGTTATCCTGCAGCACGGCCAGCGTACCGTTATCGGCCTGGTGCAGTGCGGCAAGCGGATCGCGGCAGAAGCTGTCCAGCCCGGCCAGCGTTGAAGATAAGATTTTTACGGACATGAAGAGACCTGACGTTGAGCATTTCGGGGCGCCAGATAACCCGGCGCCAGAGAGACAGTGTACCTGTTTTAGCACCGGGGATCGTCATAAAAGGCAGGAATCAGCGTGCAGCGCGGCTCAGCACAGGCGAGACGCTATCGCGGGGCAGAGACGCCTGCGCCGTATGTGTCTGCCACAGATAACGCAGCGATGCGATAAGGCAGAGAGTGTAACCAAAGAGT
The DNA here is from genome assembly GCF_020079945.1 of Pantoea eucrina. NCBI lineage: Bacteria > Pseudomonadati > Pseudomonadota > Gammaproteobacteria > Enterobacterales > Erwiniaceae > Pantoea > Pantoea eucrina. Next base: position 25,680 of record NZ_CP083448.1, on the reverse strand, counting down.
TCGCAGCCCTCTTCGGCCATATTCTTCACGACCCGGTTATACCCCTCCATCATCAGCTGCTGCCAGAGCTGATGCATACCGAATAGCCGGGAAAACACCAGTATGGCCAGTAAACCTGCGGCCATCATCTGCCAGCTGCGATGCTGCAGCAGCGCAGCGAGGCCAGGCAGGATCTGCGCCGGGGTACGCAGCGCCAGCGCCAGTGACGCGGCGGTGGTCGCGAGCGCAAACCAGAGCCAGGCACCGTGCCGGATAAGATCAAACAGATAATCGAGTTCGCGTATCAGCATGCAAGTGTAGAATCCACCCACCAGAATCAGCGCGCTGCGCTGCTCCGGTCGCTGCGACGCGGCGCGGAAGAACAGCGCAGCAAGCAGAGTCAGCATCACAGCCTGCGTGATTTCAGTAAACGACGTTTCGTGTAATGCGTTGTGCATCCAGGCGACGTCGATATATATCATCGCCATACAGAAAACCAGAAACGATCCACTGATGAGAAAGGCCGCCATCTCGCGGCTAATAAGAGTAATATGTTCACGCATTATAATGTAACCAAATGATAAAATAATTAGCGTGCTTAGTATATTTCACCCGACTTCTCGCGCTTCTCATTTGGTGCCGGTTTTCAGCCTTGCCGCTGAACGTTCGTAGCAGAAACAGGGAGCAGAGCATGCAGCGATGTGGCTGGGTAACCGCAGATCCTCTTTACGTGAGTTATCACGACCGTGAATGGGGAATTGAGCAGAGAGAGAGGCGCGCCCTGTTTGAGATGCTCTGCCTTGAAGGGCAGCAGGCGGGTCTCTCCTGGATCACCGTGCTGAAAAAGCGCGAAAATTACCGCCGGGCGTTTCATGATTTCGATCCGGCCACCGTCGCGCGAATGGACGAAGCGGATATCAGCCGTCTGATGCAGGAGAGCGGAGTGATCCGCCATCGCGGCAAGCTGGAAGCGATTGTGCAGAACGCACGCGCCCTGCTGGCGCTGGAAGCAGCAGGCGACGATTTTTCCCGCTTTATCTGGTCATTTGTGAACGATCGTCCCGTTTTGCACCATTATGCCGATTACCGGCAGGCACCGGTCACTTCTGAACCGGCGATGGCGCTCTCTAAGGCCCTGAAGCAGCGCGGCTTCAAATTTATCGGCCCGACAATATGCCACGCATTTATGCAGGCCTGCGGGCTGATTAACGATCATCAAACCACCTGTTTCCGCCATCCCGATAATCTTTAACGCAAAAATTTACATTTTCAGATTCGGCCTCACGAATTTCCCCATCTTTGAACGGCATAATAGTGGCCTTCCGGGAGTGTTACCCATAAGTATATTGAGGGACTGATGATGAAAAAGCGTGCTCTGACGCTGGCCTTGTTTGTAAGCGGCAGCCTTGCGCTGTCGGGTTGTACTACCAATCCTTATACCGGCGAATCGCAGGCGGGTAAGTCCGGAATTGGTGCAGGTCTGGGTGCCGTGGTCGGTGCCGGAGTAGGCGTGCTCTCCTCCTCTAAAAAAGATCGTAAAAAGGGCGCGCTGATTGGCGCGGCATCCGGTGCGGCGCTGGGCGGCGGCGTGGGGTATTACATGGATGTTCAGGAAGCGAAACTGCGCGACAAAATGCGCGGTACGGGCGTCAGCGTAACCCGTCAGGGCGACAACATTGTTCTGAATATGCCAAACAATGTCACCTTTGACTCCAGCAGCGCAACGCTGAAAACGGCCGGCGCCAACACCCTGAGCGGCGTGGCTATGGTGCTGAAAGAGTATCCAAAAACCGCCGTTAACGTTGTCGGCTATACCGACAGCACCGGTTCACGCGCGCTGAATATGCGTCTGTCGCAGCAGCGTGCCGAAAGCGTGGCCAGCGCACTGGTGCTTCAGGGCGTAGCGCAGAATCGCCTGCGCACGCAGGGCATGGGACCGGATAACCCGGTTGCCAGCAACAGCACTGAAGAGGGCAAAGCGCAGAACCGTCGCGTTGAGATCACCCTCAGTCCGCTGAACTAAACAGCCTGCCGGCCTGCACCCGCAGGCCGGTTTTCTGACCCTTTCCGGAAATAACTGGAAACCATTCCAGAAAACAGTATATACTGCCCCCGCTCTCTGAAGACTACACTGGCTTATACCAGCGTGACAAAAACTCAACCGGTCGGATACGCCCATGTCACTCAAAGCGATCGCTGCCGCCCTTGGCCTCTCTGTTACCACCGTCAGTCGCGCGCTGAACGGCTACGACGACGTGGCGGAATCAACCCGGCAACGCATTCAGGATGAAGCACGCCGTCGCGGTTATCGGCCAAACATTGCGGCACGCCGTCTGAAAACCGGCCGGGCAAACGCCGTCGGGCTGGTATTACCCGTCAGTACCGCCTCGCTTAACGACAGCTACTACAGTGAAATGCTGCTGACGCTGGATCGGTGCCTGGCGCGTCAGGATATCGACCTGCTGCTGCTGCCGGATAAACCGCGCGATCAGCAGCGCAATTTATTGCGCATGCTGCGCAGCGGCGTACTCGATGCGCTGATCGTTACCCATACCACTCCGCACGACGCCCGCCTGGAGCGCCTGCAGCAGAAAGGCTTTCGCTTCCTTACCCTCGGCCGCAGCAAGCTGCCGCAGCCCTACGCCTGGTTTGACTACGATAACTACGCGGGGGCGCAGCTGGCGGCGCGGCACGCTCTGCAGCAGGGGTTGACGCGGCTTGCCTGGCTCGGTACCGATGAGCCGGGCACCTATATCCTCGATCGCCGCCGCGGCTTTCTCGATACGCTGCGGGATGCCGCACAGCCTGCAGAATTTGTTGCGGCACTGCCGCCTACCCGCCGTGCCGGACTGCAGCAGACGCTCGCCTGGCTGCGTCACCCTGCGCCGCCGCAGGCCATTATTACCGACTGCAGCACGCTCGGCGAGGGTGCAGCCATTGCGCTCCAGCAGCAGCAGCGGCTCTCCGGTGCGCGTGCGATCGCGCTCTACGTCTATGACGGTCTGCCCCATGACTCGATTATCGACCATCCGGTTAATGTGATCCTGCAAATCTCTCAGCAGCGCATCGGCGAATGTGTGGCGGAGATGGTGCTGCAGCTGCTGGCAGACAGGCCGGTCACCGAGCTGCAGACACTCTGGCAGCCGGTTTTGCGCCTGGCCGCTGACGCCTGATGATGGCGCGCCGCGCGTGCTGTGATAGTCTTCGCCTGATTTAACTTTTCAGGAATATGCAATGAAAACCAGGCCGCCACGCGCCACAATCAGCGATGTTGCCCGCACGGCAAATACCGGTAAAACCAGTGTTTCCCGCTATCTGAACGGGGAAGAACATCTCCTTTCGCCCGATCTGAAAACCCGTATTGAGCAAGCGATTGACGCGCTGAATTATCGTCCCAGCCAGATGGCCCGCGGCCTGAAGCGTGGCCGTACGCGATTAATTGGCCTGATCATTGCAGATATCACCAATCCCTATTCCGTGGATGTGCTGAGCGGCATTGAAGCAGCCTGCCGCGCCCGCGGATTTACGCTGCTGATGTGTAACACCAACAATGAGGTCGATCTGGAGCAGCACTATCTGCAGCTGCTGAGCAGCTATCAGGTTGAGGGCATCGTGGTTAACGCGGTCGGTATGCATGAAGTGGTACTCAACCGGCTGCAGCAGTCAATGCTGCCAATGGTATTGATCGACCGTAAAATTCCTGAGTTCGCCTGCGATGTTGTCGGGCTGAATAACCAGGAAGCAGCCTGCAACGCCACGCGTCATCTGCTGGATAATGGCTATAACGCCCTGCTGTTTCTCAGCGAACCGCTGGGCAGCGTCAATACCCGCCGCGAACGCCTGCGCGCCTTTTTTGCCACCGCAGGTGCCGCGCCGGACGCCATCGCGGAGAATGCGGAAGTGCCGCTGCACCAGCCAGAACCTCTGGATCGGGCGCTGCTGGACTTTTATCAGCGGCATGCCGGCAGACGCGTTGCCGTGGTAGCTGCCAACGGTGCCCTGACGCTGCAGGTGGCACGGGCGCTCCAGCGCCTGGAGCTGGTCTGGGGTAAAGATATCGGCCTGCTGGGGTTTGATGAACTGGAATGGGCGGCGCTGGCCGGCGTCGGCATTACCACGCTGCGTCAGCCCACCTGGCAGATTGGCTATGCGGCGCTGGAGCAGGTGATCACCCGTATTGACGGCAGCGATGCACCGATACGGGATCAGGTGTTTTCCGGCGAGCTGATCGTGCGCGGGTCGAGCCAGCCGCTGCGCTGATACCGGAACCTGATGCTGACTTCGTGAGCAGGATCATAAATCCGCAGTCTGCGTCTTTCCTTTGGAACCGGTTCCATCTAACGTTTTCTCAACGATTGGGAGGCAGTTTGGTGCCCGGAGAGACGTGATGAGACCAGAAATTATTGTAGTGACCGCCGCCTACGGCGCGCATAAAATTGCCGAGCTTGGCGGGCAGAGCCGCCTGCTGCCGCTGATCAAAGCGGCCGGCGCTGACGGCGTTGAGATTCGCCGCGAGCTGTTCAGCGACATTGAGCTGCAGCAGCTGCCGGAGCTGGGCCAGACGGCGCGTGAGCAGTCGCTGCAGGTCAGCTACTCCGTTCCGGAATCGCTGTGGCTGGCAGATGGCGCACTCAATCCACGGCTGGCACAGTTTTTCCATGAAGCGGAGCAGCTCGGCGCGCAGCGGCTGAAACTCGCTATTGGCCACTTTGTTCAGCTGGCTGACCGGCAGCTGGTAGAGATTCTGGCGTCAACATCCGTGACGCTGGTGATTGAGAACGATCAGACCGCTGACAGTACGCTGGCGCCCATGCTGCGCTTTTTTCACCACGCCTGCGACGCCGCCCTGCCGCTGGATATGACGTTCGATATGGGGAACTGGCTCTGGACCGGCGAGGATGCGCTGCAGGCTGCTCATCAGCTCAGCCGCTACGTCAGCTATGTGCACGTTAAAGCGGCCGTTGCGCATCGCGACACGTTCCGGGCGATCGCCCTTGATGATGCGGATGAGAGCTGGCGCACGCTGCTGCACGCCCTGCCCGCAGATGCACCGCGCGGTATTGAGTTCCCGCTGGAAGGCGGCGATCTGCTGGCGGTAACCCGCCACTATGTTGACCTGCTGCGTGCCGCCTAAGGAGCCTGCCATGACACAACCTTCTCAACTTGATGTCGTCACCATTGGCGAAGCGATGGCGATGTTTATCGCGCAGCAAACCGGCGACCTTGCGGCAGCAGAGCGCTTTATCAAGCGTATTGCCGGCGCCGAACTGAACGTTGCCATCGGTCTGGCGCGTCTTGGCCTGCAGGTTGGCTGGGTCAGCCGCGTCGGGGATGACAGCTTCGGGCGCTTCACGCTGCAGCAGCTGGCAAAAGAGAGCGTTGATCACCGCTGTGTGACCACGGATGCCCGCTACCGTACCGGCTTTCAGCTGAAAGCGCGCGTCGACGACGGCTCCGATCCGGAAGTGGAATATTTCCGCAAAGGATCGGCGGCAAGCCACCTCTCGCCGGACGATTTTAATCCGGACTATTTTGGCAGCGCGCGCCATCTTCATCTGAGCGGCGTGGCCGCTGCGCTCTCTGATTCATCGCTGGCGCTGCTGCACTATGCGGCACAGACAATGCGGGCGCAGGGCAAAAGTATCTCTTTCGATCCCAATCTGCGTCCGGTGCTGTGGCGCAGCGAAGCAGAGATGCGCCAGCAGCTTAATGCGCTGGCAGAGTATGCCGACTGGGTGCTGCCGGGTGAAAAAGAGGGCTATATCCTGACCGGCTATCGCCAGCCGGAAGCGATTGCTGATTTCTACCTCGATAAGGGCGTCAAAGCGGTGGTGATTAAAACCGGCTGCGACGGTGCCTGGTATAAAACGGCACAGGGAGAAAAAGGCGTGGTCGCCCCGGTGCTGGTCGACAACGTGGTGGATACCGTGGGCGCAGGCGACGGCTTTGCCGTGGGCCTGATCAGCGCCCTGCTGGAAGATAAAACGCTGCCGCAGGCGATTCTGCGCGGCAATAAGATCGGATCGCTCGCTATTCAGGTAGCGGGAGACAGTGAAGGCTTACCCACCCGCGCGGCGCTGGGTGATTACTGAGTTACTGCGCCGGCACGATACTACTTACCCTACAACACTATTATTCTGAGGCGCATCCACGGAATGTGCCCGCCTCAACCAGAGGAGTCACGCATGAAATCGCAGACAATCGCGCCAAAACGCTGGTGGTATATCATGCCCATCGTGTTTATCACCTACAGTCTGGCGTATCTGGACCGGGCGAACTTCAGCTTCGCCTCTGCCGCAGGCATTAATGACGATCTCGGCATTACCAAAGGGATGTCATCGCTGCTGGGCGCGCTGTTTTTTCTCGGCTACTTCTTCTTTCAAATCCCCGGTGCTATCTATGCCGAGCGCCGCAGCGTAAAAAAACTGATTTTCTGGTGCCTGATCCTGTGGGGCGGCTGCGCTTCGCTGACCGGAATCGTCAGCAATATTCCGATGCTGGCAGCGATCCGCTTTATCCTCGGCGTGGTGGAAGCGGCCGTGATGCCCGCGATGCTGATCTACATCAGTAACTGGTTTACCAAGTCGGAGCGTTCGCGCGCCAATACCTTTCTGATCCTCGGCAACCCGGTCACCGTACTGTGGATGTCGGTGGTGTCCGGCTATCTGATTAACGCCTTTGGCTGGCGTGAGATGTTCATCATCGAAGGTTTTCCGGCGGTGATCTGGGCTATCGCCTGGTGGTTCCTGGTGCAGGATAAACCGGCGCAGGCAAAATGGATGAGCGATAAGGAAAAAGCCGCGCTGCAGGCGCAGCTGCAGAAAGAGCAGGAAAATATCAAAGCGGTGCGGAACTACAGCGAAGCGTTTCGCAATCGCAACGTCATCATCCTTTGCATGCAGTATTTTGCCTGGAGTATTGGCGTATACGGCTTTGTGCTGTGGCTGCCTTCCATTCTGCGTAACGGCACGCAGATGGGTATGGTGGAAGCGGGCTGGCTCTCAGCGGTGCCTTATCTGGTCGCTACTATCGCCATGGTGGTGGTGTCGTGGGCGTCTGATAAAACGCAGAACCGGAAACTGTTTGTCTGGCCGCTGCTGCTGATTGGCGCACTGGCGTTCCTTGGCTCTTATCTGGTAGGTCCGGGCAATTTCTGGCTCTCCTATGCGCTGCTGGTGATTGCCGGCGGAGCGATGTATGCCCCTTATGGTCCGTTCTTTGCCATCATTCCGGAAATGCTGCCGCGCAACGTTTCGGGTGGTGCCATGGCGCTGATTAACAGCATGGGTGCGCTGGGTTCCTTTATCGGTTCATGGATTGTCGGCTATCTTAATGGAGCAACCGGCAGCCCGGCCGCATCTTATATCTTCATGGGTTCAGCCCTGCTGGTTTCGGTCTGGCTGACGCTGATCGTCAAGCCTGCCGCAAACAAAACGCCGCCGATTCACGGGGCGAAGCACGCCTGAAAGCGTAAGAGATGACTTCTCCGGGCGGCACCTGTCGCCCGTCACCTATTTCTACAGGAAGCGATTCATGAAACCTGCTGTGATCCTCTACAAAAGCCTGCCTGACGATCTGCGCCGCCAGCTCGATACGCATTTTCACGTTACCGAAGTAAAAGATGTTTCACCGGAAACGGTGCGCCAGCATGCGGACGCGTTTGCGCAGGCAGAAGGTATTATCGGTTCCGGCGGCAAAGTCGATGACGCACTGCTGTCGCAGATGCCGGCGCTGCGCGCCTGCTCCACCGTCTCCGTCGGCTATGACAACTTTAACGTTGACGCGCTGAATCAGCGCAAGGTGCTGCTGATGCACACCCCGACGGTCCTGACCGAGACCGTAGCGGATACCATGATGGCGCTGGTACTGAGCACCGCACGCCGCGTAGCCGAGCTGGATAAATGGGTTAAAGAAGGCAACTGGAAAAAGAGCATCGGTCCGGATCTGTTTGGCACCGACGTTCACCACAAAACCATGGGGATTTTAGGCATGGGCCGTATTGGCCTGGCGCTGGCGCAGCGCGCCCATTTCGGTTTTGGTATGAATATTCTCTATAACGCCCGTCGTCAGCATGAAGAAGCGGAGAACCGCTTTCAGGCCCGCGCCTGCGATCTGGAGACGCTGCTGAAAGAAAGCGATTTTGTCTGCATCAGTCTGCCGCTCACCGAACAGACGCACCATATGATTGGTGCCGCGCAGCTGCAGCTGATGAAGCCCGGCGCAATTCTGATCAACGCGGGTCGCGGCCCGGTGGTGGATGAGCAGGCGCTGACGGCAGCGCTGAAAGCGGGCACCCTGCTGGCTGCCGGACTGGACGTTTTTGAGGTAGAACCCGTTCCCGCTGAGGCAGAGATCCTTACCCTGCCAAACGTGGTGGCGCTGCCGCATATTGGTTCAGCCACGCACGAGACGCGCTACGGCATGGCCCGTGATGCGGTTGAAAATCTGATTGCCGCGCTGACCGGTACACCGGATAAAAACTGCGTTAACCCGCAGGTTCTGCGCTGACAGGACCGCTTTAGCCATTGCGCCCGCCGCAGGCGGGCGTTATGGTGGTTTTCTCCATTCGCTTTCACAAAATTTTTACTTCCTATGTCCTTTTCTCAGTTCGGCGACAAATTTACGCAACCCACCGGTATCTCCCGTCTGATGGAAGATATGGGAGAGGGACTGCGCACACCCGGCACCATCATGCTGGGCGGCGGTAACCCGGCACAGATCCCGGCAATGAACGATTATTTTGACCAGCTGCTGCTGCAGATGCATAAAGATGGCACGCTGAGCGAGGCGCTGTGCAACTATGACGGGCCACGCGGAAAGGCGCAGCTGCTGGCATCGCTTGCCACCCTGCTGCGCGAGCAGTTTGGCTGGCCTGTCACGGCGCAAAATATTGCGCTGACCAACGGCAGCCAGAGCGCGTTTTTCTATCTGTTTAATCTGTTTGCCGGACACCGCGCCGACGGCAGTAAAAAGCGCGTGCTGTTTCCGCTGGCGCCGGAATATCTCGGTTACGCTGACGCCGGCCTCGAAGAGGGGCTGTTTGTTTCAGCGAAGCCCACCATCGAGCTGCTGCCAGAAGGGCAGTTTAAATATCATGTCGATTTCGACCATCTGCCGCTGCATGAGGATATCGGGCTGATTTGCGTTTCGCGCCCGACCAATCCGACCGGCAATGTGGTCACTGACGATGAGCTGTTGCAGCTGGATGCGCTGGCACAGCAGCATGGCGTGCCGCTGTTGATCGACAACGCCTACGGCGTGCCCTTCCCCGGTATCATTTTTAGCGAAGCGCGGCCGCTGTGGAATCCCAACACCATTCTCTGCATGAGCCTCTCCAAGCTCGGCCTGCCTGGCGCACGCTGCGGCATCATTATTGCCGATGAAAGCACCATCAGCGCGCTGGGTAATATGAACGGTATTATCAGCCTGGCGCCCGGCAGCATTGGCCCGGCGCTGGCAAACGAAATGATTGTACGCGGCGATCTGCTGCGCCTCTCTGATGAGGTTATCCGGCCATTTTATCAGGCTAAAGTGGCGGAAACGCTGGCGATCCTGCGTCGCTACCTGCCGGAAGATCGCTGTCTGATCCACAAGCCGGAGGGGGCAATTTTCCTCTGGCTCTGGTTTCGCGATCTGCCCATCACCACTGAAGTGCTCTATCAGCGTCTCAAAGCGCGCGGCGTGCTGATGGTGCCGGGCCACTTCTTCTTCCCGGGGCTGGAGCAGGCGTGGCCGCATACGCATCAGTGCATGCGCATGAACTACGTACCGGAAGCGGCAAAAATTGAGCAAGCAGTCCGGATCCTGGCGGAGGAGCTGGAGCGCGCGCTCCGCGAGGCCGAAAGCGTCACCTGCCCCGCAGACGGGAACCAGATTTAACCGCCCGAAACCGGCTACAGCCTGAGAACAGGAAGCCCTTATGTCCGTGAAAGATATGCTGTTAGCGCTGTGCGTCGTTGTGGCGTGGGGCGTCAATTTTGTGGTGATCAAACTCGGGCTGCAGGGCATGCCGCCTTTTCTGCTGGCGGGACTGCGTTTTGCCCTGGTGGCGTTTCCGGCCCTGCTGTTTGTAAAGCGTCCGGCTATTCCGCTGCGCTGGCTGGTCATCTATGGCATGACGATCAGCTTCGGGCAGTTTGCCTTCCTGTTTTTAGCCATCAAGCTTGGCATGCCCGCCGGGGTAGCGTCGCTGGTGCTGCAGGCGCAGGCGTTCTTCACGCTGCTGCTGGGCGCGCTGCTGCTGGCTGAGAAGCTGCGCTGGAATCATATTACCGGCATCGTGATTGCGACCCTGGGGATGTATCTGCTCGCCAGCGCCGGTATGGCGGGCCAGACGGCAGGCGGCATTACCCTGACAACCATGCTGCTGACGCTGGCGGCGGCGGCCTCCTGGGGGCTGGGCAATATCACCAATAAAATCATTCTGCGCAATCACCGCGTACCGGTGATGTCGCTGGTGGTGTGGAGCGCGCTGGTGCCGGTTATTCCCTTTTTCATCTGCTCCTGGTGGTTTGAAGGCAGCGCGCTCATCGTGCACAGCCTGCAGGGCATTTCACTGCAGACTATTCTGGCGCTGATCTATCTGGCTTTCATCGCCACTATCATCGGTTATGGCATCTGGGGCCGGCTGCTGAGCCGCTATGAAACCTGGCGCGTCGCGCCGCTGACGCTGCTGGTGCCGGTGGTGGGGATTATCAGCGCGGCCGTTGTGCTGGATGAAGCGCTGACCGCGCAGGAGCTGCTGGGCGCAGCGGTGATCGTTGCCGGTCTGCTGATCAATGTCTTTGGCGGCCTGCTGAGCCAGCGGCTGCTCTCCCGCGCCTGAATCTGATCAAAAAAAAACGCCGCATTGCTGCGGCGCTTAAGGCTTATGTGATGGCCTTATTTCAGAATTTCAATCCGGCGCGGTTTCGCCTCTTCAGGAACGATGCGCTCCAGATCGATGCTCAGCAGACCGAGTTCGAGACGCGCATCGCGCACCACGATGTGATCGGCCAGCTGGAATTTACGCTCAAAATTGCGCTCGGCGATGCCCTGATAAAGATATTTGCGCTCCGGCTGCTCTTCAGGGTGCGCGCCGCGTACCACCAGCATATTGTCGTGGGCGGTGATATCCAGCTCATTCTGGGCAAAGCCTGCTACCGCAATCGTAATGCGGTAGTGGTTTTCATCCACCAGTTCGACATTGTAAGGAGGGTAGCCTCCGTTCGCCTGGTTCTGATTGGTTTCCAGCAGATTAAACAGACGATCGAAACCGATGGAAGAACGATAAAGTGGAGAGAGATCAAAGTTACGCATAATAAGACTCCTGATAATCAGCAAGTTTTGGCAACCTTCCACTATGGACAGGTTGTCCGGCCTGGCACTGTCCCATGCGGCAACAGTCATACGGCCGTAATGTGAAAATGGGTATGGTAGCGATCTTTTCAAGGGCCACCGGCGTGATTTTTTTGCAGCAAAACCGGTGAGATGACATACACTCAGGAAACCCTGCACCTGCACTGAAAACAGAGCCAGAGAGCGCTGATAACGTCAGGTGACATATTGCTGCCAGGGATGCAGCCATGACTGAAGGGATGATGACAATGAAGATGATAAAACGTTTTCCGCTGACCGGCCTGCTGGTGTGCTGTGTGATAACCACCTCCGGCTGCTCCAGCATGATGTCGCACTCCGGCGGCAGTCAGGGTTACTATCCTGGCACCCGCGCCAGTGCCAAAATGCTGACTGATGATGACACGGGCTGGGTGCTGAAGCCGCTGGCGCTGATCGATCTGCCCTTCTCTGCCGTGCTGGATACGCTGCTGCTGCCGTGGGACTACTTCCACGCCGGTGAGGACAAACGCAGCTCCTCACCGCGCGAACGCGTGCTGCAAAGTGAAAGAGAGGCCAATACCCAGGCGAGCCTCGCTACGGCTGCTGCGATGCCGGCGTCGCACTGACGCAGAACAGCTGGCGCCAGCCCTCCACTTCACGCATATAGGCGATCTGTTTTCCGTCCGGCGACCAGACCACTGCGTCGCCGCTCAGCGCGGCGGCAGTGACCGGCGTCAGTGGCGTACAGCGACCGTCTGCCATTTCGCAGCGCATTACGCGGTCGGCACAGATAAAGGCGACGGCATCACCCTGCGGATGCCAGCTGAACGCAGACTGGATACTGCTGCTGAGCCGGGTGATCTGCCGCGGCTCACCGCCGTTGGGCGACACGCTCCAGAGCTGAATAATGTCCTGCTCATCGGCCAGCAGAAAGGCAATCGCGCTGCCGTCTGGCGCCGCGCGCAGCCAGTGACGCGGCTGCAGCGCCAGACCCCGGGTATGCGTCAGCCGCTGCTGCTGCACCCCTGCCGGCGGTGCCGGCATCCGGGTATCGCTGCCCTCCAGCGGCGAGCTGCCGGGACGGGCGTAATCAGCCAGCGCGTCCGGTAAATCCACGATAAACACCTCCGGCACCTTCTGCCCGCTGGCGCTGCGCGTGTCGCCGATAAAGGCGATAGCCCAGCGCTGCCAGCTGCCGTCAGCTTTCTGATAGCCGCGATCGCCAATCCAGCACTCTTCATAAGCGCGATCGATTGCATCGCTGCCGGGCTGCGGGTCGCGCTGCGTCTGGCTGATCAGCACGCAGTAGTGGCTGCCATCATACTCACGCGGATGTTTTTCAGCCGGACAGACCGGATGCAGCGGCACGGCCACGCCGACGTTGCGCAGATCCTCGCGGCTGTCGCGCTCATGCATCACATGATCGTTGTAAGTAAAGCTGAGGCGGGTGCCGTCCGGGCTAAAGACATGCACATGCGATCCGCCGCGCAGCGCGCCCGGCGTATAGGGCGCGGTAATATCGCAGGCGTCCAGCGTCTCCGCATGGCCATTCTGCACGATCACGCCACGGCGATGGTGAAAATCGTAATGCCAGTGCGCATCAGGATGTTCCGGGCCATGAATAAAGACGTAGCGCGGCGGCAGGTCGGGGCTTACGGTCACCACCCCAACGTGAGCCCCGTCGCGCGCCTGATAGAGAAGCTCAACGGCGCCCGTAAAGACGTTAACCCGCTCAATGGTCAGGCCGGTAAAAGAGGCGCCGGAGGGGCGCACATCAAACGCCAGCCACTGGCTGTCGGCGGTCCAGACGTTGATATTGGTCAGCTGGTGATGACGCTGCGCAAAGGTAAGCTGTTTTTCTGACATGGGACGCTCTGACAAATAACCGATGCTGATACGGTACGCGATTCCCTGCCGGGGTGCAGCAGTTTTGCGGGGATGCGCGCTTCCATGCGCGCCTCGTCGGATCAGCCAACGCGTTTCACGTCGCCGACCAGCAGAATGTAGGAGAGTGCGCCCACCAGCGCCACGGCGGAGATATACACCAGAGCCGGAGCAAAGCCATAATCCTGCGCCAGATAACCGACCACCAGCGGAACCGTAATACCGCCAAGTCCGCCGATAAAGTTGAACATGCCGCCGGTCAGACCAATCAGACGAACCGGTGCCAGCGATGATACCAGTGACCAGGTGATTGAGGCGAAACCGTTACCGAAGAACGCCAGCGCCATCAGCACCATAATCCACACGGGATCATTGGTGTAGTTAGCACCCATGATGCAGGTAGAGATCAGCAGACCGCAGATGATCGGCGTTTTGCGTGCGAAGCCGATTGAGCGTCCGCTGCGCACCAGCCTGTCGGCCACGATACCAGACAGGATCACGCCGAAAAAGGCGGCCAGAAACGGTACGGTTGTCATGAAACCGGCGGTTAATGCGGCAATATGCTTTTCCTGGGTCAGGTAGTTAGGGAACCATGTCAGGAAGAACCACAGCGTTGAGGTCACCGCAAACTGACCAAGGTACACGCCGCACAGTTTACGGTGGAACACCAGTTTCCAGTCGGCAGCTGTAAGCCGGGTGCGTGCTTTTTTCTCTGACGGCGCATCACCGTCAACCATTGCGCCACCTTCGCGAATATAGTCCAGCTCGGCCTGATTGATCCCTTTGCTGTGTCTGGGTGCCCGGTACACTTTGATCCACACCAGCGACCAGACGATGCCAATTCCGCCGGTAATGATAAACACCCAGTGCCAGCTGAGCAGCTCTTGGATCCAGATCAGCAGCGGCGTCAGGAATGCCAGTCCGACAAACTGTCCGGAGGTGTAGAAGCCAACGGCAGACGCACGCTCCTGCTCCGGAAACCAGCTGGTTACCAGGCGATTATTTGTCGGGAATGCCGGCGCCTCAAATACACCGGTAACCGCACGTAAGCTAATCAGCGATAATAAGCCCGTGGCAAATCCCTGAAATAATGTCGCCACCGACCAGCCGAGGATGGCAATAAAATAGGTCAGCCGCGAACCCACGCGATCGAGAAACCAGCCTCCCGGGATCTGGCAGAGCGTATATAGCCAGGCAAAGGCGGAAAAAATATAGCCCATTTCCGCTTTGGTAATGCCAAACTCCTCCTGAATATGGGCTGAGGCTACCGCTAAATTAGCGCGGTCCACATAACAAATAACCACGGTAATAAAGATCATTAACAGCGTAATATAACGCCGCCGCGTTGGTCTGGCCTGAACAGCAGAGAGATCCATGGTGTTTCTCCGTCATGATGTTGTTCGCAGGGCGCAGCAAGGCGCACCGCAAACAATGCAGGGTAAGATAGTCAGATGTAATCCGCCGTAGCGGTAAATATGCCGTGCCGTCAGTAAGGCTGAGGGGTAGCCTGAGCCTTATTTATCCGGCATTTTTTTAAAATATTTATAAATTTTCAACAGCCTGAATAATCCGGCCTGACGCAGGGTGATTATTTTAGTCAGTCACCCGCAGAGCAGCGATCACCATTCAGCCACAGAGCCGTCCGGGAAGCGCCATAGCGGATTACGCCAGTCCGGCGCATTTTTACTGCGCTCAATCACCAGCTCTTCGTTAATTTCCACGCCAAGGCCTGGTTTATTCGACGGATAAAAGTGGCCATCATCCATTTTAAAATCGTCTTTATTAATAACGTAATCGAGCAGTTCGGCACCCTGATTGTAGTGAATACCCATGCTCTGCTCCTGGAATACCGCATTACGCGATACGAAGTCGACATGCAGACAGGCCGCGAGCGCAATCGGGCCCAGCGGACAGTGCGGCGCCAGCGCAACATCATACGACTCGGCCATGGCGGCAATTTTGTAGCATTCGGTGATACCGCCAGCGTGCGACAGATCGGGCTGGAGAATGGCCAGCCCGCCCGCTTCCAGCACGCGTTTGAACTCAAACCGCGAGAACATCCGCTCACCGGCAGCGATCGGCAGGTGAGTCTGTGCAGCCAGGCGCGGATAGTATTCCGCCTGCTCGGCCAGCACCGGCTCTTCAATGAACAGCGGACGATAGGGCTCCAGCTCTTTGATCAGCACTTTTGCCATCGGCGCGCTGACGCGGCCGTGGAAATCGAGGCCAAACTCAATCTCGCTGCCGAACGCTTCGCGGATTTGCGCCACGGTATTGACCGCCGCGTCGACTTTGCGCGAGTTATCGATAATGCCCATCTCTTCGCAGCCGTTGAGCTTGAAGGTATCAAACCCGATGGCGCGCAGTTTCTGAATGCCATCGATGACCTCCGCCGGCCGGTCGCCGCCTACCCAGCTATACGCTTTGATACTGTCGCGTACCAGACCGCCCAGCAGCTGATATACCGGTACGCCAAGCGCTTTGCCTTTGATATCCCACAGCGCCTGATCGATGCCGGCAATGGCACTCATCAGAATCGGACCACCGCGGTAAAAGCCGCCGCGGTACATCACCTGCCATAAGTCGTTGATGCGCGCCGGATCCTGCCCGACCAGATACTCTGACAGCTCATGCACCGCTGCTTCGACGCTGCGGGCGCGTCCTTCAATTACCGGTTCACCCCAGCCGGTGATGCCCTCGTCGGTTTCGATTTTCAGGAACATCCAGCGCGGCGGCAGACGATACGTCGTGAGTCGGGTAATTTTCATTGTACAGCGTCCTTGTAAGCAGCAATAAATGCGCGGGCCTTCTCTGCCGTGCGTGACAGCGGCTGGCCGGCGCGATAGAGATCGCTGCCCAGACCGGCGCCGATGCAGCCTGCAGCCATAAATTCATGCAGATTTTCGGGTGTAACGCCGCCAACGGCAAACACCGGGACTTCCGGCGGCAGGACCGCTTTCAGCGCTTTGATATAGCCGGGGCCAAAGGCTGAAGAGGGGAAAATTTTCAGCGCCTGCGCCCCCGCCTTTAAAGCGGTAAAGGCTTCTGAAGCGGTAGCACAGCCGGCTGCAACAATCATGCCCTGCGCGACCGCCTGACGAATCACGTCCGCATCCGTATTGGGCGTGACCACCAGCCTGCTGTTCAGCGTGGCCAGCCTGTCGACCTGTGCCGTTTCCAGCACCGTTCCTGCGCCAATCAGCGCGCTATCGCCAAACGTTGCCACCATCGCCCCGATGCTTTGCGCCCAGTCGGGCGAATTCAGCGGAATTTCGATGGCATCAAAGCCAGCCTCAATGAGCGCACCGACGTGCGCTTCAGCTTCATCCGGTGTTATGCCGCGCAGAATAGCAATCAGCGGCAGTTTAGTGGGCCAGGACATTCGCAATACTCCTCATTCCATGCTGGAATGCAACATCGCCTTCCAGCGTAACTGAATCCCGGTTAATAAACGTCAGCGCCTGCTGATAACGCTGCGCCAGCGTGTGGCCGCCAATAATGGCGATCGGCTGTGGTGACGCATCCATGCGCTGCGTCATCAGCGCCACTTCATGACCGATTAACAGGCCGGAAAGAAACTCACTGACATGACGGCGATCGCGGGCGCCCAGCACATGCGCCGCGCGCACTTCAAACAGGCGGGCAATAACAGACGCATCCTGACACCCTCTTTCCACCCCCTGCATAAATGCCGCCTGAGAGGTCTCCTGTTCGGGCAGACCGGCGCCAATCAGCGACTGCTGCAGCAGTAAATGGTGCAGCTCACCGGTCATGACCGTATGAAAGTCCAGCACCCGATCCTGTTCCAGCTGAACCCATTTGGCATGCGTGCCGGGCATTACACACAGCGCTACCGGCTGCAGCGTTAACGCACCCAGCAGCTGCGTCTCTTCACCGCGCATCACGTTGTAGTTATCATCACGTTCAACGCTTAGTCCCGGCACAATCCATGCTTTTTGCTCCACACGCGTCAGGTGAGCGTGCAGCGCATTCAGGCTGGCCGGACAGGGCAGATAGGGGACCGACAGCCAGCCGGCATTGCTGCCGACCATGCCGGCCATGATCACCGGCACCTCATCTACAGGCCAGCCAGCGGTGACGCTGGCAAAGACCTGCGCTGGCGTCTGCCCGCCGAGGCGCGTGATGCCGGCGGGGGAGCGGCGTTCATCAACGCAGACGCCCTGCTGATAATGCCAGGCGCGTAAATTCGTTGAGCCCCAGTCAATAGCGATATAGCTGGTCACAAAATCTCTCTCAGTCGGGCCGTGGAGCTGGCAATCATCGCTTTTGCTGCACGTTCCGCGGCGTCACTATCCTGATGACGAATAGCGTCGTACAGCGCTTTATGTTCAGCTAATGTGCGCGGCATATTGCCGGCGTCCGCCATGTACGTCTGCGCAAACACCGCTTTCTGGAGCTGGCTTATCGCGACGTTAAGCTGCTGCAGCACCGGATTATGTACCGAGCCCATCACCGCTTCGTGATAGCGAATATCCGCGTCGTTAAACGCTTCGCGATCGAGATGGTTTGCCACCATATCGTTATAGGCCTGTTCGATAGCGGCCAGATCGGTTGAGGTCGCCCGCTCGGCTGACCAGCGCGCAATCTGCGGCTCAACCAGCACGCGCACTTCGTTCATGGCGGCAATCAGGCGCGGATCCTGATCGTGCGCCAGCGCCCACTGCAATACATCACTATCGAGATAATTCCACTGATTGCGCGGGGTCACGAACGCACCGCGGTAACGCTTCATCTCCATCAGGCGCTTTGCGATCAGCGCACGATAAACCTCACGGATGATGTTGCGTGAGGTCCCGAATTGTTCGCACAGCTCTGCTTCTGCGGGCAGCGCCGCACCCGGCACATACTTACCGGCGACAATCTCTTCACCCAGCGTATGGATAATGCGCTCTGTTTTGCTCAGCTGTTGTTGTGTCATGGGAGTCCGGTATATGAAGGGCATCAGCCCGTCAGATTACTGCGTTCCTGGTTTGAAACCTAACGGCTGCCTGAGCCATTGCGGACGATTGTAGTACTACATATGTATCTCGTACTACAATTCAGATCACAAAACAGACAATCGATGCGGATTTTACCGATCGGCAGGCCCTGCCGGCTCGTCATGACGCGCACAGCGTCAGCGTTTAACCACGCCTGAAGCGCGCGGCTGGTCTGAGAAGGAGGTGATGCCGGTGCGGCAGGCCATACGACCTTCCACAACCGGCACAGAGATACCGCGGTGAGGGGGATTATCTGCGGGGCTCCCGCAGCGTGCCGGGAATCATATAAACGTGCTGGGGTTACAGCACCAGCTCTTCGATAGCGTGCGCAACGCCATCTTCCATATTGGTTTTAGTCACGAACTGAGCGATCTTTTTCACTGAGTCGATGGCATTACCCATCGCCACGCCGGTGCCGGCATACTCAATCATCGCCAGATCGTTCTCCTGATCGCCAATCGCCATCACTTCTGACTGCTGCAGGCCGAGTTTTTCCGCCAGCATCTTCACGCCATAGCCTTTGTTCACCAGCGGGTTGAGGATCTCCAGAAAATAAGGCGCGCTTTTCAGGACGGTGTAGCTCTCCTGCATGCGCGCTGGCAGCCTGGCAATCGCTTTATCCAGCAGCGCCGGCTTATCGATCATCATAATTTTCGGGAAGCGCGTCGCCGGATCCATCTCTTCAACCGCACGATAGCGCACCGGAATGCCGGTCAGGCTGGCTTCATGGATGGTGTATTCGCTGATGTCTTTATTGGGGGTATAGAGGGACGATTTGTCGAACGCCTGAAAATGCACGCCGAGTTCGCGCGCCAGCTGCTCAAGATAGAGGTAATCATCAAAGCTCAGCGTTTTCTCAGCCACCACGTCACCGCTATCGGCCTTATGCGCCAGCGCTCCGTTATTGCTGATGCAGTACTGACCCGGCTGGCGCAGATCCAGCTCCATCAGATAGCGCTCAACGCCGACAAACGGGCGGCCGGTCGCCAGCACAATCGACACGCCCTTGTCGCGCGCGCGCCCAATCGCTGTTTTTACCGCCGGAGTGATTTCGTGCTGCGGATTCAGCAGCGTGCCGTCCATATCGATCGCAATCAGTTTTATCGCCATAACGTCCTCGGTTAATTCAGGGTCTGACTTTCATGCTAGCGCGATTCAGCTCTCATTGACCAGTTTATCGGCGCGGCGGATCGCAGATGCGGTGGGCGGCAGGCTGAGCCTGGTGGTTGAGATGCCGGATGGTGCAGGAGAAAGGACTTTGCGGATATAAAAAACCCCTCCCGGGCGGGAGGGGTCAGAGCGTATCAGATATCGATGTTAGCGGCTTTCAGCGCGTTCTCTTCGATAAAGGCGCGACGCGGCTCCACCGCATCGCCCATCAGCGTGGTGAAGAGCTGATCGGCAGCAATCGCATCCCTGATGGTGACGCGCAGCATACGGCGGCTGTCCGGATCCATGGTGGTTTCCCACAGCTGCTCCGGGTTCATCTCGCCCAGCCCTTTATAGCGCTGAATGGAGAGACCGCGGCGTGACTCTTTCACCAGCCACTCAATCGCCTGCTCGAAGCTGGCAACCGGCTGACGACGTTCGCCACGCTCGATATAGGCGTCCTCTTCAATCAGGCCGCGCAGCTGCTCGCCCAGCGCACAGATTTTGCGATACTCCGGGCCACCGATAAACTCGCTATCCAGCGGGTAGTCGGTATCCACACCGTGGGTGCGCACACGCAGTACCGGCTCAGCCAGCTGCAGCTCACGGTTTTCGCGTACCTGTGCCACATAGGTGCTGCCGTGTGCTTCACGCTCGTTAAGATACGCCACCAGCGTCTCCAGCCAGCTGCTGACGGCGGCGGTATCATCCAGCCCTGCCAGCGTTGGATGGTAAACCAGCGCATTAAGCAGGGCTGCCGGGAAGCGACGCTCCATGCGTTTGATCATCTTCTGCGTACTGTTGTACTCCGCGACCAGGCTTTCCAGCGGCTCACCGCCCAGCGCCGGTGCGCTGGCGTTGGTGTGCAGCGTAGCGCCGTCCAGCGCGATGGCGATCTGATACTGATCCATCGCGTCGGTGTCTTTAATATACTGTTCCTGCTTGCCTTTTTTCACTTTAAACAGCGGCGGCTGCGCAATGTAAACGTGGCCGCGCTCAATGATTTCCGGCATCTGACGGTAGAAGAAGGTCAGCAGCAGCGTACGGATATGTGAGCCATCGACGTCCGCATCGGTCATGATAATGATGCTGTGATAGCGCAGCTTATCCGGGTTGTACTCATCGCGGCCGATACCGCAGCCCAGCGCGGTGATCAGCGTGGCGACTTCCTGCGAAGAGAGCATTTTATCGAAACGCGCTTTCTCTACGTTGAGGATTTTACCCTTCAGCGGCAGAATCGCCTGGTTTTTACGGTTACGCCCCTGCTTCGCCGATCCGCCTGCAGAGTCACCCTCCACCAGGTAGATTTCAGAGAGCGCCGGATCGCGCTCCTGACAGTCTGCCAGCTTGCCCGGCAGGCCGGCCAGATCCAGCGCGCCTTTGCGGCGGGTCATCTCACGCGCACGGCGTGCTGCTTCGCGCGCGCGCGCCGCATCGATGATTTTGCCTACCACAATTTTTGCATCCGCCGGGTTTTCCAGCAGGTATTCGCTCAGCAGCTCATTCATCTGCTGCTCTACCGCCGATTTTACTTCGGAGGAGACCAGCTTATCTTTGGTCTGCGAGGAGAACTTCGGATCCGGCACTTTCACGGAAACCACGGCAATCAGGCCTTCACGCGCATCGTCACCGGTGGCGCTGACTTTGGCTTTTTTGCTGTAGCCCTCTTTATCCATATAGGCATTGAGCGTGCGCGTCATCGCCGCACGGAAACCAGCGAGATGCGTCCCGCCGTCGCGCTGCGGAATGTTATTGGTAAAGCAGTAGATGTTTTCCTGGAAACCATCGTTCCACTGCAGCGCCACTTCCACACCGATGCCATCTTTCTCGGTAGAGAAATAGAATACGTTAGGGTGAATCGGGTTTTTGTTGCGGTTCAGATACTCCACAAACGCCCTGATGCCGCCTTCATAGTGGTAGTGATCGCTCTTGTCATCACGCTTATCCTGCAGGCGAATAGAGACGCCGGAGTTCAGGAACGACAGCTCACGCAGGCGTTTGGCAAGAATCTCATATTCAAAATCGGTGACGTTGGTAAAGGTCTCGTGGCTTGGCCAGAAGCGTACGCGCGTACCGGTCGTCTCGGTATCGCCGGTAACCGCCAGCGGCGCCTGCGGCACGCCGTGCACGTAGGTCTGCTGATGCACTTTGCCGTCGCGACGAATGGTCAGCTCCAGCTTCTGCGACAGGGCATTAACCACGGAAACGCCAACGCCGTGCAGGCCGCCCGACACTTTGTAAGAGTTGTCATCAAACTTACCGCCGGCGTGCAGAACGGTCATGATCACTTCCGCCGCCGAGACACCCTCTTCCGGGTGAATACCGGTTGGAATACCGCGCCCGTCATCCTGCACCGACACGGAGTTATCCGCGTGGATAGTGACCACGATGTCACTGCAGTGTCCGGCGAGCGCTTCGTCGATGGCGTTATCCACGACCTCGAATACCATGTGATGCAGACCGGTGCCGTCATCCGTATCGCCGATATACATACCCGGGCGTTTGCGTACCGCATCAAGCCCTTTCAGGACTTTGATACTTGAGGAGTCATAAGAATTCGACATCAACGTTTCTCGCTCATTTAATCTTCAGGTTGAACCGCTATTTTACCCTGTTCCACGCGGAACATCTTGCCCTTTTCGTCGCTCATATCGATTACATGCTCTGTGCCAATAGCACTGACAAACACCTGAGCCTGCGTGGCTTTCAGCCGCTCAGCCAGCAGTCGCCGGCGCGTGTCATCCAGCTCGGATGCGAAGTCATCAATCAGGTATAAACAGCGACGTCCGCTGCTGCGCGTCAGGTACTCACCCTGCGCTAAACGCAGGGCGCACATCAGCAGCTTCAGCTGTCCGCGTGAGAGTAAATCTTCTACCGGCGTCCCTTCAGCACGAATGCGGAAATCCGCTTTGTGCGGGCCGCCGGCGGTGTAGGTAAGCGCGCGATCGCGCTCAAAATTGCGCTCCAGCAGATCGCCATAGTCGCTCTCTTTATCCCAGCCGCGCTGGAAAGAGAATGACAGGGCAAACTCAGGCAAAAACTGGCTGCAGGTCGCGGTGATCTCACTGGCGATGGCCGCGCTGTACTCCGCGCGCCAGGCGCTGATCTGCGCGGCCAGCGGCACCAGCTCCTGATCCCACGGACGAATCTGGCTGTAGCGTGAGGCCTGACGCAGCGCCGCGTTACGCTGCTTCAGCAGGCGACGCAGGTTGCTCCAGGCGATAAAAAAACCGGGATAAGCATGAAAACAGCCCCAGTCGATATAGGCTCTGCGGTATTTGGGGCCGCCGTTGAGCAATGTAAACCCCTCAGGCGTAATCAGCTGCATCGGCAGCAGCTGCGCCAGCTCGGCCACTTTATGCCCGTCGCTGCCGTCAATCCGCACCTTGCTGTCGCCGGCGCGGTTTTTGGTCAGCCCCACCGCCAGCGCGCGTTCACCGCCGCCATCAATACGCCCGTGCAGGACAAACGCCTCCTGCTCGTGACGGATCACCCGCCCCGCCTGCAGGCTGCGAAACGCCCGTCCGTGACCCAGCGTATAAATCGCCTCCAGCACGCTGGTTTTACCGCTGCCGTTGGCGCCGACAAGAAAGTTAAAGCCGGGTGCGAGGTCCAGGTCAGCCTGCTCAATATTACGAAAATCTTTAATCAGAAGGCGGGTTAAAGCCATGAACGAATCCAGCCAGAAGGGAATAGCCTAACGTTAACAATGCGGGCCGTTGGCGGCGCAGGCAGTCTGGTCACGGCCAGCGCGCAGATCCTGGGAGCATACTGAAGTATGTGACCAGGGGCGAGCACTGCCCGGGACCAGAATGGCAAGTAAGCCAGGCCGATATTTTCTGCTACAAGCGCATCGGCATGACGACGTATGCCGCAGCTGGACTGGCTACGTCTTCAATCTGTACGCTGGAAACAGAGTCGGTAAGCAGCAGACGGACGTTCTCGCACTTCAGCGCATTCAGCACATCCAGTACGTAGCTGACGTTAAAGCCAATCTCCAGCTCGGTGCCGCTATAAGAGACATCCAGCATTTCTTCCGCCTCTTCCTGCTCCGGGTTGTTTGCCGTGATTTTCAGCTGATTTTCAGTGATGTAGATGCGTACGCCGCGGAATTTCTCATTGGACAAAATAGCCGCACGGGCAAACGCCTGCTTGAGCAGATCGCAGCCCGCCTCCAGCGCCTTGTCCGGATTTTTGGGCAGAACGCGCCGGTAGTCAGGAAAACGACCATCCACCAGCTTAGAGGTGAAGATGAAATCGCCTACGTGCGCCCGAATGTTGCTGCTGCCAATCTGCACGCGCAGCGGGTTCTCACCGCCGTCCAGCAGGCGGACCAGCTCAATGACCCCTTTACGCGGTACGATCACAGAATGGTTTGGCAGCGCCTGACCAATCGGCATGGCGCAGACCGCCAGACGGTGACCGTCGGTTGCAACGGTACGCAGCTCTTCACCTTCGGTCTCAAACAGCATACCGTTAAGGTAGTAACGTACATCCTGATGCGCCATTGAAAACTGCGTGGCTTCAATCAGCCGCTTCAGAGTGGCCTGCGGCAGCGTAAATTCAACCTCGCTTTGCCAGTCATCCAGGTTAGGAAAATCGCTGGCAGGCAGCGTTGACAGTGAAAAACGACTGCGCCCGGAACGTACCAGCATGCGATCGCCTTCCAGCGTAACGCTGATTTCAGCGCCTTCCGGCAGGCCACGGCAGATATCAAGGAATTTACGCGCCGGCACCGTGGTAGCGCCAGGCTCGTGGGCCTGATTCAGCGCCACGCGCGCTACCATTTCCATTTCCAGATCGGTTCCGGTCAGCAACAACGACCCTTCATTTACCTGCAGCAGCAAATTTCCGAGGATCGGCAGCGTCGGACGTCCGCCAAGCGGACCACTTACCTGTTGCAGGGGTTTCAGCAACTGCTCACGTTCAACAATAAATTTCATATGCGTCAGGAAGATAATGTTCGGATAAGGTTAGAGAAATCTTCTTTGATGTCGTGGCTCTCTTCACGCAGCTGCTCGATTTTTCGGCAGGCGTGCAGCACGGTGGTATGGTCCCGGCCACCAAACGCATCGCCAATTTCTGGCAGACTATGGTTGGTCAGCTCTTTTGCCATCGCCATCGCCATTTGACGCGGCCGCGCCACAGAGCGCGACCGGCGTTTCGACAGCAAATCCGCCACTTTGATTTTGTAATATTCCGCTACGGTTTTCTGAATGTTGTCGATAGTAACCAGCTTCTCCTGCAGCGCCAGCAAATCGCGCAGCGCTTCACGCACGAAATCGATGGTAATGGCGCGTCCGGTAAAGTTTGCATTCGCGATCACGCGGTTCAGCGCCCCTTCAAGCTCACGCACGTTGGAACGCAGACGTTTGGCAATGAAGAAAGCGACTTCACCCGGCAGGCGGATATCGTTCTCATCTGCTTTTTTCATCAGAATGGCCACGCGCGTTTCCAGTTCAGGCGGCTCAATGGCTACGGTCAGACCCCAGCCAAAGCGTGACTTGAGACGATCTTCCACGCCGTTAATCTCTTTAGGATAACGGTCAGAGGTGAGAATGATCTGCTGATTGCCTTCCAGCAGCGCGTTGAAGGTGTGAAAAAACTCCTCCTGCGAGCGCTCTTTATTGGCAAAGAACTGAATATCATCGATCAGCAGCGCGTCCACGGAACGGTAGTAGCGTTTGAACTCTTCAATCGCATTGTTCTGCAGCGCTTTTACCATGTCCTGCACAAACCGCTCTGAGTGCATGTAGACCACTTTGGCGTTGGGTTTACGGGCAATAATGCCATTACCGACCGCATGCAGCAGGTGCGTTTTACCCAGACCCGTGCCGCCATAAAGGAACAGCGGGTTGTAGGCACCACCAGGATTATCTGCCACCTGGCGTGCCGCCGCGCGCGCCAGCTGGTTTGATTTACCCTCAACAAAGTTGTCGAAGTTATGGCGGTTGTTCACGTTCGAGCGATAGGTCACGTCCGCAGGTGCCGGCACTGAATCCCAGCTCGGACGCAGCAGCTGTGCCGGTGCCGGACGGGTTTCCACCGGTGCCGGCGCGCTGACGGTGCTGGTCATAACCGGCTGTGCAGCAGCAACCTGCGCCACAGGACGCGTACCCACTTCAAATCGCAGCAACGGCACATTTGCGCCGCAGAATTCGTTCAGCAGCCCATTAATACTGTTGAGGTATTTATCCCGAACCCAGTCGAGTACAAACCGATTTGGTGCATACAAGGCCAGCGTATTGTCGTTTAATTCAGCCTGCAGTGGACGGATCCACATGCTGAATTCGGTGGCAGGTAATTCATCCTGCAAACGGGCAAGACACTGTTGCCAAAGCGTAAGTGACAC